>JADJZE010000012.1 GCA_016719405.1 Candidatus Aalborgicola lynettensis
TGACAATGCGCTGACCAACACCTACACCGCAGGCAACGTGAATGAGCTGATCGCCGCAAACCGTGTCAATATTGATGCCTGACGATTACAGCTTCCAACGCTTGCTGCCACGGCCACCGCCACTGCAACGGCTGCGAACCTTTCCGCTGCGGCTGCTGCCAGCGGTGCTACCAGCTTCGCAGTTGCGGCACCCCGCGCTGTGTTTGTGTTCGACACCAGCAACCAGGCTGCAACCTACAACCGGCTCACCATGGACGACCGCAACCTGGCCGATCTGAAGTCCAGCGCCAATGACTCCAACAACTTCTTCAACACCACGGTGACGGTGACTTACAAAGACATCATCGCATCGAGCGTGTTGGCTGGTACGGGTTACAAAACAACGGACCTCGAAATCAACCAGAAGATCAAAGAGCTGATCAACGGCAATGCGGTGCTCAAGACCCTGTTGGTGGCAACCGACGGCCCTGCCAACACGCTGGTGGTCACTTCGTTGATCGACGGCGCACAGGCAACCACCGCGCTGGGCGTTACGCTCACCATGCCTACCACCGTGACCGCTGCCGACCTGTCCGGCGCAACCACGGCCTACGGCATGGCTGCTGGCACCACCGAAGCGGCCATGCTGGCCGTGTTCACCGCAAGCAAAACAGCGTTTGACACCCGTGGTGACTACGTGACCCAGTTCGCTGAGTCCGGTGCCGCTGGCGGCAATGCCACCTTGGTGGGTGCCAACAGCACGGCTACGACCGACAACACCATTACCCCCGGAACCGGTGACGACATCATGGTGCTCAGCACCACCGTGAACACCACCGCAACCGATACCATCACTTCCAGCAACGAGAAGATTGTGTATGGCGCAGATAGCATCGGCGCAGACACCATCGTCAACTTTGCTGCGTCGGGTAACGGTATTGACATGCTGGACTTCACGGCGCTCAATGGCCGCGGTACCGTGGCTTTGAACAGCTTCTCTTTGGACAAGTCCATCGTCATCGCCGCACCCACAGCCGTGGGCGCAACCGTGCTGACAGCAGCCCAGATCGCTGCTTTGTTTACCGATTCGGCAACCGCCATCAACCACGTGTACGTGGCGGTGGACTACACCAACATCGGTAGCATCTGGAAAGTGGCTGACGCTGCAGGCACCGCTGCCGGCAACGTGACGGCAACCCTGGTCGGTACCATCGACCTGGCCGACACCACTTGGGGCACTTTGACAGCCGCTAACTTCGTTTAATCCACGAAGCCGGTCTATAACCCCCTGGCAACAGGGGGTTACAACCCACCAAAACCCCATCCCTTACAAGGGGGTGGGGTTTTTTTAATGAACCCTTTTGAAAATTGATTCCATGGCAATCCTCAATATCAACGACAAGTCCTACGACATCGACAAACTCTCCCGCGAAGCCCGCGCGCAAATGCAAAGCATCCAGTTTGTGGATGCCGAAATCGCGCGTTTGACGGCCTCCCTGGCGGTGGCGCAAACCGCGCGTATCGCCTACCTGAACGCGCTGGCGCCGCACCTGACTGCCGCCAACGAGGTGAAGGCCACGCTGCAGTAATCTTCGGTACCAGGTCACCCGAAAGATGCCAACGCCTCTATGGAGGTGGAGCCCAATCGACGGTATGATGTGTACACAATGATTCACAAATTGCGTTGATGAAAGAGGGGCAAAATGGAAACGACCAAAGTTGGTATTCGAGAGTTTCGGGCTGATCTGGCCGAATACATTGCCACCAGTACACCGGTGGCGGTGACCCGCCATGGCCAAACAGTGGGGTTCTTTATACCTACGCACGGCCAAGTGGATGGTGATCTAGTCGCTTTAAAGGAGGCGGGAAAGGCTTTGGATAAGTTGCTGGCGGCACACCACATGGATGTCGAAGAGCTTGTTGCTGATTTCAAGGCTGCACGAAAAAAGACGGTACCCTCCAGACAAGAAAAGTCCAAATCCGCATGACAAGCAAGGCGATTGTTCTGGATGCCAATATTCTGATTCGTGCGGTACTGGGAACGCGGGTGTGTGAACTGATCT
Source organism: Candidatus Aalborgicola lynettensis (assembly GCA_016719405.1). GTDB lineage: Bacteria > Pseudomonadota > Gammaproteobacteria > Burkholderiales > Burkholderiaceae_C > Allorhodoferax > Allorhodoferax lynettensis. The sequence goes on from JADJZE010000012.1 coordinate 2,043, forward strand.
TGGCGTATGCCACTACGGTAAAATTCTTCGCACCGACAGTGGCCTACGAGGATGCCAGAAGGTACCTCCCCGGGTTGCAGAAAGCGGGGGTTGGGGAGGGTGCTTTGGCTGTTCTCGACAGTCGGAAGCGGTCGTTCAACAGGTTGATGAGGAGTTTGGCCCCGCGACAAGCTACACGCATGGCAGCGAGATATTGATACTGGCCGGTGCTTTGCATGCAAGTCGCTGGGGTGCCGGTGTGGACTGAGGATGCAGACTTCTTCGGTACGGGTGTTCCAATTTGGACAACGGATCGGGTTAATCTGTACTTTTAATTTGCCACCGTGACAGGCCACCTTGCAGTAGGCCCGGCCTTGCGCCCGCAATGCACATCCTGGCCGTTGCCCGCCGCTCAACGCAGACCGCAGTTGTGCCATTTGCCACCGTTTTATCCCCTGCTATTTACCCACCATGCCCAAGCTACAAGCCATTACCCGCGAACGCCATGCCACCCAGCGCTGGCAGCGCAACGCCCGCTTTACCTTTGCCGCCCACGACACGGCGGCGCCGCTGGTGCTGCAGGAGCTGGCCTGCGCCGCGCTGCACCTGCCGATTGCGCTAATGGCGGTGGGTGCCGTGGACGCGGGCAGTGCAACGACTACCGCTGCCGGGTCGTCTGAGGCGCCGGTTGCGAACGGGGGGAGGGCGCCGCTTCCCGCAACCACGTTCCAGCCCGTGGCCCTGCTGGGCCTGGTGCGCGGCGAAAACCTGTTTGTGTCGCCCCAGGGGCAGTGGACGGCGCCCTACACCCCGGCGGCCTACCGGGCGTACCCGTTTGTGGTGGCCCAGGCGCCCGATGGGGCGCAGGTGCTGTGTGTGGACGAAGACAGTGGCTTGCTGGCCAACAACCGCAGTGGCAACGGTGGCGGTAGCGGTAATGGGGGTGACGGCGAAGCCTTTTTTGCCGAAGACGGCCAGCCCAGCCGGGCGCTGACCGAGGTGTACACCTTTCTGAATCACGTGCGGGCCAACCGCACGGTGACCGAAGCGGTGTGTGCGCTGTGGCATGCCCACCAGCTCATCGTGCCCTGGCCGCTGCGCGTGCATACCGACCAGGGCGAGGTGGTCTTGCAGGGTTTGTTCACCCTGGACGAGGCGCGGCTCAACCAGTTGCCCGCCGCGGCCCTGGCCGCCTTGCGCGACGGCGGCGCACTGGCCCCGGCCTATGCGGTGTTGTTTGCGCTGCAACATGTGCCTGCTTTGCTGCAGCGCAAGCGCGCGCGTGAGGCGGTGCAGGCGCAGGCGGCCGGGCACGCGCCGGGCACCACGGCGGCGGGCGCGGGCACGTTGGCGGGTACATTGGCGGGCGGTGTTGCGCCTGCCGCGGGCCCGGGCCATGCCTTGGTCAAGGGCAAAGAGCTGGACCTGTCGTTTCTGGAAGGCAGTGAGACCTTCAAGTTTGGTTAATTGCTATAAATAACATAGCGCGTTCCGCACGACTGGCGGGCGCAAAAGCCGATTTTGGCAATAGTGTTTTTGGATGGGGAAAGTTATGAATCGCGTTGTGGCAGTGGCACTGCTGGCCATAGTGCTGGGGGCTTGCGGGGGCGGCGGTGGTACCCATGTTGCACCGGTGGTGTCGCAGCATACGGTTAGCAGTTTGCAATACAGCAAAACGGCGTCCATTACCCTGCAGGGCCGCTATTTGGGCAGTGACATGACGGCGCAAGCCGGTAGCTGCACCAACCCCACGTTTGCCGCCAGCAGCACGGCCGAGCGGGCGGTGCTCAATTGCAAGGTTACGGCCATTGGCACGATTGACCTGGTGGTTAAAGACGCCACCGGGCAGGTGGTGTACACGGCGGCCCTAGCCGTGCCCAAGCCGCAGGTGGTGCTGATTACCTCGGTGGGCAATGTGGTGCTGGAACTCGATCCCACTGTGGTGCCGGTGACGGTGGACAACTTTTTGGGCTATGTGAACAGCCGCTATTACCAGAGCACGCTGTTTCACCGGGTGATTTCGGGCTTTGTGGTGCAGGGCGGGGGTTACACCACGGGCATGGTGAAAAAGCCGGGGCAGCTCGCCCCCATTGCGTTGGAGACCAACAAAGGCCTGTCCAACACCGAGGGCACGGTGGCCATGGCCCGCACCGCGGCGCCCGATTCGGCCACGTCGGAGTTTTTTATCAACCTGGTGGATAACCTGAGTCTGGACTACCAAAGCGCCGAAAAACCGGGCTACGCCGTGTTTGGCAAGGTGGTTGATGGCATGGACGTGGTGAAAAACATCGCCATCGTGCAAACCGCCACCAACAACGGTTTTGCCAATGTGCCGACCGAGGATGTGACGATTTCGTTTGCCGTGCAGACGCGCTGAGGCGTGGGCAGCGCCAGTCGGTGCGTGCACCACACAGCGCACGGTTCGCCTGCTTGACACGCAGTTGGGTGCTTGGTGTAATAACTGATACTAAACATCAGGAGAAACAGCGATGCCAACCAGTGTTGCACTGAGCCACCATTTTGAGAGCTTTGTCCGCGCGCAGGTCGACTCGGGCCGGTTCAACAACGTCAGCGAGGTCGTGCGCGCTGGTCTGCGCTTGCTGGAAAACCATGAGTCAGAGCAAGCGGCCAAGCTCCAGGCGTTGCGCGAAGCCGTTGCGGTGGGCTTGGCCAGTGGGCCATGCCTGTCGGAGGAAGAGGTTTTTGATCGGCTGGAAGCCAAGTACCTCGCGATGGCTGAGAGACAAGCCTGATGCGGCTGGAGTTTCTGCCGCGAGCCGAGCAAGATCTGGAAACGATCGGTGACTACATTGCCTTGGACAACCCGCGCCGCGCGGCCAGTTTTGTTCGTGAGTTGCAGGCGCAATGCCGCAAATTAGCCAAAGCCCCCCAAGCCTACCGACCCAGACCCGAGCTAGGCAACGGTATGCGCTCATGCGCCCATGGCCATTACGTGGTTCTTTTTTACGAGGAGCCCGGCTTGGTGCGCGTTGTTCGCGTGATGCATGCCGCGATGGACATCGAAGCGCAGTTTGCAAAAACACCAGGTGTTTGAACCCTGGCCTTGCTGTGGAAAAGGGGCCAGGCTCAGATTTACGGATTTACGGATTTACGCGGCGCAGCCTTGTCCGATAATCGCGTCATGCCCAGCAAAACCCCACACAACCTGCTCAAAATGAAAACCGTAGGTACCAATAGGTTCCTTTTGATGTGTTTTTTGTTAAAACCCTGTGTGTTTAGGAGTCAACAATGTCTATCAATGTAAAGCTTGCTGAATCACTGGTGGAGCAGGCTAGGCGCTACGCAGTGATTCAGCATCGGTCAGTACCCAAGCAAATTGAGTACTGGTCTCAGATTGGAAAGATCGCTGAAGAGAACCCCGACTTGCCCTTCTCCATGATCCGCGATATTTTGATTGCAGATCAGGAGGATCCTGTGGGTGAGTACGTGTTCAATTGATGCGCATCCTTGTTACGCCGACGTTCGAGCGAGCGGCGAAGAAACTGCATCGACTGCAAAAGGATGACTTGGATGCTGCGGTAAAAGCTGTGGCAGCAGATACAGGCATTGGTGAGGAAAAAGTGGGTGATCTCGTGGGCATTCGTGTCTACAAGTTTCGCATGACCAATCAGTTGTGTCTGCTTTCGTACCGAGTTCTCGACGCAGACAGCATCAAACTTTTGACGGTAGGTTCACACGAAAATTTCTACCGTGATTTGAAGCGACTGGAGCATTGAGCAAAACGGCTTGGTCAAAAGCCGGTGCAGCTGGCGGCCATTGCGTTGGAGACCAACAAGGGCCTGTCCAACACCGAGGGCACGGTGGCCATGGCCCGCACCGCAGCGCCCGATTCGGCCGCGTCGGAGTTTTTTATCAACCTGGTGAGCTTCATCAGCGACAACCCACTTGCCGGTGATGTGATCCCCGGTGCGGGTAGCTTGCGCAAGGTGCGCCGGAAGCGAGGCGGCATGGGTAAAAGTGGAGGTGCGCGGGTGATTTACTACACGCGCCTAGCCAATGGCGAGGTAGTTCTGGTTGCCGTCTATGCCAAAGCCAAGTTTGACAACATGCCGGTGGAAGTTTTAAAAGCCTGGAAGGAGGCCTACGATGCCTAAAGCAATGCCAAAAGCAACCATGGACGATGAGATGAAAGCGTTTGCGGCCGATGTGCTGGAATCCATTGGACAAGCCAAGCGCGGCGAGTTTGCACGGGTGCACACGCCAGCGACAATAGCGACCTACAAAGCCCGTGGACGTCCTGCCGGAACCGTGAAGGTAGACGCCAAGCAGGCCGTGACCGTGCGCTACAGCCCCGATGTACTGGCAGCCTTTCGGGCCACCGGTGCAGGCTGGCAAGCCCGCATGAACGATGCACTGAAAGACTGGTTGCAGACCCACTCCCCTGTGTAGGGAGCCCTGCACCACACCTGCGCCCGCGCCTGCGGGTGTCCCCACCAAGGGCAAGGAGCAGGATTTGTCGTTTATGCAGGGCAGCGAGACATTCCGGTTCAGCGGATCGTCCGATCGCAGCGACGGCCACAGCGGGCATGCCAGGCGGTGGGTGCTACTGTTTTTATAGCTGGTTGCGCTTGTCTGGCGTGCGCAAATGGCTGTTTTGCCTAAAACGGCAAGGCGCAAGGCCCTGGCGGTGGCGTTGTCAATTTCACTGGTGGTGCCGGCACAAACACAGGCCACACGGCTTGCCCAATGGGGGTGCAACTGGCTGGTCAGGGGACAAATCACCACGGTTTCAAGACAACAATTCATTTCATCGGGGCTGACCACTACCACGGGGCGGGTCTTGGCAATTTCGCTGCCACGTGTGAAGGAAAAGGGGCCAGGCCCGGATTTACGGATTTACGCGGCACAGCCTTGTCCGATAATGCCCGCATGCCCAGCCATACCCCACACGACACCGGTTACAAACTGCTGTTCTCACACCCCGAGATGGTGCGCGACCTGCTCACCGGCTACATGCCCGGCGAATGGCTCAAAGAGGCCGACTTCACCAGCCTGAACCGCGTCAACGCCAGCTACGTCAGCGAAAAGAACACCAACGCCATGACGACATGGTCTGGCGCCTCAAAGTAGGCCAGCAATGGGTATGGGTCTATCTGCTGCTGGAGTTTCAAAGCAAACCCGACCCGTGGATGGCCCTGCGCATCATGGTGTACCTGGGCCTGTTGTCCCAGCACCTGGTCAACGAAGGTGAACTCCAAAACGGCCTGCTGCCCCCGATTGTTCCCATCGTGCTGTACAACGGCACACCCCAATGGCCCCACCCCAGGACGTAGCCGACTGCTTTGGCCCCAGCCTGCCCGGCCTGGAACACTTTCGCCCCGGCTGCGCTACCACCTGGTGGACGAAGCCCGCCTCAAGCTGCACCCGATCGCTGAAGTGCGCAACCTGGCCGAGGCCCTGTTCAAGGTGGAGCAAAGCGGCACCCTCAAAAACACCCTGGACATCATGCAAACCCTCGATGCCCTGCTGTGTGAGCCGCAGATGCAGCCCTTGCGGCGCACCATCTCCACCTGGCTCAAGCTACTGTTGCGCCGCAAAGTGCCACAGGCTAACATCCACGAACTTGATGCGATTGACGATATATTGAAGGAGAGCTCCATGCTGGAACAAACAATTGAACGCTGGTTTGAAGATGCCACCATGAAGGGCGTGCGCCAAGGCAGGCAAGAGGGCAGGCAAGAGGGCAGGCAAGAAGGTGAGCAAAAAGGTTTTGCAAGAGCGGTAACTTTGCAACTGCAATTGCGATTTGGCCCGGTGCCAGAGTGGGCGCAAGAGCGTCTGAGCAGTGCCAGTGAAGAGCAACTCACCCACTGGCTGGGCGCGATTCTGACGGCCCAATCGATAGATGACTTATTCGGTGCCGACGGCCCGGTGCACTGAGGGGGCATGACAGCTACGCAGCACCACCCGGCGCCAGCGTCAGCACCTCAAAACCCACAATGTTGCGGCTGGCTTTGCTGAATTCCACCCCAATCAGGTGAACCGGCTCCCCGCGACCTTTGTATTTGTCGGCATAGCCCTTGTCTAGAATTTGCTGCAGCGCACGGCCTTCGGGCACCAGTTCCACCACCTTGAACTCGAACAGGTACACGTTGGCGTTGAACAGCACTGCCATGTCAATGCGGCCTTTGTTGGTGGTGTCTTCCAACCGGATGTCCAGGCCCAGCGCGGCAAAGTAGCTGTAGAAGATGCTGGCGTAGTAGCCTTCAAAGCCGCTGAGTTCATTGTTGCGGTACCAGTCGTGCGGGATGGTGGCATAAAAGGCGTGGAACAGGGTTTGCATGCCCGCGAAGTCGTGCGCCAGCAGCAGGTCATACAAGTGCGCGGCATGCACGCTGTACTGCGCCGGGTTGTCGGTGAGGTGTTGCAGCAGCACGGCGTTGAGGCTGGTGCGCACCTCCAGGTTGGGGTAGCGCAGCGTAATCTGCATCAGGCCGGGCAGGCGGCGCACATGGTCAACCGTGAGGTACCCGGCCTGAAACAGCAGTGCCTCTGGCGGGATGTTGTCCACATCAAAGGTGGATAACAGCGCTTCAGGGGCCACGATGCGGGCCAGGTCGGGCGTGAACTGCTGCCGCTGCGCCAGCAGCTTGACCAGAAAAGTGGGGGTGCCGGTTTCAAACCAGTAAGCACGGAATTCGCGGCTGTCAAACAGCAGCAGCAGGTCAAACGGGTTGTACACACTGGTGCCCAGCCAGTTGTAGCCGTTGTACCAGCGGCGTATTTCTTCGCGGTCCAAGCCCGGCAGCTCGGGGGCAAACACGCTGTCCACATCGGCATCGGTGTAGCCGCACAGGGCGCTGTAGCGTTTGTCCAGTGTGATGTCAATGAGGTTGTTCAGGCCCGAGAACAGGCTGACTTTGCTGAATTTGGAGACGCCGGTCAGAAAGACGAACTTCAAATGTTCGTCCGCGCCTTTGAGCACCGAATACAGGTTTTTGAGGCCCTCGCGCATCTCCAGCGCCACCGGGCTGTGGGTGATGTTGTCGAGGATGGGTTTGTCGTATTCGTCGATGAGTACGACGGCGCGTTGGCCAAATTTCTGGTGGGCCTGGCGAATCAGGTCGGCAAAATTACCGGCAATGTCATTTTCGGGCAAGTCAGCGGGCCGTTGCACACCCAGGGTTTCGCGGTTGATGCGCAGTATGCCGCGGATGCGCTGGTCCAGCTCGGCGCGGTTTTGCAGCACGCCGTCGGAAAAGCTGATGCGGATGACCGGGTGTTTTTTGCCCCAGTCCCAGCGGGTTTCGGCGGCCAGGCCGGTGAACAACTCCTGGCTGGCGTCAAACAGTTCGCGAAAGGTGTCAATCAGCAGGCTTTTGCCAAAGCGCCGGGGGCGGCTTAAAAAGTAGTACTTGCCGGAATCCACCAAATCCACCGCCAGGCTGCTTTTGTCGACGTAGTAGTACCCCTCTTCGCGGATTTCACGGAACGTTTGTATGCCAATGGGCAGCTTGCGCCGCACAAGGGGCGCGCATGGTGCGGGTGGAGACTGGGTGGAGGCCATGCGTGCATTGTAGGTATGCCCGTACCCGCTACGCAAAGCAACTGGGCGTCAGCGTCAAAACCTCAAAGCCCGGTAGGTTGCGGGGGTGGTTGGCCCATGGGTATCTGGGAATGCACGCCGCTGTGCCGCGGGGGTGTAGATCCCACGGGGCGGGGGAGGGCGCAGTCTGCTCAAATTGCATCCTCACAATCCCTTAATTTCGAATGATGATGCGAATTCTTGCAACGGTTTTGCTGGCCAGTCTGTCGGCGTGTGGCGGCAGTGGCACCCATATTGCTCCCGTGGTAACCCAGCACACAGTCAGCAGCCTGCAATACAGCAAAACGGCGTCCATTACCCTGCAGGGGCGCTATTTGGACAGTGGCATGACGGCGCAGGCCGGTAACTGCAGCAACCCAACGTTTGCCGCCAGCAGCACGGCGCAGCAGGCGGTGCTGACCTGCAAGGTAACCGCCACCGGCGACATACCGCTGGTGATTAAGGATGCAACCGGGCAGGAGGTGTATTCCACCACTTTGACGGTACCCAAGCCGCAGGTGACCATGATTACTTCCAAGGGCAATGTGGTGCTGGAGCTGGAGCCCGCCGTGGTGCCGGTAACGGTGGACAACTTTTTGGGCTATGTCAACAGCGGGTATTACCAGAGCACGCTGTTTCACCGGGTGATTTCGGGCTTTGTGGTGCAGGGTGGGGGTTACACCACGGGCTTGGTGCAAAAGCCCGGCCAGCGCGACGCCATTGTGCTGGAGACCAACAAGGGCCTGTCCAACACCGAGGGCACGGTGGCCATGGCCCGCCGCAACGACCCGGATACGGCTACGTCGGAGTTTTATATCAATCTGAAGGACAACCTGGCGCTGGACTATCAAAGCAACACCGAACCCGGCTATGCGGTTTTTGGCAAAGTGCTGCAGGGTATGGATGTGGTGAAAAACATTGCCATTGTGCAAACCGCCAGCAACAACGGTTTTGCGGATGTACCGACCGAGGATGTGACGATTTCGTTTGCGGTACAGACGCGATGAAGCGTAGGCGCGCTGGTCTGCGCTTGCTGGAAGACCATGCGGCACAGCATGCGGCCAGGCTCCAGGCGCTGCGCGAAGCCGTTGTGCGCGCAGGCGAATCCGCAAAGTGCTGCAGCCCCCCCCGGCAAGCGACCTAGCCGGCGCTGCCCCGCAGTGACTGCAATGAAGTCCAATTGAGAAGACGGAGACTTTGCGCGCCTTGCATCAAGCGCGCACGTACAGCAGCGCAATGGTCTGGCGCAAGGCCTTGGTGGTGGCGTTGTCAATATCGCTGGCGGTGCCGGCACAAACACAGGCCACACGGCTTGCCCAATGGGGGTGCAACTGGCTGGTCAGGGGACAAATCACCACGGTTTCAAGACGACAATTCATTTCATCGGGGCTGACCACTACCACGGGGCGGGTCTTGGCAATTTCGCTGCCACGTGTGAAGGAAAAGGGGCCAGGCCCGGATTTACGGATTTACGGATTTACGCGGCACAGCCTTGTCCGATAATGCCCGCATGCCCAGCCATACCCCACACGACACCGGTTACAAACTGCTGTTCTCACACCCCGAGATGGTGCGCGACCTGCTCACCGGCTACATGCCCGGCGAATGGCTCAAAGAGGCCGACTTCACCAGCCTGAACCGCGTCAACGCCAGCTACGTCAGCGAAAAAGAACACCAACGCCACGACGACATGGTCTGGCGCCTCAAAGTAGGCCAGCAATGGGTATGGGTCTATCTGCTGCTGGAGTTTCAAAGCAAACCCGACCCCTGGATGGCCCTGCGCATCATGGTGTACCTGGGCCTGTTGTCCCAGCACCTGGTCAACGAAGGCGAACTCCAAAACGGCCTGCTGCCCCCGATTGTCCCCATCGTGCTGTACAACGGCACACCCCAATGGCCCCACCCCCAGGACGTAGCCGACTGCTTTGGCCCCAGCCTGCCCGGCCTGGAACACTTTCGCCCCCGGCTGCGCTACCACCTGGTGGACGAAGCCCGCCTCAAGCTGCACCCGATCGCTGAAGTGCGCAACCTGGCCGAGGCCCTGTTCAAGGTGGAGCAAAGCGGCACCCTCAAAAACACCCTGGACATCATGCAAACCCTCGATGCCCTGCTGGGTGAGCCGCAGATGCAGCCCTTGCGGCGCACCATCTCCACCTGGCTCAAGCTACTGTTGCGCCGCAAAGTGCCACAGGCTAACATCCACGAACTTGATGCGATTGACGATATATTGAAGGAGAGCTCCATGCTGGAACAAACAATTGAACGCTGGTTTGAAGATGCCACCATGAAGGGCGTGCGCCAAGGCAGGCAAGAGGGCAGGCAAGAAGGGGAGCAAAAAGGTTTTGCAAGAGCGGTAACTTTGCAACTGCAATTGCGATTTGGCCCGGTGCCAGAGTGGGCGCAAGAGCGTCTGAGCAGTGCCAGTGAAGAGCAACTCACCCACTGGCTGGGCGCGATTCTGACGGCCCAATCGATAGATGACTTATTCGGTGCCGACGGCCCGGTGCACTGACGGGGCATGACAGCTACGCAGCACCACCCGGCGCCAGCGTCAGCACCTCAAAATCCACAATGTTGCGGCTGGCTTTGCTGAATTCCACCCCAATCAGGTGAACCGGCTCCCCGCGACCTTTGTATTTGTCGGCATAGCCCTTGTCTAGAATTTGCTGCAGCGCGCGGCCTTCGGGCACCAGTTCCACCACCTTGAACTCGAACAGGTACACATGGCCGTCAAACAGCACCGCCATGTCAATGCGGCCTTTGTTGGTGGAGTCCTCCAGCCGGATGTCCAGGCCCAGCGCGGCAAAGTAGCTGTAGAAGATGCTGGCATAGTAGCCTTCAAAGCGGCTGAGTTCATTCTTGCGGTACCAGTCGTGCGGGATGCTGGCGTAAAAGGCGTGGAACAGGGCTTGCAGCGCGGCGAGCTTGTTGGTCTTGAGTACATCAATCAGTTTGCGGCGCGATTCAAACGAGGTGCGCTCCGGCGCACCCAAACCACCCAGCAGGGCCGCGTTCAGGCTGGACTCCACCTCACGGTTGGGGTAGCCCAGGGTGTAGACCCACTGCCCCGGCAGCAACTGGCTGCTCTCCAGCACCGTCAGGTAGCCGGCCTGAAACAGCAGGGCCTCGGGTTCAATCAGGTCCACATCAAAGGTGGACAACAGCGCCATGCTGCTGTGCAGGCGGGCCAGGTCGGGGGTAAAAAACTGGCGCTCGCTCAGGAGTTTGACCAGAAAAGTGTGGGTGCCGGTTTCAAACCAGTAAGCACGGAATTCGCGGCTGTCAAACAGCAAGAGCAGGTCAAACGGGTTGTACACACTGGTGCCCAGCCAGTTGTAGCCGTTGTACCAGCGGCGTATTTCTTCGCGGTCCAGCCCCGGCAGCTCGGGGGCAAACACGGTGTCGACATCGGCATCGGTGTAGCCGCACAGGGCGCTGTAGCGTTTGTCCAGTGTGATGTCAATGAGGTTGTTCAGGCCCGAGAACAGGCTAACTTTGCTGAATTTGGAGACGCCGGTCAGAAAGACGAACTTCAAATGTTCGTCCGCGCCTTTGAGCACCGAATACAGGTTTTTGAGGCCCTCGCGCATTTCCAGCGCCACCGGGCTGTGGGTGATGTTGTCGAGGATGGGTTTGTCGTATTCGTCGATGAGTACGACGGCGCGTTGGCCAAATTTCTGGTGGGCCTGGCGAATCAGGTCGGCAAAATTACCGGCAATGTCATTTTCGGGCAAGTCAGCGGGCCGTTGCACACCCAGGGTTTCGCGGTTGATGCGCAGTATGCCGCGGATGCGCTGGTCCAGCTCGGCGCGGTTTTGCAGCACGCCGTCGGAAAAGCTGATGCGGATGACCGGGTGTTTTTTGCCCCAGTCCCAGCGGGTTTCGGCGGCCAGGCCGGTGAACAATTCTTTACTGGCATCAAACAGTTCGCGAAAGGTGTCAATCAGCAGGCTTTTGCCAAAGCGCCGGGGGCGGCTTAAGAAGTAGCAGGCGCCCTGCTCAATCAAGTCAATGGCCAAGCCGGTCTTGTCCACGTAGTAGTAGTCATCGGCTTCGCGGATTTTGCGAAAGGTCTGGATGCCAATGGGCAGTTTGCGCCGCACAAGGGGCGCGCCGGGTGCGGGTGGAGACTGGGTGGAGGCCATGCGTGCATTGTAGGCAAGCCTTGCGTCGATCAGCACCTGTGGCGTGGTAAGGCTGAAGCAAAATATGCCCTTTGCGCTTGTCCAGCAAGCGCAAGGCACTATTCAATTTATAGCAAATGCACCGCTGCTCGATGCTGCAGCACCCGCTACGCAGCGCTGCCGGGTGCCAGCGTCAGCACCTCAAACCCCACAATGTTGCGGCTGGATTTGCTGAATTCCACCCCAATCAGGTGAACCGGCTCCCGCCGGGCTTTGTATTTGTCGGCATAGCCCTTGTCCTGGATTTGCTGCAGCGCGCGGCCTTCGGGCACCAGTTCCACCACCTTGAACTCAAACAGGTACACATGGCCGTCAAACAGCACCGCCATGTCAATGCGGCCCTTGTTGGTGGTGTCTTCCAGCCGGATGTCCAGGCCCAGCGCGGCAAAGTAGCTGTAGAAGATGCTGGCGTAGTAGCCCTCAAAGCCACTGAGTTCATTTTTGCGGTACCAGTCGTGCGGAATGGTGGCAAAAAAGGCGTGGAACAGGGTTTGCATGCCCGCGAAGTCGTGCGCCAGCAGCAGGTCATACAACTGCGCGGCATGCACGCTGTACTGCGCCGGGTTGTCGGTGAGGTGTTGCAGCAGCACGGCGTTGAGGCTGGTGCGCACCTCCAGGTTGGGGTAGCGCAGCGTAATCTGCATCAGGCCGGGCAGGCGGCGCACATGGTCAACCGTGAGGTACCCGGCCTGAAACAGCAGTGCCTCTGGCGGGATGTTGTCCACATCAAAGGTGGATAACAGCGCTTCAGGGGCCACGATGCGGGCCAGGTCGGGCGTGAACTGCTGCCGCTGCGCCAGCAGCTTGACCAGAAAAGTGGGCGTGCCGGTTTCAAACCAGTAAGCACGGAATTCGCGGCTGTCAAACAGCAAGAGCAGGTCAAACGGGTTGTACACACTGGTGCCCAGCCAGTTGTAGCCGTTGTACCAGCGGCGTATTTCTTCGCGGTCCAGCCCCGGTAGTTCAGGGGCAAACACGCTGTCGACATCGGCATCGGTGTAGCCGCACAGGGCGCTGTAGCGTTTGTCCAGTGTGATGTCAATCAGGTTGTTCAGGCCCGAGAACAGGCTGACTTTGCTGAACTTGGAGACGCCGGTCAGAAAGACGAACTTCAAATGTTCGTCCGCGCCTTTGAGCACCGAATACAGGTTTTTGAGGCCCTCGCGCATCTCCAGCGCCACGGGGCTTTTGGTGATGTTGTCGAGTATGGGTTTGTCGTATTCGTCGATGAGTACGACGGCGCGTTGGCCAAATTTCTGGTGGGCCTGGCGAATCAGGTCGGCAAAATTACCGGCAATGTCATTTTCGGGCAAGTCAGCGGGCCGTTGCACACCCAGGGTTTCGCGGTTGATGCGCAACACGTCGCGTATGCGCTGGTCCAGCTCGGCCCGGTTTTGCAGCACGCCGTCGGAAAAGCTGATGCGGATGACCGGGTGTTTTTTGCCCCAGTCCCAGCGGGCTTCGGCGGCCAGGCCGGTGAACAATTCTTTACTGGCATCAAACAGTTCGCGAAAGGTGTCAATCAGCAGGCTTTTGCCAAAGCGCCGGGGGCGGCTTAAAAAGTAGCAGGCGCCCTGCTCAATCAAGTCAATGGCCAAGCCGGTCTTGTCCACGTAGTAGTAGTCATCGGCTTCGCGGATTTTGCGAAAGGTCTGGATGCCAATGGGCAGTTTGCGCCGCACAAGGGGCGCGCCGGGTGCGGGTGGAGACTGTGTGGGGGCCATGCGTGCATTGTAGGTATGCCCGTACCTGCTACGCAAAGCAACTGGGCGTCAGCGTCAAAACCTCAAAGCCCGGTAGGTTGCGGGGGTGTACAGACGCGCTGAGGCCTGGGCGCGTTGGTGGGCCGGCGTACCTGCCCTTGGGGCAGGGTCAAAGGGCACTATTCGGCTTAGTGCTTCATGCCAGCCATGTCCGGTGGCGGCGCGGCGCCTGCAACGGGCTGCGTGCCCACCACAATACGGGCACGCATGCCGGCTTCCAGATGGCCGGGGATCAGGCAGGCAATTTCCAGCGGACCGGCTTGCCCAAAGGTCACCACAATTTCGCCCATCGCGCCGGCGGGCACATTCAAAGCTGCACCGCCGCCGTGGTCGTGTGCGACGTCTTTTCCGGCGGCAATCTGGCGCATCAACTCGGCATGCGCGGCAATTTCCTGGTCGGTGCCCAGCACAAACTCATGCGCCACGGCACCACCGTTGTGCACCACAAAACGCACGGTTTCGCCCATCTGCACGTCGATTTTGTCGGGCATAAAACGCATGGTGTCGTCCATGTGCACGGTGATGCTGCGCCCCACCACCTGCGCAACCAGGCCCTTGGCTTCACCATGGCCGTGGCCGCCACCGCCTGCAGCCCATTCGGGGTGGGCCAGTAGCCATTGACCGGTGCCATAACTTGCGCCTGTCACCAGTGCGCCCACCGCCAGCAGGTAGGCGGTGATGCTGCGGCGCCAATGGAAATCATTGCCAATGGCCAGCGCAATCACCGACAGCACAAAGCCCGTGGGGACCACCCAGGCGCTGCGCTCGGGCGAATCCGGAAAGTGCTGCAGTCCACCGGTGAAGAAGCCCAGGCCGATGGACAGCAGCGTGCCCCATAGCAGTGTTTTGCCCAGGCTCTTGGGGGTTTCTGCGGTGGTTAGCGTCTGGTGGTGCTCCCACCAGGCGCCTGCCACAAAGAGCACGATGCCGATGGCGGCCGTCCACAGCGAGCGCTCGCCACTGAAGAAACCGTGGTTGACGGCACCCGAGATAAAACTGATGCCCGCATACTTCAGCAGCATGGAGGCGTGTTGGGTTTGGAAATTCAGGTTCATAGTGGGTCGGCATGTTGCCATGAAAAAAGCCTGCAAGGCGTAAACCCTGCAGGCTTTGTGGGATGCGTCGAAAGCCTTGCGGCCTTCGATTCGCAGCCGGGCAATTACATGCCCATGCCGCCCATGCCACCCATGCCGCCCATGTCAGGCATGCCGCCGCCAGCGGGTGCGTCAGCCTTGGGGGACTCGGCCACCATGCACTCGGTGGTCAACATCAGAGAGGCCACGGAAGCAGCGTTCTGCAGTGCAGTGCGGGTCACCTTGGTGGGGTCCAGAATACCCATTTCGATCATGTCGCCGTAGGTGTCGTTGGCGGCGTTGAAGCCGTAGTTGCCTTTGCCAGCCAAAATGGCGTTCACCACCACAGAGGCTTCGCCGCCTGCGTTGTAAACGATTTCGCGCAAAGGCGCTTCGATGGCCTTGAGCACCAGCGCAATGCCGTGGTCTTGGTCCGAGTTGGCGCCTTTGATCTCGCCAGCCGCTTGCTTGGCGCGCAGCAGAGCCACGCCACCACCGGCCACAATGCCTTCTTCCACCGCAGCGCGGGTAGCGTGCAGGGCGTCTTCGACGCGGGCTTTTTTCTCTTTCATTTCGACTTCGGTGGCAGCGCCCACCTTGATCACGGCAACACCGCCAGCCAACTTGGCCACGCGCTCTTGCAGCTTTTCGCGGTCGTAGTCAGAAGTGGCTTCTTCGATTTGCACGCGGATTTGCTTCACGCGGGCTTCGATGTCAGCAGCAGCACCAGCGCCGTCGATGATGATGGTGTTTTCTTTGCCCACTTCGATGCGCTTGGCAGTGCCCAGATCGGCCAAAGTGACCTTTTCCAGAGACAGGCCGATTTCTTCCGCGATCACTTTGCCGCCGGTCAGGATGGCGATGTCTTCCAGCATGGCCTTGCGGCGGTCACCGAAGCCAGGCGCCTTAACAGCCACCACTTTCAGGATACCGCGCAGTGTGTTCACCACCAAAGTTGCCAGGGCTTCGCCATCGACATCTTCCGCAATGATCAGCAGAGGACGGCCAGCCTTGGCAACTTGCTCCAGGGTAGGCAGCAGGTCACGGATGTTGCTGATCTTCTTGTCGAACAACAGCACAAAGGGGTTGTCCAGCAAAGCGGCTTGCTTTTCAGGGTTGTTGATGAAGTAAGGAGACAGGTAGCCGCGGTCAAACTGCATACCTTCAACGACTTCGAGTTCGCTGTCCAAAGACTTGCCGTCTTCCACAGTGATCACGCCTTCTTTACCCACTTTGTCCATTGCGTCGGCAATGATCTTGCCGATGGTTTCGTCGCTGTTAGCGGAGATGGAGCCGACTTGGGCGATTTCCTTGGAAGTGGTGGTGGCTTTGGAAGCCTTCTTCAGCTCAGCAACCAAAGCAGTCACTGCCTTGTCGATACCGCGCTTCAGGTCCATGGGGTTCATGCCAGCGGCCACGTACTTCATGCCTTCGCGCACGATGGCTTGTGCCAGCACGGTAGCAGTCGTAGTGCCGTCACCAGCGATGTCAGACGTCTTGGAAGCGACTTCCTTGACCATCTGCGCACCCATGTTTTGCAACTTGTCTTTGAGTTCGATCTCTTTAGCCACGGACACACCGTCCTTGGTCACGGTGGGGGCGCCGAAAGAGCGCTCCAGAACCACGTTACGGCCTTCTAGGGCCCAGGGTCACTTGACCGCGTTGGCCAAAATGTTCACGCCTTCAACCATGCGTGCGCG
>JADJZE010000013.1 GCA_016719405.1 Candidatus Aalborgicola lynettensis
GCGAAAGCTTGTGCCGCAGTCGTAGTCGCGTGGATTGCTACTATTCTGGCTCTACGATGGTTTCCATAAAAATGCACGCAATGCTGTCTAACTTTTCGCTCGGCACGGACAGGCAACGTAAAGTAGCCGCTTACGCGGGTATGTTGCCCGCCGAGCAGCGCCGACGTTAAAACTATGAAGCCTTGCCGCCGCTCAATGCCCTGGACAAAGCCAAGCTGGCAAGGCTTGTCGCAGACGGACAGCTCATTCCGTTTTGAACAATACAAAATGGTCTGAACTCATTGAAGAGATGCTCGGTGGAAACGAAATGAACCCGCAGTTCCGTTGCCGAAGGGTATTTGCGCCCCCGGGATATTTGACAAGTTGGGACGGCGAGTGGCACCACCATATCCACCCAGTTGCTGAACTTGAGTGGGTTGAACTGCGGGCAGCTTCAGCAGATTGGCTTCAGCAGTCGCTTAGAAAACACAATATTCCGTTTTCAAACGAGCAAGGCGTTTACGGGTTTGGGCTATACAAGGCCAGGAGTTCAGCCATGTTGGGTATGACCCGTTTAACCAGTCGGCCCATGGATACGCAACCGAAGGCTGCCGCTGCGCGGCACGGGTTGCCCCAGTGGCCTCCAACGTTAGACCCCACAATGAGATTCGGAGCGTCGTCCCTGTCTCTACTTGCCCTCACCGTTGTGGCGGCAGGCGGCTATCTGCTCGCGGCAGAGGTCCCCTCCACCGGACGCAGCCGCCGCCGAGTACTCAACAACTTCGGCGTATCAACCCCATCTGATCCTCCTGCCAACTTCTCTTTGGAAATGCGGGCGCACAAGGAAAGTGGGGCTTTGCACATTGAAGTTGGAGTTCTTCTACGAGCGGGTACTGTTCCCGCACCTACCTTGACCAAGGGGGCCGACGGCTCGGCTTACGTTCACATCTAGGTGACCAGGCCTCGCATTCGACTATTTGGCACCAAGTGCGAGTCCGTTAGAACAGTCCGCTTCTCCATTCCTGAGGCGGAACAGGAGGCATCAAGAAGTTAATCCTAGTCAACCACGATACCGAGACAAGTCAAGTCCTTGCCGACTCCAACTCCCTTGCCCGCCTGCTTCTTGAGCCTGCAGTTGCGCAGGGGAAATCGAGCAGGATCGTTGGCTTTTCAGGCACAGGCAGCGGCTGTGGGGTCTAACACTTTGCTCGGCGCGGACACGCAGCAGCAGGATGCCGCTGCGCGGCGCTTGCTGCGTGCCGGGCAGCTTTGACGTTAGGCGCCAAAATGAGGCTCTTGATGAAAATAATCTGCGTTTTTTCGCTACTGACGTTGATGGCTTCAGCGTGCTACGCAGTCGAAGTCCGAGTTCACAACGCCTCCAATGTCGACTTCAAGTCTGTAGTTGTTGGCGGTAAGACGTATGGCGACATCAAACACGGTGCGAGTACGAGCTACCAGACTTGGCAGTGCGCGTATAACATTTCGTCTGTCGAGCTGTTCGCAAACACCGTTCAGATGAGATTTCCGGCCAAAGGGATACCAATGGCGAGGTCTCGTTGCCGGCGACGAGCCGCTATGCAAAGGGCGTATTACATATTTGCTTCAGATCGTGAATGGCGAATTGAAGATTGATGCATCAATAGAAACCAAGTAGAACAACCCGACAGATCAGTTTGTTGGATGTGCCTAACAGGACACTCGACGGGGAATCGCCAATGACCACACCTTGTTTTACAACACTGACGGCGATCCCGTCAGTTCGACGTTAAAGCTCATGGCAAAGCGTACCGTCATCTTTTCCGTACTGATCATGGCGGGCCTCCTTCTTGGTGCGGCATACGCATACACGGAGCATCGGACATCAGCGGATCGCGGTGCTTCCGCCACCATTTGTGCCAGTGTTCGAAAGGGGTCAGTGTCGCTGCTGCAACTGACTGGATCCGCGGTCACGCCGCTAAAAAGTTCGCTTCGACGGTGACTTCGGTGGCGAATCGGCGATCGTGGCGCTTGAAGGCCCGGCGTATTGCTATTGCAAGCTCTCCTGCGGCAAGGCGGCATAGTCAGAGAGTCGAAAGGCTCTATGTCACCATTGAGCTTTACAACTGGGCCCCACGCGGACACACAGCAGGCAGGTCGCCGCGCGGGTGAGGGCTTTGCGTGCCGTTGACCTTCGACCAAAATTTCACGCAGACTGCTTGAATTCATCATCGCTTGATTATCTCAAACGTGCTATATTTACCGCATGAAGTGGGAGATCAAATATCACGATGAAAAGTTGCAGGCTGATGTCCTGGCGTTACCGCCAGGAATTTTGGCCAGATACTTTCATTGCACTGATCGCATGGTTGAGTTCGGCCCAGATCTAGGGATGCCTCATACGCGTGCAATGAGTATGGGTCTTTTCGAGTTGCGTTTGAAATCCCGTGAGGGTATTGGGCGGGTCTTTTATTGCACCTTGGTGGATCGCAAGATCGTCATGCTCCATCAGTTTGTGAAGAAGACGGATAAGACACCTCCCAAAGAATTGGCACTAGCGCGCAAGCGAATGAAGGAGTGGAAAAATGTTGACACATAAACAGCTTCGCACCAAGGCACTGGCTAACGCTGAGGTAAAAGCGGAATACGAAAAGTTGGCCGATGAGTTTTCCCTGTTGGACGAGTTCTTGAAGGCGCGGGCTGCCCAAGGCCTCACCCAAGCGCAGGTGGCAGAAAAGATCGGCACCACACAGTCTGCAGTTGCGCGTATGGAGTCGGGTAGCGGCAAGCATTCACCGTCCCTTGCAACGCTGACCAAGTACGCGGATGCGTTGGGGTGCAAGCTGGAGGTGCGGCTGGTTCGCAGGCCTCGGCCATCGAGAAATTTAACTGGTCGTCCAAGCCCGACAACGCCCAAACGCGTTGCGGCTTGACGCCAACGTTCGACGGCAATTTCGTAGTGTTCTAGGTTTGTTGATGCGTAGCCCATGGGATACAATTAAGCTATGCATGTGCAAACGACCAAGGTCTATCTCGATTGGATTAATTCACTGAATGACCGAGCGGGTCGCGCACGAATTCAAGTTCGCGTCGATAGACTCGTTCATGGAAATCCGGGGCAGCATAGGGCTCTGACTGACGGTGTTTGCGAGTTGAAGATCGATTTTGGACCAGGGTACCGGGTCTATTACACGGAGCGAGCTGGAGTTGTCGTTGTCCTGCTGGCTGGCGGCGACAAATCATCTCAGCAGAAAGACATTAAGACCGCGATCTTGTTGGCAAAGGGACTCTAGGAGCATTCTTATGACAAAAGCAATTTCTAAAGTAGATGCGTCAAGGACAAAAGTGACCAGCACCGTTTCGTATGACGTATCTGAACAACTTAGAACGCCAGAGGAAATGGCTGCGTATCTGGACGCATGGCTGGAAGAGGCACCGGATGACGCAACTGGAATTGCCCGCGCACTAGGCGACATTGCGCGTGCCAAGGGAATGACCCAAGTGGCACGCGACGCGGGTCTGAGTCGGGAAAGTTTGTACAAAGCCCTGGGTGAAAATGGCAATCCAACTTTCGCAACCGTTTTGAAGGTGGCGAGGGCATTGGGAGTTAGGTTTCATGCGCAAGTTGCCTAAGTTGCTGTCGAACAGGTTGATCGACGCAGACACCCAGCGGCAAATGGCTGCTGCGCAGCAGTTGCTGTGTGCTGGTCATCGCCAACGTGTGTGCCGTGCATGGCACGAATCCAGCCGGGTGGAAGTCCCGGTGCCAGGCTTGTAGAGCCGAAGGCTAGCCAAAGGACACCGTTTGGTTGACATCGTGCATGAGTTAAAGACTGCCCTCACGGGGTGGAAAGCCTACTTCGGAATAGCCGAAGTGTTGAGTCCTCTGCGCGAAATCGACAAATGGGTGCGACGGCGGTTACGATGCTACGCATGGAAACAATGGGGCAGCGCGGGATACCGCGAGTTAAGGAAACGCGGGGTCACTGTACGCGAGGCTTGGAACACAAGCAAAAGCGCGCATGGGCCATGGCGCCTGAGCAAAACGCCAGCACTGAGTCTGGCACTGCCCGCAAAGTTGTTTCGTCAAATGGGGTTGCCCGAACTGGCACCGGCCAAGGCAACATGAGATCAACGACGTGTCAAGGAACCGCCGGATACGTGACCCGTATGTCCGGTGGTGTGGGAGGGAGGGGCCGTGAGGCTTCTTCCTATCCCGATTAAAGCCTTTTGTCATGCATCCATTCGAAGGTTTTCTCGAACACATTCTGCGGGGCGACGGAAAAATCCTGGCGCGTTTCGTCGTCGGGGGATTTGACCCGTTTCCGATATCACCGCCAGTTCTACTTCTGCAAGTTGATGACCCACACAACGCTGACGCTGGTTGGGTAGATCGCATCGTTTCTGAGCCAACGGGCCAAGGCGCAGAGAGAGATGAGTCGGCAAGTTGCTCGCTACAAGCAGGACTTGTTTTAAGCCAGATTCAGCGAAGCCGCAGCGGGTCCACGCGCCGCTCTACCCGCTCTGCCGGTGTGAGGGCAGCGTCCTCTGCAAGTGGGTGCGGGTCGGTCCAGCCAAAAAAACGGCACACCTCGGCCCGTTGGTGCTGTGCGTCCGCATAACCCAGGGCCATCAGTTCGGAGGTGTAGTTGGCCTCGAACAGCAAATAGCTGACCAGTGCCGATCCTTTGACGTCGGCCGCAGCGGACGATACGCCCACCCCGCTGAGCATGGTGCGCACCGCGCGGGGCAGGTCGCCGATGTGGCGCGACGCGATGGTGTCGACGCGCTGGCTGGGTGCGATCACCAGCAGTTCAATGTGGCGCAGCGCGCTGGCCTGGCGTGCGGCTTCGGGCACCAGCTTGATCGTCTGGTTGATACGGCGCACGCGCTCCACATCGACCGCCAGCGCATCCAGAAAGATACTGGACATCGCATGGCCTGCAATTTGGGCGATGCTGGGGTAGGCGATGTTGGTGTGCAGGTGGGCTTCGTCCTTGGGTTCGTACATGCGCCCGGCGCCGATCACCATGACGCGTTCGGCCCCCAGGTGGATTGCAGGTGACATCGGTGCCGACTGGCGCATCGAGCCATCGCCAAAATACTGGGTGGTGCCGTTAATGTGCAGTTCGGTCGCCGGAAACACGAACGGAATGGCGCTGGAGGCCAGCAAATGTGCGTGGGTTATGCGGTCGCGCACGGCGAGGCGTTGGCTGCGTGTCCAGGGCATCAGGCGGCGGTCGCCCTCGAAAAACGTGACGTGCTCTCCGGAACTGTAGCTTGACGCTGAAACCGCCAGCGCCAGCAGGTGGCCGTGGCGAATCAAGTCGGGCAGACGCTCCAGCGGCACCAGGTTTTGCAGCACGCCGCCCATGGGGGTGTTGTCCAGCAGCGAACGCGGCTTGATACGCCGCCACTTGGCCAGGAGCCACCCCAGCGACAGCAGCGTCATCCAGGTGGCGCCGGAGCGCAACATCGACAAGTGGTCGGACCGGTACACCTGTTCAACATGGACATTGCGCCATGCGTGGGCCACCCTGCGCACGGTGACGTCAAAATTATCGGCACCACAGGCCAGCGCTGCGGCGTTCATGGCGCCGGCCGAGGTGCCGGCAATGATGGGAAACGGATTGGGTGCCTTGCCCTGGCCGCAGGCACGGCGAATGTCGGAAATGGCCTCCAGAACCCCCACCTGGTACGCCGCCCGTGCACCACCACCGGTCAGTATCAGCCCGGTGGTTGGCTTTGGAGAGGGGGCTTCCGGCATGGTTTCCATTATGGGATGACGGTGTTTTTTGTAAACCGGCAATCGGCATGTACGAGACGCGGGTAAACCCGCATAAGTACCGACGCCAATGGGGGTAAATGCACTGCACTAGACTACCGACCTTCTCGGGAGAAATTGAATGACAGTGACAGTGCAGGCCGTGCAAGACGCGCTCAAGACGGTAACCGACCCCCATACCGGTAAAGATTTTGTTTCCACCAAGGCCATCAAGAACCTGCGCGTGGAGGGCGGCGATGTTGCCTTTGATGTGGAGCTGGGCTACCCCGCCAATAGCCTGATGCCCTCATTGCACAAAGCGCTGGTGGCGGCGACCCACACTGTGCCAGGGGTGTCTAGCGCATCCATCAACGTCACCATGAACATCGTCGCGCATGCCGTGCAGCGCGGGGTGCAATTGCTGCCGGGTGTCAAGAATATTGTGGCCGTAGCGTCTGGCAAAGGGGGCGTTGGCAAAAGCACCACCGCTGTCAACCTGGCGCTGGCGCTGGCCGCCGAAGGTGCGGCGGTGGGTCTGCTGGATGCCGATATTTATGGCCCCAGCCTGCCCATGATGATGGGGCTGCACGGGCGCCCCGAGTCCAGCGACGGCAAACTCATGGAGCCGATGGTCAACTACGGCGTACAGGTCATGTCGATTGGCTTTCTGGTGGAGCCCGACCAGGCCATGATCTGGCGCGGCCCCATGGCCACCCAGGCGTTGGAGCAGTTGCTGCGCCAGACAAACTGGAAGGATCTGGACTACCTGGTGGTGGACATGCCGCCGGGCACTGGCGACATCCAGCTCACCCTGAGCCAGCGGGTACCCATGACCGGCGCGGTGATTGTTACCACACCACAGGACATTGCCCTGCTCGATGCCAAGAAGGGCATCAAGATGTTCGAGAAGGTGGGTGTTCCCATTTTGGGCATTGTGGAGAACATGGCCGTGCACGTGTGCAGCAACTGCGGCCATGTCGAGCATATTTTTGGTGCCGATGGCGGCAAAAAAATGGCGGCCGAGTACGGCATGGACTATCTGGGCGCCTTGCCGCTCAATATGCAGATCCGCGAGCAGGCCGACGGCGGCCATCCTACCGTGGTGGCCGATCCCCATGGTGACATTGCCGGTTTGTACAAAGCCATGGCGCGCCAGGTGGCGGTATCCATTGCGGCGCGCAACAAGGATTTTTCGTCCAAGTTTCCCACCATCACCATCAGCAAGACCACCTGAGGGGGCGTATGGCGGTCTATCGGTACGTATTGCGCTTGCCCGCAGCGGTATACGCCTTGGATTCGCTGTGGCTTTTCGGATGCGCTAAGGTGGCGCCATGAGCATTACTTTCTGGCAGTTGGGCTGGCGCACCCTGTGGCGCGATGTGCGCAGTGGCGACCTGCGTTTGTTGATGCTGGCGGTTACGCTGGCCGTGGCGGCCCTTACCGCCGTGGGTTTTTTTGCCGACCGGCTCAAAGGCGGCTTGCAGCGCGATGCACGCCAACTGCTGGGCGGCGATGCCGTGGTCTCCAGCGACAACCCCACCCCGGCTGCATTCGTGGAAAAAGCCCGTGCGCTGGGGCTCACCGTGGCCCACAACATGGTGTTCCCCACCATGGCCCGGGCATCTGACGCCAACGGTGGCGCCAGCAAGCTGGTCGGCCTCAAAGTGGTGGAGCCGGGCTACCCGCTGCGGGGCAAGCTGCGCGTGGCCAGCCAGCCCGGCGCACCGGACCGTGTAAGTGACACCATTCCGGCGCCGGGCCAAGCCTGGGTGGATGGCGCTTTGCTCGACGCCTTGGGCCTGCAGGTGGGCGATGCGCTGTTGTTGGGTGATGCATCTTTCACCGTGGCGAGCATCATCGTGGTCGAGCCGGACCGGGGTGCAGGCTTTATGAACTTTGCACCCCGGGTGATGATCCACCGCGCCGACATTGCGGCCACCCATCTGGTGCAACCGGCCAGCCGCATCACCTACCGCATGGCCGTGGCGGCAGACGATGCAAAAGTAAAAGCCTTTGTACAGTGGGCCGATTCAGCGGTCAAACCGCTGCGCGGCGTGCGTGTGGAATCCATACAAAGCGGCCGCCCCGAGCTGGGGCAGACGCTGGAGCGCGCGGAAAAATTTCTGAACCTGGTGGCCTTGCTGGCAGCCTTGCTCAGTGCAGTCGCCGTGGCCTTGGCGGCCCGGGCCTTTGCCGCCAGCCACCTGGATGACTGCGCCATGCTGCGCGTGCTGGGCCTGAGCCAACGCGCCATTGCCGCGGCCTACACCTTTGAATTTGCCTTGGTCGGCATTTTTGCCAGCGCAGTGGGTGTGCTGCTGGGCTACAGCGTGCATTTTGTGTTTGTGCTGCTATTGGCCGGGCTGGTGAATGCGGCCTTGCCCACCGCCACGCTGTGGCCGGTGCTGCTGGGCATGGGCATGGGTTTGACCCTGCTGCTGGCCTTTGGCTTGCCACCGGTGCTGCAACTGGCCCGCGTGCCCCCCTTGCGCGTGATCCGGCGCGACGTGGGCAAACTCAAACCGGCATCCCTTGCGGTGTTGGGGCTGGGTGTGTGCGGGTTTGCCGCCTTGCTGCTGGTGGCCAGCAGCGACGTCAAGCTGGGCCTGATCGCCGTGGGTGGCTTTGCAGGTTCCGTCGCGGTGTTTGCCATTCTGAGTTGGGTGGCGGTGCACATGCTGCGCAAGGGCGTGAGCGAAACCACCGCCCCGCGCTGGCTGGTGCTGGCCACGCGCCAGGTGGCGGCGCGCCCGGCCTATACCGTGGTGCAGGTCAGCGCCCTGGCGGTGGGGCTGCTGGCCTTGGTGCTGCTGGTGTTGTTGCGCACCGACCTCATCAGCAGCTGGCGCAAGGCCACGCCGCCGGATGCGCCGAACCGTTTTGTCATTAACGTGATGCCGGAGCAGGCCAGCGCCTTTCAGCAGGCCTTGCGCCAGGCCGGTGTGGCGCGCTTCGACTGGTACCCCATGGTGCGCGCCCGTCTGGTGGCCGTGAACGGGCGCACCGTTGGCCCGCAAGACTTTGAAGTTGACCGCGCCAAGCGCTTGGTGGACCGCGAGTTCAATGTGTCGTTCAGCGCCACGGCGCCGGAAAAAAACACCATTGTTGCGGGCCGCTGGATGCCCGAAGAGCCCAACGCCATCAGCGTGGAAGAGGGGGTGGCCCAAACGCTGAACCTGAAGCTCGGCGACCGCCTGCGTTTTGATGTGGGTGGTGTGCAGACCGAGTCGCGTATCACCTCATTGCGCAAGGTAGACTGGGGCTCCATGCGTGCCAACTTTTTTGTGATGTACCCGGTAAGCCAGCTCGACAACGTACCCACCACCTACATGGGCGCCTTCCAGGCCCCGGAGGTGTGGCCCCCACGCTCCTCTGCTTCGCATAAGCCGCTGCCCCCCGTGGGGGCGTCTTCCACCTTGGGGCGGCCCGGCGTTGGAAGCGCGGGCTTTGACAATGCCCTGGTACGCGAGTTTCCCAACGTCACCAACGTCGATTTAACCACCACCATCGCCCAGGTACAGCGCGTGCTGGAGCAGGTGATTGGCGCGGTGGAGTTTCTGTTTGGGTTCACCTTGGTGGCCGGGCTGGTGGTGTTGTTTGCGGCCGTAACCGCCACCCGCGAGGAGCGCGCGCGTGAATTTGCCATCATGCGTGCCGTGGGGGCGCAGGGGCGCTTGTTGCGCCAGGTGCAGCGTGCCGAGCTGGCCGGTGTGGGCCTGCTGGCGGGTTTTCTGGCATCGGTGGTGGCGGCCGGTGTGGGCTGGGCGCTGGCACGTTACGTGTTTGAGTTTGAATGGACGGTGTCGCTGTGGGTGCCGGTGTGGGGCGCCCTGGTCGGTGCCGTGCTGGCACTGGCGGCAGGCTGGTGGGGGTTGCGCGATGTGCTGCGCCGCCCCGTGGTTGAAACCTTGCGCAGGGCGGTGGCATGACACAGGAAATGAATACATCCCACGGTGTGGCGGATGCACCCGCAGATGGCGGCGGCAGTGCGGCGGCCCAGGCCTTTCGTGCCCAGCAACTGCGCGAGGCG
Organism: Candidatus Aalborgicola lynettensis; assembly: GCA_016719405.1. GTDB lineage: Bacteria > Pseudomonadota > Gammaproteobacteria > Burkholderiales > Burkholderiaceae_C > Allorhodoferax > Allorhodoferax lynettensis. Next base: position 9,753 of record JADJZE010000013.1, read on the forward strand.
GCTGCTGGCAGCGTTGGCAGTGCAGGCCCCGATGCGGTGCGTGTGCCCCCGCAGCAAGCACCGGCTGCCAAGGCGGATGCACCCGATGCCCAGCCGCAGCCCGCGCCGTTTGCCAAGGGCAGCGACGCCCGCACGGCGGAACGCAAAAAAGTGTCGGGTCGCGCCCGTGTGGTCATGCAGGGCGCGGATGCAAGCGTGTCGGGCAAGATGGTCGATATTTCAGTCAACGGCGCCTGCGTGCTGCTCGACGCCATGGTGCCAGTCAAAAAAATGTGCACCCTGGAGTGCGACATTTTTCAGAACGGCACGCGTCGGGTGTTCAATGTGCCCGCCGTATCGGTGTACGGCGTACTGGCCAGTGGCCATGGGTTCAAGATTGGCTTCCAGTTCGGGCCGCGCAGCGCGGCGGCACTCAAGACCATTGCCGACATCATGCGCTGACGCAAAAAGCATAGCAGCTCACGCTTGCTACATAAGCGCGGGGAGCGTTTTTAGCCGGTATTGCCAGGTGTGTCTGCAGCCACACCCTGTGCCACCGCAGCGTGCTGCAGTGCGCGCCAGTTGTGCACCGCCCGGTAGCCGGCCAGGGCCATGGACAAAATACCCACTATGCCTTTGACGCGCTGCGCGCCCAGGGAGGGCAGGGCAAAGCCCAGCAGCATGGCCGCCACGGGCCGGGCCCAGGTGGTGGTGGGTACCGGCGTCTGCACCGGCGCGGTCACGGTGTTGCGGATGTGGCCCAGCGCAAATCGTATGCGCAGGCGCTCCAGATCACACTGGGCGACCAGTTGCGCTTTGCGCAGGGCGTAGTTGTCGCGCGGGTTCATGGTGTGTTGGCCTGGGTTGGTGGGGTGGGCTCTGGCTGGGCGGCGCCCACGGCGGGGCTGAATGCGGGGCCCAGGGCGGCGCGGTCTTTGTCAAACTCGGCCAGTGTGGCGGCAAAGGGCAGGGCGCCACGGCCCATGCGGCGCGACAGGTAGTACAACAACAAACCGGTGGCGATGCACAGTGCCGTCGGTACGATGACTGCGGCTTCGCGCTCGGTGTCCCAAAAATACACGGCGGCCAGTGCACCCAGGCCCACTACACCAAAAATAACCAGCAGCAGTGCAGCAAACAGCAGGCCCAGGCGGGTCAGCAGGCGTTCGCGTTCTTCGGCCCACTCAATGCTGGCCAGTTCCAGCCGGGTGCGCAGCAGGCTTAATGCGCTGCTGGCGGCGGTTTGGGCTGCGACTTTCAGGTCGGAGGGGGGGGCGCCGGTGCTCACGGTGCAGCCTGTGCCTAACGCCGCGTCACCAGCACGCCGGCCAGAAACCCCACCGCTGCGGCGATGCCAATGGCCTGCCAGGGGTTCTGCTGCACGTAGGTTTCCGTGGCGGTTTTGACGGCTTTGGCACTGTCAACGGCCTGGCCTTCGATCTCTTGCAGGCGCAACTTGGCGTCCAGCAGTTTGGCCTCTACGGCGCTTTGCAGCACGCGGGCTTGTTCTGTGCCCTCGGTGCCCGCTTGTTTGAGCAGGGATTCGGCTTCGGTGAGCAGGTTGCTGAAGTCGTCTACGACGGAGTGCATGGTGGTCATGGGGGCTTTCGGTAAGGGTAGTCGCGGGGGGTGGTAGGGTGGCAGATTGTAGTGGCTGTACAGGGGCGAATTAAGGGTTTTCCATAGGCTCTGGGGTCGCACGCGCCAAGGGGGTGTTTGGCAGGCAATGTATGCTATGGTTTTAGTAGCTGTTTGCGCACGACTGGCGTGCGCAAACGGTGTTTTCTATCATTAAATTGTGGCGTTGCCGATTCAGGCCAGCCACTGCGGGCTTTGGTGCCAGCGGGCAATCCAGTCTGGCAGTTCGGTGGCGGGCATCGGGTGGGCAATGCCATAACCTTGGGCCACCGCACAGCCCAGCACCAACAGCTGGGCGCCGTGGGCCTGTGTTTCCACGCCTTCGGCTATGACTTCGCGCTTGAAGGTGGTGGCCAGGCCGATGACGCCCTGCACGATGGCCAGGTCCTCAAAATCGCTGAGCATGTTGTGCACAAAGCTGCGGTCGATTTTGAGCACTTCGGCGGGCAGGCGTTTGAGGTAGGTTAGTGACGAGTACCCGGTGCCAAAATCGTCCAGTGCAAAACGCACGCCCAGCAGTTTGCATGCCAGCATGGTCTGCGACACCTTGTTGATGTCTTCCAGCGCCGTGGTTTCCAGAATTTCCAGCTCCAGGCTGTGCGCATGCAGCAGCGGGTAACGCGCCAGGGTGGCTTTGAGAAACGGCACGAAGTGGGCGTCCTGCATCTGGATGGCGCTCACGTTCACACTCAGTGGCACATGCAGGCCCTGCGCGGCCCATGCGGCGGCCTGTGCCAGTGCGGTGGACAGGGCCCACTCGCCCATGCGCAGGCTGATGGGCTGGTTTTCGATGGCCGGCAAGAAGTTGGCGGGTGCCAGCAGCCCGCGCTCGGGGTGGCGCCAGCGGATCAGCGCCTCGGCACCCACCACCGTGTTGCTGTGCATGTTGACCTTGGGCTGGTAGTACAGCACCAGTTCGTCGCGGTCCAGCGCACGCTGGATGTGCTCCAGGGTTTCGCGCTCGGTTTTGACGGCGGTGTCCTTGGCCACGTCAAACAGGTGGAAACGGTTTTTGCCCGACTGCTTGGCCACGTACATGGCCTGGTCGGCGTGGCGCAGCAGCACATCGGCGTCCGAGCCGTCTTGCGGGTACAGGGTGACGCCAATGCTGGTGGATACCTGCAGGGTCAGCTGCCCGATGCGTACCGGGTCGGCCGCGGCCTGCAGCAGGCGCTCGAGCACCGGTTCGTAGTCCTGCGCTCCCTGCAGATTGCCCATGACGACGACAAACTCGTCGCCGCCTATGCGTGACAGCGTGTCGCCGTCGCGCAGGGCGGCTTTCATGCGCAGCGCCAGCGCCACCAAGAAATCATCCCCCGTGCGGTGACCATAACGGTCGTTCACATGTTTGAAGCCGTCCAGGTCCAGGAACGCCACCGCCACCGAGCACGTCAGGCGCTGACTTTGTGCCATGGCGTGCTGCAAGCGGTCGGCCAGCAGCACACGGTTGGGCAGGCCCGTGAGCGTGTCGTAATGGGCCATGTGCTCCAGCTGGTGCTGGTGTTGCTTTTGTTGCGAAATGTCGGTGAACAGGGCTACGTAGTTTTGCACCACGCCGCGGGCATCCTTGACCGCACTGATGGTGAGTATTTCAGCAAACACCTCACCGTTTTTGCGCCGGCTCCAGACCTCGCCGATCCAGTAACCGTGCGCCGCCAGGGCTGTGTTGCGTTCACTGTCAAAGGCGGCCCCGTGGCGCCCGGAAGACAACAGCGCATCGGGACTGGCGCCCAGTGCTTCGTCCCGGGTGTAGCCGGTAATGTCGGTAAAGGTGCTGTTGACTTCAACAATCGCGCCCTGGGCGTCGGTAATCAATATGCCTTCGCGTGCGTGGGTGAAAACCGTTGCCAGCAGCTGTACCCGTTTTTCAGCTTCTTTGCGCAGGGTCACGTCCTGCACATTGGTCTGGATGGCGGTTTGTCCCTGGTACTGGATGCGGGTGCTCTGGATTTCGACGTCAATGGTGCGCCCGTCGATGGTGTACAGTTTTTGCTGCACCTGCTCGGTCGGTGTGCCGTAGGCCATGGCCCGTTCGATGCGCTGTGTTGCCATGGCGCGGTAATCCGGGTGCACCGCTTCCATGATGGAGCGGCCAATCAGGTCACCGGCACTGGTGGCGCCCATCATGCCCACGGCAGCGGGATTGACATACAACAGCTTGCCTTCGGCATGGACACAAATGCCCACGGGCGACCATTCCACCAGTGCGCGGTAACGGGCCTGGCCGTCACGCACGGCGTCTTCCACCGCATCGCGCAGGTCCAGCATGCGGTTGAACTGTGCCGCTACCGCTGTCAACTCGGGTGGGCCGCTGACGGGAGCCCGTTCGCTGGCGTCGCCGCTGGCAACCTGGTGCGCCGTTTGCGACAGTGCCTTGATCGGCGCCACAATGCCCGATCCAATGCCCCATGCCAGCCCCAGCCCCAGCAGCGTCAGCACCGACAGCAACCAGCCGCTGAGGGTGCGTGCCTGCCGTGCTGCCGCCAGTGCCGTGGTCTCGGGCACACCGGCCATCACCCGCCAGTTGACCCCGTCCAGGGTGGAATAGGCGTGCATGCGCACCACACCATCGGGCCCGGTGGCCGTGATGTAGCCCTTGCGTTGACCTTTGGTGGTCGCCTGGGTGATGACCGGGCCGGATTGTCCAATCCACTGCAGGGGTGCGTCGGAGCGCATCAGGTAGGTGCCCTGCGCGTCCACCACGGAAATGACGGTGCCGCCGAGGGTGGCGTCGAGCAGATGGTTGTTCAGTGTCAGCAGGTCCAGCGGCAGTGTGAGCAGACCCACGACGTGACCGTTCGCGTTGCGCACCGGGTAGCTCAGCACCATGAGCCATTGGCCGGCGTGTGCGCCTTCCATGGGCGGGCTGACGTGAAATGCATTGGCCGCCATGGCCTGGCCCCACCATGCAGCGTCATCCACCTGGACCGGGGCGCCGGTGGCAGGTGTCGATGCGAAGGCGCACACCACACGGCCATTGGTGTTGCGCAGTTGCAGGCTGGTGAAGTCGGGGTGGAATTTCAGGTATTCCTGCACAAAGGCATCGCAGTGCCGTCCATTCAGCGCTGCGATGTGTGGCCGCTGTGCCAGGCGCGCCAGGACCGATTCACTGGTTTTGAGAAACTGGCCGATCGCATCGCGGTGGATTTGTGCGGTTTGGCGTACCGCCTCAAAAGCCTGGTCGCGGGCGTGGACGGCCTGGTCGCGCACATTCATCCCGAGAATGACCGCAAATGGGAAAACCACTGCCATCACCAGCGCAAGCAGGCGCACGTGGATGGTGAGATAGGAGGAGATGGCGGGCCGTTGTGATGGGGGCACTGGGTTCAATCGGGTGGGGCGGTGGCGGAACTGCCATTATCAACCGCCACGCCAGGGCTGCAGCAACACCAGCAAGGCCCCTGCGCCGCCATGGGCGGGTGGTGCCTGCACAAAGGCCAGCACTTCGGATTTCTGCACCAGCCACTTGTGCACTTTGTCTTTGAGCACCGGCGCCTTGCCGGGCGAGCCCAGCCCCTTGCCGGTGACCACGCGCACGCAGCGTATGCCCTGCTGGTGCGCCCCGCGGATGAATGCACCCAGGGCTTCGCGTGCGTCATCGGTGCGCAGGCCGTGCAGGTCCATCTGGCGCTGCACGGCCCAGGTGCCCCGGCGCAGTTTGTGGGTGACATCCGGCCCCACACCGGGGCGGCGAAAACTGAGTTGGGCGTCGGTATCGAGCAGCGTGGTGATGTCCACTTCGTCACTCAGGGCCTCCTGCAGGGCCTGTGCCTCATCGGCCAGATGTTGCTGGGGCAGGGGAGCCGGAGGCCGGGGCTGGAGGTTGGCGGTGCGTGATGGCGGCAGGCGCTGCACCGTGCCCACTGCGGCCTGAAACAGGTTGCGGTGGGCGGCCTGGCGCTTGGCATCCAGCGCCTGCTGGGCTGCCACCTGGGCAGCCTGTGCGGCCTGGGCCGCCAACTCGGTTTTGACGCGCTGCAGATCAGCCAGTGCGCCCACCTTGACGGGTTTGGACTTGGGTGGTGGCGGGGCGCTCACAACAAGCCTTTCTCGGCCATGGACAGGGCCTGGCCGGGGGCAACAATGATGTGGTCCAGCACCCGCACGTCCACCAGGGCCAGCGCGGCCTTCAGCGTGTGGGTTAACGCCTCGTCGGCGCGCGAAGGCTGCACCGCGCCGCTGGGGTGGTTGTGCGCCAGCACCACGCTGCTGGCCAGGTGGTGCAGGGCGCGCACCACCACTTCGCGCGGGTAGACGCTGGTTTGCGTCAGCGTGCCGCGAAACAGTTCTTCCATGGCCAGCAGGCGGTTTTGGGCGTCCAGAAAGATGACGGCAAACACCTCGTGCCCGCGTGCCGCCAGGTGCAACTGCAGGTAATGTTTGATGGTGTCGGGGTCGGCAAACACGGTGCGCTCCTGTAGTTGCTGCGCCATGGCGCGGCGGGCCAGCTCCAGCACGGCCACAATTTCGGCGCGTTTGGCCGGGCCCAGCCCTTTGACGCGCTTCAAATCGTCGGGGGTGGCGTGCAACAGGCCAGAAAGTCCGCCAAAACCGCCAGAGCCCCCGTCTGCTGTGCGGGAGCCGCTATCGTTTTTGAGTTGCAGCAATTCGTTGGCCATTTGCAGCACGCCTTTGCCCTGGATGCCGGTGCGCAGCAGCAGGGCCAGCAGCTCGGCGTCGCTCAAGGCTGCAGCACCCCGCGCCAGCAGCTTTTCGCGTGGGCGGGCATCGGGGGGCAGGTCTTTAAGGGGCATGGCTGGGGCAAATAGGGCCCGCAGGCCCGGGGTTTCTACAATAGAGCCCAGTTTAATGCTTGCCCCCCCCTGCTGCCCCTTGCGCACTTTTTATGACCGCGACGACACCCTCTGTACTACCCGGCTCCTTTCTCACCCTGCATTACCGCCTGAGCGGGCCGGCCGGGGACATCATCAACACCTTTGGCGGCAAACCGTCCACCCTGACGCTGGGTAACGGCGAGCTGTCACCGGCCGTCGAGGCCTGTTTGCTGGGATTGGAGGAGGGTGCACACCAGGCTTTTGACCTGCCCGCCGGTGCCGCCTTTGGCGCGCGCAACCCGGCCATGCAACAGTGGCTGGCGCGCAAGGAGCTTGACGCCATGGGCGACCCCAAGGAGCACTACGAGATGGGTGACGCGGTGCAGTTTCCCACGCCCGACGGCCAGGGCAGTTTTGCCGGTGTGGTGCTGCAGGTGCAGGACGGTAAAGGCGTGCTGTTCGACTTCAACCATCCGCTGGCCGGTCAGCCGGTGCGTTTTGAAGTGCAAGTGATTGGAATCTTATGACCAGTGAAATTTTGTTGGCCGAACCGCGTGGCTTTTGCGCGGGCGTTGACCGGGCGATTGAAATCGTCGAGCGGGCCCTGCAAAAGTTTGGGGCCCCCATCTATGTGCGCCACGAAATTGTGCACAACACCTATGTGGTGAACGATCTCAAAGCCAAGGGCGCTGTCTTTATTGAATCGCTGGACGACGTGCCACCCGGCGCAACCCTGGTTTTTTCTGCCCATGGCGTGCCCAAGGCGGTGCAGCTCGACGCCCAGGCGCGGGGTTTCCAGATTTTTGACGCCACCTGCCCGCTGGTGACCAAGGTGCACATGGAAGTGGCCAAGCTGCACAAAGAGGGCTTTGAGTTCATCATGATCGGCCACAAGGGCCACCCCGAAGTCGAGGGCACCATGGGGCAACTGCCCAACGGTATTCATTTGGTGGAAGACGTGGCCGACGTGGCACGTGTGCAGCCGGCGCAAACCGACAAACTGGCCGTGGTCACCCAGACCACCCTGAGTGTGGACGACGCGGCCGAAATTGCGGCAGCGGTCAAGGCGCGTTTCCCCAACGTGCGCCCACCCAAGCAGCAGGACATTTGTTACGCCACCCAGAACCGGCAGGACGCGGTCAAGATCATGTCGCCCCAGGTGGACATTGTGATTGTGGTCGGTAGCCCCACCAGTTCCAATAGCAACCGTTTGGCCGAATTGGCCCGCAAACTGGGCGTAAGCAGCTACATGATTGATAGCGCCGACGAACTCCAGAGCGGGTGGTTTGAGGGCAAGACCCGGGTGGGCCTGACGGCCGGTGCCTCCGCCCCCGAAATTTTGGTCAACCAGGTGATTGAGCGCCTGCGTGCCATGGGGGCTCTGGCCGTGCGCAAAATGGACGGTATTACCGAATCCACCAAGTTCCCACTGCCCAAAGGGTTGCGGGCAGACCCCTGATGGCAGGCATGAAAGTGCTATATATTTTATAGCTGCTTGCGCAATAGAATCGCGCGCAAAAGCCCTTTTTTCTTCATAAAAACGAGACCGATATGTTAGACATTACCCTGCTGCGCAAAGACCTGGCCTCGGTCATCGCCCGACTGGAAACCCGCAAGAATCCCCAGGCATTCCTGAACGTGGACGCCTTCACTGCGCTGGAATCCGAGCGCAAAACCCTGCAGATGCGCACCGAAGAGTTGCAGAGCAAGCGCAACACCTCGGCCAAGCAGATCGGCATGCTCAAGGGCAAGGGCTTGCATGCCGAAGCCGAGGCCGCCATGGCGGAAGTGGCCGGTCTGAAGACGGAACTGGAAACCTCTGCCCACCGACTGGACCAAATTCAAGGCGACATGCAAACCCTGCTGCTGGCGGTGCCCAACCTGCCGCACGAGAGTGTGCCGGTGGGGGCCGACGAGCATGGCAACGTGGAGGTGCGCCGCTGGGGTACACCCAACACCATGGCGTTCGAGATCAAGGATCATGTGGACGTGGGCACACCGCTGGGGCTGGACTTTGAGATGGGGGTCAAACTTTCAGGTTCGCGCTTTACCGTGATGAAAGGTCCCGTGGCCCGCATACACCGCGCCTTGAGCCAGTTCATGCTGGATGTGCAGACCCAGGAACATGGCTACACCGAGTGTTATGTGCCTTACGCCGTTAACGGCGACTCGCTGAGGGGAACGGGCCAGTTGCCCAAGTTTGAGGGCGACCTTTTTGCCGCCAAAAAGGGCGGCCAGGAGGGCGAAGCGCAGCCCGACCATACGGCGCTCTACCTCATTCCCACCAGCGAAGTACCGCTGACCAACTTTGTGCGCGATGTGGTCATGCCGGAGGCCGATTTGCCCATCAAGCTGACTGCCCACACCCCGTGCTTCCGCTCCGAGGCCGGCAGCGCCGGGCGCGACACGCGTGGCCTGATCCGCCAGCACCAGTTCGACAAGGTGGAAATGGTGCAAATCGTGCACCCCGAGAAAAGCTACGAAGCGCTGGAAGAAATGACCCGCCACGCCGAGGCCATTTTGCAAAAGCTGGGCTTGCCCTACCGCGTGATGAGTCTGTGCACCGGCGACATGGGTTTTGGCGCTGCCAAGACTTATGACCTGGAAGTGTGGCTACCGGCGCAAAACACCTACCGTGAGATCAGTTCGGTGTCCAACTGCGAAGCCTTCCAGGCCCGCCGTCTGCAGGCCCGCTACAAGAACGCCCAGGGCAAGAACGAACTGGTGCACACGCTGAACGGCTCCGGCCTGGCCGTGGGCCGCACGCTGGTGGCGGTGCTGGAGAACTACCAGAACGCCGATGGCTCGGTCACCATCCCCGAAGCCCTGCGCCCCTACCTGGGCGGCATGGTGACCCTGCGACCCTGATAGAATCTCGGCTTCGTCCAATCGAAGCAACTATTCAGGAGTGGTGGCAGAGTGGTCGAATGTACTTGACTCGAAATCAAGCGTACCGCAAGGTACCGTGGGTTCGAATCCCACCCACTCCGCCAGTACCCCAACTTCCAACTGACTCAATACAAATGGAAGTTGCCTGAAGCCCCGCACCATGCGGGGTTTTTTGCTTCTGGCTCCTGACTGCGGTATCAGCGCAGCGGGCCAAAAACCCGTCTCAAAGCCGTTTTGTCTCAGAACCTCCTGACTTTTATGGGTACGGTACGGACTGTTACGCGGCGATTCACTTGTTGGGTTTGTGGTCAGATAACAAAGCCAATGTCCAACCCCTGCGTCCTGGTGATCTGGTGAACTTGCCCGGCGGCCGAGTAGCGGAGTGGGAAAGCCAAAGTGAGGAAGGGACGACGTACCGAACCGAGCACTTTCGCACCGTTGATTCACTGGGACTGTTGCTACGCAATGGCTCGATCACCTAGGCCATGCATGACGTGGGCCAGCAGTTTTCGCGCACCTTTGTAGCTGCTCAACTCAGTGCTGCTGGCTCGGCTCCGATGGATCGCATCCCTGGTGGTCAGTGGCGAGACACCATGACTGAGCGCTGTGCATGGGCTCGCAAGCACCTGGGCGAAGCACTGGACGCAGTGGGCGGCATCGGCAGTCCCGGTGGCTGCGCAGTCTGGCATATCGCTGGCCTGGGGCAGAGTGTGCGTGAGTGGTCAGTGATGGCCGGGTGGAATGGTCGAACACTCAATCAGTACGAGGCCAAGGGCATTTTGGTGGGTGCTTTGGGAGTGCTGGCTGGGCATTATGGTTATGGAACCAGATAAAACTACTGCTTGTCAGTACATTGTCCGGACGTTATGATGAGGCAACTATTCAAAAAAGGGGTCGCCATGACCGCAGTCATTCATTCCAAATCCGAGCGCATCGATGTGCGCGCCAGCACGCCCGTGAAGCAATTGCTTCAGGAGGCGGCGCGCGTGGCGCACAAGAACGTGAGTGAGTTTTTGCTCGACGCCGGTGTGAACGCAGCCAATCAAACCCTGGCTGACCGTACCCGCTTTGAGCTGGGTGCCGAGCAATGGCAGGCGTTCCAGACAGCCCTTGATCGGCCGGTGAACGCCAAGCCCAAACTCAAGAAGCTCTTGTCTGAGCCGGGGCTCCTTGGTTGAGTTCGCATACCTACGAGCCAGTACGAAAACTGGCAGGCTCGGACGCTGTTGAGTCCTTTGATTGTGGTCAACCCGCACAGAACCAGTTTTTGCATCGCTTTGCGCTGGTCAATCAAAAGTCCAACAGTGCCCAGACCTACGTGAGTTGCCAGGGTGGGTTGGTGGTGGGTTTTTATAGCCTCGTCGTTGGCAGTGTGGAAACCGCGGCTGCTGCGCCGCGAGTCATCAAGGGCATCCCTCAGCATCCCGTGCCTGTCATGATTTTGGCCAGGCTTGCCGTGGACCTTCAGCACCAAGGCGCAGGGCTTGGAAAATCACTGCTCAAGGACGCGCTGCTGCGCACGGCGCAGGCGGCTGATATTGCAGGCATCCGCGCGTTGCTGGTGCATGCCAAGGATGAAACAGCCCGGCAGTGGTATCTCAACTGGGAGTTCGAACCCAGCCCGTCCGATCCATTTCACCTGTTTCTACTGATGAAGGACATCAAGGCCATGGTGCCTGGCCCGCACCATGCGGGGTTTTTTGCATCTGGCTCCTGACTGCCACTTTCACGGAGCAGGTCAAAAACCCTGTCCTCACTGCTACCATGCGTGCCATGACAGATTTAGCTGGAAAACACATTGTTTTGGGCCTGACTGGCGGCATTGCCTGTTACAAGGCGGCCGAGTTGTGCCGCGCCCTGATTAAAGAGGGTGCCACGGTGCAGGTGGTGATGACCGAGGCGGCCGGCCAGTTCATCACCCCGGTGACCATGCAGGCCTTGAGCAACCGGCCGGTGTACAGCGCGCAATGGGATGCGCGCGCGGCCAACAACATGGCGCATATCAATCTGAGCCGCGAGGCCGACGCGATTTTGATTGCGCCGTGCAGCGCCGACTTTATGGCCAAGCTGGTGCACGGCCGCGCCGATGATTTGTTGAGCCTGATGTGCCTGGCGCGCCCGCTGGCCACCGTGCCGCTGCTGCTGGCTCCCGCCATGAACCGCGAAATGTGGGCCCACCCGGCCACCCAGCGCAATGTGGCGCAATTGCGCGCCGACGGCTGCACGGTGTTTGATGTGGGCGTGGGCGACCAAGCCTGTGGCGAAACGGGCGATGGCCGCATGCTGGAGCCGCAGGAGCTGCTGCATGACGTGGTGGCGTTTTTTCAGCACAAGGTGCTGGCCGGGCAGCAGGTGCTGGTAAGCGCCGGGCCGACGTTTGAGGCCATTGACCCGGTGCGTGGCATTACCAACCGTTCCAGCGGCAAAATGGGTTTTGCCATTGCCCGCGCGGCCTACGAGGCCGGTGCCGATGTGACGCTGATCGCCGGGCCAGTGGGTTTGCCCACCCCCCGTGGGGTGCGGCGCGTGGACGTGCAATCGGCTTCCGATATGCTCAAAGCCTGCGTGGAACGTGCGCAAGAAGCTACTATTTTCATAGCAACTGCGGCGGTGGCCGATTGGCGCCCCTTGAATGCCGCCGACCAGAAAATCAAGAAAGACGGCTCCGGCCAGACCCCGCAACTGCAGTTTGCCGAAAACGCCGATATTTTGGCCACCCTGGCACAGTCGCCCCGCGCGCAAAGTGGGGCGCTGTACTGTGTGGGTTTTGCCGCCGAGAGCCACGACCTGCTGGCCCACGCCACCGCCAAACGCCAGCGCAAGGGCGTGCCCTTGCTGGTGGGCAATATTGGCCCTGAAACCTTTGGCCGCGACGACAATGCCCTGTTGCTGGTCGATGCCCAGGGCGCGCACGAAATTCCGCGCGCCGGCAAACTGGTGCTGGCGCGCCAACTGGTGATTGAGGTCGCCCGCCGCCTGGCCCACCCGACCCCATCCAACTGAACCTGAGGCCGGTCGTTTGAGGCCTGACTCCCGCCGTCTGGTGCGTTGCGTTACCCAATCGTTGCCGCCCGCTGGGCGATGTGTCTTTTGCAGCCTACCTACTGAGTACCATGAAAATTGACGTCCAAATCCTTGATAGCCGTCTGGCCGACCAACTCCCCACCTACGCCACCCCGGGCAGTGCCGGGCTGGATTTGCGCGCCTGCCTGAGCGAGCCACTTACCTTGGCGCCCAACGCCTGGCAACTGGTGCCCACCGGCATGGCGATCCATCTGCAAGACCCAGGGTTCGCCGCCATGATCCTGCCGCGTTCGGGGCTGGGCCACAAACATGGCATCGTGCTGGGTAATCTGGTGGGCCTCATCGACAGCGATTACCAGGGGCAACTGATGGTCAGCGCCTGGAACCGCAGTGATGTGGCCTTCACCATCGCACCCATGGAACGTATTGCCCAATTGGTCATCGTGCCGGTGGTGCAGGCCGAGTTCAACGTGGTGGAGCAATTTGGTGCCGCCACCACACGTGGCGCGGGGGGCTACGGTTCTACCGGCAAACATTGATCCGTTTACTATAAAAATAGTAGCTGCCTGCGCCCGTGGGACGTGCGTAAGAGGCACTTTTCGTTGCAAACCACCCACGGGGCAAGGTACACCACCGGGGCGGACCGGGTGGCAGCGGTGTGTGGTGGTGCGGTGACGGCGGTTTCACCGGATTGACAAGCCTTGCATAGTTGCCGACAGTGGTCGCTTCCAGAAAAACCCCCGCGTTGTGACGCAAAGGAAGACCCGATCATGAGCAATTTGAAAATTTCGACGCGTATGCTGATCCTTCTGGGTTCCGTTGCGCTGGTGATGCTGGTCATCGCATTCAGCGGCATACGGGGTATGGGGGCCAGCAATGCCGCCCTGAAAACGGTGTACGAAGACCGTGCCGTGTCACTGGGGCAGTTGGCGGATGTGCAGGCCCGCATGCTGGAAAACCAGTTGGCCCTGACGGGTGCACTGGCCATTGGCACCCCGGAAGAAGCCAAACGGGCCGTGGACGACGTGAACAAAAACGTGGCCGAGGTCAGCAAGGTCTGGGCGGCCTACATGGCAACCCAGTTGACACCTGAAGAAGAAAAGCTGGCCAAGGCGCTGGAAGCGGCGCGTGGCAAGTTGTTGCAGGAAGGGGTGACACCCATGCTGACCGCCCTGGGTGCCAACGACCTGGAGGCTGCAAAAACCCTGAACACCGAAAAATTGCGGCCTTTGTTCGCCGATATCCGCAAGCTGCTGGTCGACCTTATCGAACTGCAAATCACCGAAGCCCGTAAAGAATATGAAGCGGGGCAGTCGCGCTTCCAGAGCGCACGTGCCCTGGGCTGGACGCTGCTGGTTTTGGGCTTGGGCTTTGCCGGGGTGTTTGGCTGGTTTTTGACGTTGGGCATTTCCCGTCCGCTGGCGCAGGCCGTGGCAACGGCCCGGGCTGTGGCACAGGGGGATTTGAGCCAGCCTATCCATGTGCAGGGCAAAGACGAAGTATCCGAAGTGATGGCAGCGCTCAAAGACATGCAATCGGGCTTGGTCAACGTGGTCAGCCGGGTGCGCCAGGGCTCGGAAGGGGTGTCTTCGTCCAGTTCCGAAATTGCCTCGGGCAACCACGACCTGTCGGCCCGCACCGAGAGCCAGGCCAGCGCACTGGAAGAAACCGCCGCCAGCATGGAAGAGCTCAGTGCCACCGTCAAACAAAACGCCGACAGCGCGCGCCAGGCCAATCAGCTGGCCCTGAGTGCATCGACCGTCGCCGTCAAGGGCGGCGAAGTGGTGGGCCAGGTGGTGGAAACCATGAAAGGCATTAATGAGGCCAGCCGCAAGATCTCGGACATCATCAGCGTCATCGACGGCATTGCGTTTCAGACCAATATTTTGGCGCTCAATGCGGCGGTGGAAGCCGCCCGCGCTGGTGAGCAGGGCCGTGGTTTTGCCGTGGTGGCCAGCGAGGTGCGCAGCCTGGCCGGGCGCTCGGCCGAAGCCGCCAAAGGAGATTAAAACCCTCATCGGCGCCAGCGTGGAACGGGTGGAGCAGGGCAGCACCCTGGTCGATCAGGCGGGCTCCACCATGACCGAGGTGGTGGACAGCATCAAACGTGTGACCGACATCATGGGCGAGATCAGCGCCGCCAGCAACGAGCAGTCTGCCGGGGTCAGCCAGGTGGGCGAGGCCGTCACGCAGATGGACCGGATGACGCAGCAGAACGCTGCGCTGGTGGAGCAAATGGCCGCTGCCGCCAGCAGCCTCAAGAGCCAGGCCCAGGAGTTGGTGCAGGTCGTGGCGGTGTTCAACCTGGGTGCGGCGCAGGCTTCCAGCGGCGGTGGCGGGCACAGCCCTGCGCCGCGTACCGCTGCACCGCAGTTGGCCGCCCGCGCGCCCGCGCGCCTGGCATCCCATGCAACGCCATCGCAGCCTGCGTTGCGCCCGGCGTTGGCCAAACCCGCAGCGCCGGCCCCTAAGGCAGCCCCCCGGGCCGCACCCAAGCCTGCTCCCAAGCCTGCTCCCAAGCCTGCGGCGCCCAAGGCGGCGGCCGGTGGTGACGATGAGTGGGAAACCTTTTGACCCAGAGTGGCTTGCCGCAATGGTTTGAACAATCCGGCAATGTGTGAATAATTTCCTGAACTTGTTGGTATAGAGCTTTTAGCATTCTGCCCAGGTCTATGGGTGTGTGCCGCCGTGGTAGGGGCACAGGAACGTGGTGCTTGTGGAGCTTTATATGAACATGAAAAAGAAGGCCATTGTTTACGCAACAGGAAAACGCGGTGTGTATGTTGGGCGTTTGGAGCGCCATTTCAAACGCACCAATGTGCCCTCCACGCTGCTGGTGTCCTTGGAGGATGAACTCGAACTGCTGGACCCGGCACGCAACCAGCGGGTTCAATCCCGGAGTTTTCTGATCCCGGCGGGTATGGACCTGGAGGTGGATACCCACGGCGCCAACGTGGCACTCTTTTTTCTGGACGTTACCGGCAATGACCTTTCCCGGCTGACGTCCCTCATGCACACTGTCGTTCCGGTGCGCGACCAGCATTGTTTTTCTGGCATCAAGGGGGAGGCGGACGTGATTGAGTTTGCCAATCTCTTGCGGTATGAGCGGCCATCGCTGACAACCGCAGAGCAGCTGGTCAACGAGTGGCTGGATCATCCCTCGCGCAAACGGCCCGATCCGGACCCGCGCATCGTCCGGGCGGTGGAGTTGATTACCCATCACCACGACCAAAACGTATCCGTTGATTGGATTGCCCGCCAGGTGGGTTTGTCGGTGCCGCGTCTTTCCCAATTGTTTAAAGAAATTGTCGGAACGCCCATCCGGTGCTTTCGCCTGTGGCACCGCGTTTTTGTTACCGCCGCCCGGCTACGCGAGGGTGCCGGTCTGACCGATGCGGCGCTGGCCGCCGGTTTTGCCGACTACGCACAGTTTTCGCGCACCTACCGCCAATTGGCCGGTGGCAACCCGTCCCAGGCGCGTGATAACACGGAAATTGTGGTCAAAGACTACCCCTGAGCGCCCGATCCGTTCACGCTGTCTGATCCTCTTGCGCGCTACCCGTGCGCCGCGCCTGCCCAGGGTGAATCATCCATCCGTTCAGGCGCTGATTGCGGTTCGCGCGCAGCATGCCCAGTCTGGTAAAAGGAGGAATGCATTCCTCCCCCACTATTCACTGGACCGAATCCGGTCAAAACTGTTCCGCCCTGTGGCGCTCGGAGCGCGGCGCTGCGCCACCCAAGCGCGTGGTGCTGGCCGACGACACCACCACGGCCGATGACGCCTACCACCTGGCTTGCGCAGGCACCGCGCTGCTGTGGCGGGGTGATTTTCAAAACGCCCGCCAGATGCTGCAGGCCCTGGCCCGGCGCATCGACAAAACCCCGGCGCGCAAAAAGCGTGCGCAACCCAAGCCCGTTGCGGGCACATCGGTGTCGCCCGCCGATGCCTTTCACCAACACCGCATGGCCCAGTCGCAGCGCGCACGGGTGCTGGGCATGGTGTTGATTCCCTTTGATGCCGACCACCGCATTCCCCTGCGCCGCGCACCCGACGCACGGCAGGCCTGCACCGAGGCCTGGGGCCCGCTGGTGGAGACGGACGGCCCCTGCGTGGCCAGCCTGCGCGACCTGCTGGGCATGGTCAGCGCCCATGAGTGGCGCAAAAACGGGGTGGAGGTTGCCGCACTGGGCGCCGCCCCCCATAATCGCATTCACCCCCACTACGGGGTCTTCTCCCCGGTACGGGGCGAGTATGTGGGGCTGGTGGCAGCCGCCCCCCTGCCGCCCACGGGGCAGGTGCCCTACACCGCGCTGGACATTGGCACCGGCACCAGTGTGTTATCTGCAGTTTTGGCGCGCCGCGGGGTGGCCCATGTCATCGCTACCGACCAGGACCCCCGCGCGCTGGCCTGCGCGGCCGCCAATGTGGCGCAGTTGGGAGTGGGTGCCCAGGTGCAGTTGTGCCAGGTGGACCTGTTTCCGCCCGGGCGCGCCTCGGTAGTGGTGTGCAACCCGCCTTGGCTGCCGGCACGCCCCAGTGCGCCGATTGAACACGCGGTATACGACGAAGGCAGCCGCATGTTGCTGGGTTTTTTGGCCGGTTTGGCAGAACACCTGGTGCCGGGAGGCGAGGGCTGGCTCATTCTGTCCGACCTGGCGGAACACCTGGGCCTGCGCACGCGCGATGCGTTGCTGGAGGCGTTTGCGCGCAGCGGTCTTACGGTACTGGGCCGCATGGATGCCAAACCGCAGCACCCCAAAGCCAGCGATGGCAGCGACCCCCTGCATGCCGCACGGGCTGCGGAGGTGACATCCTTGTGGCGCTTGGGGGTGATGCCATAAGCACACCGGAGCGATTCACCGCGCCTGCCAGTGCACCACTGCGCACGTGGCCGTGCGGCATTGGCTGGGGATGGATGATCTAAATGCTATGCTTTTTATAGCTGTCTACGCACGCCAGACGTGCGCAAATGGCCTATTTGGCTTGTAACTTCAGGGCGTGTGCTGCGCCGACTGGCGCAACTCTTCCAGTGTGTTGATGTTGCGAAAGGCTGCGTCATCGGCAAAGTGCACACGGGCCACGCGCACGGTGTCAAACCAGGCGCCCATGGTGCGCCCACCGCCTTCCAGATAGCGGGTGAGGGCGGGCAGCAAGGTAACGCTGGCCAGGCAAAACACCGGGTGTGTCTGCGTGGTGGGGCCGTCGCCGGTGACGGCCAGTGCCAGTTCGGCACCTTCACGCTGCAGGCCGGCAGCCAGCGTGGCCACCAGATCGGCGGGCAGAAAAGGGGAGTCACACGGCGCAGTGGCCAGCCAGGGCGTGGGGCAGTGCATCAGCCCAGTTTGCAGCCCGGCCAGTGGTCCGGCAAAGTCGGGTAGGGCATCCGTCCACACCGGCAGGCCCAGGGCGGCGTAAGTCTCCAGGTTTTGGTTGGCGTTGATGTGGATCTGCTGTACCTGCGGCTGCAGACGCTGCAAAACGTGCTGCACCATGGGGCGCCCGTTGAGTAACTGCAAGCCCTTGTCCACGCTGCCCATGCGGGTGCCGCGCCCGCCCGCGAGGATGAGTCCGGTAATGTCCATCAGCAAATGCGCGGCAAGGGCTCGCCACTGAGCCAGTCCACCACCCGTCGACCGCCAAAACGGGTGGTCATTTGCACAAAATGGTGGGGGTCTTCGGTGACCAGTCCAATTTGCGCGGCGCGCTGGCCCAGCGGGTGGGCGCGCATGGCGGCCAGTACGGCATCGGCGGCCTCGGGGGCGACCATGGCAACCAGTTTGCCCTCGTTGGCGATGTACAGCGGATCCAGCCCCAGCATTTCGCAGGCGCCTGCCACTTCAGGCAAAACCGCAATGGCATCTTCCTGCAAATGCATGCCGACTTCGGACTGCTGGGCAATTTCATTCAGGGTAGTCGCCAGGCCGCCCCGGGTGGGGTCGCGCAGCACCCGCACGCTGCCCTCGGGGGCGGCTGCCAACATGGCCGCGACTAGGGTGTGCAAAGGTGCACTGTCGGAGTGAATGGTGGTTTCAAACTGCAGGGATTCACGCTGCGACAGCACCGCCACGCCGTGGTCGCCAATGGAGCCGGACAACAAAATCACGTCGCCCACGCGCGCATTGGCGCCGCCAATGGTGCGATTCTGCGGCAGCACACCCAGGCCCGTGGTGCTGATAAACACCCCATCGCCTTTGCCTTTTTCCACCACCTTGGTGTCGCCGGTGACGATGGGTACGCCGCACGCGCGCGAAGCCGCCGCCATGGATTCGGCGATTTGCTTGAGCTGGGCCAGGGGGAAGCCTTCTTCCAGAATAAAACTGGCGCTTAGGTACAGCGGCTGCGCGCCCAGCATGGCGACATCGTTGACGGTGCCGTGCACGGCCAGGCTGCCAATGTCGCCACCGGGGAAGAACAGGGGCGAGATGACGTGGGCGTCGGTGGCCATGACCACTTTGTGACCGGCAGGAATGCTCAGTAGCGCGCCGTCGTTGCCCTGGTTTAGAAATTCGTTGTCAAAGGCGCGGGCAAACAGTTCGCTCACCAATTGCGCGCCTACGCGGCCACCGGCGCCGTGGTTCATGTCCACCAGGCCGTTTTTGAAGTCGATGGGGCGCAGGTAGCCGGTTTTTTTGGTGTCGGTCTTGGTGTTGCTCATGGTGTGGCCTTTGCCGGTGCGGTTGTCCTGGCGGTGGGGGTGTTTTCACTGTCCCGAAAGCGCCCATAGGTGTAGTGTGCGGCGCACGAGCCTTCGCTGGAGACCATGCACGAGCCCATGGGGCTCTCGGGGGTGCAGACGGTGCCAAACAGCTTGCAGTCGGTCGGGCGCTTCACGCCGCGCAAAATGGCGCCGCACTCGCATTGCTTGTGGTCGGGCACGGGGTGGTAGTGCAAGCCAAAGCGCACTTCCGCGTCAAAGGTTGCAAACTCGGGGCGAATTTTGAGGGCGCTGAGGGGCACTTCGCCCAGGCCGCGCCACTCGAAACTGTCCCGCAGTTCGAACACTTGGGCGGTGACGGCCTGCGCAGCCGCATTGCCCGCGCGGTTGACGGCGCGGGTGTACTGGTTTTCGACCACCGCACGGCCGTCATTAACCTGGCGCACCAGCATCAAAATGGACTGCATCACATCCAGCGGCTCAAAGCCCGAAATGACCACCGGCTTTTGGAAGTTGGCCGCAAACGGCTCGTAGGGCGCAGAGCCAATCACCACACTCACGTGGGCGGGGCCGACAAAACCGTCCAGCGGCACGCTGCCGTATTGCGCCACCTCGGGCGACTGCAAGATGTGGGTTATGGCGGCGGGCGTGAGCACATGGCAGCACAGTGCGCTGAAGTTTTTCAGACCCAAGCGGGCCGCCTGTTGAATAACCAGGGCACTGGGCGGTGTGGTGGTCTCAAACCCAATGGCCAAAAAAACCACTTCGCGTTGCGGGTGGTCTTGCGCCAGTTGCAGCGCATCGGCGGGGGAGTAGACCATGCGAATGTCGCCGCCCCGGGCTTTGGCCCGCATCAAAGACAGGTCTTTTGAGGCCGGTACCCGCATCACATCGCCATAGGTGCAGACC
Organism: Candidatus Aalborgicola lynettensis; assembly: GCA_016719405.1. GTDB lineage: Bacteria > Pseudomonadota > Gammaproteobacteria > Burkholderiales > Burkholderiaceae_C > Allorhodoferax > Allorhodoferax lynettensis. The sequence goes on from JADJZE010000013.1 coordinate 29,623, forward strand.
ATGGCGCCGCGCTCCAGCGCGAGGTGGATGGCCATGTCAATGCGCCCAATGGGCAACACACACACGGGGCAGCCGGGGCCGTGGATCATGCGCACGTTGCTGGGCAGCAAGTCCACCACGCCGTAGCGCGCCAAGGCGTGGGTGTGGCCACCGCAAAATTCCATGAAGCTGTAGCTGCGTGTGGGATCGACTGCGGCGCGAATGGACGCCGTCAGGTTTTGCGCCAAGACTCCGTCACGAAATTCATCGACGTATTTCATGGCTTGGCCGCCTCTGCGCCGTTTTGCGACTGGGCCAACTCGGCAAACAGAGCCAGTGAGGCCAGTGCTTCTTCCTCATCGAGCATACCAATGGCATGCCCCACATGGACGATGACGAAATCACCCAACTGGGCCTCGGGCACCAGGGCGATGGAAATGCGCTTGCGCACGCCGCCCATATCCACCACAGCGACCTCCGTCTCTGGTAGCTCAACAATTCGCGCAGGGAGTGCAAGGCACATCGTTAACTCTCCAAAATATCGAAGGACTTGTCCATAAACCAGCCAGCCAACCAGGCTTGTCCCAGTGCCAAACCCTCATCACCGCAGCCCACCCATTGGGGTTCGACTACTTGCAGGGTTTGACGCTCCAATTGGATGCGCACAGCGGTGCGCAGCACCCGGTTGGCAAAACAACCACCGGTCAACACGACTGTCTCAGTGCCGTGGCGGCTTGCCGCTTCTGCAGCAGCATGGGCCAAGCCAGTCGCCAATGCCAAATGAAATTGTGCCGCACCGCGGGCCTGGGCATCGGTGCCTTGTCCGCGCAGGGCAAACAATGGCGCCACCACTGCGTGCAAGTCCAAAGAAGTCCACTCGAACAAAAAATCCGGATGTGCACTGAGCCATTGCGCGGCCAGTTGCTCCAGCACTATCGCCGCCTCGGCCTCGTGGCTCTGGCGCACGCTGATACCCAAAGCGCCAGCGGCTGCATCAAACCAGCGCCCGGCACTGCTGGAGTGCGGGCAGTTCAAGCCGCGCGCTAGCATGGTGTGGACGGTTTTTGCGGCGGCTGCACCGACGAGTGGTGAGAAGACAGGTTCAATCTCATCGCCCCGGTTGCACGCAAACAGCACCGCAGCGGCCACACGCCAGGGCTCGCGCGCTGCGGCATCGCCACCCGGCTGGGCCAACGCAGCCAGATGGCCCACGCGTTGGAAAACGGGGCCGTGGTCTGCGCCGTCCACCCACAGCACTTCGCCGCCCCAGGCATTGCCATCCGCTCCCAAACCAAAGCCGTCCAGCGTGAGGGCGATCACCGGGTGGCCAATGCCTTGCTCGGCCAATACAGCCCCCACATGGGCATGGTGGTGTTGAACGGCAACCGCCGGTATTCCCAAACTGTGCGCCACGTCGTTGGCGAGTTGGGTGCTGTAAAAGTCCGGGTGCAGGTCGTTGGCTATCGCCTGCAATGGGCCACTGGCTTGCGCCAACAAGGCCTCTACCGATTGCGCCAGTGCCTGGCGACTGCTGGGGTCACCCAGGTCACCGTGCAATGCCGACCAGTGGACATGGGTGCCGTCCAGCAAACAGGCGCGATTTTTCAGATACGCACCACACGCCAATACCCGCTGCGGGGCGGGGCGGGGTAAACGAACGGAGTGCGCCAGCGGGTTCATAGGCCGCACTTCAATGGCGGTGGCCGTGCACCAACCAGTCCAGCCATGTATCCATGCCATCGCCGCGGGTTGCAGACAGTTGCAGCACTTCAATGTCGGGGTTGATACGTTGCGCCGCCTCAATGCAGCGGGCTACGTCAAAAGACACGTAGGGCAGAAGGTCAATTTTGTTAATGACCATGAGCTGCGCTGCGGCGAACATGTCGGGATATTTGAGGGGTTTGTCCTCGCCTTCGGTCACGGACAGAATGACCACCTTCGCCGCTTCGCCCAAGTCCCACAGGGCGGGGCAGACCAGGTTGCCTACGTTTTCAATGAAGAGCAGCGCGTCTGGGCCGTCGGCATGGCTGTGACCCTCTGCGTGGGCGTGTGTGTGGGCATGCGAATGCAAATCCAGCCGGGCAAAGGCGTCGCCCACCATCTGGGCGTCGAGGTGGCAACCGCGGCCGGTGTTGACCTGAATGGCAGCAGCGCCGGTGGCGCGAATGCGGTCGGCATCCAGTGTGGTTTGTTGGTCGCCTTCTATTACTGCCACCGGCAAGTCTTTGCAGCGTGTTTGCAAGGCCGTGATGGTGGCGCACAGCAGGGTGGTTTTGCCGGATCCGGGGCCAGACACGAGGTTGTATGCGGTAACCCCATGGGCCAAAAAGTGCGCACGGTTGCGGTCGGCCAAGCGCTGGTTGGCACCCAACACATCGGCTTCTATTTGGACGGTGCGCTGTTTGCTCAGACCGGGTACATGCGCCGATGCGCCACCCAAGCCGTAGTGCAAGTCGCCCTTGGCGTCCTGCACCGCCGCGGGTTTACCGGGCAACACCTCACCGTGGGCCTCGTCCGTGCCACAACCACACACTACACACATGGTTTTTCTCCTTCATCTACCACTACCAAGTCCACCACCCGCAATGCGTCGCCACCCAGCACTTTGAGCGGATAACCGTCACACACCGGGCAGGGGTCTGCACGGGAGGTAATCGACACCTCTGCGGCACAGGCATTGCACCAGGCCCGGCCTGTGGGCTCGTTGATCACAATGGCAGCCCCTTCCAGACAGGTGCCAGGTGTGATGGCCTCCAGTGCGAAGCGCAGCGAGGCCACTTCCACACCGGCCAGGGTACCGGCTTCCAGTGTCAGTGTGGCCACGCTGCTAAAGTGGTCGCGCGCGGCCGCGCTTTCCACCATGCGCACAATTTCTTCGGCCAGGCTCAGTTCGTGCATGGTCGCGTACCAAAAATCGCGGTGCTGATCGGCATATCCGACGGCGCGTTCATATCGGTTGCAACCATGTCCGTGCCCATTGGGTGGCCGCCTTCAGGTTCTCTACCGCCCGCGCGCTGGGTGGCTCGCCCAACTCGAATCGTTCACCGCGAATGGCCAATAAGGTGCATGGCGGCGGTGCGGTGCCATGCAAGTCGACAAACACCTGCATCAAGGCCTGCGCAGACATGGCGTGGGTGGTGAAGCTGGCGTCTTGCGCGGCGTGCAGGGTGGTGACCTCAAACGGTGCGGTGCAGTTCAAGCTGGCATCGACAAAAAGTATGCGCGAGCGCCCCACCAAATCCAGCGCGTGCTCCACCTGCAGTTGGTAGTCGTCCAAAAACTCCACTGCTGGCTCGCCTGCACATGCAGCGCGCAATTGCTCCACACACAGTGGCCCCAGTGCGTCGTCGCCCCGGCTCAAATTGCCCCAGCCGAACACCAGCAAGGGAGGCACTGGTTTAGCGCTCATGCACCAGCACACCCTGCGACTTAAGTACGCGGTCGATTAGTGTTCCGTCATGCCCCACCAAAGCCACGTCCAGCGGCATTTGCCCCAGTGCATGGGTGGCGCACGACAGGCAGGGGTCGTAGGCGCGTATGGCCACTTCAATGTGGTTGAGCAAGCCTTCGGTCAACTCGCGCCCATCCAGGTAGTCGCGTGCGACGGCGCGCACGGCTTCGTTCATGGCCTGGTTGTTGTGGGTGGTGGAGACGATCAGGTTGCAGCGGGTCACCAGGTCGTTATCGCCCACGTCGTAGTCGTGGATCAGTGTGCCACGCGGTGCCTCGATGATGCCCACGCCACCGCGTTGGCGCTCTCCGCTGCTGACCAAGTCCCCCGACAGCAGGGCCGGGTTGTCTAACAGCTCGGCAATCACTTCCACCGCGTGCAGCATTTCAATCATGCGGGCCCAGTGGTAGGCCAGCGTGGCGTGCACCAGGTCGCCTTGACCCCAGGCCACAAAGGCCTGGCGTTCGACTTCGGCACGGGGGGTGGGAATAAAGTCGCAGTTTTGTACACGCGCCAAGGGGCCCACCCGGTACCAACCCTGCTCGCGCCCCAGGCTGCGCAGGTGGGGGAACTTCATGTAGCTCCAGGAGCGCACTTCTTCTTCAATCAGTTCCAGGTAGCGCTGGTCGCTCACACCATCGAACAGTATTTTTCCATCGGCATCGCGCGCGCGCAGCACGCCATCGTAAAAATCCATGCCGCCATCGGGCCGCACCAGCGAGAGCAGGTTGGAGCGGAAGCTACCAAACTGGTTGTAGAGCGCCGGGTTTTGCGCGTGGAGTTGTTTGGCAATGTTGACCGCGTCTTGCGCCCAGGCCAGCATCTGGGGTAGTTCGCGTCTGAGGGTGTCGCGCTCGGAGGCGGTGACCAGCTTGTTGACGCCGCCCGGAATCGCACCGGTGCCATGCACCCGTTTGCCCGAGGTGATGCGGATCACTTCTTGCCCGAACTTGCGCAAAAAAATGCCTTTTTTGGCGATCTCGGGATGGGCCTGTGCCACGCCGACGATGTTGCGCTGGGCCACTTCCGAATCAAAACCAAACAGCAGGTCGGGCGATGACAAATGGAAGAAGTGCAGCGCGTGCGATTGCAGCATTTGCCCGTAGTGCATCAACCTGCGCACGGCGTCGGCGCTGGCGGGTACCGGCATGGCACCAATGACGCGGTCAAAGGCCTTGGCAGCCGCCAGATGGTGCGACACCGGGCAGATGCCGCACAGCCGCTGCACCATGACCGGAACCTCCCAATAGGGACGCCCTTCAATGAACTTCTCAAACCCCCGGAACTCCACAATGTGCAGGCGCACTTGCTGCACCCGGTTGTGTTCGTCCAGCAGCAGCGTCACTTTGCCATGGCCCTCCACGCGGGATACGGGGTCAATTGCCACGCGACGCAAACCCTCGGGGTTGGCAGCTGTTTCAAGGAGGAAACTCATACAACGCGCTCCCTAGTCATAGTGCATCAGCCCGTGCCCGAGATGGGGGGTGCGGCCCGCAATCAAATCATTAAAAAAAGCCCAGATGGCATCGCCCGACGGCGGGCAGCCCGGCAAAAAATAATCGACGTGCACCACCTCATGAATAGGGTGCACCTGGTTGAGGGGCAAGGGTAACTCGGGGTCGTTGGGGATTTGGCTGTTGGCGCTGATGCCGGTTTGTTTGCAGTACACATCCCGCAAAATTTGCCCCACATCCAGTTGGTTGCGTTGTGCAGGCAAACCACCGTTAATGGCACAGGCGCCCACCGCCACCAGGGTTTTGCAGTTGGCCCTGAACTCGCGCAGCACGTGTACGTTTTCGGCATTGCACAGCCCCCCTTCAATCAGCCCGATATCGCATCGGCCAATGGTTTTGATGTCGGTTAGCGGGGAGCGGTCAAACTCCACCACATCCAGCAGTTGCAGCAAACGCTCGTCAATGTCCAGAAACGACATGTGGCAACCAAAACACCCGGCCAGCGAGACGGTGGCAATTTTGTATTTGCGCGGCGCGTGCAGGGGCTGTGGTCCGTCATGCGGGGTGGTCATGTGGCGTCCTTCTCAACCTGCTCGGAAACCGGTTTGATGTCAAAACGGCGTTGACCAATGGGTGTGGCAAAACCTTTGCGTTTGGGCAGTATGGCGCCCACGGGGCATATGTGGGCTGCGCAGTCGCTCAGTGCCAGCGCGCTATCGCCCAGCAAGCCACTGGGGCTGTTGACGATGAGCCGGGTATCAATGCCGTGGCCGTCAATGGCAAACACGTTTTTGCCGTCCACCGTGCTACTTGCACGCACACACAGGCCGCACAAAATGCAGCGGTTCAAGTCCAGCAGCACATCGGCATGGCTGGCGTCCACTGGGCGGTTGGGGTACAGCTCTTCAAAATGCGGCCCCGTCATGCCGACCTCGTAGGCGGTGGCCTGCAGCAGGCAATCGCCGCTCTTCTCGCACGAGGGGCAAAAATGGTTGCCTTCTACAAACAGCATTTGCAGCAGGGTTTTGCGCTGGGCGTTAAGTTCGTCGGTATTGCTTTGCACCTCTTGCCCGGCGCTGGCCAACACCGTGCACGCGGCACCCGTGCGGCCATTGACCTTGACCGTGCAGATACGGCATGAGCCATGCGGGGCGAACTCGGGCTTCCAGCACAGGTGCGGAATATAGTGGCCCGCGCGTGTGGCGGCACGCAAAATGCTGTCACCCGGGGCGAACTCCACATCTTGTCCGTCGAGTTCAAAGCTGCCCGGGCTGAGCGGGTCAATGCGTTGATTGGTCATTCTTTAGTCTCCAGGTGGGCACCGCTGTCGTCGCGTGCGGTGGCCAGGCGTGCTTGCGACAACTCGGCATCCAGATCAAAGCCGGGCACAAAATGCAGCGACTGCAAATGGCGCTCATAGGCCGGGCGAAACTTGGCAATGGTGTCACGCAGCGGGTTGCAAGCGGCCGCACCCAAGCCGCAGTGGGTGGTGCCGTGCATCAGGGTGTCGAGCTTGAATAAAACCTGCACATCGGCGGCCGAGCCGTCGCCACGCTGCAACTTCTCCATGCGCCGCACCACCAGCTTGGTGCCCACTCGGCAGGGGGTGCAAAACCCGCAGCTCTCGTGGGCAAAAAAGTGCGCAAAGTTGCGTGCCACCGTAAACATGTCGCGGGAGCGGTCAAACACCATAAAGGCGCCTGCCGTGGGTACATCCTCAAAACCAATGCGGCGATTAAATTCGAATGCCGACAGGCACACGCCCGATGGCCCACCCACTTGCACCGCCTGCGTGTCGCGGGCACCGCAGTCTTCCAGAATGCGGCCAATGCGCGTGCCAAAAGGGTATTCGTAAATGCCGGGGCGTTCACAGTCGCCGGAAACGGAGTGAATTTTGGTGCCGGTGGACTGGCGGGTGCCAATTTGCGACCACCAGTCACCGCCATGCAAGGCAATGTGCGTGACGGCGCTGAAGGTCTCCACGTTGTTGACGGTAGTGGGTTGCCCCAGGTAGCCATGCTCTACCGGAAACGGTGGGCGAATGCGCGGCGTGCCGCGCTTGCCTTCCAGCGATTCAATCAAGGCAGACTCTTCGCCACACACGTAGGCACCGGCCCCCACGTGGATGTCAATGTCGAAATCAAACCCGGCATGCCCCTGGATGGAGTCGCCCAGCAAATGCTGCGCGCGGCGGCGCTGCAACACGGCGTGCAGGTGTTCCAGCAGGTAGCGGTATTCGCCACGCAAATAGATGAACCCCCGCCGTGCGCCCACCACCCAGGCGGCAATCGTCATGCCCTCGATCACACCGTCGGCATAACTGGTCAGTAAAACACGGTCTTTGAAAGTGCCGGGCTCGCCTTCGTCGGCGTTACACACCACGTAGTGCATGGCGCCCGGGGCATTGCGGCAGAGTTGCCACTTGGTTGCGGTGGCATACCCCGCGCCGCCGCGCCCGCGCAGTTTGGAGCGTTTAAGGTCGTCGAGCATGCCTTGCGGTCCGCGTGCGATGGCTGCAGCCAGGGCCTCACCGGGCGTTGGCTGGGTACCCAGCTTGACGTCGGTAAGGCGAATCTGGTCGTCCACACGCGACCACTCCGGCGGCCACTGCGCGGGTGGAACCTGGGCTTCAATCAAAGCCGCAATGTGTTCAATGCGCCCAGGGTTCAGCCGCGTAACCACATAGTGGTGGTTGACCAGCAGGGCAGGGCCTTGGTCGCACAGGCCGGTGCACGATGCCAACTCCACACTCACCCGTCCATCGCCACGCACTTGGCCACGCGTTACGCCCAGGCGCTGGCACAGGTCGCGCATCAGGGCATCAACACCCAGCATGCGGTCGGTGATGTTGTTGCTAAACAGGATGCGATAGGTGCCAACGGGTTTGGTGTGCAGAAACCGGTAGAAACCGGCCACCCCTTGCACGTGGGCCAGGCTAAGGCCCAGAGCGCTTGCAATGTCGGTCAACATGTCGCGGGGCAGCCACCCCTGCAGACGCTGCGCTTCACGCAGTATTTGCACCAGTGCATGGGGCGACGCCTGGTATTCGCTAATCAAAAGCCGTAAAGGTTCAGAAGACATGGTGTCACCTGGTTGGGAGTTGGCTTACATCGAATTATTTGCAAACGTTTACACCATGCGGTGAATACGCTGGCCCAGCATTTCCGGGGTAATCAGCGTTACGCCATTTTCCGTGACATGGAAGCCGCGTGTGCGGTCGTGTTCTCGGTCAAGACCCGCACTAAATCCATCGGGCAGTTTGCAATGTTTGTCGACAATGGTGCGGCGCAGGTGCACATTTTTGCCAATGCCCACGTCGGGCAGCACCACGCAATCTTCTATCAAACTGCCTTCGCGCACCTTGACTTTGGAGAACAGAATGGAGTGCCGAACAATGGCTCCGCTCACAATGCAACCGCTGGACACCAGTGCGTTGTGGGCTTCGCCCCGGCGGCCGGTTTCGTCAAACACAAACTTGGCCGGGGCCAACTGGCGTTGCAGGCTCAGAATGGGCCAGTCGTCGTCGTACAAATTGAGCTCGGGCACCACCGAGGTGAGGTCCATATTGGCTTCCCAAAAGGCATCCACGGTGCCCACGTCACGCCAGTAGGGGGTGGTGTCCACCATGTTGACGCAGCTGTCTTTGAAGCTGTGGGCATACACCCGGTGGCGTGATAGCAGGGAGGGAATGATGTCTTTGCCAAAGTCGTGGCTCGATGTGGGGTCAGCCGCATCGCGCACCAGTTCAGACACCAGCAGATCCGCATCAAACACATAAATGCCCATGCTGGCCAATGCGTGGCTGGGGCGGTGCGCCAGCGTGACCGGCTGCTTGGGCTTTTCTGCAAAGGCCACGATGCGGCCACTGGGGTCGATGGACATGACCCCGAAATCACTGGCCTGTTCTACCGGTACTTCGAGGCAGGCCACGGTCATTTCGGCACCACGTGCGGCGTGTTCTGCCAGCATGATGGAATAATCCATTTTGTACACATGGTCGCCGCCCAGTATCAACACACGGTCTGGTTGGGCTTCGTCAATGATGCGCAGGTTTTGGTACACCGCGTTGGCCGTGCCGCTGTACCAGCCCTCGCCGTGCTGCTGCTGGGCGGGCACCACGTCCACGTATTCACCCAGGCTGGCAGCCAGAAAACTCCAACCCCGTTCGATGTGGCGGATCAGACTTTGTGCCTTGTATTGCGTGAGCACTGCAATGTGGCGCACGCCGGAGTTGACGCAGTTGCTCAGTGCAAAGTCGATGATGTTCAGGTTACCCGCAAAGGGTACCGCTGGTTTGGCCCGCCAATCCGTCAACTGGTGCAACCGGCTGCCGCGCCCCCCCGCCAGCACCAGCGCGTAGGTGCGTTCGGTCAGATGTTTTTTGGGGTCAAAGACCATGGCAGGTTCCTTTCAGTGAAATACGTCAGTTGGGTTTGTACAGTAACGCTGTGACATACAGCCGCTGTGGCCCATGCAAGGCAGCGCGGTGCAGTGGGTCAACGGCACTGCATTGAAACCGCGAATGGCAAATAAACCCTTGATGCGGATCAATGCGACAGCGTTGCCACGCAGCGCACCACGCCGCGCAATGGTCGGCAGTGCGCGCTGCACCGGTTTACCATCCGTTGCAAGAAAGAAGGACTATGAACGCAGATAACGACGTTTCCCCCTGGTGGCTCAGATCCATTGCGGTATTGCTATCGCCGTTTCGTGCACCGGGTTATTCCATCAAGCGGGACCATACGAACAAGTTTGATGCATTGCCGACCGTCGCCTACCAGGATCTTCGTGACCGGATTCACAACGGTGATTTGCTCTTTTGTGGTGGAAATTTTGCATTCAGCAAAGCCATTCGTTACCTGTCGGGTGGGTCCCGGGTCAGCCATGTGGGCATTGTGTATTGGTGGAATGACCGGCTCATGCTGCTGGAGAGTGTGGAGACCGATGGCGTGCGCATCGTGCCGGTCAGCCAGTATGTTGCCAACTATGAGAACTCGGACAAACCGTACAACGGACGGCTGTACCTCGCGCGGGACCAACGGCTGTACCAGGCACCGAGGAATGCATCGGATGTGGCCTCATCCATTCACAACCCCAAAGTGGAGCAGCTTTTGGGGGCAGCCGCTACCTTGCTCAACAAGAAGTTTTCTTTCAAAGACGTGTTGGTCTTTTTCTTGCAGGGCAACACCGGGCGCTTTCTGCACGAAGACAACGATGAATTTTTGTGCTCCGAGTTTGTGGCCCGCTGCTACGCGGGCGTGGGTATCGACTATCCCGGCGACGGACGCGGCTTTGTGGCGCCGGAGCACATCGCCATGTCGGAATACATCGAGGTGTTGGTGGAGATTGCGGGCTAGTTCACCATCACCAGCTTGCCCATCACCGCCCGCGAGCCCATGTGGGCAAAGGCGGCTTTCAATTCCGCCATGGGCATGGTGCGGTCGATCACGGGTTTGATCTTGCCTTGGCCATACCACTGGGCCAGCTGCATCATCATCGCGGCATTGGCTTTGGGTTCGCGCTTGGCAAACTCGCCCCAGAACACGCCGACGATGGAGGCACCCTTGAGCAGTGCCAGGTTAAACGGCAGGGCGGGGATTGGCCCGGCCGCAAAACCCACCACCAGGTAGCGCCCGCGCCAGGCAATGGAGCGCAAGGCGGGCTCGGCCAGGTCGCCGCCCACGGGGTCGTAAATCACATCGGGGCCCTTGCCGCCGGTCAGTTCTTTCAGGGCGTCGCGCAGGTTGGCGGTGGCGTAGTTGATGGTCTCGTCCGCACCGATCTTTTTGCATAAGGCGCACTTTTCGTCGGTCGAGGCAGCCGCAATTACGCGCGCGCCCATGGCCTTGGCGATCTGGATCGCCGATGTGCCCACGCCACCGGCAGCGCCCAGTACCAGCACGGTTTCACCGGCCTTGAGTTGCGCGCGGTCGATCAGTGCGTGGTGCGAGGTGGCGTAGATCATGATGAACGCGGCGGCGTCAACAAAAGGAAAACCATTGGGAAGCGGCATGCACATTGCGGCAGGCGCTATGGTATGCGTAGCAAAACCGCCGGTGCCGCTCAGGCAAGCCACCGCCTGGCCGACTTTCAGGTGGGTGACACCGTCGCCCACCGCCTGCACGATGCCCGCATATTCCGAGCCGGGTACAAAGGGCAGGGGTGGCTTGATCTGGTACTTGTTCTGCACGATCAGCGTGTCGGGAAAGTTCAGGCTGGCGGCCTTGATCTCCAGCAGCACCTCACCCGCCTTGGGGCTGGGGGTAGGCAGTTCTTTCCAGGTGAGGGCGTCGACACCGGTTGGGTTTTCGCAAAGCCAGGCGTGCATGGGGAGTCCTTCGTGGGGGTTGCAGGGATGGCGCATGATAGGGCCCGACGTGCCATGGCTGTTGCACTTGTGTCGCTGGCGCGACGCCATCCGGTAGTGCTTTCGGGTGGGGCTGCGGTTTGGGTATTGGGCCCCTACAATGGCCCGTCACCCCTCCCCAGGCACCATGAAAATTCTCATTTCCAACGACGATGGTTACCAGGCCCCTGGCTTGGTGGCGCTGTACGAAGCACTTAAGGACGTGGCCGAGGTCGAGGTCATCGCACCCGAGCAGAACAACAGCGCCAAGTCCAACGCACTCACCCTGCATTCGCCGCTGTACGTGCACCGCGCCAGCAACGGTTTTCGCTACGTGAACGGCACCCCGGCTGACTGCGTGCACATTGCCCTGACTGGTTTGCTGGACTACCGCCCGGATTTGGTGGTGTCGGGCATCAACAACGGCGCCAACATGGGCGACGACACCATTTACTCGGGCACCGTGGGCGCGGCCATGGAGGGCTATTTGTTTGGTGTTCCTGCTATTGCCTTTTCCCAGGTGGAGCGCGATTGGCACCACCTGGACAGTGCCGCCCGCAAGGTGCGCGAGCTGGTGCAGTCCATGCAGCAGCAACACCTGATTAAGCACACCCCGTTTTTGCTGAATGTGAACATACCCAACCGGCCCTATGCCGACATTGGCAGTCTCAAACTGTGCCGCTTGGGGCGCCGCCACGCGGCCGAAAAAGTGATTCAACAGCAAAGCCCGCGCGGCGAAACCATGTACTGGATTGGTGCCGCAGGCGCGGTGATGGACGATGCCGAGGGCACCGACTTTCATGCCACCGCACAAGGCCACATGGCCATGACACCGCTCAAGGTAGACCTGACCGACCACGCCCACCTGGGTTACTGGGCGCAGACGGCGGCGCGATTGTCCACCACGTCAGCCGAGGGGCAGGCATGAGCAGCCCCAAGCCGCGCCCCTCATTCCCCGCCAGCTTGAACAACACCCTGGCCAGCAACCGGCCCAGCCCGCGTGGCGCCGTGGCACCTGTGGGGGCGGAACCCGCGCGCGTGCAGCCCATTCAGAAGGCCAGCCATTTGCCCACCAAGGCACCCATGCCGCAGGGCCTGGGCATGGATTCGGGCGCGGTGCGAGCCGCCATGGTGAGAAAAATTGCGGCCAGTGGCGTGGCGGACGAGCAGGTCTTGGCGGCCATGGGCGCAGTGGAGCGCCACCGTTTTGTCGACAGCGCACTGGCCAACCAGGCCTACGAAGACACCAGCTTGCCCATTGGCCTGGGGCAAACCATTTCCAAGCCCGGCGTGGTGGCGCGCATGGCCGAGCTGCTGCGCAACGGCCGCGCCGACAAGCTGGGCCGTGTGCTCGAAATCGGAACCGGTTGTGGCTACCAGGCGGCCGTGTTGAGCCTGCTGGCCGACGAGGTGTACAGCATTGAGCGCCTGCGTGGCCTGCACGACAAGGCGCGTGACAACCTGCGCGCCCTGCGCGTGCCTAACCTGCATTTGCTGTTTGGCGACGGTATGGAGGGTTTTGCCAGGGGTGCACCCTATGCGGCCATCATTGCGGCTGCCGGTGGCGACGCGGTGCCGCAGGCCTGGATTGACCAACTGGCGGTGGGTGGGCGCCTGGTGGCACCGCTGGTGGTGGCTTCCAATGGCGGCCATGGTCAAGCCCAGGCGCTATTGGTGCTGGACAAAACTACCCAGGGAATTCGCCAAAGCATTTTGGAGGCGGTGCACTTTGTCCCCCTAAAATCGGGCGTTGCTTGAAGGAAGGTTGTTTATGTCGGGTTTGATTTCGGTTGGCTTGCGTGGGTGGGGGGGCGTTGCATTGCTGGCCGCGGCTCTGGCTTTGTCGGCGTGCGGCTCCAAAACCATCCACCGCGCACCGGTGGAAGACCGCAACCACAGTCGTGGCGGCGACGCTGCGGCGAAACAATTTCCCGGTTACGAGAACGCTGGCAAGCCCGGTTACTACACCGTCAAGCCGGGGGACACACTGGGGCGCTTGAGTTTTGAACAAGGGCAAAGTTATAAAGACGTTGCGCGCTGGAACGCCTTGGACAACCCCGACAAGATTGAGGTGGGGCAAGTGTTGCGTATGTTGCCGCCAACTGGAACCAGTGAACCAGTGGGTGTGGCGGTGGCTAGGCCAGTGGCGTCTACCGTAGTGACATCTACGCCAATAGCGCCAGGGCAGAACAAACCTGCAACTGCTACATCGGCGGCACCCGTAGCAGCTGCACCGGTGGCTACGGCACCCATGGCTCCCTCCGCCGCGGCGGTGGGAGACGACGAGGTAAGCTGGATGTGGCCCGCCAACGGTAACGTGATAGTGGGTTTTGACGAGGCCAACAACAAGGGCCTGGATATTGGTGGTGCTATGGGTGATGCGGTGGTGGCTGCGGCCGACGGTAAGGTGATTTGGGCTGCACCTGGTGAAAAAACAATGAGCCAATATGGCAACTTGATCATCGTGCAGCACAATAAAACCTATTTGACTGCCTACGCGAATAACAGTGTTTTGTTGGTCAAAGAAGATCAGTGGATAAAAAAGGGCCAGAAAATTGCTGAAATCGGGAACAGTGGCACAGATCGCGTTAAGTTGCATTTCCAGTTGCGTAAATTTGGCAAGCCGCTAGACCCTGCCAAATACATGCCCGCCCGGTAACGGTATATGAAAAATCCCCGGGCTCCAGGTGCCGATCGTCCCAAGGGGCGGGCACTGCCCGGGGAGCCAGATTTGGCATCATTTGTGCCGGTAGCGCCCGAGGAGTGTGCGCAAGCAGCTACTAATTTTGTAGCAAGCGACGAGCCTGGTGTGGTGCCAGATGACACGCTGCAAGCCCCCACCGCCGCGGTGTTGGGGGCGCTGGTGCCAGAGTCAGCGCTCGACGAGGGGCTGGACGGCGCGGCGTCGGACGCGCTGACCCAGTACCTGCGTGGTGTGCGCCGCACCGAGCTGTTCACCCCCGAGCAGGAGTTTGAAATGGCCACCCGCGCCCGCGCAGGGGACTTTGCGGCCCGCCAGAGCATGATCGAGCACAACCTGCGCCTGGTGGTAAGCATTGCCAAGGGGTATATGGGCCGGGGCGTGCCCATGTCCGACCTGATCGAAGAAGGCAACCTGGGCCTGATGCACGCCATCGACAAGTTCGAGCCCGAGCGGGGTTTCCGTTTTTCGACCTATGCCACCTGGTGGATACGCCAGTCGGTGGACCGGGCGTTGATGTACCAGGGCCGCGCGGTGCGCCTGCCGGTCAATGTGGTGCGTGAGTTGCAGCACGTGCTGCGGGCCCGGCGCATGCTGGAAAACGACGCCAATCTGGTGGCCCAGCGCCCCGAAGGCGTGCGGGTGGAAGACATTGCCGCCTTGCTGGGGCGCGATGTGGCCCATGTGGCCGATCTGCTGGCCATGGCCGAGACGCCGCGCTCACTGGACGCTAACCTGGACCGGGGTGGCGACGAACACACCTTGGGCGACAGCCTGGTGGATGAGTTGGCGCTGGACCCTGAAGACATTACCCAGGCGCATGAGGTCGACAAATTGCTCGACACCTGGATTGCCGCCCTGTCGCGGCGCGAGCGCGAAGTGCTGGAAGGCCGCTTTGGCCTGCACGACCGCGAGCCCGAAACGCTGGATGTGCTCAGCGTGCGCCTGGGGCTGACGCGCGAACGCGTGCGCCAGATTCAGAACGAAGCCCTGCTCAAACTCAAGCGCCACGTGGCGCGCAGTGGCATCAAGCGCGACGCGTTGATGTGAAATAGAGCCCCCCTGCATCGCTCACTCCCGTTCACGCCGGGGCTCCGCCGCTGCGCGGGTCGCTGCCCCCCATGGGGGCTAATTTTCCCTCGTTTGGGCTCGCCAGAGCCTGAACGACACGGGGTGGCCCGGCGGAAAATTGCTACTTAAGTACAGCGCCGCAGCGTCCGGCAGTGCAGGGGGTGGTGCGCTGGCTGATGAAGGTGCGGTAGTTCTTTCCCATCTGCCCCATGTCGGCACAGGTTGCCGCATCACCGTCGAAGGCAAAACCTGCGGCACTGGCTGCGTCCAGCACCTCGACCCGCTTCAGCCCCATCTTGGCGAAGGGCTCCGGGGCCCGCCATTGGTCGGCACAAATGTTGTGGTAAATGAAGGTGTAGTAGGTCAGTTCGGTGAGTGCCGCTTTGTCCAGCACCACGCGCAGCGTGCCCCCCTCCATGGCCGCGCTTTTTGTGCCGTGTGAACCCAGCGATTTGCGCAGTGGCTCGGGCACGTTTTTCAGTTCTGTGCCGGCATAGGCCACCATGGCCAAACAACCCATACCCCATGTGATCCAGTTTTTCACACATTCTTCCTTTCACGTAAGGGGTGCATTGTTACTGAAAGCAGAAAATTCAAAAGACCCCAAGCCCTGCCATACTTTGCCCCACACGGTTGAATCTCTCTACCCAGAACCCCGCACCACCATGAAGCCATTCCACCGATTCTCTTTTTCGCAACCCTGCGCACTGGCGTTTGCATTGATCGCGCTGGGGGCACCAGGCGCCCACGCGCAAGGGAGTGCGCCACTCCCGCTGTGGGAGCTTGGCGCGTTTGGCATGGGCTTGAAGCAGCAGGCTTATCCGGGATCGTCCCAGCAGATCGACCGCGCGTTGGTGCTGCCCTTCTTTATTTACCGGGGCCAATATTTCCGATCGGACCGCGGGGGCGTGGGGCTGCGCGCCGTCAAAACCGACACCGTGGAGGTGGACATCGGCGCAAGCGGCGCGTTTGGCTCCAGTTCGAATGACATCGAGGCCCGCCGGGGCATGCCCGATTTGGGGACACTGGTCGAGTTTGGCCCGCGCGTGAAATGGAACCTGGGCAGTGGCCCGGGTAACGGCAAGCTGCGCGCCGAGCTGGCGCTGCGTGGCGTATTTGACCTGACGGACCGATTCAAGGACAAAGGCCTCTCGCTGGAACCGGAGCTGATTTTTGAGCGCAGCACCGGCGGCGGCTTGCGGTACGGCACCAGCGTGGGCCTGGTGTTCGGAGATGAGCGTTTAACGGATACCTTCTATGGCGTCGCTCCTGCCTATGCCACGGCGGTGCGTCCGGCCTACCAAGCGCACAGTGGGCTGATCATGTCGCGCCTGTCGCTTAACCTCAGCCAGGGGCTAAGCCCCAACCTGCGTGTGTTTGGGTTTGCGCGCCTGACTTCGGTAGAAGGGGCCGCCAACAGTGCCAGCCCATTGGTGCGGCAAAACGCGGGGTCTAGCATGGGCTTTGGTTTGCTGTACACCTTTGCCAGGTCGGATGCGCGTGCCGCCGACTGATGGACTGCGGCGGGTGTATCGCCCGACCTGAGACAATTCAGGCATGACAGAAACTACCCACTTACCCCCCGAACCGGCCGAAAAACCCCTGCCCGAGGGCTGGCTCAAGGTCAAAGCCCTGGACCTGGAAGCCCAGGGTGTCGCCCACCAGAGCGATGGCAAAGTCGTTTTTATCGATGGTGCCTTGCCCTTTGAGGTGGTCAGTGCCCAAATTCACCGCAGCAAAGCCAGCTTCGAGAAAGGCACGCTGACCGTTATTCACCAGGAATCGTCGCAGCGCGTGCGCCCTGGCTGCCCGCACTTTGGCCTGCACGAGGGTGCGTGCGGTGGCTGCAAGATGCAGCACCTGCACCCTGCGGCCCAAGTGGCGGTAAAGCAGCGTGTGCTGGAAGACAACCTGTGGCACATCGGCAAGGTGCGCGCCGACAACATGCTGCGCCCCATCGAAGGCCCCACCTGGGGCTACCGCTACCGCGCCCGCTTGTCGGTGCGTTTTGTGCGCAAAAAGGGCGAAGTGCTGGTGGGTTTTCACGAGCGCAAAAGCCGTTACGTGGCCGATATGAAAGTGTGTCCCGTGCTGGCACCCCACGTGAGCGCCATGCTGATGCCGCTGCGTGCCCTGATCGCGTCCATGGACGCCAAGGAAGAGTGCGCGCAGATTGAACTGGCGGTGGGCGATATGGGCGTGGGCGTGGGCGTGGGCGTGGGCGGTGCGGCGGGTGCCGGTGGCGGTGCCGCCACGGAAGTGACCGCGCTGGTGTTGCGCCACCTGGTGCCCTTGACCGGGGCCGACCTGGGTCGCCTGCGAACCTTTGCCAAAGAGCACCCCGGTGTGCAATGGTGGCTGCAGCCCAAGGGCCTGGACACCGTGCACCGGCTGGACGAATTGCCCGGTTACGAGACGGCGCAACTCGCCTACGCCTTGCCCGACTTTGGCATCACCATGCCCTACCGGCCCATCGACTTCACGCAGGTCAACCCGCACATCAACCGGGTGCTGGTGACGCGGGCGCTGGGCCTGTTGGCAGTGCAAAAAACCGAGCGCGTGATTGACTGGTTTTGCGGCCTGGGCAACTTTACGCTGCCCCTGGCCACCCAGGCGCGCGAAGTGCTGGGTGTGGAAGGTGCCGAAAGTTTGGTCGCCCGTTCGCGCGAAAATTTGAAGGCAAATAAGGCTTGCGCGCCCGTCGGACGTGCGCTGGCAGCTACACAATTTGTAGCGCGTAATTTGTTTGAGATGACCCCCGAGATGCTGGTAGGCGATGGCGCCGCCAACAAATGGTTGGTAGACCCCCCGCGCGAAGGCGCCTACGCCTTGGTGCAAGCCCTGGCCGAACTCCAGGCGCGCAAGCAAGACGGCCGGGCCACGGCCGCCGAGCAGGCCTGGGCCGCGCCCCAGCGCATTGTGTACGTGAGCTGCAACCCTGCCACCCTGGCGCGCGACGCCGGTGTGCTGCAGCAAGCCGGTTACCGCTGTGCCATGGCCGGGGTGGTGAACATGTTCCCGCACACGGCGCATGTGGAGAGTATGGCGGTGTTTGAGCTGGCGTGAGGGGGAGATGTGGAGGTGCGATGCAGCAGACAGGCTTTGTCAGCTGCGATGGCCCTGGTGACTGTTCAAGGCTGCCACCTGCCGACCCTGCCTACTGGTGCCCCAGGCGCACCTGCATGCCGGGGTGGCGTGCCGCCAGGGCTTTGAGTTTGCGCAGGCTTTCCCGGTTGTGGGCCTGGTCGCGGGTGAATTTGCCGGGTTCTACACCGTGGTCCCAGCCCCACTGGGTGTGTGAGGTGTCGCCCACCAGCAGTATGGGGCCCTGCGTGCTGCGCACCAGGTAGGCGGTGCTGCCAGCAGTGTGCCCTGGCGTGTAAATGGCGAACACGCTGGCGTCGCCAAAAATGTCCAGCACGGCTTCAAACGTGTTGGGTTCCAGCGGAGCAGGGCGTTGGGTAAAGGGCAGCTCTTGCAACGGGGCTTTGTTGGCCAGCAGCGCATTGGTGGCGTTTTGCGTGGCGCCGTGTTTGAAATATGTGGCGGTGGCCTCGTCAGTGCCCACAAACAGCGGCACTTCGGGCCCGATGTCGGGCATACCGGTGATGTGGTCAATGTGCAGGTGCGTAAAGAACACCCCGCCCAGCGGGCCATTGAGCCCGGCAACGATGTCGGCAGTGGGCTTTTGGAGCTTCATCTGGTCGAGTTTCATGACCTTTTGCAGCAGCCAGTTCAAGCCGTAGTCGCTCGGGTTTTGCACGATGCGGGCCGACACGCCCGTGTCCACCAGAAAGTTGCCGTGCACCGGGTGGCGCAGCACATGTGCGTACACCGCAATCGGTTCGTCGCGGTCTTGCAGTGCTGCGGCTTGCGGGTCTTTCAGGTTCAGCAGGCCCGACAAGGGCACTTTCCAGGTGGCACTGGTCACGGTTTCCACTACCACCGGCCCGGGCGCGGGCAATTGTTGCTCCATGGCGGCGTCGCTGACGTTTTTTCCAATTCTGGAGAGCTCCAGTGGGTGGGTGGTGGGCACGCAGCCCGCCAAAACCAGCAGCGATGCAGCCATTGCCACTGCGAGTAGCCAGTGCCGGAGTATGTGGTTCACGATGACGCTCCCATCCAATGCAGTGTGCGACCAGGTACCCAATAGGGTCAGTATGGCTTGAAGTTGGAGCCACCTGCACGGGTTGCGCTTGCTGCGCCCAGGCGCGGCGCATTGCCACGCCGCTCCTGGACGACCGGCGTGTGGCGGCTGCGTACCTTGGGTGTGCCGTTTCCTGTTTTGAAGAACGCAATGGTGTGCTGCAACTGCTCGGCCTGGCCCGACAGCTCTTCGCTGGTGGCGGCCAGCTCTTCGGACGCCGAGGCATTTTGCTGCGTCGCTTTGGACAACTGGCCCATGGCGCCGCCAATTTGCACTACCGATTCGCTTTGTTCGGCGCTGGCCGCCGCAATTTCTTGCACCAGCTCGCTGGTTTTCTGGATGTTGGGAACAATCTGGTCGAGCAGCTTGCCGGCGCGTTCGGCGGTGTCTACGCTGTTGCCCGCCAATTCGCCAATCTCTTTGGCGGCCTCCTGGCTGCGCTCGGCCAGTTTGCGTACCTCTGCCGCCACCACGGCAAAGCCTTTGCCGTGTTCGCCGGCGCGGGCGGCTTCAATGGCGGCGTTCAGCGCCAGCAAATTGGTTTGGTAGGCAATGTCGTCGACGATGCCAATTTTGGCGGCAATCTGCTTCATCGCCACCACGGTCTGGCTCACGGCACTGCCGCCATCGGTGGCCTCGGCGCTGGCCTTGGTGGCCATGCCGTCGGTTACTTTGGCGTTGTCGCTGTTTTGGCTGATGCTGGCCGACATGGCATCAATTTGCGAGGTGGTTTCTTCCACACTGGCGGCTTGTTCGCTAGCGGCTTGGGACAGGCTTTGTGCGGTGGCACTCACCTGGTTGGCCGCACCGGTCAGTGCGTCCGCGGCGGCGTGCACTTCGCCCAGCACCCGGGTCAGCGACTCGGCGGTGGAGTTGGCGCTGTCTTTGACGCGGCCAAACAGGCCTGCATAGTCGCGCTCAATGCGTTGGGTGAGGTCGCCCTCGGCAAAGGCGGCCAGCACGGTGGCTACGTCGGTCAAGCCTTGTTCGCTGGTGTCCATCAACTGGTTCATGCCGGTGGCCAGGTTGGCGAAAAAGCCGGTCTGCCCCTCGGCTTTGAGGCGCTGGGTGAAGTCGCCCACTGCTGCGGCTTTTACCAGGGCAGCAATTTGCTCCTCGGTCGCAAGCTGACTGGTGATGTCGTCCCACTGGCCCACGGAGCCCAGCATGTCGCCATTTTCCCCGCGCACGGGGTTGGTGGTGAGGGCATAGGTTCTGCCGCCCAGTACCAATTGGGAGTTGACGGTGGTACTCAGGTTGCGCAGGCGCTCCAGGGCGGCGCCGGGTTCGGCATAAAACACGCCGATGCTGCCGCCCACAATTTTGTCGGGGTCAAAGCCGGGAATTTGCTGCGCAAATGCAGCACGGTCGCGGCGCAAGGTGTCCTGCAGGGCGTTGTTGATGTAGAGCACGGTGCCGTCGCGGTCGGCTATGCGCACCGGGCTGCTTACGCAGTCCAGCGCCAGCTTGATGCGGGCATTGGCAATGGCGGCGGCGGAAGCCGCTTGCAAAGACTTTTGCACCTTGTCCATGGCCTCGCTGATGCGCATTTTTTGGCCGGGCAGGCGGTCCATGGCGACGTCGAGTTTGCCTTCGGCATAGCCCGCAGCTAGTTCGACAGTTTTCATGGTGAGGGCAATGTTGGATTGCACCAGGCTGTTGACGTTGTGCGCCATCACGCCGTAGGTGCCGGGCAGCCCTTGGGTGGGAATGCGGTAGTCCATTGCGCCCAGGTCCTGCTGGCGCGACATTTCGGTCTGCGCATCTTGAAACCTGGCCAGCACGGCCTGCATCTTGCCCAGGGCGGTAATCAGCGAACCGGTTTCGTCCTGGCTGTCGGCCACCAGCACGCCATCGAGTCGGCCTGCGGCCACGTCATCGGCCGCCTGCACGGCTTTACCCAAGGGGCGGGTAATGCCGCGCACCAGATAGACGCCAAACAACACGGCAAACAGCACGCCAACCACCACTGCGGCAATGGCAATGTTGCGTATGGTGTGGTAGCTGGCAACCGCTGCCGCGTACCTGGCTTTGGCTTCTTCAAGCTGGTGTTTGAACAACACATCAATACCCTTGCCCACCGGCGCATACAGGGGGCGTACGTTGTCTACCACCAGGCGGTTGGCTTCCTTGATGTCGTTGGCGCGCAGCGCAGCCACAACTTTGAGCAACCCCTGTTGCACAAACGCTTGGCGGTCGGCGGCGAATTGGCTGGCCAATTTCTCTTCTTCTGGCGCCAGTGGGTGGGCGGTGTAGGCGTCCCAAATTTTGGCGATGGCGGCAATGTTGGCTTCCACCGCGGCGGTGTTGGCGGCAACCACGTCGGCGGTGGGCGCAATCAGCGTCACGGCCAGCGCCAAGCGGTTGGCCAGCAGCAGTTTTTGAATCTCTGCAATCTCGCCGGTGGTCTGCAAACTGTCTTCATAAATGACGCGGCTGGCTTCGTTGGATTGGCCAATGCCGTACAAGCCCAGCGCGCCAATGGCCGCTAACAACAAGGACAGGGCTGTAATCAGCACGGACAGGCGGGTGCCGATTTTGAGGTCACGAAAATTCATGAATCGTCTTTCGGTGGGGTGAGGGGCGAATGGATATTTTGAAAACTGCACGGCATTATGGGCTGTAAATATCGATGCCGCTGGTGCTGCCTGGGTGTGCTGGCTTTGCTAGCGGTGCAGACCGTGGAGGGCCATTTTTCCGGTTTAAGCGGACATGGGCGACAAGTTTTCCACAGGACGGAAAAGTCAAAAAATGCCTAGCACACACCAACGCCGCAAGTCGTGCACCATTCGGCACCGCCCAAAAAAGTGGCATGGCCCGCCAAGCCACGGCTGGCGCGGGTTTGGCGGCTTGTGAACAGAGTTATCCCCAACCCAGCCCACAGTTTGCAGGGGCAAGTATTTTTTTGCCCGATGCGGTTTAACGCGGCAAGTGGGTTTGCACCCAGCGCACGATGTCGCTGCTACCCATGGCGCCAGCTTGGCGGGCCACTTCGCGCCCCCCCACAAACAATGCCAGTGTAGGAATGCTGCGGATGTTGAAGCGTGCGCCCAGGCCGGGCACGTCTTCAGTGTCTACCTTGGCCAAGCGGATGTGGGGCTCCAGTTGACCTGCCGCCTGCGTGTAGGCGGGTGCCATGGTGCGGCAGGGGCCGCACCACGGGGCCCAAAAGTCCACCAGCAGCGGAATTTGGTTGCGCAGCAGGTGTTTGTCAAACGCTGGCGCATCCAGCGCCACGGGCTGTCCGGTGAATAAAGGCTTTTTACACTGCCCGCAGTCGGGTGCGTTGCGCAACTGCTCCGTACGCACGCGGTTGGTAGTGTGGCAATGGGGGCAGACGATGTGAAGGGATTCGTTCATGCACATGCAACTGGTGGCACCGTGCAGATAAACAAGGCCCCACGCCAAGACGGTGGGTGGCTGGCGCGTATTGATGTTCGTTTGCGTCAACCGGAGCGAAAACCTCTGGCGAGTTTTCCACAGGATGAAAAGGTTTTACAACCTATACCACACGCCCGCGCCGCAAGACTGGCACCATTCGGTAGTGCCCAGAAAAGTGGCATGGCCTGCCAAGCCAAGGCTGGCGCGGGTTTGGCGGCTTGTGAACAGAGTTATCCCCAAGCCAGCCCACAGTTTGCAGGGGCAAGTATTTTTTACGCAGCCATGGCTGGGTAGTCGGTATACCCCTTGGCCCCGGGGGTGTAGAAGGTGCTGGGGTCTGGCGCGTTGAGCGCGGCCTTGGCCCTGATGCGTGCGGGCAGATCCGGGTTGGCCAGGAAGGCGGTGCCAAAGGCGACCGCATCGAGCTTACCGGCCGTTATGGCGGCCTCGGCCTCATCAGCGGTGTAGCCCATGTTGCCCACCAATACGCCCTTGTATTTTTCGCGCGCAACCGCCATCACATCGCCTTTTTGCACACCAAAGAAATCGGCGCGCATGACATGCAGATACGCCAGCTTGAAGGCGTTGAGTGTGTCGGCCAGAAAACCGATCAAGGCCAGCGGGTCGCTGTCTTTCATGCTGTTGTAACTGTTCAGGGGCGACAGGCGCAGGCCCACTTTGTCAGCGCCAATGGCGGCGGTGACCGCAGTCAGCACCTCCATTAAGAAGCGTGCACGGTTTTCCAGCGCGCCGCCATAACTGTCGGTGCGCTGGTTGGGCGTGTCGCGCAGGAATTGGTCGATGAGGTAGCCATTGGCGCCGTGCACTTCCACGCCGTCAAAGCCGGCTGCCATGGCATTCTTGGCACCCTGGGCGTAGGCAGCCACGATGGCCGGAATGTCTTCTGCCTTTAGGGCTTGGGGAACGGCTTGCGGTACTTTGCCCTTGGGGGTGTTGGCCTCGCCTTCAATCGCGGTGGCACTGGAGGATACGGTGGGCGCGCCGTCGTTCATGTCGGGGTGCGCTGCACGGCCGGCGTGCCAAATTTGCATGAAGATGCGCCCGCCCTTGGCGTGCACGGCGTCGGTTACCCGTTTCCAGGCCGCGATTTGCGCATCGTTGTAAATGCCGGGTTCGTTGATAAAGGCCGAGGTGTGGGGTGCCACCATGGTGCACTCGGTAATCAACAGGCCACCGCTGGCGCGCTGGGCGTAGTACTGCGCCATCAGGTCATTGGGCATGTGCCCGGCGTCGGCGCGGGTGCGGGTCAGCGGGGCCAGAATGATGCGGTTGGGCAGGGTGAGGGCGCCGATTTGGAGTGGTGTGAACAGCATGGTTGGGTCGATTGGGGGTTGATAGAAAGGCTTGAACGGTAGCAGCCGTTGAATACTTGTACCCCGGCAGGGTTACTGGCTGGTTTGTGTCAGAACGCACACACACCGGATACACGCGCAACACAGGGAATTTGCAGAATCAGCAGCTGGTAATTCACACCTCAACCTGAATCACACCCCAACCTGAAAGCGCGCCTTATGAAAACGACAATTCTCAAAACCCCAGTTCTGCCTGCCAACTCCATGCACCCGCTGCGCACCCGCTGGTGCGTGCTGGCGGCTGCGCTTACCCTGGCGGCCTGCGGCGGCGGCACGTCCACGGCGGGCAGTGCCACGGGCGACACCAGCACCCCCGCTACAACGCCGACCACAACACCGGCCACAACGCCAGCCACAACGCCAGCGACCACCACCCCTGCCGCAACAACGGCCGCAGCCACCACCACCAACGTGGCCTATGCCACCGTGTCGTCGGCGCAAAAGCTCGATGTGTATGGGGTTGGGTGCCTGGTGGGGATCGCGCTGGCTCGCACTGCCGGTCAAACGCCTGGTGAATGCGGCGCACGCCATGGGCAGCGCGCTGGAGCAAGGTCAGCCGCCACCGCCACTGGATGAAAAACGCGGCACCGTCGAAGCACAACAGGCCGCCACCGTGTTCAACCGCCTTGCCACCGATTTGTACACGGCGTTTCGCAGCCGCGAGCTGCTGTTTGCCACCGTGTCCCACGACCTGCGCACCCCCATGACCCGCATTCGCCTGCGCCTGGAGTCGCACCCCGGCCCCGCCGAGGTGGCCCAGTGCATCGCCGATATTGCGCAAATGGACGAGCTGGTGCGCTCCGCCCTGGCCATGGTGCGCCAGAGTGCCGGCTCGCAGGCCATGCAGCCAACGCGCATCGACGCGCTGTTGCAGGCGGTGGTGGACGACTACGCAGAAACCGGTGCGCCGCTGGAGTGGCCCGAGTCTGCGGCCACGCCACCGGTCACCGTTCGGGCCGACCCGCTGGCCCTGCGCCGGGTGCTGGACAACGTCATTCAAAACGCCTTGCGCCATGCCAGCCATGTGCAGCTGTCGCTGTGGTTCGCACCCGACACCAGCACGGTCACCATTGCGCTGGAGGACAACGGCCCCGGCATGGCCGAATCGCAGCTGGCCCGCCTGCTGGCACCCGCTGCGCACGCCACGCGTTTGCAGGGCTCGGGTTCAGGTTCAGCGCAGGCGGGTGGTCAGGGCAGTGGTTTGGGCTTGTACATTGCGCACGATTTGATGCGCCTGCAGGGCGGCACAATGGTGTTGACCAACCGGCCTGAGGGCGGGCTGCGCGTAGAAATAGCTTGGTGAACGACGGCGTCTGACAGGCTGGCGGCGGGTTTGTTGGGGGGGGCGCTGTGGTGGCTCAGTTGGTGGCTCGGGTAGTGGCTGCAAATCACTGCGGGCTGCGCGCGGCAATGTGCCACGGTTTTATGGCATCAAATATGCCATCTCCGCACGCCAGTCGTGCGCAAGCAGCTACTAAAATAATAGCAATTAAGCTGCTGCACCAGCCGGGACTACGTGGGTGACATGTCTCTTATGGCGCCGGACTGCTGCTTGCAATGCGCCGCAAAGCACGCACTTTTTGCCACAGCGTGGCCTTGGGCAACTGCATGGCCATGGCCTGCATGCAGCGCTCCATCCAGCCGGTGCGGTTTTGCAGGCGGTCAATGGCTTTGCCCAAGTCGCGCGCAACGCTGGGGCCATACGCCTGCTCGGCTTTGGCCAGGGCTTCACGCAATGTGGGCAGGGGCAAGTCCATCATGGCCAGGTCAATCACGTCGCGGCTGAATACACCGTCGTCGGCCTGGCGGTCGGAATTGGCCAACAGCTCCGATGCGGCCAAGTCCCGGCGCGTGAGGGTGCTCACGCCGCATATCGTGTCCATCGCGCCCGGCGGCTCCAGCGCAATGCGGGCTTCGCGCACGATCTCCAATTTGATGGCCTGTCCGTCCATCTGCACCTGGGTGCGGATGCCGTACTGGTCGGCCCGTATTTCGCGCAGCGCCACCAGGGGCGGTGCGTGCGGGTGTGTGATGGCAGCCAGACCACGCGGGCCGGTGAGCAGTTGCCGCAGCTCCCGGTAGCCCGCTGCATCGGACACCAAAAAATCAATGTCCACCGATTCGCGGAATTCGCCGCACTGCAAGGCAATGCAGGTGCCACCGCCAAACAGACACCCATATTGGCGCAGCGTGGTGCCATTCAGGGCACCCAGCACATGCGCAATGCGCTGGTGGTGGGGGCGTTCAAACTGCATGGTCATTGCCCTGTGTGGGGCTGCTTGACAGGGCCAGCCGCAACGCGTGCAGCAAGGCCTGCTCATTGGCCGACATGGCTTGCAGATCCAAATGGCGTGCGTTGCGTTCGTAAATGCCCAGCGCCTCGGTGGGGGTGAGCGCGTCGGTGCCGTGCACCTGCCAAGCCAGCGCGCGCAGTTGCGGGTAATCGGCCAGTGCAATACGTGCCGGAATCCAGCCCCCGCGATCTGGCTGGCGCGCCTGGCTGTCGGCCTGCATCTCAGCGGCACTGCGCGCCTGCAGCGACAGGCCCAGCGCAGCCAATGCGTTGCACCACGCTGCCATGCTGACCGATGGTTCGCCCTTTTCGATGCGGTGCAGGGTGACGCGCGACACCCCTGCCGCCTCTGCGGTAACGGTGGCACTCAAACGCAAGGCCTTGCGCTGGGCGCGCAGCTGTGCGCCCAGCGCCTGCAGTTGGGCGGAGCAGACCGTATTGGTAGTGGGTGTTTTTTCGTACATGGTGTTTCTTATTATTTACAAAACAGGCATTTTGTCAATGATGAGAAACAGTTTTATAAATTGGCGTGAACGGCAGGCGCCACTGCCGCTGCAGGCCGATATTTGCATCAAATATGCCATCTCCGCACGCCAGTCGTGCGCTATAAGCTACTAAAATCGTAGCAATGAACTTTTCCCATATCCTCGAAACCCTCAACAGCGCCTCGGCGTTCGAGTTGCACCGCTTGCGCGCCGCCATCGACCGCGTGCTGGACGAACCGCGTTGGGTGCAGGCCATTCAATCGCGCCTCAAGGTTGAACAGGCGGTGCAGTTTTATAGTGTGCGGGCCAATACGCTCAAACGCGGCCAGGTGCTGGAGTTGCGCCGCAAGGATGTCGTGGTGCAGGATTTGGAGGACGGGGTGAAGTGGGTATTGCCGTACGCCGCCATCAACCTCGATGGCACCGACGTGCAAATCCGCGAGCAAAAGCAGCAAGGGCTGGGCCGCAACGAAGTGGCCTTGGGCGAGGTGGTCGGCTTTCTGGACCGCGAGCAGCAGCAACGCCATGGCACCATCATTCGCCTCAACGATAAAACCGTCACCCTGCAGTGCGGCAAGGTCCAGTGGCGGGTGGCCTATGCCTACTTGCACCGGGTGCTGGATGTGGACGCTGCAGAGCAAACTGTGCTGGAAGCGTCGGTGAAAAACTACCTTGCGCACCCTTGAGAAACCTTGGCACGGTTCGGTTAACTGAACCCCGCACTTTCAGGACGCTCTGGCCCTGAAATCTGCACTGCGTTCGCTGAAGCACGCCTGCGGCCATGGGGCGGGTGGGATACTCCAACCCATGCGATGGATTTGGCTGTTTTGGGTGCTTTGGGCTTGGGTGGGTACGGTGCAGGGGCAGAGCCTCGCGCCGGGTGAGCCGCAGGCGTTTGCACTCACCATGGATGCCCCACGCGAGGTGCGCGCCGATCTGGAGCGCCACCTGGCGCTGCAGCGCTACCGGGCCGTGGCCGACCTGAGCGACAGCGAGCTCGACCGGTTGATGGCCCAGGCCATCCAGGACAGCCGCGACCTGCTTGCTACGCTGGGCTACTTTGCACCCGACATCACGCTGGAGCGCGGCACCCCTCTGCCCGACGGCACCCGCACGCTGACCCTGCGTGTCGCCCCGGGCGAGGCGACGCTTATTACCGGCCTGGACATCGTGTTGACAGGGCCGATCTTGCAAGACCCCGCTGCCCGGGCGCAGATGGCGCTGATTCAAGACACCTGGCTTCTGCGCCCGGGCATGCGTTTTTCGCAAGACCGCTGGGCCGCTGCCAAACAGCAGGCGCTGCGCCAACTCACCACCGCGGGCTACCCCACCGGGCGGCTGGCAGAGTCCACGGCCGACATCGACCCGCAGCAGCACAGCGCCCGCCTTGGCGTGGTGCTGGACTCCGGCCCTGCCTATTACCTGGGTGGGCTGGTCATTAGCGGGCTGGCGCGGTACGACACGGAGCTGGTCACCCGGCTGGCCCGCATGCAGCCCGGCAGCCGCTACGCGCAGGCCGATCTGGTGGCAGCCCAGCAGCGCCTGACAGACAGTGGTTTTTTTGATTCGGCCCATGTGTGGCTGAACACTGCGGGCGACCCCGCTGCCGCCCCGGTCATGGTGGAGCTGGGCGAGGGCAAATTAAAGAAGCGGGTGCTGGGTGCCGGTGTGAGCACCGATGCCGGAGCGCGCGTGAGCCTGGAACACACCCACCACCAGGTTCCCGGCATAGGCTGGCGCGCCGTCTCCAGGGTTGCGCTGGACCGCGAAACCCAGAGCATTGGCGCCGAGCTGACCGCCCGCCCGGACGAAGACAACTGGCGCTGGGTGACCTCGGGCCAGTTGCAAAACCAGGAAACCGGCAGTGCCGAGGTCACCAGCCAGCGCCTGCGCCTGGGCCGCAACCAGCAGGAAGACCGCACCGAGCGCTCCATCTACGCCCAGTACGACCGCGCCAACACCACCAGCCGGGAGGGCATTTTGCCGGTGATTACCCAGGCGCTGAGTGCCAACTTTGCGCTCACCCTGCGCAACTTTGACAGCATCCCGTTCCCCTCGCGCGGTTGGGGGCTGGGGCTGGAAGTGGGCGGTGGTGCCACCCTGGGCGCGCAGACCGAACCCTATGGGCGGGTGCTGACGCGCGGCCTGCTGTACCTGCCGCTGCAAACCGGGCGCATTGCAACGCGCGCGGAAGTGGGCGCCGTGCTGGCCAATGAGGGCATTGACCTGCCCAGTACCCAATTGTTTTTAACCGGCGGCGACACCACCGTGCGCGGCTACACCTACCGCGACATTGGTGTGCTGCGGGCCAACGGCGCGGTCTCGCCCGGGCGCTACCTGGCCAGTGGCAGCGTGGAGTGGCAGCGCCCGATCACGGTCAACGGTGCGCCCAGCAGCTGGGAGAGTGCGCTGTTTGTCGACGCGGGTGCCGTAGGGGACGAGCCCGCTGAGCTGCGGCCCCGCTGGGGTGTGGGTGCCGGAGTGCGCTGGAAGAGCCCGGTCGGCCCGCTGCAATTGGACCTGGCCTATGGCGTGGAAGTCCAAAGCCTGCGCCTGCACATGAACGTGGGGTTCAGCTTTTGAAACAGTGGCTCACCAGCTTGCTCAAGGTGACCCTGCTCGGGTTGTCGGCCCTGCTGCTGGATCTGCTGCTAGTGGTGTTGGGCCTGCTCGGTGCTGCGTGGGTCTGGGGTGGTGCAAGCACCTCGCTGGCCGTCGGCCTGGCGCAAGTGGCGCGTTATTTACCGGCGGGGCACAGTCTGCAGGTAGAGGAGGTGACTGGCTCGCTGCGCGAAGGCGGGCACATTGGCAGCCTGCACTGGCGCCGGGGTGCGCTGCAGGTGCAAGCGCGCGATATTCGCCTGGGCTGGAGCCTGCGCCCCCTGTGGGACGGTGAACTGCAACTGGGCCAACTGCACATTCGCGAACTGCGCATAGAAGACGCCAGCCCACCCCAAGCGCCGGCGGACAAGGCGCCCTTTGGCGACCTGCGCCTGCCGCTCCAACTCAGCGTGGCCTTTGCGGTGGACCGTGTGCTGTGGGTCGGCCCGCCCGCGCTGGAGGCGACGGGTCTTGCTGGAAACTATCGTTTTGATAGCACACATCACATACTGGACGTGCGCAAAGTGCATATTGCGTCAGGGAACTACCAGCTCCAAGCGCGGCTGCAAGCCCAGGCCCCCATGGCGCTGGCGGCGCAACTCGAAGGCACGGTGACCACCCCCATTCCGTCCAGCAAACAAACGATGGCGATTGCAGCCAAGGCCACGCTGACCGGGCCACTGGCGGGCCAGGACGACCGGCTGCAACTCACCGCCGACCTGCGCCCGCAGTCTGGTGGCACGGCGGGTGCAGCGGGAGCAGCGGGCACGGCCTTGCAGGCCACGCTGGCCGCCGAGCTGGCCCCCTGGAAGGCGCAGCCGCTGGCCCGTGTAGACGCCAAGTGGCAGGCGCTGAACCTGGCTGCCCTGTGGCCCCAGGCGCCGCACACCCAACTGGCGGGGGGCGCCCAAGTCACCCCGTCGGGTGCAGGGTGGCAGGCCGCGGTGCAATTGCGCAATACCGCCAGCGGCCCGTGGGACACGCAGCGGCTGCCGCTGGAGCAACTGGACGCGCAGCTAACCTATATGGAAGGCCAGTGGGCGCTGCAATCGCTGCAAGCCCGTGGCGCGGGCGGGCGGCTGCAGGCCAGTGGCAAAGCCAGCGGGTTGGCCAGCGGCAAGCGCAGTGGAAAGACCCGCAGCAAGGCCAGTGCATTGGGGTCGGGCGGCCAGGCTGCACCGGGCTGGCAAGTTGCGGCTACGGCGCACGGCATCAACCCGCAAGCCGTGCTGTCAAAGTTAGATGCCGTGCGCTTGGACGGCCAGCTTGCCGCCCAGCAAACCCCAAGCGGCATCCAGTTTGACGCCACGCTGCACAGCACGGCCAACCAAGGTGCCCGGCTGGAGTCGCTGGGCTTGCGCGGCCTGAAACTCCAAGTCGTGCAGGCCCAGGGCACTTGGCGCGCCCCGGCCTTGCAACTCGATCAGTTGCGGGTGCAAACCCCGGACGCCACCCTGCAAGGCAACGCCGCGCTGGACACCCTGCACGGCGCCGTTACAGCCCGCCTGGCACTCACCGTGCCCGGTGGGCAAGCCCTGCTGGACGGCAGCTTGGCCAGTGACCAGGGCGCGGGCACGCTGAGCGCCACCATCACCGATGCCGCGCGCACCACCCAGTGGCTGGACCGCCTGACGGGCGCACCCGAGCGCCCGCTCACTGCAGCGCCCCCGGTCAGCGCCGCGCTGCGGGCACGCTGGGCGGGCGGCTGGCAGACGCAGGGCACAAACCCCGGTGTGGCCATCACGCTCCATGCTGAGGCGGCGCAAGACCCGCACCGCATCACCCTGGACGCCACTGGGCAGGGCGGGCGTGTGGGGGACACCAGCCTCTGGCAGGGCACGCTGGGCACGGCCAGCCTGCAGATGCAAAACCTCTCCAAGCCCGGCATCTGGAATTTGGCGCTCAACAACACAGTGGGCATCACCCTGCAGCACGACCCGCGTGGTGGCCAGGCCCTGCAAGTGGCGGACGGGTCGGCGCGGCTGACCGGCCCTGCACCGGGCACCGCACAGGTGCAGTGGCAGGCGGCGCGCTGGGCACCGGCCCGCACGGCACCGGCCACGCCCGCCCAGTGGCAAACCCGGGGCACGCTGCAGGACGTTCCCTTGGGCTGGCTGGAGCTGCTGGGGCAAACCCCAATCGCCAATCTGGGCCTCCAGGGCGACCTGGTGTTTGGTGGCCAGTGGGACGCCAGCGGTGGCGACACCATCACAATGCGCGCCACGCTGCAGCGCACCCAGGGCGACCTGCAACTGCAAACCGAGGACGGGCGCAATGGCCCCCTGCCGGTGGGCCTGCGCGTGGCCAGCCTGGTGCTGGCGGTAGACCACGACCGCGTCAACGCCACCCTGTTGTGGGACAGCGAACGCGGCGGCCAGGTGCAGGCCAACTTTGCCACCCGGCTCGCGCGCAGCAACGGCAGCAACGGCGCCTGGGGCTGGCCCGCAGACGCCCCCGTGTCCGGCAGCGTCAACGCCAAACTGCCCCCGGTGGGGGCCTGGTCGGTACTGGCGCCGCCGGGCTGGCGCATACGCGGCACGCTGGACGCCAACGCCACCCTGTCCGGCACCGCAGGCGCCCCCCAGTGGCGCGGCACACTGCAGGCGCACGACCTGGCGGTGCGCTCGGTGGTGGACGGTATCGACTTCAGCCAAGGCAGCTTGCGCGCCCGGCTGGACGGGCAACGCCTGGAGATGGAGGCGTTCAAACTCTTTGGCGCTGGCGGCCCCAGCGGCGGGCAGCTTGTGGTGACCGGTGCCGTGACCTGGTTGCCGGCCAGCGCCGCACCTTCTACCAATGCGGCGGCGCGGCTGCGCATGGATTTGGTGGGCACGGCACAAGGCTTGCGTGTGGGTGCGCGGGCCGACCGGCGGCTGGTGGTGTCGGGGGAGGTAACGGCCCAGCTCAGCAACGCCCGCCTGCGCATTGCCGGTGCGCTGCGGGCAGACCAAGCCTTGTTGATCCTGCCCGAAGACTCCGCGCCACGCTTGGGCGACGACGTGCGGGTGCGCCGCCCGGCAAGCGGCCTGGCAAGCGGCCTGGCAACCGCCACCCCCACTGCTGCTCCAGCCGCTGCTACGCGGATCGTGCCCGATGTAGCCCTCAGCCTGGACCTGGGTGACCACTTCGAGGTGCGCGGGCGCGGGGTGGCGACCCGCCTGGCGGGCACCCTGGCGCT
Organism: Candidatus Aalborgicola lynettensis; assembly: GCA_016719405.1. Taxonomy (GTDB): domain Bacteria; phylum Pseudomonadota; class Gammaproteobacteria; order Burkholderiales; family Burkholderiaceae_C; genus Allorhodoferax; species Allorhodoferax lynettensis. The sequence goes on from JADJZE010000013.1 coordinate 62,083, forward strand.
GCGCAGCAATGCCCAAACCCGGCAAGTGCCGCGCCTTACCGGCCAACTGCACACCGTGCGCGGCACCTACAAAGCCTATGGGCAGGAGCTGGATGTGGAATACGGCGTGCTGCGTTTCACCGGCCCTGTGGACAACCCCACGCTCGACGTGTTGGCCATCCGCCCCAACCTGAGCCAGCGGGTGGGCGTGCAAATCGGCGGCACGGCATTGGCCCCGGTGGTGCGGCTCTACGCCGACCCCGACCTGCCTGATGCTGAAAAACTGGCCTGGCTGGTGCTGGGCCGCTCCGCTGCCAGCGGCGGTGCCGAGGCGGCCATGCTGCAGCAGGCCGCCATGGCGCTCATGGGGGGCAGTGGCCCGGGGCTGACCAGTCGCCTGGCCGACTCGCTGGGGCTGAGCCAGTTGTCGGTGCGCGGTGCCGCCATGGCGGGCGAGGGCGACACCAGCGGGGGCAACGGCACAACCGGGAGTAACGGGGCCAACGGGACGACGGGGAGTAACGGGACTATTGGCGCCACCGTCACCCTGGGCAAGCGGCTGTCACGCGACTTCTACATTGCCTATGAGAGCAGCCTGACCGGCGCCATGGGCACGTTTTCCATCTTCTACGACCTGTCCCGCCGCCTCTCCCTGCGCGCGCAAGGCGGTGAGCAGAATGCGGTCGATCTGGTGTTTACCCAGCGTTATGACTGAGGGGCAAATGAGCAAGGGTCAAAAAGGCCATTTCCGCACGCCAGACGTGCGCAAGCAGCTATTTATTTTGTAGCAAATCGCCCGGCAAGCGCGACTGCTGCCACTGCCACGAGCACGACCGCTGCCAACTGGTTCTGAGCGCGTGGCAGAAGCCAGCAGACGGCGTAGTAAGGTAGCGACCCGCACCGAAGGTCTGAATTTGAGCGAGAAACATCCGTGCACACCCTTGAACAACTGCGCAGCGGCGCCCTGGCCGGCGCGCGCCGACTCAATCTGAGCGCCCAGCTGCGCAGCGTGCCGCCGCAGGTGTTTGACCTGGCCGACACGCTGGAGGTGCTCAACCTCTCTGGCAACCAACTTGCCAGCCTGCCGCACGACTTGCCCCGGCTGCACCGGCTCAAAGTCATTTTTTGCTCGGACAACCCGTTTACCCACTTGCCTGAGGTGTTGGGCGACTGCGCCAACCTGCAGGTGGTGGGCTTCAAGGCCTGCCGCATTACCGAGGTGCGCGCGTGCGCTTTGCCGCCCCAACTGCGCTGGTTGATTCTGACCGACAACGCCATTACCGAGCTGCCCGACGCGCTGGGCCAGCGCCCCGCATTGCAAAAGCTGATGCTGGCGGGTAATCGCTTGCGCCAGTTGCCGCAGAGCCTGGCCCAGGCGCACCAGCTGGAGCTGTTGCGCCTGTCGGCCAATGCGTTGGAGGCCGTGCCGCCCTGGCTGACCGCGCTGCCGCGCCTGAGCTGGCTGGCGCTCTCGGGCAACCTGCACGCACCACCCACTCCCCCGCCCCAATTGCTGCCCGCGTTGCACTGGAACGACCTGCAGGTTGACACCCTGCTGGGCGAGGGCGCCTCGGGCCACATCTACCGCGTGCACAGCGCAGCCCACCCGCAGGGCCTGGCGCTCAAGCTGTTCAAAGGTGCGGTCACCAGCGACGGCCTGCCGGAGCACGAGCTGGCCGCCAGCATTGCAGCGGGCCAGCACCCCGCGCTCATCACCCCGTGTGCGGAGCTGGCGGGCCACCCGCAGGGCGCACGCGGCGTGTTGTTGCCGCTGATTGCTCCCAGCTTCATCAACCTGGCTGGCCCGCCCAGCCTGGAGAGTTGCACCCGCGATGTGTATGCGCCCACGCTGCACATGGATGTGGCCACCGCAGTGGAAGTAGCCCGTCAGATCGCCGACGCCGTGGCCCATTTGCACCAGCGCGGCATTCTGCACGGTGACCTGTATGCCCACAACATTCTTTGGAATCCGGCTACCGCCCAGGCGGTGCTGAGCGACTTTGGCGCCGCCACGCTGCTGCCGGCTGCGGGCAACCCAGTGCGCCGCGCCTTGCAAGCCCTGGAAGTGCGGGCTTTTGGCTGCCTGCTGGACGAACTGCTGGCCCTGGTGCGCGCCGGGCCTGCTACCGGTGCAGGGCCGGGTGCAGGGCAAGGGACTGCGCCGGGGGCAGGTGCAGGTGCGGCGTTGGCCGGGCTGCGCGCCATCACCCACGCCTGCCTGCTGCCCCAGCCATCGCAGCGGCCGGAGATGGCCGCGGTGTGCGCGCAGCTGGCGTTCATCAGGACGTAATTGGAGTGCCAAATATGCCGCCAGCCCCGATGGAATGTGCGCACAGCGATCCAATATGGAGTAAATTTTGCGCTTATGCGCCGCGCTTTGCTGGACCAACATGGTCCATGTGCGTGGCGTATCCATTGCCACGCAGGAGGTAAACACCATGGCCATACCACATGCCAACCCGGGTCAACCCGTCAGCGTACGCCCGTTCGGCGCTACGCTGGCACAGCAGCAAACCACGGCCATCTTCAAGACCACGCGGCTCGAAGTGATGCGCCTGGTGTTGCCCCAGGGTAAATCGATGCGCGAACACAAGGTGGCGGGCGCCATTACCGTGCACTGTCTGGAGGGCCGCATTGCCTTTGCCCATGGCACCGAAAACCAGGTGCTGGCGGCGGGTGAGTTGCTGTACCTGGGCGGCGGCGTGGAGCACAGCCTGACCGCCCTGGAAGACGCTTCGGCCTTGCTGACCATTGTGCTGTGCCCCTGAACTGCCTGGGTTAACGTGCAGTAGCTTTGATGCTACGGGGCGCGGTTTTTGTGTGTAGACCCGTGCGCCCGGTGTGAATCAGCAGGTGCAGTCCATCTTCACCGGCAGCTGCAAGCCGGTGTCGGCAACGGGCACGCGTGGCAGCACCAGCACCGGGCAAAACCCGCCGCCCGGTGTGCGCATATTGGTGGTTTGCCCGCTGTAAGTGCGTGCCGCCAGCAGCTGGATGTGGCCCTGGTAGGTGTAGGCCCGTACGTCCAGTTTGAGCAGGGTGGGCGCACCGTCCACTTCCACCATGCGTTCGCTCGGTGGCACCAACTCCTGCGCAATAAAGTCCCCGGCCACAATCTCGGCCCACACCCGTTTGGTCAGTTTGTCGCCCCGGTAGGCGGCCTTGGCGCCATAACCCGCCACCGGTTTGAAGAACAGCGTGCGCCGCGCCGCCCACAGCGCATCGGCGGTGTCCGGCCGCACGCTGGTGGTGTGCGGAATGGTGCTGCGCAGCACGGCGCGGTCATCTTCCGGTACACCCCATGCGGCCAATTGCGCGTCATCACCCAGGGTAATCAGGTTGCGTTTGTGGGCTGCCAGTGCGTGTGTGCGGGGATTGGGGGTACGCACAGTGGCACCGGCCGCATAGGCGTCGCGCAACGCGGTGTGGGTGGGTTCTGACAGATCAAAGTCGGTCAGGCGGTTGTAGACCATGTCCACCGGTGTGCCGGGCGGCAGGGCGGGGTGCCACAGGGCGCCGTTCTCGAACCGCAATTCGCAGGCATCGGCCACCACCGCCTGCAGGCCGTGGTTTTGCAATAACTGGCGTGCCAGTTCAAATTCGGGCGCCAGGTACTGCGTGTGGGGCGCATCGTCGACGATCAGCACCGTGCGCAGTGTCTGGGTGCCACGCTGGCTGCGCCATTCGGTGTGGAACATCTCCATCCACGTCGCATCCAGCCCGGCCAGATCGGTGGCGGCAGGCAACACGCTTTGCAGCCCACCGCAGCAGGCCTGGTGCGCGCGCGCCAGGGCGGCGTTGAGCAGGGCGCCACCGGCGTTGGTGTTGATTTCGATCAGGTGCGGCCCATCGGCGCTGATGTGAAAGTCATAACCCATAAAGACCCCCGCCGGGCCAAAGTGGTGCTGGGCCATCGGACTGGCCTGGGCCAGCGTGTACTGCTGGTAGCCGGGCAGGGCGAACACCCGCTCGATGGCGGCAATGGTGTGGGCCAGCGTGGTGTGCACCTGGGCATCCAGAAACACGGCGGTTTGCGAAAACAGGTGCGGGTGGGTGTGGGCCAGCGCACTGGTCAGCCCCAGCAGGCTGGGGTCGGTTTCCAGCTGTTCGCGCAGGCGCTGCGGGTTCAGGGTGCGGCATACGCAGCCCAGGTTCATGGCGTCGGCCAGGTTCATGGTGTTCATTGTTGGCATTGCGGCCATGCTACTCCAATGCTTTTGCCTACTGTGCTGAACCGGCCCACTAAACCGGCCCACAGCCAGCGCCAACGGAGAATTCCGACGCCCTCACTCCAACACACTTTGCAAACAAACCAGTACTTCCTGAACGATGGCATCCGGCGCCTTTTCGACCAGACTGGCCTGGCGCGATGTCCAGTCCGGACGTCGGTGGGCGGAACCGGCCACGGGCGCAAGCCGGGGCAGTGATTGCCCTTCATTTGCGGCCCTGGCCGGGTCAAAGGGGTGAAGATGTCGCCGCGCGGCGTCCGCGGCTCCCATCTCGTCCAGCCTTCACGGCCACCTTCAGGCGTGGCCAAAGCTCAGCCAAGCTGGGGCGGGAGCGCTCGGGTTTGATCTTGAGCTCGTCACCCACAATCTCCAGCGCCAGGCGGGCACCTGCGTCCAGATGGTTTTGCTCAACGTAAGACAGGGGCACCGTCATGATGAACGAGCCACCGGAGCGGCGCAGGGATGCATGCAACATAGAAACTCCTTGGTTTTACTAAAGTATAACTTTATGGAGGGCTATTGGGGTAACGGTTCCAAGCTCTTCGTCCCCGCCGCAATCTCGACCTCCAACTTCGCCAGTTCCGCCAATATCGTGTGCCAATCCCGTTTAGCATGTGCAGGTCTGGCGCTGCTGCGGTGTGCGCTCCCCATTCCCCCATTGCAAGCGATTCGCCCTCACCATGTCACGCCCCCTGATTCGCCGTCTTTTGCTGGCCCTGTTGGTCATTGCCCTGCTTGCTGCGGGCGTGATGTGGATGAAGCGCCCCAAACCGGTGGCCGTGTTGCTGGCTGACATTGACCAAGGGCGGGTCGAATCCAGCATTGCCAACACCCGCGCTGGCACGGTCGAGGCCTGTCAGCGCACCAAGCTCTCGGCCACCATGGGAGGGCGCATCGAAGTGCTGGCCGTGAAAGAGGGCGACAAGGTCAAAAAAGGCCAGTTGTTGATGAAGCTCTGGAACGACGACCAGCAGGCCCAAAGCGCGCTGGCCCAGGCCCAGGTGGAAACGGCCCGCAAACGTGTGCTGGAGGCCTGCACCGTGGCGGGCAACGCCGAGCGCGAGGCCGACCGCCAGGATGCCCTGTTCAAACAAGGTTTTGTATCGAACTCCCGCGTGGAGCAGGCCCGCGCCGACGCACAGGCGCGCCGTGCCGGTTGCGAAGCCGCGCGCGCCGATGTGGCCCAAGCCCAGGCGCGGGTGGCCGCCACCCAGGTGGAGCAAAAGCGCACCGTGCTGTACGCACCGTTTGCCGGCACCGTGGCCAAGATCGTGGGTGAGGTCGGGGAGTACTCCACCCCCTCGCCGCCGGGTGTGCAAACGCCACCGGCGATCGACCTGATCGACGACACTTGTTTGTACATCCGCGCCCCCATGGACGAGGTGGACGCGCCCAAAATATCGCCCGGGCAGGTGGTGCGCATCAGTTTTGACGCGCTGCCCAAGCAATCCTTCCCCGGCACGGTCAAGCGTGTGGCGCCGTATGTGTCGGCGGTAGAAAAACAGGCCCGCACCGTGGACGTGGAAGCCACGCTGAATGCCGACACGGCGCCGCCCCACCTGCTGGTGGGCTACAGCGCCGACGTGGAAGTGGTGCTGGCCGTGCGCGAAGCGGTGGTGCGTGTGCCCACTGCCGCCCTGCAAGAAGGCGCACGTGTGCTGGTGGCCGGTGCCGATGGCGTGCTGCGTGCGCGCAGCGTCAAAACCGGCCTGGCCAACTGGGAATTTACCGAGGTGACCGAAGGGCTGGCAGCAGGCGAACGCGTGGTGACGTCGCTGGAGCGTGCGGGGGTCAAGGCCGACGCCGCCTACGTAGCCGAAGCCCGGAACCCAAAAAAATGAATAGCCCCCAAATCGCGCTGCGGGGTATCGAGCGGGTGTTCCACCTGGGCGACTCCGATGTGCACGCCCTGCGTAACCTGAACCTGGACATTGGCGCCGGTGAATACGTGGCGGTGATGGGGCCTTCGGGCTCGGGTAAATCGACGCTGCTCAACCTGCTGGGCCTGCTGGACCGCCCCAACACCGGCCAGTACCTGCTGGAAGGGCGCGATGTCACCACCCTGTCGCCCGACGAGCAGGCGCAGGTGCGCAGCCAGCGTATTGGTTTTGTGTTTCAGAGCTTTCACCTGGTGCCGCGCCTGAGTGCCGCCGAGAACATTGCCCTGCCCATGGTGCTGGCGGGTCTGCCTGCGCCGCAGCGTGCGGTGCGGGTGAAACAGGCCCTGAAAGACTATGGCTTGGAGAACCGCGCCGACCACCGCCCCGACGAACTCTCGGGCGGGCAGCGCCAGCGCGTGGCCATTGCCCGCGCCACCATCATGCAGCCCGCCATGATTCTGGCCGACGAGCCCACCGGCAACCTGGACCGCAGCACGGGCGAAGAAGTGGTGCGCCTGCTCGAAGGCCTCAATGCCCAGGGCGTGACCCTGATTGTGGTCACCCATGACGGTGCACTCGGCGCCCGCGCGCGGCGCCAGTTGCGCATGGAAGACGGCGCCATCAAGGTCGATACGGCGCGCGATGCATCGGCAAGCGCCGAATCGGTCAACGGCAGCGCCGGGGCGCTCGCCACAGCCGGGCCAGCGCTGGACGGTTCGGCCACTGCAGCGCCTGCCGCCTGAGGGCGCCACCATGCGTACCGCCGATCTGATTGCCTTTGCCCGCAGCGCCGCCACTGGCAACCCCTTGCGGGCCGGGCTGCTGGTGCTGGCCATGGCCATTGGTGTGGCGGCGGTGGTGGTGTTGACCGCGCTGGGTGATGGTGCCCGGCGGTATGTGATGAACGAATTTGCCGCACTGGGCAGCAACCTGGTCATCGTGCTGCCCGGGCGCTCGCAGACCGGCGGCTTTAACCCCGGCAACGCCATTACCAACACCCCACGTGACCTGACCATTGACGACGCCCAGGCCCTGCAGCGCGCGGGCAGTGTGACGCGGGTGGCGCCCCTGGCGGTGGGTACGTCGGAAATCAGCTTTGGTGGCAAGCTGCGCGAGGTGATGGTGGCGGGCACCACCGCCGAGTACACCACCTTGCGCAACATGGCGCTGGCGCAGGGGCGCTTTCTGTCCAGCGGCGACTGGCGCCGGGGTGCCAGCGAGGTGGTGATTGGTGCCCGGGTGCGCGAAGAAATTTTTGGCAGCAATACCGCACTGGGGCAACTGGTGCGCGTGGGCGACCGCCGCATGCGCGTGGTCGGTGTGCTGGCCTCCAGCGGCCAGGGCCTGGGCATGAACACGGATGAGCTGGTGTTTGTGCCGGTGTCGCTGGCGCAGGCGCTGTTCAACAGCAACACGCTGTTTCGCATTTTGGTAGAAGCCCATGGCCGCGAATCCATTGACGCCGCCAAGGCGCAGGTGGCCGAGATCCTCAAGCTGCGCCATGAGGGGGAAGAGGATGTGACCGTCATCACCCAGGATGCCGTGCTGGCCACCTTCGACAAATTGCTGGGCGCGTTGACGCTGGCGGTGGCCGGTATTGCCGCCATCAGCCTGGCGGTGGCCGGTATTTTGGTGATGAATGTGATGCTGGTGTCGGTGGCGCAGCGCACGGGTGAGATTGGTGTGCTCAAAGCCCTGGGCGCTACCGGGGGCACGATACGGCAGTTGTTTTTGGTGGAAGCCAGCATGCTCTCGCTCGCCGGTGCGCTGGTGGGGTATGGGCTGGGGCAAATGGGTGCGGCCATCATTCGCCTGCTGTACCCCACCTTTCCGGCGTATCCACCGGACTGGGCGGTGCTGGCCGGGTTGGGCACGGCCTTGGTGACCGGTGTGCTGTTTGGTGTGATGCCGGCCCGGCGCGCCGCGCAGCTCGACCCGGTGCAGGCTTTGTCCAAAAGGTAGCTGTGCAGTTCATCGACGCCATTCGCCTCGCCCTGCGCGCCATTGCTGCACAGCGGCTGCGCAGCTTTTTAACCCTGCTGGGCATTGCCGTGGGCATTGCGGCGGTGATTTTGTTGACCTCGATAGGCGAGGGCATCCACCGCTTTGTGCTGGCCGAGTTCACCCAGTTTGGTACCAACATCGTCAGCATTACGCCGGGCAAGGTCAAAACCTCGGGCCCGGCGCCCACCGGCATACCCAGCTCGGTGCGCCCTTTGCGTCTGGACGATGCGCGCAGCCTGGCGCGCGTTCCACATGTGAGCGGCATGACGGCCACCGTGTGGGGCAACTCCGAAGTGGGTGCCAATGGCCGCCTGCGCCGCACCACCGTGAATGGCGTGGGTGCGGACATGGCCCGCATCTACCGCATCAAAGTCCAGGCAGGCCAGTTCTTGCCCGACGAAGAGCTGGAAAATGCCCGCGCCTTTGTGGTGCTGGGCGCGCGCCTCAAGACCGAGCTGTTTGGTGCCGACAACGCGCTGGGCGCCCGGGTGCGGGTGGGCGGCCAGCAGTTTCGGGTGATTGGCGTGTTGG
>JADJZE010000014.1 GCA_016719405.1 Candidatus Aalborgicola lynettensis
TACAGAGCAAAACCTGCTCGATAAACTGGCTCGTGCTCGATAAGCTGGACATAAAAACCTCCTGAAAGCCGCTTGCAGTTTGGATTTACAAGCACTATACTGGATAAACATCCAGTTATAAAAATTCTATGAAACCCCGCAGTCCACCTTTGCAATCTACGCGCTTGCTCGACCAGGTGCGTGAGCGGGTTCGCTACCTGCACTATAGCCTGAGCACCGAAAAAACCTACCTCTATTGGGTGCGGTTTTTTATTCGCTGGTCTGCCCACGCGGGCACCATGCGCCATCCGCGCGAGATGGGTGCGCCCGAGGTGGAGGCATTCCTTACCATGCTGGCGACCGAGCGGCGCGTATCGGCTTCCACACACAACCAGGCATTGAGTGCGCTGCTCTTTTTGTACCGCGAGGTGTTGGTCGTCGAGTTGCCGTGGCTCGATGGGGTCAACCGTCCAGCGCAAAAAAAGCGCATACCCAGTGTGCTAACCAAGGAAGAAGTCGCAGGCTTGCTTGTCCACATGGATGGGCAGACCGCTTTGATCGCTCGCCTGTTGTACGGCACTGGCATGCGGCTGATGGAAGGGATGCGCTTGCGCATCAAAGATGTGGATTTTGACCGCCACGTCATCATCGTGCGCGATGCCAAGGGTGGCAAAGACAGGGTGGTAATGTTGCCCCGTTCGTTGGCACCCGCTTTGCGCCTGCAAATGCTGGCGGCGCGTGCGCAGTGGGAGGCAGACCGTCAGGCGCAGCGTGGGGGCGTGGAAACGCCACACGCGCTGGAGCAAAAGTACCCCCAGGTTGGTCATACATGGGGTTGGTTCTGGATGTTTCCGTCGCCCACCCTGTCTATCGACCCCCGCAGTGGCGTGGAGCGGCGCCACCATTTGTACGAAGACCGGGTTCAGCGCGCGCTCAAAAAGGCGGTGCCGCTGGCGGGTATTTGCAAGCCCGTCTCCGTCCACACCCTGCGCCACAGTTTTGCCACGCACCTGCTGCAAGCTGGCACCGACATTCGCACCGTGCAAGAGCTGCTGGGCCACAGTGATGTATCCACCACCATGATCTACACCCACGTGCTCAAAGTGGCCGCTGGCGGCACAGCCAGCCCGCTCGATGCATTGCTGGCCGCCGTATGAACCCCGCCCACAACACCATTTTGGCCCAGGTGCATGCCGATGTGTGGCATGCCAACACGCTGGCCACCGCGCCCGCGCAGGTGCTGCCCACGGGCGACGCGGCGCTGGACGCGCAGTTGCCGGGTGGCGGCTGGCCCGTGGGGGCTTTGAGCGAAATTTTGCAACCCGCAGGTGTGCACAGCGAATGGCGCCTGCTGCTGCCCGCGCTTGCGCACAGCGGCACCGGGGCGGTGGTGCTGGTGGGGCCGCCGCAGCCGCCGTTTGGCCCGGCGCTGGCGGCGCAGGGGCTGCACACCCGGCGTCTGCTGTGGGTGGCCGCCACGCTGCCCGCGCAGCGTTTGTGGGCTGCCGAGCAGGCCTTGCGCTGTGCGGATGTGGATGCGGTGCTGGCCTGGCTGCCCCAGGCACGGGCCGACCAGCTGCGCCGCCTGCAAATGGCCGCTGCCAGCTTTAACAAACTGCTGTGGGTGCTGCGCCCCGAGCAGGTGCAACACGATTCGTCCCCCGCCGTGCTGCGCGTGTGGGTGGTGCCCGTTGGGGTGCCCGTGGCGGATGCGTCCATGGCGGATGGGCTGGCGCTGCGTGTGCTCAAGCGCCGGGGCCCCCCGCTGGCACAGGCCTTGCACCTGCACGCGCGCAGCCGGCACCGGTCTGGCCTGGCGGCTGCCCATGCGAGCCGGCGGCCGTAGCGCAACACGAACCGGTGCAGCCGCCAGTGCAGGGCCAAGAACAGGAGCACACCCATGCACTGGATTGCCTTACGGCCCACGCCTGATGCACCCCATGTACCGCCGCCACCCGCCCTGGTGGACGCGCTGGCCGCCTGGGCCTGGCATGCGCTGCAGTTCACCCCACTGGTGGCGCAGGTGGATGGTGTGCTGGTGCTGGAGGTGTCAAGCAGCGAACGCCTGTTTGGCGGGCGGCACCGGTTGCTGCAGCAATTATTTAAGCCAAATATGCCATTTGCGCACACCAGATGTGCGCAAGCAGCTACATCTTTGATAGCAATCGGGCGCTTGCTGGCGACCCATCCCACTCTGCCGCCGGACGCCCTGCCGCTGCACACCCTGGCCTGCGCACGTCCCCACGCCGCCACGCTGGCGCGTCTGGGCCTGCGCACCTGGGGGCAACTGCGTGCCCTGCCACGTGGTGGGCTGGTGCGCCGGTTTGGCGCAGAACTGCTCGATGCGCTGGACCGCGCTTACGGCCAGGCGCCAGAGGTCTACCCCTGGCTCACCGTGCCCGAGGTGTTTGATATGCCGCTGGAGCTGGTTGCCAGCGTAGAGGCGGCCCCGGCCCTGCTGTTTGGTGCGCGGCGCTTGCTGGCGCAGCTGCAGCTGTGGCTGCGTGCACGCCAGCAGGGCGTGCTGGCGCTGGAGCTGCGCTGGGACCTGGACGCACGCCGCTCCAACGCCCTGCATGTGGACGCGCACCACAGCGCCGGGCACGGTGGCCGCCTGCTGCTGCGCACCGCCCAGCCCACCCAAGACATGGCCCACCTGGAGCGCCTGCTGGCCGAGCAACTGGCGCGCGTTACGCTGCCGGCACCGGTGCTGTACCTGCACCTGCGCGCCGTGCAAACCCAGGCCATGGCAGGCGACAGTGCCAGCCTGCTGCCCGATGACGTGCGCCAGGGCGACCGACTGCACCAGTTGCTGGAGCGCCTGAGCGCGCGCTTAGGTGCACAGCAGGTGCTGCGCGCCTCCCTGCAGGCCAGCCACCAGCCAGAACACATGCAACACTGGCACCCGGCCACAGCCACAGCCACAGCCACAGCCACAGCCACAGCCACAGCCACGGATGCAGGTGCAGGTGCAGGTGCAGGTGCAGGTGCAGGTGCAGGTGCAGCCCGGAAAACGATATTTGCTATTCAATCAGGAGCTGCTTGCGCACGTCTGGTGTGCGCAAATGGACTAAACGACACACAAAAAGTCAGCCTCCAAAGAACCGGACCGGGCGCTCCCGGCGCCTGCTACCCCACCTGGCTGCTGGCCAGCCCGCAGCGCCTGGGCGTGCTGCAAGGCCAGCCGCAGTACCACGGCGCACTCACCCTGTTGGCGGGGCCCCAGCGCATTGAGGCCGGTTGGCTGCAGGGTGACACCGACTGCGCCCTGCGCGACTACTTTGTGGCCCGCAGCCCCGGCGCCGGGCTGGTGTGGGTGTACCGCGACCGTTTGCGCCAGCACGGCGTGCCGGGCCCACAAGGGCGGGACTGGTATTTACATGGGCTTTTTGCGTAGTCGTCTCCAACCGGCCCCACGCCTGGCGGGCCCGGCTGCGGAGCATGGGGGGCCAAGTCCTTATCATCGGCCCATGCGTGCCCATCCACCCCACTCCAACCCACCCCACCGCGTCAGCCGCTGGTGCGCGGCCGCACAGCGCCAGCTGGTCAGTTGGTGGTTCATGCTGCAGTTCGGGGCTGCGGTACTGGTGCTGGGCTTGAGTCCGCGCACCTACACGGCGCAATTTCGGGCGGCCACTGCGCGCCAGTTGCTCATGACCACCTGGCAAGTGCTGCCGTGGTTTAGCAGCCTGGCGGCGCTTTTAAGTCTGGTGCTAATCCGCATCGTGGTGGTCACGGCAGTGAGTTACGGCTTGTCGCAGTACGCGCTGCAAATGGTGGTGCGGGTGCTGGTGCTGGAGCTGATTCCGCTGTCGGCCGCCATGTTTGTGGCCCTGCGCAGCGGCCTGGCCTTCAATGCCGGTGCAACACCGGGCCAGCCTGCGCACGGTATGCCAACCCTGCAAAGCTTGAGCCCGCAGCGCCTGCAAACCGAACTGGCGCCGCGCGTGCTGGCCGACGCGTTTTCCGTGTTGACGCTGGCCATGGTTAACAGTGTGCTGGTGCTGGTGCTGGCGTACCTTGTCGTCTACGGCCTGTCGCCCTGGGGGTTGCCTGGTTTTACCCGCACAGTGGGGCAGGTGTTTGACCTGGCCGTGAGCCTGGGCTTTTTGCTCAAGATTATTTTGTTCAGCCTGGCCGTGGCCGTGGTGCCGATGGCCGCCAGCCTGCAGGCCTGGTCCACCCGCAGTACCATGCAACCTGGCGCCGTGCGTTTGTTTCTGGTGCTGTTGCTCCTTGAGGTGGGCTTCTTGATGGTCAAATACATCTGAATCTATGCACCCGCCACCAACACCAACCCCACCCACTACCGAACCCATTGCCAACCTGGAGCGCAAGGCCGCTCTGCTGCTGGCACTGGTGGTTGCCGTGATTCTGGGCTTTTTGCTCTATGTGATGGTTGCCCGTGGCCTGTTCGAGACCAGCCAGCAACTGGTGCTGATCGCCGACGACTCCGAGGGCGTGATCGTTGGCATGGATCTGACCTTCTCGGGTTTTCCGATTGGGCGCGTGCGCCGCATTGAACTGGCGGCAGACGGCAAAGTCCGCATGGTGATTGACGTGCCGCTCAAAGACGCAGGCTGGCTGCGCACCAGCAGCGTCTTCACCATGGAGCGCGGCATGGTGGGCGACACCCGCATCCGCGCTTTCAGCGGGATACTGAGCGACCCGCCACTGCCCGCCAATGCCGAGCGTGTGGTGCTGCGCGGCGACACTGCCGCCGAGTTGCCGCGCCTGGTGGCCAGTGCGCGTGCCATTCTGGAAAACCTGGAGGCCATGACCGCAACCGAGTCCAGCCTGAACGCCAGCCTGGCCCACATCAAAACCACCACCGAACGCATGACCGGCCCTTATGGCGCGCTCACCGGCGTGCTGGGCAGCGACGACAACGCCCGCAAAATCATCCAGACGCTGGAGCGCACCAACGCCCTGCTGGCCAAAACCGACCAGCGTGTTTTTGGCACCGGTGGTGTGATGGATGGCACACAAAGCGCCATTCGCAGCGCCAAAACCACGCTCGACAGCGGCAACGAAGCCGCCCGGCAACTCACGCTGGTTTTGCAGGATGCGCGGAACACCCTGGCCAAGGTCGATGCGGTGCTGGCGGAGGCCCAAGCCGTGGGCGCCAACGCCCGCGTAGCCTCTACCGACCTGGTCACGCTGCGCGCCGAAGTCGAAGCCAGCCTGCGCCGCATCGGCCAGCTCACCACCGAGATCAACCGCAAGTGGCCTTTTGCCCGCGATACCGAGATCACGCTGCCATGAGACCCATGTTATTGGCCCTGTGCGCGACCCTGCTGGGTGCCTGCGCCAGCACACCGCCGCCACCCGACTGGCAGGCCAGCGCCTTTGACGCACGCAACCACTATGTGTCGGCCTACCTTGAAGGCAACACCCGCGTGGCCGATTGGGAGTTTGCCCGTGCCCAAAACGAAGTGTCCCGCACCGGCCGCCCTGACCGGATGGCGCGCCTGGAACTGGTGCGCTGCGCCACCCAGGCGGCCAGCCTGGTGCTGGAGCCCTGCACCGGGTACCTTGCCATCGCCGCAGATGCACTACCACCCGAACAAGCCTACGCTGCCTTCCTCAGCGGGCAGTGGGCGGGGCTCGACGCCAAACTGCTTCCCCCCGCATACCAGAGCCTGGTGCAGCAGCCGATGCCAAGCGCAGCGCACGGCACCGCCGCAACGCAGGGCGCCACCAGCTCTACCAGCGCCACCAGTGCGAATAGTGTCAGCGGTGCCAGTGGTGCTGCTGCAAGCAGCCTGCTTAAACCGATAGAAGATCCCTTGTCGCGCCTGGTGGCCGCTGCCGTGCTGCTGCAGCGGGGGCAAATCGGCCCCGCCGATGTGGCATTGGCGGTGGACGCGGCATCGGCGCAGGGGTGGCGCAGGCCGTTGCTGGCGTGGCTGGGTGTGCAATTCACCCGCGCCCATGCAGCCGGAGACGCCGCGCAGGCCGCCCGTGTGCAGCGCCGCATTGACACGGTGCTGCACACAGCAGTCCCCGCCATGGGTGCGCCACAGGACCACCGATGACATTGCGCACACCCGGTACCAATTGACGCAAAAGCCCTCGGGCCCCAAAAGAAAGCTGGCGGGCAACGAGCAACGAGCAACGAGCAGTGAGCAGTGAGCAGTACAGTGGCCACATAGTGCCGTTATGGCAGTCATGGTTAACTAAATGCTAGAAAATTGTCAAAAAGCAGGCAAAGTTGGCGATTTACATTAGATGCGGAAATGGAGACACTTCTCTAAAGCCGCAGGAGAACACGCCATGAGCCAAATTTTCAACAACCCAACCGCCAACCAGACCTTGTTCCTTAGCGTGCGCGATGTGGCCCACATCGTCGCCCAAGTGGGCATGCCCCAGGTGCTGGCACGCATGGCCGGCTGCATCCAGGCCGACTACCTGCGCTGGGGCGACTTTGACAAAGTGGCGCGCGTGGCGGCCCACTCGCCCGAGGGCGTGATCGAACTCATGCCCATTGCCGACGCCCACACCTACACCTTCAAATACGTCAACGGCCACCCCAAAAACACCCGCGTGGGCCTGCCCACCGTGATGGCTTTTGGTGTACTGGCCGATGTGGACACCGGTGCCCCCCTGCTGCTCAGCGAATTAACCCTCACCACCGCCTTGCGCACCGCCGCCATGTCCGCCGTGGCAGCACGCGCGCTGGCCCGCCCCGGCAGCACCACCATGGCGTTGATTGGCAATGGCGCCCAAGCCGAGTTCCAGGCACTGGCCTTTCAGCACCTGTTGGGTATCCAGGAAATCAGCCTGTTCGACACCGACCCCGCCGCCACCCGCAAGCTGCTGCACAACCTGCGCGCCAGTGGGCTGCGCCTTGTGGCGTGCGACAGCATTGCGCAGGCCGTGCGTGGGGCCGACATTGTGACCACCGTGACGGCGGACAAAACCAACGCTACCATCCTCACTCCTGATCTACTGGAGCCGGGCATGCACATCAATGGCGTGGGGGGCGATTGCCCTGGCAAGACCGAGCTGCACCCCGACGTGCTGCGCCAGTCCGCCGTGTTTGTGCAATACGAGCCGCAAACGCGTGTGGAAGGCGACTTGCAAAACCTGCCGGCCGACTTTGCCGTCACCGAGTTGTGGCAGGTGCTGGCCGGCCATGCGCCGGGGCGCACATCGGCAGGCCAGATTACCGTGTTTGATTCGGTTGGCTTTGCGCTGGAAGATTTCTCGGCGCTGCGCTACCTGCGCGATACCGCCGCCGAGCTGGGCCTGGGCCAGCGCCTCTCCTTGGTGCCGACACTGAACGACCCCAAAGACCTGTTTGAACTGCTGCGCCCGGTCGCAGCCCCACTGGCCTTGGCAGCATGAGCGCCAACACCCCCCGCACCGCAGGCGTGAGCCTGATTGGCGTACCCACCGACATCGGCGCGGGCTCGCTGGGCGCGCGCATGGGCCCTGAGGCACTGCGGGTGGCCGGTGTGGCACAGGCGATTCGCCATTTCGGCATCGACGTTAAAGACTGCGGCAACCTGCAAGGCCCCGCCAACCCCTGGGCCGCCGCCGTCAATGGTTTTCGCCATCTGGACGAGGTCGTGCAGTGGAACCGCCTGTTGCACGAAGCCACCTATGCCGAACTGCGCAGTGGGCGCATGCCCATCATGCTCGGTGGCGACCATTGCCTGGCCATTGGCTCCATCAGCGCCGTGGCGCGCCATTGCCGCGACACCGGCAAGAAACTGCGCGTGTTGTGGTTTGATGCCCATGCCGATTTCAACACCGCCACGCTCACCCCCAGCGGCAACATCCACGGCATGCCGGTGGCATGTTTGTGCGGCCAGGGGCCTAAACAGTTGGTAGAAATTGGTGGCCATGTGCCCGCGCTCAGCCCCAAGCAGATTCGCCAAATCGGCATCCGCAGTGTGGACCCCGGAGAAAAGCAGTTGGTGCACGATATGGGCATTGAAGTGTTCGACATGCGTTACATCGACGAAATGGGCATGCGCCACGCCATGGAGCTGGCGCTGGCCCTGGTAGACGCCAACACCCACCTGCACGTCAGTTTGGATGTGGACTTTTTGGACCCCACCATCGCCCCCGGCGTGGGCACCACCGTGCGCGGCGGCCCCACCTACCGTGAGGCGCAGCTGTGTATGGAAATGGTTGCCGACACCGGCCGCCTGGCCTCGCTGGACGTGGTGGAACTCAACCCCGCACTCGATGTGCGCAACCAGACCGCCGAACTGGCCGTGGACTTGATTGAGAGCTTGTTTGGAAAAAGCACCTTGATGCGCAAGGCGTCTGTGCCCGCGTAGGGCACCCTTTACGGCGCGGTTTTGGCCCCCGCTGTGCCAATGCCCAGCATGGGCAGCACCTGCACCGCCACGATGCAGGCAAAAATCAAGGCCCCACCGGCCATCTGCAATGCGTTCAACCGCTCGCCCAGGTACACGGCAGCGGCCAGCGCGGCAAACACCACTTCGGAACTGAGCAATATGGCCGCATCCGCCGCCCGTGTGTGGCGCTGGGCCACCACCTGCAGCGTAAAAGCAATACCTACTGACAGCAGGCCGCCGTACAAAATGGCCGGTAAACCGGCCTGCAGGCCACTGGCCGTAATGGGTTCCGCCAACACCGCGCAGGCACTGGCCAACACACCACACACCACAAACTGGGCCCACGCCACCAGCATGGGTGTGCCTTTGTGGGCCGCGACCGGGCCTATCCACAACACATGGGCGGCCCAAAAAAAAGTACTCAAAATCACCCAGCCGTCACCGGGCGTCAGCGCCGCAAAGCTGCCGCCGCTGAGCATAAAAGTGCCCACCACCGTGCCCAACGTGGCCGGCCACACCAAGGGATGGGGGCGGCGGCGCTCCACCAGCCAGCCCAGCAGCGGCACCATGGGTACGTACAGCGCGGTCAAAAAACCGGCGTTCGACACGGAGGTGCCACCCACGCCCACCTGTTGGAAGATCGCCCCCAAAAACAGCAGGCCGCCCAAGCCCGTCCAGGCCTGCAGGTCGCGCCGGGTCAATGCCACACCGCGCGCACGCAATTGGCGCAACTCGCGCCACGCAAACGGGCTTACTACCAGCGCACCAATGAGAAAACGCACGCCGGTATAGGTGAGCGGGCCCACGTGGTGCATGCCCAATTGCTGGGCCACAAAGGTGCTGCCCCAGATCAGGGCGGTGATAAGCAGCAGGGTGTTGGCGAGGGTGCGGGACATGCAAGCAAATCTAAGGGGCCAGCAGTCACCGTGCCGGAACCTTGGCCCCGCGCCGGTGCGCCATGTCCCGACTCATGGCCTGCAGGGCTTCGCCCTGCACCACGGCAAGCGCTGCCGGGTACACGATGCCCTCCTCCATCTGGATATGCTGCCCGTAGAAGGATGCAAATTGGTCCAGTTGGGCGGTTTGCGTTGGTGTCAGCGGCTGCCACGCAGCGGGCGTGCCATCGGCAACGCCTTGCAGTACCACCCGCGCTTGGGCCCATGCCTGCTCCATATGCAGGTGGTCTTGCTGCAGCTGGCGCACCACGGCGTGCAAAGTGGCGTCGGGCCCTGCCAACAAAGGAGGAAACACGTGCAGCTCTTCATCCTGGTGGTGCAAGGGTGCGGCCAGGTCGAAGTAGCGCAGCACGTCGCGTGCGGCCTGGCGGGCATCTTCGTCCAGTCCCTGGTCGTGCAGGTGCTGCTGCAAACGCCCCAGCAACGACAGGCTGCGCTGCACCCGCTCATGGCAGGCCACCAGCATCTCAAATGGCGCTTCCAGCCCGACCGCCGGTGCACGGTGGCCCGGCAACGCAACGCCGCTGGGGTGTGCCATATCAGCCCAGCTGCACCGTGTGACCCTGGGGGTCGAAGGGGATGAAGTTGCCAATCTGGCCCTGCTTGATAGCTTCCACCATGCGCTCCAGCGGCTGCTCGGCGGCTTCGGTGGTGAGCTGCTCACCCACCGTGCCGGACATGGCGGCGGCAAACACCATGGCCCAGGGGCGGCCAAACGCCGCCGCCTCTTGCACCAGCGCGTCGAACGAGTCCAGCTCCTGCGGGCTTTTGTCGACACACATCAGGGGCACCAGGGCGCCGCCGTGGCCGGCCTCGAAATCGGCGCGCTGCTGGGGCGTGGCATCGTCGGGCAGCTCGACTGCCACAAACACAAACAACAGGCGCTGGGGTAGCGGCTGGTAACGGGCGGCCTGCAACAGGTCGTCAAAACTGGAAATATTCATAACACTCACATCCATAAGTAAAAAAGGAAACAACAACTTGGCAGGCAGCAGGCTCACCCAGCGCCCTGCGCGGCATTCACAAGCACGAAAGGGCGCGTTCCCCCCTTATGCAAGGCTTTGCCCTAACGTGCGAACATAGTCCGCCATGACGGGCCGTGCGCGCGTTTTTTTGCGCGATTCCACCGTCCCTACGCTGACAAAACACAAGGCATGGTCACCCTGCCCCAGCCCAAACAAATCCCGAAAACCGCTGGCTTTGAGCGCCTTGCCACTGGTCAGCGCGGAGCCAAAACCGAGCGCCGTGGCCATGAGCAGCATGTTTTGCACAGCGCAACCAGCCGAGGCAATGCGTTCAAACAAATCAATGTTGGGGTCACCCCGCAAAGCATCGACCACCACCAGCAACAGCATGGGCGAGCGGTAGGCTTTTTCTTGCGCCTGGGCCACTTGCGCGGGGGTGGCCTGGGCGTCGCGCTCCAGCAGGGCGGCGGCAAACACATCTGCCAGGCGGGAACGCGCTTCGGTAGGCACCAGGATAAAACGCCAGGGCAAAATCTGACCGTGGTCCGGGGCGGAACTGGCGGCATCCAAAATCAACTCACTTTGCGCGGCATCGGGGCCGGGCGCCACCAGGCGTTTGGGCAGAATGGTCTGGCGCGACTGCATCAGCTGCGCAGCCAAGGTGGCGAGGTCAAGAGGAGCGTTCACACCCGCTACTTTACCCCGGACGCCCGTCAGCGCGCAGGCGGCCGTACCAAGACCCTAGGCGCGTACCCCATATCAGCATGATGCCCACCCACAGCAAAACCGCAGGCAACAACAACCACTGGGCCAGCGCCGCGTGGGCAGCCGCCGCAATGCGCAGCACCGTGGCCAGTTGCAGCATCCAGAACAAGCCCCACACCAGGCCATCGGCCACCAGGGCGCGCCCGCTGTGGCCGCACGAAACACGGGTGACCATGGCCAGCATCAGCGAGGCCAGGCAGCCCATGCTGAGGGCATGCAAAGCGCCAAGACGCAATACCGGCGTACCTTGCAACACGCCCAGGCACTGCGCCACACCACCCAGCACCAGTGCCAACCCCAGCCACAAAAAACCCACATGCAGCATGGCCAACAGGCGGTTTTTGAGGCTTTGCATCAGCCCCCACACCACCGACAGCCACAGCAGCACACCACCGGCTGCCAGCTCAAAAATGCCGCGCCCCAGCGTCCAGGCAGCGCCCACGGCACCGCCGGGCACTCCGCCCAGTTCCACCCACACCGCGAGCACCTCCACGGCGGCGACCGTCAGCATCAGCCCCAGCGCCCAGAACGGCCGCCAGGCGTTGATAAACGGCATGGCGCTGGAGGTAAAAAATGGAATCATGCGGTGGGCCACAGACACGTAAACCACCACCACAAGACCCCACAAGGCCGTGTGTACGCAGGCCAGCGCCACGGCATAGGCACCCAGCACCACCGCCAGCGCCAAGGCTGCCAGGCTGGCACAGCCGACCAGCAGGGCCACACCAATGGTGCGGGCATGCAGTTGGTCGTCAACGGTACTGCGGCGTACCAGAACCCAATAAATGGCGGCCATGTGTGCCAAGCCCAGTGCCGCGACCAGCAAGGCAGCTACGGCCATCCACGGATGGACATGTGCAGCCACCAGCCACAACAGCCAACCTGCGGTTTGCAGCAGCAGGGGCTGCAGCAACTGGCGTGGCTCGGGCGGCTGCACGCCCAGCCACTTGGGGCCGGCCGTGAACAAAAAACCCGAAAAGAACAGGGGAATAAAGCCAAAGGTCATCACCGCGCTGTGCACCAGCACGGCTGGCACGGCATAGTGCAAGCCCAGCAGACCACTGAGCCGATCCAGCTGCACCAGCGCCCACCAGGCACCAGCGGCCACCAACCCGACGAGCGCCAGAAAGAAGCCCAGTCGGTGCGGCGCCAGCAGCAAATGGCGCCAGTGCCAGCGCGTATCGACCGGCGCACCCCCAGTCCCACCGGCGCGGGCCGGTGGCGCGGGGGGAACCGGCCGTATCGGAATCAACCGCAGCTGCCCATGTGGCCACACTGGGTGCAGTAGTCGCAGCCGTCCTTGCGGATCACGGCGTGGGCACCACATTCACCACACTTTTTGCCGGCCATGACGGGCAGCGGTGCCGTGGCCAGGGCGCTCTCCTGCATGGGCAACAGGGTATCGGAGTCACCGGTCAAGTCGGTGGAGCGGCGCACCTGCTCGGCCGGGCGGGCTTTGAGGCGCTGCTCCTGGATGTTCTGGATAGCAAAGGCGATGGCCGCCACTTCAGAGTCATGCCACATGGGCACCAAGGTGCCGTCGGCCTTCTCATGCGTGCCCAGGCGCACCGGGCCGCGGTCCCACGCCACTTTGCGCATATCGCTCAAGGCACGCTGCAAAAAGCCCCCGCGTGCCGCCAGTGACAAGAGGCGCATGCTGGAGGTGATCCACTGCTGTGACTCGCCACTTTGCCCCACCGGCATAAAAAACTCAATGGCGCGGTCGACCGTACCCGAGCCGTCGGCCGCAGGCACGGGCAGGAAAGACACGAGCAGGTACAGCGTTTTATGGCCTTCCTGGGTCCAGTAATCGATCTTTTCGGCCACCGCCGACAGCGCGCCTTTGGGGCGGCGCTCAATCACGGTGCGCATGGGGTCCACCGGAGTTGCTACAACTTTAGGAGCTGCTTGCGCTGGTTCTGCGGGCTTCTCAGCCGATTCGACGTGTAAAACCGAGCCCAGAATGCTGTTGGGCCGGTAGGTGGCCAGGCCTTTGAGGCGGGCATTCCAGGCCTGCAGGTACAGGCCCTTGAAATCGTCATACGGGTAGTCGGCGGGCACATTCACCGTTTTGGAGATGGCAGTGTCAACAAAGGGCTGTACCGCTTCCATCATGGCAATGTGGTCGGTGGCCGACATTTCCAGTGCCGAAACAAAGTACTCGGGCAGCTTGTTGACGTCGCCACCGAGCTCACGGTAGGTGCGCCAGGCATGGTCTTCCACCGCGTATTCGATGGTGCTGCCGTCGGAGACACGTTTTTTGCGCTTGTACATCCACGAAAACGGAGGCTCGATACCGTTAGAGGCGTTGTCGGCAAACGCTAAGCTGACAGTGCCGGTGGGCGCAATGGACAGCAGGTGGCTGTTGCGGATGCCGTGTTTGCGAATCAACTTCTTGATGGCATCGGGCAGACGGCTGGCAAATGTGCCGGGAGCCAGGTAGCCGTCAGCGTCAAATTTGGGGAACGCGCCCTTCTCTTGCGCCAAGGCCACCGAAGCCCGGTAGGCCGCATCGCGCATATGGGTGGCAATGCGGGCCGCCATTTCGCGCCCCTCGGCGGCGTCGTAACGCAGGCACAGCATGGCCAGTGTGTTGCCCATGCCGGTAAAGCCCACGCCAATACGGCGCTTGGCGGCCGACTCGGCGCGTTGTTGCTCCAGCGGCCAGAAGGTGACGTCGAGCACGTTGTCCAGCGCCCGCACTTGCGTGGCCACCGATTTCTCAAAAGCCTCAAAGTCAAACGAGGGCAGCCCGTCAAAACCGAAGGGATGGCGGATGAAGCGCGTCAGGATGATAGGGCCCAAGTCGCAGCAGCCGTAGGACGGCAGGGGTTGCTCGCCGCACGGGTTGGTGGCCTCGATTTTTTCGCAATACCGCAGGTTGTTGTCCTGGTTCATGTGGTCCAGGAACAAAATACCGGGTTCGGCAAAGTCGTAGGTGGACTTCATCACGGTGTCCCACAACTCACGTGCGGGCATGGATTTGTAGACCCACATGCCATCGGCACGCTGGCGGGCACCTTGGGCCATGATGGCGGCGCCAGGTTTGGCGCGGTGCACCAGTTCCCAGTTTTCACCCGCCGTCAGGGCCTGCATGAAAGCGTCCGACATGCCCACCGACACGTTGAAGTTATTCCAGCGCCCGGGTGTGCGCTTGGCGGTGATGAACTCCATCACATCGGGGTGGTCAATACGCAACACGCCCATTTGCGCGCCGCGGCGCGCACCAGCGCTCTCGACCGTGGAGCAGGATTGGTCGAACACGTTGATGTAGCTGCACGGGCCCGAGGCCATGGATGCCGTGGCCTTGACCTCGGCACCACGCGGACGGATGCGGGAGAAGTCGTAGCCCACCCCACCACCTCGGCGCATGGTCTCTGCCGCTTCGCGCAGGGCTTCGTAGATGCCGGGGTAACCCTCGTTGTCCACGCCCTGGATGCAGTCGCCCACGGGCTGCACAAAGCAGTTGATCAGGGTGGCCTGGATGGAAGTACCCGCCGCACTCATGATGCGCCCGGCACCGATGGCACCGGCGTGCAGATTGTCCAGGAACAAGGCTTCGTATTTGGCCTGGTTCTCAGGCGCCTCGACCGATGCCAAGGCGCGCGCCACGCGGATGTAGAGGTCTTCTACGCTGGTCTCGCCAGGTTTAAGGTACTTCTCTTGCAATACATCGTCGCTGATAGGCTGGGTGGTGAAGGTTTTGGTAGCTGCGTTCATTGTGTCTCGTTTCATTGTGATTTTTTCGGTTTCTGCGCGCAAGGTGAGAGCGGCAGAGGCACCCGTTCGCACGGCGCACGCGCCAAAAAACCCCCAATGCTAGCGAAATCGGAACGGGATTTTTCAGCCATTGCCTGCAAAAAGCGCGCAGAATGTGCCTGTTTTCTAGGCAAATAGCGAACCGACCCGCGCAGGTATTGCGCAGGCAGCTATCAAAATATTTTTGGCTTCAATACGAAAAAATCTGCCCGTCATTCTCGACATAGGGCTGGTAGGGTCCGGTGCCGCTGTGCACCGACTGGGACGCGGGTACAAAATTGCCTTGCTGGACGTCAAAAATGTGAATCTCACCATCTTCAATGACGTAGTGCCATCCGTGCAAGGTGAGTCGGCCGGCCTCGACTTCGCGGCGCACCATGGGGTAGTCCATCAAACGCTCCAACTGCAACACCACCACACGCTGCTCCGTGCGGCGGATGGCTTCGGGGCTGCTTTGGACGGGTAACAACGCCTCTTCGGCCAACTTGAGCCAGGCTTGCAGCGCAATCGCCTCGTCAGGGGCCCCTTCATAGGCAACCCGAATCGCGCCACAGTGGCTGTGGCCACACACAATGATGCGCTCAACGTGCAAGGACAGCACGGCATACTCGATGGCCGCCGTGGTGCCATGCAGGCCATAGGTGCCGTCGTAAGGTGGTACAAACGCCCCGACGTTGCGCACCACGAACAACTCGCCCGGCCCCGCGCCCGTCAATAAGTAGGGCACCAGGCGCGAGTCGGAACAGCCAATAAACAGGGTCTTGGGGTGCTGCCCCTGCGCCACCAGATCCTGAAAACGCTGCTGGTGCAGCGGAAAGTAGTCGGACTGAAAATTCCTTAACCGCAGCAGAAGCTCGTCAGGGCCCGCAGCGGCATCGGTCATTGCACCAAGGGCGAGTCGGCCCCTTCCAGCTCGATTCCTTCAACCAGCGCTTGCCCGACCAGCAAGCTCATGTACTGGCGCAGGGCCTTGGAACGGGACTGCAGCAGCAACTGCGCGGCGATGCGCTCCCGCACGTCGGCATACGACTTTTGCTCACCATCGCGACGCCCCATTACCTCGATGATGTGAAAGCCAAAACGGGAGTGAACCAGTTTGGTATGGACGCCGTTGCCACGTTGCGCATGCGACTGGTGAAACAGCTCACGGGCCAATTCTGGCGCACAATCATCGGGCCCCACCCACCCCAAGTCACCGCCTTGGGTACTGCTGGGGCAATTGGACAACTCAGCGGCCAGCTGCTCAAAGCGACCGGTGGGTGCATCTTTGTGCAGCAACTCCAGAAGGGCTTTCTCGGCATGGGTGGCCAAGGCCTGCACATTCACACCGGGTGTAACCGCAAACAGAATATGCCGCAGGTGCAAAGCCTGGCCCACCACAAACTGCGCCTTATTGGCATCAAAGTAGCGCTGGCATTCTTCTTCGGTGGGCTGTGGCGTAGCCACTGCGCCGTCGACCATGGTTTCCACAATCTGGCGTTCCGCGTCGTTCAACTCGGGCGCCGTCAGGCCCTTGTGACGCGGCAACAATCCCGCCTTGACGGCCTCCTGGCGCAACAGCTCGGCATAGGCCAACTCTTGCACCGCTTCGGGCGGCGGATTCTGGCCTTGCTCGAACAAGGCAATGCCATTGATGCTGGGCACCGGGCTGCTTAGCGCCGCTGCCGTGGCAGCGCACTGGCAAGAGCCGCTGCCGCAGCCCACGGATGCTGAAGTGGAAGTACTCATGGTGAACCTTGCTGTGTGTGTGTGTGTTAGCTGCCGCGACGCTGACTCAAAGGAGTGGTCTCCGTCATGCCCACACGGCGGCTGCGCACCACCTGATAGGGTCGCACCAAATACGCTGCCGCACCAAAGCCACTCCAAACGTGCACCAGACGGGTAAAGGGGAAAATCAAAAAGATCGACATGCCCAGGAACATATGCATCTTGAAGATGAATCCGGCCTCTGCCAGCAACTCAGGTGCTCCGGCCTGGAACGTCATGATGCTCTGGGCCCAACCGGCCAACTTCATCATCATGCCGCCATCCAGATGCTGTGCCGACAAGGGAATGGTGGCCAAGCCCAAAGCCAATTGCAACCACAACAACACCAGCAGCACGATGTCGCTGGTTTTGGAGTTGGCACGGATGCGCTCGTCGCTCAAACGGCGGTGCAACAAAATGGTCACGCCAATAAAACCGAGCACGCCGAACACACCACCTGAGACCATGGCCACAAGCTGTTTGTTGCCGGCGCTGATGAAGTGCTCGTACACAAAGTGCGGCGTCAACATACCGAAGGTGTGACCAAAGAACAAGAACAGCACACCCACGTGAAACAGGTTGCTGCCCAGACGCAATTGGCCCGGACGCAGCAACTGGGAAGAATCACTCTTCCAAGTGTACTGGTCACGGTCGAAACGCATCAGACTGCCCAACAGAAAAACTGTCAGGCAGATATAGGGGTACAGTCCAAAAAGAAAATTATCGAGGTAGTTCATACAGAGGCTCCTTGTTGAGCGTTTGCTTTGCGAACAAAGTGAATGGGTTGGGGATCGCCAGGTTTACCCTGGCCTTTGGTGCTGCAGCCGTCAAAAACGGCGGGCTCAGCCCACGCGTCATCGACCGATTCGTCCGCAACCACCGGAACAGCCTGCACCTTTTGGCCAGCCAGTTCCAGCACCGCGGCAATCAGAGCGGCATAGGGGCTTTCGCGCTTGAGCAAGGCGCTGAAAATGGAGGTCAGGATGTGTTCCATCTCTCCGAGAAATTCAGCGGCCAGCTTGGACGGCTGGGTGGATGCAAACTCCAGCACCACACACAGGTGATCAGGCAACTCGTTGGGTCCCATGTGCAAACCGGCTTTTTCGTAGGTCTGCGCCAAGTCGACCATGGCGGGGCCACGGTCACGCGAATCACCGTGCACATGCTCGAACAGGTGCAGTGAGGTGGCGCGCCCGCGGTCAAAAGTTTCCACGTAACGCGCTTCCACGTCCATCGCCTCCAGCCGCATCAACTCGGCAGCAAACGCCTTAAGCTCTTGGCGCCGCGCGGCAGGCACCGCCGCCTCGGCATCGATGGCCTCGATCAGCTGTGGCAACTTGGCGCGCAGCGCAGCGTCGGGGTAACCCAACATCAGCGCCAGCGCACGCAGGGAGTAACGGTTGTCTTTCATAACAGCTCCTAAACCATGGACTTAATGGGAATGGTGCGCGGTTTGCTGCCACCAAACAAGCTGGTATCGGACGCGCCATCGGAGCAGCCATTGCCAAACGAGAAGCCGCACCCGCCACGCAGGTCAAACGCATTCTCGGCGTACTCACGGTGCGTGCTGGGAATGACGAAACGGTCTTCGTAGTTGGCCAGCGCCATGATCTTGTACATGTCTTCAACCTGCGCCACGGTCAGGCCCGTTTGCTGCAGCACTTCGAGGTTTTGCACCTGGTCGACGTGTTTGCTACGCTGGTAGGCGCGCATGGCCAACATACGCTCCAGGGCGCGCACCACTGGCGCAGTGTCGCCGGCCGTCAACATATTGGCCAGGTACTGCACCGGAATGCGCATCTGGGAGATGTCTGGAATGACACCGTTGACGGTGATATGACCCGCATTGGCCGCCGATGTAATAGGCGACAGCGGCGGAACGTACCAGACCATGGGCAGCGTGCGGTACTCGGGGTGCAGGGGCAACGCCACCTTCCACTCCATCGCCATCTTGTACACCGGGCTGTTGCGCGCACCAGCCATCCATGAATCAGGAATGCCGTCCTTGCGCGCCTGCTCAATCACAGCGGGGTCGTTGGGGTTGAGGAAGATGTCAAGCTGCGCCTGGTACAGATCCTTCTCGTTTTCCACGCTGGCCGCCTGGGCAATGCGGTCTGCGTCGTACAGCACCACACCCAGGTAACGGATACGGCCCACGCAGGTCTCCGAGCACACCGTAGGTTGACCGGCTTCAATACGGGGGTAGCAGAAGATGCACTTCTCGGCCTTGCCAGACTTCCAGTTGTAGTAAATCTTCTTGTAGGGGCAGCCAGAGACGCACATGCGCCAGCCGCGGCACTTGTCCTGGTCGATCAGCACAATACCGTCGTCTTCGCGCTTGTAGATCGAGCCGGAGGGGCACGAGGCTACGCAAGCAGGATTCAGGCAGTGCTCGCACAGACGCGGTAGGTACATCATGAAGGTGTTTTCAAACTGGCCGACCATGTCTTTTTGGACTTGGTCGAAGTTCGCCAGGTTGGCGTCCTTGCCACGTTTGGAAAACTCGCCACCGAGAATTTCTTCCCAGTTCGGACCCCATTCGATTTTTTCCATGCGCTTGCCGGTAATCAGGCTGCGTGGACGCGCCACCGGGGGAGCCTTGACTTCGGGTGCCGACTGCAGGTGGTCGTAGTCGAAGGTAAAGGGCTCGTAATAGTCGTCAATGGTGGGCATGTTGGGGTTGGCGAAGATGCGCATGAGCAACTTCCACTTGCCGCCTTGCTTGGGCACGATAGAGCCGTCGGCATTGCGAACCCAGCCGCCATTCCACTTTTCCTGATTTTCCCAGTCTTTAGGGTAGCCGATACCGGGCTTGGACTCGACGTTATTGAACCAAGCGTATTCCATGCCCGGACGGCTGGTCCAGACGTTTTTGCAGGTGACCGAACAGGTGTGGCATCCAATGCACTTGTCCAGGTTCAGCACCATAGCGATTTGCGCGCGTACTTTCATCTTGTGTGCTCCTTTTTTAGGCCTGAATGGTGGGTGCGGCTTCGTCATCCAGCCAGTCAATCTTGCGCATCTTGCGAACCACCACAAACTCGTCGCGGTTGGTACCAATGGTGCCGTAGTAGTTAAAGCCGTAGCTGAACTGGGCGTAACCACCAATCATGTGCGTGGGCTTGGTGACCACACGGGTCACCGAGTTGTGAATACCGCCGCGGGTGCCGGTAATTTCGGCGCCAGGGGTGTTCACAATCTTCTCCTGTGCGTGGTACATCAGGCACATGCCGTTGTTGACGCGCTGGCTTACCACCGCACGGGCCGCAATGGCACCGTTGACGTTGAACAACTCGATCCAGTCGTTATCAGCAATACCGGCTACCTTGGCATCGTCTTCACTGATCCACACACACGGACCACCACGGCTCAAGGTGAGCATGATCAGGTTATCCGTATAGGTGGAGTGAATACCCCACTTCTGGTGCGGTGTAATGAAGTTCAAGGAAATTTCCTTGTTGCCATTCGGTTTGCGGTCCTTGATGTCGGCGACGGTTTTCAAGTCGACCGGAGGCCGGTAGCTGCTCATACCTTCACCAAAGGCCACCATCCAGGGGTGATCCAGGTAGAAGTCCTGGCGACCGGTGAGGGTGCGCCATGGGATCAGTTCATGCACGTTGGTGTAGCCAGCGTTGTACGACACGGTTTCACTCTCAATACCGCTCCAGGTGGGGCTGGAAATAATCTTGCGCGGTTGCGCCTGCACGTCGCGGAAGCGAATCTTTTCGTCTTCACGGTACAGCGCCAAGTGGGTGTGATCGCGTCCGGTGATCTTGGACAGCGCCTCCCACGCCTTGACCGCCACGTGACCATTGGTCTCGGGTGCGAGTTGCAGAATCACTTCGGCCGCATCGATATCGGTTTCGATCTTGGCCATACCCTTGCTGACGCCGTCTTTGAGCACCTTGCCGTTGAGGCTCTGCAACTGTTTGACTTCGATGTCGGTGTTCCAGCCAATACCCTTGCCGCCATTGCCGGCTTTTTCCATCAAGGGGCCCAATGCGGTAAAGCGCGCATAGGTGTTGGGGTAGTCGCGCTCAACCACCGCAATGGTGGGTGCAGTTATGCCAGGAATCAGGTCCGCTTCACCCTTCTTCCATTCCTTGACATCAAAGGGCTGCGCCAGTTCGGACGGTGTATCGTGCATCAGCGGTGTCAACACCACTTCTTTCTCAACGCCCAAGTGACCCACACACACGCGACTGTAAGCCTCGGCAAATCCTTTGTAGATTTCCCAGTCGGAACGCGATTGCCACGCTGGATCCACCGCAGTCGATAGCGGATGAATAAAGGGGTGCATGTCGCTGGTGTTGAGGTCGTTCTTCTCGTACCAGGTCGCGGTGGGCAACACAATGTCGGAGTACAAGCAGGTGGTGCTGAGACGGAAATCCAGCGTGACCAGCAGATCCAGCTTGCCTTCCGGCGCCTTGTCATGCCATTTGACTTCGGTGGGTTTGGCGTCCTGTGAACCCAGGTCTTTACCTTGCACGCCGTGGGTGGTGCCCAGCAGGTGCTTGAGGAAGTACTCATGGCCCTTGCCGCTGGAGCCCAGCAGGTTGGAGCGCCACACAAACAGGTTGCGCGGCCAGTTGTTGGGATGGTCCGGATCCTCGCAACTCATCTTCAAGGAGCCATCCTTCAGCGACTTCACCACGTAGTCCTTGGGATCCATGCCCTTGGCCTGAGCATCCTTGACCACCTGCAAAGAGTTGGTCTGGAGTTGCGGGGCGCTGGGCAGCCAGCCCATGCGTTCAGCGCGGACGTTGTAGTCGATCAGGCTGCCACCAAATTTCTTCTTGTCGGCCAAAGGCGACAGAATTTCGCCAACGCCGAGCTTCTCGTAGCGCCACTGGTCGGTGTGGGCATAGAAGAAGCTGGTGCCATTCATCTGGCGGGGTGGGCGCACCCAGTCCAACGCAAATGCCAAGGCGGTCCAGCCGGTTTGGGGACGCAACTTTTCCTGACCCACGTAGTGGGCCCAGCCGCCACCGCTTTGGCCAATACAACCGCACATCATCAGCATGTTGATGATGCCGCGGTAGTTCATGTCGCAGTGGTACCAGTGGTTCATGGCCGCACCGATGATGACCATGCTCTTGCCATGGGTCTTGTCAGCGTTGTCGGCAAACTGGCGTGCCACGGCAATGATCTGGTCACGCTTGACGCCGGTGATTTTTTCCTGCCATGCGGGTGTGTACGGGGTATCTTGGTCAAAACTGGTCGCACCGGTATCACCGGGCAGACCACGGGCCACACCATAGTGGGCCACGGTCAAGTCGAACACCGTCGCCACCAAGGCGTAACGCTCTTCACCCGCTTTACCCAGCTTGATACGGCGCACAGGAACCTTGCGCACCAGCACTTCGTCTTGCGTGTTCGCAGTGAAATTGGGATTGGTTACACCGCCGAAATACGGGAAGCCAACTTCACCCACTTCAAAGTCAGGCTGTGCACCTTCCATCAAACTCAGCTTGAGCTTGACGTCGGCGTCGCCACGCGCTTCCTTGTTTTCCAGGTTCCATTTGCCCATGTCGGCGCGGTCTTCAGCACCCCAGCGGAAACCAATTGAACCGTTGGGAACAACGATCTTGTCATTTTCGTCAATGGCAATGGTCTTCCACTCGGGGTTGTTGTCCTGACCGAGCTTGCCATTGAATTCGCTGGCACGCAGGTACTGCCCCGGCACCATGACCTTGCGACCGTCTGGCAGCGTACGCTCCTCCAACTGCACCAGGTTGGGCATGTCGGTATAGCGGCGCACATAGTCGTCAAAGTAGCTGGAACGCTTGTCAAAGTAGAACTCTTTGAGGATGACGTGGCCCATGGCCATTGCCACCGCGGCATCGGTACCCTGCTTGGGGTGCATCCACAAGTCGGCCAGCTTGGCCACTTCAGAATAATCGGGCGTGATCGCAACCGTTTTGGCACCCTTGTAGCGCACTTCGGTGAAGAAGTGGGCATCGGGGGTACGGGTCTGGGGCACATTGGAGCCCCAGGCGATGATGAAGTTGGAGTTGTACCAATCGGCCGACTCGGGCACGTCGGTTTGCTCACCCCACACCTGTGGGCTCGACGGAGGCAAATCGCAGTACCAGTCGTAAAAGCTCAGGCATACGCCACCAATCAGCGACAGGTAACGGCTACCGGCGGCATAACTGACCATGGACATGGCGGGAATGGGCGAAAAACCCATCACGCGATCAGGGCCGTACTTTTTGGCCGTGTACACGTTGGCACTGGCGATCAGGGTGTTGACCTCATCCCAAGTACTGCGCACAAAGCCGCCCAAGCCGCGCTGCTTTTGCCATTCGCTGCGGGCAGCATTGTTTTCCACCAGGTTGGCCCAGGCATCGACCGGGCTCTTGGCCACCGCCAGTGCCGAACGCCATTGCTGCAACAAGCGACCCCGCACCATGGGGTACTTGACGCGGTTGGCACTGTACAAATACCAAGAATACGACGCACCGCGGGCACAGCCACGGGGCTCGTGATTGGGCAGGTCGTCGCGGGTCCGGGGGTAATCGGTCTGCTGGGTTTCCCAAGTGACGATACCGCCTTTGACATAAATTTTCCACGAGCACGAACCCGTGCAATTGACACCGTGGGTGGAGCGCACGATTTTGTCGTGCGCCCAACGGTCACGGTAGGCGTCTTCCCAGGTACGGTCTTCACCGGTGGTGACGCCGTGGCCGTCGGAAAAAGACTCGGTGGGGGCTGAAAAATGGCTTAGTCGATCAAGAAAATGACTCATAGGGTCTCCAGTTTCTGAAATGGGCGTGGCGTGGTGGGCGCAGCTTAAGGGGTGTAGTTTAAGGATTTTTAATCTCGGAACCGGCGCGCAGATAAAACCACCAGTTCACGACCAAGCACAGTGCGTAAAACACCGCAAAACCATAAAAGGCGAACTGCGGTGTACCGGCCTTGATTTGTTGACCAATCAGCACCGGAGCGATAAACGCGCCATAAGCCGCCACCGCAGAAGTCCAGCCCAGTACGGGACCGGCTTGCTGACGATCGAAGATAAAACCGACACTGCGGAAAGTCGAACCATTGCCGACACCGCTGGCGGCAAACAACACAATGAACAGTCCCATAAACATGGGGAAATACTGCTCGGGAGTGGAAGAAGCATACGCCTGCATCATCACATAACCCACTGCAACAGACGCTACGACCATGACTGCAGAGATGATTTGCGTCACGATGGAGCCGCCCACCTTGTCAGAAATCCAGCCACCGATGGGGCGTACTGCCGCACCGACAAAAGGGCCAATCCAAGCATAGGTCAACGCAGAGGGCGCATTGGGATTCTTCAAAGTGTGCTGCATGACGCCTGCGGCATCAGGAATATGCTGGAAGCCAAAAATCACGGTAATAGCCAGAGGCAGGGCCATGGAAAAACCGATGAAGCTGCCGAAGGTCACCACATACAGCGCCGTCAAGCTCCAGGTGTGTTTATTGCTGAAGATGGCGAATTGTTTGGCAACGTTCTCTTTCATGGCGCCGAAAGCCGCCAAGCGCATTACCACCAAGGCGCCAATGATATCCAGCGGAATAGCCACCCACATGTTGAGCAATACGTAGGCGCAGGCAGGTACAGATAAAGCATGGCAATCGAGGGGATAAACGCCAGCGAGTACAGGTAGGTTATCTTGACAAACGCAAGAATGGGGTTACCGGTATCTGGCGACACTGTCTTGAGGTTGTTCATGCCCCACCAGCACAAGATAGACAGAGGCACCAGAGAGATCACCCAAGCAAATCCCGCGTTCTGGATGTAGGTCGGAGTACCGGCAGCGATCTTGCCCAAAATCCAGCCACTATCCTTAACCAGGGCCTTGGCTTCGCCGCCAAAGGCGCCAAAAAGACCGACCGTCATCACCAACGGGATAACGATTTGCATGGTGGTCACACCAAAATTACCCAAGCCCGCATTCAAACCCAAGGCGGTGCCCTGGAGTTTCTTGGGGAAGAAGGTACTGATATTGGACATGGAGCTGGCAAAGTTGCCGCCACCCACGCCCGACCACAGCGCCATCAACTGGAATACCCACAGCGGCCACTCAGGGTGCTGCAAGGCCACGCCAGTGCCGATGGCAGGGGCCAGCAACATGGCAGTGGTCAGGAAAATGGTATTGCGACCACCCGCCATACGAATCAGGAACGAGGCCGGGATACGCATGGTGGCACCTGAGATGCCCGCAATCGCCGTCAGCGTGAAGAGCTCATCCTTGGTGAATGGGAAGCCCAGGTTGAGCATCTGCACCGTGATGATGCCCCACATTCCCCACACCGCAAAGCCGCATAACAGCGCGGGGATGGAGATCCAGAGATTGCGGTACGCAATCTTCTTGCCGGTGCTCTCCCAAAACTGGTCGTCCTCCGGACGCCAGTCGGCGACATCGGGACCAGAGGTCTGGTTATTTTTCATAGCAATAGTTCCTGTGATAAGGCGATCGAAACGGTACTAGTTTTGAAGGGAGAACTGGGTGGCGGTTTTTCCCATCACCTGCTGACGGTGAACTTCCGTCCAGTACATCCAAATGAGCGAAACCCACACCACGCCGTACAGCAGCATGAAGGCACTGGAGCGGATGCCGGTCAGGTCCATCAGCGCACCGAACATGATGGGCAACACAAAGCCACCCAAACCGCCGGCCAGACCCACCATGCCGCTGATAGCGCCAATGTTGTGCGAGTAATCGTCACTGATGTATTTGAAGACGCTGGCCTTGCCAAACGCCATGGCGATACCGAGGATGAACATCAGCACCGTGAAGGCATAGACGTTCAAACCGATGTGGAAAGTAACCGGGCCGTTGACCGTCATGATAGTGAAATCGGTCTGGGGGTAGGAGAGCAAAAACAGGCAAATCCAGCACACCCACATCACCCACCATGTCACCGAATGGGCGCCATATTTATCCGACAAGATGCCACCGAACGCGCGCAAAACGCCACCCGGAAGTGAGAAACAAGCTGCCAGCAAAGCGGCCACACGAATATCCAGGCCGTACTCACCCACGTAGTACTGCACCATCCACAGCGCCAGCGCCACATAACCGCCAAACACAATGCTGTAGTACTGACAGTACTTGATGACCTTGGGGTCTTTCAGCGCCTTAAGCTGGTCTCTGAAGCTGACCGTGCTGGGCACCAAGTGCGCCGGGTCGCTGTAGCTGAACATCCAGAACAGGATCAAGGTCCCCAGCATGATGGCGGCGTAGACCTGCGGCACCATGGTCCAGCCAAAGGCCACCAAGATCACCGGGGCCACAAACTTATTGACGGCGGAGCCGGAATTGCCCGCGCCATACACCCCCATGGCCATGCCTTTCTTGTTTTGCGGGAACCAGCGCGCCACATAGGGCGTGCCGACCGAAAACGAGCCACCCGCTAGACCAACAAACAACCCGATGGTGAGGAAGTGCCAATACTCGGAGGCATAACTCATCATCCAAATCGCAGGAACAGTTACCGCCATCAGAGTGGCCAGCACCACACGACCGCCAAAACGGTCCGTCCAAATACCCAAAGGGACGCGAATCAGCGAACCCGTGAGGACCGGCATGGACATCAACAAACCAAATTGCGTGGAATTGAGGTTGAGCATCTTCTTGATCGGAATGCCGATCACGCCAAACATCATCCACACCATGAAACACACCGTGAAGGCCAAGGTACTGACAATCAGAACCGACCATGCTTTTCTTGAGTTGTTTAAATCAGAGGCCATTTTCATTCTCCAGAAACGTGGCATGACTATCGCCTGTGGTGCGGGTTATTACTATCCACCATTGGCACAAGCGACCCAGGAAAAAAGAACTACTACCGACGCAACCTACTACGCCTAAAGAACTACTCCCCCACCAAAAACCGATTCATTTGACCTGTATCAACCCAATTCCTGCGCCGCCGCGTATATGGCAGCCTGCACCCGCGAACTGAGTTGCAATTTGCGCAGAATATGCTGTACATGCACCTTGACGGTGGTCTCTGCAATGTCCAGATTGCGGGCGATGACCTTATTACTGTCGCCCTGCGCAATCAGCACCAGCACCTCCCGTTCGCGGCTCGACAACAAGGCCAGCCCGCTGACATTCGATTGCTCCGCGGTGCCCGGTGCATTCAAACCGGGCGACTCCGCCGGAGCTTTGGCCCGGAACGCGGTCACCAGCTTGGTCATCAGTTCCGGGCTGACCACCGACTCGCCCGCAAGCACCTTGACGATGGAATCACACAGGTGCTCGGACTCCACCGTTTTGAGCAAATAGCCGTCCGCGCCAGCCTGCAGGGCGGCCGCCAGATCGTCTTCGTTTTCGCTCACCGTGAGCATCAAAATACGGGCAAGGGGGGCGGCGTCTTTCAGGGCTGCAATGCCATCTACTCCGCGCACGCCCGGCAAATGGTTGTCCAGAAGAATCACATCGGGTGTGCCACGTTGCAGGCAGCGCAGTGCTTCGCCTACATCACCGGCCTGGCCGCTCACCTCAAACCGTCCATCCTGTGACAACAAGGCGGTCAGCCCACGGCGAAACAGGTTGTGGTCGTCGACCACCAAAAGTTGTATCAATTTAGTCATTTGGCATCGGCCTTGGATGTCATCACCATGACCGGGTGGCTTGGCAAGATGAGGGTGACGGTACTGCCCTGCCCTTTTTGGGACACCACCTGAACCTGGGCACCAATCCGGTCAGCGCGTTCACGCATGATTTTCATGCCCACATGGGTATGCCCATGGGTCGCATCGGCTTCAAAACCGCCACCATTGTCACGCACCGAAAACCGCCAGCTGGGGCCCTTTTCAACGTCCACAGCCACCTGCGTGGCCCCGGCATGTTTGCGTACATTGGACAAGGCCTCCTGCACCACATGCAAGACCTGCACTTGCACGTCAGGGGGTAGCGGCAAACCTTGGCCACGCATGTGCAAATTCGCCGACAAACCCGTCTGGTGTTTGAATTTTTGCAGTGTCTCGTGCAAGGCGCGTTCGATATCGTCGGTATTGGTGCGGGTTCGAAAATGCACCAGCAATTCGCGCACGTCGCTGATACTCTCGCGCAAGCCCATGTCCAACTCGTCCAGCGCCGTCTGCACCTGCTGGGCCTGCGCCTTCTGGCTGGCACTGCGCAACAGCTGTACCTGTATTTTGAGAAATGCCAGCGACTGTGCAATGGAATCGTGCAACTCGCGCGCCAGCAGGGTGCGCTCCTCCCCGACGGCCGTTTCGCGCTCCAGAGCGGCCGCACGAAGCCCTTCCAGCGCACTCGCCAAGTGACTGGCCAACGCATCCAGAAGCTCAACTTCATCGGGGCGCAAATTGACGGCGTTGCGAAAAAATAAATCAATCTCCCCCAGCAAACGCTGCTGCAGGCGAATCGGCACACTCACCAGGTTTTCATACCCCGCCCGCGCACAATTGCGCATGGGCGCGGCATCGCTGCTGCGGATGGGAATCACCCGGGTGCGGGCGTCTGGCTGCAAGTTGCCACAGGCGCAAGCCCCCATCAACACATCGCGCTCACCTTCTACCATGTCTTGCGGGAAGCAGTCAGCGGCCAGCATCAGGTAGCGTTGACTGGCCTCATCGGCCCACCGCACGGCCACGGCATCGGCCTTCATCACCGCCCGCACACGCTGCGCAAAACCCTTGGACAGTTCTTCAATGGTGCTGGCACTGGCCAGAAAAGCGCTCACCTCATACAGTGTTTCAATGCGGGCACGCTGCGCTTCAATGTGCTGTGTTTTGGTCAGCACCTGTGCCTCCAGCCCGTCATACATGGATTGCAACTGCCGGGCCATGCCGTTAAATCCGGTGGCAACCTGGCCAAATTCGTCCTGCGTGTCGACGTCAATGCGAACTGCAAAATCGCCCGCCTCGATATTACGCAGGCCCTGGCGCAGTTGCGCCAGCGGGTTGATGACATACAAATAGCCGGTATACACCATGACCACGGCACTGCCGATAGCCATGGCCATCATTCCCAACTGGAACAAATTGAGGATGGCCGTCAAACGCGACATTTGCTGCTCGATCGACAATACAAAGCGATCAATCGCGTCCACAAACGCCGCCGCCGTCAACAAAGACGCATCGGCCCCCGGCGGCTGATCCTGCAACCACTGGGTACGCTGCACGGCCCATAACCGTTCCACTGCGGTAAATTGTGCCCGCGCATGGTCATCCCACGGAACAAACAAAGGTCGCGACGGATCACCGGCACGCAACACACCCAGGCTGCTGTCAAACTGCGCCACCAACACCCGCACATCGTCCCGTGCCACCCCGGCTTGCACGCTGCTGGCCAGCCGCCACGTCTGCATGCGCATGCGCCCGGCTTCGTTGACGGCGGCAGCACC
The DNA here is from genome assembly GCA_016719405.1 of Candidatus Aalborgicola lynettensis. Lineage (GTDB taxonomy): Bacteria > Pseudomonadota > Gammaproteobacteria > Burkholderiales > Burkholderiaceae_C > Allorhodoferax > Allorhodoferax lynettensis. The sequence continues at coordinate 28,846 of JADJZE010000014.1, forward strand.
CCCTTCCAGTTGCCAGGTGACCCACAAGGTCAGGCTAATCGACGCCAGGGCGACCAGCAACAGCGCCGTGCCAATACGTACCAGCTTGCGGGAAAGTGAAACCGTGGGATGCATCCCCCTAGGTTAACCGCCCGGCCGCCCTCCAATGCCCCGCACAAAAAAAGGGGTTGAACTTTTTGATTGGCACTCACTCACAGAGAGTGCTAACATTACGCCATTACATAAGGAGTTCGGGTATGACACTGCAATATGGATCTGCAAACGCCGCCTTGGCCATTGCCAACCCATGGGCGATGGTTCCGTCTCTGGGCCATCTGGATGCGTATATTTCGGCCGCCAACCGCATGCCCATGCTGACCCTGGAGGAAGAGCAGGCCTATGCGCGCAAGCTGAAAATTGACAACGACCTTGAGGCTGCCGGTAAGTTAGTGCTCTCTCACCTGCGTTTGGTGGTCTCGGTTTCGCGCCAGTACCTGGGCTACGGCCTACCCCATGGCGATCTGATCCAGGAAGGCAATGTGGGCCTGATGAAAGCCGTCAAGCGCTTTGACCCCGACCAGGGCGTGCGCCTGGTGAGCTACGCGCTGCACTGGATCAAGGCCGAAATTCACGAATACATCCTGAAAAACTGGCGCATGGTCAAGGTGGCCACCACCAAGGCCCAGCGCAAGCTGTTCTTCAACCTGCGCTCCATGAAGCAGCGCTTCAAGAGCGACGACGCCGCCGCCGACCTGGACACCCACCGCAACACGCTCAGCCCGGAGCAGGTGCAAACCATGGCCCGTGAGCTCAATGTCAAGCCCGAAGAGGTGCTGGAGATGGAAACCCGCATGTCGGGAGGCGACGTTTTGCTCGACCCCAGTCCCTCCGACGAGGGCGAAGAGGCTTATGGCCCCATTGCCTACCTGACCGACAGCAGCCATGAACCCATCGCCATGATTGAGGCCCACCAGCGCGACGTGCTGGCCACCGATGGCATCACCGCTGCCCTGGACGGTCTGGACGCCCGCAGCCGCCGCATCGTGGAGGAGCGCTGGCTCAAGGTCAACGACGACAACTCCGGCGGCATGACCCTGCACGAACTGGCCTCCGAATACGGCGTCAGCGCCGAGCGCATCCGCCAGATTGAAGTGGCGGCCATGAAAAAGATGAAAACCACACTGGCGGCGTACGCCTGAGCACTGGCGCCAGCCCGGCGCCCTTGCAAAGCCACCCTGCTCCATCCCAGCCCCTGCGTGCAAGTCCAGGGGCTTTTTTACGCTCAATTGCTACTATTTCTATAGCTACTCCCGCATACCAGACGTGCGGAAATGGCCAAAATGGACCAATAACCACGCCAAGGTCTCTGCGCGACTGGGCATACGGGTCAACAAGGTCCCAGCGGTGTTTAGCCGTCGTGCAAAAACAGTAGCTGCTTGCGCCCATCCAGCGTGCGCAATGGGCTATTTTGGCCCCATCAATTTCAGCTTAAGTCCGCGTCCAACACCACCCGGTAGCGCGCCTTGCCGGAGCGCAAATGGTCCAGCGCGTCGTTGACCCGGCCCATAGGAAAGTGTTCCACCTGCGGCGCAATGCCGTGTCGAACACAGAACTCCATCATTTTGACCAGCACCGTGGGCGACGGCGTGGGCGAGGCCGAAATACTGCGCTGCCACGACAGCAGGCCGCCGGTTTTTACTTTCATCGCTTCCGTTACCACCCCCACCATGTGCATACGGCCCTTGGGCGCCAGGGTATTGATCAACGCGTCCCACTCCAGGCTGGCGCCGACGGTAACCAGCAAAAAGTCCAGCGTGCCGGCGATCGCCTTGAGTTCTTTCACGTCCACGCTGCTCACCGTCTTGTGCGCGCCCAGCAACAAGGCTTCTTCACGCTTGGACGGGGACGAGGTAAAGGCTGTCACCTCGCAGCCCCAAGCGCGCGCAAATTTAACGGCCAGGTGGCCCAAGCCGCCAATGCCCACTACGCCCACTTTGTCGGTGGGCTTGATGCCGTGGATGACGAAGGGCAAAAATGCCGTGCCACCGCCGCACATCAGCGGCCCGGCGCTGGCAGGGTCCAGCCCGGCGGGCACCGGCAATGCCCAACTCCAGTGGGCGCGCACACGGTCGGCAAAACCCCCGTGGCGGCCAATGATGGTGGGCTGGCGTTTGGTGCACAGGTTTTGCTCACCACCCATGCAAAAGTTGCAATGGCAGCAACTGCTGCTGTGCCAGCCAAGGCCCACGCGCTGGCCCACACTACGGCCTTTGGCCTGGTCACCCACGGCCACCACGGTGCCAATCACCTCGTGGCCGGGCACCAGTGGGTAGGTGGCGGGAAACCACTCGCTGTCGACCATGGCCAGATCGGAGTGGCACACGCCGCAGTACTCCACGGCAATTTCCACTTCCTCCGGGTGCAAGGCGCCGGGATCAAAGTCCAGCCGCTCCAATGCACTGCCTGCCTTGGTTGCAGCCCATCCGCGAAATGTGGTCATTGCCGTGTCTCCTCAAACTGTGTGGCGGTGTGCCATTTTCCGCAGGTTAACTGGTTTTGACGCCCAACGGGGTGGCGCCCTGTAAATCGCGGGACAAGGCGGGCGCACGGCTGCAGCCCGGTAAAATCACCGGTTCCTCCGAACACACCGCCACCATGACCGACTCTGCCACCACCCCTCCCGCTCAACCCATCCAGCCCGGCCTGCAATCGCTGTCCAAATCGTTCGAGCCCGCCGCGCTGGAAGCCCGCTGGGGCCCCGAGTGGGAGCAACGCGGTTATGGCGTGGCGGGTTTTCGCGGCACGCAGGCACCGCAGGCCGGTCAGCCCTCTTTTGCCATTCAGCTGCCGCCACCCAATGTGACCGGCACCCTGCACATGGGCCACGCGTTTAACCAGACCATCATGGACAGCCTGACGCGTTACCACCGCATGGCGGGCTTCAATACCGCGTGGATTCCCGGCACCGACCATGCTGGCATTGCCACCCAGATCGTGGTGGAGCGGCAGTTGCAAGAGCAAAAGGTTAGCCGCCACGACCTGGGCCGCGAAGCCTTTGTACAGAAAGTGTGGGAGTGGAAAGAGAAGTCCGGCAACATCATTACCAACCAGATGCGCCGCATGGGCGACACGGTGGACTGGAGCCGCGAATACTTCACCATGGACGACAAGCTGTCCAAAACGGTGACCGAAACCTTTGTGCAGCTCTACCAGCAAGGCCTGATTTACCGTGGCAAACGCCTGGTCAACTGGGACCCGGTGCTGATGAGCGCCGTGAGCGATTTGGAAGTGGAGAGCGAAGAAGAAGACGGCAGCATGTGGCACATTCGCTACCCGTTTGCCGACGGCCCACAAATGGTCAACGGCGAGCTGGTGGCAGGCCTGGTGGTAGCCACCACCCGCCCCGAGACCATGCTGGGCGACGTGGCCGCCATGGTGCACCCCGAAGACGAACGGTATGCCCACCTGATTGGCAAACACGTCACCCTGCCCCTGTGCGGCCGCACCATCCCCATCATTGCCGACGACTACGTGGACAAAGCCTTCGGCACCGGCGTGGTCAAGGTCACCCCGGCGCACGACCAGAACGACTACCAAGTGGGCCAGCGCCACAAGCTGCCCATGATCTGCATACTGACGCTGGACGCCAAAATCGACAGCAACGCACCTGCTGCCTATGTCGGCATGGACCGCTTTGCCGCCCGCAAACAAATCGTCAAAGATCTGGACGCGTTAGGCCTGCTGGTGGAAGTGAAAAAACACAAGCTGATGGTGCCGCGCTGCGCCCGCACCGGCCAGGTCATTGAGCCCATGCTCACCGACCAGTGGTTTGTGGCCATGAATAAAGCCCCCACGCTCCCCCCTGCGGGTGGTTCGCTGCCCCCCGAGGGGGCCATCCCCGGCTTGGGGCGGCCCGGCGCCGGGGAACCGGTCAGCGATATGCGCTCCATCGCCCAAAAAGCGATTGACGCGGTGCAGAGTGGCGAAGTGCGCTTTGTGCCCGAGAACTGGATCAACACCTACAACCAGTGGATGAACAACATCACTGACTGGTGCATCAGCCGCCAGTTGTGGTGGGGGCACCAGATTCCGGCCTGGTATGACGAAGACGGCAAGGTGTACGTGGCCCGCAACGAAGCCGAAGCACAGGCCCAAGCCCCAGGTAAAACGCTGCGCCGCGATGAAGATGTCTTAGACACTTGGTACTCATCGGCGTTGGTGCCTTTCAGCACGATGGGCTGGCCGAACAGCGACACAGTAGCTGGCGAGCGTGCCGGGGCTGCACGCAGCGATTTGGCGAGCGCAGCGAGTATGAGCAAGGGCAGTCCCGGTGCGATCGACAGCGGCGCAACAGCGGGCAACCTGAGCGACTACGACCTCTATTTACCCAGCAGCGTCCTGGTAACCGGCTACGACATCATCTTCTTCTGGGTCGCCCGCATGATCATGATGACCACGCACTTCACCGGTCGCGTGCCCTTCAAACATGTCTACATCCACGGCCTGGTCAAAGACTCGCAAGGCAAAAAGATGAGCAAGAGTGAAGGCAACGTGCTCGACCCTGTGGACCTGATCGACGGCATCGCATTGGCTCCCTTGCTCGACAAACGCACCACCGGCCTGCGCAAACCGGAAACCGCACCGGCAGTGCGCAAAAACACCGAAAAAGAATTCCCCGAAGGCATCCCCGCCTACGGCGCCGACGCGTTGCGTTTTACCTTCGCCGCACTCGCCTCACTGGGCCGCAGCATCAACTTTGACAGCAAACGCTGCGAGGGCTACCGCAACTTCTGCAACAAACTGTGGAACGCCACCCGCTTTGTGCTAATGAACTGCGAGGGCCAGGACTGTGGCCTGAGCGAACACGCCAGCGCATCGTGCGCCAGTGGTGGCTACCTGGAATTCAGCGCCGCCGACCGCTGGATCGTCTCGCTGCTGCAAAAGGTCGAGGCCGAGGTGGCGCAAGGCTTTGCCGACTACCGCCTGGACAACGTCGCCAACACGGTCTATGACTTCGTCTGGAACGAGTTCTGCGACTGGTACCTCGAAATTGCCAAAGTACAAATCCAAACTGGCACGCCCGAGCAGCAACGCGCCACCCGCCGCACCCTGATCCGCACGCTGGAAACCATCCTGCGCCTGGCCCACCCCATCATCCCCTTCATCACCGAAGAACTGTGGCAAAAGGTGGCGCCCGTGGCCGGTCGCTCCGGCCCGTCCATCAGCATCGCCGCTTACCCCGTCAGCCAGCCTGAGCGCATTGACGAAGCCGCCCTGGCCTTTGTTGCCAAGCTCAAGCTGCTGGTGGACGCCTGCCGCAACTTGCGTGGTGAAATGAATGTGTCCCCCGCCACGCGCCTACCCTTGTTTGTGGTGGCCCAAACCGCCACCGAAAAAACCTTCTTGCAAACCAGCGCCCCGGTGCTGCAAGCCCTGGCCAAACTCAACGAAGTGAAAGTGTTCGACGACGAAGCCGCCTGGGCCACCGCCGCGCAGGCCGCGCCTGTGGCCGTGGTGGGCGATGCCCGCGTATGCCTGTTTGTGGAAGTGGATGTGGCCGCTGAAAAACTGCGCCTGGGCAAGGAAATTGCCCGCCTGGAAGAGCAAATCACCAAAGCCAACACCAAGCTGGGCAACGAAGCCTTTGTCGCCAAGGCCCCTGCCGCCGTGCTGGAGCAAGAGCGCAAACGCCTGGCCGAATTCGGCGCCACGCTGGACAAGGTGAAAGACCAGTTTGCGCGGCTGGGTTAAGAGCGGCAAGGGATCGCACTAGGTGCTCGGCCATGTGCATCCATCTTTTTCAGCTGGGGTATTGAACCTCTGGTACGTTGGCTCACGCACTGGATCCGCAAGGCTGAGGCGACTCTTTTGCCCAGATGTCCCCTTGCTGCTCAGGTGTATTTTTTGAGGCTTTGCGCCCCCGTGGCCAATGCGGTCAGTGCGTGGCTGTAGGCAATATTGGCGTGGCTGTCCGCTTGCCGGGTGTCACCGGACTCGTGGTACCAGGCCGCTTCTTTATGGTGTTTGATGGCACTTTCGTGTTGCTCTACGGCTTTGCGGTGCTGGTGCTGAGGCGTTAAGTGTTCCGTGTGTGCGGTGGACGGTTGTTCTGGGGGGTTCATACGTTTCCTTCGTGAAGATAGACCGTAAGCGGGTGGTCAACACACCTTGCCCCACTGGTGCATTGATGGCACAGGATCGCGTTTAAGGCTGTGTGGGCTGCCAGCGGTGCGGCAACAACTCTTCAATCTGGCTGTTCTTGTGCGTAGGCAGGCGAGCCAGCACATCTTTGAGGTAAGCATACGGATCATGTCCGTTGAGCTTGGCGCTCTGAATCAAACTCATCACCGCCGCTGCACGCTGGCCCGCACGCAAGGAGCCAGCGAACAACCAGTTGTTTCTCCCGATGGCAATGGGGCGAATCTGATTCTCGATCCAGTTGTTATCGATCGGCAATTGCCCATCATCCAAAAACTGTGTCAGTGCCCCCCAGCGCTTGAGGCTGTAATCAAGCGCCTTGGCAGTTGTCGAGCCGTCCGTGATTTTTTGGCGCTGCAACAGCATCCACTCTTGAAATGCGTTCGCCAGTGGTTTGGACTTGGCTTGGCGGATTTGCAGGCGCTCATCGACGCTGAGGTGTTTAACCTCACGCTCCACGTCATAGAGTTGACTGATATACGCGCACGCCTGCCCGGCAACCTGGCTCTTGGCTGCCACATGCAAATCAAAGAACTTGCGACGCGAGTGCGCCATGCATCCCGCCTCCGTGATGCCACTTGCAAATCCCGCCTTGTACCCCGCGTAATCGTCGCACACCAGAGCGCCTCTCCATTCACCCAGGAATGTTCTGCAATGCTCACCGGCGCGGGATTCGCAAAAATCGTAGACCACCGCCTTCAAATCTTCAAACGCTCCCGGCGCATAGGCCCAAAGGTAAGCACGGTGTGTCTTCTTGTTGCCGGGTTTGAGCATTTCCACCGGCGTTTCGTCGGCATGCAAGACCGAGTGACTGAGAATTCGTGTTTTGAGGGCATCCACCAGCGGCTGCAATTGCACGCCACAAATGCCCACCCATTGGGCCAGGGTCGAGCGCGGCAGCGCCACACCAGCGCGGCCAAAAATGTATTCTTGGCGGTACAGCGGCAAATGGTCGCCGTATTTGGCCACCAGCACCTGGGCCAGCAAGCCCGCAGTGGGGATGCCCTTGTCAATAATCTGGGCTGGCACCGGTGCTTGGGTCAGCGTTTCGCATTGGGAACAGGCCCACTTGCCACGGATATGCTGCTCCACCGTGAACACGCCTGGTGTGTAGTCCAGCTTCTCGGATACATCTTCACCGATACGCTTCAATTGGCAGCCGCATTGACAGGTGGTGGAGTCGGGTTCGTGATGAATGTCCACGCCGGGGCAGCCCTGCGGGCAGCGCAGTACGTTTGGGTTGTTGGCGAGGCTGGGTTGGGGTCTTGGCCGTCGGTGCCAGTTCTTTGAGTTCTTCTTCAATGGCCGCGATGTCAGCGTCAATCGTCTCTTCGATCAAGCTGATCTGCGTCCCATTGAGCTGCTCGCTGGAACGACCGAACTTCCAGCGTTTGAGCGTGACCAGCTCGTGGGTGAGTTTGTCGATCTTGGCCTGGCGGTACAGGATGTCGCTGTCGCGTTGGGTGATGATCTGGCCTTGCTGTGCAATCTTGGCGATCAACTCCGAGACCAGTTCGCGCAGTTGTTCTGCGTTCAAACTGGGGAGAGATTCAAGGGCTACGACCATGCATAGCAGTGTGCCCGTGAGAACTATTTATTGCTATTGGCGCATGCCCTAATTGACTCAAAAAGCATAGCAATTCAACATTGCATTACCAGGGGAAGTGGTCGTTTCCCGACGAATTGATAGTCGATGTGCGCCTCAAAAAACCATCACACGACCGTGATAATTCCGCCCTCGCCAATGCGGCTCCAGGGCAAACCCAGCACCAGCGCATCGAGTTGTGGGCGAGTCAAACTGACCTGCGTTTGCCCCACCGAGTTTGGCCAGACAAAGTGGCCTTGGTGCAGTCGCCTGGCGGCCAGCCAGAAGCCGATGCCGTCATGCACCAGCACCTTCATGCGGTTGGCGCGCTGATTGGCAAAGAGGTAGGCGTTGTGGGGGTGTGCGGTAAGCGTCTAGGCGAGGCACCTTGATCCCAGGTTAGTTTTGTCCAAAGATCGTGTCCACGTAATAAACAGGTGGACACGATGGAACAGAGAAATTCTCTGCACGACGAAACTACAGCGCGCAGTTTCGGACCTTGGTGCTTGAACAATGCGCTGCACCTGGTGCGTCGGTGGCCAAAGTAGCGCTGTCGCACGGGATGAATGCCAACGTCGTGCACCGCTGGCGGCAAGAGGCCCGCGATAGTGCTTCGTCGGTCGGCGTGAGAGAGTTTGTACCGGTGTCTGTGCCCGCGCCTACCCACACAACCCACCAAGACTGCGCAGACATCCGAATCGAGCTGCGCCGGGCGCCACGACCCATGGCCATCACTTGGCCCAGTGCGGCGGCAAATGAGTGCGCGGCCTGGATGCGAGCTGCTGCGATGATCCGCATCGACTCCTTGTGGCTGGCCGTGGGGCCCATGGACATGCGTGCAGGAAGCGAGCGGCTGCTTGCCCGTGTTGTGCAGGTGTTTGGCTCGGCCCAGGCCCACCACGGTTACCTGTTCGCCAACGCGCGTGCCACACGCATCAAGTTGCTGGTGCATGATGGCTTTGGCGTCTGGTGTGCATCGCGCAGGCTCAATGTGGGGCGCTTCGTATGGCCGCAGTTTGATGCACATAGTACGGCCTGAGTGACTTTGACAAAGCAACAATTCGATGCTTTGGTACTGGGACTTCCTGGCAGAGACTGGAACAAATGAGGGTGATTACGCGTATGTAATTACGCCTAAAAAGATAGCAAAAATCAATTGGAGCATCCCCCAATATCGTGATCATTTGAGGCGTTTTATAGTTCGTGCATGCTCGATCTGCATGCAATAAAGTCCAAGATATTTCAGCTCTGAATCCGAGCGAATGGGCGTTTTTGCAGGGCAACTATTGGCCCAGATCAACGAGCAAAGCAAGCACATTGCCGAGCAAACCAAACGCATCAACGCTGATGCCCAAGCCATCAAGTGGCGCGACGCCAAGATTGAGAGCATCACCTTCCAATTGGCGCGCCTGAAGGCTTGGAAGTTCGGTGCCAAGACCGAGCGCATGAGTGCCCAGCAGCGCTCCCTCTTCGAAGAGACACTGGCCGCTGACCAAGCTGGCTTGGAGGCGCAACTGGCCGCCTTGCAGCCCAGTGTTTCGACCCAAGACCGGGAGCACACCAGACAAGCAAGCACGTCGCCAACCCAAACGCGAAGCACTGTCGCCACACTTGCCGCGTGTGGACACCCGTGTTGAGCCTGAAAATACCAACTGTCCATCCCCAGAATGCGGCCAACCCATGGTGCGCGTGGGCGAGGACATCAGCGAACGTTTGGATATCGTGCCTGCGCAATTCTTCGTGCAGCGTCAGATCCGGGGCAAATGGGCTTGCCGGTGCTGCCAGTTGATGGTCCAAGAGCCAGCGGCACCCCAAGTCTTCGACAATGCGCTGCCAACGCCGGGCCTGCAAGCGCACACCGTGGTCAGCCGCTTCTGTGACCACATGCCGTACTACCGGCAAGAGCAAATCAACGCCCGCGCTGGAGTGCACACGCCGCGCTCGACGCTGGCAGCAGGGCGCCAAACCGGGGCGCAGCTGTTGCTGCTGTGCGATGCACACCGGGCTTTAGTACTGGGCTCGCGCGTGATTCATGCCGACGAGACCACCATCGGCTGGCTTAAAGCGGGAGGCGGAAAGACCAAGAAGGCATACATGTGGGCCTACGCCGGGAGCATTCGAAGATATGCCCGGTGTGGTGTACGACTTCTGCGAGGGGCGTGGGGGTAAGTACCGCACCTGAGTTCCTCAAAGGCTGGACAGGGACCCTGGTTGTTGATGCGTACGCTGGCTACGATGCCACCATGTCCCTTGAGGGGCGTAAGACTGCCGGTGTCTGGCTCACGCGAGGAGAAGTTTGACGAACTGGTCAAAGCCAACGCCAGCACTGTGGCTACCCAGGCCATCGGGCGGATTGCATGGTTGTACCGCATTGAGGCCGATGCCAGGGATCTGAGCTGCGAGCAACGTTTGCAAGTGCGCCAGGAGCGCAGCAAGCCACTGTGGGAAGAAATGCATGCTTGGTTGCGACTTGAACGCACTCGGGTGCCCGACGGTAGCGCGATTGCCAAGGCGATCGACTACAGCCCTGAACCACTGGCAGGCGCTCTCGGAGTTCTTGAAAGACGGCGCTGTGCCCGTGGATAACAATTGGATCGAGAACCAGATGCGGCCTTGGGGCCTTGGTCGTAAAAATTGGTTGTTCACTAGGCAGCCAGTTGGCCGGCGAGCGTGCCGCCGTGGTGATGAGCCTGCTGCAATCGGCCAAGCTCCACGGCCATGACCCTTTGCCTACCTCAAGGACGTTCTGACCAGACTGCCTACCCAGCTCAACAGTCGGATCAGGAATTGCTGCCACATCGCTGGCAGCGTGCGGGCTGAAACCCACTTCACACCCGCTCTCTTGAGCGCCGACACCAGCGCACCTGCACAGCAATGTGCCATCCGGATGGCCGAGCGCATCCAGCGAGCCAATTGCTCAGCTATTGCGCAGTAAATCGCCGCCGCCATGTTCACCATACACGCGATGGTCGGCAAACGGCAGAATCAAATCAATATGCCGCGGCTATACGCTTACGGTGTGCGGCGCCAAAGACGGTGATGACGCGCGCTAGGCAGGAGTCAAAGCCGCTTCGCATGTCCAGCGGTTGTGTGGCGAGCCACACGGCATCAATGCGGATCATGCCAGCACCTCGCGTAACCATTGGGCGCATTGGCTGGATGCTTGCAGGGGCCAGTGAATGTGTACGGTGGTGGCGCCGTGCTGGAGTTCGATGCGGATGTCATCTGAGAGTGAGTTGGATGCTGGTGACGCGGATTCAAGTCGCACGGGAACGAAGCCTGGGTTGCCATGGACTGGGCCCAACGCTGTGGTGGTCTTTGAACGCCCTGAGTCGCTGCGCGGTGAAGACTCAACCACCCAGCGACGAACCAGGTTGGCGTTGAGGCCGTTGGATAGGGCGATTGCCGCCGTTGAGACGCCTGGTGCAAGACAAGCCGCGATGATTTGACGTTTGAAGTCATTGCTGTAGCGCCCGCGCCGACGACCCGAGTGCGGCATTTGAATTTCTGCAGTGTGCATGTGTCCACCTGAGTTGAAGTGGACACGATGCTCCTAAGAATTACGCAGGCCAGCAAGATGACTTGGCCACCCGCTTACGATAGACCGGCTGGTGTTGGTGCTGTGTCGGCATGCCCACGGTCAATGGTACGAATGGGAGTACGTTTGCGCCGTGTGCTGGCACACGTTACGCGCCGCCACCTGGCGTGATGTGCGCTATCGCACAGACAGCCGCCATTGCACCTTCTAGTCTTCGTCCTTTGACCCACACAGGACATCGCCATGAAACCAGTTTTTAGATGCGCTTTGACCCTAGTCTCTGCCGTGCTTGCGGGACATGTCTACGCACAGGTCACTTTTTACGAGCGTGAAAATTTCGGGGGCAAATCGTTCACGACCGAGCGCCAGGTCAATAACTCTTAAGTTCGACACTT
>JADJZE010000015.1 GCA_016719405.1 Candidatus Aalborgicola lynettensis
GGTGAATGCCAGCTTGCCTGAAAGGCCGAGCCGTCAATCAGGCGCACGTCGGTGAAACCGGCTGCGCCAGCGCCGAATGTGCAACAGCGGTGGCCTGGTTGTTCAGCCCTGGTGGACGCGTCAGGTTGGCACCGGGCAGGCATTGCCTGCTGCGATGGCGTCGATGACGCCACAGTCCGGGTTGACAAACGCTTTGCCGTTAACGGTCAGGTTGCCGGCGTTGGTCACGGTGGTGGTGTAGGCATCGGCAACAGTGTTGCTGGTGGCGCCATTCACAATGGTCACTTCGCGCAGGGCGTTGTTGGTGGAGTTGATGGTTTGCAGCTTGCTGTTGTCTTGAACGGTGATCTCAAAACGCTCCACACCGCGGGATGTAGAGGTTTCGCCCACAGACAAGCCACCAATCACCAGGTCGCCACCGGTGGAGCCACGGCCCACGTCGTCCAGCACCACGGTGCTGGTCACCAACTCGGAAACGCTGGTAGCGCCGCTGGTGTAGGTGGTGTAGATGTTGGAGGTAGCAGGAACCGATGCACCGGTGGTGTTAAACCAGCCAGAGCCTGTGGGTGTGGTGATGGAGGTGCTGCCGGTGCTGCTGAGCACAATGGACTTGCCCGTAACCGCTGTGTTGGAAGAAGGATCAGTAATGGTGAAGTCGGCACCCAAAGGTTGGCAACCACACCGGAGCCGGTGAGCGCGGTGTTGAACACAGCGAGCAGGGCTTCGTAGGTGTCGGCAGCGGCAACGGCGGTTTTGTCCAGCGCAATGGTGGTCAACACACCGTTCACACCGAGTTTGAAGGTGTCGTAGGGGTTGTTCAACAGGGGCGTGGCGGCGGTAGCAGCATTGGCAGCGGCGCCGGAGTCCATGATGTTGATGGTCAACGAAGAGCTGGACGACGATGCGTTGCGCAGGGAGAGCTGGTCGAAGTACAGGCCAAAGTCCACATTACCGGGGTCGGTTTCGACCATGGCAATGGTGACATCGCTGGTTTTTTGGCTGTTGCCAATGCGCACGTCTTCAATGACGACGTCTGCACGGCTGTTGCTGTCTTCCCAACGGGTCACGCCGGTGCTGGCGGTAACGTGGTCGCAGCGTTCCGCAGCCAAAGAGCGCTGCGCATCGATTTGAACCGTGGGTAGCACGCCAGGTTGTTGCCGTTGGTGCCGTCAGTGGAGGTGGTTTGGGCACGCACAACCACCGTCTCAATGTTCTTGAGGCACGGGGGTGATGGCGGTTGGTCAGGGCATTGAAGTCCGCAAAAAGGGTGTCGGTGCCTGTGCCGCCATCGACCTTGTCGCCGTCTTGCAGTGTGTTGGCGTTGTCGATGGTGCGAGCAAGATACGTGTCGTTGAGCGCAGTGCCCACCAGGTTGTCAAAACCGGTGGTGAGGTACACGGTTTGACCGCCTGCACCAAGGCTGCAGCCATCCACGTTGGCGGTGTTGTTGGAATAGGAGTAGGAGCTTTCGATGGCGGACACATAGGCCGCTTTGGCAGCCAGGGTACCTGCATCGGCGCCAGAGTAGCTGTACAACCAGGCAGCCGCTGCAATGAGGGCACCGGTACGGTTGCCGGGGTTGCTGGTGAGGAAGGCTTCCGCTTCGGCTTGTGTGAAGACGGAGGTGAGGCCCAGGTTGGTCAGGGCGGTGGAAGCCAGGGAGGCTGTGGAGGTGCCAGCAAAGTAGCTTTCCACTGCAGACAGGTAGCCTGCGTTGCCTGCCGACGCGATGTACGCCTGGTGGTCTTTGAATGCAGCGTTACCGGGGGTCATGCCCAGCAGAACAGCATAGGCGTGGAGAACGGTGGCTTGCGATGGGAGGAGAAGAATCATGAATTACCTTTCGAAAGTAAAAAATAGAGCCCGACACCACAATCCGCGGGTCGGGTCTGGCAGGGAGTCTACCAGCAGGTATTGGGCATCTGTGTGATGGCAGTCACACCGTGGCAGGTTTTCGTGGGGGTTTTGTGGTGTTTTTGCCGCTTTTTCACCAGCTTGAACGCAGGCCCAGGGTGATGACGCGGCTTTTCAGCTCAAAAAGCGACAGGTTGGAGTGCTGGTCGAGCCACTCCAGGCCCAGGTAGGGTTTGAGTGGGCCGGCCTGCCAGCGCAGCTCGGTGCGGTAGGCATGGCGCCACAGGGCGCGGGTGGCCTGGTTGTCGAGCAGGGGGCTGTAGCCGGCCTGGTCTTGCTGGCGGGTGGCCTCCCACTCCAGCGCCAGTGTGGCGTTACTAACCGGCGTGTTTTTGCTGATGCGCAGGCTGGCCTGGCGCTGGGCACCGCCGGGGCGGGTGGCGTCGCGCGGCTGGTCTTCGCCCAGGCGTATGTGGACTTGCACGTCGCTTGCGGGGCAGTGGGTGTGGGCCAGCAGGCCGGTGTAGCGGCCATCTTGCAGCGGTGTGGTGGGGTAGCTGATGTGTTGCAGGTCCAGCCCCAGGCGCAGGTAGCAGCCCCCACCCGGCGCCAGGTCGTACCCCAGGCCAAGCTGGGTTTGGCGCAGGGCCATGGTGCCCCCGCGTTGCAGGGCCTGGTGCTGCACCATGGCGTAGGGGCCCTGGCCGTTGGTGGCGCTGCGCTCGAGCAGTGCGCTGTATTGGGCCAGGTTGGCCTGGCTGGCCTGGGGGGTGGTGCGGGCGCTGGCGAGCAGGCTGTAGCGCCATTGTGCGCCGTTGGGCTGGCCCAGCAGGCCGTCAAAACCGATTTCGGCACGGGCAAAACCACCGGCGCGTTCGCGCTGGTCTTCGTCCAGCTCCACGGGCAGGCCACCGTCGGGGGTGGTGAGCAAAAACTGGGAGTGGTAGGTGCTGCCCAGGAGGTTGTTGTCGTGCCCGGTGGCCAGTACGTAGTGGCCGCGGTGGTGCAGGGAGGGGGCCGTGTCGGCCTGGCGGGCCAGCGCCGCTATGTGTTGCCGGGTGACCGCATCGACTGCGGGGTTGTTTTGCAGCAGTTGCAGCAGGCCCAGGGCGGAGGGGTGGTCGCCCACGCCTTCGAGGGCAATGGCGTATTCGAGCTGGCTGGGCCAGTGGTCGGGCTGGTAGAGCAAGGCGCCTTCCAGGGGGTCGATGGCTTCGTCGTACAGCCCGGCCTGGTTGAGCAGTTGGCCCAGGGCGTAGAGGTAAGGGGCCTGTTTGTGGCAGTGGGGGTGCAGGCTGCGCAGGGTGGCCAGTGCCTCGGCGGCCGGGGTGCCGGTGGGCGGCAGGGTGCACTGCGGCACCGGCGGCTGTGGTGCCGGCTGCTGTGGTGCCGGCGGCGGCGGCTCGGGTGGCTGCGCTGCCAGCGGCTGGGCCTGCACGGCCAGGGCGGTGCAGGTGCACAGGGCCCCGAGCAGCCATTTTGTTGTAAAGGGGGTCGGGCGGCGGAGGGGTGGATTGCGGCTACTCAACACAGTCCCGCAGCGGATAGGCATAGATGTGGCTGGGGGTTTTAAGGCCCTCTAATAAGAACACGCCTTGGGAAACCAGGTTTTGCCCGCCCACGCTGGCGGCTATGCCTTCGCCCAGCAGGATGGGGTGGGCCAGTTCGATGGTCATTTCTTGCAGCAGCATGGCCATGGTAACGGGGTGGCCAATGGCGAGGTGGGTGCGCCTGCGGGCCAGGCCAAAGGAGCCCACGGTGGCCATGCCGGTTTCCAGCGCCATGCCCAGTACCAGGGGGGCCAGTTCGTCGGGCTGGGGCGCTGGCAGGGTGTGGCGGCTTTCGTGGAGTATGGCCACCGCTGCGGCCAGGGCCTGCGCGGGGTGGGAGGTGCCGGCGGGGGTGGGGTCGGCCTCGCTGCCCCCCCATACGGCGAGTATGGCGTCGCCGTGGAAGGATTCGACACCACCGCCGTGTTGTTCCACCACGCGGGTCACCATGGAGAAGAAGGCGTGCAGCACGGCGGCGGCGTGTTCGGGGGGGTGGGTTTCGCAGTAGACGGGGAAGTTGCGGATATTGGCGTACAGCACGGTAATGGTGCGGCGCTTGGCGTCGATGGCGTCGGAGGGGTCTTGCAGGGTGAGCGCGGCGGCCACGGGGCGCGGCAGGTAGCTGGCAAGGTGGTTGTAGATGCGGTCGCGCTCCAGGCGGTCGCGGGCGTATTCGAACAGGCCCAGGCACAGCGCAAACAGCAGCAGGTAGACGGCGGGCAGCACCCATTGCACCCACAGGCTGTAGCGGGTGAGCAGCCAGGCTTTGAGCAGCCACAGGGCCACGGCCAGCAGCAAGCCGGCCAGCACCAATATGAATACAGGTTTGCGCCGCATGCGCCCCAGGCCGGCCAGCAGGGCGGTGCCCAGCACGGCAATGGCAACCGACAGGGCCCCCGCCATGCGGGGCTGGGCGGGCAAGGCGCCGTCGAGCGCGCCGCGCAGGAGTTGGGCGTGCACCATGAGGCCAGCACTGTTGGCACCAAAGGGGGTGGCCACACGGTCGTTAAGGCCCAGCGCGGTGCTGCCCACCACCACCCAGGCGTTGTGCAACAGGTGCCGGGGGGTGCGCCCGGCCAGCACGTCGGCAGCGGAGAGGCTCACAAACGCTTCGGGGCGCAGGGTCCAGGGCACGCGCACCAGGCCACGGGGGTCGAGCGGGATGCCGGCTTTGTCGAACGTGGGGGCGGCCAGCTGCCAGGCGGGCTGCAGCAGGCCGGTGCCAGACTCGGGGGGGGTAACCGGGCTGGCCAGGGCGTGTGCCAGTGCGGCAATAAACAGGGCCGGGTAGGCTTTGCCCTGGTGGCAGATGAGTGCGGGCTGGCGGCGCAGGTGGCCGTCTTCTTCAATATGGGGGGTAATGTGGCCGGTGGGCAGGTGGCCGAAGGGGCTGGCGTTGGCAATGTAGCCGTGCGCAACGGGCAGGTTGGGCGGGCACGCGGGCCACGGCAGGGGGGCTGCGGGCTGGCCGGTGGTGGCCTGGGTGTGGGGGTCCAGGGCAAAGGTTTGCCCGATGACGGCGTTGTTTTTCTTCAGGCTGGAGATGAGTTGCGCGTCGCCCGGGGCGGTGTGGGGGAAGATGATGTCGAACACCTGCAGGCCTGCGCCCTCGGTAGCCAGCTGGTCGCTGAGTTGGGCGATGCGCTCGCGCGGCCAGGGCCAGGGGCCTAGTTGCTGCAGGCTGGCTTCGTCGATGTCGACCAGGATGATGCGGTTTTCGCGGGTGGTGCTGGCGCTGGTTTGCCACGCCCAGTCGCCGGAGCGTTCTTCCAGGGCGTTGAGGGTGGGGGAAAACAGGGCCCCCAGGAGCCACCACAAGGCCAAAGCGACCAGTGCCGCGCCGATAACGGCAGGCCTGGCCCCTGCCCTGCTGAAGCGGTGGCGCAACTAGCGCCCCCAGAGGGTCAGGCCGCTGACGGTGCCGTCTTTCACAGATTTTTCGAACAGGTAGCCGGCCTGGCGGGCGTCGGTGCTAAAGGCGCCAACAATGCGCTGGTTGGCAGCGTTGCCCACAAACATGCCTTGCGGGGTGACGGTGGCGGTGGCGGCAAACTGGTCCTGGCCCATGGAGGGGCTGGAGAGGGTCATTTGGGTGGCGAGGGTGTTTTTGGCAAAGTCGACCGCGAGCCTGGCGTCGGATACGGTGGCGGCCTCGGCGGTGCGCCCGGCGGGGGTGTAGTTGGCAGAGGCGCTGGCAAGGGCAAAGTTGGCGCTGAGTGCGGGGGGGGCAAAGTCTTTGCGGGTGGTTTCGTCGCGGTACAGGGTGATAAAGAAGTTGCCCACGGTGGCACTGCGGCCGGCGGCGCTGGCATCGCTGAAGCGGGTGCTGATGGTGTTGGCCGGCACCTCGATACCAAACCGGTTGTGCAGCCAGGCCATGGGGAGCTGGTCGGGGGACGGGGCGGGAGCGGTCGCACCAGTGTCAACGGTGTCTTTGACGTTGTTGTCCATGGTTTTGTTGGCGGCTTCGCCAGCGGGGATGACCTCGGCCGGGCGCAGTTCGGCTACGCGGGTGGCGGTGGTGTTGCGTGCCAGCAGGTCGGCATAGGGCACCAGGCGGGGCACACTTTTGTCGTTTTGCTGGAGGTATTCGAGCATTTTGCCGGACATTTCGGCACTGAGCAGGGCCGCGCGTTCGCCCGCGCAAGGGCCCAGGCTGGCGGCGCAGCTGCCTTCTAGCGGGGCCATGACAATGGCGCCGGTGTTGACGCTGACCACGGTGCTGGCGCTTTGGGCTTTGACGATGAAGTCGGTCCCTTTGATGCCAATGGCGGCCACGGGGGTGTTGAGGCGGAAGCGGTCGCGGTTGGCTTCGCCCCACTGGCCGGTGACGGAGCGCATGACGCCGACGTCGAGGCGGAATTTGATGGCGGCAAGGTTGTGGGCGTCGCGGTTGCGGTAGTCTTCTACCACCAGGCGGCTCAGGGGGCGCACGCTGACGAGGCCGCCGTCGATAAAGCGCACATGGACGTGGCCGCCGGCGGTGGTTTCGATGTGGTCGCCCGAGCGGATGAGCTGGCCGCGCGCCGCGTTGAGTTGACCCTGGGTGTTGCGTATGGTGCCCAGGCCAATGACGGAGGTAATTTCGCCCACCACGTCGGCAGGGGCGTCGCTCTGACGGCCGCTGCGGCAGGGGCTGCGAGCAGTTGGTGCAAAAACAGGCCGGTGAGAGCAAGGGTTCTGCAAGTGCGCGTTGTAACCATGAAACCTCCGAAAGTTGAACCCAGTAAGCCGCCTATTATAAAAAAGATCGGGGTTGCCGGATGTGCCCGGGGTCACATGGCCGACGGGTTTTTGCAGTTGCGGGGCGTCCGGCCGGTGCGGGTGGCGGCGGCTGGGCTACGATTGGGCCTTGTTTTTGGGCAATTTGTTGCCTTTTTTTCATGCCTATTGCGTTTCAGTATCTGCTGAAGTTCCCTCTTTTGCAAGATTTGCCGCAGGATACCTTGATGCGTTTGTCGGCGCAGATGGATGACCGCCTGTTTGCGCGGCGCGAGGTTTTGAGCACCAAGGAGCAGACGCATTTTGCGCTGGGTTTTTTGGTGTCGGGGCGTTTGCAGGGTGTGGATGAGGCGGTGGACGGGCGCAGCGTGGGGCTGTTTTTTGTGGAGCCGGGTGACTTTTTTGGCGAACTTTCGGTGGTGGACGGCAGGCCGGCGGCGGAGCATGTGGTGGCGGTGAGCAAGTCGCGGGCGCTGTTTTTGGAGGCATCGGTGGCACGCCGGCTGATTTTTGAGCAGCCCAGCATTGCCCAGGCGGTGATGGCGCGCCTGTCGCAGCGGGTGCGCGAGGTAACGGCACAGCGCACCTTGCTGGCTCTGCCGAACCCGTTTCAGCGGCTGTGTGTGCAGTTGTTGTTGCTGGCACGCACTTCGGCCAGTGGCGAGGCGGTGCTGGAGTCGGCCCCGACCCACCAGGAGCTGGCGATCATGATTAACAGCAGCCGTGAGACGGTGACGCGGGCTTTTCAGACGCTGATTTTGCGCCAGGTGATTGAGCGCGAGGGCGATCACCTGTATTTGCGGGATACGGCGTTTTTGTCGGATGTGGGGAACGGGCGGGTGGAGCCGCCCAAGTGAGGCGCCCCGTTGCGCGGCCCAAATGCCGGGCCGGTGCGCGAAGGCAGCATAAAATGCGCCGGCCCTACCCTGCAGCGTCGAAGTTGCTTTATTGAATTTTCGCCATGTCTGCTTTCGCCATTTTGCAACGGCTGCTGTTCCCGGTCTGGATGTTGCTGATTCTGTTGAACTCGTTTTACGGCTATCACCATCCTTTTCTGAATTGGGATGCTTTTCCCTATACCGGCCTGGGTATTGAAGCGGGCCACACCGAAGCAGGCCGCCCCGCCAGTTTGCGTGAAGCGGCGCAACAAGACCTGATTCAGGCGTATGGCCGGGAGGCCATAGACGCCCTGAATGGGGCCAATGCTTACACCCGCACCGTTGCGCAGGACGATGCGGCGTTTGAATCGCAATTGCCGTTTTACCGCGTGAAGCCGCTGTACATCAGCACCATTGGGGTGGTGGGGCACGCGCTGGGCAGTTATGCGCGTGCGGCGTTCCTGATTTGCGGGGTGTGTTTTGTGGGGGTGGGCCTGGCGCTTTGGCGCATTCGCCCGGCCGGCTTTTCGCCCATGGCGTGGTTTGTGCTGTTGCTGGTTTTGCTGTTCAACAGTGGCACCCGGTTGCATTGGATGGCCTGGGCCGCGTCGCCCGATCCGCTGGCCATTGTGTTTTTTCTGGCCGGGTTTTATGGTTTGTTCTGCAAACCGGCTTTGTACTGGGTGCCGGTGTGTTTTGGCCTGAGCGTGTGGGCCAGGCCCGATTACATGGTGTTTGAAACAGGCCTGCTGGCGCTTTACTTCTGGCACAGCCGTTCGCTGCGCGAGCGCAGCGTGTGCCTGGGCACTGCCGTGCTGTTGGTGGTGCTGTACTTTGCCAACACGCTCAGCCACCAAAGTTACCCCATGGTTGCGCTGTGGCAGCAGGCCATTCTTGGCCCGTTTGCACATACACCACCGTTACAGGCGCCTGCGGACTTTGCCGGGGTGTACTGGCAGGCCGTGCAACTGGATCTGGCAACCATCTTCACCCGCCCGCCGGTCTACTTCTGCTTTGCGGCGCTGGCGTATGTTTTGGCGCGGGGCAACCCGGTACACAAGGCGCTGGGCGTGCTGGCGATGGGCATTTTTTTCTTCAGGGTGCTGTTGTTGCCCATTTACGAGTGGGGTGTGCAAGAGCGGTTTTTCTTTATGAGTTACGTGGTCTTGCTGTACGGCGTGGCCGGCACCTATGCACAAACCACCCCGACCAGGGGGAACGAATGGCTCCGGCAGTGACCCTGTCACGTTGGTATTGAAATATGGCACATTTGCCGAAAAACTCAGCAGAACAGGGTTAACAGCATGGGACAGGAATTGGCGCAAAATTTGGCAGCACAGTCTGCAACACCGTTGGTGAGCGTACTGGTGCGCAGTATGGATAGACCCACCTTGCATGAGGCACTGGCGTCGGTTGCGCAGCAAACGTATTCCAACATTGAGGTGGTGGTGGTCCCGGCTTGCGGCGACACGCACAGCGCGCTGGACGGGCGTTGCGGAGATTTTCCGTTGATGCTGGCCAGCGCGGCTGGCCCGCTGTCGCGCAGTGAGGCCGCCAATCTGGGCATGCAGTGCGCGAGCGGCACGTACCTGATTTTTCTGGATGACGATGATTTGTGGTTGCCGGAGCATGTGGCCAAGCTGGTGGGCGCTCTGGCCAATGCGCCACAGCGTGTTGCCTATACCGGTGTCAAACTGGTCAACACCAGCGGGGAAACCGTTTTGACTCTGGACGAACCATGGGAGCCAAGCCGCCTGCGGGGTGCAAACTACATTCCCATTCACGCGGTGCTTTTTGCGCGTTCGCTGCTGGACCTGGGCTGCCGCTTTAACGACGGCCTGGAATGCATGGAAGACTGGGAGTTTTGGTTGCAGCTCTCAAGGCACACGGATTTTTTGCATGTGCCAGGTGTGAGCGCGGTGTACCGTTATTTTTTGGGTAACTCGGGGCTTTCCAATGATGCCAACGCAGAAAAACACCTGGTCAATCGCGCGGCCATTTTTGGTATGTGGCAGCCCCGGTTTTCGTCCCGTGAATGGGTGCAGACGCTGTTCTGGTTTGAAACCTCACGCAACCAGTTCGCCGCGTTGGCAAATGACCGGTTTACGCATATCCAGACCGTGACACAAGCGCTGGAAAAAATGGAAATGCAGTTGGCAAATGCGCATTCGGACAACCACGCCCTGGCGGCGCAGATCAAAGCGTTGTCGGCTGAATTGACCGATGCGGGTGCACGGTTGACCCAGTTGCGGCAGCAGTGTGCAGAGATGGACGCGCAGTGGGCATTGGATAAATCACAGTGGGCTTCGGATAAATCGCAAATTGCCACACTCCAAGGTATCGCCAACGCCCATGCGGCGCAGGCAGGTGAGTTGGGGCGGGTGGTTCAGGATTTGGTCCACTCAACCTCGTGGCGGATAACAGGGCCGTTGCGTTTTGTTTCCCGGCTGCTGAGTGGGCAGCACAACCAGGCGTTGGCCAGCGTGCGGCGGCGCGCCCGCCCGCTGGCCCGCTGGGCTTACTACCGCGTGCCACCAGCCTGGCGGGGGCCATTGCTGGGGATGGCTTTTCGCATGGGTGCCCCACTTTTCAGGGGGATGGGGCATTACGAGATGTGGCGGCAACAAAACAGACTAACCCAACCGGGCACCACCTACCCTGCAAGCGGCACGATCTCGGCCCTGGTTGACATGGCTGGCATTGTCCCGATGGAGCACTGTCCGGCTGGAAAAATTGCGATTCACGCACATATTTTTTATGACGATCTGGTTGCGGAGTTTGCTGCGCAACTGGCGCACATGCCCTTTGGGTACGACTTGTTTGTTTCGGTTCCAACCGAGGGTGTGCGCGATATCTGTGCGCGTGCCTTTGCAAAACTGCCACTTTTAGGGCAGTTGACGGTAAGTGTGGTGCCCAACCGGGGGCGCGACATCGCACCGATGTTTTGCACCTTTGGCGATACATTGCGCACATATGATTTCGTGGCACATCTCCACGGAAAGAAATCGCTGTACAACAAGGGCGCAACCGCTGGTTGGCGCGAGTATCTACTGAACAATCTGCTGGGAAGCCCAACACAAATTCGTCGAATTTTTTCGCTTATGGTGCGCAGTGATGCGGCGGGGATTGTTTATCCGCAAAACTTCGTACTGCTGCCCTACGCCGCCAACACATGGCTTTCGAACCGTGCGGGAGCGAACTACTGGTGCGCCAGGCTGGGTATTACCGATATTCCCCAAGGCTATTTCAACTTTCCGGCGGGCTCCATGTTCTGGGCGCGTGTTGATGCGCTCAGGCCACTTTTCGATATCGGTTTGCGTCTTGAAGATTTTCCCGAAGAGGCTGGCCAAAAGGATGCCACCACAGCGCATTGTCTGGAACGTTTGCTCGGAGTGACTGCAAACCACACGGGGTTCAAGACGGCCGTTTTGCGCGACGACTCGAATCCCAGATGGTCGATGTGGGGGATAGAGCCGTACATGGCACGCCGTCGGCAGTGGGCTGAATCCGTTTTTGAATCACCCGCCATTCGTCTGGTGGTGTTTGATATTTTCGATACGCTGCTGGTACGCCCTTATCTGGACCCGGAGTGCACCAAAACTCTGGTTGCGCTGCGCGCGGGTACCCGTGTGGGCAGCGTCTACGCGGATCTGCGCGCCCGCGCGGAGAGCATCGCCCGCCAGGCTGCTGGGCGCGATGTGGGGCTGGATGCCATTTACGCGCAGTTTGCCAAGATGTCGGGGTTGGATAAGGATGAGGTTGATCGCTTGCGTTACCTGGAGGAGAGTTTCGAACTGAGCGCTGTGTCCCCGCGAACTGAAGTAATCGCTTTGCTGCAACACGCACTGGCACGGGGCAAAAGGGTGGTGCTGGCAAGCGACATGTATTTGCCCAAGCCGATTATTGAATCAATGTTGATGCAACAGGGCATCAGCGGCTGGCATGCGCTGTATCTGTCGTCCGATGTCGGGCTGCGCAAGGACAGCGGGAAGCTGTACACCCATATTCTGGAACGTGAGGCGGTAGAGCCATCGCAAGTGTTGATGGTGGGCGACAACGAACATTCCGATCTGCAAATTCCAAGCGACATGGGTATTACTGCGTTTCATGTTCTTAGACCGGTGGAGCTGGCGCGCAGCGTGCCGCGGCTGGGCGATCTGATAGACCGCGCGTTGCACGCCAAAAACCTGAATGAGCAACTGGCGTTGGGCCTGATTGTGCGGGAGAACTTTCAGGCGGTTTTCTATCCGACGTTTGATCCCTTTGCATTGCTGCCGACCAGTCCGAAGTCCATTGGCTATAGCGTACTCGGGCCAGTAGTGCTGGCGTTTGTGCAATGGCTGCAACACAGCAGTGTGCAGGATGGAATGGATCGGCTGTACTTCCTTGCACGGGAAGGGCAATTTCTGAAAACGGTGTATGACAGGTGGGCTGCACATATTCCCAGCGCGCTGCCGTCTGAGTACCTGGTTTTGTCGCGCAGGACGGTTACGGTGCCGATGATTGCGTCATTGGATGACATTCATGTCATCGCGCGTGGGTGGTATTTCCCTAACCAGATTTCGAACTTTGTTTTTGAGCGTTTCGGCCTCGAACTTGGCGAAGAACAGTGGCAAGACCTGTTCGCACAGAATTTGTGGAAACAAGACAAATTGGTTGAAGTGGTGGATGAACAAATCGACCATCTCAAACCCTTGCTGGCGGCCCTGGCTCCGCAAATTATTGCGCAGGGAGAAAAAGAACGCCCCGGTTTGATGGCCTATCTGGACAAATTGGGGCTCAACCGCGATGCCAACCTGGCGGTGGTGGACATTGGCTACGCAGGCACCATTCAAGGCCGGTTGAATCGTTTGCTGGCGCGCAAGGTACATGGCTATTACATGATTACCGACCATCGCGCCGAAGTGGTATCGCGCCAGCATGGTGTTGGGGTGCAGGGGTTTTTTGGTCACGGCATCACCGCTGACGCAAATGCGCCTACTCTGCTGACACAAAGCTTTGCGTTGGAGAAACTTCTGAGTTCCGACGATGCCCAGGTGGTGCGTTATTCACTGGATGGTGCGGGCAATCTGGCATCGGAACACCGCGAATTGAGTCACGCGGAGTTGCAGACGCGACTGATCCGCCATGAAATTCGCACCGGAGCATTGAAGTTTGTGGACGATGCCATTGCAGTACGCAGCACGCTTGCAAAGGACTTTCTGATTTCACCGGAAGTTGGAATTGCGCTTTACGAGGCGTTTATGAAGTGCCCGTCCGACACCGAACGCGCCGTGATCGGCGAGCTGGTGCTGGACGATTTCTACTGTGGTCGCGGGTTGGTAAGTTAAACGGTCAAAGCAATGCCCATTGACCCACCGGTAGAAACAACCTTCATTCCTTACCATGCGTGCCAAGGGCTGGCCGCAAAGGTCGTGTTGGTGCTGGCGCCCCACGCAGACGATGAAGTATTTGGCTGCGCAGGCGCCGTTATACGCCACGTGCAAACGGGCTGCGCCGTATCGGTCGTCGTACTGAGCGACGGTGCCTATAACGCCGGGGATCAAACCAGCCAGGTGATTGCAACCCGCGAGGCGGAAAGCTGCGCCGCTGCGGCTTTGCTGGGTTACCCCTCCCCTGCATTTTGGCGCTTGCCGGATCGCGGCATCGTCTACGGCGAGACATTGATTGACAAGGTCATGGCAGCCATTACGGCGGCAGGTGCGGATTTGGTTTATGCCCCTGCGGTGACAGAGATGCATCCAGACCACCGCGCCGTCGCCATGGTGGCGGCGGAAGCCATCCGGCGCCTGGGGGCCGGTTTTCGACTGGCCATGTACGAGGTGGGAGTGCCTTTGTCGCCGAATGTGCTGCTGGACATTAGCGCGCAGGTCGAACTGAAGCAGCGGGCCATGCAGTGTTTTGCGTCCCAACTGAAAGTGCAAGCCTATGACACCCACATTGCGGCACTGAATCGATTTCGAACCTACACGCTGCCTGCGTCGGTCAGCATGGCAGAGGCGTATTACGTGCTGGACGGTGTTGAACTGTCACAGGGCATTGGCGGTATCGCGGATGCAGCACAAGCGCAGATTTTTGACAAATGGTCGCACCGGCTAAACGGCCAGTTATTGCGCTACATGGTTGCAATGCATTCTGATTTGCAAACTGCTCACGCTGAAACCGTGCGTCAGCTCAAACAAACGGCGTCACAGCAGGCACAACACATTCTGGAAGTTGAAAACAGGTTGCAGAAACAAGACTTCCAACTTGCTGAAGCCAACGCGGCCCTAAGCGGCATGCAAAATTCAACAAGCTGGCGTCTGACGGCCCCTATTCGAATGGTGGGGCGATGGTTGTTGCAACTGCGCTCGCTTGTGAAGCGGTTGCTGACCTGATTGTTTTGGTCAATTCACAAACGAGAAAACCCGCATGACCAACAAAGCCGCCGCCAAGCACTTGATGCTGGTGTTTGCGGCAGCAACCACACCGTCGCAACGGGATTTAAGCCGCGCCGTTTAACAGGCGTATCGCGGGTGTTTAGAGAAACGGCAGTACCGATTCAAGGCGAGCCTGAGGCACACAACACCTCCAAATATTCACTGCGCACTTGAACTCAAGCCTCCCCAGTCTAGAATGTAGAAACATTAGCGTATATCCATACCATCATGATGAACTTACAAATCGCAAAATGGGGAAACAGCCTGGCTGTGCGTATTCCTGCGGATTACGTGCGGCTAATCGGGATTAAAGAAGGGGATCAATTGGAAGCTCATTTAAGCGTCGATGGCGCTTTAAATCTTCGCCCTGCCCAATGGAGTCGCAAAGCATTTGCCAAGGAGCTGCAACACAAGCGTGAAGGCCTTCCAATGGGCACATCCATCATGGAAGTGCTCCGCAGTGAGGCGCGATATTGATGTTGTACGTTGACACCAGTGTGCTCGTCGCACTGTGCACAAATGAAGCGAAGACGACTGATGTGGTCAAGTGGTACGAAAACTCCACTGACGAGCTGGCGTCTGCAGCTTGGTGTGTCACTGAATTTGCCAGCGCCATGGGGCTCAAGCAGCGGACTGGACAACTGAACGGGGTGCAAGCACAAGCAGCATGGATGCAGTTCGAACGCTTTTGTGCGAACGACTTGCAACTGTTGCCGGTGGAAACTATGACATTTCACAAAGCGGCTGTTCTGACCATGAAATCAGCAACCGGATTGCGTGCGGGTGACGCTCTGCACTTGGCGTGTGCGCTGGAAGCCAAGGCAAAAGGTATGGTCACGCTTGACGCCGTTCTGGCCAAAACCGCCCAAAACCACAAAATCCTTTCGGTCGCGATTTAAAAAAATACGATGCGTCGACGCAATGTTTGACATACCGGACAGCTTCGAATCCGTACAGTCCCATGCTGCCTGCCTCCGAGTCTGGGCATTCATGCACCAGCTACAGGTACAACAGTCAGTACCGTGGTGATTTACGAGGCTTGTTGGGCACTTTGCCCTAGAAAGAAGAAAGGACTTAGAGCCTTTCGACTCTAAGTCCTTGATTCATATGGTGCGGCTGGCAGGAATTGAACCCACGACCCCTTGGTTCGTAGCCAAGTACTCTATCCAACTGAGCTACAGCCGCTGAGCCCTGCATTGTAGCCGTATTTTTTACCAAATTTCCCGGTGGACTACAAATTGTCAGCCATCAATGGAAATCGGTGTCACCCCCCATTAACCACCACCTGCCAACCAGAGTTTCGTGGGCGGGCCCCTGCGTCCAACCGTTGCCCGGCACGATCACGTCCAAGTCCTGCACTGCGGCGGCACCGTTGGCATTGAACACGGGCAGCAGTGCATCACTCAGCCACGCCGTCAAAACCGCCCCGCCCAGTGCAACCAGCAGTCTGCGCGCCTGGTGCACTACCTCAGCAACCCGTTCGAGCGGTGCCAGAACATCCATCAACTCGTACGACGCGGCGCCCGGCTCACCACCGGTTGCACGCAGCACAAACGCCGCCAGGGGACGCTGCCCCAAACGGGTTCGCAACAGGAATATGCGGTAGTTCTTTTCCGGATGTCGGCAGTAACGCCGCTCGATGTAGTCGGCATCGCGCACACCCACGACGTGTTCGCCCAAAGTGGCTGCCATGGCCTGCCAGCAACATTCGATTTCGGCCCGCAGTTGCGGCGTCCACGCGGGAGCCTCACGCAATTGCATGCGCCAGGACGGTCTGGCGGACAGGGGCCGTCAACGGAGTTCGACGATGCGGGCCAGGCACCACGGTAAAGACCCAATCGCTCTGGCATGCGATAGGCACGGATATTGGGAAAACCCACGCCCACCTCGTAGGGCGCACCATAGCCGAGTTCGTGCTCTAGAAAAGTAGCGGTTGCCAAAAATGCGGGGCCCTGTCGCGACAATGTGCCACGCACTGCTGGTGCCACCATGAAGTCGCAGGCCTGGAACGCGACCGATGGCCGCCCCAGGAGCAGCGCATCGCGCCGCATGCCGCCGTAGTGGGCAACCAGGCGCCCCTGTTCCCACACGCCGATGGCAGAGCCCCGGCCATTTGCATACTTCCAATCCCACAGCGCGGGGCTGATGGGATGCCGGCAGCTGCAAAAAGCGTTGCCACTTCTTCACGGTGCTGCGGCAAGATGCGACCAAGCTGCCAGCGCGGCAGTCGCTGCCGGGTAAAGCGCAGCAAAGGTATGCGTACACCGCTGGCATACTTTCCCGGTACCCCTCCAGAGCCACCAGCAGGGCATCCAGTGTTGCATCGGTAACGCCGGGCAAGTTCAGCAGTGCTGACCGATGGTGCGTCACGCGCGAGGTCAGCCAGTCGATCGTCGGTGCGGCCTGCCGGGTCAAATCTTCACAGTGATCGAGCGTAAAACCGGCGCGCTCGGCCCAGCGCTGGACATGGGGCCAATAGTGCATGTTTCGCGTTCACCCGGTCGCGCTTAACACGGCGAATTCGTCCATGATGACCAGCGTGCCATCCGGGCGCAACAACTGGCTGGCTTTGGAAAATGTCCAGCGCATCAATGTATTGCGCGCTTTCCTGAAACAACATGGCGTCCCAGGCGCCAGTGTTCTCTTCAAAATCTTCCAGACGGGGAGGCCCGCACCGGCGCGTTGGGCCCCAGGCGCCGACGCACTTCCGCAATTTGGCCAGGTCTGGCGTAATGCCGCACACCGCATAGTCCATTGCCTGCAAACGCGCCAATGTGGTGCCCAGCCCGATGCCAATCTCCAACAAACGGCATGGCGGGGCAAAACGCGCATCAGCGCGGCACTGGCCCGTACCTGGGCACGCCCTCCCCCCTTCGCCAGCCTCGGCAAACAAGCCATAGTGCAAATAATCAACGGCCCCGTCATCCCAGGCGATCAGGTGGGCATACACATTGAGCGGAAAGAAAACTCGGCCAGTCGCGCAATAACCGGCATGGGCGCCGGTGCCGATGCCAGTGCCGACAGCGTGTTGGGGCCGGTCATGCCAGAGGCTCCCAGACATGCGGCAGCACCACCAGCCCCTGGGCCAATCCGCGCTGTTTATTTTCAGCAGGGCAAAGCGATCGACAAAATCGTAGACATGCAAGCCCCGTTCGCAAAACAGGTAAACGCCAAAGCCAGTAGTCACCTTTCAACAAGGACAGTGCCCGGAAAGCGGATTTGCGCCGCACCCCGGCCATCTGCCGCACGCGACAGGGGCACAGCGTCGTTCACACTGCCAGCGCTGGACACCATCGCCCCACCGGA
>JADJZE010000016.1 GCA_016719405.1 Candidatus Aalborgicola lynettensis
CTTTCTCACCCGCAACGTGCCGCCCACCATCTTTGCCTCCGAGTTGAAAATCAGCCACGTGATACCGGAGTTCGAGCGCGAACTGGTTGAAGAGTTGGCTGGATTGCATCTTTTTGCGGAGGTGCCTGAAGTGTTGGCCAGGGCACGTCAGGCAAGTTTACGGGTTGCGGTTTGTTCCAATCTTGCCCAGGCCTATGGGGATGTCGTGCGCCGCCTCCTGCCTGACCTCGATGCCCACATCCTGAGCTTTGAAGTCGGTGTGGCAAAGCCTCAGCCTGCCATTTATGCGGCGACATGCCAAGCCCTGGGATGTGAGCCTGGCGAAGTAATATTTGTGGGCGATAGCCAGCGATGCGATTTGCATGGGCCGCAGGCATTCGGGATGCAGGCGCGATGGATAGATCGAGGGGCAGGGAAGACATTGCTCGATGTCCTCGCCGGCGTCGTGTGATCTTGTTTTTGACCAAATACCAAGCGTAAGCCCCTTGCTTGGGTTTTATGGGGAGGTTCAGAATCAACACCATGCGGAGGCACTACATCAGTGACTACATGCTCGCTTCATAATTTCCATAAACGTTTTAGTAATGGATTGCGGTTGAGAGGGTTATCAAAGAACGCGTCTACGTCTACATTTTTAAGTGCATTTTTTTTCACTGGTTGAACTGTTTCAGGGGGGGGGATGGGATCGCCGGTGCTTGGTAGCGCAGTGGTTGAAGTTGGTAGAACCGAACCAGTAACTGCGGGAGCAGGGTGGGACACAGGGCCTTTAAGCTTGGAGATTTCTAAAAAAACCGTGCTCAATCCAACCTGAATGCCTGCCTCAATCAGCGTTTGATGTATTACGGCGACGGAGTAACCTTCAGTTCGAAGACGCTTAATCTCGTCAAGATGGGCCAATAATTTCCGATTCGGCCGTCCTGGTGGAGTCTTTGGAATTAATTTCACAGCTTGGTTACCGCCTAATTTGTTGCACTGTTGTGGCATTGGTTTACAGCGGAAATGGTTTCTTTGCGGTCAGAGCTCATGGATAGGACCGAATTTTGTATGCGTGACCGATCGCGCACCTGCTAACTGCAGGTTTTGTGCATGTTTACCGAGGGTTTCATCCGAGTTTAGTCTGGTTTATTCCGGGTTTCATCTTGGTTATGACCGTGCTTAGTCTTACTTCAGTCAGGATTTTGTCCGACTTTTTGATCAATCCAGGAGAAAAAAATTCGAGGAAAAACCCCATAAAGACAGACATACATCGAGGAAAGTTAAATGCAGGATAGGCCAATGCCGGTATATGTACTACAAATCTTATGACTGAAATTTCACCCGTTAAACGATCCGATGGCCTACTGACCGTAGAGCTGGGACCAAGCATCAAAGCGCAGTGGGTGCAGTGGTGCAAGGAGCGTGAGTTGCTTCCTGGCAAGACGATAAAGCGGCTTGTAGATACCGCTATGGCAAAGGGTCTAGAACTCGCTATAAGCGCGAACGCTGCCCAGGTCAAAGTCAAGGTCGTGCCGAGTGCGGATAAGGGCGCTCAGATCGGCAAAGAGATTTACTTCCGCCCGACAGAGCATCAGGCGATCCAGGCGGTATCAGAAGCCCAGGGCTTTGGCTTCCATGAGTGGGTAATTGCAGCGGTGCGGGCGGCTTTGACAAATGCGCCCAGTTACGGCCAAGCCGAGCTGGAGTTGCTTACCCGAAGCAATATGCAGATGGTGCAGGTTGTTGCAGAGTTGACTGCGCTGAGAAAAGGAATGACCCAGCCTGACCAGGCGCAGCAATTGCAGGCTCTTAGAGAGCAGCATTAGATTGCATGTTGAACAGGTTAGTAAAACTATGGCACAGGGAGCCCGTCGCTGGTCACTGAAAGTCTGTAAATAGGGCGCGGGTTGGACGACGATTGCTATCGTTGGCGGACGGACCCCACCATTGGAATTCTTGGCTCTAATGAATTTCAAGTGGGTTGCCCAGCGTGAGGGTTGATTGCATGGAAGTCGAGTTTTCCGGCAATCAGGAAGATGACTGTCCTGATTGTCGAGAGGCGGGTGAAGCCACGTGCACGGCGCTTGGATGCCTGAAACAAGCCGTTGATGGCCTCAAGAAATCCGTTGGTCTGGCGTGTCTGTGCCCAAGCCACGATGCCCTCCAAATGGGATCGAATCATTTTGGCGACCTCTTTCATCGGCTCGACCTTGGAGCGCATCACGCACAAGCACCAGTGCTCCAACATGGCGCGCATCACGTTGATTTGCTTACGCTCCAAAATCACACGCAGCTGCTCCTTGTAAGACCACGCCCTGGCCGTTCGCTTGACAGCCATTTTGGCAATCAGGGCATCGAGATCGGCTGCGGCCTGTGGCTTGAGTTTGGACTTGTCTTTGAGCAGCGTCCAGCGCATGCCCTTGAGCGATTTGTCCGTCTTCTGCTCAATCCGACGCATTTTGTCCACCGCAGCGCTGGCGTGCCCAATGATGTGAAACTTGTCAAACGTGATACGGGCGTTGGGCAGGTGCTTGGACACGCCAGAGATGAATGCAGGCGACATGTCGATGCTGGTGTGGGTGATGTTCTCAGCCGGGCAGCCGTGATCCTCCAGGTAAGACGCCAGCTCTTTGATGGTTTTGGCATCGCGTCCTTCGGTCACAAACAGAACGCGCCTGGCATGCGCGTCAGCGGCCAGGGTGACGTAGTTGTGCCCTTTGGCACGAGAGGTTTCATCAATGGCCAGCGCCTTGACTTGCGAATGATCGGCCAGACCGCAGGCCATATCTACGTACTTCTCGCACACGGCCAGAACCCGGTGGGGCGATTCGCCCACAATGCGCGAGACGGCGGCAAACGGCATCTGCCCAGACAGCATCAAGATGAAGGCTTCAAACAGCAAGGTGAAGCCATTGAGCCGTCCCGCAAAGTCCGCTTCGACCAGTCGCACCGAGCCATTGGGCAACTTCACACGCGGTGTGCGCACTTGAAGATGGCACTCGTGCTGAAAGAAGTTCAGGTGCCTGTAGGTCTTGGTGACGGTGTCATGCGCGCCATGCACACCTTCAAACCCAGACACCTCAAAGCGACTGCCCGCCTTGAAGTCAATCAGGATCGTCAGGGTCTTGGCCGCTTCATCAAACTTCACAGATTCAATGAACCAAGGGTCGGCAATTCCCAGCGCGGATTCAAACAGTTTGGCACTCATGGGGAGTCAATGTCCATCAAAAGTGCCACAGCTTACCCACTCAAATCTCAAGAGAGC
Organism: Candidatus Aalborgicola lynettensis; assembly: GCA_016719405.1. Taxonomy (GTDB): domain Bacteria; phylum Pseudomonadota; class Gammaproteobacteria; order Burkholderiales; family Burkholderiaceae_C; genus Allorhodoferax; species Allorhodoferax lynettensis. Next base: position 3,242 of record JADJZE010000016.1, read on the forward strand.
CGAATTCTTAGCACTGACGGATTAGACAAATTCCGCCGCTTTGGGCGAGGATTGAAACCCCCTATTCGGACAAATGCCAAGCTGCGGTGGAACGTGCCGGTTGTTCATCAGCGTGCCGTTCGGAAGTTGGTGCGGACTTCTATTCTGGCAAACACCACGTTAGTCAGATTAATACCTTGATGTGAGCCAGGCCGAATTGTGCGTCATGTTTGCGTCCGTTATCGATTGTAGTCTGATGCACTACACGCTACAATTCGACAAATGATAAAAAGTTTCCGACACAAGGGATTGGAGCGCTTTTTCCATGAAAGCAGCAAGGCGGGTATTCAACCAGCGCACGCCAATAGATTGCGACTGCAATTGGCTGCATTAGATCAGTCTGTAAGACCTGAAGATATGTCTGCGCCAGCATGGAAGCTGCACCCACTCAAGGGGGGCTTGAAGGACCATTGGGCGGTTACCGTCAATGGGAACTGGCGTATGGTTTTTACTTTTGAGGGTACGGATGCCGTTTTGGTGGACTACCTTGATTACCACTGAGGCTATTGCAATGACTCGAATGCATAATCCGCCGCATCCCGGCGAAGTCCTGCGGGAATATTTGGGTGATACGACCGTCACGGCTGCTGCCGTGAAGCTGGGAGTTAATCGCGTCACGTTAAACCGAATCGTGAATGGCGCATCCGGCATCTCTGCTGATATGGCCTACCGCCTAGCCTCTGCTTTCGGCACAAGTGCCGAATTGTGGGCGGGCATGCAGCTCCAGTACGACTTGTATCAGGCTGGCAAGCTAAAGCGTCCCCGTATTGAACGAATGGCCGCGTAAGCAATGACGACACAGCAAGAATTTCTGCGGGAGACTGCGTTGGAGCTTGGTTTATCCACAAGCACACCCACTAAACCATGTTGATCCTGATTGACCAAGACGGCGTGCTCGCCGACTTCGACCTTGCTTTCCATGCTGCATGGGAAGCGCTTGGCCATCCACACACTGCGGTGCTGCCGAGCGAGCGTCGAGCCTTCTACGTGCGTGACGACTATCCTGAGCATCTTCGCGCGACAGTCGAGGAAATCTACACGTCACAGGGCTTCTTCAGTAGCTTGCCACCGATTCCCGGCGCGGTCGATGCAGTGTGTGAGTTGATACGATTAGGCCACGACGTTCGCATCTGTACTTCGCCGCTTAACCAGTACCTCCATTGCGTACCGGAGAAATACGAATGGGTGGAGCGCCACCTTGGATCGGAGTTTGTAGCGCGCATGATCGTGACCAAAGACAAGACACTGGTGCATGGTGACGTGCTGGTAGACGACAAGCCGCAAGTAACTGGAGCTCGCCAGCCGGACTGGTCGCATGTCATCTACGATCAGCCCTACAACCGGAATATTGATGGAGTGCGTATCACTTGGGCTAACTGGCGCGATGCGCTGTTGCGGGGGTGAAAGGATGTCGAACGACATATTTTTAACGGATAACCATCGCGGACACTGGGACTCCTGTTCGACTAACTTGGCATTTGTCCGAATAGGCTACCGGTGAAATTTACACCGAACAGTCATCGCTGATTTGTTGAGTGGAAGGGGAGGCTTTGGCAGCTAATTTTTTCAATCATTCGTTACAAGGCGTGGCGGTGATCGATTTCAAGCCCTTTCTGAAAAGTTCCCCACGGGGAACTTTTCAGAAAGGGCTTGAAAGGCCTGTATTTATCGCATGGTGATGCCGTGGTGCATTCATGATGCTGAGCGAAATCTGTAAGTACGTATTTGCGTTTTACAATAACACCGTATTGAAGGAGAAGCGTAAATGCGTACGTTAGTTTTGGCAAGTCAAAAGGGCGGGGTTGGGAAAACTACGATTGCCGGGCATCTTGCCGTCATGGCTGAGAGCGCGGGTGCTGGGCCTGTTGCGTTGATCGACACAGATCCGCAGGGAAGTCTGTCGAGCTGGTGGAATGAACGTAAGGCAGAAACACCGGTATTTGCCTCGGTGGACATTGTCCAACTGGCCGACCACCTGCAGCAACTTAAAAAGGCTGGCATCAAGCTGGCCATCATTGACACGCCACCTGCTGTGACTGAAACGATTCGCCAGGTTTTGGCGGTAGCCGACCTGGTCCTCATTCCAACCAGACCGAGCCCACACGACTTGCGGGCTGTCGGGTCTACCGTTGCCCTGGTCGAGGCAGTTGGCAAGCGCATGGTGTTTGTGATTAACGGCGCAGCGCAACGCGCAAAGATCACCGGCGAGGCTGCGATTGCGCTGTCTCAGCACGGGACGGTTGCCCCGGTGACGCTGTACCAACGGACTGATTTCGCGGCATCGATGATCGATGGCCGCACCGCCCAGGAGATTGACCCCACGAGTCGGTCTGCAGGGGAGATTGTGGAGTTATGGAAATACGTAGCTACGCAATTACATAAAAAATAACTATAATTGCGCATCTACGCAATTACGTATAGGAGGTTTAAATGTCAAAACCCGCTAGCCTTACTTCTGGCCTAGTCGCTGTGAAAGGGCACGCTGCGCCTGCCGTCACGCATGTACAGACGCTGCGCCCCTCAGAGAAGCCAGTCGGTCAGAACTATTACAAAGCCTTGACCGTCAAGCTCGACCGTGAGCGGTATGAGGCGTTAAAAAACCTGGGCGTGAAACTCGACAAGAAAAGCCAGGAAATATTCACTGAAGCGCTGGATCTCTGGGTCGAGAAAGAATTGGCCAGCGCTCGGGCAACCCAGTAAATGGCAGGGCGTAGCCATGGATGACTCCCCACCCAAAGCACCAGGCCGTCCACGAGCGCGAATCAAGACGATGGATGCGGCCGCAGCCTTTGCTAAGTCGAAGAGCGCGGAAGTGTTGGCTGCAAAGGTTGGCAAAGTTGGCGCAGCTGAGAAAGGTCTTACGACAGATGACCAAGTGGGTGATATTCCGGCCACTGGCAAGTTGAACCGTCGATCCAAACCGCGTAAGGAAGCGCACGGGTTGATGCCCTTGCATCACCCGAACCGGGACTTCTTCCTTTGTGACATGTTCGATTACGCCCTTAAGGATGACGGCGTGAGCATGGAAGCGCCAATTTTTTCGCTATCCACCAAGGCAGATACCAGCATCTGGCATTGGGAGAGTAAGGACAGTCTTCGGGCCATTACGGTGACCCCATCCGTCAAGGGAAGGGCGACGCAGTTCGATAAGGATTTACTTATTTACGTAGTTAGCCAGATGACGGAAGCCCTGAATCGGGAGCGTCCGGATGCGCAAACCCGTGTTGTGCGTTTCCGGGTGTATGACTACCTGGTGTCCACAAACAAGCCCACAGGTGGTAAGGAGTACCTGCGGCTGCAGGACGCTTTGGAGCGCCTGACAGGGACGCGGATCAAGACCAATATCAAAACTGGCGGGGTGCGTGTCAAAGAGTTGTTTGGTCTCATTGAGAGCGCTACGATTATCGAGAAAGCACCGGACGATGAAAGCATGATTGCCGTTGAGGTAACGCTATCGAAGTGGCTTTTTAACGCTGTCCAGGCTCACGAGGTCTTAACCATCAACCCGGACTATTTCCGGTTGCGAAAGCCTATCGAGCGGCGGCTTTACGAGCTGGCCAGGAAACATTGCGGTGACCAGGCACGGTTTGCAATCGGCATTGAGCTTCTACAAGACAAGTGTGGAAGCCAATCAAGTGCGAAGGAATTTCGCCGTGCTTTGCGTGAAGTCATCGAGGCGGATACGTTGCCTGACTACAAGCTGGCCATAGACAACGACAAAAGCCAGGTTGTTATGTGCATGCGCGATGCAAAGCGCTTGGCGCTGAGCATGGTTAAAGCCAAACCTTAGCCAGGCGGAGCGATACCTTTTGGGTTTCTGTTAACAACTAACGTTTATCGTTATATCACCCACCATAGTTGCCATTTCCGACGTTTCCAATGTTGTTACATCACTGCTAGGTAGGAATTTCATTGTCTCAAATGGGTGTTTTTTGGCATCCACGACGGGCTTGGATCGGCTGTGTTGCGTTTCATGTCGAGCCGTCACCCGCAATGCGGCCTAGTCGTGCCCCTGAAGGGCTTCCAGCGCCTTGCCGAGGTGCCTTTTGTAATGTCTTCCATTTATCGTTACATCACCCACCGCGCGGCAAAAAAATGTGAATATCCTGTGAAATGGGTCGTTACATCACCCACCGATTCTGTGGATTGACACGTTACATCACCCACCGCTCCTTCGTTACATCACCCACCGCGCAATTCAAGGAACCTAATATCCATGCGGTTTGCAGAGCGTTATTCACAGCCTTAACACGCGCGCGCGTTCTTTAACTTTCTTTATTCTTTAACTGACCTGGCCAACGCCCCAGCATTCGGGGAGCGTGTACCGAAAATCGGCGGATTGGAAACACGACCATGCTGCGCAAGGTCGCCCTGAAAGGGCACCCACCCTTGCACTTCCATCAACAGGCCCCCGGAGGGGGCAGAACCAGAACCCCCAAGACGGCACTTCGTGTCCGTCAGGGCTTCGCCCGGCCCACAAGGGGCCTCCCAACACCCAGTTTTTCAGAAGGAAGGCAAAACAGCCGCTTCCGCTTCGCTGTCATGGGCTTCGCCCATACCCAACAGCCACCGTTGGTGAGATGGGTGAGGTTGTCATCACGTGACCAAGCGCCAAATTTCGTTTCTGTAACGACCCCAGGCAGAAAAGCGGCAACCCCTTTATTATTTGTGACGCATCACGTATAATTGCAGTTGCAAAGGAGGGGGTAAAAATGGAACCAACACGCGGGCGTGGTCGGCCAAAAAAAGAAGATGCCATGAGTGCGGCGGAACGGGCACGTCGCTATCGGAAAAACCAAAAAGCAGCCGGCCTGATTAAACGTTACGTCACGGAAAATACCGACCCCAGCGCAACAGAAGACATCAGCTTTTGGATTGCCGACAACAAGCGGATGGGGAATTGCTGCGGAAGCGATCTCCCAACGGGACTACCTAAAGTCTCAGGTCGAACGGCTACACCAAGAAAACGATGACCTTCTGAATCGCGCAAAAAACGCGGAGTACGCGAACACAGTCAGCCTGAAGGATTTAATTGTGATGCGTCACAAATTAAAGGGGAACTAATTGCAATTAGCGATCCTGGCTGGTCTCTTCCCAACAGCCGCCAACGCACCACAAAAGGCATAATTGCAAATAGTTGCAACCTTTGGAGAATTCGATGACCGTAAGCGCCCCTACTGTCGGTGTGAAGATCGATCCGTTGATGAAACAACGGCTGCAACGCTTGGCCAAGGCGCGTCACAGAACGCCCCATTGGGTGATGCGTGAGGCCATCGAACAGTACGTGAATCGTGAAGAAAAACGCGAAGCGTTGCGCCAGGACGTTTTGCAGTCGTGGCAGGAGTACGCGGAAACCGGCCTGCACGTGACCGGCGATGAGGCCGTTGCGTGGCTGGAGACATGGGGCACCGAGGGAGAGAAAGACGCACCGCAATGCCACGTGTGACTCTGTCGCCTGGCGCGCTTCGGGATCTCCAGCGACTCCGGGAATTCCTGAGACCCAAAGCCCAGAAGCCGCACAACGCTCGGCAAAGTGATCATCAAGGCCATCCAGGTGCTGGGCCTGCAGCCTGGCATTGGTCGACCCGCTGAGGACTTGGGGCCAGAGTGCCGTGAGCTTCCGATTGACTTCGGCAGTAGCGGCTACCTGGCGCTTTACCGATGCAGAGGCGATGAAGTCATCATCCTGGCCATACGTCACCAGCTCGAAGACGAGTACAAATAGTCCCCAGGATGGGGGGACGCATTCATCCATCGTGCTTACGCGCCGACCTGCGACCTTTTATCCCTTGGAAGGCGTTAAACGGGCCAGTAGGCTCTTGTAATCGCTCACCTCATGGATTGCCTTGTCCAAGACGGTTTGAAGCGTCTGGAGCTTGATTTGGGCCTCTCGCTGGGCCAATTCAGCGGCTGCTGCCGCTTCGCGGGTCACTCGCTCCAGTTCCCCGGTCAGGCGCGCAATCTCGCCCTGGTGGCTCTCAACGGTGGTTTCGAGCTGCTGTTTTGCAGATAAGGCGGCTGTCACGGTCTCCGCACCGGCGTCCACCTCCGCCGCCAGGCTGGCCACGTCCTGGGCCTGCGCGGCGACCAGGCGCGCTGCGTCGCGCTCGGCGGTGACGGTTTCCAACCTTCCCAGCGTTAGCACCTGGGCGGCTGCGTAGGCTGCGCCCCAGATCGCGGCCACGGCATCAGCGGGCGGCGCGGGCGTGGTCCCTGGTGCAACGGGCACAACCGGCGCGCGTTCCTGGCGGATGGCATCGAGGTGTTTTTGGATCGTTGCATAGCTGCCGCGCCCCATGAGTTTGCGCAACGCCCCGGCGTTGGTGCTCGATGGGTCGGTGTCGGCCAGTGCCTGGCGAACGTCGGCCAGGCTGATCGGGCCGCTTGGGGGCGTGGTGTTTGTCATGGCGGTTATCCTTTTTTGTGTATTTACATGTGTAAATGTAATGCTGTAATTTACATCAATTGCATTGTAAATTGTTTTATGTTTGTTGTGTAATTTACATGCATCACGCGGGCAATTGGGTATGGGCGAAGCCCATGGCAGCGAAGCGGAAACGGCCACGCTTGAGCTGCCAAACGGGAAGTTGGGGGCGACCTTGTGTCGCGGGCGAAGCCCTCCATCCGACACGCAGTGCGGATGGGCGCGTAGCGCCGGGGGTGTTGGTAGCCACCACCAGGGGGCGTTTTGTCTTTCTGCCTGTCACTGGCCTGTCCAGTGACAGGCAGCTGAATCAGATGGGGGTTTTGCAGAATCTGGCGTGATGCTATTATTTGGGCGTGACCTGCCCTTTGCGGCACCACGGAACACGTCAACCCCTTTTAAACGTGTGCAGAAAAGCTCCCAAGGCTTGTCTCAAGGTTTCTGTAATTTTTTAACCCCGGTAGGGATATCGCATCCCTATCTCTGCCATTGGCTGGGGTTGGTGTGCGCTGTCTCTTTTCCAACCATTGGAGAATGAAACGATAGTTGCTACACATCCTTAATCCTGCGCACCCATTGCGGTGCATTCATGTTCTTTGGGCCTTGCCCATTTCACCTACGTCTATCTGGTTTACACCCCGACCGCTCCTGTAGCGGTTAGCGGGTTTTTGACTGTGAGGCTTTCAATCTACATGTGCGCTCACCCAGAGCGTGACCATGTTTTTCGGGCTGCGCCCGTGCCTGGTCAAGGACCAGCGATGCCCACTTAAGGCCATCAGCACTTGATCCCCACGGGGGATCGGTTCTGGTTGACCAGTCGCTCCCCCGCTTTTTGCGGGCATTGAGCTGCCCGCAAGGGGCAGCCGTCACCTTCCGGTGTGGCATCTCCCGAGCCTTGCGGGGCCCGGGTTGTCCGGGACTTTGGTCCTGGACTATGAACACTTAACTT
>JADJZE010000017.1 GCA_016719405.1 Candidatus Aalborgicola lynettensis
CAGTTCAACTACAGCCACCAGCAATTGGAAAACAAAAAATGTGGGACTGGCACCAACGAAAATAAATAGCGGGATGACCAATACAAACCTGGCAGTAGCGATAGCCGCATTGAAACCACCGAGCCACACCAGTCGCTCGAACCCGTTGATCGCGCCGCGGTAAAGCCCGCATACCAAACGCAGTGCCACAATTAGGGCAATCAGTTGAATGGCGCGGTCAACCTCGGCCAAGGGCAAATATTCGACCGTCAGCCAGTCTGCCGCAATCACATGTGCGCCACCAGCGAGCAGGACGGCACCCACCAAAGCCGAAAACGCAACGCCCTCCAACATCCGCAAGAGGCGGCGCAGACCAGTCGCATCGGTTCTGCCACCCCTGGAACCGTGCTGTCTCGCGAGCCATGGTTGGGGTCAGGCCCATGTCCAGCAATTGAAACCAAGCCTGGCGCATGGCAAAGAAACCCACCAGTCCATAGGCTTCCCGCGCCCATGTATTTCACATAGACCGGCACCAGATGATGCTGATCAGCGTGACGTAAATCTGGCTCGCGTAGTTGGCGAGGATGTTTCGCTTCAGGACATGCAGAAACCTGATTAGCAAGGAACGTCAGCTACTCGAATCAAGCGCAGCGGACGAGGAATTGCGATGACGGCCGCGATGAGCAGGCGCTGGTGAAGCGTGCGCAGATCAAAGCGGCGATTGAAGCGATAGCAGAACGCTGCGAGGTAACGAGCAGCGTACTTTTGGAAGTCGAACGCATGGTAGCAACCCGAGAGGCTGGTCTTGAGATTGCCCAGGACAGTGTTGATCCATTTGAACTCAGGCACGTCCTTTGGCTTGCGTCCGGCCATAACGGTGGGTTGATGGCGGCAACCGGCATCCGTCACGGCACCGAAGCAGGCCAAGCCATCGGAGAACACGACGCTCCCCGATACCACATTGGCCTTCGCCCACGCCGAAACGGCTTCGCTCGTGAAGCCGGACACCGACGTCAGGCGTACGCGCAGCGGGCGATCCTCATTGGTCAAGGAAATGGCAGCGATAAACGGCACCTTGTTCTCGGAACCCCGCCCCACCTTGCCACCCGTGCGCTCACCGCCGAGATAGGCATCATCCACTTGAACTTTGCCTTCAAGGAGATAGCGCTCCTCCCGGTCGGCCATGACCTGCATCAGCTTGTGGTGGATCAGCCATGCCGTGGGGTAGCTCACGCCCAATTGTCGCCGCAGCGCCAGGGCCGACAGCCCGGTCTTGGCCTGGCTGATCAGGTAGATTGCCAGGAACCAGGTGGTCAGCGGCAGTTTCGTACCCTGAAAAAGGGTGCCGGCAATCAGCGAGGCTTGATGGCGGCAGGCGGTGCATTGAAAGACTTTGCGCTTGCCGTCACGGAGTACATAGTGCGCGGTTTCCGCGCATCGGGGACAACGAAACCCCTCCGGCCAGCGTGCAGTCTCAAGTGCCTGCTCGCACTGTGCCTCGGTTCCGTAGTCCTTAAGAAATTCCGGCATCGACAGCCCTGGTTGAAATTGAATTCGGTTCATCGCCATGATCTGCTACCCCGCGTTGGTTGATGGCGATCACTTTACGGGTCGGCAGGCTCACCAGATGCGCTTGGCTGACGTTCATTGCTAATCAGGTACAGAAATGCCTAGCGCCCCTTGCTCGCCATGAATTGCTCCTCAAGTACCAGCAAATCCCGCTTGCGCGCCTTCATCCAACGCGCCGGGTTCCCCACATAGATGCCAAAGGCTACGCAGTCCCGATTAACCAGGCTGAGCGCACCGACCGCCACGCCGTCTTCAAGCCTAACGCCCGGCAGGATTACGCTGCCACTGCCCACGATGACGTGCTTTCCAAGAAACACTTCGGCATTGGTTACGCTGGTGTATTCCGATGGCACCGTTGGACCAGTCATGTTCAAGCCGGAGTAGTCGTCGTTGCTGGAGTAGATAGAAACCCGCGACGAAACACCGGTGAAATCCGACAGCGTGATCCTGCCTGCACCGATCAGCGATGTGTATACGGCCACATGCACATGATTTCCGATGTGTATTCCACCGGTCCCTGCAGAGATCACGCAGAAATCATCGATTCTCACGTTGCTGCCAATCGAGATCGCAGCACAGTTATAGAACGATGCCCGGTCCGAGATCATGACGTTCTCGCCAACCGCCGCGAATCCCATGTGCTCGATCACTTCACGGCTGAAATGGGCCACGTTCAGGACTCCGCAATCAGACTGATCACTCGCCTCACGTCTGCTTCGGCGAGCGCTGGATAGATCGGCAGACACAGGACTTGCGCCGAGGCCTTTGCCGCTACCGGCAGATTGGCTGGCTGTGCCGAAGGAAGACCACGGTACATCGGGAAGTCCGAGATCAGCGGATAGAAATAACGGCGGGTAGATGTCCTGCTCACGCAGCTTCGCATACAGAGCATCGCGGCTGATCAGGTAATCATCCTGCACGAGGATGGGGAAATAGCCATGATTGGAAACCGACTCCCCGCATCGGGCAACACGCGAATGCCCCTTACGTCGTGCAGCGCTTGCCGATAGACATCGGAAATTTGCTTGCGCCGTGCCAATGCAGCGTCGATGTGCTTGAGCTGAAGTCCAAGTGCGGCGTTGAACTCGCTCATCTTGCCGTTGATTCCTGGCGCCACCACCGTCACCTCATCGACGAAACCGAAGTTTTTCAGGTGATCGATGCGTTGCTTGGTCTTGGCATCAGGGCAACAATGGCGCCCCCTCGAAGGTATTGAACACCTTGGTGGCGTGGAAACTCAGCACCGAGAGGTCACCACGGTTCAGCACGCTCCCACCGTCGCATTGCACACCAAACGCATGAGCCGCGTCATAGATCACCTTGAGGTTATAGATGTCGGCAATCTTCTGGATCGCCTCGACGTCACACGGACGTCCCATACACGTGAACCGGCATGATGGCTGTAGTCTGCGGCCTGATGGCCGCTTCGATCTTCGCGGGTCGAGGTTAAGGTATTGGGGTCGACGTCAACGAACACGGGCTTGATGCCGTTCCAGAGCAGGGAGTGCGCCGTGGCGACGAAGGAATATGGCGTGGTAATGACCTCGCCGGTGATGCGCAGCGACTGTAGCGCCGTGACCAGTGCGATGGTGCCGTTCGCGAAAAGAGCCAGATGCTTGACACCCAGGTATTCGCATAGAGCCTGTTCCAATTGTTGATGGAACGGCCCGCCATTGGTCAATATCTTGTTCTCCCAAATCTCTTCCAGATAAGGCGTGAACTCTTCCAGCGGGGGAGGAAGGGTTGGGTAACATAGATGGGTTGCGTCATGATTGACAAGAACTCCTAGTTCAACGACCAAGTTTGACTATTTGACGCCGACAACACGCGAGTTTGGCCACGATTCCCAAGTTCTGATTCATTGCCAGTATGAGTCGTGGATGCTCGTCGCTGCTCATAATTCCAACCCCACCGCTACCTGCTCCAATAGCGCCTCAACGCCCGCGACGCTGAGGTGATGCGAATCACGATAAAGCGTAACCCCACCTTTCATCGTAATGCACTCGCTGGAACACATCCATTGCACGGGATCAAGGAAGCGGAACGAAGGCCCTGGCTGGGCCGCAGCGACCACCTCATAAAACGGTGCGTGCTTGATCCGCTGCTGATCCGCGGTCGAGTGCAGCAACTTCCGTTGGCTCGCGACCTCGAGAGCCTGGGCCAGCGGCACACTCTTGTCGTAAACAGGCACAGGGCCGATCAGGATGACCTGCTTGCCGTTGGCCCGAAGCCAGTCAAGGGTATCGGCCAGCGCCCCCCCCCACAGCTGCAATGCCGTTGCCCATGCCTATCTGCAACGGCCATCCTCGCGGAAATACGCGCTCCAATAGCCAGCCATGACGACGGTCTTGATTTCCGGGTGGGACAGCAAGTAGTTCCTGACGAACAGGCTGCTGGCTGGGCAATCGGGTCTTGCCGAGTTCGCGGTAACGCCTAACAGTGGTGGGCATGCTGCCAGCTCGGCGAGAATTCCACTCTCACCCCGCTGCTCAAGCACATGGTTCAATGCCGGCGCCCACGCCAACAGATGGCTATCACCCCACAGCAGCATCCGTGGAGTCGCCGATTCGCTGCCGAGAGAGCACCAGGCGCCAGCCGCGCGATTATCACAATGGACGTATGGAATCGCTGGTGACCGCGCCTTGTCCAGACTGACCACTTCTGCGCTGAAGCGTGTCTCGAACCCATCTCGGAGTAGCCCAACAAATGACAGTAGCGCCAGGAAAGAAGCTGCAACAGCGGACGATGAGAACACGAATCTGCGGTTGAAACGTGCGCCGCGCCGGAACGGCTGCTCGACAACGTGGTACGAGAGACTGCCCAGGAGCACCGATGCCACGAACAGGACCGGAGCCACGGGGTTATGGGCTCCATCCCTGTCGCGTAACGGACCAGCACAATCAGCGGCCAGTGCCACAAGTACAGCGAATAGGAGATGAGGCCGACGTAGACCATGGGGCGCAGTTGCAGCAGGCTTGCCACAAGGCTGCTGCCGCTGGTGCCGGCATGGATGATGGCCGCTGCTCCCAGCACGGGAGGCAGCGCTGCCAAGCCAGGAAAGACGGTTTTGCTGTCGAACAGGAAGCACGCTGCCACGATGGCGGTGAGACCGAGGGCGGCTATGGACTCTCGCAGGATACGTGAACGCAACGGCGGGACGGCATTGAACGCCAGCAGCGCGCCGGCCACGCTCCCAGGCGCGGAATGGCGACAGAAAGAAAACCGCCACGCTCTTGCTGTTGACCAGCATTGCCGCACCGGCCAGGCTCACGATTGAGCCGGCAAGCAGAATCCAGACGATCTGCCGCCGGGCATGCCGATAGCAGAACAACAAAAGTTGGGAAGAACACATAGAACTGCTCTTCCACGGCCAGCGACCAGGTGTGCAGCAACGGGTTCAGCGCGGCATCGGTTGCGGCAAAGTAACCGGCCGCCATGTCGCGCCAGAAGACCATGTTGGACGCGAAGAACAGCGTACCGAGCGCCCCGCGCAGGGTCGACACCATGTCGCTCGGCAGAAGCAAAGAAATAGCCGCCCACCAGCGTGACCGCCAACATCGCGAAGAGCGCCGGAAGATGGCGCGCCCGCCGCTCGTAAAACCCGGCGAAGGTGAGCTGCCTTCAGCCATCTCGCGGCTGATGATGCTGGTAATCAGGTAGCCAGAGATGACGAAAAGACATCGACACCAACGTAGCCACCGGGGACGGAGCGGAGCCGAAAGGTGGTGGAATACCACGGCCAACACGGCGACGGCGCAGAAGGCCATCGATGTCGCGGCGGTATTTTGCAAGCGCCATGTCTATTCCCGAGCACATTCCGGCAACGGCCAATTGCATCGAGATTGACAGCAAACAGTAACCTTCCGTAGGCAACGCTTTCATTGGATTCAATTTCCCTGCCCCACATACCACTGCATCGCTTTCGGCCAGTCGGAGTGAACGCTCATAACCCAGCAGGCTCTGCACCTTGCCGATGGCGTCTTCGACCTTGGGCAGGCCGGGGTGGTCGCCATAGGTGCTGCTGCTGGCGGCGTAGGTGAAGCTGGCGAAGCCGGTGATCAGCCATTTTTTGGGTGTTTTTGCGAGTTGACCGCAGCAGGTGGCGTAGGGGGTGTTCATCGGGGGCCTATAGGCGCAGGTCGGATTCGCGTCATGGTCAGGCGGCTTTGACTTCGTTGAGCAATTCGGGGTGACGGTCCAGTACTTTGAGCAGTTTCACCAGAGCAAGCGGCGGCTTGGTCTTGCCATTTTCGTAGCGTGAGAAAGCATTGATTCCGCCGCCGAAGATTTCGGCCGCCTGGCGTTGATCAAGATCCAGCTTTTGCGCACCTTCGCAACGTAGTCAGGATCAACGAAAGCGTTTACCTGACGCTGGAACTGGCCAATCAACTCGCCGTACCGGTCGCCATGCTCACGATTCAGCACCACCTCGCTGCATGCCGGGCAATAGTCGCCCGTCACCGCTGGAATCGTAGTGACTTCGCCTTTGTAGGTGTAAGGCAGGTCGCGAGTGTCGTGAATCAGTTCCGCCGCACCACAAACAGGGCATTTCATGGTTATAGCTCCTTGAAGGAAACGATCAATACACCGTCAACGACGGTCAGCTTCAGGTAAACCTCATCGCCACTGGCTGTTCTGGCGTGGTACACGTCCTGCCAGATTTTATGGTCGGCGTGCGTGGTCATGCTTTTTTAGAAGTCTGATGGGGTTAGTGCCAGGACAACATCACACATTCCGGCCAAGTTGAAGATACCGAGTTCGCGAGCGCCATTGAAGGCGCTGGCCGTGGCTCTCACGTTGCCTTCTTGAACCAACGCTTTCACTGTTGGCAATTTGCAATGGGGCAACCCTTTTTCCATGTGGATATTATAACCTAATTGGTTACTTTGGCGAGTTGGTTAATTTACCCTTGGCAGCTGTTTCCAACCAGGTTTTATGCATATAGCCGATTATTTCCCCTGCCCCACATACCACGGCATCGCCTCCGCCACACCTTCGGCCAGCCGGTGCGTGGGCGCGTAGCCCAGCAGGCGCTCTGCCTTGCCGATGTCGGCCTGGCTGTGGCGCACGTCGCCGGCGCGGAAGTCGCGGTGCACGGGCTGCACGGTGGATTTCACGCCCCAGGCGGCCAGGTTGTCGCGCAGCAGGCCGAACAGGCCATTGAGCGTGGTGCGGTCGCCGACGGCGACGTTGTAGACCTGGTTGCGCGCCTCGGGGCTTGCGCTGGTGGCGGCCAGCAGGTTGGCCTGCACGGCGTTGGCGATGTAGCAGAAGTCGCGGCTGGTTTCGCCATCGCCATTGATGAGACGGGTTCGCCCTGGATCAGGCTGGCCGTCCACTTGGGGATGACGGCGGCATAGGCGCCGTTGGGGTCTTGCCGGGGGCCGAAGACGTTGAAGTAGCGCAGGCCGATGGTGTTGAAGCCGTAGCAGCGGGCAAACACGTCGGCATACAGCTCGTTGACGTACTTGGTGACGGCGTAGGGGCTGAGCGGCTTGCCGATGGCGTCTTCGACCTTGGGCAGGCCGGGGTGGTCGCCATAGGTGCTGCTGCTGGCGGCGTAGGTGAAGCTCTTGACGCCGGCGTCGCGCGCGGCGACCAGCATGTTGAGGAAGCCGGTGATGTTGGTGGCGTTGGTGGTGATGGGGTCTTCGAGGCTGCGCGGCACGCTGCCGAGCGCCGCCTGGTGCAGGACGGGGGGGTCGACGCCCTGGCACGCCTGCCGGCAGTCGCCCAGATTGCGGATGTCGCCTTCGATGAACTTGAAGCGGGCCCACTGCGCCGGCAGTGACGGAGGCCGCTGCACTTCATCCAGGTTGCGCTGGTAGCCGGTGGCGAAGTTGTCGAGCCCGACGACTTGCTGGTCCAGCTGGAGCAGGGTTTCGAGCAGGTTGCTGCGCCGATAAGACCGGCGACGCCGGTGATCAGCCACTTTTTGGGTGTTTTCGCGAGTTGACCGCAACAGGCTGTGTAGGGGGTGGTCATGGTTGCGGCAGGATCTTTCGGTATTTTTGCAAGCCGCTGCTGGGTTTGTCTGGCAGGGTCATTTCGATTGAACCTGCTGCAAGGGCTGGCTTGAGATAGGTGTTGGCGAAGTGCTTGCGGTCTTTTAGTGCAAGCGCAGCCATCAGTTCCTGGCGTGTCATTTCCCCTTGAATGACCGCCAGCAAGTGCTCAACTTGCGGGTAACTTGCGGGGTAACTTGCGGGTAACTTGCGGGGGGTAACTTTTGCGGGTTCCGGAGTCGGCTTGGCGCTTTTCTGCGCAAACGTAACCATGACGCCGCCGAACTTTTCCTCGATGTCGAATTGAACCTCCGGATAGTCGTGGAGTGCGCGGCGGATGCGGATGAATCCGCTGCCGTATTTTTCGATCGCATTGACGAGGTAGAAGCCTTCGGCAACGAGTTTGTTGCGCAGGCTGGAGCGGTAGTTGTCGGCCCGTATCTGGCCACTGTCAGCCCACCGTAGAAGGTGCCGGGGCTGAAGAGGGTAATCTTGTCGTCGAAGATCTTGATCTGGATGTCGCTGGGGTCGATGTAGCTGCGGTGCACCACGGCGTTGAGCAGCGCTTCGCGCAGGGCAGGCAGCGGGTAGGCAAAGCGCTCTTTTCGCTGAATGCTGCCATCGAATTCAAAGGCGACGCTGATGTGCGAGACGATGAATTTCATCGACTGCTCAACCACTTCAAAGAGCGTATCGGTGAATTGCCGGTCGTCAATGATCATGTCGGGCGTTTTGAAGCGGCCGATATGGACGTTGCTGGCGAATCGGCTCTTTGGCAAACAGGAGAACCGCGGGCCCAGGTGGGCTTGCTGTTCTTCAGGTAGTTGAGCTTTTCCAGCGCGGCATGCGGATCGGTTTCGTCCAGCGCAAAACGACCATGTAGGTTGATCAGGCGGATGAAGCGCTGGATTTTGCCTCGGAGAGGTGGTCGAGTGTATAACCCTGCGCTTCGTAGGCGTCCCACGAGAGTTGCAGGGACTGCATGTGTACAGATCGGCGATTTCGCTGGTGTTCAGCGCATGGTTTGAACTGGCGATGCGTTTGTAG
>JADJZE010000018.1 GCA_016719405.1 Candidatus Aalborgicola lynettensis
ATCAGCAGGGCAAGGTCACGCGCATCCGGCGGGCCACTCCATTCTGCGTCGGCGTCTTCCAGTGCCGGGGGCAGACTGGGCGATTCGGCGTCGCTTGGCAAAGCCTTCTTGCCGTAGAGATGGTGGGCCAGAAAAGCCCCCGCAAACCCGAGCAAAATGGCCGCCGGGGCAGACCCCAGCATGGCGCCTATCAGCAGGCCAACCATGAACCCTATGAATTTCATCGCACACCCCTGGTCATTCGGTTTGAATGGGGTGCCATTCTGACCCGGATTGGAGATCGTTTGGCGCCGAAAATGCAAAATGGGGGCCCACCGCATCCCTACCCTGCATGACCCAAGCCCCACCCACCCCTGTCACCCCCACACCGCAGCCGCCGCCGCGCTTTGTCACCGGCTCCTTGATGCTGCGCCACATCGTCGTCATGGCGGGCACCGGCGCCATTGGGCTGGTGGCCATTTTTGCCGTGGATCTGATTAACCTGCTCTACATCGCGATGCTGGGCGAACAAGCCATTGCGGCGGCGGTGGGGTTTGCGGGGGTGGTCGCATTTTTTCACCTGTCGGTGTTCATCGGCATGTTGATTGGCATTGCTGCCGTCGTGTCGCGCCGCATTGGTGCGCACCAGATGGATGAGGCGCGGGGCATCGCCACGTCCAGCATCCTCATCAGTACCGCCATGGGTGTGCTGCTGGCGCTCGCAACGCTGGTTTTTCTGCAGCCTTTGCTGCACCTGTTGGGCGCACGGGGACGCGAGTTGGAACTGGCCCACGGCTACCTCACCATCAGCCTGCCATCGACCGTGCTGCTGGGCGTGGGCATGGCGTGCTCGGCACTGCTGCGCTCGGTGGGGGATGCACGGCGGGCCATGCTGGTCACACTGCTACCGGCCATTGCCACGGCGGTGCTGGACCCCCTGTTTATCTTTACGCTGGGCTGGGGCCTGGACGGGGCGGCGGCGGTGATGGTGATTGCGCGCGTGGTGCTGGCCGGTGTCGGGCTGTATGGTGCCTGGCGGGTGCACCGCTTGCTGGCCCCCGTGCAATGGCACCGGCTGCGCGGCGATGCGCGAACGCTCTTTGCCGTGGCCGGCCCGGCCATCGTCACCAATCTGGCAACCCCCGTGGGAGCCGCGTTTGTGACCCACAGCATGGCGCAGTTTGGCACCTCGGCCGTTGCCGGGCAGGCCACCATTGACCGGCTGTCGCCCGTGGTGTTTGGCCTGATCTACGCGCTGAGCGGCGCCATTGGGCCCGTGCTGGCCCAAAACCTGGGGGCACGGCAGTACGACCGGGTGCGCGAGGGGCTGCGCGCCAGCCTGTGGTTTATGGTGGCGTCGGTGGCGGTGGCTTGGTTGTTGTTGGCGTTGTTGCAGGAGCCAATCATCCGGCTGTTTGCGCTGCAGGGCGTGGGCGCTGACATGCTGCACGCGTTTTGCAGCTGGATTGCGCTGTATTTCTTCTTCCTCGGGGCCTTGTTTGTGGCCACCGCCACGTTCAACAACCTGGGGCGCCCGCTGTGGTCCACGGGCTTCAATTGGGCCCGCGCCACCCTGGGCACCATTCCCTTTGCCTGGTGGGGTTCGCACTACGGTGCGGTGCAGGTACTGGCCGGCCAAGCGCTGGGCGCCGCGCTGTTTGGCACCCTGGCGCTGTGGGCCGCATGGCGGCTGACCCGGCGACTTGGGCGCACTGCCTAAAATAGGATGTGTGCAGCCTTGCCGCGGGAAAGTATCGAGTACCCAGTACGCGGGGGCCCGGGCCACCCCGGGGGAGGCCGGGGGGGGGGCTTGTTTGTTTCCGCCAAAGGTTCACCAGTCAAACAAGCCTCCTGCGCACGCCGGCGCGCGAGTAACAGCTATAAAACCAATAGCAGAACCCGCCGCACTAGCGCCCCACTGGCGTCAAGGTTATTTGTCGCCCCATCGGGCACATCCAGGAAAAACTCGTCCACCTGCACCTTGAAGCGGCGGTCTTTTTTCATGCGGCTGATACCGGCTTCAATGTCGGACAGCAGGCGGGCCGAGTCCGGGCGGCCCGGTACCACGCCAATATACAGGGGCAGCGTTGCAAAGGCGGGCCCTTTCCATTGCACCGGTGCATCCAGTCGCCACGGTTTTTTCCTCGACAGGAGGTATTCACCGACCGAGCGTTCCATTACAGCGTAATCACAGCGCCTGGCAGCCAGTTTCTTGAGGCTGGCTTCATCGTCCCCGGCTTCATCGCGCTTTACGCCCGAATCGACAAAAATCGGCGGGTAACCGTAGGCGCGCACGGTGCAAACCGACTGGCCTTGCATGCGGTCGATGGCCACCTCCCTTTGCGGGTATTCCGACCGGCGCACATAAAAACCCAGCTTGCTTTCAAAAACCGCCTGGGTGGGCGTCACGCCAAAGTCAATCACTTCTTGCGGCCACAAAGGCAAGACTCCATCGGCATGGCCCGCAGCAACCTCGATGCGCGCACGGGCCCATGGAAGAAATACAACCTTGGGCTGCCAATCGCTCCCCTCCAGCGCGCCACGCAGCAGCCGAATCACGCCGCCACCGCCGGCCATGGACTCCGAAGCAAAGGGCGGGTATTCCAGTGTGACGAAGGTGACTTCTTTGGCGTGGGTCCACGCCACACTGCAACCCAGAATCACGGCCAAAGCGCCCCTGCGCCAGCGCCGCGTGAACACCTTCACCCGGTCGCAAAAAAGTAGGATCGGCATTTGCATTCCTCACGGTGAGGATCCAACGAACAAGGCCTGTCATGCAGGTCGAATAATGGTTCGATTATGCAACTGTGATGGGCAGCATCATTGCACTCCATCGCACCCGTTACTGCCCATTTTTTAGTCGGCCGAGCACGGCAAACGGATTGATTTTTTCTGGTACTTCTTCGACATAGTCCGAATCCACCGCCTGAAATTTCACGCTGTGTGGACAGGTTGCATGTTTGGGTACCGGCGGCAACTCCATGAGCAGCTCGTCCTCAATCAACTCCAGCACATTGAAGTCGCGGCTGATGGCCAGCACGTCTTCCTCCGACGTTTCATCCTCAACTTCCGCCTGCGCCTCGGTGGCCACAAAGCGGTAGTCCCGCGCAAACGCCAGCGCAACATCCACGGGCCCCAGGCAACGCTGGCACGTCATGGGCACATCCGCCTCAGCAGACAACCGCAACCACACGGCATCCGCCCCCGCTGCGTCGGGGCGAATGTCACCGTGTACCGTAAAGCGCACAGGCAGTTCACCACCCAGCCCCTTGGATTCATCCATTAAGCGATCAAAGCGCGCCAACCGCTCTTCACCCACCAATTGCCCGGCAGCACGGGCAAAAGCAGCCACATGGAGATGGCGCACGTCGTAGTCGTTTTTCATGCCCGCAGTGTAAGAGAATCACGCCATGCCCCACACACCCCAACGCAAACTCATACTCGGCTCCACCTCGGCCTACCGGCGCGAATTGCTGGAGCGCCTGCGCGTCCCTTTCACCGTCGAATCGCCCCATGTTGACGAAACGCCGCTGGCGGGAGAGGCACCTTCCGCCCTGGCACGGCGCCTGGCTCTGGCCAAGGCGCAGGCGGTGGCACAGCGCTTTCCGGACTGCGTGGTGATCGGCTCCGACCAGGTCGCCGACCTGGATGGACTGGCACTGGGCAAACCCGGAACACACGACCATGCCGTGGCCCAATTGCGCCAGATGAGCGGCCACACCATCATTTTTCAGACCGCAGTGGCCGTGGTTTGCCAACAGAGCGGCTTCTGCCAGGAACAATTGGCCCCGGTCAAAGTCACTTTTCGCACCCTGGACGATGCCGAAATCGAAAGCTATTTACACGCCGAGCAGCCCTACGACTGCGCTGGTAGCGCCAAGAGCGAAGGTCTGGGCATTACCCTGCTGAGCCGCATTGACAACGACGACCCCACCGCATTGGTCGGCCTGCCGCTGATCCGCACCAGCCAGATGCTGCGTGCCGCCGGAATCGACCTGCTGCATTCCCTGCGCACTGCCCCATGAGCACCCCGTCCGAATCCCCCCCCGCAGGCACACAGCCGGGCACCTTGTACCTGGTCCCAGCCCCGCTGGATTTTGGCTGCGACAACCAGACGCCGCTGGACCAGGTGATGCCCGCCGGCACGCTGGCGGTGGCCGCATCGCTGCAGCACTGGGTGTGTGAAAACGCCAAATCCACCCGCGCCTACCTCAAGCGCATTGGCCACTCCCACCCCTTGTGTGTTCCCCTGCAGGCCATGCAGTTGCAGGAATTGCCACACGCGGTCCACAAAAAAGGCGACCACCAGGGCCATTTTGACGCCCGCCCCCTGCTGCAAGCCGCCCTGCAGGGGCATTGCGTCGGATTGGTCAGCGAAGCCGGTATGCCGGCCGTGGCCGACCCGGGGTCGTCGGTGGTGCGGGCCGCCCACGCGCTGGATATTGCAGTCGTGCCGCTGGTCGGGCCGGTGTCGCTGCTGTTGGCGCTGGCGGCCAGTGGCCTCAATGGGCAAAACTTTGCGTTTGTGGGCTATGTGCCCAACACCCCGGCAGAACGCACCCAGCGCATTCGCGAACTGGAAGCGCTGGCCACCCAAACCGGGCAAACCCAGCTGTTTATCGAAACGCCCTACCGCAACACGGCCTTGCTGCAAAGCCTGCTGCAAACCCTACAGCCCCACACCCGCCTTGCAACGGCGAGCGCAATCACACTATCCCAGGCGACTTACCACAGCGACACGGTGCAACACTGGAAACGCCGGGCTTGGGTTCTGGACAACGCTACACCGACGGTGTTTGCCATAGGGCGCTGAGGTCAATGGGCTTTAACGCACCGCCGGTGCCGTGCGCAGCGCACGCATGGCGCTTTCGCCCATGGCGGCGCCAAAACGTTTAACCAGACGCTCGGCCACGTTGTCGCGGCGGGTGTAATCCAACAACTCTTCGGCTTTTACCACCTCGCGGGCCACGTAATCGAGGTTGCCCAGCTGATCCGCCAAACCCATATCAACCGCTTGCTGCCCGGTCCAGAACAGGCCGCTGAACGTCTCCGGCGTTTCCTTCAGGCGCTTGCCGCGTCCGGTTTTCACCACCGCGATGAACTGCTGGTGAATCTGGTCCAGCATGGCCTGGGCAAACACCCGTTGTTTGTCGGTTTGCGGGCTGAACGGGTCCATGAAACCTTTGTTCTCGCCCGCCGTCATCAGGCGGCGCTCCACACCCAGCTTGTCCATCAGGCCGGTGAAACCAAAACCATCCATCAGCACACCAATGCTGCCCACCACGCTGGCCTTGTCGACAAAAATCTTGTCGGCACCGGCGGCGATGTAATACGCCGCCGACGCACAGGTTTCTTCCACCACCGCGTACACCGGTTTTTGGTGCAGGGCTTTGAGGCGCAGGATTTCGTCATTGATGATGCCGGCCTGCACCGGGCTACCGCCGGGGGAATTGATGAGCAACACCACCGCCTGGGCGCCCTTGTCTTCGAACGCGCTGCGCATGGCGGCCACCACAAACTCGGCACTGGCCTCGGCACCGGAGGCGATTTCGCCCTCGATCTTGACCACCGCCGTGTGGGGTGCCGAAGTATCGCTGGGCGCTCCCCCACGCTCCATGCCAAACCACACCAGCAGACTCAAAAACACCAACCAGCCCAAACGGATGCCGTTGCGCCAGCGGCGCGCCTGGCGCTGCTCGACGATCACGGCCATGGCCAGCTTTTCCAGCGTGTTGCGCTCCCATCCGGGGGCATTCACGCCACCCTGATTTGCTATCGTTTCAGTAGCTGCCTGCGCACGACTGGCGTGCGGAAAAGCCATATTGGATGATGAATTTTCGGAATCGAAATCGGGCGGGGTGGGGGGGGTCATATCAGAACTCAATCGGCTTCAAATGGGGGCCAGTATGCCAGTGCACCACACCATCGTGCTCCGACAGGGCAATCTTGACCAGACCACCGCGGCAGGGGCCACCACGGCCCTCCCCCGTTTCGGGGCTGTAGATGGCGCCGTGGGTGGCGCAAATCAGGTAGTTGCCGGTGATGTCAAAAAACTTGTTGGGCTGGTAGTCCATCTCCATCGGCACATGGGTGCAGCGGTTCAGGTAGGCATGGGCCTTGCCCCGAAAACGCACCGCAAAACCGCGGCAGGTCTGGCCAAAGTAGCGCACATCAAAGGGCACGGCATCGCCGCCATCCACCAGATCGGAGGCGTTGCACAGCGGGACGGTCTCCCCCAGCATGGCACTATCGTCACGCATGGTCTGTCAACCAGCCATGCAGTTCGGCCACCGAATGGGCCACAAACCGGGGTTGCAGGGTGGCAAAGGAATCGGGCTCGTGGGCACCGTAACTCACGCCCACGCTGGGACAGCCCGCGTTCAGGGCCATCTGCAAGTCGTGGGTGGTGTCACCAATCATCAATACCCGCTCGGGCGCTACGCCGAATTCGGCCATCAATTCCTGCAGCATCAATGGGTCGGGCTTGCCAGCCGTCTCGTCCGCGGTGCGCGAACCGTCGAACAGGCCCTGCAATTCGACTGCTTTGAGGGCCTCATCCAGCCCCCGGCGGCTTTTACCGGTGGCCACCGTCAGGGTGTAGTTGCGCGCCTTGAGATCGGCCAGCAAGGGCAGGATGCCATCAAACAGGCTAATGTCGTCCTGGTGGCGCATGTAATGGTATTGGTAGCGGGCACCCAACTGCGGGTACTTGGCGGGTGGCACATCGGGCGCGGCGTGTGCCAGCGCCTGCATCAACCCCAGGCCAATCACATAGGCGGCGTCTTTGTCGCTGGGTTTGCGTCCCCCCACATCCACCACCGCCAACTGGATGCAGCGGGTGATGATGGCAGTGGAGTCGAACAGGGTGCCATCCCAGTCAAAAGCGATCAAATCGAACGGGCGGGACGGGGTGCGGGTGGCAGTGCGGTGGGAGACCATGGTGTCAGGGCAATCGTGAGGGGGTTGAACGGTACGCGGTGATGGCACTGCACCCTAAGCGCTGGCCGCTGCCGCGCCAACAGAGGCACCCGGCAACGCGTTTGCCATAAATTGTGCCAACTCGGGTGGCAATTCCGCCTGCAAATCCATGCGTTTACCCGTCAGGGGGTGCTTGCATTGAAAGCGCCAGGCATGCAAGAACATGCGCTTGAGCGGCACCGGCTGGTCGGCGCGGGCCAACAGTTTGTTGACATCAAAGTCGCCATATTTATCGTCCCCGGCAATGGGCATACCTTCGGACGCCAGGTGCACCCGAATCTGGTGCGTGCGCCCGGTCTTGATGGTCACTTCCAGCAGACTGACCCCCCCGCCCCCGGTTGCCGCATGCAAGGCCGATCCATTTTGCGGGGGCGCCGCGCTGAACGCGTTGACTTTGACCAAGGTCAGGGATGGCATGGCATCCGGATCGTCCTTGGCCACCACTTTGACCCGGCGCTCGCCGTTGGGCAACAGGTATTTGTGCAGCGACTTGTCCAGCACACGTTTGTTCGACGGCCACTGCCCCAGCACCAATGCCAGATAGGTTTTGCCGGTTTCCCGCTCGCGGAACTGGTCTTGCAGGTTTTTCAGGGCGCTGCGTTTTTTGGCGATCAGCAAAATGCCGCTGGTCTCGCGGTCCAGCCGGTGCACCAATTCGAGGTAGTGCAAATGGGGGTGCGCCATGCGCAATTGCTCAATCACGCCGAAACTCACCCCGGAGCCACCGTGCACCGCGACCCCGGCGGGCTTGTCGACGGCCATGAAGTGCTCGTCTTCAAACAACACCGGGAAGGCTTTGGCGGGCACGTAGTGGGCCGCCTGCTGTGCCATCTCCTGCGCCTTCTCGGCCACCCGCTCGGATACCCGCACCGGAGGCAGTCGCACCACGTCGCCAGGCTGCACACGCGTATCGGCACTGGCGCGCCCCTTGTTCACCCGCACCTCGCCACTGCGGATGATGCGGTAGACGTGGGTTTTGGGCACCCCTTTGAGGTGGCGCATCAGAAAGTTGTCCAGGCGCTGCCCGGCACTCTCCAAGTCGACCACCACCGATTGAACCTTGGGCGGCAAGGTGTAGGGATTGCACTCTATAATGTGTTTCACTAGCGATACGCTGTAAGTGTTTGATTTGTCTGGAGTTTAGTCCACATCTCCACTGCAGCCCCGCTAGACGGTCGATGCCGCCGGGTCGACCAGCGCGTAAATTGCAGGCCATATGCCTGTGGTGGCGCGTTGGCGACACGGTCAAGCGGACGAATTGAAACCCTGAAACGGAATACCCAACACCCGCAGACCCACGGTCTGCGGGCGGAATGAAACGAGATGTTTGTGCTGATGCAACTGATAAACCTGTGCCTGCGGAGCGTGTTCGCGCCGTTTTTTGGCACAAATCAGCCATTAGCGCTTACCCACAGTGCGCAAACAGCTACAAAAATAATAGCATTTGCGTACCCACACCCCCTCGTCCCCATCCACGCGCCCACACCTCGACGCAATATTTGAGTCGAAGTTCTCCGGCAATTCCACCTCACTTCAGTTCGGTCGTTCAGGCATCGTTTGCTCAAATTTGGAGCATGTGACAACTGAAAAGGACGCTATCCATGAAACGGATGCTGATCAACGCCACGCAGGCTGAAGAACGCCGCTTGGCGATTGTCGACGGACAAAAACTCCTCGACTACGAAATCGAAATCGAAGGGCGCGAACAGCGCAAGGGCAATATCTACAAGGCCGTCGTCACCCGCGTCGAGCCTTCGCTGGAAGCCTGTTTTGTCGACTACGGCGAAGACCGCCATGGCTTTTTGCCATTCAAGGAAATCTCGCGGATGTACTTCAAGGAAGGTGTATCCGCCTCCCAGGCCCGCATCCAGGACGTTATTAAAGAAGGCCAGGAACTGCTGGTCCAGGTCGAAAAAGAAGAGCGTGGCAACAAGGGCGCAGCCCTGACCACTTTCGTCTCGCTGGCCGGCCGTTATGTGGTCTTGATGCCCAACAACCCCCGTGGCGGTGGTGTATCCCGCCGCATCGAGGGTGAAGACCGGGCCGAACTCAAAGAGAACATGGACCAGTTGGAATACCCCAACGGCATGTCCATCATTGCCCGCACCGCCGGCATCGGCCGCAGCGCGCCCGAACTGCAGTGGGACCTGAATTACCTCTTGAAGCTGTGGTCAGCAATTGACGGCGCAGCCAAAGGTGGCAAAGGCGCGTACCTGATTTACCAAGAGTCTTCCTTGGTGATCCGCGCCATCCGCGACTACTTCAACCACGACATCGGCGACATCCTGATCGACACCGACGACGTGTACGAACAGGCCCAGCAGTTCATGGCCCACGTGATGCCCGAGCACGCTGCCCGCGTGAAGCGCTACCGTGACGACGCACCACTGTTCAGCCGCTTCCAGATCGAACACCAGATCGAATCGGCCTACGCCCGCGAGGTCAAACTACCCAGCGGCGGCGTCATTGTTATTGACCACACCGAAGCCTTGGTATCGGTAGACGTGAACTCGGCCCGCGCCATCAAGGGCGGCGACATCGAAGAAACCGCCACCCGCACCAACCTGGAAGCCGCCGACGAAGTGGCCCGCCAGATGCGCCTGCGCGACTTGGGTGGCCTGGTGGTGATCGACTTCATCGACATGGAAGAGTCCCGCAACCGCCGCGAAGTGGAAAACCGCCTGCGCGACGCGCTGCGCCAGGACCGTGCCCGCGTGCAGTTTGGCACCATCAGCAAATTTGGCCTGATGGAAATGAGCCGCCAGCGCCTGCGCCCGGCACTCAGTGAAGGTGCTTCCATCCCCTGCCCCCGTTGCGGTGGCCACGGCCATATCCGCGACACGGAATCCAGTGCGCTGCAAATTTTGCGCATCATCCAGGAAGAGTCGCTCAAAGACAGCACCGCCTCCGTGCTGTGCCAGGTGCCGGTGGAAGTGGCATCCTTCCTGTTGAACGAAAAGCGCTCCGAGATCGCCAAGATCGAACTCAAACAGCGCATCAACGTGCTGATGGTGCCCAACAAGACGCTGGAAACCCCCAACTACAAGCTGGAGCGTCTCAAGCACGACGACCCGCGCCTGGAACACATCGAAGCCAGCTACAAGATGGCCGACGACATGGAGGAAGCCACGGGCGTCACCCGCCGCTCGCAAGAGCCCACCAACAAGCAAACACCGGTCATCAAGGGCGTTCTGCCCGATGCGCCCGCACCGGTCGCCGCACCGCGCCCGGTGGCTGCTGTGCCCGCGCCTTCCACCCCCAGCGCGCCAGCGCCCGTTTTTGTTGCCCAGGAAAAAGGCTTCTTTGGTTGGATCAAGAGCCTGTTTGGCGGCGATGCACCGCCACCCAAACCGGCTCTACCCGCACCCACGGCAACGCCCAGCGCAACCACCGGCGCAACGCCAGAAGGGCGCAACCACGACACCAGCCGCAGCAATAGCCGCCCGGAAGTGCGCGCCGACGCACGCCCGGAAGGCCGTGGCCCACGCGGGGATGGTCGGGGAGATGGTCGTACAGAAGGCCGCCATAGCCGCGGTGGTCGTGGTGGACGCAACGGCGAGCGCAATAGCGAACGTCCCACGGGCAACGGCCAGCGTGAACGCTTCCCGGCTGATGGTCGCACTGCCACCGGCGAAATGGGCAGCCCACCAACAGGCAACCTGAACCCTGCAGCGACCGACGGCAACCGCTCGGAGCAACGCCCCGAGCGGGGTCCACGCCCTGAACGCCAGGAGCGTGGCAACCGCACTGGCCGAGGTGCAGAACGCACCGAAACCAGCGAACGCCAGGATGCAGTGCGCAACGGGCCATCCACCGAAATGCTGCCCGACTCGGTCGTGGCTGGCGAACAGCGCCCCGACACCACCGCCCGTGAGATAGGTGGAGAAGAGCGCGAGGGCCGCGAAGGAGGCCGAGGTGGCCGTGGCCGAGGTGGTCGCAACGGACGCGGACCACGCGGCCAGGATGACAGCGCACGCGTCGCGCCAGGTGAAGGCCAGCAAACCCAGCTCGGATTCACCGACGACGCACCCAAACCCGCCGCTGAGGGTTCTCAACCAGGGTCGCCCTCTGCCAGCGAGGCCAATGGCCAAAACGAGCAACGACGCGGCTCGGGCGAGCCGCGCGAGCGACGCCCCCGTGAACGCGGTGGACGTGAACGTGGCCCACGGGCTGAACGCCCAGACCTGCGGGAACCGGTTCAGCCCGAACTGCCGGTGCAAAACGTGGCGCCAACGGACGCAGAGCCGTCAGTAGCCATCACGCAACCCGTGATGCCTGCACCCCGCAGCGCAGAACCGCAAGCACCCAAGCCAGTTGTCGCGCCAGTTGCACCGAAGGCAAACGCGGGCAGCGCACCTGTCGCGCCCCAGCATATGCCCGCTGTGCAGGCATACACACTGCCAACCGACGCATTGATGGCCATTGCACAGGGTTCCGGTTTGCAGTGGGTCAATTCAGACGCTGCGCGCATCGCGGCTGTGCAGGCCGCCATTGCGGCTGAACCAGTGCCTGTCCACGTGCCCCGCGAGCGCCCCGCAGCCGTTGTGGTTGACACGGGTCCACTGATTCTGGTGGAAACCAAGCGCGATCTGCGCCACATGGTGTTGCCATTTGAGCAATCCTCCACGGTCTGAAACGGTTGTGGCACAGGCCCCTGCACAGCGGGGGCCCAATAAAAAGGGGCACAACGTGCCCCTTTTTCACACCGTCACGCCACTAAAACAAGTCAACGGCGCCAATCTTTGGAACATCGCCAAATAGCCCTTTGCGCACCAGTTCATCGTGGCTGTACACCTGATTGCGGCCTTTGCGCTGTGCGTAGTCCACGGCACGGTCGGCCCGCTCCAGAGTCGTACTCGGTGAGTCCACTGCGGTTACCCGTGTAAACCCGGCACAGGCCGTCACCCGGCCCACTTGCGGGAAATTGAATTTCTCCATATTGACACGGAAACGCTCAAACGCAGCCAGCACCAACGCCTCATCAGGGCAATGCATCAGTACCGCAAACTGGTCACCACCAAAACGGTAAATACGGTCGTAGGTTCTGAAGGTGTTGTTCATGATGCGGGCTACCAGCAACAAAACCTCTTCAGCAATCAAATGGCCACATTTGTCGCTGATGGCACCAAAATTATCGACCGTGATGGTGCCCAGCCAGTAGTTGGGCGGGACACGGTGGCGACGCTCGGAAACCGGCAACACGTCGGCTTCCAGCACACGGGTTTCACTCTCGATACCATGGTCCATTTCTTCCAGCACGGCACTGTAAAACGTATCGTCGAGGGACTTTCGGTTCAGCAAGCCGGTCAAGGCATCGCGGTCACTGTAGGCCAGCAGGTTGTACATGTTGCGAAACACATGCACGATGTCATTCACAACTTCCCTTTGCCCCTGGCTCAAGGTGCCACCCGAGTGGATTTCAACCACTCCCCGGTCATCGTTGCGGGAATCGGCAAACAATGGGACGTAGGTAATGCGCGGCCCGTCTTCACCGGCCCACGCGCGCTCGATGACGTCGCGCTCCTGCACACACCGCAGCCGTTCGCGATCATCTTCCAGCACCCGCAAGGTGCCAAAATCGACCCGCATAGGGTCGCTCACTTTGCCACCGCCTCGGGCGTCCAGTGTGGCGACTTCCAGCCAGCGTTTGACACCTTCTTCGCTGACCACCCGCGCAACAACCACCCGGTCTATGCGTAACAGATCAATCAGTGCTTTGGAAAGCGTCAACTCCAGAAGCTCCCGGTCCCGGTGATCGGTCAGCTTGATGATGTGTTCGGTAAGTGTAGGCATGCCCGCATAATAATGCGGAATCCGCCGCCCGTCATCTTTTCGCAGCTTCCCGATAGGCCTGCGTGGCGGCTTGCGTGTCTTGGCGTTGTTCGGCCAACTCGGCAAGTGCCAGCCAGGCATCGCGCCGCAACTCGGAATCTTCCAGCATGGACAGCGATTGCCTGAGCATTTGCTGCGCCTTGCCCCATAGACGCAAACGCATACACACCACACCCGCCAAATATTGCAACACGGCGTCGCGGGGATTGGCCATTTGCGCCGCTTCAATGCGACCCAGCCACGCCGCGTCGGGCGCACCACCCGATACCGCAAAACTGTGCTCCAAAACCTGCACCAATGCAACGCGTTGACCCAGTGTCATGGCTTCACGGCGCACCACCATCGCCTCCCATACGGGCAACAACCAACGCCGGGCGATCAGCGCATCACCGTCTTGTGCCAGTAAACGCATCGCAGCGGCCACCGCAACCTCTGGCAACTGCTGCTCTGAACGGTCCAATGCATCCCACACACGCTGCACCTGAACCGGGTCATGCGCCGACCGCACCATTTCCAGCGCCAAACCGCGCGCGATGCTTTTGCCCGCGGCTTCTGAGAATGCACGGTGTTTGGTCAACAGCCGAACGGTGTCCAGTGCCATCTGCGATTGACCACCCAAGCGTGCCGCCTTGAAACGCAAGCGCAGGGCCGCCGTCCGGCGTGCCGCGCCGTGTGGCAGTTGATCCAGCCACTGCAGGGCGGCACCGGCATCCCGGTCCTCAAACGCCCAGCGTGCAGCGCGCAGATAGACACCGTCACGCACGTCCTGCGCATCACGTCGGACCGACTCATCGAGCGCCAGCTGGAAATGGGCATCGCGCACCACGCGGTCCTGCACTGCATGGGCGCTTTCTGCGGCAAGCAAATGCGATAGCGTGCGCAAACGCCCTGCATACGCCAGCCGTGCGCCACTGCGTTCGACCGATTCCTCCAGCGACACCACCAACTCCGCCGCCTTGCGCGACCGCACGAAGCGCCCCGCACTCAGGTGGGACAGCGCATCCAGCAGCGCTGCATGCATGGCACGCTCTTTTTGCAACAAACGCCAGTTGCGTGCCTGCTGGGGAATATTCAGCAGGGCCGAGAGAGCCCGCATGGCCCCGTGCAGAATAATAAAACTGGCCACCACCCCCACCACCACCAGGTTCAGGGACAGATCCACCCGATAAGGGTGCCAGTAGACGGTAACCGTTCCGTGGTTGCTGCCCACAAAGAGCGCACTGGCCACCGCAATGGCAAACAGGGCTGTCAGCCACAAAGCGGCCCGCATGGTTAACGGCCCGCCGCCGCAGTGGCCAGCGCTGCCAGCGTGTCATCCACACGCGGCACCTCAAGCGATTTAAGTTCCAACTGCACCTGGCGCACCAGATGGGTTGCAGTCTGTGTCTTACGCGATGCAGTATCGAAAAAACGCGCCAGAGCCGACGCTGCAGAGACCATATCCGCACGCACCGAGTCAATCTGGCGCGACAGCAAACCGACCCTTGCATTCAGCAGCTTGAGCTTGAGGTTCTCACGCAAAAAGAAGGACTGCTCGGGCGTCAGCAATGCCGCATCCGGCTCCTCAATGCGGCTGACCCGCACCAAATTGCGCAATTCGTCGCGTGCCCCAATGGCCACCCGCAGCCACCAATTGCCCACACTTTCCTCGGTTTGGCGTTTCAGCCCCGGCGCCGCGCGCACAGCCGGCAATGCATTGGCCACCGGCAAATCATCGGCCAACAACACCAATTCATCGAGCTTGACCAAGAGCGCCGGGGTATCGGCCAGCGCCGTCGCCTTGATGCGCGCCACATCGCGCCCAATGGCGCGCTGCACCGGTGTCAGGCGTGGCTGCGCCGCCCGGCTGATGCGCACTTCGGCACTTTTCAGCGCCGCCAGCAGGGGCTCCACACTACCAGTCAACTGGGCTTGCTGCTGCGCCAAACGTACCGCCGCCTCGATGTCAACCACCAGATTTTCATCGCGCGAGCGCGACAGGCTTTGCATCAACTCTTCCAGCTGGGTGCGCTGCAGCGAAACCTCGGCCAACCGGGCCTCGGTGACCGCCAGCTTGGCGGCCGTTTCGAGTGTTAATTCCTGGGCCTGTTTGGCGGTGGCCAGCGCGGCGGCAGACTGGGCACCGGCTTCGGCGCTTTGGCGCGCCAATTGTTCTTGAATGGACGACAATTTTTGCCACACCAGCGCGCCTACCAGCAGAGCCAACACCGCCACGACGGCCGCAGCCAGGGGCAACCACTGCAAATTTTGGGGCGCCACGCCCTGCACTGCAGGCACTACCGGCGCACCACCTTCGGTCGCAGGGGGTGCAGCAGTGGCAGTAGGCGCAGTGTTCATGGCAGCGATTCTATCGACGCCACCAGATCGGCCAGCACCGGGCGTGACTCGCAAACAACAGCAAAACCCGCCGCGCGGGCGGCCTGGGCGATGCGGGCATGCGTCGCAACGGCCCGGGCGCGATCCCACGCCACATCGGGAAAGGCGTTTTGCAGATTGGCGATGGCCTCCGAGCTGCTGAACAACCACACCGAGCCATCGTGCGCAGCCTGGTGCACGAATTGCCGATCAGAAACACGCCAATCCGGCTGACGGCGCTGGTACGCCACCAAAAACTCAACCTCGCCTCCGGCTGCCAGGACCTGGCTGGCAAACCAGTTGCGCCCAACGCCCCCCCCCACATCCGCGTCCATGCTGGCGTCGCCCATGCCACGCACGATCAGCACCCGGTAGCCCGGCACCACCCGGTGTGCCACCACCGCCCACAGGGCTTCCGAATCAAACTGACCGGCCTGCGTGTCGGGGGCATCCATCCACGCCGCGTCCACCCCCGCCTGATGCAAGGCTGCCAGACTGCCGGGGCCGGTTACAAATGCTCTTGTTTTGATAGCTGCTTGCGCACGAAAGACGTGCGCAAAGGCTGGTTTTAATGCAAAGAAATGGGACACTGCATTGCCACTGACAAACATCACCGCGTCGAAGCTGGCGATGCGCGCCCACGCCGACGCGACCGCCGCCGTGTCGGGCGGTGGGCCCACAGCAATCAAGGGAAAAGCCTGGGCACTCAAACCCGCCTGCACCAGCGCATCAACCCACTTGCCGCACTCCTGCGCGGGTCGGGTCACAATCACACGCACCGGCTCAACCTTTGGCGGTTTGCGTGGTAACCGCTGCCTGCAATTGCTGTGCAACCCCCTCACCCAGCTGCACAGCAGCCTGCACATCGGTCACCACACCCTGCGCCCGGGCATGCACCAGCGGCAACACCCCTTGCGGGTCGCCCCAGGTGGCGCGAATCGTCAGTACATCGCCCGCAAAGGTGGCGTAGGCCGCCAAGGGCATGGAACAACTCCCGCCCATGACGCGGCTCACGGCACGTTCCGCCGATACCGCCAACCAGCTCGGCGGGTGGCGCAAGACCGACACAATTTGGTTCACGTCGGCGCGGCTGGTGCGTATTTCAATGCCCAGGGCTCCTTGGCCCGCAGCGGGCAGCATCTGCTCGGGCGCAAACACGGCACGAATGCGCGACTCCAGCCCCAGGCGCTTGAGCCCGGCAGCTGCCAGCACAATGCCGTCGTACTGGCCGTCGTCGAGCTTTTTCAGGCGCGTGTCCAGATTGCCGCGCAAAGGTTCAATCTTCAAATCCGGGCGCAGCGCGCGCAGCAAGGCCATGCGCCGCAAGCTGGATGTCCCCACCACCGCTCCCTGCGGCACATCGGCAATGCGGGCGTAGCGACTGGAAACCCAGGCATCGCGCGGGTCTTCGCGCTCCATCACACAGGCCAGACTGAAACCTTCAGGCAACTCCATGGGCACGTCTTTCAACGAGTGGACCGCCAGGTCGGCCTGCCCCTCTTCCAGGGCCACTTCGAGTTCTTTCACAAACAGGCCCTTGCCGCCGACTTTGCTCAGTGACCGATCCAGAATCTGGTCGCCCCGGGTGGTCATGCCCAGCAAGCGAACGGTGTGGCCGTGGCCCTGCAGAATCGCCTTCACATGTTCGGCCTGCCACAGCGCCAAGCGGCTTTCCCGGGTGGCAATAGTTAGGGTAAGTGCGGTCATAAATATGTTGTAAGCGGTAACCGCTTGGTAATCCAAAAAGTGCCTTCAATGCTAGCATGCGCCCCATGAAAACCCCCTCCACCCCCGAGTCCGCCAAACGCAGCAAAGACAACGAACGCCCCTTGCTGGAAGACATCCGCCTGCTCGGGCGCATTCTGGGCGACGAAATCCGCGAACAAGAAGGCGTGGAGGCGTTTGAGCTGATCGAAAAAATCCGCACCCTCTCGGTGGCCTTTCGCCGCGATGCCGACCATGAAGCGGACAAGGCGCTCAAAAAACTGCTCAAAAGCCTCAGTGGTGACCAGACGGTGAGCGTGATCCGCGCCTTCACCTATTTCTCGCACCTGGCCAACCTGGCCGAAGACCGCCACCACATCCGCCGCCGCGCCATCCACGAGCGCGCGGGCGACACCCAGGAAGGTAGCCTGGAAGTGGCCATGGCGCGCTTGCGCTGGGCGGGAATAGCTCCTAAAACAATAGCAAGCACCCTCGCCCACAGCTACGTGGCGCCGGTACTCACGGCCCACCCCACCGAGGTGCAGCGCAAAAGTATTTTGGACGCCGAACGCGCCATCGCGCAATTGCTCGCCGCACGCGATGAAATCAAAGCCCACGGCAGCACCTTTGACAGCAAAAAAGACGCCCTCACCCCGCGTGAGCTGGCTGCCAACGAGGCGCACATTCGCGCCCGCGTGATGCAGCTGTGGCAGACCCGGCTGCTGCGCTTTAGCAAACTCACGGTGGCCGACGAGATTGAAAACGCCCTGAGCTACTACGAGTCCACCTTTTTGCGCGAAATTCCCAAGCTCTACGGCAACCTGGAGCATTTGCTGGGCCACCAGCCGGTGCACAGCTTTCTGCGCATGGGCCAGTGGATTGGTGGCGACCGCGACGGCAACCCCAACGTCAGCGCCCAGACGCTGGAATACGCCCTGCGCCGCCAGTCCGAAGTGGCGCTGCGCCACTACCTGACGGAAGTGCATTACCTGGGCAGCGAGTTGTCCGTATCGGCCATGCTGACCGAGTGCACACCGGCCATGCAGGCGCTGGCCGAGAGTTCGCCCGACCAGAATGCCCACCGCATGGACGAGCCCTACCGGCGCGCACTCACCGGCGTCTACGCCCGCCTGGCTGCCACACTCAAAACCCTGACCGGCACCGAAGCCGCGCGCCACGCCGTGGCACCGCAAAACCCCTACCGGGTGGCGGAAGACTTCTGTGCCGAATTGCGCACCATCGAACAATCGCTCAACGCCAACCATGGCGCAGCCCTGGTGGCGCAACGCTTGCACCCCCTCATCCGGGCGGTGGAGGTGTTTGGCTTTCACCTGGCCACAGTGGACCTGCGCCAAAGTTCCGACAAACACGAAGAGGTGGTGGCCGAGCTGCTGGCCACGGCCCGCATCGAGAGCGACTACCGCGCGTTGGACGAGGCTTCCAAGCGCACGCTGCTCACCAGTTTGCTCAACGACGCCCGCGCCCTGCGGGTGCACGGCGCCAATTACTCTGCACACACCTTGGGCGAGTTGGCCATTTTTGACATGGCCAAAACCATGCGCCAGCGCTTTGGCAGGCAGGCGATACGCCACTACATCATCAGCCACACCGAAACGGTGAGCGATTTACTGGAAGTGCTGCTGCTGCAAAAAGAAGTGGGGCTGATGACCGGCACGCTGGACACCGAATCGACCTGCGACCTGATCGTGGTGCCCCTGTTCGAAACCATTGAAGACCTGCGCAATGCCGCGCCCATCATGCGCGAGTTTTATGCCGTACCCGGCGTGGCCGCACTGGTGGCGCGCAGCGGCTGCGAGCAAGACATCATGCTGGGCTACTCCGATAGCAATAAAGACGGTGGCATCTTCACCAGCAACTGGGAGCTGTACCGTGCCGAAATTTCGTTGGTGGAGCTGTTTGATGAGCTGGTAGTGCATGGTGCCGGGCCGTCCCAAACCGTGCACGCCCCCTCGGGGGGCAGCGCAGTACCCGCAGGGACCAGCGTGGGGACGCACTTGCCCCACAAGATCCAGTTGCGCATGTTCCATGGCCGTGGCGGCACGGTGGGCCGCGGTGGCGGCCCCAGCTACCAGGCCATTTTGGCGCAACCCCCCGGCACCGTGCGCGGCCAGATTCGCCTGACCGAGCAAGGCGAAGTGATTGGCTCCAAATACGCCAACCCCGAAATTGGCCGACGCAACCTGGAAACCCTGGTGGCGGCCACGCTGGAAGCCACTTTGCTGCAACCTACCAAACCGGCCACCAAAGCCTTTCTGGAAGCGGCGGCCGAACTGTCCCATCTGAGTATGGCGGCCTACCGCAAGTTGGTGTACGAGACCCCGGGCTTCACCGAATACTTTTTCAGCGCCACGCCCATCCGTGAGATTGCCGAACTCAACATCGGCTCACGCCCGGCGTCGCGCAAGGCATCGCAAAAAATTG
This sequence comes from Candidatus Aalborgicola lynettensis, assembly GCA_016719405.1. Lineage (GTDB taxonomy): Bacteria > Pseudomonadota > Gammaproteobacteria > Burkholderiales > Burkholderiaceae_C > Allorhodoferax > Allorhodoferax lynettensis. The sequence continues at coordinate 19,291 of JADJZE010000018.1, forward strand.
AAGACCTGCGCGCCATTCCCTGGGGTTTCAGCTGGGGCCAGTGCCGCCTGACCCTGCCTGGCTGGTACGGATTTGGCTCGGCCGTGCACACCTTTATCACCACCGGCACACCCGAATTGCAAAAGGAACGCACCGCGCTGCTGCAAAAAATGGTGCGCCAGTGGCCGTTTTTCAGCACCCTGCTGTCCAACATGGATATGGTGATGGCCAAGAGCGACCTGGCATTGGCCTCGCTGTATTCCGAGCTGGTGGGAGACGCCCGCTTGCGCAAAAAGATATTTACCGCCATTGATGCCGAATGGCACCAAACCGCCCGGGCGCTGGCCACTATCACCGGCGAAAAGAACCGCCTGGCAACCAACGCGGCCTTGCAGCGCTCCATGCGCCACCGCTTTCCCTACATTGACCCGCTGCACCACCTGCAGGTGGAGCTGGTGCGGCGCTACCGCGAGGGCAAAGCCGACGAGCGGGTGCAACGCGGCATCCACATCAGCATCAACGGCATTGCAGCCGGGCTGCGCAATACGGGCTAATCAGGCTTTGATCAGGGAGCGCACGGTCGACAGTTGGCGGCGCGACACCGCCAGCCATTCATCTACTCCGTGGAGCCGTACCGCCCAGCCTTCGCCCTCTTCGGCCTCATCGTGTTTTTCCAGAGCCCGCACGGCACTGCGCGCAATCAGGGCATTGCGGTGGATGCGCAAAAACTGCTGCGGGTACTTGGCCTCCAACTCATTGAGGGAGCCATCCAGTATGTAGCTGCGTGCAGCGGTGCGCACGGTCACGTATTTCAGCTCGGCTTTGAAATACACCACCTGGCGCAAGGGAACGCGTTCGGTGCGGGTCCGCTCCTGAATAATCAGCACATCCTCTTGCGCGGCACCCGCCAAGGCCACCCCCTGTGCGGCCAGGCGCCGTTCGACTTTTTGCAAAGCCGCTTGCAAGCGCTCCAGACGCACGGGTTTGGTGAGGTAATCCGTGGCCTCCAGCTCAAACGCCTGTAATGCGTGTTCGGCATGGGCCGTGACAAAAATCAGGGCCGGCACCGTGGGCAAGGTTTGCAGCATGCGCGCCAAAGACAGGCCGTCGGCTCCGGGCATGTGGATATCGAGCAGAACCACATCAAACGGCTGGTGTTGCAACTGCTCCATAGCCTGTACGGCATGGGCCGCCTCGCCCGCTACCTGCACCGCAGGTGCCTTGCAGTCGGATAACAAAGTGCGCATGCGCGTGCGCGCCAGGGCCTCGTCATCGACCACCAAAGCTCTCAGCATGCCGTGGGCTGCAATCGGTTCCGTCACAGTGGCACCTCCATACGCACCTGGTACACGCCGTTGCGCAGGCCGCTGCGAAACTGGCCCTGCACATCGTGCAGCAGGGCCAGCCGATCCCGCACATTGTGCAAAGCCAGCCCATGGCCGCGTTCGCCCTGCCCGGCGGGCACAGTATTGGTTACCTTAATCACCACGGTAGACCCCCTGCGCTGGGTCGATATGCGAATGTCTGCCCCCTCGGTGCTGGGCTCCACGCCGTGGCGCACCGCGTTTTCCACCAAGGGTTGCAGCAGCAGCGGCGGCAACAAGGCACCGTCGGCCGCAGGGTCGAGCGCCCACTGCACCCGCAGGCGCTCACCAAAACGCACTTGTTCAATGGCAAGGTAGCGTTGCGCCAACGTAATTTCTTCGCCCAACGTCACCGGTGCATCGGCATCCTTAAGTGCGTGGCGAAACAGGTCGCTCAGGTCTTCCAGCAAGGCCTCGGCCTTGGCTGGCTCGGCGCGCACCAGCGCAATGGCGCTGTTGAGGGTATTGAACAAAAAATGCGGGCGAATGCGCGACTGCAACTCCGCCAGGCGCGCCGACGTGTGGGCCGGCGTGTGCCCCTTGGCACGCAAAACCAACGCCGCCACCAACAGCGACGACAACAAGGCGCCGCAGACCGCACTGGCAACCCAGGGCGGTGCACCCAACAAGCCGGATACTGCCAACATCAAACACCCATACACGCCCGCCAGTGCCCCCAGGCCGACCGCCACACCGTACTGCACCGCCGGGTTCAGACGCGCCAGCACCTGTTTGGATACACAGGCCACCAGCAACCACAGCAAGGTCGCAGGCAATGTACCGCCCGTGACCAGCGCCAGGCGAATCACCCAATCCAGAAATGTGTCGGCAGCAAAGGTCACCCCCACCCCGGCGCACAGCTCCACAAATAACACGGCGCGCAACACGACACCCGTCTGGCAAGCATCAAACACCAAAGCCGGCTCTAGCCCACCAGGCACCGTCGCAGCGGGCTGCGAGGGCGTCAGATCCTGGAACGCCGATAATATTTGGGTGTCTTTCATGAAACCGGATTTTGACTCCATTACCCGCCCCGCTCCCCATGTCCAAAAATCAACTCGATAAAAAATCCCAGGCGTGGTCCGCGCTGTTTTCTGAACCCATGAGCGATCTGGTCAAACGCTACACCTCCAGCGTGTTCTTTGACAAGCGCCTGTGGCAGGCCGACATCACCGGCAGCCTGGCCCACGCCGAGATGCTGGCCGCCCAAGGCATCATCAGCGCCGAAGACCACGCCTCCATCCAGCGCGGCATGGCGCAGATCACCGCCGACATTGAATCCGGCAACTTTGAATGGAAGCTGGACCTGGAGGACGTACACCTCAACATCGAAGCCAGGTTGACCCAATTGGTGGGCGACGCCGGCAAGCGCCTGCACACCGGGCGCTCTAGAAACGACCAGGTCGCCACCGACGTGCGCCTGTGGCTGCGCAGCGAGATCGACCTGATTGGTGAACTGCTGGTGGACCTGCAAAAGTCCCTGCTGGACGTGGCTGAGAAAAATGTGGACGTCATCCTGCCCGGCTTCACCCACCTGCAGGTGGCGCAGCCAGTGAGTTTTGGCCACCACATGCTGGCCTATGTGGAAATGTTCAGCCGCGACGCCGAACGTTTTGCAGAAGTACGCGCCCGCACCAACCGCCTGCCGCTGGGCTCTGCCGCATTGGCAGGAACCAGCTACCCGCTGGACCGCGAACGCGTGGCCCGCACGCTGGGCATGGTCGACGCCGCTGGCAACCCACAAGTCTGCCAAAACAGCCTGGACGCCGTGAGCGACCGCGACTTTGCCATTGAATTCACCGCCGCCGCCACACTGACCATGGTGCACATCAGCCGCATGAGCGAGGAGCTGATTTTGTGGATGAGCCAGAACTTCGGCTTCATCAAAATTGCCGACCGCTTCACCACCGGCAGTTCCATCATGCCGCAGAAGAAAAACCCCGACGTGCCCGAACTGGCGCGCGGCAAGACCGGCCGCGTGGTCGGCCACCTGATGGGCCTGATCACGCTGATGAAGGGCCAGCCCCTGGCCTACAACAAGGACAACCAGGAAGACAAAGAGCCACTATTTGACACCGTGGACACACTCAAAGATACGCTGCGCATCTTTAGTGAAATGGTCGGCGGCCAGCTGAACCCGGCAACGGGCCAGAAGGAAGGCGGCATTACCGTGAACCCCGTTCCCATGGAGCAGGCCGCGCTCCGGGGCTACGCCACCGCCACCGACCTGGCCGACTACCTGGTCAAGAAGGGCCTGCCCTTCCGCGATGCACACGAAATTGTGGCCCACGCCGTCAAGGCCGCCACCTCGCACCAGGTGGATTTGTCCGAACTGCCGCTGGCTGTTTTGCAGGAATTCAACCCCGGTATTGAGAAAGACGTGTACGAAGTTTTAAGCCTGCGTGGCAGCTTGAACGCCCGCAACACCCTGGGCGGCACCGCGCCGTCGCAGGTGCAGGTGCAGATTGCCCGGCACCGTACGCGACTGCAATAGGCCACCAAGCCGCAGGCCCGTCCATCCGCCCTTCCAGGCAATACGCGGGCACTCCAAATTGACGTGCAGGAGACCGGGGGCGCACTTTCCGGGCCATTCCTTTGTCCGAATAGGCCAATCGCCTGGTCAGTACCCCCACGCTACGGACATTTCTCATAGACTCGCGCGTTACTACTCAACGCTCCCTGTCCGCCCTGCGCGACAAGGCGCCAACTTTGCAAACTCTGCGACTTTCAAGGACGAAAACGCCATGCAACCCAACAAACTCAGCCCCATTGCCGGGCTTCTTCTGGCAACCCTGCTCGGTGCGTGCGGTGGCAAAGGTGGAGACGAGCCAGAACCAAGCGCACCACCACCACCGCCTGCGCTCAAGGCATCACCCGCTTTGCTGAGCACGGACACGCCCCGGGCAATTGCACAAAACGCACTGAAGTTTGATGGTGGCGAGTGCAGTGGCGGCACCGCTCCCGTGACTGCCTCCTGGGATTTCGGAGATGAGACACCCAAGGGTAGCTCCAACACCCACACCTACACCGAAGCCCATGCCCAGGCAAAAATGGTCTCATCCACCAATAAAAGCACCATCGTGACAGTGACCTGCACCGACGCGGTCGGCGTCACCAAGTCAAGCACCGTGAACATCACGGTAGAGTCCGCTTCGGTGAATGGATTCCTGGGCAAAACCTGGACAAGCTACGCTGCCATTGATCCAACGCGCCCCTCCCTGTACCCCGTGGCAGGCGTCGCGGATTCGGGCGACATCTATGGCATAGCGTTGCCAAGCGTTGCTTCCACCACCCACACCAAAGCGACTGCTGGCACGACCAGTTTCAGCAGCACCAATTGGACGGCGCCCACGGATGACCTCGCCACAGGTACCGACACTTCGCTCTTCAATGACACGGTACCCGGTGTACGCACCACGGCCATCGATCTGGCCGTTTCTCCCAACGGGCACGCCATCGCAGCCTGGATGGCCCAATCAACAACCGGTGTTCCATCCATCTGGTACACCACGAAAAGTTCCTTAAGTTCGGCATGGACGTTGCCGGTGCAAGTCAATGTACCCGTAATGGAACAATCCATCAAAGTGGCCATCAGCGACGCGGGTGTCGGAGCCATTGCCTACTGCACCAGCTCCGGTGGTGCCGATACCGTTACCAAAACGCTCTCCGTCACCAGCACCATCAAAAGCAGCACCGCGCAACTCATCACCACATCCAACACAACACCCACCACCATCAGCAATAACTGCGGCGTAACGGATTCAGGTTATGCCATATTGCAGCGCCACCGTCTGTTTGACATTGCCATCGATAACGCCTCGTCCACCATTTACGCAGTGGGTGTCAGCAACGGCACGACCGACCCCGCCAAATCGGTTGTGACCTTGAAGAGCTTTACCTCCGGTGGCGGGTTGACCGCAACAACGCCCATTTCAGACGAAATCGCCAGCGCGTTTGCACCTGTTTCCCTTTCGTACGCGCGTTCCCCGAATGGCAACTATGCGGCGGTGGCGTGGAACCAGGTTCGTGATGATGCCTACCAAAAATCCAACATACTGACCCGAATCCAGGTCAATGGTGCCTGGGGAACGGCGATTCAGGAAGTCCAGAACAACTACACCACCAAGGACTACGCACGGCCTTTGCTTGCAGTCAATGACAACGGCGATGTATTCCTGGCCATGCATTTGAAATATGCGAACGGCGGTGATCCCGATATGGAAGTGAGCAACTACGACGCTGCTGCTGCAGCACCCGTGTGGAGCGCCCCCCGCCGGGCAACCAACAAAAGCACGCCGAACGAAACCCAGTTCAACATGACCGACATTGCGATTGACAAGTGGGGAACCGGGCTGGTAACACGCCTGGATACCAACGGCAGCTTCACCCAGGCAGGGACGCTTTCCAAGGCCGGAACCTGGTCGGACTTTACAAACATATCCACCCAGTACCCGAGTTTGAGACTCCACAATCAAACCATGCGTGCGTTACCCGATGGTCGAACCATTTTGGTGACATCCATTTACGACGACGTCACACCGCTCACGGCAAACTCCAAGCCTGTTGCGTCGGGATACATGCTTCTGAAATAAAGCACACACTCCTTGCCCCCATTGCGGGCAAGGAGGGCAAGGAAACAGGGTATGCCGATCTGTTTAAAAACCGGGGTCGTTGCATCACCAGGCGGTCCAAGTCGATTGCGGCCAAGGTACAACCGGCCTCGACGCCTCGCCCGTCCAGGCCCACTGCTTTATTTTTCATGGCCACACCCGCGCCCCAAACCCTAACACTCGACGCCGCCTTGCAGCAAGCCATCGCCCATCACCGGGCAGGCAGGTTGCGCGAAGCCGAGCAGTTGTACCGCGCCATTTTGCAGGTGCAACCCGATCACGCGCAAGCCCATCACCACCTCGGGGTTTTGGAGGGGCAAGTGGCGCAGACATCGACGGTGCAAAGCGCCCCCTCCAACGCGGACGCACCCACACCCGAGCAGAACAACCAGTTAATCGCCTTGTTTAATGGTGGGCACTTCGCAGAACTCGAAGCGCAGGCACTCGCACTTTTGCAGAAGTTTCCGGATTCTGGCTTTCTCTGGAGCATTCTCAGCGGCGCCATGCACCTGCAAGGCAAAGACGCGTTGCATGCGTTTCGAAAGTCGGCAGAACTCGCACCGGACGATGCAGCAATTCACCATAACCTGGGCAATTTCCTGGAAGATCGCGGGTGCGCCGATGAAGCGGTAGCGAGCTATCGCCGCGCACTGGCGATCCAACCCGAATTGGCAGACACCCATTGCAACCTGGGCAATGTTCTGAGGAAACTGGGGCGCTTTGAAGACGCTGCTGCCAGTTGCAAACACGCCCTGGCACTCAACCCCAATTTCGCCGAAGCACATTTCAACCTGGGCAATACCGAGCGCGATCTGGGTCGCCTCGACGACGCCATTGCCAGTTACCGCCGCGCGGTGGCATTGAAACCCGATTTCACAAACGCCCACTGCAATTTAGGTAATGTTCTGCGCGACCGCAAGCAAGCCGATGCCGCAGTTGCGAGTTACCGGCGTGCGATCGATATCCAACCGGATTTGGTCGAGGCGCACTGCAATTTGGGCAGTGTCCTGCGCGACCTCAAACAACTCGATGGTGCAGTGGCAAGTTGCCGACGTGCGCTGGAAATCCAGCCGGATTGGGTCGAAGCGCACTGCCGCCTGGGTGCTGTTCTGTACGACCTTGGGCAGCTGGACGATGCCGTGGCAAGCTACCGGCGTGCGATCGCGATTGACCCCGGTCACGCCGACTCCCACAGCAACCTCGGTGTCGCTTTGCACCGCCTGGAGCAAGCAGACGAGGCCGTAGCAAGCCATCTCCGTGCATGGAAACTCCAGCCCGGTGCACTTCACCATGCCATACGTGCCCATTTGATGATGCCGCACATTCACGCGTCCGTTGAAGCGATGGCTGCATGGAGAGATCGCTACCAGGCAGGGATAACCACGCTCATGAAAGCGTTTGGCACTCTGGAAGATCCGGTTCAGAACGCAAACCCCAATTCGTTTGCCCTGGCCTATCACCACCGCTGCGACCGCGCGTTAATGGAGTCGCTATGCCGCAGTTTCCGCCACATGCTGCCGGCGTTGACAACCGTGTCACCCCATGCACTGGGCAAGCCGATCCACACGAAGAAAGACTCGCGCATTCGCGTTGGATTTTTGTCCGAATACCTGGTTGCGCACACCATTACCAAACTGTTCCTGGGCTTTATCCGTGATTTGGATCGCAACAAGTTCGAGGTAATCGTTATCCACACACCCGGCGCAAAACAAGACAGCTTCAGCCAAAACGTGAACCAGTTGGCCGACAAAGCGCTGACGCTTCCCGATGCACTGCAATTGCAGCAGCAGGTGGTAATGGCAGAACAGCTTGATGTGCTGTTTTACCCTGATATCGGCATGGCGCCATCGACCTACTTTCTGGCCTACGCCCGGCTGGCGCCGGTGCAGGCAGTCGGTTGGGGGCACCCCGATACCACCGGTCTGGACACCATGGATTATTTTGTTTCGGGGGACATGATCGAACCCCGGCAAGCCGAGGCGCACTACACCGAGGCCCTGATCCGCCTGAACCGTTTACCCTGTTGTTATTACCAGGCCATCGCAGCCCCCACCGATATTCCACTGCGCCCCACGCTGGGCTTGCCCGCAACCGGAACCCTGTATGGCTGCCCCCAGAGCCTGTACAAATTTCACCCGGATTTTGACGGCGTATTGCTGGCCATTGCCGAAGGCGATCCGACGGGACACATCGTGCTGCTGGAGGGCAAACAAGCGGCCATGCTGGCCCAGATAAGAACGCGGTGGGCGAACTCCGCACCGCTGTTGCTGGAACGTGTCGTATTCATGCCGCCTCTGGATTTGTTGTCGTTCATGGGATTGATCGCCACCATGGACGTGCTGCTTGACCCGATTTACTTCGGCAGTGGCAACACCTTATACGAAGCAATGGTTTACGGTATCCCGGTCGTCACGTGGCCAAGTGATTTCATGCGGGGACGTATCGTGGCAGGCGCCTACCAGCAGATGGGGGTCGCCGATGCCCCCATCGCGCCCCGCCTGGAAGACTACGCCAACCTGGCACTCGCCCTGGGCCGCAACCCGCAACGCCGCAACACCTTGCGCCAGGCATTGCAGCAGGCCGCCGCACGCGAGCTGTTCGCCGACGCGCAGGCTGTGCGGGAATTCGAAATTTTCCTTGAGGCAGCCCTGGCCGCAGCCAGCCGCGGTGAGAAGCTGCCGTCTGGCTGGAAACCGCATCCCCCATCTGTTTGACTCCACCAGGAACCCTGACATGAACCCCAGTACCCTCATCACCGGCGGAGCCGGCTTCGTTGGCTCACATCTGTGCGAACGGCTCGTCAAAGCCGGGCACGACGTGTTGTGCGTCGACAATTTCCAAACCGGCTCCAAAGACAACATACGCCACCTGATCGGTGACAAGCATTTTGAATTGATCCGCCATGATGTGTGGCTGCCACTCTACGTTGAAGTGGACCGCATCTACAACATGGCCTGCCCCGCCAGCCCTATCCATTACCAGCGGGATCCCGTGTCCACGGTCAAGACCTCCGTACTGGGCTCCATCAACATGCTGGGCCTGGCCAAACGCCGGGGTGCACGCATCCTGCAAGCGTCCACATCCGAAGTCTACGGCGATCCGCTCCAGCACCCGCAACAAGAAAGCTACTGGGGCCATGTCAACCCCATCGGCCCGCGCGCCTGCTACGACGAAGGCAAACGCTGCGCGGAAACGCTCTTTTTTGACTACCACCGGCAGTGCGCCGTTGACGTCCGCGTCGTGCGCATATTCAACACCTACGGTCCTCGCATGCACCCGCGCGATGGCCGCGTCGTTTCCAACTTCATCATCCAGGCGCTGTGTGGTGAACCCATCACCCTCTACGGCGACGGCGACCAAACCCGATCCTTCTGCTATGTAGACGACCTGGTTGAAGGCCTGGTGCGGATGATGGACCAGGACACCGAAATCGGCCCCATCAACCTGGGCAACCCGGTGGAATTCACCATCCGTGAGCTCGCGGAACAGGTCCTGCGCCTGACCGACTCCAAAAGCCGCATCGAATTCCGCCCTCTGCCCGCAGACGACCCAACCCGGCGCCAGCCCGACATCACCAAAGCGCGCAATACCCTGGACTGGGAACCTCAAGTGGCACTGGAAGACGGATTGAAAGAGACGATCGCTTATTTCAGGAATGTATTGAAAGCATGAAAACCCAACTTGTCGCCACGCGCTGCCCTGTATGTGACCACGCCGTCGCTGCACCATTCTTCGACGGGGGTGAGCAAACCCTGGCCACCCTGGCCTGGCCCCCCACGCGAGTCGAAGCGCAAAAATTGCCGCGCCACCGCCACGACTTTGTGCAATGCCCCGCCTGCACCCATGTCTGGAACCGATCGTTTCGCTACGACGCCATTCCATATGAGAACAACCCCAACCGCATGTTTAACCAGGGCGGCATTTGGCGCGGCCATTTGGCCGACTCACGCGATGTGCTGCTGGCGCGTTTGCCAGCCAATCCGGTGGTGCTTGAAATCGGCTGCGGCGAGGGACACTTCATCCGCGGCCTGGCCGAGTCCCGACCGGGTGGGCGCTATGTTGGATTCGACCCCAACGGCAGCGCCGGAACCGGGCTTGGTGTGGAGTTTTATGCCCGCCTGTTCAACCCGCTGGACGACATGGAGACCTTCGCCCCCGACGCCATCGTCATCCGGCATGTGCTGGAGCACCTGACCGAGCCGGTCGCATTGCTCGAACCCCTGGCCTGGGGTGCCGCAGCCCTGGGCAAACCCTGCTACCTGTTTGCCGAAGTGCCCTGCATTGATCGGGTGTTTGAATCCAGGCGATTGGCCGATTTTTTCTACGAGCATGTCTCCCACTTCAGCACCGACTCGTTCCAGACCCTGATGCGCAGAACCGGCGATGTCGAAACGCTTTCCCACGGCTACGATGGCGAAGTCGTATACGCGCTGGTCGAGATGCAAGTCAGCGCCGAACGCCAGCACCGCGCAGCGCAATCCAACGCCTTTGCGGTGACGGCCCAAGCCAGTCGCGCAACCATCGCCCGTCAGTTGGACGCGTTGGCCGCCAGTGGCAAACGTGTTGCCATTTGGGGTGGTACGGGCAAGGCTGCTGCATTCATTCACCAGTTTGGGGCTGATGCCACACGTTTTCCGCTGGTGGTCGATTCCGACCCGGAAAAGGTGGGCACCTTTGTGCCGGGTGCCGGACAAACCATCGAGCTGGGCGATATCCTCACAACCGCGCCGGCCGACGTGGTCATTATTCCAACACAGTGGCGCGCCAAGGACATCGTGGCGGAAATGGAGCGAAAAGGCATCCGCGCAGAACGTGTGCTCATCGAGCATGACGGCAGGCTCACCGATTTCTTCCAGGAGCCGCACCCCTATCGCTGACCGGCGTTGCAGCCACTCTCAACAAGCGGGGTCGCGCATTTCCAGGCGAATGGAGTCAATCGCAGCCAGGGTTTCGGGTGCCAGAGTGGTACCCAACGCGGCAATGTTCTCGTCCAGTTGCGCCACGCTGGTCACGCCGATGATGGTACTGGCCACCTGCCACTTGGTGTAGCAAAACGCCAGTGCCATTTGGGTGGGTGTCAGGCCATTGGCCCTGGCCAGTGCGTTGTAGCGCTTGGCCGCCGCGAGTGACTCCGGGCGGCCCCAGCGTTGCTTGCGCACCGATGCGTATTTGGCAATACGCGCCTGCGCAGGCGCCTCGGGGCCGGTAATACCGCTGGCATCGTACTTGCCGGTCAACAGGCCGAAGGCCAGGGGTGAATAGGCCAATAGGGACACGCCCAGACGGTGCGTGGTTTCGTCCAGGCCATTCTCCACCGTACGACTGATCAGGCTATAGACGTTTTGCACCGTGGCAACACGCGGCAAGCCGTGCTGTTCGGCCAGGCGCACAAACTCGTGCACGCCATAGGGTGTTTCGTTCGACAGGCCCACCGCACGCACCTTGCCCGCTTGGACCAACTGGCCCAACGCTTCCAGTTGGGCGTGCATGCTGGTGAGCGATGTCTCGTCCGCTGGCTGGTAGTACATGGCGCCGAACATGGGCACCGCGCGCGTGGGCCAATGGATCTGGTACAGGTCAATCACATCGGTTTGCAGGCGCTGCAGGCTGCCGTCACAGGCGGCGATGATGTCCGCTGCGCTCAGGTCACCCTTGCCACCGCGAATCCAGGGCATGCCGCGCGAGGGGCCGGCCACCTTGGTGGCAATCACCAGCTTTTGGCGCAGGCCCGCGCGTGCGGCCAACCAGTTGCCAATGATTTTTTCGGTGGCGTTGAAGGTTTCAGCACGCGGCGGCACGGCATACATTTCCGCCGTATCCAGAAAGTTGATACCCCGCTCGACGGCGCGGTCCATGATGGCAAAGGCGGTCGCTTCGTCCACCTGTTCACCAAAAGTCATGGTGCCCAGGCAGATGGGAGTGACGTGCAGGCCGCTGTGGCCCAATGGAACGGTTTGCATGGTGCGTATAGCCCTAAAGGAAGGTAAGCGGGAATGGCTTCGTTCAGTGTAGCGGCGCTCGGCATTCCATGCTGTCGCAACAGCGGCTAAGGGGACTAATCGCCCCCGCCACACCCTCCACCGCAGCCCCCTGCGTCCCCGCCGCCGCCGTCGCTGCCCGGCGATTCGCACCCACCAAAGCCGTCGGCATCACCGCACGCCCCGCCGCTGTCGCCCCCGTCGCTGAAGCTGGTGCCGCAGTAGGCGTCCGAACCCGCCTGGCGGTTGATGTCGCTGCAATCGGGCACATAGCTGAAGCCCCCCACAATCGCAAACTTCTTGTCCAGCGCAAACAGCAAGGGCAGGCGGACGGGTTGGCGCGGGTTGATGCTTTCTTCCTTGCAGGCCCAGTACCAGGTGCGGCGCAGGCCATCGTTGCGCTTGGGGTCACGGCCCAGTACCTCGGCGGGTGTATGGTGCAGCAGCTTGCCAAAGGCGGCATTGCACCAGGCCTCGTAGGCGCGGGTGTGCAAGATGAATTCGTGCCAGGCGGCGTCCACCACCTTGGACGGCATGGCTACAAACTGGCGTCGGCTGCGCAGGTGGGCCATGAAAAACTGGCGCAAACCGTGCAGCACCAGTTCGACATCAGAAGGCCGCAGCTGCGGATACAGGGCCAGCAGTTTGGCGCCCAGGAGGGCGGGAAAACGTGCTTCTCGAATGAACTGGCGGCGCTGGCTGGCCTCCCAGGCATTCACTGCGCCATGCAACAACAGGCATACCAACGCGAACAGCAGTGTCCAGAACGACAGCCTGAAAGCAAAAGCTTCAAACAGGGGCAACAGCGGAAACGCCAGCCACTTGAGCGCCCACAGCAGCTGGATGCGCCTGCGCAAAGGCTGCACGACCCAGCGCGTGACGGCATGGGGCAACGAAGTGGGCGGTTTCATATCCGGGTTCCTTTTTATTGGATGCAAAAAACACCTTCGCCGCACGTCCAGCGTGCGTAAGCAGCTACTATATTTATAGCAAAACACGCTCTAGCGCAATTCTGATGCGGCGCTACTCGCAGGCCGTAAGCTGTACATGACGAACCTGGCAACGTAGCGCCTGCATGTCACGCCCTTGACTGCAGCGCACGGCCCGCCAGCGTACCATTCCCGGTATGTACCAAGTCCAGCGCATCGCCCGCAGCGAGCGGGTCCCCATCCGCGGCCTGCCCTACCACGTACAAATCTGGGGCGAACCCGGCCCCGGCAAAATTCCGCTGGTCATGGTGCACGGCTGGATGGATGTGGCCGCCAGCTATCAGTTTGTGGTGGATGCCTTCAAACAAGACCACTACATCATCGCCCCCGACTGGCGCGGTTTTGGCCAGACTCCCAGCACCGCCGCACCCGGCCACTGCGCCGACAACTTCTGGTTTCCCGACTACATGGCGGATCTGGACTTTTTGCTGGACCACTATGCCCCAGACCAAGCGGTCAACCTGGTCGGCCACAGCCTGGGTGGCAACGTGGTACTGCTCTACGCGGGTGTGCGCCCCGAGCGCGTGCACCGCTTGGTCAACCTGGAAGGTTTTGGCATGCCCGCCACCCAGCCCACGCAGGCCCCTAAACGCTACGCCACCTGGATGGACGAGCTGAAAAAACTGCACCGCGGGGAGATGGACCTTAAACCCTACGACTCCAGCGCCGGTGTGGCCCGCCGCCTGATGAAAACCAACCGCCGACTAAGCCAGGACAAGGCCGAATGGCTGGCCCAGCACTGGGCACAGGCCAACGCGCAGGGCCAGTGGTCCATATTGGGGGAGCCCGGGCACAAAATCACCGGTGCCAACCTGTTTAGACTCGACGAGGTGCTGGCGCTTTACCAAAGCGCCACCATGCCCGTGCTGTGCGTCGAAGCCTCAGACGACAGCCTGGGCCAGTGGTGGAAAGGCAAGTTCACCCGAGAGGAGTACCACGCGCGCATTCAATGCATTGCGCAGCTGGAAATCGCCGTTATTCAGGATGCCGGCCACATGATGCACCACGACCAGCCGCAGGCCCTGGCGGCACTGATAGAGCGCTTTATTCAGTAAACACCCCACAGCCACGCCCGTGAGGGGAGCCTCGGGGCCGATTTGTGCGCGTTTGGCACCATGGGGCCACGGGGCTCCCCTCACGGGCAGACCGCTGGCAATAAATGGCAGCTGCCCATGCGAAAATACCGGGTTCGGTCATTTGACCCACCACCACCCTCGCAGGACTCGCACCATGGACATCGAACGCATCAACCTCATTGGCACCACCCTGGCGGACCTGAGCAGCAGGACGCAAGAGTTACGGGGGTATCTTTGACTACGATGCCAAAGCAGAACGGCTAAGAACCGTCAACGCCTCGCTGGAAGACCCAACCGTCTGGAACGACCCTAAGAAAGCCCAGGAGCTGGGCAAAGAGAAAAAGTTGCTCGATGGCGTGGTCCTCACGCTCACCACGCTGGAAAGCGAGTTGGCCGACAACACCGAGCTGTATGAAATGTCCAAAGAAGACGGCGACGAAGCCGGCCTGCTGACGATTGAGGGCGAGACCGAAAAACTCGCCACCATCATCAAGGACCTGGAATTCCGCCGCATGTTCAACAATCCCGCAGACCCCCTGCCCTGCTTCCTGGACATCCAGGCCGGCGCCGGTGGCACCGAGGCCTGCGACTGGGCCAGCATGCTGCTGCGCCAGTACCTGAAATACGCCGAGCGCAAAGGCTTCAAAACCACCATTGAAGACGAAACCGCCGGCGACACCGCCGGCATCAAAGGCGCCACCATCAAGATTGAAGGCGAATACGCCTTTGGCCTGCTGCGCACCGAGACTGGCGTGCACCGTCTGGTGCGCAAGAGCCCGTTTGACTCGTCCGGCGGGCGCCATACCAGCTTTGCCAGCGTGTTTGTCTACCCCGAGGTGGATGACTCGATCGAGATCAACATCAACCCCAGCGACGTGCGCACCGACACCTTCCGCGCCAGCGGCGCCGGCGGCCAGCACATCAACAAAACCGATTCGGCCGTGCGCCTGACGCACATCCCCACCGGCATCGTGGTGCAGTGCCAGGACGGGCGCAGCCAGCACGGCAACCGCGACGTGGCCTGGAAGCGCCTGCGCTCCAAGCTGTACGACTTTGAAATGCGCAAGCAGCAGGCCGAGCAGCAAAAGCTGGAAGACTCCAAAACCGACGTGGGTTGGGGCCACCAGATTCGCTCTTACGTGCTGGACAACAGCCGCATCAAAGACCTGCGCACCAACGTCGAAGTCTCCGCCACCCAAAAGGTCTTGGACGGCGATTTGGATGTGTTTATTGAAGCCTCTTTGAAACAGGGCGTTTAAGCCACCACCGGCTCGGGTGTGCAACTACAACGAATTATTCGAACAACAATTTCTGGAGAACCTTGCATGATGCTTTTGCGTGACAGCCACGGCCCCGCCACGGCGGTACAACGATCCGACTACAGCGCCCCGGCGTTCTGGGTGGACACGGTGGACCTGACCTTTGACCTGGACCCCGCCAAGACCCGCGTGCTCAACCGCATGCGTTTGCGCCGCAACCCAGGTGTGACACCCCAAGCGCTGCGGCTGGACGGCGAAGAGCTGAACCTGGCACGCGTGCTGGTCAATGGCCAGGGCACCTCGTTCAAAATCGAGGGCGACAAGCTGGTGCTGGAAAACCTGCCCGAAGGCAATGACCCGTTTGATCTGGAAATCTTCACCACCTGCGCCCCCGTTAAAAACACCAAGCTAATGGGCTTGTACGTCAGCGCCGACTCGTTCTTCACGCAGTGCGAGGCCGAGGGCTTTAGGCGCATCACCTATTTCCTGGACCGCCCGGACGTGATGGCCAGCTACACCGTCACCCTGCGTGCCGACAAAGCCAAATACCCGGTGCTGCTGTCCAACGGCAACCTGGTCGACAGCGGCGACCTCACCGGTGCCGACAACGCAGGCCGCCACTTTGCCAAGTGGGTCGACCCGCACAAAAAACCCTGCTACCTGTTTGCCCTGGTGGCGGGTGAGCTGGTGGCGCGCGAACAGCGCATTACCTCCCGCGCGGGTAAAGACCACTTGCTGCAGGTCTATGTGCGCCCCGGCGACCTGGACAAAACCGAACACGCCATGAACTCACTGATGGCATCCGTGGCATGGGACGAAGCCCGCTTTGGCCTGCCACTGGACCTGGACCGCTTTATGGTGGTGGCCACCAGCGACTTCAACATGGGCGCGATGGAGAATAAGGGCCTGAACATTTTCAACACCAAGTACGTGCTGGCCAATGCCGCCACGGCCACCGATGCCGATTTTTCGGCCATCGAATCGGTGGTGGGGCACGAATACTTCCACAACTGGACCGGCAACCGCGTCACGTGCCGTGACTGGTTCCAGCTGAGTTTGAAGGAAGGCCTGACCGTATTTCGCGACCAGGAGTTTTCGCAAGACCTGTGCAGCGATGCGTCGGCCCGCGCCGTCAAACGCATTGAAGACGTGCGTGTGCTGCGCACCGCCCAGTTCCCGGAAGACGCAGGCCCCATGGCCCACCCGGTGCGCCCGGACAGCTACATCGAAATCAGCAACTTCTACACCGTCACCATCTATGAAAAAGGTGCCGAGGTGGTGCGCATGATGCAAACCCTGGTGGGCCGCGACGGTTTTGCCAAAGGCATGAAGCTGTACTTCGAGCGTTTTGATGGCCAGGCCGTCACCTGCGACGACTTTGCCCAAAGCATGGCCGACGCGAACCCCGGCTCCAGCCTGGCCGCGTTGCTGCCGCAATTCAAGCTGTGGTACAGCCAGGCCGGTACACCGCGCTTGCACGCACGTGGTGAATTTGATGCGGCGCAACGTACTTACACCCTGCACTTCACCCAGCGCTGTGCGCCCACACCCGGCCAGACCGTGAAGGCGCCTTTTGTCATCCCGGTGCTGCTGGGCCTGGTTGGACAAGACGGCAGCGCTCTGCCCCTGCAACTGCATGGCAGCAGCGAAGCGCCAGCGGACAACCACCTGTTTGTGATGACGGGCGAGACTGCCAGCATCACCTTTACCCACATCGACGCAGAACCGGTGCCGTCGATTTTGCGGGGCTTTTCTGCCCCCGTAACGCTGGACTTTGACTACAGCGACGCGCAGTTGCTGACCCTGCTGGCCAACGACCCCGATCCGTTCAACCGCTGGGAGGCCGGACAACGCTTGGCGCTGCGCAGTGCTATCAAATCAATAGCTGGTGACGCACAATCTACGGGCGCAAACCCCTTAAATGATGCCTATCTGGAAGCCATGCGCAGCGTGCTGCGCCACCCCACGCTGGACGCCGCATTCAAAGACCTGGTGCTGACCCTTCCCTCCGAGGCCTACATTGCCGAGCAGCTCGACGTGGTAGACCCCCAGCGCATTCACGCAGTGCGCGAGGCCATGCGCATGCAACTAGCACAAAGCCTGCACACCGACTGGGCGTGGGCCGTGACCGCACACCAGGACAACGGCGCCTACCGCCCCGACCCGGTTTCCAGCGGTCGGCGCGCCCTGACCGGCATGGCCCAGTACTTTTTGTGCCTGGCGGCCACGCAGTCTGGCGACACGGTGTGGCCCGGCAAGACTTTGCAGCGTTTCAAAGACGCCAGCAACATGACCGACCGATTCAACGCCCTGCTGGCGCTGGTGGTCAGCGGGCACCCGCTGGGCGAGGCTGCATTGGCGCGCTTTCATGCCCTGTTCAAGCACGAGGCCCTGGTCATCGACAAATGGTTTGCACTGCAAGCCAGCACACCAGACCGCGGCGGTCGCGTGTTGCCCGCCGTGCGCCAGTTGATGGCGCACCCGGACTTCAACATCCGCAACCCGAACCGGGCCCGCAGCGTGATCTTCAGCTATTGCAGCGCCAACCCTGGTGCGTTTCACCGGGCGGATGCGGCAGGCTACGTATTCTGGAGCGAACGTGTCATCGAACTCGATGCCATTAACCCGCAGGTTGCCGCCCGACTGGCCCGCGCCATGGACCGCTGGAAGAAGCTGACTGAGCCCTACCGCAGCGCCGCCCGCGAGGCCCTGTCGCGTGTGGCCGCCAAAACCGACCTCAGCAACGATGTGCGCGAAGTGATTGACCGCGCCCTTGCTGACTGAGGCCCAACCGCCCGCCCACGCCACGCGCCACTGAAAAATACCCTTTGCACGGCCGGCGCGGGCGTGATACCCCTTTACTTTTAGGAACTGTATGCCACCCAAAATTTCTCTCTCCCGCTACCTCGTGGAACAACAGCGCATGGACGGCCACATTCCGGCTGAATTGCGCCTGCTGCTCGAAGTGGTAGCCCGCGCATCCAAAAGCATCAGCCAGTCCGTCAACAAAGGCGCCCTGGGCGATGTGATGGGGGGCACCGAAAGCGAGAATGTGCAAGGCGAAGTGCAGAAAAAGCTCGACATCATCGCCAACGAGGTACTGATTGAGGCCAACGAATGGGGTGGCCACCTGGCGGCCATGGCCAGCGAAGAGATGGAGGGCATCTACGTGGTGCCCAACCGCTACCCGCAGGGCGAGTTTTTGCTGCTGTTCGACCCCCTGGACGGCTCCAGCAACATCGACGTCAATGTCAGCATCGGCACCATCTTCAGCGTGCTCAAAAAGCCCGAAGGTGCAGGCGTGAGTGAGCAGGACTTTTTGCAACCCGGCTGCAAACAGGTGGCCGCAGGCTACTGCGTCTACGGCCCCCAAACCACCCTGGTACTGACGGTGGGCGACGGCGTGGCCATGTTCACCCTGGACCGCGAACAAGGCTCGTTTGTGCTGACGCAGGAAAACGTCAAAATTCCGGAAGACACCAAAGAATTCGCCATCAACATGAGCAATATGCGCCACTGGGATACCCCGGTGAAGCGTTATGTGGATGAATGCCTGGCCGGTGTGGAAGGGCCACGTGGCAAAGATTTCAATATGCGCTGGGTTGCCAGCATGGTGGCCGATGTGCACCGCATTCTGACCCGCGGCGGCGTCTTCTTGTACCCCTGGGACAAGCGTGAACCCAACAAGCCTGGCAAGCTGCGCCTGATGTACGAGGCCAACCCCATGAGCTGGCTGGTCGAACAGGCAGGCGGCGCGGCGACCAACGGCCGGGAACGCATTTTGGACATTCAGCCTACCAAATTGCACGAGAGGGTCAGCGTGATACTGGGATCCAAAAACGAAGTAGAGCGCATCACCCACTACCACACCAAACCCTAAGGTTTCTCGGTTAGGGCCACGGATATAATGCGTGGCTTACCAGCCGGTGTAGCTCAGTCGGTAGAGCAGCTCATTCGTAATGAGAAGGTCGGGTGTTCGATTCATCTCTCCGGCACCAAGTAAACAAAGGAAACCCTGCTATATAAAACGTAGCAGGCTTTTTTGTTTATGGCTCCATGTAGCCACTGGTGCAAGGTTTTGTGCCATGTAGGCAGTGCCAGCAGCATTCGTTGGTCGCATAAGTCAGGCGCAGGGGCTAAGGAGCCAAGCAGGCTTGGTCACTGTGGCCAGTTGTGCAGACCGTGCAAGAAGTGCGGCACACCGGTCGGGTTCACCGCGAAGGTAAAAAACACGTCGTCCGGGTCGCGCATCACGTAAACCCGCACGACGGGCAAGTCTTGGGCCATGGTAAGCTCAATCCCGTCTGATTTTCTGGGTCGCGCCATCGTCTAACCTTCTCATTGGTTGCCATGTTGCCACTTTTCGGCTAACTGGGCGAATACCACTCGATGAGTAAACTGATTACCTGTACAGTACGAGCATCATATGCCGTTGATTTATATAGATTTTGCTACGTCAATCAACACAAGCGAATGTGCCTGCGCTACTACCCGTAATGAGGAGGTTGGATGTTCGATTCGTCTATTCAGCACCTGTACAGAAGGAAAATTCGTTACCTCAAAAATGGCGCGTTTTCCGCTCTGGCATCGTATGCAAGCGATGCGCTTTGAACACTGACCAGAGGCTCTCCCATGGCAACACGTTACGTTATGCAGCGCCACACAGTGGCGTGGCGCATTCAGATTTGGACATCCTTTATTTCCTCCATAGCGGCTTGCGCGGTTGGTATTGCGTACATGCCCAGCCAAGAGGTTGACACGGCCTTTTTGGTCATCGGACTGCTTTTTTGTGTATTCACTTCCTTTGCCGTCGCAAAAACCATTCGCGATAACCGCGATGGACCTAACGACGCTTCTTTGTGGGTCATGGCGGTGTGGGCGTCCTTCGTGGCCGCCAACTGCCTGATGGCATGGGGACTGTGGGGACTCACTATTACACCCTGGCACCGTGGATTCATGGTGGTAAGCTGGCTGTATGTAGTCGGCAGCGCGTGCTCCGTGGCGAAAATGATGCGCGACCAATATGAGGCCGATTTGATAGAACGTGACGCCAATGTCACTTCATAAAACTGCGTTGCAATTGAAAAAAGACGCTGCATTCACGTCGCGCTTCAGCGACCGCAATCTCCCCTTCTTCGTTACGGCTTACCGCGTTACTTGAAGGCCATCCGATGGCAACACCCTGTCGCTTAGAGGCACCGTAGCTACTTCAGCGCAACAAAATCAAGCGCGCAAAAGCATTTTCCTCGCACCAGATCAGGGCGTTTTGCGCCAATTGTTGGCCCAGCGTCTGCGCGTCTTGCAAAGAGACCCCACCCACCAGGTAGCTGGGTTCGGGTTTCCAGCTGCCATCGGACGATTCTCCCGTGCCCTGTGCATAAGGCAAACCGCGCGCCTCGATCCATTGCACCAGCTGCCGTTGGCGGACCGCATTCGCAGTATCGTCAAGCGGTTGACTATAGGGATTGCAGGCCGTGATATAGGCCGCACTGTGGCAACAATGTCGTGCCATCCAGCGGTTAAGCTCAGGGTTTGCCTGCCCCGCCATCACAACAAATGGTGGTGTGGCCTGCACGGTATACCGGGTGGTGAGATAAGCGGTCAACAACTCAGGCGCAATGGCGGTGTTTGGCATAGCGGCATATTGGTAAAGTCCATGCCATGTTTATAGCGTCCAAAATTTTGGCTTTGTTCACCCAGCCCTTGTGGTGGGTAATTGCGCTGCTTGCGCTGGCCTGCATGACGGTACGGCGCCGACCCGTCATCGGTCAGCGTCTCATCATCACTGCCATGGCAATTTTGCTGGTGCTGGGATGGCAGCCGATTCCTGAACTGTTGATCCGCCAACTTGAGAGCCGGTATGCAGAAGTGCCCCTGCAAACCGATTTATCAGAGTATGAGGGCGTCATCGTCCTGGGGGGTGGAACCGAACTTGGCCATGTGGCACAGGCACATATTCAACCCCTGGTGACAGACGCCGCCGAACGTCTGAGCGCACCCGTGGCCATGTTGCGACACAACCCGCATTTGCGCATCGTATACACCGGGGGAGAGGGTGAACTACTGGGTAGTGGCCCCAGCGAGTCGGAACGGGCAAAGATGTTTTTTGACGCAATGGGCTTGCACAACGGGCAAATAGTGTACGAATCTGCGTCACGCAACACCTACGAAAATGCAGTGCTGACGGCACGCCTGGCTGGGGTAGACAAAGCCCGGCGCTGGTTGCTCGTAACATCCGCCTTCCACATGCCTCGCTCCATGGCCACATTTGCCAAAGTCGGCTGGAACGTGCGTGCTTACCCGGTTGATTTTCGCACCGGCACCAACACTCCATGGACCCAATATTCACTGCGCGATGGCGTAGTCGCCTGGCAGTTGTTGTTGCATGAGTGGCTCGGCCTGCTGGCGTACCGCATTACGGGGCGACTGTAGTCTGTGGCAGCTTGCGGGCTAACACCTTGTCGACGCGCTTGCCCTCTAGCGCATGCACCTCAAATTGCCATTGCGCACATTCAATGCGTTCGCCTCGCATTGGCAACTTGCCCGACACGGCCATCAACAAACCAGCCAGAGTGTTGTAGCGCCCCCGCTCTTCTTGCGGTAACTCGTCAATATCCAAACGGGCCTTGAGCTCACCAACTGGCATCAGGCCGTCCAATGTCCAGGACCCGTCCGGCAATTCAATAGCCCAGGCCTGGGTGTGGACATCGGGCTGAAGTTCGCCAGTAATGGCCTCCAGCACGTCGTAGGGTGTCAACAAACCCTGCACCACACCATATTCATCGACCACCATGACCATGCGCGCGGACTGGGTTCGGAACTGCTCAATCAACTCCATGCCACTGAGGGTTTCGGGCACGAACGACGCGGGCTGCGTCACGCCACCGACGCGGCCCGTGTGCCCGGCACCCAGTTCCAACAGGCGCGCCACACTAATCAAACCCTCAACCTGATCGAGTGAACCACGGCACACCGGATACCAGGAATGCGCCCCTTTGGAGCCTCGCGTACTAACCTGCTGCAAACACTGGGCCACGCTGTCTGCGGCATCCAGCCATTCAATATCGGCGCGTGGCAGCATCATCGAGGCCAAGGTCCGGTCGTCCAGATGAAACACATTGCGCACCATCTGGTGCTCGTGTTGCTCGATGATGCCCGCGTCCACCCCCTCCTCCAGACTGGCCGAAATTTCTTCCTCGGTCACCGCGCGATTGTCAGTCACATCAATACGCAACAACTTGAGCATGCCATGGGTGCATATAGACAAAAGATGCACAAACGGTTTTGCGCCCGATGCAAACCATGTCATGGGCCTCGCCAACACACGCGCCACCGATTCCGGATACAACTGGCCAATACGCTTGGGCACTAGTTCACCAAACAAAATCGTGATGAAGGTGATCAGCGTCACCACGATCGCCGTGGCAGAAATCTCGGCAACCTGGTGCGACAGGTGCCCGCTGGTCTCCAGCCACAGCGCCACACCATCACTGAAGGCGGCTTCGCCAACAATCCCGTTGAGCATGCCTATGGACGTGACGCCCACTTGCACCGAGGACAAAGATTGCGTTGGATTGGCCAGCAGCGCCTGAGCCGCCAGTGCACCCTTATCTCCCGCATCGGCCATCGCCTGCAAACGCACCTTGCGGCTGGCCGTCAAAGCCAGCTCGGACATGGCAAAAACGCCATTCAACAACGTCAACAGCACGATCAAGAGAAATTCCATGAAACCCAAGCGAGAATAAAGACCATGGCACTTTACCTGATTGGCGACATCCAGGGCTGCGACACCGCGTTGCAGCACCTGCTCGACACACTGGCGTTCTCCCCCAGCCGCGACACGCTGTATGTGTTGGGAGACCTCGTCAATCGGGGACCCGATTCCGCCGCTGTTCTGCGCCGCATGATGGGCTACGGCGATGCGGCACGTTGCCTGCTGGGTAACCATGACCTGAACCTGTTGGCCGTAGCGCAGGGCGTGCGCAAACCCCATCGCAAAGACACCCTGCACACCGTACTGGAGGCGCCCGACCGCACGGCCATGCTGGACTGGCTGCGCCAGCAACGCCTGGCCATGCTCCTCGCTCTGCCGTCAAACCAGGCACTATTAATGGTGCATGCGGGCGTACTACCTGCGTGGACAGCTACAAAAACAATAGCATTGGCAAGGGAAGTTGAAACCGTGCTGCAAGGCCCCGATGCACCAGGATTTTTCCAAACCATGTATGGCAACGCCCCCAACGCCTGGAGTGACACGCTCACCGGCACGGACCGACTGCGGGTGATCGTGAACGCGTTGACCCGGCTGCGTTTTTGCACCGCGCAAGGCGCCATGGAGTTCGAGACCAAAGAAGGGGCAGATGGTGCCCCCGCCGGCTATATGCCCTGGTTTGATGTGCCGCAGCGGCACACTGCCGATGTCATCGTGGCATTCGGCCACTGGTCCACCCTGGGCTGGCTGGGTCGCAGCGACGTGCTGTCGCTGGACACCGGTTGTGTGTGGGGAGGCTCCCTCAGCGCATTGCGCGTGACCACCGACGGCGGTGCCCCGGTGCAAGAACTGATTCAGGTGCAATGCGAGGCCGCACAGCGGCCCGGTTGATCAGGGCGCTTTGAACAGCGCCGCAACCTTCACCTTGTGCTTGATGTTGGACGAAATACTGCGTGTCGCAGGCCGGGCACTGGCCTCCCATGCAGGTGCGGCCGACTGCTCGGCCGGCGCGGACTCATAGGGTTTATCGAAAAAAGGATCCCGTGGTGGTGCCGACGGACGGGTATAGTCTGCGCGCGCGCGGCTGCTGCGCCCCTCTTCACGCGGCCCGCGGCTGTGACCTTCACCGCGCCCAACAAAGTCGCCAGTGCCTTCCTGGTGGTACATGCGACGGCCATCGTTGATGCGACCCTGCTTGCGGATGTCGGGCTGGTTTTCGTCAAACTCCAACGCTTCCAGTTCAATCTTGGTCTTGATCAACTTCTCAATGTCACCAACGAGGCGCGCATCGTTATTGCCACCGACAAAGCTGACAGCCAGACCGGTGGCACCGGCGCGACCGGTGCGGCCAATGCGGTGGATGTAGTCTTCGGCGTTGAACGGAATGTCAAAGTTGAACACGCACGGCACATCCTTGATGTCCAGTCCGCGTGCGGCCACATCGGTGCACACCAGCAAATCGACTTCGCCTTTTTTGAACGACTCCAACGCCTTCAAGCGCTCGTCTTGGCTCTTGTCGCCATGCAGGGCGGTAGTCTTAAGACCTTCTCGCTCCAGCGTGCGGGCCAAGCGGGCACAACCCAGTTTGCTGTTGACAAACACAAAAGCCTGCTTCATGCCGCGTGATTTCAGAATTTGGTGCAAAGCGTGGCGCTTGTCGTCTTCCGGTACGCTGTAGAAATGCTGCTCCACGGTCGACGCCGTAGCGTTGGAACGCGCCACTTCAATCGTTACCGGGTTTTGCAAATAGCTATTGGCCAAGCGCTTGATCTCAGGCGAGAAGGTCGCGCTGAACAACAGCGTGGTGCGCTGCTTGGGCAGGTAGCTCAAAATGCGCTGCAAGTCGGGCAAGAAACCAATGTCCAGCATGCGATCGGCCTCGTCCAGCACCACATACTCCACCTGGTTGAGGACGGCGTTTTTGGCCTCAATATGGTCCAGCAAACGTCCCGGCGTGGCAACCAGAATTTCCACACCGCGCTTGAGTTCCAGGGTTTGGGGCTTCATGTCCATGCCACCAAAAACCACGGCGCTGCGCAATTGGGTGTACTTGGCGTAGAGCTTGACTTGCTGGGCAACCTGGTCGGCCAACTCGCGGGTCGGCAACAGCACCAAGGCACGCACCGGGTGGCGTGCGGGGGATGTTGACGCGTTTTCGTGCTTCATCAGACGGTGCAGCAACGGCAAGGAGAAGGCGGCCGTTTTTCCGGTACCAGTCTGCGCTGCCCCCATCACGTCTTTGCCCGTAATCACTACAGGAATAGCCTGGGCCTGGATCGGCGTCATCGACGTGTAGCCCATCTCGGCCACCGCGCGCGACAAGGGGGGCGCCAACTGCAGTTGGGCAAATGCCATCGGCGGGGTTTCTTCGTTCAAAAGGAGAGAGGACTCAGTCGTCAATTCGGTCATTCATAGCCTGCGCAAAGTGCTATCAATCCGATAGCTGATTGTGCCCGCGGAACGACGGGCAAACCCGTATTATCGCGCAGATCCCGCTACAAGGCGAACAAGGGGGTTGCGATTCACTGGGAGCGAAGTGCCATTTTTTTACCTGCATCGCTACGCGGACCCTTGCGCCGCAGCCCACTGCGGGCGCTGTTGGCCCCTGAGCGCTGCGCCAACCAGTTGGCCGAGCGGGCCCACACCACGCCCTGCGCCTGCGCGCCCAAAATCACGCCCATGTGTCCGCCGGGTGCAGTCTCGAAGCTGGTATCGCGCGAATCAACCAGGTCCAAAATACCGCGTGCCGCACTGGCTTGCACCAGCACATCGGTTTCACCCGCAAACACCAGCATGGGGGCCTTAATATTTTTGAACCGCACCATTTTCTGGCCCAGCTTGAACTCCCCCTTGGCAAACTGGTTGCCCACCGCCATTTTGGCCACCAGGTCCTGCACCATGCCCACCGGGTAGGACAGCATGTTGTTGAGGTAGTCCGAGGTGGTGCTGTGCGACTCCACAAAACCCCGGTCCCACAACTTGGTGAGCAGGTCCCAGTAGGTGGTGACACTGCCCACCGGGTCGGTCAGTTTGAAGGCCAGCGATGTCACCCAACCCGGCGCATGCAGTGTCTGCGGGTTCAGGGCGTAAATGCTGAAATCGCTGTACTTGCGGATCAGCCGCGCCGGGGTGTTGATGGCTTGGGCCACGCCCGCCACCAGGCCGCCGCCACGCATGTCGATCGGACTGGCCACGGTGACGATGTTGCGAATGCCCTGCGTACCCTCCAGCCCCGCGTGCAACAGCGCCAGCAGCCCCCCCATGCACCAGCCCATAAGCGACACCTCCTGGCTGCCGCTGTGGTTGCGTACCGCTTGCAGCGCCTGGCCCATCATGCGGTCGGCGTAGTCGGCCATGCCCAGCGTGGCGTGGCGCCGCTCGGGCACACCCCAGCACACCAGGTACACCTGAAAGCCGCACGCGGCCATGTAGCGCACCAGGCTGCGGTTGGGCATCAAATCGAAGGTTTCGGTTGTAACGCCCAGGGGCGGCACCAGCACCAGCGGCACGGGGTGCTTTATTTTCTGCACCGGCAATGTGCCGCCGTCGGCCAAATCGATGTGCGCTACACCGTCCAGACTGTAGTAGCGCACCGACATGGGGTCGCCCTCAAATATGACTTCGTGATCGGTCAGCCCTGACAACACCAGTTCGCTGCGCCGAAACAGCCAGTCAAAGCCGTTGCTAGCGGCGTCGGCCGCGCGTTCATTCCACTGCAGACCCTTGTCCAGGGCTCGCCTCGCCAATTCAATCATGCATTGCTCCTACGCAGGGGGTGCATCATAGAAGGTGTGAGGTGTAGAACATTGACGTGCATCAATCCAGCAATGGGCTGCCATTCCTAGAATGGAATTCGCCACTCTCGCCAGAAAGGCTTCCATGACAGACTACAGTTGGGTCTCTGAGCGCCGCACCAACACCCCCTTGCGCGCCATCTTCCCTGCGGCCTGCGAAGCGCTGCGGCCCTTCTTTGATAACGCACACCAATGGGGCGGGCAGTCGCAGGACCACCTGGCCTACCAGACGCTGCGGGAGCATTTCCCCGAATTGACCAGCCAGGACGCTTTTATTACCGTCAGCACCGTCAGGCGGCTGTTGGCCCAGGGCAAACCCATGCCCACACACTGATCCACCCGCCGACTCTTCCCCTCCACCACCAAAAAGGGCTTCGCCATGTTCGAATCCGCCGAAATTGGCCACCGCATCGACAAAGCCACCTACCGTGAAGCCGTGCCCGCCCTGCGCGCGGCGCTGCAACAGGCGCAGGTGGCGCTGCAGGAGAAGAAGAAATTTCCGGTGGTAGTGCTGGTCAGCGGACAGGACGGCGCTGGCAAGGGTGAAACCATCAACCTGCTGTACGAGTGGATGGACCCGCGCTTTCTGACCACGCTGGCGTTTTCGGCGCCCAGCGACGAAGAGCGTGAACGCCCGCCCATGTGGCGCTTCTGGCGCAGCCTGCCACCCAAGGGGCGGGTGGGCATTTTTGCCGGTTCGTGGTATTCGGACCCGATCCGCCAGCGCATTCTGGACGAAATCTCGCTCAAGGAGCTGGACGCGCAAGCCGACCAGATCAACCGCTTTGAGGCCATGCTGGTCAACGAGGGCGCGCTGGTGCTCAAGTTCTGGTTCCACCTCACCCAAAAAGGCCAGATCAAGCGCCTCAAAGCGCTGGAGAAAGACCCGCGCACAGCCTGGCGCGTGACCCAATGGAACTGGGACCGAGTCAAAACCTACGACAAGCTGCAAAACGCGGCCGGCCACCTGCTGCGCCTGACCAACACGCCCTGGGCGCCGTGGGTGGTGATTGAGGGCGAGGACGACCGCTACCGCAGCCTGACCGTGGGGCAAATTGTGCTGCAGGCCTTGCAAAAGAAACTGGAGGCCAACGACACCCCCGGCTTCCCGGTGGCGCCCATGGTGCGGGTGGATACCGACCACCGCACCGTGCTGTCGGAGATGGACCTGAGCCTGAGCCTGAACGAAAAACACTACGAGACCGAGTTGGCGCAGTGGCAGGCCCGCCTGGCCGAGCTGGTGCGCGACCCGCGTTTTCAAAACCGCGCACTGGTATGTGCCTTTGAAGGCGCCGACGCCGCTGGCAAGGGTGGCGCCATTCGGCGCATTGGTGCGGCACTGGATGCGCGCCAGTACCAGGTCATCCCCGTGGCCGCGCCCACCGAGGAAGAACGCGCCCAGCCCTACCTGTGGCGCTTTTGGCGCCACCTGCCACGCAAGGGGCGTGTGGCCATTTTCGACCGCACCTGGTACGGCCGTGTGCTGGTGGAACGGGTGGAAGGTTTTTGCAGCGAAAACGACTGGCTGCGCGCCTACACCGAAATCAATGACTTTGAGCACGAACTGGCCGACTCCGGCGTGATGGTGGTCAAGTTCTGGCTGCAGATCAGCCAGGAGGAGCAACTGGCGCGCTTCAAGGCGCGCGAGCAGGTGGCCTTCAAGCGCTTCAAGATCACCCAGGAAGACTGGCGCAACCGCGAAAAGTGGGACGCCTACCAGCAGGCCGTGTGCGACATGGTAGCCCGCACCAGCACCGGCAACGCGCCGTGGACGCTGGTGGAGGCCAACGACAAAAACCACGCCCGCGTCAAGATTTTGCGCACCCTGTGTGAGCGTATCGAAGACGAGCTAGACAAGCACAAAAAGCCGGGCGCAAAGGGCGCATCCAAAAAATCGGACAAGTCAGGCAAGCCGTCTTCGCCTGGACCAAAATAACGTCCCAACCCCCCATGCACCACCTCAAAACGTTGTTACTGACGGCGCTGGTTTGCCCCAACGCATGGGCCTGCAGCCTGCAAATTGCCTACAGCGACGTGGCGGCACCACCCTACCTGGTGGGCGATGGACAGGTGGTACCCGCAGCGCCGGGCATTGCGATCGATTTGGTTCAGGAGGCGGCCACCGCCATTGGCTGCACAGTCCAGTGGCAGCGCATGCCCAACCGCAGAGTGCAGCGCGAAATGGAAAGCGGCAATCTGGATGCCATGCTGATGTATTCGTTCAATACCGAGCGCGCAGCCTACGCCGTCTACCCCATGAAAGACGGCAAGCCCGACGGCGCCTTGCGTTTGGCCGAATTGCGCTACCACATCTACGTGCAGGGCAGCAGCACGCTGGCGTGGGACGGCAAACAATTCACCCCCACGCCAGCACCTGTGGGCGTCAACTTTGGTTATTCGGTGGCGGGTGATTTGAAAAAATTGGGCCTGCAGGTGGAAGAAGCCCGCAGCACCGAACAGAATCTCCAAAAACTGCCATCTGCCCGAATAGCGGCCTACGTGATGCAAGACATGCCCGCCGACGCGTTGATTGACATGTTGGGCATCCAGGACGTGCGCAAGCTGCCGTTGCCATTTCGGCCAAAGACTACTTTCTGCCCTTCTCGCGAAATTTCTACGCCAAGTCACCCGATCTTGCGGCACGGCTGTGGGAGCAGATTGCCAAAACACGAAAATCCCAGATCAATACCCTGCTCAAGAAATACAACGACACCCTGTAACGGGCACTGCCCTGTGCCCCCCCTGCACAGGGGTGCGCGCACCACGATTGCGCACGATATGTTGCACGCGCCACCAATGTGAATTTGAAAGCTGCCAAAATGCGGCAACTTTCGACACGTTATGACCCACACACACTCACCCCACTTACCCCCCACTCCTGCTGAGCGCCTGCATGCGCTAGACAACCTGCGCGCCGTCATGATGTGGCTCGGCATTGTGCTGCACGTCACCATGGTCTACACCGTGCGGCCCATGCCCGTACCCTGGCAAGACACCATCAGCAGTGAAGGGGCCGACGCCGTCGTGGGCATCATCCACGCCTTTCGCATGCCCACTTTTTTCATCGTGGCCGGTTTTTTTGTAGCCCTGCTGATGCAAATGCGCGGCGCAAAAGGCATGCTGAAAAACCGCGTGGCACGCCTGGGCGCACCGTTTGCCTTGTTGTGGCCATTCCTTTTTGTAGCCACCAGCATATGCGTGTTGCTGTTCGTGCACCGCGCTGCGCGCGGCACATGGGGCATGGATGAATCCCTGATCGTGCCCATACCCGGCCACCCCAAGATCGCCACCATTCATCTGTGGTTCATCTGGATGCTGCTGTGGTTGAGTGTGGCCACCTTTGCGCTGGCACCACTTGCACGGGTGGTGTCCGCAGCCTGGCGCCTGCGCCTGGGACGGGTGTTTGCGTGGGTTGCCTCGAGCACATTCGGTCTGGCCGCACTGGCCCTGCCGCTGGCCTTGTTGGGCCTGGGTTACAAAGGCGGTTTTCTGGAATCTAGCGGCTCGTTTATGCCGCCCCTGGCCGAATGGCTGCACAACGGCCTGTTCTACGCCTTTGGCCTGGCGCTGTACTACCAGCGCAGCGTGCTGCTGGCGCACTACCAGCGTCGCTGGCTGCTGTATGTGGCCTTGGGCTGGGTGTTCATCACGCTCTCGGGCATGATCGTCAAAATGGAGTTCCAGCAACCCGGCTCCATTCCCCATTTTGCGTTTTACTCCGGGCTGGTCTACAACCTGTGCACCTGGTTCTGGAGCGTGGGTGTGATCGGCCTTTTTACGCGCTACCTGCACCGCTCCAACGCCGTGTTGCGCTACCTGTCGCAGGCCTCGTATTGGGTCTACCTGATTCACCTGCCGCTGACCATCATTTTTGGTGCCATGCTGGTGGGCGAGCCGCTGTCGGTTTTAGCCAAGTGCCTGATCAACATCACCGCCACCACCACCGTGGCGCTGCTGAGCTACCACCTGCTGGTGCGCTCCACCCCGCTGGGGGCCTTGCTGACGGGCAAGCGCTACCCGTTTGCGTTGCCGGGGTTGCGTGTTGCAGGCGCCGCCAGGGCCACCTGAGTCGCGCGCTCCATGTCCGACGCACACAACTTTGCCAGCACCGAGCTACTGTCCCTGGCCCACAGGCTGCACGCCTGGGCTGAGTCTGCCTTGGGTGCGCTGGGCATGCAGGTGTGGGTGGGTGACGACATGGGCTTGCATCCCAGAGTAGTGACGGGACGAGAAAGCAACGACGATGACCGCCGCTGCGCCCGCCAGTGTTGCATCCAGGGCCAGCCCGTCACCTACCGGAATACCGTCACGGTGCCTTTGGCTTTGAGCCCGCCCAGCACGGGTGCTTGTGTTTTCATACTACCAGGGCAAGCAGAAAACGCAGATCCTGCACCACTGCAAAACCAGGTGCAGCAGGTGAGTACACAATTCGACACGGCGATCCAGTCCGGACGACTGGATCGGCTGTCGGGCCTGGCCCGCAAGAGTGACCAGTTACGCGCCACCCTCACCCTGGCCCATGCGCTGGAACATTGCCCACACCTTGGCGAAGCCATTGCCACGCTGCACGAGTCACTCAAGGCACTGATGTATGCCGAGAATTTTTTTGTCGTGGTGTTGGACGACGCACGGCAAAACCTGATCTTTGAATACCTTGCCGATGCGTTTGACGACGACTCCAGCCCCATTCCTTTCCATGCGGGGCGCCTCCAGGGCTCCTTGTCTGCGATTGTGGTGTCGGGGTGCAAAGTGCTGCGGGGGTCGTCGCGCGAGTTGCTGGAGCGCGCCGGGCATGTGGACACGGTGGATGACTCCAGCTACGGGCCCAATGCGACGGACTGGCTTGGCGTGCCCATGGTGGTGGCCAACGAGCCCTTTGGCGCGGTGGTGGTGCAAAGCTACGACCCGGCCATTCAATTTGCCGACGCGGACCCCAGCATGCTGTCGATGGTGGCAGAAGCCATTGCAGCGGCCTTGCACCGGCGCCGTGTGCGCGCAGCCCTGGAACGCACGGTTGCGCAGCGCACCGCAGAGCTGGAACAGTCCAACCAGGCACTGCAGGAATCCTTGCGCAAGCTGGAGCGCGCCATGAACGAACTGGTGCAGGCCGAAAAACTGGCGTCCCTGGGCTCCATGGTGTCGGGTATTTCGCACGAGCTCAACACCCCCATTGGCATTGCCCTGACCGTAACAACCGCCCTGGAAGACCGTTTTGAACGCATGGCAGAGCTGGTCTCCATGGGCAAGCTGACCCGCACCGCGCTGGATGAGTTTGTTGGGTCGGGCGCTGAAATGACCGGCCTGGCCGTGCGCTCCGTCCAGCGCGCTGCAGGCCTGATTACGAGTTTCAAACAGGTGGCCGTGGACCAGACTTCCGAAAATCGGCGCCAGTTTGAACTGCACCAGGTCGTAGTGGACATTCTTGCCGCCATGGTCTCCGGCGTGCAGCATCCCTTGGTTCGAATTGTGAATACCGTGCCGCCCGGTTTGGCCTGCGACAGCTACCCCGGTCCCCTGGCGCAGGTGATTTCCAATCTGGTGCAAAACGCCTTGGTGCACGCTTTCGCACCGGGAGTTGCCGGCACCATCCACATTGACGCGAAGGTCCGGGAGCAACACATTGTGGTCACCGTGGCAGACGACGGCGTTGGCATGCTGCCCCAGGTACAGGCCCATGCGTTTGACCCGTTTTTTACGACCACGCTAGGCAAAGGCGGATCCGGGCTGGGGCTTGCGGTCTGCCACCGCATCGTGACCTCGGTGCTGGGTGGTGCGCTGACGCTGGAGTCCTGGGTGGCCCAGGGCACCCGTTTTGCCATTGAATTTCCGGTCCGGGCACCGGGACCGGTTTAGCCTGCAACAAGCGACGTGAACCGCGCGGAGCCACGCGCCGCAGCAGGCCCTGATTGAACCGCTCGATGAGACGGGAGTCACCCGGATGATTAGCAACAATCAATACACCTGCGGCACCAGTATCTCTTGCGGCACCGGCCCACGGATGTATTCGGGATCACGCTCGCGCGCGGGCAAATGCACCTCGGGGTGCGCAACCTCGTGGTAAGGCACCTGGCTCAGCAGATGGTGAATGCAGTTCAGCCTGGCCTTTTTCTTGTCGACCGCAGGCACCACCCACCAGGGCGACTCATCGGTGTGGGTGCGCTCCAGCATCACCTCTTTGGCGCGGGTGTAATCTTCCCAGCGGCGGCGGCTTTCCAGGTCCATGGGGCTCAATTTCCACTGCTTGAGCGGGTCATGGATGCGGCTTAAAAAACGGGCGTGCTGCTCCTCGTCGCTGATGGAAAACCAGTACTTCACCAGCTGAATGCCGTTGCGCACCAGCATCTTCTCGAACTCCGGCACGGTGGTAAAAAACTCTTCGAGTTGGGCATCGTCACAAAAACCCATTACCCGCTCCACCCCGGCACGGTTGTACCAGCTGCGGTCAAACAGCACAATTTCGCCCGCCGCAGGCAGGTGCGACACATAGCGCTGAAAGTACCACTGCGTGCGCTCCCGGTCATTGGGTGCGGGCAGCGCCGACACGCGGCACACCCGTGGGTTCAGGCGCTGGGTAATGCGTTTGATGGCACCGCCCTTGCCAGCCGAATCGCGCCCCTCAAAAATAACCACCATGCGGTGCCCGGTAGCAACCACCCAGTCTTGCAACTTGACCAGTTCCCCCTGCAAGCGGAACAGTTCGCGAAAGTACTGCTGGCGTGCGGCTTTGGACTCGTCGGTGCCGTGGCCTGCGTTGCTGGCCATGCGGTCGTCCAGTTCCATCTCCAGTTCTTCGTCGTAGCTGTCGGCCAACTCGGCCCGCAGACGGGCGAACATTTCCTGCTCGGGCGTGCGTTCAATAGTCATCCATTACCCCTGCGCTGCTGCGCGTTGAAAAAATCCGCCCAGCATGCAGGTGCCACGTGACAGCCACGTGACACAGTGCCGCATCCCTACAATGCCAGCTGCGTTGCACCCTGGAGACTGCCATGCCCCCTTTGCACACTGACGACTGGTTGCGCCAGGCCATTGGCCTGATTGAGGCCGACTACCAGCGCAGCGCGGACACACACCTCATCCCCCTGCCACTACCGGGTTTTGCGCAGCACGGCATTGACCTGTATTTGAAAGACGAATCCACCCACCCCACCGGCAGCCTCAAACACCGGCTGGCGCGCTCCTTGTTTCTGTATGCCTTGTGCAACGGCTGGGTGCGCCAAGGCTTCACCATTGTGGAAGCCTCCAGTGGCTCCACTGCCGTGAGTGAAGCCTACTTTGCGCGCCTGCTGGGCCTGCCGTTTATTGCCGTGATGGCCCAAAACACCTCGCCCGAAAAAATTGCACAAATTACGTTTTATGGTGGGCGCTGCCATTTGGTCGAATCGGCCCAGGCGGTGTACGGCGCGGCGCAAAATTTGGCGCTGGAAACCGGCGGCCATTACATGGACCAGTTCACCTATGCCGAGCGCGCCACCGACTGGCGGGGCAACAACAACATTGCGCAAAGCATGTTCAGCCAGATGGCCCGCGAGCGCCACCCCATTCCACGCTGGGTAGTGGTGGGCGCAGGCACCGGCGGCACCAGCGCCACTATTGGGCGCTACATTCGCTACCAGCGCCACGCTACGCAAATGTGTGTGGCAGACCCCACCGGTTCGGTGTTTGGGCAATACCACCGCACGGGCAATGCCGCACTCACCGCCGCCGGGTCCCGCATTGAAGGCATAGGCCGCCCGCGTGTGGAACCCAGCTTTATTCGCACCCTGGTCGACCGCATGTGTGAGACTCGGTGGCCGCCATGCGCAGCCTGTCTGCCTTGTTGGGCCGCAAAGTAGGCCCCTCCACCGGCACCAACTTTGTTGGCATGTTGATGCTGGCGAAGGAGATGCGCCAGCGCGGCGAGAGCGGCTCCATCTTGTCGCTGTTATGCGACGCGGGTGAACGCTACCTGCCCACCTACCACGACGCGCAGTGGGTGCAGGCGCAGCTGGGTGATTGCACGGCGGCGCAGACCAGAATAGACGCCGCATTGGCGTAATTTGCTATACAAATGGTAGCTGCTTGCGCACGACTGGCGGGCGTAAACGGCCCGTTTGATTGATATTTTGGCGGTAGCTGGGTTGGCAGGGGCAGACAGTTGCATCAGGCCCGGCCCGTAGCAAATCAACGGGGTGGTGCAGGAGCGAAAGTTGGCGTACGTCTATAAACATGGAAGAATCCAAGACAACGAAATGGTGTTTACGCCATCAACCCAATAAGGATGACGTGCCGACAATTTTTTCTGTCTGCGGTGTAGGCTGGCTGTGGGCCCTTGCGTTTTTCTGCACGTTCTCAGCCCACGCGGCACCACCCCTCAATCTGGTTGAAAACACCGCCAGTTATCCGCTGGGCCTGCACCTGTCGTATCTGGAAGACAAAGAGGGTCGCCTGACCCTGCAAGACATTCAGGCCAACGAAGACTCGGCCGCATGGGTTCGCAGTGAGAAAGCCGTTCCCAGCTTTGGGTTTACGGCCTCCACCTATTGGTTTGCGCTGGACATTCACAACCAAAACGCGACCAACTCGGAGTGGTTACTGCAGTCCCTCTACCCCCCACTGGACCATATCACCGCCCACGTGATTTACCCCAACCAAGCCGCCATGACCTACCACGGTGGTGATGCGGTTGCGTTCTCGCAGCGCGCAGTCAAACACCGCAACACGATGTTCAGTGTGCCGCTGGCCCCAGGGCAAACGGTACGCATCTACCTGGCGGTCAAAACCGAAAGCTCGCTGCAATTGCCGCTGGTGCTGCTCAGCCCCAAGGCCTTGATGGTCAAAGACCATGAAGAACAGTACGCGCTGGGCCTGTTTTATGGTTCGCTCATTACCTTGCTGATCTTCAACCTGCTGGTGTTTGCGTCGATTCGGGACATGAGCTACCTGTATTCGGTGTGGTACCTGCTGGCGTGGATACTTTTTCAAATGGCGCTCAACGGCCTGGCATACGAATACCTGTGGCCCGAGCAAACCGCCTGGGCCAACAAGGCGGTGCCGTTCTTCATCGGGTTTGCGTTGCTGGGCATGGTGCAATTCACGCGCAGCCTGTTGCTCACGGACCAACACCTTCCGGCTATGGACCGCCTCCTGGTCTACGCGGCCGCAGGCTCCGCGGTGATCATGGCCTGGGCCCTGTGGGGCAGCTATGCCCTCGCCATTCAACTCGGCACCGCCGGGGCCATGGTTATTGCATTGCTGGTGGTGACCACAGGGGTGTTGTCGCTGCGCCGTGGTGTTCTGCAAGCCCGCTTTTTTATGCTGGCATGGTCGTGTTTACTGGTGGGCATTGTGCTGTACGTGCTCAAAACCTTTGGGTTCATCAAAAGCACTCCGTTTACCGAATACGCCATGCAAATTGGCTCTGCCTTTGAGGGCATCTTGCTCTCGTTTGCCCTGGCCCACCGCATGCGCCTGCTCAAAGACGAAAACGAACGTGTATTGGCGCAAGGCACCGCCACACTGGAACGCCGCGTACAGGAACGCACCACCCAGCTTGACCAAGCCTTGCTGAGCCTGTCCGACGCCAACGGGCGCCTGATGCAACTCAGCCACATCGATGGCCTTACCGGGGTCAACAACCGCGCGTATTTCGACGAGCAAATCGCATTTGAGTGGCATCGCTCACTCAAGGCGCGCAGCCCCGTTGGCTTGCTGCTGGTGGACGTTGACCATTTCAAACGCTTCAACGACACCCATGGGCACCAGGGTGGCGACGCCTGCCTGCGCCTGGTGGCAAAAACCATCCAGCAACAACTGAGCAACCCGGCCAACCGCTGCTACCGCTATGGCGGAGAGGAGTTTGTCGTCTTGCTGCCCAATACCGATAGAGCCCAGAGCAGCGCCATTGCCGAGCAACTGCGCGCGGCCATTGAAGGTTTGTCATTTCAGGACGAAGGCATTGCGGCAACCGTTACCATCAGTGTCGGGGTGAACACAGTGATTCCCAGCGAATCCACCAGTTCTGCTGCCCTTATCCATGGTGCAGACCAAGCGTTGTACCAGGCCAAGCGCGAGGGGCGCAATCGCGTTTGTGTGGTGGCCCAATAGACGGCACATCGGGTTGGTGCAAGACAGATAAGTCGCCAAAGCGGAGCCCTGCACCCGGACCCTCTTTGCCGACCGGCGGTTACGGGCCCGACAGAAGCGCCAGCATACCCTCTCACCTTGGCAAACCCTGCGCAAACAAGGCACCATTTGCTACATAACTAATAGCTACTTGCGCACACCCCATAAGCGCAAACGGCCAATTTGACCCAGAAAACTAATCAGGCCCAATGGGCTGCAACGCCGCATCCGCCATGCCCACCAGCAGCGCACGCCCGTCGGGCAATACGCGGAACTCGCCAAAGCGGGCCTGCTCCCAGCGCTGGGCGTCGCCCTCTTTGAAAAACCAGGCGTCCGTCACCACCACCCAGGTGCCATTTTTAGGCGTGAGTTCCAGCAGCCGTTCATTGGGCGCCAGCGGCTGGGCGGAGTTGTGCAGGCGCTGCACCGTGGCCACGCTACGCCCGTCAAGCCGCACCACCATGCGGGGCCGGGCGGCGCCCAGGTCTTGCAGCAACGGCACCGCGCGCGCGTCCACGGAGGGGAAACGCAGGCGCATGTAGTCCCCCTCCATCAGCGAGCGCGGGTCCACCGGAGCCAGGGCCAGGTACAGCGGCTGGCCGCGTGCGATCAAATCCTGCTTTTGCCAGATGGCGCCATTGGCCACCAGCAGGGTCAGCACCGTGCCGCCCAGCAGGCACCACACCGCCACAGCGGGCTGGCCAGTGGTGCGGACAGCCTGGCCACCGGCTGCAGCGCCAGAGGCGCCGCCACTGGCAGCACCATGAGAGCGGTTGCCCCACCAGGCCAGCGCGCCCAGCACTGCCGCCGCCCCCACCAGCACCACCGCCTTGTCGGCCAGCGGCCAGGCGAGCTGGTAATAAAAACTGCCCACGATCCAGGCCGCTGCCAGCGCACAGGTGGATGCCAACCGCCAGCGCCGGGTGGTGGCACACACCATCAGTGCCAGCAGCACCGCCCCCAGCAGGGGCATAAACCACGCCAGACCGGCCAGCACCGCCGCCACGGCCAGGGGCATAAACTGGCGCAGCGTGGGCCAGGCGATGGCCCCCACCGCCGCACCGGCCACCACCAACGCACTGGCACCGGCCTGGATGGCATAGGTTTGCCAGTCGCGCGGGCTGCGTCCGCTGAACCAGGACAGCACCTGACCCACTTCATTGGAACCCACTGCACCACCGACCAAAAACGTGGCACCTGAGAGCCACACCAGCCCCGCCAGCGTGGCCAACAACCAACCGGCGGCCAAGGGTTCTACCAGCGCCGCCAGCGACGTGGCGCGCTGCTGCAGCCACAAGGCCAGCAGCCACACGGCCAACAAGCCATGCAACACCATCAACAGGTTGGCACGGCCGTTTAACCAACTCCAGTGCGGCAACACAGCCACTGCCAGCAGACCCGCCGCCAGCGCCCCCAGCAGCACCCGCAACCAGTTTTTGGGAATGACCGCTGCCAGCACCAAAACCACGCCCAGCATGACCCACGAGCCCCCTGCGGTGTGCAGGTCGCGGTACACCCCCATAGCCAGCGTGCCACCCCCCACCAGCAGCGCAGGCACGGCGAGTTGTTCCACAAACAGCGCCACGCCGCTGGCACGCATAACCACCACCGCACCCACCAGCACCAACACGCCCACAACGTATGCGCCCACGCCGTGCTGCAGCACGTCGCCTAGCAGCATGCCCACCATGGCCAGCAACGGCACGGCTGCAAACCACGCACCAACCGCCGTGAGCAGCACCACCGGCCAGGGGCGCTCGCTGCCCGTGGGCACTGTTGCGTGGGCGTGGGCGTTGGCGTGGGCGTTATCCAGCGCGGCTGTCGCTTGCGGGGTGGTCATTTGCGGCCTCCGGTCGCGTGCACTGCGGGGTCTGGTTTTGCGGCATAACGGCGGCCCAATTTCAGAATGGCACTGACCGACACACTGAGGAGCCCGGCGGCAAACAGGCCAATGAGGAACAGGCGGCCAATCCAGTCGCCGTTTGGCGAAAGGTTGCTCAACCAGCGCACCAGGCCACACACCAGCAGTGCATTGAGCCCCAGCGCCACCACACTCAGGGCCATCACATCGAAGGTGCGCCGCTGGCTTAACACCGCCGCACAGGCGCCCAGCAACAGCACACCCAGCGCGTAATGCGGCGCCACGGTTTTGTGGAGCAGTGCGCCCAGAGCGGTGCCCGTAAAAGCCAGCACCGCCAGCACCACTGCGGTACGAAACGCCCACACGCTGGCTCCGCTGAACCGCTGCAGCGCCGGGCAAACCGCTCCCACCATGAGCAGCGCAGCCGCCCAAGCCAGCAGGTGCACCGGCAGTTGATGCGGATCCACACTCCAGCGGTGGCCACTGTGGGTATGCGTCCACAGCGCAATAGCCGTCATGGCCACCAGGGCCCAGGGTGCCCACAACACATCGGAGCGCGCCCCCAGGCACAGGGGCAGTGCCAAAGCGGCCCACAGGGCAAACAGTTGCCAGGCATCGGCCCCGGTCTGGTAGGTCTGGCCAAAGTAGGCAAACAGCGCGCCTATGCCCAGCAGCGCCAGCAGCCCCAGGGGCGCACGCGCTGCAGGGCGCATGGCAGCACCCACACCCGCGGCCAGCACCAGGGCTTGCAGCAGGCCAAAGCGCCCAAAACGGCCCAGCGTTTCCCAGTTGGCGGCAATCCACATCACCACCCCCAGCCCCCCCAGCGCAGCGGCCAGCACGGCCACGCCACGCGGCAACCAGTGCGCCAGCGCGGCGGGTTCATGGGCCGGGTTGCCCGGCGATAGAAGGGGGCGCATGGGTTTAGGCGTCATCGGGGCTGACCAGTTCATCGGTATCCTGAAATTGCTGCTGTATTTGCAACACCGCGTCCCACACCGCAACCAGGGCGGTCACGCAGGTGGGGTCAAAGTGCGTGCCTTTTCCTTGCAGCAGAAGTTTTTGGCCTCCTCAAGAGACCACGCGCGTTTGTAGGGGCGCGAGGACGTGAGTGCGTCAAACACATCGGCTACGGCAACAATGCGGCCAAACAGCGGAATGGCCTCCCCCGCCAGGCCGCGGGGGTAACCCGAGCCATCGAACTTTTCGTGGTGGGTGTGGGCAATTTCGGCGCCCACTTGCAGGGTGGGCGCCTCGCTGCCTGCCAGCAGCTCGTAGCCGCTGCGGGCGTGGCCTTTCATGACTGAAAATTCTGCGTCGTTGAGTTTGCCGGGCTTGAGCAAAATGGCGTCGGGCGTGGCAATCTTGCCCACATCGTGCATCGGTGCGGCAGCAAAAATCATGTCCTGATCGGCCTGCGGCAGGCCCAGCTGCCGCGCAATCAGGCGCGAGTAATGCGCCATGCGCTGAATGTGGCCGCCGGTCTCGGGGTCGCGAAATTCAGCGGCACGCGAGATGCGGTAGACCAGCTCCTGCTCGCGCGCTTCGATGGAGGCGGTGGCTTTTTTGACCTCTTGCGCCAGCCAGTTGGCACGGTCGGCTTCACGCTTGGTGGCGGCGTGCAGCTTGAGCATGTTGCGCACGCGGGTAAACAGCTCTTTGTTGTCGATGGGCTTGGTCAAAAAGTCGGTGGCACCGGCTTCGAGTGCAGCGTGGCGCACTTCGCGCTGGTCGTTGGCGGTGATCATCAAAATTGGCACTTCTTCCGTGCCCGCATGGGCGCGCAAGGCTTCGATAACCTCAATGCCCGTCATTTCCGGCATGTTGTAGTCGACGATCACCAGATCAACCGCGTGGTGCAGGCAGTGGCTGAGCCCCTCGACCGGATTGAGAAAGGAGATGGTGTCGGAATGGCTGTCACGCGCCAGCAGGTGGCGCAACAGCGTCAGGTTGACCTGGTTGTCGTCGATGAGGGCAATGCAGGATCGCAAGGCGGCAGGTGCCACGGGTTGGACAGTTTCTGTCATGGACTTTCTTCCGGCAGTGATCCGATTCTGCGTTGCAGAACCGCCACCAGGTGTTCGACGCCCTTGGCCAAAGGCGCCAGCGTGTCGGGGTTGCAGACCTCGGGTGCGTGTTCGATCTGGCGTGCCTGTTCGATCAGCACGGGCAGATCAAACAAACCCAGGTTGCTCTTCAAATTGTGGGCCGCGCGTTTGAGCCGCACCCAGTCATTCACGGCCAGCGCCTCGTGTGCCATGGCAATGTCGTGCGGCAACTGCTCGGTGAGCACCGCCGCAACGGCATGGAGCATTTCAGCGTCGGCTTTCTCCACTGCGCTGGCGATGGTGTCGCGTGCAACGGTGTCACCCTCAGTGGTGCCGCCCGCAGTTTCGGGATTGGGGGCCATGGGCGCCGAAGGACTTTTGAGCACCCCGGCCCGCGCGCAAAAGTGGTCGAGCACGGCTTGCAAGGCTTTGACGTTGATAGGCTTTGGCAGGTGTTCGTCCATACCGGCCGCAAGGCATTCTTCGCGGTCTACGGCCATGGCATTGGCCGTCATGGCGATGATGGGGGTGTGCTGGCCAGCGGGTTCGTTTTGACGAATGATGCGCGTGGCGTCAACACCGCCCATCACGGGCATTTGCATGTCCATCAGCACAACATCCCAGGCTGCGGTGGGAAACATATCCACCCCCTGTTGACCGTTGTGCGCAAGGGTCACCCGGTGGCCCATTTTTTCGAGCACCAGGGTGGCCAGCTTCTGGTTAACCGGGTTGTCTTCGACCACCAGAATGTTGAGTTGGCGCTGCTGCTCTTTCAAGGTATGGCGGGTTACGAAGGCAGCGGCATCACCCGCCGGGCTGGACGAATCGGCAGCACGCGGCGCCAGAATGCGGGTCAGCGTTTCGCGCAGTTCCACCGGCGTTGCGGGCTTGGTGAGGTAACCACCAATGCCGAGCTCGCGGCAGCGCTGGCTGTCGCCCTTGCCACCACCCGACGACAGCATGACCAGTTGGGTGGCCCCTTGCTGGTTTTGCGCTTTGAGTGCGGCGGCAAAACCAAAGCCGTCGAGCAGCGGCATGTGGGCGTCGAGAATGATGAGGTGGTAGGGCTTGCCCGCTTGCACGGCTTTGCC
This sequence comes from Candidatus Aalborgicola lynettensis, assembly GCA_016719405.1. Classification (GTDB taxonomy): domain Bacteria; phylum Pseudomonadota; class Gammaproteobacteria; order Burkholderiales; family Burkholderiaceae_C; genus Allorhodoferax; species Allorhodoferax lynettensis. Next base: position 61,152 of record JADJZE010000018.1, read on the forward strand.
ACACTGCTGCAGTGCTTCGATGCCGTTTTGGGCCTCGTCCACCTGGAAACCCCAGGTCTGCAGCCAGTGCAGCAGGCTGCGCCGGTTGGTGGGGTGGTCGTCCACCACCAAGGCCGAAAAGCCATCCCATAAAGTCAGCGCAGGCAGGGAGTGACCGGTGTCGCCCGTTTTGGCGCGGCACTTGAGTCGCACCGAAAAATGGAAGGTGCTGCCCACGCCGGGTTCACTCTCCACGCCGATTGCACCGCCCATCAGCTGCACCAGGCGGGCGCAAATTGTCAGGCCCAACCCGGTGCCCCCAAACTGGCGGGTGGTGGAGGTGTCGGCCTGCGTAAACGCTTCAAAAATTTGTGCCTGTTTGTCTTTGGGGATACCAATGCCCATGTCGGCAACCGACAGGGTGACCATGCAGTGATCGCCTCCGCCCTCGGCCGCGCTGGCCTGCGCACGGACCGTGATGTCGCCCTGGCTGGTGAACTTGATGGCGTTGTCGCACAGGTTGTTGAGCACCTGCCGGATACGCCCGGGGTCGCCTTCGACCATGGTCGGAAAGTCCGGCGGCAAATCCACCACCAGCTTGAGGTCTTTTTTTGCGCCCGCGCGGCAATGCTCTTGAGCGATTCGGTGATGGTGACCGGCAGGTTGAAGAGGATGTTCTCAATGGCCAGTTTGCCGGCCTCGATTTTGGAAAAATCGAGAATGTCGTTCAAGATCACCAGCAAGGCATCGGCAGAGCTGCGCACGATGCTGAGGTAGTCGCGTTGTGTGGGGTCCAGTGGCGTATCCAGCGCCAGTTCGGTCATGCCAATGATGCCGTTCATCGGGGTGCGGATTTCGTGGCTCATGTTGGCCAAAAAATCGCTCTTGGCACGGCTGGCGGCCTCGGCGGCGGTCTTGGCCTCTTGCAGGTCTTTTTCGGCCCGCTTGCGCTCGGTAATGTCCAAAATGGTGCCAATCAGGCCGGAAACGCTTCCATCCGGGCGCGTCAGGCGGGCCTTCCAGTACAGCCCGTGGCGCGTTTCGCCGGTGGCGCGGTGGGTAAAGTCACCTTCGTAGGTCTGCGCACCACCGTCGCGGAACAACTCCTTGTCTTTGGCGTCCATCATGGTGGCCATGTCGCCAGGGACCAGGTCGAACACGGTTTTGCCGATCCAGTCTTTGCGCACAATGCCAAACAGCGACTCGAAGGCCTTGTTGAACTCCTGGTAGCGCCCGGCTTCGTCTTTGAGGTACAGGGCCGTCGGCAAGGATTCGATCAGCTCCTGGGTGAAGTGCAGTTGCGCGGCAACCTGCTCCTCCATCTCCTTGCGTTGGGTGATGTCGGTGCGAATGGCGATGTACTGCGCCGGCAGTCCGTTCGGGTCCAGCAAGGGCACGATGGTGGCGCTAACCCAATAAAACCCGCCCGACTTTTTGCGGTTCTTGACTTCACCATGCCAGACCTTCCCGGCCGTAATGGTGGCCCACAGTTCGTCAAATACCGCCGCTGGGTGTTCACCCGACCGCACGATGCGGTGGTTGGCACCCACCAACTCCTCGCGGGCATACCCACTGATGTCGCAAAAGCGGTCGTTGGCGTAGGTGATGGTGCCTTGCAAGTCGGTCATGCTGACAATGGCATGCTGGTCCAGCGCGTACTTCTGGTTGGCCAGATCGGTGTGTAAAAGCCGCAACTCGGATTGCTGCGTTTCCTGCTGGCGAACCATTTTTGAGACCTGGTCCACCAGCAGCGCCAGGTCGTTGGCGGGTGCGCTTGCGTCCCCACCCGCAGCATCCTGGCGCAAGTGGCTGAGCAGCACCTTCAACTCGGATATGGCGGTTTCACGCGTGACCAGTTCGTCACGCAAGGTGGTATTGACCTTGATGAATTCTTCTGACGACACCTGCAGACTGCGCGTGCGCAAGGTGACATCCCGCTCAAACTGGGAGTAGGTTTGCTCTACGCGCCCCAGCAAATCGGGCAAGCCGTCGGCGATTTTCTGCAACGCAGGCGGCGCGCCGTGGGCTTGCAAAAAAACGCGCAACTGGTCGAGCTCAACGACGTGTGTTGCGTCGGGCAGTCGGTCCAGCAGGCGTTTGAGCTGGCGGGCGAGCGTGGCGTGCATGCGGTGCAGGTAGTCCGGCCCAGTGGCTTCAGGCCGACTCGGCGATCCAGGTCACGGTCATGGTCTGGTTGTGCAAACGGCAGTGCGCACCGGGTGCAAACGGGCTGATTTCGCCATACGAATAAAACCCGGTGAGCAGGGTGTTTTGCCCAAACACGTCGCCCACGGCCTCAATTTCTTCGTCAATGCGGTCGCCCATGACCAGCTTGCGGCCCACACAACTCACCAGCAGCCCGATACCGCCACCGGGGTGCGCGGCCATTTCTTTGGCGGCGTTGGCGGCGGCTTCGGCACCATCGACGAGGCGGTCGGAGCTGGCGTGCATGAGTTGCAGAAAACCGTTGGGGTCAATGTCACCGGCCAGCGTGAGGCTGCCGGAGCCCTCATCCACCGCCAAAATGGTGCGAATGACGCCGGTGGTGCTGCGCGCTTCGTTCAACATCTCAAACGGGAACAACAAGCCCGACGATGGCAGGTCTTTGGCGTAGTCGCCCAAGTATTGTTTGTACACATCGAGTGCGGGCGTGCCGTCGAGCTCAAACAGCACATTGCCCGCCGCACGGGTGACTTTGCGCAGGGTGCCAAAGGGCTCCCAGCCGCCGAACGAGCCGTGGTTGAAGCGCAGGGCATCACCACCCAGGCCCACCGCCACCACGGCGGTGCTGGACACACCTTGCGGTGTGACGACCACCGTCTCCTGAAAGCGTGCACCGTCACCCGCCAGGCCGCCGGTAATGGCCACGTCGTCACCCAGCTCGGCACGCAAGCCGTCAATCAGCGCGCTGCCATTGATGTTGACGCCCTGCCCCAAAATGAGGACGGCGCGGGGCGTGGCGGCTTTGAGGTCCGCACCCAGACGGCGCCCGGCGTCTTCGCTGTCGTCCATGCCTTTCAAGTCGGTGGAGGCCACGGACAGCGCAACGTGGTCAAACTGGCTCAGGGTGACGACCAGCGTGTCGTCGGCAATACCGGCGTTGGTAATTTCGCCGGCCGTGCTGCAGCCCACAATGATGGCCGCCGGGCACGTCGCCTTGAGCGTGCCAAACAGCGTGTCCGCCTTGAGCAATTGGGGGGCACCAAAAACAAGTACCAGGTTGGCGTGGGCGGCACCGCTGACCGCAGCCAGTTTGGTGGCAAGGACGGCGACATCGTTGACGTGTACTTGTTGGGTTTTCACACAGACTCCTTGCGTGTCAATAAAAACAATGCGAATGCAGCGAGCCGCCAAAGTACACGAATTCAGCACCCTTGAACAGCGCTTTTACCCGCATACCCCAACCCCACTGCGGCGTTGGCATATTGCGTGTAAAGCCAACTTGCACCGCGCCCGTGCGGCTGGGCGGCCATGCGTTTTGCTCCGTGTCCCCCGCCCGCTGCGCGGTCTCCTCCTTTACCTGCGCAAAACGCATGGCCGCCCAGCCGCACTACCACCTGCCATTACCCGTTACCGCATGACGGTCATGGGCTGCGTACTCAGGCCCGCCCTTGGCATCCAGGCAAACACCGAATCCACGGTCACCGTTTCAATGCGGTCTGCAAACCGCTTGCTGTTGGGATGGTCGTCAAACGCCACATTGGCCGCCGTCATGCGGGCGCCCAACCGGGTCATGGCGCCAATGGTCAGCACGCTGGGCTGGTAGTCGTGGGCATACAGCCACTTTTGTGCCTGGTCGCGGCTGGCCCAAGCGCCCGGCCCTCCCGCATCGAGCGCCATGGCCAGGGTCTCCATCGCCCACTGGTTGGACTGCTGGTACTGCAAGCTCCACACATAACTCACCATGCTGTAGGGCCGGTGGTGCAGCGCAACCGCGCGCGCCGGGTCGGTCAGCAGCGCCAGCAGTTTGCGTTGCACCTCGGGCGTGGGCACCACCCAGGCGGCCTCAAAGCGCCACAGGTCGTCCAGAAAGAAGTCGCCCAAGCCTTGGCGGTACAGGGCCGACTCCGCCGTGCCACAGTGGTTGAGCTTGTGCAGCACACGCCACACGCTGGCGCCCTGGGCATCGCGCTGGCGGTAGGCAAAGCCCAGGTGCGAGTAGCGCAGGCCGTAGCGGCTCAGGTCTTGCCCGGCGCGCGCCAGCACCACCACGTCGGCACCGCTTTGGTCCAGCGCACGCAGGGTGCGCTCGGCCAGAGTCAGGGCGCGCTCAATGGTGGCGGTTTTGGGCGGTTGCGGCGCCGCGCAAGCCCGCCCGGCCCAGGCCGGTGCGGCCATTCCCAGCACCAGCGCCGCCAGCACGGTAGCAAATATGGCTTTCATGGGGTCACCCGTTCGTTGTGCAGCAGGGCGCGGCCCAGGGCATTGGGGATAAAGGCAATCACCTCACCGGCGGCCGACAGCACGGTGCCCGCGCCAATCACACTCACCGTGACCAGCGTTCCTGCGGCCAGCGAGGCACCCGACGCAACGGCGCCCAGCACCTCCACACTGACCATGGCACCGTCCGACGCACGGGCCAGCACATACACGGTGGCGCTGGCCGTTACCGCCACGGCCTGCACCACCAGCACCACACCGGCGGTGGACAGCAGCAGCGGCACCGCTGCCACCGCAGAAGCACCCGCCGCCGCCGAGCCCACCACCGAGGCAATGGGCATGGCCGAGAGCGCACTCAGGGCCGAGGCATCGCCGTGGCCGTGGTGATGGTGGGTATGTGCATTGGCATCGAAACTGGCTGTTGCGCACGCCAGACAAGCGCAAGCAGCTATTAAAACTGTAGCAATTCGCTGTTTCATCATGGTTCTCCAGTTGGGGCAGGAAAAGTGCCGCCCCGGCAGGGGCTGGCGAAGTGGGGGGCCAGGTTACTGACTCCGCTGGGCGTCGCGCTCCATGCGGCCTTGCCAGTGGGCTTGTTCCAGATCGGCTTCATACCGGTCACGCAGGGTTTTGGCCAGGGTGAAGGTGCTGGTAATCAGGTAGAGCCAGCTCACGCCCAGAAAGGCGCGGTAGGTGTCGTTGATCTCCATGCGCGTCAGGCCCCAGCCGGTCAGCGCCATGGCCATAAAGAAGGCACCCCACACCACGTACTTGAACAACGGTGTGTCGCCGGCGCAGCCCTGGGCCCGGGCTTTCTCAAGGTCGCGCACAAACTTGGCCAGCACAAAGGCGGCCGAGAGGCAGAAGAAGTAACCCATGACCATGAACGCGCGGTCCAGCTCGGTGCCGGGCAAATAGGCCAAGCCCACGCCGCACAAAAACACCGCCAGGCCAAAGGACACCCAGACCTGCAGCGTCCAGGCGGACGAGTCACGGTGAATCAAAGGGTGTTTGGGGGTTTGCATAGTGGCGCCATCGCTTTCGGTTGTTGATGGACGCAACTGTAGGCGGGAGGCGGCAAAGAAGAATCAATTATCAAGTCCAGTTGATAATTTATGAACTTAGAGTATCAAAATTTGATACTCTGTTCACCAGCAAAAACACCCACCGGCGCACCATCAACCTGCACCAGATAGCAGGCACCAGGTAGCAGGCACATGGCATCGGGTGCCAGCCCAACAGTTGAAATTATTTTTACCTGCACTGCATCCAGGCGCCGTTATGCTGCGTTCAACCCTCAGGAGGCAAGGGTGTTACCTTGCAATCTGGCCCCTCCCGGCAACCCCTCACACGAAAGTTTGTATGAAAAACACACACCGATCCCTGACCATGACCCTGTTCCTGTGCCTCTGCGGCGCCGCATTTGCTGCCGGCGGGGGTGGTGGTGGCAGCAGTGGCGGAATGGGCGGCGGCAGCAGTAGCGCGGGCGGCGGTGGCGGGGGTGGCTATGCCGCCCCGTCGCAAGACCCGGTCATGCGCGACGCACGCAACGCCATTGCGCTGAAAGACTGGCTGGGCGCACAAAAAGTACTCCAGGCCGCGCTGGCCGACTCACCCCACTTTGCCGATTACCACAACCTGTATGCCTACGCGGTGCGCAAAGGCCCCAACCCCGATATGGCGCTGGTATTCAAGCACTACACCGAAGCGCTGCGCATCAACCCCCGCCACCTGGACGCACTGGAATACATGGGCGAAGCCTATCTGTCGGTCCACCAGCCGGACAAAGCCAAAGAAAATCTGCAACGGCTCGATAGCCTGTGTTTCTTCGGTTGCGAGCAGTACCGCGAGTTGAAGCAAGCCATTGCCACGTACGAGGCCGGTCGGCGGTAAATTGACCGCAATCTTTCGAAACACGCTGCGCCGATCGACACATTGGTGTCGATCAAGGTGCGAGAAGCTGGCAACCATTGTTGCCTAGCCGTTTTATATCTTCAGCAAGTTCCAAAACTGCAGCTGGCACCTCAAACCTATACTTTGGCCCGGAAAGCCAACTCCTTTCAGCCAGATCAAAAAACCACAACACGCAGGCCGACTACAGTTGACATCGCTCGTCATGTGTGGCGCGCGGATGCTTCTCCGGCGTTCGATTTCCAGTCCAATCTACCCAGACGAGATTTAATGCCTCTGGCATGGGAGGACACTGGACTACCAACTGTAAACAAGGAACTTTGATGAAACTCAATAAACTCACCACTGCCATTTTCGGCACATTGGCTTCGCTTTGCATGGCAGGTTCGGTTCATGCAGCCAACGTATTGGTTACCCAGTACGACTACGAAACATCAAAGTACGACCAAATGGCCGCCACCTTGACCGCAGCGGGCAATACCGTCGACGTGGTGGATGCCAAAGTCGCCGGGAATTTGGCTTCCGCGCTAGGTTCCAAGAGCTACGATCAAGTGTATCTTTGGGATCTAACCGGCAGTTCCTATCTCGGAGGCAGCGACCTCACCGCCTTGTCGAGTTTCTGGTCGGGTCACAAGGGCCTGGTCGTTGACAGCCGCTCCTATGGCTACTATTACCAGGGCGACAACGCTTCGGAAATGGCCTTGCTGCAGAACGTGTCCAACAACTTCAAACTCACCGGCGGCGGTGTTTGGGTCGGCACTGATCACAATCCGGATTGGACAAACAACGGAAACGCATTTCTGTCGGAAATTGGCGTAAACACGGTGACGGGCAATTACAGCGATGCAGTGAACTACGCCGACCCATCGTCGGTGCTGTTGGCTGGCGTGACGCCGACCGCACTGTGGGGCGGAGGCCAATCTATCGGCAAAGCGCCGCTGGGCCTGCAACCCAATGGCATCACGATGTATCTGCACTATGGTCACATCGCCACATCTGGCGCAGTACTGCCGTACATCTCGGCCAGCTTCCCACTGGCTGGCCCCGTCCCCGAACCCGAAACCTACGCCATGCTGCTCGCCGGCCTGGGCGTAATGGGCGCCGTAGCGCGCCGCCGCAAGGCCAACAAGCAAGCCTGATCCCATTCAGCGTCCTGCCAACGGCACCTTTAGGGTGCCGTTTTTTTTGGTATGCACCGTGATGGCACGCCGCACGCTGACCACATTCGTGCCAGAAGGTTTGGGTCGGATTAACTGGCCTGTGGGCCGCAACACACCGGCCTATTTTTTCCCCAACACCGCCACCACCGCCTGCGCCGTGCGCGCAGCCGCCCCCCGGTGCGCCAGGCCCAACGAACGCGCAGCGCTGCGCGCCTGTTCCAGTTCCAACGGCGACTGCACCAAAGCCAGCGCCTGCGCCACCGCCCGGGGCAAATCTGGCACCGCCCACGCAGCCCCCGCTTCGCTGGCCAGCTCCGCTGCCTGGGCAAAGTTGAAGGTGTGCGGGCCCATCACCACCGGGCACTCGCAGGCGGCGGCTTCAATCAGGTTCTGCCCGCCCAGCGGCGCAAAGCTGCCACCCAACAAGGCGCAATCGGTAAGGCCGTAGTACAACGCCATCTCACCCAGCGAATCACCCAGCCAGATGTCAGCCGCCACCGGCTCCGTCGCCCAGCTGCTGCGCCGGGATACGGAGAAACCGGCCTCGCGGCACCGCTGCGCCACTTCGTCAAAACGCTGCGGGTGGCGCGGCACGATCAGCCACTGCACTTGATCTGCTATTGTTTTCGTAGCTGCTTGCGCACGCGGGACGTGCGGAAATGGCACTTTTTGCTTCAAACATTGCAGCAGCATTTGCTCTTCGCCTTCGCGCGAACTGGCAAACAGCAGCACGGCACGGCGCTGCGTGGCGTGCCAGGCGCGGCCCTGGGCCAGTTGCCGGGCGTCGGGCGTGGCGTCGAACTTGAAGTTGCCCAGCACGCCACGCACCGGCGCGCCGAGTTGGGCCAGGCGCGCGGCGTCGGCATCGGTCTGCGCCCACACGGCCTGCAAGGCGGCGTAGGCCGGGCGCGCCAGCCAGGCCAGGCGTTGTGCCTGGCGCAGCGATTTGGCGCTGAGGCGGGCGTTGACCAGGCACAGCGCAATGTGCGCCTGCGCGCAGGCGGCCACCATGTTGGGCCAGACTTCGGTTTCCACCAGCAGGCCCACATCGGGTTGGCCCCAGGCCAGAAAACGCCGCACGGCGCCGGGTGTGTCCCACGGCTGCCAGACCTGCACATCGCCCGGCTGCAACAGGCTGTGGCCCTGCACGCGCCCGGTGGCAGTGCCGTGGGTCAGCAGCAGACGCATGCCCGGCAACTGGGCGCGCAATTGCGCCACCAGCGTGGCGGCGGCGCGCGTTTCACCCAGCGAGACGGCGTGCACCCAGACGGTGACTGGGCGCTGCGGCAGCGCCGATGCCTCTGGAGACTCTGGTGCCCCGGGAGCATGGGCAGCACCGGGTGCACCGGGTGCGGGAACCGCATTGGTATTGAGGGCCGTGGCAGCGGGCGCCGCGTAATAACCCCAGCGCTCGGCCATGGCCTCGCCGTACACCGGCTCGGCGACGGCGCGGCGGCGCAGCTTGCGCACCAGCAGGGGCTGGGCGAACCACAACAACAGGGAATAGAGCCAGCGGGTCACCCACAGCCCTAACGGCAAAACACCGGCGTGTCCAGGCTGTCCCACGCTTGCCACACAGCCTCCACACTGGGGTGCGGGCTCTCGAACACGCTGAGCTGGCGGGTGATTTCGGTGGGGCCGGTGCGCCAGGCGGTGTCAAAGTTGTAGATTTGCACATGCGGCAGATCCAGCGCCACGGCGATGTGGCTCACGCCGCTGTCCACGCCAATCACACCGGCGCAGCGTGCCAGGGTGTCGGTGAGTGCGTCCAGCCCCAGCGTGGGCCAGACCCAGGCGTCGTTGAGCTGCTCGGCAATGGCGGCGCTGACCAGGCGCTCGGCGTCGTTGCCGTGCGGCAGAGCGACAGAAAACCCGCTGTGGTTGAGCCGCTGGCCCAGCGCCACCCAGTGCGCCAGCGGCCACTCCTTGTCGGCGCGCGAAGTGCCGTGCACCAGCGCCACCCAGGCTTTGCGCGGGGCAAACGGGTTGGCCGCCTGGCCCAGCGGGTCGGGGGCGCTGACGGCCAGCGTGCCGCTTTGCAGGCGGTAGTGGTCGGGCCCGTCTGCGGTGTAACCCAGCGCCGCCGCACACAACAAACGCCCCCGCTGCACGGCGTGTACGTGCGGTTCCATGGGCACGGCCACGTCGGCCACCCAGCGCGTGGGCGCCTCGTAACCGGAGCCGTCGGTCTGGTTACCCAGGCCATAGCGGCGCCCGGTTGCGCTGGTGCGTGCCAGCCAGGCTACCAGGGCCGATTTGGTGAGGCCCTGCAAATCAATCACCGCGTCGTAGGCCTCGCTGCGCAAAGCGTCTTTGAACACCCGCCACTCCTGGCGCGTTTGCTGCGAAAAAATGGACGTGCGCCAGCGGCGCAGGTCGCAGGGGATGACATGCCGCACCCCGGCACAGCGGGCCACCAGCGGCGCAAAGGCGCGCTCCACCACCCAGTCAATCTGCACGCCCGGCACCGCCAGCCGGATGTCTTGCACCGCGGGCATGGTGTGCACCACATCGCCCAGGGACGACAGTTTGACGATCAGCACCTTGGGCTCGGCCCCGCCCACACGGGCCAGCGGCATAGCCCCTTGCGTGGGAGCACGCTGGGCGGCCTTGACGGGCACCACGGTGTCGGGCTGGGGAGCCGTTGGCTGCCAGTCGGGCGGCGCGTCGGCGTGTGTGCGTGTTTTCAGCAGACTCAATGCGCGGCCTCGGAAAAATGCGCGTCGGGCTTAACCTGGCGCAGCAGGGCCAGCATGTCGGCCTGAATGCGCTCCAGCGCCGCAGCGGTGTGGCCTTCAAAACGCAGCACCAGCACCGGCGTGGTGTTGGAGGCACGGATCAGGCCAAAACCATCGGGCCAGTCCACGCGCACGCCGTCGATGGTGTTCACCACAGCGGGCAACGCAAAAGCGGCCTTGGCCACCAGTTGCTCCACCACGCTGTGCGGCTCGCCCTCGGCGCACTGCACGTTGAGCTCGGGCGTGGAAAAGCTGGTGGGCAAGGCGTTGAGCAACACACCGGCATCGGGCGCGCGGCTCACAATTTCCAGCAGGCGGCAACCGGCATAGGTGCCGTCGTCAAAGCCATACCAGCGTTCTTTGAAGAAGATGTGGCCGCTCATCTCGCCGCCCAGGGGCGAATTGATTTCGCGCATCTTGGCCTTGATGAGGGAATGGCCGGTCTTGAACATCAGGGCTTTGCCACCAGCGGCCTCAATGGTGGGCGCCAGGCGCTGCGAGCATTTCACGTCAAACAAAATGGTGCCGCCCGGCACGCGCGAGAGCACGTCTTGCGCAAACAGCATCATCTGGCGGTCGGGGTAGATGTTGTTGCCGTCTTTGGTGACGATGCCCAGGCGGTCGCCGTCGCCGTCAAAGGCCAGGCCCAATTCGGCGTCACCACTTTTGAGTGCCGCCATCAGGTCACGCAGGTTTTCGGGCTTGCTGGGGTCGGGGTGGTGGTTGGGGAAATTGCCATCGACCTCGCTGAACAGCTCCGTCACCTCGCAGCCAATGGCGCGCAGAATGGCGGGGGCCGACGCGCCGGCAATGCCGTTGCCGCAATCGACCACGATTTTGATGGGCCGGGCCAGTTGGATGTCGCCCACAATGCGGGCCGTGTAATCGGCCAGCACGTCCACGCTGCGCCGGCTGCCGCCGCTTTGCAGCACCCAGCTATCAAGCTCCATGGTGCGGCGCAGGGACTGGATGTCGTCGCCATAAATGGCACGCCCGCCCAGCACCATCTTGAAGCCGTTGTAGTCCTTGGGGTTGTGGCTGCCGGTGACCTGGATGCCGCTGTTGCACAGGGTGCTGGCCGCAAAGTACAGCATGGGGGTGGTGACCATGCCCACATCAATGACGGCCACACCGGCATCCTGCAAACCGGCCATCAGCGCGTCGGCCAAACCAGGGCCGCTCAGGCGCCCGTCACGCCCCACGGCCACCGTGCGTTCGCCCTGCTGCATGGCCATGGTGCCAAAGGCGCGACCCAGGCCACGGGCAACGTCTTCGTTGATGGTGCTGGGCACGATGCCCCGGATGTCGTAGGCTTTGAAAATGCTGGGTGAGAGTTGCATACCGTTATTCCTGTGCGAATAGTCGATGGCAGGGGCATCTTTTATGCCTTTGCCGGAGTTTGCGATTGTAGGTGGGCCTTGGGCCGAGGTGCCCCCAGCGACAGTCGGAGGCGACCCGTTCTGACCAACTCCAGTGCTGCGGTTGCCGTTGGTGGTGACAGGGTTTGGGATATGGGCCCCCGCCTCATACTGTCAAATGCCCAGAAATCGGCGGGGACCCATACCCCAAACCCTGCTGGGTGGCGCTGTAGAAAACATGACGAGAACCCGACTGGGTTAGGTGTCGGGTCCGCAGCAGCTGCCGGACACAAATACCCGCTAATGGAAAGTCCAATTTTGTGGCACTCGCAGGCCACCAAGCAAAACGGGAGCCGCAGCCCCCGTTAATTCAAGTCGTAGCGTATTAGGCTTGCTTGGCCTTGCGTCTGCGTGCCACAGCACCCATCACACCAAGACCGGCCAGCAACATGGCATAAGACTCTGGCTCTGGAACTTGCGGAACTGGAACATTACCGGCCTGGAACGCGCCGCCAAGAGCCCACTGGGAAGCTCCTGCTTTGATCGAGGCATTCAAGCTCGATATGGCATTACTGTTCAAGCTAATCGCACGAAACTGGTTAGAGTCCGTGGCACTTTGGAAGAAGCTATACCCATAGCCGCTTCCGGATCCTAGGTCATTGAAAGCCGCGACCCCACCGGTGCCAGCAACAAGGCTGCTAATCGGCGTATCAACATCATTCAGGTAATAGTTACCCGATGTGAGAGTCACACTGTAAGAATAGAGAGAAAAGGTTGCAGAAGTGACCGGGGTATTCAACCCGTGAATATCAAATACAAACCAGTTGCGGTATTCGCCAGAATTTCCGCAAGAGGTGCAAGAACCCACGATGTAATTTTGATTGGTAGGGTTGTGCGTACCGTTCTGAAAATACCAACCCGAGTCAACAAGATTCAAAGAGGTCGACCCATTGACGGTAACCTGATTGCCTGAATTAAATACGCTGTAACCAAAAATGTATTGGTCAGCAGCATTTGCGGAATGCACCGCAAAAAATGAGCACGCGATAGCCAGCGCCGCATTGAGTGCACGTTTGTTCATAGTAGTAGGCCTTTTTCAGTAGTTAATTGACCTGCACAAAGCAGGCTGATCCATTATTCTCTCTGCTAGCCAATGCCTCAATAGTCCAAACGGACTAATCCGCGGTGCTTCAAAAGCCAGTTGGGGCTTTGGCGTGACCTTGATCTCGTTCTTCCTTGCAGAGATAGGTGATAAAACCCAGATTGCAACAGTCGCATTGGCTGCGCATTATGGAGCGCTGTTAATGGCGCTCTAAAAGCGCGGGGAAATGGCTTTTAGCGCGCTTTGAGTTGAATATTTTGAGGAATTGGATGTCGGCTTTAGAACAAGCAGATCGCACACTTGGATGACCGGTAATGGCCTGATGCGGGTATACGATTTCAGCACCAATCTCATCGCTAATACGCCAGTGGCAACGCGGAATCTTAAGTGCCAAATAGACCGCTAACCCTCGTAGAACCTGCGCAAGCAGCTATAAAAACAGTAGCATTCGTGACCCGGCGCAACGCCAAGCGCAGTTGGCCCTCAGCACTGCGTCAGCCCATGACCTTCAAGCGATGGCCAAGTGCGCAGTTCAATTCGCGATTGCTGGTGTGGTTTGGATTAAAAAAGGCTACCCTTTGGTACGCGCCAATTGGACTGCACCCGCAGTGCAATATACAATCGCCATATAGCACTTCGTAAGGAGATAGGCATGTCAATCGGTACCGTTTTTATCAACAATCGCACCCAGGCCGTCCGCCTCCCGTTGGACGTGCGCCTGCCCGAGGGTATTCACAAGGTAGAAATACGCGCCAGGGGCAACGAGCGCATCATCGCCCCCCTTGGCCAAACCTGGGACAGCTTCTTCCTAGGCGGCCCCACGGTGAGCGACGACTTCCTGTCCGAGCGCGCCAGCCAGCACCAGCCTGAGCGGGAAGCGCTCTGATGCTGCGCTACCTGCTGGACACCAACATCGTTATCTACGTGTTGAAGCGGCGCCCCGTCGAGGTGCTGGCCACCTTCAACGCCAACGCCAGCCGCATGGCAATCTCCTCCATCACCTTGGCCGAATTAATGCACGGCGCGGAAAAGAGCAGCCGCGTGAGCGAGAACCTGTCCGCCATCGAGGATTTTTGCAGCCGCCTGGAAGTTCTTCCCTATGGCGCCAAGGCCGCTCAGCACTACGGTGCCATCCGCGGCGCACTGGAAAAACTCGGCCAACCTATCGGGGTCAATGACCTGCACATTGCAGGCCACGCACGCAGCGAAGGCCTGGTGCTGGTAACAAACAATATGTCGGAATTCGTGCGAGTGCCTGGGCTCGAAGTGGAAAACTGGGTCCACCCCAGCCAGTAAGCTGCATCGTGATCTGATTGCCGCACATTAGTGGTGGTTTGAATGCGCGCCACCACCGCCAGGCGCGCGCGGGGCGGATGTCGGGGGCGATTTCGGAACCGCAGGTTCACCGCCACGGCGGGGCGGGGGGGCGCGGCGGCGGGCCCCCCCCCCCCGGGGGGGGGGGGGGGGGGGTGAGCCCCGGCATCCACGCCACGGCACGCGCCGGGTCGAACCCCACCAGCACCCCATCAGGGAGCGCAAAAGAAGCTGCCACCCCAGCCACAGGTCCGAAAACGGCTATTCCCAACCGCCCCGCTGCGTATCATTGCCCCATGCTAGCCGCCACCGTCCCCGCCAACCCGCAGTCCGCGTCCACCGCAGACGACGCCTGTTACCTGGCGCTCAAAGCACGGGACGCGCGGTTTGACGGCCACTTTTTCACCGGCGTCACCTCCACCGGCATTTATTGCCGCCCGGTGTGCCGGGTGCGCACGCCCCAGCGCGCCAACTGCCGCTTTTTTGCCCTGGCGGCGCAGGCTGAAGCGGCGGGTTTTCGGCCCTGCCTGCGTTGCCGCCCCGAACTGGCTCCGCACGCCGTGGGCCCCACCGCCGGTGCGGATGCCAAAGCTTGGTCCACCCAGGATGCGTCGCAGATTCTGGCCCGGCAGGCGGCCCAGTTGTTGGACAACCCCGAGCCCTGGAGCGACGGCCCGCCCAGCATGACTGCGCTGGCAGACCGTCTGGGCGTGAGCACGCGCCATGTGCGGCGCATTTTTGAGACCCATTGGGGCGTCTCGCCCTTGCAGTATGTGCAAACGCGGCGCCTGCTGGTGGCCAAGCAGTTGCTCACCGACACCCCCCTGCCCGTGGCCCAGGTGGCCCTGCTCAGTGGCTACGCCAGCGTGCGGCGCTTCAACACCGCCTTTGCAGAACACTACCGCATGGAGCCCCGGGCCTTGCGCCAAAGCGCCAAAGCCCACACCCCGGCGCCAGCGGCTGCAAGCCATGCGGCACTGCGCCTGACCGCCGCCTACCGCCCGCCCTACGATGTAGACGCCATGCTGGCATTTTTTGCCGCACGGCAAATTCCCGGTGTGGAAAGCGTCGATGCCACACAGCGCAGCTTGGCCCGCACACTGTCTCTGACCGTGGGCAGCACCCCGCTGAGCGGCTGGGTGCAGATGCAGTTTGTGCCAGAGCGCCACCAGGTGGTGCTGCACATCAGCGCATCGCTGGCCGAGGCGCTGCCGCTGGTGCTGGCCCGGGTGCGCGCGCTGCTGGACCTGGACGCCGACCCGCACGCGATTCAAGAATGCCTGGGCGCCGACTTTCCCGACAGTGAAGGCCTGCGCGTGCCGGGCTGCCTGGACGGCTTTGAGCTGGCCGTACGCGCCGTGCTGGGCCAGCAAATCACCGTGCGTGCCGCCTGCACACTGGCCGCGCGCCTGGTGGAGCGTTATGGCCAGCCCCTCACAACACCCCTGCCGACGCTGGACCGCCTGTTCCCCACACCGCAGGCCCTGTGCCAGGCCACGCCCGACGATCTGGGTGCGCTGGGCATCGTGCGCCAGCGCCAGGGCGCCATCGTGGCGCTGGCCCAGGCGGTGCACAGCGGTGCCCTGCAGCTGTACCCCGGAGCGCCCTTGGCCGACACCATGGCCGCGCTGCAAGCCCTGCCCGGCATTGGCCCGTGGACGGCGCACTACATTGCCATGCGCGCGCTGCGCTGGCCCGATGCGTTTCCGAGTGGCGATGTGGCCCTGCACAAGGCACTGGGTGTGCAAGACTGCGCCCACCCGCAGCGGGCCGCTGAAGCGGCATCCGAGCGCTGGCGCCCGTGGCGCAGCTACGCCGTGCTGCGCGCCTGGGCTCGGCTGGCCGACCCCGCTGCAACACCGACACCGCTCCGTACTGCGGCGGAGCCCACCGACCCCGCCACCAATAGCCATCATTCGCTATCAAAATAATAGCTGCCACCGCACTCCTGACAAGGGCAAAGGCCAAAACATATGCAATTTCCCCCCACCCCCGTTCGCAGCACCCTACACAGCCCCTGGGGCCCCATGACGCTGGCGGCGCACGACACGGCCCTGGTCTGGGTCGGCTTTGACGGCCAAAAGCACGAAGTGGACACCCATGCCTGGCGGCTGGACCCCGGCCACCCCGTGCTGCGGCAGACCGCCGAGCAACTGCAGCAGTACTTTGCGGGTGAGCGCCACGACTTTGATATGGCGCTGGACCTTAGCTGCGGCACACCCTTTCAGCAGCGGGTCTGGCGCGCGCTGCTGGCCATTGGCCATGGCCAGACCTGCAGCTACGGCGCGGTCAGTCTGGCGCTGGGCCAAGCCAGTGCGGTGCGTGCGGTGGGTGGTGCCGTGGGGCGCAACCCCATCAGCATCATCGTGCCCTGCCACCGGGTGCTGGGCGCCAAGGGCAGCCTGACCGGCTATGCTGGGGGGCTGGAGCGCAAGATCGCCCTGCTTGAACTGGAGAGCCGCCCTTGACCCCTGCCACACCACCGAGCGCCAGCCCCACGGCCGCGCCATCTGCACGGGGCGCCGCAACCCCAACCCCACACGCTACACCACCCGGCGCCCTGCGCGCGGTCACCACCTCTGCCGCCGCTTCCGGCTGGGTGGTCGATTTTGTGTTGCTGGCGGCGATATGGGGCTCGTCCTTTATGTTCATGCGCATCGGTACGCTGGAGTGGGGGGCCGTGGTCACCGCCGGGTTGCGGGTGGGCATTGCGGCGCTGTTTTTGCTGCCGCTGTTGGCACTGCAGGGCCAGACCGCCGTGCTGCGCCAGCACTGGAAGATGACCTTTGCCGTGGGCGTGCTGAACTCGGCCCTGCCCTTTGTGTGTTTTACCTATGCGCTCCAAATCATCAGCACCGGTTTGTCGTCCATTTTGAACGCCACGGTGCCGCTGTTTGGCGCCGTGATTGCCTGGGTGTGGCTCAAAGACCGGCTCAGCCCCGCCCGCGTGGTGGGCCTGCTGATTGGTTTCCTGGGCGTGGCCCTGCTGGCCTGGGACAAGGCCAGTTTCAAACCCGACGCCAGCGGCAATGCAACCGGCTGGGCGGTGCTGGCCTGCCTGCTGGCCTGCCTGTGTTACGGCATATCGGCCAGCGTGACCAAGCGCTACATGGCAGGCCTGCCCTCCCTGGTGTCGGCCACCGGAAGCCAGGTTGGCGCAGCATTGGCGTTGGCGCCACTGACGCTGTGGTTCTGGCCCGACCATGCGGTGTCCGCCAAAGCCTGGCTGGCCGTGGTGGCGCTGGGGGTGTTGTGTTCGGGGGTGGCTTACATCCTGTACTTCCGCATCATTGAGCGGGCCGGTCCGGCGCGGGCGCTCTCCGTCACGTTTGCCATTCCGGTGTTTGCGGTGTTGTACGGCGTGGCCTTGCTGGGCGAGGTGGTCACACCATGGATGCTGGGCTGTGCCGTGGTCATTGTCATCGGCACCAGCCTGTCGACCGGGCTGGTCGGTTCAAAAGGTCATAAAAACCAATAATGTGTACATATGTACTTTTATGCATTGATGATTTTTCTATATGAATCAATAACTTACTTTAGCAATTAGAACAAGCGCTCCATTATTGGAAACGGCTATGGACTTATGGTGTACAACCGTACACAATACAAATACACCCATTGCAGCCTTAAAAACGGAGACCACCATGACCACCCGCACCCCTGCCAGCAAAACGGCCAAACCCGCTGCCAGTGCAGCCACCAAGACCGCTAAAACACCGGCCAAAACAGTGACCAAAACCGCCGCCAAAGCGCCTGCGGAGGCGGGCACAACACGGGTTTCACCGGGCAGCACCAAGGCCGAGCCCTCGCTGCGCTTTCACCACTCCAAAGCCTTGCGCGCGCGCAGTGATGCGGTGCTCAGTGCGCTGGAAAAGTCCCCCACAGATGCCCGCCACGGCGCTGCGGTTGCCGATTTGGTGGCGGCCCTGGTCGAGGCCGGCATGGACTACTACTTTTTGCGCGCCTTGCAGTTGGCCAAGGTGGGCTTCATCAAGGAGCAGTCGGCCCGCCTGGGGGTATCCGGCGCCACCCAGCTCATCAACTCGGTCTGCCGCAAATTCATCGTCAGCATGGACGCCACACAACTGCAGGCCGTGGCCGCCCACATGCGCAGCCTGGCCTGAGTGCACGCGCGCGCGGCGCGCCACTGGCAACACACCCCCACCGTACCCCACCCGGAAAAAGGTCATCCATGAAAAAACGGCACGTCCATTGGTCCGATTTGCACGGCTACAGCCGCCTGGTGATTGACGCCACCCTGGGCGTAACCGACCTGGTGGAGGCCATGCACCTCAATATCCTGCAATTCCCGGCGCCGTTCGCCACATCACGCGCCCGCCGCGGCCCGCACACCCACGGCCCCGTGGACAAGGTGGTACGCAAAACCACCGGCCTGGTTTATGGCGCAATCCGGCGTGTGACCCATGCGGTGGCGGACGGCCTGGACCTGGCACTGGGGCGGCTGCAACCGGAAATCGAGCATGTGCACTCCACCAAGGAACGTGCTGCGCTGATTTCCATACTCAACGGCGTATTGGGTGACCACATGGCCCGGCGCAACAATCCGCTGACCCTCACCATGGGCTGGTGGCAGGACGGCAAACCGCTGGCCATGAGCCCGCAAGCCCTGGCCAAGGCCTTGCCAGAGGCCCGGGGGCGTATTCTGGTCATGCTGCACGGGCATTGCATGAACGAGATGCAATGGGCCACCAGCAGCGGCCACAACCACGCCACCGCACTGGCGGGCGCCCATGGTTGCACCCCCATGATGCTGCGCTACAACAGCGGTCTGCACATCTCCCAAAACGGGCGCGCACTGGCCGATCAGCTGGAACAGTTGGTCAAAGCCTGGCCGGTTCCGGTGCAGGATCTGTGCATCGTGGGTTACAGCATGGGTGGCCTGCTGGCGCGCAGCGCGTTCCATTACGGCGCCTTGGCGCAGCACAGCTGGATGCCCATGGTGTACAAGCTGATTTTTGTGGGCACACCGCACCACGGCTCCATGCTGGAGCAGGCTGGCAACCTGGTGGACATTGCGCTGGAAGTAAGCCCTTATTCGGAGGCCCTGGCCCGCCTGGGCAAGATCCGCAGTGCCGGTACCACCGATCTGCGCCATGGCAACCTGCTCGACGAGGACTGGACCGGGCGCGACCGTTTTGCCCGCAGTGCCGACCCGCGCCAACCCGTGCCCCTGCCGCAGCACGTGCAGTGCTACGCCATTGCCGCCATGATTGCCAGGGAGCACAACAACTTCAGCGCCAGGCTGGTGGGCGACGGGCTGGTGCCGCTCAAAAGCGCGCTCGGCCAGCACCCGGAACGCAAACGCGCCCTGCACTTCCCGCCCGGGCACCAAAAGGTGTTCTACGGCATGACGCACCTGGGCCTGCTCGACAGCCAGGCGGTGTGTGCGCAGATGCAGCAGTGGCTTGCCGCACCGGGCCCGGCTGCCGAATAATGCTGCCGGGTGGAGGTGGGATTTTTATGGGTCGAATAGGGCATTTGCGCGCGTCTGGTATGCGCAGGCAGCTACAAAAGTAATAGCATCTGTGGCGGCGTGACCGATGGATTGCGGAAGAACGGTACCCGGCATTCCAACCGTGGTGTACCCGTGCACACCGCCGCACCGCGGCACCACAGAGACCCAAAAGCGCACTTGCCCGGGCGTGCCACGTCGGTGCCCACCCCGGGCTTACCCCGGGTTTACCGGCACCACGTCTGCGCGTATAGTGGCCAAAAAGCATTGCCCCTTGGAGCGGGCATGGCATGGAACAACGAGGCCAACAAGATGCGTTTGTCGGTTTGGATCATCACTGCAGCCGCCCTGGTACCCCCCCTGTGCCAGGCCGACATGGCCGCAGCCAACCGCTGGATTGACCAGGAGTTCCAGCCCTCCAGCCTTTCGCGCGCCCAGCAACAGGCCGAATTGAAGTGGTTCATCAGCGCCGCCGAACAACTCAAACGCCAGGGCGTGGGCCGGGTGCGGGTGGTGTCAGAAACCATTGACACCCACGTCTACGAGTCGCGCACACTGAGCAAAGCCTTTGAAGATATCACCGGCATCGCCGTGCAGCACGACATGGTGCCCGAGGGCGAAGTGGTGGACAAGCTGTACGCGGCCATCAAAACCGGCGTATCCGACTACGACGGCTGGATTTCAGACTCCGACCTGATTGGCACCCATTACCGCTACGGCACCGTGGTGCCGCTGTCCGATTTCATGCAAGGCGCCGGGCGCGAATACACCAACCCCGGGCTGGATTTGGCCGACTTCATTGGCACCGCTTTCACCACCGCGCCCGATGGCAAGCTCTACCAGTTGCCCGACCAGCAGTTTGCCAACCTGTACTGGTTTCGCGCCGACTGGTTTGCCCGCAAAGACCTGAAAGACCGCTTTTTTGCCAAATACGGCTACGAACTGGGCGTGCCGCTGAACTGGTCGGCCTACGAGGACATTGCCGACTTTTTCACCAACGATGTGAAGACGCTGGACGGCAAAAGAATCTACGGCCACATGGACTACGGCAAACGCGACCCATCGCTGGGCTGGCGCTTTACCGATGCCTGGCTGTCCATGGCCGGTTCGGCCGACAAGGGTATTCCCAACGGCCTGCCGGTGGATGAATGGGGCATCCGCGTGGCATCCGACCAATGCACACCCGTGGGGGCATCGGTGGCGCGCGGGGGCGCGGTCAACTCACCCGCAGCGGTATTTGCCTTGACCCAATACGTGGACTGGCTGAAAAAATATGCCCCGCCTGATGCCGTCAACATGACGTTTACCGACGCCGGCCCGGTGCCGGCCCTGGGCCAAATTGCGCAGCAGGTGTTCTGGTACACCGCCTTCACGGCACCCCTGACGCAACCCGGCATTGCCGCAGTGGACAAAAACGGCAACCCCAAGTGGCGCATGGCGCCCTCGCCGCACGGCCCGTACTGGAAAACCGGCATGCAAAACGGCTACCAGGACGTGGGTTCCTGGACGTTCATGAAATCCACGCCCGTGGCCAATATGTCGGCAGCGTGGTTGTACGCGCAGTTTGTCACTTCCAAAACAGTGTCGCTGCGCAAGTCCATCGTCGGGCTGACCTTTATCCGTGAATCCGACATCAAGCACCCCTACTTCACCAAGAATGCCAACCGCTACGGCGGCCTGATCGAGTTTTACCGCAGCCCGGCCCGCGTGGCGTGGACGCCCACCGGCACCAATGTGCCCGACTACCCCCGCATGGCCCGCCTGTGGTGGGCCAACGTGGCCACGGCCATTGACGGCAGCAAAACACCACAGGCCGCAATGGACCGGCTGGCCAAGGACCTGGACGAGGTACTCGCGGACCTGCAAAACACCGGCATGCAGCACTGCACTCCCCGACTGAACCCCATGCTGGATGCCGGGCGGCGCTTGTCGAACAAAGGTTCACCGTGGCTCAAAATCGACAACGAAAAACCACGCGGTGAAACCATTGCCTATGAGCGGTTGCTGCAGGCGTGGAAAGAGGGGCGCGTGCAATGAATACGCCCGCCGGCGCCTTGAATACCCTGTCGCGCACGCGCTGGGCGCTGCTCTTGTTCGCCGTGCTGGCAACCCTGGCGATACTGGGGCAAACGCTGTGGGCCATTGCGCAGGACAAACAGCAAACCCTGAACTCCGAAACCACCAACGGCCTGGTGGCCGTGCGCCTGCTGGAAGAACATGCCAGCCAGACGCTGCAGGATGCTGTGCACACCCTGGACCGGGTGGCACGCGCCATTCAGCTCAGCCCGCACGCCGATGACCCCACCGCCATCCGTAACCTGGTCGCCACGCACGACATCAGCCACAGCCGCCATTTGAAAGCGCTGCAGTACGTCACCCCCGAAGGCATTAGCTGGATCAGTTCCCCCGACTACCCCACCCACCAGTCCAACGCCTCGTACCGCAACCATATCCAGTACCTGTTGCACCACCCCACTTTCCACGGCGCCCTGGTGGGGCGCCCCTATGCCAGTGCCTATGACAGCCAATGGGTGATTCCCGTGGCACGCACCCTGTACAACCTGAACGACCAGCCGGTGGGCGTCATCAGTGTGGACATTCGGCTGTCGTACTTTGGCGCGCTGTACTCCCGGGTAGCGAAAGAAAACAACGCCAGCGTGACCCTGGTGTCGGACGAGGGCTTCATTCTGGCGCGATCGCCATTTGAGGCCCGTTACGTCGACCGCGACGTACCCGACTCGGTGCAGAAGGACTATTTGCGTCGCCCCGCGGCAGAGGGCTCTTTCAGCGACGATACGTTTCTCGATGACGACGAGGGCACCAAGCTCTATACCTACCGCAAGCTCGCGGGTTTTCCCATCACCACCGTGTACGCACGCGAAGTCGTGAGCATTCTGGCATCCTGGGAGCGGCGCACCCTGGAGCGTATTTTGCTGGCCACGCTGACCATCGTCCTCATCGCTGCACTGAGTCACTTTTTGCTGTCCTACATACGCCGTTTGCAAAAAACACAAATTTCGCTGCGCGAGAGCGAAAGCAAGTTCATGGGGCTTTTCATGCAGTCGCCTACGCCGTCCTTTCTGGTCAACTTCCGGGACGGGCGCTTTGTTGAGGTCAACGACGCCTGGCTAACACTGTTTGAATTCGAACGCAGCGAAGTTCCTGGACGCACCGGACTGGAGCTCGGAATATGGATTGACGCCAGCGAGCGTGAGAAACTGATGCAAACCCTGCTCAGGGGCGACACCTTGGTGCGCGAAGAAGTTCAGCTGCGCAGCAAGTCCGGCAATGCAATGGCCTGCATCATGTCCGGGCGCACCTTTGAAGCCGGCTCCGATCGCCTCATCATTTTCAGCCTGATCGACGTGACGCGCCAACGCGCTGTCGAGCAGGAAATCCGCGACATGAACCTGCAGCTGGAACGCCGTGTACAGGCCCGCACTGAAAAACTCGAAATTGCCAACCGCGATCTCAGCGCCGCGCTGGCCTCCGTACATGCCATGCAAAACGAGCTGGTGCGGTCGGAAAAAATGGCCGCACTGGGCTCTTTGGTGGCGGGCGTGGCCCATGAGTTAAACACCCCTATTGGCAACAGCGTCACAGTGGGCAGCGCCATGCAGGAATACGTGCGCGACCTCTCCAGCACCATGGAAAAAGGCGAGTTGCGCCGCTCCACCTTGCAGGCGTTTATTGAGCAGGCCACACGGGGCACCGAAATCCTGATGCGCTCACTGACCCGCGCCAGCCAGCTCATCCGCAGTTTCAAACGGGTGGCGGTGGACCAGTCCAGTGACCAGCGCCGCAGGTTTGACTTGCAGACCACGCTGCGTGAGGTGTGCCTGACGCTGGAGCCGATGTACAAAAACAAACCGTACCAGCTCACACTGGACTTGCCCGACGAAGCCTCCATGGACGGCTACCCCGGCGCCCTGGGGCAACTCATTACCAACTTTGTCAGCAACGCCTTGCAACACGGTTTTGAGGGGCGTGACCACGGCACCATGCACCTGCAGGCCACGGTGCGGCCGGGCGGACACGTGGCACTGCATTTCAGCGACGACGGTGTGGGCATGAACGAAGAAACCCGCAGACGGGTGTTTGACCCCTTCTTCACCACCAAACTGGGGCAAGGCGGCTCCGGTCTGGGTATGAACATCGCCTACAACATCGTGCATGAAGTCCTAGGGGGCAGCATTGAAATCACCTCCAGCCCCGGCGCAGGCACCCACATCATGGTGGACTTGCCCCTGACCGCGCCGCAGGCACCGCACATCGCTGACGAGCGCAGCGACTCCATCCACGCCGCTTCGTAGCCCGGTGGCAGGGCGACGGGGCGTTCCGTCACCTCAGCGCACACGCCGCAGGACCTATTGTTGAATCACATCCGCCCCAGCGGGTGGCTTGAACTGAAAGCTGCTGGGCTCCAGCGCCACATTGGCCTGGAAGGCCTGGAAACTCAGGCTGGATTTCTGGCCAAAGCTGTCCACGATATCGAGCTGGGCCAACATACCAGCGCGAAAACCGACCCGCACACTTTGCAATGCACTGTCTTTGGCCTTGGGCGTGGCAAGCACCCACTCCACGCCAGATTGCTGGCCGTCGGACACCAGATAAAAATCCGTCTGCAACGCACGCAAATCGGGGGCTGAGGCGATCAACGCCGCCGGTGTGGCGCCCAGGGCCTGCGCCTGCTTGCGCCCGGTAACCTGGTTCAGATCCACGTCGTACAGCCACAGGGTTTGCCCGTCGGCCACAATGGTTTGCGCGAACGGTTTTTTGTAGATGAACCTGAATCGGCCAGGGCGTGCAAACTCAAACGTGCCGTTAGAGGTCTTGGCACGAGCCAACTGCCCTTCTTTGGCAGGCACCGTCACCACCTGGGTGAAATCGGTGCGCCCGGTTTTCACCGTCCTGATGAAATTTTCAAGGCTTTCCAGGCCTGCAGCGCAGGCTGGACAAGCGCAAGCAGCTATTAAAAGTGTAGCAAATAGTTTCATATTAATCGGTTGGGGTCAGAGCACATTTGCTACGCAAAGTGGTCTGACCCGCAATGTTTCAGAACCAGTTGGGGTCAGGACACATTCACTGAGCAAAGTGGTCTGACCCACAAGAACTTACTCTGCACGGGCAGGCACCAAAATGTCGCGCTGGCCGCTGGTGCTCATGCTGCTGACCAAGCCCGCCTTTTCCATGTCTTCTACCAGCCGGGCGGCGCGGTTGTAGCCAATCTTCAGGTGCCGCTGCACCAGGGAGATGCTGGCCTTGCGGTGTTTGAGCACCACTTCCACTGCCTGGTCGTACATGGGGTCTTTTTCACCGCTGGCACCCCCGTCCACACCGGGCTCGCCGTCGCCATCGACCGTGCCGCCTTCGAGCACGCCGTCGATGTAATTGGGTTCGCCCTGGCTCTTGAGGTAACTCACCACGCGGTGCACCTCTTCGTCACTGACAAAGGCGCCGTGCACACGGATCGGCAGTCCGGTGCCACTGGCCATGTACAGCATGTCGCCCATACCCAGCAAGGCTTCGGCACCCATCTGGTCCAGGATGGTGCGGCTATCAATCTTGGAGCCGACCGAGAAGGCAATGCGGGTGGGAATATTGGCCTTGATCAGGCCGGTAATCACATCCACGCTGGGGCGCTGGGTGGCCAGAATCAGGTGGATACCGGCCGCGCGGGCTTTTTGTGCCAGGCGGGCAATCAGCTCTTCAATCTTTTTGCCAATCACCATCATCAGGTCGGCCAGCTCGTCAATCACCACCACAATGTGGGGCAGGCGCTGCAGGGGCTCGGGGTCTTCGGGGGTCAGGCTGAAGGGGTTGTAGATGAATTCGCCTTTGGCCTTGGCTTCGTCAATCTTGACGTTGTAGCCTGCCAGATTGCGCACACCCATCTTGCTCATGAGTTTGTAGCGTTTTTCCATTTCGGCCACGCACCAAGTCAGGCCATTGGAGGCCTGCTTCATGTCGGTCACCACCGGGCACAGCAGGTGCGGAATACCCTCGTAGACCGACATTTCCAGCATCTTGGGGTCGATCATGAGCAGGCGCACATCATGGGCTTCGGCCTTGTACAACAGGCTCAGGATCATGGCATTGATACCCACCGACTTGCCCGAACCGGTGGTACCGGCCACCAGCACGTGCGGCATCTTGGCCAGGTCGGCAACGATGGGGTTGCCCACAATGTCCTTGCCCAGGCCCATGGTCAGCATGGATTTGGCTTCGTTGTAGACCTGCGAGCCCAGAATTTCGGACAACTTGATGCTTTGGCGCTTGGCGTTGGGCAACTCCAGCGCCATGTAGTTCTTGCCGGGAATGGTTTCCACCACCCGGATGGACACCAGGCTCAAACTGCGTGCCAGGTCTTTGGCGAGGCCCACAATTTGCGAACCCTTGACGCCGGTGGCGGGCTCGATTTCGTAGCGGGTAATGACCGGCCCCGGCTGGGCCAACACCACACGCACTTCGACGCCGAAGTCCTTGAGCTTTTTCTCGATCATGCGGCTGGTCATTTCCAGCGTTTCGGGGGCCACGGTTTCCTGGCGCAACTGCGCGCCATCGAGCAGGTTGACCTGCGGCAGCTTGCTGTCGGGCATGTCGGTGAACAGGGGCTTCTGACGCTCCTTGGCTACCCGCTTGCTGGGTGGCACATCAATGACAACCGGCTCGATGGCGACCGGCTTGGGGTGGTGAATTTCAATTTCTTCCCGCTCTTCGAGCAGAATTTCTTCGCGCTCGCGTACCGCCAGTTGCCCCATTTCGCGGTCGTGTGCACGTTCGCGCTGTGCACGCCGGGCCTGCACTTGACCATCCATCCAGGCCCCCAGTTTTTCAGCAACCTGCATCCAGGAAAAACCGAACACCAATGCCGCGCCAATGACACCCAAGGCAATCGACACCAGCCCCGAGCCGACAAACCCCAGCCACTTGACACCGATGGGCCCCAACCAATGCCCCAACGCACCACCGCTGTGATCGGGTAAATAGGCCTCCAGACGGTACAACCGTGCCCACTCCAGCGTGGTGCTGGCGTACAGCAACAAAGCCATGCCAAACCAGAACACCCACCGGCGTGGGATGACCGCACTGGCATCGTCGCGCAGCCGTTTGGCCAGCAAAGTCAGCCATAACCGAACCGCTACGGCCACACACCACCATACCGAAAAACCGAACACGAAGTAGCTCAGGTCAGCCACCCAGGCGCCCAGGCGCCCCACCCGGTTGAGCACTGGCAAATCCGCGCCCGACGTGGACCACGCCGCGTCCTGCGGGGCGTAGGTGAGCAGGGCCACCAGCCACAGCACCAGCCCCACAAATCCCACAATCAGGGTAATTTCATTGGCAAAACGCCCCATGCCCGCAGGCGCAGCGGTGGGCTTGGACGGAGTCGAGCGAAGGGTATTGAGGGAATAAGTCATGTGGAAAATCTGTCTGGCAAGCTTACCCGAAGCCCTTGGCTGCAAAGCCGTGCCGCCACACATTGGGGCAGCAACCTCAACGGGGCATATTGCGGCGCTCTACAACACGAATAACGCCTTGATCGAGCGTCTTGATAAAGCCCTGCTCTTCAAATTCTTTCATCACGCGGCTGACCATTTCGCGCGATGCACCCACCATTTTTGCCAAATCCTGGCGTGAAATTTTGTCGCGAATCAGCAATTCGCGGTTTTCACTGGAAACGGCCAAATCCAGCAACACGGTTGCGACGCGCCCGTAGACACCCATCAAAGCCAAAGAGCCAATTTTTCTGTCCGCGCTACGCAGGCGCTGCACAAGGCCGCGCATCACGGATAACGCCACTGCAGCGTTTTCACCCACGCAGCGCAAAAAATCCTCGCGCCCCAGAATCAGGACGTCGGTCTGTACCTCGGTGGTGACGGTTGCCGAATGAGCCTCGCCATCAATCAGACTCATCTCGCCCACGTAATCGCCCGCATGCAGGGTCGCCAGGATGACTTCGCCGCCTTTATGGTCTCCCATGACAACACGTGCCCGCCCTGAAAGAATGATGTAGATCGCATCGGTGGTCTTGCCCTCTTCAATTACCGACTCACCGCGCTTGTAGCGCTTCTTGCTCACCGCAGCGGCAACCAACTGGGCTTGTGCGGGCGACAACACTTCAAACAAGGGCACGCGCCGAATCAACTCGAGATTGCTCACTATTGACATTCAATTGCTTCCAGTAATGCGCCAGGACGATTCTTACAATGGTACCGTCCACTCCACTGTTCCGCCAGACGCAGCGCGGCTGTATATTGAAATGGGCTGCTTCGCCCCGAAATGTACACGCCCGGGCTCTGAATTTACTCATAAAGGTTACACATGTCTTCTACCAAACACGCCAAAGTCCTGATTTTGGGCTCTGGCCCGGCCGGCTACACCGCAGCGGTATACGCTGCACGCGCCAATCTGAATCCGGTGCTGGTCACCGGCATGTCCCAGGGTGGTCAGTTGATGACTACCACCGAGGTCGATAACTGGCCTGCCGACGTGGAAGGGGTACAGGGCCCGGACCTGATGCAGCGTTTTCTGCAACACGCCGAGCGTTTCAAGACGGAAATCATCTTTGACCATGTGAACGCGGTCGATCTGTCCAAGCGCCCCTTCACCCTGAACGGCGACAGCGGTCAGTACACCTGCGACGCCCTGATTGTTGCCACGGGTGCTTCGGCCAAATACCTGGGCCTGCCGTCGGAAACCGCGTTCATGGGGCGCGGCGTATCGGGTTGTGCGACCTGTGACGGATTTTTTTACCGTGACCAGACCGTGTGTGTGGTCGGCGGCGGCAACACAGCCGTGGAAGAAGCGCTGTACCTGTCCAACATTGCCAGCAAGGTGGTCCTGGTACACCGGCGCGACAAATTCAAGGCTGAACCCATTCTGATTGACAAACTGATGGACAAGGTGGCGGCGGGCAAAATTGAACTCAAGACTTTTTGCACCCTGGAGGAGGTGCTGGGCGACGCATCTGGTGTCACCGGCATCCGTGTCAAAAGCACCACGAATGGAACGACCGAGGACATTGCACTCACCGGTTGCTTCATTGCCATTGGCCACGCCCCCAACACCGAAATTTTCCAGGGTCATTTGACGCTGGAAAACGGTTACATCGTCACGCAGGGCGGTCTCAAGGGTTTCGCCACCCAAACGTCGGTTCCGGGCGTATTTGCCGCCGGTGACGTGCAGGACCATGTCTACCGCCAAGCCATTACCAGCGCCGGCACAGGTTGTATGGCGGCGCTGGATGCACAACGATTTCTGGAACAGGAATGAATCTGACCGTTGCGCGAAGTCCCGATTGACGGGCGTAGTGTTTCGATGCACCATGTGCCGACCCGATCATCGTTGGCGGGGTAGGTTCTAGGCCTTTATCCGTAAGGGGCGTGGTGTCGATGAAAAATAATCTGTGTGCCGCTGCGATCGGCTTCGGCGTAATGGCGTTCTGCCCTGCTAGCACTGCGCAGCAGGCAGACGCCGTTGATCGCCTGGTGAAGGAGTTCTCACCCACAACCCTGACCAAGGAGCAGCAGCGGAAAGAGTTGGAGTGGTTTCGCAACGCCGCCAAACCCTTTATCGGCAAAGAGATCAAGGTTGTATCTGAAACGCTGGATGTGCACGCCTACGAGTCCGACGTACTGGCCAAAGCGTTTTACGAATTAACGGGCATCCATGTCGTTCACGAACAAACGGGCGAAGATGATCTGGTCAAAAAAATTGAAACCCAGGCGCGCACCGGCATCCATCTCTACGATGCCTACGTCAACGACAGTGATTTGATCGGCTGGCACTACCGATCAGGAAAAACCGTCAACTTGACGGATTTCATGGCCAAGGAAGGCAAGTCGGTTACTTCACCCACACTCGATTTAAAAGATTTCATTGGCATCAGTTTCACAACCGGGCCCGACGGCAAGGTGTACCAGTTGCCGGATCAGCAATTCGCCAATCTCTACTGGTACCGCAAGGACTGGTTTGACCGGCCCGACTTGCAAAGCAAGTTCAAAAGCATCTACGGCTACAAACTGGATGTTCCGGTCAACTGGTCGGCCTACGAAGACATTGCCGAGTTTTTTACGGTACACGTCAAGGAACTCGATGGCAAGAAGGTGTATGGCCACATGGACTACGGACGCAAAGATCCATCCCTTGGCTGGCGCTTTTCGGACGCTTGGTTGTCCATGGCGGGTGCTGGCGACACCGGCATTCCATTTGGCAACCCGGTCGATGATTGGGGTATACGCGTAGAGGGCTGCGCGCCGGTCGGCGCATCGGTGCAGCGGGGCGGCGACATGAACGGAGCGGCGGCCGTCTACTCGGTCAACAAATTCATGGAGTGGCTCAACAAATATGCACCGCCGGATGCCAAAAACATGGATTTTGGCACCGCCGGCCCGGTACCCGGCCAGGGACAAATTGCCCAGCAAATTTTCTGGTATCTCGCCTTCACTGCGTCCATGACGCGACCCGGTCTGCCCGTGACCAATGCCGATGGCACACCCAAGTGGAGGGTTGCACCGTCACCCCACGGGCCTTACTGGAGAGCGGGTATGAAGGTCGGGTACCAGGACGTTGGCTCCTGGACTCTGATGAAAGGCACGCCGCTTGCCAACATGAAGGCGGCGTGGCTGTATGGCCAGTTCGTGACATCCAAATCGGTCTCGCTGAAAAAGACACTGGTCGGACTGACGCCAATTCGCGAGTCCGACATTCAATCACAGGCCATGACTGACGCCGCACCCAAGCTGGGCGGTTTGGTCGAGTTCTATCGCAGCCCGGCGCGGAAGTCCTGGACGCCCACCGGAACCAACGTCCCAGACTACGCCAATATGGCACCGCTATGGTGGATGCATATTGGCGCTGCAATCCGGGGCGAAGTGCCGGTGCAGACGGCCCTGAACAACATGGCCGAGCAGACCGACTCCATGCTGGCGCAATTGCAAAAGCATGGTCGCTCCAAATGTGCGCCCAAGCTGAACACCAAACGGACTGAGCAGTTCTGGCACGCTAAGGGCAAGGCACCGGTTCCGAAACTGGTTAACGAAAAACCCCCTGGGGAGACACAGAGTTATGAAGAAAGCATCAAGCGTTCTTGGTAGTTTGCTGTTGTGTTTGGCCTGCCATGCCCAGCAGACGACCTACACCCTGGAATACGCCACAGGAAATCCACCCTTCACCATGACAGAGAATGGCAAACCGGTTGGCGTGGCCATTACAGTGGTCGCCACGCTGTTTGAAAAGGCCAAACTCGCCTATACCCTGCAGGAAGTACCCTTGGCACGCGGAATGGCCGAAGCCAAGGTAAAAGAGTTGACATGCGCGTTTCCGGTTCAACGCGCGCAATTCATTGAGGCAGACTACCAGTGGATCAGCCCTATCTTCGTTACCGATTCAGGGTTTTTTGTACATCCCCAATCCAAAGAGCGGTTCATTGCGCTGGCAGATGCCAGAAAGCGCAAAATTGGCGCGCTGCGTGGCAGCGGTGACGCGGAATACCTCAAGGCGTTCGGTTATGACGTTGATGAAGCCAACACACCGGAACAAAGTCTGGAAAAACTTCTGAACAAACGCATCGACGTATGGGCAACCGATGTGTTGTCCGCCCGTTATTTCGTCCAAAAAGCAGGGGGCAAGGACCGCACTCCTGTAAGTGCACTCACATTCCGGCGTTCTCTGGGCTCCTTGGCCTGCAACACCAAAATGCCCAGTGCCGATGTGGCAAAACTGCAGTCCACGCTGGACACCATGATCGCGGATGGAACCCTTGACAAATTGATATCCGGAACGCACTGATGGGGCGCTACGATTCGACCAATGCGCAGCCCCGCGATTCCGCATGGAGATAGCGTTCTCAGCATGCCAAATCCACAAAATCCACAACAGCAAGGCGGCGCGCGGTTTCGGTGGCTGGGCACTGGCTTAAGTCTGCGATGGGCCATCGTAATGGGCGTAATCGTGGGCCTGTTGATTCCGTCCACCGTGGGCAGTTGGATTACGCTGGAGCGTCGACGCGATGGTTTGACGCAAAGTTTGAATGACGATTTGAATCGCCAGATTGATACCTTGGCCATCAGCCTGCGCAAGCCCCTGTGGTCATTCGACCGGGAAACCACCATTCCACTTCTGGGTTCGGTATTTAGCGACCAGCGCATCGTCTCGGGCACCGTTGTCGGATTGATTTCGACCGGTGCGAGCGAAATTTTTTCATCTGTTGACCACCCGCAAAGACGCAGGGGACGGCAAATCGTAGCCACCCGCACCATTGACCTGGATGGAAAACCGGTTGGTAACGTGACCCTTGAAATGGATACCGGGCAAATGGATGCCGAGTTATCCCACGACCGGCAAGGTCTTATATTGACAGTGATCGGACAACTCTTCTTCAGCTTGCTGCTGATTCTTTCGCTCCTGCATCTGCGTTTGCTAGTGCCCATTCGGCGCCTGATGCACGAATCCGAACGGC
Source organism: Candidatus Aalborgicola lynettensis (assembly GCA_016719405.1). Classification (GTDB taxonomy): domain Bacteria; phylum Pseudomonadota; class Gammaproteobacteria; order Burkholderiales; family Burkholderiaceae_C; genus Allorhodoferax; species Allorhodoferax lynettensis. The sequence goes on from JADJZE010000018.1 coordinate 93,030, forward strand.
TCGCGACCCGCGACCTTGCCGCGCCCTTCGTCTGGACCCGCAAGGACGAACTGGGCACACTGGGCGCCAGTCTCGAAAACACACGCAAAGCACTGCAGGACGTATTTCGTGAACTGGAAGAAAGCAACAGCGAACTGGCAAAAGACATTGAACGCCGTATCCGCTTTGAACACGAGCTTCAGCGACATCGCAATCACCTGGAAGAAATCGTCGCCCACAGAACCAGTGAACTATCCATTGCCAAAGACCGTGCCGAGATCGCCAGCAAAGCCAAGAGCACCTTTCTGGCCAGCATGAGCCACGAGTTACGCACGCCCCTGAATGCCATTCTGGGGTACACGCAAATTCTGAAACGTGACAAGAACCTCAGTGAGCGACAGCTCACGGGACTTGACACCGTGCAACGCAGCGGCGAACACCTGTTGATGTTAATCAACGACGTGCTCGACATCTCGAAAATTGAGGCCGGAAAATTTGAACTAATTCCATCTGCGGTACAACTCCCCGTGTTTGTGCAGGTCATCAGCGACATCATTCGGGTCAAAGCGGAAGAACGCAGTTTGCAGTTTGTTTCGGAGGTCGATGAAAAATTACCCAACACCGTTATGGTCGACGAAATGCGCTTGCGCCAGGTGTTGCTGAATTTATTGGGCAATGCTGTGAAGTTTTCCGAGCGCGGACGGGTTTCTCTCAAGGTCCGGCGCGTTGCGGATGCCGACGCACAAAGCGTGTTGCGCTTTGAAGTTCAAGACAACGGCGTGGGCATGAATCGCAGCCAGTTGGACACCATTTTTCAGGCATTTGAACAGGTGGGCGATGCCAAGCAGCGATCTGGAGGAACAGGCCTTGGACTGGCGATCAGTCGCCAATTGGTGCGCCTCATGGGAGGTGATATTTTTGTCGAAAGCGAGCTTGGCAAGGGCAGCCTTTTCTGGTTCGAAATTGCGTTACCGGTGATTGACAGTGACCATCTCCAACAAGCAATCCCCACGGCAGCTGATCACACCGTGATTGGATACGAAGGCCCACGCCGGAAGTTACTCATTACCGATGATGTTCCAGCCAACCGCGCCATGCTGATTGCCTTGCTCGGCGGGCTTGGATTCGACATCGTAGAAGCAAGTAACGGACGGGAGTCATTGAATGAAATGCTTATCTCTCAACCCGATTTGGTCATTACGGACGTAACGATGCCCGTCATGGACGGATTGGAGGCCACCCGTCGCATGCGGGCCAATCCCGTGCTTGAAAAACTGCCGACAATTGTCGTTTCTGCGACGTTCCTGGAACAAGATCGCGTCGCCGCCCTAGAAGCCGGCGCCAACGTATTTATGGCCAAGCCAATTGACCAGAGCCAGTTGTTGCACGAAATCGGTACACTTTTGAACATTCACTGGCAAACCGAAGACAGTGCTGTGACACAAAATGGCAGTATCTTGGTTAGCCCCGGAATGGATGAGTTAAAAGTACTCCACGATCTGGTTCTGGACGGTAATATTGGCCGCATTCGCAAGCGCGCCGACCATCTGAGTGCGCTGGATCCGGCCTATGGCGCATTCGCAGACAAATTGCGACAACTGGCGAAGGAATTTCAGGTGCAGGAAATCCAGAAATTGGTTGAAAAGTACATGCGCACGGTGCCAAAAAATGACTGAATCCCCACCAGAATCTCCTCCAGTTCTGCTGATTGTGGACGACACTGCTGCCAATCTGGGCGTGATCGCATCCCATCTGGAAGATAGCGGATTTGAAATCGTCATTGCGCAAAGCGGCGAAGACGGAATCAAAAGAGCGCAGCGTACCCTCCCCGACTTGATATTGCTGGACGTCATGATGCCGGGAATAGATGGGTTCGAAACCTGCAAACGCCTGAAGGCTGATGCACAGACCGCCGACATTCCGGTTATTTTCATGACTGCGTTGGCTGAGACCACCGACAAAGTGAGTGGTTTCGAAGCAGGTGGTGTGGACTACATCACCAAACCCATCCAGGTTGCCGAAGTACTGGTTCGCATCAATACCCACTTGGGGTTGCGCGCCGCGCGGCGACAACTCATGGAGCGCAATGCGGCACTGCAACACGAGATTGAAACCCGCCGCCAGGCGGAGGCCGCGCTGGAACAAACCAATCAGCGCCTGGCGCGAACCATTGAGACCCTGGAGCGCACCCAAGCACAACTGGTATTGGCCGCCAAAGTTGCGGGCTTGGGAGCAATCGTCACCGGCATCGCACACGAGCTGAACACGCCCATTGGTGTGGCTATGTTGACGGCCAGTTCTTTGGACGCCGACGTACAAAAAATGCAACAGATGCACCCCCGGTTGGCGGAGGACAAAGTCCAAAAGGAAAGTCTCGATCGTTTGTACAAAAACGTCGGCGAAGAACTCAGCCTCCTGGACAGCAGCCTGCACCGCGCAGGCGATCTGATACGCAAGTTCAGGATGGTGGCCGTGGATCAACTCAACAGCCGAACCCAGGTATTTGGTCTGAACGAACTGGTATACCAGACCGTGAGCGAATTCCGGATTCAGAATACCGCGAGCCACCGAATCGACATCCGCATCGACCCCGCCATCACTATTAACGGTTATCCCGGTGCACTGGAACAGGTATTGGCAAATTTGCTCAGCAACGCGTTCCAGCACGCATTTGAAGAACCAACTGGCGGCAATGTCATCATCGAAGGTAAATCGCACAATGGCTGGGTAACCCTGACGGTTGGCGACGATGGGAAAGGTATTGCGCCAGAGAGAGTCACACGGATTTTTGACCCTTTTTACACCACTCAGCTAGGCAAAGGCGGCTCCGGATTCGGCCTTTACGCGGTGTTTAACCAAGTCAGCCACCTGATGGGTGGCCACATCAACGTGGAAAGCACACCCGGAAAAGGGACACGCTTTATATTGGAACTACCTTGCGGGGGCACTCGAACCACCGATTAAGACGGCATAACTTGCATGAGGGAGGCGCAGGCTTCGCGCATAAACGTGGGTCGGTTGGCCGACAGGCCGCGACGCCACTACCGCTTCCGACCCGACTCTACCTCAGTGGTTTCGCGTACCGCTGCAACAGAGCCCCAAAACTGTTCTACCGCTTTTTTGTTTTGGGCATAGAACCGCTTGCTAAAAATGACGAAGTAGGGTTTTTCCACAAACGCTGGCGATATGCGTTCAATTTTTCCCGCAAATTCTGGGCGCACCAGCAATGCGTCACCCTCCTTGGTAAGCATCGCCGCCATTTGAAGCCGACCGAGCGCCAACTGTCCCATCAAATGTTTGGCGTCATAGTAGGTTGCATCAACACTGACGCCCGCCTTCCGCAAATCTCCGGCCACGGAATAACCGAGTTGCGTGCCAATCGGTACGGCCAACTGGACAAACCTTTTACCATCCCAACCGGCCACACCGTCTTTTGGACGAAACAGGGAATAACTGTCGTTGCGTAAGCGCAGTGACACATCCAGGTCACCATTTTTTGTCATGGGATATTGCGCAAAAACCGCACGCTCCTCACTGAAGCTCGCCGCAGCGACACCGTCCACAGCGCCCTCCTGCAACTCCTTAAAACAGCGCTTCCATGGCAAGGCGACCTGTGTCAGCACGATGCCCGATCTTTTCGCGGCCAGGTTGAGTTGCTGATTGTCCAGTCCTTGTCCGCCCTTGACCAGGTAAGGGAAGTTGTCAGCGTCCTCATTGCAAATTCTCAAATGGACTGACTGCGCGCTACCAGGCAGCGGGCACCACAGACCCATGGCCACTACAAAAACAATTGGCGCTCGTTTCAAAACTTCCCCAATGTATGTTTTGCTCCTCGCCACCCAAGAACATTGGGCATGCATATGGAGAGAATGTGGCAGTTCGGATCAGGATGGCGTGCATAGTAGAGCCAACACAGGCACAGCGTCAATACACGCACCAAACCTTCAACACCGCAGGCCCCGCTGCTCCGAAGAATTGGAACAGATACAACGATTTCAATATTCAGCCCCAAAAAAGCTATAATTGACGGCTTTGCCAACACAACGGCAATCAGGGTTACCGCCACCCTTTCTTCTTGGCGAGGTCAAGCTGGGTCACCAGCGAACCGGCTTAATCAGCCTGTTCGTCACAGTGCCAGCTGTATAAAAGTATCGGAGTGTCTAATGGCACGCGTATGTGAAGTAACGGGTAAAGGCCCGATGGTCGGAAACAATGTTTCCCACGCCAACAACAAAACCAAGCGCCGGTTCCTGCCGAACCTGCAATACCGCCGTTTCTGGGTCGAGACTGAAAACCGCTGGGTTCGCCTGCGGATTTCGAACGCAGGTTTGCGTTTGATCGACAAAAACGGTATTGATTCTGTGCTCGCCGACCTGCGCGCACGTGGCCAAGCTTAAGGAGTAGCACCATGGCAACCAAAGGCGGACGCGAAAAAATCAAGCTGGAATCTACTGCTGGCACCGGTCACTTCTACACCACCAGCAAGAACAAGAAAACCATGCCCGAGAAAATGCTGATCAAAAAATTTGATCCCAAAGCTCGCAAGCACGTGGACTACAAGGAAATGAAGCTCAAGTAATAGCCAGGGGACAGATCTTTAGCGCTGTCCTCTCATGCTGGAGCCTCCTTCAAAAGCCCGACTTGTTCGGGCTTTTTTGCGCCTGGACGCCCATCAACCCTGCACTTTCTAGACTGTGATGCACATTGACCTCAAACTGCCACAAGGCGCTACCTTCAGCGACCTCAGGGTACGCCGTTGTGACGACGACGCCATCGACCTCGATATGGATCTGGTGCACCGCATCTGCCTGCTGAACGGCTGGGACTTTGAGAAAGTTCGCGCCAATCCGGGCCCGGTGATCAGCACCATTTTGAGCGTCTGGTACAAACAACATTTGGCGCAAGGCGGCGCGCCCGATGCTGTCATGGAATCATTCCGTCTACAAAGCGAGATCGCCCAGGGCCAAACGCCCCACTGACGGCACGTTCTCTCTCTATTGGCTACTGTCGTCTTTGGCGCGAAAATGAACGCTGCACGACATCTATCCACCATGACGCACCGCCCAACACCGCCCGCCACAGCAAACCATGCACACCGACTGTTGCGCACTACAGGGGCGTTGTTGGTGCTATTGGCTTGCGTGTACCCCTGCCGTGCAAACACTACCGCCGACGTTCTGCCAACGACCAAGATTTTTCGTTACGTACAAGGCGGAACCATCTCGTTTTCTGATGTGCCGCCGAGCAAAACAGCCTACGTGGTGCACCGCCTGACGTGTTACGCCTGCAGTGTCACCTCCAATGTCAACTGGCAATCGACGCCGTTGTACCTGCGGGAATTTGGCGATGAAATTGCACAGGCGGCCCACCGGTACGGCCTGGAGCCGTCGCTGGTGCGTGCCGTAATCCATGCGGAATCGGGCTTCAATGCCCGCGCCCGTTCGCCCAAAGGTGCGTTAGGCCTGATGCAGCTCATGCCTGGCACTGCACGCGACATGGGGGTGACCGACGCCCGCATTCCCGGCCACAACATTCGCGGTGGCGCCCAGTATTTGGCGCACCTGCTGGCACGCTTCAAAAACGATGTCACACTGGCCACGGCCGCCTACAACGCCGGCCCCGAAGCTGTGCAAAAGTACGCCGGCGTGCCGCCCTTTGCCGAAACCCAGGTGTATGTGCAGCGGGTCAAGATACTGCACCAACGCTACAAAGACTCCACGCGGAGCTAACGCACGGCGCACAATTCTGCCCAAATCCGGGCCCGTTTCTGCCACCCGATGCGCTAGCAGGTACGGGAAAACTACCGATTACAGGGCTACTTCTTTTGCCACACGGCGGCAAAAAATCCGTCGGTGCCATGGCGGTGCGGCCACAGGCGCAGATACAACTGCCCCGCTTCGCCACCGCTGCACAGTGCCTGCGCATCGGCCACCTTCAAGCCTGCCAACACCTCGCCCACCGGCAGCGGCACCCAATCGGGGTTGGCAGCGGTAAACGCATCGGCAATAGCCTCGTTCTCCTGCGGCAATACGCTGCAGGTGGCGTACACAAGCCGTCCGCCAGGCTTCACCATACGTGCAGCACTTTGCAAAATACTGGCCTGTTTGACGGCCATTTCTTCCACGCCCTGCAGGCTTTGGCGCCATTTCAGGTCGGGGTTGCGCCGCAACGTACCCAAGCCGGTGCAGGGGGCATCCACCAGCACCCGGTCCATCTTGCCCGAAAGCCTTTTAACCCGGTCATCGCGCTCGTGCGCAATGGCCGCCGGGTGCACATTGGACAAACCGCTGCGTTTGAAACGCGCCTTGAAGGCATCCAACCGGTGGGCCGAGGTGTCAAACGCATACAGGCGCCCGGTGTTGCGCATCATGGCGCCAATGGCCAGGGTCTTGCCCCCGGCTCCGGCGCAAAAATCGACCACCATCTCGCCACGTTTGGCATCCAACAGCATGGCCAGCAGCTGCGAGCCTTCGTCCTGCACCTCGAAGTCGCCACGCAAAAAGGCTTCGCTCTTGTTCAGCGCAGGCTTGCCGGCAATGCGCAAGCCCCAGGGGGAGTACGGCGTGTGGACGGCCTTGATACCGGCCTTGGCCAGTTCTTTTTGCACATCGGCGCGTTTGACTTTGAAGTCGTTCACCCGCAAGTCCATTCCGGCACCCAGGTTCAGGCTCTCCACCAAGGGCCAGAATTGGTCGCCTAACTGGTCTTTGAGCGGTTGCACCAACCATTCGGGCAGGTTGTGGCGGTGGCGCTCCATCAGGTCTTTGGGGTCGACCTTTTCACAATCGTCCAGCCAGCGCGTCTCTTGATCGGTCAGCGCACTGCGCAAAAAATCGCCCGGGCCGTAAAACCCCAAAATAGCCAGGCGGCGCTCTTTGGGGCCACTGCCTGAGGGTGCCAGGTGGTCAAACAAGTTTTTCTTGCGCAGTACGGTGTACACCGTTTCAGCCATGGTGGCGCGCTCGCGGGGACCCAGGCCGCGGTTGTCACGGAAAAACTTGGACACGATCGCATCTGCGGGGTGGTCGAACTTAAGGGTCAGCCGAACCAACTCGGAACAGGCATCTAAAAGGGCTTTGGGGTGCATAGTGTGGCTTCTGGCGGCACAGGCGGCTGCAAAACGCAGCGCTGTCTTCAAGTGGCCGCATTGTCCCATGAGTAGGAAATCTCAACGCCGGTCGTTCCCCCAACCTCATCCATCCGGCGAAGCCACTGCAGTTAACATGGCGCGCACTGCTCAATTCCCAGCCCAACACCCCGGAGCGCCCCTTTGCCCACCCCCACCGCAGCCGAACTGTTCCGGCATCTGAGTGCCGAGAAGTCTGCCTTCTACCGCTGCATCATGAACGTCTTTGCCGCCGCCAAGCGCCAATACCGGCTGCAGTTGCGCCCCGACGAGGTGCTGGCCGAAGCGGTCTGGCCCGAGGCAGTGCCGCGCATTGAAGAGGTCAACGCCGCCCTGGCCCAGCTGGCCGAGTGGGGCAACCTGCAATCGCAGCCCGACACGGCACGCGTGTCCTCGCTGACCGACTTTTACCGCGCACGTTTTCTGTACCGCCTGTCGCACGAGGGCGAGGCGGTGGAGGCCGCCCTCACCGTTTTCTTCCAGACCCTGCAACGCCGCGCCGAACTGCAAACCGTGGCACTGGAAGACATTGCCAGCCGCCTGTTGGCGCTGCGCCAGTTACTGGAGCAAGACGCCCGCGCCGCCGCAGTGCCTATGGCGTCGAATGCCGCGCCCCAAACCACCGTGCCAGATGCAACCCATGTGGCGTTGCACGTTGCACTGGAGGGCACCCTGACCGACGCGCTGGACGTGGCCAAGGCGCACCAAATTCTGCGCGACCTGGTGGCCGTGTTCACCGACCTGGCCGAGAATGCGCAAGCCTTTATGGCCGGAGTGGCGCGCAGCCTGGAGCTGCAGCAGGCGCAGGCCCACACCATCGTCGCCTACAAGCGCCGCCTGATTGACTATCTGGACCGCTTTTTGGGCGACTTGGTGCGGCGCTCCGACTCCATTGCCCAGCTCATCGCGCAACTGTCGCCGCGCATGGATGGCGTCTTCATGCAAATTGCCGAACGCGAAGCACGCGACGCCGCCCCGGGTGATGCACAAGAACAGACCGACGAACACCTGCGCCGCTGGCAGGCCTGGCGCGAGCGCTGGAAGGGTCTGCGCGGCTGGTTTCTGCCCACCGGTGCCGAGCCGCCCCAGGCCGAACTGCTGCGTGCCCGGGCCCGCGCCGCCATTCCGCAACTGCTGGGCGCCATTGCCACGCTGAACGACCGGCGCAGCGGGCGCAGTGACCGTTCCGCCGATTTCCGCACCCTGGCCGGCTGGTTTTCCGCCTGCGACACCGAGAGCCAGGGCCACCGCTTGGCGCGCGCCGCGTTTGCACTGCAACCAGCGCGGCACTTTTCGCTCAACGTCGAGGCCGAGGAAGACATTGCGGCCAACACGCCTTGGGCCGATGCGCCCGCGCTGCAAATCAACCCGCGCCTGCGCGAATACGGCGAAGCCGCGCCGCGTGGCCCGCTGGAGCGCGTGCGCGACCGCAGTGCGGAGCGCGCCGTCATGGCCCAGGTGCTGAGCGAAGAATCCCGTCAGGTGGAGGCCGCCCGGCAGCGACTGGCCACCGGGCAGCCGCTGCGCCTGTCGGAGTTGGGGGAGCTGGACCCCCATGCCTTTGGCCTGTTTTTGAACCTGCTGGGCGAAGCCCTGGCCGAGCAGGCCAACCCCCACCAAACGGTGGAGCGGCAAACCGGCGACGGCCTGCTCACCATCCGCATGGAGCCGCTGGACGCCGCCAGTCTGGCCCACATCCACACACCCACCGGCACTTTTTCGGGCCGCGACCATGTGCTGACCATTTCACCCACGCAGGAGAGCGCATGAGCACGCGCCCCACGCCGAAGCCCACGCCCCGGCCTACCCCCAGGCCCGATAGCCAGCGCCTGGGCGAACTGCAACAAGCCCAGGCGCAGGACGAATTTCGCCGCGCCCTGCGCGCCCTGCTGATGTGCCCGCTAATGGCCGCAACCCATGAGGACTTTGCCGCCGTGCGCCGCCAGGCCGAGCCTCTGCGCGCCTGGTTTGCCCGCGAGGCCGCGTGGCCCCTGCACATCGACCGCGATGGCGCACGCCTGTTCAAACGCCCCGCCGACCTGCAAGACGACACCCGCGGCCTGACCGGCTACGACCGGCGCCGCTACGCACTGCTGTGCCTGGCCTGCGCCGTGCTGGAACGCGCCGATGCCCAGATCACCCTGCAAGTGTTGGGAGAACGCCTGATGCAGCAAGCCGCCGACCCGCTACTGGCCTCGCGCGGCTTTACTTTTACCCTGCGCAGCGCGACCGAGCGGCGCGACCTGGTGTGCGTGTGCCGCACCCTGCTGGAGCACGGCGTATTGCAGCGCGTGGCGGGCGATGAAGAACACTTCGTCCACGACCACGGCGGCGCGCAGTCCGATGCGCTGTACGACGTGCAACGGCGCATGCTGGCCAACATGCTGGCCGCCGTGCGCGGCCCCTCCACCTGGAGTGCAGAAGATGCGCCCGTGGGTTTTGAAGAGCGGCTGCATTCGCTGGTAGACGAGCAAGGGGCCGACGGCGACCAAGGCCGGCGCGACGCCCTTCGCCACCAGCTCACGCGCCGCCTGCTGGACGACCCGGTGGTCTACACCAGCACACTCGACGCCGAGGCGCAGGCCTACTTCACCAACCAGCGCGGCGCCATGGCCGCACGCCTGTGCGAGGCCACCGGCCTGGCGCCCGAGCAACGCGCCGAAGGCCTGGCCCTGACCGACGAAACCGGCCAGTTGACCGATGTCGCCATGCCCGCCGAAGGCACCGAAGCCCACGCCACCTTGCTGGTAGCCGAGCACCTGGCCAACACCCTGCGCACTACAGCACCCGCAGGCAAGGCGACACCCACGCACCACCGCGCACCCGCACCCGCACCCGCACCCGCACCCGCACCTGCAGACCACCCACCGTCCGCCGCCGTATGCACCGATGCGGCGATAGCCGCCTTTTTACGCGGCGCAGTGGACCAATATGGCCGCTTCTGGCGCAAGTCGGCGCGCGAGCCCGGCGCCGAGGCCGAACTGGCCGAGATGGCGCTGGACCGGCTGCAGCGCCTGCAACTCATCCGCCGTGCGCAGGGCACTGTTATCCCATTGCCGGCCATTACCCGCTTTGCCTTGGGCAAGGCCGAGATGCAAGGTCAGGGTCGGTCGCAAGGTCAGATTCCGGGCCACGCACAGAGCCAAACCCCTGCGGCGCGCAAAGCAGCGGCCACGCCCCGCACCACCCCCACCACGCCCTCACTTTTTTAGCCCATGACCGACGCGCTTTTTGAAACGCCCCTGGAGGCACCGTCCAGCGAGCGCCCGCCGCTGCCCGAACCACACCGTGCGCGCTGGCAACCGCTGCGCCTAGGTTTGGTCGAACTATTCCATTACGACAGCGAAGAATTCTGGTTTCGCGACGGCCACCTGCTGCTGCGGGGCAACAACGGCACCGGCAAATCCAAGGTGCTGTCGCTGACCCTGCCGTTTTTGTTCGACGCGCAGTTGCGCCCCTCGCGCATCGAGCCCGATGCCGACAATGGCAAGCGCATGGCCTGGAACCTGCTGATGGGCAGCTACCAGCGGCGCATGGGCTACAGCTGGATCGAGTTTGGCCGACGCGATGCCAACGGCGTGGCCCACTACCTGACCCTGGGGGCCGGTATGTCGGCCGTGGCGGGCAAAGCGGCGGTCGACAGTTGGTTCTTTCTGCTGGAAGGCAACGGCACCGGCGCGGACCCGCGCATCGGCCAAGACCTGTGGCTCACCAACGACCAAAAAGTAGTGCTCACCCGCGAGCGCCTGCGTGAGGCGGTAGAGGGCCAAGGCCGCGGCCAGGTGTTTGATACGGCGCACAACTACCGCCGCGCGGTGGACGAGCGCCTGTTCCACCTGGGCACCAAACGCTACGAGGCGTTGATGGACACCCTGATCCAGCTGCGCCAACCGCAGCTGTCCAAAAAGCCCGACGAAGCCGGCCTGTCGCACGCGCTCACCGAGGCGCTGCCGCCCATGCCGCCCGAATTGCTAGCCGATGTGGCCGAGGCCCTGAACCAGCTGGAAGAAGACCGCAAACAACTCGACGATACGCGCCAGCTGGAGCAGGCCGTCAAACAATTCGAGCAGCGTTACCGCAGCTACGCCGGCACCCTCACCCGCCGCCAGGCGCGCGAGTTGCGCCAAGCCCAAAGCGCGTTTGAAAAGGCCAGCGAAGAACGCAACCACACCCAGTTCGCCCTGCAACAAGCCCAGGCGGATGAAGCCCAGGCCAGCACCGCACTGGAGTCCGCCAAACGGCTGCTGGCGGCCGAGCGCGAGCGCCTGCAAACCCTGCAAAGCGACCCCGCCAACCAGGACGCCAACCGCCTGAGCCAGGCCGAAAGAGATGCCCGCGATCGCCAGACCGAAGCCCACGCCTGCACCCAGCAACGCGACGCCGCCCACCAGCAACAGCAGCGCGAAGAAGGCTTGAGCCACCACAGCGCCCAGCGCCTGCTTGCCGCCCAAAACGAGCTTGAAAACGCCCGCCGCCAATGCGCCACGGATGCTGAAAATGCCCTTAGCCTGGCCGCGCTCGCCGACAACCCGCTGCACACCCTGGCGCCCGAGCCACTGGCCGCGCTACCCAGTGCCCAACTCGCATCCGCCGCCACCGCACTGCACGCACTCGCCAATGCCCGGCGCGCCGACATTCGCCTGCTGGAGCAGCGCCACGCAGCCGTTGCCTCCCGGCAAGAAACGCTGCAAATGCTACTGGCTGCCCAACGTGAGCGCCAAAGCGAACTCGAAGAAGCCGCCGAGCAACGCGCCAGCGCCGACCAAGCCGCCCAAACCGCCGGGGACGACTTGTTAAGCGCCTGGGAGCAGCACTGCGCCAGCCTGCAGCAACTGCGCTGGATGGATGCCCCCGCCGCGCTGGCGCAACTCGCCAACTGGCCCCCGCAGTTGGCCGGCCCCAACCCGGCCCAGGCCGCTTTGGCCCAGGCCCATGCCGACGCCACGCTGCGCCATGCCGCTCGGCAAGCGGAGCTGGACGGCCAGCAAAAAACCCTGCGCGACGAACAAGCCACCCTGATCGAAGAGCAAGCGCGCCTCACTGCCGGCCACGATGCGGTGCCCCCGGCCCCCGCCACCCGTGCGCCCGGGGTACGCGATGGCCGCGCCGGTGCGCCCCTGTGGCAGGTGGTGGACTTTGTGCCCGCACTGGCACCACTGGAGCGCGCCGGGCTGGAAGCAGCGCTACAGGCCAGTGGCCTGCTGGACGCCTGGATTGCGCCCGACGGCCAGGTTCTGGATGCCGCTGGCGCGCCGCTGTGGGACGCCCACTGGCAACTGCGCCCCACGGTGCAAGGCCCCAGCCTGCAAGATGTTTTGCTACCGGTGCTGCCCGCACTGCCCGATCAGCCCGATCACAGTCCGCTCACCGCCGCCCTGGTGGCATCCTTGCTGGCCAGTGTGGCCTGCGCCCCGCTGGATGACCCCACGGCTGAAGCCTGGATCGCCCTCGACGGTCGCTACCGCCTGGGCACCCTGGGTGGAGCCTGGCACAAGCCCGAGGCCATCTACATTGGAGCCACCGCCCGCGCGCAGGCCCGCCAGTGCCGCCTGGACGCCATCGCCGCACGCCTGCGGGAACTGGCCACACACGACGCGGCCCTGGCGCAACAATTCGACGCCTTGGCCCATGCACGCCAACAAGCCGAAGATGAGCGGCGCAGCGCCCCCAGCGATGACCCGCTGCGCAGCGCCCTGCTGGAGGCCGCCAGCGCCGAGCGCGCGGTGCTGCAAGCCCGCACGCGGCTGGACCAGTCCGACCCACCCTGCCGCAGTGCCGAAGCCGCGCTGCAAGACGCCCGCGCGCTGCTGGAGCGCGACGCCACCGACCTGCACCTGCCGCTACTCGCCACGGCCTTGCCCACTATTGCCAGCGCGGTCGACAGCCTGCTGCAAAGCCAGCACCTGCTGGTGCAAGCCGCGCGGGAATGGCGCAGCGCCTGGCCCTTGCACCAGCAACAACAACTGCGCGAAAACGAGGCCCGCGACGCCCTGACCCAGCGCGAAGAGGCCCTGGCCACCGCCACCGAACGCGCCCAAACAGCCCAGGCGCGCTACACCACACTGCATGAATCAGTCGGTTTGCAAGTGGAACAACTGCGCCTGCAACTGCGCGCTGCCGCCAACGCAGTGGAACAGGCCGACGCCGACCACCAGAGCCGCCAAACCGCCCAAGCCCGCGCGGGCGAAACCCGCGCCGTGGCCGCCACCCGTGCCGATGCCGCAGAAGACCACCTTGCCGAGCGCACCGCCCACCGGGCACAGGCCGTGGAGCACCTGCAGCGCTTTGCCCAGAGCAGCCTGCTGGCTTCAGCCTTGCCCGACTTGGAAATTCCCGACCACCGCAGCGCCTGGACCATCGACCCCGCACTGCACCTGGCGCGCCAGGTCGAGAAGGAGCTAAGCCACATCGCCGACGATGCCGCCAGCTGGGACAAAATTCAGCGCCAGGTGTCGCAAGACCTGACCGAACTGCAACGCGCCCTCAGCGCCCTGGGCCACCAGGCCAGCTCGCAGGCCACCGACTGGGGCTTTACCGTCCACATCATTTACCAGAACCGACCCGAGCGGCCCGACTCCCTGGCCACCCACCTGGCCGACGACATTGCCCAGCGCAGCGAGTTGCTGTCGGCCAAAGAACGCGAGGTGCTGGAGAACCATTTGCAGGCCGAAATTGCCGCCGTCATTCAGCAGTTGCTGCGCGCGGCAGACAAGCAGGTCAGTGCCATCAATGACGAACTGCACAAGCGCCCCACCTCCACCGGTGTGCGCTACCGCCTGCAGTGGCAGCCGCTCACGCTGGAAGAAGGTGCCCCGGTGGGGCTGGACATTGCCCGCGAACGCCTGCTGCACACCAGCTCCGACCTGTGGTCGGCAGAAGACCGGCGCGTGGTGGGGGCCATGCTGCAGCAGCAAATTGTGATGGAGCGCACCCGCGCCGACGCCGACACCAGCACCGCAGGCACCAGCCTGCTCGACCAACTGGCCCGCGCGCTGGACTACCGCCGCTGGCACCGCTTTCGGGTGCAGCGCCAGCAAGACGGCCAGTGGCGCAAACTCTCGGGCCCGGCCTCCAGCGGCGAGCGCGCCCTGGGCCTGACGGTGCCCCTGTTTGCCGCCATCTCCAGCTTTTATGGCCGTGGCGGCAGCCCGCTGGCACCGCGCCTGATGCTGCTGGACGAAGCCTTTGCAGGTATCGACGACACCGCCCGCGCGCACTGCATGGGGCTGATTCGCGAGTTTGACCTGGACTTTGTCATCACCAGCGAGCGCGAATGGGCCTGCTACGCCGAACTGCCCGGCGTGTCGATTTGCCAGTTGCAACGGCGCGAAGGAGTGGACGCCGTTTTCGTCTCCCGCTGGAACTGGGACGGCCGCGCCAAACGCCGCCAAGACGACCCGGATCGCCGCTTCCCGGCGCCCTGAGCGGGGGGGCGCAACGGCAACGCACCAGCCAACCTAATGGGAACCAGCCAACTCACGCCGGGCGCCCTTGCCACCCACCAGCTGTCCACCATATACGCCCACACCTGAGGTTGCCCGCGTTTTGCCGCACTGAATGCTGCGCAATTGATAGCGCACTCCGCACGCCAGACGTGCGGAAAAGCACTATTTAACCGTAAATTCGCCGGGCCGTCTCACGGGGATATGTCACCCGCAACACTGAGTGTGATCACCCAAATTGATGGGCCAATAATCCCGTTTCGTGATGGACGCAATCAGGCAACAAGTTCTCTGGACTGCGGTAACGCAGCAACTTTTCGCTCAGAAACATATGCCCGCTTTGAAGTGACTGCTGCGCCCGGTTCGCAGCGGGAGCCGACGACCATGAACGGCAGGTTTCCAGGAGGCCATTGGTTGTCATCAATGTCGCAAGCACTCCATCAACAGCGGTCACATGAAAATGTAACTGCTCGTTCAGGCTGGAGCCGAAGCGGTGGATGTATGCCATGACACCGATGTGCAACGCTGTTTGCTGACACTATTGGC
Source organism: Candidatus Aalborgicola lynettensis (assembly GCA_016719405.1). Classification (GTDB taxonomy): domain Bacteria; phylum Pseudomonadota; class Gammaproteobacteria; order Burkholderiales; family Burkholderiaceae_C; genus Allorhodoferax; species Allorhodoferax lynettensis. The sequence goes on from JADJZE010000018.1 coordinate 108,123, forward strand.
GATTCCATGGTGGTGCGATTTTGAGTAACCAGTTCAAGGAATACAGCAGCGACACCAAAATGTGATGGCAAAAAGAGCAGTGCACTGGGTGGTCATGGTTTGGCTTTGCCCATCCTGGGCGATGTGAGGCGCACGTTCACTCGATTGCAGGGGGTACAAAATCCTTCAGGCACCCCTGGGCAGTTCGCGTCTTTCGACAAGCCCGCCAGTACTCGTCCCAACCAATATCCACCTCTGCTACGCAGGGCTTTCCAAGAGACTTCTCGCACGATGTACGCCATTCCGAATGCATCCTTACCCACTTGCCGAGAGCAAATTGTTCGCGCCATCTCTCGACCTCCGCCACCGGGTAACTACGTGGCTCACCACTTTCGCCCCGATTGTCCCAGTGCAAGCCCTGATCATTAGTCTCAAATTGCAGGAAACGCCGGAAGGTCGGATCAGCCAATTCAAGATAAATGCGATTACCGCTGACAAGCATGCGCGAGTGGTGGTAGCCGAATTTCTCCAACACACGCTGATGCTCCAACGCTTCGTTTGGGTCTTGGGCCGATGCGAGGCTTCCGGGGTAGCGGTTTTGACTGAATGTTCGTCCCCCATCCTCACTGATCGTCAACACGCTGCCACCCATTTTTCCTTCAGGCGTCATGAAACGAAATGTTGCTTTGTTGGCTAGGTAGACGACCATGTCGCCTTGTTTGCTCAAGTTCTCACACTCAGGTGATCCATCTCGAAACCACATATCCTGCGTTGGCCCTATCAACTTCCCGCTCGCACTGATCAGCTTAAGGCCATATGCCACCGCGAATGAATCGCTGGCCCAACCACGCCCGGAGCGAACTTTGTCATGGCGACCAAGGGACAGGCGTTCTAACAAATCAAGCTGCCCAGTGAACTTGGCCTCCGTCTCGGCCTCCACTTTGCACAGTTTGACCTCAGCAGCGATGGAGTGCATCGAATGACAGGCAAGGGCAAGAAAAGATAGAAAATAAAAGAACCGCATTAAAAAGAGTATCGCATCTTGGGAGTGCCTTCGATCCGTGTGAAGCTCGCAATTTGCCACCCTACATGGCGACTGGACGCGTTGGGGCATCCCAATTCAACGCGACCACTGTCAAGAGTGACAATACGCAATGCATTTAAGCCCCCCTCCCCCACCGATCTCCCACTGAAAACCCGCTGCACCCCTTGACCCCGCAACGCCCTTTGCCTCCACGAGAGCGTCAGCAACCCCTGGCGCGGCTGCAACGCCTGCTCGGTGGTGCCGAGCTGGCCGCGCTGCGCCAACGCCTGCGCCGCCACTTTGAGCGCCGTGGTGACGATGCGCAGGCTGCCAGTGGCCGTCTGCACCTGGGCCAGCTCAGCGCGCTGGAACACGAATCCCTCGCCCGCCTGTTGGGCAAACCGGCGCGCTTTACGGCATCGGTTCGGCTGGACATTGGCGAACTCGATGGCTTGCTGCAGCGCGCCGGTATTGCCGACTCGCTGCGCGCGGCGCTGGAAATGCTGGACGGCCCCATCGGCAACCCGGCTGCAGAGCGCCAGCAACTGCAGGCACGCTGGACGCAGATCCACCAGTGCCCGCGCGCGCATACGGGCTTGACCGCCTGGCTGGCTGGCCCCACGGCCCCGCGACTGCTCAAGCGCCTGGCCCGCCAAAACCCCGACGCCGCCGAACCCTTGTTGCAAAAAGCCGACGCGGTGTTGCAACGCCTGCCCGCCCAGGGCCTGACCCGCGCACAACTCGCCGCCGAAACCCTGGGCAACGCCCACGCCCTGGACAACGGTCAAGCCACGGCGACGCTGGTGCTGGCGGTGTTGCTGCATGCGGAGCAGAACAACACGCAAGGGAGCGAAACCAACAGCATGGCGAACACCCTCCCCGCAACAACCGCTGACGTGGCGAGCGAGCCCTGCCAGAAAGCCGTGAACAACGAAGGCCCCCCGCCCGCCGAGCACGCGCGTGAGGTGTGGGCGCGCGCCGGTGTGCTGGTTAATGAACTGGCACGGCCGGCGCTGTTCCTCAATCTGCCCACCGCGCCCAACAGCCCTTGGCGGGCGATGCCGGGTGAGCCGGGCTATCTGTCGCTGCGCCAGCTGCTGCGCACGCCGCTGGTCTGGGCGGTGGCGGGTCAAACGGTCTACGTGTGCGAAAACCCCAACCTGGTCGCCATTGCGGCCGACCAGCTGGGCACGCACTGCGCCCCGCTGGTGTGCACCGAAGGCATGCCCGCCGCCGCCCAGCGTGTGTTGTTGCAGCAACTGGCGGCAGCCGGTGCCCAACTGCACTACCACGGCGACTTTGACTGGGCCGGGTTGCACATCGGCAACCACGTCATGGCCCTGTGCGCAGCCCGGCCCTGGCGCTTTGGTGCCCAGGACTACCTGCACGCGCTAAACGCTGCGGGCCACACGCCAGCGCACACCACAGCCGATACGTCGGCGGATACGTCAGCAGACACTTCCATGTACACCGCAACGCCTGCCGCCACTTTCAAAGAACGCGATTTGGGTGAATCCCCGGTCAGCGCCGTGTGGGACGCCCAGCTTGCGCAGGCCATGCAAGCGCACGGGCTGGCCATCGCCGAAGAAGCCGTGGTGGCGCGGTTGCTGCCGGACCTGGTCACGCAGAATTGCAGTAAAAAATTCGCAGCCAAATAGGCCATTTGCGCACGTCTGGCGCGCGCAAGCAGCTATCAATTCAGGAGTAAATAGCATGGGCGCGGACTGCGTTGCATGCAGCCAACTCCGCGCACATCTGCGGATGCGCGTCCAGCAGCTTGAGTAAGCCCGGCACACCGCCGGGCGGCCTAAAACGCGGTTGAATTTTGCGGCACAAAGTGCCTGCTTTTGCACCAGGCATTGAAGTGGGGTTGGAGTTCGTCAGGCAGGGCCAGCAAAAAATCAATGTTCAGTGGATGGCTATCGCTTTGGCGCTCCCTGGCGCTGGTATGCGCAACTACACTTATGAAACTTTATCGAGTTGGGTTGACCTGTTAGTCATCAACCACCTGCCACTTTTTTACCGATAATGGAGCCAAGGAGTGCCAGCACATGAAAACCGCAAAATCAGTCAATCTGGATGAGTCTTCCCAGAAACAAACCAAACCCGCAGCCGCCGCCAAGGCTGCGCCCAAACCCGCCGCAAAAGCGCCCAAGCTCACACTGGGCCAGCGCATTGCCAACCTTGGAAAATACGAGTGGGATTTCGATGCCATGAAGCGTGCCTGAGCTCCGTTACTTTTTCGATACTTCGGCCTTTCTTGCCATTATTCGTAAAGAGCCGAATTGGAAGGAAGTAGCGGATTTTTTGGACTCTTTGCGGCGCAATCAGCGCGTTACTTCGGTGCTGGTAGCCTACGAACTGTATCGGGGCGTGCACCCCGCATCGCGCACCAGAAAAGCCCAATTGCGCGAGTTGGACGCCATACTGGGGTACTTCAGTCTGAAACCCGTGTACGAAGCGCAGGCCATGCTTGCCTCCAAGGTGCATTACAAGTCCAAGGGCAGTATTGACCCGATACTGGCGGCCCAGTGTCTGGACGGTGGCTATACCTTGGTTACCATGAACGTGAAAGACTTCGAACGCGTTCCCGGCATCAGGCTTTTGACGTTCTAGCCCTCACCACCATTGTGCAAGTAGCTTCAGCGGTCAAACTGAGTTTGGGTGCAAAACCGCAAATTGCTACAACTTATGTAGCTGCTCGCGCACGTTCCACAAGCGCGGGCGGCCTAAAACGCGGTTGAGTTTTGCGGCACAAAGTGCCTGCTTTCGCACCAGGCATTGAAGTGGGGCTGGAGTTCTTCGGGCAGGGCCAGCACAAAATCAATGTCCAATGGATGGCTGTCGCTCAAGAAATACCGGGTCGCATCCAGCAGCACCTCTCCCTGGCGTTGGTCTTTGGGTTTTTTGGCCGGGTTTCTTTCGGGCTTTTTTGCCAACCAGAGTTTGTGCAGCGCCATCCAGCGCGGGTCGGGCACATACAAGGGGCAGGCGCGGCCCCGCACGGTCGCCACCACCACGCTCAGGGGCATGCCTTGGAGTAGCCACTCTTGCTCGATCAAGCTCACCATGGGCTCAAAAGGCTCAAACTTTGGCAAGGGATGCGTGCTGGGCGCGGCCAACAACTCCACTTCATACCCCGTTTGATTGACCGCCTGGTAGGGCTTGCGCGGGTTGATCTGGTAAGTGGAGTCCAGGCTTTTGAGCACCGCAAACAAGCTCCTTCTGCCCGTCGCGATTGCGCTGTGTCCCACCAGCGATGCCTTGGTGCCACGGCACCAGGCCATGTCAAAGTCTTCGGTTTCTTCGTTGCCGGTGGGAAATCGGGCTGCGCTCGCCAGTTCGTAGGCAACGAAGGCGTTGGTGCCGACGACCATCAAGTCGGTGCCCAGCAGGCCCTCAATATCGAGTTTGCGCAAAATTTCGGCCTGCCGGTCGGGGATGGACGGCAGGCGCAGGCGGCGGTACAGACCCGCGCGTTCGGTCAATTGCGCGTCGAGGGCGTGGATGCGCTCTTTGAGCCGCGCCTTGGTGTCCACGTGGTTTTGGTACTGGGCTTCAAGCTGGGGGCTGCGACGCCCCACGCTGCTGCCGTTGTCTTGGGATGTTTGTTTGATGCAGAGGTAATCCGCACCGTCTTTGCAGCTCCAGTACAGGGAGACAGGCATGGCCTCGGCTTGGCGCCGGGCATCCACCCAAGCCGCATACGTTTGCTCCAGGTTGGCGCGAACGCGCTGGGATTCGGCGGAATGCTCAAAAAAATCCTGCTTTTCGTAGGCCATAAGCGAATGATTTTATTGGGTTTACACCATTTACGCGCAATATTTCGCGTGAATGGTGGAGGCTTGTCACTGACCACCCCGCCCGGCCTGTACCGCCACTACAAGGGCAACCTGTACCGGGTGCAGGACACCGTGCGCCACAGCGAAACGCTGGAACCCATGACGCTGTACCGCGCGCTGTACGGTGCGCAGGGTCTGTGGGTGCGCCCGGCGGCTATGTTTGGCGAGGCCGTGGTGGTGGATGGTGTGCAGCAGGCGCGCTTTACCCGAATTGGGGATTGAATTGGCCTCTAGCGCCCGCCAGACGTGCGCAAGCAGCTCCTATTTTTGTAGCAATTCAGCAATCGCCCGGGGGTAAATCTGGTGCTCCTGGCTCAGCACGCGCTGGGCCAGCGTATCGGCCGTGTCACCGGGTAGCACCGGTACCACGGCCTGGGCCAGGATGGGGCCGTGGTCCAGTTCGGCGGTGACCTGGTGCACCGTCACTCCCGCAAACTGGCAGCCGGCGTCGATGGCCCGTTGGTGCGTGTGCAGGCCCGGAAAAGCCGGCAGCAGCGAGGGATGGATGTTGACCAGCCGCCCGGCATAACGCGCCACAAAACCCGGCGTCAAAATGCGCATAAAACCGGCCAACACCACCAGCACCGGCGCACCGGGCGCATCAAACCGGTCAATCACTGCGGCCAGCGCGGCGTCAAAATCGTCCCGCGATCCGTAGGCCTTGTGGTCCACTACCGCGGTAGCAATGCCGTGTTCGCGGGCAAACTCCAAGCCGCCCGCGGTGGCCTTGTTGCTGATGACGGCAGCCACCTGGGCACCCAAAGTGCGGGGCCACTGGTCGCGCTGCGCAGTTTTCACAATGGCGGCCATGTTGGAGCCGCCGCCAGAGATCAAAATAACGATGTTCTTCATGTTTGCATTTTTGCGGCACAGCGCCGCTTACCGGAACCGCCCATTATGACTTTGCCCCCTGACAGCGCCACCTCCCCTGCACCCACCACTTCCCCTGCGGCCCCCTCCATCACCCTCACCGCGATTGAGGCCCGCGTATTGGCCACGCTGATGGAAAAAGCCCGCACCGTGCCCGACAGCTACCCCCTGTCGCTCAACACCCTGCTGCTGGGCTGCAACCAAAAGAGCACGCGCGACCCCGTCATGGAACTGACCGAGGCCGAAATTGCCACCGCGCTCGACACGCTGATGCCGCTGAACCTGGTGCGCCAGATGAGTGGCAGCCGGGTGGTGCGGTATGAACACAATTTTCAGCGTGGTGTGGGTGTGCCCGAACAGTCGGCCGTGTTGCTGGGCCTGCTGATGCTGCGCGGGCCGCAAACCGCCGGCGAGCTGCGCCTGAACGCCGAGCGCTGGTACCGCTTTGCCGATATTTCGTCGGTAGAAGGTTTTCTGGAAGAAATGCAGGACCGCAGCGCCGAGAAAGGCGGCCCGCTGGTCGTCAAACTGGCCCGAGCGCCCGGCGCACGCGAGCAGCGCTGGGCGCACCTGCTGTGTGGTGCGGTAGACCCTACCGCGCCTGCCGGCAGCCACGCCAGCGCGTCGGGTGCGTCAACGGCTGCCTTGACCGAACGGGTGAGCCAACTGGAAGCGCAACTGGCCGCGCTGCAACAGACCGTGCAGCGCCTGTGTACCGAGCTGGGCGTGTCGCCACCCGGACAAGAATAAACGCACGACCGTGCTAAAACTGCGGCGCCTTGTGCGCCTATCGCACGCTTTGTACCCCAAAATTTCAACCGGAGAACCCTGATGGATTTGGCGTTTACCCCCGAAGAACAACAATTCCGCGCGGAGGTGCGCGCCTGGGTGCGGGCCCATCTGCCGGCCGAGTTGGCCCACAAAGTCCACAACGCCCTGCATTTAACGCGTGACGATATGCAGGCCTGGGCCAAGATACTGGGCAAAAAGGGCTGGCTGGGTTACGGCTGGCCCACGGAGTTTGGCGGCCCCGGCTGGACATCGGTGCAAAAGCATTTGTTTGAAGAAGAATGCGCCCTGGCCGGTGCGCCGCGCATCGTGCCCTTTGGCCCGGTGATGGTGGCGCCCGTCATCATGGCCTTTGGCACGCCCGAGCAGCAACAGCGCTTTTTGCCCGGCATTGCCAGTGGCGAGGTGTGGTGGAGCCAGGGTTACAGCGAACCGGGTTCGGGCTCGGACCTGGCCTCGGTCAAAACCCGCGCAGAACGAAAAACCCTGCCGGGCCAGGGCGAGGTCTACATCGTCAACGGCCAAAAAACCTGGACCACGCTGGGCCAGTATGGTGAGTGGATTTTTTGTCTGGTGCGCACCAGCACCGAAGGCAAACCGCAGACCGGTATCTCTTTCCTGCTGATCGACATGAAGAGCCCCGGTGTCACCGTGCGCCCCATCGTCATGCTGGACGGCGGCCACGAGGTGAACGAGGTGTTTTTCGACAACGTGGAAGTGCCCGTCAACAACCTGATCGGCCAGGAGAACAAGGGCTGGACGTATGCCAAACATCTGCTTAGCCATGAGCGCACCAACATTGCCGATGTGAACCGCTCCAAGCGCGAACTGGAGCGTCTGAAAAAAATCGCCCAGCTGGAGGGCGTGTACAACGACACACGCTTTCGTGACGAAATCGCCAAACTGGAAGTGGACGTGGTGGCACTGGAAATGCTGGTGCTGCGTGTACTGGCAGCCGAGAAATCGGGTAAACAATCGCTCGATATTGCCGGCCTGCTAAAAATTCGCGGCAGCGAAATTCAGCAGCGTTATGCCGAGCTGATGATGCTGGCCGCTGGCCCCGCTGCCCTGCCCCTGATCCGTGAAGCCATGGAAGCTGGCTGGCAAGGCGACCAGGCGGTGGCGCGCTGCGCACCCCTGACACCCACCTACTTCAACCTGCGCAAGACCACCATTTACGGTGGCAGCAATGAAGTGCAGCGCAATATCGTTGCGCAGTTTGTCCTTGGCTAAAGCCATAGGACAAACTGCGCGGTGCGCCAACATGAGCTCCCCCAAGCCCCCTCTCAGAGGGGGCTCCATCATGATGAATGCAGGAGATAAACATGGATTTCGATTTTTCTGACGACCAGGTACAGCTCGGCGACGCCGTGCGCAAATGGGTCGACAAGGCCTATACCTTCGAGCGCCGCCGCGCGATTGAGAAGGCCGGTGGCTTCGAGCGCGCGGCGTGGAACGAGATGGCCGAGCTGGGCCTGTGCGGTCTGTACATTGCCGAGGCCGAGGGTGGTCTGGGCATGGGCCCGGTCGAGGGCATGGTGGTCATGGAAGAGCTGGGGCGCGGCATGGTGCTCGAACCCCTGGTGCACAGTCTGATTGCCGGTGGCGTGCTGAGTGGTTATGCCGACGCCGCCACCAAAGCCGCCTGGCTGCCTGGCATTGCCAGCGGCGAGAAGCTGGTGGTGCTGGCCCACCAGGAGCGCGCTGCCCGCTACAAGCTCGACCTGTGCGAAGCAAAAGCCACGCAAGCGCCCGGTGGGTATGTGCTGAACGCTACAAAAAACGTAGTGCCCGTGGGTGACTTGGCGGACGCCTTCATCGTGCCAGCCAAGATCAATAGCCAGTTGGGCCTGTTCCTGGTCGAACGCCAAAGCGCCGGTGTGAGCACCCGCGGCTACGGCACCCAAGATGGCAGCCGCGCCGCCGATGTAGTGCTAAAGAACGCCCCCGCCACACTCATCACCGCAAGCGGCCTCACCGCACTGGAACACGCCGTGGACATTGGCATTGCTGCCACCTGCGCTGAGGCCGTGGGCGTAATGGACAAGACCTTGGCCATCACCGCCGAGTACCTCAACACACGCAAGCAGTTTGGTGTACCTATTGCCAGCTTCCAGGCCCTGCGCCACCGTGTGGCGGACATGAAGATGCAACTGGAGTTGGCGCGTTCCATGAGCTACTACGCATCGCTCAAAGTCAATGCGCCCACCTCCGAGCGCCGCGCCGCGCTAGCCCGCGCCAAGTACCAGTTGGGCCAGAGCATGCGTTTTGTCGGCCAGCAGGCGGTGCAATTGCACGGCGGCATTGGCGTGACGGACGAATACATCGTCAGCCACTATTTCCGCAAACTCACCCAGCTGGAAATGACCTTTGGCGACAGCCTGCACCACCTGGGTGAAGTGTCGGCACGTATGCAAGACGCCGCCGGGGTATTTGTGTAACCCCCGAAAACCCGGCGCCGTGGCATTACCCCCTGGCGTGCGCTGCATGCGACCCTAGCCCCGTGGATGCGGTTCCGTTGTCTCTTTCGGTTTCAAGGTATTTAGCTAGTTTATTGCGAATCACTCTCATTTGCGATATATTGCGGTTTTTTATACGACCCGTTGGAATACACCGTGAAACGCCGCCATTTTTTGCTACAGCTCAGCGCTGCTATTGGAACCACCTCCCTGCCTTCTCTCGCCCTTGCCCAGGCGCAACACAACACGCTGCGGGTAGCAGGCGGCTGGCGCATGAACGCACACGACTACCAAATCGGGGCCTTGCACGTCGACTGGGATAAGCGACAGGTGAAAACCGAGTTTGCGCTCACCGTACCCAGCCTGGCGCATGCCATCGTGCCCGAGCCGGGCGGCGGGTTCCTCGCCGTGGCAACACGCCCCGGCACCTGGCTGGTGCGTGTGGATGCACACGGCAAGCTGGTACACCGCCTGGCCATGGCCGACGAAGGCGACGCGCGCACACTCGACGGCCACGTCATCGCCAGCCTGGATGGGCACTGGCTCTACACCGGTGAGACCGACCGCAAAACCGGCGACGGCTGGGTGAGCGTGCGCAGCGCCAACGACCTGCGCAAAGTCGCCGAGCACCGCACACACGGCATCGACCCGCACCAAATACTGGTGGATGCACAAGGCAGGCTGGTGGTCGCCAACGGCGGCATCCCGCGTACCCCCACGGGAGACAAACACCAATTGGAACGGATGAACCCGGCACTGGTCCTGCTGGACCCACAAACCGGCGAAAAGTTGGGGGCATGGAGCCTGCGCGACAAGCGCCTGGCGCCGCACCACATCGCCTGGAACCGCCCCCTTGCGGATGGCCCCACCCTGCTGGGTATCGGACTGCAGGCCGAGCACGACGACCCCGACCGGCGCCGCGACGCACCGCTGCTGGCCGTGTGGGACGGTAAGGAGCTGACAACGCCAACCCATATGGTGGCCGATGGCTACGCGGGCGATGTGGCCGCTGGCCCCAATGGGGGTTTTGTACTCACCGCGCAGCGTGCCAACCGCATTGTGTTGTGGCAACCACACGATGCGGCCAAGCTACTGACCATTGGCAAGGTGCAAAACCCCTGTGGCCTGTGGCCGCTGGACGACGCACCCGGCGTCGCCATTGGTGGGGGCTTGGGCCTGGCACGCTGGCACGCCACGGCTCCTGCGAACATGCTGCGCTGGCCCCAAGGCATGTCGGCGGGCAACCATTGGGCCGTGTTGGGCTGACGGCCCGCTGCGCTACTGTGCGCCGTTCAGGCGGCCATGCGCAGCTCTTGGTCAACCATGATCCGGTCCAGCGCACGGCCCACGATGGGCTCGGCATCCAGCACCCGCAAGGTACCCAGGCGCAGCATGGCGGCTACCTCGCGCTCGCTGCGCACAAAGGCATCGAAACCCTCGCGGTTGGTAAACAGAAAACGCGTGCGCATGGGGCTGACCCAGCTCAGGCGGCTGCGGGTTGTGGTGTTTTTTTCCAGGGTCACTTCAAACCACACACCGCGCTTGAGGGCTTGTGCCTCGGCGTCGAAGGAATCTTCGGCACCAAAGTGACGCGCCGCACGGCGTTCGTCCAACTTCTGCAAGGCGGCCTTGCCTTCACGCACTTCCAATTCTGCCGTTCCGGTGTCGGCCGGTGCCGGGGTGGCGGCATGGGCAACGCGAATGGCCTGGGTGTGGGTGGTGATGAGCTTGCGGGTGAAGTCGGCGCGGGGTTTGCCATCCCACGCAATGGCATCCAGACTCTGGTTGAGTTGGCGCACCAGATCCGGCAGGATGGCCACCAGCTCCTTGCGCTGCTCCGGCGTGGCCTTGGGCTGGGTCGACCAAATCAGGCGGTCCATGGTGACCTGCGCTTGCGCATAGGCTTGCTCCGCGGTCTGGGGTGACAATGGTGCATCAAACTGCGCACGGGCCAGCACCTCACGCCACTGGGTGCTCAAAAATGGCAACAGGAAGGGGGCCAGCGGGGCATCGGCGGGTAGCGCCTCAATGCGTGCATGAATCCACTCGTCGGCCTCCGACAGGGCATGCTCCCACGCCTCGCCCTGGTGCTCTTTTTGTGCCGCAGATTCCACCTGGGACTGCGCTTGCTGCTCATTTTCGAACAGAAATTCTGAAAAGTCGCGCAGCAGGTCGGCGAACAGGGCCAGGTCGTCCTCAAACTCATTCAACACGCGCTGCACGGTTTGCTCGATGCGGCTGTACAGCGGGTCGTTTTCACCCTTCTCTGGCGCCCAGGCCACCGAGGCCCCGGCCAGCGTGTCCACCAGGCGGCGCGCCGGATGCTGGTCCGACAAGAAGAAGTCGCGGTCAATCATGGCTGCCTTGAGCACCGGAATCTGCAGCCGGCCAATCACCATCTTCATTTGCAAAGGAATGGCCTGGTCGGCAAACACAAAGTCAAACACCTCGGCCAGGGCATCAACGGTGCCACGGTCCAGCTCGGGTGCGCTGCGAATCTCATCCTGGTCGCGCATCTGGCGCAGCACGTTGTGATCCGACAAATCCTGCCCCTCTACCCATGGGCTGAACTGCGTCGCGCTGGCACCGGCCTGCAGGTTGCCCAAGTAGCCCATCAGGGCGGGGTCGGCTTCTTCAAATGCCGGGCGTTCCTGGGCCAACTGGCCTTGGGCCGAATCTGCACCCCCAGCTTGCCGGGCGGCCGTTGCGCCAAAACCCAGGCGCTGTAAAAACTGGCGCGCGTGGGCGGCTACGGTGCGCCCTGCGGGAGCCAGTGCCCCCCAGGCCGAACGCTGCTCCGACAGCTTGCCCGACAAGCTGGCAGGCCCTGAATCGGCTTCCGACAAAGGCGCTGGGGCCGACGGCGCTGCGCCGCCATGCACACCCACGCTGCGCTTGATGCGCAGTTCGCGCTGCGCCGCGACACCGGCTTTTTCCAGCGTGGCGTTCAGTTCGGCATACAAAGGCTGGAGGTCAAGCCAGCTCAGGGGGTCGAGCGAGAGCAGCAAGTCGTCTGCCGCCTGCGGATCGAGCTCACATTGGTCCCAGGCATCCATAAACGCGCGAATCAGTACCAGCGGCTTGAACGGGTTGTCCGCCAGCGATGCGCTTTCGCGGCCCAACAAAATGGCCATGCGCTGGTTCAAGGGCTCCAGGGCGGCATCGTAACGGGCGCAAAAGCGCTGTCCAACACGGTCAAGCAAAAGCACACGTTCGACCTCATTGACATCCAGCAAACTGAAGCCCAATCCGTCCAGCCCACCAAAGACCGGCGCGGGTGCGCTGACCTGGGGCGCCAAAGGCAAAACGAGTTTGAATTCTTCCTTAAGACCCTCAGACAACGCAGACTGCAGGGCACGGTTGAATCGATCGGCATGGCGCCCCAGCAACATGCATGCCGAGCGCAAATTCTGTCCCTGCACCACCGACGGTTTGGCATCCACCAAATCCATCAACCGCGCACATACAAGGTTGATATTTTTGGACTCGTTGGAAGAAAAATACGCCAAAGTTTGGGCCATCAACAGGCGCGCCACACGCACCGCCTGCACCTGCTGCTCGCGGCTCTTTTGTCCCCACATTACCGTTGATTGCTCGTGTGCCACAGCTTTCCCCATCCCAAAATGACCAGAACCCATGGCCAAATTGTGGGTGCTTTATATGACCCCACCTAACGCTGAAACCGGCATTTCCCGCCGAAAACCTGGCTAAAACTACAACAGTTGTAACGGGCTGTAACCCAACGCACAAAACAATCAAACACCGACCGCCATCACTCCAGCAAGCGCGATGAGGGCGGCACGTGGGCGATCAAAAACTCCATCTGGTCCGCCAAAATGCGGCGGTTGCGCAAAATGAAGTCTTCCCACAGGCTGGGCACATACGGTGCGTACAGCAAGGGCATTTTGGCCTGCTCCGGGGTGCGGTGGCTCTTGCGGTGGTTGCAGGGCTTGCAGGCGGTGACCACGTTCATCCAGTTGTCCACCCCATTTTGTGCAAAGGGAATGATGTGCTCGCGGGTCAGGTCGTCTTCGTGCAATTGCTGGCCGCAATAGGCGCACACATTGCGGTCCCGCGTAAACAGCTTGCCGTTGGTCAACGAAGGGCGCATGGCAAACGGGTTGATACGCGGCACGCCCCGGGTGCCAATGATGCTGTTGACGCGAATGATGGACTGGCGCCCGGTGACGGCATTGTGGCCGCCATGAAATACCGCCACCTCGCCGCCGGACTCCCAGCGCACCTCGTCCGCCGCATAGTGGGTCACCGCCTGTTCCAGCGAAATCCACGATTGCGGCAACCCTTGGGCCGACAGCTTCAAGACTTTCACATCACACCTTTCGGTAACGGTTACGCACCACCCCACTGACTGTGCCTGACTGCTGCGTCACAATATACGCTCTTTCTGTGACAAACTGGCTACAGGCGCTTACCCACCGAGCGCAGGCCGCTATCAAAAAGATAACAAATCCATGCAGATTTTTCGCGGCTTCCACCACCCAGGCATTGCCAGCGCCTGCGCGTTGACAATCGGCAATTTCGACGGTGTACACCGGGGCCACCAGGCCATGTTGGCGCTGTTGCGGGCCGAAGCACAGCAGCGCGGTGTACCCAGTTGTGTGCTGACGTTCGAGCCGCATCCGCGCGACTACTTTGCCGCCCTGCACCAAAAACCCGAGCTGGCACCGGCCCGCGTGGGCACGCTGCGTGACAAGCTGCGGGACCTGGAAAACTGCGGCATCGACCAGACCGTGGTACTCCCCTTTGATACCCGGCTGGCGGGCCAGTCGCCGCAAGACTTTATCCAGAATGTGCTGGTGAATGGCCTGGGCGCGAAATACGTGCTGGTGGGCGACGATTTTCGCTTTGGCAAGCAACGCGCGGGCGATTACGCCATGCTCGACGCTGCGGGGGAAGCGGCTGGCTTTGACGTCGCGCGCATGAACAGCTACGAGGTGCATAACTTGCGCGTGTCGAGCTCCGCCGTGCGCGAGGCCCTGGGCCAGGGCCACATGCTGGACGCCGCCCGCTTACTGGGCCACCCCTACTGCATTTCCGGCCACGTTTTACATGGACGCAAGTTGGGGCGCACCCTGGGTTTCAAGACCCTGAACCAGCGCTTTGCGCACTGGAAACCCGCCGCCAGCGGCATTTTTGCCGTGCTGGTGCATGGACTGACTAGCTCCCCTTTGCAAGGCGTTGCCAATTTGGGGGTAAGGCCCTCTTTGGACCCGACCGATGTCAACGGTGGGCGGGTACTGCTGGAAACCTATTGCCTGGACTGGCCCGCAGAACTGGGCGTTGAAGGGGGCTACGGTAAAATCATCCGGGTGGAACTGCTGCACAAACTACACGACGAGCGCAAATACGACAGCCTGGACGCCCTGACAAAGGGCATACACCAGGACTGCGACGACGCACGCGGCTGGTTTTTGAAACGAATTTGACAGGGCCGGGAGCCCCACAAGCCTCCCGCCGCGTACCTGGCCCCGCGCGCCCCGCTTCATCCCCTTTGCCGCTGCCCTGTCTGGCAGCTTGTTATTCCAGTGCCGGTTGGCCACACGCCACCCGAGCCCCGTCTTGAGAAAAACCATGACCGATTCGAAGACCCCTGCGCCCAAGGCCGAAGCCAGCGCCTACCGCGCCACACTGAACATGCCCGACACGCCCTTCCCCATGCGCGGCGACCTGCCCAAGCGCGAACCGGCCTGGGTAAAAGACTGGAATGAGCAGGGTTTGTACCGCCGCCTGCGCGACGCCCGCGCTGGTGCGCCGCTATTTGTGCTGCACGACGGCCCACCCTACGCCAACGGCAAGCTGCATATCGGTCACGCGCTGAACAAAGTGCTCAAGGACATGATCGTCAAGAGCAAGCAGCTGGACGGGTTCGATGCGCAGTACATCCCGGGCTGGGACTGCCACGGCTTACCCATCGAAAACGCGATCGAAAAACTGCATGGCCGCAACCTGTCGAGGGACGACATGCAGGCCAAAAGCCGGGCCTATGCCACCGAGCAGATCGACCAGCAACGCGAAGACTTCAAACGCTTAGGGGTTTTGGGCGACTGGGAACGCCCCTACAAAACCATGAACCCCGCCAACGAAGCCGGTCAAATCCGCGCTTTCAAACGCGTCATCGAGCGCGGCTTTGTCTACCGTGGTTTAAAGCCGGTCTATTGGTGTTTTGATTGCGGCTCCAGCCTGGCTGAATTTGAAATCGAATACGCCGACAAGAAAAGCGACACGCTGGACGTCGCTTTTGAGGCAGCCGACAAACAGGCGCTGCTGCAAGCATTCTTCCCGGGCAAGCTGTCTGACCACCATTCGTCCGCCGCAGTGGCCGCACGGCTGGAAGCCAAGTCGGCTTTCATCGTGATCTGGACCACTACCGCCTGGACCATTCCCGCCAACCAGGCGCTCAATGCCCACCCCGAGTTGACCTATGCACTGGTGGAAACACCACGCGGCCTGCTGGTACTGGCCGACACATTGGTTGAGAAGTGCCTGGAGCGCTACGGCACCACCGGCACCGTGATCGCCACCACCAGCGGCAAACAGCTTGCGGGCCTCAACTTCAAGCACCCCTTGTACGACGTGGACTCGGGCTACGCCCGTTTTTCGCCGGTGTACCTGGCCGACTATGTGAGCGATTCGGACGGCACCGGCATCGTGCACTCAGCCCCCGCCTACGGCGTGGACGACTTCAACAGCTGCGTGGCCCACGGGCTGAAGTACGACGAAATTTTGAACCCTGTGCAAGGCAATGGCCAGTACGCGGCCGACCTGCCCTTGTTTGGGGGCCTCAATATCTGGAAGGCCTGCCCGGTCATCCTCGATACCCTGCGCACGCATGACCGATTGATGGCCACCAGCCCCATCACCCACAGCTACCCACACTGCTGGCGCCACAAAACCCCGGTGATCTACCGCGCCGCCGCCCAGTGGTTCATCCGCATGGACGAAGGCCCCGGTGTGTTCACGCAGGACAAGGCGCCCAAGACCCTGCGCCAGTTGGCCCTGGACGCCATCGAGCAAACCCAGTTCTACCCCGAGAACGGCAAGACCCGCCTGCGCGACATGATCGCCAACCGGCCCGACTGGTGCATCTCGCGCCAGCGCAGCTGGGGCGTACCCGTGCCCTTCTTTTTGCACAAAGATTCGGGCGAGTTGCACCCCAACACCATGGCCATCCTGGACCAGGCGGCGGACATTGTGGAAAAAGGCGGCATCGAAGCCTGGAGCCGCGTCACCGTGGAAGACATCCTGGGCGCAACGGACGCACCACACTACACCAAGAGCACCGACATTCTGGAAGTGTGGTTTGACTCCGGCTCCACCTTCCAGCATGTGCTGCGCGGCAGCCACAAGGACGCGTATGCCCGCCCGCCTTTTCATGCAGAAGGCCCCGAGGCCGACCTGTACCTGGAAGGCCACGACCAGCACCGCGGCTGGTTCCACAGCTCGCTGCTGTTGGGCTGCGCGCTGTACGACCGCGCGCCCTACAAAGGCCTGCTGACGCACGGTTTTGCCACCGACGGCCAAGGCCGCAAGATGAGCAAGAGCCTGGGCAACACGGTGGAGCCACAAACCATCACCACCAAAATGGGCGCCGAAATTGTGCGCCTGTGGGTGGCCAGCACCGACTATTCCGGCGACCTGAACATTGACGACAAAATCCTGGCCCGCGTGGTGGACACCTACCGTCGCGTGCGCAACACGCTCAAGTTCTTGCTGGCCAATGTGAGCGACTTTGACCCGACCAAAGACACCGTGCCGTTGGAGCAGATGCTGGAGATTGACCGCTACGCCCTGAGCCGCGCGGCACAGTTGCAGGCCGACATCCTGGCGCACTACAAAGCGTACGAGTTCCACCCCGTGGTGCACAAGCTGCAAATTTATTGCAGCGAAGACCTGGGCGCCTTTTACCTGGACGTGCTCAAAGACCGGCTCTACACCACCGCGCCCGCCTCGCTGGCCCGACGTTCAGCCCAAACCGCGCTGTGGACCATCACGCAAGCCATGCTGCGCTGGATGGCGCCGTTCCTGAGCTTCACCGCCGAGGAAGCCTGGGCTGTGCTGGGTGCCGAGGGAAAAACCCCCAAGGCCAGCGCCGACTCCATCTTCATGGACACCTACGTGAGCCTGGCCGCGCCCGACGCCGCCCTGCTGGCCAAGTGGGGCCGCATTCGCGAGATCCGAGAAGCCGTCAACAAAGACATTGAGACCCTGCGCGCGAGCGGCCAAGTGGGCTCCAGCCTGCAGGCCAACGTGGCACTCACCGTGCCTGGCGACGACCACGCACTGCTGGCCAGCCTGGGTGACGACCTGAAGTTTGTGTTCATCACATCTGCTATTGAATTAATAGCTGGTGACGCAGTATCTGCGGGCGTAAACGCCTCAAAAGCCACTAAATGCGAGCGCTGCTGGCACTACCGTGACGAGGTTGGCAGCAACGCCGAGCACCCCACCTTGTGTGGCCGCTGCACCAGCAACCTGTATGGTGCGGGCGAGATGAGGACTTTTGCATGAGCCCCCACGTTCGTCACTGCGTACTCTCTGCCCCCCGAGGGGGTGCACCTCCCTTGGGGCGGCCCGGCGGAGGACTGGGTGAGCCCCCACGTTCGTCACTGCGTACTCCCTGCCCCCCGAGGGGGTGCACCTCCCTTGGGGCGGCCCGGCGGGAGGTAACGCCTGATGGCCAAAAGCGCAAAAGGTAGCAGCGGCATGCTGCAGTGGCTGGGCCTGGCCTTCATCATTCTGTTGGTGGACCAGTTCACCAAGGTGCTGATCGTGGGGTATTACCACCTGGGTGACAGCACATTTGTCACCAATTTCTTCAACGTGGTCCGGGTGCACAACAGCGGGGCGGCATTCTCATTTTTGGCCAATGCCGGCGGCTGGCAGCGCTGGTTTTTTACCGGTCTGGGTTGCGTGGCGGCGGCCGTCATTGTGTGGATGCTGCGTGCCCACGCGGGTCAAAAGCTGTTTTGTTTTGCCATGGCCTGTATTTTGGGTGGCGCCATTGGCAACGTGATCGACCGCATTGCCTACGGCCATGTGATCGACTTTTTGGACTTCCACTGGCGCGGCATGCACTTCCCGGCCTTCAACGTGGCCGACAGCGCCATCACCCTGGGCGCAATCGGCCTGATTCTGGATGAGTTGCTGCGGGTACGGAAAACGTAGCGCTAAAACCGAAACCCCGTCGACAGCACCTGCTCGCTCATCCAGATGGTCTGGTCGGCAGAGCCCTGGTACACCGGCACATTGCGCAGCACGCCGTAGGCAAACTTTTGCGTGAGTTCGAGGTAGATGGACTTGTAGACGGTGTAGCGCACACCCACTTCCACGCCCGCCGTCCAGCCGTTGATTTGCCACCAGTCGCCGCTGCCGCAGCAGATTTTTTCACTCTTGGGGCCAACCTGATTTTCTTTACCGAAGATCGTATTTTCGGCGTGCGGCAGCAAAATGCCCGCCCCCGCGCGGCTGATGGACTGCAAATGCCCCGGTTGCTGCTGCGCTCCCGACAAATGGTGCAACCAGACGGCGTTCACCATGAGGTGGTTCAAACCGTTATGCAGGGCGTAATTGAAATACTGGTCGCTCAGCACCGTGTTGCCGTCCACCGGCGCGTTGTTGATGGTGCCGCTCACCCGGGCACTTTGGCCGATGTCGGTGTTGTATTTGCTGTGGTCGATGGAAAACTCAACCGCAAAGGTTTTCTCGGGGTTGAGAAATTTGCCGATGCGCACGTTTTCCTGCGGGTTGGTCAATTCCAGATTCAGCGTGGACTTGATCGTGTCTTCCAGACTGGGGGCAAAGTCAGTGGCGCTTGCCTGGTGCACGGTGAAGTCGTTGCCCAAACCTGGCTGCGACACATGGATGTCGGACGGCGCGTATTGCTGGCGGCTAAATCCCCACGAGAAATACCAGTTGCCGCCGTCGTTGATGGAACGGTCGAAACTGGCTTGGGCGGCATCTTGCGCCTGGGTGCTGGCCGTACTGGCCGTACTGGCCGTACTGGCCGTACTGGCCGCGCTGGCGCCTGGTTCCGGTGCAGCGACTTGGCCCCAGCCCATAGACCAGGGGGCAAGCAAAACAATGGCATTGAGCAACATACGCTGCATGGGGCGGGATGGCATAGGGTGAGATCCAAAGTTTGGCGTGGGTCCGCCCCACAACGTGAAGCGCAGACACAAGAAAGCCCGCCAAAGGCGGGCCGTTGGTGCCGGATTTTACCTGCCCCCGCCCTGGCACACGCGGGGCCAGCGTAGCCGGCCCGGGAGCCGGTGCCTCATACAGTGAGAATGGTGCTACCGGTTGTTTGACGTGCCTCCAGGTCGCGGTGCGCCTGTTGCACCGCCTCCAGCGGGTAACGCTGGCCAATGCGGACCTGCACCTGGCCACCGAGCACCACCGCAAACAATTCGTCGGCCATGGCCTGCGTGCTCTCACGCGAGCTGATGTGGGTAAACAGGGTCTGGCGCGTGAGGTACAGCGATCCCTTGGGGCCCAAAATACCCGGCGCAAAGGCGGGCACCGGCCCTGATGCGTTGCCAAAACTGGCCATCAGCCCAAATGGGGCCAGGCAATCCAGCGACTGCTCCCAGGTGTCTTTGCCCACCGAGTCGTATACCACCTTCACGCCTTTGCCGCCGGTAATCTCACGCACCCGTTTTGCAAAGTCTTCTGCTCTGTAATTGATAGCAAACTCTGCGCCATGGGCGAGCGCAAGTGCACATTTTTCCTCTGAACCCGCGGTACCGATCAGGCGCAAGCCCAAGGCGCGCGCCCATTGGCAGGCAATCAGCCCCACACCGCCCGCTGCCGCATGGAACAGCACAAAGTCGCCCGCATGCAAACCACCCTGCGGCAGCGTTTTGCGCAGCAGGTACTGGGCGGTGAGGCCTTTGAGCATCATGGCCGCGCCGGTATCGAAATCAATGGCGTCGGGCAACTTGCACACGCAGCGCGCAGGCATCACCCGCAGCTCGCAATAGCTGCCAGGCGGCTGGCTGGCGTAAGCCGCGCGGTCGCCTGGCTGTAAGTGCGTGACGCCCTCACCCACGGCCTCCACTACACCGGCCGCTTCCATGCCCAGTTGCAGCGGCATCGCCATGGGGTACAGTCCGCTGCGCTGGTACACGTCGATAAAGTTCAGGCCCACCGCGTGGTGGCGGATGCGGATTTCCCCTGCCTGGGGTTCACCCACCTCCACCTGCACCAGCTTGAGCTGTTCTGGTCCGCCATGGTGGTCGATACGAATGGCTTTGGAAAGTTGTGCGGTCATGTCAGTCCCCTGTCGAGTTCGTTACAGTGCCAGTATGACCCAAAGATTGACACCAACAGCCGTGGCACTGCTCACCATCCCGCCCCTGCTGTGGGCGGGCAATGCCGTGGTGGGGCGCTGGGCGGCACCGCTGGTGTCACCCATGACGCTGAACCTGCTGCGCTGGGCGCTGGCGTTTGTGCTGCTGCTGCCATTGGCTGGCAGCGTGTTGCACCGCCACAGCCCCCTGTGGCCGCAGTGGCGCCGCTTTGCGTTTTTGAGCCTGTTCAGCATCGGCGGCTACAACGCCCTGCTGTACCTGGCGCTCACCACCACCACGCCCCTTAACGCCACGCTGGTGGGCGCCAGTATGCCGGTGTGGATGCTGCTGATTGGCCGCGCGGTGTTTGGCCAGACCATTGCGCCGCGCCAGTTGCTGGGGGCCGGTTTGTCCATCGCAGGCGTGGTGCTGGTGTTATGCCGGGGCCAGTGGGATTTGTTGCTGCGCCTGCATTGGGTGGCGGGCGACCTGTATGTGCTATTGGCCACCGCCGCGTGGTCCTACTACAGCTGGCTGCTGGTGCGCCCCACGCCGGATTCGGCCCCGCTGCGCAGCCGCTGGGCCCCCTTTTTGATGGCGCAGGTGGTGTTCGGCCTGCTGTGGTCGGCTGCGTTTGCGGGGGGTGAATGGATGCTGACGCCAGCCCACATTGAATGGGGTTGGCCCCTGGTGTGCGCATTGTTGTTCATCGCTGCCGGGCCGGCAATCATTGCCTACGCCGCCTGGGGTGCCGGTGTGGCGCGTGCAGGGCCCGCCGTGGCGGGCTTTTTTGTCAACCTCACGCCCTTATTCACCGCCCTGCTGTCCTTAGCCTTTTTGGGCGAGGCACCGCAGTGGTTCCATGGTGTGGCATTTGTGCTGCTGGTCGCGGGCATTGTGTTGTCGTCGCGGCGGTAAAGCGCTGGTCTACCAAGAGGCTGGGGCCAAAGGTTTTTGCGCAGGTTAAGGAGGAGCCCGCGCAGCGGGCGGGGGACACGGAGCAAAAGCCTTTGGCCTCAGCCTCCAGCGCAGATTCTCTGCACGCAACGGTTGTCAAACCTGGCCAATCTAAAGGATGATCACACCCCATGGCACTACGCAAACTCCCCATCCGTCTCCCCGCCCTCAAACCCTACAAGGACAAAGTCACCACCGCCGCAGAGGCGGTGACCCACATCCGCAACGGCGACCACGTGTTTGTGGGCACCGGTTGCGCCGCACCGCTGCGCTTGCTGCGTGCGCTCGAAGACATGGCCGTTCCGCCGGCCGATGTGGAATTGCTGCACTTCTTCACCGTCAAGGCCTTTGGCCACGACGAGGCCGGTAACAGCACCACGCGCTTTCGCCACCGCGTATTCTTTGTGGGCACCGACATGCGCGCCGCGCTCAAGCAGGGCTTGGTGGACTATGTGCCCATGTCGGTCGCGCGCGTACCCGAAATGATTGCGCTGGGGCGTATTCCGGTCAACGTGGCGCTGATCCAGGTGTCGCTGCCGGATGCCTTTGGTTATGTGAGCCTGGGGGTTTCGGTGGACATCATTCCCGCAGCCATCGCGCGGGCCAAGGTGGTGATCGCCGAAGTCAACCCCCATATGCCGCGCACCATGGGCGACTCGACCCTGCACATCAGCCGCATTCACCACCTGGTTGCGGTGAACGAGCCCATTACCGAACTGGCGCGGGTACCGGTGCAGGAAGATGAGGTGCAGCGCATCGCCCGCTACATTGCCGGCATCATTGACGATGGCTCCACGCTGCAAATCGGCCTGGGCCAGGTGGCCCACGAAGCGCTGCAACATTTGACCGAACGCAAAGACCTGGGCGTGCACTCGGATCTGATTACCGATGCCATCTTGCCGTTGCTGGAAAAAGGCTGCCTCACAGGAGCCCAAAAGTCCCGCCAGCGGTTCAAGATCGTGGCCAGCATGGCCATTGGCTCCCGCCAGCTGTACGACCTGATCGACGGCAACCCACTGTTTGACTTCCGGCCCATTGAAGCCATCTCCAACCCTGTCACCATTGCCGCGCAACACAAAATGGTGGCCATCGCCCAGGCTGCGGCCATCGACCTCACGGGCCAGGTCTGCATTGACCAGTTTGGTGGCGAGTTATATGGGGGGCTGGGCAGCCAAAGCGAGTTTTTGCGCGGCGCTTCGCGCTCGCCCGGCGGCAAGCCCATTGTGTGCATGACCTCCACCTACGACGATGGCAACAGCTCGCGCATCCGGCCGTCCCTGCTGGCAGGCGAGGCTGCCGCCATTGCGCGCACCGATGTGCACTACGTGGTCACGGAATATGGCATTGCCTACCTGTTTGGCAAATCCATCCGCCAGCGCGCCACGGCGCTGATCGAATTGGCCCACCCCAAGTTCCGTCCCGAGCTGTTTGCGCAGGCCCAGGCGCTGGGCTACCTGAGCCCCGACCAGACCCTGCAAAACCTGCAGGCCTACCCGGTGGAAGAAGAGTTGACCATCACCCTCAAGGACAACCGCACCGTGATGCTGCGCCCGGCCCTCTCCAGCGACGCGCATGGCATTCGCGACCTGTTCCACCACCTGAGCGAGGCCGATGTGTACACGCGCTTTTTCCGCCACGTGCGCGGCCTGTCCAACGCCGAGGTACAGCGCCTGTGCAATGTGAACTACGAGAACGAGGTGGCCTTTGTGGCCACCTTTGGCACCCGCGAGGAAGCGCAGATCGTCGGGCAGTCGTGTTACTTCATCAACCCCACCACCAACCTGGCCGATACCGCCTACATGGTGCACCCCGACTGGCAGGGCTGCGGCCTGGGCAGCGCCCTGCAAAACTGCATGGCGACCCACGCCAAAAAACGCGGCCTGCGTGGTTTTGTGGCCGATGTGCTGCCCGACAACCACCGCATGCTCAACCTGGCACGCAACGGCGGCACCAACGTGCAGGTGGAGCGCGACAGCGACTCCGTGCACCTGACGCAGCTGTTTTAACTGCGGCAATGGGGCTGACACCCTTGCATGCGCACCGTAAATCGGTTGCGCAGACCGCCCATTTCCGCCAGCGCACAGCCTGTGCATACGCGGGCGCATCACCGAACTGTCATACACGGCGCATACCATGACCGTTTCACAATTGACGTCCCAATCCCTCCAATATGAACACCCCTTTCAAAATGGCTCTGGTCGCCGCGCTGGTATGCGCTGGCGTGGTCACGGCGTGCGGCGGCAATAGCGCCGCCAGCCCTGTCACCGTGCGGGTGATTGGTCTTAACGACTACCATGGCAATTTGGAGTCGCCCGGCACCTATGGCTCCAATACCGGTATCCTGGCGGCCAACCGCCCGGCAGTAGGCGGTGCGGACATACTGGCGTCTTATGTAGCCAAACTCAAAAAAGAAGTGCCCCACGCAGTGGTCGTGGGCGCAGGCGACCTTATTGGCGCAACCCCGCTGGTGTCCTCCCTGTTTTTTGACGAACCCAGTGTGGAAACGCTCAACCGCATTGGTCTGGAGTTTTCCTCCGTCGGTAACCACGAGTTTGACAAAGGCAGCACCGAATTGTTGCGTCTGCAAAACGGGGGATGCAAGCAAACGGCGGGCGCCAATGATCCGAACAGCTGCAAGGGTGCCACGGTGGGAACGCCCGTTCCGTTTGAGGGTGCGAAATTCAAGTGGCTGTCGGCCAACGTGGTCTCCGCCAGCAACGGCAAAACGCTTTTGCCTGCCTATGGCGTAAAGGAGTTTGCCGGTGTCAAAGTGGCCTTTATCGGCATGACCTTGCAGGCAACGCCCGGCATCGTCACCCCTACCGGCGTCGCGGGGCTGGAATTCCGTGAGGAAGCGGCGACCGTCAATGCCCTGATTCCCGAGCTGCGCGCAGCGGGTATTGAGTCGATTGTGGTGCTGGTGCACCAAGGCGGCTTTCAGACCGGTTCACTGTCCGATATCAACGCCTGCGAAGGCAATCTGGCGGGGTCGGAGATTGCCTCCATCGTTTCCCGCCTGGACGATGCGGTCGATCTGGTGATTAGCGGCCACACCCACGCAGCCTACAACTGCAAGTTGCCCAATGTGACGGGGCGCAAAATTGCAGTCACCAGCACGCCAGCGTTTGGCCGCGTGTTAACGGCGGTGGACCTCTCCATCGACCCCGGTACGCGCGATGTCACTGCGGCCAGCGCCACCAACGTGCTGACCAGCCGTGCAGCAGATTCCGGTGTGCTTGCCGATGCAGCGGTCACCAAAATAGTGGACGGCTACAAAGCCCTGGTGTCGCCTATCGCCAGCCGGGTGCTGGGCAGCATATCTGCCACATTGGGCAATGCCCGCAGCGATGGTGCCTGCAATATGTCTGCCGGTGAACTCATAGCCGACTCGCAACTGAATGCCACCCAACACGCCAGTTTTGGCGGCGCCGTCCTGGCATTCATGAACGGAGGTGGCGTGCGCAGCCCGGGCTTTACCTATGCCTCCAGCGCCGCCGGCGAAGGCGACGGCAACGTCACCTATGGTGAAGCCTTTACCGTGCAACCCTTTGGCAACAGCCTGGTAACCATGACGCTGACCACCACCGACATCAAGGATTTTCTGGAAGAGCAGTTTGCTGGCTGCAAAGGCCAAGGTGCGGCGACCACGCGTTTTGCGCTGCCATCGGCCGGATTCAAATACACCTGGGACGGAGCCCAAGCCTGCGGTGCACGTATCAGCAACGTAACCCTGAACAATGGCAGCACCACCGAGACCCTGGTGGATGCCACGGGTGCCGTGCAAAACCCGACCAAAACCTACCGCGTGACCGTCAACAACTTCATGGCCGATGGCGGTGACGGTTATTCCACCCTCAAGAAGGGTACCAACCGGCTCGGAGGGGCGCAAGACATTGACGCTCTGACCGCCTACCTGGCCGGTTTCAAGGCCCCCCAACCAGCCTACATACCCGGCAGCAACCCGGCAGATGCCGGCAGCAAACGGATTAACCGCGTGGGCGGCAGCAGCACCTGCCCTGGCGCTGCCAACACCAACCCGTAAGTGGACACTGCGCAGACGCCCCGCCACGCTCTTTGTCCAAGGCGCGGGGACTCCCGTCACAAGCGGGCAGATGTGTGGCATGGCGCAGTGATGTTGGCAGTCGCCATACTGCTGGGGCTTTGCAGTACCGTCGCACAGGCGCAAAGCGCCACCAGCCAGGACAAGTTACGCCAGATACTGGAGCGTGCGCGATCGGGCCGCGATGTAGCAGCCCCTGCATCTGGCGCTGCCAGCGTTCAGCGCAAAACCCTGGCCCCCGAGCAGAGTACCCTGCGCAACACACTGCTGCGTGACGCAGAGGCCGCACTGGCTCGCCGCGATGTACTTGCGGCAGAGGCTTTGTTTGACCGCGCCGCCAACATACTGCACGCAGCCGATACCGAAATCGGCCTGGTGCGCACCTACATGCAGGCCGGCGCCTACCGCCGCGCACTGGCCTTTGGTGCCCACACTGCGGGTGTGCATCTGGATGTGGTGGGCGGCTCGGCACTGTACGCGTGGCTGCTGCAAGTGGGAGGGCAACACGTTCTGGCGCAGCGCTTGCTCAACGACACCCTGGCGCGCCAACCGGACAACACATTCATGCTGGCCGTTGCAAAACAACTGGGGCGCGACACACCGCTGGCGGATGCCGCATTGCAGGTTCCGCCCACACGGCTCGCACCCTACGGCGACACGCAGGGGCTGGCGTCCCACGCACGTGTAGCGGGCAGCGCGGTACTGCTGTCGGACGGTGTGCATGTGCTGGCGCCACTGGCGTTGCTACCCGCGTCGGGCAAAGTCTGGGTGCGCAATGGCCTGGGGCAGCTGCGCAAGGCCCGCATGCATCAGCGCCACCGCGCATGGGGTATTGCCGTGTTGACCCTGGAGCGGGCGCTACCCGTCGCGGAGGGCTTGCAGTCACACACCGGAGCGGTGTTTCCGGGCAGCGCCGGGTATGCACTGGAGTACGTGACCCACCCAGACGCCGACGCTGCATGGCCTTTGCTGCATGTGGGCTTCATTGGCGCACCGGTGGGCAAAGGTACCCAGTTGGCGCTGGGTGTGGAACTGAAAGACGGCAGTGGTGGCGGCCCGGTATTTGATGCCGCAGGGCGCCTGCTCGGCATTGCGGTCGCCAGCGGGCATGCCGGGTCACCCCGGTTGGTCAGCACACACGACCTGCAACACCTGCTCGGCAAACCCCTGGCACCACCCGCCCCCACTGGGCCAGCGCTGCGCGCCATGCTGGACCAGCTGTACGAGGCGGGGCTCAAAACAGCGCTGCAACTGATCACCGCACGTTAACGCCAGTGGGGGGGTGCCTGTCGGTTGTTGGCGCCTGTCATACCACCGTCAAATGGGACTGCAACACTGCGGGTGGTTTTGACAATGCATGGCTTTTCGCCAACGTACTTTCTTTACTGAGCCGCCACGTGATTGCCCGCTGTGGGTCGGCTGACGGATGCTCCACAACCGGCACGGTAGCCGGGTGTGCGGCTCACTTTTATGACTCACGAGGTTAACTGATGAAACACGCTCTCACGTGGCGCCCCTTTGTGCGCGCCCTACCACTGGCTCTCACCCTGTGTGCCACCCATCTGGCAGCGCAGGCTGCCGACACTCCCATCTACACCATTCAGTCCAGCGGTGTAACAAGTCCACTGGTCGGTCAAACCGTAACGACCACCGGGGTGGTCACCAAAGTGCATAGCAATGGCTTTTTCCTCCAGGACCCGACCGGTGATGGTGATGTGGCCACGTCCGACGGCATACTCATCTACACCGGCAGTGCGCCTGGCGTCACGGTCGGCCAATTCGTTCGGCTCACCGGCAAGGTAGTTGAGTTCAATACCGGGTCCAGCAGCAACGCCGACACCAAAGCGCACACGGTAACGGAGCTCACCACCATCACCAACCTGGCGGTGCTGGGCGGTGGCTATGGGGTCGCGCCCACCGTGGTCGCGCTGCCCGAGACGGTCAACGACGATCTGGAACGCTTTGAGGGCATGCTCGTTACCCTGCCCGGACCGTTGACCGTATCCCAAAACTATTTTCAGGCGCGTTACGGCCAATTGACATTGTCGGCCGGTGGACGCATGGAAACCCCCACCAACCGGTTTCGCCCCGGTGCACAAGCAACGGGGCTTGCAGCGGAAAACGCCCGTCGGCGCATTGTGCTGGACGATGGCGCTACCGCGCAGAATGTCAACCCCACACCGTATACCGGTGCCAACGGTCTGCCACGTGCCGGCGACACCGTGGGCGACGTGACCGGCGTCATCGACTACGGTCTGGCCACCGCCAGCAGCGCAGGCGCGGGGGACTACAAGATTCACCCCGTGACGGCGCCGATTTTGACATCCGCCAACCCCCGCACCGCACTGCCAGAGGCGGTGGGTGGCAATGTGCGGGTTGCCTCGTTCAATGTGCTGAACTACTTCACCACCTTCACCAATGGCAATACCGCGTCCGGCCAAACCGGACAGGGCTGCAGCCTGGGCACCACGGTCAGCCCGTCCCACTGCAGGGGCGCCAACAGCCTGGCCGAATTCCAGCGCCAACAAGCCAAAATCGTGGAGGCGCTGGCAGTCGTCAACGGCGACGCGGTCGGGCTGATGGAAATTCAAAACAACGGCGCTGTGGCAGCACAAAACCTGGTGGACGCGCTGAATGCCAAAGTGGGCGCAGGCACCTATGCAGCGGTGCCCGATCCTGCCGCGGGAACGGGTTCCGACGCGATCAAAGTGGCGATGATTTACAAGCCGGGCAAGCTGACACCGCTGGGCGCGGCGCAGACGGATACCGATGCCGTATTCTCCCGCCCCCCACTGGCACAAACTTTTTCCGCGCCCAATGGCGAGCGATTGACCGTGGTCGTCAATCACCTCAAATCCAAAGGCAGTTGCCCCGCCTCTGGCCTGGACTCGGATCAGGGTGATGGCCAGGGCTGCTGGAACGATACCCGTGTACAGCAGACGCGCAAGCTGCGTCCGTTCATCACGCAACTGCAAAACGCCAGCGCCAGCAACGACGTGTTGCTGGTCGGTGACTTCAACGCCTACGCCATGGAAGACCCGATTTTTGAGCTGACCAGCAATGGCTTGACGGACGAAATTGGCCGGTTCAACCCAATGGGCTACTCGTATGTATTCGATGGCGCCGCCGGTCGACTTGACCATGCGTTCTGCACCTTGTCACTGTCGGGAAAAGTCAGCCGTGCGGTCCACTGGCACATCAACGCCGACGAGCAGCTGGCCCATGACTACAACCTGGAGTTCAAGCAGCCCGCCTGCGCCACGTGCGCACCTGATCCGTTTGCGGTCTCTGCGTACCGTTCATCTGACCACGACCCCGTGGTGCTGGGCCTGAACCTGTACAAAACCGTGCGCGGCACAACGGGTCGCGACACCCTGCTGGGTAGCGCCGGTGACGACACCATTACAGGTGGTACCGGCGGCGACGTGTTGACCGGCGGCGCCGGTGCCGATGTGTTTGTCTACGAATCGCTGCGTGATGCCGGCGACACCGTGACCGACTTTGTGCCCGGTAAAGACCGCATCCAGTTGAGCACCCTGTTGGCCAGCCTGGGCATTAACCCCACGGTGGCTTTTGGCAGCGGTGTGGTGAAACTTCAGGCCAGCGGCATCGACACCTTGTTGCAAATCGACACCGACGGCAGCAGTGGCCCGGCCGCAGCACGCACCCTGGTCACACTGCGCAATGTGCTGCCCTCCATGATTCAGCCCGCGCGTGACCTTGGCATTCAGTAACCCCTTCATACATTCCATTCGCGAGATTTCCCCATGAAAAATTATGCAAAAAAGCAGGCCATCGGTGCCTTGGTTGTGTTCGGATTTTTGACAGCGGCTGCGCCTGCCTTCGCGCAAGCGGCTACTGCTGGGCGATGCAAAGCAGACCTCCGCAGATGCCTTTTCTCTTTCGACCGCAGGCCCTGGCGAAACACCCCACTCGGGCGTCGACGCGCTGTGGATCGACGATCTTGAAGCGCAGCTATCGCTTTCACCCCTCACGCTGGGTGACAACGCATTGGAGGGCTCTGCCTTTCAAAAAACCTTCACCGTTGCGGCCGGTTCAGTGGCCAGCTTTGACTGGACCCTGAATACGGACGCGTTTGATGCGGAATTTACCGATCGCGCCTTTGTAGCAATCAACGGCCAACTGAACTGGCTGGCCAGCGCAGGCGCTGCGCCCCTGCAAGGCAGTTTCAGCCACTTGTTCACGTCGGCCGGGACGTACACCCTTGCGGTGGGTGTGGTGGATGTCAATGATGTCACCGGTGTTTCGCGGCTGGATATCGACAACGTGGCAGTCAGCGCCGTGCCTGAGCCATCCAGCCTTGCGCTGATGCTGGCGGGTCTGGTGGGGGTCGGCACTGCCACTCGCAAGCGGCTAAACAGCAAGGCGTAGAACCCACCGCCGCCACGCGGCTAACGCGGGGCGCAAACAGTACCAATGCGGCCACAAGGCCGCAGGCATGGGCCCCTACACCAGGCCCAGTTCTTCGGCAGTGGGCAGGCGATCCGCCAGCGTGCGCGGGTCCAGCGCCAGCGCCAGCACCACGTCAGGCGGGAACTCCTGCACCGTTTGCGCGGGTGGGGTCGGGCTGTCGGCCAACAATGCGGCCAGGTGCAGCACCCCGCCGAGCGTACTGAAAGGCAGGTCTTGCATCGGGTTGCTGGCGTTTTGCAAGCCTTCGACCATGGCGGGCGGAAAGTTCCAGTGGCGTGCCAGCACGGCGGTGACCTGGCCTTCGTCAAAACCCAGCAGCGCATGGGCCCGCTCCCAGCGCAGGCGGCTGTGGCTGGGAGCCTCTTCCATCTGTGCCAGGGTTTGCGGTGATCGGTCGGCAATGATTAACTCGCCCAGGCGCAGCATCACACCCGCCAGCCAGGCCTGCTGCACATCCACCTCGGCCAGCTTGGCCAGCCACTGCGCGTACGCAGCGCAGGCCATGCTGTACTTCCAGAACGCGATCCGGTTAAGCCCTTTGACGGACGGAAACGCGCTGTGCAGGCTTTCCGACAATGCCAGTGCACGCACCCGCGCCATGCCCAGCAATTGGATCGCATGGTCCAGCGACTGCACTTGGCGGCTCAGGCCAAACTGCGCACTATTGGCCATGCGCAGCACATTGGCGGTCAGGGTGGGCTCCTGGGCCAGAATCTTTTGCACCTGGGCAGGTGATGCGTCGGGGTTGTTGAGTGTGCGGACCAAGGCCTGCGCGACCTCCGAAATCACCGGTAGCTTGGCCGACTCAAAATATTCAGCAAGGGTGTTCATGCAATCTCCAAATCTGAAACAGGCGCCTGGGCGCCGCCATCACAGGTGCCTAAATTACCATACACGGCAAGGCACTGACCCACTGCGGCATTGGCGGCGGGCAAGAATCCCATCCAACGGCACCAAACACCACAAAATGCTATCTTTTTAATAGCTACAAACCCATACCAGACAAGCGCAAATGGCACTTATTACTTAAGAGTTGCGCGCACCCGCTGTCCCAGTGTCAGCGCCAGCAGCACCAGACCACCGGCCACCACACCGGTCACGGCATCGGCCAGCAAAGGCAGCAGGCTGGCAACCCACGCGCCACCGCCGACGGCCGCCACCGCTGCCTCCACCGCATGGTGCAACGGCGCCATGCCGTGCACCAGAATGCCGCCGCCGACCAAAAACATGGCGGCGGTACCCACCACGGCCAACGCCTTCATCAACCACGGCGCTGCGCGCAGCAAACCACGGCCCAGGGCCTGTTGCAATGCTCCCCAAGCGCCTGCCGATTTGCAGCGACTCAGGTACAGACCGGCGTCGTCAATTTTCACAATACCGGCCACAAAACCGTACACGCCAAAGGTCATCAGCACGGCAATGCTGCTGAGCACCCAGAGCTGGGTCGTCCACGGCTGGCTTTGCACCGTGCCCAGGGTGATGGCGATGATTTCGGCCGACAGCACAAAGTCGGTGCGGATGGCGCCTTTGACCTTGTCACGCTCCAGCGCCAGCAGGTCCACAGCGGGGTTGGCCAGGGCCTGCATCAACTCCTCTTCGTGGGCGGCGTCTTCGGCCTTGCTGTGCAGAAACTTGTGCGCCAGTTTTTCAAAGCCCTCGAAGCACAGGTACGCACCGCCCACCATCAACAAAGGTGTCACCGCCCACGGAATGAGAATGCTGATGACCAGCGCCGACGGCACCAGTATGAGTTTATTCACCAGTGACCCCTTGCACACCGCCCACACCACCGGCAATTCGCGGTCGGCCGACACACCGGCCACCTGCTGGGCGTTGAGGGCCAGGTCATCGCCCAGCACACCGGCTGTTTTTTTGGCGGCGACTTTGGAGAGAATGGCGACGTCGTCCAAAATGGTCGCGATATCGTCAATAAGGGCGAGTAAGCTGCTGGTCATAGCCCATAATTTAACAGCCATGACCACCCCGCCCCCGGCACCCCTGCTTGCACCCGCTGTGCTGGACGTGGAAGCCTCGGGTTTTGGCCGCAGCAGCTATCCCATCGAAATCGGTTTTGTGCTGCCCGATGGCCACACCTACTGCACCCTGATCCGCCCTGAAGCGCACTGGACCCACTGGGACGCCGGCGCCGAGGCCACGCACCACATTGCCCGGGCCCTGTTGCTCACCCGGGGCCGCGCGGTACAAGAAGTGGCGCAGGCACTGAACCGCCAGCTGCAAGGGCAAACCGTGTATTCCGACGGCTGGGCCAACGACTACAGCTGGCTGGGCCTGCTGTTTGACGCCGCTGAAATGGTCCCGTCCTTCAAGCTCGACAACCTGCGCGCCCTGCTGACCGACGCCCAAGCCGACCAGTGGCACACCATCAAAACGCAAATCAGCAGCGAGCGGGGGCCCCAGCGCCACCGGGCCAGCGCCGACGCACGTTTGCTGCAGCTAACCCTGTTACGCTTGCGCAACGGCGCAGCAGC
This sequence comes from Candidatus Aalborgicola lynettensis, assembly GCA_016719405.1. Taxonomy (GTDB): domain Bacteria; phylum Pseudomonadota; class Gammaproteobacteria; order Burkholderiales; family Burkholderiaceae_C; genus Allorhodoferax; species Allorhodoferax lynettensis. The sequence continues at coordinate 140,335 of JADJZE010000018.1, forward strand.
CAACTGACGATCTGCCACGCCCCCCCAACACCTTTACCCGACAAGGACGCCCCATGCACACCACCATTTACCTTGAGTTGTCGTACGAATTTGAGGTAAAGGCGCCAGCCAAAGAGGTCTTCAAGGTACTGTCCGACGTGCCGACCTCGGCCAGTTTCTACCCCGGAGTGGACCAGTTGGTGGATGAAGGCAACGCCATTTACCGCTGGGAGATGGAGCCCATCGGCATCAGCCACATCCAGTTGCAAACGGTGTATGCGTCCAAGTACTTTTCCGACCCCGCCAATTTGTCGGTCGAGTGGGTGCCCATCAAAGACGAGGGCAATGCCCAGGTCGCTGGCAGCTGGTCCATCACCAAAAACAAAAAATCCACCACGGTGCTGCTGCAGGTGCGCTGTGCAGTGGATGTCCCTTTGCCCGCCTTGATGAAGCCGGTGATTGAGCCGCTGGTGGAGTTCGAGTTTGAACACATGACCGAAAAGTACATCCACAACCTGATTGAACGCTTTGGCGGCGAGGTGTAAGGCGTAAGGCGTAAGCACGCCCTGACCGTGCCTGCTGCCGCGCCCGCTCAGGACGCCTGCTTGAGCAGAATCCTGATGTCCGCCGCCAACCCCGGTGCACCGCTGCCGTAGCGGGTAAACAGGCGCAACTGGCCTTTGGTGTCGTAGACGTAACTACCCGCCGAATGGTCCATGGTGTAGCTGGTGGCGGTTTTGCCTTCGGCTTTTTTGAAATAGATTTTGTAATCTTTGGCCAATTGGTCCAGTTCGGCCGGCGCGGGACGCAGGGCCAGGAAGCTGGGGTCAAAATTGGCCATGTAACCCTTGAGCACCTCGGGCGTGTCGCGCTCGGGGTCCACGGTCACAAACAGGCCCTGCAGCTTGTCACCGTCGGGGCCCAGGGCCTTTTTGACTTCGGCCAGCTCGGTCATGGAGGTGGGGCACACGTCCGGGCACTGGGTGTAGCCAAAAAACAGCACCACCACCTTGCCAGCAAAGTCGCTCAATTTGCGCACCTGGCCGTTGTGGTCGGTCAGGGTAAAGCCCTTGGCGTATTCGGCGCCGGTCACGTCGACCGATACAAACGCAGGCGGTGCTTCAGAACAGGCGGTAAAACTGCCCATTGCGCCCGCAGACAGTGCGCAAGCAGCTATCAATTTAAGAGCATTTCGTTTTTTCATGGTGGGGTATCCAAAGTGGGGCGAACAGGGTGTTAAACGTAGTGGTCCAGCAAAAGCGCGGCAAACAGCACGCTCAGGTGGATCAGGGAAAAACGGAATGTGGCACGCGCCAGGTCATCGGAGTAGTTGCGCAGCAAACGCCAGGCAAAGCCGCAAAATCCAACGCCCAGCACCACCGCCGCCGCCAAATACAGCCAGCCGCTCATGCCCGACACAAAAGGCAGCAGGCAGGCGGCAAACAGCACCAGGGTGTAGAGCACGATCTGCACGCGCGTGAATTCGCTGCCGTGGGTGACCGGCAGCATGGGCAGGCCCGACTTGCGGTAATCCTCCACGCGGTACAGGGCCAGGGCCCAGAAGTGCGGTGGTGTCCACAAGAAGATGATCAGAAAAAGGATCAGCGCCTCGGGGCCCACGTCGCCGGTCATGGCGGCCCAGCCCAACACCGGCGGCATGGCGCCGGAGGCACCACCAATCACAATGTTCTGGGGGGTGAGCGGTTTCAAAATCACGGTGTAGACCACGGCATACCCCACAAAGGTGGCAAAGGTCAGCCACATGGTCAGCGGGTTGACGTACACATACAGCAGCGCCGAGCCCAGCGCGCACAGGGCCGCCGAGAAGGCCAGCGTCTGCGGGTTGCTCAAAACGCCCCGCGCCGTCGGGCGCCAGGCGGTGCGCTTCATCTTGGCGTCGATACTTTGCTCGACGATGCAGTTAAAGGCCGCTGCCGCCGCCGCCACCAGCCAGATACCCAGGCACGCGACACCGGCCACGCCGACTTGCGCCAGGCTGGGCAAGCCCGGCACGGCCAGCACCATGCCAATCAGGGCGCAAAAGACGATGAGCTGGATAACACGCGGTTTGGTCAGCGCATAAAACTGCGCGACCACCGAGAACCGGGTGCCGGTCAGGCTGGCGGTCATTGCGAAAACCTCCGGGCATAGGCACTGGCGCGCTCGGCTTCGGATTGGCCGCGCGTGGTCGCCAGCAGCCAGACCAGCGTCACCACCATGGCACCAGCGCCACCGGTGTGCAGCACCGCCGCCACAATCGGCCACTCCAGCACCACATTGCTCACGCCGGTGAACACCTGCAGCACCAGCAACGCGGCCAGCACCCGTGCGGGGCGCGCCAGGGTTGAATAGCCCCACAAAACGGCAGCCAGCGATGCCAGCACCAGCACCGTAAGCACCGCCAGCAGACGGTGGGTGAAATGGATGGCCGTGAGGGCCTGAAAACTGATGGGGGCACCGTCTTGCGTGTAGCCCAGCGGACGCCAGATTTCAAGCGCCTGGGCAAAGTCCATCTGCGGCCACCAACCGCCCTGGCATTGCGGAAATTCGGCGCACGCCAGTACGGCGTAATTGGTGCTGACCCACGCCCCGGACGCCGCCTGCACCACCAGCATGGCCAAGGCCAAACCCACCAGTGCCTTCAAGCGCACGGGCACATCCACTACGGGCAGCGGTGCCACGGCCCTGGCTGGCGCGCCAGCAAAACCACTTGCACCGTCAACAACGCCAACAGCACATACCCCCCCAGCAAATGCAGCGTAACAATGGCCGGAAACAGCTTCATGGTCACGGTAAGGGCACCAAACGCGCCCTGAATGCAGACCCAAATCCAGGTCAGGGTGGGCCACCACGGGTTGACCGTGCCCTGGCCTGTGGCGGACTTGCGGCCAAACCATGCCGCAGCCATTAACACGGTAATCAATACGCCCACACCCGTGGCCAGGTAGCGGTGCACCATTTCAACCCAGGCCTTGCGTGGTGTGACCGGGCCGCTGGGCAGGGCTTGTTGGGCCGCGTCAATGTGTGCGCTGGCACCCAGCGGGCTGGCGCTGCCGTAGCACCCGGGCCAGTCGGGGCAACCCAGGCCACTATCGGTCAGTCGGGTGAAGGCGCCAAACAGCACCAGGTCAAAGGTCAAAAACAGCGTGACCACGGCCAGCGCATGCATCAAACCCAGGGGCTTGGCGCGCCGGTTGCGCAAATAGACCCACAAGAGCGGGCCGCAGGCCAGCACCATGCCCATGACGAGCATGCGGACCAAAGGTGAAAAATCGTACAGTGCAGTGTGCATAAATAACTTTCGGCCTCAGCGCCCTGGCGTATCCCAGGAGACGCTGGAGCGCAACAGGCGATTCAGGTCGCGCTTGGCCTTGGCCGCACCGGCACCATCAAAGTGGGCAGGCAGTCGCATCATGGCATTGCCCAGGGGATCCACCACAAACAAATAGTCGGCATAACGGGTACCTGCAGGCAGTGGCAGCCACTGCGCAAGGGTGGCAGGATCAACCCGCAGCACCGTCGCATCGGCCAACGGTGTGCGCATGCTAGCAGCCACCGGGGCCTGGTCATTAAGCAGCCACACCCAATCGACACGGTCTTTGTCTTTACCCAATGTTTCGCGCAATTGGCGCTGCAAAAACAAGCGTTGCTGGCACACGTCCGGGCACGCGCCACCGTCTACGTGCACCAACAACCACTGTCCTTTGAGTGCCGACAAGGGGCTTGCAGCACCCTCCAACGTCAAACCCGACTGGTGGGGCAACTCCCGCACCGGGGTGATTAATTCACCCACACCGGCGCGGCCTTCGGGGCGCACCACAAAATAGGCCCACAGCGAAGCCAGCAACGGCAAGGAGCACAGCGCCACAATCACCAGCAACTTCCAGCGGCCACCGGCGACCGGCGCGGCCACTGCCATCCGCTGCTGATCGGGCATGGAGTGAACCACCAGGCCCAGGGGTGCATTGGGGGGGATTGTCTTCATGCGCGCTCCACGGTGTGCACACTGGCCACCAGATAAAAAACCAGCAATGCCACCGCCATGCCAAACCATTGCAAGGCATAACTCTGGTGCTTGGCAACCCGGTCTTCTGGCGCCTGCCAGTTGCGAATCAAGCCATCCGCCACATCGTTTTGACCCTGCAAGACAACGACCGGCTGAACGGGGTCGGCACGTTCACGGGCAAAGCGCGCCACATCCAGCTGGCTCCACAGCCGGGGCAAACTCTCGGCGTGGCTGGGCATCAGGAAAAAGTTTTTGTTGTGCGGCACCGTTGCCACACCGGTAACCTGCACCACCCCGGCGGGGGTGGTCACCACCGGCAGCACCTGGCGCCCCTGGCTCCAGCCCACCCAGCCCCGGTTGACCAGTACGCGCACCGCGCTACCCTCAATACGCAGCGGGGTTACCACGTGCACACCAGGTTTTCCGCCCTCCTGGCGGTTGTCGACAAAAAACTGGTGCGCTGGCTCGTAGCTGCCCCGCACGGTCACCGGGGCATCCTGCAACAGATCAGGGTCAACCAGCTGGGCACCCAGGGCATAGGGGCCCAGCTGGGCCCGCAGGCTGTGCTGGGCGATTTCGGCGGCACGCCGTTCGCCCTTGTCGGCCTGCCAAACACCCAGACGTACCAAAGCGGCCAGCAGCAGCAGCGTGGCCAGGGTGGGCAACAGCCGCGGTTCAAAGCGCAGTCGGGGCATGGGTCAAATCGGGTTCAATTGCATAATGGGGCGCAACACTGTGGGCCTTGAAACCATGCTGACAAAGATTTTTATTATTGCCATTTTGGTCTTGATTCTGGCCAGCCTGTTTGGCGCCTTGTCGATGCTGTTTCGCAAAGAGGGCGCTAACGATCGCATGGTACGGGCACTGACCGTCCGGGTGGCGCTGTCAATCGGCTTGTTCGCGATGCTGTTGGCGGGATTTTATTTCGGCATCATTCCGGAGCGTGGGCTGAAGTAAGGCCCCACCCTTCCACCACCGCGGATATGGGCCCAGTGCAGGCAGGGCTGCAGGCCCCCCCCCCCCCCCCCCCCCCCCCCCCCAACCCGCTGCAGCCCTGCCTCTCATATCCAGTAAATAAATACGAACACGATCAACCAGACCACATCCACAAAGTGCCAGTACCAAGCCACAGCCTCAAAGGCAAAATGGTTGTGCCCGGAGAAATGGCCTTTGATGCAACGGCCCAAAATCACCAGCAGCATGATGGTGCCCAGCGTGACGTGCAGGCCGTGGAAGCCGGTCAAAATGAAGAAGGTTGCACCGTACACCCCGGCACCCAGTGTCAGGCCCAGCTCGCTGTACGCGTGCATGTACTCATAGACCTGAAAGCCCATGAAGGTGGCGCCCAGGGCCACCGTCAGTGCCAGACCCAGCACCAACTGGCTGCGGTTGTTTTTAATCAGCGCCCAGTGCGCCCAGGTCAGCGTAGCGCCCGAGGTTAACAACAGCAGCGTATTGAGGGCCGGAATGCCCCATGCTTTCATGGGGGTAAACACTTCGCCATACGGGCCGGAACTGGGCCAGGCGCTGGTGAAGCCTGCGTAGGGTGTGTACGCATCGTCATAACCCGACAGTTCCGGCAAAGTGATGCGGCGGATGTAATACAACACACCAAAGAAGCAGGCGAAGAACATCACTTCCGAGAAGATGAACCACACCATGCCAATGCGGTAGGAACGGTCTTCCCACGGGGTGTAGATGCCACGGGTGTTTTCACCAATCACTTCGCCAAACCAGCCCACAATCACGTACACGATCAAGGCCGCGCCCAGCAACATGCTCCAGCTACCCGGTGCCACGCCGTTGAGCCGGAAAATGAATCCCAATGCCAGCAAAAAAATACCCGCCGACAGGAAGGTAGAGTAGTTGCTGGTCGCGGGCACAAAATAGTGCGCTTTGGCGTGCGGCGCGGGCGTGTGGGTCATGGTGCGTTCCTTCTAACGGTCCGGTAAGTTCAATGCAAACTGGGGCGCTCCAACCGGGGCTTACACCTTCGGTTTGGGTGCCTCAAAAAATGTGTACGAGAGTGTGACGGTGCCAAGGTCTTTTCCCAGATCGGGATTGACCACAAACACCACCGGCAGGGTGCGCTCCTCGCCGGGCTGGAAGGTTTGCTGGTTAAAGCAAAAACATTCAATCTTCTGAAAATACGGTGCCGCCACGGCAGGGGTCACGCTGGGCACGGCCTGCCCGACAAACACGGCATCGCTGCGGTTTGTCACCACGTAATGGGTATGAATGACCTCGCCGGGGCGCACCCGCATCGAAAACTGCGCTGGTGCCAGCCCTATTCCCACACCCGGCATGGTGTGGCTTAAAAACTCGACATTCACCCAGCGCGTCAGGTCGATCTGGGTATTTTTGTCCTGCACAGCCGCCACCGCATTGGTACGCCCATTAAATCCCGTCAGACGGCAAAAGGCGTCATACAAGGGCACCAGGGCGAAGCCAAAGCCGGCAAAAAACACCGCCACCAGCAGCAACTGCCACGCCAGACGCTGGTTGCGCTGCTGCAAAGGCGTGTTCAAAGCGGACGGTACTTCCATAGCGCCACCAAAAACAAGGCCACTGCCAGCGCACCAAACACCCAGGCCAGGCGCACGTTGTTGCGCTGGCGCTGCGCCCAGACCTGGGGGTCATGGGCGGTGGCGGGCGTTTCCAGCGAATGCACGCTGCGCTTGGGGTGTTGTTGCATCACTTGATAGTGGGTTGTGTTTCAAAGGTATGGTAGGGCGCGGGGGACGGCACCGTCCACTCCAGGCCTTCTGCACCTTCCCATGCCTTGGCCTGGGCTTTTTCGCCACCACGGATGTTCTGGATCACGTTGTAAATGAAGATCAGGTGCGAAATGCCCAGAACAAACGCGCCCACGGTCGAGAGCATGTTCCACTCGCTGAACATCAGCGGGTAGTCGGGTATGCGGCGCGGCATACCGGCCAGGCCCACCAGAAACTGGGGAATAAAGGTCAGGTTAAAGCCGACGATCACCACCCAGAAGTGCAGGCGCCCCAAACGCTCGTTGAGCATGTGCCCAGTCCATTTTGGCAACCAGTAATAGATGGCGGCCATGGCCCCCATTACCGTAGTGGGGTACAGCGCATAGTGGAAGTGGGCGACCAGAAAGTAGGCATTGTGGTACTGCGGGTCGGCAGCCGCATCGGCCAGCACCAACCCGGTCAAGCCACCCCAACCAAACAGGATGATGAAGCCCACCGCAAACAACATGGGCGTCTCAAACGTGAGCGCGCCACGCCACAGGGTGGCAATCCAGCAGAAGAACATCACCGCCAGGGGCAGCGAAATCAGCATGGTGCTGTACATAAAGTAGAGCTGGCCCCCGGTGGACATGCCACTGGTAAACATATGGTGTGCCCACACCACCAGCGAGAGGCCGCCAATGGCCCACATGGAATACACCTGTGCCTTGTAACCATAGGTAGGCTTGCGCGAAAAAGCCGACAACACGTGGGGCACCATCCCGGTGATGGGCAGCAGCAGCACATACACCTCAGGGTGACCCATGAACCAGAAAATATGCTGCCACAACACCGGGTCACCCCCACCAGCTGCGCTGAAGAAATGGGTGCCGAAATGGCGGTCCATCAGCACCATGGTCACACCACCGGCGAGCACCGGCATGATGGTGATGAGCAAAATGGCGGTGACCAAAAAGCCATGCGCAAACAGCGGCATCTTGAACAGGGTCATGCCAGGCGCGCGCATGTTGAGCACCGTCACAATCACGTTGATGGAGCCCAGAATGGACGACACGCCCAGCATGTGCACCGCAAAAATGGCAAAGTCCATGCCCCAGCCACTTTGCACCGACAGAGGCGCATACATGGTCCAACCGGTGTCCACGGCGCCAGGGCCAATGCCCATGATGCCCAGAAAAAACGGCAGCGTCAGCATGACGGCGGCGGGCGGCAAAATCCAGAAACCCCAGTTGTTCAAACGGGGCAAAGCCATATCGGGCGCGCCCAGCACCAGCGGCAGCATGTAGTTGGCCAAACCGGTGGCAGCGGGCATGGCAAAACCAAACACCATGATCAGCCCGTGCAGCGTGATGAGCTGGTTAAAAAACTCGGGTTGCATCAATTGCAGGCCCGGTTTGAACAACTCGGCGCGCACGCCCAAAATCATGGCCCCACCCGTCAGCAGCATGGTGATGGCAAAAATCAGGTACATGATGCCGATGTCTTTGTGGTTGGTGGTCTGAATCCAACGCATAAAACCACCCGCGTAGTGCGCATCGTGACCGCCGCCATGGGGCATGTCGTGTGCCAGTTCGTGTGCCATGGGCAACTCCTTGTATCTTGGTATTGGTATGTGGTAATCGTGGGCGGGCGTCAGAGAGGCGTTTTCTTGCTCTTGAGCCAGGCATCAAATTCAGCCTGCGGAACCACATTGACCACGATGGGCATGAAGGCGTGCTCTTTGCCACACAGTTCGGAGCACTGGCCACGGTAGGTTCCGGTTTTGTCAATTTTGGCCCAGAACTCGCGCAGAAAGCCCGGCACCGCATCGCGCTTGACGCCAAACGCAGGCACCCACCAGCTGTGGATCACGTCATTGGAGGTGGTGATGAAACGAATCTTTTTGCCCACGGGCAGCACCAGCGGGTTGTCCACTTCCAGCAAATAATTTTCGCCCTTGGGCTCCAGGTTCATGATCTGTTCGCGTGGCGTGGTCAGGCGGCTGCTGAATTTGACGCCCTCGGAGGGAAACTCGTATTGCCACAACCACTGGCTGCCCGTTACCTTGACCACCAGATCGGCGTCGGTCTTGGTGTCCTCGTACATCAGCACGGCATGGTAGGCCGGGATACCGAACACACCGTAGTCCAGCACCAGCAAACCGGCAAACGGCAGCAGCACCCAGAACCATTGTTTACGCGACTTGGGTGCGGTAAAGGTAGCGGGGGCGTGTCCGTTGGACTTGCGGTGCTTCCAGAAGGAATACAGCATCAGTGCCAGAACGCCAAAAAACAGCGACAGCGCAATTACCATGAACAGGTTGTGAACATGGAGCGTTTCTTTGGCGATGGGCGTAACCGGATCGGGGAAACTCCAGCTCAAATCAGCCCAGGCAACCATGGGCCCCAAAGCCGCAGAGGCGCCTAAGATCAAACGCTTCAAACCGTGCATATACCTGAGTCCCCTCGTCATATTTTTGGCAACACGCTATGGCGCGGCGCGCATAGCAGGCGAGAGTGTAGCGGAACTTGATATTTCTCAATAAACATGCACTCAATCTGCATGTTCCTGCTGAAATAGTGGAAACACCTGCAACTTCGCACACCCACGCGTGCCGCTGGAGCAAGGTACTGTTCAGTACAGCAATACCGCGCGCGCCGTCGGCCACACCAGCAACAACACAATCAGCAAGGGCGCCAGCGCCCAGCACACCTCCACCACTAGGGAGCCATGGAAATTGGGCACGCTGGGGTCACCCTTGCGGTATTGGCGCCACGCCACCACCACCATGACCACAAATACCAGGCAAAAAATGGCCAGGCAGACCAGCATCAAAATCCAGCGCAGTTCTGCCGCAAAAGTCACCACTACAAACGCTCCCTGGTGCCGCCCAAACCCAATGCACCCCGCATTTGCTCCAGCGAAATGGCACTGTTGGCGCGCACGGGCATGCGCGCAGCGGGTTTGAAAGCATGGCCGTAAATAATCTCGAAACCCAGATGCAAGCGCCCGTTACCCGTCGAATCGGCCGGATCGGCCAGCCCGGTGCGCATGGCCTCGCACAAGGCCTGGTGCCACGCACGGCCCCGCAAACCGGCAAAACGCGCCCCATGCAGGTTGCGCCCCAGTTCCCGCAACTCGGCCAAGGCCTTTTCGGCGGTGCTGTAGCTCAAAGTGATGCGCTCCATGTCCATCACCGGTTCGGAAAAACCCGCCTGCACCAGCATATCGCCCCAGTCGTGCATATCGGTAAACGCATGCGCCGGTGCCGACCAGCCCTTGGCCGCATACACGGCGCGCAGTTCGCGCAGGGTATCGGGCCCCAGGCAGGAAAACATCAGAAAACCATCGGTTTGCAGCAGGTCGTGCCACTGGGCAATACGGGCCTGCGGGTCGGCCACCATGTGCAGGTCCATATTGGCCCACAGCATCTGCACCGGCTGCGGGGGAAGCCCCAAGTGCACCGAAGGCCCGCCCCAGCGCGCCGGATTCCACCACCCAGGTGCTATCAATTTACTAGCTGCTTGCGCATGCTGGGCGTGCGCAAATGCCAAAAAACACTTGGACTTTGGGTAACGTTTGGCGAGCAGTGCCTGCGCCTGCAAACCACCACGCAAGGGTTCCCAGTGGAGCCACGATTGCGGCTGCAGGGTGATCCATTGCAAGCGCTCTTCCATGCGGCGCGCCACCTCCTCGTGCAACCAGGGTGACGCCGCCGTGGCGCTCAGGCGGGCCCAGCGCGCCGCGGCGGCAGGGTCAATGGTGGGGGGCAAGGCGTGGGACATGGGGCAAAAGTGAGCGCCCGAGTATATTGGCTGGGTGTTCAGCCACTTACTCCAGGGGATATTGCAGCGCCTGCCCAGCCAGTGTGCCGTGTGCCACACATGGCCCGCCCAGCCGGTGTGCGAGGCCTGCGTGCACGCCTTCGCCCAGCCCGTGCCACGCTGCGCCACCTGCGCCATCGAAGTGCCGAGCGGCGTGCGCCAATGCGGCGCCTGCATTCAGGCACCGCCACCGTTGGATGCCTGCCTGGCCGCCCTGCCCTATGCCTACCCCTGGTCGATGCTGGTGGCCGATTTCAAGTTTCACCAGCAACCCGGCTGGGCGCACAGTTTTGCACTGCTGCTGCGCGCAACCCCGTGGGTGGAGCCTGCGCTGGAAGCGGCCGATTGGATCATCCCCATGCCGTTGTCGCGTGCGCGGTTGCGAGAGCGCGGCTACAACCAGGCCCTGGTGTTGGCCAAAGCGCTGGATGCGCGCAAAGTGGCACACCGGCTTTTGCTGCGCATACACGACACCCCACCCCAACGCACCCTGCCCCGCAGCGAACGCCTGCGCAATGTGGAACACGCTTTTGCCGTTGACCCCCTGCAACGCCAACACCTCACTGGCAAACGGGTGGTGCTGCTGGACGATGTGATGACCAGCGGCGCGTCCCTGTGCGCCGCCGCCAATACCTTGCGGGCAGCAGGCGCGGCGCACATCACCGGCTTGGTGCTGGCCCGCACCGCGTGAATATTGCCCCCCACGGTTACGCACTACGTGAGGCCTGCCCAGAGGCCGCCTTTGCCAGGGCGGCGCCTGCCGCCCAGCCTTGGCGCGACAATAGCGCCCATGTTCCATATCGTCCTGGTCGAACCCGAAATCCCGCCCAACACCGGCAACATCATCCGCCTGGCGGCCAACACCGGCTGCACCCTGCACCTGGTCGAACCCTTGGGCTTTAACTTTGACGACAAACACATGCGCCGCGCCGGGCTGGACTACCACGAATACGCCACACTGCGCCGCCACGCCAACTGGGACGCCTTTCTGGCCGCCGAACAGCCAAACCCGGAACGCCTGTTTACCCTCACCACCCGCGGCACGCGCAGCCCCTTCGAGGTCGCATTTCAGCCTGGCGACTGGCTGGTGTTTGGCTCGGAAACCAAAGGCATCTCCGACTCCGTGCGTTCCCACTTCACGCCCCAGACCAGCCTGCGCCTGCCCATGGTGGCGGGTCAACGCAGCCTGAACCTGTCCAACGCGGTGGCGGTGACGGTATTTGAGGCCTGGCGGCAGAATGGGTTTGCGTGCTGCGATACAAAATTCAAGCCAGTACACCCAACCCGTGCTTCTGAACGACCGCCAATAATTTGAGCGCCATGCCACTGGGCTGTTTGCTGCCGGACTCCCACTTTTGAACAGTGGATTCGCTGGTATTGAGGTATCTGGCAAATACGGGTTGGCTGACATGCGCCTGCTCACGGATATTTTTGATCTGGGCTGGAGCAAGAGGAGTTGGCACAGCCAAGCAGGTTGCATCAAACTGGCGCATGGTGGTTAGGTCAATGGCGCCAACCCTTTGCAATGCAGCCGCAGAGGCATGGATTGCAGCAAAGGCATCACTTTTGAATTTCTGTTTTGTCGTCATGGCAAATCTCCACGAAGTCTCCGTTAACAAGCAACTGACTAACCTGCAGTTCCGTCAACCCCGCATAGCTGTTGGCCAGCAGGCGAAATGCAAGCAACTCATCGTTCTCAATGTTTGCACGGTCCTTCTTGGCAAACAGGTATTCATAGATCCAATACTTGCCGCCTTTGGCCAAGATGATTGACCGGTGCAGGTTGTTATTGAGCCTCTTCTTGAAAACACCGCCACCCAAGTCGTCAACCTGACCCAACAGAACCTGCTGGATGGCCAAACAAAGCTCAGCATCCTTGATCTTGGCCTTCTTTGCATCCTTGGAAAATCTGGCAGTCTTGAAGGCGCGACTTGAAGAACTGGATGGCATGGGTTAGTGTAGCACCAGGTGATACCCATTTCAGCATAACGCGTCATGCAGTCCAAAATCCCCCTGAACGCGTTCAGACCGCCCCTACCGCCCAGCTCATCACAATTTCTGGAATCGAGTCGGTTTCAAACTCTGGGGATTCAAGGGTACAGCCGCGCAATCGACTCCGCCACACACACCGGCCTTCCCGCCCCTTCACGCTCCACGGTCACTTCCCAGGTCAATTGCTGGCCATTCTTGTCAATGGCGTCACACGCCAGCAACTTCATGCGCGCCCGCAGGCGGCTGCCCACCGGTACGGGGGCCAGAAAACGCACCTTGTTGAGCCCGTAGTTCACCCCCATGCGGGTTTGCACAATGGTCAGCGATGTGTCAAAAAACCAAGGCAGTAGCGACAGGGTCAAAAAACCATGCGCAATCGGCGCACCAAACGGCCCGGCCTTGGCCCGCTCCACATCCACATGAATCCACTGGTGGTCGCCCGTGGCCTGCGCAAAGCGGTTGATTTGCTCCTGGGTGATGGCGATCCAGTCGCTGGTGACGACTTCGGTACCCACCAGGGGCGGCAATTCGGCAAGGGTTTGGAATGTTTTCATGGCACCACTGTAGGTGCCGTACGTGCACTCAGCTGTCAAGCCAGCGACAAAGCGGCTGCCACTGTTCCAGATCCCGCTCCACTTTGCTCTGGGCCACGTCAAACAGCGTGAGCCCGCTGGCAGCAAGGTGCACGTAGTTTTGGGTATCCCGCAGCATGGTCAAAAGCGGCCAGCCCAACTGCTCGGCCATGGTGCGCAGCTTGTCGGCCGACAGCGTGCGCTCATGCACACGCATGCCCACCAGCGCCACGGGCACCTCATCCATCTTGCGGGAAGTGGCCAGCTCGTCGATGAAGGCGCGGGTGGCAAACACGTCGAACACGCTGGCCTGCAGCGGCACCACAATGCGGTCGGCGCGTTTGATCACTTCGCGCAGGCGCTTGCCGTGCAGGCCGGCCGGGGTGTCCAGCACCACATGGGTCACGCCCTTGGGTGGCTTGGCGATGGCATCGGCATCGATGTCCCAGCTCTGGATGGGCCGCACCTGCGCAGGGCGCAGCTGCAGCCACAGCTTTGATGATTGCTGCACATCCACATCCCCCAGCATGACGGTATGGCCGCATGAAGCGAAATAGCCCGCGATATTGGTCGAAAGGGTGGATTTGCCGACCCCGCCTTTGGGGTTGGCGACAACAATGACAGACATGGTGGTTCCCTTTGGGTGCGTTGCTTACGAAGGTTGGTGCAATACGCTATTGTTGCCCCCATGACCGAACCCGACAAGCCCATGGATTCCCCACCCAGCGCCCCCACCCCCCCCCAGCACGCGCCCAAGACCCGCATCTACGTGCTGGCGGCGCACCCGGACTGGGGCCAGTCGCGCATCACCCGCCCGTTGCGCGATGCCGCGACCGCAGTGCCGCAGGTGCAGGTATGCGACCTGTATGCCCGTTACCCCGACTACCACATCGACGTGGCCACCGAACAAGCCCGCCTGACTGCCGCGCAACTGGTGGTGCTGCTGCACCCCATCCAGTGGTACAGCATGCCGGCCCTGCAAAAGCTGTGGCTGGACGAAGTACTCAGCCACGGCTGGGCCTACGGACAGGGTGGCCATGCCCTGCGCGGCAAAGACCTGTGGCTGGTGGCCAGCACCGGCGGGGCCGAAGCCTCGTACCACCCGCAGGGCTACAACCGCTATTTCTTTGACGCCTTTTTGCCGCCCTACGAACAAACCGCCGCCCTGTGCGGCATGCGCTTTTTGCCGCCCCTGATCCTGCACGGTGCGCACAGCGTCAGCAATGCCGAAGTGCAGCAACACGCCGCCGTGTTCCGCGAACGCCTGCTGCAATACCCCCACTGGCCCGAACTGGACGACATGGACAGCTGCCCCGCCTGCGAAGTGCCCGAGCAAGACCGTCCCCACACGCCTGAATCGGGCGCCGCTACCCCAGGAGCTTGGGCAGCAGAGGGTTCTGCGCAGCCCCCAGCGGTCCCGCCTTCTGGGAGCCACGTAATGGACCACACCCCCGCCTGGCTGTTCAACAGCTTCCTCTACCTCAGCGCCGCCGTCATCGCCGTGCCCCTGAGCCAGGCCCTGGGCCTGGGCGCCATCATCGGCTACCTGGGTGCGGGCATTGCCATCGGCCCCTGGGGCCTGGGCCTGGTCACCAAGGTGGACGACATCCTGCACTTTGCCGAGTTTGGCGTGGTGCTGATGCTGTTTCTGGTCGGACTGGAACTGGAGCCCAAGCGCCTGTGGAGCCTGCGCCGCCCCATCTTCGGCTGGGGCAGCGCCCAGGTGCTGGCCTGCGCGGTGGCCTTCACCGCCGTCGGCATGCTGGCCGGTTACGACTGGCGCACCGCCCTGGTGGCCGGGCTGGGCCTGTCGCTCTCCAGCACCGCCATCGCCCTGCAAGTCATGGCCCAGCGCAACCTGATGCCCACGGGCAGCGGACAGGCCGGGTTCTCCATCTTGCTGTTCCAGGACGTGGCCGCCATCCCCATCCTGGCACTGCTCCCGCTGCTGGGCGCCGACTTGATGCCAAATGAGGCTTCTGCGCATGCTGGACGTGCGGAGCAAGCTATCAAAATAGTAGCAATTATTGCCGCCATCGTGCTCGGTGGGCGCCTGCTGATGCGCCCCGTGTTCCGCTGGATTGCCGCCAGCCGCACACCCGAGATCTTTACCGCCGCTTCCCTGTTGCTGGTGGTGGGCATTGCCACGCTGATGCAGCAGGTGGGCCTGTCCATGGCGCTGGGTGCCTTTTTGGCCGGTGTGCTGCTGGCCGAAAGCGAATACCGGCGCGAGCTGGAGACCAATATCGAACCCTTCAAGGGCCTGCTGCTGGGGCTGTTCTTCATGGCCGTGGGCATGGGGGTGGACTTTGGCGTGCTGGCGCAGTTTCCGCTGCAAATGGTGGGCATCGTGCTGGGCTTTCTGGCGGTGAAAGGGCTGGTCATTTACACCCTGGCGCGCGCCATGGCACTGCCGTTTCAGGAGCGGGCCGTGTTCACGCTACTCTTGGCCCAGGGCGGTGAATTTGCCTTTGTGGTGTTCCAGACCGCCGCCGGTGCGCAGGTGTTTGCGCCCCAAACCGCCTCGCTGCTGGTCGGTGCGGTGGCGGTGTCCATGCTGGTGAGCCCCTTGCTCTTGGTGGCGGTCGACAAGTGGCTGCTGCCGCGTTGGGCGCAGCGCGGCGTGACGCCCATGGAAGAAATCTCCGAGCCCCAGGACGCACCCATCATCGTGGCCGGCTTTGGCCGCTATGGGCAAATTGTGTCGCGTGTGCTGATGGCGCAGGGAAGCCAGTGCACCGTGCTGGACCACGATGCAGAGATGATCGAGGCCGCACGCCGCTTTGGCTACCGGGTGTTTTTTGGAGACGCGACGCGGCTGGACCTGCTGCGCACCGCCGGCGCCGAAAAAGCCAAAATTTTGGTAGTAGCCGTGGACGATGTGGCCCAGTCGCTCAAAATTGTCGACCTGGCCCGCGCCCACTTTCCCCACCTGGAACTGGTGGCCCGCGCGCACGACGTGACCCACTGGAACCAGTTGCGTGAGCGCGGCGTGATGCGGGTGGAGCGCGAGCTGTTCGAGTCCAGCCTGCGCAGCGCCCGCAGTGTGCTGGAACTGCTGGGCCACACGCCCCACGCCGCCCGCCAAACCGCCATGCGCTTTCGCCAGCACAACCTGGCGCTGTTTGAGCAACTGCACCCGCACTACAAGGACAGCGCCAAGCTGATGTCCGTGGTTAAACAGGGGCGCCAGCAGTTGGAGGAGCAGATGGCGCAGGAGCGGGCTGCGCAGGCACAGCGCCACCCCGGCGGTTGGAATTAGTGCCAAATTGGCCCTTTGCGCCCGCAGGACGTGCGCAAGCAGCTACGTTTTTTGTAGCAAAAAGTGATTCACCGGGGAGACGGCGACGACGGGAACGGCGGTGGCATGCCCGGCGGGGGCGCATCCGGCACGGCAATTGTGGACGGCGGTGGCGGTGGGAAAAACTGCGGCGCACCCGGCGCAGCATAGTCGGGTGGTACGCCATAGGGTGAACCGGTGCGCGGTGGCGCGGCAGCGGGAGGCATGGCGCCGGGCGCGGGAACGTAGCGCGGGGCCACGACCTGGCGAATCACCACCTGGGGGGCGCCATTGCCCTTGGCGAGCATGCACTGCGCATAGGCCGTGTCGTAGCGGCGTTGGGCGTATTCATCGTCTGCCGACTGGCGGCTGGCACCGCTGGCAGCACCCATCACCAGCCCCGCCAAGGCACCTGCGCCGGTGTTGTCGTGGCGACGGCCACTGAACACAGCCCCCGCCGCCGCCCCCAGCACGGTACCAACGACGGCCGAACGCAAGACGGACGCATTCCCGTCATCGGTCTCGATGCCCGACTCGGCCTCGCTGCGGCAAAAGTCCTGCTCGGCGGCAAACAGATCGGGCGGTTTGCCTGGCTCCGGGGCAACCACCACGCGCGGCGCGTCGGGTCGGTCGGCCCAGCCCACCGCCGGCAGCACGGCACCCAGCAGGCACACACACAGGCCGACACGGCGCCCCTCGCGCGCAAGTGGTGTCATGGCGTGGCCCCTGGCGGCGTGGCGGGTACCTTGCTCCAGCCCGTGGGGCAAGCGGGCACGTAGGGGTAATAACCCTGGGCGGCCTCGCAGTAGTACCAGTACTGCACCGGTGCCGGTACGGCAGGCGCCTGCACCACCACCGGCGAAGCAGGCTGCTCCACCACCACCACGGGTGGGCGGTAGGGGTCCGGATAGGGATATACGGGACGTGGGTGCAGGTACCACAGCCCGCCAGCCACCCACCACCACCCCAAACGCCCATGGTGATGGCCGTGGCGCCAGACACCCGAGTGCCCGTGGCGTCCGCCGTGGCGGTCAAAATGGCGATCTCCATGCCCGCCATGGTCGCGGGCCGCGGCCGGCGCAACAGCGCAACACACACTAAGACCCACCATGACCAGAGAAACAGCCTTACCGGCAATTGTGTTCATCAAACCACCCCGCTCAAGCGTCGCAAACTACAAGGGACACAACAATGTGTCCCTCATTTGAACGCCCGCTGCAACAGGCGGGTTGACCCGCAGTGGGTGGATTTACGCGGCGTTTACACAGCCGCCCGCAAGGCACACCAAGCCGCGCAAACGCCCCTCAAATCAGGCGTGTCAGCCGGAACATGGCAAACATGGCAATACCGGGAAACCAGCTGCGGTGGCAGCAATAGGTCTTTTCGATACGCCCCTGGAAACGGGATTTGGCAAACCCCAGGCCCTTGAAGTTGTAGAGAAAATTACCCCACTTCCCAATCTTGTCCTGCACTGCCCGCAGCGCCGACGATTCCTGCTCTTCGAGTTCATCGGCCAGGGTCAAGGGCATCAAGCCCATGTCGAGATACTCGACCCCTTCGGCCTTGAAGATGTCCATGGCGTACGCCATCATGGCGTACCACAAACCCTGCTTGAACGTGGCACAAGAGCGGGAGATATTGGGCACATAGGCCACCAACTTGCCATGGCGGTAAATGGGATCAAAAAATACAAACCCGACCGCCTCGCCATTTTGGTAGGCATAAAAGTGGCGTGTGCCTTCCTTGTAGTCCATCAGTATGGGACGGATCAGGAAGCGGATTTCATTGCTTTTGCATTTGCGGGTCTTGATCCACGACTCCGAAATCTTTTTGGAGTGGTGATCGAAGCCGCCTTCGCGAATCTCGACTTTCTGCGCCGCCGCCTGGTTGATGGCGGTGCGGATAATCTGCTTTTTCTTGCCAGACAGACTCCAGTCGCCCAACGGGATTTTGGACTCGGAGCCCAACTGGGTGCCGTAATAACCATGTTTGCGGTGCAATATATCCACCACATTTTTGGTAACCTGCGCGTACACCGCGTTGGGGAACTTGGAAATGAAACGGTCCAGCATCAATTCCGTATGGCTTGCATCACAAACCGGGTCGGACAGGACAAACTTCATGCCCATGTACCGTGCGTAGGCAACGTAACCCACTCCGGGAATATCGAAATACTCCATATCGGGTTGCAGGGTCGAAAATGCCATGGAGTGTCCCCCATGGTTCATCAAATAACTAATACGTTCACTCTGGGTAAAGGTATATTCCGACGATAGTTGGAAATGCGAATCCAACACCAGCAGCTGGTCACTCATGATAGGCCCCTCATTAACCTGTTTGGTTTGTTACTTCTGTCCAACTGTGCAGGTGGTCAGACCGGTTTTTGTCCCAGTACCGACCAATAACAATTCAAGGCCAGCAAACGGAAGTGTTTTTTTCCCTTGATTTGCAGACCCTGCTTTCTCATTAACTGCGGATAATCGTAAATATTGTGAACGGCGTTGCCGGCAACCATCCAGAAAAACACGACCGCGAGATACCAGTAAATCGTTTTGAACATACGGGAGAAGATATTGCCGGTAGGCAATGCGAAATCACCCACCACAACTTGCGCCCCGGGTTTGCCCAGGGTTATCAGGTGCGCCAGCACTTTTTCCATCATTTCGCGCTGAAACACATTCAGGAAGAAATTGGCAACCACCATGTCGTATTTTTCGGTTTCGTTGAAGGTCATGATGTCGCTGTGCACCTGGCGAACATTGCGTGCCGTAGCGCCTTCATTTTTCAGGACATCCGAAAACTTGGCCAGCATGGTTTCGGACAAATCAACCACCGTCACCTCTGCGCCGCGCTGGGCTGCATACAACGCGTCGCAGCCATGCCCCACACCCGCGAACAGCACCTTGTCACCCGGCTTCAATTGGTCCAGATGCGCCACTTTGCAGTGCTGAATCGATTTGCCGCTGTATATATTGCTGATGAGGTCGTACACCGGCCCAACGATTGCGTAACGGTCTTTCATTCCAAAATCTCCAAAAAATAATAGTCCCTGTTACAGGCTGGGTGTGCCAGTCAATGGCAATCCGGATTTTTTGACCCCGACCGCAAGTTGGAGGCAATTGTAGAGACAAAGCCGACACCACGAAATGACTTTGGAAACCCTATTGAATGGCTTTGCACGCCATTTTTTGCACAAAGGACTTCACCACACCCGGCGCAGCGTACGGGTCGCGTGGGGGTGTCCCTGCTGCGCAACGCGAATCCTGCAGGATTGACCGCAGCCGGTCTTGGGCCGCACACTCGCAGGACAGAGAGGGAATTTTCATGTCAAGCTCAATGCAGGCACTATCTACCAGGCTCGCCCAGGTTTTGAGGGGGGCGGATGTGAGGGCCATTACGCAGGAGGTCGATCGTTCGGTGACAGGCGATCAGATGACCGACGACTGGCTGACGCGTTTTGCCCGCGCCATCGAATCGGCCGTGCTCGCCACGCTGGCCCGGCAAACTCCGGTAGCGACCGCCTGGCTGCACCACGGGGCCGTGGTTGAACTGTTCCCCTACCCGCCGACCGACGAATCCGAACAGTGCACCAACGCCGACCCGTACTGGAAGGGCAAAGGTTTTGTGCAAACGCCGCTCTACACCACGCCGCAGCCAGACCGGCGGGCCCAGGCACTGCAGGTGGCACTGGAAGAAATGGAATACGCCAACACCTTGTCGCGGAGCAATTTGGGCGTGGACTTGATTAACCCGAAGACCATCGCCACCTTGCGCGGCGCGCTGCAGACCTAAGGCGAAATCAGGCCGTCCATTGGGCCCGGGCGCGCCATTGCGCCACCCATGCCGGAAAGTCTGCCGCCGGCATGGGGCGTGCCACGCCGTATCCCTGCACCTGATCACACCCCAACTCCAGCAACTTGGCGCCGTGGGCTTGCGTTTCCACGCCCTCGGCAATCACGGCGCGGCGGAATACTCCGGCCAATCCAATCACCCCCTGCACAATGGCCAGGTCGTCCGGATCGGTCAGCATGTCGCGTACAAAGCTCTGGTCGATTTTGAGCAACGCGGCCGGCAGGCGCTTGAGATAGGTGAGCGAGGAATAGCCGGTACCAAAATCGTCGAGTGCAAAACTCACCCCCAGGCCCAGGCAGGCATGCATCAATTGTGAAATTTGCGCCACGTCTTCCAGCGCGTTGGTTTCCAGTATTTCCAGCTCCAGCTGACCCGGGCGCACATCCGGGTGTGCCACCAGGGCCTGCGCCAGGCGCTGCACAAACAACTTGTGCTGCAACTGCTGTGCGCCCACATTCACACTGACGGACAGCTCCAGTCCAGCGGCATTCCACGCGCTGAGTTGGTCCAGCGCTGTGCTGATGACCCACTCACCCAGCACCACACCCATGGCATGCCCCTCCACCATCGGCAGAAAAGCGCCTGGCGCCAACAGGCCACGCTGCGGGTGCTGCCAGCGTATCAGCGCCTCGGCACCCACTACCGCGCCGGTCCTGATGTTGACCTTGGGCTGGTAGTGCAGCACCAACTCGCGCTGGTCGAGTGCCTGGCGAATGTATTCCACGCCTTCGCGCTGCAGCTTGACGGCGGTTTCCTGTTCGATGTCGAAAAAATGGTGGCGGTTCTTGCCCGCCTG
The DNA here is from genome assembly GCA_016719405.1 of Candidatus Aalborgicola lynettensis. Classification (GTDB taxonomy): domain Bacteria; phylum Pseudomonadota; class Gammaproteobacteria; order Burkholderiales; family Burkholderiaceae_C; genus Allorhodoferax; species Allorhodoferax lynettensis. Next base: position 161,332 of record JADJZE010000018.1, read on the forward strand.
TTTGGCCACATACATGGCCTGGTCGGCATGGCGCAACAGCTGGTCGGCATCCACCTTGTCCACCGGAAACACCGTCACCCCCATGCTGGCAGACACCCGAAGCAGCAAACCGTCCACCCCAACCGGCTCCGCCGCCGCCTCCAGCAAGCGACCCAAAATCGGCTCGCAATCGCCGACGTTGGCCAACTCGGTCAGGACGGCCACAAACTCGTCCCCACCCATACGCGACAGGGTATCGCTCTCGCGCAACACGTTTTTCATGCGGTTGGAGATTTCGATCAGCATGCGGTCGCCCGTCTCATGGCCGTGCACATCGTTGACGGCCTTGAACCCATCGAGATCAAGGTACACCACCGCCAGCACCTGCTCGTGGCGCAGGCACTGGGCCATGGCGACGTCCAGCCGGTCGGCCAGCAAAACCCGGTTGGGCAGGCCCGTCAGGCGGTCGTGGTAGGCCACGTGTTCGAGCTGGCGCCGGTATTCGTGGTCGGTGGTCACATCGGTCGCAATGCCAACGTAATTCTGTGTTTTGCCCGCCGCGTTGTGCACGGCGCTGATGGTGAGGTGCTCTGCAAAGTGCGCACCATCCTTGCGCCGATTCCACAGCTCACCTTCCCAAAAGCCTTCAACCCGCAGTTTCTCCCACAATTGCTGGTAGAAATCCGGTGACTGGCGCCCGCTTTTGAGCAGGCGCGGATTGCTCCCCAACAATTCTTCCCGCGTGTAACCGGTGATGCGGCTGTAGCTGGCGTTGGCATCCACGATGGTGGCCTGCGCGTCGGTGATAACAATACCTTCACGCGCGTTGGCAAACACGCTCACGGCGAGGCGGTTGCGTTCTTCCTCGTGCTTGCGTTCGGTAATGTCTTGCAGCAAACCGGCCAGCCGCACCACCCGCCCGGCGGCGTTGCGCTCGGGGAAACCCTTGATGTAACAGGGCCGCAAGCTGCCGTCGGGGAGAACAATGTCCAGCGACAGTTCGTAGGGTTGCCCTTCGTGCAGCGCCCGTTGCACAGCATCCATCAGTTTTTGCACATCCGGCGGTGGGTAGAGTGCGGACTGGCCTTGCAGGGTGAGCGTGATGTCTTCGGGTTCGCGGCCAAAGATGCGGAACATCTCGGGGGACCAGGTCACGCGGTCGGCATCCACATCCCACTCCCAGCTGGCAATGTGTGCCAGGTGTTCGGTGCGTTCCATCATCATGCGCATGCCCTGCACGCGCTCTTCCGCGCGCACCGTTTCGGTAATGTCGTACAGCATGATCAAATGCTGCCCGCTCAAGGGGCCAGAGGCCGCAATGGCCGTAGCCAGCACCGAACGCTGCTGCCCGCTTTTGGCACAGACCCGCAGCGGCACGGGTTCGAAACGGGTTCCATCGTGCTGGTAGCGGGCCATCTGGGCACCCCAGTTCGCCAGCACCCACGCCCGGTATTCGGCATCCGGGTAGGCCTGGTTGCGCCATGCCTCCAGGCTGGGAATGTCGTGCAACTGGTAGCCAAAACACTGCTCGAACGCGTGGTTGACCTGGCGGATATTTTGATCACGGTCGCACAGCATGTAGGGCACCGGCGAGGCCTCGAACATGGCGCGGTAGGTTTCTTCGCTGGCGCGCAATGCGGCCTGCGCGTCGTGGCGCTGGGTGATGTCACGCGAAAGCACGATAAAACGGGGCATGGCATCCGGCTCACCGTTCTTTTTGGCAACCGACAACTCAAACCACCGCGCCCCTACCGGCAATCCGAGGCGGATGAGGTGGCCCACCGAGGTGACCGTTCCGGTTGGCATCCTGCAAGCCCGCCAAACGGTGCTTGCCGCGTCCGGCGGCATCACTTGCACCACCGTTTTCCCCAACAGCTGGGCCGGCTCGGCAACAAGCGCTCCGCTCTGGGGGCATGGCAATCGAAATAGGTTCCATCTAAGCCCAATTCAAACAGGGGATCCGGCATAGCGTCCAACATGGCCTGCATACGCGCATGTTCCATGCGCACCAGGCGGTTCTTGAGCCACACTGTGCGCAGCAAAAACAGCCCTACCCCCACAGCTACCAATGCCAGCAGGCCCACCGCCCCCACGACGACCCAGAGCCGCCGTGGTGTGGCGGCCAGCTCAGTCTGGTCGCGCCATTTGTGCAGCACCTCAAAGTAGACCGACTGCGGATCCTGCTGCCATTCGCCCACATACCGGTCAATGGTGCGCAAAACGTCGCCATGGGTGTTGCGGGTTGCCGCAAAAAAGAGTTTGGCAGGTTGAAAAACGATAGGCGAGCCAATAAGCCCATTGCGCACCGCGTTGTACTCGCCGTAGCGGTTGTTCACAATACCGGCGTCCACACTGCGATCCGCTACCGCAGCAAACACGGCCTCAAAGGTAGGCAAAGGCACCAGGGTGACCGGCACATCAAACCCCGCCACCATGGCTTTGAAGGCGTTGATTTGCACCGCACCGTCGAGCACGGCAACCCGCTTGTTTGCCAGGTCCAGAATGGACTCAATGGGTGCGTCCGTGCGGGTATACAGCTCTGACCAGCTTCGCAAAGCCGGTTTTTCATGAAAACTGAACAGGGCAGCCCGCTCGGCGTTGTACGCCACGTCAGGCATCAGATCGATATGGCCGGCGCGCAAGGCGTCCAGACAGGCCTGCCATTCACAGGGCACATAGGTAACTTGCCAATGCTCTTGCTGCGCGATTTCGCGCAACAAATCGACCCAAATACCGCTGGGCGTTTCGCCGTCCATGAATATTTTGGGTGCATTGTTGTAAATGCCAACCCGCAGCACCGCATCGTCGGCCGCCACTACCGACACCGCCCCAAAACGCCAAAATCAGACACACCCCAACGACCCAGCTGACGCCTGTTTGTAGAAATGCGGTCATAGGTGGGGTGGGGGGGATGAACAGCGTAGGGGGTGATGCGGCTATTGTGCCGCCGATCGTTGCACATGGCGAGAAAAACCGTGCAAAAAAAAACGCCTGGCGAAAGGTCTTCCCAGGCGGTTTGGTTTGCGGCACCCCCTGTTTGGGGGCATGACAATGTCAGTCTTTGAACGCGGGCACGCGCTTGTCCATATTGGCCATCATGGCCTCTTGCAGGTCGTTGCTCATGAGCATGGCGGCGTTCCAGGTGGCAATGTAGTTCAGGCCATCGGCCACCGAATGGTCGCGCGCGTAGGTGATCATTTCTTTGGTGCCACGCACCGACAGGGGCGACTTGGCGGCAATGCTGGCGGCAATGTCGCGCACCCCGGCGTACAGGGCTTCGCGGCTGTCAAACACCCGGTTCACCAAACGCATGTCCAGCGCCTCTTGCGCGCTGAAGTTGCGCCCGGTGTAGGCCAGCTCACGGGCCATGCCTTCGCCAATGAGTTTGGGCAGGCGCTGCAGGGTGCCCACGTCGGCGGTCATGCCGATGTCGATCTCTTTGATGGTGAAGTAGGCGTCACTCGATGCGTAGCGCATGTCGGCACAGGTGATGAGGTCAATACCACCACCCACACAACCGCCGTGAATGGCCGCCAGCACCGGCTTGCGGCAGCGCTCCAGGCTGGTCAGGGTGTCTTGCAGGTCCAGAATGAAACGGCGCAGGTTCTCGCGGGTGCGGGCATCACAGGCGTTTTCAATCTGCGGGCCCAGGGCCATCATCATCTTCAGGTCGATACCGGCGGTGAACAGCTTGCCTTCGCCTTGCAGAATCGCCACCCGGGCGTCGGTTGTAGCGTCGACCCACTCGAAGGCCTTGCGGATTTCCTGCCACATGGTGGCGTTCATGGCGTTGGCCTTCTCGGGGCGGTTCAGGCGCACGGTGGCGATGTGGGCGTCGAGCGAGACGCTCAGGGTTTCAAATTGCATGGTCACTCCAGTTTGATGAACGTTTTTGGCCTTTTGCGCTTATGGGACGTGCGCAAGCAGCTACCAAATCAATAGCATGTGCAGGCACCTATCCACGCGGCCGGTTGCAGAAGTTTATGCTTTCCCGTGCGGCGAGCATGGGCCTGCTGGCCACCGAGAGGCGTTTTCGTCCGTCGAAAAGATACCGGCATAGCGGAATACCTCGCCCAACCAGGGGTGGATCATGCGGAAATCCATCGCATAGCGGTGGGCATCCAGCGCGTGCTCGCGGATCACGGTATGGCCCAGCAGCCAGCGTTCGCTCAGCCGCAGTTGCAGGGGCCCCAAGCGCACGATGAAGCACACCCCCTCGCAGTGCAGGGTGTCGCCCACCACGCGAGGTGCCAGCTCCAGCGCCAGCCAGGGCTGCACATATTCCACCAGACGCCCTTGCGGCTCGGCCACCCACCGGCTGTTGAAGCGCAGCACTTCGCCGTCGGCATAGGTCAGGGTACGGTCGAAAGCCTGCCCGGCGGCAGTGGTCTCCTTGTTCACTACGGTGTGCACCTGGGGCTGTGCGCGGTGCACCAGCGCCCCCACCCACTTCAGGCACCAGACCACCGGAGCCATCCAACGCGGAAACTCCACATCGAGCGCGCCCACTTCCATCACGCGCCCACCGGCATGGTGGGCCTGCAGCGTGGGGTGCAGTTGCGCCCACTGCGTGCCCAGGCACTGCGCCATGGGGCTGGGATTAGCAACTGATGTCATGCGGCACCTCCGGGCAGATGTTTGAATACCATCAGGGCGACCACGGCCACCATGGCCGTGAAGGCGGGCACGCCCAGCCAAAACCACCAGCTTGCCATGCGCCAGTACAGCGGCGGCAGCGGGCTACCGTGTTCCACGGCGGTGTTGGACAGGTCGCGCATGCGAATCTGCAGCCACACCACGGGCAGCCAGCATGCGCCCGCCAGTACATAAAGCAGCAGGCTGGCGGCAATCCAGCCGCTGCTCCAGGGCCAGCCTGCCAGGTGCGCCATCCACAAGCCGCTGAGCGGCTGGAAGATAACGGTGGGGGTGGTGAAGCACCAGTCGGCCAGCACCACGTGGCGGTTGGTCACGGCAATGTGCGCCACCACGCCGCTGCGGTCGGCCATCCATTTGTAGAACGCACTGCCCAGGCCGGTGCCAAACAGCAGCACCATGCTCAGGATATGCAGCGTTTTGAGGGTGAGGTAGTCCATGGCTAGGCTCCTTTCATGCGACAGTAGGCGCAACGCCCACCAAGTGTGAGGCCTGCGCCGGCGTGGGGAGTTGGCCCCAGAACTGCAACCAGGGTGTGGCATCGGCCCGGTGCCCTTGGCGCAGCATGCGCAGGTTGTCCGTGCGCGCCATAAGCATGAGCGGCCCCAAGAGTGCAGCGCCCCAGTGGGCCAATGCCCATGGCAGGTGCACAAAGCCGGTTGCAGGCAGGCCTTGCAGACGGCGCAAGGTCTGCAACCAGTCGGCAAAGGCGATCGGCTCGGGGCGTACCAGATCCAGCGTCTGGCCCGCACCGGTGTGCCCCAAACACGCCAACACGGTGGACACCACATCGCCCACATACACAGGCTGCACGCCCTGCTGCCCGTCGCCCAGCACCGGAATGCGCGGCAGGCGAGCCAGACGCATAAAAAGGGCCTGACTGCCGCCACCTGGACCGAACACCAGCCCCGGGCGCAGCACCCAGCCCGGATGGGACAGCGCGCGCACGGCATCGTCGGCGGCACGTTTGCTCAGGTGGTAGGCACTGAAGGCGGTTTCGTCCGCGCCCTGGGCTGATATTTGCACCACCCGCCCAATACCCGCAGCCTGGGCCGCCGCAAACAGGGCCTGCGGTGCGCGGGTGTGCAGCACATCAAAACGCTGGTAGCGCGTTTCGCCGATGATGCCTACGGCATTGATGACGGCATCGACGCCACTCAGCAGGCCAGCCCAGTCGGCGGGGGTTTGCAAACGGTTGAAGTCGTGCCCCAGGCTACGGGCCACTGGCAGCACGGTATGGCCGGCCTGCAGGAGTGCCGTGTGGATATGGCGCCCCAGAAACCCGGTGGCACCGGTAAGCAGGATGTTCATACGGCCTCCCCCGTGGAGCCCATCCGCGTGCTGTCAATGGACGGAGATAGCGGCACAAAGGCACTGATGCGCCGCCCCAGCAAGTCTTGCAAAACCAGGGTAGACAGGGATGACATGGAAACCTCCTCAAGGTAGTGACGATGGTTTCAGTGTCCAACCCATGGCGCGAAAAATCCTCCGGTTTGCTATTTTTGAAGCAACTTTCTGCTCCGGATTTATCAAACCGAAGTATTGCCGGTGGAAAAACCACGTTTTTGTGCCAGCTGCAGCTTGCGGTACTGCCCTGGCGTGCCGCCTTCAATCTCGCGAAATGCCTCGTAGAAGTTGGACTGCGCGCTAAAACCCACCGCCAAACCCACACTCAGCACCGAGGCGCTGGGCTGCTCCAGCAGCATCTGCCTGGCGGCAGCCACGCGGCATTCACGCAGGTAGCGCCCAAAACCCTTGCCCAGCCGGGTGTTGAGCAATTCAGAGAGCTGATGGGCGCTCAGCCCTAATTCCTGGGCCAGCATGGGCAGGCTCAGTTCGGCGTCGCGGTAACGATGCTGCTCGGCCATCAGCCGCTCCAGCCGGTCCACCACACCCGCCACGTCCACACTGGTCAGCGTAGTGGTGGCATAGGCCACGGCCTGGGCGGTGTCCATGGCATCTTGCGCCAGTTGCGGGCGCAGACCCAGCAAGAGTTGCACCAGCAACAGTGCCAGACCAATGGCACAGGCATACAAGGCAAAGAACGCATCGGCCGGAGTGCCACCCTGCACCAGCCCCAGCGCACACACAGCAGCCCCCACCACGGCTGCCACGGCCAGCAGGGCCAGCTCACGTGCCCACTGTTCGCGGGCACCGCGCAAGGCCCACAACATGCGCAGCAACCAGGCCAGGTACAGCGCGCCCAGACCAAAGGCCAGCGGCAGGGACCAGGCCAACGGCAAGGCCACCGCGCTAAGCGCTGGAGCCAGATGGAGCACCATCTGGCCGCGGCGTGGCGCTTCGTTCTGCGGTGCCAGCACCTGGCGGGCCACGAAATAGAAACACGGCGCCACCAGAAACAGTGCCACCCCATAGGCCGGGTGCTCCACGAAGCGCACCGTGCTCCACAACCCCACGGCGTGCACCGCCTGCAACACCGCCAAGGCCGCCAGCAGCGCGCGCCCCGCCCAGCGGACCATGCGATGCTGGGGATACTGGTGCTGGGTGAAGTGCGTGAGCGCCAGCACCAGCACGGCGCCCAGGGAATAGCCAGTCAGGAGTTGTGCAAGGAGTGACAGGGTCATGGGCGGCTATTGTGGCCCAGTGCGGCTGATGCACATCCAGCCACCGGGGCTGGCAATCCGGCGAACTGCACGTCTGGCCCTGTCCGCCCCCGCCAGGGCTGAATGGGCCAAGCCGTTCGTCGGGACGGCCTCGAATCTGACGCCAAAAAGCCCTCTACCGCCCGTTGGATGTGCGCAAGCAGCTATGAAAGTCATAGCATACAGGACACCCAACGGGTCGGCCAACCGGTGAAGGTTAGGCCTTGGCGCCCTTCATCATGGCCAGGTACGGGGCCAGGCGGGTGGCCATTTCGTCACCCAGGGCCTGCAAGGCGCTCATGGGGCGCACCATGACTTCAAAGTCCACGATCTTGCCCTCCTCGTCGAAACGAATCTGGTCGATGCCCTTGAGTTCCTTGCCATTCACCTTGGCACTGAACTCCAGGATGGCGCTCATGCCGTCTTCGCTGGTGTAGGTACGGTGGTAGGTGAAGTCCTCAAACACCTTGACCACCGTGCCCAGGATGACCTGCACCGCCTGCGCGCTGGGGTACGGCGTGTGCGCCATGGGCGAGCGGAACACGGCCTTCTTGTGCAGGATGCTGGGCAGTTCGCTCAAGTCACCTGCTGCCACCATGGCATGCCACGCCTTGAGGCTGGCCTGCACTGCAGCGGGGGCTTGGTGAGCGCCGGAGGATACGGTCAACGTGGCGGCCCCGGGGGTGACGGCGGCAGGGTCCAAGCTCAAGGCGAGCTCCGTGCCCTGCTTGATGGCGCGTTTGGCGTCCAGCTCGGCGGCCTTGTCGGCACCACCGATCAGGTGCACGGTCACACCCGCTGCCTGCAGTTCGGCCTGCAGATCGCGGTTGGGGTCTTGCCCGGCACACAGGATAACGTTGTCGACCGGCAGCACCTGCTCCTTGTCACCCACGGTGATGTGCAAGCCGGCATCGTCCACCTTGCGGTAGGTGACGCCCGGGATCATTTCCACGCCGCGATTTTTGAGGCCGGTGCGGTGAATCCAGCCAGTGGTCTTGCCCAAACCGTCGCCCACCTTGCTGGTTTTGCGCTGCAGCAGGTAGATTTTGCGGGGCACAGCTTCGATGTTGGCGGGCTTCAAACCACCGCGTGCGCCTGCGGTGGTGTCCACGCCCCACTCGGCGAAAAACTTCGCCTTGTTGAGGCTGGGGCTCTGGCCTTCGTGCAGCAGGTATTCGCTCACGTCAAAACCAATACCGCCTGCACCAATCACGGCCACGGTTTTGCCCACGGGCTTTTTGTCGCGCAACACGTCCAAATAACCCAGTACTTTGGGGTGATTGATGCCTTCTATCTCCGGCTTGCGGGGGTTGATACCGGTAGCCAAAACCACCTGCTTGAAGCCGGCCTGCACCAGCTCGGCGGCGCTGACCTTGCGGCCCATTTGCACGGTGACGCCGGTTTGCTTCAGGCGTTCGCCAAAGTAACGCAGGGTTTCGTAAAACTCTTCTTTGCCCGGAACCTGTTTGGCCACGTTGAACTGGCCGCCAATTTCTTTGGCGGAATCAAACAAAGTTACTTCCAGGCCACGCTGCGCCGCTTCGGTAGCAAAGGCCAGACCGGCGGGGCCGGCTCCGACCACGGCCACACGCTCTTTTTTGGACAACGGCTTGCTGACCAGAATGGTTTCATGGCACGCACGCGGGTTGACCAGGCAGGAGGTGATCTTGCCCGCAAAGGTGTGGTCCAGGCAGGCCTGGTTGCAGCCAATGCAGGTGTTGATGTCTTGCGCGCGGCCGCTTGCTGCCTTGTTCACAAACTCGGGGTCGGCCAAGAAGGGGCGCGCCATGCTCACCATGTCGGCTTGTGCCGAGGCCAGCACCTGCTCGGCCACTTCGGGCGTGTTGATGCGGTTGGTGGCCACGAGCGGAATACCCACCTTGCCCTTGAGCTGCTGCGTCACCCAGGCAAAGGCTGCGCGCGGCACCTTGGTGGCAATGGTGGGAATGCGCGCCTCGTGCCAGCCAATGCCGGTGTTGAGGATGGTGACACCGGCTTTTTCCAGCGCCTGGGCCAGTTGCACCACTTCCTCGTGTGTGGAACCACCTTCGACCAGATCCAGCATGGAGAGGCGGAAGATGATGATGAAGTTAGTTCCCACGCGTGCACGCGTGCGGCGAACAATTTCGAGCGGGAAGCGGATGCGGTTGTCATAACTACCGCCCCAGGCATCGTCGCGCTGGTTGGTCTGCGCGGCAATGAATTCGTTGATGAGGTAACCCTCGGAGCCCATGATCTCCACACCGTCGTAGCCCGCGCTTTGCGCCAGGGCGGCGGCGTTAACGTAGTCCTCTACCGTTTGCTCTACTTCTTCGGTGGTGAGTGCGTGGGGGCGAAACGGGCTGATGGGGGCCTTGAGGGCGCTGGGTGCCACCAGTTCGGGGTGGTAGGCGTAACGGCCAAAGTGCAAGATTTGCATGCAAATTTTGCTACCTGCATCGTGCACGGCCTGCGTGATGATCTTGTGTTTGTCGGCCTCTTCCTGCGTGGTCATGGCCGCACCGCCGGGCATGGGGCGGGCGCGGTCGTTGGGGGCAATGCCGCCGGTCACGATGAGGCCCACACCCCCACGGGCGCGCTCGGCATAAAACGCGGCCATACGCTCAAACCCCTTGGGCGCCTCTTCCAGCCCCACGTGCATGGAGCCCATGAGTACACGGTTTTTCAGGGTGGTAAAGCCCAGGTCCAAAGGCTTGAGCATGTGGGGGTAAGCAGTCATGAATACGTCCTTGAGGTTAAAAAATGGTCGCAACTATGCAACCAGTTGCAATAGTTTATGGCGACTTGGGATTTTATGCAACTGGTTGCATAGTTTGTTTTCTGCCCGTAGACTCGGCGCATGTCCCTTGCCCACGCTGTGCTGACCTCCTTGATCGAAAAATCGTCGTCCGGTTACGAACTGGCGCGCCGGTTTGACAAGTCGATTGGCTATTTCTGGCATGCCACACACCAGCAGATTTACCGTGAACTGGCGCGTATGGAGGCCGCAGGGTGGATCGAATCCAGCTCGGCCCCGGACGCCGGCAAAACCCGTAAGCGCGAATACCGGGTGTTGGAGGCGGGTCGTGCGGAGTTGGCGCGCTGGGCGTGCCAACCCTCACCCGCCATGGATTTGCGCGATGAATTCATGGTGAAGCTGCGTGCCGATGCGGCCTTGGGCGAAATTGACTCGCGCGACGAACTGCGCCGGCGCATAACCTTGCACCAGGACACGCTAGACCATTACCGCGCCATTGAGCAGCGCGATTTTTTGCACGGCAAGCCACTCGCGCGCGAGGCCCGCATCCACCACATGATTCTGAAAAAGGGCATTTTGTACGAGGAAAACTCGATCGCCTGGGACACCGAAATGCTGGCTTTGTTGCAGGAAACGGTCGACCCGGCGCCGCCCGCCGCATGCACAGACGCGTAACTCCATCGTGGAAGGCGCAGGTCATCGCAGGGAAAAATGGACGCAAAAAAACCGCTACGTGAGCGGTTTTTGCAATCAGGGCGAAGGCCGCGCTTTACTGAAAACGATCAGGCTGCACGGTTTTAAGTTCGCCGTTCAAACTGCCAATGTAGTTGGCCAGCGTTTTGAGTTCGCCGTTGGAGAACTGTTTGGCCACACCGCCCATGATGGCGTTGCTGCGACCGATTTGTGCATTGCCTTCGATTTTGTACGCCTTCAAAGCGGCATACAGGTAGTCGCTATGCTGACCCGCAATTTTGGGGTACGAGGCGTCCAATGGTGTGTTCAGGTTTTCACCGTGGCAAGCCGTACAACCCCCTTTTGCAATCAGTTCCAATGCTTTGGCGGAATCACCGCGAATTTTCAGGGGCACTGCAGACCCCGCTTTGGCACCACTGGCTTCGTAGTAGGCTGCCAGGTCAGCAATATCCTGGGCGCTCAAGGTATCAGCCACACCGCGCATGGAGGGGTGTTTTCGCTCCCCTTTTTTGTACGCATGCAAGGATGCGGCGATGTACTTGCCACCTTGACCGGAAATTTTGGGAACCTTGTAGACCTCGGGAAAACCAGCGTGGTAGCCCACAATGCCGTGGCAGCCAACACACATGGCATTTTTTTTCTCCCCCGCGCTGGCATCCCCCTTGGTTTCTTGGGCAAATGCCGGAAATACCGTCGCAGAAGCGACAATGACAGCGGACAGGACGAACAGAAATGGATTCATTTTGCGAGGACAATTGAGCATTGTTTGATGCAGATCTAATTTTTATTATATAGACCCATGTAAATGGGCGTATTTTTGTCCGGGCACCCGTCACCACGCCACGATAACCGCCATTCTTTTTGATCCGCAAGCCCCACCACCATGAAATTCCACGGAACCCCCAATTACGTTGCCACCCAGGACCTGATGTTGTCCGTCAACGCCGCCATCACACTGCAACGCCCGCTGCTGGTCAAAGGCGAGCCCGGCACCGGCAAAACCATGCTGGCCGAAGAGGTGGCCCAGGCACTGGGCATCCCCCTGCTGCAGTGGCACATCAAGTCCACCACCAAGGCGCAGCAGGGCCTGTATGAATACGACGCGGTGAGCCGCCTGCGCGACTCCCAACTCAAAGACCTGGATGGTGGTGAGCGCGTCAAAGACATCAACAACTACATCGTCAAAGGTGTGCTGTGGCAGGCGTTTACCGCCGACCAGCCGGTGGCGCTGCTGATCGACGAAATTGACAAGGCCGACATCGAGTTTCCCAACGACCTGCTGCGCGAAATCGACCGCATGGAGTTTTACTGCTATGAAACCCGCGAGCTGATCAAGGCCAAACACCGTCCGCTGGTGTTTATTACCTCCAATAACGAGAAGGAGTTGCCCGACGCCTTTTTGCGCCGCTGCTTCTTCCACTACATCAAGTTCCCCGATGCCACCACCATGCAAAGCATTGTGGATGTGCACTTCCCCGGTCTCAAGCAGGAACTGCTGACCGCCGCCATGAAAACCTTTTATGACGTGCGCAACTTGCCGGGTCTGAAGAAGAAGCCTTCCACCAGCGAACTACTCGACTGGCTCAAGCTGCTGCTGGCGGAAGACATTCCGGCCTCCGCCTTGCACAGCAAGGACGACAAAATGGCTGTGCCTCCGCTGGTGGGAGCCCTGCTGAAAAATGAGCAGGACTCAACGCTGTTTGAAAAACTGATGTTCATGCAGCGCCACAACCGCTAACACGCCATGAAACGCGGCAGGGCCGACGCCTGGTTTTGTCGGCGGGCGCTGCTGGGTTTTGGGGCGGGCTGGAGTTTTGCCGGGGCCAGCGGGGCGGCGCGGCGGGGCGGCGGGGGGCGGCGCCGCGCTCACGCACAAAGGACTGAGCATGGCCTTCGTCGAGCCCCTCACCCTGTCGGCACGCGGCGTGCGGCTGGAGCCTTTGGCGCTGGCGCACGAAGCCGGTCTGCGCGCGGCGGCCTCCGATGGCGAGTTGTGGAAGTTACGCATCACCTCGGTGCCAGAGCCGCATGAAACGCGACAGTACATCCAGGATGCTCTGGCCATGCGCGATGCCGGTCACCGCCTGGCCTTTGCGGTGATCGACAGCGCCAACGGCCACGTACTGGGCTGCACCAGCTACCACGACATTGTTCCGGCTATTAAACGGGTCGAAATTGGCTGGACCTGGTACGCCCAAAGCAGCCAGCGCAGCCACGTCAACACCACCGCCAAGTTGCTGCTGCTGACCCATGCGTTTGAAGTACTGGGCTGCCACGTGGTGGGCTGGCGCACCGACAACTTCAACTTTGCCTCCCAGGCCGCCATTGAACGCCTGGGCGCCAAAAAAGACGGCGTCATCCGGGGCCATGCGCTGCGCCGCGACGGCACCATCCGCGACACCGTGATGTACAGCATGCGCAGCGGCGAGTGGCCCGAGGCCAAGGCGCAGTTGCTGTACCTACTGGACAAACCGCGCAACCTGCAAAACCACCATGCTGCTTGATTTCTTTTACACCCTGCGTTCGGCCAAGCTGCCAGTCTCAGTCAAGGAATACCTCACGCTTTTGGAAGCCCTGCAAAAGGGTGTGGTGGGGCCTAAAACGCCCGCACCCGGCGAGGGCGCCGAGCCCAGCGGCTACACGATTGACGACTTCTATTACTTGGCACGCACCGCGCTGGTCAAAGACGAAAAACACTACGACAAATTCGACCGCGCCTTTGCCGCCTACTTCAAAGGCGTGGAGATGGTGGCCGACTTCAGCAAAGACATTCCCGCCGAATGGTTGCGCAAAAACCTGGAGAAGTACCTCAGCCCCGAAGAGCTGGCCAAAATCGCAAAGATGGGCTGGGACGAGCTGATGGAAACACTCAAGAAGCGGCTGGAAGAGCAAAAAGAACGCCACGAAGGCGGCAACAAATGGATTGGCACCGGCGGCACCTCGCCCTTTGGCGCCTTTGGCCAAAACCCCCAGGGCATTCGCATTGGCCAAAACAAAAGCCGCAACAAAAGCGCCGTCAAAGTGTGGGACCAACGGGCCTACCGCGACTACGACGACACGCAAGAGCTGGGCACCCGCAACATCAAGGTGGCGCTACGCCGGCTGCGCAAATTTGCACGCGAGGGGCACGAGGACGAGCTGGACCTGGACCACACCATTTCGTCCACTGCCGCCAACGCCGGTTACCTGGACATCAAGATGCGCCCCGAGCGCCACAACAACGTCAAAGTGCTGCTGCTGATGGACGTGGGCGGCACCATGGACGAGCACATTGCGCGTGTGGAAGAGTTGTTCAGCGCCACCAAGACCGAGTTCAAGCACCTGGAGTTTTATTACTTCCACAACTGCGTGTATGACTTCATGTGGAAGAACAACCGGCGCCGCTTTGCCGAAAAGTTTGACACCTGGGACATCATCCGCAAGTACAACAAAGACTACAAACTGATCTTTGTGGGCGACGCCACCATGAGCCCGTACGAAATTGTGCAGCCCGGTGGCAGCGTGGAATACAACAACGAAGAAGCCGGTGCCGAATGGCTGCAACGGCTGCTGAGCGCTTTCCCCAAACACGCGTGGATCAACCCCGAGCCACAAGGCGTATGGCAGTACCGCCAGAGCATCAGCATCATCCAGGACATCGTGCACCAGCACATGTTCCCGCTCACCATCAAGGGGCTGGAAGAGGCCATGCGCCATTTGACTAAATAATGGCTTTGCGGGACAGACCTTTAGCTCTGTCCCCAACTGATCAGGAAACTTTGCGGGACAGACCTTCAGCTCTGTCCCCAACTGACCAGGGGGACGGCACTTACAATCCCCGCTTCGTCTTCGTAGTTCAATGGATAGAACGGCCCCCTCCTAAGGGGCAGATACAGGTTCGATTCCTGTCGAAGGCACCAGCACTATGCAAATATCCTCGCTCTTCCTCGCACCCCTGCTCGCCATCACCCTCGCCTTCCCCGCCCAGGCCGAAACCCGCAAATGCACCGGCCGCGACGGCAAGGTGACCTACAGCGATGTGGTGTGCCCGGAGCGCACCCAGTCCGAGCGCAGCGTAGACACCCGTGGCAACACGCTGGATGCCTCCGAACTGCGCGACAAAGTGCAAAAGGACAAGGCGCAAACCGAGCAGGCCGAAGCCTTGGCGCGCGAACGCGCCACCATGGAGGCCAGCCTGCAGCAACAAGCGCAAGCCCAGGCGGCACACGCAGCGCGGCAGGATGCGCTGAATGCCGAGAAAGACGCCGCCGCCTATGCCAACTGCGTGCGCGATGTGGAGCGCCAGTCGCCCACCGAGGACGTCAAGGCAGAGTTGTTTGCCGCCTGCCGCACGGCGGGCCCCAGCCAGCGCCAGACCGGCATGACCGAAGCGGCCCTGCACGATTGCATCCAAAGCGTGGACCGCACGCGCGTCGTTGGCAAAGACAAGGCACGGCAACTGGCGACCTGCCATGGGGCCGATGTGAAGCCCGAACCCGTGGTGGTGGTAGTGCCTGCCACGCGGCTGCGGCCACCCAAACTCACCGGATGTGACGCCACCCGATGCGTGGACGACCGGGGCCGACGCTACACCCGCCAGGGCGCCGCACTGCGCCGGGATGACGGCACACTCTGCCAAGCCACAGGCGAGGTAGTGCGCTGCCATTAGGGCCGTCGCGCAGGGGATGCCCCCTGCGCCCCAAGCGTGCTGTCAACGCCCGCCTGGCGCTACATTTTTTGTAGCTAATCCCGCTCGTCTGGCATGCGGAAATGGCCTATTTGCTTATCCATCCAGCGCCCCCCCCGCGCGGCGCACGTCGGCCACCGAGGTACGGCGATCCCGAGCAGATCTGCCGCGCCTGTTGGGATCGCTTACTACACGCTGCAGGCGCTTGCCGTTTTGTGGTGTTGCACGATCTTCGTGCAACACGAAGTTCGTGTAAACTGCACTCCATGAAAAACGTAACGGTCACCGTGGACGATGCCGCCTTGGAGTGGGTGCGCATTGAGGCTGCCAAGCGCAACACCAGTGTTTCCAAACTGGTGGGCGAGATGATTGCGGACAAAATGCGGCATGACGACTCTTACGAGCGCGCCATGCGCGAGGCCTTGCGCTTTGAGCCCATCGCCTTTGAGGGGAACTACCTGACGCGCGACGACATTTATGCCGATCGAATCGACCGTTTTCGTTGATACCAACGTCCTGCTTTATGCGCAGGATCCCCGCTCCCCCGCCAAGCAAGGCCATGCCGCACAGTGGCTGGCCTGGTGCTGGAGCGGGCAGCGTGGGCGCATTAGCAGCCAGGTGCTCAATGAGGTGTATGTCAATTTGCGCAAGGTTGCGCCCACACTGTCGGCACAGCAGGCGCGTGATGTGGTGCGCCGCTACCGCAACTGGAAGCCTTGGCTGGTGGACGACGCCACGGTGGACCATGCCTGGGTACTGCAAGACGAGACTGCCTACAGTTACTGGGATTGTCTGATGCTGGCGTCGGCCCTGCACCAGGGCTGCCGCTATTTGTTGACCGAAGACCTGCAGCATGGCCGCAAGGTTGACAATCTGACCATCATCAGTCCTTTTGTGGTCTTGCCGCAGGACTTGGGCATGATCGAATAAAACCATGGCCTTGTTCGAACAGGTGGCCGTTTGCTGGTGGATGGCATCGACATCAGCCTGATCGACGCCGCCCAGCTGCGCCGCCAGGTGGGTGTCGTTCTGCAAGAAAACCTGCTGTTTAACCGTAGCGTGCGCGAGAACATCGCCATTACCGACCCCGCCGCACCCATTGAAGCCGTGATGCGCGTAGCGCAACTGGCCGGTGCGCACGAATTCATCAGCGAACTGCCCGAGGGTTACAACACCCTGGTGGGGGAGCAGGGCGGCAGCCTGTCGGGCGGCCAACGCCAGCGCGTGGCCATTGCCAGAGCCCTGTTCACCAACCCGCGCATCCTGATACTGGACGAAGCCACCAGCGCCCTGGACTACGAGAGTGAAGCCATCATCCAGAAGAACATGGCGCACATCTGCAAGGGCCGCACCGTGCTGATCATTGCGCACCGCCTGTCAGCAGTCCGAAACGCCCACCGCATCATCGTGATGGACAAGGGTCAGATTGTGGAAAGTGGGCCGCATGACGTATTGGTGCAAAAGCCCGGTGGCCTGTACGCCCACCTGTGGGCTATGCAAGACGGGGGGCAGCCCGTGGACTCCAAAGCATGAGCGCACACACCTCAAACGTGGCTGGCTTGCTCCAGCGTCTGGGTGGCCCACTGGTTCAGGCTCACGCCTGCCACCTGCGCGGCAGCGCTCACCCGGGCGTGCACCTCGGGTGGCACGCGCAGCAACATGCGGCCAGAAAACGGCTTGTTGGGCGGCAAACCCAGCTTGGCGCAATGGGCCACATAGTCGTCCACCGCTTCATGGAAAGCCGCCTCCAGCTCGTCCACGCTGCTGCCGTGGAAACCTATAACGTCGCGGATGCCCGCCAGGTGGCCGACAAAAATGCGGTCTTCATCGTCAAATTCAATGCGGGCGCTGTAGCCCTTGTAAAACATGGCGTTCATGGTTTGACTCCTATCATTTCCAAAAATTTACGTGCGTCCAGCACCCGGTACCGCAACGCGGCGCGCTGCGGGTGCGGCCGGTGGAAGCGCACCGTCACCCCGCTGTGCATAAACGCCACCGAAGAACCGGCCCCTTCGGTGCGCACGCAGCCCACCGCCAGCAATAACGACTCAATCTTGCGCCACTCCAAATTGCCATTGACCGGGTTGCCAAAGACTTGCTCCAGTATTTTTCGTTGTTGGCTGTTCATGGCTGGATGATATCGCAAACTGATAGCTTATGACTACCCCCATTCACCCCGCCGACACCGCCATGCGCCACCCCCTGCGCGAACTGCTCTCCCGCTACCGCGCCGTGTTCCAACACGCCTGGGCCCACCGCGCTGAGCTGGCAGGCCCCGCGCGCCATGCCAACGAGTTGGCCTTTCTGCCCGCCGCCCTGAGCCTGCAAGACACTCCCGTGCACCCGGCACCCCGGCGCCTGGCCTGGGGCTTGATGATTCTGTTTGTGCTGGCACTGCTCTGGTCCATCCTGGGCAAGGTGGACATTGTGGCCGTGGCCCCAGGGCGCATCATCGTCAGCGACCGCACCAAAGTCATCCAGCCACTGGAGGCCAGTGTGGTCAAAGCGGTGCTGGTCAAAGATGGGGACCGGGTCAAAGCAGGCCAGGTGCTGGTGGAACTGGACCCCACCATGGCCAGCGCCGACATGGCCAGCGTGCAAGAGCAGCTTAAAACCCAGGCGTCGGAAGTGCTGCGCACCCATGAACTGCTGCAATTGCTATCAAAACAGAAGCTGCCTGCGCTTGTTCCACGGGCGCAAATGGCCAATTTGACCCAAGACTCTGCCGCACAGCACCAGGCCCAGCTCCAGTCCGAATGGCAAGACATTCAGGCCAAACTCACCAAACTCGATGCCGAGGCCACCCGCCGCCAGGCCGAAATCACCACCGTGCAACAAACCATCGCCAAGTTAGAGGCCACCGTGCCCATGGCCCAGACCCGCGAGGCGGACTTCAAACGCCTGGTGGGGGAGGGTTTTATCAGCAGCCACGCCACGCAGGACAAAACCCGCGAACGCGTGGAGCTGGAGCGCGACCTGACCGTGCAGCGCGCCAAATTGGCCGAGGCCCAATCGGCCCTGAACGAAACCCAGCAGACCAAGGCTGCCTACAAGACCGAGACCCTGCGCACCCTGAGCGACCGCCATGCCCAGGCCGCTACCCGTTACAGCCAACTGCAAGCCGACGCCACCAAAGCCACCCAGCGCGAACGCCAAACCCAGCTTACGGCCCCGGTGGACGGCATCATCCAGCAACTGGCCATCCACACGACCGGCGGTGTGGTCACCAGCGCCCAGCCTTTGATGATTGTGGTGCCGGATAGCCCCACGGTGACGGCAGAAATAACCATCGCCAACCAGGACATTGGCTTTGTGAATGCGGGGCAGATGGCTGAGGTCAAGCTGGAGACGTTTCCGTATACCCAATACGGCACGGTGCAGGCCCGGGTGGATGTGGTGACGGCGGACGCGGTGACGGATGAGAAGAAGGGGAGCTATTACCCGGCAACCCTCACATTGAGCCAAAAAGACATGCTGATTGATGGCAAGCGGGTGAACCTGAGCCCGGGGATGAACATCACGGCGGAGATCAAGACCGGGCAGAGGCGGATTATTGAGTTCCTGCTGAGTCCGGTGCAAAGGGCAAGGAGTGAGAGTTTGCGGGAACGATAGGAATACATATGACACGACAACACAATGACACAAACGCATTTGCTACGAATTCAATAGCTGCCTGCGCACGCCAGGACGGTCGGTAATGGCCGATTGGGCTACAAAGGCTTCCACCCCGCGCGAACGCCCCACACTCAGCGCCAGCGAAGGCATGCGCAAAGTACAGCCAGGGGAACCATTTACGCCCGATCCATGCGGCTTGCGGGGCAGAAATGGCTAGGGCAATCCATAAATGTCGCGTATCCGTCAGCAGGTATTGCGATTTCCGGGAGTGCAACATGCCACGGCTGAATTTTGACGATACCCAGCCAGCGCAAGAGATTCCTCCACCGATACCAGCATTTTCTTGGCTGGGCAGCTTGAGTCCATTGCTGCTTGTGCCAATTGCGCTGCTGGTGATGATTGCACTTTTCGCGCCGGACACTGTGCTTGACCAATGGTCCTTAGCCAAGGCGTTTACCAACTGGATGCAACTCAAGCTGCCGTTTATCAACCGCCACGCTGATTCGACAAACTATCCGCAAGTGGCACTGCTGGTGAACTGCCTGACCGTGGCGTTGATTCCAGTGTTGAGTTTGGTGTGGCTGGTGGCTAGCTTTGTGAACTATCCAAAGCTGTTGGCCAGAAATCGTGCGACTAGGCAGTTGAAAGTGTCGACGCATCTGTTCATCATTTTCGTTGCTACACCTTTCATGTTTGCCATGCTTTATGTCATGGTGGGCATTGGTGGTGAGGTGCGCCGCCGTCTCCACCATGCGCCGGGCGTTGCACGCGGGGCAGACACCCCGGCCTTTGCAGGAGAAGGCCACGAAGTAGTCGTGTCCACAATCCTCACAGCGTGCGCGGGCAAAGCCGTGGGCGCAAAGATGCCGCATTCGAGGTATTTGGCGAACGCCTGACGGACGTAGGGCTTGGGGGTGTGGTGGTCGCCCTGGCCGTCGAACTGGCCGGCGCTGGCCAACTCGTGCCAGGTCTCAAAGTGGTCGGCTATGGTTTGGTGAGCGGCGTACGCTCGGGGTGGCGGGGTTGTAGAGTTTGGGCTTGGAGGCCCGATTGCCCACCCGCGTACGGATGCGTGTGCGTTGGCGCGGAACAGGCGGCTGCGGGCATGGTGAGGGGCCAGCGCAAACGTGTTGGCTCGCGCTGGTTGCACCATGGTACTGTTGTTATATCCAGTTTTATCGACTCGCGTGGCTTCTGCAGAGCACCCAATCACTCCTGAATTGATAGCTATCTCCGCACGCCAGACGTGCGCAAAAGCACTATTTGGCACACAAGATTTGGTTCACAAACCCAGCGTCTTCCACCCATCCATCCGCGCCGTCACCTCGGCGTCATGGCAATGGTGGTGCCCCACTCCCGCTGGGTTTCACCCGGCCATTTGTTGGTGGCGTCCAGGCCCCATCTTGCTGCCAGGCCGCTCACGGGCGAGGCGAAGTCAGGTAGTCGATGGGGTGTTCTCCACCAACGCGGCGTCGCATACCGGGTCCACGCGGGTGGTCAGGGCCCCAGATGACTTCTTTCCAGTCGCGCACGTTCGTCTTCGTCCACCACCACAATGAAGTTGGTGTACATGAACTGGCGCGGGTGGCTCCACCGCCATCATTACGCGGCGGGCGTGGCCGGGGTAAGCCGCTGACGGCAACTGACCGGGATGGTGCAGCGCAACCGGCACCCGACTTTAATGTCGATCAGCGCATCAATGGGCGGGTAAATGGTCGATTACGGCGATTCTGACTTGCCGCAGGTAGGGCTGCGCCCAACGCACCTGCCACAACGCTATAGACTCTGGCGGCGGTGCATTTGCCTGGTGAACCAACAACGCGGGCAGGGAATTCAGGGTTTGCACGGGGTTCGAAGCCTGTTCTGGGCGCGATCGCTTCGGCGAAAGGGAGGTTGGTGGCTGATGTGCTGCCGGTCTTGCGAAGAGGAAAGCAAAATGCGTTACAAAATTGCCAAAATAACATCTTTCTCGATGCGCTGTGGGTGGACGTGGAGCGCATGCAGCGCATCAACCAGACCATTTCGCTGATCCCACCCGAGGCGCGCGCACACAGTGCGCTGCGCCCCATCGAGATGCTGGTGATTGCCCCCACCCAGCGCCTGGACGCCGTGGCCGCACGCCACGTGGCCGACCTGCCCGTGGGATCGGCGAATACAAGCACCTGATGCAGCGCGTGGACATCAAGCAGCTTGAAGCATTGTTTGAGCCTCCAGCGCCCGCCCAACAAGCGCAAGCAGCTATCGAAACTATAGCACCCGGAGGCGAGGAACTGGCCCCCACCATCAGCATCGACGACTTCGCCAAGATCGACCTGCGCATCGCGCAGATCGTGAACTGCGAAGCCGTGGAAGGCTCGACCAAGCTGCTGCGCCTCACGCTCGATGTGGGCGAAGGAAAAACCCGCAACGTGTTCAGCGGCATCGCCAGCAGCTACCAACCAGCCGACCTGGTGGGCAAGCTCACCGTGATGGTGGCCAACCTGGCGCCACGCAAGATGAAGTTCGGCGTATCCGAGGGCATGGTGCTGGCGGGCAGCCATGCGGACGAGAAGGCCAACCCGGGGATCTACGTGCTGAACCCGTGGCCTGGGGCGACGCCGGGGATGCGGGTGCGCTGATCGCCAGCGACCAACCCAGACGAAAAGGCCCTCATTGCGAGGGCCTTTTCTCCAAAGAGATCGACCGATCCCTGCACCCAACGCAGTACCGCGTCAACCGCTCAGTTTTTCTTGGCAAAGACCTCTTGACCCACCTGCGCCAATAGCAGCGCCAGAAGCTCCGAAACGTCGCGTACTTCCGCTCCATCCTCATCGGCATCGCCACTGCCGAGGGCCCTGGAAAAGCGCCATGGCTTTCCTGGCCCCAATCCATGGAGATGCAGCACTTCTCCGGACTCCAGCCACAGCACAGGAGCCAGCACACGGCAGCCAGCGGCCACACAGGCAGCCACCTCGGCGCGCCCAGCCTCAGGGGCAAAATCGGCCTCCCAGGCCAGCAAAACCGTAGTGTCATCTACACGCTGCAGGGTCTCTGGCTGGGCGAAGGGTGCGAGCGCTTGCAGCCCATCGATGGCCACATCCAGCGCTATCGCGGCGCCTGCCTGCGGCTCCGCGCCCAGAAAGCTCTCGACGCCACGAGAATGCGCCGCCGTCGGGCTTCTCACCAAACAGAAGAAACCCGTGCCGACCGGGCCAGCACCAAGCTGGGCAAAAGGCACAGGCGCTGCCGCTTCATTGGTATCAACAACGCTCTCTGCCAGAGGGTGCGTGAAAACGATGGCACCGTGCTCAACCCTCAGGCGCTGGTCTTGTGGGATGGCGTGGTAGATCGTGTCCAGCAAAGTCAGCAGGTTCGGCCCCCACTCGCGTTGGAAGTAGCGCTGGCAGAACTCGATGACGCGGCAATCCTGGTACCCAAGAGGCTCTTGCGCCTGGCCGCTGAACAGGTCTGTGGCCAGGTTGTGGATGCTCTCCATGTCCTCGCCGAGTCCGACGAATTGCTCCACACCCTCCCAGCAGTCGACGACCAAGGCGTTCTCGGTGGTACCGCGATAGCAGGCCAAGGAGAGGAACTTGGAAAACATGCGTCCACACAGGTGCTGGAACGCCGTGGCCGAGATGACTTGCTGCAATGCGCGCACCAGGCAACGAATGCGCGCGTGCAGGTCCGGGCCAGGCCGACGAAGCTGGGAGCCGTCGAAAGAGCGCACCAGTTCGATGGCCATGTCGGTAACCGATGCCTGCTTGTAGTGCTGGAGGATGGCGACGAACGCCTCCTCACTGACCACCGGCGATGCAAGGCACAGGTAGGCGTGGACGTACGTGCCCAGCGGATTGATGCGGCTGATGAGTTCACCCGGATCGCGGATGCGCTCATCGCGGGATTCAATCCTGCCCTCAAAGCACAGACGCTTCAGCGCGGGGCCAAACGTTTTCTTTTTGAACTCTCCCAGTTCGACGTTCTCAAGAATGTCGGCATACAAACGCTCGCGCTCTTCGGTTCGCAGGGCAGCGTCTGCGGGGTAGATTTGAATGAAGTCGGGGGCATGGGCCGGATGTGCTGTGTTCGGGCTGGCAAAGGCCCGCATGATACGGTGACTAGGTATGCGGGGTGCGCCGACCAGGCCAGCGGGCGTTCATGTCGCAGCCAAGCTCCTCGACCAGATAGCGCACCACCTCCAGCTTGCCGGGCATGAAGCGATGGGCACTGCTGCTGCGTCAGCCTTCGCATCGCGGCCAACCGGCGTCATGCCTGGGTATTGAGGTAGCGGGCACACAACTGGCCGATGGCGTCGCACAGCACGTCGGTGGTGGGCGGCGCGCCGGGGGCCATGGGCAAGTCGATGGCCTCACGGAGCACCCAGTCATCGCCCTCCACCTGCGAGAAGCGGATGCGCATGACCGACCAGTCGAAGACATGGATGCCCATTTCCACCGCGCCGCTGCGGCTGATATACGACTTGGTGCGAGACAACCGCAGGCTGCGAAAGTAGTCGTCGTACTCCAGATAAAACATGCCGGGCGGCACGCGCGGGTCCGTGCCCGAACCCAGTCGCACGATCACTTCCTTAAGACAGGTGCGCAGCCACTCTGGGTACTGACTGGGCTGCCAGTCGGTGGGGCCGTCGATCAGTGCGGGGGCGCGCTCCCAGGTGGCGCGTTGGGCGGTACCGTCAGGGGCAGCCTTGGGCTTGGCGGGCTTCTTGGCTGGCGCCGAGGTGGCCAACGCCGCCACGCGGGCCTCGTACTCGGTGCCACGGAACAGGCGCACATCGGCAGCCACGAGCTTGCCTTGGGCTGCAAGCGCCTCGGCCAGCACGGCGGCCACATCAAGGTTGCCAGCGCTGACGGCCAGGCGCAGCGGTGTGCGCCCGCGCGCATTGGCG
Organism: Candidatus Aalborgicola lynettensis; assembly: GCA_016719405.1. Taxonomy (GTDB): domain Bacteria; phylum Pseudomonadota; class Gammaproteobacteria; order Burkholderiales; family Burkholderiaceae_C; genus Allorhodoferax; species Allorhodoferax lynettensis. The sequence continues at coordinate 185,163 of JADJZE010000018.1, forward strand.
GCAGCAGGGTCCAGGCCCCAGTCCAGCAACTGGCGCGTGGTGGCGACGGGGTCACCCGTGCGCTGCCAGGTGGTCGAAAAACCGGCGCGGCTTTGTGCCAGGCCGTCCACATCGCCAGCTGCGTACATCAACGCATTCGATCCGTCGGGGTTGCTGGCCTGCGCATTGGCGCCCCGCGCTACCAGCAACTGGAGCAAAGGCACGCTGCCCATGTGGGCCGCCATGAGCAGCGGCGAGTACATGTTGCGGTGGTCCAGCGCCTCGATGTCGGCACCGGCCTGCAGCAGCATGTCCACGGCCTGGTACACCATCTCGGCATGGCCTGGGGGCGCATCGCCGCGAAACGGCATGTCAAAAATCTCGCCCCGCATTTCGCGCAAGCCCAGGGCCATGCAGAGTGCGGGGTCCTTGGTCTGGCGCGGGTCGCCGCCCGCTGCCAGCACCAGCGCCAGCTTCTCCAGGGCGTGCTCCTGGAAATGAGTGGCGAACTGCCGGCAGCACACGGCCAGGGGCGTGGAGTTGCGGTTCTTGCGTTTGTTGGGGTCGGCCCCATGCTCCAGCATCAGGCGCAGCAGCGCGAGTTGTGCATCCATGCGCCGGGCGGCACAGGCGGCATCCGGGCCGTCGGAGTACACCCAGTGGGCGTCACAGACCCATTGCACGGCGGCATCGTGAGAGACGCTGATGCGATCCGGCGGCACGCCAGCGCGTACCAGACGATCGAGCTCGAAAATGAGAGCATCAAATCCGATGCCGTGGTCCAGGGTGACTGAGGATGAGGTGGCCATGGTTCAAGTAAAAAAACGGATAACGGATAAACGGAACAATGGGTTTTTCTCTACCGCAACCCGCCTTCAGGGGCTAAAGCCTTTGACTGGACGACGCTTTCCATGGGTTCACTCTCGTCTCAGGTTGGTCGGGTTGGGTTTGAAATGAGCACCTGGCCTCAGCTGGCCCCGCGTGCGTTGCCATAGAACTCCGGCGCGAGGACCTTGGCGTCGTTGTTCCAGGGCTCGCTCACAACGACCTCGCCGCTGCGGGCTGCTGCGATCAGGGCTTGGAATGAAGCGGAAAACTCGCGCTCCGTGAGCAACGCTCGCGCCCTGTGCACGAAGCGGGTGCGCGGGCTGTCGGGGCCTTCCTGGTCCACGTCGAAGTGAAAGATGCGGTACACCGCCAGCATCACCAGCTCACGCCGCGCCGACTTTTCCGGCACGTCCTCTTGCGCGCAATGGTGGTACCACAGGTCCATCGGCCGCTCGTACTGGAAGATCATGTCGCTGCTGCCCCGGTTCAGGGGTGCAGGCCACACCAGCCACTGGCTCATGGTCCACAGCGTCTCCAGCGTGAAGCGGTGCTCCATCAACGGGAACTCTTCGTAATCCAGGGTGTACCGGGGTGCGCGGCAGCAGTAGGTATCGCGCGTCACCGGCAGGCGCACGGTTTGCTGGGTGATGTCGGGCCACATCAGATTGAACAAGCGTTCGTTCTGGCCATCGGTATGCACTTCGATCCGTCGGCAGTCCGCAAAGGGCTCGGGCGCAGGCGGCAGGCTGGCGGCCACTGCGGGCAGTTCTTTCTCCAGATCGGCAATGCGAAACATCCGCAGGCTGCCCGCCGAAGGCTCAATCAGACCGATATTCCACAACCCGTTGAACCCGATCAACCGGTCGTTCCAACGGGCATGGGGGTTGTTCATGAACTGGTCGCGCAGAGGGCGCAACACCGCATCGTCACGGCTGGGATGCAGGTACAGAAAGAGCAGCAGATCCAGATGGCGCGTCGTGGAATTTTGGTTCCAGTCATGGAGTTTCTTCCACTCGGGTAGCTGGCCCTTGAGGAAGTACTGCTTGATGATGCTGCGGGCCTTCTTGTTTTTGTCCAGCACGTACAGCAGCTTCTCGATCTCCAGCCACTGCTGCTTGCGCTCGGCCATCCATGCCTTGTCACTGGTTTTCCAGTGGCTTGTATCAAATCCATCCCAATACTCCATCGCACCCTCTGTGTCTTGTTTTGTAGGCCCCCAGTGCGACGGCCGGTAGCGGTGGATGATAGCCAGTGCATTGCGCTTTGCACTGGACAAGTTGTCCGGTGTCGACTTTCAACGCCCCGCTGCCTGACAGGCAACGGGCTGCGTGGCACGACGATGAACTCGGTGTGTCAGCACCGATTGAATGTTGACCCAACCCAGGCATCTACGCGCTCAACCCCTGGCCCGGTGCGCAGCCTGGGATGCGCGTGCGCTGACCCTAGCGACGGATAGGAAATAAACGGATAACAACTGGGCATCGACCGCATCACAAACGGATAGGAAATTCAACCCCACGAGGCGAAGTATGGCATGGGTTTTGAGCGCAAGCGGCAGAGGTATTGCGCACTCGCAGTCGGCGTAGCCGCTCAATATCGAGAAAAGGCCAGACCCTGCACCCAAAACCCGCCCTGGGTCAACCGCGCACGCACAGCAGTCCCGCAGCCAATCAAAACCACCGTTTTGCTCAGTCACCAACTGACGCGCTGGTCCACCTCGTAGTCCGGTGCGGGTTGCGCTGCAAATCCCAGTCCGGCTCGCCTTGCACCCGGTCATCGACCTGCGCGTCACAGTCATCCCACGGCGGTGGCCCGCGTGCCGGGGTGATATGTGGGGGGATCTGAGTCTGCCCCGATGTGATCGAGAATCTTCTTGATCTGCATGCCCTCGGTAATGAAGGCGATCAGACGCATCTGCCCACCGCAGTTCGGGCACAGCAGCGGAAGACCTCGTAGATTCTGGCAATCAGCACCGCCCACAGGTAGTGCGCTGGGCGCTGGGCGGCGCCGGCTCGGCAGGCACCGCCTGGGTTGGGCGTGCGTTGCCTACCCCAAGTGCGCCCACGCCCAAACCCGTGCTGGCTGGCTCTGCCTGCGCAGTGACCGGTTGCGCAGGTAGCGCCTGGGCCAGCGCCGTCACCGCAGCCCTGAGTGGCGAATTCGGGGCCAGCACACCAAAATAGCGGTGCCGGTGGGTGCGTGGCGGCGGCACCAGCGCGGCAATGCGGTCGATCAGCTCCAGCGGTGTGAGGGTCAGCTCGTCTACCTTGGCACCGCGCTTGTCGCTGGTGGGCTCGCTGCTCTGACGGCACGCAGGATGCGTTTTTGCAGGGGTGGTCTGCACTTGGGCCACGGCATCCCGCATCGATGGCGCTGGCCGGGTGGAAGATGACGCTCGGCGCTGCGGCTTGCACATCGGCATTAGCGTCGCCCTCGCCCGCCACGGCCTCAAACACCCCATCGACCACGCAGACGTGGAAGTGCACATGTTGGTTCAGGCTGGAGCCGAACCGGTGGATAAACGCCACGGCGCCGATGTGCAGGGCCGCCTTGTCTACCAGCGCCGCCCCAGGGCTGTGGGTCTGCAGGGTTTGCGCGATGACCCGCAGAAAATACGCAGCACCATGTTGAGCACTGGCCCGTCGCGCTGCATGAAGTAACGCAGCCGTTTGGGGACAGACAGCACCCATTGGCGCACCGGCAGACGGGGGAAGACGTGGTCGGTGAGGTGCGCCGCCGTCTCCACCATGCGCCGGGCGTTGCACGCGGGGCAGACACCCCGGCCTTTGCAGGAGAAGGCCACGAAGTAGTCGTGTCCACAATCCTCACAGCGTGCGCGGGCAAAGCCGTGGGCGAAGATGCCGCATTCGAGGTATTTGGCGAACGCCTGACGGACGTAGGGCTTGGGGGTGTGGTGGTCGCCCTGGCCGTCGAACTGGCCGGCGCTGGCCAACTCGTGCCAGGTCTCGAAGTGGTCGGCTATGGTTTGGTAGAGCAGCGTACGCTCGGGGTGGCGGGGGTTGTAGAGTTTGGGCTTGGAGCCCGATTGCCCACCCGCGTACGGATGCGTGTGCGTTGGCGCGGAACGGGCGGCTGCGGGCATGGTGAGGGGCCAGCGCAAACGTGTTGGCTCGCGCTGGTTGCACCATGGTACTGTTGTTATATCCAGTTTTATCGACTCGCGTGGCTTCTGCAGAGCACCCAATCACTCCTGAATTGATAGCTATCTCCGCACGCCAGACGTGCGCAAAAGCACTATTTGGCACACAAGATTTGGTTCACAAACCCAGCGTCTTCCACACCCCATCCATCCGCGCCGTCACCTCCGGCGTCATGGCAATGGTGGTGCCCCACTCCCGCTGGGTTTCACCCGGCCATTTGTTGGTGGCGTCCAGGCCCATCTTGCTACCCAGGCCGCTCACGGGCGAGGCGAAGTCCAGGTAGTCGATGGGGGTGTTCTCCACCAGCATGGCGTCGCGCACCGGGTCCACGCGGGTGGTCAGGGCCCAGATGACTTCTTTCCAGTCGCGCACGTTCACGTCTTCATCCACCACCACGATGAACTTGGTGTACATAAACTGGCGCAGGTGGCTCCACACGCCCATCATCACGCGGCGGGCGTGGCCGGGGTAGGCCTTCTTGGCAACTGACCGGGATGGTGCAGCGCAACCGGCACCCGACTTTGCGATGGCCTGGGCCGCAAGGAGTTGCGCCGCTCGGAGGTGCAGATCAGCCTGGGCCAGCCCGACGAGGTTAAACAGTGGCCTTACAAACCGCACACCGGCAGCGGCGGCGGCGGCCACCATCAAATTCTCTACCCCACGCTGGGGCTGACGTTCCAGATCAATTCCGAAGATGCCAACGATCACGACCCGCGCCTGGGCTGGATGACGGTTGCGCTGCCGTGGGACGGGCGCACCGCACAGGGGCTGTACCTGGGCATGACCGAAGACGCGGCGATGCCAATCATCCGCGCCGGGTACAAGGTCAAGGGCAGCATTGCCGTGTCCTGGGGGCAAGGTGGCTACACCAAGGGCAACACGGTGCTGGCGCAGAACCACGGCTGGCGCAAAACACAGTCCATCAGCTTCACCTTCCGCGAAAAGCGCCTGTACCGCATCGAAGCACAGCTCAAGCCCACGCCGCTGGTCAGCCTGAAGGATGTTCGCGCGCTGCTGGGAACGGTCGTGTCCATAACACTGGTGGCGCTGTTCGGTTTGGGCATTCAGGCGGTGCGCGAGCGGCTGGGCTCCCACTGGGAGCGGCTGCGCACGCTGCTGGGCGCAGCCTTGGTGGGCACGGGTGGCTTGGCCCTCTTTGCCGGGGTGTCGACCTTTGGCAGTGGCGACGGTTACGCCAAGATGGCCAGTTTGGTGATGGGCTTGGGCGGCGGCGGTATGGTTGTGGCTGGCCTTGCCCTGCTGTCCCGCGCGCGCAACAAAACGCTATGATTTTAGTAGCTGCTTGCGCACGTCTGGCGTGCGCAAACGGCATTTTTCTTTATGAAACTTCGAGGCTTGGCACGGCACCAGCCGTTACCACAATGGGCTTTCGGATTTTTGCCGCACCGGCCCCAGCTGGCCCATCGCATACAGCAAATCCCCGTCTGTATAGGTTGCTTCAACATGGGGATGCACAACTCGCGCTGGCTTCCATCGGGTTTGGGAGTCATCACTCTGCGTACCGGGCTAGGCCGGTACCGTCCTGCCAACAGCTCTTAACTGTTACGCGCCAGCTGGTAGGCGTGCTGACTGGTCATACCCAGCGCGGCAAAGGTTTGCGTGAAGTTATCGTTGATGTAACCGCCAAAATAGGCTGGGTCGTCCGAATTGACCGTGGCCACGATGCCAGCATCGAGCATGCGCCGCAGGTTGTGGTCGGCCAAGGTAGGAAACACGCACAGCTTCAAGTTGGACAACGGGCACACCGTCAGCGGCACGCGCTGGGCTACCAGACGCTGCATCAGGGCAGCGTCGTGAATGGCTTGAACGCCGTGGTCGATACGCTCCACTTTCAGCACATCCAGCGCGCTCCAGATGTAGGCTGGCGGCGCCTCCTCCCCCGCATGGGCTACCAGACGAAATCCGAGTTCGCGTGCACGTGCGAACACGCGGGCAAACTTTTCCGGCGGGTGCCCCACTTCGCTGGACGCGAGTCCGATTCCGACGATCTTGTCGCGCAGGGGCAAGGCCTGCTCCAGGCATTCAAAGGCTTCTTCTTCGCTGAGATGGCGCAGGAAACACAAAATCAGCGAGGCCGTAATGCCAAAACGCGCGGGCGCTTCGGCGCAGGCACGGTGCAGGCCGTTGATGACGGTCTCGGCACCCAGGCCGTGGCCTGTGTGCGTCTGGGTATCGAAAAAAATCTCCGCGTGCACCACGCTATCGGCCTGCGCGCGCGCCAGATAGGCATTGGCCATGTCGAAAAAGTCTTGCTCGGTTTTGAGCACCGTGGTGCCCGCGTGGTAAATGTCCAGAAACTCTTGCAGGTTGTTGAACACATAGGCGCTGCGCAAGGCCTCCACGCTGGGGTAATTCAGCGCCACGCCGTTGCGCTGCCCCATGGCAAAAATCAGCTCCGGTTCCAACGAACCTTCGATATGCATGTGCAACTCGGCCTTGGGCATGGCACGCAACAATTCGGGTAAGCGCTCAGGCGCAATGGGTGGGTGGTTCACGGCCTACTCCTGTCAAATTCAACACCTGCAAGGGTACCCGCAAATGCGATGGCATGATGGCGCGATGAACCTATCCGAACCCCAAGCCCCCCAGTTCTCTAACCGCGTGGCGATGTACTTCGCCGCCACCCGCCCCGCTTTTCTCAGTGTGACGCTGGCGGGTGCCTTGATTGGCCTGGGAACGGCCCACGCGGACGGCATCGCCATAGATGTTTTCAAGGCGGTACTAACCGTGCTAATTGCACTGGTGGCCCACGCCGGTGCCAACGTAGTGAATGACTATTACGACGCGTTGAGCGGAACCGACGCCCACAATACCGAACGCCTGTTCCCCTTCACGGGTGGCAGCCGATTCATCCAAAACGGCATTCTCACCGTGCAACAAACCCGGGCATTCGGTTTTGCCTTGCTGGCCATCGTGATTCCTGCCGGACTGTGGTTGAGTGTGCACTCGGCACCGGGGCTGCTGCCCATTGGGGCGACGGGTCTGCTGATCGCCTGGGCGTATTCGGCTCCACCCCTACAACTGATGGCCCGTGGCATGGGTGAACTCGGCATTGTGGGCGGCTGGCTGATGGTGGTACTGGGGACCGACTTTGTGCAACGCGGTGCGTTTTCAGCCTCGCCACTGATCTTGGGTATGCCCTTCGCCCTATTGGTGGCTGCCATTTTGTACATCAACCAGTTTCCGGATCGCGCGGCCGATACAGTGGCAGGCAAACGCACGGTGGTGGTTCGGCTGGGGGCACACAGGGCCCGCTGGGGCTATGGTCTGATTGTCGGCGCGGCCTACCTGTGGCTGGCGGGGTCAATACTATGGGGTGAAGTGCCGCTCCTCGCAGCGGTGGGGCTACTGCCTGCGATGCTGTCGGTTGTGGCGGCAACGCGCCTTGTGCAGCATTGCGATAACCCTGCGCAGTTGGGCCCGGCCATCCAGGCCACCATTGCAGCGGGCAACCTGCATGGCTTATTGGTTAGCGTGGCACTACTCTTCTCCCACAGGTTTCAATAGGCATTTGTAGCGAACACCCAGGCCGGGCATACCAATGAAAAAACCGCGCACAGATCGCTCCGTGCGCGGTTTGAATCAACAAACTACAGCTTACGCGGCAGATTTTTTGTTGCGACGACGTGCCACTGCACCCATCAGGCCCAAACCAGCCAACATCAGGGCATAGGTTTCGGGTTCAGGTACGGGCGTTGTGTTGATTGCCGAATCCACACCGGTCAAATGAACGCTGTAGAAAGATCCCATGTTGGTGTGATTGGCAGGTTGATCCCAATCAGCCAAGGCAATCGGTGCCTGATTGTCATACTGGAAACCCTGGCTCAGCGAGGTTCCATTAGCAAAATTATTGAAAGTGGCGATGGTGAAACGGTATGTTCCAGCCGCCAAAGAAGCGAAAGTCAGGCCCGAGTCGTAATAGGTTTGTCCTGCTGCAATGCTTGCGTTGTCATCGTTTTGGCCAACCAAATTCCAGTTGGATCCACTTTGGACCCACACCGCAGTGATGGGGTCAAAGTTGACAGCGTTTTGGAACGAGTCTGTCCACACCTTGACATCCGTCGCATCGGATGCGAGTGAAAAATCAATGCTCACCACGTCGTTGTGCATTGCGATATTGCCGGAAAAGTCGAAATCCGCAGCGTGCGCTTGTGTCAGGCCAAGCACCGCAAATACCGAAGCCGTCAAGAGTTTTTTCATTTTGTATCCCAAAGTAAAGTTACGTACCGACCGATTAAGTCGTTTGCGATACTACCCCGGTAAGTGCCACGAAACAATAGTCCGAACGGACTAATGTTGCAGCCCCCACCCGGCAACAGAACCATTTACGCGTAAAAAAAGCCGCCCGAGGGCGGCTTTGACAGGGATTTCAGCGCTTATTTGCCGCCGGGAATCTTGCCTTCCACGCCCTTGACGTAGAAATTCAGGCCACCGAGGAATTTGTCGTCGGCCACTTCATCCTTTTTGATCTGCTCTTTGCCGGTGTTGTCCACAATGGGACCTTTCCAGATGGCAAAGCTGCCATCTTTCAAACCGGCTTTCACCTCATCCACCTTGGCCTTGGTTTCAGCGGGCACGTCTTCGGCAACGGAGACGATGTCAATCGCGCCCTCTTTCACGCCCCACCAGCTTTGGGTGGAGGCGTTTTTGCCTTCCAGCGCGTTGCGCACTGTTTGTACGTAGTACGGGCCCCAGTTGATGACGGCGGAAGCCAAGTGGGCTTTGGGACCGTAGGCGGTCATGTCAGAGTCCCACCCAAAGGCGCGCTTACCCTTGGCCTCGGCCGTTTTAAGCACTGCAGGCGAGTCGGTGTTCTGGAACAGCACGTCGGCACCGCCGTTGATCAGGCTGGTGGCGGCTTCGGTTTCCTTGGGCGGGTTAAACCATTCGTTCACCCACACCACTTTAACGGATAGGAAATTCAACCCCACGAGGCGAAGTATGGCATGGGTTTTGAGCGCGAAGCGGCAGAGGTATTGCGCACTCGCAGTCGGCGTAGCCGCTCAATATCGAGAAAAGGCCAGACCCTGCACCAAAACCCGCCCTGGGTCAACCGCGCACGCACAGCAGTCCCGCAGCCAATCAAAACCACCGTTTTGCTCAGTCACCAACTGACGCGCTGGTCCACCTCGTAGTCCGGTGCGGGTTGCGCTGCCAAATCCCAGTCCGGCTCGCCTTGCACCCGGTCATCGACCTGCGCGTCACAGTCATCCCACAGCGGTGGCCCGCGTGCCGGGGTGATATGTGGGGGATCTGAGTCTGCCCCGATGTGATCGAGAATCTTCTTGATCTGCATGCCCTCGGTAATGAAGGCGATCAGACGCATCTGCCCACCGCAGTTCGGGCACAGCAGCGGGAAGACCTCGTAGATTCTGGCAATCAGCACCGCCCACAGGTAGTGCGCTGGGCGCTTGGGCGGCGCCGGCTCGGCAGGCACCGCCTGGGTTGGGCGTGCGTTGCCACCCCAAGTGCGCCCACGCCCAAACCCGTGCTGGCTGGCTCTGCCTGCGCAGTGACCGGTTGCGCAGGTAGCGCCTGGGCCAGCGCCGTCACCGCAGCCCTGAGTGGCGAATTCGGGGCCAGCACACCAAAATAGCGGTGCCGGTGGGTGCGTGGCGGCGGCACCAGCGCGGCAATGCGGTCGATCAGCTCCAGCGGTGTGAGGGTCAGCTCGTCTACCTTGGCACCGCGCTTGTCGCTGGTGGGCTCGCTGCTCTGCTTGGCACAGCGGTACACCAGTGCGGCACCCGCTTTGCGCAGGCGCTCCATGGCAAATGGTGGGCGGGCGCAGTAGCGCAGCAAGCTCCAGGGCGGCGCGGTCGTGCGCTTCGATGCAGACTCCTGCGTCCACCGAGAAGCCGCTGTGCGCGTATGCCAGCATCTCTTTGGCGTCACAGCTCTCCAGCAGGCCCCGAGCGACGACGGCACGCAGGATGCGTTTTTGCAGGGTGGTCTGCACTTGGGCCACGGCATCCGCATCGATGGCGCTGGCCGGGTGGAAGATGACGCTCGGCGCTGCGGCTTGCACATCGGCATTAGCGTCGCCCTCGCCCGCCACGGCCTCAAACACCCCATCGACCACGCAGACGTGGAAGTGCACATGTTCATTGAGGCTGGAGCCGAACCGGTGGATAAACGCCACGGCGCCGATGTGCAGGGCCGCCTTGTCTACCAGCGCCGCCCCAGGGCTGTGGGTCTGCAGGGTTTGCGCGATGACCCGCAGAAAAATACGCAGCACCATGTTGAGCACTGGCCCGTCGCGCTGCATGAAGTAACGCAGCCGTTTGGGGACAGACAGCACCCATTGGCGCACCGGCAGACGGGGGAAGACGTGGTCGGTGAGGTGCGCCGCCGTCTCCACCATGCGCCGGGCGTTGCACGCGGGGCAGACACCCCGACCTTTGCAGGAGAAGGCCACGAAGTAGTCGTGTCCACAATCCTCACAGCGTGCGCGGGCAAAGCCGTGGGCGAAGATGCCGCATTCGAGGTATTTGGCGAACGCCTGACGGACGTAGGGCTTGGGGGTGTGGTGGTCGCCCTGGCCGTCGAACTGGCCGGCGCTGGCCAACTCGTGCCAGGTCTCGAAGTGGTCGGCTATGGTTTGGTAGAGCAGCGTACGCTCGGGGTGGCGGGGGTTGTAGAGTTTGGGCTTGGAGCCCGATTGCCCACCCGCGTACGGATGCGTGTGCGTTGGCGCGGAACAGGCGGCTGCGGGCATGGTGAGGGGCCAGCGCAAACGTGTTGGCTCGCGCTGGTTGCACCATGGTACTGTTGTTATATCCAGTTTTATCGACTCGCGTGGCTTCTGCAGAGCACCCAATCACTCCTGAATTGATAGCTATCTCCGCACGCCAGACGTGCGCAAAAGCACTATTTGGCACACAAGATTTGGCTCACAAACCCAGCATCTGCCACACCCCATCCATCCGCGCCGTCACCTCGGGCGTCATGGCAATGGTGGTGCCCCACTCCCGCTGGGTTTCACCCGGCCATTTGTTGGTGGCGTCCAGGCCCATCTTGCTACCCAGGCCGCTCACGGGCGAGGCGAAGTCCAGGTAGTCGATGGGGGTGTTCTCCACCAGCATGGCGTCGCGCACCGGGTCCACGCGGGTGGTCAGGGCCCAGATGACTTCTTTCCAGTCGCGCACGTTCACGTCTTCGTCCACCACCACAATGAATTTGGTGTACATGAACTGGCGCAGGTGGCTCCACACGCCCATCATTACGCGGCGGGCGTGGCCGGGGTAGGCCTTCTTGGCAACTGACCGGGATGGTGCAGCGCAACCGGCACCCGACTTTAATGTCGATCAGCGCATCAATGGGTAAATGGTCGATGCGGCGATTCTGACTTGCCGCCGGGTAGGGCTGCGCCCGACGCACCTGCCGCAGCGCTATAGGCTCTGGCGGCGGTGCATTTTGCTGGTGAACCAGCAACGCGGGCAGGGAATTCAGGGTTTGCACGGGGTTCGAAGCCTGTTCTGGGCGCGATACTTCGGCGAGGGAGGTTGGTGGCTGATGTGCTGCCGGTCTTGCGAAGAGGAAAGCAAAATGCGTTACAAAATTGCCAAAATAAAGTGCACCCAAGCGACGCTGCAGGTGCTGATTTGGGGTGCTGCAGTGTCCTGTTGGGCGGCAGACCGTCCTGACTGCCCCGCACCTATCACTTTTGCACTTTACGAAAATGGATACATCTATGACGCGGCGAGCAACACCGGCATAGACAAGGATGTTGCCGAAGAACTGGGGCGGCGTAGTGGCTGTCGATTTGAGTTTTCGGTCAAACCACGTGCACGAATCTGGGTCGAAATCGAGAGTGGTGCGCTGATGATGACCGGCTCTGGCATACAGACAGACAAGCGCGATGTGTTTTCATGGGCCGTGCGGTATATGGCGCAGAAAAAATTATAGTGCTGGTGAAAAACGAACTCAAGGCCAACTCGGCAGACCAGTTCGCGGCAGACCCAAACCTGCTGTGGGGGCGGTTCGATCCTACAAGCACGGTGAGCAGGCCGATGCTTTTCTGGACGGCTTGCGCCAAAAGTCGCGGGTGGTTGACGAGTCCGATTTGTCCAATGTGTTTCGTATATTTGCCGCGCCCCAGCGCACCTCCGCATTGCTTGCCCCGCCGCCAGCCTATGCCTACTTAAGTTCGACACTTCCCGCACGTAAGTGGTTGATTTCATTGGAAACAGGTTCCAAATCGCAGACTACAAAACGGGTTTGGTGATGTTTTCGGGGGTGGGCAGTGCCAGCTCCAGGGCGGCAAACAATGATTTCTGCGCAGGCGTCATCTCGGTCAAACCGGTCAGTGTTTTTCCGTCCGTTGTTTGCACCGTCTGTTGATGAATGCGCTTGAGCTGTTCCAGCAGCGTGGCCGGGGACTCTGACCTCTTGGCGGCGGCAAGCCGCATACGCATGACCCGGTACAGAATCAACGCCATAAAACACACCAAAGCGTGCGAGCGAATGCGCTGGGGCAGACGGTGGTACACCGGGCCAATCTCAATGTCGGACTTAAGCACCTTAAAGCCCTGCTCAATATCAGCCAGACTCTTGTAGCGCCGCACCACCTCAGCCGCTGGGGCGTCGGTATTGGTCACCAGCAGCAACTTGCCGTCAAGCAGTTCCAGGTAACGCTTCTTCTCCTCGTCAATGGAGTAACTGAACAAATCCGCCTTCAAGTCCACCTTGATCACATGTGCCATATGGACATCTTTGACCGCGTGATAGAAACGCGCCTTGGTGCCAGAGTCCGACATCGGGCGGCCCTTGGCTTTTTTGCCAGCATCTTGGCCATCGAGCTTGTCGCTGCATTGCTGCCCCATGGCCACCAATTCTGCAATCGTTTTGTTACGCGCTGCAGCACGCCGTGCAGCAACTTGCGGGTCATGCGCCACCACCAAGCGGCTGCTCTTCCATTGGGTCTCGCTACACCACGATTGATCGACGGCCTGAGCCTCGTTCAATACTTGGAGGTCATCGGCGAAATCACCATACCGCGCCGCAGGCACCGCCAGAATGTACTCCAGCGCCACATCACGCCCGTCTTCTTTGAGCTGCGCCTGGAGTTTGTCCAATTCTTCCAGGTTGCCCACGCTGAGTAACCCACGGTCGGCCACCAGTACCACGCGCTTGAGCGGGTAGCGTGCCAGTAGCTTGGCGATCATCGGCAACAGTGTTTTTGCCTCTGCGGTATTGCCGGGGTGCACTTCGTGGGCGATGGGCAAACCTTCTGCGGTTTGCACCAAGGACAGCATGAATTGGCGCTCAACCAAACCTGACTTGGCGCGACCATAGGCGCGCACATCATCTTCCAAATCCGTCTGGCCGGTGACACTCACGGTGGTGAGGTCATAAAACACAACGGACAGGTCTTGATCAATCAAGGGGCGCATAAGGGTGGCCAGTCTGTCACCCAAGGTGTCGCTGTATTCATCGAGCACATCCATGGCGCGCAGCAGGTGTTGGTGCTCAGGAACGCAGGCCACGCCCACCGGCAGAGCTACGGTGTCCAACCAGCGCAGTACGCCGAGTTTGCTACCCGGATCGCACAGGCGATTGAAGACCATGAGGCGCAGACAGCCCAATACATCGGTCTCGGTTTTGGAGCGACGCCAGGCGCGGGCCAGATCATCAAAGCCCAGGGAGCGCCAGAGTTCGGACAATGCCCAAACATCACCCGCGTGGCGGCTGTCGGTAAAGCGCAATCCTTCCAGAGCGGAGGATGCCGGTGCCATACCACGGGCGCGCTGCAGTGAGGCAATCAGGGTGTCAACTTCACCACCGTCATCCAGGCGACCCAAGGTGCAGACGGTGCGCTGGCGGGGCTTTCCATCAATATTTCGAAAGGACTCTACCAGTTGGGCGTAGCGCCGGGAACCGGATTGAGTGACTTTGATGAACATGGAGTGAGTGTAGCGCAAGTGGGATACAAAAAACTACCATTAACTTGAAACGTGCCACTACAAACGTTTCTATTCTGGAATACGAAAAACGCGCTAAGTCGTTGAATTCATTAGCCGGACGGGTTGAAATTCTTGGAAATTGGAGAATTTGGTGTCGAAAATAAGTGCCAAATATGTGAAAGAAATGGGTTTGGACTCGCGTATCCGGGTGGTCGACTGGTTTGCGCAAGACCAGCCCATCCCCATAGTCTGATTTTTTCCAAAAAAGCGTTCTCCGGCTCAGAGATGAAAAAGTGGCGTGCCATTGTGGAGCAGATGCGCGGCGACGGCACGCTCAGGGCCATCTACAAGAAGTACCTCGGCGCAGAGGATGCGGATCGCATGATGCAATAGCGTCGCAGAAAAACTCCATTACTTGGGCCAGTCGCACGTTGGAATGGCGACTCACGACTTCGGCAAGCGTCTCGGTCGGGTCGTTAACCAGAGCCTCAATAATTGAACGCGGAACATTACAGTGCTCCCCGCGGCGCATTCCGATACACAACGGTGGGGAATAGATCATCTCTGGGTTTGGGGCCAGCACCAATACCCGGAGTCCCGCACGCTCCAGCATGGTCAAGGTCTCATCAAAACTGGATTGCATCTCGATTCGCGCCTGCGCCATTTTCTGTGGGTCACCTGCCAAACTTGGTTTTTCCTCTGCGACAGCAATAGCTCGCCGCCACAGATAGATTGGCCAGCGTGCGGAAATCACGACGCCTGTCAACCCATCTTTCTTCAATTCATCGATTTTCAGAAGCACTTGCCGATTGAATTCCGTACAGAATTTCGACACCGGAGGAATCTTCAATTCGAAACCGATCACCGGGGGGCAACCGGCCATGGTCAGCTGATAAACCGCCACATCGGGGTACGCTTCAATAAGTGCCGGCATCACATGGTCAGCGTGGGAGTCGCCCCACAGCAAGACCTTTGGCACCCCCTTGCCGGAGCCGTGAATACACTTTTCAAACGGAAGCTCGCCAAGCGGTTTGTTGGCATTAAAAACACACGTACCCCGAAGGGGCGCATAATCGTTGCGTGCCTTAACAATAGGCTGGTTGACCTCCAAGGTTTTCTGGTAGTCCCGCCATGCCTTCAGTCCGCTGCCCATCGACACGGTGAGCAGCGCAATCCCAAGACCGGCGAACAGCGTCGGCCGGACGCTGCGAAACGGTCCCGGCCGCCGAATCCGGATCGGATTCTCGATCAAAACGTAAGTCAGCCAGGCCAGAACCAGCGCCAGAACAATGATCACTGCGTTGGCGGCCACGTCCTGAAAACCCAGGTTGTAGATCCTGTACAGTGAAAGCAGCGGCCAGTGCCACAAGTACCAAGAGTAGGACAACAGCCCGATGAATACCATCGGCTTGAATGACAACATCCGACGAACGACACCATCTTCATCAGCGGTCATGCCGGCGATCAGAAACACCGTGCCCAGTACGGGAAAAATGGCAGCCCACCCCGGAAACGGGGTGCTGTGATCCAGCGCAACGACCGAGTATGCGATGAGCGCAAGACCCGCAACGGCCAGCACCTCAGCCCAGCGCCGCAAACGTGCGTAGAAAATGCTTCCCGCCAGCCCGACCATGCCACCAATGGCAAATTCCCAAATCCGTGCCGGGAGAAGGAAAAAGGCAAAACTCTGGTGATCTTTTGTGGTGCCGATACTCAATGCGAGCGACGTCGCGAACATCGCACCGAGAACCCAGAGCGCGCGGCGACGCATGAAACCTTCCGTATGCCGAGTCCCAGAAAAATGGAAAGCCAGTAACATGATCATCGGCCAGATCAGGTAATACTGCTCTTCAACAGCCAGCGACCAGGTGTGCAGCAAGGGCATGCCGAACGAAGGGTCATCAGAAATACCCGCCGGTCTTCTTGAAAAAATAGAAATTTGAACCGAAATATGCGAAAGCAATTGCGGTCCTCGCCAATGAGGTCTATTCGCTCGAGGCTGGTGGCAGAAAGATCGCACCGAGCACCAGAGTCACGGTGACGACCACCAGACCCGCCGGCATCAGACGCCTTACCCGCCGAGCGTAGAAGGCACCCAGATTGATGCGGCCGGTGGCGGACGCTTCCTTGAACAGCAGCGAGGTGATCAGAAAACCGGAAATGACAAAAAATATGTCAACACCGACAAATCCACCCGAAAACCCAGAAAACCCCGCGTGATAGGCAACCACCGAAATGATCGCAATCGCCCTCAATCCATCAATGTCGGGACGATACTGGCGGTCAGGGGGAGACGAAATCATGAAAGAAGGACCTTTCGAGTTTTTCTGAAGGGTGTGATCATGAATACCGGAAAGACACTGTTTGCGCAGTTGATGGACTTTCTGACACTGGCCTCTACTCGAAGCAGGATTACCCCTCCCATTTGCGCCAGGTTCGCTTCAAAGATCCGGCAACCGGCAAGTCGCTCGTTTTTCTCACCAATCAGATGATCTTGCCAGCCGCAACTATCTGCGCCTTTTACAAAAGCCGCTGGCAAATCGAGTTATTCTTCAAATGGATCAAGCAGTTCTTCGGTACGTCGGAAAATGCGGTCAGAACGCAAATCTAGATCGTTGTGCCGGTCTATGTGTTGGTCGCTATCGTTCGGAAAAACTGAATCTCGACGCTTCCCTCTGCACTTTACTACAGGTTTTATCGCTCACCCTTTTTGAGAAAATGCCCTTGCAGTAAGCATTTCCGGGCAACGACGACACTTCAGAGAATATTTGAACCAGCAAAATACTGAATTTATTCGATATTTAACCGGACAGCAGTGGGTACAACTACTGACTTTTTCTGGCTGGAAAAATGCCGTACAAAAGTGATAAAGTCAGCTTCGTCATTGCCAACAGAGCTGCAAACAATGAAATTCATCCGTTTCTATGCGCCCTTGCTGCTGCTTTTGATCCTGCCATTTTTGGCGCAAGCCGACGCCCAGCCGAATAAAACAACCCTTCAAAGCAGCGAACAAGCGGCCGAACTGAATTTCTCGGATGATCAGCGGGCGTGGCTCGCAGCACACCCGGTCATCCGGGTCGGCGTTGACCCCGATTTCGCGCCTTATGAATGGCTCGACAAGAACGGCAACTATGTCGGGATCGCTGTTGATTACCTGCAGCACCTGGAAACGGCAATGGGCGTGCGCTTCGAAATCGTCAGGGATAAATCCTGGTCAGAATCCATCGACATGGCAAAACGTGGCGAACTGGACATGCTGTCCAGCATGGTCAAAACACCAGAGCGTTCGCAATACATGATCTTCACCGAGCCCTACAGGGAAACACAATTGATCATCATCGACAATGGGCAAGGTGGTTTCATCGGTGATCTGGCGCATCTGGCGGGCAAACGTGTTGCGCTGGAAAAAGGCTACTTCGCAAAGGAACTGCTGGAGAAAAATTACCCGAAAATCAAACTGGTATTCGCCGGCAATACAGATGAGGCCTTGCGCTTGGTGGTTGATGGAAAAGCCGACGCTTACGTAGGCGATGCCGGCGCTACTAACTATGCGATCAAGAAAAATGACCTGTCGAGCCTGCGTTTTTCCGGGCAAACGGAATACACCAGTGCGCAAAGCTTTGCCGTCACCAAAAACAATGCAGAACTGGCCACAATTCTCAGCAAAGTCATGGGCAGCATCTCCAAGGAAGAGTCTGAAGTCATATTCAACCGCTGGCTGGGGCTGAGAATTGAGCAGGGGATAAAGACGAAGACATTGATTCAGTATGGCGCGGGACTGGCCGCATTATTTCTGCTCTTCGGCTACTGGATTTATCGGCTGCAGCGTGAAATCGGCTATCGCAAGGTAGTCGAAATGCGGGAGCACTCCCGCAACAGCATCCTGGAAATGCTGGCCAAGGCAGCGTCCTTACCAACGATCCTCGAAACCATCGAGCGCAGTGTGGAACAACAACACTCCGGCATGCGCTGCCGTATTTTCTTGCTTGACGACCAAGAAAAATCTCAGCCGCATACCGTGACATCCGGTACAGAAGCCAACGATATGGAGCACCGCCAATCAGACGTCTTTTGCTCGCAAGCAATCCATGCAGCATCGGGCGAAGTCCTGGGGATGCTGTCGCTCTACCGCCATAGACCAGGCACCGCGGCGGCATCGAACGCAGCGCCGGACACGCCCCCCGACGCACTCCTGATCGAGCAATCCACGCGCCTGGCCGGCATTGCCATTGAAAAATGGATTTCTGCCGAAAAGCTTCGTCACAGCGAGGCCCACTATCGCCAGTTGACCGAAGGTGCCTCCGATGTAATCTGGAAAACAGACCGCGATCTTTACATCACCTATGTCAGCCCTGTCGACGAACGACTGCGCGGCTACAAGGCCGATGAAGTCATTGGTCGTCATGTTTTTGAAATGTTTACCGAAGAAGGGATTGCAACGGTCACTGAATTGATACATCAACGACAAGCCAGTGAGCAAAGCGGAATTCCCACCGGACCGGTCACCTTCGAGGTACAGCATCGCTGCAAGGACGGGCGCCTTTTCTGGGCAGAAGTGCTTTCAAAGCCCGAACGCGACGAGCACGGTGCGATTATCGGATTTCACGGCATTACCCGGGAAACCACCGAACGGAAGCAGATGCAGGATCAGGTGCGTCAACTGGCATTTTTTGACCCGCTTACCAACCTGCCCAACCGCCGGCTGCTCAACGACCGCCTCGGCCAAGCCATGACGGCCAGCAAACGCAGCGCCTGTCATGGCGCATTGATGGTTCTTGATCTCGATAATTTCAAACAACTCAATGATACGCAAGGACACCTGGTTGGCGATTTGCTATTGATCGAAGCGACCAGGCGACTGACGTGCTGCGTACGCGCGACAGACACCGTGGCGCGTTTCGGTGGCGATGAATTTGTTGTCATCCTGAGCGATCTGGATACGGACGCCACGGAATCGGCAACACAGGCCGGCATCATCGCCGAGAAAATTCGTACCAGCTTGTCTGAGCCTTATTTGCTGACAGTCAAACACGACGAACAGGCAGATACCATTGTTGAACATTGCTGCTCGGCAAGCATCGGTATTGTAGTTTTCACCGATAACGAAAATACGCAGGATGACATACTCAAGTGGGCCGATGCTGCGATGTATCAAGCGAAAGCCGCGGGACGTAACCTGTTCCGGTTTTATAGCGAAAACCCGGAGTGATGGCACCGCAATTAAAGATTTACTGCCTTGACTTCAATTTCCGGCGTATCAACACGCCAATCCTCAAGCCTTCACGCCTCCAATAACAGCAGAAGATTCATCCTGAAAACCGCATTTGGCATATTAACTGCGTTTACAGGTTCATTTCAGCGCGGCAGCGAGCGCCGTATCGCGCTTGTCGACTGCTTTCAGCATAACGAGCAGGAAAGTGCCGACGACCATCACCCCCGCCGCCAGCCACAGACCGGCGTCGTAGCTGCCAAAGCGCATAGCCAGCCAGCCGGTGATGGCTGGCGCGATAATTTGTGCAGCACCATAAGAAATGGTCATCTTGCCCATCATCTTGGCCGGGCGGGTCGGGTAGTAACGACCGGCCATGGTTAACACCAGGCTGACCATGCCGATGAAGGTGCCGCCAAAGAGCAGCGCGCCGGCGATGGCTGCCAGCAGGCCACCGGCCAGTGGCAGCAGAATGCCGACCACTTGCAGCACGGCCGCGAGGATCAGCGCATTGATCTCGCCGGTACGACGTGCGATGAAATCCCAGTTGATACAGGCCGGTGCTGCCGCCAGCCCGAGCGCGAGAAAAACCAGCGTGCCGCGTCCCGCCAGTCCGGGCAGGTGGTCGACGATGGCGACGATGAAGGTGGCACTGACCACATAGCCGGCACCGGCACACGGATAGGAAATTCAACCCCACGAGGCGAAGTATGGCATGGGTTTTGAGCGCGAAGCGGCAGAGGTATTGCGCACTCGCAGTCGGCGTAGCCGCTCAATATCGAGAAAAGGCCAGACCCTGCACCAAAACCCGCCCTGGGTCAACCGCGCACGCACAGCAGTCCCGCAGCCAATCAAAACCACCGTTTTGCTCAGTCACCAACTGACGCGCTGGTCCACCTCGTAGTCCGGTGCGGGTTGCGCTGCCAAATCCCAGTCCGGCTCGCCTTGCACCCGGTCATCGACCTGCGCGTCACAGTCATCCCACAGCGGTGGCCCGCGTGCCGGGGTGATATGTGGGGATCTGAGTCTGCCCCGATGTGATCGAGAATCTTCTTGATCTGCATGCCCTCGGTAATGAAGGCGATCAGACGCATCTGCCCACCGCAGTTCGGGCACAGCAGCGGGAAGACCTCGTAGATTCTGGCAATCAGCACCGCCCACAGGTAGTGCGCTGGGCGCTTGGGCGGCGCCGGCTCGGCAGGCACCGCCTGGGTTGGGCGTGCGTTGCCTACCCCAAGTGCGCCCACGCCCAAACCCGTGCTGGCTGGCTCTGCCTGCGCAGTGACCGGTTGCGCAGGTAGCGCCTGGGCCAGCGCCGTCACCGCAGCCCTGAGTGGCGAATTCGGGGCCAGCACACCAAAATAGCGGTGCCGGTGGGTGCGTGGCGGCGGCACCAGCGCGGCAATGCGGTCGATCAGCTCCAGCGGTGTGAGGGTCAGACCGTCCTGACTGCCCCGCACCTATCACTTTTGCACTTTACGAAAATGGATACATCTATGACGCGGCGAGCAACACCGGCATAGACAAGGATGTTGCCGAAGAACTGGGGCGGCGTAGTGGCTGTCGATTTGAGTTTTCGGTCAAACCACGTGCACGAATCTGGGTCGAAATCGAGAGTGGTGCGCTGATGATGACCGGCTCTGGCATACAGACAGACAAGCGCGATGTGTTTTCATGGGCCGTGCGGTATATGGCGCAGAAAAATTATGTGCTGGTGAAAAACGAACTCAAGGCCAACTCGGCAGACCAGTTCGCGGCAGACCCAAACCTGCTGTGGGGGGCGGTTCGATCCTACAAGCACGGTGAGCAGGCCGATGCTTTTCTGGACGGCTTGCGCCAAAAGTCGCGGGTGGTTGACGAGTCCGATTTGTCCAATGTGTTTCGTATATTTGCCGCGCCCCAGCGCACCTCCGCATTGCTTGCCCCGCCGCCAGCCTATGCCAAATATGTGAAAGAAATGGGTTTGGACTCGCGTATCCGGGTGGTCGACTGGTTTGCGCAAGACCAGCCCATCCCCCATAGTCTGATTTTTTCCAAAAAAGCGTTCTCCGGCTCAGAGATGAAAAAGTGGCGTGCCATTGTGGAGCAGATGCGCGGCGACGGCACGCTCAGGGCCATCTACAAGAAGTACCTCGGCGCAGAGGATGCGGATCGCATGATGCAATACCCATTGAAATAGGCGGGATGGCATAGTTCAGGATGTGGCGGATTTCGGCGCTGTGGGTGATGAAGGCGATGATGCGCATCTGCCCACCGCAAATTGGGCACAGCAGCGGCAAGGCCTCGTAGATGCGGGCAATCAGCACCGCCCACAGGTAGTGCGCTGGGCGCTTACGGGGTGCTGCAGGTTCTGGTGGCATGGATGATGGGGCCGCTTCGCCCGGCAGCGCCACCCCAGGTACGCCCGCGCCGGGTTGTGCAGCCTCAACCGCGGCGGGTTGCGCCGCAGCAGGCTCGGCCAGCACCGTAACCGCAAACTCAATGGCCAGTATCGGTGCCGGCACACCAAAGTAACGGTGCCGGTGGGTGCGCGGTGGGGGGGGGACATAGTGGGGCACCAGCGCGAGCGTGTTGGCTCGCTTTGGCTGCACCATGGCACTGTGGTTATATCTAGTTAACTTACCTGGCGTCTGCAGGGCACCCATTCACTCCTGAATTGATAGCTGTCACCGCACATCTGGCGTGCGGAAATGGCCTATTTGCCTATCAGTCCAGCGCGTCCCCACGCAAGGTTTGCACCGCACGGCGCACATCGGCCGCCAAGGCACGGCGATCCCGCCCTTGTGCCAATTGGGGCTCGCCAAAACGCACTTCGGCCACCAGGTTGTCGGTGCACACCGTGCGCCACAGCGACTGCAGCAGGGTATCGTCCCCCACGTAGCAGGGTGCCAGGCTCATGGTGCCGGTAGTGCCATCCACAAAACGCAAGGCCACGGGTTGCACCGGTTGATTGGCAGCAATGGCGGCCTGAAACAGGTTGGCATGGAACGGCAGCAAGCGGGTGCCGTCGCCGGTAGTGCCTTCGGGGAACACGGCCAGCACATCGCCCTGTTGCAAGCTTTCGGCCATGTGGTGCACCACGCGCATGGCGTCACGGCGCGATTCGCGTTCGATGTACAAGGTGCCCGCAGCGGTGGCGAGCGTGCCAACGATGGGCCAGTGCTTGATGTCGGCCTTGGAAATAAAGCGGCAGTGGCGTGCGGCGTGCATCACCACAATGTCCAGCCAGGAAATATGGTTGGCCGCCAGCAGCACCGGGCCGCGCAAAGGGGGCTGGCCGTGCACTACCAATTTGATAGCTAGCTTGGCAAGCAGCTCCAGCGCCCAGGCCTGGACACGGGCATCTTGTTGCGATGGCGTGCGGCGGGCAAAGGTGGTGTAAATCTCCGCCACCCCCATCAGCAGATGCCACACCACCCGCAGCAGGCGCCAGCCGGCACGCAGGCGACGCATGCTCACGCTTGGTAGGCGATGTGCCCACCCACTACGGTGGCACGCACCCGGCCGGGCAACTCGTAGCCTTCAAATGGCGTGTGGTGGCCCTGGCTGCGCAGGGCGCCCGGTGTCACCGTCCACGCCGCCCGGGGATCAAACACACACACATCGGCCACGCCGCCCACCACCAGACGGCCTGCGCTGGCAGCCAGATCGCCCAAGGCGGAACCGATCACGCCCGCAGGCTGGCTGGTCACCGTGGCCAGTGCGCGCGCCAGCGGCACACCGGCGTCCTGGGCCCATTTGTAGGCCAGGCTGAGCAGCAATTCGAGACCGGTGGCGCCGGGTTCGCTTTGTGCAAAAGGCAGGGCCTTGGCGTCTTCGTCCACCGGCGTGTGGTCCGATACCAGGGCGTCGATGGTGCCGTCGGCGAGCCCTGCGCGCAGTGCATCGCGGTCCCGCTGCTGGCGCAAGGGCGGGTTGAGGCGCATGCGGCTGTCGAAATAACCCATGTCCACGTCGGTCAGGTGCAGGGAGTTGATGCTCACGTCGCAGCTGACCGGCAGGCCCTCGGCCTTGGCCTGGCGTACCAGGGCCACACCGGCGGCGCTGGAGAGGCGGCACAGGTGCACGCGTGCACCGGTGGCACGCACCAGCTCAAAGATGGTGTGCAAGGCAATGGTTTCGGCCGCCACGGGCACCCCGGACAGGCCCATGCGCGTGGCCAGCGGGCCGCTGGCCGCCACGCCTTTGCCCAGGTGCAGTTCCTGCGGACGCAGCCACACGCTGTAGCCAAAGGTTGCGGCGTATTGCAGCGCACGCTGCAAGACCTGGGTGTTGGCAAGGGGCACTTCGGCCTGGCTGAAACCCACACAACCGGCTTGCGTGAGTTGCAGCATCTCGGTCAGCGACTCGCCCTGCAGATTGCGTGTCAAAGCGCCCAGGGGGTACAGACGCGCGTGGTGCAGGCGTTTGGCACGGTGGCGCAACATTTCGACCAGACCAGCCTCGTCCAGCACCGGCTCGGTGTCGGGCGGGCACACCACGCTGGTCACGCCCCCGGCCACGGCGGCGGCCATCTCGGATGCCAGCATGCCTTCGTGTTCGTGCCCGGGCTCGCGCAGGCGCACCTGCAGGTCCACCAGACCCGGCATCACGATGCAGCCGGTGGCGTCGATGACGGTGTCGGCACAAAATCAGGCGCTATATTTTTGATAGCTGCTACCGCACTACCAGCAAGCGCAATATCGGTTTTTTCATCCAAACCGCTGGCGGGGTCGATGACCCTGCCCCCCTTGATCAGTGTGTTCATAACGTCTTTCCCCGGGGGTCCGCTTCATTGCCAGCCACGATGCCCATCACGGCCATGCGCACCGCAATGCCGAAGGTGACCTGCGGCAGGATCACGCTCTGCTTGCCGTCAACCACCGCCGAGTCAATTTCAACCCCCCGGTTGATGGGCCCCGGGTGCATGACGATGGCGTCCGGCTTGGCCAGTTGCAGCTTCTCGGGTGTGAGGCCAAAGCTCTTGAAGTATTCGTGCATGGACGGCAGCAAGGCACCATTCATGCGTTCGTTTTGCAGGCGCAGCATGATGACCACGTCGCAATCCTTGATGCCCTCTTCCAGCGTGTGGCACACCCGCACCCCCATTTGTGCCATGTCGGACGGCACCAGGGTTTTGGGCCCGACCACGCGCACCTCGGCGGCGCCCAGGGTGGTCAGGGCGTGGATGTCGGAGCGGGCCACGCGGGAGTGCAGCACGTCGCCCACGATGGCCACGGTGAGGTTGGAGAAATCTTTCTTGTAGTGCCGGATGGTGTACATGTCCAGCAAGCCCTGCGTGGGGTGGGCATGGCGGCCGTCTCCGGCATTGATGACGTGCACATGGGGCGCCACGTGCTGGGCAATCAGGTACGGTGCGCCGGACTCGCTGTGGCGCACCACAAACATGTCGGCCGCCATGGCGCTCAGGTTGGCAATGGTGTCCAGCAGGGATTCGCCCTTGGAGGCGCTGGACTTGGCAATGTCCAGGTTGATCACATCGGCCGAGAGGCGCTTGGCCGCGATCTCGAAGGTGGTGCGGGTGCGGGTGGAGTTTTCAAAGAACAGGTTGAAAACACTTTTTCCGCGTAAGAGCGGCACCTTTTTGACTTCGCGGTCGTTGACCGATACAAAGTTGGCGGCGGTATCCAGAATCTGGGTGAGGATGCTTTTGGGCAGGCCTTCTACCGAGAGCAGGTGCACCAGTTCGCCATGCTGGTTGAGTTGGGGGTTGCGTTTGTAGAGCATGTCAGGCCTCCTGCCGGGCCGTCACCTTGGAGGCCTGTGCCGCCATTGGGGAGAGTGAATACAACAATGGATGAACGTGGAAGCAAATCATGACACGTCCTCCACCTTGAAACTGAACACCCCGGCGTCGCTGCGGGCCAGGGCCAGTGACTGGTCGGCTGCCAGTGCCACGCGGGCGGCGGCAAAGTCGGCCTGTACGGGCAACTCGCGTCCACCCCGGTCCACCAGCACCGCCAACCTGACGCGCGCCGGGCGGCCGTAATCGAACAACTCGTTGATGACGGCGCGCAGGGTGCGGCCGGTGTACAACACGTCGTCCAGCAACAATATGTCGGCACCGTTCACATCAAAAGGCAATACGGTTTGCCCGCCTGCGGACAGGCCTCTTTGGGCAAAATCATCACGGTGCATGGACGAGGAAATGGTGCCGGCGGTGCCGGGCAATTTCAAATCCCGCTGCAGGCGCTCGGCCAGCCAGGCACCGCCCGATGTCACACCCACCAAACGGGTGGTCGGATGGCTGATCAATTGCACACCGCGCAACAGCTCTCCATACAAGGCCTCGGCATCTAGGGCCAATTTGCTCACGGCAAACTCCTTAAGAACTGTTCCAGAATAATGCAGGCGGATGCAGCATCGGCGTCGCGCGCACCGCTGGCCAGGGCCTCGGTGGTGCTGTAGCGCTCGTCCACTTCAAACACCGGCAGCCCAAAGCGGCCGTGCAACTGCCGACCAAACTTTTTTGCGCGCGCCGTGTTCTCATGCGCCGCGCCGTCAGGGTGGTAGGGCACACTAATGACCAGCGCATCGGGTTGCCACTCTTTGAGACGCAGCGCGATGTGGGCAAAACGGGCGTCCCCCTCGGCATGCACGGAGCCCGCAGGCTGTGCCGTGCGCAGCAAACGGTTGCCGACGGCCAAGCCGGTGCGTTTGAGGCCAAAATCAATCGCCAGAAAGGTATTCAAACCCGGTGAAATGGCCTGCACCAACGGTGCCTGTGCAGCGCCCGTCACGCGTGGCCCGCCTGGGAAGAAATCATCCAGGCTTCCAGGCCCAACAAGGCCAATGCCTTGTCGTAACGGTCGTGCGTGGGGGTATCAAAAATAACCGCACGGTCGGCATCCACCGTCAGCCAGGCGTTGTCGCCCAATTCGGCCTCCAGTTGGCCTTGCCCCCAGGCCGAATAACCCAGCGACACCATGACCTTGCGTGGCCCCGACCCTGCGGACAAGGCTTCCAGCACATCTTTGGAGGTGGTCATCTCCAAGCCACCGGGAATCGACAAGGTGGAGGCATACGGTGCGGCCACGGCGTCATCCGCAGGTTCAGCCAGGGGCTCATGCAAAACGAACCCGCGCTCAGTCTGCACCGGCCCACCCTGGTATACCGGACTGCCCAGCAAGTCCTGACGCAAGAGCGGCAGAGACACCTTGTCGAACAAATCAGCCAGGGTCAGTGAAGCCGGTTTGTTGATGACCAAGCCGAGTGCACCGCGTTCGCTGTGCTCACACACATACACCACGCTTTTGGCGAATACTGCATCGGACATGCCGGGCATCGCAATCAGAAAATGGTTCGTGAGATTGATGGGTGCAGAATCGCCAGACATTCGTTCATTTTAGCGTTGGCAATGGAAAAACTTTTCAAAGTGGGTCTGGTTTGGTTCCGGCGTGACCTGCGTACAGAAGACAACGCCGCGTTGAGCGCGGCATTGGCGCAATGTGAAGCCGTGCATTGCGTATTTATTTTGGATCGGGCCATTCTGGATACCCTGCCGCGGGCTGATCGCCGCGTGGCGTTCATCCGGGAAACGCTGGTGGAACTGGACGCCGATCTGCGCAGCCTGTCCACACATCCCCAGGGGGGCCTGATCGTACGACACGCATTTGCCACCGATGCAATTCCCGCTTTGGCGCTTGCGTTCGGCGCACAGGCCGTCTTTGCCGCCCACGACTATGAGCCGGACAGCATCAAGCGCGATACCCATGTGGCACAGCGCTTGACACCACACGGCATTGCCTTGGTCACACACAAAGACCATGTCATTTTTGAGCGGCAAGAAATCCTTACCGGCAGCGGTAAACCCTACAGCGTATTCACGCCCTACCGGCGTGCCTGGCTGGCCCGATTGGCTGACGTGCCCCCCAGCGCGCATGCCTGCACACCGTACGCCCGCGCGCTGGCGCCCCGCCCACCCGCGCACGCAACACCGGTTCCATCGCTGGAGTCGCTGGGGTTTGCGGCAGATGCCCTGGCGGGCCTCCCCATCGCAACCGGCGCATCCGGGGCGATGCAGTTGCTCGACAATTTTTTGGATCGCATCGACGATTACGGTGAAACACGCAACTATCCTGCGGTGAAAGGCCCCAGTTACCTCAGCGTGCACCTGCGTTTTGGTACCGTATCGATTCGGCAACTGGTACACCTGGCGGCGCAACGCAGCGTGCATGGCAGTGCGGGCGCGGAGGTGTGGCTATCCGAGCTGATCTGGCGCGAGTTTTACTTCCAGATTCTGGCCAACTTTCCGCATGTCGTTAACGCATCGTTTAAAGCGCCTTATGACGCCATTGTGTGGGAAACCGGCGCCCCGGCGCAGCAGCTTTTTGATGCCTGGTGCCATGGTCGCACCGGCTACCCGATTGTTGACGCGGCCATGGCGCAGATCAATCAAACCGGCTATATGCACAACCGCCTGCGCATGGTGGCAGCCAGCTTTCTGGTCAAACACCTGGGCATAGACTGGCGCTGGGGCGAGCGCTATTTTGCGGAAAAGTTGATTGATTTTGATCTGGCAGCCAACAACGGCGGATGGCAATGGGTCAGCTCCAGTGGTTGTGATGCACAGCCCTATTTCCGCATTTTCAACCCGTCGCTGCAGAGCGAAAAGTTTGATCCCCAGGGAAAATTCATACGGCGCTACCTGCCACAACTATCCCAACTGGCCACGCAGTATCTGCATGCACCTTGGAAAGCAAAACCAGCGGATTGGTCGTCCGCTGGAATTACGCTTGGGAGAGACTACCCGCTGCCCGTGGTTGACCATGCGCAGGCACGGCAACGAACCCTGGAGCGGTACGTGGTCGTGCGTCAGGCTGCTTCTGCCGCCACTTTTTGATCGCAATAGCTGCGAATAATGCTCAACAACTCTTCCTCGGAATAGGGCTTACCCAGGTAGTGGTCCACGCCCAGTTCTTTCGCGTGTTCGCGGTGTTTACCCGCAATACGCGAGGTAATCATGATGATGGGCAAATCCTTCATGTGTTCGTCGCCGCGAATATTGCGCGCCAGATCAAAGCCGTCCATGCGCGGCATTTCGATATCGGACAAAACCAGGGTCGGCTTTTCTTCCTGCAATTTCTCCAGCGCCTGCAAGCCGTCCGCCGCCAGGGTCACGCGGTAGCCTTCACGTTTGAGCAAACGCTGGGTTACACGGCGCACGGTGATCGAATCATCCACCACCAAAATCAGCGGCACCTGATTTACCACACCTACCAAGGCCTGCGACGATGGAGCCGCCGCGCCGCCACTGGCAGCCGCCAGCTCATTGGCCTTCACCGCTGCTTGCCGCAGTTGACGCGCCTGCTCGCCATACACGGACGCCAAGGCCACCGGGTTGTAAATCAAGGCCACTGCACCCGACGCCAAAACCGACACACCGGCTAAACCTGGCAAACGTGCCAGTTGGGGGCCCAGATTCTTGACCACCACTTCTCGGTTACCCAAAACCTCGTCAACGTGCATCGCCATACGCTGGCCCGCACTTCGCAAAACAACCACTGAGAAATGTTTGGTTTGGGCTTCATGGCTTTGCGAGGAAACTTGCAGCAGCGCACCGGCCCAGAAGAAGGGAACCACTTGACCGCCGATTTCAAAGGCGTCACGTTTGTACGCGTCCTCCAAAACGGCCGCGGGGGTGCGCAGCACCGTTTCGACCAGATTCGAGGGCACCGCAATGGTGAAGTCACCCATGCGCAGCATGACCACCTGGGTAACGGCGGTTGTCAAAGGCAGCACCAGCTTGAAGGTAGTGCCTTTCCCTGGCACGGTGGAGGTCTCGATGCGGCCACCCAAAGCGTTGACTTCGGAACGAACCACATCCATACCAATACCCCGACCCGCCAATTCAGTCACTTTGTCGGCGGTCGAAAAACCGGGGGTGAAAATCAGGTTGGCGGCGTCGCCCTCCGACAGCACATCATCCTGCTTGATCAGGCCGTTGGCAATGGCGCGGGCACGAATCTTGTCCAGATGCAAACCACCACCATCGTCGATAAACGATACCGAGATGTCGTTGCTCTCTTGATTGACCTGAATGGTGATGGTGCCGGCACCGGGCTTGCTGACCGCTGCGCGCGTGGTGGCATCTTCAATACCATGCGCCACCGAGTTGCGCAGGATGTGCTCAAACGCGGGTGCCATGCGTTCCATGACACCACGGTCCATTTCAATGGAACCACCGACGATGTCGAGCTTCACCTGCTTGCCCGAATCCTTGGCCGCTTGACGCACCACCGCATACAAGCGATCCGAAACACCCTCAAACTCCATCATGCGGGTGCGCAACAAATCGCGCTGCAGTTCGCGTGCCTGACGACCTTGCGCAATCAAATCGTCTTCCGCCCCCTCCACCGAGCGCTGCAAATTGCGCTGCACGGTTGCCACGTCGTGCACCGACTCGGCCATCATGCGGGTCAATTCCTGCACCCGGGTAAAGCGGTCAAACTCCAGGGGGTCGAAGGCCTGTGCAGAATCTTTGGTCTGTGCCAGACGCGACTGCATCTGTGACTCTGATTGCAATTCGACGTCGCGCAACTGATGACGCAAGCGTTCCAAGTTACCACTCAACTCGCCCAAGGAGGCTCGCAATTGCACCAGCCGCGCATCAATGCGTGCGCGCGAAATCATCACCTCGCCAGCCTGGTTAACCAAGCGATCCAGCAACTGCGAACGCACACGCACCGATTGGTTGGTCATCTGACGCGGGGGCACCAGCAAACCTCCGCGAGGAATAGGCTGGAGCGGCATAACCGACGCGGACGTAGCCGACATTTGCAGAGGAACGGCGGCCGACTGTGCCAACGATGCTTCCGATGCCTGCAGTTGTTCATGCTCCTGTGCTGCGTCCTGCGGGCGGCTGAGCGCAACAAACGTTGACTGCAAAGTGTCATACCGGGTCAACAAGGGCTCCAATTGAACACTCTGCAAATTGTCCGAACCGATTTGCTCGATACTGGACTCCAGCAGATGGCTCATTTCACCCAGACGCATGGCCCCTGCGAGGCGAGCGCTTCCCTTGATCGTGTGCAATACGCGCAATACTTCGTCGCGCGCGCTGCGCTGATTCGGATCTGCCACCCAGTCGCGCAATGCCGTACCCAATTTGGGCATCAGCTCTTCAGCCTCTTCCGCAAATATCGGGAACAAGTCTTCATCCAGCGCATCAACCGCATCGATCTCTTCATTTTCTGCGGCCGCTACGGTCAAGGGTGCAGCGCCCACCGCTGCTGCAGGAGTACCCCCCACAACCGGTTGCGCCTCCGGAATTTTTGCCACCGAGCTGCTTACAGTCGGCTCCACCTCGTCGGACGGGTCACCACTGTCTGTTACTTCCGGGACATACGACTCAACTGGGATGACTTGCGAAGCTGGCAGCATCACACCATCAGCAGTTTCCCGTACCACGGACTCCAGCACGCCCAACCCGGACTCATCGCCAGCAGCAATCGCCAATTCCGCATCAACGCTGTCTTCGCCAATCGATTGCGCTGCGGCCAGTGTTACAGCAACTGCGTCATCCGACATGGACTCAATGGTCGGAGCAGGAAACTCAGTGTCGATGATGGCCTGCAAAGCGGCCAAAATTTCCGCATCAGGATCTTTGAGGAAACCAGCCGCGAATTGATGCAACAGCCTGCGAATGTCTTCGGCTGCATTGGAAAAAATCCGTGCTTGATCCGGTGTTCCCTGGTGGTGCAGTTGCACGTGCTGAAGCGCATGTTCCAGCGAACGCGCCATTTCGGACAGGGCGACGAATCCAACCGTCGCAGAACTTCCAGACAAGGAATGCGCCAAAGTAACCGGCGAATCCGGCAAAGGACGCTGCAATTCCAATGCCCACTCGCTGAGTTCAGTCTGCAAACGGCGAGACCACTCATCCGCTTCATTCAGGTAAACGTTATACAGAGGGATATTCAGACGCAAATGACCAATAACCTTGACCTGATCATCGGAGTCTGCGGATGCCACGACCACAGGCTCGGACGGAACCTCGACCACATCAGGCGCAGTGGGAAAAACCAATTCCGCGTCTGACGACGGTACTTCCGCAGGCGGCGTTGAAACGACATCCTCGCCAACGACCTCCGAGAAAACTGGCTCGGGAAATTCATCCTCGTGGTGTGCCGCCTGGATCGGCGCTTCTACCGCATCGGGCACCTCGGATGCCACGTAAGCCACAGACGATTCTTGCTGCGAATCTGCGGGCGCTATTGCATCCGCTACAACCGATGCAGTTACCACCGACGGTTTGGCGTCACCAAAGTCAAAATCCCCAAAATCCAGTTCTTTTACCTCGGTCGCACCTTTGAAAGCCTCAGCAGCCTTGCGCGCATCGCTGGCATCAAATGCCTGCGTTGCCTCAAAACCAAACGTTTGCGTCGCCACAAATTCTGGAGGCGCATGGGCGGGCACTTCCACTGTCTCGGTTGACGCTCCCACCGGCGTGGCGTGTGCGGGCGCGGACACGACTTCAGCACCATCTGCCACCGCAGCATTGCCCGCCGAAGCCAAGGCATCATCTTGCGTCAAACTGGCGCCAGGCGTACGCAGGGGCACCATCTGCTGGTGCAGCCGCATTGCGTCTGAAGAGTCACGAAAATCCTGCGCACTCCAGTGCTTCGCATTGCCTGCGGCAATATCTTCAATCCAGCGACCAAAGGCCTCCATCGCACTGCTCACCAGCACAATCAGATCATTGTTTGCAGGTAATTGATCCGCCAAACGGGCATTCAACAATTGCTCAAAAGACCACGCTGCTTCACCAAACTCGTCCAGCCCGACCATGCGGGAACTTCCTTTTAGCGTGTGAAATGCGCGCCGCAAGGTCGTTTGTTCGGCCAAATCAGAGGGGCTGGCAGATAGCGCCTGAACGGCGGCGATGCCATTCTGCGACACCTCGCGTGCCTCCTCAAGAAAGATGTCGAGCAATTCGGAATCGTCATCATCCGCGTCGTCTGGCTGCTCTGCAGGGGCAGCAATAGATGGCGGAGCAGTTTCAGCAACCGGTGACGCAGATGTCACCGCTTCCACAACAGGCATGACCTCGACAGCCTGAACAGGAGGAACTTCAATCGCCTCTGCGACCGGTTCAACGCGTGGCGCAACCGTGGCGGGGGGAGTTTGTGGTTTTGCAACCGGTTGTTCGCGGCCCATCAGGGACTTGAATTCGCCCGCATCCTCATCGTACACAAACAGCTTTTTAGCCAACGCACGTTGATAACTGAGCATGTCGATGAGGAACCCCATCACACCTACGCTATTGCCCAATTTGTCAAAAACTCCTACACGGGCGGATGCCTCGTCGATATCGTCAACAAGGAGTTGCTCCACCTTCGAGCGCATACGCAATGCAGCCAAAGCAGGTTGTTCCAACCCCAGCACAGAAAATACACCACGCATCTGTGCCAAATTACTGGGAACCTCGCGCAGAGGGGTCTTATCCTGCGGATTGCGAAAGAACTGGTCCAGTGACGATTCCACCTGCGCCAAGGCGGTGCGCAACTCATCCACCACGCTGCCCATGGTTTGGCGATCCGCCACCCGACGGTACAACTCCTCCATCCAGCCTTCCAGTGGCTCCGGCTCACCGCCCGCACACACATGAGCGAGCCGCTGCGACAGACGGGCGCTACGTTCGGCAATTTTGGAGTTTGTCGGATCCAGATCCTCGTAAGCTGCTTCCAGATACAAAACCGATGTTGCCACCTCCATCGCAACGGCTGGTACGGGGACTGACCCCGAACGCACCGTAGACTCAATGGCGCGGGTCATCGCCTGTGCCAATTCGCCGCTTTCCGGGTGCAACCTGACGATGGACTCAGACACCGCAGCAAATTGCTCTCCAACCACTTTGAGTCGATTGACGTCTCCACCCGCTAGTCCGGACCACGTTTCAGCGGCCGTGGCAATGCGCTTACGTGCCAAAGCCATCAGCGCAGGGTCAAACAACCCAAACTTTTCTTCCGAATAATCTATTGGCTTGTCAAAGGTCAAGCCATAGGCTACACGCACCGCGTTCAATGCGGGAGCTTCTTGACCCGCATCCGGCACCGCCAGCGCGCAAAAAAACAAGAGGTCACGGGCCAAGCGATCGGAAACGCTGGAGTCACCTTTGGCGAGCGCTGCATACTGACGCAACACCCGCGCAGCGGCCCGCTTGGCATACAGGTCTGCCGCACACAAACCCAGCGAAACAGCTTCGAAGTATGCTGCACAAATCGACCAGAAGGCGCGGGTTTCCATGGCAGGATGACCCGCCGCAATGCCAACGCACAGTTGGCCTAGGCGCTTGGCAGCGGGCCCATCGGCGGTCTTCATGACCCGCAGCACACCCGCATCCATCTCCGCTCGCAAACTCGCTGCATCGCTGAGTCCTGCCACCTCTGGCGGAAGAATCACCTCCATCCAGTGCCACTCTACTGGCCACAAGTCCGCCGGATGGGCACGTTCACCCCCGGTTAATTCGACCACATCGCGATACTGGGGAAACAGCGCAACGGCTGATGCTGTTTTGCCCTTGATCATTCCCTCCAGAAATTCCGTCAATGCAAAGCTGGCCCGTTCAACCTTGGTTGCGGCATCCTCACTGCACAATTCGGGCCGCTGGACAAAACGCTGCGCCAGCGACTCCATGGCACGCAGCACCTTGGCTGGGGCCTCCAAACCCACCATTTCCAATGCACCAACCGCTTGGTGCAACTGCTGACGGGCGATACGCAGGTGGCTGGCATCCAGCTCAGACAGATCTGACCCACGGGCCAACTCCGCATCACGCACGAAACGCCGCAGTGCCTTGGTAGCCCCGTCCAAAGACTTTCGCAACTCATCCAGCACCCACGCCAAGGGGCCCAGATCCGCTGCAGACGATTCAATATCTCCAGACTCTACGGAATTCGATGACATGGGTGCAGACTCTCCTGGGAATCACGTTTCTGAAGGGTGGATGGTCCAGCCGGACATTAAGCAATCTTGAATCGCGACACCGATAGACGCAACTCTTCAGCCATACGGGACAACTCCCGCACCTGCGAGGCAGTCACACGGGTACCTTCGCCGGTCTGCTCAGTCACCGCGAAAATGTGCTGGATGTTATCGGCCACCTCGTTGGCCAACCCGGCTTCGCGGGACGCCGAACTGGAAATCTGCTCAATCAAATCAGCAACCTGGCGCGAAACACGGTCGATCTCGGTCAACGCGGTTCCAGCGTTATCGGAGAGTCGAGCCCCTTCAACCACACCCTGGGTGGAGCGCTCCATCGCACCGATCGCATCTTGCGTATCCGTTTGAATGGCCTTCACCAGCGCAGAAATCTGGCGCGTAGCGTCCGCTGAACGCTCCGCCAAGCGCTGTACCTCTTCCGCCACCACGGAGAAGCCGCGCCCGGCTTCTCCGGCTGACGCTGCCTGGATTGCGGCATTCAAGGCCAGCACGTTGGTTTGTTCAGTAATGTCAGAAATCAGTTCGGTAATTTCACCAATCTCCTGCGAGGACTCACCGAGTCGCTTGATGCGTTTGGATGTTTCCTGGATCTGGTCTCGGATGGAATTCATACCACCGATCGCGTCCTGCACCGCTTTCAAACCAGACTCAGCAGCCTGCAACGATTGGCGCGCAACCGTTGCCGATTCCTGGGCTTGTGACGACACCTCGTTAATACGCCCGGCCATGTCCACGACCGACTTACCCGTTTCTCGAATTTCGTGCAATTGCTCATTAGAGGCAGCCAACAACTCGGTCGACGTGGCGTCCACGTCGGCCGTGGTTTGTGCCACACGAGCAACCGTACTCTGCACGTTGGCAACCAGAGATCGCAACTCCTCCACCGTGTAGTTAACCGAGTCCGCAATCGCGCCGGTAATGTCTTCGGTGACCGTTGCTTCCTGCGTCAAATCGCCTTCCGCTACCGTTTGCAATTCGTTCATCAAACGCAAAATAGCGGCCTGATTAGCGTCATTCACCCGCTTGGCTTCCTGCTCCTGACGTTCTGCATCCAGACGTTGCTCTTCAGCCACCTCACGGCGTTTGCGACTGTCTTGCAATTGAACGGAAGCCAAACCAAACGCACTGCCAAGCGCCACCAGCGCAGCCAACGCCAAAACCACCATTGCAATAACGCCTACACCGGCCTGTCCAGACAGTTCACTTTGCATTTCTTCCAAACTCAGACGCAGGGCCTCGCTATCAGAAATGATGACATCTTGTGCTTCACGGGCCGAAACCAAGCCTTGCAGGTTGGTCAAAATTGAGCCCGCCTGCACGCGAGTTTCATCAAACAGCTTGCTCAATGCCTCTAATTGCTCACGGGTATCTTCATCCCTGGCTGGGGACAAACGTAATTCCGTGCTACCCGATATCAGTCCATCCGTAATTTCCTTGAACGAATTCAAGTCTTTACCCAACAAGAAAACAGCCTCCGGACTGACACCCTCTGCAGTCAGGAACTCATTCGCAGATTTACCAATACGCTGCGTCAACATGATCAGTTGCCCAACCGCTGCAATTTCGGCGGCACTCGCGTTTTGCTTCATCTTGTTGGCAAGAATTCCTTCCGACAGATCCAGCAAATCAGAAGATTGCCGGTTAATCAAACGCAAAGCCGAACCGACCTGCGTCAGCACTTTTTGCTGCGCCATGATCGCCGTGGTGCTTTTTTCTGCCCGTTCAATCAAAGGCATCAGTTTGGCGAACGTCGGCGCATAACTGTCATCAAGCTGTTTCAGTTTCTCGTCGCCGGTTTGCAATCCACGTGCGGTCTTCACCAGCACATCCGAACTCTCAGACACGGCAGGAAAGGCCTGTTGACTACCCACCAAGGCTTGCGACACGGATTTAGCCAACCGCTGCGACTGCATCAAAGCCTGACCGGTAGCACCCAACTGCTGCGCCACTTTGCTGGTGTGATTCAACACCAACACCACCGCAACCAGAAGAACCGCCAACCCTCCCGCACCAGTGGCGTACAACAGCCGTTGGTGCTGGGCAACCGTACGGGCCCCGAGCATGGGCAGGGCAATTTTGTCACCTCTACCCCGTTTATCGACCACATCTTCAACAGCAGCGGCACTGTACGCCGATGCTGCATCACCCTGCGGCGCTTGCACCGTCTCTCTGTCCGACTCATGGGTCGCGTCATCCGGCATGCTGAGGCTCAGTCGCGAATCCATAGCGGAATCACGTTGCTTGGAGGAAAACAGGTTTTTTACTTGATCGACTACGGACATGGTAAAGCCTTACTTAAGGTCTAAGCGCTGATACTCAGGAATTGATGAGTTTGGGACAAGGTTCGCATATTGATCTCTTGCCAGGCGTCTCCCGCCGCATCAACAAACCGTGTTCCAAAATAAACGGGGGCACCCTGTGCAGGAGCGACCGATGAGGCAAAAGCCTCAGGGCCACGCAGCCCCAACAGCACATCTACCTGCAAAGCGCAGTTGACGTCCAGCGCGGTATTGAGCGTGACTACGCTTGACTCACCAGCAACGGATTCTGCCCGCACCAAGCCGGTATCTGCAGCGATAAATGCAGCCAGATCGACCACACCAAAGAGGCCACCCCGGATATTCAGTACACCCGGAAACCAGTTGCAGGTGTAGGGCACCGACTGGATACCAGCCACCGGGAAAATTTCACCAGATTGCCCCAGCGGGAAAAGGTAGTTTTGTCCTCCGGCACGCACTGCCAGCCATGCGACGGACATGCCCTCTGCACGGGCAGTCTGTAAACGCTTGGCGAGTCGCGCTTGGAGATCTCGGATAGCTTCGCGATTAGCCATGGATTTGGAGGATCAACCCAGAGCTTTGATTTTTGCGAACAACTCTGCGGGATCAACCGGCTTGGTGATGTAGTCACGTGCTCCCTGGCGCATGCCCCACACACGATCCGTTTCCAGATTTTTGCTAGTGCAAATAAAGATGGGTATGTCGGTGTACTCCGGTGTGCGGTTAATCGCACGTGTGAGTTGGAAACCATTTTGCCCTGGCATCACGACGTCCATCAAAATCAAGTCAGGCTTATCGTCTGCAAGGCGTTTGAATGCTTCATCTGCATTTTCGGCGGTACGAACCACAATGCCGTTTTTTTGCAGCAAGTCTGTCATGAACATGAGTTCTGTTTTTGAATCATCAACGATGAGTACTTTATGAATAGGCATTAGCTAGCTCCTTGCGAAATTGCGCCAAACTGCTGCACAGCTTTGAGCAGTTGGTCTTTTGTAAAAGGTTTGGTGAGGTAATCCTGGGCCCCGACCATACGCCCACGCGCCTTGTCGAAAACGCCGTCTTTGGATGACAGCATGACCACCGGCACACCGGCAAATTTGGCGTTGCGTTTGATGATGGCACAGGTCTGGTACCCATCCAGACGCGGCATCAGAATGTCGCAAAAAATCAACTGCGGCTGGTAGTCATTGACCTTGGCCAGGGCATCGAAACCATCTTCAGCCAAAACGACCTCGTGTCCGCCCTGCTTGAGAAAAATTTCCGCGCTGCGTCGAATCGTGTTGCTATCGTCGATGACCAATACTTTGAACGAAGATGCGGCATTACTCACAAGGGTTTACTCCTGAAAAGGCATTGAATGTCTGCGTGCATGCGAAGCCTTTCGAACATACCATTTTTATATCTGAACCATTTCAAAATCACGTTTGTACGCCCCACTCGCGGGGTACATCCAAGGCACCGACATGTCCGTCCAAAAGGTACCGGATGCAATGCCTTACTTTGGCGCGTCAGTTGTCTCACGGTAGATCCATCCGCAAATCAGACGCATCCACTCCTTGTTGTCGGTCACAGCTTATAGGGCCTTCGAATAGAATGCAACCATTGTATCGAGGCAGTTATTGCGGACGATCCGAAGGTCACCGTTCTGCCTGCTGACAAACCCTTAGACCACCCCCTGATGCTGGACTCCTACACGCCTTCCGAAGAAGAAAATATTGACGATGACGAGGGCCCCTCTGCGTGTGTTGTGGTTTTCAATGCCAACGACCCCAGCGGTGCCGGCGGACTTTCGGCAGACATCACCGCCATCGCTTCGGTAGGGGCCCATGCGCTGGTCGTCACCACCGGCGCCTATGCCCGAGATACCGCCGAAATTCGCGACCATTTCCCTATGGACGACGAGGCCGTCACCGAGCAGGCGCGCACCATCTTGGAAGACATCGCAGCACAGGCTTTCAAGGTTGGTTTTGTCGGCAATCCCGAAAACCTGAGTGCAGTGGCGGCCTTGGCTTCGGACTACTCCGACATCCCGGTCATCACCTACATGCCCGATTTGTCGTGGTGGAGCGAGGACCAAATCGACATCTACCAAGACGCATGCAACGAACTGCTGCTCCCCCTCACCACCGTGTTGGTTGGAAACCACAGCACCCTGTGCCGCTGGTTATTACCCGACTGGTGCAACCCGCAAAACCCGACCGCGCGGGACATTGCGCAAGCCGCCAGCGAGTTTGGCGTGTCCTATACGCTGGTGACCGGCATCCCGCTGCCAGATCAATTTATCGACAATACCCTGTGCTCGCCAGAAGCCATTTTGTGCAGCGTGCAGTTCGAGCGTTTTGATGCCATGTTCTGCGGTGCGGGCGACACGCTTTCGGCCACCCTTACTGCCCTGATTGCCAGCGGCAGTGAACTCACCGAAGCCGTGACCGAAGCCCTGAGTTACCTGGATCGATGCCTTGAAAGCGGCTTTCGCCCTGGCATGGGCAACGTCTTGCCCGACCGTTTTTTCTGGGCCCATCCGGAAGACGAAGACGATGACGATGCACCCTCTGAATCCACTTTTGAAATTCCCGCCAATGAAACCCGACACTGACGGCAACCAGCAACTCTTTCAGCGCGCACAAAAAGTCATTCCGGGCGGAGTAAATTCGCCGGTACGCGCCTTTAAGGCCGTCGGTGGTACGCCCCGATTTGTGAAACGGGCGCAAGGTGCGTACTTTTGGGATGCCAATGACCAGCGCTACACCGACTACATCGGCTCCTGGGGCCCCATGATCCTGGGCCACGGTCACCCTGCTGTGGTCGAGGCCGTGCAAAAGGCCTGCTTGGAGGGTTTCTCCTTCGGTGCACCTACGGAGCGCGAAGTCGAGCTGGCCGAAGAAATTTTGAGCCTGGTGCCGAGCATGGATATGGTGCGCCTGGTCAGCAGCGGCACCGAAGCCGGCATGAGTGCCATTCGACTGGCGCGCGGCGCCACGGGCCGCAGCAAGATTCTGAAATTTGAAGGTTGCTACCACGGACATGCGGACGCGCTGTTGGTGAAGGCCGGCTCCGGTTTGGCCACTTTTGGCCACGCCACCAGCGCGGGTGTACCTGCGGAGGTGGTGCAACACACGCTGGTGCTGGAGTACAACAACGTTCAGCAGCTTGAAGAAGCCTTTGGCCTGCACGGCAAAGAGTTGGCTTGCGTAATGATTGAGCCCATTGCTGGCAACATGAACTTCGTGCGCGCCTCCCTGCCCTTTATGCAGCGCTGCCGCGAACTGTGCACACAACATCGCGCGCTGTTTGTGTTTGACGAGGTCATGACCGGTTTTCGGGTCGGCCTGCACAGTGCCCAAGGGGTGTACGCCAAAGCTATTCCCGGCTTTGCTCCCGACATCACGGTGTTGGGAAAGGTCATCGGTGGTGGCATGCCGCTAGCGGCCTTTGGTGGCAAACGTGCCGTCATGGAACAACTGGCACCCCTGGGCCCGGTCTACCAAGCGGGCACCTTGTCGGGCAACCCGGTCGCTACCGCCTGCGGACTGGCAACCTTGCGTGAAATCCGCAAGCCCGGATTTTACGAAGAACTGGCGCGCAAGACGCAGAAGCTGATGGCGGGCCTGAAAGGCGCTGCCGACCAGGCTGGCGTGCCATTTAGCGTGGACTCGGAAGGCGGCATGTTCGGCTTCTTCTTGTTCGATACCTTGCCGCAAAACTACGCCAAGGTGATGACCACCGATAACAAGCGCTTCAACACCTTCTTCCATGGAATGCTGGAAAAAGGCTTCTACTTTGCACCAGCGCTGTATGAGGCCGGATTCATGAGCGCAGCGCACACCGATGACGACATTGCAGCAACAGTCGCAGCAGCACAAGACGCGTTTAAATTACTTCATTCCAAACCCAGCTACTGAATCTTGCGCGTGATGGTGTTGCGGCCAATGCCCAGCTTGTGTGCGGCCTCAATGCGTCGACCACGGGTGGCGGCCAGGGCGGCATGGATCAGGCGTGACTCAAAACGCCGGGTCAGTACATCCCACACATCTTCGCGCCCTTCGGCCAAAAGCGCATTGGCTTCGGCTTCGAGTTCGGCTTCCCAGCCCAGCGTTGTATTGCTGGCACCCTGGGCAATCCCATCAGCGCCCGATAGAGGCGCATCGTCACCAAAGGGAATGGGCATCGCTTCGTAGCCCCTGGCGAGCGAAACCCCAACCGGCAGCGAGGTTGCGCCCACTGTCGGCACTTGCGCGGCTGCATGCGGCGCCGTATCAGCGGCACTGACACCCAAATCACCGCTGTGCCCCGCAACAGGATTGACTGCGGACGCACCGGGCAGCGCGCCATGCGCCGCTTGGACAGCACCCACACCCACCTCGGGCGGCAGGTCTTTGGGCTCAATCACCTGGGCCGGTGCCATGACGGTGAGCCAGTGGCAGATGTTTTCCAGCTGGCGCACGTTGCCGGGAAAGCCAAAACTCTCTAGCCACGTCAAAGCGGCATCGGAAATGCGCTTGGGCTCCACACCGAGTTGCTTGGCACTTTGCTGCAAAAAGTGGCGCGTCAGCATGGCAATGTCTTCTTTGCGCTCGCGCAGAGGCGGCAAGCGCAGGCGGATCACGTTCAGGCGGTGGAACAAATCCTCGCGGAAAGCGCCTTCCTTGACCCGCTGCTCCAGATTCTGGTGTGTGGCGGCAATCACCCGCACATTGGTTTTGACGGCACTGTGCCCGCCCACACGGTAGAAGTGGCCGTCACTCAAAACGCGCAGCAACCGTGTTTGCAGCTCAAACGGCATGTCGCCAATTTCGTCCAAAAACAAGGTTCCGCCGTCGGCCTGCTCAAACCGGCCGCGGCGCATGGTCTGCGCACCGGTAAAGGCACCGCGCTCATGGCCAAACAGCTCGCTCTCCAGCAAATCTTTGGGAATTGCTGCAGTATTGATAGCAACAAACGGCCCATCGGCGCGCGGTGAGTGCTTGTGCAAGGCGCGGGCGATCAGCTCTTTGCCGGAGCCCGACTCGCCGGTGACCATGACGGTGACGTTGCTCTGGCTGAGGCGCCCAATGCCACGGAAGACGTCTTGCATTGCCGGGGCCTGGCCCAGCATTTCGGGCGCGTCGACCATGCGTTCTTCGGCCACTTCTTCGCGCTGGCTTTCTTCGACGGCACGGCGGATCAGCTCCACCGCCTTGGGCAAATCAAAGGGTTTGGGCAGGTACTCGAAGGCACCGCCCTGGAAGGCGCTCACCGCACTGTCCAGATCGGAAAACGCCGTCATGATGATGACGGGCAAACCCGGGTGCTTGGCCTTGACTTTGTCCAGCAACTCCAGTCCTGAGCCACCGGGCATGCGAATGTCGCTCACCAGCACCTGCGGGGCTTCGTCGTCTGATGCCGTGTTCAGCGCGGCCAGTACGTCGCGGGGATTGGAGAAGCTGCGCGTGGGCAGGTGTTCGCGCGCCAAGGCTTTTTCCAGCACGAAGCGGATAGATTGGTCATCGTCTGCTATCCATATCGGCTTCATT
This sequence comes from Candidatus Aalborgicola lynettensis, assembly GCA_016719405.1. Taxonomy (GTDB): domain Bacteria; phylum Pseudomonadota; class Gammaproteobacteria; order Burkholderiales; family Burkholderiaceae_C; genus Allorhodoferax; species Allorhodoferax lynettensis. The sequence continues at coordinate 227,001 of JADJZE010000018.1, forward strand.
GTGTAATCCCTTGTATTTGGCAGTTATGGCAACGGTATCAATATCTTGAAATCCGTACGGCCAGGGACGCTGTCGACTTCGATCAATCCGTGGTGCTGCTGTACAAAGGTTTGTGCCAATGTCAGTCCCAACCCGGAGCCGCCCTCCCTGCCCGACACCAGCGGATAGAAAATGCGGTCTTTGATCGAATCGGGCACGCCCGGTCCGTTGTCAATGACATGCAATTCCAATGCCAACCGGTAGCGTTGTTTGCCAAATGTGATTTGCCGGATCACACGGGTCCGAAAAGTCAACTCCGCGTCACCACCGGCAATGCGCTCAACCAAGGCTTGGCACGCATTGTGGGCAATGTTCAAAACAGTCTGTATCAGCTGTTCGCGGTCGCCACGGAACTCCGGGATGGAGATGTCGTAGTCGCGCACCACCCGCAGGCCCCTGGGAAACTCGGCCAGAATCAGCGAGCGCACGCGTTCACACACTTCATGGATATTCACATCGCCCACCAGATGCGGCCGCCGGTGCGGTGCCAGCAGACGGTCCACCAGGCTTTGCAGGCGATCAGCCTCGTGGATGATGACCTGGGTATATTCGGTCAGCTCGGGCGAGTCCATTTCCATTTCCAGCAACTGCGCGGCACCCCGAATTCCGCCCAACGGATTCTTGATTTCATGCGCCAGGTTGCGAATCAGCTCTTTGTTGGTTCGCGCCTGTTCGGCCAAGCGCTCTTCTCGGTCCTGGCGGGTTTGCGATTCTTGCGGGACCAGTTCCACCACCACTTCGTTCACGGTATCGGTGCGGGTGAGGATCACATGCACCGGAATGGGCTCATGACCCAAGCGCTTGAGCAATGCGTCATATCGCAGCGATGCAAATTCGTTCTCGGTGGTACGTTCCAAGGCGCTGCGCAACTGCACCGGTTCGGTGAATGCGTCCGTGAAACACGAACCGACAATGGTACGCCGTGAAATACCCAACGCGTCTTCGAGAGCGGCATTGGAAAAGATGACCGACGCATCCGACCGCACCACGGCGACGAGTGACGCCAGCAGGTCAAACGGCTGAAACCGGCTCGCTGCGTCCACGCCGCTTACTTAGGTGTGGCTGCGCTGCCAACACGCCCCATTTCACGACGAATGCCCGCAATATCGCTCTCGTTCCGGGCAATACTGGCCTTCAGCTCGGCAATACGATCCAGGTACTTCTGGTGGTTGCGGGTTTCGGGACCTTGTTTCTCGGGCTCACCGTTGTTGTATTCCTTGAGCAACTCCGCCTGTCGGGCCTCAGCCTTCTTGAGTTCGGATTCGAGAATCAAACGGGTGTCGGAATCTTTGGCGCGTTGGTCTGCACTGTCCACACGTGGACTGGCACTCCCCGAAGGACTGGCGCTAGCGGCTTTGGGCTGCGCGCTGGGTCGGTGAGCTTGCACCACCGTCACGTTACCACCCGAGACCAACTTGCAATTGTGCACCTGGGACTCGGGCACCGTGTTGGTGTATTCGTTACCGCAGCGGTAGATGCGCTCCTGTGCAAAACAGTTGCTACCCAACGCCAAGGCAACAAGGGGAACTAAAAAAACAAATTTCATGCTGAATCGAGCCATCCAAACCCTAAGTGGCTGACCAGTATGCGCCAAAAAGAGGAAAAACGCCAAGCACCATCCCGGTAAACACCGCTTTGACTGTGGATTGCGACAATTGCTTGCAAAAAAAAGGACGGCCTGTGCCGTCCTTTTCAGGTGTGGAAACCCAACTACCCAAAGGCAGCCAGCATTACAGCGAGAAATACATATCGTACTCGCAAGGGTGCACTGCCATGCGGAAACGGGTCACTTCGGACATCTTCAGTTCAATGTAGGCATCGAGCATGGAGTCGGTGAAAACGCCGCCCTTGGTAAGGAACGCACGGTCTTTGTCCAGGTGCTCCAGCGCCTGGTCCAGGCTGTGGCACACGGTTGGGACTTTTGCATCTTCCTCGGGAGGCAGATGGTACAGGTCCTTGGTAGCCGCTTCGCCGGGGTGAATCTTGTTTTCCACGCCGTCCAAGCCTGCCATCAACAAGGCAGCAAAACCCAGGTAAGGGTTCATCAATGGATCGGGGAAGCGGGCTTCCACGCGACGGCCTTTGGGGTTTGCCACAAAGGGGATACGGATCGAAGCGGAACGGTTCTTGGCCGAGTACGCCAATTTGACCGGTGCTTCAAAGTGAGGCACCAGGCGCTTGTAGCTATTGGTTCCGGGATTGGTGATGGCGTTCAGGGCACGGGCGTGCTTGATGATGCCACCGATGTAGTACAGCGCGAAGTCCGACAGACCGGCATAGCCGTCGCCAGCAAACAGGTTTTTGCCGTCTTTCCATACGGACTGGTGCACGTGCATGCCGGAGCCGTTGTCGCCATGGTAAGGCTTGGGCATAAAGGTAGCAGTTTTGCCGTAGGCGTTGGCCACGTTGTGGATCACGTACTTTTGCAGCATGGTCCAGTCGGCGCGCTCCACCAGAGTGGAGAAGCGCGTGCCAATTTCGTTTTGGCCCGCGCCCGCCACTTCGTGGTGGAACACTTCAACGGGGATGCCCAGGGATTCGAGGATCAGGGACATCTCGGCGCGCATATCTTGCGTGCTGTCGACCGGGGGCACGGGGAAATAACCGCCCTTGACGGTGGGACGGTGGCCGCGGTTGCCGCCTTCGAGTTTGGAACCGGTGTTCCAGGGCGCTTCGTATTCTTCGATTTCGTAGAAGGTGTTGTTGGGTTCGGTGCTCCAGCGCACGCCGTCAAAAATGAAGAATTCGGGTTCCGGACCAAAGAAAGCGGTGTCGCCGATTCCGGAGGCCTTGAGATAGGCTTCAGCGCGCTTGGCGATGGAACGCGGATCGCGGTCGTAGGCCTTGCCGTCGGCGGGCTCCACCACGTCACAGTGCATGATGAGGGTGGTTTCTTCAAAGAAAGGATCGATGTTGGCGGTGTTGGGATCGGGCATGAGCAACATGTCCGAGGCTTCAATGCCTTTCCAGCCGGCAATAGACGAGCCGTCAAAAGCGTGGCCCGAGGTGAATTTGTCTTCGTCAAAGTGCGAAACAGGCACTGTGGTGTGCTGCTGCTTGCCGCGGGTATCGGTAAAGCGGAAGTCAACAAACTTGACTTCGTTCTCTTTCACCATCTTGATCACGTCTGCGACGGTCTTGGCCATCAAATACTCCTGTTACACGGTTGTAAAAAAATCTCGCAGTGCCCATATTGCAGTTTTTGTGCCACAAACTGGGTTTTCCGCAATTTTTGGTAAAGCGCGCTATTTTGCCTTGAGAAAGACCCGGTTTTCCTGACACACGGCAAAGTCACCGAATCGGCGCACGGGCATGCTTTCTACGCCCGTACAGAATGCACCAGAATAGGATTATGGGAGCATGCATCAAATTTGTGCATCACTGTCTAAATGCACCGCATTGGTGCAAACAGAAAACCAAGGGCTGACCGAATCGGTCTTGGAGGACGCCACCACAGCTTCAGCACGCAAGGCGTGCAGTGCCGCCAAGCAATAATGGGAAAACCACAGCGACGCAAACGCAAACACCAGTGTGTAAATCCAGATCGCCACCGGCACCAGAATCACAAACATGGTGGCAAATAACACCCCTGAGGCCCACACCAGGCTGGGCACCGCACCCAAGTAGCCCGACACCACCCCGATGGTGAGCAGCCACCCCCGGTGGCGGCGAAAAATAACCCGACGCTCGGCCTTGCTGGCGTGATCTGCCAGTGCATCAAACACCATGACGCGGTAGGTAAGCCAGCCCCAAATCAGGGGTGGCAAAACCAGAATCAAGGGCGGAACCAACCACAGCGGGCTCGACACCACCAACGCCGCCAGAGCCAGCGCGGTCGAACCGAGCGACCATAAAATCCCCACTACCATGGAGCCACCCTGTTTGCGCTCCAAGTGCGGGTATCGATTGCGCGCCACCAGTTGCACCAGTGCCGGCGTCATCAACACGGCCACCAGCAAAAGCGAGCACACAACGATGACCGGTGTGACGGCAATAACCACGATCAGCGGCCCGGCCACCACCTTGAACCGCCCCACCCCCATGGCGTCAAGCCAACCCCAGATCTGGTTGAATAAGGGAGAAGACTCCAGCACGGCACGTATCCATTGCAGGGCCGGCTCCCAGTAGAAAAATCCCAGCCCAAGGGCCACACCGACCATCAAAATCAAGGGCAAAAACGACAGCAAGATGACGCGCGGGTGCAGACAATACGCCAGCGCGCGCCAAAACGAGTCAAAAAACAGTTTCATACGCACAAAGCCACACTGTTCATGGGGGGCAGGTCACGATCCATGGGCCGCGATCCAGGCTTGGTAGGCAGGGTGCTCACGCAACGTTTGAAAACAAAAACCCTTGGCCTTGAGCCCCACCAACAGCGGCTCCAGCACGCCACTGGCCCACGGCTCCTTGCGCCCGGCTGTGCCCAGAGTGGCCAGCAGAATGTCGCCGCTGCGCACGTCACGCAAGGCCTTGTTCAACAACACATCGTTGCTGAACCGTTCGCTGGGCAAGGTGTCACCCAGCACGCCCGTGGCAGACCACCCGACATGGGCGTAGCCGCAGGCACCGGCACTCTCCAATAGCCGTTTGGATGTTTTGCCGCCAGGCGCACGAAACAATGGCAAGGTTTTTTTACCCGTGAAATCCTGCAAGCGCTCGGCAGCATACGTGATTTGCGCACAGTACTTGGCCGCATCCCAAGTGAACTCGCGCCCGGCCAGAGCCCCCACCGAGGGTTGAACACGAAACCGCCGATCCACCCCGGGCAGGTCACCGTGCCAGACCACACGGTCATAGGTGTTGGACGCGAATTCGTGTCCTTCTGCAGCGCGCGCCTTCCACCAGGGTGCCCAGTAGTTGCCCAAGCTGCCGTCGCCTTGCGTCGTGCGCTCGTTTGCAGCAAAAAAAGTGGCACGCACTCCCTGTCGCTTGAGCGCGGCGGCCACCACAGGCGCTGCCTCCATGTTGCCAGCCTCAAACGTAAGGTACAGCGGATTTTGACAGGCATTTTGGGCTATTGCGCACGCTGGACATGCGGAAAATGCTATAAATAGCATAGCAAACTGAAATCCAGGCCGGGTCGAAAGTGAGAGGCGACGATGCATGGGGTATTCCTTCTTAAACAGCTTTGTTTTGCAATTGATCCAAATCTTCTGCCCGCAACCAACGCCACTGCCCCGGCGCCAGATCCGTCGGCAATTCCAGACCGCCGATGCGCGAACGGTGCAAACCTTCAACCCGGTTGCCCACTGCGGCCACCATGCGCTTGACCTGGTGGTACTTGCCTTCGGTCAGGGTCATGCGCAAATGCAGACACTGGGAGTGTGGGCCCACCATTTCGCAGGCTGCAGCACGCACGGGTTTGGGGTCATCGTCGAGCACCACACCGTCCAGCAAGCGCTGCACCTGTTTGGCATCCAGCGGGTGCTTGACGGTGACCTCGTACACCTTGGGCAGGTGCTTCTTGGGAGAACTCATGCGGTGGATGAACTGGCCATCGTCGCTTAAGAGCAACAATCCGGTCGTATCCTGGTCCAACCGACCCACTGCCTGAACCCCCTGCACCGCACTCTTTTGCGGCCGCAAGCGCAACGGCGACGGCAGCAGGGTATAGATGCTCGGATAGGTCGATGGTTTTTGCGAGCACTCGGTTCCGGCGGGTTTGTGCAGCATCAGATACGCCTTCTCAAAATAGGCCCAATCCACTCCTTGAACCCTGAAACGCAGACCCTGGGGCCTGATGTCCCGAGCCGACTCGGTCCATACCGTGGGTGACGCCGCATCGGGCGATTCATACACCGCCACGAAGCCCTGTTGAATGAGCCCAGCACATACCCGGCGGGTGCCGAAGCCCTGTGAATAAAGGATATCCTGTAGTTGCATAGCCGTAGTATCGCAGCGACAATCCGCTAGACTAGTGACACTGCACTTATCTCACCCTATTAGAAACATCGCCATGTCAGACGATTTGGTATTTAGTGACGAACAATCCACCTCCGCACAGGGCAAGCAGTTGGCACCGTGGCAGGTTCTGGTCGTAGACGATGACCCGGCTGTGCATGAAGTAACCAAACTGGTGATGGCCGGGTTCGAGATGGATGGGCGCACCCTGGAGTTTTCGCACTGCTACAGCTCAGCCGAAGCACGTGAGTTTTTAGCCAATCGCAAAGACATCGCCCTGATTCTGCTCGACGTGGTGATGGAAACCGACCATGCCGGATTGGTGCTGGCGCGCTACATCCGCGAAGACTTGGGCAACATCAATGTGCGCATCATTTTGCGCACTGGCCAACCCGGACAAGCGCCCGAAGAACAGGTCATCAAAGACTACGACATCAATGACTACAAGGAAAAAACCGACCTGACCCGGCGCAAGCTGATTACGGTGTTTTATTCCGGCCTGCGCGGCTACCGCGATTTGATGCGCATCGAAAACGCCCGCTTGGGCCTGCGCCGCTCGATTGAAGCCATTGGCCAGATATTTACCTCACAAAGTTTAAAGAGCCTGGCGTCATCGGTACTGGAACAAGTCAACTACCTGCTGGGTCTCAATGCCGAAGGTGTGTGTGCGGGTCGCATGTCCGCCTATACCGCCAGCACCAGCAATGGACAGCTGACGGTACTGGCCGCCACCGCCGCCTATTCGGAATTGTTAACCGGTGACAAAGTCTGCAGCCTGCCTGCGGAGGTACACGTCGCACTAAAACGCACCCTGGACAACAAGGTTGGCGACCATAGCCCGCACCATTACGCGGGCTATTTTTGCACCAGCGCCGGTAGTGAAAGTGTGATCTACATGACCTTTGTGGACCCCATCAACACCGAAGCCAGGGATTTACTCGAAATCTTTTCGCGCAATGTGGCTATTGCGTACGACAGCCTGTTGTTGCGCGAGGACACCACCAACGCCCAGCAGTCCACCATTTCCATTTTGGGTGGTGTGATCGAGCGCCGTGGCACTGCCGCGTCACCGCACCTGCGCCGCATCGGGGATGTATCCGCGCTGCTGGCAACGCACGCAGGCATGTCATTGCACGATGCCGAGTTACTGCGCATTGCCTCCACCTTGCATGATGTGGGAAAAACCTGCATTCCAGACGCCATACTGACCAAGTCAGGGCCACTGACCCCCGAGGAGTGGGAGATCATGAAGTCGCACAGCCAGCAAGGCTACGCACTGCTAAAGGAGTCCCCCTCGCAAACCCACCAAATGGGAGCCATCGTGGCCCACGAACACCACGAGCACTGGGATGGCAGCGGCTACCCCAGAGGCCTGCAAGGCGAGGCCATCAGTCTGTATGGCCGCATCGTCGCCATTGCCGACGTACTGGATTCGCTGGTGTGCGAAAGCCCCTACAAAGCATCATGGCCGCTCCAAAAAGCCATTGACCACCTCAACGCCCATTCCGGAACCCATTTCGACCCACGCTTGGTAGAACTGGTGAACACCAGCCGGGACGCAATCGAAAAGATATACGCCACCTAAGTGCGCCAGGGGTGGCTTCTCATTGCCGTTGTCGACCCACATGGTCGACCGGAAAATCTTCCCCGGCGCACTGAATCGGCACTGGCGGGTTACGCCCTGGGCAGGGTCACTCCGACTTGCCCCTGGTACTTGCCGCCCCGGTCACGGTAACTCACCTCACACACATCGTCCTTGTCGCTCTCAAAAAACAGCACCTGGGCGCAGCCCTCACCCGCGTAAATTTTGGCAGGCAAGGGTGTAGTGTTGCTGAACTCCAGCGTGACATAACCTTCCCACTCGGGCTCAAAAGGGGTCACATTCACAATGATGCCGCAACGCGCATAGGTACTTTTACCCAAACACACCGTCAGCACGTTGCGTGGAATGCGGAAGTACTCCATGGTGCGCGCCAGCGCAAAGCTATTGGGCGGAATGATGCACACGTCGTCGTGAAAATCGACAAAGCTTTTTTCGTCAAAGTTCTTGGGATCCACCACGGTGCTGTGGATATTGGTAAATACCTTGAATTCTGGTGCACAACGGATGTCATAACCATAACTGCTGGTGCCGTAGCTGATGATTTTTTTGCCGTCGGCCTGGCGAATCTGGCCCGGCTCAAACGGCTCAATCATGCCGGTGGTTTCAGCCATATGGCGAATCCACTTGTCGCTCTTGATGCTCATATAAATGGTCCAGTTATAAATGCCATGCGAATACAACTCCTGCGTGAGGCGTGATTGTAGGCGCGCAACACCTCTCCTCGGGCACGATCCTGGCGGAAGTCCCGCCAAGGTTATTTGGCAATTTTTCGTATGAGCTGGTTGTCGGTGTCGGCTACGTAGATATTGCCCAAACGATCCAACGCAATGCCGCGTGGCGTAGTGAAACTGGCCTGCTTGCCATTCAGGTCTTCCGCACCCGGCATGCCCGTACCGGCCACGGTGGAAACGTCCCCCGTGGACACAATTTTACGGATCGAGTGGTTTCCGGTGTCGGCCACATACACCACGTCATCGCCGTCCACAAAACGCACCGCCACGCCGGCAGGCCGACTGAATTGCGCCTCGAACGCAGTACCGTCGAGCATCCCCGCTTGCCCCTGACCCGCAAAGGTGGACACCACACCACTGGACACGGCAATTCGCCTGATCTTGTTATTGGACTCCCAATGGTCACCATAATCCGTCACATACAAACTCCCGCTGCCACTCAAAGCCAGCCCCAAAGGGAATCTGAACCGCGCCGCAGTGCTGTTGCCATTGGCAGACCCGGCAAGCCCGGCGCTTCCGGCGAGCGTGGCAACCCCGTCGGATGTAATTTTGCGCACCACATGGTTATTGAAATCCGCTACATAAATGGCACTGCCATTGCTTTCCACGGCAATACCGCGCGGTTCGTTGAACATCGCCGCCATTGGGCTGTTCGCATCGTCTCCAAACCCGGCTGTACCATTGCCCGCCAGGGTACTCACTTCACCGCCGGGCGTAATCATGCGAATACGGTGGTTACCGGTGTCGGCCACATACACATTGCCTTTGGCATCCAGTGCAATACCCTCCGGGAGGTTGAAGCTGGCCGCGGTTCCCTGTCCATCGGCATAGCCTGCAACCGGTTTGGAAACCCCTTCGGCGTCAACAACAATGTGGCCTGCCAGCGTAGACATGGTACCGTCCGTTGCCAATTTGCGAATGGAGTGATTTCCGGTATCCGCGATGTAGACAGTGCCATGGATATCCACCGCCAGTGCCGACGGACTGGACACGCGGGTTACCTTGCCGTCCGTATAGGCCGCGACGCCCGTACCCGCCACGGTGCTAACGGCACCCGGCGCGACCAACGGACCCAGGCGCCCTGTGGTGTCCACTGCGTCCCCTCCGCCACACGCGCACAGCAAAGTCGCCAGAAAAATTCCAACAATGGATTGACCGATATGCATGTAAATTCCTTTTCGCCTGGGGTACGGGCCACACAAAACCGCCACGTGTGACGGCAAACGCTGGCAGCCCACCGGATTCAGAAAGAGCGCCACGCAGCAAACCCGCGCGCAGGCTGGGGGGCAGTGTAAAAAGGATACCGCCCGAATGGGGCCCCAAGGCCAGGGTCACCGCACAATTGGCACGCCAGGACTATGCATTGGCACACAAAGGTCCTTGCCCCGGGCGGCGAACCACTGGATGGTTTTACAGTGCCTGGGAAATCACGGTGCGCTCCACCAGCCGGTCGTCCCCCAACACAATCAGGCTGAACAACAACTCGTCCAGGTTGGACGCCAACGCAGTCTTGCGTGCCAGCAGCGGCGTCGCCTGGGGGTTGAGCACCACAAAATCGGCCTCACAACCCGGCAGCAGGTTACCCACCGCCGGCCGGCCTGCACTGCCATCCAGCCCCAAAGCCTGCGCGGCACCGGCCGTATGCTGCCACCACAGCTGCCGCGGCGCCAACGACACTCCCGGCTTGGTCTGCCCCTCCCGCCCGACGTAATAGGCCCCCAGCATGGTGTGAAACGGGCTGAAACTGGTACCGCCGCCCACGTCACTGGCCAGCCCGTAGGCAAAACCGGCGCGGTCGGCACCCACGTAGTCAAAGAATCCGCTGCCCAAGAACAGGTTGCTGGTGGGGCACACGGCGGCGGCGGCACCGGTGGCGCGCATCAGGGCCCGGTCGTCGTCATCGAAGTGAATACAGTGGGCGTAAATGGCCCGTTGGCGCATCAGGCCACAGTCGTCGTAGGTGGCCAGGTAGCTGCGCGACTGGGGGAACAGCGCGCGCGCCCAGGCGATTTCGTGCTGGTTTTCCGCCACGTGGGATTGGATCCACACATCGGGGTACTGTGCCGCCAGCTCCCCGGCACCACGCAACTGGGCCGGGGTACTGGTGGGGGCAAAACGCGGTGTGATGGCATAACCCAGGCGGTCCCGCCCATGCCAGCGCTGGATCAGCGCCTCGGTTTCAACCAGGCTGTGTTCGGTAGCGTCCGCTCGGCCCGGCGCGCTGGGCTGGTTCAGCAAATCAGCGGGTGCGTTGCGGTCCATCAGGCACAGACCGGTGATCAGGCGCATACGCCGGGCCTGCGCTTGGGCAAACAGCGCATCGACCGATTGCAGGTGGGAGGTGGCAAAAGTGAGCGCGGTGGTGACGCCGTTGCGCAGCAGTTCTGCTATAAAAAAGGTAGCTGCTTGCGCACAGTAGTCGGGCGCAGCAAAGCGTTTTTCTTCGGGAAACGTGTAGTTCTCCAGCCACGGCAGCAGGCCGTCGGCGGGCGAGCCAATCACGTTGGTTTGTGGGTAGTGCACGTGCAAATCAACAAAACCGGGGGCAATGATGCGCCCCGGAAAATGTTCGACTGCCACACCGGGGTAAGCCGCCGCCACCTCGCGGTACGGCCCCAGCGCCTGCACCACCTGCAGTCCCTTTGGCCCGGGGCCGACGACCAGCAGGCCATCCTGCTCAAACAACGCGCGCGCCGGCCCCTCGCTGGCCGGGGCAAACCACAGCAGGCTGGCGCGGTAAGCCTTCATTGCGCAAAGCTGTCAAACACCGCGTCCAGGCGCTGCACATACTGCGCCCGCAGCGAAGCGTCGATGAAACTGGCCTCAAAACTGTTGCGCGCCAACTGGTAGGCATGCTGGCTGGTCATGCCCAGAGCGGCAAAGGTCTGCGTGAAGTTATCAACGATGTAGCCGCCAAAATAGGCCGGATCATCCGAATTGACCGTGGCCACAATGCCGGCATCGAGCATGCGCCGCAGGTTGTGCTGGGCCAGTGCGGGAAACACACACAACTTCAGATTGGACAGCGGGCACACCGTCAGCGGGATGCGGTCTTGCGCCAGTCGCTGCATCAGGGCCGCGTCGTGGATGGCCTGCACGCCGTGGTCGATGCGCTCCACTTTCAGCACATCCAGCGCGCTCCAGATGTAGGCCGGTGGCGCCTCCTCCCCCGCATGCGCCACCAGGCGAAAGCCCAGTTCGCGGGCGCGTGCAAACACACGGGCAAACTTTTCCGGCGGGTGCCCCACTTCGCTGGACGCCAGCCCGATACCGACGATCTTGTCGCGCAAAGGCAGCGCCTGCTCCAGGCATTCAAAGGCCTCTTCTTCGCTGAGATGGCGCAAGAAACACAGAATCAGCGATGCCGTAATGCCAAAACGCGCCGGTGCCTCGGCGCACGCGCGGTGCAGGCCATTGATGACGGTCTCCGTACCCAGGCCGTGGCCGGTGTGCGTCTGGGTATCAAAAAAGATTTCGGCGTGCACCACGTTGTCGGCCTGCGCGCGCGCCAGGTAGGCGTTGGCCATGTCGCAAAAGTCCTGCTCGGTCTTCAATACGGTGGTGCCGGCGTGGTAAATGTCCAGAAACTCCTGCAGGTTGTTGAATACATAGGCGCTGCGCAAAGCCTCGACGCTGGGGTAATTCAGCGCCACGCCGTTGCGCTGCCCCATGGCAAAAATCAGCTCCGGCTCCAGGGAGCCTTCGATATGCATGTGCAGTTCGGCTTTGGGCATGGCGCGCAGCAAGGCAGGCAAACGCTCGGGCGCAATCGGTTTGTGGTTCATGGCGTACTCCGGTCAAATGCAACAGGTGCAAGGGTACCCGCAAATGCCATGCACGCACGCCGCGCGGCTCACGAAGCCCCGTGGCAGAACCACTGGCGCACCACCGCGCGCAAAGAAACACCCATAAAAATAGCCGTTTCCGCTCGTTGGACGGGCGCAAACAGCTATCAATTCAATAGCAAGTGCAAACGCAATGCGGTTACAGCTTGCCGGTCACCCAGGCCTGCACACTGGCCAGCGCGGCGGGCAACTGGGCGGGCTCGGTGCCACCGGCCATGGCCATGTCGGCCTTGCCGCCGCCCTTGCCACCCACCTGGCCGGCAATAAAGTTGACCAGCTCACCGGCCTTGACCTTGGCAGTGGTGTCGGGGGTCACGCCCACGGCGATTTGCACCTTGGCGCCATCCACCACACCCAGCACGATGACGGCGGTTTTGAGCTTGTCTTTGAGCTTGTCCATGGTGTCGCGCAGGGTTTTGGCATCGGCACCGTCCAGGCGCGCCACCAATAGCTTGACACCGTTGATGTCCTGCGCCTGGCTGAGCAGTTCGTCGCCCTGGGCGGAGGCCAGCTTGCCTTTGAGAGCGGCCACTTCTTTTTCCAGTGCTTTCACGTGGTCCACCACCTGGCCCAAACGGCCATTGAGTTCGGCCACGGGGGCTTTGAGGGTGGCAGCGGCCACGCCCACAGTGTCTTCCAGGTCTTGCAGGTAGGCCAATGCGTTCTGGCCGGTAACGGCCTCCAGGCGGCGCACGCCGGCGGCCACACCGCCTTCGCCCACCACCTTGAACAGGCCAATGTCGCCGGTGCGCTGCACGTGCGTGCCACCACACAGTTCGCGACTCGACCCGATGTCGAGCACGCGCACGGTTTCGCCGTACTTCTCGCCAAACAGCATCATGGCGCCGGTTTTCTGGGCCGATTCGATGTCCATCACACGGGCCTGTGCTTGCGGCGTTGGACAAAATTTCGGCATTGACACGGGTTTCGATCTCGCGGATTTGCGCGTCCGTCACCGGGGCGTTGTGCGCAAAGTCAAAACGGGTGCGCTCGGCCGTGACCAGGCTGCCCTTTTGCTGCACATGCTCACCCAGCACTTCGCGCAGGGCTTTGTGCATGAGGTGGGTGGCGGAGTGGTTGCGCACGGTGGCGGCACGCGCGGTAGCGTTGACATGGGCGGTGACGGTGTCGCCCACGGCCAGGGTGCCGCTCTTGAGCACGCCGTGGTGGCCAAACACGTCTGCCTTGATCTTTTGGGTGTCAGCCACTTCAAACAGGCCCACGTCGCAGAAGATGGCGCCCTGGTCGCCGACCTGGCCACCGCTCTCGGCGTAGAAGGGCGTCGTGTCCAGCACCACCACCCCATTTTGACCATGTTTTAGCTCTGCCACGCTGGTCCCGTCTGCGTAGAGCGCTACGATTTTGCTAGCATTTGTCAGCTGCTCGTAGCCCACGAACGTATTGCCTGCGCCGGTGTAGTCCAGCGCCTTGTCCATTTTGAACTTGCCCGCTGCACGGCCCTTGGCCTTTTGCTGCTCCATGGCGGCGTGGAAGCCATCGCTGTCCACGTCCAGGTCTTTTTCGCGGCACACATCGGCCGACAGATCCAGCGGAAAGCCGTAGGTGTCGTGCAGCTTGAAGGCCACCTCGCCGGGCAGCACCTTCACGCCACCAGCCAGCGCGCCTTCCAGAATTTCCATGCCCGTGGCCAGGGTTTCAAAGAAACGCTCTTCTTCAATGCGCAGCACCTCGGTAATGCGGGACTCTTGCGCGGCCAGGCTGGGGTAGGCCACCCCCATCACACCCACCAGGTCTTTCACCAGCTTGTGGAAGAACGGGGTTTTCTGGCCCAGCTTGTAACCGTGGCGAATGGCGCGGCGCACGATGCGGCGTTGCACATATCCACGCCCTTCGTTGCTGGGGATCACACCGTCGCTCACCAGGAACGCAGTGGCACGAATATGGTCCGCAATCACGCGCAGGCTCTTGTTATTCAGGTCGGTGCAGCCGGTTTCGCGGGAGGCCGCTTTAATCAGCGCATCAAACAGGTCAATCTCGTAGTTGCTGTGCACGTGCTGCAGGATGGCGGCCAGGCGCTCCAGGCCCATGCCGGTGTCCACGCAGGGCGCAGGCAGCGGCGTGACGGCACCGGTTTCGTCCATATTGAACTGCATGAACACGTTGTTCCAGATTTCGATGAAGCGGTCACCGTCTTCGTCCGGGCTTCCGGGGGGGCCGCCGGGGATGTGGTCGCCGTGGTCATAGAAGATTTCCGAGCAGGGACCGCACGGGCCGGTGTCCGCCATCATCCAGAAGTTGTCGCTCTTGTAGCGACCGCCCTTGTTGTCGCCAATACGGATCACCCGCTCGGGCGGCAGGCCGATGACCTTGGTCCAGATGTCAAACGCCTCGTCGTCCTCTTCGTACACGGTGGCCAGCAGGCGGTCTGCGGGCAGCTTGTACACCTGGGTCAGCAGCTCCCAGGCCCACATCAGCGACTCGCGCTTGAAGTAGTCGCCAAAGCTCCAGTTGCCCAGCATCTCGAAAAAGGTGTGGTGGCGCGCGGTGTAGCCCACGTTTTCCAGGTCGTTGTGTTTGCCACCGGCGCGCAGGCAGGCCTGCACCGAGGCGGCGCGCACATAGGAGCGTTTGTCGGTGCCCAGAAACACATCCTTGAACTGCACCATGCCGGAGTTGGTGAACATCAGCGTGGGGTCGTTACCCGGCACCAGCGGGCTGGACGCCACCACGGTGTGGCCCTTGGAGGCGAAGAAGTCAAGGAAGGTTTTGCGAATGTCAGCGACACTCATTACAGGCTGGGTCATGTCAGTGGGCTCTCTGGCGGGGCTTGGTAAAGAATTGGGGAATCGACAGCGCCGGACGCACATGCCCGGCTGGCAACCGCCTATTATCACCGTGTGCCCCCGGCAAACACCACCCGGATTTACCAGCACAGCGGCGGCGCTTGTGGCGCGGAGCTGTCCCGTGCGGCGCAGCCTCTGCGGCGAACTCCGGCTACGCTTGCCGCCGGATGTGCGAACCCGCTTGGGAACGCGCCATGCACGGTGCATGACAACCAGCCGCGCCACCCCCTTCATTCATTGAGGCACCGATACCATGGACATGACCCCCTCCCCCCTGGCACTGCTCAAAGACCCCAGCCTGCTCAAAACCGACGCGCTCATCAACGGCGCATGGGTGCGTGGCCCACAGAATGGCACTGACAGCCCTGGCAGCACCGGCGCGCAGCGTTTTGACGTGCACGACCCGGCCACCGGCCAGAAGCTGGCGGATGTCGCCAACATGGGCGCACGGGATGCCGAAGACGCCATCGCTGCAGCCAATGCCGCCTGGCCCACCTGGCGCGCCAAAACCGCCAAAGAACGCTCCCTCCTGCTGCGCCAGTGGTTCGATCTCTTGACCGCCCACCAGGACGATCTGGCGCGCATTCTCACCGCCGAGCAAGGCAAACCCTATGCCGAGGCCAAGGGCGAAATTGCCTACGGCGCCAGTTTTGTCGAATGGTTTGCCGAAGAGGCCAAGCGCGTCAACGGCGAAACCCTGCCGCAGTTCGACAGCAACCGCCGCCTGATGGTCATCAAACAGCCCATCGGCGTGTGCGCGGCCATTACG
This sequence comes from Candidatus Aalborgicola lynettensis, assembly GCA_016719405.1. Classification (GTDB taxonomy): domain Bacteria; phylum Pseudomonadota; class Gammaproteobacteria; order Burkholderiales; family Burkholderiaceae_C; genus Allorhodoferax; species Allorhodoferax lynettensis. The sequence goes on from JADJZE010000018.1 coordinate 242,693, forward strand.
CCCTGGAACTTTCCGCTGGCCATGATCACGCGCAAGGTGGCCCCGGCATTGGCCGCCGGTTGCACGGTGGTCATCAAACCGGCCGAGTTAACACCGCTGACCGCTCTGGCAGCCGCCGAACTGGCCATGCGTGCTGGCATTCCACCCGGTGTGCTGAACGTCATCACCGCCGACGCCAGCCAGTCCATCGCGGTGGGAAAAACCATTTGCGCCAGCGCGGTGGTGCGCCACCTGAGCTTTACCGGCTCCACCGAAGTGGGGCGCATCCTGATGGCGCAGTGCGCACCGACGGTGAAAAAACTGTCACTGGAGCTGGGCGGCAACGCACCGTTTATCGTGTTTGACGATGCCGACATTACCAGCGCTGTGGAAGGCGCTTTTGCCAGCAAATTCCGCAACGCCGGGCAAACCTGCGTGTGCTCCAACCGCTTGTATGTGCAGGCCGGTGTCTACAACCAGTTTGTGGAACAGTTCGCCGCCAAGGTGCGCACTGCCAAGGTGGGCAACGGCTTTGAGGAAGGCGTTAACCAGGGGCCGCTGATTGAGGAAGCGGCGCTAGAAAAGGTGCAGCGCCATGTGGACGACGCCAAGGCCAAGGGGGGCCGTGTGGTGGTGGGTGGCCAACGCCTTACCAGCCTGGGTTCGGGCCAGTTCTTCGAGCCCACCGTGGTGGCGGATGCATCCGCGGACATGCTGTGTGCGCGTGAAGAAACCTTTGGCCCCTTTGCGCCGGTGTTCAAGTTCCATACCGAGCAGGAGGCCATTCTCGCGGCCAACGCCACCGAATTTGGCCTGGCCAGCTATTTCTACAGCCGCGACATCGGCCGCATTTTCCGCGTAGGTGAGGCACTGGAGTACGGCATGGTGGGCGTCAATGTGGGCATTCTGGCCACCGAACACGTGCCCTTTGGCGGCATCAAACAGTCCGGCCTGGGGCGGGAAGGCAGCCACTTTGGCATGGACGAGTACCTGGAGATCAAGTATCTGTGTTTGGGGGATATTTTGAAGTGAAATGTGCCGTTTGCGCACGGCTGGTGTGCGCAAACAGCTATGGAAAGCGTAGCAATTGACTGCTGCCAGCGTAGTTTTTGAGCGATCTACGAAGCAGACGCCCCGGCAGCCACTTTGAGCGGCTACCCGGTTAAACACCCCGGGCTGTTCCGGGGGAGGACCATTTCAGATGAAGTTCGCGTACGTCAGGCTGTCGGCGCTGACCCCGGTGAGCAACACCATGGGGGTCAACTCGTCCGCAACGATATTGTTGTCGCCGTTGGTGTCGTCCTTGAACTTGTACAGGGCGGCTCCCTGGCCAACAATGTCCAAAGCGAAATAGTGCGACTCTCCAACGGCGTAGGTGGCGTTGTTGCCGTACGGGTTCAAGAACTCGGCCACGGTGGTGGTGTCGGCTGCAGCGGCCGATGCGCCGGAAATGACAAAAATGCCCTTGCCCTGAAAGTCCGTGTTGTAGGTGGTCTTGCCATTGGCGTAGGTGGACTGGCTGGTGCCAGTTGGCCCTTGCAGCGGGGTGCTGGGGGATGCAATCTTCTGCGTGTAAACAGAATACAGCGTGCTGTAGGATTCATTCGCTCCCGCATACGCATAGCCGTAGCTGGTGTTCCAGAGGTCAAAACGCCCAACATCAATTGCGTCAACAGCCACGTTAAAACCAATAGCCTTGCTGATGCTGGTGGGATCATTCTGGGACACTGAATTGACATCCAGGGTGTCTTTACTGCTGGCCGATTCGGTCAAATCAATGGTGTAGGTTCCTTTGCCCAGACGAATCACGTCCACCCCATCTCCGGCGCTAATGGTGGCGTTGGACGATCCACCTGACACGGAAATGGTGTCATCCCCCGCGCCACCGTCCAGGGTCAGACTGCCCAGGGTTTTGTCAAAAGAGATGGTGTCGTTGCCATTGCCGCCGACAACTGAATCGTCACCACCCGTAGTGCTGTATTTATATAAAGTGACCGAGTCATTCCCATCACCGCAGTCGATGGTATCGCTGCCTCCGTTTGATCCATACCCGTAACTGCCGATAGTGTCATCCCCGGCGCCGCCAAAAATGCGGTCATCGCCATTGCTTGTGTTCAAGCGGTCATTTCCCTCGCCCCCGTCCAGAAAACCGCCACCGGAGCCAAGAGTGGCAATATCCGCACCGGGACCGGCGTCAATCCAGTCCACCCCTTCACCACCGTAAATAGTATCTGCGCCGTCGCCGCCCAGAATGGTGTCATTGAACATGGCCAGTTTCTGGTCTGCCGTGGCGTAGGAAGCATAGTTGGCGCTGTAGTCACCGTAAATGTTGTCGGCCCCACCACCGCCATCCAGAATGTCCGAGCCATAACCGCCGTACAGCGTGTCCGCACCATCGCCACCCTGCAGCACTTCGCTGTGGGCATCAAATGTGCCGGTATAGACGTAAGTTGAGCCGTTCCATCCGCCCGTGTAGTTGCCGTAGCTCCCGGCCTCCAGCCGGTCATCACCACTACCACCTATCAGCAGGTCAAGACCCTTACCGCCCAGCAAGGTGTCATTGCCCACACCGCCCACCAAACGGTCATTGCCATCGGAGCCGTCCATCGCGTCGGTGCCTGAACTGCCGTCGGCGTTGTCGTTGCCGTTGGTGCCGACATAGGTATCGTTGCCCGCGGTCAGTGTCGCGACTGTGGGGTTAAAGACTGCGGTGTTGTTGAGCGTGGTAGCGATTTGCACGTTGGCCGAGACGACCGTACTGGCGCTCACGCCCACCGAAGTAATCACCTGCTGCAGTGTGGGAATGTCCAAGCTACCGCCCTGCATGTCGTAGGTATAGAAGTTGGCCACATTGATTTTGTTCAGCAGCAGTGCTTTGGCGTCGGCAAATATCGGATTGCTTGTGCCGATCAAATAATCGTTGATGACACCAAAAAGCCCCGAAATACTGACTCCACCATCGAGTTGACCGGTTATGAAATCCTTCACCGTTTGACCCACGCCGCCGCTCACCGAACTGAAGCCATAAACCGCTGCCATTTTGGTGGCAATGGCATCGTGGCTGCCCGCATACTGGCTCTTGAAGGCATCCAGATTGGCCAGGTTCGCCATCACGGTGGCCAGGTTTCCACCGGCACTTTCCAGTGCGGACTCCAGAAAAGAAGAATATCCCCCACTGGGGGCGCCAAACATTGTCACAGTGGCTGCGGATAATTGTTGTTTTTGTAGATTGGTCAGGGCCATATCAATAGACTTAATAAATGAAAGATAGAAAAAAAACCGACCATGGGCTGTGAGAAATACACCCTGTAGTCGGTGACCGTCTGTTTCAGCCCTCCCTCCAAGAATCACTTTGGTATCTGCACTGAAACAGGGTGCGATGCTGCTTGAATTGCGCGTAAAAAGAAATAGTCCATTCGGACTAACCCGAATGGATTAATTCAACCACTACGCACACCCCATTTTTGGGCCCATCGGTTGGCACCCCCTTCAGCCGACCACCCACCCCTGCCATGCGTTAGCCCCTATTGATTCGCCACCCAAAAGTACCCACAATGTTCCAGCCACCCGGCATACACACTACTAAGCACTCCCCTACCCCACGATTTATGACCGATTTGCCCTGTGAGAGGCGGCAAACCAAACTGCGCGACCCCAGATATTGCTTATTCCCATTGCATTGGAGGTATCCCATGAGCCATCGTTTCCCCACCCACGCTGTCGCCGGACTTGCGGCATTGGCCGGGTTATCCCTGTTTCCCATGGCGGCGCAGGCCGGGCCATTCCTGACCGACAAGCCGTTTGACATCACGGTGGGTGCTGGCGTCGGCACCAGCTACAACGCCGCTACCGACACCATTACCGGCGGAACGGTGTCGGCGGCATTTGGTGCGGGCAACCTGTCCGACCTCAAAAACCAGATTACCGATGCCGGGCTGGCACAAATCAACGCCAGCTACACACCTACCGGTGGGGCGGTTATCCGCGCCGGCTACCGCGGCCTGCCTATTGTGTTGTCAACGGTCAACAACTCGACTGCGGTGACGCTGGACATCCAGAGCATTGGCCTGAGCCAGACCTTCTCGGCCCAGTCCACCCGCGATGCCAATACCACCGACCTTTTTGAATACCTCAAGTCCAGCGGTGCCAGCATCCTCAACGATCTGCAGAAAAAACTGGCCGAGGTGTCCCCCATCGACCCCATTGCCGGCAACCCCAGTTCCTTGCAAAGCCGCATCGTGACCGACGACTTTGACCGAGGCTTCACCCAGTTTGCCAGCAATGTCAAATCCGACCCCACATCCGAGCAAAGCAGCGGCAACCTGGTCGGCGCGGGTGTGACGCTGGGCAATGTGAGTGTTGGCGGCTTATCCACTACCAGCACCAGTATTCCGCTGTCCTACACCCTGCGCAACGATCTGGATCCACGCAAACAACTCACGTTCTACGCCCCCATCAACATCAGCGATTCCGCGGGCGCCCGGTCGGCTGGCATCAACTTCGGCGTGTCCTACCGGTTTCCGGTGAACGACGAGTGGGCCCTGATGCCCTCCGCCGGTTACGGCATTGCCGGCAGTGCCGACCTGGGTGCGGCGGCAGCCATGACGGCACTGTCGCTCACCAGCCAATATACGATTCAGCTGGAAAAGTTTGACCTGGCAATCGGCAACATGGTCGGCGCCTACCAGACCAGCAAAGTCAGCGCGGGCGACTATTCCATCGACCCCAAAATCAACAACACGGTGTTCCGCAATGGCGTGCTGGCGTCCTTCCCCACCCTGGTGTCCGGACGCAAGATGGCATTTGAGGTGTCGTTCATCCTGACCAATTACACCGGGTCGGCGCTGTATTCCAACCGCTACCAGGAAGTGGGCGTAGCCCTGGGTACCAACAAGGGTGCCAACTCCGCGCGCTCCTACTTCCGTGCCGGTGCCACGTACCTCACCGGGGAAAACGGCATTACCGGTGCACGCCTGAACCTGGGCTACTGGTTCTGATGGGGCCCTGGCTGCCATGGCCCGCGCGCGTTGCATTGCACCCCCGGCGGTGCGCCTGAGCCGCCTGCTGGCCGTGTGTGCCAGCGCCTGCATGCTGCAGGCACTGCCCTTGCAGGCACAGGCCGCGTTATCCGGCAACGAACAGGTGGAACTGGCCGGCAAAGGCGACTTTGACCGCTTGGCCGCTGCGCTGGAAACACAATCCACCACGCAGACCATGAAGGTGGCCGACTGGCATGCGCTGTGTTATGCCTACTTTCGCCTCAAACGCTACGACAAGATACTGCCCTGCCTGGATACGCTGGAAAGCGCCTTGCAAACGCGCAACAAACGCACGCGCCTGTTTGGTCTGGACGACGCCACCCCCACCGTGTACCTGATGCGCGCCGAAACGGCAATCGAGATCGGCCAGTTTTCCCTGGCGCTGGAGCAGGCGCAAAAAGCCCATGCGTGGTTCAAGGCCGATGGTGAAACCGAAAAAGACGTACTCATCCAGGCCCTGGCCGCACAGGTGCTGGCCTACAAGAACGCCGGGCAACGCGACCGCGCCGAACAGGCGGCAGGACAGTTGCAGGCGGTGCAAGTCAGCGCCTTTGGCGACGATGCGATTGGTGTCAAATCCCTGGCCATGGCACGCGCACACATGGCGCTGGAGCAGTGGGATGCGGCCCTGCACGCCCTGGCGCTGGACAAAACGCTGGGGCTGCGCGCCTTCATGGACAACCTGCTCAGTGGCGCTTTTTTGCGCGGTGAAAACAACTGGGTCTGGCTTGAACTGCCGCGTGGCTACATGCAGAACAAGGCGCTGCTGGAATTGGGCCGCACGGAAGAAGCCCGCACCGGTTTCGACCAGATGCTTAAGGTGCCCCAGATTGCCGCCAATGGCGAAATCTACTGGATGACACTGGCCGACCGCGCGCACATTGCAACCCGGGACGGCGACCTGCCGCTGGCCATATCGCTGTACCGCCGGGCGCTGGAAGTCATTGAGCGCCAGCGCGCCTCCATCCACACCGAGGCCAACAAAATCGGCTTCATTGGCGACAAACAGGCGGTGTACGCCCGCCTGGTCGAACTGCTGTTTCGCACCGGTGACCTGCCGCAGGCGCTGGAGATTTCCGAGCGCGCCAAATCGCGTGCACTGGTCGATTTGCTGGCCAGCAAGGCCCATTTCTCTGCCCCCCGGCAGGCGCGTGATGCACGGCTCGACATTGTGGAGCTGATCAACGAAAAAACCCGCACCGACTATGCCGCGCTGGAGCAATCCGCCAACACCGTGCGCAGCCAGACCGGCGGCGCCAAACCCCTGGCCGCCGCGCTGGCCCTGCCCGGCGAGTTGCAGACACTGGTCAGCGTCAACGCCCTGCGGGTCGAAGAAATCCAGTCCCTGCTGGGCGAAGACGAGGCCATGCTGAGCTACTTCTCCCACAACAACAGCATGGTGGTGATGCTGGTGCAAAAAAAGCAGGTACAGGGCGCGCTGGTGGCCACCGACGGGCTGGAGAGCGACATCCGTAAACTGCGCGCCAGCCTGCCCAAGCGGCTGCCGGTGGATGCGCTGCTGCGCCAGCTCTATACCCGCCTGATCGCCCCGGTGGCAGCGCAACTGCCGGGCAAACGCCTGAGCATCGTGGCCCACGGGGCCTTGCACTACCTGCCGTTTTCCTCGCTGCACGACGGCCGTGGCTACCTGGCCGAGCGCTACACCATCCGCATGCTGCCCAGCGCCAGCGTGCTGAAGTACATCCGCCCACCCAGCGCCCAGGCATCGGGCAAAGCGCTGATTCTGGGCAACCCCGACCTGCAGGACCCCGCCATGGACCTGCCCGGCGCACAGGCCGAAGCACAGGCCCTGGGCAAGGAGCTGGCCTCCTCCGACGTGCTGGTGCGCGACCAGGCCACCAAAGAAGCCTTCATGCAGCGGGCACCATCGGCGCGGTTTATCCACCTGGCGTCGCACGGCGACTTTGACGGCTCCAACCCCCTGTCCTCGGGCCTGCTGCTGGCGGCACCCGCCAAGGGCCAAGGCCGCCTGACCGTGTCGGACCTGTACCAGCTCAGCCTGGACGCCGAACTGGTCACGCTGTCGGCCTGTGAAACCGGATTGGGTCGTATTGCCAGCGGCGACGACGTGGTGGGCCTGACACGCGGCTTCCTGTACGCGGGCACCAGCGCGGTGCTGGCCTCGCTGTGGCAGGTGGACGACGATTCGACCGAATTCCTGATGCTGCGCTTCTACCACCATCTGCGCAAAAATGGCCGTGGCGAGGCGCTGCGCCTGGCCCAGCTGGACACCCGCGCTCGGTTTGCACACCCCTACTTCTGGGCGCCGTTTTACCTGACCGGCGCCTACTGACAACGGGCCCAACGCCCCATCCTGAGGAAAAACACCATGAAAAACCACCCCATTGCAGGTATCACAGGCATCGCAGGCGCACTGCTCCTGCTGGTTCTGGGCATGGCGCAGGCCGTGGCGGGCGAAACCACTGCCAAGCGTTTCGCCACCGTGCACAAAATCACCGGCACGGTGCAAGCAGCCAACGGCAGCGCCACACACAAACGCGACCTCAAAGCCGGTGACACGGTGTACGTGGGCGAGCACATCCGCGCCGGTGCCAACGGCGAGGCGGTGTTGCGCACCGATGACGCAGGTGTCATCGCCGTGCGCCCCAACGCGGCGTTTTCCATGGAGCAGTTCTCTGCCGAGGGCGATACCAAAGACAGCCTGAGCCTGCGCATCTTTGCCGGCGCGCTGCGGCTCATCACCGGCTGGACAGCACGCTTCAACAAAGACAACCACCGCATCCGCACCCCGTCGGGCACCGTTGGCATTCGCGGCACCGACCATGAGCCCTATGTGCTGGGCCCGGAACTGTCGGTCGAATTGCAGCAACCCGAAGGCACCTACGACAAGGTCAACACCGGCGAAACGGTGTTGCGCGCCAACGGTGCGGAAGTGGCGGTCACCCCCGGGCGGGTGGGTTTCGCCCCCATCAAACCACCGGGGCGCACCCGCGCCCTGATGACGGCACTGCTACCCACTTTGCTGGACACGGTGCCCGGTTTTTACGTCGCTGGCAGCTTTGACGCGGAACTGGAAGAACTGGCACGCAGCAGCATGGGCGAGGCGCTGCAGTCCGGCCGCCTGGCGCGCGCCGATGCGCAAGCGGCTGCACAGGCCGGCGCCGCGGGTGTGGCGCCCGCACCCGGTTCCGGCACGCCCGAAAGTGCCCCTGCGGGTTCCAGCCAAACCGGAACCGCCACCGCCACCAAGCCAGACCCGGCAGGCTGCCCGGTCAGCACCATCGCGCGCACCTGGCTGGCCGACCTCGACGGCGCGATCGTCCAGCGCGACGCCAATCTGTTCATGGCCCAGTTCGACGCCGACGCCACCATCTCTGCCACCGTACGTGACGGCCAGGGGAAGGCCACAACGCTGGCATTCACCCGCATGGAACTGGTCAAGAGCACCTTTGCATCCATGGCCCAATTGACCGAGTTCAGCTCCCGCCGGCCGGTGGTACGTGCAGCCGTGGCCAAGGGCAGCACCGCCGCACAATGCACACGCATCGAGGTTGAATCCGTGGTCATTGAAAGCGGCGTGCGCAATGGTGGCAGCTACCGCATCGAGTCGCTGGAAACCTTTACCCTGGCCAAGCGCGCCGGCGCCTGGGTGGCGGTGCGGGCGCAGGCCCGCCAGCAATAACGCGCAGACCGGGCCGACCTACCAAGCCGCACTGATACTGGCGGCTTTTTCCTTGCCAAACACCGCGATGACGCGGGTGTGCTGGTAGCGTTGGTGCTCTTTCATCTTCACATCCCTGGGGCTGTTGAGATCGCCGGTACTCGCTACCTTGTGGAATTCGTGTGGGGTATTGATGAGGTACTTGTCCAAAATATCCAATGGCACTTCGGAACGCTTTTTGGCCAGTGCCGAATTGACCTTGGTATCGCCAAATGCAGATGCCCGCCCGATCGACAGCAGGATGACCTTGCGGCCCCTGCTTTCGCGGGCAAGGAAGTCCGCAAAATGCACCAGGCGTTCGTAATCCAGTGCGCCTTTTTCAAGGTTGGCTGAACCATTCTGGAAGAAGATGGATATCTCGCCAGTGCCCTGCTGGCTGGCCATGTCTTCAAAAGCCTGCAGCGTGCGCTGGGCGGTTTCCAGTGCCTTTTGATTGGTGTTTTTGATGGCCTCCAGGTCCGACTGGATACTCTGGTTGCTGGTCTTGATGGCAGCCATGCCATCCATCACATCCGTGTGGGCTGCAACAAACTGCCGAACAGTCAGTTGGGCATTGGGTGCATTGGGCGCAATTTGCCCATCGGGCTTCGCAGCCGCGGCAGGGCTGGCCTTGGGCAGGTACTGCTCTATCGTGCTGCAACCAACAAACAATGGCAGCGCGAACATGGCAGCAAAGGAGAGTTTTTTCAGCATAGTGAATTCCAGAAAAAAGCGACGGGTAGGGCATTGGCGATACACGCTCGCTAACACACGCAAGCCTGACCAGTGCCGCGCAAGCTGCAACGGCCCGTGTGCCACGACTGCGACGCGCTCTATTTTTTGGGCAAGGCCCCACCACGCCAAGCCTTTGAAGGCCAAATTACGGGCCCAACATGCCACAGTGGCTTGGACAGGCCAAATCCGGCACCCCCATAGGCTTACACGCCCATGCAACTCACCCGGTCGCGCCCTTCGCGCTTGGACTGGAACAGCAGGTCATCGGCGACTTTGACCATGCTGCCGGGGGTCATGCCGTCGCGCAACGGCGCCACACCCACGCTGATAGTGACTGCAATTTTGGCGCCATCGGGGGTTTGCAGCTCCATACTGGCCACCGCCTTGCGCAGCCGCTCCAACAGGCCACCGGCATGCTCCAGGCTGATTTGCGGCAGGATCAGGCCAAACTCTTCGCCGCCGTAGCGGCACAGCGAGTCGTAGCCCCGCAACATTCCATTGAGTTTGCCCGCCAGGGCCTTGAGCACCTGGTCTCCAGCCGAATGGCCATGCGTGTCGTTGACGATCTTGAAGTGGTCCACATCAATCATGGCCAGCGCCAGCGGCCGGTTGTGGCGGCGTGCAATCAAAATCTCCTGGGTAATCTGTTCATCAAAATAGCGCCGGTTGTAGATGCCGGTGAGGGCATCGCGCTGGCTGGATTCTTCCAGGTCAATGGCCTGGTCCAGCGACAAATCCAGCAGGCGCTTGGCCTCGGCCAGCTCGGTCACGTCGTGGATGGCGATACAGGCACCTTCCACCAGTCCGGAGTATTCCTTCACCGGAAAGATCGACGCATCCTGGTACATGAACTCGTTTTCCTGCGCCATCATGGTCGAGGCCTTGAAACGAAACAGGTAGGGGCGCTGCTGCCACGAACTGTGCGAGGCGGTCTTGAGCACAATGCAGCTCTTGATCTTTTTCTCCAGCCAGTTGCGGTTGAGTTCAGGAAAGGCGTCAAACAGATTTTTGCCCAGAATGTCCTCGGCGCGCACATTGCTGTTGAGCTCCATGAACTTGTTCCACATCACCACATTGAAGCGGCGGTCCACCACCACGATGCCCACCGTCATCAAGTTGGTCACCACATCGGTGAAGTCCAGCGGGCGCTCGTCCGGATGGTCCATACACAAGCCAATCAGATCCGCTTGGCCAGAACCTGCTTGAGCGCGGGCACACATCCGGGCTGGATGGTAATCATGAGTTCAAACGGCACGTCATGCGCTTCCAGGTGGAAGACGATGTCAATCAGCAGCATCTGCCCGCTCATTTCCAGATCGGCAAACAAGTGCCAGTCGGCGGTGCTGGTGGGAATATCGAACGCCATCACGCGCGGCGGGCGCAGGCCGGTGCGCATTTCCAGCAGGGCACTGACTTCGTTGATGCAGGTGCTGGCCAGTGCGTTGCCCAGCTCCAGCAACAGCTCTTCGCGCTGGCGCCGGCCATCGCCATCGCGGTCGTCAAAGCCCAGCACATTGCGCAGTGCGGCATAACTGGCGGGGCCGTACACCACGGCAATGCGCCCTGCCAGTTCGCCAAAAAACTCCTGCTCCAGCACGCTGATGCGCTCGTAGGTTTTCTCCAGCCGCTGGCGGGTTGCCAGCAGATCGGCGGCGCTGACGGAGCTGATTTCGGGCACCTGCAGGTTCACAAAACCTTCAAACGCCTGCGCCAGCGCGGCGCCAGCCTTGCCCATGGCAATGTTGATGGTTTCGCCCAGAACGTCGCGTTCGTCTTCGTTAAACAGTTCTTCAGCCATGCAGCGCTCCCAGTTGGGTGAGGACGGCGCGCAAGGCGTCAATCTTGATCGGTTTTTCAATGAATCCCGTGGCCCCCAGGGCCGCCACCCGCTCCTTGGCTTTGGTCTGGATGTCGGCGCTGACCACAATCACCCGCGAGTGGATGTGCTGCTCGCGCATGGCTGCCAGCACGTCAAACCCATTCATGCCGGGCATGGTCAGGTCCAGCAACACCAGATCGACCGGTTGACTCGTCAGGATGGCCATGGCCGCTTCACCCCCCGCCGCATCCAGGTAGGTGACCTGATCTCCCAGCAACTCATGCACCATGGCCAGATTGAGTTTGCGAGAGCTCTTGGAATCGTCGACAACAAGGATGGAAGCGGTCATTTGGATTGGGCCCCAAGGGGCGCTGCTGCGGTGTGGAGATTCATTCTATGCGTGTGCCCCCAGCGGCACAACACCGGTCGGAAATTTATGACAAAAAGGCCCGCAGCGCTTGTCCATCGAGCGCAGGCAGCTCCTAAATATGTAGCACACTGCGGGCCTGGCGTGGCGCCTTGTGGCTTGTGCGAACTCACCGGGCGGGCGGTGCGGGCGCCATGCGTCTGAGCGCATCGTACTGGTCCTGCGTAATTGCCGCCTGCGTGCGGTGCCCGGTATCGAGGCGCAGGTACACCACCTGGCGCGGCGTCACCGTCCAGCGCTCTACACCGACGATTTCCACCACCAATGGCGCTTCCGCGGACGCTGCTGCGCCCGCCACCTCCGCGAGAACGGCCTCGCGTTTTGCAAGGGCCGCAGCCTGCGGCGCAGGCGCCACCCGCTGCGGGAACGCGTGCGTGGCGGGGGACGCACCATCCGCATAACGCAGGCTACGCAACAGCGCCACCCCCCCGCGCACCGGCTCGCTATCGGCCTGGCGCGCTTCGCCGTTGACTGCCAAGATCAGCGGCTGCGGTGCGCCGGATGCCGCCAGCTTGGCGTCGATCTGCCTGCGCGGTGCATGCGCCGCCTCGTCCAACACCAGTGCGGGTGCCGGGTGGGCCACCCCGGCGGCCACGGTCTCGCTGGCACGCACCCGCGCAGCGTCCTGGCGTGCTGCACCTTCATGCACACCTTCAGGCGCACGCGCCACAGGCTGCGCTGCACCACGGGCGTTGGCGATATCGGCACTGCCAGCCTGCTCCGCCACCCGCCCAACGGACGCCTCGCTATGGGTCAGCGCTTGGGTTTTTTCTGGAGCATCGGCCTTGACTGCCGCACTGGCCTTGGACGTGGCATCGTTCCGGGGCACGGTGGCCACACGGGGCGCAGTTTCGCCAACCGCCTCATTGGCCGATCGCGCAGCCTCTGCCGACAACGCAGGATCTGCCGGGGCTGCCGGGGCTGCCGGGGCTGCCGGGGCCGCTGGCGCCGCAGCCTCAGCCGGTCGCGACGCCATGTCCGCCACCGCCGCAGGCGCTGCATCCGGCGTGCGCTGCGCCACCTGGGTATGTTCCGGGTTGGCGTCGGGCACTTCGTGCCCATGCCACAGCACGGTGATCAAGCCCACTACCGCCACGCTGGCCAGGGCGGCGCTCCACGGCACGCGCTCTTCGGAGCTGCGCCAACCTGCGCGCAGGCGCGCCCACCAGCCGCTGCCCGCAGGGGCAACCTTCGGCGCTACGGCGCGCAGCGCTTGTTGCAGCACGGCCTGGCGCAGGTGCGGGCCAGGCTGCATATGGGCATCGGGCATATGCGCCAGCGCGCGCAGCAGTCGGGCGTCGCGCAGGTCGTCACCCCCGCTGGCGGGTGCCGGGGCGGCTGGCGTGGGCGGCTTGGAATCGCTCATGCAGCACCTGCGGCCATCTGCATGCCGTCCAGATACGCCCCCATACACGTGCGCAGCTTGGCCATGGCGTAGCGCAGGCGGCTCTTGGCCGCCTCGGTGGCGATCTGCAAGGCGCTGGCCAGCTCGGGCACGCTGCAATCGTCTTCGTGGTGCATCAAAAAAACCACGCGCTGCGCGGTGGGCAACTGCTCCAGGCAGTGCATGAGCTGCTGACCGGCGGCACGCCAGTGCGCCGTGTCTTCGCTGCTGGAGCTGGTGTGGCCCTGCGCGGCCTGCAGCCAGTCCAGCGGGTCGGGCGATGCGTCGATGGGACAGGCCGCGTCATCGACGCCGCCCAACACCACCTCACGCCCACTGGTGCGCAGCCGGTCCATGCAGGTGTTGTGCGCCACGGCAAAGGCCCAGGTCTTCCAGCGCGCAGCACCGGGGCTGAAACTGGCGCGCGCGGCAATGATCTTCATCCAGGTGTCCTGAAAGGCCTCGTCGGCCTGCGCCGCCAGGGCCTGACCCAGCAGGCGGCGCACAAAACGAAACAGGGCACCGGCGTGGCGCTGGTAGAGCGCCTCAAACGCCGCGCCCTGCCCGGCCGCGTAGGCCAGCATGAGGGCATCGTCGTCGTGTTGCGTCCAGTCCATGGTGCGAGGGTCCTTTGGCTCTTGGGTCTTATACGGCCCAGGCACTCCCGTCGGGTTGGCCAAGGCGCACAAAAATATTTTTCACGCAATTTAACCCGTTTGGTCCGCCTGGCGCGTGCAAGCCCTGTGACGAATTTCCGTCCACCTTGCAAAAAAGGAGCAAACCATGCGCAAACTATCCGTCAAACGGCACCTGGCGTGCCTGCTCATTGGCTCGCAACTCATGGGTTGCAGCGCCGGGGCGCGCAGCATCGCGGTCGATGCCGGCGACTGGGCGCCGCCCGTGCCGCCCGCCCCGCAGCCCCTGGCCATGCGCCCGAACTTTTACGCCCCCTCGGCCCCCCACTGCGCCCGCCCCGTGCGCACCCGCGAGTTGCCAGGCGCCGCCGGGCAAGCCGGTGCCAACGAGGGTGAAGGCTGGGCCCCGCCCTCCGACGCACGCACCAGCGGCCTGCCCGCCGCGCGGCCCGAGGGCGTACTGGGGCGCTTGCTGGAGCGCGCCAGCGGGCGCAGCCGCGAAGAAGCGGTGGCCCACGCCGACGCAGCCCCGGCCAGCCCCGCTGTGGAAGGGGCCACGCCTGCGAGCGCCATGGCTGCAAAAAGCGGTGCGCCCGCGCTGGGCGACCACAAGCGCATGGCGGCCCAGAGCGGCTTTGCCGCCCCCGCCCCCATGGAGCAACGCCAACAACAGGCCGTGGTCACCGCCGGGGTGGTGGACGACAACGCCAACTTTGGCGAGTACCTGGCATTCCGCAACCGCACGCAGGTGGTGCACCGCCCGGTGGACGTGAGCGAACGCTACCTGCTGCAGGTCAAAGATGGCTCCGGGCGCGGGGTGCCCGATGCCGAGGTGCGCGTGCAGTCGCCCAGCGGCAGCGCCCTGTGGGCGCGCACCGATGCCGGTGGCCAGGTGTGGGTGTCACCCAACGCCTTTGATGCCAGCCGCGCCAGCACCTACCAGGTCAGCGTGCGCAAGCCCGGGCGCTGGGGCAGTCTGCAGGCCACCGGCTTTTTGCAACGCGGCCAGAAAAGTGCGGTGGAGGTGAGGCTGGACGGCGCCCCGCAGGCACGCGCCCAGCTCGACCTGGTGTTCCTGATCGACGCCACCGGCTCCATGGGCGATGAGATCGACAAACTCAAGGCCAGCGTGCGCACCATCGCCAACGAGGTGGCCCAACTGCCTGCCAGGCCCGACCTGTGTTTTGGTCTGGTCGCCTACCGGGACCGGGGCGACGCATTTCTGATCCGCAGCCACGACTTCACCAACGACCTGGGCGCCTTCCAGGGTGCGCTTAACCAGTTGCAGGCCGGCGGCGGCGGCGACTACCCCGAGGCCATGAACGAGGCCCTGCATGACACCGTGCATTCCCTGAGCTGGCGCGGCAATGGCACCACGCGCATGGTGTTCCTGATTGCCGACGCCCCGCCGCACCTGGACTACGGCGGCCCGCAATACGACCAGGACATGGCCGCCGCGCTGGGCAAGGGCATCAAGATTTTCGGAGTGGGTGCCAGCGGGCTGGACAAGCAAGGCGAATATGTGCAGCGCCAGATGGCGCAGTACTCGGGCGGCAAGTTTGTGTTCCTGACCTATGCGCAAGCCCACAACCCCGCCAGCGGCGCGGGGCGCGAGACCGTGCACGACGTGCAGAACTACGGTGTGGACACGCTGGACCGGTTGATTGTGCGGCTGGTGCGCGAGGACCTGGCCAAACTGGGGCGCAGCGGGGGTTGAACTAAGCGGTTGCTGCCGCTGGGGTGGTCGAAGGCGCCCGTAGCGGCAGTGTCAGCCTGAATTCGGTGCCCTCCCCCGGGCGGCTCGTCACCTCCACGCGACCGCCCAGTACCTGCTCTACCGTGTTGTGCACGATGTGCAGGCCCAAGCCGGAGTCGCCCCGCCCCATCTTGGTGGTAAAGAAAGGATCAAAAATCCGGTTCAGGTCTTTTTCGGCGATGCCTACGCCGTTGTCGCTGATACACACAAGCAGCAAACCGTTGCCTGCGGCATGGGCCTGCACCCGGATGAGCCCCTGCTCCCGACCCTCAAACCCGTGGATGATGGCATTGGTGATGATGTGGGACACCACCTGCTGCAGCGGCTCCGGGTAGCTGTCCATGCACAGCGCTTCATCGATATCGGTTTGCACCTGGTACGGTGTTCCCTTGAGCAGGGGTTGCAAAATAACCAGCACATCGCTGACCAGCAGTTTGAGCCCAAATACGCTGCGCTGAAACGTGGTCTGGTCCAGGGAAATCTGTTTGAAGCTGTCAACCAGGTTGGCGCAGCGGTCCAATCCGCGCGACGCAATACCAATGGCGTCGTTAACCGATGCCAGAAAAGCCTCAAAACGGCTGCGGCTCATGCCCTTTTCGGCGGTCACGGTCTGGATCTCCCTGACACTGTCGCGCAGCACCGAAATGGCCATGATGCCATTGCCGATCGGGGTGTTGAGCTGGTGTGCAATACCGGTCACCAGCCGCCCCAGGGCCGCCAGCCGCCCGGCCTTGATGAGTTCGTCCTGGGTCGATTTGAGCAGTGCCAGCGCTTGTGCGGTGCGTTCTGCAGCGGCGCGGGCTTCGTTTTCGGCCTGGCTGCGCCGCTGGATGACCTGTTTGAGCTTGCGTTGCGTCTGGTTAAAGCCATGAATGACGTCACTGAATTCCTGCGTCTGGGTGTCGGGTAGCTCCTCGGCATCTTCGGTATCGTGGGTGGCCAGATCGAACAAGGCGTCGCGCAGTTGCCGCAAAGGGCCAAACACCATGCGCAGACTCAGGGCCAGAACCACCACCAGCAACAGGTCCACCAGCAGCACCTCAACGATGCGGCGTGCAATGGCCGAACGCAGCGCACGTTCAATCAAATCACGCGTAAAGTACACCAGCACCCGGCCTTCGGCCAGCCGTGGCGACGCGGCGTCGGCGCTTGCAGCAGTACGGTAAATATCGGCCGATACCGGCTCGCCCGGCGCGTGTGTGCTGTCTTTTGAGGGTTGCAGCACATCGTTGGGGCCACGGGAAAAACCGGTCAACACCTTGCCCTGGCTGCTGAGCACGTAAATGGCGCGCACCTCCAGCGGCTGCATTTCGGAGCGGATGACTTGTTCGATGTTTTCCAGGTCGTAGTTGAACAGGGGTACGGGCAAATTGATCTGCAAACGCGCAACAGTCCCTTCCTTCATCTGGGCAAAGCGTGCTTCGAGTTCACTGGACAACAGATACTGCGCGTAAATGCCAAAGGTTCCCAGCGTCAGGGTCATGACGACCACAAAGAGCAGCACCAGTTTCGTGCGGACCGACCTCATACCGTATCACCACCGCAGCGCGCGCCATCACCCCCCGGCACCACACCACCGGAAAAACCATATGCCGCAATGGGAGAGCGCGGCATCTACTTCAGTTGCCCCAAAACTTCGTCCAGGCTGAACTTGTAGGTTTTGAGCGCCGGGTTCGATGCTTTCGAGAACTTCGAGAAGTCGATTTTGTCCACTTTTTCAAACGACCGGTCACCCAGCGCCCGCTCGAACTTGGCGATATTGGCCGCTGTGATGGCACCCAATTCCGACTTGAGCGAAACCCCCTCGGTCTGGAAATCAACCCCCTTCGCATAGTCGTTCACCAGCACCATCACCCAGGCGCCTTCCATGAAGTGCCCGCCCAGGGTGGCGGCAATCTGCCCTTGCTTGACCGCTTTGAGGTTTTCCGGGTTCCAGTCAATTCCCCCCACCATGATGTCTTTGCCAGGGGTCTTGCCAAATTTGTCTTTGGCCTTGCCCAGCACACCCATGGCCATGTTGTCGTTGGCGTTCCATACCACCGTGGTGGTGGGGTGGCCGTCGAAAGCCGCTTCAAACACACTGGCGGCCTTGGCACTCTCCCAGTCGCCGGGAAGCGCCTGCCCCCGGTTGAGCACCACATCGGCGGTGTGCGCCTGCAGGTACCGCGTCAAGCCCTTGTTTCTTTCAATGGCGGAGGAGTCCGAGACGGTGCCGCCCAGCGCCAGCATTTCCACTTTGCCAGCCGGGTTGGACAGGCCCTTTTCCCGGGCTGCGCCCACAATCATTTTTGCCAGTTGGTAACCGGCCCCGGCATCGTCGGGAAGGATCTGGCCAATCCAGTTGCTGTACTTCTCGCGGGGCGCACCATACACCCGGGTTTCCTCCTCTTCCAAACCCGAATTGAAAAGCAGCACCCGCACATTGTGCTTATGGGCCATTTCAATAATCTGCGGCGCCGTTTTCTTCATGTTCTGCATCACGATAAAGTGGGGTTTGACCGCAGCACCGAGCGCTTCATCGGCCTGCTGGTACATCTGCGCAGGGGAACGGTTGGCCCAGTACACCGTCAACTCAATCCCCAGGTCTTTGGCCGCTGCCTGCATAAAAATGGCGCAGGTTTTCCACCAGAACTCCTGCGCCGACTGCGACGCGGGGTTCAGAAAAACAACCCGGATTTTTTCCGCAATGATGGGCTGGGGGTTGCGGGCGACTGCAGTGCGCGGTTGTGGCCCCGGGGGCGGCAGAACAGCTGGAACCACAAGCCCATCAGCAGGCAAAACCAAGATGGAGTTTGAGCAAGCGCATACGATTCCCCTCCGTACCCAACGTGGAAAGCAAGTCCCTGTGCGCGACGATTCTAGACCTGCGACGGGCACTGCTGTCGCCCCACGCACCGTGCGCACGCCCAAGTGTGCGCCCACGCCACACCCGCAGTGAACCGGCGACTGCGTCGGCACTGTCGGAAGCGCCACATTCTTCAAGGCAAAAACACCATTTGCGCACGTCCATCAAGCGCACGCAGCTATATATTTCATAGCATTCTCAGCGTACAGTGTGTGTTTTCCTGCATTGACAATGCGCCACCCGCAGGCGCACGATGGCCCGCCGTGGCGCCCCGACAGGAGGCACGCGCCGATGTGCGCAGGGCGACGCTCTCAGGCACCGCCACTGCTTGGCGCGCTGCCGGCGCCACGCCCAGCCGGGTTAGCCGCAGCCAATAAGCCTGGCAACAGTATCTGAACGCGACAGCGACTGACGCCGCCTATTGCGCGGTGCTGGCGCGTGCTGGCGGCGCCACACGCAGCGGGATCGTCACCGGCCCGTCGTTGACCAGATGCACCTGCATGTGGGCGGCAAACTGGCCAGTCTGCACCACCGGGTGGGACTGGCGCGCCCGTTCAACAAACAGGTCATACAGGCGCCGCCCCTCATCGGGTGCGGCGGCTTGTTTGAAACTGGGGCGGTTGCCGCCACGGGTTTCCGCCGCCAGCGTGAACTGGCTGACGATCAGCAGGCCGCCCACGGTGCCGGCCCCGTCCATGTCCTGCACGCTCAAATTCATCTTGCCATGCGCATCGCTGAAGATGCGCAGCTTCAGTATCTTGGCCAGTAGCGTGCCACCCTCGGCCTCGGTGTCGCCCTGCTCCGCGCAAACCAGCACCAAGAGGCCGGGGCCAATGGCACCCACAGTCTGCCCATCCACATCGACGCGGGCAGAACGGACACGTTGCAGCACGGCGATCATGGGCGTCGGAACCTATCCCACCATTGCGTGGCAAAAATGCCTTCTGCGCTTGTGGGACGTGCGCAAGAAGCTACTAAAACCATAGCAATCATGCCAGCGTCACACGGGCAAACTTGCGCTTGCCGACCTGCAGCACGTAGGTGCCAGCACCCAGCTTGAGCCCTTTGTCGCTGACCACACTGCTGTCCACGCGCACGCCACCACCGTCGATCAGGCGGTTGCCTTCACCGCTGGAGGCGGCCAGATTGGCCATCTTCAACAGGGCCGCAATACCGACTGCCGTACCGCCCTCGCCCAGCGGCAGGCTCACTTCGGCGATCTCGTCCGGTACGCCGCCTTTGCTGCGGTTGATAAAGTCCTGCTCCGCAGCGTTCGCTGCTGCGGCGCTGTGGAAGCGCGCCGTGATTTCCTTGGCCAGCGCCACCTTGGCATCTTTGGGGTTGCGCCCACCCTCCACTTCCGCCTTCAATGCGGCAATGGCGGCCTCGCTCTGGAAACTCAGCAGCGTGTACCACTTCCACATCAGCACATCGGAGATGGAGAGCACCTTGGCGAACATGGTGTTGGGCTCTTCGCTGATGCCGATGTAGTTGTTTTTGCTCTTGGACATTTTCTCCACGCCGTCCAGCCCTTCGAGCAGCGGCATGGTCAAAATGCACTGCGGCTCCTGGCCGTATTCGGCCTGCAGGGTGCGGCCCATGAGCAGGTTGAACTTTTGGTCGGTGCCGCCCAGCTCCAGGTCGCTGTGCAGCGCGACGCTGTCGTAGCCTTGCATCAGCGGGTACAGAAACTCGTGTACGGCAATCGGTGTGCCGGCCTTAAATCGGTCGTGAAAATCGTTGCGCTCCATCATGCGCGCCACGGTGTAGCGGCTGGCCAGCTGGATCATGCCGCGCGCGCCCAGAGGGTCGCTCCACTCGCTGTTGTAGCGGATCTCGGTCTTGGCCGGGTCCAGCACCAAGCTGGCCTGGCGGTAGTAGGTTTCGGCGTTGACCTTGATCTGCTCGGCGGTCAGCGGCGGGCGGGTGCTGTTGCGACCAGAGGGGTCGCCAATCATGCTGGTGAAATCGCCAATCAGGAAGATGACCGTGTGGCCCAGGTCCTGCAACTGGCGCATCTTGTTGAGCACCACGGTGTGGCCGATGTGGATGTCCGGCGCCGTGGGGTCCAGGCCCAACTTGATGCGCAGGGGCTTCGCCGTGGCCTCGGAGCGGGCCAGCTTCTTGACCCACTCTTCCTGCGGGATTAGCTCATCACAGCCCCGCAGCGACACGGCGAGCGCCTCGCGGACACGATCTGTTACAACAAAAGAGGGGGTTGATGCTTGATTCATAAGGGTTTTTCTCGATGACGGGGTACCCACGGTCGCTATACTCGGGTCCACTCGTCTGCGACGTTACATGGCTTGCGGCTGGATTCTAGTCGCCACATGACCGCAGTTTGGGGCCTTGCCACAGACGCAGCGCCCCCAGCCCACGGAGCCCCTATTTTGAAACATGGACTGACCCACGTCGCAGAAGCCGTTCTCGCCGTCGCCCAGCAACTGATCCAGCGTCACCCCCAGTATGTCACCGCCGGTCTGACCGCTTTGCTGGTGGGCGGTGCAGGCGCGACGTTTGCCGTTGCCTCACTGGCCCCTGATGCCTCCGATTTACCACTGCAAACCGTAGTAGAAACCGTGCAGCCGCTGCCTTTGGCGGCGCAAATCGATGCGCTGCAATCGCAGAGCCTGGCACTTTTCCGCTCCGACATTACCCGTTCCACCGATACCGCAGAAACCCTGCTCAAACGCCTGGGTGTGCACGACGCCGCCGCTGCTGCTTTCCTGCGCAACGACCCGGCAGTGCAACGCAACCTGCTGGGACGTGCTGGACGCAACGTCACCGTCGAAGCGCTGGACGACCACACGCTCAAGACCCTGACCGCCCGCTGGAGCCCTGAAGACAATGGCATGTTCCAGCGCCTGACCATCTCCCAAACGGATAAAGGCTACGTCTCGCGCCTGGAAACGCTGCCCATGACAGCATCTTCCCGTCTGGCGGGCGGCATCATCAGCACATCGCTATTTGCGGCCACTGACGAAGCCCGCATCCCTGACGCAATTGCCACCCAGTTGGCCGATATTTTCGCCGGCGACGTCGATTTCCACCGCGCACTGCGCAAAGGCGACCGTTTTGCCGTGACCTACGAAACACTGGAAGGCGACGGCGAACCCCTGCGCGCAGGACGGGTACTGAGCGCCGAATTCGTCAACGCGGGCAAGAGCTTCCAGGCCATGTGGTTCCAGGAACCCGCGACCGGTGATGCAGCCGCAGCGACAGCCAGCAATACCCAGACCAAAGGTGCCTACTACACTCTGGCAGGTGAAAGCCTGCGCAAGGCCTTTTTGGCTTCACCCATGGAATTCTCCCGTGTGAGCAGTGGTTTCAAGATGCGGTTTCATCCCGTCTTGCAAACTTGGCGCGCCCACCTGGGTGTGGACTACGCAGCCCCCACAGGCACCGCCGTGCGCAGCGTGGGTGACGGCGTGGTTGATTTCTCTGGCGTGCAAAACGGCTTTGGCAACGTGGTCATCGTAAAGCACCGCAATAACAGCACCACCGTGTACGCCCACCTGAGCCGCATCAACGTGCGCCGTGGCCAGAGCGTCAACCAGGGGCAGAACATTGGTGCCGTGGGCCAAACAGGTTGGGCAACCGGGCCCCATCTGCATTTTGAATTCCGCGTCAACGGCGCCCACGTCAATCCGCAAACCATTGCCCGCCAGAGCGAGTCCATTCCCGTAGCTGCCTCCGCCAGGCCTGCGTTTAACCGTGCGGCCGCCCAGGTGCGTGCGCAGTTGGTCGCGGCCGCCCAAATGGCCCCTGGCAGCGCGCAATAGACGACACGAAAGAAGCACGGGCTTTGTCTGAGTTGTATGTCGGGCTGATGTCGGGCACATCGCTCGACGGCGTTGACGCCGTGCTGGCTGATTTTGCACACCGCCCGGCCACTGTGCTGGGCCATTGCAGCGCCCCTTTGCCCAGTGCGCTCAAAGAAGCATTGCTGGCACTCAATGCCCCAGGCGACAACGAATTGCACCACGCAGCCTTGGCCGCCAATGCCCTGGTTCACATCTACGCTGAGCAAGTGCATACGCTGCTGCAAGAATGCGGTGTATCTCCCAAAGCGGTGCGCGCTATTGGCGCCCATGGGCAGACGGTGCGCCACCGTCCGCAAGAATTTGATGGAACCGGCTACACCCTGCAACTCAACAATCCGGCATTGCTGGCAGAGTTGTGTGGCGTGGATGTGGTGGCCGATTTTCGCAGCCGCGACGTAGCCGCTGGCGGACAGGGCGCCCCTCTTGTGCCACCGTTTCACCAGGCATTTTTTGGCCGACCGGATCGCGTTTTGGCTGTGCTGAATATCGGCGGCATCTCCAACATCACAGTGCTGGACCCCGCGGCACCGGCACTGTGTGGCTTCGATTGTGGCCCCGGTAATGCGCTGATGGACGCCTGGTGCCTTGCCCACACCGGCCAGGTCTTTGACGACGCCGGGCGCTGGGCAGCCCAAGGCACTGTCCATGCAACACTGCTGGATCGGCTACTGAACGAACCTTTCTTTGCCAAAGCCCCCCCAAAAAGTACCGGACGCGATTTGTTCAATGGGCCCTGGTTGTCCAACCATCTGGAAGGCCTGTCGGATATTGCACCGCAGGATGTGCAAACCACGCTGACCGAACTCACCGCGCTGGCGTGCGCACGCAGCGTGCGCGCGAGTTGCCCTGGTTGCAGTGCACTGGTGGTTTGTGGTGGCGGCGCACTGAACGACTACCTGATGGCCCGCCTGCAGACCGCTTTGCCCGACTGCCAGGTGGCTTCATCTGATGCGTTCGGGTTGCCACCGCTGCAGGTGGAGGCAACGGCCTTTGCCTGGCTGGCCCGTCAGGCGGTATTGCGCCAAACTGCCAGCGTCGCAGGCGTCACGGGCGCACAAGGCGCCCGTGTTCTGGGTGGTATTTATCCAGCGTAAATAGTTGCCCCCACGCGCTTCACTTCACGGGAAGGCGCCATGGGATCAGGAAAAAGACGAGCCACACCCGCAAGTGGAATTTGCATTCGGATTTTTAATCACGAATTGGGCTCCCTGCAAATCTTCCTTGTAATCAATTTCGGCGCCCACCAGGTACTGGTAGCTCATGGCGTCAATCAGTAAAGACACGCCATTTTTGCTCATGATAGTGTCGTCTTCGTTGGTGATTTCATCAAACGTGAAACCATACTGGAACCCTGAACATCCACCACCTTGAACGAACACGCGCAGTTTAAGATCAGGATTCCCCTCTTCCGCAATGAGGTCTGCCACTTTGGCCGCCGCACTGTCGGTAAACAAAATGGGGGCAGGCATGTCGGTTGAAATGTTTTCGGCTACGGCAGTCATCAATTGCTCCGGTCAAATCGGGAATCTGCTAATAGTACAGCAATACGCTCAGGAATTCTGCTACGGGTTGTTTGCCGCCAGTTTCAGTAGGGGCTTTTCTTCCGCGTCAACCATGGGGCGCATTTGACCGGTAATCAAAGCCCCCTGGTGCATCTCCAACGCCGCGTAATGGACATCTCCCTGAATGCGGGCCTTGGGCTGGAGTTCCATCATCTTGCGGGCGCGCACAGGCCCATTGACACTGCCGTTGATGATGACATGATCCGCGCAAACTTCACCCACGACCTGGGCAGATTCGGAGATCACCAAAATGCTGGCGGCATTTTCGTTGCCCCACACATTTCCCGTTATCTCTCCGTCAACGCGCAAGCCATCCGTGAAAGTGAGATTGCCAACAATCTGGCTGCCTTGGGCGATCAGGCTTTTGATGGGGGGCTGCTTTTTTTTGTTGAACATGAATCACCTATTCCAGATGCTACAAACTGATGGATTGCGTTGCTTTCACAACAGTACCATCCATGACACTTACTGAGACAGTTCTTACAACTGTCTGGTCGGGTATATCCATCTCACCTTCCAATCGCAGGTGTTGACGAATTTTGATTGCTACAGCCCCTTCCGGCAACGACGTCACCCACGGTTTCCCATTGATGGTGCCTGAAAAAGACACTTCAAAATGTCCGCGAAATTCCGGTGCATTTTTTCCCGCCTGCATTACCAAAGCCTGCCATTTCACTTTGGTGCCGCCCTTCATATCAACCTGCAGGCCGCGAATGGAAATACCATCGCGCCCCACCACAGGAATCAATTTTTCAAAAAATCCAAGATCCTCCCGCAACGCATGATTGTCCGCTTCAAGTTGCCTTACCTGCGCCATCAGCCGATCACGGGAGGATTTTTCAGCCGTCACCAGCATATCAGCGGTGTTGGCAACGGCCTGCGCCTGGTCCCGTTCGGTCTTCGCTGCAGAAAGTTCGGTTTGCACTGCTTCCAGATCCGAACGCAATCGCGCCAGTTCTTCCTTGGAGCCCTTTTCAAGCCCCGCGATGTTTCTGCCAAACTGAAAAGCCCACAAGGACAGGGCCGCGCAAAACCCCAAGACAACAGCACCCATTGCCCAGCGAAGAGGCCAAGCCAATGAACTGCGCACCGCCATGCGTGGCGCACTGATGGTCATACGGCGAAGAAGCAGGCGTAACCTCATATCTGCGCGCAGTCTATCAGCATAGACTGCCGTGGTCACTCCCTGACTTGGCATGCATCCGTTGCGCCCACTGGCGTCAGAATCGCCCCATAACCAAAAGTAATTGACAAGCCGACATTTGCGTGCGATTTCGCCATCCGACAACCCAACAGGCTAGGGTGAAACATCGGAAATTGGAGGTGCCAAAAACAAAAGGCCCGCACAGCGTGCGGGCCTTTTGCAGTATTGGCGGAGTGGACGGGACTCGAACCCGCGACCCCCGGCGTGACAGGCCGGTATTCTAACCAACTGAACTACCACTCCTGGTAGTGGTAACGTTTACTCTTGCGAGTCAAGTCGCTTGCCCTTGCGGGTTTGCTGCTACCGACTTGTGCCGTTTTGCACTGCTGCAAAAACCTGGCGACCCCACGGGGATTCGAACCCCGGTACTCACCGTGAAAGGGTGATGTCCTAGGCCTCTAGACGATGGGGTCAAAACCTTGGACGAATCCATTCTCGAAAATTTGGTGGAGGTAAGCGGGATCGAACCGCTGACCTCTTGCATGCCATGCAAGCGCTCTCCCAGCTGAGCTATACCCCCAAACCGCAGAACACCGTATTTAGCATTCTCAATTCCCGAGCCTCAAATTATAGCGTACAAATTTACACATTTGCCAAACGCGCCAACACTTTTTCTTTTCCACACAATTCCAGCACCGCATCCAAGGACGGCGTTTGTGCGGTCCCCAGCACCAATACACGCACTGGCATGGCCAATTGCGGCATCTTCAGGCCGGTCGCCGTCAACACCTCTTTAATGGCAACCGCAATCGCCGCTTTTTCCCATGCGCAGGTCGACAACTTCTCGATCAACAAGGTCAGTGCGGGACGTACCGCATCGGTGACATGCTGGGCCTTTTCAGCCGCGTCGGGCGTCACCTCGCCGTAGAACTTGGCAATCCAGCTTGCCAATGCCACCGTGGTGTCGCAGCGGTCTTTAAACAGTGCGCACAATTTGACCAGGTGCTCCGTGCCGGAATCCACATCCACCGCTATATTTTGCTTTGCCAACTGAGTCGCAACCAAGCCTGCCAGCCGTGTGTTGTCAGCTTGCTTGATGTATTGCGCATTGACCCACAGCAGCTTGACCGGGTCCCACTGGGCGGGGCTCTTGTTCAGATGCGTGCCGTCGAACCACGCCACCAATTGCTCGCGGTTGAACAACTCTTCATCACCATGACTCCAACCCAGGCGGGCCAGGTAGTTGAGCATGGCCTCGGGCAAATAGCCGTCTTCCTCGTAGGCCGTCACACTCACCGCACCCCGGCGCTTCGACAACTTCTGGCCATCGTCACCCAGAATGATGGGGCAATGTCCAAACTGCGGCAATGGAGCGCCAAGGGCGTTGAAAATGTTGATCTGCCACGGCGTGTTGTTGATGTGTTCGTCACCACGAAACACGTGGCTGATTTGCATATCCCAGTCATCCACCACCACGGCAAAGTTGTAGGTGGGGATGCCATCGGTGCGCACGATGATCAGGTCGTCAATCTCGCGGTTGTTGATGGTGATGGGGCCTTTGACCAGATCGTCCCAGCTCACGTCGCCATCGGGCGGATTGCAAAAGCGCACCACCGGCTTCACGCCTTCGGGTACGGGCGGCAAAGTCTTGCCCGGCGCGGGACGCCAGCGGCCGTCGTACAGCGCTTTCTCACCACGCGCCTTCTTGGCTTCGCGCACAGCGTCGAGTTCTTCGGGGGTGCTGTAGCAGTAGTAGGCCTTGCCATCGGCAATCAGCTGGTCCACTACCGCCTTGTAACGGTCCAGGCGCTGCATCTGGTAGATGGGGCCTTCGTTGTATTCCAGCCCCAGCCAGCGCATGGAGGCCAAAATCTGGTCCACCGAATCCTGGGTGGAGCGGGCCACATCGGTGTCTTCAATGCGGAGAACAAATTCACCGCCAAAATGGCGCGCATAGGCCCACGAATACAAGGCCGTGCGGGCAGTGCCCAGGTGCAGAAATCCGGTGGGTGACGGGGCGATACGGGTGCGTATTTTTTGGGTCATTACAAAGTATCCAGGCCCCTGGCCAGGTCAGCCTTCAAATCTTCAATGTGCTCCAGGCCTGCTGCGACGCGCACCAAGCCCTGGTGGATGCCTGCAGCCTGGCGCTGGTCTTCGGTCAAGCGCCCGTGCGAGGTGCTGGCGGGGTGGCTGATGGTGGTTTTTGTGTCGCCCAGATTGGTAGTGATAGAGCAGACCTGCACAGCATCAATGGCTGCAAAGGCGTTGCGGCGCAAGGCATCCGGTGTATTACCAAAAACCTCAAACGCCAACACCGCCGCCCCGACACCGTTGCCGCTGGCCGACTGCTGGCGCATGGCCAGCGCGTGCTGCGGGTGGCTGGGCAGCCCGGGGTAGTACACCCGTTTGACTTTGGGATGGCCTTCCAGCCACGTTGCCAGGGCCAGTGCCCGTTCGCTTTGAGCCTGCATGCGAATGCCCAGGGTTTCCATACCCTTGAGCACCACCCAGGCGTTGAAAGGCGACAGCACCATGCCGGCCGTGCGCGTAATGGGCAAAAACACTTCATTCACGTAACGCTGACTGCAACAAATGGCACCGGCCAGCACCCGCCCCTGCCCATCCAGATATTTGGTGCCAGAGTGAATGATGAAGTCGGCACCAAAACGCAGAGGCTGTTGCAAGGCGGGGCTGCAAAAGCAGTTGTCCACGGCCAGCAGGGCGCCGGCGTTGTGCGCCAGGTCCGCCAGCGCCTGGATGTCGCAAATATCCGTCAGGGGGTTGGTGGGTGTTTCAGCAAACAGCAGTTTGGTGTTGGGCCGAATGGCTGCCGCCCATTGCGCCACGTCCGTCTGCGAAACATAGGTGGTGCTGATGCCCCACTTGGAAAACTCACCCGAGAACAAGCGAATGGTGGAGCCAAAAACCGATTGGGAGCACACGATGTGGTCGCCCTGTTTAAGCAGGCCCATGCCCAGCAACAGAATGGCCGACATGCCGGAGGACGTGGCAATGGCCGCCTCGGTGCCTTCCAGTGCCGCCAAGCGCATTTCCATGCTGCTGACGGTCGGGTTACCGACGCGGGTATAGGTGTAGCCTTCTTCTTCAAGTGCGAAACGGCGTGCAGCCGATGCTGCGTCCGGCTGCACAAAGCTGCTGGTCAAATACAAGGCTTCGGAGTTTTCACCGTACTGGCTTTTTTCAATCGCAGCGCGCACCGCCAGCGTATCCAGGTGCAGGTTATCGGGCAGTTTTTTGGGGGTCATAACACGGTCACAACACAAGCGGCTCTTCAGGCCTCGGAATTGGGCAATGCCAGGCGGGACGTATCGTCCTGGTTTTCGTCACCACTGCGGCGTTTTTCGTTCAAACGCACGATGTCGCCCGAAGTAATGTCACCGGTGACATACACCCCGTCAAAACACGAAGCGTCGAAACTCTTGATCCGGGCGTTGAGTGCACCGACCGCTTTTTTCATGCCATCCACATCCTGGTAAATCAGGGCATCGCAGCCAATGATCTGGCGGATTTCTTCTACCGTACGGTCATGCGCCACCAACTCGCTACTGGTGGGCATATCGATACCGTACACATTGGGATAACGCACCGGTGGTGCGGCGCTGGCCATGTAAACCTTGCGCGCACCGGCGTCGCGCGCCATTTGCACGATCTCTTTGGAGGTGGTGCCCCGCACAATGGAGTCGTCCACCAGCAGCACGTTGCGGCCTTTGAATTCACTGGCAATCACGTTGAGTTTTTGGCGCACCGATTTTTTGCGCACCGACTGCCCCGGCATGATGAAGGTACGCCCCACGTAACGGTTTTTCACAAACCCTTCGCGGTAGGGCAGCCCCAACAATTGCGCCAGTTGCGCCGCACTCGGACGGCTGGATTCGGGGATGGGGATGACCACATCGATCTCGTTCGGTGGCACAGTGGAAATAACGCGTTTGGCCAGAGACTCGCCCAAATTCAAACGGGCCTGGTAGACCGAAATATCGTCCATCACCGAGTCGGGCCGGGCCAGGTACACATATTCAAAAATACACGGACTCAGTTGCGGATTGTCGAAACATTGCTGGGCCTGCACTTTGCCATCCAGCGTGATGAACACCGCCTCGCCGGGCTCCACATTGCGCTCGAACTGGTAACCAATGCCTTCCAGCGCCACCGATTCGCTGGCCACCACGGTACTGCCATCCAGGCTACCCAGGCACAGGGGTCGAATACCAAACGGGTCGCGAAACGCCAGCACGCCGTGCCCGGCAATCAGGGCGATCACCGCGTACGAACCCTTGACGCGCCGATGCACATTGCGCACCGCCGTGAACAGCTCCTGCGGTTTGAGCGACACGCCCCGCGTGGCTATTTCAATTTCATGCGCCAACACGTTGAGCAAGACTTCAGAATCACTGTCGGTGTTGATGTGGCGGTGGTCGGCACTGAACAACTCCGCCTTGAGTGCGTGTGCATTGGTCAGATTGCCGTTGTGCACCAGCACAATGCCAAAAGGCGCGTTCACATAAAAAGGCTGCGCCTCTTCTTCGCTAAAAGCATTGCCTGCCGTGGGGTAGCGCACCTGCCCCAGGCCGCAATTGCCGGGCAGGGAGCGCATGTTGCGGGTGCGAAACACGTCGCGCACCATGCCCTTGGCCTTGTGCATGAAGAACTTGCGCTCTTGTTGCGTCACGATGCCAGCGGCATCCTGCCCGCGATGCTGCAGCAGCAGCAAGGCGTCATAAATCAGCTGATTAACCGGCGCATTGCTGACCACACCTACTATTCCGCACATAAAGTTCCACCCATAGAGTTCTACCCATTCACGGTAGGTATTTACCAAAATCCTGCGGCAACACCGGCTTGAGCGTGTGCAGCAGCACAGTTGCGCCCTGTGGCCCAACCGCGCCTTGCCACCACGGCGCACTGCGCAGGGGTGTCATACCCACCACCACCGCCACGACCAATAACACAACCACACCACGCACCACGCCAAACGTGGCCCCCAGCAACCGATCGACCGGGCGCAAGCCAACTGCCGTGATCCACTTTTTAACCAGAAAAGCCACCAGGCCACCCACAAAGACCGCGGCAACAAACACCAGCACAAACCCGGCGGCGTAGCGAACCACCTCGCTTGCGGTGTCCAGGGGCAGCCACTGCGCTGCGTCGGGTGCCAACCACTGCGCCAACACAAACGCCACCACCCAACTCACCAGCGAGAGCACCTCAAACACCAAACCACGCCATGCGCCCACCACCATGGACAAGAGCAATACCGCTGTAAAAATCCAGTCCGTTGCCAGCATCGGGCGTCGCAGCCTCACAGTTCCAGAATACCCACCGGCAGATCCAGTTTTTTGATTTTTTCGCCCACTTTTTCAGCTTCCTGCTTACTGGTAAAAGGGCCTACGCGCACCCGGGTACGGCGACCGTCTTTCGACTCGATGACCTGGGCATAGGTTTTGAACCCGGCGCGCTCCAGCTTCAGACGGGCTTCGTGGGCTTTTGTGCCGTCAGAAAATGCCCCGATCTGCACCACAAAACGGCCCTCGGAAGTGGTGGCCGGTTTTTTATCCGCGTCCTTGGCCGACGCAGCGGTAGTCGGCCTGACGGCGTCTGCAGCCAGCCCCTTGTCTGCCGCTTTTTCACCCGATTTGTCCAGCGGTTTGGTGTCGGACTTGGGTTGCGGCCTGGATGCGGGCTTGGTCGCGTATTCGGTAATCATTCCATCCGGCGGCACACCACCCGCCGCCGCACGTGACGCCGAAACGGACGATCCGGGCACCACGCCCGGCGCTAGCCGGACTTCGGCAGACGCAGCCGAGTGGGCCACAGCACCGCCAGAAGCAGCAGATAGCGGTGGACGCAGCGGCTTGACCTTGTTTTTGTCGGGAATCTCGATCGAAATATCCACCGCAATCGGGCGTGGCTGGCTGTCAAACAGCAGCGGAAAACAGATGACACCCAGCAACACCAATACCGCTGCACCAATCAAGCGGTGGCGGGCCCGCCGACGCATGACTTCCAGACTCACGGGGGCCGACACAGACGGGGCTGCCGCGCGATCGTCGCCACCTTGACGGAATTTAAAGAAGGCCATGAATGGGGAGACTCAAGAATTCAGATGTTTGGCAGACAACCGTGGTACGCCGTGCTGGAGTACACCACCGACGGTGTAGAACGATCCAAAGACCACGATTCTATCAGTGGGGTCTGCTTGGGCGATGGCCGCCTGCAGCGCCTGCATCGGGTCGGCGTACGCCTGGGCGGTGGCGTCTTTGCGGGTATTTTGGGCCTGCCACTGGGCTTGCAGGGCCTTGCCCGTGGCGGCGCGGGGCGTGGGCAGATCGGTGAAGTACCAACGATCCATCAAGGGCCCCACCTTGGCCACCATGGGCGCCAGGTCTTTGTCGGCCATAGCACCAAAAATGGCATGGGTGGTGGGAAAGTAGCCCATAGCATCCAGATTGGCCGCCAGCGCCGCCACCGAATGCGGGTTGTGGGCCACGTCCAGCACCAGCGTGGGCTGGCCCGGAATGATCTGAAAACGCCCCGGCAATTCCACAAACGCAAAGCCGTTGCGCACGGCCTGTGCGTTCACGGGTATGCGCTCCCGCAACGCACTCAGCGCCGCCAGCACACCGGCCGCATTGACCAGTTGGTTGGCACCGCGCAGCGCCGGATAGGCCAAACCGCTGTACCGGCGGCCCCGACCGGCCCAGCCCCATTGCTGCTTGTCGCCAGAAAAATTGAAGTCCTGCCCAAAACGCCACAGGTCAGCGCCCACTTCCAGCGCATGGTCCAACACACTTTGCGGCGGCACGGGGTCACTCACAATCACCGGGCGGCCGGTGCGCATGATGCCGGCCTTCTCGCGGCCAATGCTTTCGCGGTCCGGGCCCAGAAACTCCATGTGGTCCAAGTCAATGCTGGTGATGATGGCGCAGTTGGGGTCGATGATGTTGGTGGCATCCAGCCGCCCACCCAGCCCCACTTCCAAAATCACCACATCCAGCCCGCTGCGGGCCATCACGTCCAGAATCGCCAGCGTGGAAAACTCAAAATAGGTGAGCGAAACCTCATCGCCGTTTTGGCACCTTGCGCGCTCCACTGCTGCGAAGCCAGCTACCAAATGTGTAGCATCCACCGCCGCACCCAGAAGCCGCAGGCGCTCTTCAAAGTGCACCAGATGGGGCGAGGTGTACACACCCGTGCGGTAGCCCGCCTGCCCCAAAATGGCCTCAAGCATGGCGCAGGTGGAGCCTTTGCCATTGGTGCCGGCCACGGTGATCACCGGGCAGTCGAACCGAATTTGCATGCGCTGGGCCACGGTGCGCACACGCTCCAGGCCCATGTCGATGGTGGTGGGATGCAGGCGCTCGCAGTGCGCCAGCCAGTCAGATAAGGTATTCATACAGGGCGCAATTGTCGCCCAGCGCCCGAAAGGCGGGTCTGGCGCCCGAATTTTTCAGCATCAAATAGGGCTTTTGCGCGCGTCTGGTGTGCGCAAGTAGCTATGAAATATGTAGCAACCAGCCACACCACTTGGCGCATCAACCCAGCAATCAGCTGGCCCGCAGTTTGGTGGGTTTGCGCTTCTTCTTGCCCGCGCGCACCATGCCCCAGGCCTGCTTGATAAACACCCACAGGCCCGGCTCATTGGGCTTGGGCGCCTTGCCGCGGCCAATGCGTTTGAGCTGGCCGGTGTACCAGCTGATCTCCAGCAGACCCAATTTGTCGATGGCCTTGATACCGGTGGTAATGGGTTTAACCTGGTACAGCGGCTTCCTGCCAGCCAGCAGCTTGCTTGGCACATCCGGCTCAATGGCCAGCATGCGCGCCACCCCCACCATGTCGACCGCGCCCGATTCAATGGCCTGGGCCATGCCCTGGGCGGTACGGAAGCCCCCGGTGACCACCAGCGGGGTCTTGACGGCTTGACGGGCTTTTTCGGCAAATTCCAGAAAATAGGCCTCGCGCTGGCGGGTACTTTCTTTTACCGGGGTCTTGTCAGCCTTCACACCGGTCATGGCCGGTGCCTCGTAGGTGCCACCGGAGATTTCGATTAAATCCATGCCGGCATCGGCCAGTGCGCGGATGGTGTCGAGCGACTCTTCTTCGGTAAAACCACCGCGCTGAAAGTCGGCCGAGTTGAGCTTGATGCCAATGGGGAACCTGGCCCCCACCGCTTTGCGCATGGCAGCAAACACCTCCAGCACGAAGCGGCGGCGTTTCTCGGGTGTGCCGCCCCAGTCGTCGGTGCGCACGTTGTGGTGGGGTGACAAAAACTGGCTCACCAGATAACCGTGCGCGCCGTGGATTTGCACACCACTAAAGCCCGCCTTTTTGACCACCTTGGCGGCTTCGCCAAAGCGTTTGACCAGCGCACGCACCTCGGCGTCGGTCAATTCGCGTGGGGTGGCAAAAAAGGGCGCCATGTCGGAGCGGAATGGCACCGCGGAGGGCGACACGGTCCCGCCTTTGTTCAGCCCCTTGGGCGCCTGTTTGCCGGGGTGGTTGAGTTGTACCCAGCACTGGGTTTTGTTGGCGGTGGCGGCCTTGGCCCACTCTTTGAGCGCGGGCAAATCGCGGTCGTCGGCAATCACCACGTTGCCAGGCTCGCCTAAAGCGCCGTGGTCGATCATCACGTTACCGGTGATACACAGGCCAATACCGCCCTCGGCCCAGGCCTGGTACAGGTGGGTGAGTTCCGGCGTGGGGGCGCCCGTGCGGGTGCCCAGTGCCTCGGACATGGCGGACTTGAGCAAGCGGTTTTTAATCACCACCCCGTTGGGCAGCTTGAGGGTTTGGGCCAGAACGGCTTGGGGGGTCATTGGAAAACTCCTTGGGGTGGAATGGTGCCAAGTCCACAGGGGCCTGGCAGGTAGGGGTGGGGCTGTGTGGTCAGTAACGCTGCGTTATGCGACCTTGAGCACCAGCTTGCCGTTATTGGCGCCAGTGAAAAGCATTTCAAACGCCTCGGGGAACTTGTCCAGCCCGTTCACCACATCTTCACGGGTTTTGAGCTTGCCCGATTGAATCCAGCCCGCCATCACCATGGCCGCTTCACCCGCACGGTCGTAATAGTCGGACACCACAATACCGGTCATGGTGGCGCGCTGCACCAGCAAGGCAAGGTAGTTGGCCGGGCCCTTGACCGGGGTGGTGTTGTTGTACTGGGAGATGGCGCCGCAAATCACAATGCGGGCGCCGCGTGCCAGGCGGGTCAGTACCGCGTCCAGAATGTCGCCACCCACGTTGTCAAAATACACATTCACGCCCTTGGGGCAATGCGTTTTGAGTGCTTCGGCCACGTTCTCGGTTTTGTAGTCAATGGCGGCGTCAAAGCCCAGCTCTTCCACCAGGTAGCGGCACTTGTCGGCACCCCCGGCAATGCCCACCACACGGGCACCCTTGATTTTGGCAATTTGCCCAACCACCGAGCCCACCGCACCGGCGGCGCCGGACACCACCACCGTGTCACCGGCTTGGGGCTGCCCCACTTCCAGCAGGCCAAAGTAGGCGGTTAAACCAGGCATGCCCAGGGTGCTGAGGTACAGCGGCAGGGGGGCGAGTTTGGGATCGACCTTGGTCAGGCCCTGGCCATTGGAATAGGCGTATTCCTGCACGCCCAGCAAGCCTGTGACGTGCTCACCCACGGCAAACTTGGGGTTTTTGGAGGCAATAACTTTGCCCACTGCAATGGCACGCATCACCTCACCGAGTCCGACCGGGGGGATGTAGGAAGCCTTGCTGTCGTTCATCCAGCCGCGCATGGCGGGGTCGAGCGAGAGGTATTGGTTCTGGATTACCACTTCGCCTTCCGCCGGGGGGCGCACGGCCTCTTCGGTGCGCGCCCAGTCGGTCGCTTTGACAGCACCCACAGGGCGGGCAGCGAGTTTGAATTGGTGGTTGGTCACTTGCGTCATGAAGGTTCTCCGAAGGGTTGTGAAGCAATGGGACGGAGTGTAGGGACGAACTTAATGCCTGAATAGTCACTAATAAAGAATAATATCGTTGTTCAAATTGCAACAATAAAAGCCAGGAGACCACCATGAATACCCAACGCCTGGCCTTGTTCAGTGCCATCGTGCACGCGGGCAGCATCAGCAAGGCCGCTGCCACACTGGGTATGGGAAAGTCGGTTGTGTCGCGCCAACTGGCCAAACTGGAAGATGAACTGGGTACGCGCCTGATACAGCGCTCCACCCGCAAACTGACCTTGACCGAGATTGGCGAACTGGTCTTTGCCGAAGCACTGCACATTGACCGTGCCGTGGCCCACATCGAGCAGCTCACCGCGCAGCACCAAACCGAGGTCAAGGGGCGCCTGCGCGTGACCTGCCCGCGCCCGCTGGGCCAGCGTTACCTGGTGCCGCTATTGGTGGAGTTCACGGCCATGCATCCCAAAATCGAGGTTGTGCTCACGGTCGATGACCACCTGGTGGATCTGATTGCCGAGCACATTGACGTGGCCTTGCGGGTGGCCCACCTGGAAGACTCCACACTGGTGGCACGCAAGTTGTGTGACAGCCCGCGCGTGCTGGTGGCGTCGCCCGCCTATCTGGCAGCAAGGGGCACGCCCAGCACGCCCGCCGACCTGGCTGCGCACGACTGTCTGGTTTACAGCAATGGTGCCAGGGTGTTTGATGAATGGGGCTTCACCCAGGATGGCTCCAACACGTCGATCCGGGTGTCCAGCAAAATCCAGATCAACGATGGCATGGCGCTGGTTGCCGGTGCGGTGGCAGGCGGTGGTGTGTTGGCGATCGACCGCTTGATGGTGGCACATGAATTGGCCCACGGTAGCCTCGTGCAATTGCTGGCCGACTACCAGCTGCGTGCGGGTCAACCGGTGTACGCGGTGTACCCGGCGCGGCCCTGGCTGGCATTCAAGACAGCGACCTTCCTGGCTTTTTTGCAGGAGCGGCTGTTCGTGTGACAGGCTGGCGCAAGCCCTGTGACAAAATTCCGCCCATGACAACCCTTTACGGCATTGTGAACTGCGACACAGTTAAATCGGCCCGCACCTGGCTCACCGAGCAGGGTGTGGACTACACCTTTGTCGACTTCAAAAAACAAGGCGTTCCCAGCGCGATGCTGCCCGGCTGGATAGAGGCCGTGGGCTTGGACACACTCATCAACCGGCGCGGCCCGACCTGGCGTAAGCTCGACCCTGGTGTGCAAGAGCGCGTGGTCGATGCACCCTCGGCCATCGCCGTGATGCAAGAGCACAGCAGTGTGATCAAGCGGCCGGTAGTGGTGTGGGGCGATGGGGTGGTGACGGTGGGGTTTGATTCAGAGCGGTTTGCTGAGCGGTTGGCTGCTTGCCGTTCGTAGCGTGCTGCGCCCTGCAGTTACGCGCCGCATGGGTACAAGTAACAGCGTGGGGGCTGTAGCGTGCGCCCACAACAGGGCTGGGGTACATACCTTTGTTCGTGTCCCCCGCCCGCTGCGCGGGCTCCTCCTTTACCTCACTGCGGCATGCACCCCACCCCTGTTGCTGGAGGTTTTGGCTTTTTCCACGGCCCGAACCAGCACCGTGCTGGCGGGGTTGGATGGGGTGCTCTGCGGAGGTTAAGGAGGAGCCCGCAACGCGGGCGGGGGACACGCAGCAGAGCACCCCATCCAACCCAGCCTAAACGATCGCGACGTTCCGACCTTTCCACACGACCTTTCCAACACTGAACTCCGTCGCCCCCGAAGAACCTTAAAATCACCGGTTGACGTCGCCGAGAGGGCGACACCCTCTTTCCAACCTTTCTCCAGGCCAACTCCCATGACCACCACCAAAATCGACGGCGTATCCGTCACCACCGCAGCCAATGTGTACTTTGACGGCAAATGCGTGAGCCACGGCATCACCTTCCCCGATGGCACCAAAAAATCCGTCGGCGTAGTGTTGCCCTCCACACTGACCTTCAACACCGGTGCGCCCGAAATCATGGAATGCGTGGCGGGCTCCTGCGAATACAAGCTCAAGGGCACGGACGCTTGGGTCCAATCCACCGCTGGCACCCAATTCAACGTTCCCGGCAACTCCAGCTTCGAAATCCGCGTCACCGAGCCCTACCACTACATCTGCCACTTCGGTTAAGCAGATCCAAAACGCTCCACTTTTTATAGCTACTTACGCACACCCAGCAAGCGGAAAAGGCCAAAAACATGTCTAACACCATCCTGCAAAACATCCCCGTCGGCCAAAAGGTCGGCATCGCCTTCTCCGGCGGACTGGACACCAGCGCCGCGCTCTTGTGGATGCAAAAAAAGGGCGCCCTGCCCTACGCTTACACCGCCAACCTGGGCCAGCCAGACGAGAGCGACTACGACGAGATTCCGCGCAAAGCTCTTGGATACGGCGCCATCAAGGCCAGATTGGTGGACTGCCGCCCGCAGTTGGCTGCCGAGGGTTTGGCCGCGCTGCAGGCCGGTGCTTTCCACATCACCACCGCCGGCTCCACCTACTTCAACACCACCCCGCTGGGCCGTGCGGTGACTGGCACCATGCTGGTCAGCGCCATGCAGCAGGACGACGTGCACATCTGGGGCGACGGCTCCACCTTCAAGGGCAACGACATCGAGCGCTTTTACCGCTACGGCCTCTTGGTAAACCCCGCGCTCAAGATCTACAAACCCTGGCTGGACCAGCAGTTCATCGACGAGCTGGGTGGCCGCGCCGAGATGAGCGCCTTCATGACGGCCAATGGTTTTGGCTACAAGATGAGCGCCGAGAAGGCCTACAGCACCGACAGCAACATGCTGGGCGCCACGCACGAAGCCAAAGACCTGGAAAGCCTGAACAGCGGCATGAAGATCGTCAACCCCATCATGGGCGTGCCGTTCTGGCGCGAAGACTGTGTGGTCAAGGCCGAAGAAGTGAGCGTGACCTTTGAAGAAGGCCGCCCCGTCGCCCTGAACGGCATCCAATACCCCGATTTGGTGAACCTGATCCTGAAGGCCAACGAAATTGGCGGCCGCCACGGCCTGGGCATGAGCGACCAGATCGAGAACCGCATCATCGAAGCCAAGAGCCGCGGCATTTACGAAGCACCCGGCCTGGCGCTGCTGTTCATCGCCTACGAGCGCCTGGTCACCGGCATCCACAACGAAGACACCATCGAGCAGTACCGCGACAACGGCCGCAAATTGGGCCGCCTGCTGTACCAGGGCCGCTGGTTCGACAGCCAGGCCATCATGCTGCGCGAAACCGCCCAGCGCTGGGTGGCCAAGGCCGTCACCGGCACGGTGACCCTGGAACTGCGCCGTGGCAACGACTACAGCCTGCTCAACACCGAAAGCCCCAACCTGACCTACGCGCCAGAGCGCCTGAGCATGGAAAAGGTGGAAGACGCGCCGTTTAGCCCGCTGGACCGCATTGGCCAACTGACCATGCGCAACCTGGACATCACCGACACCCGCGCCAAGCTGGCGGTGTACTCCAATGCGGGGCTGCTGGAGCTGGGCAAGGGCGATGACTTTTTGAAGCTGGGCAAGTAAGTGCCGCCGGCCAAGCCCACATGGCTTACCCAAGGCCGGTGCGTGGGTGTTACCACAGGTTCAATCCGTCAACGCAGTGGGTCGTGGTGATCTGACTTGACCATGACCGACGCTCCGACTACCCGCAACCGGCGCCCGATTGCGATTCTGACCTACCACCAGATCGCACCGGCACCGCCCAAAGGCACGCCCTACCGCAGCCTGGTGGTGGCGCCCCAAGACTTCGCGCGGCACATGCAAATACTGCATCGCCTGGGGTACCAGGGCCTGTCGATGTCCGCCCTGATGCCGTATCTACGGGGTGAGAAAGAGGGCAAAGTGTTTGGCATCACTTTTGACGACGGCTACCAGAACAATCTGGAGCACGCCCTGCCGGTACTGCAGCGGCTCGGGTTTTCCTCAACTTGTTATGTGGTCAGCCAACGCATGGGCCAGACCAATGTGTGGGACGCCGAAAAAGGCATACCCCAAGTCCCGCTGATGAACGGTGCGCAATTGCAGCAGTGGATTGCCGGTGGACAAGAAGCAGGCGCCCACACCCGGCACCATGTGCACCTGCCTGCGATGCATGCCGCGCAGTGTGAGGACGAGATTCGCGGCTGCCGCGCCGAACTGGAGCAGCTGCTGGGTGTACCGGTGCAGCACTTTTGCTACCCGTATGGGGAATATACGTCCGCGCACATCCAACAATTAATGCAATCTGGCTACCTTAGCGCCACC
Organism: Candidatus Aalborgicola lynettensis; assembly: GCA_016719405.1. Lineage (GTDB taxonomy): Bacteria > Pseudomonadota > Gammaproteobacteria > Burkholderiales > Burkholderiaceae_C > Allorhodoferax > Allorhodoferax lynettensis. The sequence continues at coordinate 281,744 of JADJZE010000018.1, forward strand.
ACCACACAGCCCGGCCGTGCCTACGCCGCGTCGTCCTGGTGGGAGTTGCGCAGGGTATCCGTGGTGCGGCGAACCAGCCGCTGGGGATTGTTGCTCAAGGTGCTGACGGGTTTTAAAGACCGTCAGGCTTAAGGACGGCCGGTTGGTTTGCCCGCACACCCAAGGCAAGCCTTTGCGTGTGGTTCAAAGCTGGCCTTCGGTCAGCGTGTCGAGCTGGAAGCGCCCACTCTTGTGCCACAACCAGGTGTCGGTGTAGGTGACCGCACCCAATTGAATAGGAGCCGGATAGGGGGCAGCGCGGCGCACGGAACGCTCGATTTCTGCCATGACATCCGGGGCATGGGAAGGCGCGCGCATCCAGCTCAGCCCGGTGACGTTGCCACGCCCGTCGATGTTGACCTGCAACACACCCACCGCATGCAGCAGGGGCGGCATTTTGCCCTTAAATATACGTGAAGAATTGGCCGCGTACAGGTGCGAAGCCGCGTCTTTACGGTAGTCACGCGGGTTGCGTGCGCCCGATGTTTTGCCGGTGAACGCGGGGGCAGGCGCCAGCACAATCGGCGCCGGGGTAACGACCACCACCGGAGCCGGAGCGGGTGGTGGTGGTGGTGCCGGGGGCTTGCTGGCGCAACCGGCCACCAGGGCAGTAACGCTGGCGCAAATGCCCGCGCAACGCAGTGGCGTGCCCAAAAGGGTGCGGATAAGGCGGTGGGTCATGGGAGTTTTCCTTGCAGGGAGGGGGCAGGCATACTGTGCCGCAATTACATCGTTCGCAGGTGCAGCGGGCATTTTAAAAGGTATCCAATTGTGCGCATGGTTTCGGCATTTTTGCAGCGACTGACCCAGCAGGCCGCAGTGCTGGTCAGCGTGCAGGCCAGCCGCGGCTCGGTGCCGCGCGAGGTGGGGGCCTGGATGGCGGTGTTTGCCGATGCCGCATGGGGCACCGTGGGCGGCGGGCGGCTGGAGCACGATGCTCTGGCGCACGCGCGCCAGTTGCTGGCACGCGGTACGGCAGGTGGGGATATGGGCGGGGCGCAGGCGATGCCGATGGTGGTGGTGGTGGTGGTGGTGGTGGTGTCTCAATGGTGCGCTATGCGCTGGGCCCCAGCCTGGGCCAGTGCTGCGGCGGCACGGTCACGCTGCGGTTTGAGCGGGTTACGGCCCGTGACGCCCCTGCCCTGGCAGCGCGCCTGCACAGCCCGCGCATGCCGGTAGCCCTGTTTGGTGGTGGCCATGTGGGCCACGCGCTGGTGCAGGTGCTGGCGATGTTGCCCATGGACGTGCTTTGGTTCGACAGCCGCGACGGCGTGTTTCCGGCGCAATGCCCGCAATCCGTGCAGTGTGAACACGCTGACCCGGTGCAGTCGGCGGTACCCAGTCTGCCAGCGGGCACGCGGGTGCTCATCATGAGCTTTAGCCACGCCGAAGACCTGGACATTGTGGCCGCCGGCCTGGCACGCCAGCGCACGCAGGGCGACTTGCCCTACGTGGGCCTGATTGGCAGCCGGACCAAATGGGCGGCGTTTCGCAGCCGCCTGGCCGCGCGCGGGTTTACCGATGCAGAGCTGGCCCACGTCACCTGCCCGATTGGTGTGCCGGGTATAACCGACAAGCGCCCCGAGGTGATTGCCGTGGCCGTGGCGGCGCAGTTGTTACAAACGGTGGGTGTCGGCTGGCGGTCCGTCCCGCCAAGCCGGGTCGCCGTGGACGGGGACGAAATGGGCGTTTTGCGCTTGTAGATAGAGCGCAAGCAGCTATAAAAAGCGTAGCGAACAGGGTATTGTGCGGGTATAACAATACACCGCACAATGCCTTTGCGTGCATTGCATGCGAACCCCTTATCGGCGTCTTTTAAGGAATCACCGCGCCATGGAAAGTTACCTGCTCGACTGGGCCAACCTGCTGCTGCGCTGGGTGCACGTCATCACCGCAATTGCCTGGGTGGGGTCGTCGTTTTACTTTGTGTTTCTGGACAGCAGCCTCACCCCGCCGGTGGATGAGGCGCTTAAACGCCAGGGCGTGAGCGGCGAGTTGTGGGCCGTACACGGCGGTGGCTTCTACCACCCGGTCAAATTTGCTGGCGCACCGCCGCAGCTGCCCAGCCATTTGCACTGGTTTTACTGGGAGAGTTACAGCACCTGGCTCAGTGGTTTTGCGTTGTTTTCACTGTCCTATTTGTGGAGCGCGCAAACCTATTTGATCGACCCTTCCGTCATGCGTTGGGAGCCTTCCGCCGCTGTGGGCGCGGCGCTGGGGTTTTTGGTGGTGTTTTGGCTGGCGTACGACGGAATTTGCCGCACCTTTGGGCAGCGCGCGCACGGCGACACCATTGTCGGAGCCCTGGTGGCGGTGCTGGTGTGTGTGGCAGCCTGGCTGGCTTGCCACTGGTTTGCCGGACGGGCGGCGTTTTTGCTGGTGGGGGCCATGCTGGCCACCAGCATGAGCGCGAATGTGTTTTTCTGGATCATTCCCGGCCAAAAGGCGGTGGTGGCCGAGATCAAGGCGGGCCGTCCGGTAGACCCCATCCACGGTAAACGCGGCAAGCAGCGCAGCGTGCACAACACCTATTTTGTGCTGCCGGTGCTGTTTGCCATGCTCAGTGGGCACTACAGCTTTACCTACAGCCACCCGCAGAACTGGCTGGTGCTGCTGGGCATGATGGGGGCGGGTGCGAGCATTCGCCAGTTCTTCGTACTGCGCCATGGCTACAAGCTGGGGCGCAACCCACACCCCTGGCCGTATGCGCTGGCCGGCGTGCTGGCCATTGCCGTGCTGGTGGTGTGGCTCAGGCCCAGCGCTGGGAATGCATTAAATGCTATTAATTTAGTAGCTGCTTCCGCGCATCCAGCGGGCGCAAACGGCACATTTGGTTATAAGGATGTGGCACCGGTGCTGGCCCAGCGCTGCACCGGCTGCCACGGCGCGCAGGTGCAAATGAAAGGCGTGCGCCTGGATGCGCCCGATGCCGTGCAGCGCCACGCCCAGGCCATCTACCAGCAGGCGGTGGTGACCAAGACCATGCCATTGAACAACGCCACTGGCATGACCGAGGCGGAGCGGGCGGTGATTAAGGCGTGGTTTGAGGGGGGGGCTACGGTACCTTGAGTGCGGCGGTAGTCCCGGTTTGGGGCAATGGCGCCCATGTCAAAGTATGTTGCTGAAACCCCGGTCATCCAGCCGTTCAAGGGCAGGAGTTGAGAACATGCAATGGGCACCTCAAGCCACCAATTCCGTCAGATTGCTAACAACCTTAAAGGCTACCTGCTCAAAATTCTTGAAGTGCCGCTTGCCACACTCAATGTGCAAGTCTTCAAGCGGGCGCAGCATACCAAGCTGAACATGGTCGGTATTGCCGGTCTTCTTGGTTTCAGCAACAAAGTACAGCACCTTGTCATTCCGGTAGGCCAATGCCCAATCGGGGTTGTAAGGGCCGACCGGCGTTTCAATCTGAAACCAGCGCGGCAGCTTGATGTAAAACAGCACGTCGTCGTTGTCCTCGCAAGCTTGCGCAAACAGGCGCTCCGGGGTGGAATTGGAGTCAATGACGATATGGGAAAACAGCGTTTTCTCCTGCTTTGCCACGGCGCGGACATTGGCCGCAAACACTTCCATCAAATCTCCCGCTTCAAAACGGCGCATTTCATAAAACGCGTCGTCCATCTTTACGTATTGAACACCGCTGCCCTCGGAGCCATCGCCATACACCAGAAACTCGCGCTTCTCTGCATTGACCAGTTCCGCAGCATGGTCCACAAACGCCTGGGGGTTGTTCACGGCATCCCCTAGCCGCCCGGAATCCAACAGGATCCGCGCCACGGTGGACTTTGCAAGACCCGTCTTCGCCTGCACTTGGCCGACGAAATCGGGCATTGCATATTTCACGTCCACCGTCTGGGTCCTGAAGCCAGTTTGTATGCCCGCGACACCCTTCGCATCAATCCCAATATCGGCGCGGGTCAGCGCCACCTTGGGACGTTCGATAGCTGGCATCTTGGAATTGATACGGCTCGCCGCCTTCGCAATCAATTCGCTCGTCTTGTACTGAACGCGATAACGGGTGCGCGCCCGAATCTTTTCCCACAATGCCAAAAACTGGTTGTCCGTGTCGTAGCCCTTGCGCAAACGCACAGTCACCTTGTCGCGCTCGTTTTGAATCATTTCGCGCTTGAACTTCACACCCGCCTCCACCATCTCGGTCTGCAACTGGTTGGCAAAGTCTTCATAACTTTCGTTGGCAATCACGGTCAGGCGATTGATGGCCCGGTCGCGCACACGCTCGCCGTCCTTGTCCACACACAGGCGCAGGCCCCGCCCAATTTCCTGGCGCTTCTTGATCTCCGAACTGGATTCGGCCAAAGTGCAAATCTGGAATACGTTGGGGTTGTCCCAGCCTTCGCGCAGCGCGGAATGGCTGAAGATAAAAGCCAATGGTTCAGCCAAATCGAGCAGCCGCTCTTTGTCGCGCATGATGAGTTCAAACGTGCTTGATTCGGCATCGGCATTGGTCTTGCCGGTCACGGTCTCGAAAGGTGATACCGCGCGCTTGTCTTGCGAGAAGTAGCCGTTATGAACTCTCGCAGCGGCATGGACCATTAGCCCCTCATATTCAGGTTTTGCGCGGTATCGCTCGTATATCTCTTCAAACCATTGGGCAAACTTGCCTTGGATTGCGGCGCCGTCCTCGCCATAGACCCGGTAATTGGCCACCCGGTCGATAAAGAAGACGGACAACACCTTGATACCCATCGGGTGCAGCTTCAAAGCTTTTTCAAAATGGCGGCGCACCGTGGCCTCTATCTGCATGCGCAGAATGACATCGGTCAGCGCACCATGCGGGCTGCCTGCGCGCACCTTGACATCATTGGCAAAGGTGACAAAGCCCTCACCCGCATCGATCTCATTGACGATAAAACCATCGCGGTAAATCTCGCGCTGGTTCGACAGCTTGAAAAGGTCGTCACCGTTCTTCACGGCCACACTTTTTTTCGCCGGGCCTTGCGCTTGGTTGACCCAGATCGACAGCTTGGCCGACACACTTCGTGCACCGGTCTTGAAGCCTTCCACCTCCACAAAGGCCTGGTTGGCATCCTTCATTTCGATCACTGAATCCACACCAATCTGCTTGACCAAACCAAGCTCGTAAGCGCGCACCGGGTCCAGGGAGTGAATCAGGTTATAGGGGTTGCGGTGTGTGGCCGAATAGCGCAAGGTGCACAGGGGCGCCAACCGGGCAAGTGCCAGCTTGCGGTTGTCGGTCTCCAAATTCTGCGGCTCGTCCAGGATCACGATGGGGTGCGCCGCCTGAATGAATTCAATCGGTTTGATACCCGTTTCGCGCACCTGGTTGATCACGTTGCCCTTGCTCTTCATGGCCTTCTTCGCGTCTGCATCACCGTTGGCCTCGGTGGAGTCCTTTGCGAACGCATCAATATTGATGACCAAAATCTGGATCGCGCTCGACCGCGAAAAGTTGCGCAACTGGTTGACCCGGGTGGAGTCGTACACCGAGAACTCGACTCGCTCGTAGTCGTACAGCGTCTGAAAGTGCTCCTTGGTGATTTGCAAGCTCTTAAGCACGCCTTCACGGATGGCCACCGATGGAACCACAATCACAAACTTTTTGAATCCGTAGGTCTTCGACAGTTCATGCACCGTTCGCAGGTAAACGTAGGTCTTGCCAGTGCCGGTCTCCATTTCCACGGTGAAGTTGGGAAAGGCTCCGGCCGAGGAAGGCAATGGGGAGCCATCGGCCAACGTGATTGATTCCAGAGCCGCGGACAGCTCAATGCCCTGCGCTTTCTGCACTGCGTTCAGGTTTGCCAGCCACTGTTCATCGTTAATCACACGCTGGTTCGCCACACCGGTTTCAGTCAGCTTCAAACTGGAAAGTGCATCGTCCCGCGCCACTGAGATATGCGAGGCATCGGGCTGCCCCGCAAACAGCGCCACCACAGCGCGGATGGCTTCAAGCTGGTAATCCTGGTTTGCGTCGAATTGAAGTTTCATTAAACGGCCCCTCCCAATTTCCGCAGGCTTTCCATCCAGCCCCGAAAATGTGGGCACTCCTTTTCCATCGTGGCCAATGTCACCCGTTCGGCGGCCAACGGCCCGTGGCGCGTTTTTTTATAGCCTGGTCGCAACAACTCTTCCAGCCGCCGCGAAGGCTTTTTTTCAATACTATCGTTGATGTGTTCCGGGGTCGCAAACGCCGCCCGTACTTTGACCAATTCGTTCAGACTGGCAGACCAACCGGGCTCGGTCTGCGCCAGCGCGGCAGTATCTGAAAACAGCAGGCCCTCAAATTCATAGGGCTGTATATGCGCGATAAACCGCTCTGGCCTGCACCCCACATGCGATACCAATGTTTCATGCAACTTTGCATTGAGGTGCTTTACCCGACCGGCCATATCAGGCTTGGCCTTAGCCTCGTCAAAGCCTGGGAATGAAGTATCCAAGCCATACAGATCAAGAAGCGTTGTCAACACAAATTCGGGATTTTGTCGCAGCGTATTGCGGGCGTTGAACTTCAATCGGTCGAAGTTGATCGCCCCGCCCCGCGCTTCCTGCGAAGTTTTCAACATTTGCGGCTTCACGAATACCTGCAAATGGCGCAGGGCGGGTGCCACCAGGCGCTTGATGAACTGCTCTTCGGTAGGCCCTTCGGCAAAAACGACGACCTCCACCATCACGGCCTCCCGCCCAGCACGTTGCGCTTCCACAGCTCACCCATGGAATACTGCTCCAGCCAGCCGGATAGTTCGTCCTGTGTGTAGCGGCGGAAGTTGGATGCACCATCCACCTGATCGACCACAATCACATCGCCGGGCGTCAATTCGTTCAGCAGCTCCACAGACTGGGTGGACACAATCAACTGCCGCTTTTCCGCAACCTGTTTGAACATGTCAGCCAGCACAGAAACGGCATACGGATGCAAACCCAATTCCGGCTCGTCAATCAAAACAGTTTCAGGCAATTTGTACCAAGGCTGGAGCAATAGCGTGGTCAGGCAAATGAAACGCAAAGTGCCGTCGGACAACATGTGCGCTTTGAACGGCGTATCGGGGTTGCCCTTTTGCAGCCACTCCAATTCGACTGTCTCCACCTCACCTGATCGCTGGACAAAATCATCGAAAAATGGGGCTACAAGCCGGATGGTCCCCACAATGTTCAGATACTCCGGCTCATGCTTTTCCTTGAGCAGACGCAGATAGGCCGCCAAATTGGCGGCGTCCGGTTTCAAGCGAAGGTTGTCATTGGCCGGATGCTTCTGTTTGACTTTGGCGCGCTCGCTGGTGTCGTGAAAATGGTAAACGCGCCAATTGGTAACGGATGAACGAACGTACGGGGAATAGCTATCCGCTGCGGCTTTGAGCTTGGATTCCTCGTGGCCAGAACCAAGAGGGGCGCTGTATGACCCAGGTCGCATCTGACCTGCATACCAGCTTTGTTCATTTTCAAACACTAGCCGGTTATCCGAAGTCGGCACCAAGTCGAACTTGTAGCCGTTCTGCGCAAAATAGAACTCCGCATGCACGCGCTCGGTCATCCCGCGCCCGCCATGCAGAATGGCATCCGGCCCTCCTTGCGTTTGCACATACAGCTGCAGACGCTCGTCCACGATTTCACCCAAAAGCCGAAACAAACCAATGAAATTGCTTTTGCCGGCGCCATTGGCACCAATAAGCACATTCAGGTCGCGCAAGGGGAACTCCCGCAGCTCGCGAATGGACTTGTAACCCGTCACGGTCAACGAACGAACACTAGACATGGTGCAGCCTCATAGACAAGTGAACTTGATACCGGCATCGCGGCACTGCAAATCGAGATTACTCTTGAGCGGATCGGAATCAAGGAATACACCATCAATCGCTATGATCTCGCGCGGCTTCATGTCCACCAGCGGTTGAATCATGACATCAGTAAACGACTCCAGCACAAACAGCATTTTTCGACCATGGATGGCATACACCTTTCCGTCTGCCACATCCAGCGTTTCAACCGGCGTGGTCAGCTCTTGACCGAACTTCAACAGCAACTCATAGAGCATGTGCTCCACCGCTGCACCTTCTTTCTCAGACTTGGCAAACATCAGCATTTGTTCTGCCAGTTGCTCGGGCGTGTCGATGCCGTCGCCGCGCCATTGTTTAAAGTTGGAAGGAGAAAGCACGAATGACTTAAAACCCAAGTTGGTCGGCGCGCGGGTGACTAAGTCGGAGCTACTTTCGATATCGCTGATAACACGACGAAAACGTTCACGGCTGACATCTGCAATGTTCTTGAAACCTGCGGCGGCGGCGGCCGATTGCGAATCTGTGGGTTCAGGTAACTGAATAAGCACCACTCGTCTGTCAGCAATTTCCTCATGGTTCAGACGCAGAAGCGCGTCAGCCGTGGTCGCGGAGCCTGAGAAAAAATCAAAAACAAGGTCATCAGCTTCGGTAGCAATCCTAAGCACCTTTGAAATTAATCCCCGTGGCTTTGGATGGTCAAACATACCCCCCAATCCCAGAACGCCTAACTCAACGGTGCCTTGCTCACTGATAACCTCGGTTTCATCCCACAAAGACTTTGCCTTCGTCGTGCTCTTTCGCGACTTCTGATACACGTTCCATTCACCGTCGCGCCGCTGCTTTGCCACTACCACTGCAAACTGACTTGTCGTATCTTCAGTTCGAATTTTTTCTCTGCTCCACCGCCAACAGCCATCTTTCCCTTCGCTATTTCGTGGAAGTGCCTCAATCCGAAATTTCTCATTCGGCTCTAACGCAACTTTCGCGTAACCATTTGAATCCAACTCTTCGGGGCAAACGTAGAACGGGAAATACAGGTTTTCACGGTTGTGTTTACCGAACTTTGGATTGCGGTTTCGGAGTTCCCAAAGGTCAAACTTGCCTTTGGCATCTTCAAAGGGCAATGCGTCTCCATCTTTTGACAGCTCGAATAGCGGGGTTTCCTCGCTCCTACCGTACGCAAGTAAATATTCGTGGGTTTTGGCTATGTCTTTGTAAGTTTGCCCCCGCTTGTTTGACTGAATGATGATTTGTGAAATGAAGTTTTCTTCCCCAAACACCTCATTCAACAATAGTCGTAAGTTGTGAACTTCATTGTCATCACAAGACACAAAAATCACCCCATCGTCACGCAGCAGATTCCGCGCAATGTACAAACGCGGCAGCATCATCGATAGCCAGTTGCTGTGGTAGTGACCACTCTCCTTGCTGTTTTTTCGAAAAAATCCCTCGCGCATCAAGGTGCCATCGTCCGACAGGTCGTTGATGCGGCGCAGGTAGTCTTCCTTGCTTTCCTGAAAACGGTCCGGGTAAATGAAACTGTCTGACCCGGTGTTGTAAGGCGGATCAATGTAGATCAGCTTGACTTTGCCAAAGTAGGCTTTCTGCAAAACCTTCAGCACTTCGAGATTTTCACCTTCGATGAATACATGCTGCGCCTCATCGAAATTGACCGACAGGTCACGCTGCGGACGCAGCGTGGCACTGGAAGGCGTTTGCAAGACCTTGTAGGCATTGGCCTTGCCCGCCCAGGTCAGGGCATAGCGCTCGCCGCCTTCAATCAAGGCGTCGCCACCGAGTGCGCGCCTGAGCGCGGACACATCAAGCTGACCTTCGGAAAAGGCTTCGGGAATCAATGCCGCCAATTGGGCACGGCGCTGTGCAGCGGGGTCGGGCGACTGGTCAATACCCAGGGGGTCAAATGTTTCGTTAGTCATGGTTATTTGTTGCCTGCATTGCGCTTGGGGTTACGCGGTAGTCCCGAACCATCATTTCAACCCTGTTGGAAATGCCCCGATGATTCCGTTCAGCGGCTGCGCGAACAGATTCTTTCATCCCGGGTTCAATACAAAAAGTCAATGTGTTATGTCAGTGGTGGCCATGGTGCGCCCCGACACAGCAACGTACTTTGAGATGTTCAGCACTTTACAACAAAGCCCAGAGCCGTCCGGTGGCTTTTGGTGTGGCTATTCCAGTACTGTTTTGCTATTGTTTTAGTAGCTGCTTGCGCCCGTCCAGCGTGCGCAAATGGCCTATTTGACTATGTAAATGTGAAGTGGCGCTGGCGTAACGCTGCACCAGTGCAGACAAAGGGCGTGCGGCAGGACGCGCCCCATTCCGGTTTGCGACAATGGCGCCCATGGCCAAAAAAGATCATGTTTCCGAAACCCCCGCCACCCAGTTGCTCAAGGCCAACAAGGTGGCGTATACCGAACACCCCTACGACTACCTGGAACACGGCGGTGCCCAGCACAGCGCCCAGGTGCTGGGGTTCGACCCGTTTACGGTGGTCAAAACCCTGGTCATGCAGGACCAGAACGCCAAGCCCCTCTTGGTGCTGATGCACGGCAACCGCAAGGTGTCCACCAAAAACCTGGCGCGCCAGATTGGCGCCAAATCGGTGGAACCTTGCGCGCCCGAGGTGGCCAACCGGCACAGCGGTTATCTGGTGGGCGGCACATCGCCGTTTGGCACACGCCGCAGCATGCCGGTCTTTATTGAGGAAAGCATTCTGGCCCTGCCCAAAATCCTGATCAACGGCGGTCGGCGCGGTTATTTGGTGGGGCTGCAACCCGCCGTGTGCGTGCAGTTGCTGGGTGCAAAAGCGGTACAGTGCGCACTGGCTGAATAATGCCCCCGCCAGCGGCACGGCGCTGCTGCATTGTTTTTTGGAGATCTGGTTTTGAATTCCCTCGCTGTTGTGTACCCCCTGCTGGCCACTGTGGCCGCGTACCTGGTTGGTTCCCTGTCGTTTGCCGTCATTGTCAGCCGCGCCATGGGCCTGAATGACCCCCGCACCTACGGCAGCAAAAACCCCGGTGCCACCAACGTGCTGCGATCCGGCAGCAAGGCGGCTGCGATCGTTACTTTGTTGCTCGACGCGTTCAAGGGCTGGTTACCGGTGGTGCTGGTCAAGTGGTTTGGCGAGCCGTATGGCCTGGCCGAAGGCACGGTGGCCCTGGTCGGACTGGCGGCCTTTTTGGGGCACCTGTTTCCGGTGTTCTTCCGCTTTGTGGGCGGCAAGGGTGTGGCCACGGCCCTGGGCGTGTTGCTGGCCATCAGCGGCTGGCTGGGGCTGGCCACGGGCGCGGTTTGGGTGCTGGCCGCTTTGGTGTGGCGCTACTCGTCGCTGTCGTCTTTGCTGGCGGCGCTGTTGGCTCCGGTTTTGTACCTGCTGGGCGGCGGCATGACCTGGGTGATGGACAGAAATATTGTGGTGGCCATCGCCGCCATGTCGGCCTTGCTGATCTGGCGCCATGCGGAGAACATTGGCCGCTTGGTCAAGGGTACGGAATCCAAACTGGGTGCCAAGAAGGCCTGAGCAGGTTGTGCTCCTGATGCACCCAGCGGCCCTGTAGGCACCTTCAAACACATCAACCCTGGAGTTTGATGACCATGGAATTTGCGCTCATCCACTTTGGCGTGGGTTTGTTGGTGGTTTTGGTCATTGACTACGGTCGCGCCCGCCTCGCAGGGGAATCTGGTGGATCGCTGTCCCTGGCGCCGGTGGTTGTGGGTATTGCCTGCGCTGCGCTGGGGCATTTTTTATCGCCCTGGGCGACACCGGTGGTGTTGCTTCTGTATGCAGCCGTCAGTATCAATGAATGGCTGCAGGAGCGCCGTGACAAAAAGGCGTTGGCGTTGCGCCAGCCCAAGCCCTGACTGCCGCCGCCCGCCACCTGCGCTGCGGATGGCATCGGTGGATTAACGGGCAATAACGCCCTTGCTGCAGGCGCAGCACGGGCTTCGCGTGCACGAAAGTCAGGCGCTGGTCTGCTCCTGGCCCGCTGCGGCGCTGAGGCGCAGAATATGAAAGTGGTTCAGCCGCGCCCGCACGCTGGACGCTGCCAGCGCGGTGCGAATGTGGGGTGCGGCGTGCGCCGTGTTGTGCAGGCGGGGCGCGGCCAGCAGTTCACCAGCGGCGCTGCCCAGCACGGCGATGTAGGGCTGGTTGGCGCTGGCGCTGCGGTGCACCACCACGGCCAGCTCGTCGTTGTCCAGCCGCACAAACGTGCCCGGCGGGTACAGACCCACCACACGCAGCAGCGCATGCCCGATTTCGTCGCTCTTGGCCGAGGCGTTGGCCATCAGAGCCCGGGCCGATTCAGTAGCGCTGCGACCCGCACGCGACAGGCGCGGGCTGATCATGGCGGCGTAGCGGTCTACCATTTTCAAAATGCGTGCGAGCCGGGTCGCTGGGGGAACCTTGTGCAACTCGTGTTTGTCTACCGCATCGTCATGGTGGCTGGAAATCACCTCCAGCCACAAATCGTCGGCAATGCCCAGGCTGGTCAGCAGCATGCTGCCGCGCACCGGGTGGGCGCGGATGTCGGCTTGCTGCTGTGCGTCCGGCTTTTCAACCTGCGTGGCCAGCTTGTCCTGCAAGGTGGTCATGGCAATGTTCATGGTCAGTGCCGCGCGTACCAGGCTGTTGCGTTCTTTGGTGTCGAGCATCAGCTCACCGGCCAGCAGGTGGCACAGTGTGGCGCAGACCAGGGCGTGGCTGGCGCTGTAGCCCACGGGTGAGTTGCCGGCCAACTGAAACAACAAATACAGTCCCACGTCGGGGTCGTGTTGCATCAGGCCCTGCATCCAGTGGTCGTATTGGGTGATGCGCTGCACAAACTCCTGCGCGTGGGCCGAGTTGCTCAGAATCACACCCAGGCCCGACTCCAGATCGGCCCACTGGCCGAGCAAGTCTTCGTATTCGTGTTCGCTTTGGATGCGCATGGGCTGCCTCTCAAAAGCGCTTGTCCAGCACCATCTGGTCGTTGGTACGGGTCATTTGAAAGTGGGTCAAAAAGGTGTTACCCAGCAACACAAAGGGCATGGAGCCGGCCGAGACCACGCCCTCCACGCCGTAAACCACCACATCACCCACCCGCACCGAGTCCAGCCGCACGCGCCACGCCTGCACCAGCCCGTTGGCGGTGCTGACGCGCCCGGTTGGCCCGCCTTTGTAGGCAATACCCATGCGTTCGGCATCCATCACACTCAGGCTGACGGCCGATGCACCGGTGTCCACCATCATTTGCACGCTGCGCCCATTGATCTGGCCTTGGGTGAAGAAGTGGCCGTTGCTGCCCGCAGTCAACACCACTTTGGTGGCGCCGCTGCCCGGGCTGCCCGTGGAACCCACGCTGGCCGGTGCATCACCCACGCGCAAGGTGTGCTGTTTGCCGGCAATTTCTACCACCGCCTGGTCGCCCTGGGTGGAGATGATTGTGACGCCCTTGAAGGTGTCACCGGCCGCCACGGCTTTGGGTGGACTGCCGTCCACCATCACCAGCGCTTTGCCACCCAACATGCCCGACAGCGCCACGCTCTGCGCCATGGCGCTCGCGCTACAGGCCAGTGCACAGGCCATCAGCAGGGTGCGGGTAAGGGGGTGCATCAGTCGCGGAAGTTGTTGAAACTCAAGGGAATATCGGGATTTTCTTTTTTGATCAGGGCCATTGCAGCCTGCAGGTCGTCGCGTTTGGCACCGGTCACGCGGATGGCGTCGCCCTGGATGGCGGCCTGCACCTTCATTTTGCTGTCTTTGATCTGGCGCTGGATTTTTTTGGCCACCTCGCTCTCGATGCCGTTGCGCACTTTAATGACCACCTTGACCTTGTCGCCCCCGATTTTTTGCGTGTCGCCCACGTCCAGAAAGCGCACATCCACTTCCTGTTTGGTGAGTTTGTTGCGCAGCACGTCCTGAATCTGGTCGAGCTGAAACTGGGCATCGCCAATAAGGGTAATGTCCTTGTCTTTCAGCTCAATGCTGGCGGCGGTGCCTTTGAAGTCAAAGCGCGTGGTGATTTCCTTGGACGTGTTTTCCACGCCGTTTTTGACTTTGGGCATTTCTGCTTCGCAGACGGTATCAAATGAAGGCATATTTTGGTTGGGTTTGGGTTGCGCCGAAATGGGCAATCCCGGTTGGACGACAATCTTGCCATGTTAGTCGAGAAAAACGTCCCGCTCCAGTCCCTCAACACCTTCCACATCGTGGCCAAGGCCCATGCGCTGGTGCGCATAGGCAGCGAGGCCGATGTACGCGCCCTCCTGGCCGACCCGCAATGGGGGCCACAGCCCAAATTGGTGCTGGGTGGCGGCAGCAATGTGGTGCTGACCGGAGACGTGAAGCCCGTAGTGCTCAAGGTTGAGGTCAAAGGCATGCATCTGGTGGGTGAAACCGCCAAGGCCTGGATTGTGGAAGCCGGTGCGGGGGAGTTGTGGCACGAGCTGGTGCGCTGGACCCTGGCGCAGGGATACCCCGGGCTGGAAAACATGGCCCTGATCCCCGGCACCGTGGGGGCGTCGCCGGTACAGAACGTGGGCGCGTATGGGGTCGAACTGCAAGACCGCTTTGAATCGCTGGACGCCATCGATTTGCAGACCGGCAAGGTGTTTGCGCTCAATGCGGCGCAATGTGCGTTTGGTTACCGCGATTCGGTGTTCAAGCACGGCACGGTGCCGCAGCCCGGCGCTGATGCGGCGGCGACCGAACACCAGAACCTGGGCCTTAAAGACCGGGCGCTGATTTTGCGCGTGCGCCTGGCGCTGCCCAAGGTTTGGAAGCCGGTTCTGGGTTACGCTGATATCGAGAAGAAGATGGCCGAGCACGCCTGCCCGCAACCGAGCGCGCAGCAAATTTTTGACTGGGTGTGCGACATTCGCCGCGCCAAGCTGCCCGACCCGGCGGTGATGGGCAATGCGGGCAGTTTTTTCAAAAACCCGACCGTGACCGCCGAGCAGTGTGCCGACATCATCGCCCGCGACCCCAAGGTGGTGCATTACCACCTGGATGACGGCACCGTCAAACTCGCTGCGGGCTGGTTGATTGATTCGTGCGGCTGGAAAGGCAAAACCGTGGGGCAGGCGGGGGTCTACGAAAAACAGGCGCTGGTGCTGGTGAACCGGGGATCCGGGGTGGATGGCCTGGGCGCCACCGGCGGCGAGGTGATGACCCTGGCCCGCGCCATCCAGACCAGCGTGTACGAGCGCTTTGGCATTGTGCTGGAGCCGGAGCCGGTGGTGGTGTAAGCCCAGTGGGCCCGCGCAGCCTTACTTTTTGCCGTTGGGCAGTGCAAACATGGAGATGCCCAGCACAATCAAAATTGCCGGCCACCAGGTTTTGAACAACTCGGCCAGGCTGACATGCAACAGCCCCAGGTTGGTCAGCAGAAAAAATGTGCCCACTGCGATCAGCACGATGGCGGCGACGTTGCCTTTCATCACGAACCTCTTTCTCAAAAATTGAAGCCAGTGGGCATTGTCGCCATTTTTTGCAGGGGTGTTATTCACGTCTCCCAGAACCGCGCATTCCGCCCGGCTGGCCTTCGAATAGACTACAAGCCATGCCCCAAATCTCCGTCTACATCATTGCCTACAACGAAGCCGAAAAAGTGCGCGCCACGATTGAGAGCGTGCGCTGGGCGGACGAGGTGGTGGTGGTGGATTCGCACAGCACCGACGGCACGGCCGGTATTGCCCAGCAAATGGGCGCACGTGTGGTGCAAGTGGAGTTCAAGGGTTTTGGCGATTTGCGCAACCAGGCCCTCCAGAGTTGCACGCACGAATGGATATTCAGCGTGGACGCCGACGAGCGCTGCACCCCCGAGGTGGCGGCCGAAGTGCGCGCCATTGTCAACAACCCGGCTTCGCTGGACGTGTGGCGCGTGCCACGGCGCAATTTTTTTATGGGCCGGTGGATCCGGCACTCGGGCTGGTATCCCAATTTCCGCCAGCCGCAGTTGTTTCGCAAGGGCGCCATGACTTACGACCTGAAGCCCGTGCACGAAGGGTATGTGCTGCACACGCCCAAGCCCTTGGGCACCTTGCAAAACGCCATCTGGCAGTTTCCGTTCAAGAACATGGCCGAAGTTTTGCACAAGGCCAACCGCTATTCGAGCCTGGGTGCGGAGAAAATCCAGCACAAGAAAATTTCCATGGGGTCCGCGTTAGTGCACGCCCAATGGGCATTCTGGAAGCACTATGTGTTCAAACTGGGGTTTCTGGACGGCTGGGCCGGCTTTGTGATTGCGCTGGGTAATTTCGAAGGGACTTTTTACCGCTATGTGAAGGCGCTGGAGACGCAAAAGGGCGATCTCTGGAAGGTTCCCAAACCATGACACACAAGAAGCCATCCGATACGGAGCAACTGTACCTGCGCCTGCTGCAATACGTTAAACCGCACTGGAAGGCGTTTGCCGTGGCGGTGTTTTGCATGGTGGGTACGGCGGCGACGGAGCCGGTGTTTCCCGCCATCATGAAACGCCTGCTTGATGATGGTTTTAATGCCAGGGACACCTACCTGGTATGGGCCATACCGGTCGGGATTGTGATGCTGTTTGTCTTGCGCAGCATTTTTGTGTACGTCAGTGGTTACCTGATGATGTGGGTCTCCAGCCGCGTGGTCACGGACCTGCGCCGGGCCATGTTTGCCAAGCTGTTGGTGCTGCCCGCTGCGTACTGCCAGCAGCACTCTGCAGGCGAAACCATTTCACGCCTGGTGTACGACGTCAGCCATATTTCCGAGGCCGCCACCAACGCGCTGGTATCGGTCATCCGCGAGACCTTTACCGCCATCGCCCTGCTGGGGTACTTGCTGTACCTGGACTGGAAGCTGACGCTCATTACGCTGTGTGTGGGGCCCGTCATCGCATTTTTGGTGCGCTCGTTTGGCAAACGCATGCGTGCGGCCAGCCTGCAAAGTATGGGGGCCATGCGCGAAATTTCGCATGTGATTGAAGAAACCAGCGCCGCACACAAAATGGTCAAGGTCTATGGTGGCCAGCAGCGCCAGCTGCGCCTGTTTGAAAAAGCCACCGATGCGTTTCGGCGTGCGCAAATGCGTGAAGCCATTCCGGCCACCGCCACCACACCGGTCACCCACGTTACCGCCTCGGTTGCGATCGCCTTGATTGCGTACCTGGCGCTGAGCCAAACCACCGGCAGCGCGGGTTCCAGTCCGGGTGGCTTTGTGTCGTTTATTACCGCCATGCTGCTATTGATTGCGCCCCTGAAGCAGCTCACCACGGTCAAGACCAACCTGCAGCGCGGTTTGGCCGCTGCGGATAATATTTTCCAGTTTCTGGATTTGGCGCCCGAGCCCGATACCGGTGTGCATGACTTGCCACGTGCACGCGGGGATATCCGGTTTGAGAACGTGCGTTTTTCTTACCCTGAGAGCGAAAAGACGGCGCTCAACAGCGTCAGCTTTGCCATTGAGGCCGGGCAAACGGTGGCGCTGGTGGGGCCATCTGGCGGCGGCAAAAGCACCATCAGCAACCTGATACCGCGTTTTTACCGTGTGGATGCGGGAACTATTTCCATTGACGGCATCGACTTGAACGACATCCGGCTCGGCGCCCTGCGGCACAACATTGCCTTTGTGGGCCAGGATGTGGTGCTGTTTGACGACACGGTGGCGGCCAATATTGCGTTTGGTGTGGCCGGTGACGTGACCACCGATTCCATTGTTGCGGCGGCCAAAGCGGCCAACGCCTGGGAGTTTATTGAAGCCCTGCCGCAAGGGCTGGACACGCCCATTGGAAACAACGGCACGCGCCTCTCCGGCGGGCAACGCCAGCGCATTGCCATCGCACGCGCCCTGCTGAAGGACGCGCCGATTTTGATCTTGGACGAGGCCACCAGTGCGCTCGACAACGAGTCGGAGCGCAAGGTGCAGTCGGCACTGGAGGTGCTGATGAAAGGGCGCACCACGCTGGTGGTCGCACACCGGCTCAGCACCATCGAAAAAGCCGACCGCATTCTGGTGCTGTGTGCCGGAGCAATTGTGGAGTCGGGCCAACACGCGGAGTTGCTGGGCCAAGGCGGGGTGTATGCCAACCTGGCCCGCACACAGTTCCCGCCCCACTAACTTGCGTGCCCGCGAAGCCTGCGCCCGTAGCATGACCACAATGCCGTTGTCCCGCAGTGCGTGGCGCCAGACTGCGCTGCTGGCCTTCCTTTTTAGCCAACCCCTGCTTTTGCTGGTGGTACGCGGCTGGGGCAGCGGCGTACTGCTGATCGGGTCTTTGCTGTGCATGGTGGAACTGGCCGCGCAGCGCCCCGGCGCACCGCAGCGCGACCACGAATGGGCAGGCAACGCGCCGCTGGCCAAATGGTTTTGTGCCAGCTTTGGTGCCTGGACGCTGGCCACCCTGGTGGCAGCCCTCTTGCGCGGCCATGTGGACTGGCCACTGCTGGATTCCCCGGCGCGGTTTGCAGTGGCGATTCCGGTATTTCTGTACGTGCGCAGAGCCGGGCACCTTGGCGTGCGGGCAGTGGGCTACTGCGCGGCAGCAGGCCTGGTGCTGACACTGGCACACCAGGTATTGGCGTCCCACGCGCACGATTGGAGTGCCGAGCGCATGTCCAACTACTTTGCCGACCCGCTGGCTTTTGGCTACATCTGCCTGTCGCTGGCGTTTATGAGTCTGGCATCGGCTTTGTCAGACACCACGCAGCCCAAATGGGCGCTGGTGTTCAAGCTGCTTGCCGCCGCGGCAGGTTTGTACATGAGTGTTCAAACGGCCAGCCGCTCGGGTTGGCTGGCGCTGCCCCTGGTGCTGCTGTGCATGGCGTTTTTCAAATACAGGGCACTTAACCTGAAAAGCGCCGCCATTGCCACGGGCTTGACGCTGGGCCTGCTGGGTTTGGGTTTTCTGGTGTCGCCCACGGTTCAACAACGCGCAATGCTCACCGTGGACGAGGTTCGCACGTATTCCTTTGAGGGGATGGCACCGGAAACTTCGGTAGGCCTGCGCATCACCTTTGCGCGCATAGCGGCGGACTTGATTCTGGAGCGGCCATTGACCGGTTATGGCGACACACAAAAAAGCCCCCCGCCCATGCCCGCAGTGGTGCAGCACTACGCCAGCCGCTACGCGCAGGACTTTGCGCTGGCATCAGGGTTCCACAATGAGGCCATTACCAACGGCATTCAGTCCGGC
The DNA here is from genome assembly GCA_016719405.1 of Candidatus Aalborgicola lynettensis. Classification (GTDB taxonomy): domain Bacteria; phylum Pseudomonadota; class Gammaproteobacteria; order Burkholderiales; family Burkholderiaceae_C; genus Allorhodoferax; species Allorhodoferax lynettensis. The sequence continues at coordinate 300,699 of JADJZE010000018.1, forward strand.
GCAGCAGGTGCTCTGGCAACCCTGGCCCTGTTTGTGGTTCCGTGGTGCATCTACATCCGCGCGATCCGCTTGGGCAATGGCGAGCAGCGAGCCGCAGGGCTTCTGGGCATGGTGTTTGGCATCACGCTTTTTGTCAGTTCGCTCAGCACCGAGGTTTTTGGCCTCAAATACACTGCCAGTTACTACGCGCTCACCACGGCTGTGCTGTGTGGCCTGTGCCTGCGCTTTACCAATACGGATTCGAATTAATTCCATGGACTACGCCATCACCTTCGCTTGTTACAACCAGGTCGATTACACCCGCCAGTGCATTGACAGCATGCAACGCGCTGGCACACCACTGGAGCGCCTGGTGGTGGTAGACAACGCATCGGGCGACGAGACGCTGGCCTACTTGCGGGGGCTGCCGCTGGGCAAGGATCATCCACAACCGCGACAACCTGGGTTGCGGTGTGGCCTGGAACCAGGGTGCGCTGGAACTGCAAAGCGAATGGACCATCATCATGAACAACGATGTGCTGGTCAGCCCGCAGTGGGTGCAGGGTTTGATTGAATCGGCCACCCTGCACCAGCTCGACATCGTTTCGCCCGCCATGATCGAGGGGCCGCTGAACTATGACTTTGCAGCCTTTGCCCAGCAAGCGCGCCAGCGTGCCGGCTCCACCATGCGCCTGGGGTGGGCGCATGCGGTGTGCCTGGCGGTGCACCAGCGGGTATGGAAAGAGGCGGGCTACTTCCGCGCATCGCCCAAATTGCTGGGCTACGAAGACACGCTGTTTTTCCATGAGGCGCGCAAAGCCGGTATGCGGGTGGGCACCACCGGGGCGTCGTGGCTGCACCATTTTGGCTCCATCACCCAGTCGGCAATGAAACGCGAGCGCGGGCTCAAAGAGTCCCAGGAACTGGGCTACCGCTACAACCACCGGCTGCTGCACCAACCCTGGCTGGAACGCAAGATGGACAAGGTGCGCCTCAAACGCCAGTTGCGCCAATGGCGCGAGGACGAAATTGCCCGGCTGGGTTTTTCGCTCTGGGGAAGCTCAACCAGTGGTGCCTTGACCTGGTAAACCGCCCTGCCCCACCCACTGCCGCCCCCGCTCCATTCAGGGCAACGGCCGCCCCGTACCCAGCGTGCCCTGCGCCCGCGCCGACAAATACGCGTACAGGTCCGCAATATGCGGGCTCACACCGGGCTCGCTGGCCCAGGCGGGCATGACCAGCGGCGGCGCCTTGCGCTGCACGATCTGGTCCACCAGGGCTTCACGCGATGCCGGGTCGGCACGCGACTTGTCCACAGCGTTGTTCCAGTCGTAGCGGTTGAGCACCAGGCTCACAAACTGGCGCTGTCCCATGGCCGCCACGCGCGGCAACAAATCGGGCGCGCCGGCAGAGCCCTGCCCTGCCGGGCCATGGCAGGACGCACACTGGGCCTGGAAGATGCGCCACCCCAGGTAGACCGAACCCGGCGGCGCCGACAGGCGGGCCACCTCTTGTGCAGCCTGCTTGTTTTGCACCTGCACCGCCATGTCGGAGCTGCAGCCCACCAGCCACAGAGCGGACAGCAACACACTGGCACACGCCACACCGCGCAGCCGGCGGGCCTGGGATTTGAGAATAGGTGTCATCGGTACTCCTCGCGGGAACAGGGGATAGGCATGGTGGCCATGCTTGTAATGGACGCCACCGGCGCCCGAATCGCCCGGGCGCAGCCACGGTATCGCCCGGCGTTGCCATTGTGATGCGCCTGCGGTGGCCGCCTTTTGCCATGGATCAATTGGCGGAGCGTCGGGACGATTTGGGTGAGTACACAATGCAACATGGATACACGCACGAATAGTCACTTTTCCCACCTGATTTGCAGACTGGAGCTTGCATGCGCGCCGAGAGTGAATTGAATACGGCTTGTGTTCCCAGATGGGTCGGGGCTTTGACCATGACCGGCGCCCTCGGATTTGTCGTGGTCGTGGGCGCGCTTCATGTGCTCCAACCCGGCTACGACCCCGCACACCAGCTAATGAGTGAACTCGCCCTGGGAGCCTACGGCTGGGCAATGCTTCCGGCATTCCTCTTCATCGCAGTATCCACAGTGTCCGTCGCTTTGGGTGTGGGTCAGCGCCTTGCGGCGGCGTGCGTGGTCATCTGGCTGTGCTTTGCCGGAATAAGGCTTCGCGGCGCGTGCTGCCCGCCGGACAGCACCAACGCTAACCCAAAGCATCACCATGATTGACCGCCCCGTGTCCATCGCCAGCCTCCCCAACCTCGGCCCCAAATCCGAGGCAGCCCTGCACACCGCAGGTATTCATTGCGTGCAAGAGCTGCAAAAGCTCGGCGCCGTGGCGGCGTACGTGCTGATCAAGCGCAGTGGTGCACCGGCCAGCCTCAACTTGTTATGGGCCATTGAAGGGGCGTTGACCAACCTGCCCTGGCAGGTGGTCGCACGGGAGCACCGCACCAGCCTGCTGCTGGCGCTGGAAGATTACGAACGCACCGGGTGGAACGCGCCCCGATGCAAACACTCAGTAACACCGTTTTAGCAGCGCCTCAAGGGGCCGGTTTCCGGCCCACGGTGCGCATCGACAGCGTGCTCAATGGCATGTGGACTACCTCGTCGGAACTAATCACCAGCGGGCCAGGTGGTGCTGGTTGCGCGCAAGGAATGCAAACCGATTGACCCCGCCACCAAGGCACTTTTCAAGGAATGCATGCGCCAGGTACGCACCGTGTGGCCGGGTTTTGGTTTTTTTAGCTGGCTGCCTTTTTGAAGGCGCCCTCGCGCTCCCGCTTCCTCACACGGTCCACCAAAAGCGGCGTGGTAGTGCTGGCGCCCCGGCACAAAGCCGAGGACACGCGGCGGCCCCCCAGCGGGCAAGTCCACACCACGCGACTTGAAGTAAGCCGCCACATCAAACTCCAGCCGGTAGGTGCCCGCGCGCAAATCGGGCGTGGCAATTAGCATGCCAGCGGGGTTGCGGCCGTCGGCGTTGAGAACCAGGCGTTGCACCAGCGTGGCCTGGCCATCGTGCGTGGTGTACAGCGCCACGGCCATACCGGCGGCCGGGGTGCCGTGCATGGTGTCCAGTACGTGTGTGCTCAAGCCCATGGCGTGCCTCTCAGTCGTGTCGGCAAAGTGTATACATTTTCGGCGTTCTCGCTATCATGGCCGGTGTCATACCCGGTGTGGTTGCGCCACGCGCGTGGTGATTTCCGGCCACTTTGATCGTCCAACTTGGGAGCGTTCCATGAAAAATCCCGCAGCCTTGCCCGAGCTCAACCACCCCACGCTGGACGCGGAATCCATTCGCCGCTCGCTCTACCAGCACCTGGTGTTTACGGTGGGCAAAGACCCGATTACCGCCACCGACCGCGACTGGTTTTACGCCGCCGCCGCCGTGGTACGCGAACGCATGATTGAGCGCTGGATGGCCACCATGCGCAGCTACTACCAGGACGACCGCAAACGGGTGTATTACCTCTCGCTCGAATTCCTGATGGGGCGCGCCATGGCCAACAGCATGCACAACATCTGCGCGGAGAAAGAATTTCATGACGCATTGGCGGCGCTCAAGGAGTTGGGCCTCAACCCCGAATCTTTGCAAGAGGTGGAGCCCGATGCGGGCCTTGGCAATGGTGGCTTGGGGCGGCTGGCGGCGTGTTTTCTGGACTCCATGGCCACCATGGGCATTCCCGGCTACGGCTACGGCATCCGCTACGAGTACGGCATGTTCCACCAGGGTATTGAAAACGGCCAGCAAATCGAACACCCCGACAACTGGCTGCGCTACGGCAACCCCTGGGAGTTTCCGCGCCCCGAGGTGCTCTACCAGGTCAAGTTCCACGGCCGGGTGGTGGACTACGCCGACGAACAGGGCACCCAGCGCTACCAGTGGGTGGACACCGATGACGTGATGGCCATGGCCTACGACTACCCCATTCCCGGCTTTGACACCGGCACCGTGAACAACATGCGCCTGTGGGCGGCCAAGGCCAGTCGCGATTTCGACCTGACCTACTTCAACGAGGGCGACTACATCCGCGCGGTGGAAGACAAAAACGAGTCCGAAAACCTGTCCAAGGTGCTGTACCCCAACGACACCACCGAGGGCGGGCGCGAGCTGCGGCTTAAACAGCAGTACTTTTTTGTCTGCGCGTCCATTCAGGATATGTTGTACCGCTTTGACAAGTCCGGCCTGCCGCTGGACGAATTGCCCAACCGGGTGGCGGTGCAGCTCAACGACACCCACCCCTCCATTGCCGTGGCCGAGCTGATGCGCATTTTGTGCGACCTGCACAAGATGGAATGGACGCGCGCTTGGGGACTCACCACCCGCACCTTTGCCTACACCAACCACACCCTGATGCCCGAGGCGCTGGAAACCTGGCCCGTAGCGCTGTTCGAGCGGGTGCTGCCGCGCCACCTGCAAATCATTTTCGACATCAACCACCGCTTCATGAAGGATGTGATGCGCCACTACCCCGGCGACCCGGCCCTGTGGGCGCGCATGTCGCTCATCGACGAGTCGCATGGCCGGCGCATCCGCATGGCGCACCTGGCCATTGTGGGCAGCCACAAGGTCAACGGCGTGGCCGCCATCCACACCCGCTTGATGAAAGAAACCATCTTTGCCGACTTTCACCGCCTGTGGCCCGACAAAATCGTCAACATGACCAATGGCGTCACGCCCCGGCGTTGGCTGAACCAGGCCAACCCGGGATTGGCCCATTTAATCACCAGCCGTATCGGTAAAGGGTGGATCAAAAACCTGGACCAGTTGCGCCAGCTCACGCCACTGGCGTCTGACCCGGAGTTTCAGGCCGCGTTTGTGCAGGTCAAGCGCGACAACAAGGCTCGCCTGGCAAGCCTGATCCACGAGCGTTTGTCGATCCGCGTCAATCCGGACTCGCTGTTCGATGTGCAGATCAAGCGCATCCACGAATACAAACGCCAGTTGCTCAATGTGCTGCACGTCATCACCCTGTACAGCCGCATCCGCGCCGGGGGCTGCGATGCACCGCCACGCACCGTTATCTTTGGCGGCAAGGCGGCGCCGGGCTACCGCATGGCCAAACTCATCATCCGCCTCATCAACGACGTGGCCGACATTGTGAACAACGACTCCGCCGTTGGCCACCGGCTCAAGGTGGTATTCATCCCCAACTACAACGTGTCCACCGCCGAAATCATCATCCCCGCGGCCGACCTGTCGGAACAAATATCCACGGCGGGCACGGAGGCATCGGGCACCGGCAACATGAAGCTGGCGCTCAACGGCGCACTCACCATTGGCACGCTCGACGGCGCCAACGTCGAAATGCGCGACGAAGTGGGGGCAGAAAACTTCTTCATTTTTGGCCTGACCGCCGACGAAGTGACGCACACCTACCGCAGTAGCTACAACCCATGGGACTACTACAACAACAACGCCGAGCTCAAGCAAACGCTGGACATGCTGCGCGACGGCTATTTTTCGCCCGAAGACCGCGACCGTTACAAGGCGATTTTTGAGGTGCTGACCCACCACGGCGACCACTACCGGCTGTTGGCCGACTATTCCGCCTACGTGGCCTGCCAGGACCAGGTGGGCCAGCTCTACCGCGACCCGGCCGCGTGGACGCAGAAGGCGATTTTGAATGTGGCGGGCATGGGGCAATTCTCGTCCGACCGCACCATTGCGCAGTACGCCCAAACCATCTGGCACACCGAACCCAAGGCACGATCGGCCACCTGACCCCACTCCCCTGTCGTCTTGCCCATGGATTCCAGCACGACCCGCGCCATTGCCGACGCACTCACCACCGACATCGTTGCGCACCGCCTGCAACCCAGCGCCAAGCTGGGCGAGCAAAAACTGGCCACACGGTTTGGCGTGTCGCGCACGCTGGTGCGCCAGGCACTATTCCAGATGGCACAAAACCGCCTCATCCGCATGGAGCCCGCGCGCGGCGCCTTTGTGGCCGCACCCTCAGCCCAAGAGGCGCAGCAGGTGTTTGCCGTGCGGCGCATGCTGGAGGCCGGTTTGGTGCGCAGCTTTGTGGCCTGCGCCACACCGCAGCACATTGCCACCCTGCGCGACCATGTAGCGCAGGAACACGCCGCCGTGCAGCGCGGCGACGTGGCACGGCGCACCGTGCTGCTGGGCGACTTTCATGTGTGCATGGCCACGTTGCTGGGCAACACCGTACTGGCCGAACTGCTGCAAGAGCTGCTGGCGCGCTGTGCACTCATTACCCTGCTGTACCAGTCTGCCAGCGCAGCCGACCGCTCCAACGTAGAGCACAGCGACATTGTCGACGCGCTCCAGGCCAGAGATGAAGCCCTGGCCCTGCTGCGCATGGACATGCACCTGCAGCATGTGCAAGCGTCCCTCATTTTCGAACCCCCACCCGCCAAACCCCGGCGCCGCACAGCATGAGCGCAGCGCCGGGCCGTTCCCAAGCAAGCTCGCACCGCAGTGCGCAGCACGGAGGTTACCCAGTGTCCCACTACGACAGCACCGCCCCCTACCCGCGCGACCTGGTGGGGTATGGCCGCAAGCCACCCCACGCACAATGGCCAGGAGGCGCGCGCGTGGCGGTGCAGTTTGTGCTGAACTATGAAGAAGGCGGCGAAAACTGCGTGCTGCATGGCGATGCGGGCTCGGAGCAATTCTTGTCCGAACTATTCAACCCGGCCAGCTACCCGGATCGCCACCTGAGCATGGAAGGCATTTACGAATACGGCTCGCGTGCCGGGGTGTGGCGCATTCTGCGGGCGTTTGAAGAACGTGGCCTTCCGCTCACGGTGTTTGGCGTGGGCATGGCGCTGCAACGCCACCCCGAACTTTGCGCCGCACTGATGGAACAGGGCCACGAAATTGCCTGCCACGGCTGGCGCTGGGTGCACTACCAAAATGTGGACGAGGCGACCGAGCGCGAACACCTGCACCTGTGCCTGCAGGCCATCGAACAATTGACCGGGCAGCCGCGCGGTGCGGGTGATGGCGTCCACGGCCTGGGCTGGTACACCGGGCGCGACAGCCCGCGCACGCGCCGCCTGGTAGCCGACTGCGGCGGTTTTGCATACGACAGCGACTACTACGGTGACGACCTGCCCTTCTGGATGCAGGTGCAGCGCAGCGACGGCACCGTGGTGCCCCAGCTCATCGTGCCCTACACGCTGGACTGCAATGACATGCGTTTTGCACTGCCCCAGGGCTATTCGCACGCTGACCCGTTCTTTCAGTACATGAAAGACACGTTTGATGTGCTGTACGCCGAGGGCGACCCGGCCGGGTTAAACCAACCCCGCATGATGAGCATTGGCATGCACTGCCGCCTGCTGGGGCGCCCCGGACGCATCACCGCCCTGCTGCGCTTTTTGGACTACCTGGCCGCACACGAGCAGGTATGGGTGTGTAGGCGCATCGACATTGCCCGCCACTGGGCGGCTACCCACCCTTTCATTGCGCCGTAAGGGTGCACCCAGATCGCCGCTCCACGCAACGCAAGCCAATCCACACGCAAGCTGCTTCAGCCCCGCACCCATGAAACCCCCAACCCCCTCGCCCCTGACTCTGGATCAGCTTAACGTCGCCGCGCTGGACGATGCGGTGCACTGGCTCGACGGCGTATACGAACACTCACCCTGGATCGTGCGCGCCGCACTGGCGCAACGCCCGCTTAAAACGCTGGCGCAACTGCAATACGTGTGTACCCAGGTGGTGGATGGCGCGCCACTGCAGGCCCAGCTGGACCTGATCCGCGCCCACCCAGAACTGTCGGGAAAGGCCATGGTGGCCAACAGCCTGACGGCGGAGTCCACCACGGAGCAAGCCAGCGCGGGCCTGACCCACTGCAGCGCAGAAGAATTTGCTACCTTGCAGCAACTCAACGCCGACTACAACGCGCGTTTTGGCTGGCCGTTCATTCTGGCCGTGCGCGGGCCGCGTGGCACGGGCCTCAGCCGTTCGGAGATCATCGCCACCTTCGCGCGGCGCCTGCAGGCCCACCCCGAAGCCGAGCGCCACGAGTGCCTGCGCGCCATCCACCGCATTGCTGCGCTGCGCCTCAACGCCTTATTCGGCACCACCCCCGAGGCGGGCAACGCGGTATGGGACGCACTGGAAGATTTGGCCACCTTGTCCGAGCCCGCCTATGCCGCGCAAGGCCAGCTCACCGTCACGTACCTGAGCGATGCGCACCGTGCCTGCGCCGCGCGGATTGCGCAACACATGCGCGACTGCGGTTGCGACAGCGTGCACATTGACGCCGTGGGAAATGTGGTGGGTCGCTATGAAAGTGATAGCTGCTTGCGCACATCCAGCGGGCGCAAAGGGCCAAAAACGCTTAAAAAATCCAAGGCCCTGCTGACCGGCAGCCACTATGACACCGTGCGCAACGCAGGTAAATACGACGGCCGCCTCGGCATCTACGTGCCCCTGGCCTGTGTGCTTGCGCTGCACCAGCAGCAACGGCGTCTGCCGTTTGCGCTGGAGGTGGTGGCCTTTGCCGAAGAAGAAGGCCAGCGTTACCCGGCCACCTTTCTGGGCTCCAGCGCACTCACCGGCCACTTCAATCCGGCGTGGCTGGACCAGGTGGACGCCCAAGGCATACCCCTGCGCCAGGCGCTGCAAGACGCCGGGCTCGACCCCGACGCCCTCCCCGCGCTGCAACGCAACCCGGCCGACTACCTGGGCTTTGTGGAAGTGCACATCGAACAGGGCCCGGTGCTCCATGCACTCAACCTGCCACTGGGCATCGTCACCGCCATCAACGCCAGTGCGCGCTTTCAGGGCGAGGTGATCGGCGTGGCCAGCCACGCCGGCACCACCCCCATGGGCCAGCGCCGCGACGCCGCTTGCGCCGTGGCCGAACTGGCACTGTTTGTAGAGCAGCGCGCCGCGCACGATGGCGATTCGGTGGGCACCATGGGCCAGCTGCAGGTGAGCGCAGGCTCGGTCAACGTGGTGCCGGGGCGCTGCCAATTCAGCCTGGACCTGCGCGCGCCCACCAATGCCCAGCGCGACCGGCTGGTGGCCGATGTGCTGCAAGCCGCCCACGCCATTTGCGCGCGCCGTGGCGTCACCCTGACCTTGACCGAAACCCTGCGCGCCAGCGCCGCGCCCAGTGCACCCCAGTGGCAAGCACGCTGGGAGGACGCCGTGTCCGCCCTGGGCCTGCCCCTGCACCGCCTGCCCAGCGGCGCCGGGCACGACGCCATGCAAATGCACACCGCCATGCCCCAGGCCATGCTGTTTGTGCGCGGCGAAAACGGTGGCATCAGCCACAACCCGCTGGAATCCACCACCGCCGACGACATGCAGCTCGCTGTGGATGCCTTCACCCATTTGCTGGCAGCGCTGGCCCATGAAATAGACACGGCGAACACCACTGCAACGCCGCATCCTTCTCCCACTTTGCACGCCCCCTAGTCCGTAATAGCCCTGCACCCACGCCACCATGTCCGCCTACACCCAACTCGACACCTGGATTGACGCCCACTTTGACGCCCAAGTGGCATTTCTGCAGGCCCTCATCCGTGTACCCACCGACACGCCCCCCGGCCACAACGCCCCACACGCCGAGCGCACCGCCGAACTGCTGCAGGGCTTTGGCTTTGCCGTGGAAAAATTCCCCGTGCCCGAAGCGGAGGTACACACCGCCGGTCTGCAAAGCATTACCAACCTGCTGGTGCGCCGGCGCTACGGCAACAGCCCCGCAGAGGCCCACCCCACCGTGCTGCTCAACGCCCATGGCGACGTGGTGCCCCCCGGCGAAGGCTGGACGCACGCCCCCTACGGCGGCGAGGTGGTGGACGGCCAGATTTACGGCCGCGCCGCAGCGGTCAGCAAAAGCGACTTTGCCACCTACACCTTTGCCCTGCGCGCCCTGGAAGCCGTCGCCCGCCCGCAAAAAGGCAGCGTGGAGCTGCTGTTTACCTACGACGAAGAATTTGGCGGCGAGTTGGGCCCGGGCTGGCTGCTGCAGAAAAAAATCATCCACCCCGACCTGGTGCTGGCCGCAGGCTTTAGCTACCAGGTGGTCACCGCCCACAGCGGTTGCCTGCAACTGGAAGTAACGGTGCACGGCGACATGGCCCACGCCGCCATTCCCGACAGCGGCACCGACGCACTGCAGGGTGCCACCCACATCCTGAACGCGTTGTATGCGCTGAATGCGGAGTACAAGGGCGTGTGCTCCCAAGTACCCGGCATTACCCACCCCTACCTGAACGTGGGCCTGATTGCGGGTGGCACCAACACCAACGTCATCCCCGGCAAAGTGGTGCTCAAGCTGGACCGGCGCATGATCCCCGAAGAAGACCCCGCGCAGGTGGAGGCGGCTCTGCGCGCCACCATCGATGCCGCCGCGCGCAGCTTCAACCCACCCCGCGGGGGCAAAGCGATTGCGGTGGACGTCAAACGCATGCTGCTGGCACGGGCCCTGGCACCGCTACCCGGCAACCAGCGCCTGGTCGATGCCATCCAGAAACATGGCGAAGCCGTGTTTGGCGAGCCCATTGCCGCCGTAGGCACCGCGCTGTATACGGACGTGCGCCTGTTTGGCGAGGCCGGCATTCCAGGCGTAATTTACGGTGCCGGGCCGCGCACCGTGCGCGAGTCCCACGCCAAACGCGCCGATGAACGCCTGTGCCTGGACGACCTGCGCCGTGCCACCCAGGTGGTGGCGCGTGCGCTGCATGATCTGCTGGCCAGCCAGCAGGCTTAGCGCACCCGCGCCAGCACCTCGCGCACGCACTCGCTGATACCACGGTACACATCGCGCAGCGGGGCGTCGTCAAACATATAGGCCGGGGTGGTGACCAGGCGGTGGGCTTCGTCCACCACCACCGCGCTGGCGTCGGCGGTGGCCCGGTGGGTATGGCCAAGCTGCGCCATGGCGTCGGCCACACCGTCGCCACGGCCCAGGGTGAGTGTGGTGGACGTGCGCCCCTGCAGGGCCAGTGCCACCAGCGCCGGTGCAATGCAAATGGCCCCTACGGGCTTGCCCGCATCGAAAAAGCCACGCACGAAGGCAACCACGTCCTCGCGCACCTGGGCTTGCGCGCCGTCGAACGCAAAGCCGCAGTGGTTCTTGGCCACGCCATAACCACCGGGCATGAGAAGCGCATCAAAATCTGCCACCTGGGCACGCGCCAGATCCAGGCACTGGCCCTTGCGGGCGATGCGGCTGCTCTCTTGCAGCATGTTGCGCTGGGCACCGGGCACCACCTCGCCCGTGGCGTGGTCGATAACGTGGTACTGGGGCGCGTCCGGTGCCAGGCACTGCACCTGCGCACCCTGCTGGTCCAGCGCAAGCAGGGCCAGCACCGCTTCGCGCACCTCGGCACCATCGAGGTGCCCACAACCGGCCAATAACACGGCCACACGGGGGGATGTTTTCATGGGAGTATCCTTTCGCCAAGTGAGGGCACAGTGTAGAGCGCACGCAAGCGCATCGGGGTGGGGTAAACCATCTGCCGCTGCGGCACCGTCGGTGCTATCATTTTGATAACTCCCTGCGCGCACCCCGTCTGCGCAAGGGCCTTGTTTGGTACTGGATCGCGCCGCCCGTTTTTGCACCATGGCTACCTTTGACGCCGACCTGAGCAAATGCACCGCCCTGGTGGTGGACGGCAACCCCACGTCGCGCTCCATTCTGGTCACCCAATTACGCGACTTTGGCGTGGGCACCGTGCTGCAGGCGGCGCGTGCGGCCGACGCACGGCGCCAGCTGGAATACCGCCCGTTTGACTTTGTGTTGTGTGAGCTGCATTTCGCCGGTGACAACGACTCAGGGCAAGACCTGCTGGACGATCTGCGACGCAACCAGCTGCTGCCGTTTTCCACCGTGTTCATCATGGTCACGGGTGAGGCCACCTATGCCAAGGTGGCCGAGGCGGCCGAGTCCGCACTGGACGGCTACCTGCTCAAACCCCACAAGGCCACCCACCTGGGTGAACGCATCATGCAGGCGCGGGCACGTAAATTGGCACTGCAACCCATTTTTACGGCCATTGAGGCCCTGGACTTTGCCGCTGCAGCCGATTTGTGCATGGAGCGCTTCAAGACCCGCGGGCCATTCTGGCTGTACGCCGCACGGGTGGGCGCCGAATTGATGTTGCGCATGGGCAAAAGTGCCGAAGCCCAGGCCCTTTACAAGGCGGTGGTGGAGGCCAAAACCCTGCCCTGGGCGAAGCTGGGCGTCGCCCGCGCGCAGCTCGATGCAGGGCAAACCACCCAGGCCACCAGCACGCTGGAAAACCTCATCAGCACCGAGCCCAACTACGCCGATGCGTATGACGTAATGGGGCGCGCCCATTTCGAAGTCGGCAAGTTCGACAAGGCGCTGGAAACCTACAAGATGGCCGCGTCACTCACCCCATCGTCCATCACCCGGGTCCAGAACCTGGCCATGATGACGTATTTTTCTGGCCAGCACGCCGAGGCCGAAAAGCTGCTCGACCAGACCGTACGCATGGGACTGGACTCCAAGATGTTCGACCCCCAAACTCTGGTGCTGCTGGCCTTCACGCGGCTGGAAAACGGCGACCGCAAGGGCCTGCAGCGCTGCTTTGACGACTTCAAGCGTCTGATCGAAAAAGACCCCGAGAGCCCGCGCCTGCGCCGCCTGAGTGACATCGTGGCCGCACTCAACCTGATCCAGCAAAGCCAGTTTGCACAGGCGGTGGACTCCGTGCGCACGCTTTCCAAATCCATCACGGCACCCGACTTTGATTTTGAGTCCGCCAGCAACCTGCTGGCGCTGCTGTCGCAACTGGCGAACAAGGCCATTCAACTCGACGAGGTGCAAACTTCGGTGGACACGCTGGGCCTGCGCTTTTGCAGCAACCGTGCGCAAACCGAACTACTGGCCGCCAGCGCAGCAGTGCACCCACCGTTTGCCGAGCACCTGCGCAACTGCCAGTCCAAGGTACTGGAATACGCCGAAACTGCCATGGCTCTGAGCATGAGTGGCGACCCCACATCGGCGGTCAAGAACCTGATCCTGCACGGAAAGAGTACCCTCAATGCGCGCCTCATTGACAACGCTTGGCAGGTCTTGCAAAAACACGCCACCAAGATTACAGGCGCCGAAGCCCTTACCCAAACCGTGATGGCGCTGCGCGCTACCTACGGCATGGGCAGCGCCAAGGCGTCCCTGGGCGAGCAAAAAAGAGGCGCCGGTGGGCTGGCGCTGCGCACGGGGTAGCGCCGCAGAATCAACCGGCCCGCATCACGGCCGCACCCAGTCCTTAAGCCACTGCATCAGGTCCAGATCAATGGTGCGCACGGCGCCAGTGCTGACGAATTCGTCGTACATCCAGTCCCCGCCCACCCACTGCACCCCGGCGGGCTGCACCATGGTGGTGGGTGGTTTGCCGTTGAGCGCTACACGCATGAAGTCAATCCAGATCGGCAGCGCCAATGTGGAGCCAAATTCGCGCCCGCCCAGCGATTGCGGCTCGTCGTAACCCATCCAGGCCACAGCGGTCACCGGCCCGCTGGAGCCGGCAAACCAGCCATCGACGGCTTCGCTGCTGGTGCCGGTTTTTCCGGCCAGGTCTTGACGGCCGAGTTTTTGCGATGCACTGGCGGCGGTGCCTGACACCGTAACCTGGTGCAACATGCTGCTGGTCACAAAGGCGTTGCGCGCGTCCAGCACCCGGGCACTTTCTTGCGCCACCGGTACCGGTTTGGCTTCAAACAACACGGTGCCGCGCGTATCCACAACCTTCTGGATCAGGTAGGGGTTGACCTGAAAGCCGCCGTTGGCAAATACCGAATAGGCCCCCGCCATTTGCAAGGGCGTAACCGAGCCGGTGCCCAGCACCATGGTGTAGTTGACCGGGTGTTTGCTGGCGTCCAGCCCAAAGCGTGGCAAAAACTCGTGGGCATAACGCGGCGTAATGGCGCGCAGCAGGCGCACGGCAGCCACGTTTTTGGATTGCGCCAGGGCCGTGCGCAGCGTGATGGCACCGTCGTAGACCGCGTCGTCGTTTTGCGGCGACCAGGGTGGACCACCGGTCTCTGTGCTACCCAGGGTCAACGGTGCGTCGTTGACCTGGGTGGCTGGGGAAAAGCCTTTCTCCAGCGCCGCCGAGTAGATGAAGGGTTTCATGGTTGAGCCCGGCTGGCGCCACGCTTGTGTGACGTGGTTGAACTGGTTGCGATTGAAGTCAAAGCCACCCACCAGGGCACGGTAGGCGCCGGTCTGGTTGTTGAGCGCCACAAACGCCGCACCCACCTTGGGCAACTGCGCAATACGCCATTGCGCCTTGCCAGCCGACTGCACACGGATGATGGAGCCTGGCTTGATCTTCAGCGCTGCCGCAGCCTTGGGCGCCAGGGCTTGCGCCGCCCAGCGCAGGCCGTCACCAGTGATAACGATGTCGTCCCCATTGGCCAAGGTGGCATGCACCTGACTGGCCGACACACGGGTCACCACCGCGGCGCGTAATCCGTCACTGGCGGGGTGGCTTTGCAGCGTGGTTTCCATCAGCTTGTCGCGCTGCTCCGCATCCTTGGGCAGCGCGACAAAACCCTCGGGGCCGCGGTAACCATGGCGTTGGTCGTAGGCCAGCACGTTGCGGCGCATGGCGTCATACGCGGCATCTTGTTCGGCCTGCACCAGGGTGGTGGTGACCACAATACCGCGGGTGTAGGTTTCTTCCTTGAACTGCGCAACCATGGCCTGGCGCACCATCTCGGCCGCATACGGGGCATGGTTGTTGAGCGATTGCCCCTCTTCCAGCACGTGGAGCTTTTCGCGCAAGGCCTGCTGGTATTGCGCTGGCGTGATGTAGCCCAGATCACGCATGCGCTTCAACACCAAATGCTGGCGCGCCGTGGCGCGTTTGGGGTTGGCAATCGGGTTGATGCGGGACGGCGCCTGGGGCAGACCGGCCAGCATGGCCGCCTGGGCAATGGTCAGTTCTTTGAGGGGTTTGCCAAAATAGATGCGTGCGGCGCTGCTAAAGCCGTAGGCGCGCTGCCCCAGGTAGACCTGGTTCATGTACAGCTCCAGAATCTGGTCTTTGGTCAGCGTGCGCTCCATCTTGTAGGCCAGCATCACTTCGGTCAGCTTGCGCGAAAAAAGCTTCTCTTTGGTCAGGTAAAAATCGCGCGCCACCTGCATGGTGATGGTGGACGCACCCTGGCGCAGGCCCCCCTTCAAATCCGCCAACACCGCCCGCGCCACGCCTTTGAAGTCGACCCCGCCGTGGCTGTAAAAACGTGAATCTTCGATGGCCAGCAAAGCCTGTTTCTGGATCAAGGGAATATCTTTGATGGCCACAAAGTCGCGCCGCTCCTGGCCAAACTCGCCAATCAAAGCACCATCACTGGTGTACACCCGCAAGGGAATTTTGGGCCGGTAGTCGATCATGGCCTCCAGGTCGGGTAGGTCCAGTGGCGTCGCGGCCCAGGCCACCGGAATGAGCAGCGCCCACAACACGACCAGGCGGGTGAACAAATAAGGGGGAAAGATATGCATCACACTGTGGGGCCAAGGCCCCATCCGTTGCCTAGGGAATCGAGGGCGTCTCCACGCTGGCCGCGGCCTGGCGGGCGCTCTCGAAGCGCCAGTCTTCATCGGTCAAGCGCTCAATCTCCACCTCGGCGCTGCCCACTGCCACCATGCCGAGCTTCTGGGCCGCAGCAAAGCTTAAATCCAGCACACGCCCGCCGTGAAACGGCCCGCGGTCATTGATACGCACAATCACTTCCTGCCCGTTGGCCACCCGGCGCACCCGCACGTAGCTGGGGATGGGCAGGGTTCGGTGCGCGGCGGTAAAACCATGGGCGCTGAAGCGCTCCCCGCTGGCCGTGCGCCGGCCATGGAACTTTTTACCGTACCAGGACGCCCGCCCCCGCTGCTTCCAGGATACCGCCGCCGGGGACACACGCGTCTGCTCCGGTTCGGCAGCAGATGTGGCACTAGCGACTGGCGTGACGGCTTGCGCCGGCGGTTGTGGCAGGGCCGGTGGGGTGTCCGGCACCGGTGACTGCACCGGGCGTACCTCTCCACGCATCGCCTGCACCGGCCCAGTAATCGCAGGCTGCGGTACGGTGGTGGGCAGTGGTGTCGCACAACCGACCAGCACGGCCACTCCCATCCCATGAGGGACTTAAACCACCACGATGTCATCTTGGTGGTTGGCAATGTGCAAGGCATGCGCCAGGGCAAAGTCGGTTTTGTCCAGGGCACCGTAGGCAAAGTGGGGGCGCAAGGCGCCGGAATGGGCCTGGAAGCGCGCAATCGCGGCGCGCAGCCGGTCTGCGCCAGGCTTCCAGTCATCCAACTGGGGCAAAACCGGAGCACCCGGAATAGGCTCCGTCAGGCCATGGCGCATCTGCCCCTTCCAGCCAAAATAGGCAAAAGCTGCGGCGCCGACGGTTTTTTGAAACAACGCGCTTTTTTGCGCGGGGTAGCCGTCCATACTCATCTCGATACTTTGTGCCAAATGCTCCAGAACGGCACGCAGTTTCCAGGCATTGGTACTGCGCGCCTCGCGCGCCTGGGCCAGTTTGTCCAGCCAACGCAAAGCGTCATCCAGCGTGCGCACCGTGGGCACGTCGGCCCAGGCGGCACCACCCATCAGCAGGGTTTGCACAAGTAGGTAGTTGCGGCGGTTCATGCCCGGATGATACCGGTGTACGGGTTTTCCATAGCTGCGGGCACGTCCCACCGGCTCCATGGCCTTGTGTTAATCCCCAAAACACACGCCCAAATCGCGACCGGTTTGCAATGTGTCGCTGTCCAGGGGAACGGCCTTCATGCGCCCGGCCACCTCTTCCAGCGTAACGTAGTTCACGTTGGGAAACGCCAGCGCCACCATCACCCCGGACAAGCCTTCATCCAGCGCCCGCACGGCCGCCGTACCAAAACGCAGGGCGGCAAGGCGGTCGAACGCAGTTGGACTTCCGCCGCGCAACAGATGCCCCAGCACCACCACCCGGGTGTCCTTACCCGTGCGTTCTGCCAGCGCATGCCCCACCTGCTCACCCACACCCCCCAGACGCTCGGCGTGGCCGATTTCGGACGGGGCCACCAGCGCACGCGCGCCCTCTTTTGGCACAGCGCCCTCGGCCACCACAACCAGGGTGTAGGCGCGGCCCTCTTTCTCGCGCTCGGCAATTTTGGCCACCACCTTGTCGAGGTCATAGGCAATCTCGGGGATCAAAATGGCATGCGCCCCGCCTGCAATACCGGCGTGCAAGGCGATCCAGCCCGCGTAACGGCCCATCACTTCGACCACCATGATGCGCTGATGGCTCTCAGCCGTGCTGTGCAAGCGATCCAGGCATTCGGTCGCAAACGACACGGCGGTGTCAAAACCGAAGGTGGTGTAGGTTTTGTCCAGATCGTTGTCGATGGTCTTGGGCACACCCACCACGCGCAAACCTTTGCGGTGCAACTCGTTGGCAATCGTCAGCGAACCATCGCCGCCCACCGACACCAGCGCGTCAATGCCTTCGCGCTCGAAATAGGCCAAAATTTCGCCCGAGCGATCGGTATCCAGCACACTGCCATCGCTTTGTGGCACCGGATAGTGAAAGGGATTACCTTTGTTGGTGGTGCCTATGATGGTGCCCCCCAGGTGCGAAATGCCACGCACCCGGTCGCGCGTCAGCAAATGCACGCCACCCTGTGGGTAGCGCTCGGGCTGCAAGATGCCGCTGAAACCATCGCGAATGCCCATGCACTCCCAGCCCCGATTGGCCGCGGCCGTCACGGTGGCACGAATCACGGCGTTCAGCCCGGGGGCATCGCCGCCACCGGTACAAATGGCAATACGCCGAATGGGTTTTTGCATGCGAGCCTCCTGCTGGAACAAGAAACTGCGAGGATACGGCAAAAAAATCAATATTCACGTCGTCCCGGTGCCGTTCACGCCAAACACTGGCGCGGGACCGCTAGAATACGCGCCTACAGGAAGCTTGGCCGAGCGGTTTAAGGCACCGGTCTTGAAAACCGGCGAGGATGTGAGTCCTCCGTGAGTTCGAATCTCACAGCTTCCGCCAGAACGTGTTTTGACACTGGGTTGGCTTTGCAGAAAAAGCATTTCCATACGCCCCATTCTGCACGCCACCCCTCACAACGCTCTCAAAGCCGTGACGCTGGAAATGCGTCACGGCTTTTCTATTTTCAAGGCGATTATTTGCCGCCCGGAATCTTGCCTTCCACCCCTTTGACGTAGAAGCTCAGTCCACCGAGGAACTTGTCATCGGCAACTGCGTCTTTGGCGATTTGCTCCTTGCCGGTGTTGTCCACAATGGGGCCTTTCCAGATCACAAAGCTGCCGTCCTTCAAACCGGCCTTCACTTCATCCACCTTGGCCTTGGTTTCAGCGGGCACGTCTTCGGCGATGGACACAATATCAATTGCGCCCTCTTTCACGCCCCACCAGCTTTGCGTGGAAGCGTTCTTGCCTTCCAGCACATTGGCCACCGTCTGCACATAGTACGGCCCCCAATTGATGATGGCCGATGCCAAATGCGCCTTGGGACCGTAGGCAGTCATGTCGGAGTCCCAGCCAAAAGCGCGCTTGCCTTTGGCTTCGGCGGTCTTGAGCACAGCCGGCGAGTCGGTGTTCTGGAACAGCACGTCGGCGCCGCCGTTGATCAGGCTGGTGGCGGCTTCGGTTTCCTTGGGCGGGTTGAACCATTCGTTCACCCACACCACCTTGGTCTTGATTTTGGGGTTGCTGCTTTGTGCGCCCAGGGTAAAGCTGTTGATGTTGCGAATCACCTCGGGGATTGGCACCGATGCCACCACGCCCAACGTGCCGGTCTTGCTCATCTTGCCAGCGATCACACCCGCCATGTAGGCGTTTTTGTAGGTGCGGCTGTCGTAGGTGCTCATGTTCTCGGCGGTTTTGTAGCCGGTGGCGTGCTGGAAGTTGGTGCCTTTGAAATCGGGCGCCACCTTGAGCATGGGCTCCATGTAGCCAAAGGTGGTGCCAAAAATCAGCTTATTGCCGTCGGTTGCCAGCTCGCGGATTACACGTTCAGCATCGGCCGACTCGGGCACATTCTCCACAAACTTGGTAACCACCTTGTCGCCAAACTCTTTTTCCACGGCCTTGCGTCCGTTGTCGTGCGCAAAAGACCAACCGCCATCACCCACGGGGCCCACGTATGCAAACGCAATCTTCAGAGGCTCGGCCTTGGGTGCTGGTGCGGTCGCAGTGGCCGCGGGTTCGGCCACAGGCGCCGGTGCCGGCTCTTCTTTTTTGCCGCAGCCCACCAGGGCGGCGCCGGCCACGGCCGTCAACGCGGCCATTTTCAGGAGTGCGCGTTTGTGCGAATCTGTCATGTGATTTCCTTTTCGTTGGGTAGTTAGAGTGAAGAAAAACAGCGAAAGCTAAGAGCCGGGATAGAAGGGCTTGCCGATGGCAGCGGGCATGTTAATACGAATCCAGCGCGGGTTGCGCGAGATCAAAACCAAAACCACAATGGTGGCGACATAGGGCAATGCGCTCAACACCTGGCTGGGCAACTCCACCCCCGCGCCCTGCAGGTGAAACTGCAGCATGGTCACCCCACCAAACAAATAGGCCCCCAGCAACACCCGCGCCGGGCGCCAGGTGGCAAAGGTGGTAAGGGCCAGCGCAATCCAGCCTTTACCCGCCACCATGTCTTGCACCCACAAGGACGAATAAATGATGGAGATATAGGCCCCCGCCAACCCGCACAACGCGCCCCCCACCACCACGGCAGCCAAGCGAATCCGGCGCACCGGGTAACCCAGCGCGTGGGCCGCTTCCGGGCTTTCGCCCACACTGCGCAGCACCAGGCCGGAACGCGTGCGGTACAAGAACCAGACCAGCGCCGCCGCAAACAGCACCGTCAGGTACACCAGCGGATGCTGGCGAAACACGGCAGGCCCCAGCAGCGGAATATCCGACAACCAAGGCACGGCAAAAGTGGGCCGCTCGGGCATACGCTCCTGCACATAAGTGATGCCCGCAAAGGCCGAAAAGCCCGCGCCAAACAGGCTCAGCGCCAGGCCGGTGGCGTACTGGTTGGTGTTGAGCCAGATCACCAGCGCACCAAACACGGCAGCCATCAGCGCCCCCGCCCCCATGCCCGCCACAAAGCCCAGGCTGTCGCTGCCCGTGGCCACCACCGTGGCAAAACCGGCGATGGCGGCACACAGCATCATGCCCTCGGCACCCAGGTTGACGATGCCCGCCTTCTCGTTGATCAGCAGGCCCAGCGCGGCCAGGGCCAGCACCGTGCCCGCGTTGAGTGTGGCCGCCACCAGCAATGCGTAGGATTCCATTTATTTATTCCCCCAGCGCAAGCGGTAGTGCACCAGGGTGTCACAGGCCAGCAAACAAAACAGCAGCAGCCCCTGGAACATCCCGGTCAGCGATTTGGGCAGCCCCAGACGCGACTGGGCCAACTCACCACCAATGTAAAACATGCTCATCAGCACGGCAGAAAACACCATGCCCACCGGGTGCAAGCGCCCCACAAAGGCCACGATGATGGCGGCAAAACCATAACCGGCGGGCACATACGGTGTGAGCTGGCCAATGGGGCCCGCCACCTCCAGCGCGCCCGCCAAACCGGCCAGGCCACCCGATACCAGCAAGGCAGTCCATAAGGCGCTGCGCGATGAAAAACCGGCGTAACGCGCGGCCGCCGGTGCCAGCCCCCCCACCTGCTGGGCAAAACCGGCGCGGGTGCGGAACAAAAACACCCACACCGCCAGCACCCCGGTTAAGGCAAACAGCACACCAATCGTCACCCGTGAACCGGCCATCAGCCTAGGGATACGCGCCACCGCCTCGAAGGTGGCGGTTTGCGGAAAGTTGTAGCCGTGCGGGTCTTTCCACGGCCCAAACACCAGGTAGCCCAGAATTTGCACCGCCACATACACCAGCATCAGGCTGACCAGAATCTCATTGGCGTTGAACCTGTCGCGCAGCAGCGCCGTCAGCCCCGCCCAGGCCATGCCACCCAGTACCCCCGCCAGCAGCACCGGCAACACGATCCAGCCACCGGTGGTTTTGTCCGCCATCAGGGCCACGCCACTGGCCGCAACGGCACCCAGGATGTACTGCCCCTCGGCACCAATGTTCCACACGTTGGAGCGGAAACACACGGCCAAGCCCAGCGCAATCAGCAGCAAAGGCGTGGCCTTGACCACCAGTTCACCCAGGGCATAACTGCTTTTGATGGGGTCCCAGAAGAACACCTGCAGACCGCGCAGCGGGTCTTTACCGAGCAGCGTGAACAGCACCACGCCAATCAGCACGGTGCCAACCAATGCCAATGCGGGCGAGGCATAAGTCCACACCCTTGAGGGCTGCGCGCGGGCTTCGAGCTGGAGTCTAGGCATGTTGTACCTCGCTGCCCTGCACCGAGGCGCTGTCCTCCCACAAGCCACTCATCCACGCACCGATTTTTTCCACCGAGGCCTCGCCAATGGGAATGGAGGGCGACAGGCGGCCACGGGCCATCACATGCATACGGTCGCACAGTTCAAACAGTTCATCCAGCTCCTCGCTCACCACCAGCACGGCACAACCGGCATCGCGCAGGGCCAAAATTTCGCCTCGTATCTGCGCCGCCGCACCCACATCGACCCCCCAGGTGGGCTGCGACACGATCAGCATCTTCGGCGCCGCATCGATCTCGCGCCCGACAATAAACTTTTGCAAATTGCCGCCCGACAGCGAGCGCGCCACGGCGCCGGGCCCATGGGCCTTGACCTTGAAGCGCGCAATCAGCCGTGCTGCATGGGCTTGCAGCGCGCGGGTGCGAATCCAGCCCCGGCGAAACGCGGCAGGGTGATGGATTCGGTGCGCGTTAGCAGCAGGTTCTGCGCCAGGCTCAGGGTGGGCACGGCACCGCGCCCCAGGCGTTCTTCGGGCACACAATGCAGGCCCAACGCGCGCCGCTGCCCCGGGTGCATGGCCGACACATCCACTTCGCCCCCCGCGCTGCGCATACGAATACTGCCGCGCGGGCGCGCACGTCTTCGCCGGACAACGCATACAGCAACTCTTTCTGGCCGTTACCCGACACCCCGGCAATACCCACCACTTCGCCCGCACGCAGCTGCAGGTGAATGTCGTCCAGGTCCACGCCAAACTGGTCTTCGCGCGCCAGACTTAAGCCCTTGACCACCAGCACCGCCGCGCCCGCGGCTTGGGCGGTACGCGTCAGCAGGGGTGGCTCGGCGCCAATCATCAGGCGCGACAGCGAGGCGTTGGACTCCTGCTGCGGATTGCACACGCCGGTCACCTTGCCCCCGCGCAGCACAGTGCAGGCCGTGCAGAGTTCACGAATTTCGTGCAGCTTGTGGCTGATGTACAGAATGCTGCAGCCCTCGCTGGCCAATTTTTTCAGCACCACAAACAGCTTCTCCACCGCCTGCGGCGTCAGCACCGAGGTGGGCTCGTCCAGGATCAGCACCTCCGGGCGCGTCAGCAAGGCGCGGATGATCTCCACCCGCTGCATCTCGCCCACACTCAGGGTGTGCACCGGGCGCGCCGGGTCAATGTCCAGGCCGTATTCGGTCGCCTTGCCCACAATGGCCGCCGTGACCTGCTGCAATGAATTGCGGGTCAGCCCGAGCCATACGTTCTCGGCCACGGTCATGGTGTCGAACAGGTTGAAGTGCTGGAACACCATGCTGATGCCGTTGGAGCGCGCCTCCTTGGGGTTGCGGATCACCATTTCCTGGCCGTTGATGCGCACTGCGCCGGCGTCGGGCTTGACCGCGCCAAAAATAATCTTCATCAGCGTCGATTTGCCGGCACCGTTTTCACCCAGCACCGCGTGGATTTCGCCGGGCATCACGGTCAGCGATACGTCACTGTTGGCCACCACGCCGGGGTAGGCCTTGGTGATGCCGATCAACTGCAAGCGGGGTGGGGTCATGCGGGGGTAACCTTGTCAAAATCGGCATGGTCTTTCATACTGAACCGAACCATCCGAACCAAACCATTGGGCTCTATGCTAAAGCCTAAAACCGCAAGCCTAACGCCCGCGCAACCCCGCTACCCTCCCGATTTACCCGCCCACGCCAGCACCATGCCCACCCCGCCCCTGCGATTTCTGAAAAACGGCCACGTCGTTACCCTGCACGGCGTAGCACCCGAGCGCACCCTGCTGCAACTGCTGCGCGAAGACCTGCACTGTCTGGATGCCAAGGAGGGCTGTGGAGAAGGCGATTGCGGCGCCTGCACCGTGGTGCTGGCCGAACCCACGCCCGATGGCAGCGCGTTGCGCTACCACAGCATCAACGCCTGCATCCGCCTGGCCCACTCGATTGACGGCATGGCGCTATGGACGGCACACGACTTACCAGGCAAGCCCCAGCATCCGGTGCAGGAAGCCATGGTGCAGTGCCACGGTTCGCAGTGCGGCTTTTGCACACCCGGCTTTGTGATGAGCCTGTTTGGCCTGTACCAGAACCACACGGTGCGCGGCGAGGCCATCTCGCGCGAACAGGCATCGCAGGCCCTGTCGGGCAATTTGTGCCGCTGCACCGGGTATCGCCCCATCCTGGACGCCACCCAGGCCATGCAAACCGGCCCAGTGCAGAACGTGGATGAAGCCGATGTGCTATCAAAATTGGAGCTGCTTGCGCAAACCAGACGTGCGCAAGAGGCCTATTTGGCCATTAACTCCAACTACCTGGCGCCGCGCACCCTGTCGCAGCTGCTGAATGCGCGAGCCC
Organism: Candidatus Aalborgicola lynettensis; assembly: GCA_016719405.1. GTDB lineage: Bacteria > Pseudomonadota > Gammaproteobacteria > Burkholderiales > Burkholderiaceae_C > Allorhodoferax > Allorhodoferax lynettensis. Next base: position 324,378 of record JADJZE010000018.1, read on the forward strand.
GCCACCCCGAGGCCCAACTGGTAGCCGGTTGCACCGACGTGGGCCTGTGGGTGACCAAGCAGCACCGCGCCTTCAGCAAGGTCATCGACCTGACCCGCGTGGCCGAACTGCGCCGGGTGGAGCAATACCCCAAACACATGGCCATCGGCGCCGCCGTGACCCTGACCGACGCCTTTGCCGCCCTGGTGGCCGACCGCCCGGAACTGGCCGAATTCACCCAGCGCTTCGCCGGTCTGCCGGTGCGCAACAGTGGCACGCTGGGCGGCAACGTGGCCAACGGCTCGCCCATTGGCGACTCCATGCCGCTGTTGATTGCCCTGCGTGCCAGCGTGGTGCTGATGCGCCAGCACGGCGCCCGCCAGGCGCACCGCGAACTGGCGCTGGAAGACCTGTACACCGGCTACCACCAGAACGCCATCGCCCCGGACGAAGTGCTGGCCTGGATCAAGGTGCCCAAGGCTGCCGCCATGCAACGCATCGGCTCCCAGGCCCTGGCGCGCCAGGGCACACAGGATATCTGCCGGGTCTACAAGGTATCCAAACGCTTTGAAGACGATATTTCCTCCGTCTGCCTGGCACTCCATGTGCAGTTGCTCAACGGCCAGGTTACCCAGGCGTCGATCGGTGTGGGCGGTGTGGCCGCCACCCCAGCGCGCGCGCGCCAGACCGAGGCGGCCCTGCGCCAGCAACCCTGGAACGCCGCCACCGTGGAGCGCGCCATGGCCACGCTGCGCGCCGAGTTCACCCCCATGTCCGACCTGCGCGCCAGCGCCACCTACCGCACCGAGGTGCTGGGCACGCTGCTGCAACGTGTGTGGCTGGAAAGCCAGGGCCAGGCCACCGATCTGCGCACCCTCACGCCAACCAGCGCCACCGCCCCCACCGGAGCCGAGGTATGAACGGTTCACGCAACACCGGCGCCTTTTCCAACCAGCCCGCCGCAGGTGCCAGCCTGCCCCACGAAAGCGCCCACGCCCAGGTGGCAGGCACTGCCACCTACGTGGACGACATCCCGGAGGTGCGCGGCACCCTGCACGGCGCGCCCATCCTGTCCACTGTGGCCCACGGCCAGTTGCGCGGTGTGGACACGGTGGCGGCCCAGGCGCTGCCGGGTGTGCGGGGCGTGGTGCTGGCACGCGACATTCCGGGCAGCCCCATGCTGGCCTCCTTTGCCGGAGACGAGCCCATTTTTGCCACCGATACGGTGCAGTACGTCGGCCAGGTGGTCGGCATCGTGGTGGCCGACACCATGGCGCAAGCGCGCCGTGCCGCAGCGGCGGTGCAGCTTGACGTGAGCCCCCTGCCCGCCATCCTGAGCCTGGACGCCGCCCTGCAGGCGCAAAGTTATGTGCTGCCACCGGTCTTTGTGCGCCGGGGCGATGCCCAGGCCGCGCTGGCGCGCGCGCCGCACACCCTGCACGGCACGCTGGAAGTGGGCGGCCAGGAGCATTTTTACCTGGAAGGCCAGATGGCCTACGCGCTGCCGCAGGAGCAAAACCAGTGGCTCATCCACAGCAGCACCCAACACCCCGGCGAGGTGCAGCACTGGGTGGCCCACGCCCTGGGCCTGGACAGCCACGCCGTGCGCGTGGTGTGCCGGCGCATGGGGGGCGGCTTTGGCGGCAAGGAAACCCAAGCCGGCCATGTGGCGGTGTGGGCGGCCGTGGCGGCCCATGCTTTTGCCTGCCCGGTCAAGCTGCGCCTGGACCGCGACGACGACTTCATGGTCACCGGCAAGCGCCACCCCTTTGCCTACGACTACACGGTGGGGTTTGACGACACGGGCCGCCTGCAGGGTTTGCGCCTGCGCATGGCCGTCAACTGCGGCTTTAGCGCCGACCTGTCCGGCCCGGTGGCCGACCGCGCCATCTTCCATACCGACAATGCCTACTTTTTGCAGGACGTGGAGATTGCCTCTTACCGCTGCAAGCTCAACACCCAGAGCCACACGGCGTTTCGTGGCTTTGGCGGGCCGCAGGGCGTGATTCTGATTGAAAGCATTCTGGGCGACATTGCGCGCCACCTGAAGATGGACGCGCTGGACGTGCGCCTGCGCAACCTGTACAGCGATGAGCCCGTGGAGGGGGGGCAGCGGCGCGACACCACCCACTACGGCATGCGGGTGGAGGGCAACATCCTGCAGCCATTGCTATCAAAATTAGAGCTAACAACGCACTACAGACGTGCGCAAAAGGCTATTTTGGCTTGGAATGCCAGCAGCCCCGTGCTCAAGCGCGGCCTGGCCATTACGCCAGTCAAATTTGGCATCAGCTTCACCGCCACGCTGTTCAACCAGGCCGGGGCCTTGGTACACGTCTACACCGACGGCAGCGTACAGGTCAACCACGGCGGCACCGAAATGGGCCAGGGCCTGCACACCAAGGTGGCGCAAATTGTGGCCGACGAGTTGGGCGTGCCTTTCGAGCGCGTGTTGTGCACCGCCAGCGACACCGACAAGGTGCCCAACGCCTCTGCCACGGCGGCTTCTGCCGGTACCGACCTGAATGGCCGCGCGGCCCAGTTTGCCGCGCGCCATATCCGCGACAACCTGGCCGCCTTTGTCTGCGGGTTGGACGGCTGCGGCGCCGGAGCGATTCGTTTTGCGGGTGGGCAGGTCATTTCACCGCGCAGCACCCGCAGCTTTGTGGAGGTGGTGGGCATGGCCTACGCCAACCGCATCCAGTTGTGGAGCGACGGCTTCTACCGCACGCCCAAAATCCATTACGACAAAACCACCCTGACAGGGCGGCCCTTCTACTACTTTGCCTACGGCGCGGCCTGCACCGAGGTGGCCATCGACACCCTGACCGGCGAGAGCCGCGTGCTGAAGGTGGACATCCTGCACGACGTGGGCCGCTCCATCAACCCGGCCATCGACATCGGCCAGATCGAAGGCGCCTTTGTGCAGGGCATGGGCTGGCTGACCACCGAGCAACTGGTGTGGAATGACAAAGGGCGCTTGCTCACCCACGCCCCCAGCACCTACAAAATTCCGACGGCGGGCGACGTGCCGGACCACTTCAAGGTGGAACTCTGGCCCGAGCCCAACCGCGAAGACAATGTATTCGGCAGCAAAGCCGTGGGTGAACCACCTTTCATGCTGGCCATCAGCGTGTACGAGGCGCTGCGTGATGCGATTGCCCAGGCGCGCAATGATGGTGCCACCGTGCAGGTCACTGCACCGGCAACGCCAGAGAACGTGTTACACAGCTTGCAGCGTCGGTAAACTGCTCACCCACTCTTATGTAGTCCGTCATGCCCTTATCCTGGAACGAAATCAAATCCCGCGCGCTTACCTTCAGCCGCACCTGGGCCGACGCCGCCAATGAAGACAGCCAGGCCAAGCCGTTCTGGATTGATTTCTTTGAAATCTTCGGCATCACCAACAAGCGCGTTGCCACCTTTGAGCATGCCGTCAAAAAACTGCCTGGCGCCCACGCCAAAACCGATGCCTTGTAGACCTTTTCTGGCCCGGCATGTTGCTGGTGGGGCAAAAATCACGCGGCAAAAATCTGGAGTTACTTGTGGTTGCATGAAAAGTGATCTTCGCTACTCAGCCCAAATCGTCTACAACAACTACCCCTGGCCCGACCTCGCCCAAAGTTCCAAGCCAAATCAGCCCCTGGCGCCCGTCCACCCTGCGCAGGCAGCTATCGAAATTGCAGCACAAACCGTGCTCGACGTGCGCGCCAAGTTCCAGTCTGGCGACCCCTCTGGCAAACAAAGCGCCACCTTGGCCGACCTGTACGACCCGCTCACCATGCCGCCCGAACTTATCAAGGCGCACCAAAAACTGGACGCTGCCGTCGACAAAGCCTACGAGGTCAGCGGCGGCAAGAAGAGCTACAAGAGCGACGCCGAACGCGTGGCGTTTTTGTTTGAGCTGTACCAACGCTACACCAGCCTGCTGCCCGCAGACAAGCCCAAGGCCAAGTGCAGAAAGGTACAGTCTGTCTGATGCAAACCACCGCCTATTTCCGCGACGACGTGATGCTCAAGCGCCCCTACATCCGCACGGAGTGGGTGGAACTGGCGCTTTCCAACCCGGTACGCAAGGAAGTTCAGGCAGAGGATGGCCGTATTCGCCAATGGGTATGGATCGAAGACTTGCAACGCTACCTGCGAGTGGTCACACTGGAGGACGGCATTACGGTACCCAATGCCTTTGCGGATCGGAGATTCAAACCATGAAAATCAATTACGACAAAGCCACCGACTCGCTGTACATCCACCTCAGCGACCGCCCGTCGGTGGACTCTGACGAGGTGCAGGACGGTGTGGTACTGGACTTTGATGCCAATGGGGCGCTGGTGGGCATCGACGTGCAGCACGCCAGCCAGCGCATGGATATCAACAGCCTGTCTGTCTCGCAGCTGCCACTGGGTCAGTTGATGGCGGCCTGACCCCGTGAATCGCCACTTCCCAGCTCTGAAAAGGGCGTTTTTGCGCCACACTTTGGGGGGGGGGGTGTTTGGGGGGGGGGGGGTTGGGCGCCCCCGGGGGTGGTTTTTTTTTTGGGGGGGGGGGGCCCTGGCAACTGGCACAAGTGGAACTTAGCCTGGGCGGACTGCACTGGGATGCGCTGGACGAGGACATTTCGGTGGCAGGCCTGCTGGCGGGACAGGCCGATTTGACGCGACGGCCATCACACGCAGCCGCATAAATCACCCCGCTGGTAAAACACTTGACCCACGCGCTCGATATGCGCTTCCAATTCCGGATGCTTCAATTCCGCAAACACCGACAGATCAATGCTGTAGGGCAACAGCAGATCATCCAATTCCTCGTCGATGGTGGAACACAGCTGGCGCGTGAGACTGGCGCCAAAAAGGGTGAGATCGATATCAGAACCGGGCTTGTAATTGCCCTTGGCGCGCGAGCCATACAAAACCGCGCGTTCCACCTCGGGGTGCTGGGCAAAAACGGCACAGATGGCCTCGACCGTGCGCTCCGAAAGGCCGAACATCATGTGTCGGCGCCGGAATTGGCATCGAGGGCGGCGAACGTGTTTTTCATCGCGACAAATGCCGGATAGAAGCGCGTCAGAATGTCCGCCGCAATGCCCGCCGCCACGTCCAGGTTGTAGGTGTGGGAGCTGAGGTTACGCGCCTTGATCATGTCCATCCAGGACTCGCCATCAACGATCAATGCGTTCCTGAATGCCTGCCGGCTCGCATTCTTGGAGCCGATGATGCCAACGAACCCTTGCTCTTCCAAATAATCCTTGAGCACGTTCCACGCAAGCTCGTGCGTAAATTCGAACCCCTGGATCAAACCCTGTTGCTCCAATTTGGTGAGTGAACGCTGCTGCGCCAGGTCCACCGCATCGCTAAGTGTTTGCAAGGCCTTGAGAAAATTGTGAAAGCGCTGCTTCCAGCGGATGTCTACCGTCATGGTTCGTTCCATTTGCTTGCGCAAAGTATAGGCTGCCAGTTGTCGGTAATACACTTCGGGCTTTACCTTCCGCGTGGGCTGTGGCCAGCATGCCAGCCAACGCATGGATATCAACAGCCTGTCCGTTTCCCAATTGCCACTGGGGCAGTGAATGGCGGCGTAATGCCATTGCTGGGCCGTTCGCTCTTGAGCCGGAGCGAACTCTAGTTTTACCGCCGCCGGGGCGCCACGGCGTCCACACGTGTGCTGGTCTTGGGCGCACTCAGAAGCCGGCGGATGGTCAAGGCGTCAAAGGTGCGCGAAGAAGCGGCGTTGGCGTTGAGGAGTACCACCGTGGCACGCACACCCGCCTGCTCGATGCGCATGATGAGGCAGCGCCCCGCCTCGTTGGTAAAGCCGGTTTTGGACAGCAGCACATCCCAGCCCCGCGCGCCCACCAGTTTGTTGGTGTTGTTGACCACCCTGGCACGGCCATTCATGGTGATGGAGGTCGAACGGTCGGTGGTGATGTGCACGATGTCGGGATACTGCGAAGCCGCAATGGCCATGCTGGCCAAGTCGGAGGCGGTGGAGGTATTGTCCGGCGACAAACCGGTGGGCTCTTTGATGACGGTGTGGGTCATTTTCAGCGCCCTGATTTTTTCTTCCACGGCACGCACAAACCCCGCATGTCCACCGGGAAAGGTGCGCGCCAGCGCAGCCGCCGCGCGGTTGTCGGACGACATCAATGCCAGGCGCAAAATTTCCCGGCGCGGCAAGGTGGTGCCCACGGGCACATACGAGCGGCTGTGTTTGAGGGTGTCCACATCCTCGCTCTGGATCGTGATTTGCGCGTTCATGTCCGGGTGGCTGTCGAGCACCACCATGGCGGTCATCAATTTGGTCAGGGACGCAATGGGAACCACCGCGTTCTGGTCTTTCTCATACAAAACTTCCTTGGTGCCATCCTTGACCACAATGGCGTGTTGGGAGTTGAGTTGCATGGCGCCGCAAACACTGGCCCACAGCGCCAGGGTGCACAGCATCGCTTTGAAAATTCGGTTGGTCATACATCAGCCCCTGCTGAAGGGGAAATTGGGCCTTGTGCAGGCCTGAACGGGAGCCGCCGATTCTGCCAGCAATTACCGTGGATTTTTCTGTTGCGCTCTGCCTTTGCGCAACGTGCATCCAATGCAAGGATGCACCCGGCAAGGGAAAGCACGGTTTGATTTACATACCGGCCAATGTGCGCAGTCCACCGGGGTCAACCAGGTTGACAATGCGCCCCGATCCGCTGATGAGACTGCGCTCGCGCAAATGCCGCAGCACCCGCGAAAACGTCTCCGGAGCGATGCCCAACTGGGCGGCGATCATGCGTTTGCGTTGCAGCAGATGCACCGAACAAATGCCTTTTTCGCTCGATTCTGCGTGGCGCAACAACCATTCCGCACACCGCGCCTCGGCGTCTTTGGCCAGACGGCTGACCGCCAACTCGGTTTGCTGGCGGTGTGCACGTGCAATATCCGACAACACCGAGTGCTCGGCCGTAGAGCAAATACACAACGCCGAACGGAAATCCTTCGCGGGCATGCGCCGCACCACCACGGTGGTCTCTGCCAACGCATCCACAGCGCCGGGCAAATTCAGTACGGCTGCGGTCGCATCCAGCCAGCCCGGGCCCTCGACCACGCCCAACTGGTGCTCCATGGCACCGTCAGCGCCTACAACACCCAGGCGTACACGCCCGGACTCGATATACAAAACCGTGTCCAGCGGCGCCGCACGTTGCTGCAGCAGCGTACCGGCGACCAAAGTGGATGAGGGGTAAGAAGAGGGAGCGGGTTCAGGGGAAATCATGTGGGCGACTTTGCCGCGGTCGGCCCACGCATACCTTGAGCAATATCAAACATTTGCAACGGGCAGGCGCCAATTGGCAGCCCGGCACCGATTGTCAGCAAGGCGCTACGCAAGGTGCTTACAGCACCAGAATGGCCCGGAAGTCGTTCACATTCGTATACGTTGGCCCTGTCACAAACAGGTCCCCAAGGGCTGAAAAATAGCCATGGGCGTCGTTGCGGCCCAGGCAAACGTCCACGTCCAAACCCAACTGATGGGCCCGCGCCAAGGTGTCGGGCAACACCCAGGCGCCAGCGTTGTTTTCCACACCGTCAATGCCATCGGTATCGGCTGCCAGGGCGTACACCCCGGCCTGGCCCTGCAGGGCCTTCGCCAGACCCAGGCAAAACTCGCCCGCGCGTCCGCCACGGCCACGCGGCTGCCCCTGCAGAACCGGGCGCAGGGTCACCGTGGTTTCGCCACCGCTCAACACCACACAGGGCTTGCGAAACGGCTGGTCGGTGGTGGCCACCGCACGCGCAATGGCGGCGTGCACCGTTCCCACGTCGCGCGACTCCCCTTCCATGGCATCGCTCAAAATGTACGCCGCAACACCTGCTGCACGCGCCCGTGCAGCGGCCGCCTCCAGTGACCGGCGCGGCGTGGCGATGCAATACACAGCGTGGCCCTGCAACACGGGGTCGCCCGGTTTGGGGGTCTCCAGCTGGCCATTGTCCAGTGCTACCTGCGTGGCAGCGGGCACGGCAATGCCATAACGGCGCAGCACCCGCACGGCATCCGCACAGGTGCTGGCGTCGGCCACCGTGGGGCCGCTGGCAATGGTGGCGACATCGTCGCCCGGCACGTCGCTGATGGCCAGCGTCACCACCTTCGCCGGGGCGCAGGCCAGCGCCAGGCGCCCACCCTTGATGCCGGAAAGGTGCTTGCGCACCGTATTCATCTCGGCAATGGTGGCGCCACAGGCCAGCAACGCCCGGTTGATGCGTTGTTTGTCGGCCAGGCCCAGCCCTGCGGCGGGCAGGGTCAGCAGTGCCGAACCGCCGCCCGACAGCACACACAGCACCAGATCATCCGCCGTGAGACCCTGGGTGAGCGCCAGCATCTTGCGCGCAGCCTCCACCCCCGCCGCGTCGGGCACCGGATGGGCCGCCTCCACCACCACAATACGCGGGGCCAACCCGGCGGGGCGCGCTGGCGTGTGCTGGTAACGGGTCACCACCAGGCCGCTGAGCGGCGCATCGGCGGGCCACAAGGCTTCCAGTGCATGGGCCATGGCACCGCCAGCCTTGCCCGCACCCAGTACCAGCGTTTTGCCTTTGGGTGGCGGTGGCAAATAAGCGGCCATGCAGTGCATGGGCAAGGCCCGTTCAACCGCAGCGTGGTACAGCTGCGCCAAAAAAGCGCGCGGGTCGTCGATCAGCATGCCGCCATCCACCCCAACCCGGCCTCGGTGCCGTGAAGGCTGCCATCCAAAGGGTGGTATTCACAACCCACACAACCGGCGTAACCCCAGGCATCGAGACGCCCCAACAAATAAGGGAAATTGATTTCCCCGGTGCCCGGTTCGTGCCGCCCCGGGTTGTCGGCCAGCTGAATGTGGCCGATGCGGGGCAGGCAGCGTTGCAGGGTGGCGGCCAGTTCGCCCTCCATGCGCTGCGCGTGGTAAATGTCGTACTGCACAAAAGCATTGTCCGCCCCCACCTGGTCCAGAATGGCCAGCGCCTGGTGCGTGCGGCTGACAAAAAACCCGGGAATGTCGAAGGTATTGATGGGCTCCAGCAGCAAGCGCAAGCCGTGGGCCTTCAAGGCGCTGGCCGCATAGGCCAGATTGGCCACCAGGGTGTCGTGCACCTGCGCCTGGGGCACACCAGCCGGGGCAATACCGGCCAGGCAATTGAGCTGCGGCACCCCCAGCACCTGGGCGTAGGTAATGGCCTGCTCCACGCCACGGCGAAACTCCTGCACGCGGTCTGGATGGCAGGCAATCCCGCGCTCGCCCGCACCCCAATCCCCGGCGGGCAGGTTGTGCAACACCATGTGCAGCCCGTTATCGGCCAGGCGCTGGCGTATGTCTGCCGCCGCAAACGCATACGCAAACTGCACTTCCACGGCGCCAAACCCGGCCTGCGCCGCCGCCGCAAAACGCTCCAGAAAGGCGTGGCCGCAAAACAGCATGGACAGGTTGGCAGAAAAACGGGGCATAGGTCGCAGGGGTAAACGGGGGGGGGAAGCACCGGGGTGGGGTGTTGCAGCGGGTCTTTGCACAGTGTACTGGCGGCACAAGGCCGCTTCAACCGCAGCGCCAGGGTGCGCACTCTCCGCGGGGCACGGCGCGCGGGGGTAGCGTGTGGCCCCGCAACCCGTGCCATACTTTCCTGCAAGCCGTAAATTTTTGACCTGCCGGCTGGATTGCGCCCCGGCATCGCCTGCCACAATTTTCCGCCTGTATGCCCCACCTGTATTCCCCACCTGTATCCCCTCGCCACCGTTCCCGGCGTGCCTTGTTGGCCATTTTTGTGTTGTCAGGCTTTGCGGGCTTGATCTACCAGTCCATCTGGTCGCACTACCTGGGTTTGTTTCTCGGCCATGCCGCCTATGCGCAGGCGCTGGTGCTGGCCATTTTTATGGGTGGCATGGCGCTTGGCGCCGCGTGGGTTGGGCATGCCGGGCAGCGGTGGCGCAATCTGGTTCGCGCCTACGCCCTCATCGAAGCCATCATCGGCTGCCTGGGCCTGCTTTTTCATGGAATTTTTACCGGTGTCGCGGCGCTGAGTTACGACTGGCTGATTCCGGCGCTGGGCGCACCGTGGGCCATTGATGTAGCGCGCTGGACTGTGGCGGCACTGCTGATCTTGCCGCAGACCATTCTTCTGGGCATGACCTTTCCGCTGATGAGCGGGGGCTTGATGCGCCGGTATCCGGCTCGCGCCGGCCGCCTGCTGGGCGGTTTGTATTTCACCAACAGCATCGGCGCGGCCATTGGCGCCTTGGTGGCCGTTTTCATCCTGCTGCCCTGGGTCGGCTTGCCGGGCGCCATGGGGGTGGCGGGCATTCTCAATTTTGGCGTGGCGGCGCTGGCCTGGTGGCTGGCCCGCGAACCCGAACCCGAGCCCGAGCACGCAATTAATCTTGCTGCTGGCACCACCACCACCAGCTCCACCGCATCCACCACCAACGGCGCCACAGGCTCCGCCACGGGCACCAACCCGGCTGCTCTGAAGGCACTGCCCGAGCAACGCCTGCTGCACAACCCCTTGCTGCGCCTGGTGCTGTTCGGCACAGCCTTGTCCGGCGCGGCCTCTTTTGTGTACGAAATTGTCTGGATTCGCCTGCTCAGCATGGCAGTGGGCAGCACCCTGCATGCGTTTGAGCTGATGCTGGCCTCCTTTATTTTGGGCATTGCCTTGGGCGGGCTGTGGGTGCGCAACCATGCCGATGCCACCGCCTCGCCGCTGCGCCTGGTGGGCTGGATGCAGCTGGGCATGGGGGTTGCTGCGCTGGCCTCGCTGGCGGTGTATGCCAACGCATTTGGCTGGGTGGGCGCCCTGATTGACGCGCTGGCGAAGACCGATGGGGGTTATGCACTATTTAACGCCGGCACAGCGGCCATTGCCATCGCCATCATGTTGCCAGCGGCCTTTTTCGCCGGCACCACGCTGCCACTGTTCACGGTGGCACTGCTGCGCCAAAACCTGGGTGAGCGCGCCATTGGGCGCGTGTATGCCTGGAACACGGTAGGCGCCATCGGGGGCATTTTTGCTGCCATCCACTATTTAATTCCAACCCACGGACTGAAATGGGCCTTGTGTGCAGCGGCTGTGGTGGACATTGGCATCGGCCTGGTGCTGCTGCGCCCGCAAACCCAGCACCATCGCTCGATGGCCGCGTTTGCGGCGGCGGTTGGCATGGCCGCCCTGGCCCTGCTGGTGGCGGTGCAGGTGCCGTTTGACCCCATGACGCTGGCATCGGGGGTGTACCGCAATGGCAATAGCCTGATTGACCCCGATGACCGCATGCGGTTTTACCGCGACGGGAAAACCGCCAGTATTTCGGTGATTGAGGCGCCCGAGGGCGACGTGATTATTGCCACCAACGGCAAACCGGATGCCGCCCTCATGCTGGGCAAAAACCCACCCACCAATGATGAGCCCACCATGATGCTGGCGGCCGCGTTGCCGCTGTCCATGCAGGCAGCTCCCCAACGGGTGGGGGTGATTGGGTTTGGCTCGGGGCTGACCACACACACCCTGCTGGGCGACACGCGGCTTGCGCGGGTCGACACCATCGAGATTGAAGAGGCCATGGTGCAGGGCGCGCGCGTATTTGGCCACCGGGTTGCGCGCGCCTACACCGACCCGCGCTCGCACATCGTGATTGACGATGCCAAAGCCTACTTTTCCGGGCAACAGGCCCAGTACGACATCATTATTTCGGAGCCTTCCAACCCCTGGGTCAGTGGTGTGAGTGCCTTGTTCTCCAAAGAGTTTTACCAGTTTGTGCCACGCCACTTGAATGCCAACGGACTGTTTGTGCAGTGGGTGCAGCTGTATGAAACCAACGACGCCCTGGTGGGCTCGATACTGAAAACCCTGACCCCCGCTTTTGCGGACTATGCGGCCTGGGCCAGCAACAGTGGTGATCTGCTCATTGTGGCCAGCCCCAAGGGCCAAGTGCCCAAAATTGACTTCACACGCTTGCAGCGCAGCCCGGCATTGCAACAGGAACTGGCCGCCATTGGCATCACGTCGCCTGCAATCCTGCAGTTCCGGCAAGTGGCCAATGCGGCGATGCTGCGGGGCTTGAGCAAAATTCACCCAAGCCCTGCCGCCAACTCCGACTTTTATCCCACGCTGGGCCTGCAAGCTCCCCAAGCGCGTTTCAAAGGCCTGTCGGCCGAGTCGGTCATGATGTTGCCGTACCTCCACGGCGAGCTGCTGCAGGCCCTGGGCGTGCGCACACCACTCAGCGCCGCCACGCCCCCGTCCCATTTGGAGCATTTCCCGGCCGAAGGCGCCACCTGGCGTGCCCGCGTGCTGGCGGCGCAACTGCGCGGTGATAGTCGTGCGCTGGTACCGATGGTGGTCGTTTTGAAGGCCCTGGCGGGAGCGTGTGACGCCCCGCTGCCGCAAACCTCGCTGCACCTGCTGCCCGCCAAAATGGTCGAAATGGCGGAGCTGACCATCCCCTTCTTGCCACCCCAGGAGCTGCAGGGGGTGTGGATTCAACCCCAATGGCCCCAATGCAAACACCTGCCCCAAGGTTATGCCGCCGCCCTGAAGCTGTTGCAGGCGCGCGCCCAGCGCGACTACGCGGCCATGGAGACCCTGGGGCGCAGCTGGTTGCACAACCCGCCAGACGACCCGTATCTGCGCCGCGACTTCGGGCCGGTTGCCCTGTCCGGCCTGCTGCTCTCGTTGGCCCACGCGGGGCGCTGGCAGGATGTGCAACACGCGCTGGAAACCTTCGGCCCGTCCGTCCCGGCCAGCGACGCCCAGTTGTTTCAGCGTACCCTGCTGCACAGCATGGCACAACCCTGACCGGGGTGCATGCAGTGCGACTTGGACACCGGCATCGTCGCCCACCCGCCTGCGCAACCCGGCACACGCAACCGGCGCGCCTGCCGGGCGCAGTTTGCTATTATTTTTAGAGCTTCTTGCGCACGTCGGACGTGCGGAAATGGCATTTTTGACCACTATTTTTTTCAGGCGAAAGCCCGGCCACCATGCTCCCTTTCGACACCACCCTGACTTTTTTTGGCGCCAGCGTGCTGCTGGCGCTGGCGCCCGGGCCCGACAACGTGTTTGTGCTGCTGCACGCCGCCGCCCATGGCCGCAGGGCCGGTTGGCTGGTGGTGCTGGGCCTGTGCAGCGGTTTGTTGTTGCACACCGCCGCCGTGGCCTTGGGCCTGGCGGCCGTGTTTGCCGCCTCCAACACCGCCTTTACGCTGCTCAAACTCTGCGGCGCGGCCTACCTGCTGTGGCTGGCCTGGGGCGCGTGGCACGCCCCGGCGGGGCTGGACGCCGGCGCCACCCCACCACCGCTGGGAGACGGCGCCACCTACCGCCGCGGGGTACTCATGAATGTGACCAACCCCAAAGTGGCGATCTTTTTTCTGGCCTTTTTGCCCCAGTTTGCCAACCCTGCAGAAGGCCATTTGGCGCTGCAAATCATGCTCTTGGGCGCTGTATTCATGCTGGCCGCACTGCTGACCTTTGGCGCCATTGCCTACTTTGCCGCCACCGCGGGCCAGTTCTTGCTGCGCTCGGCACGGGCGCAACGTGCGCTCAACCGCACCGCCAGCGTGGTGTTTGTGGGCCTGGCACTGCGCCTGGCGCTGGGCAGTTAATTCAGTACACTTATCCACAGCTGCCAATTCAAAAAGTAGCTACCCGCGCGAACAACTCAACCACAAGCCACCGAACCATTGAGTCGATAAAGAAGGAATCTACATGACCACCGTTCAAGTTGAATTGCCCGATGTGCTGGCACAAAGCGCGCAAGCCGCTGGCCTGCTCACACCGCAAGCGTTGGAGTCCATGTTGCGTGAGCAGCTCAAGCGCCGGACGGGGGATGCCTTGCGCACCCTGTGGGCCAGCGCGCCACCCGAGGAGTTGACGCCAGAAATTGAGCAGATGATTGATGAACAGGTGCAGGCCATGCGCGCCCAGCGTCGCAAGCAGGCAGCCCATTGACCCGTAGTGGCCTGAGTGGCACCAGGCTGCGCCTAGTGCTCGATACCAATTACAGCGCCATGGTCACACTGGTGGTGCCCCAGCAGGCGGGGGGGGGTGCGGTGGAAGCACGCGCCCATTGGATTGCCTCGGGCGACCAGCATTTGCACAGCTTGGGTGGCAATTACCAGGGGGTGCGTATCGTGACACCGGCCGAGGCGGTGGGGTTGTTGCAGGCGGTGTAGGCAAGAACCCAGCCAGCGCAAAGCGCTATCAACCATGCGGTGCGCGCACGCCGCGTGCCTGGGCAAAGGCAATCAGGTCTTGCGAGGGCATGGGTTTGGCGTAGGTATACCCTTGGCCAATGTCGCACCCGTGCGCCAGCAGCCATTGCGCCGTGGCCGGGTCTTCAATGCCCTCGGCCACCACCTGCAGCGAAAAGTTGTGCGCCAGCGTTATGGTGGATTCCACAATGGCCTGGTCGCCCGGCGTTTCGAGCAGCTTGCGCACAAAACTCTGGTCAATTTTGAGCTCATCGATGGGCAGGTTCTTCAGGTACGACAAGGACGAGTAGCCGGTACCAAAGTCGTCAATCGAGAGTTTGAAGCCCGCCTCGTGGATGCATTGAATCACCTCCATCGCCCGCTTGGGCGAATCCATAAAGCAGCTCTCGGTGATTTCCAGGTTCACAGCGTGCGGCTGCAGGCCCGACTCCATCAGCCCCTTCTGCAACACGCTCAGCAATTCCGGGTCCAGCAGGTTCATCGCCGATAGGTTGATGGAAACGTCCATCATCAGGCCCAGCTCGTGCCAACGCGCGCACTCGCGCATACACGCCCCAATCACCCAGGTGGTGAGCGGGCGGATCAAACCGGACTCTTCCGCCACCGGAATAAACACCATCGGCGGGATCATGCCCTCCACCGGGTCGGGCCAGCGCACCAGGGCCTCGGCACCGATTACCACACCCGTTTTTAAACAAATTTGCGGCTGAAAAAACATGACGAGTTGTTCGCCCAACACGGCCTCGCGCAGTTTGCCAAACAGCAGGTGGTGGCGCCGGAAGATCTGCTCCTGCTGGGCGTCGTAAACCGACCATTGCTGGGCGTTCTTGTGCGCTTGCAGCATGGCCTGGTCGGCCTTGGAGAGCAGTTCGCTGGGGTCGGCACTGTGGTCGGGGTACAGCGCAAGGCCCAGGGTCAATTCCACGTACAACGAGAACCCCTGCTCCTGCACCGAAAACTGCCGTCCCGCAATAAAGCTGCCAATGGTTTCGGCCCGAATGGACGGCGTGTCGAGCCGGTACACCATGGCGAACTCATCGCGGCGCATGCGTGCCAGCAGGCCATGGCCCTGCACGATGTCGCTCAGGTGCACAGCGACATGGCGCACCAGGCTGTCGGCGCCGTCGTGCCCCAGCACATTGCCCATTTCAAACAGGCGTTCCAGGCGCAAGGTACACACCACCAACCCATGCCCGGCGGCTTTGGCGGCGGCCATTTCAATGGGCAGTTGCTCCAGCAGGTGGGTGCGGTTGGGCAGCCCGGTGACCGTGTCGTGGGTGGCCAGAAACTGCACCTGGCCCAGCAGTTTTTGCGCATCCTGCGTTTTTTCGTGCACGCGCTGGTGCAGCTTTTCTTCAAAGCGGCTGCGCTGCAAATTCATGTTGGCCGCAAACACGGTGTAAAAGCACAGTGACAGCAAAAACTGTGTCACCACCACCGGCGAGTAGGGGTACACGGCGCCCCACTCGGGGCTGCGCACACCAAAATACGCCATCATCACAGCAATGAAGCCCACGCTGTACCACCAGCCCTGGCGCTGCCCCTTGAGGAAAAATGCAATAAACGGCGCCGCATAGACCCAGAGCATGCCGGTGCCCTCCACGCCGCCCAACACAATCAGGGCGCCAAAAATGACGGCTGCGGCCGCCAGCATCAGCGTTTCGCAAACAAACACATAACGCCCGCCGCGCGCCAAAACCGCTGCGGGCAGTATCAGCACCAGCACAGCGGCCCACTCCACCAGCCCCAGCGCGAGCATGCCCGGCGTCAGCACGTTAAACAGGCCAAACACCGCGCCCACCACCAAGCCAATCAGCGAACTGGTGCGCACGTGGGCAGAACGCTCGGCCACCGAGGCAAAATGCGTCATGCGCAGGCCCAGCATATCCACCACATGGTTGTGGATGCGCTGCAGGTAGGCACGTATGTTCATATAAGCAGCACCAATCGCATCGATTTCCTTTCCAAGCAGACGCCAAGACTAACCGAGAAAACACCCGCTGCAGTAGACTGCACCAACCATGGCCCCTCCCAAGCTGTTGATTGTTGAGGACGAAATCATCATTGCCCGCGACGTGGCGGCGCAACTGGTGGCACTCGGCTACGACCCGGTGGGCCATGCCATGAGCGGCCCGCAATCCATCGACATGGTCCGCGCCCTGCGGCCCGACCTGGTGCTGATGGACATTCAGCTCGCTGGCGCCATGGACGGCATTACCGCCGCCCAGGCCATACGCGACAGCTTTTTCATTCCGGTTGTATTTGTATCGGCCTTTTCAGCCGATGCCACCATTGCCCGCGCCAAGCTGACCGAGCCCTACGGCTACATTCTCAAACCGTTTTCCGAGCGCGAGTTGCACACCACCATTGAGATGGCGCTGTACAAACACCAGGCCGAATCCAAACTGCGCGACAGTGCGGCCCAACTGAGTGCGCTGTCCCAAAGTGTGCTCGAACTGCTGGAGGCCGAACGCCGCCGCGTGGCACTGGAATTGCACGATGAAATCGGCCAGTGCCTGGCGGCCATCAAAATCAATTTGCAATCACACCACCGCTTCAAAGACCGCACGCCAGAGCAACTCAACGCCGAAAATCTGGCCATTGTCGAGACGGCCTTGCAGCAGGTGCGCCGCATGGCACTGGCCTTGCGCCCCACGGTGCTCGACGACCTGGGTTTGGCGCCCGCCCTGCACTCAATGGCCGAGCAGGCCGGTGCGCGCAGCGGGTTTAGTGTGTGTTTTGAAACCAGCGACCCACCCCAAGCGCCTGGCGAAGACGCCACCACCAACCGCCCGCCACCCGCAGTGGAGAGTGCGTGTTTTCGCATCGCCCAGGAAGCCCTGACCAACATTGCCCGCCACGCACAGGCCACACACGTCGTCGTGGCGCTGGTGCAAACCGCCCACCACATCACGCTGGAAGTGCGCGACAACGGCCGCGGCTTTGACGCCAACAGCACCTACTCCCGCGCCCGCCGTGGCAACAGCCTGGGCCTGATCGGAATGACAGAGCGTGCCGCCCTGCTCGGTGGCCACGTGACCATTGCATCGCAACCCGGCCACGGTTGCACCGTGCGCCTGAGCTGCCCTCTGCCCCCTCCTGCAAACCACCCCGCCCCGCCATGACCCCCGCACGCATTGTGTTGGCAGATGACCACACCCTGGTGCGCGCTGGCGTGTGCAAGCTCATCGAATCCATGCCCGCCTTCCAGGTCGTCGGCCAGGCCGATAACGGGCGACAGGTGCTGGAGCTGGCCGAACAACTCCAGCCCGATCTGGTGTTGATGGACTTGTCCATGCCCGGCCTCACCGGGCTGGAGGCCACCACCCGGCTGCGCAAGGCCTGGCCCCGCATACGGGTGCTTATTTTGTCCATGCACCAAAGCGGCGAATACGTGCGCCAGGCGCTGCGCAACGGCGCGGTGGGCTACTTGCTAAAAGACGCCGCACCGCAGGAACTGGAGCAGGCGCTGCACACCGTTTTACGCGGTGCAACCTACCTCAGCCCGGCCATTGCCAATTTTTCCCCGGCCACGGCAACACCGTTGCAAGCCAGCCCACCCACCGGGCAACTCACGCCGCGCCAAACCGAGGTACTGCGCCTGGTGGCCCAAGGCTTGAGCTCCAAAGACATCGCCCGTGCACTGGATGTGTCGACCAAAACAGTCGATACCCATCGCACCAGCCTGATGAACCAACTCGACATCCATGAAGTCACGGGGCTGGTGCGCTACGCCATTCGCACCGGCCTGATTCCCTCCGGGCTGTAGGTCCCAGGGGCCCAAAAAACTAAGGTATTTACCCGATACCGCGCCCGCAACAGTCTGCATAGACTGCTCAAACCATATGACCCGGCCCCTTGCGCAATATGGTGCCCTAATTTCGCATTCCATGATGTCCCACCGAATCGGTCTTTACATGCCAAATAGCCATGCAGACCCCGTAGAACGTGCGCAAGCAGCTCCTAAAACAGGAGCAACCCGCATTCTCGTTGTGGAAGACGAAATGGTGGTCACGCGACGTGCAGATCCAACTGGCGCAGCTAGGCTATGCGGTGGCTGGCCACACCACACGCGGCGAAGACGCGATTGCCCTGGTCGGCCAGCTGCGCCCCGACATGGTGCTGATGGACATTCAACTCGCAGGCGCCATAGACGGTGTGAGCGCCGCACAGGCCATACGCGAGCAATTTGGCGTGCCCGTCATATTTTTGACTGCCTTTGCGGCCGACGACATTCTGGAGCGCGCCAAACTGGCCGAGCCCTATGGCTACATCCTCAAACCGTTTTCCGAGCGCGAACTCAAAACCGTGCTGGAGATGGCGCCGTACAAACACCAGACCGAGACCCGCCTGCACGAAGCGGCGCTGCACAACCAGACCATTCTGGACAACATGCTCGACGGTGTGGTCACCATCAACGCATACGGTGTGGTGGACTCCTTCAACAACGCCGCCTGCCGCATATTCGGCTACACCCGCGAGCAGGTGCTGGGCCGCAACGTCTCCATGCTCATGCCCGCACCCTTGCGCGAAGACCACGACGGCTATTTGCAGCGCCACCGCGACACCGGCGAAGCCCGCATTCTGGGCACGGCGCGCCAGGTGCAAGGCCAGCGCCAAGACGGCAGCACCTTCCCCATGACGCTATCGGTCACCAGCGTCACACGCGGCGGCAACACCACCTTTATTGGCCTGGTGCGCGACCTGTCTGAACACCAGCACGATCAGGACGAAATCCACCGCTTGGCGTTTTATGACGCCCTGACCGGCCTGCCCAACCGGCGCTTGCTGCTGGACCGGCTGCAACACGCCATGCAGGCCTCCAAACGCACTGGCCAGCATGGCGCACTGATGTTTCTGGACCTGGACCACTTCAAACAGATCAACGACACCCTGGGCCACGACGTGGGCGACGAGCTGCTGCAACATGTGGCCCAGCGGCTGCGCACCTGTGTGCGCGAGGGCGACAGCATTGCCCGCCTGGGCGGTGACGAATTTGTGGTGCTGCTTGAAGCCCTGAGCGACCACGCCCTGGAAGCCGCCACCCAAAGCGAGCAGGTGGCGCTGAAAATTCTACATGCCCTGGGCCAACCCTATCTGCTGCGTAAACACACCTACACCTGCACGCCCAGCATTGGCATTGTGGACTTTTTGGAAGACCAGAAAACGCTGGAAGACCTGATGAAAATGGCCGACGTGGCCATGTACCAGGCCAAAGCGTGCGGGCGCAACACCCTGTGCTTTTTCGACCCCGCCATACAGGCCGCCACTCCGCGCTGGAGAAAGACCTGCGCAAAGGCCTGCTGGAACACGAATTTGTGCTGCACTACCAGGTGCAAGTAGACGGTGAAGGCCGCCCCACCGGGGCCGAGGCGCTGGTGCGCTGGCAGCACATGGCGCGCGGCATGGTGCCGCCGGGGCAATTTATTGCACTGGCCGAAGAAACCGGCCTGATTCTGGAGCTGGGCCAGTGGGTGCTCGAAACCGCCTGCGCCCAGCTGGTGCAGTGGGCTGCTAACCCCTTAACGGCGCACTGGACCATGGCCGTCAACGTGAGTGCCTCGCAGTTTGCACACAGCAAATTTGTCGCCAACGTAGACGCTGCGTTGCAAAAAACCGGCGCCAACCCCCGCCTGCTCAAGCTGGAGCTGACCGAGAGCATGCTGGTGGCCGATGTGGACGCCATCATCGTCAAGATGAACGCCATCAAACAGCGCGGCGTGGCCTTTTCGCTGGACGACTTTGGCACCGGTTACTCGTCCCTCACCTACCTGAAACGCCTGCCACTGGCGCAACTCAAAATTGACCAGTCGTTTGTGCGATGTGCTCACCGACCCCAGCGATGCCGTCATTGCCCGCACCATTTTGGCCCTGGGCCACAGCCTGGGCCTCAAAGTGATTGCCAAGGCGTAGAGCGCCGCGCAGCACCAGTTTTTGGCTGACATGGGCTGCGACGCCTTTCAGGGCTACTATTTTGGCAAGCCAATAACGGCTTCAGCGCTTATGGAACGAGCGCAAGCAGCTCCTAACTTGGTAGCATGAACAGCATGAAGCAGCTCCCCAAAGTCGCACGCAAACTGCTGTGGGTCACCGCCATTCTGGTGCTGGCCAGCGGCCTGCTGGTGGCTCTGGCGCTGAACTATTTGCGCGACCAAGCCCACGTGGCCGCCCACCAAAGCACAGCGGCAACAGCCCGCATTGTGCAAGAGCAAACCGAGCGCACCCTGCAAAACGTGGACCAACGCCTGCAAAAGGTCGCGTGGCGGCTGGAACAATTCCGCGCCAGTGGGGCATTGAACGCGGAGTTCGCCCAGGCCATGCTGGTTGCCGAAGTGCGTGAGATGCCCTTTGTGCGCGCCATGTGGGTGATGGACGCCAAAGGCGTCATTCTGTACGACTCGGACCGCCGCTACGCCGGCGTTAATCTGGCCGACCGGGCCTACTTTCAGATCTATGTGCAGCAACCCGACACCGGCTTGTATTTGGGTGCCCCCGTCAAAAGCCGGGTCACCACCGAATGGGTCATCAGCGCTGCGCGCCCCTTGCACCGTGCCAACGGCGCCTTTGCCGGCATTGTGGTGGCGGCACTCAATCCCGCCTACTTTGACAAACTGTGGGCCGAGCTGGACTTGGGTGACGGCGGCTCCGTGTCACTGTTTCGCCGCGACGCAGTCTTGATGCTGCGCAGCCCCTGGGTGGAGGCGGCCATAGGCAAAGCGTTCCCTGATCTGCTCGCTGCCAATTACATGCCCCCAGGCCAGAACAGCGGCACGTTTGAGACTGCCAGTCGTTTTGACCAGGTGCAACGCACCTACGCCTACCGCAACTTAAGCACCTACCCTGCCGTGGTGGTGGTGGGCAAGACCCATGACACCACCTTTACCCCTGGCAACGCATGGCCGGCCTGGCCAGCGGTGTGTGGTTGCTGGCCAGTGCGTGCATTGTGGTGCTGGTGTGTTTTCTGGTGCGCGACCTGGCACGCCGCGAAACGGCCGAGCAGCAACTGCGCGAAAACAAAGCCAAAAAGCAAGCCATGCTCGACGCACTGCCCGACCTGATGTTTGAGGTCGGCATCAACGGCCGCTATTACGACTACCACTCCCCCCGTTCTGATCTCTTGGCCGCGCCGCCGGAGACATTTATAGGCAAAACGGTGCGCGACATTTTGCCCCCCGAGACCGCCAATGCCATCATGGCCGCCATTGCGCAGGCGCACGAACGAGGGCACTCCAGCGGCCAGCAAATTTGCTTGTCACTGCCCCAGGGGGAGAACTGGTTTGAACTCTCTGCCACACGCAAAGCGCAACTGCCTGGTGAAGACCCCCGCTGCATCATGCTCTCGCGCGACATCACCTTGCGCAAACACACCGAACAAGCGCTACAAGCCTCGCTGGATGACAAGGTGGGCCTGCTCAACGAGGTGCACCACCGCGTCAAAAACAACCTGCAGGTCATCACCAGCTTGCTGCGACTGGAGGGCAACCGCAGCGCCCAGGCCGAGACCCGAACCGTGCTGGACGAAATGCAGGGGCGCATTCGCTCCATGGCGCTGTTGCACGAATCGCTGTACCGCACCGGCACCTTTGCCTCGGTCGAGCTGGGTGCGTATTTGCGCCAGTTGTGCACACAGGCCTTTCGTACCGGTGCGCGGCAAAACGACGGCGTGCAGCTGGTGCTGGACCTG
Source organism: Candidatus Aalborgicola lynettensis (assembly GCA_016719405.1). Taxonomy (GTDB): domain Bacteria; phylum Pseudomonadota; class Gammaproteobacteria; order Burkholderiales; family Burkholderiaceae_C; genus Allorhodoferax; species Allorhodoferax lynettensis. Next base: position 346,247 of record JADJZE010000018.1, read on the forward strand.
GCCCCTGTGCAAGTCACCATGGACCAGGCCACCCCCTGCGGCCTGCTGGTCAACGAGCTGGTGTCCAACTGCCTGAAACACGGTTTTCCGAACGGGCGCACCGGCGAGGTGCGGGTGGCCCTGACGCCCGTGGATGCCCAGTGGCGCCTGAGCGTGCGCGACAACGGCGTGGGCTTGCCGGCCGATTTTGACACCCGGCGCGCCGCCTCCCTGGGCCTGCAACTGGTCACCGACCTGGCCCGGCAACTGGGCGCCACGCTGGTGGTGGGGCCGGGGCCCGGGGCGGCGTTTTCCATTACTTTTACAAGCCAAATTAGCCTCTAACGCTTATGGAACGTGCGCAAGCAGCTATATTTTTGATAGTACTCAGACCATGACCACGATGACCGCAACCCGCATTCTGGTCGTGGAAGACGAGGCCATTGTGGCCCGCGACATCGCCATGCAACTCACCATGCTGGGCTACGCCCCGGCAGGCCATGCCACGCGGGGGGAAGACGCCGTGGCCATGGCGCTGGCGCTGCGCCCGGACCTGATCCTGATGGACATCCAGCTCGGCACCGGCATGGACGGCATTGACGCCGCCGCCGCCATCCGCGCGCAAACCGGCATACCGGTGGTATTTCTCACTGCATTTGCCAGCGATGAAACCCTGGACCGGGCCAAAAAAGTGCACCCCTATGGCTACGTGCTCAAGCCGTTTTCAGACCGCGAGCTGCGCACCGTACTGGAACTGGCCCTGTACAAATGCACCGCCGAGCGCCACCTGCTGGAGGCAGCCCAAAACAGGCAAGCCATACTCAACCACGTCGAAGACCTGGTGGCCGTGCGCACCACCGAGCTGACCGAGGCGCGCCAGCAGGCCGACGCCGCCAACCTGGCCAAAAGTGCCTTTGTGGCCCACCTGAGCCACGAAATTCGCACCCCCATGAATGCCATTTTGGGCTTTACCAACCTGCTGCAAAGCAAGGCCACCGACCCCGAACACCACGCAACGCTGGCCAAAATTGAGCGCGCCGGCCAGCACCTGCTGGCGGTGGTCAACGAGGTGCTGGACTTCACCAAAGTCGAAGCCCAGGGCGTGGTGCTGGAGGCGGTGCATTTCCATCTACCCACCCTGCTGGCCGACGTATTGGCCCTGGTGAGCGCCCCCGCGCAGGCCAAGGGGCTGCACCTGCAGGTGCACCACCACGGCGTACCCGACTGGCTGTGTGGAGACCCCACCCGGCTGCGCCAGGCCCTGCTCAACCTGGTGGCCAACGCGGTCAAGTTCACCGACGAAGGCACGGTGACCATTCAGGTGCACTGCCCCACGCCCGCGCCCGATCAGGCAATCGAAGCGCAGGCCAATGCCCCACTGCCAGTGCGTTTTGAGGTAAGCGACAGCGGCATTGGCATTGCTGCCGACCGGCTGGCGCAACTGTTCAAGCCGTTTGAGCAGGCCAATGCCTCCACCACACGCCAGTACGGCGGCACCGGGCTGGGTTTGGCCATTACGGCGGGCTTGGCCAAACTGATGGGCGGCGACACCGGCGTGCGCAGCACTCCGGGCGCGGGCAGCACCTTCTGGTTCAGCGCCAACCTGCTCCCCGGCCAGGCACCGGCAGGCAATACCGCACAAACCGCCCATGCATTGCGCGACCTGCTGCACCGGCGCCACCCCGGCGCACGGGTGTTGCTGGTGGATGACGACCTGTTCAACCGCGAAGTGGGCGCCGATTTGCTGCGCGAAGCCCAGTTGCAGGTGGACACCGCCACCGATGGTTTTGACGCCGCCTGCATGGCCCAAACCACGCGCTACGACCTGGTGCTGATGGACGTGCAAATGCCGGTACTCAATGGCCTGGACGCCACCCGGCGCATACGGGCACTGCCCGGCTGGGCCGAGGTGCCGATTGTGGCGCTGTCGGCCAACGCATTTGCCCACGACCGCCAGGCCTGCCTGGATGCGGGCATGCACGATTTGTTGGTCAAACCCGTCACCCCCCAATTGCTGTATGCCAGCTTGCTGCACTGGCTACCCATCAACGATGCGACCCTGAAAGGGAATACATAAGAATGGCACATGCATTTGCTTCTACGGCGCTGTGGCGCTGGATGCCCGCACCCGCCATGGTGTTGGGCTTGGCGCTGGTACCTGGGGACACGGCCTGCGCTGCGGCGCTGGTGTCGGCCCTGGCGCTGCGGAGCATGGCCCTGCAAGCCCGGACGGCACTGGCGCAGGCACAGGCCGAACCGGCCTATGGGCGCAGCGCGCAAGACGAGCAGCTGACCGCGCTGTTGCAAAACGTGCTGCCCGCATGGAAGCACCATGTGCAAGCCGTCAAGAGCCAAACCGAAGAGGCGGTGGGGCAGTTAACCACCCGGTTTGCCAGGGTACTGGAGGAATTTGACCTGGCCGGCATTGGGGGCGGCACACGGGCCGACCCCGGCGCCGCACAGGTGGGCGGCAACATTGGCCTGCTGGCACTGTGCGAGCGCGAGTTGCAACCGGTGGTGGGCTCCCTGAGCGACGTCATCGAAGGCAAAGACGCCATGTTGGCCAACATCAAGGATCTGGCCACCGAAACTGCCGGTTTGAGTGCCATGGCGGCGGAGGTGGGCAGCATTGCCGCACAAACCAATTTGCTGGCCATTAACGCCGCCATTGAAGCCGCCCGCGCGGGCGAATCGGGGCGTGGCTTTGCAGTGGTGGCGGCCGAGGTGCGCAAACTGTCGCAGCGCTCAGCCGATACCGGGCGCCAGATTGCCAGCCGTGTCACCCAGGTCAGCGCCATCATGCAGCAAACGCTGCTGGCCGCGCGGGACTCCCACGCGCAAGACAAAATGTCGGTGTCGCTGTCCGGCAATATCGTGGAGGATGTGCTGTGCCATGTGCGCAAACTGGGCGCATCGGCCGACAGCATGCACCAGCACGGCCTGGTGGTGCGCGGCGAGGTGGAGCATTTGCTGATGGCCATGCAGTTCCAGGACCGGGTGTCACAAATGCTGTGCGGCGTGAATGCCGACATGGCGCGCCTGGAGGTCGCCCTGGCATCGGGCGGTACCGATGCACTGCCGGACGTGCAGGAGTGGATGGACTCGCTGCGCCAAACCTACACCATGGAAGACCAGCAGCACCAGCGTTAACGGCGCCTGCTGCTCCAATGTGCCCACTGCTGCGCCCATGCCTACGAAACCCGTGATCGACCGCCAGCGCCTGTTTCCTTGGGCAGTGGGGGTGGGTGTTGCCGTGCTGGGTGGGGTGGGCAGCGCCTTGTTGGCGTACCAACAAGCACAGGCGGGCGCCGAGTTGGCGCAGGCACGCCTGGCCCAGGCGGCCAACGGGCTGACGCAGGCACTGCAGGGGCGCATTGGCGCCTATGCCGAAATTGCGTTTGGGCTGCGTGGGCTGTTTATCGTCAATCCCGATTTGCGGCGCAACGCGTTTATCAACGCCGCGTCCAGGCTGGACGTGGATACGCGCTACCCCGGCGTCAAAAACATCGCGTTTACCCGCTATGTGCGCGCCCAGGACAAGGCCGCTTTTGAGGCCCGGGTGCGTGCCGACACGTCGGTCGACCCGCAGGGCTACCCGGACTTTGCCATTCGACCGCCAGGTGCGCGTGCCGAGTACTTTGTGGCCGATTACCTGTGGCCCCAAAGCGGCAGCAAGGGCATTCACGGCCTGGACATCAGCGCACAGCCGGCCAACCTGGCGTCCATGCACTACTCCAGAAACACCGGCAACCCGGTGGCCAGCGGCCCGTTTGATTTGCTGCAGGAAAGCAGCCACCGCACGGGTTTTGTGATTCGGGTGCCGGTGTTTAGAGGCACCGAGTTTCTGGGCGCGGTGGCGGTGACACTGCGGGTATTTGATTTGTTTGAAAACCTGGAGCGCGAGGGGTATTTGCGGGGCCTGCGCCTGTCGCTGTCAGACACCGGCCCGGCGCTGGGTGCGGTGGGCGATGGCACAGTGCCGCCCGGGCGCCTGATGTATGCCACGCCAAGCCCGGCCACGGTAGGCGCATCGGCGCCGCATTTTCAGCGCACGCTGAGTCTGTACGGGCGCACCTGGGCGCTGGATTTTCAGCCGGCACAATCGTTTTTAAGCCCGGGCGAACAACGCACCCCGCTATGGATAGGGCTTGCAGGCGGTGTGATGTCGCTTTTGCTGGGTGCGCTGGTAACCGCACTGGCCCAGGGGCGCCGAGACGCACAGGCACGCGCAGTGGCCACCGGCGAGGCACTGGCTTCTGAGCGCGATTTGTCGGCGGCGGTGCTCAACCACGCCGGTGCACTGGTGGTGGTGCTGGACCGCGAGGGGCGCATTCGGCGCTTCAACCGCGAGTCGGAGCGGGTCAGCGGCCTGCTGTTCGCCGAGGTGCAGGGGCGGTTTCCGTGGGACACTTTTTTGCCTCCAGAGATCGCCCAGACCGTGCGTGCGCAGACCTTTGAGGCGCTGGCAAACCCGTCACAGCCGCTACCGCAACAGTATGTCAACGAGTGGCAGCAACGCGATGGCACGCGCCGGTTGATCGAGTGGAACAACTCGGTTCTGTTGGACGCCACCGGCGCACTGGATTATGTGGTGGCCATTGGCACCGACGTGACCCAGCGCAACCAGCACCAAACCGAGCTGGAAGTCTCGCTGCGGGAGAAAAATGCCCTGCTCAAAGAGGTGCACCACCGGGTCAAGAACAACCTGCAGGTGATCACCAGCCTGTTGCGCCTGGAGTCGTACCGCAGCACCGTGCCCGAGGCGACCGCCGTGCTCCAAACCATGCAGGGCCGCATACGGGCCATGGCGCAGTTGCATGAATCGCTGTACCGCTCGGGCACCTATTCTGCGGTGGATTTGGGTGCTTACCTGGGCCAGATCGCAACCCAGGCCTTCCATGCGCAGCGGCTGTCTGACAAGTCGGTACAGCTCGCGCTGCACGTCAGCGCGGTACGGGTCGGCATGGACCAGGCCATGACCTGCGGCCTGCTGGTCAATGAGCTGGTGGTCAACAGTTTGAAGCACGGTTTCCCCGACGGCACCGCCGCAGGCGAGGTGTGCCTGGAGTTGCAGCCCGCCGACCCTGACACCCCCGCTGCACAGGGCCTGTGGCGCCTGCAGGTGCGCGACACCGGCGTGGGCCTGCCGCCCGACTTTGAGCACAAACGCCACCTGTCGCTGGGCATGCAATTGGTGGGGGATTTGTGCCACCAGGCGGGGGGCACACTGTCCATCACATCAACGCCCGGCGCCGGTGCTGCGTTTTCGGTGGTCTTTACGCCGCAAATGGCAGCCCCGTTGCCGACGTGAGCGGCTGCAACAGGTGCACGCTGCCGGGTAACGCTGCGTCAGCGAGCGGCCACTGCGGTGTCGGGAAAGTCACTGAACACGCCATCGACTCCCAGGGTGTAAAACCGCTTGTATTCGGCTTTGGGGTCACCCTTGTAGTCGGACAGCAGGCCCGGCGCTTCGCTGCGGAAGGTGTAGGCGTGCACAAACAGGCCGGCCGCGTGGGCGTTTTTCACCACGTCGGTGGGGGGTAGCGCCACACGGTCGGCATCGCTGATTTTGCCGTCGCCATTGAGGTCTTTGGGCTTGCCATCAGCACCCAGCACATGGGCTGCGCTGGCCAGGTAGGGCTTCCAGGGGCCAATGCCGTCGGCGTAGGTGCGGATTTCCGCCAGGCCTTTGGGTGTGAGCATGTCCTTGAAGGTACGTGCGTCTTTGATCAGCGCATAGTCGTAGGGTTTGTCAAACGGGGCCGCCAGGGTCACATTGCCCTGGGAGTCCACGTCGTCACCGTCAATCAACTGCACCAGGCGCACCTGGGTTTTGCCGCGCAGTTCCTGCAGATTGAATACTTCAAACGACTGGATGATGACGGGCGAATCTTTCTGGGTGTAACCGTACTCGGCCAGCATGGCCAGCAGGCGTGGCTCGATCATCAGGCCTTCGCTCACGTGGTAGGACGGGTGCTTGGTTTCAGGGTACACACCAATGGTGCGGCCGGTGCGGGCGGACTCGGCCTTGGCCAGGTCCAGAATTTCGCGGAATGTCGGAATCGGAAACTGGCCGTCAAACGACTTGTCGCGCGCGGCATTGGCCTGTTTGGCGCGCAGGGTGCGCAGCTCGGCCAGGGTGAAGTCGGAGACAAACCAACCGGTTTCCTTGACACCGTCAACCATGCGGGTGGTCTTGCGCTTGGCAAATTCGGCGCGCTCGGACACATCGGTGGTGGCGGTGATATTGGGCTCGTGGCGGGCAACCAGGTGGCCGTCTTTGGTAACCACCAAATCGGGTTCGACAAAGTCGGCACCCTGCTCGATCGCTTTTTTGTAGGCCGCCAGCGTGTGCTCGGGCAGGTAACCACTGGCGCCACGGTGGCCAATAACCAGCGGCTGTGCACCGGTGAGTGTGGGGTAGCGCGAGGCGCTGGAGTGGCTGCCGGTCTGGGCACAGCCCCCCAGCAAGGTGGCGGTAACCAGAGCGAGGGCACTGAGGCGGTACAACGGGAGGGTCTTCATGGGCGCAAACATCCGGTGGGTTGGAAAGTGGGCCATGGTGCCCGCCTTGCGTGACCAAACGGTGACACACCCGGCCCCGCGAACACCCTGCCCTACCGGTTCATGCGCTTACTGTTTACTGGCGTTCAAAACCGCTTTGAGGCTGAAATCGTATTTTTTCAGCCCCGGGTTCAGCACCCTTGAAAATTTCCGGAAATCAATGGCATCCGCATACTTGCCGGAAAAACTCTTGCGGTACGACAGCACATTGCCTTTATGGATGACCTGCATCTCCGAGCGTATGGTGGAGCCCAGCGCAGAAGAAAAATCACGCCCGTGGTGGTAGTCGTGCAATAAAACCATCGCCCATCCGCCCTCCATAAAATGCCCGCCCATGCTGGCGACCAGATCGCCTTGCGCAATCGCCACCAGGCCGGCATCACTCCAATCCACACCGCCAATAAAAACATCGCTCCCGGGCGTGCGCCCCTGCGCCCTGGCGGCGGTCACCATGCCCAATGCCATGGCATCACTGGCAGCCCACAGAACGCGGGTTTGTGGATAGCGTTTCAGCAAACCTGCGGTTCTGAGTTGGGCATCCTGCGGATCCCAGCCGGCAAAAACAATCTGGTTGAGTTGCGTGTTTTCAAATTGCGACACGGCGCTTTCCAGCCCGGTGTTGCGGTCCACGGCGGCAGCCGAATCGCGCGAACCCGACACGCCAATAACTTCCGCCGTTTTGCCGGGGTATTTGGCCCTGGATTCACGCAACAACACGAGCGCGAGGTCACGCCCGGCCTGGACGTCATTGGGAAACATGTGCCCGATCCAGTACTTGTATGTGTCGCCGGGTGCACCTACGAGGATTTTGTCCTCGGGCAATACGTCCGTATTGATTGCGAATGAGCGGACTTTTGCCGCCTCCGCCGCTTGCAAGGTGCGCCCAATCTCGCGCACCTGGGGGATGTAGACCAGGTAGTCGGGTTTGGGGTCTGACTGCAGGATTTCTTGCGCCAGATTGGAAGCACTGAAGCGCCCTCCACCGGCATGGCGAACCTGCAGATCAATATCCAGATCGCTGGCCGCTGCTTGCATGAACTCCGTCAGGGCGTCCCAAAAGGGATTGCCCGGTTTGTCCGGGTTGATGAAAGTGACGCGGATTTTCTCCCCCGCGTGGGCGCCGGGAACATACAGGCCGCTCACAGCCACCCACACGACACACGCTACTGCGCGCGCGGTTCTCAAGAGGTTCGCCAATGCCATGTGCGCCATGCTGCATCCAATCGACAAAAGAAAATCTTCAGACCGCCGCATGATAAACCGGGGCGCGCTAAAGCGCTTGCGGCCCGGTATGGCTTCGCTCAGGCGAGGATTTTGGCCAGCGTGGTGATGACACGCTCGGGGTGAAACGGCTTGAGGATGTAGCCCTTCGCGCCCGACTGGTTGGCCGCAACAATGGCTTCGCGGTCGGCCCGCCCGGTAATCATGACGATGTGGGCCTTGGGCTGCGAGGCGCGGATGAAGCGCAGCGCGTCGAGCCCGTTCATGACCGGCATGTCCCAGTCCAGGCACACCAGGTTGGGCCGCTGGGCGTTGACCATGGTAACGGCCTGCTTGCCGTCTGCCGCCGTACCCACGACCTTGATGTTGGCGGACTGCAGGATGTTGGTGAGCAGCATGCGCATGGTGGCGCTGTCGTCCGCAATGACGGCGGTGGCGTGCGGGGCTTCCTCCGTGGCACTGGCCGGGGCGTTGCGGATGTGGGCCAGCATCTGGCGGGCGCGCACCACCTGGGCCAGGTCCTGCACCAGTTTGGCCAGGGAAAATGGTTTGACAATAAACCCCTGCGCTCCGGCGTCAGCGGCCACGTCTTCCAATCCGTGGTCTTGGTTGCCGGTGATCATGACCACCGACACATCGGGATGCGCGGCATGCACCTGCTTGAGCAGTTCCAGTCCGTTTTCGCCGGGGAGTTGGTAGTCCAGGCACACCACATCGGGGCGGGTTTTGACGATGGTGTCCAACAACGCCGCGCCACTGGCCAACTGGCCAACGATGGTGTAGCCCTCCGCATCCAATACGTTGTGCAACAGGCTGCGCACCGCCGAAGCGTCGTCCACGATCAATACCCGGGTGCCTTTTACTGTCACATCAGTCGCCATGGTGTTCCTTGGGTTGCTGCGGGCCCGCTCTGGCCCGTCCTTGCCATGCCGGAACTGTACCCGCTTTTACCGCGTACGCACGGGGTTGGGCGGCGCTGGAGCGGCGCTTTCACCCCCCCCCCGGGGCCCCGGGGGCGCCCCCCCCCCCCCCCCCGCCCCCCCCCCGCGCCGCCCCCCCCCACCCAAAAAACCCCCCCACCCCCCCCACACAAAACCCCCCACACCCCCAAAAAAAAACCACCCCCGGGGGCTGGGCCGGGGGGGGGGGGGGGGGGGGGCGGGGGGGGGGGCGGGGGGGGGGGGGTGGGGGCGTTCTCAAAGAGGCGCGTCGCTGGCGGGGAGCGACTGCAGCAAGGCACTGACACGGGCTTTTTCCTCGGCCGATGCACCCGGATGGTCTGCTTGCAAGGCCATTTTCAACGCCGGGACAAATGCCGTTTGCGCCAGGGGAGCCTGATTGGCCATGCGCGATTCGATGAAACTGTACATTTCTTCACGCACCGTGGGCGCACTGTCAGCGATGTATGGCTCCAGCGCGGCGAGGTTGTTGGGCTGGTGTTGGGCCAAATACCAAATGCGTTGCGATACGGCGGTGTTGCGCACTTGCGCATCGGCATGCTGGGATAGCTGCGCCAGATAGCGGTCGATGGTGGCTGAATACGGCAGGTCTTTTTGCGTGGACAGGTCCGCCACCAAATCCACAATACGCGCCGTGGATGCCGCGGTGGGCCGGGTGCTGTCGCGCTGGATCAGGCCTTCGAGCAGGGCGACATCTTTCAAGTCGGCGTCGCGTATCAAACCATAAAGGGATTCCGCCAGTTGCGGCTTGTCGGCAGCGAAAAAGGTTTCCACCATGAAGGACCGGGCCAAGGGATCGTTCTTCAAGTCGTTGAGGGTTTGTTTGATCTGCAACTTTTCTTCGGGCGAAATCTCCGCTAGGCGGTAATCCCGCAGCAGTTGTTCAAACTGCGTACGTGGGTGCGCGGTGTGTGTTGCCGACCGGTTGGGCGGCTCCGAACCGGGCGGCAGCACCGCAAACGGCGACTGGCTGTCAAACGATGTCCGGGCAAACGGGGGCGCGCCATGGCCCGACGCCGGGGAGATGCGGGAATGGAATGCACCAGAAGGAGAAGAAGCACTGGTAGGGGCCGTATCGGAACGATCCTCCGAAGAACCTGGCATGTTCCAACCGACGGCAAGTACCACGCCAGCCAACGCCAGCGAGCATGCGGTGAGTCGTCGATTCATGGTGGGTACCCCTTTCTTGCACACCCCGCGTGTTGCGACCATCGGGACGCAACACGCGGGGGCTTGTCGGCTTATTGCGGCTTGATCGTGAAGGAAACGAGCGCATCCTTGCAGCCCGATGCTCCGGGGCCATTGGTGCGGCGAACGCCGGTTGCGCCATCAGCAGTCAGGATGCCGCCATACAGGAAGCCGGACTCATCGCTATTGGCCACGTAGCCGAAGGTAGACATGCCGGTGGGGGCGCCGAAAACGTCCTTGTTCACCCGATCATCGAACGACTGCGACAGCAGCAGCATGTCTCCCTTGCGTCCATCGACCGATGGGAACAGGCTGTCTACATCATTGTCACAACCCTTGTTGGCCCAGGCGCGTACCGGTGCGCTGGTGTTGGCGCCACGCAGCGTGGTCAAAATGGCCCAGCCGGGGTGGCCGGTGGAATCCTGGTTCATGTTGAATGCGTAGGAGGACGGCTCGCTGGAACCCGCTGTGCGGGTGAACACCACCTGTGCCAGATCGCGGCCGTTGTACTTATTCTGGAACCGTGTGCAAAAACCGCCCGACGTGCTGGTGCAGTCGGCAACGTTCAGGCACTGGTAGCCGTTGTCTTCTTTGTAGCATTCGGCCCGGCGGGTCCAGCCGCTAACGGCATAGGGCAGCATGTCGTCGGTACGGTGCAGTACCAGCACCAGCAGGTCACCCGCACTGGTGTTGGAAGGCTTCGCGATGCGCACGCCCTGGCCGTCAGCATCCCACACCTGGGTGGTGCCAATATGGCTGATGCCGCCTGTCGGAGGGGGTGGAGGAGGAGGCGTGGTGCTGCCGGTGTTGGTCGCCCACACGCTCACGTTGGAGGCTGTCAGCAGGGCAAAGTTGCCGCTGTCTTGCAGGGTGGCACGGTTGGCGCCCTTGCCATTGGTGCCGGTTGCCCAGACGGCCTTGCCGGCCGAGGTGTACAGCACCAGATTGCCGTCGCTCTGCATGGTCAACCTGACGCCGCCCTTGCCGTTGGTGGCCGATGCCCACAATGCAGCGCTCGCCGCATTGCGCAACACCACGTTGCCGTCGCCCTGCAAATAGAGCTTGTAGCTGCCGTTAAGCGACTGCAGGTACTGGTTGGCCAGCAGTTGTTCATTGGTGTTGAGCGTATCTTTGGCAAATGCCGACACACTGCCCAGCAGGAGCAGCATGGCGGTTAGGGTGAGTTGGATAATTCGACGCATGGTGGGTATACCTCGTTGATTGAGTGATTCAGTTGCAATTTCGCTTCGTGTGAAGCTGATTTTTCAGTAACGACAGTTGGGTTCAGGCGGGGTCGGACCGCGCCATGAACTGCGACCGAATATACCGAGGCGCCAACCGTTTGGCATGAACGAATTGATGATGGCAGGCCCGTTTGCGTGCGCCTATTGGTCCGGCAGAACAAATTGCCCTGGCAAATGCCTGCACACGTCCTGGAGCCTTTCAATGGTCCAGTCGCTGGGGGCGCCTTGGTAATAATGGGCGTCGTACACCGCGTCCCGGCGGAATTTGACCTCATTGCACTGCGCAATCCGCTTTTCCTGTGGGCATGGGGATTGCGTCAGACCACCTTCCAGCGATTCACAGGCATCGCTCAACTCCTTGATGCGCAGCGCTGCATTGCCGGGAGCCACTGCATACTGGCGGCATTGATTGAATTGTTTGCGCAAGTCGCAGGCATATTGCGGCAAATCAGCATTGGTGTCGCGCAGCAGGCGCCCCAGTTGCACACCGCCACTGACAGGTGCCGCACCGGACTCTTGCGCCAGCACCTGCTGTGGGACCAAACCAATCACCATTCCAATCACCATTGCAACAGCCAAAGCAGTGTTGAATTGCATCATTTTTCCCTTTCGTCGAGTACTTCTTTCCTGCGGGCAAGGTCGTCACCACAGATGCGGCAGTTGCCACTTTGTACACACCGATACTGCATTTCCATCACCCCCCCGGCGTTTTGAATCGGCTGCTCCGCGCATTTTTCGAGCACCTGGGTCAGCTCGCTGGACGGACACACGTCCCGAACATCCTCGGCCGCTCCGCTGCGCGCATCCTCCACCGTTGATGCGACGTGTGCACCCTGCGCCGCGATGACTTCGCACGTTTGGGTACTTGCTTTTTCCACGTGCTGTAACCGCGAACCAGCCGCCGGCGCCGCAGGAGGCAGCGTTCGTATGGTTGCGCTCACGATCCGATTCGGTCGCAGCACGTCGTCTTGCGCCACTTCCGGCACAAAGAGCCACGCCAAAATCAAGGCCAACAAAGCGCAAACCGCCCATTTCATCGCACCCGCCTCCACCCATTGCGCCATGCACGACCGAAACACGAACCGCAACGCCTGCCATGGAAATGGCAGGCCGGCCCATCAATACCCCTTGTTTACCGTGAACTTGTCGATGATCTGGCCTTTGATGTTTTTGAAGTAAAAATCGGCTCGGTTCTCGTAGAAGTCACCAAACAAGACGCCATAGGTCGCGCCCTGGCTGGCCGTATAAACCTTGGCCCACCAGCTGCCACCGGTCTCCTGGTCCCGGATACCCACACCGCCCAGACCGGACACGAAGGCAATGGTCTTGCCCTCGGTAACCGTGTAGGGCGATGTTGTGCTGGCAACGGTTTGGTTGCGCATGCTGCTGAGCAGGTGCGTGCGTGAGTAGGAATGCTCATGACCCGTTGCAATGAGGGCGCCTTTTTGGCGGCAGGTGCTGTACGAAGTCCAGCCCGTCTCGTCACTCTTGCCACCCACTTGCATCTTGCGCTGGTTTTTGTGCCAGGCACAGATGCGCCAGGCCCCTTTTGGCGCATTGTTCAGGCTGCTGGCGAGGAAAGCCTCGCGATCGGAAATGCTGCCCGTGGTGCCCACAGACGACACCACAAAATAGAGGTTTTTGTAGGTGCAGGTCATTTTCTCGGCGTAGCTGCCGGAACACTTGACGTTGGACTGCTTGGCCAGGCGTGCCTGCGCCATCGAGCGCACGGTGCTGAAGTTGCTGTCTGAAACGTCATGGTTGCCCACTGCCAGGATGACCGGATCGGCGGACCCCAGCGTGTTGCGAACCATGGCATCCCAATCGTCGTCGCCACCACTGCCATACGCGGTATCACCAACAAACAAAGTCATGCCAGCGCCCTCAGACTTGATGAGGTTGAGCACGCTCTGGAAGTTGCTGCCGTAACCTGAATCGCCCACAAAGGCGACGCGCGCAGCGCTACCCACGGGAGGCGGCGGCGGCGTTGTGCCACCGGTGTTGGTAGCCCACACGCTCACGTGGAGGCTGTCAGCAGGGCAAAGTTGCCGCTGTCTTGCAGGGTGGCACGGTTGGCACCCTTGCCATTGGTGCCGGTTGCCCAGACGGCCTTGCCGGCCGAGGTGTACAGCACCAGATTGCCGTCGCTCTGCATGGTCAGCCTGACGCCACCCTTGCCGTTGGTGGCCGATGCCCACAATGCCGCGCTCGCCGCATTACGCAACACCACGTTGCCGTCGCCCTGCAGGTAGAGTTTGTAACTGCCGTTGTTGGACTGCAGGTACTGGTTGGCCAGCAGTTTCTCATTGGTGTTGAGCGTGTCTTTGGCAAATGCCGACACGCTGCCCAGCAGGAGCAGCATGGCGCTTACAGTGAGTTGAGTGAATCGGCGCATGGCGCAAGTACCCCTTTCCGGATTGAGTATGTAAGTTGCAACTTCGTCTTTTGCGAAGCTGGTTGTCAGTGTGGGCAGTGGTGTTCAGACTGGCTCGAACCGCGTCATGAAGCGGCTCCGAATGTACCGTGGCAGCCCCCATCTGGCATGAACGAATTGATGATGGCGGGTGAAAAACGGCTGAATGCGCCCCGCGCTGGAATTGCCGCTGTGGCGCAACATCAAGGGATGTTTTGATGCACCCAACCCATGCCATACTGGGCGCAAGGCGGTTGGATTTCCGGTGCGCCCCTGCCGCATCCATGTAAAAAGCCAGACACCTGCCGCCCATCCAGCAATGCCGGGAATTTACATTTTTTATTGATATGCCTACCCATTTTCTTGAATCAAAAATGTTCGCTTTTGCCATGATTTTTGCCACGCTTGCGGTGATGGCGGCAGCAGGCTTTATTTTTTACCCGAAATACCAGGCAGAGGCTCAACTGGAGTTGTATGCACCATCGCAAAGCGCCGTCAAAATCAGTGAAGAGGTCAAAGTCAGGCATCGCTCCAATAAAAGCGGCTCGTGGAGTGAACATATTCCCTGCATCACACTCCGGCTCAGCGATGCCGGGCAGCCCGTCACGGCGTGCAAACTGACCGGGTTTGTCGATTCGCCGGATGCGGCCAGGCAATTTCTGGCATCCAATTTTGGTGCTGCGTCGGGTTTTACGGTATTTGTCAGCCCCGACAAAAGCAAGGTTTCTTTGGACGGCTTTGACCCCACACGTGCCAGGTCAGCCTTATTGCCACTCATACTGATCCTGGTAATTGTTCCTGTCTGTGAATTTGGGACATGGTTATTTCTGCAGAAACTGGTTAAAAGGCAAAGGGAGCAAAAGGCCATGCAGGAAAAAACCTGAAAGCATGAAAACCCATGCAAGCAAACAAATGAAAAATTACGCAGTATCCATCATCAAGCCACCTGATTATGTGCATGCAGGTGCCTTCACGGAATTGGCTGAATTGGTATTTTATGGACTGAAAAATAATGGATACGGGGTTCAGCTCAATTACAATTTAATTGACCCGCAAGCCCGCAATATTATTATTGGCGTGCACTTGCTGGACCCCGGATTGGCCAGCCAGATACCAGGCGACAGTATCATTCTCAATACCGAGCAACTGAGCGCTGTAGATTCAGACTGGAACGCAAACATCCTCAAATGGTTCTCAGCCGGGTTTGAGCTATGGGATTACAGCAGTTCCAATATCGCCTATCTCAAGCTGGCCGGAATTTCAAACGTAAAGAAACTGGGCATCGGATACGCCAGCGAGTTGAGGCGTATCCCCATGCAGTCTGCAAAAGATGTGGATGTGCTGTTTTACGGCTCGGTAACGGAACGGCGGCAAAATATTCTGGATGCCCTGGCAAACAACGGGCTGACCGTTAAACATCTTTTTGGAGTGTATGGTGAAGAGCGGGATGCATGGATTGCGCGATCAAAAGTCGTTCTCAATCTGCACCATTTTGATTCCAAGATTTTTGAGGTTGTCCGGGTATTTTATTTGCTCGCCAACTCCGTTGCGGTTGCAGGAGAAGTTGGACCGGACACCCATATAGACGTGGAATACAGGGACAATATTGCGCACGCCCCCTACGACGGTTTGGTGGATTTGGTGACCAACCTGGTGCGCGATCCGCTGCTTCGCGCGCACTGGCAGGAGAAAGGTTTTGCAGGTATTTCGAGATACCCGCAATCGCAATATATAAAAGAGTTGCTGGGCAGCCCGGCAACTACCGCCAGTGCGGCATGGCAAGGCACGCACCCCATGCCTCCCAGTGATCCGGGCGAGCTCCCTGCGGATTTACTGGAACGCGCCGTGCTGCAACACCAAAACGGCAATCTCGATGGTGCTTTGCAGGCCTACAACAACATCCTCACGGCCACGCCTGATTTCGCCCCTGCCCTGACCATGAAGGGGGTATGCCTGGCCCAAATGGGCAATACGCAAGAAGCGCTAAAACACCTGCGCAAGGCGGTTGAATTGCAGCCAGACTACGTTGCGGGCTTGTGTAACCTGGGCAACGTCCAAATGGATGTTTGCGACACAAGTGATGCCATAGACTCGTTTTCCAGGGCCTTGCAGCTCAGCCCCCAGACGGCGGCCATCCACACCAATTTGGGTCTGTGCTTGCTGAAGTCGGGGCGGGTCGAAGAATCCCGAACGGCCTTGCAAAAGGCACTGGCGCTGGACCCCGGCAACCCCCAGATCCAGCGCAACCTGGACCTTGTCCTGGCACACATGCACCCCCCACTCCCGTGATGGGGTGCACCCGTTTCATTCCACCTTATTGATCGGGGCTGACCTGGGTGGAACCAGTGCCTGCCTGCTGCGCGCCCGCTTGTGGCAGGTACATCGCCACAAATTCTTCGATGGGCAGGTAAAAGGATTCAACGCGCGATGCAATCAGCTCAGGGCTCCACTCCCACCACGCGATCTGCAGCAAAGACGCGATGATGGGCGCGTCAAACCGGTAGCGCAAAATCCGCAGCGGATTGCCAATGACGATGGCATAAGGGGGAACATCTTTCATCACGACGGCGCCGCCGCCAATCACCGCGCCATGGCCCACGGTGATGCCGCCACCAATGTGTGCGCCCGTCCCAATCCAGACATCCGAACCGATTTGGGTCGTCTGCGCAGGCTTGTCGCTGCGTCCGCCCAAGGGGGTTCCGTTCAGGAAGTGATCGAAGGGCCAGGTGGATACATGCGTCATGACATGCTGCCCCCCCACGACAAATTTCACGTCGGACGAGATCGAACAATAACGCCCGATATTGAGCTTGTTTGCGTGGTGGAACAGGTCCACCACAAACCGCTCGTGGTTCCAATACGTACCGCGCCCAATGGAGACACTCTCCAGTTGGCGGTCATTTATCAAATCGACGGTGGGATTCATGGTGTGCAGCGCAAAGGGGTCATTCAACCGATCAGGGGCAAGTATGGCACGGGTGCGCGCGCCCAGCCGCACGCGCCTGCAGCACCCAACCAGCACTAACGCATAATCGCTGCCACATGGCAGCTCGCCGGGCGCAGTGAACGGCAACACAGGCACCATCCGACTGGCACATCCACACTACAGCACGAGGAAACGAGAATGAAAGACGGTTACTGGCTGGTTGGCTTCCAATACGAAGTGACCGGCACGCTATACAGCCTGGGGCGTATTCCGCAGTGCAAGGTGGCAATGCTCAAGCACCTGAAACCCGGCGCAAAAATTCTGATTGCCGGGGTCGGCCACGGCACCGAGGCGATTGAGGCCAGCAAATTGGGCGTACACGTCACTGCGGTCGATCTGTCCAAGGCCATGCTCGACCACCTGCAAAAACGCATTGACAAATTCCAGCCCCCAACACCCATCCGCATCGTCCACGACGACATTTTCAACGTCAAGGAACCCGAACAATACGACATGGTGATTGGCAACTTCTTTCTCAACGTGTTTGGCAAAGACATGGTGCAGAAAGTGGCGCAGCATCTGTCCACACTGGTCAAGCCCGGCGGTTATTTGGTGGCGGGTGATTTCATGCTGCCGGAAAAAGGCTGGCGCGGCTGGCTCCAGCGCCTGAACTGGTACCTTGCCATCAGCATCTACAGCGCCACCACCGAGGCGGTGCTGCACCCGGTGTGGGACTACGCCGCTCTGGTAGAGGGCACAGGCTGCAAGGTGCAGGAAATTCAGTACTTCCGTATCCTCGGTCTCAAGCTGTACTGGTCCATTTTGGGCAAAAAACCGGGCTGACCGCCTGCTGGCCAGCGCCCTGCGTCACGCCGGGGCGATTTCCGCGCGGTTGCGCCCGCCCTCCTTGGCGCGGTACAACTGGGCATCGGCGGCACGAAAAATGTCGCCCACCTCCCCCACAGCCGGCGACCGGCGCGCACCACCCACCGAAATGGTGACCACCGGCCAGTGGCCATTTTTCTCGTGCGCAATGCCCAGTTGGCGCACGGCTTGCACAATGGAATGGGCCACTTCCTGCAATGCGGCATCCGAGACGCCCGGCAGCACCACGGCAAACTCCTCGCCGCCGTAACGCGCGGCCAAAGCACCGGTGGTCAGTCCACCGGTGTTGGCGGCTTCCACGGTAGCCCCGATGGTGGCGGCCACCTTGCGCAGGCAGTCATCGCCCTGCTGGTGGCCGTAGTGGTCGTTGTATTTCTTGAAGTTGTCGATGTCGAGCATCAACAAGCCAAAGGCCCCTCCCAGCATGCTGGCGTGCGCAAAGGCCACATCAACCCGCTCATCCATGCTGCGCCGGTTGCACAGGCCGGTGAGGCCGTCGCTGCAGGCCAGTTCTTCGAGTTTGTGGTTGGCCACTGACAGGCGCTGGCGCAGGGTGGCAATGCGGGCCATGGCTTTCATTTTGGCCTGCAGCACCGGCTCGGGCACGGTTTTGGACATGAAGTCGTCGCCACCGGCCTCGATGGCGGTGATCAGGTTTTCCACCGTGTCGGAGGCGGTCAGAAAAATGATGGGTGTCCAGGCCCACTGCTGGGTCGCCTCCACGGCGCGGATGCGGCTGGCCGCCTCGAAGCCGTTCATGACCGGCATCTCAATGTCCATCAGCACCAGGTCGGGCGCGCAGTCACGAAACATGTCGACCGCCTCGCGCCCGTTTTTTGCCAGCAGCACATCATGCCCAAAGCTCGACAGGCGCCGGGTCATAACCAGTACCACGGCAGTAGAGTCCTCAACCAGCAAAATTTTCATAACTTTTCCAATCCAACGCAGCGGTGGCACGCGCCTTAGAACCTGTTTGCGGTGCACTCTACCATCGCATCCGCTTGAACACCAGACTGACAAACCCCGTCCGCCAGACCGCCCCGAACCGGCTCAGGCCAGGCGGCCCAATGCTACACTGTGCCTCCCTTCAGCCTCTGGATAGATACCATGAACCGCTGCCTCCCAGTTCGCCCACTATTGACCTGCGCCGGTTGCCTGGTGAGCGCCATGCTACTGGTGCACCCCCTCGCCAACGCGCAATCGGGCTACCCTGCCAGTGCCTCTACCGCGGTGCGGGACTTTCCTGCCAACGCCCTGCGGGCTACCTTGGTCGTTACGGCAACACCCAACCTGTTGATCGACGGCAAACCCGGGCGCCTGTCGCCGGGGGCGCGTATTTTTAGCGCCAAGCGCATGCAGGTGCTGTCGGCATCCCTCACCGGGCAAAAACTACTGGTGAATTTGGTGCGCGACCCACAAGGCCTGGTGCACGAAGTGTGGATACTCACCGAAGCCGAAGCGCGCTTGCCACACACTCTGGCCACCCCGTTTCCGTACTCCCCGTAGTTCGCACCGTACCGATTCCGTCACGCCGCGCGATCCGCTTGGGCCAAGGCCCGGTCTGCAGCGCACGCGCATTCACGTGGCAACCGCCTACCCGCCCGGCCGAAGCGGCTGCTGCGGCGACCGCACTTCAGGATAAATACTGCCGTTTGCGCACGTCCAACAAGCGCAAGCAGCTATTAATACAATAGCAAACAGAGTCCCCCATGAGCAAAAAAGTATTCATCAAAACCTTTGGCTGCCAGATGAACGAGTACGACTCGGACAAGATGGTCGATGTACTCCACGCCGCGCAAGGTTATGAGACCACGCAGAATGTGGACGAGGCCGACCTGATTTTGTTCAACACCTGCTCGGTGCGCGAGAAGGCGCAAGAGAAAGTGTTCTCCGACCTGGGCCGCATCAAACACCTCAAGGCCAAGGGCGTGCAAATTGGCGTGGGCGGCTGCGTGGCCAGCCAGGAAGGCGCCGAAATCATTAAACGCGCACCCTATGTGGACGTGGTGTTCGGCCCCCAAACCCTGCACCGCCTGCCCGAACTGCTGAACCAGCGCAAGGCGCAAAACCAGTCGCAGGTGGACATCAGCTTCCCCGAGATCGAAAAGTTCGACCACCTGCCCCCCGCCAAGGTGGAAGGCGCCAGCGCCTTTGTGAGCATCATGGAAGGCTGCAACAAGTACTGCAGCTACTGCGTGGTGCCCTACACCCGCGGCACCGAAATCAACCGTCCGTTTGAAGACGTGCTGGTGGAGGTGGCCGGTCTGGCCGACCAGGGCGTGAAGGAAATTACGCTGCTGGGCCAGAACGTGAACGCCTGGCGCGCGAAAATGATTGGCAACCCCGGCGCTGCGGGCGACACCGGCGAGATGGCCGACTTTGCCACGCTGCTGGAATACGTGAGCGACATTCCCGGCATTGAGCGCCTGCGCTACACCACCAGCCACCCCAACGAGTTCACGCCCGCACTGATTGCCGCGTATGAAAAGCTGCCCAAACTGGTGAGCCACCTGCACCTGCCGGTGCAACACGGCAGCGACAAGATTTTGATGGCCATGAAGCGCGGCTACACCGCCATGGAGTACAAAAGCACGGTGCGCAAGCTGCGCGCCATTCGCCCCGACATGGCCCTGAGTTCCGACTTTATCGTCGGCTTCCCTGGCGAAACCGAAGACGACCATACACGGCTAATGAAGCTGATGGACGACATTGGCTTTGACAACAGTTTTAGCTTCATCTTCAGCCCGCGCCCCGGCACACCGGCCGCCAATCTGCATGACGACACCCCGCACGACGTGAAACTGCGCCGCCTGCAGGAGGTGCAAGCCAACATCAACGCCAACATTGCCCGTATTTCGGACAGCCGCTTAGGCACCGTGCAGCGCATTCTGGTGGAAGGAACGAGCAAACGCGATGCGGGCGAGCTGATGGGCCGCACCGAGTGCAACCGCGTGGTCAACTTTGCCGGCCCGGCACGGCTGGTGGGGCAGATGGTGGATGTGACGATTACCGAGACGCGCACGTATACGCTGCGGGGGGAAGTGCTTATCGTATGACATTGCACACCCCAAGATTTCGTCTGACAGCCGTCGTGGTTGCAGGGCTTGTCGCGATTGGCTCCCTCGTATGGCTGCTGACGCCCTCTGTTGACGACGCATTCCCGGTGGCACACGAAGCGCCCTATGCGCCCCCCATGCCGGGAGCCATTCCACAAAGTGGCTGGAAGGCTGGCGGCAGCGCCGACGCCTCTGCCCCCCTCGCCCTGGCGGAACTGCGACGCCTGTTTGACCAGTACCTGAGTTCTGTTGACGCACAAAGCGTGGCAGTTGCCACCCAGCAGATCCATGCGGAAATGGACCGCCGTTTGGCACCCATCAACGTGCCCAAGGCCAGGCGCATCCTGGGCCTGTACCTGGAGTTCAAGCGGGAACTCGTGAACCTGGAACGCAGTCTCAGCCTATCGGGCCAGCACTTGCACGCTGTGCGCAACCTTGTACGGGCCAAACACGACTTGCGCGCACGTTATTTCACTGCCGAAGAAGTCCAAGCCCTGTTTGGCTTGGAAGACGCGTACGACATGGATGCCATTGCGCGCCTGGAAATTAACCAGAACCCAGCGCTGACGCCGGAACAAAAGCAGGAAAAACTCGCTGCATTGGATGCGACCTTGCCCGCCATGCTGCGTGGGCGCCAGGCGCCACCACCGGTTTTGCAGGTCGAAGAAAAAGTGTATGCCCTGCGCACCCAAGGGGCCAGCGACGACGATGTGTACCGCCTGCGCGCCAAGGAAGTGGACCCGCAGGCTGCAGCGCGCTTGGCGGCGTTGGATCACGAGGAAGCCCAGTGGACACGACGCATCGCGCAGTACCTTACCGAGCGCAACCAGCTTTTGGAGGCACCCGAAACGGAGGCAGACCCGGACCACAAAGCCGCCCTGCTGGACCTGCAACGCGACCGCTTCACCGAAGATGAGCGCAGCCGCCTGAGCGCCTACGAGCAGTAGCCTGTGCCACCGCCCGCGGTACGGCATGTCATGCCAAAGACCCAAATCGCCCGTGATAGACTGCCTGCACTTAAGAGGTTTGATACCCAATTCATATTAATTTCTGTTAATTGCTGAAACGGGCTGCGCTAGAAAAATGTGCGGCCCAATCACTGCCACTGTAGACAATCGTGCACTGCTGTGCATGGTTCAACACACAAATTTCGGATTCATGCATACCGCTTAAATTCCACTATTTTCCCTTCGGTAAATTTATCTGAGGTTATGTGCTTGATTTATTGCAACGAGGTGACGTAAATGAAGATTAGTAAGGCATCGTTTTCAGACCAGCAACATGCTGCCGTAAAAGTTTTCTAGAAAACACTGGGAACCGTTATGTTTACGGTCGAACCAATGAGGCGCGCGCCGTTGCAGCATTACTCGACATAGATGGATTCATCGACGACTTTACTGAAGAGAAGAGCTTCCTTGGCAAACCGGTATTGACGCTCGCGGAGCTTCCTGAAAATGCATGCGTGTTATCCACGGTCGTACAAGCGTTTGCCATCTCCGCCCTCAAGAAACTGGAGGCCAGCGGTCGCACATTCATTGATTACTTTGCGTTCAAAGTACTTTCTGGGCTTGCTTTGCCTGGAATTCCGTACTGGACCGGAGCCAAAGAGCACTATGAATCACACCCGCAGGACTACCAGGCCGTATACGACGCACTCAGCGACGACGAGTCCCGCGATGTATTTACCCGCTTGTTGTCATTCAGACTGAACTACGACATTTTCGCAGATGTATTGCTTCACAGCCAATCTGCTGGGAATGTACTTTGAGCCATTTTTGAATGTACAAAGTGCGAGTCCGGTTTTCTACGATGTCGGGGCGTGTGACGGCTACAACAGCGATCACTTTTCTCGCATTTATCCAGGAATGCACTCTGCTGTGCTTTTTGAGCCAATCCCCGATCAGGCAGCAAAATTAAGGCAAAGTACTCTACCGATAGCCGTTTCGTCATACACGAACTCGCGCTATCAGATCATGAGGTGAGGTTAAGTTCAGTGTGAACAGTACCGCATCACGCATTACCGATAACAACGAAGGAATTTCCATCACAACTACAACGCTTGATTCATTCTTCAAGGGTTCGGGTTTGCGGCCTGACATATTAAAAATGGATATTGAAGGCGCAGAGATTAGTGCGTTAAAAGGGGCAAAAAAAACTGATCCAAGAGACGACACCCAACTTGGCTGTCAGTGTCTATCACGCGGCATCCCACCTAACGGAAGCATTCGGACTCATTTCCAGCCTGCACCCGAGCTATAAGTACTATCTCCGGCATTACACAGAAGGCTATACAGAAACGGTTCTTTTCGCCGTTCCTTGAATACCTCTAAATTGCGACAGTATTGTCATTACAGCAAAAGAATTGGGATATTTATAAATAGACCATTTTTCTGTTTTGCCGACTCGGCTATTGCCGTGGTAATTCTGAGATTTTGCAACCATCCTCAGCCGATACCAAAGGCTTTGCGGTGCCGCGAATAACACTCAAAAAATGGTTCAGTTGACATTCCAATGGATCCATTCGATCGACAGAAATGGTTTCATTTTCAAAAGGTTTCAGCCATGATTGCGCTTGAGAATCTTTGTAATACTTGATCCGCATCGTCGGAATGGACAGTGACCCCATCGTTCCAGTTACGATATAACAATCTTCGTCAAGACTCACAGGGTAACTTTTGTTTTCTTGAGAGGTGTGCTCCCAACTTCTCGCAGATGCCGCTGTATCCGACAGCACAAATGTTCCAAGCGCACCATTCGCGAATTGGAAGTTGATAACAACCGTATCCTCTACCGGAAACTGCCTTATGGCAGACGATGCAATTGCCTGGACGGCCGAAATTTCCCCGCAAAGCGAACGGAAATTCCCAATTTCGTGAATGAGATTAATTAAAATCGGCCCGCCACCAATTTTTGTCCGCCAAGGGCCTGCTTCGAAATAATCCGCCGGTTTGTAAAAAAGCGCGCTCCCCATAATAGTGACGATTCTTCCTAGCATGTTATCTACAATGATTCTTCGGGCGGTCGCCAGTATCGGACTGTGCGCTCGGTGATGCCCAATCAGTACCTTAGCCGATTTATTTTTCACGAGCTGAACCAGTTTGATTCCGTCATCCAATGAATCAGTAATGGGTTTTTCTATTAAAACAGGAATACATCTTTCAATACACTTGATGGCCTGTTCGGCATGAAATTGGTTTGGGGAGGAAATAACAATTCCGTCAACATTCTCAGCCAAGAGATCATCGATTTCGTGGTGCAGCGGGACACCCAACGAGCGCGCCAGTTCGCCATAGGCCGCACGATCAGGGTCGACAATTCCAGAAAGAATGCAATCGGGATTCTTTAAAATCAACTCAATATGCTTCTTACCGATTAATCCGGCACCCACAACAGCAATTTTCAAGATTCGCATTATCTATTTAGTTACTGATGGTATACATAGTTCTCGAAAGTGCATTTTTCAGCAAAAATCAAGATCTTCTTTGGAATTTGCACGTGCAAACAATAGAGAGCAATCCTGCTAAATGGACTTGCCTTAACCCTGTCACCAGCAAGACTGAGAAAAACCAGTTGTTCAATCAGCACAGGGAAATTAAATCCTATGGATTTGAAAAACGACTCTTCCTTTTGGGAGACGGTGTGCCGCAACACATATGCCGGCTTGTATACAAATTTTTGGGCTCTATCTTTTGATTCAAAAAACCACGCATGTAGGCATCTGCATATTGAAAACCGGTAGAACTTTCAATGAGCCGGCTATACATATCACCAGGACAACGCCGGGTAATCTCGATGAAATAGAAAGAGCTTCCCTGCATGATGAATTGCGTATGGATGAGACCGTCAACCAGATTCAACTCGCGCGCCATAAGACAGACTTTTTCCCGGATTTCACATAAAACTTCGGTAGGAAAATCCTGTACCACATAGCTGGTATCGACAACAAACGGATTTGCAGTGCCATATTCTTCAACAATGAAGTCCATGTCCACCGCGCCATCAGCCCAAAAAGCGGAATGGCTATACAACTGCCCATCCATAAATTGCTCAATAATGCATGTTTTTGTCCCTGAATACTGCTTCGCAAGCTCGATGGCAGACGAAAGAAGCTCTTCGTTGGGCTCGTGAACTACCGTCATCCCACGTCCACTGAATGCATCAACGGGTTTGACAATAACCGGCCATGTGGTTATTTCATCACCAGTTGTAAATACACCTGGAACGGGCAAACCCACCTTCTTGGCAAACGCGCGAAATTTTTCCTTGTTATTAATAGTTTCTACAATTTCCGGCTTATCAAGCCCCGCGAATTGCCCATCTTGGCTTAATTCGGAACATACCTTATAAGATTTATCATTACATCCAGGTACGATGTAACTGATTTCCATCTCCTTAATCAAGGTACGCATTGCATCCATATTGGAATAATCAATATTGATGTAATTCTTTGCTGCCATTTTTGCCAAAAATCATTTGGATTGGCACCGCACACAAAAACATCAAAATCTGCCGCAATCAAATAATCAAGAATGGGAGCCGATGAGTAGTTCGTATCAACCAATAATACCTTTTTCATATGTGTATTCTGCTTTGTTTTTTGGAATATCACCAATAATGGTTGCCGCTCATGCTAGGGAACAATCAGCAGTTCTAAAACACGATCCATCTGTTCCCGTTCCAATGCCGGATAAATCGGCAAACACAGTATCTGATTGGCCGCCGCCGTTGCCACCGGCAAATTGTCACGGTGCGCTGACGGCAAGCCCCGGTACATGGGAAATTCCGAAATCAGTGGGTAAAAATAACGCCGCACATAGATATTTTCATCACGGAACTTCTGGAACAGCGCGTCACGGCTCAAGGGGTATTCATCGTCCACCAGAATTGGAAAATACGCGTAATTGGAGCGTTTTTCACCGGCATCAGCGAGGCAGCGCAATCCGGCGATGCCTTGCAAACGCTCGCGGTACAGCGCATCAATCTGCTGGCGGCGTGCCAGCGCTTGGTCAATATGCTGCAATTGCAACATGCCCAGTGCAGCGTTAAATTCACTCATCTTGCCGTTAATGCCGGGCGCTGCCACCGTCACTTCGTCCACAAAACCGAAGTTTTTCAGGTGGTCGATGTGCTTCTTGATTTTGGCGTTGCGGCACACAATGGCGCCCCCCTCAAAGGTATTGAACACCTTCGTGGCGTGAAAGCTCAGCACCGACAAATCGCCGTTGAGCACCACACTGCGGTCTTTGGCATCGCGCACACCAAAGGCGTGGGCTGCGTCGTAAATGACCTTCAGGTTATACCGGTCAGCAATGTCCTGGATTGCATCCACGTCACACGGGTGGCCATACACATGCACCGGCATGATGGCGGTGGTTTGCGGAGTGATGGCAGCCTCAATGCGGGCAGGGTCCAGGTTCAGCGTTACCGGGTTGATATCCACAAAAACGGGTTTGATACCATTCCACAGCAGGGAGTGTGCCGTGGCCACAAAGGAATAGGGGGTGGTGATGACCTCACCGGTAATCCGCAACGCCTGCAGCGCGGTAACCAGCGCCACCGTGCCATTGGTAAAAAGCGACAGGTATTCCACCCCAAGGTAATCGCACAAGGCCTGTTCCAGTTGCACGTGAAAGGGGCCGCCGTTGGTCAGAATCTTGTTGGACCAAATTTTTTCCAGATAAGGAACAAACTCCTCCAGCGGCGGCAGGTGCGGTTGGGTTACAAAAATAGGGGCGGGTTGGCTCATGGGGCAATGCGGGTTGGCGGCCGGATGTGGATTTGCAATTACCGGCATCCGGCGCACTCTACCCGATGCCACCCGTCCATGGTTGCCAGTTGATCCGCCACGTGGCGCCTTTGGCACGGGAGGTCAATAGTTCGGCCCGTGTGGTCAATACCCCTCCACCACCGCAACGCCGATACTGTGAAGCAGTTTTCCGTGGCTGAATCCAGCCCGTCCACCTTGCACACGATATGCCCAGTTCCAGCACATTACCCACCCCACCCGACGTTGGTGTAACGTCCCACACGCTGGATATCCCAGCGCAGTTTGAACAGGCCCTGGCACTGCACCAGAGTGGCCAGTTGGCCCACGCGCAAGCCGGGTACGAGGCCCTGCTGCGCATGCAGCCCGAACACGCCGATGCCTGGCACCTGCTGGGCGTTGTGGCCTTGCAAAGCGGCCAGTTGCAGCAGGCGCTGGAGTGCATTGGCCGCGCCATCCACCTGCAGCCGCAGCAGGCGGGTTTTTACATCAACCTGGGCAACGTACAAAAGGCCTTGCAGCAGCCCGAGGCGGCATTGGCCAGTTTCGAGCAGGCCATTGCCCTGCAGAGCGATTTGGCCGACGCCTACGCCCTGCGCGCCATCACCCTGCTGGAGTTGCAGCGGTTGGACGCCGCACTGGCCTGCCTGGATCAGTTCATTGCCCTGCAGCCCGGCGCGGCGCAGGCCTACTACTACCGGGGCATCGCACTGCAGCAACTGCAGCAGTTGCAGGGCGCTGTTGCCAGCTACGACCAAGCCATTACCCTGGAACCCGCATTGGCCCAGGCCTGGTCCAACCGCGGCGTGGCCTTGCATGCCCTGCAGCAATTCGATGTGGCCATTGCCAGCTACGACCAGGCCATTGCCCAGCAGGCCGACTATGCCGAGGCCCATTTCAACCGGGGTTGCGCGCTGCAGGCCCTGCACCGCCACGCCGACGCCATTGCCGCCTATGACCGCACCATTGCCCTGCATAGCAACCATGCACAGGCCTATTGCAACCGTGGCAACGCACTCAAGGACTTGGGGCAAACCGCCGCCGCCGTGGCCAGCTACGACCAGGCTATAACGCTGGTACCCCACTACGCCGATGCCTGGCTCAACCGGGGGATCGCACTGGGCGTGCTGCGCAAGGCCGAGCAGGCGAAGAATGCTACCGCCGTGCGCTGGCGATAGACCCCACGCTGCCCGGGGGAAGCACTGCACAACCTGGCCCTGTCGCTGTTAACGCGCGGCGACATCCCCGCCGCCACGCAGGGCTTTCGCAATGCCCTGGCAGCAGCCCCGCACCGCGACGATGCCCATTCCGGCCTGCTGCTGTGCCTGAGCAGTGATACCAACGTAGATGCCGCCACGCTGTTTACCGAGCATGTGCGCTTTGGCACCCAGTTTGAAGCCCCGCTGCGACCACACTGGCCAGCCCACGCCAACGTAAAGACCCAGAACGCACGCTGAACATCGGTTTTGTCTCCGGGCGACCTGTACAGCCATGCGGTGGCAACCTTTATCGAGCCGTGCTGCAAGAACTCACTCAAGTCAGACAGGCTCGCACTGCACGCCTACTACAACAACACGGTGCACGACGCGGTGAACCAGCGCCTGCAAGGCTACTTTGACCGCTGGAGCGAGGTCAAAACACTGACCCATGCGGACCTGGCCAACAGAATCCGCAGCGACGGCATTGACATCCTGATCGACCTCTCGGGCCACACCGGGCTCAACCGGCTGGTGACCTTTGCGCACAAGCCAGCTCCGATCCAGGCAACTTGGATCGGATTCCCGGACACACCGGACTGCACCGCCATGGACTACCTTCTTGGCGACAACCATTTTCCTGCCCAGCCGGCATGCTCCATCCTAGTTCACCGAAAAGCTGTCGCATTTGCCCGCCAGCCGGCATTTCTACCCTTTCGAGAATGCACCGCCAGTCAACGCCTGCCTGCCCGCACCAACGGCTATCTCACCTTTGGTAGTTTCAACAAACTCAAAAAATTCAGTCCCTCAGTAGTCGCTCTGGGCTCGGGTGCTGCATGCTCACCCGCGCTCACGCATGGTTCTCGGTGGCATGGAAACCAGCGACAACCCGACCGTACTGCAGTGGTTTGCCAACGAAGGTATTGGTGCAGAGCGACTGCAGTTTCACCCTGTATCCGACATGCCAACCTACCTGAAGTTGCACCACCAGGTGGACATCTGTCTGGACACCTTTCCCTACAGTGGCGGCACCACCACGTGGCACGCGGTGTGGATGGGGGTTCCCACCCTGACTCTGAGCGGAAAGACTCCCGTCAGCCGGACCGGATGCTCCATACTGGGGCATGTAGGCATTCATTCGTTTCAGGCCAATTCGCCACAAGAGTTCATCAACATCAGTCTGGCTTGGGCAGACCAGCTCGACGAGCTGGCGCGCGTCCGAGCCAGCCTGCGCGAACGTTTCGCTCCTCCGCAGGACAGCCCCCCGGTCATCGGGCGGGCCTCGAAAAAGCCTTCCGCACCATGTGGCAACGCTGGTGCCAAGGCTTGCCGCCAGAGTCGTTTTCCGTTGATTAAGCCCCCATCGCCAACCCGACCCATTCACACGCCAGGCCACGAAACCATGCTCGCAAGCTCGCCGCCCGCCGCACCCATCCTCCTCCCCTGCCTGCTGGCCACCCTGTGCACCCTGGGCGCCTGCTCCACCGAAGCCTGGTACGAAGGCGCCAAGCGCAGTGCCGAAAACCAGTGCCGCCAGCAGCCCCCCGGTGCGGTGGAAGAATGCCTGGCACGCGTCAACAAGTCCCGCTACGACACCTACGAGAAAGAGCGCACCGCCCCGCGTTGAGAGCGGCACGCGACCGCACTGCCTACAATGCAGGCCTTCACGAAAGCGCCGCATGACCACCGAACACACCCCGCCCGCCGCCGGCAGTACCACCCCCAGCACGGCCACCGCGGCCGACACGGCGCAGGCCACCACCGGCGCCAAGCCCTTCATGCGCACCATCAAGAGCTTCGTCAAACGCGCAGGCCGCACCACCACCGGCCAGGCCAAGGCGTTTGAAGAACTGGGCCCGCAGTTTTTGCTGCCGTACCAGGCTTCTGCTATTAATTTAGTAGCTGTCTTCGCACGTCCGACGGGCGCAAATGGCCAAAATGATGCACAAGCACCGAGCCGGCACCCGGTGGTGCTGGAAATCGGTTTTGGCATGGGCGAAGCCACCGCCCACATTGCCGGTGTATTGCCCGACACCCATTTCCTGTGCTGCGAGGTGCATGAACCCGGCGTGGGTGCGCTGCTCAAGCGCATTGGCGAGCAGGGCCTGACCAACATCCGCATCTGCGCGCACGACGCGGTAGAGGTCATCGACCACATGCTGCCCCTGCAAAGCCTGGACGGCGTGCACATCTTCTTCCCCGACCCCTGGCACAAGACCAAGCACAACAAGCGCCGCCTGATCCAGTCGCCCCTGGTGGCCAAGCTGGCCCAGCGCCTCAAGGTGGGCGGCTACCTGCACTGCGCCACCGACTGGCAGCCCTACGCCGAGCAGATTCTGGAAGTGCTCAGCGCCGAGCCGCGCCTGAAAAACCGCGCGCTGGCCACCAACCGCGAACTCAATGGCTATGCGCCCAAGCCACACTACCGGCCCCTGACCAAGTTCGAAAACCGTGGACTCAAGCTTGGCCATGGTGTGTGGGATGTGGTGTTCGAGCGGGTGTAGCGATATGTTCGACGCACTGACTCCTTTCAACAAGGGTATGACGGCAGTGCGCTGTGCAACCAACGGGCTGGGTGGCAATGGATTTTGCTCCGTGTCCCCCGCCCGCTGCGCGGGCTCCTCCTTAACCTGCGCAAAACCCATTGCCACCCAGCCCTCGCGCCCTTGCATAGACCATGGCCCTGCACCGGCCTAATGCGCCCCCAAGCCGAAACGGCGTGGGGGCCAGTTGCGTGGTGCTACCCATCGGGCCGTGGACGCGGGTGATCGACTTTTTGCCGCAGCGCTTTCCCGGCGTCAGCATGGACACCTGGCTGCAACGCCTGCACGCAGGTGAGGTGATCGACGACCAGGGCCAGGTGCTAAAGCCCGACGCGCCCTACCGCGCCGGGCTGCGCGTGTACTACTTTCGCGCCGTGGAGGTGGAGCCGCCCATCCCCTTTAAAGCTACCGTGCTGTGGCAAGACGACCATCTGCTGGTGGTGGACAAGCCGCATTTTCTGCCCGTTATGCCCTCTGGCAAATACTTGCAAGAAACCGTGCTGATCCGCCTGAAGAAGGCGCTGGGGCTGGACGCGCTGGTGCCCATCCACCGCATCGACCGCGACACCGCCGGGCTGGTGCTGTTCTCCAAACAAGCCGCCACCCGCGGCGCCTACCAGGACCTGTTTCGCACGCGGCAAGTACACAAAACCTACCAGTGCATCGCCCCCTGGAACCCCGCCCTGCCCTGGCCGATCACCCGCGAAAGCCGCATAGCCCCGGCGCAGCACTTCATGCAGCAGTGCGA
Organism: Candidatus Aalborgicola lynettensis; assembly: GCA_016719405.1. Taxonomy (GTDB): domain Bacteria; phylum Pseudomonadota; class Gammaproteobacteria; order Burkholderiales; family Burkholderiaceae_C; genus Allorhodoferax; species Allorhodoferax lynettensis. Next base: position 376,933 of record JADJZE010000018.1, read on the forward strand.
AGTGGACGGAGTGCCTAATGCCCGCACCCACATTCAGGTGCTGGACGTACACGGCCCCTGGGCGCGCTACACCCTGCATCCCATCACCGGCCAGCGCCACCAGTTGCGCGTGCACATGGCCGCACTGGGCTTGCCCCTGCTGGGCGACGGCATCTACCCCACCCTCACGCCCGAAGGCGTGCCCGACTACACCAAGCCGCTGCAACTGCTGGCCCAATCCATCGCTTTTACCGACCCGCTCACGTGCGAGGTACGCCAGTTTCACAGCCAGCAGCAGCTGAAGACATGGGAGGGCGTGGAGAGGGATTTTGGCCGATAGCCCCATGCAGAACATGCTTAAGAAGCCAGAATTTTGCGATGTACTATGCGGCTGACCAAAACGACACGCCAACCTGTCCAAAACCGCAGGCGTTCAACACAACAACAAGGACTCAGCATGACCACCATCACCTCTGCATCCCCTGCATGCAATGTTTGCGGCAAAACTGCATTGCGTGAGGTTTTGCACCTCCCGGCGTTTCCGCTTAATTCGCGTTACCTCAAGACACCTTCCTGGGAAAAATACCTGGCCGACTTCACTTTGCATGCATGCCAAGCCTGCTCCCATCTGCAAGGCATTTCTGCAATGGCTTTGTCCAGTATCTACAACACTGAATACGATTACGCCAGCGGCAGTGATGGCGTTAGCGCCCGCCAAAAGTGGCTGCTAAGTCGAGCCTCGTATTTTGCAAAAGGCAAGCAATACAACCGCGTCATTGAAATTGGCTGCAACAACCTTTCGCTCATGAAGGGGCTTAGAGCCAGCGGGATTGCGGCCAAGCACTGGATAGGAATCGACCCCGTGCCCTTGGCCTCCCCGGTCGATGATGTGACATTCATTAACGGTTATTCGCAAGACGTCGACATCCCTCACTTTGATCCATCACTACCGGATTTGGTTGTCGCGGATCAGGTTTTTGAACACATCCCCGCATTGAACAGCGTGCTAACCGACCTGAACGGTAAAGTTGGCGCTGGCTCGTCTTACATGGTCTGCGTACCCAGCCTGGAACTGCTGGTTGAGAACCTGTCCTTTCACAACATCATTCATGAACATCTGAATTACTTTTCAGTGAAGTCCATGCGGAATCTGTTCGAGCCCAATGGCATGGCACTCGAACACAGCGAACTCAATAATTCGCAAACCGTCGGCTACCTGCTGCAAATGTGGAACAGGTCGGATGGTGTGAAACCTGTGGAGATGGAGTGTGCCGATCCGGCAGAACTGCTGGTTGAATTCGATGCCAAATACCGCTACTTCTTGGGCTCGTTGCGCCTGACAAGCAGTTTCTTGAACAATCAGTTTGCCGGCAGTTCCTGCTACGGATTCGGTGCATCGGATATCACCTCGCAGCTTGCCTATTTTGCAAACACCGATTTTTCCATGCTCAGGTACATCCTGGATGACACACCGTACAAACAGAACAAGTTCATGCCACTGGTTCATTCCATGGTTGTGGGGCCGAGCCAGGTCAGCGATCTGAGTAAAGCCGTCATTTTTGTCACGGCACCGCAGGCCAACCGACCGATCGTGAAGCGCCTGTCAGAACTCAATGTGCGAAAGATAATACTTCCATTCAGTTTGATGTGAAGCCCCTGGGCGGGCTACGCGCTGCAACCCATCACAGGCCGCGCATGCACAGGCTGCGCTGGGCCTGCCACTGCTGGGCGACGGCCTCTACCCCACCCGCACGCCCGAAGGTGTGCTGGACTACCCCAAGTCCCTGCCACCACCCGCTGCCTGCCTACCGCCCATACACCAATGGAACCGACATGATCACTACCACCCTCCAAACCATCCTTTTGCTGTGGGCCAGTTACTGTCTTTTGCGTGTATGGCGTGCACCAGGCAACGCCGTGCAGGTTAGCGCAGAGGTGATTGCGAACTGCCCGAATGACTTTGCATTCCAAACCTACATGAAGGTCAGAGAGTTCTACCTGCAACTCAGCCCTGCGCACAAAAAGTACGAACTGCACGGAACCGACCTCACCAAGGACGTGGTTATCGACGTGTGGGAAGATGCTGGGTTTCAGTTTGTGCGCCACCAGTACCGGGTTACCGGGCTGATTCCGCGGGAGCGCATGCGCCTGGTGTCGGAGAAGAGCCAGGTCCGTGTGCTGGGTTTATTCAAGGGCCAGACACGCTCCGAAGTGGAGTTTCGGTTTCGCCCCGCCAGCGCAAGCGAATGCGCTCTGGGCTTGACGATTTGCATCGTCTTTCCCAACCGGTTGCGGCACTGGTTGGCACGCATGTTCTTCACACAGGCCATCTGGCAAGCCCATGCCAAGGAAGAGATGATGCAACTGGCCAAGGTAATGGAGCAGCGATTCGCTCAGAATAACAACCCCCAAAAAGGCACCCAACCCACGTAAAAGGTGCGCAAGCAGCTACTCTTTTGATAGCAATTCTGTAAATACCCTTGCAAACAACGGCGCCACCAAGGTGAATTCAGCCCCGCAACGGGTGTGTGGCGGGCCAGACTTTTAGTGCAGCACGGGCTGGTGTTCTACGCCAAAGCGCTGCGCCAGTGCGGACAGGCGCTTATCCAGCGTCCACAGTTCGGCACCGGGCGTCATGAGGGTGGATGCCAGCAGCAGCATGTCCACCAGGCCACACCCCAGCCCATACAGCTGCTCGCGCTCGATGAGGGCCATGGCTTCGCGCACACTGGCCTGCTGTGGCTGCTGCAGTGCGGCCAAATCGGCCAGCGTTTGCAAGCGCGCGGGTGGCGTTCCGCAGGCCAGTTCGCCCAGCACCATGGGGTGCGTCATGACCAGATCGAGCAGCAGCAGATCGACCAGGGCCTGGTTATGTTGGCGAAAGTGCTGCACCCAGACCGAGGTGTCTACCAACACCAGCTTCACTGCGCGCCCTCGCGCTGGCGAGGAATATCCACCATGTCTGGCAGAGTCGCGCCCAATGCTGCCAAGCGTTTGGAGGCCTGAACCCGAACGAAGGTCTTGACCGCTTCGCGAAACAAATCGGCCTTGTCCATCGCCGGGTCGGCCAACTCCAGCGCCCGCTCATACAGCGCATCATCCAGCGTCACGGTGGTTCGCATACGTCCTCCAAAACATCAAATTCAGCATCACTTTACATCAAATTGGCATTACCACCGAGTTAATAGTCAAGTGGCGCACTCCTAAACCCCGCACGCCGCAGCACCCGTTCGCAGGGATTTGGGTCAGGCCGTGGCCCGATTTGTGCGTACCCGCACCATGAGGCCCGCGGCCTGACCCAAGTCCCTGCCACCCCAGAAGCACACGTCAAAAGTGCCTCCTGCGCTTACCAGACGTGCGCAAGTAGCTATTATTTCGATAGCAATGGTGGCGCCAACGGTGGTTCCTCCAGTGGCGCGGCGGAGATGCCCCCTGATGCCGGCGCTGCTGCCGACGCCGCCTGGCCGGCGCACGGCGGGCAGCTTTTGCACGCTGGCACCGGCCTTGCGGGCCTGCTGCAACGCCTGCTGGATTTTTTGCGGATCGTGCGCGCGCAGCCCTTCTGCCAGTTCACGCGAGGCGTCCAGCCGCTGCTGGGCGTATGCCTGCAGCACACCCAACTGGCTGGCCGACGGCACCGTGGAACCCGGTTGGGCGGCTTGCAGTTGCTCAAAACTGCGCTCGTAACGGTGGGTCACCCGCTCGTCAATGCGCCCAGCCAGTTGCTCAAAACTCAGGCCCTGGGCCTGCCCGCTACGTAAGAGTGATTCCACTGCTGGGTAATACCGCGGTCGGTCGCCAGAAAATCGGCAATGGCGGCACGCGTGCGCAGTTCTTCCCCGTAGCGGTAACTGGGTTGCGGCAGGTGCGCCAGCAGCCACGCCAATGCGGCCAACACCAAGACACCCGCCAGCCAGCGCCCGCGCACGCTGCGGGTGCTGTGGGAGGTCAAGGGACGTGCCAGCACATGACCCAGCAGCGCACCGGCCAGCAGGCCACCGCCGTGGGCCGAGTTGTCGATACCCGGCACCACAAAACCCAGGCCCAGAATCAGGCCCGTAAACAGCAGCGCACCACCAAAAATCCAGCGAAATTCGCCCGGTTCTACCTGGCGGCGCTCACGCCATAAAAATACCAGCAAGGCCCCGTATAAACTGAAAATGGCACCCGACGCCCCCGCCGACACGGCCTGGTTGCCCTGCACCACCAGCGACAGCAGGTTGCCCAGCACACCGCTGGCAAGGTACAACACGGCAAATCGCCAGCGCCCGTACAGCCGCTCCACCAGGCGCCCCACGTCCCACAGGGCCGCCATGTTCATGGCCAGGTGCAGCACGCCAAAGTGCACAAACTGGGCCGTGAACAGCCGCCACCACTGGCCGTCTTGCGTGGCCGGACCAAAGTTGGCGCCCCATGCCAGTTGCACGCCATTGGGCGTGTGCCACAGCCCGGCACCGGCCAGCAGCATCAACACAAACACCAACACATTGGCGCCCAGCAGGGCGGTGGCCACAGGCACCTGCGCTGCGGGGCTGCGCATGAGCGCAGTCAAATCGGGTACGGGAACCGGTGCGACCGGCACGGACGGCACAGCGACCATGGTCAAAACGGCGCGGCCAAAGGCTCGCCCACAAACACCCCTTGTGCCGGCCAGGCCACGCTGCGCCAATAGGCCTCAATGGCGGTGGCCCCCTGGACGTAATGCAGCAGCAGCACCTGCGGGTGGGGAAATTTTTGCAGATGGTTGCAGGGCTCGCTTACGGTGCCATAGCTGGCGGTGGCGCCCGATTCCAGCCAGTCGAGCGCACTCATTTGACCTTCTGTGGCCAGCAACTGGCCACCGTGCGACGTCAGGTGGTCGGCCAGCGCGCCGGGCAGCCATTGCACACGCTCGGGGTGGCGCACGCGGGTCAGCCCGGTCTGGTACATAAACACGCGGTCAACCGCATCGGCATCGTCGGGCGTGCGTACCTGTACTTGCGCACCCAGTTTGCCCATGGGTCCCTCGGGCGGAAACAGCACATGGCGCACATTGCGCGCCGTGTCCTTGGTGGTAACGAACACCGCGTGGGCCATGGTCACGCCGCGTTTGCCCAATTGTTGGTCCGAGGCCACGCCCCGGTCGATCAGGGCCTTGGCGCTTTCCACACTGCGCGATGCCCGCAGCATGGACGGGCGCAGCCCCAGATCGGCAAACGGCCGGGTACTGGGCGAATTGAAATAACGCGACGGTTTGGTCGGTGCACAGGTCTTGCGCACGCCTCGGGCTCATAACCCAGCGTCAGCGCAGAGGTGATGGCGTTGCAACCCACCGCGTAAGGCTGGCTCCAGGCCAAGGCCAGGGCCTGCACCTGCGGCCCCATAAAGTCGCGCACCTGGGCATACAAGGCGCCAAACTCGGCCACACTCAAATGGGTTTGCACCGGCAACTCCACGCGCAAAACCTGCTCGGGGGGAATGCCACGTTTCTCGATGTAATACGCACCCACCGCCACCGAATAGGGTCTGCAGTGTTGATGACCAGCCCCAGGTCAGCCGCTACCAGATGCCCACGGATACGCGGCACCGCAACCCAGCGTGCAGCCGGTTTCGGGTTGGTCGTCAATAAGGGGGAAGAAACATCGGCCGCCGGGACTGCGGCAGGCGTTTGCGCAGGGGTTGACGCGGGGGGCGCGCCAGAAGCCGCTGCGGCATCGGCACCAGGCGCTGCCTGGGCCCCCGCTTGGAACGCACAGAGCATCAGCCCCAGCGCCCCCAACACGGGCAGCAGGCCCTGGCGTAACAAAGCCATGGCCTGCTGCGTCAGGGGCTTAGGCCCACTGCACCTTGCCTTTGCCTGCGTACCAGGTTTCGACTTTGGGGCTGACATCGCTCTCAATGCGGCTGCGCTTGATCTTCATGGTGGGCGTCAGGGAGCCGTTTTCAATGGTCCATGGCTCTTTGGCGATAACCAGGAACTGCAGCTTCTCGTGGCCTACACGTATTCGCCCTTGGATGTCTTGAAGATTTCCTTCACGCGGCCAGTGATTTTGAGCAGACCATCGGCACGGCGCTCACCACGGTCGCCAGTTTTGAAGTAGCCGTCTGCGGTGAAGGACTCGGCGTCCAGGTCAGGGCGCTTGTAGTAGCCGACCAGCTGGCCGGGTGACTTGATCTGGATCTCACCCTCTTCACTGATTTTGACCAGCACGCCCGGCATGGGCACGCCCACGCAACCGGGGGCATTAACCGCCGCGGTGGACATGTGCGAGAAGGCCATGTCTTCCGACATGCCGTAGCCTTCCATCAGGTTCAGGCCCAAACGGCGGTACCAGGAGATCAACTCGGGAGGGATCGGTGCCGAACCGCTACCGGCCAGCAATACCTTGTCCAGACCCAGGCCTTTGAGAATCTTTTTCTTGACGATGCTGCGCAAGATTGGGATCTTCATCAGCTTGTCCAGCTTGGCGGGCGGCATCTTGGCAAACACGCCTTGCTGGAACTTGAGCCACAAACGGGGCACCGACACAAACACGTTAGGACGCGCGCGGTTCAAATCGGCCACAAAGGTGTCCAGCGATTCGGCAAAGTACACGTGCGCGGTACCGGCAATGAGGGTGGTGAATTCGACCCAGGCACGTTCGAACACGTGTGCCAGGGGCAGGTAGGACAACGCGCGAATGTCGGTCTCCGAACCAATGTATTTTTTCAGCTCGGTCAACATGCCTTCGCCGACGCGGGAGACGCGCTCGAAGCTGTGCATCACACCCTTGGGGGTGCCGGTGGAGCCGGAGGTATACAACAGGATGGCGATGTCAGTCGGATTGCGCTTGACCTTGCCCGCCAGGGGCTGGGTGCGCTTGATGACCGAGTCCCAGCTCTCGTAGCTGGTTTTGGGGGACAGGGGCAAAGCGACGCAGGGCAGGTTGGCGGGAACGCCACCTTTTTGCTGATCCCAAATATCGAGTTTGCCCACGAACAGCATGCTGGCGCCGCTGTGCTCCAGCACGTATTTGACGGTGTCGGCGGTTTCGGTCGGGAAAATCGCCACGGTGGTGCAACCGGCCATCCAGATGGCCAATTCGGCCATGATGAAGTGTGCGCTGTTCTTGGACAGCAGAGCAATACGTGCACCGGGTTCAAAATTTTGCGACTTGATGTGTGCGGCCATGCGACGGGCCTGGTCCATCGTTTGGCGCCAGGTGTAATCGGCAACCTGACCACCGCCGATGGGTTGTGTCAAATAAATCGAATCGGCTTTGGAAGCCTCGTTTTCAAAAATGTGATCCAGAATCAGTTTGTTTGTTGTTGCCATGTGTCGCACACTCCAGTTGAATGAGGTTCGCAGAATACCCGATTCTGACGCGAACCTGTCTAATCAAAGGAACTAATCGCGCATTTAACGTACATTTTCCGGACCGTAATCGCATGTTTGCCGTCATGTCGGCGCATCCGGTCCGCCCGACTTTCTTTGTTTGGCCGCTTTGCTACCCTTGCATGGCCTTTTTTGAATGACCCCCGTTTGAGCTCTGAATCCCTGGCCGACGCCGCTTTGGCCGCATATGAAAACGTGCTTGGTGCCACGCCCGGTTTTCGCCCGCGCGCGGGCCAGCACGCCATGGCCGCGTGTGTAGCCGACACACTGGCGCGCGCGGACCTGGGCGAACACGCCACGCCCACCAAGGCCATTGCCGTCATCCAGGCCGGCACCGGCGTCGGCAAATCGGCCGCTTATGCATCGACCGCCATTGCCCTGGCACTGGCACGCAAAACCCGGGTGGTGATCTCTACCGCCACCGTGGCGCTGCAGGAGCAGCTCATGGCCAAAGACCTGCCCGCGCTGGCGGCCACCCTGGGCCAGCCGTTTGCCTTTGCGCTGGCCAAGGGCCGCGGGCGTTATGTGTGCAAACTCAAGCTGGAGCGGCTGGCAGGCAGCGGCGGCAGCCACGACGCGCTGTTCGACGCCGACGAAGACGCCCCCACCGCCACCCGTTATGCCTCGCCCCTGTCGGAAGAGGCCATCGAAGAGCGCCGCACCCGGCTCTATGAGACCATGGCCAACACACTGGCCAGTGGCAGTTGGGATGGCGACCGCGACAGCCTGATGGATACGCCCGACCCACGCGACTGGTCCATGGTGGCCGCCGAGCGCCACACCTGCACGGTGCGCCATTGCCCGCGCTTCTCCGGCTGCAGCTACTACCAGGCACGCATCCGTTTGTCCGAGGCCAACGTCATCGTTGCCAACCACGACCTGGTGCTGGCCAGTCTGGGCATGAAAACCCTGCCCGATCTGGACAACTGCCTGGTGATTTTTGACGAAGGCCACCACCTGCCCGCTGTGGCGCTGGACCAGTTTTCCAGCGCCATGGACATGAGCAACCTGCGCTGGCTGGACAAGCTTCCCAAAACTCTACAGGAGGTCAGCAGCAAGCTTAGCCTGCACGTGGGCGAAGACGTGCAAACCGTCACCAGCCAGCTCAAGGCCGCGTTGACCACGCTGGCGCGCATGGCCATGGATTTGGTGTGGGCACAGACCGGAAAAAATGCACACGGAGAAGGGCAGGACGGAACCCTGCGCTTTGCGAATGGGGTGTTGCCCGATGAACTGGTGGACCCCGTGACCCAAATCCACGCCCAGGCCGCAGGCCTGTCCAAAGTGCTGGAAGCCGTGGGTGTGGACGTGAAGGCCGTGGCCAAAGAAGACCCCAGCCAAGCGGTGCTGTGCGCACAGATGTACGCGCAACTCGGCGCCCTGGCACCGCGCCTGGGTAGCGTGGTGTCCACCGCCAGCCTGTTGCTCGAACATGGCGAACAGCCGCTCGCCAAATGGCTGCAGATCGAAAGTGCCCACGGCTACCTGACCGCCACGGCCCATGCCTGCCCCATCGTGCCCGGCGACCTGCTGCGCCAGTTTTTATGGAGCCAGGTGCGCGGGGCCATCGTCACCTCGGCATCGCTCACCAGTTGCGGCAGCTTTGACTATTTTTTGCGCGAAGCCGGGCTCGTCAGCAACCCCGCCGTGCAAGCGCTGGAGGTTGCCAGCCCCTTTGACTACGCGGCTCAAGGCTCACTTACCGTGGTGCACACCCGCGCCGACCCCAAACAGGCCGAGGCCTACACCGCCGAGATGGTGCGCCTGCTGATGGCCGACATCGAACAGGTGCAACGCGGCGCACTGGTGCTGTTTACCTCGCGCGCGCAAATGCGCGCCGCCACCGACGCCCTGCCCGGCCATTTGATCGACATGGTGCTGGTGCAGGGCACGCAGTCGCGCACGCGGCTGCTGGAAGCCCATGCGACACGGGTCGCGTCGGGCATGCCCTCGGTGTTATTTGGCCTGCAGTCGTTTGGCGAAGGGCTGGATTTGCCCGGGGAACTGTGCGAAACCGTGTTTATTGCCAAGCTGCCATTTGCACCACCCAGCGACCCGGTGGACGAAGCCCGCGCCGAATGGCTGCGCAGCGTGGGGCGCGACCCGTTTAACGAACTGGTGATACCCGCCACCGGCATCAAACTGCTGCAATGGACCGGCCGCGCCATCCGCACCGAGGCCGACCGCGCGCAGGTGATTTGTTACGACAAGCGCCTGACGCAACAGGCCTATGGGCGGCGCATGCTGGCCGGTTTGCCACCTTACCGGCTGGAAACGCGCCAGGGGTAATGTGAAATAACTTTCATGCTACGGGGCGCGGGCTTCACGTGTGCGAAAGTGATGGGCTATCAGCCGGCGATGTGCCGGGCAAAGCGCGATTGCAACGCGTTCATGGCCGCATGCGTCAGCCGGTTACCGTATTGGCTCACCACCAGCCCTGCTGCCTGATTCGCCAGCCACGCCGCCTGCGTGTAGTTGTACCCATGGGTCACCGCCCACAAAAAAGCACCGGCAAACATGTCGCCCGCACCGTTGGTATCGAGCGCCTTGACCGCAGCGGCGGGCACTTCGGTCTGGCGCCCACCTTCGAGCACCACACAACCTTTGGCGCTGCGGGTCAGGCACACCACCCTGGCTTGTTGGCTGATTTGCTGGCAGATCACCGACAAATCGGTGGAACCACACCATACCTGGGCTTCTTCTTCATTGCAAAACAGGTATTCCAGCATGCCGGTTTCGGGCGTACCCACCATAGCGTCGAGGCCCGCGCGGCAGAAGTTGATCATGCTCATGTCACTCAGGGTCACGGCCAGCGCCACGCCCGCGTCACGTGCAATCTGGCGACCCCTGAGGGCGGCTTCCAGCCCGGTGGGCGAGGCGGCCAGGTAACCTTCCATGTAATAGACCTTGGACTTGGCAATATCGTGCGGGTGCAAGGCGGAGGCATCCAGATCGGCCGTGGCACCCAGAAAAGTGCTCATGCTGCGCTCGGCGTCCGGTGTGACCATCACCATGCAGCTGCCGGTCTGGCCCTGCGGTGCTTTGGTATGGGTCAGGTTGGTGGCCACACCGTTGGCAATCAGGTCTTCGCGGTAAAACGCGCCCAGTTCGTCATCGGCCACGCGGCAGGAATAAAACGCCTTGCCGCCCAGTTGCGCCAGCGCCACCACGGTGTTGCCAGCCGAGCCGCCACCCGTGCGCCGCGCGTGCATGCCATGCACCTGTGCCAGCAACGCCGCGCGCCGTTCGGTGTCGATCAGCGTCATGTGGCGTTTTTCAACCCCCATGGCACTGAGTTGGGCATCGCTGACTTCGTATTCGGTATCTACCAAGGCGTTTCCGATGGCGTAAAGGTCGTAGTGGGACATGGTGTTCTCTAAGTTCAAAAAAGTAACGGCGCCCTCAAAGACGCCGGTGAAAGACGGAGGGGTCTTGGTGGGCTTATTGCTCCACAAACGCACGTTCGACCACGTAGTCGCCCGGCGAGGTAGTACTACCCTCTACAAAGCCACGTGCATCCAATAGCGCACGCATGTCCTTGTTGAGCTCCGGGCTGCCGCAAATCATGATGCGGTCGTGGGCGGCATCGAGCTTGGGTAAACCCAGATCGGTTTGCAGCTGGCCGCTGGCCAACAGGTCGGTCGCGCGGCCCCGATTCTTGAAGGTTTCACGCGTGACGCTGGGGTAATACAGCAACTGCGCCTTGACCGCCTCTCCCAGGTACTCGTGGTTGGGCAAATCAATGGTGATGTAGTCCATGTAGGCCAACTCCTTGACTTCGCGCACGCCATGGAACAACACCACTTTTTCATACTTCTCATAGGTTGCCGGATCGCGAATCAGGCACATGAAGGGCGCCAAACCGGTGCCAGTGCCAATGAGGTACAGAGTCTTGCCGGGCAGCAGGTAGTCAATCAGCAAGGTACCCGTGGGCTTGCGCCCGACCACAATTTTGTCACCTACCTGGATGTGCTGCAGCTTGGAAGTCAGCGGGCCGTTCGGGACCTTGATGCTCAAAAACTCCAGATGCTCTTCGTAATTGGCACTGGCAATGCTGTAGGCGCGCAGCAGCGGTTTGCCATTTTCCTGGCGCAGGCCAATCATGGTGAAATGCCCGTTAGAGAAGCGCAGCGACTGGTCCCGCGTGGTGGTAAAGCTAAACAGGCGATCTGTCCAGTGGTGAACGCTCAATACGGTTTCTTCCTGAAATGCACTCATGGGGGGCCTTGGTTGGTTGCGGTTCGGTAGCAGGGAAAACCCTCAATTGTAAAACCAGTGTGCACAAGCGCCGGGCAACCCCACCACCTGCACCTGACACCGGCGCGACGCACACCCGGGCGGGCCGAAAATTGGGGCCCATTTCTGCGATCATTGCCGCCATGCCGATGCCCGCCCCACCCCACCCCACAGCCCTGCTGGTGGCCTGCCTGTGCGCCGAGTGGTGCAGTACCTGCCGCGAATACCGCACGCTATTCGATCAACTGGCTGCCCACATGGCCGGGGTGCGCTTTGTGTGGATCGATATCGAAGACGACGCCGAACTGGTAGACCCCATTGAGGTGGAAGATTTCCCCACCATCCTGATCGCATCACGCAACCAGGCAGTTTTCTTTGGCACCGTGTTGCCACACATCCAGACACTGCAACGCCTGATTGAAATGCACCAAACCGGCAGCGGGCCCGCGGCGCCAACCGATGTAGAAGTCAAGGGGCTGATTGACCGGCTGTGGCAGCGTACCGGCACAACACCGTGACCCTGCCAGGTGTTTGTTTTTGCAGCTCCAGCGCTGCCATGGCAAGCTTCAGATTTTGGGAATTCGTATGCGACTCACCATCAAGGAGCCGGATACGGCAAACATCAGCACCAGGGGGTGCAGCGTAAAGCCCAGCAGCGTCAGCTGCCCGAACCACAAATCACCATGCAACGCACCCTGCATGGCAGCGACAAAAAGCACCAACACCAACAACAACGAGGTGGGAATGGGCGTTCCTTCAAAATAACTCACCTTGTCCTGCCCCGCAGACAGCTTCTCGGCGGTCACGTTGTAGCGCGCCAGACGCGACACGCCGCAGGCCACAAAATAGGTCAGCACTATACGGTCGTACAAGCCCTGCATACCGCAACCATAGGCAATCAAGGCTGGCGCCACGCCGAAGGAAATAACGTCGGAGAGGGAGTCGAGCTCGCGCCCCAAAGCCGATGTTTGCTGGCGCCAGCGCGCAACACGTCCGTCCACTACGTCAAAAACCAGCGCCACCAGCACCAAACCACAGGCGAAGTAGATGTGCACGACATCGTTTCTTTGCAGGTAGGTCATCATCGAAAACATGGCCCCCATGCCAGACACCGCATTGGCCAGCGTCACCCAGTCGGCTAGGTGGAATTCTCGAATCATGGAAAATGGCTTTGGCATGGTTTGATTGCAATCAGAGTTGGGGGCATTGTCGCACTCAGGTCCACAGGTCCAGCGGCGGGTCGGCCACCACGGCCCGCAAAATGTCGGAACGCGAAACAAAACCGGTCACGCCACCGTGGTCGTCCACCACCGGCAGGCCGGGTAGCCCGGTATCGAGCAGCACCCGCGCCACACGGCGAATATCGGTATCGGGTTCCACGCTGGGTACTGGCGTCCACATCACCTCCACCACACTTTGCATTAGCAAAGCCCGCCACACCAGAGCGTGGCTTTCGGGGCCGGGCAGGCGCTCTGGCCGCATCAAATCGGCGCGGGACAACAGCCCTACCAAAATGCCCTCTGCTGAAACCACGGGCGCCTGGCCCACATGATTTTGGGCCAGCACCTGCCACGCCACTTCCACACTGAGCGTATCAAGCAATGTAATCACCGCATGGGTCATGACGGCGCGCACCTGGGTTACCGGCTGGCGCGGGTGGCCGGGTTTGCGAACCTGTTCATAGGCTGCCAAGGCGGTACGGTGCACGGTGTCGGTAGGCGGCGGTTGCGGCGCCAACTCGCTAAAACGCGCGGGATTCTGGTCTTCGGGGTCCAGCCCCACCGCAGCCACGGCATGGGCACGGGCGGCAGCCACCACGGGGCCCACATGGTGCAGTTCCTCCATGGATCCCCGAAAAATGCGCCCTGCCTTGCCGTAGACCGAAAACATGGTGTGCCTCCTTGCCAAGCACCCGCCCGGCTGCGTTGTGCGCCCTGCTGCGCATCCCGACAATACCGCTGCGCGCACCCAAGTGATCGCAAACCGGCGCTGGGGGTTCGTTAGGCCGGATTGGACAGGAAAATTTCCTGCAAGTCACTCAAAAAATCAAACCCCCGCGCGGTGGGCCGCACCCGGCCCAAGTCGCGTTCAACCCAACCTTTGGCCTGGGCTTGCTGCAGAGCGGCTTCAATGGCGCTGAGCGGCAAACCGGTTCGCTCGGTAAATTCACGCAAGCCAAAGCCGTGTCGCAGTCGCAAGGCGTTGAGCATGAATTCGAATGGCAACTCGGAGCGGCTCACCTCGTCTGCCTGGGCCACAGCGTTACCGACCAGAGCGTGTTCCATGTAACGCATGGGGTCGCGAAAACGCACCTGGCGCACCACACGGTGGGCGAAGCTGAGTTTGCTGTGCGCGCCCGCCCCCAGCCCCAAATAATCGCCAAACTGCCAGTAGTTCAGATTGTGTTTGCAGCGATGTGCAGGCTTGGCGTAGGCCGACACTTCGTAGCGATCCAGCCCCGCCACACCGGTCAGCTCGGTAATGCGGTCCAGCATGGCGTAGGCGGTATCGTCCTCGGGGATCACCGGCGGGTATTTGGCAAAGTAGGTGTTGGGCTCAATGGTCAGGTGGTAGATGGAGATGTGCGGCGGCGCAAACTGCAGGGCTTGCGCGATGTCTTGCTCCAGCGCGTGCATGGTCTGGCCCGGCAGCGCATACATGATGTCCAGGTTGAAGGTGTCAAACGAACGCGCCACCTCCTCCACCGCTGCCAGGGCCTGGGCCCGGTCGTGCACCCGGCCCAAGGCCGCCAGGTGCGCATCGTTAAAGCTCTGCACGCCGACCGAAAGCCGCGTCACACCCGCCTGGCGGTAGCCACGGAAACGGTCTTTCTCGAAGGTGCCCGGGTTGGCCTCCAGTGTAATTTCACAATCCGGCTCCAGGCGCAGGCGGGCACGCAGGTCGCCCAACAGGCGGTCAATGGTTGCAGGGGCAAACAGACTGGGGGTACCACCGCCCATGAAAATACTGTGGATGGTGCGGCCCCAGATCAGCGGCAATGCGGCCTCCAGGTCGGCGACCACGGCACTCACGTAACGCTGCTCCAGCTCCGGTGGCAATGCCCGACCGACGCGCCCCGGATCGGCAGTGCCCTGCAAGGCATGCGAAGCCCCAGCCGTCTGGGGTGCCACCGCAAGCTCATGCGAATTAAAGTCGCAATAGGGGCATTTTTTCAAGCACCAGGGCAGGTGGATGTACAGCGACAACGGGGGCAATGCCGCGAGCTGCAGGGTGCCGGGGCGCATGTAGTGGGTAATGTCATGCACCACCGCGGCGTCTTGTGTGGGTTGCCCCAGTTGAATCGGAATCATGACAGCCAGTTGTCACGCATCAGCGCCACCATGGCGCGCGCCGCACGGCCTCTATGGCTGTTGGCGTTCTTCACCTCCACCGGTAACTGCGCAAAGGTTTGTCCAAACTCGGGGATCCACATCACCGGGTCAAAACCAAAACCGTTGGAACCGGCCGGTTCCCGTGCAATCTGGCCCACCACCCGGCCCACAGCGATCAGGGGCTCGGGGTCGTCGGCGCTGCGCACCGCCACCAGGGTGCTGACCATGGCGGCACGTCGGTTGTCCAGATTGCGCATTTGCTCCAGCAGCGCCCGCACATTGTTGTCGTCGCTTTTGGCATAACCAAACTGGGTGGCGTAGTAGGCCGTGTCCACGCCAGGCAAGCCACCAAACGCATCCACACACAAACCGGCGTCATCTGCCAACGCGGGCAAATCGGTGTGCCGGGCCGCATTGCGGGCTTTGGCCAGGGCGTTTTCGACAAAGGTGCGGTGGGGTTCGGGCGCCTCGGGAACGCCCAGATCGCTCTGGCGCACCAGCGTGCAGCCCAGCGGGGAGAACATGGTTTGCAGTTCGACCAGCTTGCCCTGGTTGTTGGATGCGAGAACGATCTTCATATTTTTTTGGGGTCAGACCACTCGCGATAGCGATGTGCTCTGACCCCAACGACTTATACGATTTATGCCGTTTGCGCCCGTCAATCGTGCGCAAGCAGCTATTATTTTGATAGCGATTGCTGTTGCAGGGCCATCAGCTCGGTAATGCCTTTTTCGGCCAGGGTCAGCAAACTGTCCATTTCGGCACGGGTGAACGCGGCGCCTTCTGCCGTGCCCTGCACTTCGACAAAATGCCCGGCGCCAGTCATCACCACGTTCATGTCGGTGTCGCAGGCGGAATCTTCGGTGTATTCCAGATCCAACAGGGGCGTGCCCTGCACAATGCCGACGGAAATGGCGGCCACCGCAGCGGTGATGGGGCTTTGGCTGATTTTGCCAGCCGCCAGCAGGCCATTAACGGCATCTTGTGCGGCCACAAACGCACCGGTAATGGCGGCAGTGCGGGTGCCACCGTCGGCCTGCAGCACATCACAATCGATCTGGATAGTGCGTTCGCCCAATTGTTTCAGGTCAAACACGGCCCGCATGGAGCGGCCAATCAGGCGCTGAATCTCCTGGGTGCGGCCGCTTTGCTTGCCGCGAGCGGCCTCGCGGTCGTTGCGGGTGTGGGTGGCGCGGGGCAACATGCCGTATTCGGCCGTAACCCAACCCTCGCCACTGCCACGTTTGTGGGGCGGCACTTTTTCTTCCACCGATGCGGTGCAGAGCACTTTGGTGGCACCAAACTCAATCAGTACCGAGCCTTCGGCGTGCATGGTGTAACCACGGGTGATGCGCACCGGGCGCAGCTGGTCGGCGGCCCGCGCATGGCTGCGCGCAAAACCGCTCACGATCGGCGGGCGGCAGAGCGCCGAATGGCTTCGTTGATTTCAGCGATGGAGCGCTCGATGGCGGCATCGTCAAGCTCGTCTTCGCCAGAATCGACCCAGCCGGCCTGCACGGTAGAGGCAAAAACGCCGTCCTCGATGTGGTCGGTGGAGATGGCACCACGGGTGCTCTCGAAGACATCGGGCGTTTCCCACTCCATGGCGATCAGGGTGACGTTATCGCTATGTGCACCGGCTTTGGTCAAAGCCGCTTCGACCAAGTCGGGTGCAGAGGTGCCAATGGGTTTGTGCCCCAGGTGGTACACAATGTCCGAGTCGTCCAGGCTACCCCATAAGCCATCGGAGCACAGCAAAATGCGATCCCCCTGCTGCAACGGCACCGGCCCTGTCACCTCAAAAACCGGTTTGGCGGGCGACCCCAGGCAGGTGTACAGCACATTGCGGTTGAAGTTATCTGGAATCGGTACGTTGGGCTTGGCCTCTTGCCGCTGCTCAATGTAGGAATGGTCCCGCGTGCGCGCCAACAGTTCACCCTGGCGCACGAAATACAGACGGGAGTCTCCGCAATGCATCCAACTGGCCCGCCCACCCTGAACGATGGCGGCCACCAGCGTGGTACGGGGGGTATCCATCAGGTGCTTTTCGGTGGCGTAGCGCAAAATTTGCCGGTGGGCGGCCAAAATGGCCTTTTTGAAGAACGCTTCCACATCGTCGATTTCGGGCTTGGCTTCTTGCTGGTACATCGCCGAGATGACCTGCAAGGCCATTTGGGCCGCTACCTCCCCTTCCGGGTGCCCACCCATGCCGTCGGCGAGCAAAAATATGCCCGACGACTTGGTGTAGCAATAGCCCATGCGGTCTTCGTTCTTTTCACGCCCACCCTTGCGGCTGATTTGAAAGACAGAAAATTTCATTTCGGTTTAGCCCCGGCCACATTCGCAACCACTGCTACCGATTTCTTGGTGTCTGCCACCATGGTGTCAAATTGCATGCGAACTTTTTCAGTGACCGAGAGCTTGGTGTAACGGCGTTCGCCTTCACGGCTCAATTCTTTTTGCAGGGCAAACACCGACTGCGGGCGCGACAGCGGGTCCAGCGCCATGCACCATTCCACCACTTCAATCAGATTATCGGAATACACGCCGCGCAAACGCGACAACGCAACCATGATGCGGTCTTTCTCCTGGCGCTGTGGTGCCTCGTTGGGTGGGTAACCCTGCATGCAGGCGTAAATACAGGCACCAATTGCGTAAATATCCGTCCAGGGGCCCATGGAGGAATCACGCCGGTACATCTCGGGGGCCGCAAAGCCAGGGGTGTACATGGGGCGAATAAAGTTGCCTTCTTTGCTCAAAACCTCGCGCGCCGCACCAAAGTCAATCAGCACCGATTTGTTGTCGTCGGTAATGAAAATGTTGGCCGGCTTGATGTCCAGATGCAGCATCTTGTGCTGATGGACGATGCGCAACCCGCGCAGAATCTCGTCAAACAAGGAGCGAATCGTCGACTCCCGAAACACCTTGCTTTGCTTCAGATCGCGCGCGGTCACAATGAAATCCTGCAAGGCGGCGCCTTCCAGATAATTCATGACCATGTAAACCGTTTCGTTTTCCCGGAAGAAATTCAACACACTCACCACCGAAGGGTGGGAGATTTGCGCCAGCGAACGGCCTTCTTCAAAGAAACTCTTCAACCCCAACCGGTACAGGGAGAGTTTTTCTGGCGCCACCTGGGGTGCCAGTTCACCCGGCGCCCGACTCGCCAGTGAAGAGGGAAGGTACTCTTTGACAGCGACTTGCTGCCCCTCACTGTCCAGCGCCAGATAGACAAGGCCGAATCCGCCTGCCGCCACCTTGCGAATGATGCGGTAACCGCCTATGGTGGTATCCGGGGGGAGGGGTGCTGGTTTGACCTTCGACATAATTTATGAATGAAACGCCCATCTGATCTGTCTGAACCCGGTTATTCTCACAGCCGATTTATGACGTGAGAATATGCAATGCCAGTTTACAGCATGACAGGTTATGCCAGCGCACAGCACAGCACAACCTCCACACCGCCCGATTCTGATACGAAGCCCGTCGCAGGGCAACTGGGTCTTGAAATTCGATCCGTGAACAGTCGTTTTTTGGATCTTTCGTTCCGTCTGCCAGAGGACCTGCGCCAGTTTGAGCCTGCACTGCGCGACGTGCTGGTGGGAAAAATCAAACGCGGCAAAGTCGAGGTTCGTGCATCCATTGAAATGGCCGCTGTCAATGGCGTACCCGACCCGACACCGCGCCTGTTGCAGCGACTCAATACCCTGCAAGACAATATCAAATCGTGGCTACCCACCGCAACGCCACTGAGTGTGGCCGACGTGATTCGGCTCACCACCACGGAAAACAGCAGCGCGCACGACTGGAGCGCGGAAGTTCTCCCCCTGGCCGAGAAAACGCTGCACGCGCTGCTCAATGCCCGCCAACGCGTATTGACGTGGCAGAAGAAGTGACACGATTGAACTCCCATCTGGACGAAATTGAACGGCTGTTACACAAAGGTGGCGAAGTCGGCAAACGCCTGGATTTTCTGATCCAGGAACTACATCGGGAGGCCAATACACTGGGCTCCAAATCCGCAGCACTGGAACTCACACGGATATCTGTCGACATGAAGGTCCTGATCGAACAGATGCGCGAGCAAATTCAGAACATAGAATAGAGCGACTTACAGTACTACGCTCCACGGCCACACTCCTATGGAATACCCGGGAAACCTCTTTGTCGTAGCCGCCCCCAGCGGGGCGGGCAAATCCAGTCTGGTCAAAGCCTTGCTGGAGCTGGACTCCCATGTACAGCCCTCTGTTTCGCACACCACCCGGGCACCCCGTGGCCAGGAGAAACATGGGCGCGAGTATTTTTTCACGTCGCAACAAGAGTTTGATGCCATGGTCGCGGCCAACGGGTTTGTGGAGTGGGCGCATGTACACAACCACCGTTACGGCACGTCCAAAAAAGCCATTGAAGACCGCATGGCACAAGGCGCTGATGTGATTCTGGAAATCGATTTTCAAGGTGCCTTGCAGATAAAAAACATCTTCGCCAACGCCATTTCCATTTTCATCCTGCCTCCCAGTTGGGATGAATTGCGATCACGATTGGAGCGCCGCGGGGAAGATGCCCCTGAAGTGATTGATGTGCGCATGGAAAATGCAGCCATGGAAGTGGCGCAGGTGGCGAAATTTGACTTCGTTATAATCAACGAACTGTTTGACCGTGCGCTCTTCGACCTGAAGGCCATCGTCCACGCCGAGCGGCTGCGTTTTGTCGCACAGCGCCGCGCCCGAGCCGAAACATTCAAAGCGCTCAACATCCTCTAGTCCTTCGGAGAAACCCATGGCCCGTATTACCGTAGAAGACTGCTTGGTGCAGATCCCCAACCGTTTCCAATTGGTTTTGGCTGCAACCTACCGCGCCCGTATGCTCAACCAGGGGCACACGCCAAAAATTGAGAGCAAAAACAAGGCTGGCGTAACCGCCTTGCGAGAAATTGCGGCTGGAAAAATTGGCCTGGAAATGCTGAAGAAGGTTCCTTTGTAAGCCCACCAAACTCCCCCAGCACCGCATGCGGTGCTTTTTTTTGCCCTTTTGGCGGCCCTGCCTACCAATGCCGAGGCAGCGCGCTACATTTGAGGCATGGGGACATCACAGAAATTCGTACCACCTAACGGCAATCCACCGTTGGGGGCCGTGCCGCACCCGGCTGCAGTCAACGCCACTGCGGCCAGTTTTGCCGGACTCACAGCCAAATTGGAGTACCTGTCATTGGCTGACTTCGAGCAGGTTCGTCTGGCCTACCGTTTCGCCGACGAGGCCCACTTGGGACAACTGCGCAACAGCGGTGAGCCCTACATCACACATCCGATTGCAGTGACCATGCAGTGTGCTGAGTGGAAACTGGATGCACAGGCCCTGATGGCCGCCTTGTTGCACGACACCTTGGAAGACTGCGGTGTGACCAAAGTCGAACTGATTGAACGCTTTGGCTCCCCTGTGGCCGAATTGGTTGACGGCCTGACCAAACTCGACAAGTTGCAATTCAACACCCGCGAAGAAAATCAGGCTGAATCCTTCCGCAAGATGCTACTGGCTATGGCACGCGATGTGCGGGTCATCTTGATTAAACTGGCCGACCGTTCGCACAACATGCGCACACTGTCCAATTCCTCACGTACCAAGTGGAATCGAATCGCCTCGGAAACGCTGGACATCTATGCACCCATTGCACACCGGCTGGGTTTGAACCAAACCTACCGCGAATTGCAAGACCTCGCATTCAGACACCTGCGACCATGGCGCTATGCCGTACTGGCCAAGGCCGTGACAAAGGCCCGCAGCCGCAGGCGCGACCTGATTCAGAAGGTACAGAAAGAAGTCGAAACCGCGTTCGCTGGGGCTGGCATGCCGGTTCGCATTGCGGGCAGAGAAAAAACGCTGTTCTCCATCTACAAGAAAATGGCCAACAAAAACCTGAGCTTCGCGCAGGTAACCGACATCTATGGACTGCGGGTTCTGGTCCCCACTGTGACCGACTGCTACACCGCTTTGGGCATACTGCACCAGCTCTACAAGCCATTGCCAGGCAAATTCAAGGACCACATTGCCATTGCCAAGCTCAACGGTTACCAGTCCTTGCACACCACCCTCATCGGACCTGCGGGTGTCAATGTTGAATTCCAAATGCGAACGGAGGCCATGCACATCGTGGCGGAATCCGGCGTCGCGGCACATTGGCTCTACAAGGTCAAGAACCCTGATGACGCTGCATCGGACCGGCTGGGCAGCCAGTGGCTACAGTCGCTATTGGACATACAGGACGAAACGCGCGATGCCGCAGAATTTTGGGATCACGTCAAAGTCGATCTATTTCCCGATGCCGTTTACGTGTTCACCCCCAAGAGCCAGATCATGGCCATGCCGCGCGGTGCGACGGTGGTCGACTTTGCTTACGCCATCCACAGCAATGTGGGTGACCGCACCATGGCAGCGCGCATCAATGGCGAATCGGTCCCACTGCGCACCGAACTAAAAAACGGCGATGTGGTAGAGGTGGTTACGGCCCCCGTTTCCACGCCCAACCCGGCCTGGCTGAGTTTTGTCCGCACAGGCCGTGCCCGCTCCAAGATTCGCCACCATCTCAAGACCATGGCACACACCGAATCAAAAGACCTGGGCGAACGCTTGTTGGCGCAGGCTCTGCGCAGTGAAGGCATAGATCGGATTCCAGATGAAGACCCCCAATTCACCCCCGTGTGGGAGAAATTGCTGCGTTTTACCGGCAGCAAAGATCGAACAGAATTACTGACCGACATTGGGCTTGGCAAACGCATTGCCAACATTGTTGCCAAACGCATGGCCCATTTACTGGCAGAAAATGGTCTACGCCCGGACGCGCTGCTGCTAACACGCGAGCGTTTCACGGCCCATGAAACCGCCGTGCAAGGCGTTATTACCCTGGATGGAAGTGAGAACGCCTCGGTTCAATTTGCCGCCTGCTGCCGTCCTATTCCAGGCGACGCCATTGTGGGCTATTTGGGGCGCGGAGAAGGCTTGGCAGTGCACACCCACGATTGCCCTGCCGCAAAAAAATTGCAGATCAAAGACAGTGAACGTTTCATTGGCGTGGACTGGGCCGACGATCCAGTTAGACCTTTTCAAACCGGCATTGTGGTCACCGTCCACAACGGCAAAGGCGTACTGGCCAAAGTGGCTGCAGCACTGGCAGCCGCCGAGGCCGATATCGTGCACATCGACATGGGGCAAGAGGCTATTCATGAACATGCCGATTTGCGCTTTGTGGTCGCTGTGCGGGACACCGCCCATTTGGAAAATGCCCTGCGCAACCTCAACCGCGCCTCCGTTGTTCTGCGTGCGGCACGCAGCAAGGTACCCATGCCCGGCTAGTTTGCAGCGGGTGCCGGGTAGCGCACATCCAGCACTTCAATCTCCTGTACGGCACCGGGAACAACCAGTTTCAAACTATCTCCCTGTCGCGCTTTGAGCAGCGTGCGTGCAATGGGAGAAACCCAACTCACCTCACCCCTTAAGCTGTCCGCTTCATCAATACCGGTAATGGTGACCGTGCGCTCTAGATGGGCTTCGTCCACATAGGTGACTGTTGCGCCAAAAAAAATCTGGTCGCTACCAAAATGCACAGACGGATTCACAATCTCGGCCATTTCCATCCGATGTGTCAGAAAGCGGATTCGACGATCAATTTCCCGCAACCGCTTCTTGCCATACAGGTAATCGCCGTTTTCTGAGCGATCCCCATTGCTGGCCGCCCAATGCACAATTTCCACGATCTTGGGTCGTTCGTTGTCGATCAAATCCAGCAACTCGCCGCGCATATGCGCATAGCCCTGGGGTGTCATGTAATTTTTGCTGCCCGCAGGAATGGGGGGTAACTGCGGACCGTCATCGGCATCCTCTGCCGGCTCTTTGGTAAATGCTTTGTTCATGGAGACCGGTTCACCCATCAACCAACCCATAACCTCATGGTTGCAACACCTGGTTGATGGTCGCCACGGTCGTTCCATCGGCTGCACCACTCAATGCCAGCAAACGCATTTTTGACGCCAAATACAAATAACGCGCTTGCGCCAAATCACGCTGCACCACCATGCGCTGCTGCTCGGCATTCATGATATCGAGCACCGTACGGCTGCCCGCTTCAAATGATTTGCGACTCGATAGCACCAGCTGATCCGACGAACGCAGTGCCTGCTCCAACGCAGCAATTTTGGGAGCGCTTTCGGTCACACTGCGAAACTCCTTGTAAACCCGCACCTGCAAATCCCTGCGCCCCGCCTCCAACGCCTGTTCCGCGCGCTCCTGGCGCAGCAAAGCCTGACGCACCTGCGAACTCACATAACCCCCGGCAAAAAGCGGAATATTGACCTGCACGCCCGCCGAGTGATTGATGTAGCGCGTACTGAGGTTGGACGTACTGTCACTCAAACTATTGGACCACTGCAACACCGCATCCACCGTCGGGTAATGACCCGCGCTAGCCTTCTTGACCTCTTCGCGCGCGACCTCCACCCTTGCCAACAAAGACCTCAGCTGTGGACTACTGCGCACCGCCCGATCCACCCATGCATCCAAAGCAGCAGGTTCCAGCGGCGCGGCAGAAAAACGCGAAACATTCAACGCCGACACTCCATCAAGCGGAGCGGCCATCATCGCCTGCAACTGCTGCAAGGTATACGCAACGTACTGGCGCGCCTCTAACTCCGCAGCCCGGTTCATATCCAACCTCGCCTGCGCTTCGTCCACATCTGTACGAACACCCGATCCACCCGCGAACGACTTGCGCGCCAGATCAAGCTGCACAACCAGGGTTTTTTGCTGCGCCATTACCAGCGAGAGCTGATCGCGGCTCAACATCGCGTCGAAATACGCGCCGGTGATCCGGGTAGCCAAGTTTTGCTCCTCCTGCAGCAATGCTGCCTCGGAATCATCGACCTGGGCCTGGGTCTGCCGGTATTGCGCCAACAACTGCGGACGAAACAACGGCTGGCGCAAGGTAAGCGACTGGCTCTCGCTCGGGTACTCCGACTGAACCGTGCGCTCAGTGCCCTGAAAATCGGGGGTGGTACTCGTCAACCGGTTGTTGGTACGTGACACATTCGCATTCACGTTGGGAAAAAACTGTGCCCGTGCTTGTGGCAGACCCTCACGGTCCGCAGCAGCGGATGCACGTGCGGCCAAAATCCCGGCATCACTCGACCGGGCGGCCTCGTACGCCTGCAACAAGTCCATTGCGTTTGCCGCCAACGACAGGCAAAACAAGCCTCCACCACAAACGAGCCGTTTCAAGGGCAAACGCAGGCGTGCATATTCCAGCTCAAAACGCATGATGCAATTACTCCTCTTTCATTGAATGAGCCACCCGCTTCGTCAACGGGCTCAACAGATACGTCAACAACGAACGTTCGCCGGTCAAGAACACCACCTCTACGGGCATACCCGGGTGCAACTGCCGCTTGCCCAACTGCTTGAATCCGTCCTCCGTTACCACCACCCGCGCCAGGTAATACCCCACGCCGGTTTGTGGCTCCACGCGCAAATCTCCTGAAACCGTAACCACCTTACCTTGCACCACCAGTTGAGGCGTATGCGCAAAGGAAGAAAACCGCACATCCACCGGCAAATCCGCATGCACCCGGTCAATTAAATGCGGCTGCACACGCGCCTCAATCAACAGCGACTGATTGGCCGGCACGATATCCATCAATTTCTGTCCTGAAGCAATCACCCCACCCACCGACTGAACGCTCAAATCCAGCACCTGCCCATCGGCTGGTGACCGGATTTCGGTGCGGCCCAAATCATCCCGAATGGCACGGTACTTCGCTTCTTCACCCTGCACCTCGCGCCCCACATCCGCCAATTGCGACTCCACCTCCTTGCGGTACTCCGCCTGGCGCACAATCGCGCGCTGCTGCAGTTCCGCTATCGAGCGTTTGGCGCGCAAAATACTGCCCTGCAAATCGGCAATACCCGAACCCGACTCCGCTGACATACGCTCCAGTTCGAGCATGCGGTTGCGCGGCGCATACCCCTCACTGACCAGACTGCGCGTGTGGCCCAACTCTTCCGCCAACAAAGCCTGCTGGCTCTTGCGGTTGGCCAAAATCGTTGTGTATGCCTCAATCTGCGCCTGTTGCCCCTGAATAGCCTCCTGAATCGACTGTGCCTCTGCCGCCAGCGATGCACGGCGCGACTGCAACAACTGCTCCTGCGTGGTCACAATCTGGCGGACCTGCGGCGCCTTCAAGGCATCTTGCACATCCTTGTGAAACACTATTTTTTGCAAACCTTGCTGTTCTGCGAGCAAACGGTTCTCCATGGCACGCAGCCCCAGATAACGCTGGCGCACCGATTCAAAATTGGCGCGCACCGCCGCCTCGTCCAAACGCACCAGCAACTGCCCCTCCTTGACCAAATCACCCTCCTTGACGGCAACCTCCTTGACCAACCCGCCGGTCAGGTGCTGAACCGGTTTTCGCTTGGTATCAATCGCCACCATCCCCGCACCTGGAACCCCCTCATCCAAAGGCGCCAGGCCAGCCCATAACAAAAAGCCGCCAAAACCGATACCCAAAGCCCACAAACCAATACGCGCAGCACGCCCGGACTGGCTGCTTTCGGTGCCGGATTGTGTCTCACGCGGCGTGGCATCGGTCACCGGAAGCTGGGCTTTATGCAACTGGGGAAATTTGTGTGTAGTCATAACTGAATCTGCAAATGAATATATTGATAACCAAACTCAGGCCGGCATTGGCGCCGCTCCTGACATGGGAGCAGGCCCTGCGCCAGCCATACCCTGCGCGGCATTTTTGATAGCCGTCACCACCGCATCGCGCGGCCCGTCGAGTTGCACCTGTCCATCCTGCAACACCACAATACGGTCGGCCACCTGCACCGCACCCGGCCGATGGGTAATCAAAAAAACCGTCTTGCCCTGCGCCTTGAGCTCCCCTATTGCGGCATACAACGCCGTTTCACCCGCGTCATCCAAATTCGCGTTCGGCTCATCCAGCACGACCAGTTTGGGGTTGCCGTACATGGCACGCGCCAGTCCGATACGCTGGCGCTGCCCACCCGAAAGCATGTTCCCTGCTTCTCCAATCGGCGTGTCATAACCCTTTGGAAAGCGCAAAATCATGTCGTGCAAACCGGCACTCTGGGTAGCCCGGATCACCTGCTCGGAATTCACATCGCCAAAACGGGCAATATTTTCGGCAATCGTTCCTTCGAACAATTCAATGTCCTGTGGCAAATAGCCAATGTACGGTCCCAGTTCTTCCCGGTTCCAGCCGGCAATCGGCGCCCCATCCAGCAAAACCTGTCCGGTTACATCCGGCCAAATCCCCACCATGACCCGCGCCAACGTCGACTTACCCGAACCTGACGGCCCCAAAATTGCCATTACCGTACCGGCCGGCACATCCAAATCGAGGTGGCGCAGAATCGGGTTGGCACGCCCCGGCGCGCTGGCGCATACATCTCTGAGCACCATCGCGCCAATGGGCTCGGCCCCCTTGCAGGGCACCTCACGTGCAGGAAAGTCCACCAGCAACTGCTCCAGCCGGACAAACGCCAAACGCATGCCAATAAACTGGCGCCAGGTACTGACCAACAGATCAATAGGTGCCAGCGCACGCGTCATCAACACATTGGCAGCAATCATGCCGCCTGGTGACAACTGTCCGTCAATCACCAGCAAAGCCCCCGCCCCCAACGACAACGACTGTTGCGCATAGCGGATAAATTTGCTCGCCGCCATCACTCGGTGCGACACATGCTGTGCCACACCATTGCGATCCAGCGCCAAGCGGTGCCGCTGCCCCCAACGCGCCTGCAAGTTGCCAACCATGCCCATCGACTCCAGCACCTCGGCGTTGCGCAACTTGCTTTGCAGGAAGAAGCCCTCATCGGCTGCGGCCTTCGCTGCCGCCTCCGATGGAGCCACTGTACGACGGTGACCAAACCAGGCCAACGCAGCCTGAAACAAGGCAAACACCACCCCCATCACGCCCAGCCAAGGGTGCAACAGGTACAACACCACCATATAGACAGGCGTCCACGGCGCATCAAAAAAAGCAAAAATGCCATTGCCCGTCAAAAACTGGCGGATTTGCAGTAAATCGTTAAACGCCCCCGACGGATTGCCACCCGCCTGGCTCAAATGCGCCTCAAAGCTCGCATTGAACACCTGCGTACCCAGCTTCGCATCCAGCCGCACCCCGGAAGCCACCAGCACGCGCGAGCGCATCCACTCGGCAAACGCCATCACCCCCAGCAAAAACAGCGTCACCAACGACACCGCCAGCAAAGTCAGTTCACTCTGGCTGGTCAGCACCCGGTCATACACCTGCAACATATACAAGGTGGGCGTCAACATGAGTACATTGGCCACCATGCTGAAAACTCCCACCACCACAAATCCGCGGCGGAATGCCCACAGGGTAGAAGTCAAAGCGCTGCGCTTAAAAAAGTCTGGTTTATTCATAACACCGGGTATTCGTTCATGCCACAGTTGTTGCCAATTGCGCGGAACGCGCCTTGGCAGCCGCATCGCTCAATGCCTTGAGCACATCGTCACGCGGACCAAAAAACTGGTTTTGCCCATCGCGCAACACCAACATCTTGTCGGCCACCCCCAACACACTGGTGCGGTGCGTCATGACCACAAACGTGGTACCCGAAGCAGCCAACTGCGCGATGGCATTGGCCAGCGCCGCATCTCCCTCCTCGTCAAGGCTCGAATTGGGTTCATCGAGCACCACAAAACGCGGATTTCCGTAAAGCGCACGCGCCAACGCCACACGCTGGCGCTGGCCGCCCGAGAGCATGGCCCCCTCACGCCCAACAGCCTGGTTGTAGCCCTGGGGCAGACCCATGATGAAATCGTGCAATCCCACCGCCCGCGCCGCAGCCTCCACCTTTTCCTGGTCCAGCACACCAAAGCGGGCAATATTGTCCGCAATGGAGCCCTCCAACAACTCCACGCCCTGCGGTAAATACCCCACATGCGGCCCCAACTCCTGCTTGTTCCAGGTAAAAACATCCGCGCCGTCAAGCCGCACCTTGCCATTGCTCGCGGGCCACAGCCCCACCAGCAAACGCGCCAGCGTCGTTTTGCCCGAGGCCGATGGCCCCACCACCACCAGCACCTCGCCTGGCGACAAACCCAAGCTGACCCCCTTCAGAATCGGCTGCTGCGTGCCCGGAGCGGCCGCCATCACGTTATCCACAATCACCATCCCCCGGGGCTGCGGCAATGGCATGCCCGCTGCTGACTTTGGCACCGTTGCCAGCAAACCATCAAGCCGCGCGTACGCACCGCGCACATTCACTACCGCCTGCCACTGACCGACCACTTGCACCAGCGGCGCCAAAACCCGCCCCCCCAGAATGGACGCCACGATCATGTAAGACGCCCCGCCGTTGAGTTCATTGCGCAGCAACAACCATGCCCCCAGGCCCAGTAGCAAGGAACCCACCACGTTCTGTACAAATTTGGAAATCGCCTGGTAAAACCCCGCATGGTCCGAAGCCGTCGCCTGCAAGGCCAGGAAATCGCGCTGTTTCCCCATCCAGCGGTCGTGTACGCTGCGCAACATCCCCATCGACTCAATCACCTGCGCGTTACGCAAAGTTCCGTCTGCATACTGCTGCGCCGCAACCGCCGCACGGTTGGCATCGGTCAAAGGCGGCTGCGTACTGCGCTCATTGAGCCAACCCACAAACGTCTGCACCACCGCCGCCACCACCGCCGACCAGCCCAACACCGGGCTGATGGCAAAAATGAGCACCAGAAACACCAGCGACGCCGGCGCATCCATACACGCCGTCAATACCGGCGACCCCAGAAAATCCCGCACCGACTTGAAATCCTGCATGGGCTGAATGCCACCACAGGGCAAGCGCTTCAGGTTGGCGGCAAAAATCACATTGAACACCCGCGCACTCAAACGTTTGTCCAGGTCCAACGACGCCTCGTGCAACACCTCTGCACGCACCCACTCCAGCACCTCCATCAACGCCACGGCGCCCAGCACCATCACCGTCAACATGGCCAGCGTCATGTGGCTGCGGCTATTCACCACCCGGTCATACACCTCCAGCATATATACCGTAGGGGCCAACACCAGCAAACTGGTGACCAGACTGAAACCGGCCGCCCTCTTGAAAAAAGGCTTCAAACCCACCAGCGCCTGGTACAACTCCGATGGGGGGGCATTTCGACTCATACAGACTCCTCAACCAAAACATACTCCGGCAAATCAGAACCGGCGGACTCTACCGTGGCGGCAGAGGGCTCCTGCAGCACAGCGCCCGGCTGCGCGCCCTGCTCGTCACCAAACACGAACGACAGCGCAAACAAACCATCGGCCTGGCGCGCCATCACAATCTCAAACAACTTTTGCTCCTTGAACTGCGCTTCGGCCTGGGCTTGCAAAACCAGCGCAAAACGCATGCGCCCGTCCAGCGTAAACATGGACAACTGCCCGTTTTTCACACTCAAGGTGTGGCGGTCAAAATACACCGGGCACGTATCGGAAAACCGCAGCAACGGCAAGGGCTTGTCGCCCAGCCGCGCAAGATTGAATGGACTACCCGGGCTCTGGTACACCACCCGACAGGTGCGCGACACCGAATAAATGGCATTGCACACCATTTGCGAACCCAACTCCGGAAAACGCTCGCGCACCGTGCGGTACATCAAATGGTGCAAAGCCACCCGGTTCCACACCCGGGTCTGCGCCACCACCGGTGCCAGCACGTTACAAACTTGTGCAAAAACACGCTGCAAAGCCAGCAACCTATCCAGTTGCTCAGGTGTTGTATTCAGCGGGACGCGCAGCACATTCTTCATATATGAGCCGACTGTACCACAGTCATATATGAATATTTTTAGGCGCTCATACCCATTTTTCAGGGGTACATAAAAGCAAGCCCCGTCTGCTCCAAACCTACCAGACCAATGTTGACGGCATTCAAAGCTGTGTCTGCCACCCACATGGCCAACTCAGTCTGATTCACCTGCCCTTGTGCCAGCATGGCAACTACCGGCGCCGCCTCCTCTACGGTGGGCACCGTCCCCAGCAAGTTGTTCCACAACAACGACACCACGTCAGAATGCCCGGTCTTGCCCGACACCCCCAGCGCCCCGGCCACCAACTGCGCATAGGTCCAACCACTGTCCATCACCTGCAATCCCATCCCGGCATACCGCGCGTTGCCGACCGCAGCGGGCCCCAACACGGCGCCCAGTACCCGCGCCACCTGCCCCGCCGCACCGTCCAGATCCAGTGCCAAACTGGTATCGCTGAACACCAAACGCTCCACATTCGTCAAAGAGTCCACACCCTCCATCGTCGACTCCACCATCCAATCCTGCGCTGCGTGGGACACCGTGTACCGCTCACGCGGTGCAGCATACGTAACCCAATCAATGCCGGCGCCACCATCTATTGCGTTGTTCAGGGCATTACCAACAAACTCATCCCCGGCCGTGCTGCCCCTGGCGTTTTCAAAATCGCCATAAAACCAGCGCAAACTCGCCGGATCTCCGCCCGCACGCATGGCCTGCGCGTCCGCAAGGCCCATCGAGACACCCACCGCGTGCTGCGCACCCACAATGGCAGCCCCCATGTGCACATACGCGCCAGCAGCATAATTAACCAGGTCAATCGTATCCGTGCCACTGCGGTCGAAATACGTGCGGTAATACCCCACTGCGCCGCTGCCACCCGGTGCAATCACGTCATCGCCCGTGCTGCTGGTCCCGGTGCCTTCGCCATACGCCTGCTGCAGCGCAATCACATCCAGAATCATCGGCGTTTGGGCGTAATTGTCAGGTGCCGAAAGGCGCGACTGATCGTCGTATGACATCACCGAAAAATACGCCTTGTCCATGGCCTGCGGGCCCCACAGGACAAATCCCAGCGCGTCAAACCCCAGCCCAACTGTGGCGGCATAGTCACTGGTCAGCGTGGCCACCCCATCCACATACGCCGCGTGCGGGTGTGACAAACCCAGCGAATGCCCCCACTCGTGCATCAGTGCGTGAAACCCATAGGTAGTGGAATCGAGCGACACATCGTTCAAAAATCCGTTGCCACCCAGGCCATCCACATTAAGCACCACATCACCACGCGCAAACGCATAGCCAAAACTGGCGTCACTATCGACCGAACTCTCACCAGCAAAGGCATCGCCGGGCCGGTACACCAGGCTAATGTTCACGTCCGACAAGGCCCCCACCGCCTCTGCGGTGGCACCTGAATAATTGACCGCCGGAGCGAACTTCAGGTCAATAAAACTGGAATAAATGGCACCCAGTGCATCAATGTTGCCAATTTGTTGCGCATTCCAGCGCGGCACCGCCACCTCGGTCACCACCGACGGCGAATAGCCACCCACCAAACCCTGCCAAACGGTAAAAGCATCACTCACAGACACCTTAACCAGCCCCGTGTAGCGAAAATTGGCATACCCCGCCGCGTCAAAATTGAACAACGCGCGCCCAATCAGACTGGTGGGGTTGTAAGACGTGTAGGTAGCCATGACGGATTGGATTGGGAGCTGCTGCCAACTATAAACCCTCACCTGCTGCACTGCAGCCCCCATTCCGGCAAACCCTTATTTGCAGCCGCACGGGCCAGTGGTAAAGTGCAAAAATATCAACCACATTCTTGAGAGGGTCATATGAAAAAATTCCTGCGCTTTCCGGCACACCAGGTTGTGTTGCCGGCACTGTTGCTATTGCCCATGGCGTCCTATGCGGCATCGTTTTTTGATGGCAAAACATGCACCGACATCGCCTCCACCACTACCAACGTCCCCGGACCAGGCAGTGGTTCTTTTACCGTTGAAGGCCTTGACAAATATGGCCTCCCGGCAAAGTCCTGTTCAACCGTCGCCTTCACCGGCAGCGCAATTTCCTTTGACTACACCGCCACTGTGGCCACGCGTTACAACAACGCCAGCTTTCCTTCATCCTGCGCGGGTGTGGAATACACCCTGAACGGCGGTCCATCCTACGCTGCCACAATGGGCACCGGCACTTTTGCTTTCAATATGTCTAATCCGACAGCCGCCGTTACCGGCACGATGGTGGCGACCTCCTATTCGCAAACCGACAACCTCACCGTCACCGTTAACGGAACCGGCTACCTGATCAACACCGAATTGCTGCAGTTCAAGACCTACGTCACCATCAACGCCGACCAGTCCATTGACATGAAAATTTGCACCCCTGCCGGTGGCGTACCGGCCACCCTGAACGGCAGCAGCTACAAGTTCCCGCCCAGCATCTGGCAGTGCCTGTCACAGCCCGTGACCAACCAGGCCAACGTGCGCGTTACCTTTGAGGAAGGCTGTTAAGCGCCGGTTGTTGCCACCAAACGGATTCACCCCCGCCGCGGCGGGGGCATGACACAAGCACCCGCGGCCAGCGTCTGCACCGCAAACTCCACAATGTTGCGGCTGGCCTTGCTGAATTCCCCACCAATCAGGTGCACCGGCAGCGTGCGTACGCTGCCACCAAGAACCCCATTTCCACCCGCCAGCCATGCTTAACCAGCTATAAAAAAGCGAGTCAAGTACGAACTGCGCACGTCTGGCGTGCGCAAATGGCCTATTTCATGCGCAAAGCTCCTCCAGGTCGGCCTGCGCCTGCGCGGCATTGTGAAAATGGATGGCGTGCCAGCCCAGCGCACGCGCCGCCTGCACATTGCCCAGCAGGTCATCAAAAAAGACGGTGTGTTGCCCCACCAATGCATGGCGCTGTTGCAACTGCTGGTAGATGGCCGACTCGGGCTTGATGGCGCCCACATCGCCGGAAAAAATGCCGCCATCAAACCAGCCCACAAAGTCGTACGTTTGCTCCAGCACCCGGGCGTAGTCCACCGGCATGTTGGACAGGAAGTACAGACGCACATCCGCGCCCACATCCCGGCGCGCTTTGAGCGTGGCCAGCCATTCGATACTCTGCTGCATGGGCAACAAGCGCTGGCCAATGGAGCGCACCAACGCGCCAAAACGCTGCGCGTCCAGCCCCAGCCGTGTGCTGGTGCGCGCAATCACCTCGTCCATGGTGAGCACGCCCCGATCAAAATTGTGCCAGTCGGCATGGCCAAACACGGCGTGGGCCAGATGCCCGGCGTGGGCGGGCGAGTCGGCCTGCTGCGGAAAATACTCGGCCAGCATGGCCACGGGCTGCCAGTTCACCAGCACGGCGCCAAAGTCAAAAACGTAATTCAAATCCTGTGCCCCTTGTCCTCAAGCCCGCAACCGTGCCAGCAACCCGGCGGTGGACACATCCAGCCCCGTGGCATCACCGCTGTGCAGGCGCGCCTCCACATCCTTGGCCAGCACCTTGCCCAATTCCACCCCCCACTGGTCAAAGCTGTTGATACCCCAAATGGAGCCGCTAACGAACACACGGTGTTCATGCAGCGCAATCAGCGCCCCCAGGCTGGCAGGGGTCAGGTCGTCCAGCAGCAAGAATGTGCTGGGCCGGTTGCCGGGAAAACGGCGGTGCCCTTCCCCACCCGTGTCGGGGTCGGCCTGGCCCAGCATCAGCGCCTGGGCCTGGGCCAGCGCGTTGGCGAGCAGCATGGGCTGGTGTCCCACGAGGCTGTGACGGGCCTGTTTGACCGCGATGAACTCCACCGGCACCACGTCGCTGCCCTGGTGCAGCATTTGAAAATAGGCGTGCTGCCCATTGGTGCCCGGCTCGCCCCACAGTACGGGCGCAGTGGCAAAGGGCAAGGGCTGTCCCAGCGCATCCACGCGTTTGCCATTGCTCTCCATCTCCAGCTGCTGCAAATAGGCAGGCAGGCGCTTCAGCGCACTGTGGTACGGAGCGATGGATCGGCTGGTAAAGCCAGTGAAAGTTGCGGTACCACACGTCCAGCAGCCCCAGGCGCACCGGCAGGTTCTGCGCCAGCGGCGCTGTGCGGAAGTGTTCGTCCATGGCGTGGGCGCCGGCCAGAAACTGGCGGAAACCTTGCGCGCCAATGGCAATCGCCACGGGTAGGCCAATGGCCGACCACACCGAGTAGCGCCCCCCCACCCAGTCCCAAAAACCAAAGGTGGTGGTAATGCCAAAGTGGCGCGCGCCCACCACGTTGGTGGTCAAGGCCGCAAAATGGCGTGCGGTGTTGGTGCCACCCTGGGCCATAAACCAGGCCTTGGCGGAGCGCGCGTTGGTCATGGTCTCCACCGTGGTGAAGGTTTTGCTGGCAATCAGAAACAGGGTGTTGGCGGCCCGCAGGCCCTGCAGCACCCCAGCGAGTTCGTGCCCGTCGACGTTGGAGACAAAATGCAGCCGTTTGCCCGCCCCTGCGAAGGCCTGCAGGGCCAGCACGGCCATTTGCGGCCCCAGGTCCGAGCCACCAATGCCAATGTTGACCACGTCGGTAATGGCGGCGTCGGCACGCACCACTTCGGCGTAGGCCAGCATGGCGTCCAGGGTGGGGTGGATGCCAGCGCCTACGCCACCGCCCGCGCCACTTGCTACTGTTTTAATAGCTGCTTGCGCTTGCCCCACCTGCGCAAAGGGCGGATTTCGCAACCAAACATGACCGACCGACCGGTGCTCGGTACGGTTGATGGACTGGCCCGAGAACATGGCATCGCGGTGCGCCTCCAGGCCGCACTGCTGCGCCAGCTGCAGCAGCAGCGCCTCCGTCTCCGTGTCGAGGCGGTTTTTGGACAGGTCGGCAAACACGTGGGGCGCGCTTTGGCTCAATTGGTCAAAACGCTGCGGAGTCTGGGCAAAAGCATCACGCAAGTCGAAGGCCTGGCCCTGGCTTTGGTAGTGGGCTTGCAATTGGCCCCAGGCGGGGGTGTGGTCACAGCGGGTGTGGTTCATGGTGCGTCCTAGGCAAATGGAGGAGAAGTCGGTCGCAATAGGGATATCTCTTCTACCAAATTACAAAATCACTAGCGTGTAGCGACAAGGCGGAAACACCCACAAGGGAAACAGAATTACCGCTACCCAAGTCGATCACAGCATAGCCGTTCACATCTGTGTAAACGTGGGCCAACGCTTGTGTAGAAGTGGTAATTCCATTGACACCAGAGTCAATCCTTATGTCGTCGCCTTGCAAACTACTGAAATCAGTAATTCGGTCTACCCCTTGGTTTGCCGAAAACCAAAAGCATCTGCACCAGCACCGCCCGTTAAAACATCATTCCCGATGTTTCCAGTGAGAAAATTGTCTTCTGCGTTTCCTGTAATAGTTACACCATTTGATCCAATTACACGAAGAATTTCGACATATGGAAGGTTGACTATTGAATAATCAAAAGACACGAGTATGGTGTCATATCCCTCTCCAGAGTACTCGACGACTGAATCTGAGGCAGTATCCAATACATAAGCATCGTCCCCAGTGCCACCAAAAAACCTATCGTTTCCGATTCGGCTATATATATCGAAATCAAACGAATCATTTCCGACCCACCTAAAAGTACATCATTCCCTGATATCCATTTATCGAATCGTTACCAGAATAACCTTGGAGAACATCTGCAAACGGCGATCCAGTGAGTGTGTCGTTTCCGGATGTATTCATCGATCGCCCTTCTCGCCAGCCCGAGAGAATGTAGTGTCGGGTAGCAGCGTCCAAATCGATGCCAAAGTGAGGTCTTAAGTCACTATTTTGGCAAGATAAAAGTTGGCATCAAAAGTAGAAGTGCGGCCTTCATTGATTCCCGACTGAATGTAGTGCTTGACGCCAGCATTGGCATCGGTGCCAAAGAATCTGATTAGGTCTGTGTTCGCAGCGATGTACCTGAGGCCATCGAAGGTTGTGGTGCGGCCCTCATTGATTCCAAATTGAATATAGTGTGCAGCGCCAGCGTCGGCATCGGTGCCAAAAAACTGGATGAGATCAGGGTTTGAAGCGATGTACCTGAGGCCATCAAAGGTAGTGGTGCGCCCCTCATTGACTCCCGACTGAACGAAGTGCGCAGCACCAGCATCGGCGTCGGTGCCGAAGAATTTGATGAGGTCAGGGTTTGAGGCAATGTACCTGAGGCCATCAAAGGTAGTGGTGCGCCCCTCATTGATTCCTGATTGAATGTAGTGCGCAGCGCCAGCGTCAGCATCAGTGCCGAAGAATTTAATGAGGTCAGGGTTTGAGGCAATGTACCTGAGACCATCGAAAGTGACGGTGCGGCCTTCATTGATTCCCGACTGAATGTAGTGTTCAACCCCCGCATCGACGTTGGTGCCGAAGAATTTGATGAGGTCGGGGTTTGACGCAATATAACTAAGCCCGAACGCTTTATTGGTGGTAGCAGACGCGGGCTTTGAAACGCCGTCGCCATCAAATAGAACCTGTTCAATATTATCAAGAATATCTGTTCCATCCCGCAGCCTGGTGTTCGTGGTACGCGGCACGACAATCAGAGGTGATGTAGCATTTTCAATGAGATAATATCCACTCGATTTACCCGCAAACATAGCAGTATCGAATCCAGAACCTCCATCAAGGATATCAACGCCAGCCCCCCCACGAATAATGTTGTTTGCGTCGTTGCCGGTGATCGTGTCGTTACCACTTCCTCCGCTCGCATTTTCAATGTCTCCTGACAACCAATACAAGGACTTGGGCGATGGCAAAGATATTTCCGCCTTGGGGAATGCAATGCCAACTTTTGTATCAACAAGAGTCGAGACACGAATATTGGGTAATTCAATTTGCCAATCAACAGTAGATCCAGCAGCAGATACATTATCGTTGCCAGACGAATCCCAAATAGTTAAATAGGTATTAGTTTGCGATAAACTAAACGTCGAATCCCCTGCATTTGTATCCATGTTTTTGCCGTAGATATATTGCAAAGCCAAAACATCAAGAATCATAGGCGTAGCTGGATCCCACTGCTTGGTATTCCAGTTGTAATCGTCAGCATATGACATGATCGAAGCCCAGTCTGTGTTTAAGTCATATCCGACCTCCGCAAATGTTGGTCTACCGGTGCCACCATCATCGTGAGGGTGTTTCAACCCAAGCGTATGACCCAACTCGTGCATGAATACAAACCAACCAGCACTCCCAGCTGCATAGGATGGTAGCCAATTTGCATCACTGCGAATATTTAGAAATATATCACCCAATTCACCAGGATACGCGACTGAATTGCCTGGATCAAAATTACCTCTAGCCCAAATGTTAGTATTCGGAAACAGACTAGAAAGTGAGACATTAATTTCACTTCCACTATTAGCTGCCACCTCTGGCGTATCAAAATAACCAACATAGCTAAATTTAATGTCCGCGTAGTAAGAAAACGTTACTAGCAAATCCTAATAGTAGAGATTAGTTGGGATGGTTTATTCCAAAATTCATATTGAAAACCATCTGAAATTGACCAATCAATCGTCCTATCCGACTTTAGTTGCCAGTAATATCCATGCGTAGTTGAATCAATCGTACGATCATCAGTCAAACCAAAAAAATCATAAGTGGGTGTAGCCATATTTATCCAAAGTGAAAATTAGTTAATTCGCGCCTCGAACCAGTTCAAACGGCCGCCATCAGCTTTTCCAGCTTGACCGCATCGGCACAAAAGGCGCGAATGCCTTCGGCCAGTTTTTCAGTGGCCATAGCGTCTTCGTTCAGCGCCAGGCGAAAGCGGATTTCATCCAGTTGCACAAAGGGTGCATCACCCGCTGCGGCGCCGGGGCCGCCCAGCGCACGCTCCAAGGGTGCGTCGCTGGCGGCCAAGGTCGCCAGCAAGTCCGGGCTGATGGTGAGCAGGTCACACCCGGCCAGCGCGGTAATTTGGCCGACGTTGCGAAAGCTGGCGCCCATCACCTCGGTGGCGATGCCGTATTGCTTGAAATAACGGTAAATCTGCGCCACCGAGCGCACGCCGGGGTCGTTGGCACCGGCGTTGTCGGCCTCGACCCAGGCTGCGCCGGCCTGCTTTTTGTACCAGTCGTAAATGCGCCCGACAAACGGGCTGATGAGCTGCACCTTGGCTTGGGCGCAGGCCACGGCCTGGCAGAACGAAAACAACAGCGTCAGGTTGGTACGGATGCCGTCGCGCTCCAGCTTTTTAGCGGCCTCAATGCCCTCCCAGGTGGCGGCCACTTTAATCAGCACACGGTCAATATGAATACCCTGCGCCTGGTACAGCTCGGTTATGCGCCGCCCGCGCGACACGGTGGCGCTGGTGTCAAAACTCAGGCGCGCATCGACCTCGGTCGAAACCCGGCCCGGAATGATGGACAAAATTTCGCAGCCAAAACGCACCAGCAGGCGGTCCATCACCTCGTCCGGCGTACGGCCACGAAACTGCTGCACGGTACTCTGCAGCAGCGGCGCGTAGTCCGGCATTTGCACCGCCTTGAGGATCAGCGAGGGGTTGGTGGTGGCGTCTTGCGGCTGGAACTGCGCCATCTGCTTGAAGTCGCCGGTGTCGGCCACCACGGTGGTGAATTGTTTGAGTGCGTCGAGTTGGTTCATAAGGTGCGAAATTGGCTGTGAAATTGGGCGGTGGAATTCCGCAGGGCTGGGGTATGTGGAGATCGTTGTTGAATTATGTGTGAAACAAAGTTACATTACAACGCTCGTTTTATGTAACTTTTATTGCACATCCACCCCATGAGTTTTGACCTTGTACTGTTCGGCGGCACCGGTGACCTGGCCTGGCGCAAGCTGATGCCTGCCCTGTTTCAGGCCTTTCGCCACGGCACCCTGCCCAGCAACGGGCGCATCATTGGCGTCGGTCGCGACGACCTCAGCTCCGGCCAGTACCGCGCACTGATCCAGTCGCGTTTTGACAAGGTGGAATTGGCCAAGCGCCCCAGCGCCGAAGAGTTTGCCCGCTTTGCGGCCATCCTCGACTATGTGCGCGTGGATCTGTCGCAGCCCGGCGATTACGCCAACTTGGCGGCCTGTTTGCAGTCCCGCAATGCCGACACGGTGGTCATGTACGTGGCCACCGCCCCGGCGCTGTTTACCACCGTGTGTGAGCAACTCGCGGCCAGTGGCCTCAACACCCCACACACCCGTGTGGTGCTGGAAAAACCGCTGGGCCACGACCTGGCCTCCAACCGCGCCATCAACCGCACCGTGCGCCAGTTTTTTGAAGAAAAACAGGTCTTCCGCATTGACCACTACCTGGGCAAACCGGCCGTGCAAAACCTGTTTGCACTGCGCTTTGGCAATGCCCTGTTTGAACCCCTGTGGCGGCGCGAACACATTGCCAACATCCAGATCACCATTGCCGAAGACCTAGGGGTGGAAAGCCGCGGTGCCTTTTACGAAACCACCGGCGCGCTGCGCGACATGGTGCAAAACCATGCCCTGCAGCTGCTGTGCGCCATTGGCATGGAGCCCCCCATCAACGCCCATGCGGACGCCATTCGCGACGAAAAACTCAAGGTGCTGCGCAGCCTCAAACCGTGGACGCAAGAGACGCTGGTGCAAGACGTGATTCGCGGCCAATATGCCAGCGGCACCCGCGACGGCGACAAGGTGCCCGGCTACCGAGAGGAACCCGGTGTAGACCCGCACAGCCGCACCGAAACCTTTGTCGCCCTGCGCACCGAAATTGCCAACTGGCGCTGGGCTGGCGTGCCGTTTTACATCCGCACCGGCAAGCGCCTGGCCGGGCGCGATGCGCGTATCGTCGTTAACTTCCGCCCCACGCCGCATGCCATTTTCAACTCCAACATCGACGTGGCCAACCGATTGATCATCAACCTGCAACCCAAAGACGGGCTGGAGCTGCACCTGCTGGCGCAAGGGCAAGAGAACCGGCAAAACCGCACCAGCACCGCCACCCAGTCACTGGCCCCGGTGCAGTTGGACCTGGACTTTGACAAGCGCTTTGGCTGCGAGCGTGTGGGCGCGTACGAGCGCTTGCTGCTGGACGTGATCGACGGGCGACTGAACCTGTTTGTGCGCAGTGACGAGCAGGAAGAGGCCTGGCGCTGGGTGGAACCCATTTTGACCCACTGGGCGAACGACAGCCAGGGCCCGCGCCCGTATGCCAGCGGCACCTGGGGGCCCAGTGCGTCGAGCGCCATGATTGCGCGGGATGGATTTTGCTGGTCGGAGGAGTCATGACCCCGACGCGGAAGAAAAATCATGCTTGACCGCATCAAAGCCGCCCTGCCCTCTTTGGCCCCGGCCGAACAACGGGTGGGCAAGCTCTGCCTGACCGACCCGCGTGCGTTTGCCAAGCTGCCGGTAAGTGAATTGGCCGACCGCTCGCATGTGAGCAAACCCACCGTGGTGCGCTTTTGCCGCAGCGTGGGTTACGACGGCCTGGCCGACTTCAAACGCAAGCTGGCCGGCACGGTGAACGAAGGCGTGCCGTTTATTCACCGCAGTGTGGACGCCGACGACAAAACCAGCGACGTGATGGTCAAGGTGATTGACAACACCGTGTCCGCCTTCCTGAAGTACCGCAACGAAGCCAGCAGTGTGGCCATCGAGAAAGCCGTGACTGCGCTGGCAAACGCCTACCAAAACAAACGTTCCATCCAGTTTTTTGGCGTGGGCAACTCCGGCATCGTGGCCCAGGACGCGCAGCACAAGTTTTTCCGCCTGGGCATCAACACCACTGCCTACAGCGACGGCCACATGCAAGTCATGAGCGCGTCCATTCTTGAATCGGGCGACTGCGTGGTGGTGATCAGCAACTCGGGCCGCACCCGCGACCTGATGGATGCCTGCGACATTGCCCGCAAAAACGGCGCCACCGTCATTGTTATTACCGCCAGTGGTTCACCGCTGGCCAGTGAAGGGCATATCCACCTGAGCGCCGACCACCCGGAGGGGTTTGACCGCTACAGCCCCATGGTGTCGCGCCTGCTGCATTTGATGATTGTTGACATCCTGGTCACCTGCGTGGCGTTGCGCATTGGGGCCGACACCTTGCTGCCGTTGCTCAGTGAGATGAAACTTAATTTGCGCAGCAAGCGCTACGCATAGCAGAACCTGTCGCCAGGCGACCGCCGCGGTGCGCAAAAGAGGCCGGCCCCACGGGGGTTCAACGCTATCATGCGGCATTCCAACCCAGAGCCCAACAGCCCACACGGACGACCACCCATGCGCTTCAACGACCTGATTCAACCTGGCGCCCCCTTGCAGATTCTGGATGTCGGTGCCGCCTGCATCAATGAACGCCCCGTCTATGTGCCGCTACTCGACAAAGGCCTGGGACACCTGAATGCATTTGAGGGTGACGCCCGCCAAACGGAAAAAATCAAGCAGGCGTACGGCGACCGGGCACGTGTTTTCACCCATTTTCTGGGGGATGGACTGGAACATACCCTGTATGTAACCCATCCCGACAGTGGCATGACCTCCCTGCTCAAGCCCAAGGCTGCCGCCTTGAAATTCTTCAATCAGTTTGAACACTTCGGCAAGGTTGAACGCACCGAGAGGGTGCAAACCACACGGCTGGACGACGTGGCAGAGGTGCCGTCCATTGACTTTCTCAAAATGGATGTCCAGGGTTCGGAGCTTGCGGTGCTGATGCATGGCACCCACAAACTCACCCAGTGTGTTGCCATCCAACTGGAGGTATCGTTCATTGGCCTGTATGAAAACCAGCCCACTTTTGGTGAGGTGGATGTCTGGATGCGGGCCAACGGGTACGTTCCACATTGTTTTGTCGATATCAAACGCTGGTCTATTGCGCCCACCATCAAAAACAACAACCCCAAGGCGCCATTCAATCAGTTGCTGGAATCCGATATCGTCTACATCAAGGACCCGCTCCATCTGCAACGGCTCTCGACGACACAACTCATCAATCTGGCACTCATTGCCCACTACAGCCTGGGCAGCTTCGATTTGTGTGTGTTTGTACTGCTGGAATTGATCGCACGCAAACACCTCAATGCGGCAGTCCATGACCAGTACATTACTCTGCTGGCAGGGGGTGAGTCCGCCCAGACACAGGCAGAACCCGTAGCAGCGGCACACGCTGCTGTTGCACTGCCGCCCACCCAGGATGTATCACCACTGTGGATCACCTACAAGGCCTGCCCGCTGTGCGCCAGCACGGATACGGCCTTGCTGCGCAGCGATGGTTGCGGAAACTACCCCATCTGGCAAAAAGGTTTGCCGACCCAACTCGATTGGATGCACTGCCAAGCGTGTGAACACATTTACACCCGCAATTACTTTACGGCGCAAGGCCTTTCGCTGCTTTTCAGCAAGGCGCACCCCATGCAGGTAACCGGCTTGAACCTGGACCAGGAACGCGCGCGCTGGGCACCCACCGTGGAACGCGTACAGAGTCACCTGCAGCAACAGGGCTGGATGGGCGACAGCATGGTCTGGCTCGATGTCGGCTGCGGCGCTGGAGGTTTGGTCATTACGGCTGCGGAGTACGGCTTTGCAGCGATTGGCCTCGACAGCCGCACACAGGCAGTTGAACGCATCGAGGCCCTGGGCTACACCGCGGCAGTCGGCGATCTGATGGAACTCCATGTAACCGATCCGGTCACGGTCATTTCACTGGCGGATGTGCTGGAACACGTACCGTTCCCGCGCGAAGCACTCCAACGCGTGCACGCGGCGCTGGTGCCGGGAGGCTTGGTGCTGGTTTCGTGCCCCAATCTGGATAGTGGGTCCTGGCGCAAAGCCAATGCAGAAGGCACCAACCCCTATTGGAGTGAGCTGGAACACCACCATAACTTCAGCCGCGCATCGCTGATGCGCCTGCTGGCGCAAGAGGGATTCATTCCGGTGGACTACAGCATCAGCACACGCTACAAGTCGTGCATGGAAGTTATTGCACGGCGTGCGTAGAACCTTGCGCAGTTGCCATAAGCCGGTATTTCCGGGCCTCATCAAGCCGCCCCAACCCTTCGTAAATGACGGCCAGATTTTTTGCTGCCAAATAGCTGCCACGTCCTTGCACGGCGCCCTCAAGGTCGGGGCGTTCACCAATTTCCAGACACTGCAGCCAACTTGATTCCACCATGGGCAGCAATGCGGCAGCCCGTGCGGGCTCCTCGCAGGCCCAGTCCAGCAGCACATCCCCCACCGTAAACCAGTAGTCGGGCGAACCCTGCCAGAGGGACATACGGGACTGCGCCAGTTCAATGGCGTGCGGGTGCTGGTGGCACTTCTTCAGCGCAAACAGCCAACGCAGAAGAAGATCGTGGGCAATCGTCAGCCCGGGCGGCAGCGCCCGGTCGGCCTGTTCAAAATAGTGTGCGGCAAGTTCGAAACGCTGGTATACCGAATGGTCCTTGCCCAGTTGGTACAACATATACCCGTCGCCCGGTGCGTCTGACAACGCACGCGCAAGCAAGGCCGCGTTTCTGCCATCTTTGGCCACCATGGCGGCCGGTGTATAGCCAGCATGGTCCAGATGCACATCCAGTTTACGCACCGCAAACTGGTGCTGTGGTTGCTCATGGATACGGCCGCTGTAGCGCACACCGCGGGGCAAGACACGCGAAATCCAGGTTGATGCAAACCCTTCGGATGCACTTGCACCAAAGTGGTTGTCCTGCCGAATGGCGCCTACGAAATCGGGCGCCATTCCCCGCAACTGTGCGATCACTTCTGCGCCAGTTGACACCAGCTCATCGGCGTCCAGAACCACATTCCAGTCGGCATCCGCCAACTCCAACGCGCGATTGCGTGCAGCCGAAAAATCATCCACCCAGGCAAAACACTCCACGCGCGCACCCGCGCGCCGCGCAATGTGCACGGTATCGTCCGTGGAGCCCGTATCAAGCACCAGCATGTGGTCCACCCAAGGCGCAATGCTGCGCAAGCACTTTGCAATCAAAGCCGCTTCATTGCGGACGATCATGGCAACGGCAACCGAGTACATGTGCATGGTGGT
This sequence comes from Candidatus Aalborgicola lynettensis, assembly GCA_016719405.1. Lineage (GTDB taxonomy): Bacteria > Pseudomonadota > Gammaproteobacteria > Burkholderiales > Burkholderiaceae_C > Allorhodoferax > Allorhodoferax lynettensis. Next base: position 420,643 of record JADJZE010000018.1, read on the forward strand.
TGCGCGTTTTCACACGGTGATGCGGTGGCTGTGGCGTGTGCTGGCGCACCGAGGTCTCATCAGGATGTTTTGTTCCATTGGGCAAGTTGCGCTGTCACATAGGAACTGAGCCCCGTCAGTTGGGCCATTTGTGCATCCAGGGCGGAGTACTGCGCCCGCAAGCGCTTCTCCACCACCGCAGCGCGCTCGTTGACACGGTCTTGTTCTTTCCCGTTGCGACTGATTGCACCTTGCAATGCGGTGGACTTGTTGCCAACCGTACCATCTGACGCCAGGAGACCCGTTGCAAGGTCGCGCAGCTTCAGTCCAAAACCATTGGTGGCCGTATCGGAGTTGTTGGTTGTGAACAATTTTTGCAGGTTGCTCGTATCCCCCATGGCGGTAGCCAACTTGGTGGTATTTAACTTCAGGGAGCCATCGGTCTGCTGCTCCAACCCCACTTCGGACAGCCGCGCATAGGTTGAACCGGTGCTGCTGGAGCCAATGATTTTTCGCATGAGGCTTTGCAGGCCCACCGTCGTGGAATCTCCCTGCAAGGCACCGGACTTGCCGCCTTGCACATACTTGGTAGAGTCCGCCAGTGTCTTGCTCAGGGCGGAGTAGGCGTCTGCAAAGGTCTGAATGTTCTTCTGCAAAGCCACCTTGTCCTGCGCCACCGTAATCTGCACAGGAGAGCCTACCGCAGTGGTCTGTGCCAGGTTCAGCGTTACCCCGGGCACCATGTTGGACACCGTATTGGTGGCCGACTCCACGGCAACATTGTTGATCTTGAGTTGGGCATTGAGCCCCACCTGGCTCGACTCCATGCCCAGCGCGGACTCGGACCCATTGGCCAGCGATGTAAATGAAAGGCTGTCCAAGGCGGCAAACCCGCTATTCGACGCAATGGAAAACCCGGCGTCGCTACCCGACGTGCTGGACTGAAACAACAGCCGTTCGGTAGTGCCGACTTTCAATACCGTTGCCTTGACGCCCGCGTTGGCCGCATTAATCGCACTGGCGATGGTGGTGTAGGTGTCGGATTCGTTGACGTTAACCGTCACTGCAGCAGCTGCGCCCGGCACAAATGGCCCGGCCCCAGCCGCCCCCCAACTCCCCAGCTGGATGGACAATTGCCCGGTGCCCGCTCCGGCACCCAATGACGCATTGGCCGTTACGGATCGCGACGCCGTCGTTTGCGACTGGGCCAGACGGGTAATGTCCAGTCCAAACAAGGTCGAGGTGGCTGTTGAATCCACACTCACGGTGGCCGCTGCCGTGTTGGACGATGTGGCCGCCTGCAAGGCCCAGCCAGTGGTAGATGCCAGCGTAGTGGCCGCATCCTTGAGCGCAGAGACCTGTGACTTGATGGTCCCGTACAACGACAGTTGGCTTTGCAAACTGGTCGCCTTGGTCTGCAACGCCTGCAACGGTTGCTTCTCGATCGCGACGAGCTGGGTAACGATGCTGTTGACATCGAGCCCACTACCAACCCCGGGTGATGAAATTGCCATCGTAGCCTCCTGGTACCAGTGTATAGCGCCTCAGCCACTGCAAAACGCAGAAAAGCGGCATTGGCCTGCACCAATCGCCGCTGCAACAGACGGGGGACGCCGTCCCGCCTGATGCCCCCCTTTACCGCAGCAAAGCCAGCACGCCGTTGGGCCCCTGGTTGGCCTGCGCCACCATTGCAGTACCTGCCTGTTGCAACACTTGGGAGCGTGTCAGATTGGCTGTTTCCATCGCGTAGTCGGCATCCACAATACGGCCCCGTGCAGCGGCAGAATTCTCTGCGGCAACACGCAGGTTGGAGATCACCGTGTCAAACCGGTTTTGCGACGCACCCCAGGTCGCACGCAAGGTGGTGACAGCTGCGATGTCAACATCCAGCTTGGCCAACTCCGCATTCGCTGTGACCGACGTTGTGCCAAGCGTCGTTGACGTTCCTGTATAGGTCGCTCCCGCTACAGCAATCTGGTCGCCCGTATTCGCGCCAACCTGGAACGTAAAGGTAGTGGCAGCAATTACCGCCGTGCTGTTGAACAGGGTCGCGGTTGTGATGCGTGTATTTTCCGCTGCGAGCAAAGCAAACTCCTGCTCCAGAGATGCAATATCGGTTGTGGTATTGGTTCCGTTGGACGCCTGCACGGCCAATTCACGCATACGTTGCAAGTTCCCTGAAATCGCCCCGAGCGCCCCCTCCGCCGTTGCAGCCAGGGAAATGGCGTCATTGGCATTGCGGATGGCCACATTCATGCCACGCGTTTGCGCGTCCATGCGTTCGGCAATTCCCAGCCCCGCCGCGTCGTCTTTGGCACCATTCACACGCATGCCGGAAGACAGGCGCTCCATGGCCACGGCCAGGCTATTGGAAGAGCGCGCCAGATTGCGCTGCGCGTTGATGGAGGTGAGGTTGGTGTTGATGGATGATGACATTTTGATTCTCCTAAAGATCGTTACAACCGGGCATTTCTGCCCCCTTCATAACCAACCCCAAGGCTGGTCGCCATGACCCTGGCACCCTTGCAAATGCCGACTGGCCGACGAGCCCTTGAAGGGAACCCGCTGGTTTTGTTTTCGGTCACACAGCTGTCTTACTTAAGGACAAATTTCGATTGACCGCCCGCGTTGCGCAGGAAATGGCGTGGTTTTACCGGTTTTATCGGAGAAACGCGAAGTTCAAGTTTCTCCACAATTTGCTGACCGTGTAGCCAAGTCGGCAAGTGAGCTGACTCCAACCGGGAAACACCCGGGCATAACAGCTTTATAGGAGCATCTGATGACAACAAGTATCAATACCAACGTTGCCTCGTTGAACGCACAGCGCAATTTGTCGACTTCGTCCCTGTCCCTGACCACCTCCATGCAGCGCCTGTCTTCCGGCCTGCGTGTCAACAGCGCCAAAGACGACGCGGCGGGGCTGGCCATTGCCGAACGCATGGATACGCAAACGCGCGGCATGAATGTAGCCATCCGCAATTCCAACGACGCCATCTCCATGGCCCAAACCGCCGAAGGCGCTTTGGGTGCCATCACCAACAACCTGCAGCGCATGCGCGAGCTGGCCGTACAGGCCGCCAACGGCACCAACACAACAACCGACATTGCATCGCTGGACCAGGAATATGTGTTGCTGAAAGAGGAAAATGACCGCGTCATTGCATCGACCAACTTCAACAACGTGCCATTGCTGAGTGCGTTGGTGACAGCGCAGTTTCAGGTGGGCGCCAACACCCTGGACGTTATTACCGTGAATGCAGCCGCTGCCGCCCAGACAGCCACAACCCTTGGCACCACCAATGCAACGGCGTCCGCCGAACTGGCCATTCTCGACACCGACATCAACACCATGACCGCCATTCGGGCAACCTGGGGCGCATCGCAAAACCGGTTTGAACAGGTGATAGCCAATTTGCGCGTGGCCGCAGAAAACTCTGCCGCATCGCGTGGCCGCATCATGGATGCCGACTACGCCCAGGAAACGTCGAATCTGTCACGCGCCCAAATTCTGCAACAGGCCGGCACGGCAATGGTCGCACAGGCCAACCAGATGCCACAAGGTGTACTGGCCCTGCTACGCCAATAATCAAGTCGACCTCCATTTCATCACAGGCCTCCCGGCCGCAAAACGCACGTCCACACGTTGCTACCCAAGGGGACTGCGCACCCCCGGGATGCGCTTGTCGATGCCGCCCACAAACTGTATTTCGACCACAACGTGCCGAAATAAAGAGTGTGAAGAAAAAAGTTCTTCGCTATTGGCTTTGCACGCCAGGCGCACTTGCGAATCGGGAATGGTTGTAGGAATTGGCCCTACACGCGGTGCGAACGCATCCGACACACGGATTAGCCGTTTTCCGATTTAAGTTTGCTCCCCCCTCGCCCAGAATTGGCTCCATGGTGATTCAAACGAATGACCGCCCACAACAGGAGCCGAATATGACCACCGATCAAATGCAAACCGAAATCAGGGAAGCCAACATGACTTACCTGATGCTGGCACAAAACCTGATTCGCCAGGACAAAGCCGAGGCACTGTTCCGGCTGGGAATGTCCGAAGAATCGGCCAACCTGATTGGCGCCCTTTCTCCCGCACAAATTCTGAAAATTGCCTCCGGCAATATGCTGTTGTGCCGGTTCCGTGTCGATGACGATGTGGTGTGGAGCCTGCTCACCAACCACAGCGCCAACAAGGTCGATAACGATGCCACCACCAAGCTGCACGCCAGCATTTTGATGGCAGGCCGTTACGCCGAAGCAATGTAAACAACCATCGAGAACCGGAGCACCACCATGGCCACCAAAAGCGTTTTGAACGATTCCAGGCAAGTAGAGCGCGCCGTCGCACTGATTCAGCTCGGCGCACGCCTGCAAGTACTGGAAAGCGAAACGGACTTATCGTATGAGCGTTTGCTACGCCTGTACAAAGAGGTGGCCGGGCGCTCCCCCAGCAAGGGCCAATTGCCATTCTCCACCGAGTGGTTCCTGACGTGGCAGCCCAACATCCACGCATCACTTTTTCAGAACACCTATGAGTACCTGACCAAAGTGACGGCCATGGATGACATTGATGCCATTATGAAAGCCTACCGTCTGTACACCGAGCAGATTGCCGCGTGCGGCGTAGAACCCTTGCTGTCGATCACCCGCGCCTGGCGCTTGGTGAAGTTCGTCGACAACAACATGCTGTCCATGACCAAATGCTCCAAGTGCGGCGGCCATTTCGTGTCGGAAGCGTACGAGAACTCGCGCCACTACGAGTGCGGCCTGTGCACACCTCCAGCGCGTGCAGGCAAAGGCGCACAAGTGGGTGGCATCTTGCTGCACTAACCCCTTCGGCCGGGCGCAAACCGATTATTGCTACAGTATTCATAGCTGTCTACGCACATCCATCGCGCGCAAAAGGCCGAAATGACACCGAAGCCACTGGCACCATCGGGGGTTTGACAAAAAGTTCAAGACCCCGCGTGCTTCGACGATATGATGGGTTTAGGCCCTCAAAAGCCCCACTCATTAACCCTTGAAGCCGATGGCTTCGCTGTCACAATCCGCCTATGTTCGTAATCATTGGTTGGCTGGTCATCCTGGTGTGCGTCTTTGGCGTGTACATCTTTCACGGCGGCAACATCATGGTGATTCTGAAGGCTTTGCCGTTTGAGTTGATCACGATTGGCGGCGCCACCATCGGCGCTTTTCTGGCCAACAACCAGTCCAAGGTGGTCAAGGCCACATTAAAAGGTCTTGGCGAGTGCTTCAAAGGCAGTAAATACTCCAAAGCCCGCTATATGGAGCTCATGGCGCTGATGTTCGACATTCTCCAAAAGGCGCGAAAAGAAGGCCTGATGGCGATTGAAAAAGATGTTGAAGAGCCCCATGAGTCCGAGCTTTTCAAAAAATACCCCACCGTTGGGCATGACCACCACGTGGTGGAATTCATTACCGATTACCTGCGTATGATGGTCTCTGGCAACCTCAATGCCCATGAGATCGAGTCCCTGATGGACAGCGAAATTGAAACCCACCACCACGAGGCCCACGCGGCGGTGGCCGCCATCCAGCGTGTTGCGGGTGGCCTTCCTGCTTTCGGTATTGTGGCGGCCGTGCTCGGTGTGGTGAACACCATGGGTTCGGTGGGGCAGCCGCCCGCCGTCCTGGGCGGCATGATCGGATCTGCGCTGGTCGGTACCTTTCTGGGAATTTTGTTGGCTTATGCGTTCGCCGAACCCCTGGCGGGCGTGCTGGAGCAAAAAGTGGAAGAAGGCAGTAAAGAGTTGCAGTGCATCAAAACCACGCTGCTGGCCAGCATGCAGGGCTACAACCCGTCCACCGCCATCGAATTTGGCCGCAAGGTGCTCTACTCCACCGAACGCCCAACCTTTGCCGAGCTTGAGGGTTATGTCAAAGGCAAAAAATAAAAGCTTGGGCGCATAAGCATGGCGACGGACGCAAAAAAACTCCAGCCGATCATCATCAAGCGGGTCAAGAAGGGCGGACACGCGGCCCATGGCGGAGCCTGGAAGATTGCGTACGCCGACTTTGTCACCGCCATGATGGCGTTTTTTCTGTTGATGTGGCTGCTTGGCAGCACGACCGAAGGGGATAAAAAAGGGCTGTCAGACTATTTTTCCTCTCCGCTCAAAGTAGCCATGCAGGGGGGCTCGGGTGCGGGCGCCAGCAATAGCGTGATCCAGGGGGGCGGCAAAGACCTGACCCAGGTGAGCGGGCAATCCAAGCGCGGAGATGGCGCGGATTCCACAGCAAAAAAGCTCTCCGGCGACAAGAAAAATGCGGAGGTCATGAAGCGCGAAGCACAAAAATTGGCTGCCTTGAGTGCCAAAATCGCAGCCACCATTTCCAGCAATCCGAAACTGTCGGAATTCAGCTCACAGATTCGTCTTGAAATAACCCCGGATGGATTGCAAATTCAAATCGTTGATGAGCAGAAACGCCCCATGTTTGACAGTGGCAGTGCCACTTTGAAACCTTATATGCGGGATATTTTGCGGGAAATCGGACTGGCCTTGATGGACGTTGAAAACAGAATCAGCCTGGACGGGCACACCGATCAGCTGCCCTACAGCAATACCGCCAGCGGCTACAGCAACTGGGAATTGTCGGCCGATCGCGCCAACGCATCACGCCGTGAACTGGCCGGCGCTGGCCTACCCGACGACAAACTGGTCAGGGTGGTGGGCATGGCGTCGAGTTTGTTGCTGGAGCCCGACAGTCCATTGAGTCCCGGCAACCGACGCATTAGCATTCTGGTCATGACCAAAGAGGCGGAAGAACGCTTGTTGGGTGGAAACCGAATTCCTTTGGAGGTAGAAACAGAACCCAGTTCCACATCCGCTACAAACGGTGCAAAATCACCGCCTTGATTCGACAAAAATTCGGTCATACTTGGCAACATACAAAATACGCCCGGGAAAGGGTTCTCCATGTCAAAAGAATTGCGTTTTTTAATCGTTGACGACTTTTCCACCATGCGAAGAATCGTGCGAAACCTGCTCAAAGAAAGCGGCTATGCCGACGCAGACGAGGCGGAAGATGGCGTTGCAGCCCTGCAGAAGTTGCGCAGTTCAACATTTGACTTCGTGGTCAGCGATATCAACATGCCCAACATGAACGGGTTTCAGTTGCTGGCGGAAATCAAGAAAGACGACAAGCTCAAACACCTTCCCGTTCTCATGGTGACGGCCGAGGCACGCAAAGAGGACATCGTTCTGGCTGCCCAGCAAGGCGCTGCCGGCTACATCGTCAAACCTTTTACCAAGGCGACACTGGAAGACAAGGTTAACCACATTCTGACCAAAACCGGATTGAAATAAGCACAGCGCTTCAAGCCCCTGCAGTCCCCCAACAATCAAGTAGGGGAGATTGCAGGGGCTTTCAATTTGTTGGCATTTGGCGGGGCAATGCCCCTCTTTTTGCCCTTTAGTTTCGCAAGCCGCTCGCCACAATGGAGGGAACTTTAGGGTCTCTCCACCATGGAATCAGGCAGCCAAGACCGCAATTTACCGGCATCCGAGCGCAAACTCCGCAAAGCGCGTGAAGACGGCCAGGTTAGCCGCTCGGAAGATCTTTCCCACATCGCGGTGCTGGGCGCCGGATCGGTCAGCGTGCTGGTACTCGCCCCCATTCTGTTCGATCGTCTGCAGCAGGTCATGGGCAAACAGTTGTCGTTCGACGCAAGCACGGTCCAGCAAACCGGGCAGATGCTCACCCGTCTGGGCGACGCCACGTCGATTGGCCTGGCCGGGTGTGCCGCTTTCGCCGCCATTATTTCCACTGCGGCCATCGCGGCAGCGGTTGCATCCGGAGGCTGGGTCAACAGCCTCAAACCCTTGATGCCCGATTTCAGCCGTCTCAACCCACTCTCCGGTTTCGGCAAATTGTTTACCAAGAAGAAATTGGTTTCCGTTACCAAGATGACGCTGCTCACCGGAATTTTATTTTCCATTGCTGGCATGTTTTTAAGCTCTGGATTGCAATCTGTAGCCGCCTTGTCACTGCAACCATCCAGTGCAGCCATTCGGCATCTCACAGACTGGTTGATTAGCGGAATGGGGTTGATGCTGTTGGTCGTTTTATTGGCCGCCATGATTGACGTGCCATTGCAGAAATTTCTGCACGCAGAGGAAATGAAAATGTCCCACCAGGAAGTCAAACAGGAGGGCAAGGAGTCTGACGGCAATCCCCAGGTCAAAGCCAAAATCCGGCAAAAACAGCGTGACCTTGCACAACGCAACAGCATCAACGCAGTCCCCAAGGCCGACTTTGTGGTCATGAACCCGACCCACTTTGCGGTGGCCATCCGCTACGATGAAAAATCCATGGGGGCGCCCCAAGTCATCTCCAAAGGAACCGATTTACTGGCCATGAAGATTCGCGACATTGCCAAACACAACGCCATCCCGGTCCTGCAATCACCCATGTTGGCGCGGGCGCTGTATGCCAACTCCGAACTCAATGAGGACATTCCATCGAGCCTGTATACGGCGGTGGCACAAGTATTGGCCTATGTTTACAAATTGCGCGCCGCGATGCGGGGCGAGGGCATCATGCCTGCAGAGGTTCCACAGCCCTTTGTGCCACCAGAGCTGGATCCGTTGAACAAAGTTGTGAAGGCAGCTACCCCATGAACGATTCACTGAAATCTTTGCAGCAGTGGTACGGCAATAACGCGGCCGTCCTGCAAGGGGCCTCCGCTCCCCTGTTGGTGGTCGCTATTCTGGCAATGATGGTATTGCCATTACCCCCGCTGCTGCTGGATGCGTTTTTCACCATCAACATTGCCGTCGCGCTAATGGTCATGATGGTTGCGGCGTACATGATCAAGCCGCTCGACTTTGCGGCATTTCCATCGGTATTGCTGCTAACCACATTGATGCGCCTGTCTTTGAACGTGGCCTCCACCCGGGTAGTTCTGCTTGAAGGCCATACAGGCCCCGGTGCCGCCGGTGCGGTCATTGAAGCATTTGGTCACTTCCTGATTGGCGGAAACTTTGCGGTCGGTTTGATTGTTTTTTCCATTCTGGTGGTCATCAATTTCGTAGTGGTGACAAAGGGTTCTGAACGCATTGCGGAGGTTTCTGCACGCTTTACCCTGGACGCCATGCCGGGCAAACAAATGGCGGTGGATGCCGACCTGAGTGCGGGCTTGATTGATGAAAAAGAGGCCAAGCGTCGTCGCGCCGAAGTGGGAGAGGAAGCTGAATTTTTTGGCTCGATGGACGGTGCATCCAAGTTTGTACGGGGCGATGCGATTGCAGGCATTTTGATCTTGCTGATCAACATTTTTGGCGGTTTTGCAATCGGCATCCTGCAGCACAGCCTGACTGCATCCCAGGCCGCAAATTCCTACATTTTGCTAGCCGTTGGTGATGCATTGGTAGCACAGATCCCAGGCCTTCTGATTTCCGTTGCCGCAGCCATGGTGGTGTCACGTGTGGGCAAAGAGCATGACATCGGCAAACAAATCGTCGGACAAATGTTTGTCTCGCCCAAAGTGCTGGGAATTACTGCAGCCATCATGTTCATTTTGGGAATCATCCCCAACATGCCACACTTCGTGTTTTTGACGATTGCCTCCATTCTGGCCTACGGTGCCTGGGTATTGGCACACAAGCCACCCCCTGCAGAACCCCAGGCAGCCGCAGCTGCTGCACCAGGCGATGGGGAAGCCTCATGGGACGACCTGCAACCGGTTGACCAACTTGGCTTGGAGTTGGGCTATCGCCTGATTGCCCTTGTTGACAAAAATCGCCAGGGCGATCTGCTCAACCGCATCAAAGGCGTGCGCCGGAAATTTGCACAGGAAGTTGGCTTCCTGCCCCCCCCCGTACACGTGCGCGACAACCTGGAGCTCAAACCCAGCGGCTACCGCATCACCCTGCGTGGCGTAATTGCCGGTGAGGGGGAGGCCTTTCCTGGCATGTTTCTGGCGATCAATCCCGGCGGTATCACCACTCCCTTGATTGGCACCGCTACAACCGACCCTGCCTTTGGTTTGCCGGCCCACTGGATCGACGAGCGGCAAAAGGAAACTGCGCAAATGACCGGATATACGGTGGTTGATTCAGAGACTGTCATGGCCACCCATTTGTCACACTTAATGCAAGTGCAGGCATCCAAATTATTGAGCCGCACAGAGACCCAGCAACTTGTCGAACATGTGGCAAAGCTGGCCCCGAAACTGATTGAGGAAGTGGTGCCAAAAATGGTTTCCATTGCCGTATTCCAAAAAGTGCTGCAGCTGCTGCTGGACGAGTCCGTGCACATTCGGGACATTCGCACCATCATCGAGTCCATGGCCGAGCACGCCGGATCCACCACCGACCCCGCCGAACTGGCGCGCCGTGTTCGGGTCGCTTTGTCGGCCGCCATCGTGCAACAAATCTATGGGCCTACCCGTGAACTCAACGTCATTGCAATTGACCCGGGCTTGGAGCGCCTGCTGGTGCAGGCCTTGGGCAATGCAGCAGGTCCTGCACTCGATCCGGGCGTAGCCGACATGTTGACTCGCACTGCGGCTGAAACAGCGCTGAAGCAAGAAGAAATCGGGGTTCCCGCTTGCCTGCTGGTCCCCGATCAAATTCGCAGCGCCATTGCGCGCCTGGTGCGCCGCGTGGCGCCCCGTCTGCAGGTCTTGTCGCACAGCGAGATTCCTGAAACCCACACCATCCGCATTGGCCCGATTCTGAGAGGCGCAACATCATGAACATCCAACGCTTTACCGCACCCACCTCACGCGAAGCCCTTGCCAAGGCGCGCCTGGCCTTTGGTGACGGCACATTGATTCTCTCCAACCGGCCAACCGACAACGGAGTGGAAGTTGTCGCTACAGCGGAAGACGCGCTTTCCTCACTGACGCAAAAAAGTGATTCAAATGGGCAAAAACCTTCCCATCACGCCAGTCGGGGATTGCCCCCCAGCCACGCAGAGCTCTCCAGCAAGGTAGAGGACGATGCGACAGAATTGTCCATGAGCACCCTGTCCTTTCAGGACTATGTGCGCGAACGCATGATGCGCAGGCGCAGTGAATCCGGCGCCAGCCAGTCGGGTACGCCAACACCCATCAACGACACCCCCGTGCGCCCACGCATGGCGGCTCCCGAGCGGCCAATTGAAGCAGCCGCTGTTTTTTCACCCGCAGCCACGGTACCTGCACGCAAACACGCGCCGGCAAGCCCACCCATTGAAGTCAACCAGGGTATTGCCCAAGAACTGCATGCCATGAAGGAGCTCATTGAAGACCGTTTCAATACCCTGAGTTGGCTTGGGCAGGCGCGCCAGAACCCGATTCAGGCCAACATGATGCTCAAACTCATTCGGGCAGGCTATTCACCCACGCTTGCCCGCACCATACTGGAGCGTATGCCTGCAGAAATGGATGCGGCCGAATCCGTGCGCTGGGTACTCGACGTGCTCCAGCGGAACCTTAAAACGGACGAGGGCGGCGTTCCACTGCACAGCGAAGGGGGTGTTTTTGCATTGATCGGCGCAACCGGGGTTGGCAAAACCACCACGACTGCCAAGTTGGCAGGCCTTTGCGCCCGTGCGCATGGTGCTGGCAGCGTGGGCCTCATCACACTGGACAGCTACCGGATCGGTGCACATGAACAGTTGCGTGCTTACGGAAAAATGCTGGGCGTTGTGGCACATCTCGCGCACGACTACGCCGCTTTGAAAGACTTGCTGGGCCTGCTATCCAGCAAGAAAATGGTTCTGATAGACACCACCGGACTGGCTCCCCGTGACCCGCGCAAACGCGAGATGATGGAATTACTGGACATGCCCAACGTCAAGCGCTTATTGGTACTCAACGCCAGCGGCCACGGAGACACCCTCGACGACGTTGTTTCTGCCTTCAAGCAACCCACAGGGCAGCAGGCCATTCTGTCCAAAATTGATGAGGCCGTAAAACTGGGCCCCGCCATTGACGCCGCGGTACGCCACCAACTGATCCTGCGTGGTGTAACCACCGGTCAGCGTGTGCCAGAGGATTGGGAAGCGGCCGTATCGACCAAGCTGGTGGCCATGTCGATGCGCAGCCCTGGAAATTCGCCGTACGACCCCATCGCCAGCGACCTGGGGTTCTTCTTCAACCAGTCCAATAAATCGGCCTACGTAAAGGGGCATCTTGATGCATGAGACGCCCATCAACCAGGCTGCCGGTTTGCAAGGCTTGGTACAACCTTGCGGGCCACGTATCATGGCCATGGTAAGCCATGGCGACGAAGGCGCAGAATTACCATTGTTATGGCGCCTGTGCTGGACATTGGCCGATTTCGGTTACACCGTCACAGTGCTCGACGCCACAACATTTGAGTCGGAGAGCAACCCTGGTCTGGATCAGTTGTTTGAGAACCCCTACTTGCACAGCGAGACGCGATCGGACGCCCCCGCATGGACGGTGATCCCCTCCGGCAAGGCCATACAGAACCTGTGTTCACGCCCCTCCAATCAAGCGGAGAATTTGCGGCGTCTGGGTCAACTTTTTGCAAGAGACAGCGTCGTCATTCTTTATTCGCGTGCAGAATGGCTGGTCCCCATGGTTGGCCAATGTGGCATCACCCCATTGCTGGTTGTTTCGCCTGAAAAAGCATCCCTGCTCAGCAGCTATCGTGCGCTCAAGCGTTTGTTGATTGGCGGTCAACTGGAACCCACCATCGTCAACATCACACAGCCATCGCACGACGCGTCCGCCAGGTTGCGCCACGTGCCTGCAGGTGCCGCCAGTTTGGTGACGTGCGCCAAAAATTTCTTGAACTATGATGTGAAGACCATTACCCTTGCGTCAAACGAGGAACACGCCAGTCATACGATGCAGCGCCTCGCGCTGCGGCTTATGGAAGGTGCCGTTTCACTGGGCGAGACATCAGCGACAATGGGGCAATGGATTGCCAACAACCATCTCACAGGTATGGACCGATTTGCCGGGAGCCACTGATGTATACCGCCAAAGGGCAATTGGACCGCAATGCCTTAATCAAGCAATACCAGCCCCTGGTGCGCAAGCTCGCCCACCACATGATGGCGAAGTTGCCCCCCAGTGTTGAAGTTGACGACTTGATACAGGTTGGCCTGATTGGCCTGTCGGATGCACTCTCCCGCTATGAGCCTTCACAAGGCGTGCAGTTTGAAACTTTCGCCACCCAACGCATACGTGGAGCCATGCTCGATGAATTGCGGGGCTCGGACTGGATGTCACGCAGTTCACGCAAGGGACAAAAAGACATTGAAGCTGCCATGCGTCGCCTGGAGCACGCGCTGGGTCGGACACCCCTTGAGTCCGAGATTGCCACCGAGATGGGCCTGCCGCTGGTGGAATACCAGAGTCTGCTCAGCAAAGTGCGCGGAACCCAACTGGTGTACCTGGAAGACATGCACCGCGCGGATGACGACGATGACAGCTATCTGGATCGCCACATTGCCGACAGCAGTACGGACCCGCTCAATGTGCTGCGCGATCAGCGGCTGCGGGAATCGCTGGTTGCCGCCATCAAGGCGCTCCCTGAACGCGAACAGTACATCATGAGCATGTACTACGAACAGGATATGAATCTCAAGGAAATTGCGGCGGTACTGGATGTAACCGAATCCCGCATTTGCCAGCTTCACAGCCAGTCCATTGCCCGGTTAAGGGCAAAAATGCGAACACACTGAAATCGCCACATCCCGGCTGCTGTCGGCGCCGGATGGGTGGACCCGCAGTGGGATTGTCAGGCGGAAAGCACCCTGAACGTCCCTGACTGGCGCAACGCAGAACCGTATGGAGTACCGCTGGCATAGGTCGCTTGTTGTTGTGCCGAAGGCATCACAACTTCCAGCGCACGATCGATATAAGCCGACTGGCGAAGCAGTCCCTCACGCAGGGGATGGATTGCATTGGCAATCGATTTGATCCGCTGCATACGTGAACGGCCCTGCAAAGCAGCACGCCCTTCTTTGCTGTCGGCAACTTGGAGAAGATTTACGGCCAGTTGTTGCAGCGCACTGGCCGCAGCCTGGACCTGCTGGGGATGGGCCGCCAACACAACCGAGCGCAACTCGGTGAACTGCTGCTCAATCAAATCCAGCTGGGTATCGAAATGGGAATGTGTCATATCAGATCCTGTGCACAAATTGAGGTGCACAGGATCTGCGTCATCAACCGGTGGTCCGGTTGAGCATTTCCTGTGCATTGGAAAGCAGTTTGTCGGCAATGGCTTCGGGATTGACCACGTAAGACCCATCCTGAATGGCCGCCTTCACGGTGGCAACCTTTTGGGTATCGATTTCGGCAGCTTCTGCACGGCCCGACTTTTCCAGCCCCCGCGCCAAAGTCGACACCGTGACGGCAACCCCCGCCGAGCGCGTGCCCTGGTTCGCCGCAGCGGTAGCAGACGACGAAGCCCCTGCTGCAGCGGCAGGCGCCTGCGCGGCTTTTTGTGCCGCCGCGGTAGAGCTCGAATGGACTGGAATTAAATTGTCTGACGGTTGACCGATTTTCATGGCGTTCTCCAAAACCACAATATGTGTAGCCTCGTGCGATTCTTATCGGCAACATCATGACGGACTTTAGAGTTATTTGCACAGTACTTTGCGCCTACTTTGGGGTCACAGATCAATCTGCACTGTTTTCCCATCCAGCACAACACCGGCCGAAATCCGGCCATTCCCCATTTTGATCCGGGCCAGTTGCCCCACCACACCGGCAGACAGCGCCTGCGCGTCGGACGTCACCTGAAAACCTGCACCTTGCGCAACCACCCGAACCGGTGCACCGGCCTGAAACACCTGTGCCGGCCTCACCATGCCTTGTCGCAAGGTCTGGCCGGTGGTCAGCGCCCGGGTAGCAACGTGTCCCACCCATGCCCCACGATCCGCCAGCACCGGGTTGGTATCGTCCGCCCAATTGACCTCGGACGACACGACGTCCGACTCCGTCAGAACGGCCCCGGCAGGTACTTGACTCCGAACAACCCACGCCGGGCCGAATGCATTCACCGTAACCGGCAGCATGACATTCCAGCGGCTGATGCCATCCACACAGCGCAACCCCACTTGGGCTTTGCCCCACAAGCGCACCCCCACAGGCAAATAGGGCTCCACATTGCCACACGGTGCCAGGCGCAAGCGGCTATCCAGATTGCCAATGAGCACCTCCATGCGCAAGTTTGCCGCGCCACCCACCGGCTGGGAAGGAATCGCTTTGCGCAGCCAATTTTGGGCCGCGTCAGAGTAAGCGCTAACGTTTTGTGCAACCGCACTCGGGCCACCCAGCACCATCACCATACAAACAGCCAGACGCCATAGAGACCGAATTTGTAAATAGCGCATAACGAGTGTCCTTTGTCAGGGCCCCATCGACACCACAGAACACGGTGTGGGGGCCCTACTCCCCTGCACTATAGATAACCCCACCCCGGCAGAACCCCGCAAAAGACCCCGTTTTTCCCGCGTAATCCAACGCTAAAAAATTAAAGCTTTTTCCATAATTGCCCCACGTCGAACGGTTTGGCTAGGCCATTGCGATCGGCGCCCCCTTGATGCGAGGTGATTTATGTTTGCCAATATGACCAACGCGCTGGACTTTCAATCGAAGGCCCTGGTGCTGCGCGCCGAACGGCAACGCGTGATTGCCAGCAACATCGCCAACGCCGATACCCCCGGGTACGTGGGCCGCTCACTCGACTTCAAAGCTGCACTGGGTGCAGCAGTGGAGGGGAAATCGACCTCACTGTCACTCGCCCCCCCCGCTGGCGCGTCACAACAGGGGCGCTCCCACCTGCAACACATCCCGTTGCAAGCCAGTACGGCCAGTCTCGGCCAATCGGGACTGGGCTATACCGTGCAAACGCAGCCCGCAATGGACGGCAACAGCGTGGACATGGACCAGGAACGGGCCAACTTTGTAGACAACTCGGTGCGTTACGAAGCCACCCTGCGTTTTATTAACGGCCAGTCCAAAACACTCTTGAGTGCCATCCAGGGCCAATAAGCCGATATTTACGCCACCGAGGAAAAACCATGTCGATGTTCTCCATATTCAGCGTATCGGGCAGTGCGGTCAGTGCGCAGTCGCAGCGCCTGAACGTGGTGGCCAGCAACCTGGCCAACGCCGATGCGGTGGCCGGACCCGACGGCCAGGGCTACAAGGGGCGGCAAGTGGTGTTTGAGACCGCGCCCATGGGGGCCGATGCATCCAGCGGCGTTCGCGTCAAAACCATCACCGAGAGCGACGCCCCGCTGCGCCGCACACACAATCCGACGCACCCATCCGCCGATGCGGAAGGGTACATCACGCAATCCAACGTCAATCCCGTGGAAGAAATGGTCAACATGATCTCCGCCTCCCGGTCGTACCAGAACAACGTAGAGGTAATGAATACAGCCAAAACGCTGCTGCTCAAGACCCTGCAAATGGGCCAATAAGCCTGAAGGAGCCTGCACATGACCACCGCCGTTAGCGCTGCAACCGCTGCCACCCCAGTCAGCAGTGGCAGCACCACCAAATCCGCCCTGGCCGAAGCCACCGCATCGCAAGACCGCTTCTTGAAGCTGCTGGTCGCCCAACTGAACAACCAGGACCCCATGAACCCCATGGACAACGCCCAAATGACCAGTCAGATGGCGCAGATCAACACCGTCACGGGTATTCAGCAACTGAACGAAACCATGAAATCCATGGGAGGTCAATTTGCGTCCATGCAAGCCTTGCAAAGTACGTCGCTGATTGGGCATGACGTGCTTCTGGAAGGAAACACCCTGTCCGTTGACGCGGGAAAGGCCAAGGGTGCCATCGAACTGTCGTCCCGCGCCGATACCGTGAAAGT
This sequence comes from Candidatus Aalborgicola lynettensis, assembly GCA_016719405.1. GTDB lineage: Bacteria > Pseudomonadota > Gammaproteobacteria > Burkholderiales > Burkholderiaceae_C > Allorhodoferax > Allorhodoferax lynettensis. The sequence goes on from JADJZE010000018.1 coordinate 437,442, forward strand.
GGACATCCTGTCACCCACTGGCCAACTGCTCGACACCTTGAACCTGGGTGCCATGGGCACCGGTCGCCACGATTTTGAGTGGGACGCGTCCGGGTACACCGGCGTTGGCAGCCCGCACTACAACGTCACCGCCACACAGGGCGGCAAAAACGTCGAGACAACACCTTTTGCCAAGGACACGATTGCGTCCGTAGGCACCAGCGGCAGCACTTTGAGCGTGCAACTCAAAGGCAGAGAGGCGATTGCCTACGAAGCCATCCAGGTCATTTATTAGCGCGTCCCCCGATACCACCTACCCGCCACCAAGGAAAACACCATGAGCTTCCAAACCGGTCTGTCAGGCTTGAACGCCGCCGCCAAGAACCTGGACGTTATTGGCAACAACATTGCCAACGGCAACACCGTGGGTGCCAAGGCATCCCGCACAGAATTTTCCGCCATCGTGGCATCGGCTATTGGCCCCAGCGGTGGTGGCGGTGCCGGTGGCGGCATTGGTGTGGAAATTGCATCCATATCGCAGCAATTTTCACAGGGCACCATCAACATTACCGGCAACAACCTGGATGTGGCGGTCAACGGCGGCGGGTTCTACGAACTCAAACTCTCTGACGGTAGCGCAGCCTACACCCGCGATGGCCAATTCAAGCTCGACGCATCGGGCAAGCTGGTCACCAACACCGGGGCCAACGTAATGGGCTACACCACCGATTTTGACGGCGCTGCCACCAGCACCACACTAACGGAGATGGTCATTCCGACAGGCGCTCCCATTCCGGCCCAGCAAACGACGGACATTGCCGTAGAGTTCAATCTCGATGCACGCGCCGAAGTGGCGGCCACTGCGGTACCCCCTACCCCCTATACCACCTACGGCACCAGCGTGAACGCATTCGACTCACAGGGCGTTCCCATTCCTGTGCAGTTGTATTTCGTCAAAACCGCCACCGATGCCTGGGACATCTACACCGATGACCCCGCAACCACCGCATCCCTGGCATCCATCACTTTTGACACCGCAGGCAAGGTACAAGGTGCCGTCGATGCACTCCCGATCACCATCACCTCTGCCAACACCAATATTGGCCCGTTCACCGCCACCCTGGATGTCAGCAAAGCGACGCAATACGGCACGGCATTTGCCATTTCCAATTTGACCCAGGACGGCTACACCGCCGGTAACCTGACAGGCGTGGCCATCAGCAAAGCCGGTGTCATCACCACGCGCTACTCCAATGGCCAATCCCAGGCGCGTGGTCAACTGGCTTTGGCCGATTTCCGCAACGTGCAGGGCCTCAAGCCGGTGGGACAAGGCAACTGGGTCGAAACCATTCAGTCGGGCCAAGCGGTACATGGCAAAGCCAAGGAAGGCAACTTTGGTGAAATCACCTCCGGCGCACTGGAGTCATCCAACATCGACCTGACGTCTGAGCTGGTAGCCATGATGACCGCGCAGCGCGACTACCAATCCAATGCGCAAACCATCAAAACCCAGGACCAGGTGTTGCAGACCCTGGTGAATTTGCGCTAACCCCCGGTAGATCGCCATGGACCGCCTCATTTACACCGCCATGTCGGGTGCCAACGCGGCCGCAAGCCGCCAGGCGGTTCTGTCGAACAATCTGGCCAACGCCTCCACCAACGGATTCCGTGCGGAACTGTCCACCTACCGTGCGGTCCCCCTGCGCGGCGAAGGGGCCACCACCCGCGTCTTTGCCCTGGAGGCAACGGCAGGGTATATGGACAAGCCAGGCCCCGCGCAACGCACGGATCGTGCACTGGACGCCATGACCAGCGGCAACTCCTGGTTTGCCGTCCAGGGGCTGGACGGCACCGAAGCCTATACCCGCAACGGGCACTTCGAAGTGTCGCCGCAAGGCGTTCTGGTCAGCGGCAACGGGCTGCCTGTGCTGTCGAATGGTGGAGCGCCCATCAATGTACCGGCCGGTGCCACCGTATCGATTGGCCACGACGGCAACCTCAGCGCCAAAGTTGGCACGCAGCCGCCCAACGTCATTGCACGCCTGAAAATGGTCACACCAACGGGTGAAGACCCCCTGCGGCGCGGTGAAGATGGCTTGTTCCGCGCCACCTCGGGCGACCCCCTGAACAACGACGACGCAGCCCGCCTGCATGTGGCTCGCTGGAGGGCTCCAACGTCAACACCATTGAAACCATGGTCGGCATGATTCAGACTGCCCGCCAGTTTGAAACCCAGATGCGCCTGCTGCAAACCTCCGAGTCCAACGACCGCTCGGCCGGCCAGCTTTTGGGGCTGCAGGGGTAACACCCACACCGCCCGGCTAACCCTTTAAGGACACTGCCATGATCAACTCGCTATGGATCTCCAAGACCGGCATGGAAGCCCAGCAAATGCAGTTGGACGTTATTTCCAACAACCTGGCCAACGTGTCCACCAACGGCTTCAAAAAATCCCATGCGGTATTTGAAGACCTGATGTACCAAAACCTGCGCCAGGTGGGCTCCAACACCTCGGAGCAATCCACCCTTCCCACCGGCTTGCAGGTGGGCTTGGGCGTGCGCACCGTGGCCACCAGCCGCAATTTCACCCAGGGCAACCTGCAACAGACCAGCAACAATATGGACGTGGCGGTGCAGGGCAACGGGTTTTCCAGCTCACCATGCCCGACGGCACCATTGGCTACGCGCGACGGCGCGTTCCAGATTGACAGCCAGGGCCGCATGGTCAACTCCAGCGGCCTGCCATTGGTCCAACGGCATCACTGTCCCTGCCAATGCCACCAATGTCACCGTAGCAGCAGACGGCACAGTGACCGCCGCCATCCCCGGCACGGTCACCCCGCAGACCATTGGCACCATCACCCTGGCCAGCTTCATCAACCCGCCTGGGCTGGAGCCAAAAGGCCAAAACATCTACGCCGAAACCGCGGCATCAGGGCAGCCGACCGTGGGGGCCGCCAACGCCAATGGCGTGGGTTCACTCATGCAGGGATTTGTGGAAACCTCCAACGTCAACGTGGTGCAGGAGCTGGTCACCATGATCCAGACCCAACGTGCCTACGAGATGAACTCCAAAGCCATTCAAACCTCTGACCAGATGCTGCAAAAGCTCGGCCAGTTGTGAGGTGCACCGTGAACCATTTATTGACCGCCCTGCCGACCCCGGCACAACAGCGCCGCACGCGCAAAATGGTGCTGCCCCCTGGTACTCGGCGCCCTGTGCAGCGCCTGCCAGCAATTGCCCCAAAAAGTCATGGTCGATTTTGCCGAACCCAAAGTCACCCCGGTCGTACCCGTTGCGGTCGCAGCACGCCCCGCCTCCGGCAGCCTGTTCCAGGCCAGCAGTTACCGTCCTGCATTTGAAGACCGTCGCGCCCGCCTGGTAGGCGACACCGTGACCGTGCAAATCGTGGAAAACGTCACCGCCAGCCAAAAATCGACCTCTACCGTCAACCGCAATTCATCGATTGACTCGTCCATCACCGCCCTGCCCCTGCAAACCCTGTCCGGTTCATCCAAGCTGGACATCGGCGCATCGTCCAACAACAACTTCTCCGGCAAAGGCGGCACGGAGAGCGCCAACACGTTTTCCGGCTCCATCACCGCCACCGTCATTGAAGTGCTGCCCAACGGGCACCTGGTGGTGGCGGGCGAAAAACAGATTGGCGTCAACCAGAATGTCGACGTGTTGCGCTTCTCCGGCACCATCGACCCCCGCCTGGTGCAGCCGGGCAGCGTCATCAGCTCCACCCAGGTCGCCAACGTGCGGGTGGAGTCGCGTGGCCGTGGCCCGCAGGGTGAAGCGCAGACAGTAGGCTGGCTTTCCCGCTTCTTTTTGAGCTTTCAACCGATCTAAAGTTATCCAGAATAGTGCCGAGGGGTAACTGATCCACCCGGATCAACCCAAAACAAGCTCTGCACATGAAAACCTGGATCTCTCTGCCCGGCCACACCTGCCTTTGGCACGTGGCCCAGTGCTGCCTGGTGGGGTGCCTGGCCTTTGCCGGATGGGCCCACGCCGCCCGCATCAAGGAAGTGGCCTCCATTGAGGGCGTGCGCAGCAACCAGTTAACCGGTTTTGGCCTGGTGGTGGGGCTGGACGCCACCGGTGACCAGACCATGCCCTACACCACCCAGGGCTTGAGCAACTACATGCAGCAACTTGGCCTGACCTTGTCTGCCGCATCGCTGGCCCAGTTGCAAATGAAAAACGTCGCCGCCGTGCTGGTCACCGCCCAACTGCCCGCCTTTGCCCGCCCCGGCCAGTTGCTGGACGTCAGCGTCTCCTCACTGGGCAATGCCAAATCCCTCAAAGGCGGCACCCTTATTGCCGCGCCGCTCAAAGGGGCGGATGGCGAGGTCTACGCCATTGCCCAGGGCAGCCTCATTGTTGCCGGTGCCGGTGCCGCCGCCGGTGGCAGCAAAGTGCAGGTCAACCATTTGAGCGTGGGCCGCATTCCCGACGGTGCACAGGTCGAACGCACGGTACCCACGGCATTGCAAGACGGTGACAGCATCAGTTTGAGCCTGAATGCATCCGACTTTCAAACCGCCCGCAGGGTGGCCCAGGCCATTGATCGGCGGTTTGGCGCCGGCGTGGCCCAGGCGCTGGATGGTCGCACCGTGCAGGTCAAGGCGCCCACCAGCCCCAATGAGCGGGTCAACTTCATTGCCGAAATGGAGGAGCTGGCAATTGACCCCAGCATTGCTGCGGCCAAGGTCATCATCAACTCGCGCACCGGCTCCATCGTGCTGAACCAGGCCGTGACCCTGGGCCCCTGCGCCATTGCCCATGGCAATTTGTCGATCAGCATTTCGTCCACCCCCATCATCAGCCAGCCCAATGCGCTGTCCACCGGTGGCCAGACGGTGGTGGCCGAAAAGGCCAACATCGACATCAAACAAGAGCCCGGTAAACTGATTCAGATTCCCGGGGCTGCCAAATTGGCCGACGTCGTCAACGCGCTCAACTCCCTGGGCGCCACGCCACAGGACCTGCTGGCCATTCTGCAAGCCATCAAGTCCGCAGGGGCGCTGAATGCGGAGCTGGAGGTAATCTGACATGGCTTACACATCCATTCACAGTGCCACCACGGCCGCGTCCACAGTGGGCCTGGCCGCCGATGCCCGGTCGCTGGGCGCCCTCAAACACCAGGCCGGCAAAGACGGCCACGCCGCCGTCCAGGAAACCGCCAAACAGTTTGAATCGCTGTTCATGCGGGAGTTGATCAAGAGCATGCGCGAGGCCACCGTCAAGTCCGGCATGCTCGACAGCCCGGGTGGCGATTTGGGCACCGATCTGCTGGACCAGCAGTTTGCCGTTCAAATGTCGGGCCAACCCGGCGGCCTATCCGATGCCATCGCCTTGCAGCTCAGCCGCCAGATGGGCATACAGAAAGCCGATGCCACATCGCCCGGCGTGCGCTCCCCCACACACTCCATGGCCACCGCGTCCAGGCCCATTGCAGCGGCGGTTGCGGCCAAAGTGACCCGCACCCCCACCGAGAGCCAAACCAGTTTTGTACAAAAACACGCCGCCGCCGCGCGCGAAGCCGAGAAAGCCAGCGGCATCCCGGCGGGCTTCATGCTCGGACAGGCCGGGCACGAAACCGGCTGGGGCCGGCATGAAATCAAGGTCAAGGGTGGCGCGCCATCCCACAACCTGTTTGGCATCAAGGCCGGCGCCAGTTGGACCGGCAAAACCGCCGAAGTCACCACCACCGAATTCATCAACGGCGTGCCCCAGAAACGCATCGCCCGGTTTCGGGCCTACGACTCGTATGCCGACGCATTCAAGGACTATGCACGGCTAATTAACGAGAGCCCGCGCTACGCCAAGGCGCGCGAGCAAACCGGCTCGGCCCATGCCTTTGCCAGCGGTCTGCAAAAAGCGGGCTACGCCACCGACCCCGACTACGCCACCAAGTTGAGCCGCGCCATCAACACCACCCTGGCGATTCAACGCGTCCAGGTTTGATCGGAGCACACCATGGGCCTCGTCAACATCGGTATCCGGGCACTGCAAGCCAACCAATTGGGATTGCAAACAACGGGCAACAACATTTCCAACGTAAATGTGCCCGGCTACTCACGCCAGAAGATCATTCTGGAAAACGTGAAAGGGCAATACACCGGTGGCGGCTATATTGGCCAGGGCGTCAACATCCAGACCATCCAGCGCAACTTCAGTGAGTTTTTGACCCGCCAGTCCACCCTGGCCACCGCCACACAATCGTCGGACGCGGCACGTTCCGACAAACTCAAACAGCTAGAAGGCATATTCCAGGGCGGGCCACAGGGCCTGGGCGCATCGATCAACGACATGGTCAACGCGTTTTCCGATGTGGCCAGCGCCCCCACCGACATGACCGCCCGCACCGTGGTGCTGACACGTATCGACGAAACCGCGGCCCGCATGCGTGCAACCGCCCAGTCGCTGGATGACTTGCAGTCCGGCATCACACAAGAGCTTTCGCAAAAATTGACACCATCAACAGCCTGGCCAGCAACATTGCCGACGTCAACGACCAAATCGCCCGCGCCAAGGGCAATGGGCAACCCCCCAACGACCTGCTTGACCAGCGCGACCAACTCATCAAAGATCTCAACCGCTATGTCCAAACCACCTCCATTGCCGCCGATGACGGCAGCGTGGGCTTGTACATTGGTGGCAGCCAGGAGCTGGTGCTGGGAAACGTCGCCTCCACAGTGACGCTGGTGAACGATGACTACGGTGACGCACGCGCCAGCAAACTCGCTGTGATCCGCGGCAGCGCAACCGTGGTGGTGGATGAAAACCGGCTCGGCGGTGGCGAAGTCTCCGGCTTGCTGCGTTTTCAGAACGACGACCTCAATGAAGGCCGCAACCTGCTGGGGCGCCTGACGCTGGCCATTACCACGGCGATGAACGACCAGCACAAGCTCGGGCTGGATCTGGATGGCAACGTCGGCGGCAACCTGTTTAGCCCCACCACCTTTGGCAATAGCAATGTTCTGGAGCCCAAGGCCCCCGCCACGCTCAACACGGGCGCTGCGGTGATGACCCTGAGCGTTACCGACACCAGCCAATTCGCGGCCTCCGACTACGAAATCCAGTTCACCGGCGCCACCACCGGCAACATCATCCGCCGCTCCGACGGCGTCGTCACCGCCTTTGACACATCGCTGTCGCTCACCAACTCCATCAGCATCGACGGGCTGGACATTGCGCAAGCCGGTGGTGCGGCTGCGGGCGACCGGTTTCTGATCAAACCCTTCACGTCCTCGGCAAGCAGCATCAGCAGCGTTTTTTCCACGCCCCGTGCGCTGGCCGTGGCCAGCCCGGTGGCCGCCACCATGGGTACCGGCAACACCGGAAGCCTGCAACAAATTGCACTCTCTGCGCGCACCAATCCGCCCGCCTCCCTGGGGTTGTTCTTTACCTTCACCGGCTCCAACACCTACACCCGCAGCGACCAGGGTGCCACCGTATTCACCACACCCCGGCCAGGCCATTGAAGCCACCGTGCCTGCCACCCCCGCCACTGTCGGACTGGTCGCTGACCCTGCAAGGCACCCCCAAGGCCGGAGACACCGTCACCGTCAACGCCAACCTGTACCCCACCTTATCGTCCGGCAACGCCACCGCCTTGATGAACTTGCGTGATGTCGCCATGTTTGATGGCGCCGCGCTGACCGATGGTTTTGCAGGATTGATGTCACAAATCGGCATTCGCACACAAAGCGCAGACTACGCTGCACAAGTGTCCGCATCCATTGCAGTCAACGTGGAGCGCGACCGCGCGGGCATCTCGGGCGTCAACCTGGACGAAGAAGCCGCCAACCTGCTCCAATACCAGCAGGCGTACCAGGCCTCGGCCAAAATGATCCAGATTGCGCAGAATATTTTTGACACCCTGATTCAGAACCTGACCCGCTGATAGCGCACCACAGGAGCAAGCACCATGCCGTCATTCACCCGCATAGGCTCTGCCAACGCTTACGACACCGCGCTGCGCAACATCATGAACCGCCAGAGTTCACTGTCCAACCTGCAGGAAAACCTGACTTCGGGCAAAAAGGTCGTTCGCGCCAGCGACGACCCAACCGGCGCAGCCCAGGCCGAGCGGGCCATTACCCGGCTGGCCCGCATCGAAACCGACCAGCGCGCCCTCGAATCCCAGCGCAACTCCATCAACCAGGCCGAAAGCACGCTGGGCGATGTCACCCAGGCCCTGCAGAATTTTCGCGAACTGGCTGCCAGCGCAGGCAATGCCTCGCACAGTGCGCTGGAACGCCAATCCATTGCCGTCCAACTGGCAGGATTTCGCGACCAGGTATTCGCCCTGGCCAACCGCAAAGACACCAACGGATTGCCCCTGTTCAGTGCATTGGGCAGCGCCGCCAATCCGTTTGTAGGGCCGCAGGCTTTGCCGCAGGACTACACCTTTTCCGGCCTGCCTGGGCAGGTTGCCAGCAACGAGGTGTCCATTCCCTACACGCTGGACGGCGACCGCGCCTTCATGCACATGCCTGCCCGTGATGGGGTGTACAACGTCACCTTGTCCACCGTGACCGCACCGGCGCACGAAATTCGCACCAGTGGCGTCACCATGACCGACCCCTCCCTGGTAACAGGTTCGGCCTACGCCCTGAACATCACCGGGGTAGACACCACCTCCGTCCCTGGCACCACCACCGTCACCTACGACATTGCCGAAAACCCCAACGTCACCGGCCCATTCAGCGGCTCGGCAAGCTACCCCACCGGCAGCCTGGTCAATTTTGCGGTTACCCAGATTCCGGGGCTCTCGCTCTCCATCAAGGGGGCACCCGCGGTCGGCGACACGCTGTCCATCGACCCCCGGCCCAGCATCTTCAGCGTACTCGACGATGCCATCCGCGACATCGGCAACGCCGCCGATAGCAATGCCGCCATGCAGGCGGTCGGGCAGGCCCTGAACAACGTCGATCTGGGCATGGCACAGGTTTCCTCCGTGCGCGGCCAGGCTGGCGACCTGCTGAACCGGGCCGACCGCATCACCGCCAACCAGGAAAACCGCAACATCCAGCTCGAAGCCGACCGCTCGCGCGCTGAAGACCTGGACATGATCAAGGGTGTGTCGGACTTCCAGAACCAGCAGACCGGTTACCAGGCCGCGCTGCAGTCCTACGCACAGGTGCAAAAGCTGTCGCTGTTCAACTACCTCGGCTGAACCATGTCCCAGTCCGTTTTAGGTAGCCTTACATTGGGTTACGAGCCGGTCTGGAACCGGCTGCGCCGCTGCTGCGGTGTGCGCATCTTTGTCGATGCCAACCGCGCCAGCGCGGTTGACGCCCACCACCTGCTGGCGGCCCTGGGTGAACTGTGGCCCGATTCCGCACCCCGGCTCATGCTGCAGGTGCGCTCGCAGGCCCTGTTGGCCGACCTGCTGGACCATGCCCCTGCCAAAAGCATTCAAATTGAAGTCGGCTCGCCCTGGCTGGAGGACGCCCTGCTGGCCGGACGCGTGCGCAAAGCCCACCAACGCGGCGTGCAACTGGTGTGGAGCGGCGACCCCGGCGAATCCCCCGCGCCCGAGGTGGCGCCCTGGTTTGTCAACACCCTGCGCATGCTCAGCGTCCAGCAAGCCGTGGCGGCCCTGCGCGTATCCCTGCGCCAGCACCAGGACGCGGGCCTGGGCACCACCAATGCGCTCGCCAGCCCCGTGGTACCTGCCAGTTATTACCAAGGTCTGGCCAGCCAGGCCCTGGTCGAACATGCGCTGGACCGCCAGGGCATTACCGGCGCCGCCGGTTGGCCGGTGGAAGAAGTTCTGCACGGCTACCGTTTTCAGCAGATTCAACCCGACCGCCAGCTGCTGGGCCCTGCTCAAGTCCATTGACGCCGACGAATCCCTTGGAAACGCTGGAGCACCGCCTGGGCAACGAACCGCTGCTGGCCTACCGCTTTCTGCGCTATGCCAACTCGGCCCATCTGGGCGCCAAGGCCGAAGTGGACTCCATTCGCCAGGGGCTGATGGTGATGGGCTACACCAAGCTCAAAAACTGGCTGCTGGAGCAACTGCCCCACGCCAGCAGCGACGCCAATCTGGCCCCCATCCGCGCCAGCATGGTCTGGCGGGCCCGCATCATGGAGCACCTGTGCGACGCCGGTGCCGAAGACTCACTGCGCCGCGAGGTGTTCGTGTGCGGCATCTTTTCGCAGCTGGATTTGCTGCTGGGCGAGCCTTTGGGCACGGCCCTGCACCGCCTGCCACTGCCTGGGCGCATTGCCTCGGCCATCATCGGCCAGTCTGGCCCCTACGCGCCCTGGCTGGAAGTGGCCAGCGCGCTGGAATCGCACAACACCGGCATGATCCACGATGTGTGCGAGGCCCACGGCATGCCCGCCGACGCGGTGAACCGGGCGCTGTTGCGTACGCTGGCGGCGTTATAAATTGGCGCTTTGCGTGGGCGTCAAAGGTCCCGCACATCGGCCTTTACGGTGTAGCGGGCGGGCGCCCCATCGGGCCATGGTGGTCAGTGTATGCGACGCTCATCGAGCGCGCGTGCCCGATTGGCGCATGCTCCGGTCAAGGGTTTGCCGGAATAAACATGGCCATGCGGCGGGTTTCGCGGTGCCAGTCAAACTCGGTTCCTAGTGTCGACAGGACCACGGTAAAAGACTCAACTGAAGTGTCATTTGCCAAGACAAGTTGAATCACGGGAGGAATAGCGTCCTGATCATTAACCGCTAAATGGGGGACGAATAATGTACGCGAATGGTTCAGTCGATCCAGTAAATCGGACTGATCCGAACGAAGACTGGTTGCTTTTACCTCGCGAATGGCACGCGAAAGTGCAGGCATGCCAACCACATCTGCATTTCTCACACTGCCACACAAATACGCTGGGGAGAAAAACAGATCCAAAAAGTTTGTGCCGAGCAATGAATCTGACGGTGTTTTTCCATAAGCGGTAATCAGTCGGTCGAATTCAAGGTTGGACTGAGCGATGTTCCACTGCTCATCCAATATCACACACGCAAAATTCAGCGTACTGGGTACTTGATCTATCCAGCGATTGACACGATTTGAATTAGCCCTACCTTGTGGCAGCAAGGTATTCAGACCATAAGCCCTGAGTAACCTCTCAGTCTCGAAGTCGGGGATCTCAAGAACCCGGCAAAGTGCCAGCAGTGTGGGGCGCGAGGGCTTCGCTTTTGCGTTTTCAATGAAACTGATATGCCGCTGCGAAACACCACACTGGTCCGCCAACGCAAATTGACTCACCTTTTTGTCCAGTCGCCATCGCTGCAAAAAAAATCCCGAACGTTCCATGTCTACCCCTACGAGACGAAACTGCAATTTGCATTGGTATGCATGATAGCGCAGACTATTTTGGATATTCAATTACCAACTAGGTAATAGCCAGAATCAGGTGTATCTCCAAATCATGATGCGGTCTTTGAGTTCATATCATGGTACACATCAAACTATTAATATTTGCGTTAGCGACACAAGTCATATTCTGTGCAAGCATATTGGCGTATGGAGGCATAACTTCAGTTCCGTTCATTGTATTCGGTATTTGTCAATGGATACCAGGTAGCATTGCCATAGCAGCAAGTCCGCAGTTCAGAAAAAACATGCACTCTTACCTGCGGACATTTCCAGTGGAGGAAACTCTGGTTGGAATCTTTCTGGCGATCACACTGGTTGTATTTAGCGCTGGGCTTGCTGCCCACCAAATCAGTGCGGGGGTCAATTGGGATGCTTCGGCAATTAAAAACTACCGCTTGATAGATATTCTTCCACTCCATGCATGGAACTGGCCAATATATTTATCGTATCTGCTGGTTTTTGCTCCTATATTGCATGTCTTCAATGCTGCAACAGAGGAGTTCTTATGGCGCGGCGCGTTACTCGACAGCTTGCTTGAAAGGTTTGGCAAAGGTACCGCCATCGTACTTTCCGGTCTGTATTGGGGGGTTTGGCATGTCCCCATGGTGGTACTGCTTGGGTGGGTATTCCCGGAGCAGCCGGTCTACGGTTCGATAATTTTTTCCCTATCTCTTACTGCGTGGGGTGCAGTGATGGCCATATTGCGACTGCGTAGTGGGAGTTTGTGGCCACCGATTGCAATGCACGCGGTGCTAAATGCCTGGATTATTGGTTACCACGACGTTCTATTTCCCCGACAAATGTCTCCCTGGTTCGGACCATGGGGGGTGTTGGGCTGTAGTGTGGCGATTGTGGTCATATTCGCCATGTATCTTCGTGGATATGCCGTACACAAGGTGATGCAATGATTATTGCATTGATTTTTTTGGCCTTGGTGCTTGCTGCCGTCATGCTGCTTCTCATTAAAAGAGATTTGTCGCCAGAATTGGTGGAAAGTATTGAAGCAGACCAGAACAGCAAGTTTCTGCGATTGCCCGACGGGCAACGAATCCACTACCAGGTGAGCGGAGAAGCAGGGGGCATTCCAGTATTGCTTTTGCATGGATTCATGGCATCGCTACGCGATTGGGATCAAGTGGCGGAGGAATTGTCTGAGCAGTTCCATGTGGTCCGTATGGATATGCCAGGCATGGGATTGACCGGATGGACTGATCATTCAGCTTTGCAAGAAAACAGTGTGGCTGCAAGTATTGAAGCGATCCTGGATTTTCTCAAGATTGACGCAGTACACCTTGTTGGGCACTCGCGCGGGGGTACGCTGCATGGACCCACGCCATTCTGTACCCCGAGCGGGTGCGCTCGTTAACCTTGATAGCGTCGGCAGGCTTTCGTCAGGATAAAGAACCGCGGTTTGCACCAATCAGTTTCAAATTGGCGGAATACAAGGCTGGGAAGTTGATTTTGCGCTGGGCAAGCAACAAAGCCATGGTCAAAAAAACACTGGCTTCCCTGGTCGCAAATAAAGAACTGATAACCCCGGTCTGGATAAATCGCGCTTCAATGCTTAGTTTGAGAGCGGGAAATCGCAACACCTTGATCGCCTTGCGTCCATTTATTCCAAATACTAATTTATTGGAACGCATGCACGAAATTGCCATGCCAACGCTTCTGATGTGGGGGCAAAACGATTATTTGATACCCATTCGACATGCACACCTGTTCATGAACAGCATTGCCGGCGCACGCCTAGCAACGGTCAAGAACACCGGACATTACCTGCCCATTGAATCCGCGCATGAAGTATCGCGTGAAATAACTGAGCACATTCGACTTTGCAACTTAATGAAAGATGGAAAATGATAGAGCAGATAGCTATTGGCATAGTGGCGGGAATCGTGGTGGAGAGTATTGCCAAGAAATACAGAATATGGATATACAGAAGCACCAGTATTCAGATTTCCAATATTGTTCTTGTATTCGGTATTGCTGCCGGTGTGGTGGCAAGCAGTATTGAAAATTATTGGCTGATGTTTCTGCTGATGACGTTGTTCGGGTATGTGTACGAGCTGGTAAACATATCATTTTGCCACTGGTGGCGCTTTGAGAATGACAGAATAGGTGTAATTCGGGGGAATGCCGCGATATGTGTTGCATTGGCATTTGTGTGGGGAGTGCTACCCGTTGGCATCGCACTGATATCCGGGTGGGTATAAATCAATCGGAGTGTGCCACGCCATGAAAAATATAATTTCCTCAGCTTTGCTGTTTCTGATGCTCGGTGCAAATGCCCATGGGGCGTTGCTTAAAGGGCATATTATTTCGTCTGAAGGGGCGCCATTGCCTGGCGTCATGGTTACCTTATGGAATGACCAGGAAAACAGAAAAGAAACGGTGTACACCAATGCAAATGGTGATTACAAATTGCATACCAATTTTCAAGGCAATTTGAAAATTCGTGCACGGCACTATAACTTTGCGGATTCGGCCAAGAAAATTGCGGTTACGGGTTCAGATGTCACTACCAATTTCGTGGTGGAGCCATTGCTCGACGCACTCAGCATATCGAATTCACTCACTGCATCGGCGCATGCCGCGACCCTTCCATTTCCCGATGGTGCCACCAAGGAGACGTTTATCAGCCAGTGCTCATATTGTCACCAGCAAGGCAACTCCCTTACACGCAGTCCTCGCTCGCACGAAGCGTGGGGGGAAGTTATATCGCGCATGGAGGGGTATGGGGCAATCATTACGAATGATCAGCACAACGCAATCAAAAATCTCTATGCGTTGGGCTTTCGTGGTGAGCCAGTTGTTCGCAAGCAAACAGGGGCCTTCAGTTTGGAACTGGCGGATGCCAAGGTAGAGGAGTGGCATGCGGGTGATGCCATGTCATTTATTCACGATACTGTTGTTGGCCGTGATGGCAAGTTGTATGGCATCGACGAAGGCAAAGACGTTGTATTCGTTCTTGATCGTTCGACTGGCGTTGTTCAAACGGTAGCCATTCCAGCGCAATCAGATGACCGTGTTGGCGGCAATTTCCGGGGCGCCAAATTACCTATTGGTGTGTTTACCGGAGTACATGGCCCCCATAGTGCGGTACAGCTTCGTGATGGCCGTATTTTCATAACGGCCGCACTTTCGGGGAAGCTGATTGAATTTCATCCGGACTCTCACACCTTTAAATTTCATCAGTTGCCTGCTGGGTTTTTGTGGCGCGAAAACCTTTATCCACACACGATCCGTCTAGACCGGCAGGAAAAAATATGGTTTACGGTAACCATGTCAAACCGGGTGGCCAAATTTGACCCCGATACCGGAGAATTTACCAGTGTTGCCCTTCCGCACGACGGATTTGCCCGCTGGGTTAGCGACAACTTTTTGGGAGTGATACTAAAAATAGCAGCCTGGTGGCCAGGTAAAAATATTCAACTTGATTTGTCGCATCACAAACTTTTCAATTTTGGTCGTTCCATAGCGAACATGCCATATGGAATTGATGTAAATCCTGTCGATGGCTCAATATGGTACGGAAAGTTATTGGGTAACAAGATTGGCGTCATTGATAAAAATTCTCTGGAAATTGCAGAGTTTTCCACGCCTGCCAATGGCCCTCGCCGCATGCGGTTTGATTCGCATGGAATCTTATGGATTCCCAGCTTTGACGACGGTAAATTAATGCGATTTGATCCGAAAACAAAAAGCTTTCAAACCTATGACTTGCCATTGCTCGCAAAAGATGAGTATGAGATGCCATATGCACTTGCGGTGCACCCAAGTTCGGGGGATATCTGGATTGCCGCCAATAACTCCGACCGGGTGCTGCGGTTTCTTCCGCGTGAAAACCGCTATGTTGCTTACCCTATGCCCAATCGTGTGACATGGTTTCGTGATTTTGATTTCACTGCAGATGGAAAGGTATGCACCAGCAACTCAAACCTGCCGGCATATGCGCATGAAGACCAAGTCGCAGCTTTCGTATGCATCAGCCCATAAGGGAATTGCGTTTCTGTCGCCAGAGTGGGTTGGGTGACTGGGCTTCGCTATATTGTCAAAAGACTCAGGCTCCGTGTGGGTGTTCTGCTGCCAAAACTGTGAAACGGGCAGGCGCCCCATCGGGCTGCGCCTGCAGCGTCCAGCGTTGCGTGTGGAATGCCGCCACCGTCGGCCTGTGCGCTATCGAAACAATAGCGCCCTGCGTCCGTCCGACCAGCGCAAGAAGCCTTTTATACAGGGTATTCTCGGCCGCCTCGTCGAGTGCGCTGGTGGCCTCGTCGGCGAACACCCAGGTGGGTTGCTTCAAAAACACCCGTGCAATGGCCAGGCGCTGCTGCTCTCCGCCGGACAGCGTTTGACCCCAGGCGCCAGGGGTGTCGAGTTGGTCCACCAGCTGCGGCAGCAGCGCATCCACCAGCGCTTGCTGCAGCGCGGCTTCGCCGTAGGTGCTGGCAGGCTCGGGGTAGGCCAGCGCGTCGCGCAGGGGACCGTTCGGAAAATACGGTCGCTGCGGGATGAACATGGCATTGGCCGGGCGTTGCACCTGCCCGCTGGCAAAGGGCCAGATGCCGGCCAGGGTGCGAAACAGCGTGGATTTGCCACTGCCCGAGGGGCCTTGCAGCAGCACGCTGGAGCCGGCTTCGGCCCGCAGCGTCGCGCCGGCCAGCAGCACCGCGCCATCCGGCAACTGAACGGTTAGGTTGTTGGCAGAAACTGCTATCGAATTCGTAGCTGCTTGCGCATACTGGACGGGCGCAAGTGCACTAATTGCTTCATCAAAACTGGTCAGGCGGTCGGTGGTGGCGCGCCAGGCGGCCAGGCTACTGTAGTTGTCCACAAACCAGCTGAGCGCGTCTTGCACACGGCCGAAAGCACTGGCAACCTGCATCAGTTCGCCCAGCTGAATGGCACCGCTGAAAAAGCGCGGTGCCGCCACAATGAACGGGAACACCACCGCCGACTGGCTGAAAAAGCTGTTGAACCAGATCAGTTTCTTTTGCGCCTGCAGCAAGCGCAGGTAGTTGCCCAGCACGGCGCCAAAACGCACATCCAGGTGGGCTTGCTCCACTTTTTCACCCCGGTCCAGCGCAATCGATTCGCTGTATTCGCGCACCCGCACCATGTGGTGGCGAAAGTCTGCCTCCACCTGCTGCTGCTGGAAGTTGAGCTGGATTTGCGGGCGCCCGATGTAGTGGGTGATAACGCTGCCCGCTGCGCAGTACAGCACCGCCATCCACACCATAAAGCCCGGAACCGCGACCTTGTACCCGCCACGGAAAAGTCAAACGCGCCCGACAAGCCCCACAAAATGCCCACAAAGCTGGCCAGCGTAACCGTGGCGTTGAGCAACCCCATGGAAAGCCCGATGGTCTGGGCGGTGAACTGGTTCACGTCTTCCTGAATACGCTGGTCCGGGTTGTCGGGTGTGCGGGCAGCGTCGGCATTTTTCCCCATAAACCGGGCCAGCTCCAGGCGGTAAAAAGCCTGCTGACCCAGCCAACGCTCCAGGTAGTGGTGCGTCATCCAGGCGCGCCAGCGCATCTCCAGCAACTGGGTCAGGTAAAACTTGTAGACCGCCAAAATGATGAAGCCGAAGGCAAAGAACACGAAGCGCCCCAACTGTTCCCAGAATGCGGCCTGGTCCTTGGCCTGGAGCGCGTCGTAGAACAGGCGGTTCCAGTCGTTGAGCAGCACCAGCAGGTACACACTGCCCAGGTTCAGCGCCACGATGGCCGCCAGCAGGCCACGGGCTTTCCACTTTTCATCCGAGGAAAAATAAGGTTTGGACAGTGCCCAGACACGGGCCGCAAACCGCTGAAAGGATGCCCATTTGCCGGGCAGTACGGAGACAGAAGACAGGGCAGAAGACATGGATGATGACTGGGTGATGGACTTGGGAACAAGGCTGCGATGGTAGCTGGCCTGGGCGTGGCGCGGGACAGTGCAAAAAGGGATGCACAAACTATGCGCAAAAAATGGTGTTTGCGCACGTCTGGCATGCGTAAGCAGCTATGAAGTTCATAGCAAATGCTGATCTGACGCTAACCGGGCGTGCCGGGGTCGTTGCGCACGCCGCTGGCCACGTGGCCGCCGGCACGTGGCGGGCGGCGGATTCGATGTGGCCGGTTTGGTCATCAAAAGAAGTCGGGCTCAAACTCCGCAAAATTCGCCCTTGTCCAGCCCCCCCAGGAACATGGCCTCGTCGATTTCGATGTTCCAGTCCATCAGGGTGCGGATGGCGCGTTCGTGCGCCGGGGCGCTGCGGGCGGTGACCAGCGCGGTGCGGATGCGCATGGCGGGCGAGGCAGCTTGTTGCAGCCGGTGCAGCGCCACCAGCAGGGGTTTGAACGGGCCATCGGGCAAGGGCAGCGCGGCCTTGTCGGTTTCGTGCTGCTGAAAGGCGTTGAGCCCCTGCGACTGGTACACCTGCTCGGCCTCGTCGCTGAACAATACAGCGTCGCCGTCAAAGGCAATGCGCACCTCGGTCGGATGGGCGGCGCTGGCGTGGGTCGATTGCGGGTACACCTGCGCGGCCGGCACACCCACGGCCAGGGCGGCGCGCACATCACTCAGGTGGGCGCTTAAAACAGGTTGGCATGCAGGGGGCGCAGGTAGCGCCAGGGTGGTTCGCCACGGGTAAAGCTGCCGCGCAAAATCGGCAGCCCGTAGTGTGCTGCCGAGCGGAACACCCGCATACCGCTGACGGGGTCGTTGCGCGAGAGGATCACCACCTCGACCTGCTGAGACGCTTCGGTATTGAAAGCCAGCAGTTTCTTGACCAGCGAAAATGCCACCCCGGGCGTGGCCGGCACATCGAGCCGCGCACGCTGCAGGCGCATGTAGGCGGTGTCGTCGGTCTGCTCAAAGACCTGGTTTTCCTCTTCAAAGTCGAACAGGGCGCGGCTGGAGATGGCCACTACCAGTTTTCCGTCGAGTGTCAGTGCCATGGCTCATGCTGCGCTGCTGGCGCTGTCCGGTGTGTCTTCTTCCAAGTCCGCAAAAAGGGTGGTCACCGGGGTGCGTAGGTCAACGCTGGCCAAGTGCAGGGAGTCTGTCAGCGCAAAGGGGAGCAGCATCCACTGCCCCTCGGTGGTTTTGCGGAACAGGTCTGCGCTGCGCCGTTCGATGTCGACCAACAGGTACTCCTGCAAACTGGCGATGCTGCGGGTAGTGGGCAAACTTGGCTCCAGCGTCATAGGCGGCCGTGCTGGGGGGAGAGCACTTCGACGATGAGTGAGGGCTCGCGCTTGCGCAGGCGGTCTTGTGCATCGGCTTTGCTGCAGGTGACGAATACATCGGGGTAAAAAAATGCCTCGTTGGTTTGCACGCGTACATCGGCCATGTACACCCGGCATGCGGTGCCGCGCAGGTGCTCACGCAGAGCCATATAGAAATTGCCGCTGACGGTGGCATGGCGGTCTTCACCTCCGGCCATGGCAAAAACTTCACCCCCTATGTATTCGTGCTTGTCCAGTTGCTGAACTTCCCATGCGAGGTATTCCTCGGGCGTGAATCGTTGACGGGTTATAGGCACTCCCATAAAAGCCTTTCTGATCAGTTGAGGACAGCGCTAACGATCTGTCCTGCAATTTTTACTGTTGCAAGAACATACGGTACACCGGATTGGCGGTTTCCTCCACGTACGGGTAGTCCAGCGTCTGCAAAAACTTGGCAAATGCCTTGTCGTCAGCCTTGGGCACCTGCAGGCCGACCAGGATGCGGCCGTAGTCGGCGCCCTGGTTGCGGTAGTGGAACAGGCTGATGTTCCAGCCCGGGCGCATCAGGCTCAAAAATTTCATCAGCGCGCCGGGGCGCTCGGGAAACACAAAGCGCAGTAGCCGTTCGTCTTGCGCCAGGGTGGAGATGCCGCCCACCATGTGGCGGATGTGTTCTTTGGCTAGCTCGTCGTGCGTCAAATCCAGGGTTTGGAAGCCGTGTTTGGTGAAGTTTTTGGCCACTTTTTCGGACTCACCCTTGGCCTGCGTGGTCAGGCCCACAAACACATGGGCCAGCGCGGCGTCGCTGATGCGGTAATTGAACTCGGTCACGTTGCGTGGGCCGCCGGGCAGTTCGCCAATCAGCTCGCAAAAGCGCTTGAAGCTGCCACGCTCTTCGGGGATGGTGACGGCAAACAGCGCCTCGCGCTCTTCGCCCACTTCGGCGCGCTCGGCCACAAAGCGCAAGCGGTCGAAGTTCATGTTGGCGCCGCACAAAATGGCGGCGTAGGTTTCGCCTTTGGTTTTGTGGGTGGCCACGTACTGCTTGATAGCCGCCACGGCCAATGCGCCTGCGGGCTCCACAATGCTGCGGGTGTCGACAAACACGTCTTTTACGTCCTGCAAAGCCACCCGCTCGCCGGCCCGTACGGACTGAATCATCGCGTCGGAGTCGTTCATCTGCACACCAATGACCTTGATGCGCGGATCAATCGCCTTGATGTAACTGGCCACGCCTGCGATCAAACCACCGCCGCCAATGGCCACAAACACGGCGTCCAGCCGGGGCGCAGCGAGTGCACCGGCTTTTTGGCCAGCCTTGGCTGCTTTGTCGGCGCCCAGTGTCTGCACCTGGCGCAGCATTTCCATGGCCACCGTGCCTTGGCCGGCGATCACATCGGGGTCGTCGAACGGGTGCACAAAGGTCAGGCCTTCTTTCTTTTGCAGCAGCAGCGAGTGGCCGTAGGCATCGGAATAGCTTTCGCCAAACAGCACCACTTCGCCGCCAAAGCTGCGCACGGCGTCCACTTTGACTTGCGGCGTGGTGGTGGGCATCACGATCACGGCGCGGGTGCCGAGTTTGCTGGCGCTCAAGGCGACACCTTGTGCGTGGTTACCGGCGGAGGCGCAAATCACGCCCTTTTGCAGTTGCTCAGAGGTGAGGTGCGCCATCTTGTTGTAAGCGCCGCGCAGTTTGAAGCTGCGCACCGGCTGCTGGTCTTCGCGTTTGAACAGCACCGTGTTGTGCAGGCGCCGGCTGAGCACGCGGGCGGGCTCCAGCGCCGACTCGCTGGCCACGTCGTACACGCGGGCTGTCAAAATTTTCTTCAGATAGTCGGCCGGGCTCAGCGGTGTTGGGGTGGAGGATGCAGGTGGGTTGCTCATGGGGCTACACTCGGGTTGTCAATGGCAAAAACGATTTACTCCGCGCGGAGCAATTGAATGGCATTGTATGCTTACTATTTCCACCCCGCGCGGAGCGCAGTGAAAGGATTGAACATGGAATGCACCGTCAGTTGGACCGGCGCTTTGAATACCCGCTCAGGCATGGGCTTTGTGGCCGAAACCGGTAGCGGCCACACCGTCGTGATGGACGGTGCCCCCGACGCCGCCAAACCCGAAAACGGTGGCCAGAACCTGGCACCGCGCCCCATGGAGCTATTGCTGGCCGGCACCGGTGGCTGTTCCGCTTACGACGTGGTGCTGATCTTGAAGCGCGGCCGCCACGCGGTGCAGGGTTGCACCGTCAAGCTCAGCGCCGAGCGTGCGGAAGTCGATCCCAAGGTGTTTACCGCCATCAATATGCACTTCACGGTGACTGGCAAGGGCGTGCCTGCCGTTGCCGTGGAGCGGGCCATTGCCCTGAGCCACGAGAAATACTGCTCCGCCAGCGTCATGCTGGGTAAAACAGCGCAGTTCACCACCAGCTTTGAGGTGGTGGAGATTTAGGGTAGATTGCGCCATGCGCACCCCTCAGGAACTAGATAATCGCAGCCTTGCGCTGCACCGCTTGGTGGCCGACAAGGTTCGGCGGGATGTGGCCTTGCTGGACCGGGCCAAGGAAATTGTGCAACGCTGGCACCAAACCGCTTCGCCGCGCACCTTTGTGTATCTGGATGCCTGGCAGGATCTGCTGGAAAAAGGCGAAGCGGCGTGCCTGGCTGCTGCTACGGAAGAGTCTGAATGGGCCAACGCCATGCGTCAGGCGTCGCCACTGGCGTGTTTGCTAACCCACCAAGAGCGGTTTGCATTTCTCAAACAGTGGAGGCAATCCCATGCGCCGCAGTGAACTGGAACATGTCATTCGCGCTGCAGCGGCCATTACCAACGAGTATGAAATCGTGGTGGTGGGAAGCCAATCTCTGCTGGGTGCGGTCCCAGAACCGTCTGCCTTGCTCGTGGAATCCATGGAGGCGGATGTTTATCCCCTGCATCGCCCTGATCTGTCCGATTTGATCGACGGCGCCATTGGAGAGGGGTCACCGTTTCACGATTGTTTTGGTTACTACGCCCAGGGGGTTGGGCCTGAAACGGCGATCTTGCCCGTGGGCTGGCAAGACCGGTTGGTGCGCATTCAGAACCCCAATACCGACTTGAAGGTCGGGCTTTGTCTGGAACCGCACGATTTGGCTGCATCGAAACTGGCCGCCGGTCGTGAAAAAGATTGGGCTTTTGTGGTCGAAATGTTGGCCAGCCAAGTGGCAGACCATGCAGTTCTGCTGGAGCGCATTGCCCAGCTGCCATTGCCCATCGATCGCAAAAATCGGCTGGCGGCCTGGGTGTCTGCCCACTAAGACGCGAGCTAAATCCGCTGCGCCACGGTGGTCATCACCTTGGCGGCTGCGCGCATCAGTTCTTTCACCGGCGGTGGCAACTCCATCGCTCCAGCCTCTTGGGCGGATTGGGCGTGGGCCAGTTCGTCGTCGCGCATTTGCGCCACGATGGCCCGTGAGGCGTGGTCTTCTTTCGGCAACAGTTCCAGGTGACTGTCCAGGTGGGCGCCCACTTGGCGCTCGGTTTCCACTACAAAACCCAGGCTCACGGCGTCGCCCAGCTTGCCAGCCAGCAACCCTAAGCCAAAAGCGCCGGCGTACCACAGGGGGTTGAGCAGCGAGGGGCGCTCGCCCAGGGCTTCGAGCCGCTGCGCGGTCCAGGCCAAGTGGTCGGTTTCTTCATTACACGCCTGGGTAAAGTGCGCCCGCAGCGCGGGGTTGCTGGTACTTAAGGCTTGCGCGGTGTAAAGGGCCTGGGCGCAGACTTCGCCCACGTGGTTGACGCGCATGAGCCCCGCCGCATGTCGGCGTTCGCTGGGGCTGAGTGCAGTGCCCTTGTCCGGTAGGGTAGGGCAGGCGTGTGTGGCGTGGGGCTGGGCAAAAAGGGTGCGCAGAGCCCCGCTGGCGGCGGTGAATAGGGTGTCCATGGTGCCAGTCTAGCCGGTAAGCAACGGTGGTGGAGTGATACAAAATGTTGCAACACCACAACGAAAACACCCTAATCCACGACTTTTTGGTGGTTTTTCGGTGCATTGCTTTGCCAAACCGGCGGTGGTCTGGTGCAATAGAGCCAACTTCCTGAAATGGGAGGTTGGCCTGAGAGGCCGAGAAAATGGAATAGGTATAAACGCTTAGTCTGTTTTCATGGGCTCCAGAGCCTTCTGTTTAACTTTTATGAGAAATCTGAAATGAAAAAATCACTCATCGCTTTGGCTGTTCTGGCTGCTTCCGGCGCTTCTTTCGCACAAGTTTCCATCACCGGTTTCTTGGCATACGGCTATCAGTCCACCACCACGGGTGGTATTGGTGGCGCTGGCGCCTCTGACACTGCTGGTCTGGGCGCTGATACAGCACGCCTGTTTTTCACTGCCAATGAAGATCTGGGTGGCGGTTTTGCTGCTAAGGCCTCTATGTCGATCAACACGAATGCTCAAGCTGTTGCCACTGGTGAGGACCAATCCCTAATGTTGACCACCCCCGTAGGTGCTCTGGTTTTGGGCACTATCAAGAGCCAAGACTACCTGAGCGGTTTTAACAGTATCGCTGGTTTGAATGCTTACTACCCTGGCTGGGCTTCTTCTTCTACTGCAGGTGCGTCCAATTTTGACATGTTGTTCACTGCCCGTACTGCACGTGACTACGCTGCCTTCATCATCCCCGTGGGTGCATTCAAGTTCTCCCTGTCGCAACACGAAGGTGCTGGCGAAACAGCATTCGGCTCCGGCATGACCGGTGGTACTAGCTCCGCTGCTTCCGGTGGTGGCACTGGTGCTGCTATCTCCGGCGGTTCTTCCGCTCCTGTGACCACACTGAGCGCTACTTACGACGCGGGTCCTCTGGTTGCCAATGGCCAGTACGCTGTGTACAAGAACTCCGGCCTCCAAAATGCTGTGAAAGATACCACCCGTTTGTCCGCTGCCTATGACTTGGGCATGGTGAAGTTGGGTGGCGGCTTGGTGATTTCAAACCACACAGCTCCCACTGTCCCGGTAATTCTCCTAAGACATCCGACTACCTGGTGGCTGCGAAGGTTCCCATGGGCGCTTCTGCCTTCGGTCTGACCTATGCTTCTCGGACTGTTGCAGACGTGTCTCCTGGCTATTCTTCTACCGGAACCGGCTACTCTCTGCAGTATGATTACGCTATGAGCAAGCGTACTGGCGTGATTGCTAACTACGCTCGTTGGACTGCAGTCGGCAATGATGTCTACCGTGCCCAATCGTGACGCTTCCAGCCAGTACCGGTTGCTGTTGTCTCACTCCTTCTAATTACCTGCTAGCGTAAGCTAGCATTGCGATTGAATAAGCAAGCCCCGCTGCAGCAATGCAACGGGGCTTTTGTTTGGGTGCGCCCAGCATGGGCCCACCCCTGCGGGTGCAAGTCCCGCTGCGAACTGCTCACAGCGCGCGAAGCGGCGCGCAACTATACGAGGGCGACTGCGTGTGAAGCTGCGGTGCAAAACATCAATTGTTTGTCCGTGTACGCGAGTTGGATAGAAGGGGTTGCCGAATATGGCACTGGTTGCCTGCGATTCATGCCTGGGATCACTTACGCAACAGGCGCAAGCCGTTGCCCACCACGAGCAAGCTCGCCCCGACATCTGCGAATACCGCCATCCACATGGTGCCTGCGCCTGTCATTGTCAGCACCAAAAATATAGCCTTGATACCCAAGGCCAGCACAATGTTTTGCACCAATAGGGCGTGCGCGTGGCGCGACAGGCGTACAAAGCGTGGCAGTTTGCGCAGGTCGTCGTCCATCAGGGCCACGTCGGCGGTCTCGATTGCGGTACCGGTACCCGCCGCCCCCATCGCAAAGCCAATGTTGGCGCGGGCCAGCGCAGGTGCGTCGTTGATGCCATCGCCCACCATGCCAACCACATTGCCATCGTGAATCTTGGACTCGATGACCTTGAGTTTGTCTTCAGGCAGCAGGTCGCCACGGGCTTCGTCAATGCCCACCTGCCCGGCGATGGCTTTGGCGGTATGCACGTTGTCACCCGTCAGCATGACGGTTTTGATGCCCAGCGCAAGCAGCTCGGCAATGGCCTCGCGGCTGCTGTCTTTCACCGTGTCGGCCACGGCAAACATGCCATGCACTTCATGTTCATCGGCCAGCAGGATGACCGTCTTGCCTTGTTGTTCCAGGGTTGACAAGCGGGTTTCGAGTGCGTCAGAGCATCGGCCCTGTTCATGAATCAGGCGGTGATTGCCCAGATAGAAAAGCCTGCCGTCGACAACACCTTGGGTACCTCGGCCGGGTAGCGCCTCAAACGATTCCACCGCGCGCAGTGCCACGCCGTCGCGCTCGGCTGCTTGCGCCAGTGCCTTCGACACAGGATGGTCCGAGCGGTTTGCGAGGCTGGCTGCGATGCTGCGCAGCTCTGCGCTTTCCATGTGGCTGAGCACTGCAAAGTCCGTTTGCGCGGGCTTGCCGTGTGTGATGGTGCCGGTTTTGTCGAGTGCCAACCAAGCCAGCTTGCGTCCTTCTTCCAGGTAAACACCGCCCTTGATCAAAATACCCTGACGAGCAGCCGCGGTCAGGCCACTCACGATGGTGACTGGCGTGGAAATTACCAGTGCGCAGGGGCAGGCGATGACGAGCAAAACGAGCGCCTTATAAATCCAGGTAAACCAGTCTCCGCCCATCAGCAGCGGCGGCAGTACCGCCATGCCCAAGGCGATCACAAACATCACCGGCGTGTAAATGCGCGCAAACTGGTCCACAAAGCGTTGTGTTGGCGCGCGCGCGCCTTGTGCCTCTTCTACTGCATGGATGATGCGCGCCAGGGTGCTTTCATTGGCAGCGGCAGTAACGCTGTACTCAAACGAACCCGACTCATTGATCGTGCCGGCAAAAACCGGGTCGCCCTCGGCCTTTTCAACCGGCAGACTTTCACCGGTAATGGGGGCTTGGTTGATGGCCGAGCGTCCGCTGACGATTTTTCCATCCAGTGCGATGCGCTCGCCGGGTTTGACGCGCACACGGGCCCCGACGGCTACCGACTTGGCTGCCACGTCTTTCCAGCTGCCGTCGGCCTGCAGTACGGTGGCGCGCTCGGGGGTGAGTTGTAGCAGCCCACGAATCGCATTGCGGGCCCGGTCGAGTGATTTGGCTTCAATCAACTCGGCAATCGTGAACAGCACCATCACCATGGCGGCCTCAGGCCACTGGCCCAGAAAGAATGCACCGGTTACGGCGATGCTCATCAGTGCGTTGATATTGAGGTTGCCGTTGCGGATGGCAATCCAGCCCTTTTTATACGTTGTGATGCCGCAGGCCGAAACGGCCACCAGTGCCAGCACGGCGGCCAGCCAAGTGGGCCAATTAGCCCACTCCACTGCCTCGGATGCAATGGCAGCCGCGCCCGCGAGCGCCAAGGGCCACCAGGGTTTGGCGGGTTCTGGCAAGGGTGCATTCTGGTTCAATACATCATTGGCCAACTCGGGCGTGAAACCCAGCGATCGCACGGCGGCCAAAATCGGCTCTATCGCTTGTGGTGCATGGGTCACGGTCAGCAAACGTTGCATCAGGTTGAACTCAAGCATGGTCACGCCCGGCATGCCGCCCAGCTTTGTGCGCAACAACCCCTCTTCGGTGGGGCAGTCCATTTGCAGGATGCGAATGGGGGTTTGAATGGTATCGGTGCCGGTCAAGCGCTGGTTGCTTGGTACGTCGGTGAGTGCTTCAGCTTCGAATTTCGAAGGGTTGTGGCTGTGTTCGTCGTGCATTGTGGGGTTTGACATGAGGGGCTTTCAGTATGGATGCGGCCAATTACACACCCTGAAGCTACTGCAGAGTCAAGACATATCTGGAGCAGTGCATGAAGGTTGGTGAATGGGCCCAGGTCGTGCATGACCTTATGGCATTTTGGGTCTTATCTGTCGTGCATAATGGCCGCATGAAACGCGCGCTGTACCTGATATTCATTGTGTGGATTGCATTGCAATCCACCTTGCTTCAGGCGCACGTGGTTGCAGAGGATTTGCATTTCTTGATGCATGCCGCGCATGCGGTAGACCAACTTTCTTCCGATGCAGGCACTGATGAGCCGTGCGATGCGGTGGTATGTGTGCACGCTGTTGGCGTGTCGTCGGTCGGTCTGGGGTTTGCGCTGGCTGCCCAGTCGTTTGTGCTCCCCGCTCCTGTCAACCCCCGTCTATCCCTACCGCTTTTGGACGATATAGAACGTCCCAAATGGCCTGCTACTGCTCCTCGCGTGGCGGGCATTTGAGGCCGTAGACAGAACTTTTCTTCTCCCTTTGCGGCTTGAAGGCTCGCCGAAGTTGATTTTCACTTCGGAGAGATTCCTTGTTTCCATTTCTAAATTTGATGCGGCGTAAGCGCGCCGTGATTCCTGCGCTTGCGTCCCTGTTTTTGGTCATTCCGCCAGCGGGCGTGGCGCAAACCGGTGCCGCACCGGGTTCCCGATCGGACACGGCTAGCCCCACCCCTGCGCACAACACACCCATCAGCCTGCGTGTGGCGCTGGATGCTGCCTGGGCTTTGCACCCGGCATCGCGCGCATACGGTAACCGAGCCGCTGAATTGGAGGCGCGCGCCCGCGCGGCGCAATCTATCGCCTCCGGCTCTCCTGCCGTGGGGTTGGCCCATCGCACCGATGCATTAAGCGGTGATGCGGGCCGGCGGGAATACGAAGCCGAGGTCGAAGTGCCTTTGTGGAATCCAGGCGTTCGCGATGCGACCCAAAAGCATGTGGTTGCCGATGTATCTGCTTTGGCTTGGCAGCAAAGTGCTGAACGACTTAAGTTGGCGGGTGCGGTGCGTGAACTTGCAGCCCAGGTGGCTTTGGCTCAGGCTGAGCGCGACAGCGTTGCGCGCAAGCATCTGGAGGCTACCCTGTTGGCCGACGATATAGAGCGGCGCGTGCAGGCGGGGGATTCTGCCCGCGTAGACGCCTTGCAGGCCCGCGCGGGTGCGCAGCAGGCACAAAGTCAATTGGTCCAAAGTGATGCAATGCTGCTACGTGTAGTGGGGCAATGGCGTGCGCTGACCGGCCAATCACAAGTGGCTGACCTGAAAGAGACCCCTCCCTATGCCCTGACACAAGATCCAGCGGTAAGTGCACAGGCCGTGCAGAGTGAGCACTCAGCCCTACAGGCTGCCCAGGCGCAGGTGAACAGCGCACAGGCGCGCCTGGCGCTCGCTGAAGCGGACCGGCGCGACCCGATGGCACTTGGCGTGGGCGTGACGCGCGAACGCGCAGCTGCCGGTGCCGGTCTGGATACGTCGCTGCGGTTCGCACTGCGGATTCCTTTAGGCGGTGACAGCCGAAATGCGGCCAGGCTGGCCGCCGCGCGGGCGGAACTGGATGCAGCACATGGGCAAGCCGACGCAGCGATCCGACAGATCCACACCGATGTCGCATCGGCGCATGCGGACCTGGATGCCGCACGCCGCCAAGAGGCACTCGCCACGCAACGTGCCACCTTGTCAACGCAAATGCAGGAGTTGGTGGCGAAGTCCCACCGCCTGGGCGAAAGCGACTTGCCAACCCGCATGCGTGCGGATAACGAAAAATTTGACGCTGATCTTTCTTTGGCCCGCGCACGCATTGCGTTGCAGCGCGCCATTTCCCAATTGAACCAATCCCTCGGAATGCTGCCATGAAGACACTTAAATTAATGCCAAATCAGGCTGTAGCCCTTATGAAACGTGCGGGAGTAGCTATTTTCTTTATAGCAACTATGGTTTTTGCTCCCACAGCCTTTGCCGGTGAGGGACATGACCACGGCGAGGCTGCCCCGGTGGCCGCTGGCACCGGATCACCCCGAGTCAGCAGCCACTCTGATTTGTTCGAACTGGTCGGCGTCGTGGACGCTGGTGCCATGACGATCTACCTCGACCGCCACGCCACCAACGAACCCGTGACCGATGCCAAGGTGGAAGTGGAAGCTGGCGCGGCCAAGGGCATGGCCACGCCCCAGGCAGACGGCACCTACCGATTTGAACATCCGGTGTTCAAGGACGCAGCTGCGCTGGCCGTGAACTTTACCGTGGTGGCTGGCGCGGAGAGTGACTTGTTGGCTGGCGATCTCACTTTGACGGATGCCCACGCCGGGCATGACGATGATCTTGCTGCGCGCCCTTGGCTGCGTTGGGCCACTTACGCTGGTGGGGGCTTGGTACTGCTGGCTGTCGTCGCATTTGCCACCCGGCGCGTGCGCGGCGCACGCCACCGATCTGCTAGCTATTTGATAGCTGCTTGCGCAATATCTATGGGGGCTGCAGCCTCTTTTGATGCCAATGCTGGAGAGGGGCATGACCATGGCGACGCCGCACCAGTCACCTCTGGTGGTAATTCACCCAAGCGACAGGCCGACGGCAGTGTTTTCCTGCCCAAACCTACGCAGCGCCAGCTGGAAGTGCGCACGGTGGTTGCAGAAGAAAAATCACTGCCCAAGACCGTAGAGCTGACGGGGCGTGTGGCCAATGACCCCAATACCGGGGGCAAAGTGCAACCCACCCAGGCCGGGCGTATTGAAGCCAGGCCACGGGGTTTGCCCCAGTTGGGACAAAGCGTGCGCAAGGGTGAAACCTTGGCCATCGTGCGCGCATCCACCGCTGCCATAGAACGCGCCAATCAAGTGGCCCAGACCGCTGAACTCAAAGCCAACCTGGACCAAGCCCGCAAACGCCTGGCCCGGCTGGAGCAGCTTGAAGGCACCGTGGCGCAAAAAGACATTGACGCCGCACGTGGTGAGGCAGATAGCCTAGTCCAGCGCCTGGCCGCCGTGTCGGGCAGCGTGAGCGCGACTGAAGTTTTGGTTGCGCCCGTGTCGGGTGTGATTGCCGCCGCCCACGCCATGGCCGGGCAGGTTGTGAATGCAGGCGATGTGTTGTTTGAGATCGTCGACCCTGAGCGCTTGGTGGTACAGGCCAGCGCGTTTGATACCGCGCTGTTGGGCAACATTGCCGCCGCCACGGCCAGCCCATCCACGGGCGCCACGGTTGCGTTGCGCTTTGTAGGTGCGGGGCGCACTTTGCAAGAGGGTGCGATTCCACTGCAGTTCAACACCGTTGCCGCCAAGGGCGCGGTTCCTTTAGCCGTGAATCAACCCGTCAAGGTATTCGTGCAAACCAAAGAAACGGTTATGGGCTACGCGGTGCCTGCGGGTGCCGTGGTGAAGAACCCGAGCAACCAGGACATTGTCTGGGTGCACACTGGGCCCGAGGTGTTTGAGGCGCGCACTATCCGCGCGGTAGCGCTGGATGGGGCCAATGTATCAGTCGTCAATGGCCTCAAAGCCGGTGACCGTGTGGTGACTCAGGGTGCGCCCTTGGTCAACCAGGTTCGTTAATCCAGTTTTTAAAGCAGGCACGATCCATGTTTGAAAAACTCATACACAGCTCCCTGCACAACCGCCTGATGGTGATTGTGTTGGCAGTCTTGATGCTAGTGACAGGCGCATTCACGCTGGTCAAGATGCCGGTGGATGTATTCCCCGACTTGAACAAACCCACCGTCACCTTGCAGGTAGAGGCCGGTGGCATGGCCCCCGAAGAGGTGGAGCAGCTCATTACATTCCAGTTGGAAACATCGATGGGAGGGATTCCCGGTGTGGAGAGCATTCGCTCGGTGTCCAGCGTTGGCTTGTCCTTCGTCTACATCACGTTTGATTGGAAGACCGATATCTACCGCGCCCGCCAGATGGTGGGCGAACGCCTGTCTTTGGTGCGCGAGCAGTTGCCCCAGGGGGTAGAGCACGTGGGTATGGGGCCGATCAGCTCCATCATGGGTGAGATCATGTTGCTGGCCCTGCCGATTGACACCAGCAAGATCAGCCCGATGGCGGTGCGCGAGTATGCCGACTTTGTGATGCGCCCGCGATTACTGACGCTGCCCGGCGTGGCCCAGGTGGTGCCCAGGTGGCGAGGTAAGACAGTATCAGGTGCAGCCGGACACGGCCCGTATGGCGGCATTGGGCGTGGATTTGGAAGCGATGGCGGATGCACTCAAAGGCTTCTCTGGCAATTCCAGCGGGGGCTTCCTGGAGCTCAATTCGCGCGAATACCTGATTCGCAACATAGGGCGCACCACGCGACTGGAAGACCTGCAGCGCTTGCCTGTGGCTTTTCGTAATGGCAAATCCATCCAGCTCAGCCAGGTAGCCAATGTGAAATTTGCACCTGCCATCAAGCGCGGTGATGCGGGTCTGAACGGCCAACCCGCGGTTATTCTGGGTATCCAAAAGCAACCCGACGCAGATACCGTCAAGTTGACTCAAAAGGTAGAGGCAGCGCTGGAAGAGCTCAAACGTGGCCTACCTGCCGGCATGGGTGAGCCAAAGATAACGATGCGCCAGGCCAGCTTCATTGAGTCGTCGGTGGATACCCTGAAAGGCAAACTTTTTGCCGCGTCGGCTGTGGTAGCAGTGGTGCTGTACTTCTTCTTGCAGAACGTACGCACCACGTTGATCTCGCTGACTGCCATTCCCTTGAGCGTGATGATTACGGTGCTGGTTTTCAAGTACTTTGGCCTGTCCATCAATACCATGACGCTGGGTGGCTTGACCATTGCCATTGGCGGCCTGGTGGACGATGCGGTGGTGGGTGTGGAGAACGTGTTGCGCCGCCTGAAGATGGAGCGCGCGGCGCACCCGGATCGCCGTTTGGGCCCACTGGAACTGATTGCAAAAGCCACGCTGGAGGTTCGATCGGGCATCGTCATTGCTACGGTCATTATCGTGCTGGTGCTGCTGCCCCTGTTCTTCTTGCCGGGCATTGAAGGGCGGCTGATGCAGCCACTGGCTATCGCTTACATCGTCTCGTTGTTGGCCTCCATGGTGGTGTCCGTCACGCTCACCCCGGTGATGTCGTATTACCTGCTGCCCAACATAAAAGGGCTGGACCATGGCGATACCAAGGTGCAGGCTTGGGTGAAGGCGTGGTACGCCAACGCGCTGACGCGTGTGCTGGCTGCGCCGCGCGGCTGGGTTACCGCGGGGGGCTTGGCCGCAGTGTTGGCCATGGCAGCAGTACCGTTCTTCCCAACTACCTTCTTACCGCCCTTCAACGAAGGGGTTGCCTTGGTTGGCCTCCGGCTCAATCCTGGCACCACACTCAGTGAGTCGGCCCGGATCGGCAGCATTGCCGAAAAGGCATTGGCAGGGGTGCCCGAGGTGGAGCACGTAGGGCGGCGCAGCGGTCGTGCCGAACTAGATGAACACGCCGAGGGCGTGCATGTGTCGGAGCTGGACGTCAAACTCCAACGCAGCGAGCGCAGCTTAGAAGCGGTGTACGCCGATATCCGTAGCCGCATTGCCACGCTGCCTGCCGCCATTGGAATCGGCCAGCCTATCGGTCACCGCATTGACCACATGCTGTCGGGCGTACGTTCGCAAATCGCCATCAAGATTTTTGGCGATGACCTGGACACCCTGCGTGCCCAGGCCGAGAGCCTGCGCCAGCAACTCGCAAAAATCGAGGGCGTGGTTGATCTGGAAATCGAGAAGCAGGTGCTGACGCCTCAGATCAAAGTGCAGGTGGATTACGACCGCGCTTTGGGTCTGGGCATTGCGCCGGCCAAGCTGCTGGCAGAGCTGCAAGTGTTGATTGATGGCGAACGGGTCACCCAGATTGTGGAGGGCAGCCGTCGCTTCAATCTGGTGCTACGCCTGCCAGAGACATCGCGCGGCATCGATGGTTTGCGCAACCTGATGATTGACACGCCAGGAGGACGTGTTCCGCTGTCGCAGTTGGCTTCGATTGTTGAAACTGACGGACCCAACCAGGTGAGCCGTGATGACGGACGCAGGCGCATTGTGTTGTCCGCCAATACCCAGGGACGGGCTTTGAGTGATGTGGTGGCCGACATTCGTGCCAAGGTGGCAGCCACCCCTATGCCGGAGGGATACTTCATCAGCATTGGTGGGCAGTTTCAAGCGCAGGAAGACGCATCACGCCTGATTGGCCTGCTGTCGATCGCCTCGGTGGGCATGATCTTTTTGATTCTGTACACCCGCTACCGCTCTGCTGTGCTAGCGGCCATCATCATGTCCAATATTCCGCTGGCCTTGGTGGGTGCGGTGGTGGGCTTGTGGCTGTCTGGCCAACCGCTAAGTGTGGCTGCGCTGGTGGGCTTCATCACGTTGGCCGGTATCGCCATACGCAATGG
Organism: Candidatus Aalborgicola lynettensis; assembly: GCA_016719405.1. Taxonomy (GTDB): domain Bacteria; phylum Pseudomonadota; class Gammaproteobacteria; order Burkholderiales; family Burkholderiaceae_C; genus Allorhodoferax; species Allorhodoferax lynettensis. The sequence goes on from JADJZE010000018.1 coordinate 470,128, forward strand.
TATTTTGAAGGTCTCGCACTACATCAATCTGTGTGCCTTTGAGGGGGAAAACTTCGACACTAAGATGCTGGTGCGCGGCTCGGGTGAGCGACTTACACCTGTGCTGATGACTGCGCTGGTGGCCGCGCTGGCGCTGGCACCGCTGCTGTTTGAGGCGGACATGCCTGGCACTGAGATATTGCACCCGGTGGCGGTGGTAATTTTCTCGGGCTTGATTACCTCTACCTTGCTTGATTCCTTTTTGACCCCGGCAATGGTGGCACTGTTTGGTTCCAAACCCATTGCTGCTCTGGTTGAAAGCTCGGGGGTAGAGACCTTTTGATTCATCCCACACGAATAGTTGTTTCCTTTTTTTCCAACCGCTGCATGCAGCACTTTGAACGTAGAAAGTAACTTGTATGAAAAACAGTCTGAAATTCTTTGCGTGTTTGGCTATTGCGGCCAGCGTCGCAGGCCCAGTCGTTGCTGCTGGTGATCACAGCCATGATCACGTTCCCACAAACGGCGGCATCGTGGTGGAGACGAAGGCCGGAGACTTGGAAATTGTTGCAAAACCTGATTTGTTGCAGATATTCGTCAGTGACCATGGAAAGCCTGTGCAGTTGGACGGCGCCAAAGCCAACGTCACCTTGTTAAACGGAGCTGAAAAATCCGAGGCACAGTTATTGCCCGCAGGAAATAAGTTGGAGGCCAAAGGAAGCTTTAAGGTCGCTAAAGGAACGAAAGGCATTGCGGTGCTTACGCTAGCAGGAAAACCACCTGCTACCGCCAGGTTTGAAGTGAAGTAAAACCGGTCGAGTGCGATTCAAAAAGAACAGCCCGGAGAAGCACGTCAGCATAAAATCCAAACGCGCAACACCGACCCTTTGTCAGGTTCACCGGAATACGCACCTTGATTGGATTACATGGCTTCCATCCACATTCCATTGGACTTCCCGCGCGAAAAGCTGGGTTTGTGCATGATCGTGAAAAACGAGGAGCGTGCGCTGGCCAGGTGCCTGGAATCGGTGCGTGACTGGGTTGGCGAGATGGTTGTGGTGGATACGGGTTCGACCGATAACACGGTAAACATCGCTGTGTCGTATGGGGCACGTGTCAGCCATTTTGCATGGTGCGATGATTTTTCCGCTGCGCGCAACGCAGCCCTCGATCAGGCGACTTGTGAGTGGATTCTGGTGCTCGACGGAGATGAGTTCCTCCATGTGGAAGACCCCGAAAAACTGGCACAAGCCTTGCAGCAATCGCGGTTTGACGGGTTTAGTGTGCCCATTCGCAGTGTGAATGATGACGGCACGTATTCGAAAGCGATGGTATTTCGCCTGTTCCGACGGTCTCAACCGGGTATACGGTACCGCGGCGAAGTTCATGAGCAACTACAAGCTGTGGCCTCAGGCGAATTGCACACATCCAGTCTGGCATGTGTTTCCATCGACCATGATGGCTATACCGCTGCGGTTGTTGCCAGTGCGGACAAGGCCAGGCGAAATGTGCGCTTGTCTCACAAATTGACGCAATCGCGGCCGCAGGACCCGTTTTCGTGGTTTGTCCACGCCATGGCACTCACGCAGTCCGATCCGGACGGCATGCTGGACGCCGCAGAAAAGGCGGTTGCACTTTTCGAGGCGGATTCTTCGCGCATTCGGGGTGAGCACTATGTTGTCAATCTGTACCTGGCCTTGATCAATGCACACCAGTCACGCGGCAGTATTGCCCGGGCATTGGCGCTTTCAGATCGGGCGCTGGAGATTTTTCCTGACTCCCCGGACCTGAATTACCGACGCGGTGTTGTTCGCATTGAGAAGGGCGATTTTGCGGCTGCGGTGGATGACCTGGTGTGTGCACTCGGGCCGCGTGCATCTGCGTTTGGCCTTCTTGTTGATCCCGCTGCAACGGGGCATGGTGCACGTACTGCTCTGGCCCATGCAATGCGGCAATTGGGGCGCGTGGACGACGCCGTGGCCCAACTTCACCTGGCGATCGACCAGGCTCCCACGGAGTATGCGAATGCCCATGCTGAAATGGGTACTTTGCTGATGGAGCGTGGTGCACTGGATCAGGCAGTCCATTTCTTTGAAGAAGCTGGCCGTCGCAACAAGTCTCCCTCCGGCGTTGCTTTGCAGTTGGGATGGTGCCTGTACAAGTTGAACCGCTTCGACCGCGCAGAGGACGTTTTGCGTAGCCATGCTGGTGATCCCCAGATGGATTTGTTGTTGGCACGCCTATGGCTGGAAACAGGTAAGGCGAATCAGGCGTTGGCGTTGTTGCTTGCCAATAGCCTGCCTGCTGCACTGCTACCCCTGGGTTGGGCCTATTTTGTATTGGGTAACACGGCACACGCTGCGAGTGCCTGGGACACATGGTTGAAGCAGGCTTCAGTTGAAAATGACGTGAAATCGGCTCTTTTACTATTCCGTTCGCTCATTGTGGAGAATCTTGCCGAGCCAGCACAATCCCAGTGCAGTGCCGGTGCACCGCGTGAAATGGATGGATGGGTGCTGTTGTTGCTCCGGTATGGGCTCAACGCATGTGCCGACAGGCTAGTTAGCCGCAGCCGTTTGGTGATGGGGGCACATTGGCCCGGGGTGCGAATGCGGTGGGCGCAGGCCATGGTGGTAGCGGAATTTGTCGATGCGGGGATGGCTTTGTTATTGGAAGCTGCACAGGAGGCGCCCGAAGACAGTGCAGTTTATTACTGGCTGGGTTACTGTGCAGTGTTACGCCAGCAGACCGAAGACGCACGTGTTTTGTTTGAAGAGTGTCTTCGTCTGGACCCACAGCACCCGCAGGCGCGACAGGCGCTGGCGATTTTGTAGGGGCCTGTTTATGCGATTGATCTTTGTCTTATGAGCCCTTGAGTTCGTTCAGTTCCTGTCGATAACTGTTTTACCCAGCAGCTACACGAGACACAAAATGTATACATCCGTCAATATGCGCTCCGCAAATGCCTACCGTGCCGTGGCGGTTGAAACCGCAGTTGCCAGTGCCGACCCCCATCAGTTAGTCAATCTTTTGTACCAGGCGCTGATGCAGTCTTTGGGTGCCTGCAAACTTAGCATGCAGGCGGGTGATATTCCGGGTAAAGGTAAATCCATCCTGCGTGCGGTACGTCTGATTGAAGAAGGCCTCAAAGCGGGGCTTGACGATGCCAAAGGCGGTGAGTTGGCTGTCAATTTGCGTGGTTTGTATGACTATTGCATTTTGGTTTTGACAGAGGCGAACCTGAAAAATGATCCAAAGAAGGTGGATGAAGTGATTGGCTTGATACAGCCCGTGGCACAAGCTTGGAACGATATCAAGCCAGAGGTCACCAATCTCCCGCAATACTCCAGCCCAGCAGGAGTCTGAGATGTCACAACAATTGCTCGAATACTACAAATCGATCGAGGAAAGCAGTCTGAAAATGCTGGATGCGGCGAAGTCCCAAAACTGGGACCTGGTTGTCCGGTGCGAAGGCGCTTGTGCCGTACTGATCGAACAACTGCGTGTTCTGAGCCGTTCGGAGCAGTTACTGCCGGAGTTGCGTGGCGAAAAGGCGCGGATCATGCAGCGCATTCTGTTCAATGATGCGCAGATCCGCTATTTGGCAGAACCATGGCTGGAGCATTTAGATGAACACTCTGCGGAGTGCCCGCAGTTTTTGCACTGAGTCAGTTCAACAGGGCGTAGAGCTGTTCGAGTTGGGTCCATTCGGATCGGGCGAGGAGACTTTCCGCACGTTTTGAAAATGCCATGTTGTGTTGATAAATCCGGCAAAAAACATGCACAGTGCGCACGATGGGTGCTTCGCCCAGTGCACGCCCCTCCTCGGCGGCAATTCCAGCCAACATTAGGCGCAAGATTCCATATCGTGTCAGAAGGCGCCGGTAGTGCGCCATGGCGCTCGCCTGGGTCCAGGGGAATACTTCCCGGACGAGGTCGTTGAGCAGGTACCGCGACACCAATTTTTCACAAAGGCCGCGGTCGTCAGCCAATAACTGCATACCTTTCCGGTAGTTTTCAGAAATTCTTTCCAGAGAGAGTTCGCTGGTAATGCCAAGTCCGGAGCGAACCCGGTCCAAAATATCCAGCTGCACCCCTTTGGCCTCGTTGGGCGACTTTGTTCCAAACAAAATGGAGAAGAGCGTTACGCTGGTCGCCTGTTGTGTATTGAGTTGACTGGCGCTGGCATGGATGCTTCCCGTCTCAATCATCGTCCGCATTTCCTCCATCAGTACCGGAGTCACGGCCTGCGTACCCGCGTCAACCATGGTGTCCAACTGCTGGCATAACCAGCCAACGGTTATCAATCGTTCAGTGTTGGTCAGCCCCGGGGTTTGGAAAAGCTGGATGAGAAAGATCCGCACCTCGTCCATGGCGTCCATGGAAAATCCGCGCACCGACGGCACGACCGTGGTTGTGGCAAGGCGGGTGGTGAAGTCTGAGCTCACAAACTGAAAGGCAGTGTCGCGCGTCAGTGCAAGTCTTGCCGCCTCAGGGCACGAGAGCGTCAAACTTTGCTCGAACCGGTCTCCAAATTGGACTACGTAACGCGGGAAGATGTAGCAGGTATCGGAAAGCGCGTCCTCGCCCAGATTCTTCTGAATAACACACAAGCCATCACCGGAATGCAAGCCACAACAGAAGTCGGTTGATCGGAGTTTGATCTTCCCGTGTCTGGCGTCCGATTCTTTGTCGTCCTGTACCAAAAATTGCTTCAAAAGTGGGTTTACCGCTGGATGCTCCTCACTTTGGTACCGCTGAAAGGTGTCTTTATCGACATTGATTGACCATGTTGCGCAGCAAGTGTCCACGCAGTCACCACCAGGGCACTGAAATTCGGTGACATACCGGGGGATGAGCATGGAACTGCGGAAATATTTTGGGGGAGCCGACAATTTATGGGCCTTTTTGTATCGTGAGGTGTGTACCTTGTAGGCATCTTTTCACTGTTGTGTGGGCAAGTTTCTTGGCAGATCAGGACGTCTGGTGGACTCCACTTCAGTCCGCAGGCGCGGCAAAGCGGTCAAACCCGCGCTTGCGCAGTTCACATGCTGGGCACGCGCCGCAACCGTAACCCCAGACATGGCGGTGTGTGCGGTCGCCCAGGTAGCAGGTGTGGGTATGTTCCACGATCAGGTCCACCAACTTCTGCCCGCCTTGCGCTACGCCGGAGCGCTGCCCCAGGTCAAACGCCATAGCCCAGGTGGCTGCCTTGTCGATCCACATCAGCGGGGTTTCTATCAAGTAGCGCTTGTCCATGCCCAGCGAGAGCGCCAGTTGCATGGCCTTCATAGTGTCGTCGCGGCAATCCGGGTAGCCCGAAAAGTCGGCCTCACACACGCCGGTAACGATGACCTGCAAATCGCGCCGGTAGGCAACGGCGGCAGCCAGGGTCAAAAACAGCAGGTTGCGCCCTGGCACAAAAGTGTTGGGCAGGCCGCTGGCTTCCATTTTGAAGGCCGTGTCGCGGGTGAGCGAGGTTTCGCTGACCGCGCCAAGTACGGCCAGGTCCAGCAAATGGTCTTCGCCCAGCTTGAGCGTCCAGGCGGGGAACTGCTTGCGAATTTCCTGCAAGACGACGCGCCGGGCATCTAGTTCCACGCTGTGGCGCTGGCGATAGTCAAAGGCGATGGTTTCTACGCGCTGGTAACGCTCTAGCGCGTGGGCGAGGCAGGTGGTGGAATCTTGGCCACCGGAGAATAAAACGAGTGCGCTGGTGTGCATGGTGCCAATGGTAGAACATTCGGAGACCCCGCCTGCCTAGGGGCCCGCCCCCAGCAACCATGGCGTATCAAACCTTGTCGTTCCTGGCGATCTTGCTGGGCTGGTACACCAGCACTTCTTTGGCCAAGGTGCCCGGCGCTTCGGTGGGTGGTACAGGCGGTGGAGGCGTTAGCTGGTTGCTGACCTGCTCCAACTGGATGGCACTGGCACCGGCCGTCCACATGCTCTTGATGTGCTCCATCAAAATCTGGTACATCGGCTTGGGCGGTGGGTCTTCGACTTTTTCGGGCTCAGGGCGTTGAATGGTCCAGTCTTTGGGCGAGGTCGCTGCCTCGGACCCGCGGCGCATCGGGTCTGACACACTGGTGTGCATCGCCTCGCCCTCATTGGTCTGCAATGCCGGGTTGATGCGATTGACCACGCTAGGAGGCGCAGAGGACGCATCGGTAGCCGCAAGCGGCCCGCTGATGTGCACGGAGGGATTGACTGGGGCCACTGGAATCACCCTGTTTGCCCCAGCCGAAGCCAAATCTGCGCCTGCGGGGCGCATATTCGGGGTTCGATCAATGGAAGGCAATTGCATTTGGCTACAGGCGTGTGGGCCGCTCCGGTGACTTTTAGTTGTTGACGTACGTTTACTAACGGCAGATTTAGAAGGTTATTTAGGCCTATTTCAAAAATATTTTGAGAAATTCACGGAATGGCCCCACTGCACCCATCAGAAAACGCACTATTAAAGTGCGTTTTCTGATGATCGGGGGCCAGCACTCAAAACGGCATTTTGGGCATGCCCTTCATGCCCCCGAGGCGGCGCATCATTTTCATCATGCCGCCACCCTTCATTTTTTTCATCATTTCCTGCATTTGCTCAAACTCCTTGAGCATGCGGTTGACTTCCTGCACCTGCACGCCTGCTCCCGCAGCAATGCGGCGCTTGCGAGTGGCTTTGATGAGGTCGGGCTTGCGCCGCTCCAGCGGGGTCATGCTGTGGATGATGCCCTCCTTGCGCTTGATGTCTTTTTCGGCCTTGTTCATATCCACCTGACCGGCCTGCGCCGCCAAGGCGGAGGGCAGCTTATCCATCAGGCTGGTCAGGCCACCCATCTGCTTCATTTGCTGGATTTGCGCCAAAAAATCGTTCAAATCGAAACCGGCACCGCTTTTAACCTTGGCCGCCAGTTTTTGGGCCGCTTCGATATTCACTCCGGCGGTGACCTGCTCCACCAGGGCCAAAATGTCGCCCATGCCCAGAATGCGCCCAGCGTGGCGCTCGGCATCGAACACTTCCAGACCATCCAGTTTCTCACTGGTACCGGCAAATTTGATGGGGGCACCGGTAATCTGGCGCACCGAGAGTGCGGCACCGCCGCGGGAATCGCCGTCGAGTTTGGTCAGCACAATGCCGGTCAGGGGCAAAGCCTCCTTGAAGGCCTTGGCGGTGTTCACCGCGTCTTGGCCCTGCATGGCATCCACCACAAACAGGGTTTCAACCGGCTTCAATACGGCGTGCAGTTCCTTGATTTCGCGCATCAACACGTCGTCAATGGCCAAGCGGCCTGCCGTATCCACCAGCAGTACATCAAAGAAATGTTTTTTGGCGTAGTCCAGCGCAGCCAGACCAATGTCCACAGGCTTTTGGTCCGGTGTGCTGGGAAACCACTCGGCCCCGGCCTGGGCGGTGACGGTCTTGAGCTGTTCAATCGCTGCCGGGCGGTAGACGTCGCCCGATACGGTAAGCACTTTTTTCTTGCGCTTCTCGATCAGATGGCGTGCCAGCTTGGCTGTGGTAGTAGTTTTGCCCGCACCCTGCAAACCGGCCATCAATATCACTGCGGGTGGCTGTGCGGCCAGGTTGATGTCACTCACCCCTTCGCCCATGGTGGCGGCCAGTTCCTTGCTGACAATGCTTACCAGCACCTGGCCTGGCTGCAAAGAGCCCAGCACCTCTTCACCCAGTGCCTTTTCCTTGACGCGGGCAATAAAGTCACGCACCACCGGAAGCGCCACGTCGGCCTCCAGCAAGGCCATGCGGACTTCGCGCAACATGTCGCCCACATTGGATTCGGTGATGCGGGCCTGGCCGCGCATTTCTTTAACGAGACGGGAAAGTTTGTCGGAGAGGGCGGAGGCCATAGGTTGTATTCCGTGCTGCGGAACCAGGTGTGGAGGGCCAGCCAGGGCTGGCAGGGAGCAAAACGCTAAACTGTGGCCATGATTTTAGCCAGTGCGCCTTACCCTCACCTAATCCTGTCGCTGGGCGCGGCGGCGGCCTACGCATGGCCGGCCGTGCAAGCACGGCGCATCAGTCCCCGGGCAGCGCGCAACTGGGTCGTGCTGGCCTGGTTGCTGCACGCGGGGGTGCTGGCGCTGGGTCTGTTTGGAGAGCAAGCGCACTTTGGATTCGCACCAGCCATGTCGGTCACCGCATGGCTGGTGGCTGGCGTGTATGGCGTAGAGAGTCAGATTTTCCCGCAACTACCTACCCGCTGGACCTTGTGCGCTCTGGGCACCGTAGCGGTACTGCTGGCCGTATTTTTTCCTGGCAACGCGATACCCGTCACGGCTTCGGCGTGGTTGGCGTTGCATCTGGCATTTGGAGTGGCCTGCTACGGCCTGTTTGGTATCGCGGTGGTGCATGCCTGGTTCATGACCCGCGCGGAGGCGCGCATCCGTCATGCGCAGGACCCCCACAGTGGATTGCCCTTATTGACACTGGAGCGGCTAACCTACCGCTTTGTGGGAGCCGGATTCGTGCTGCTCAGCGCCACATTGCTGGCCGGCTTGTTATTTGGTGACACCCTGTACGGTCACGGCCATGCCTGGCGATGGAACCATAAAACCGTTTTCTCCACCCTGGCCTGGCTGACGTTTGCAATCTTGATGGTGGGACGATCCGCCTTTGGCTGGCGCGGCAGGCGTGCTGTCCACGTGCTATACACCGGATCGGCATTTTTGTTGCTGGCTTATGTAGGGTCGCGTTTTGTGATGGAAATCGTATTGGGACGCACGGCATGAGGTATGTACTGGGTGTTCTGGCCGTTCTGCTGCTGGTGTGGCACTGGCGCAGCACGCGCGCCGCAGCGCTACTGCAACGCCAGCAGGCCGCAACCAACCACCTACCGGTCAAGGGCACGGCACAGCCGATGGTGGCATGCGGATTGTGTGGCGTGCATGTTCCCGCTGCCGACGCCATCAAAGGCGCCGATGGATCGTATTGCAGCATGGACCACCACCGGCAGGCGCGGGACTGAATGAACAACCCCCACTTTGCCAATTCATGGTTCGACCATGCGGTGCTGGAACCCACTCCCGACATTCCGGAGGATTCTGACGAACTGACACGCATGTGGCAGGGGTTCATGAGTGCCCGCCTGACCCTGGGGCTGGTACTGGTGTTGCTGCAAACCGTACTGTTTGCGACCGGAACGTCACAAAACCGGTGGTTGGTCGCCATCAGCACCGCCTATTTCGCGGGCACCTTGGCGGCACGCCTGTTTATCAAACCCCGACCATTGGGGCATACGTTCAACCGTGTCTGGGGCGTGGTGGTGGGCATGGACGTACTGGTATTTTCTATACTGCAGCTGTTGCAGAGTGGCGCCGTCAACTACACGCCTTTGTTTGCATTGCCGATTTTGCTGGCCTCCGTTCTCGGTTCGCTGCGCCTGGCGCTGGGTACCGCCGCATGGGTCACCATGCTGTTGCTGGGCAACACGTTGTGGACTTATCTGCACGTCCATGCCGATGCCGCACCCTACTTTGTACAAGCGGCCCTCAGTGGCGTGGGCTACTTCGTCATTGCACTGCTGGGAAACCAGCTCGCCAGCCGCTTGGCCAGCGAGGCCCAGCGCGCCCAGCGCAGCCAGCAAGCCACACACATCCAGCGCCGGGTCAATGCGCTGGTGATCGAATCCTTGCCCGATGGGGTGCTGGTGGTCGATGACAGGGGCAGTGTGCGCACGGCGAACCCCGCAGCACGGCAATTGCTGGGTTCACCCCACGCTATGCAAGCCAGCGTTTTTGATTTAAAAGACGAATCCGGTTGGCGTCCTTTGCTTGACCTGACCCGCATGACCATAGGCACCGGCCAGAATCACGAGGAATACGTAACCATCTGGCACGGCGACCATGTGCAACGCCGGGTGCACGCCCGCACCCGTTTGGCTACGCCCCACGGCGTCCACACCGAAAGCCTGTGCGTGCTTTTTTTGCAAGACCAACGCGAAATGGAAGCACGCATGCGAACCGAAAAACTGGCCAGCATGGGCCGCCTGTCCACCGCCGTCGCACATGAGATTCGCAACCCGCTGGCGGCCATTGCCCAGGCCAACGCACTGCTGGAAGAGGACATTAGCGACCCGCGCCTGCGGCAGCTGACCACCATGGTGGGCCAGAACACCAAGCGCCTGGCCAAGATTGTGGATGACATTCTCAACATCGCGCGTGTTCAGCCGCATGAAGATCCCATGGGTGCCGCCGCCGTGTCACTCAACGCCTGCGTGCACCATATATGCAGCGAATGGTGTGCGCAAAGTGCCAGCCAGCATCAGCTGCGCATGCACCTCTGCGAGCCGGACGTAGTTGTTCGCTTCGACCCCGAACACCTGCGCCGTGTACTGGTCAATTTATTGGACAATGCCCGCCGCTATGCCAGTCAGCAGATGGGTGCCATTCAGGTTCGTACCGTGACCGATGACAGCCTGCGTGCAACGGTCGATGTGTGGAGCGATGGCGCTCCGCTGGATCCGTCCATCCAGCGCCATCTGTTTGAACCGTTTTTTTCGTCGGAAAGCCGCTCCAGCGGATTGGGGTTGTACATTTGCCGGGAATTGTGTGAAGGACACCGCGCCACGATCAGCTACCAGCGCAGTGAACGCACGATGGGCAACACCACGACCACAGGCAACGAATTCGCAGTCACTTTGCAACGCCCCCGTTCATCTGAAAACGCTTCTTTAGCAGACCTTCCAACGACACCATGGCAAACATCCCTGTATTAGCCAATGCGCAAGTTCTGGTGATCGATGACGAGCCCGATTTGCGTACCCTGTACGAACTGACACTTCTGCGGGAAGGCTACCGTGTGGACACCGCGGGCAGCATTCTGGATGCGCGGCAACTGCTGCAAACCCAGCGGTTTGATGTCGTTATTACCGACATGCGCTTGCCCGATGGTTTGGGGATCGACATATTGCACGACCTGAAAAGCCAGCAGCGACCGGAGAGGTGTGTTGTTATCACCGCCCACGGCTCTGCAGAAAATGCGGTGGAGTCACTGAAGGCCGGCGCATTCGACTACCTGACCAAGCCGGTGGACCTGAAACAGTTCCGCGCTGCCATCGCGTCCGCTGTGCAGGGCAGCGCCCCGCGCGCGTCACCGGGCCCCGCGCGGCGCGCGACCGACGCGCGCGCCACCGACCATGCCAACGCAGCATCCAGAGGCCCCTCTGCACTGCAGCGACTGGCGGGGCAATCAGCGGCCATGCGCAACGTCAAAGACCGCATCGTGCGTGTGGCGCGCAGCATGGCACCGGTGTTGGTGCGGGGCGAATCCGGAACCGGTAAGGAATTGGTAGCCAGCGCATTGCACGCCAACAGCCATCGCGCGTGCGGACCATGGGTCGCCGTGAACTGCAGCGCCATACCGGAGAACTTGCTGGAGTCGGAATTTTTTGGCGCAAAAAAAGGCGCATATACCGGCTCCACCCACGACCGTGAAGGTTTTTTCCAGGCCGCGAAGGGTGGCACCCTGTTTTTGGACGAGATTGGCGATCTGCCATTGGCCATGCAGTCCAAGTTGTTGCGCGCTATCCAGGAACGCTGCGTGCGACCGGTAGGCTCCAACCAGGAGGAGCCGGTGGATGTGCGCATCATCAGCGCCACCCACAAGGATTTGCCGGCCGAGGTGGCGGCAGGTCGTTTCCGGCAAGACCTGTATTACCGGCTCAACGTGATAGACATTGTGATACCGCCCCTGCGTGAGCGCATTGAGGACCTGCCCGTGTTGTGCGAGGCCTTGCTGGCACGCATTGCCCGGGAGTCCTGCATTGCGGTGCCGCATCTCAACAGCGAAGCAGTAGCCCAGCTGGCCACCCTGCCCCTGCACGGCAATGTGCGTGAACTGGAAAACCTGCTGCACCGGGCGGTGGCCTTGTGTGACGGTGATGCACTCAGCCTGGACGACCTGGAGCCCTCTGTCAGTGCGCCTATTCCGCTGGAGGGCGCATTACCAGTTCCGTCCATGCCGACACGGTTGGCCGAATCGTCCACAGACACTCCTTTGCCCACCGATTTGCAAAGTCACCTGGACCAGCAAGAGCGCGAGATACTCGTCAAAACGCTCAAAGAAACCGGCTTCAACCGCACCCTGGCGGCCACCCGCTTGGGTTTGAGCCTGCGCCAAATACGCTACCGCATTGCACGGCTGAAGATCGATATGCCGGCCTCCCGTGACGATGCGGCTGATGAATAGACCCGGCATCTCTGGCAAGCCCCTGTGGGACGATGGGTGGCTGCAACATGCGCACCGGTTGGCATCGCCGAATTTTGGCCCCCGCCCCCCATCCACTGTGGTAGATCTGATGGTGTTGCACTCCATCAGTCTTCCACCCGGCGTGTACGGTGGTCACTACGTTCAAGATCTGTTCACCAACCAATTGGATTGGGCACTGCACCCCTACTTTGGACAAATCGAAGGGCTGAAGGTTTCCAGCCATTTCTATATCCAGCGTACCGGCGAACTGTGGCAGTTTGTGAGTTGCAACGACCGCGCTTGGCATGCGGGGGCCTCACATTACCGTGGACGGGACAACTGCAACGACGACTCCATTGGCATCGAACTGGAGGGTCTGGAAGGCGACCCTTTCGAAGCAGCCCAATATGCAACGCTGCAAACCCTGTGCCGGGCCGTGATTCAACACTACCCCATCGCCCACATCGCCGGTCACGAACACATTGCACCCGGCCGGAAGTTGGACCCTGGCCCCGGATTGGACTGGGCTCTGCTGCAACAAACACTGGGACTTTCAGCACAGTGTTTTCCCGCAAACGTGGGACACAAATAGTCCGTCTGAACCGGTCAGCGCGGTTTCGCATCCGCAGGCAACGCCCGGCTATCAACGGTTCAGGATTGTGGCCATTTGTCAACCGCTGCGTTAAATACCCCGTCGCCCACTAGCACTACAGGTAGTGTATTGCGCAGTCACAAAACACCATATATAGTGGCGGAAGATTTTCGCACTGTCTGATTTGTGTTACCTCCAGCACTATCCAGGCGAACAAAATCCCGTCCCAATCCGCACTAGAGGAATTCATGCAAACGCTTGCAAACACACCAACATCCGCGTCCGCTCCATTCGTACCCTCATCAGAACCAGTGCGGCACAGCGCACCCAACCATCTACTGACCCATTACCAGATCATTCGCCGCAACGGCGCAGTCGTGCCATTCGAACCCAACAAAATTGCCATTGCCATGATGAAAGCGTTTCTGGCCGTGCATGGCACACAAGGTGCCGCATCGGCCAGCGTGCGCGAGGTGGTCGACTCACTCACCCAGCAAGTCATCCGCGCACTGGTGCGGTCACGCCCGGGCGGTGGCACGTTTCATATTGAAGATGTACAAGACCAGGTGGAGTTGGGCCTGATGCGCAGTGGCCACCACGAAATTGCCCGGGCCTACGTGCTGTACCGCGAGCGACGCACCCAGGAGCGGGCCAAACAGGCAGAGCACATGGCGCCTCCAGCACCGGTGCTGCACGTGATGGAGGGCAATGCGCGCATCGCCCTGGATCTGAACCAACTGCACGCACGCATTGAAAGCGCCTGCGCCCACCTGGGTTCCGAGGTCAAGGCCGAACCTATCGTCGCCGAGACCCTGCGCAACCTGTATGACGGCGTACCGGTCGAAGAGGTTTACAAGGCATCCATTCTGGCGGCACGCACCTTGATCGAAAAAGAGCCGGACTACACCTACGCCACGGCGCGCCTGCTGCTGCATACCATTGCACGCGAAGTGCTGGGTCGTGATGTGGCGTCGGCCGACATGGCGCAGGCTTATACCGACTACTTCCCCGGCTTCATCCAACGCGCGGTCAAGGCCGAGTTGCTGGACGAGCGCCTGATGCAATTCGACCTGCAGCGCCTTGGCGCCGCACTAAAAGCCGAACGCGACATGCAATTTGACTACCTGGGCCTGCAAACCCTGTACGACCGCTACTTTTTGCACGAAGGCAAGAGCCGCATCGAATTGCCCCAGGCTTTCTTCATGCGCGTGGCCATGGGCCTGTCACTCAATGAAATTGATCGGGAAGCCCGCGCCATCGAGTTTTACGAGGTACTGTCGCGCTTCGACTTCATGTCCAGCACGCCCACCTTGTTCAACAGCGGTACGCGCCGCGCGCAACTCTCCAGTTGTTACCTGACAACCGTTCCCGACGACTTGGATGGCATTTACGAATCCATCAAGGAAAACGCTTTGCTGTCCAAGTTTGCGGGCGGCCTGGGCAACGACTGGACGCGCGTGCGCGCGCTGGGCAGCCATATCAAGGGCACCAATGGCGAGTCGCAAGGGGTGGTTCCCTTCCTCAAGGTCGTCAACGACACCGCTGTGGCGGTGAACCAGGGCGGCAAACGCAAAGGTGCGGTCTGCACGTATCTGGAAACCTGGCACCTGGACATCGAAGAGTTTCTGGAACTGCGCAAGAACACCGGCGACGACCGCCGCCGCACGCACGACATGAACACGGCCAACTGGGTTCCCGATTTGTTCATGCGCCGGGTGATGGAAAAAGGCACATGGACGCTTTTTTCTCCGTCCAATGTCCCTGATTTACATGACAAATTTGGTGCCGATTTTGAGGCAGCCTATGTTGCCTACGAAGAGAAGGCAGCACGTGGCGAAATCAAACCCACCCGCACCCTGCAAGCCAACGACCTGTGGCGCAAGATGCTCACGATGTTGTTTGAAACCGGCCACCCGTGGATTACGTTCAAAGACGCCTGCAACGTGCGCTCCCCCCAACAACACGTGGGCGTGGTGCACTCATCTAACCTGTGCACCGAGATCACGCTCAATACCAGCGACACCGAAACCGCGGTGTGCAATCTCGGATCGGTCAACCTGCGCCAACATTTGAAGGACGACGGTGCAGGCGGCAAGCAACTCGACCACACCAAGCTGCAGCGCACCATCGCCACCGCAATGCGTATGCTCGATAACGTAATCGACATCAACTATTACGCGGTAAAAAAAGCACGTGACTCCAACATGCGCCACCGACCCGTCGGGCTGGGATTGATGGCATTCCAGGACAGCCTGTACGAAATGCGCCTTCCCTATGCCTCGAATGCAGCCGTCGAATTTGCGGACCAGTCCATGGAGGCCATTTGTTACTACGCGTACTGGGCCTCGACCGAACTGGCGAAGGAGCGGGGCAAGTACGCCAGTTACAAAGGCTCATTGTGGGACCAGGGCGTACTCCCCTTCGATACGCTGGACATGCTGGCCAAGGCCCGGGGCGACAGATCGTTAAACGACGCGCAGCCTGCTGCGTCGTATGTGGAAGTGGATCGTTCGTCAACACTGGACTGGGACGCTTTGCGAAACAAGATTGCTGTGGACGGTATGCGCAACTCCAACTGCGTGGCCATTGCACCCACCGCCACCATTTCCAACATCATCGGCGTCGATGCATCCATCGAACCCAGCTTTGGCAACCTGTCCGTCAAATCCAATTTGTCGGGCGAGTTCACCATCATCAACAGCTACCTGGTGAAAGACCTCAGACGACTGGGGCTGTGGGACGACGTGATGGTCATGGACCTGAAGCACTTTGACGGCTCGCTTGGGCCCATAGACCGGGTACCAGACGACATCAAAGCCTTGTACGCAACCGCATTCGAAGTTGAAACCCGCTGGCTCATCGAAGCGGCTGCACGCCGTCAGAAGTGGATTGACCAGGCACAGTCGCTCAACATCTACATGGCCGGTGCCTCTGGCAAGAAGCTCGACGAGACTTACAAACTTGCGTGGCTGCGTGGCCTCAAGACCACCTACTACCTGCGCACCCTGTCGGCCACCCACGCCGAAAAATCCACCGTGGCAGCGGGGCGATTGAATGCGGTGGCATCGGGCCATGACATCCATCCCACCACGCATTCGATGAGCGCATTGGACGCCGCAACAGCCACTGCGCACCGGCAAATGGCATTGGCAGACAACGCCGCAACCGAAGTTCAGTTTTGTGGCATCGACGACCCGACATGCGAGTCGTGCCAGTAAAAAAACACGCCGCATCACACGCTGTGCGATGCAATTGAACAACACACGAACAGAGCGAAATGCAGCACTACTTTTCAATTCATTTCGCTGCTCTCATAATCCGCTGATTGGAATTACCTATGCTGAACTGGGACGAAGAAGTCAAGCCCACATCGACGACTCTTTTTGCACGCACGCCAACAGAAAATCTGCTGGCCGCGGCGGCGCAAAGCGCACCCAAATTTCGCACCCTGGATGACGGTGCAAAGGTCGCAAACCGGCACCACTCCATCGCTGCGGATGCCCGCAAGCCGACCATCCCAAACCGGGTGCATGCGGGGGACAAACGCATCATCAACGGCAAGACGGACGTCAACCAGTTGGTCCCCTTCAAGTACAAATGGGCATGGGAAAAATACCTCGCCAGTTGTGCCAACCACTGGATGCCGCAAGAGGTCAACATGACCCGCGACATTGCGCTGTGGAAAGACCCCAATGGCCTGACTGAGGACGAGCGCCGCATCATCAAGCGCAACCTGGGCTTCTTTGTTACCGCCGACTCTTTGGCGGCCAATAACATCGTACTGGGAACCTACCGCCACATCACCGCGCCGGAATGCCGCCAATTTTTATTGCGCCAGGCTTTCGAAGAAGCCATTCATACCCACGCCTACCAGTACATCGTAGAGTCACTGGGGCTCGATGAAAGCGAGATATTCAACGCCTACAACGAGGTGCAGTCGATCCGCGACAAAGATGCGTTTCTGATTCCGTTCATTGAAGCCCTCATGGATCCGGACTTCCATACCGGAACGGCCGAGACAGACCGAACCTTTCTAAAGTCGCTGATTGTTTTTGCATGTCTGATGGAGGGCTTGTTCTTCTATGTGGGATTCACGCAGATTTTGGCACTGGGTCGCCAAAACAAAATGACGGGCGCAGCCGAGCAGTACCAGTACATCCTGCGCGATGAATCCATGCACTGCAATTTCGGCATCGATCTGGTGAACCAGATCAAGCTGGAAAATCCGCAACTCTGGACCGCTGAGTTCAAAGCCGAAATCAAGGATCTTTTTGAGCGCGCGGTGGAGTTGGAATACCGCTACGCGGAAGACACCATGCCACGCGGCGTGCTGGGCATGAATGCATCCATGTTCAAGGGCTACCTGCGCTATATCGCCAACCGCCGTGCCACACAAATTGGATTGGAGCCACTCTTCCCGAGCGAAGAAAACCCCTTCCCGTGGATGAGCGAAATGATTGACCTGAAAAAAGAGCGCAATTTCTTCGAGACCCGTGTCATCGAGTACCAATCCGGCGGCGCACTCTCCTGGGATTGATTCAACATGTTTTTCCAAATTTCACCGCCTCCACACCGCAGCACAGACTGTGGGTGGCGTCGGTGCAACCCCATTCATGCAGCTGGGCTCGTCCCCAACTGCATGAATCGTTTCTTGCACACCAATGTGCAAGAAGTGCTCTTTGTACCTTGATCAAGGAGAAAATGATGGCAACTGCAAAAAAACCGGCCGCTAAAAAGGCCGCTCCCGCAAAGAAAGTAGCTGCGACAAAAGCAGCACCGGCCAAAAAAGCGGCCCCACTGAAAAAAGTGGCCGCCAAAAAGGCCGCTCCAGCCAAGAAGGCTGCACCCGCTAAAAAAGCGGCCCCTGTGAAAAAAGTAGCGGCGAAAAAAGCCGCTCCCGCCAAAAAGGTAGCAGCTAAGAAGGCCGCACCAGCCAAGAAGGCAGCGCCGGCGAAAAAAGTAGCTGCCAAAAAAGCCGCTCCGACCAAAAAGGTAGCAGCTAAGAAGGCCGCTCCGGCCAAGAAAGCAGCACCTGCTGCGAAAAAAGTAGCCGCAAAAAAAGCCGCTGCGCCGAAGAAAGCCGCGAAAACACCCGCTGCAAAGGCGGCTCCTGCAGCCCAAACCACCCTAAGCCCCCAGGCCGCTTGGCCGTTTCCGACGTCCAGCAAACCTTAAACACTTGCAAGACGGAACACCAGCCCGGACCCGACAGGTTCCGGGTTTTTTCGTTGTCAGGGGTAGAAAACCAGCACCCGATAGCCGCTGATGGATTCCGTATCGGACGGCAACTTGGCACGGATGGCGACCGTAGCCAGCAACTCAGCCCCAGGTGCCATCGCCCCCTGGATTGCACCGAATTCGCGCGGGAAAATAATGCGCCTGCCAATGGGCTGATCGTGCACATTGGTCAGGGTCAACTCCAGCGCTGGCGTTGCGACAGCGTAAACCGCGGTATTTTTCAGGGTCAGATGCACACGGTACACATCGGTGCGAACTTTGACAAAAGACGAACTGTCAATAACTACCGACTCAATCTCTCGCAGTGCAGAAACCTGGCAACCCACTGCGTCGCATAGGGCTGTCAGCAGAGGCGTCAGCGCGGGCGCTTTGGCGGACATCCAGTCACGCTCGCGCAGAATCACCTGGAGCACCAACGCAAGTGATAACGCGAGGCAACAAACCCACAAAGTTGGTCGAACCCATGGCCGCGATGGCGCATCGGCGGTCTGCCGGACCTGCATAAACGACAGCACGGGCTCACCGATTGCATCCGCCCATTCATCACGTGGCGTCGGCTTGTCGTCCACGCCCGACGATTCACTAGACTCCTGCTCCTGCTCCTGCTCCTGCTCCTGCTCCTGCTCCTGCTCCTGCTCCTGCTCCTGCTGCGCGCGAGGGACAGAGTCCGACTCCAGTTCTACCGATCTTAGAAGCGCCTCGTATTCGGCTCGCACGGCGGCTTCGGTTTGCGCCCCGGTTTCTGGCGGTGGCGCCAACGCGCGCTCCGCCACCCCCACGCTGGCACCAGAGGATGCCCCCGCTGAAGACGCGGCAGATGCGCCCAGCCGACTCGCCCCGTCCTGCGGGGCGGACGGCATGCGGTGCGCCGCGGTGGACCCGTCCCCAGACGACATGCCAGGTCCAAATCGGCTGCGCACGGGCTCAGATGGGAATTGCGAATCACCAAAAGTACTCTGCCTGGCTTCCTGTTGCGTGGTCTGCAGGTGCGCATTGGCATCAAACACCTCATCACATTGGCCGCAGCGCACCCACCCGTCGGAAACACGGAGTTGGTCGGGCACCACTTTGAATAAAGTGGCGCACGCGGGGCATTGCGTGATCAGGCTCATCAGCGCAGCATTGTAAAACGCGCCAAAAACCGGTCAGAGCGACGCGGTCATCAGAATCCAGCCGTCTTCCCGGTCGGCAACGTCCAAACGGCAATACGGTGCGTAAGCGGCTTTGAGTTCATCTTCCTGGCGCTCCAAAATACCCGCCAGCACCAGGTGCCCGCCACCGGCCACGTGGGCACACAACAAGGGGGCCAGCACCTTGAGTGGCGTTGCCAAAATATTGGCCAGCACCAGATCAAAGGCTCCGGTGGCACGCTCTGGCAACCCCGCCAGCAGCGACACGCCATTGGCAGAGGCATTCAACTCCGTAGATTCCACGGCAGCCGTGTCAATATCCACCGCCACCACCTCACTTGCACCGAACTTGGCAGCGCCAATGGCCAAAATACCGGAGCCACAGCCATAGTCCAGCACGCGCGGCTGGCCGGGATGGGTTGCCACCCAGCGCAGGCACATTCGCGTCGTGGGATGTGTTCCGGTACCAAAAGCCAAGCCCGGGTCCAGGCGAATGACCTGGCGCGCCTGGGCCGGCGGTTCGTGCCAGGTCGGAACAATCCAGAACTCCGGCGTAATCTCCACCGGTGCGAACTGCGACTGCGTCAAACGCACCCAGTCCTGGTCTTCGACCGGCACCGTTTCCAGCACCTGACACCCCTCAAAAAGCGCTTGTGTCTGCAGCAAGGTACTGGCCTCTTGCGCCTGGGCCTCGTGTGCAAACAAGGCCGTGACACGCGAGCGCAGCCAGCCTTCTTTGGGGGCGGGCATGCCCGGTTCACCAAACAGCGCCTGCTCGGCATCGGTCTGGGCATCGGCGTCTTCCACGCTCACACTCAGTGCATCCAAGGCGTCTAGTGCATCACACAGCCACTCGACCCGGTCTTCGGGGCACATCAGGCTCAGTTCAAACATAGTGATCCCAGTTACCGTTTGTGCTGTTCCAGCCAATGCTCCAGGTAGTGGATATTGGTTCCACCGTCCATGAACTTGGCATCGACCATCAATTCCCGGTGCAAGGGGATATTGGTATTGATCCCCTCCACCACCGTTTCGGCCAGTGCCGAGCGCATGCGTGCCATGGCCTGCTCACGCGTATCGCCATGGACAATGATTTTGCCCACCATGGAGTCGTAGTTGGGCGGCACAAAGTAGTTGGTGTACACGTGCGAATCCACCCGCACACCGGGGCCGCCGGGCGGGTGCCAGGTGGTTACGCGCCCCGGCGAGGGAATGAACTTGTACGGGTCTTCGGCGTTGATGCGGCATTCGATGGCATGGCCACGAATTTCGATCTGGCGCTGGGTAAACGGCAACTTTTCGCCCGCTGCCACCATGATTTGGGTACGCACAATGTCCACACCGGTAATCATCTCGGTCACCGGGTGCTCCACCTGCACGCGGGTGTTCATTTCAATGAAATAAAACTCGCCGTCTTCGTACAAAAATTCAAAGGTGCCCGCGCCCCGGTAGCCAATTTTTTTGCATGCCGCCACACAACGCTCCCCCACCCGTTCGATCAGCTTGCGGTTGATGCCGGGCGCGGGCGCTTCTTCCAGAATTTTTTGGTGGCGCCGCTGCATGGAGCAATCGCGCTCACCCAGGTACACGGCGTTGCGATGTTTGTCGGCCAGCACCTGGATTTCGACGTGGCGCGGGTTCTGGAGAAACTTCTCCATGTACACCGCCGGGTTGTTGAATGCAGCGCCCGCCTCTGCTTTGGTCATGGCCACGGCATTGATCAGCGCCGCTTCGGTGTGCACCACACGCATGCCCCGCCCGCCGCCGCCGCCCGCGGCCTTGATGATGACCGGGTAACCCACCGTTTTGGCCATGCGCCGGATCTGCGCCGGGTCATCGGGCAACTCACCCTCCGACCCCGGCACACAGGGAACCCCCGCCCGAATCATGGCTTGCTTGGCCGATACTTTGTCACCCATGATGCGGATCGACTCGGGTGTGGGGCCAATAAACTGGAAACCACTGCGTTCAACCCGCTCGGCAAAATCGGCGTTTTCGGACAAAAACCCGTACCCTGGGTGAATCGCTTCCGCATCGGTCACTTCCGCCGCCGAAATGATGGCCGGCACGTTCAGGTAACTCCCCGCAGATGGTGCAGGGCCAATGCAAACCGCCTCGTCGGCCAGTTTGATGTATTTGGCATCGCGGTCTGCTTCCGAATAGACCATTACCGCCTTGATGTCCATTTCGCGGCAAGCGCGCTGGATACGCAGGGCAATCTCGCCCCGGTTGGCGATCAGTATTTTTTTGAACATGAAAATACGCCCGCAGGCTTATTCGATGATGAACAACGGCTGGCCGTACTCCACCGCCTGCCCGTTCTCACACAGGATGCGGGAAATGGTGCCAGACTTGTCGGCCTCGATCTCGTTGAGAATCTTCATGGCCTCGACGATACAAATGGTGTCGCCTTCTTTCACCGCGTCGCCGACCTCAACAAAGGCTTTGGCACCGGGCGAGGAGGAACGGTAAAAAGTGCCCACCATGGGCGACTTGACAGTATGGCCCGCAGGCTCTTCCACCACTGCAGCGGGTACCGGTGCTGCGGCCACCGGGGCGGTGCCAGGCGCTGCAACAGGCGCTGCGCCATACACGGGCGCTGGCGCGTAACCTTGCACCATGGGCACGCCACCTTTGACGATGCGCACCTTGCCTTCGGCCTCGGTGATTTCCAACTCGGACACATTGGAGTCCGACACCAGGTCAATCAGGGTCTTGAGTTTTCTTAAATCCATGTGATCTCCAACAACCGTATTTCGACAAAGGCGGAATTTAACCGAAAAACAGCCAACCCACCGGCAACTTCGGTTATTTCCGGTCAAAACAACCGCAAATCACATAAACAAGAGGGATTTTGCACCCGATTCGGTGCGAGATTTGCCGCGCGCACAGGCAACAAGTGGCGCTATTTTAACTGCACCCAGGCATCCAGATCGGCGGCACTCAGGCGCCCCAACTTGCGATGCAACACCCCGCCACCGCCGCCCACGATGACCGAAAACGGCAACCCCCCTGCCAAATTACCCAGGCTGCGCGCCAGCTCACCGCCCGACGCGCCCGCCATCGCAACCGGAAAATCCAGCGGCATGGTTTTCAGAAAGGCCTGCACAGGTGCCAGACGATCCACCGCCAACCCCAACACTTGCCAGCCGTTGGCCTTATTTTGACGATAAAACTGGTTAATTAAAGGCAGTTCATCCACGCACGGCGGACACCAGGTGGCCCAGAAATTAATCAGCAGCGGGCGCCCCTGAAAGGACTGCATGGCCAATTTTTCGCCCTGTGGCGTGTCCCACTGCTGCGCCCAAAAAGCCGCATCGGTACCGGGACCGGACGACAAAGGCCCTGTTTGGCCATCTGCCCACCAACGCCGCGCCACACCCATGCCCGCCATGGTGGCGCCAATGGCGGCGGCACCCAGCACGAACTGACGGCGGCTGACCCCTGAGGTTGACGCTTTAGCGTGTTCGGGCACCGCATCGGCACGGGAGTCGGTCGGGGGCGTAGTCATAGACCTCCATCATGCAACAAACGGCGCAAGGCAGCAGCATCGCCCCGCGGGCGGCGCCCCCGGCTGTCGGGCTGCAATGCGCCACGCAGATCATCCCAGTCGTAAATCAACAAATGCACACCGATGTGTTCGCCCAATTCGGCGCACAAGGCGTGCACGCTCAGGGCATCTACGGTTTCACCGTGAAAACCGGTCACCGAACGCGGCTCAAAACGGATACCCATGTCAATAAGGCCTATTTCTGCCGATTTGGGGTCATCACAAAACAACTGCAGGTAAATATCGGACTTGCGCGTGGCCGTACCATGCCAGACCGCCCCCCCAATGTGCGGCCGAAAACGCGCCAAACGCTCCATCCAGGCCAAAGCCAACACGCGCAAGGCGCGCAACTCGCCCGGCTGGGTGTCGGCGCAAAAAACGGCGATGTACTCCTCGACTGCCTGCTCCAGCTGGCTGTTGTCAGGCAAGGCCGCGCGCGCGCCCAGCCCCATTTGTTTGACCGCACGGCGCTTAGCGGCGCCGTACTCCAGCCCCTCGTCCACCACCATGCGGGCGGCCACGGCGGCAATTTCTGCTTTTAATCCATCCATAGCGCCATTTTGCACCCACCACGACCCGGCCCAACCGCACACAAATGCTCCTATTTTTATAGCTGCCTGCGCACGTAGCACGGGCGGAAAGAGCCAAAAACAGTCTGAACGCGGATTTAGAATAGCCGCATGCATATTCATATTCTTGGCATTTGTGGCACTTTTATGGGCGGGCTCGCCGCCCTGGCACGCGAAGCCGGCCACCGTGTAACCGGCTGCGACGCCGGTGTCTACCCCCCCATGAGCGAGCAGTTGCGCGCCCTGGGCATTGAACTCATCGAAGGCTTTGGCGCCGACCAGATGGCGCTCAATCCCGATGTATTCGTCGTCGGCAATGTGGTCAGCCGTGCCCGTCTGGCCGACGGCAACCCCAAATTCCCGCTCATGGAAGCCATTCTGGACGCCGGCGCCCCCTACACCAGCGGCCCGCAGTGGCTGGCCGAGCATGTGCTGGCGGGGCGCCATGTGCTGGCAGTGGCCGGTACCCACGGCAAGACCACCACCACCGCCATGCTGACCTGGATTTTGGAGTGTGCGGGTCTGCAACCGGGATTTTTGGTGGGCGGTGTGCCGATGAATTTTGGCGTCTCGGCGCGGCTGGGGGCTGGGATGGGGGCGGGGCAAGGGGCTTTGCTCGGTCAAGGCGGAGCCCGCAAAGCGGGCGGGGGACACGGAGCAAAGTCCACTGGCGCCCCGCTCCCAGCCAAGCAGACCGCTCTTCGTCATCGAAGCCGACGAATACGACACCGCCTTCTTCGACAAGCGCAGCAAATTCGTCCACTACCGCCCCCGCACGGCGATTTTGAACAACCTGGAATTCGACCACGCCGACATCTTTGACAACCTGGCCGCCATCGAGCGCCAATTCCACCACCTGGTGCGCACGGTACCGGCCCGCGGGCGTGTGGTGGTCAACGGTCTGGAAGAAAGCCTGACCCGCGTGCTGCACCAGGGCTGCTGGAGCGAAGTGCGCAGTTTTGGTGCCGCCGTCAGCGACTTTACCGCCCGGGGTGAGCCCCACGCGTTTGACGTGCTACACAAAGGGGAGCATGTTGCGCGCGTGGAATGGGGCTTAAGCGGCGTTCACAACCAGCTCAACGCACTGGCAGCCATCGCCGCTGCCGAGCATGTGGGCGTGGCCCCGGCGGTGGCGGCAGAGGCGCTGGCACGGTTCGAAAACGTCAAGCGCCGCATGGAAGTGCGCGCGCGCGTGGTGTTGCCCTCGCCCCCCACCGCCTCCACGAACTCCAGCGCGGCATCGCCCGTCACCATTTACGACGACTTTGCCCACCACCCCACCGCCATTCGCACCACCATCAACGGCTTGCGTCGACGCATCGGCAGCGCGCGCATCCTGGCCGTATTCGAGCCGCGCAGCAACACCATGAAGCTCGGCGCGATGAAGTCGCAACTGCCCTGGAGCCTGGAAGAAGCCGACCTGGCCTTTTGCCACAGCGGCGGACTGGACTGGGACGCCGCCGAGGCCCTGGCCAGCATGGGTGCGCGCGCGCAGGTGTCCAACACCGTGGACGCCGTGGTGGCGCAGGTGCTGGCACAGGCGCGCCCGGGCGACCACATTGTCTGCATGAGCAACGGCGGCTTTGGCGGGATTCACGGAAAACTGGCCACAGCGCTACAAAAATAGTAGCTGCTTGCGCAAGGCTGGCGTGCGGAAATGGCATTTTCAGCCACACACTTCGCGAGGCACCTTTTTTTATAGCACTGAGCAAACACCTGTGCATTTTTTTGACCTGATACTGCATTCCGCATCCCCCACCGGGGGGTGGGGGCATGATCGCGCCTGCCCCCCCACCCTGTTGTTGCCCATCGTCGACAACAGCATCGCGGTCCATCTGGACGCATTCTGTGCTTAGCGCGCACCGTGTCGCAGCGGGGGCTGAGCCCAAAAAGCGGGGCAACGGCACCCCGGCTATTGCTGCGTGCTGACAACAGGCCATTCTGTGGCCATCCGGTGAATTACGGATAGGTCAGTCATCATCCACTGGCTGGCGGGATGAAGCCCTGCGCCTGCGCCACCATGTTGTGGTCTTCCAGATGACCAGTGTCAGCATGGCCAGCACTATGCCCTGGAACGCGATCGCGGGGTCGCGCCCGCGCGCTTCAACCAGCACGGGGGTTTTACCCTCCAGCCGATAGCGGCTCTCCAGGACGTGATCACGGTCGTCCCACAAGACTTCAAATTGCCACCGCTCGCCGCTGACCGTCTTCCATGCGGTGTGTACGTGCCCGTCTTGCGTGGCACCCTCAGGGGTGGCAGGCCAGGGCACCAAGGTCGGGTCCTTCTCGGTCTCCTGCGCAAGATGGCGGTACAAAATTACCCGGCTCTGTTGCGTTGCCCCACTGCTCACGACAATGGGGCGGTGTGTTGGCCACGCGCCGTTTTGCACTGCAGACCATGGGTTTACGGCATAGAGCACCGAGGTCCATCCGATCGCCATGGCAAAAAATAGCACGAATGCCGACACCGCACGGCCCACCCCCCGAAGCAAAGCCCGTATCCAAGCCATTTGATCCTCCTTGGTGCACCCCACCGGTCGGGGCAATGATAGGTGATGTCTTCAGAAAAAATGCCTATCCGTGCGGCATGGACTTCGGGCCACCGGTACAGTCATTGCCTCTTATTCCTTTTCCAAATCATTCGTGTCCAAGCGCGAAGCCGCAGACAGTGCTCGGCAAGGCAGCAACAACGGCGCAGCCAAGCCACCCTCACCCAGACGATGCAGATGGAGTGCTGTTTGAACTGCAGATCTGACCGATCAGCAAGAGATGCCGCGCACCAGGCGCCGGCCACCATGGACTCGATTTCACACTCGCATTGGGCCGCGTCGCCATTGCCTACTGGGCGGCGCACCAGGCGATGCAGATGCCGCGCTGTTGGGTGGAACTGCCAGGACCTGCCCTGGATCCATGTGGCCGACGTGCACTGCTGCTGGCCACCACTCTGGATGCGCTCACCGGCGGATCACCCCTGCACCGCGTGCAGCGCATGCTGCGCTTTGCCGACGGTTTTGTGCGTTTGCGTCAGCAAAACGGCCAGTTGTGGCTGACCGATCTGCGCATGGGCCAGGAGGGGGCGTATGTGTTTGACTTTGACTTGGGCCCCCTTGCACCACAGACGCAGGCGACGCGCGCTGTACAGCACAGCCAGCGCGCGCCGATAGGCAAAAGCCTGCGCTGGCTCTGGGCACGGATGTGGGGGGCGGACCTGCCCGCACTGAGCGCGCAAGACCTGCGCGGCGGCGGCAATTGATGCACCGTCAGCGCCGCAGCGCCACCCAGGCACTCAGCGCACCGATCAGCAGCGGCTGGTGCAGCATGTACCAGCTCAAACTCCAGCGGCCAATCCACGCCAAGCGCGGCAGCACCGCAGCCTGCAACCCTTGCGAGGGCGCACGCCAGCGCAACCAGCCGCGCGCCAGGCCCCACTGCCCCAGCGCCATGCCCCACCACATGACACCCATCCAGGGCAGCAGGGGCACAAAGTCTTCGGTAAACGGCTTGCGGCTCACCAGCCCCAGCCAGCTCAGGGCCTTGGCGTCCATCACCGCCATGGCGGGGAATGTGGCGTGCAAGGTGGGCATGAGCGCGTCCAGCGCAATGGGCAGTGCACCCACCAGCCACAACCAGCGCCCCCAGTGGGCGGTCAAGCGGCACAGCACCAGCATCACCGCCATGCCGTGCAGCACACCAAAGTAAATCCAGCTATTGGGGAACATGGTGGCCGAGCCGGCGCTGACCAGCACGGCACACCCGGCAATCTGCAGCCAGCGCCGCCCAAACTGGCGCCAGCTTTGCCCGGCGTGCACGGCAATGGCCTGGCCCATGCCGGCGCACAGCAGGAACAGGCTCAGGATGCAGGTGCGCTGCCACAACCACAGCGGGTCACGGTAAAAGTCGGCCTGGATGAAATGGAACTGGTTGAGGTCAAAGCAGAAATGGAACACCGTCATCCACAGCACGGCAGCGCCACGCAGGGCGTCAAGGTGTGCGAAGCGGCCAGGAACCGAAGGCGGGTGGTGCATACGTGCGGCTTAAGGGTGGTGGATCAGTTTTTTGCGGACGCGCCGGGTGGCACTCCACACCCCCCACAACACCACAGGCATCAACGCCCCCGCAGCCAATTCCGGGTTGAGGGGCAGACCCGCCCCCTTGAGCGCCTTGGCACCGTACAGCAGCAGGCTCACCACGTAGTAAGAAATGGCGGCAATGGACAGGCCTTCCACGGTGGTTTGCAGATGCAATTGCATATCTTGCCCACGGGTGAGTTTTTCCAGCAACTGGCGGTTTTGCTCCTCGGTGGCAATGTCCACCCGCGTGCGCAGCAGCGCACTGGTGCGCGACACCCGCTCGGACAAGCTCACCAGGCGCTGCGCCGTGGCCGCCACGGTGGCCATGGCCGGGGACAGGCGGCGCTGCATGAATTCGCCCAGAGTCTGAATGCCGACAATGCCCGCCTCGTGCAACTCCGCAATGCGCTGGTTCACCAGATCGTAGTAGGCGCGGGTGGCAGCAAACCGGTACACATGCGCGGCGGTGGCGCGCTCCACTTGCGCCGCCAGGTGCACCAGGGTATCGAGCAACTCCTGGTCCGACGCCGCCTTGCCTTCCAGCCGCTGGGTGATGTCGGCCAGCGCGGACTCGGCCTGCGCCAGCACGGGCGCCAACTCCTTGGCCACTGGCAACCCCCGCAAGGCCATCAGGCGGTAGGTTTCCAGCTCCAGCAGGCGCTGCGACACGCGCCCTGCGCGGGTCTGCGTCATATCGGACGGGGCAACGACCAGCATGCGCTCGAAACCACTGGGGCGCAACACAAAGTCCGCCACCGCCCAACACTGGCCATTGCTGCCCACCACCGACGTCACCAGGGCGGTATCGCCCAACCACTTGCGCGCCTGCGCCATGGTGGTGTCGCTGTCCGCGAGATCGCCATGCACCATGGCCAACGCGATGGCTGCAATGGTGCGCCCGGGGATGCCACGCAGCCAGCCGCTGGGCAAAAGCAAGCTGGCCAGAAACGCGGGATCGTCGGCACCCAACAGTGCGCCGGGTTCCAGGGGCTGCACCAGGGAGTAGCGCGTGAACTCGGTGTGGCGCTCCCACTTGAGGGTGTAACCGGGCAGGCGCAGGCGCAAAAAACTGTCCTGCAGATGTTCGGTCGTCAGGTCCTGCTGCAGCGGCAGCTGGCGCAAATGCGCACACTCCTGCTCGCGCGTCACGCCGTCATTGCACACCGCCACGTACACCACCAGCGCGGGCAAGCGGATACGGGCCGGTGGGCGGGCATGCACTTCGTTGTGCAACACACCACGCAAGGCATCATCGGTCGGCAGGGCGCGATCCGGGGGGTAGGGAATAGGGGACATGGTGGCCGCTGCGAATGGCTTAAGATGAATGCCCCTATTATTCCCGCGTTGCGCGCAAAACATCCTTCCATGGCCCCCGAGCGTTTGAACAAAGCCAGCACCGACCAGATCAAGACCAGCCGCTTTTCAGCCCATGGTCTGATCGAGATT
Organism: Candidatus Aalborgicola lynettensis; assembly: GCA_016719405.1. Classification (GTDB taxonomy): domain Bacteria; phylum Pseudomonadota; class Gammaproteobacteria; order Burkholderiales; family Burkholderiaceae_C; genus Allorhodoferax; species Allorhodoferax lynettensis. Next base: position 498,898 of record JADJZE010000018.1, read on the forward strand.
GTCATGGAGGGGGATTTTCTGCACTATTCGGCCACCGGCCCGTTCAACGAAGAGCTGTTTGACCGCTTCGCCATCGCACAGGGCAACTACCTCAAAGCCCTCAACCACCCCACGCCATGGGCCAGCATTGCCACCTTTATTGGGTGCGCCATGTTTACGCCAGAGGCCATTCAGCGCTACGCGCGCCTCATGAACGCGCCCAAACCACCCGGCCTGACACCCGTCGCCACCGCGTTTGTGATGGGACCCAACATTGAGGGGGCCAAAATCATGGCACCACACTTTCGCAAGATTTACCGCGACATCCAGCGCCCGTTCGAGATTTTTCAAACCGTGGAAGAGGCGCAAAAGTGGGCCCAGTTGATGCTGGATGCCCACCACGCCAAGCCCCCACCGGCACCTTGACCTTACCCTTTACGCTGGCGGCGCGCCTTGACGGCTGCCGACAACAATTCCAGCGACACCAGCGAGTCGTCCCAACCCAGGCAGGCATCGGTGATGCTCTTGCCATATTCCAGCGCACCCACCTGGTCTTTGCCCGGTGTGAATTTTTGCGCCCCGGCATGCAAATGGCTTTCCACCATGACGCCGAACACACTGTGTGAACCGGCGGCAATCTGGCTGGCAATGTCACGCGCCACATCCACCTGTTTTTCGTGCTGCTTGCTGCTGTTGGCATGGCTGCAATCGACCATGAGTGTTTGCGGCAATTTGGATTTGGCCAGGTCGGCACAGGCTGCGGCCACGCTGGCGGCATCGTAATTGGGCGCCTTGCCGCCACGCAAAATAACGTGGCAATCCTTGTTGCCCTTGGTTTGCACAATCGCCACCTGGCCGTTTTTGTGTACCGACAAAAAGTGGTGCGCACCCGCCGCCGCCTGAATGGCGTCGGTGGCGATCTTGATGTTGCCGTCGGTGCCATTCTTGAAACCGATGGGGGCCGACAGGCCCGAGGCCAGTTCCCGGTGCACCTGGCTCTCGGTGGTGCGCGCGCCAATGGCGCCCCAGGCAATCAGGTCGCCCAGGTACTGGGGAGAAATCACATCCAGGAATTCGCTGCCAGCGGGCAGGCCCAGGCGGTTGATCTCAATGAGCAACTGGCGTGCAATGCGCAGGCCCTCGTCAATGCGGAAGCTCTCGTCCAGGTAGGGGTCGTTGATCAGGCCTTTCCAGCCCACAGTGGTGCGGGGTTTTTCAAAGTACACCCGCATCACAATTTCCAGCGTGTCCTTGTACGTCTCGCGCTGCTCCTTGAGGCGACGCGCATAGTCCAGCGCAGCTGCCGGATCGTGAATGGAGCACGGCCCAATCACCACCAGCAGGCGGTCATCCTTGCCCGCCATGATGTGGTGAATGCTGCGCCGGGTCTGCGACACCAGCGTCTCCACTGCGGTGCCCTGAATCGGGAAAAAACGGATCAAATGTTCAGGAGGCGGCAACACGGTAATGTCCTTGATGCGTTCGTCATCGGTCTGGCTGGTGCGGTCGGTCTGCAGGGGGGCATGGGGGTACCAGGCGTCCGGGGATGAAGAGGCTTTTGCAGTCATGGTGTGGCTCCTAAGGTCAAAAAATCAGGCAAAAAAATAAAAAAAAACCGCCGGTAGTGCCGGCGGTTGAGGGAGGATTTTGGACGTTGACTTGTCAGGTACGTTCAGATCTCTCTACCGCCAAAGGCGCTGGAGAACCAAAAGTAGCTAAAGTAAAAACGGCCAAAATGCATGGCGCCACTGTAGCACAAGTGCCCATCCCGCCCAATTTTTGCTAGTCGGATGCCCGCCGCCCCCGGCGCCCGGATTTGCGCTTTTCGTGTTGTGGCACCGGTGGGCGACGCCACCAGACGCGTATCCGTTGCCACCACGTCAGCGCCACCGGCGGCTTGGGCTCCGGTACGGCAGTTCGCGTGGCCGCCACCCTGGACTGCTCGTACACATCCAGCAACATGGCCCCGGCACCCAGAACGCGCCACGCGGCCAGATCAAACTCCGCCGCAGGCGGCACGGTCTGATCGGGCAGAGCGGCCTGCATGGCCCAGCGGGTCAAGGCAATACGAAACTGGTTGACCACGGAGAAATGCGCATCAAATTCATAAAAATGGTGCCAATCGCCCCCCAGGGACAGCAGCAGCGTGCGGTGCCCCCGCAATCCCTCCACCAGGTTCAGCAGCCGCTGCGCCACGGCCGCCGCGTCTGCACGGGGCTGCTGCAGCAACACCATTGTGGCCTCCACCTGCACCGCCAGCTGCTGCAGGTTGTCGCCCATTTGCAGCGATTCTTCATCGGCCATGGCGGAGCGCAAAAATTCGCTGTACTGGCCCAGGGTCTGGAAGTTGCTCGACCGCGATCCAGCACGCGACGGATCGAAAAACGCGGATGAATCGGTTGCACTGGGCATGGTGTGTTCCAGTGGAGTGCCGGATTCACCCTGCCACGCGGCTCTCAGGCGGTGCCGCCCACCGTCAAGCCGTCAATGCGCAAGGTGGGCTGGCCCACGCCGACCGGCACGCTCTGCCCCTCTTTGCCGCAGGTGCCCACGCCGCTGTCCAGGCGCATGTCGTTGCCAATCATGCTCACCTTTTTCAGGCACTCGGGGCCGCTGCCCACAATGGTGGCGCCCTTGACCGGGTACAGCACCTTGCCGTTTTCCACCCAATAGGCTTCGCTGGCGGAGAACACGAACTTGCCCGAAGTGATATCTACCTGCCCGCCACCGAAGTTGGTGGCGTACAGGCCTTTTTTGATGCTTTTGACAATTTCTTGCGGGTCTTTGTCGCCACCGAGCATGTAGGTGTTGGTCATGCGCGGCATGGGAATGTGCGCGTAGCTTTCGCGCCGGCCATTGCCGGTGGGGGATACGCCCATCAAACGCGCGTTCATGGCGTCTTGAATGTAGCCCTTCAAAATGCCGTCTTCAATCAGCACATTGCGCTGGCTGGCGTTGCCTTCGTCGTCCACATTGAGCGAGCCCCGGCGGTCGGCAATGGTGCCGTCATCAAGCACGGTCACACCCTTGGCCGCCACGCGCTGACCGATGCGCCCGCTGAAGGCGCTGGAGCCTTTGCGATTGAAATCGCCCTCCAGGCCATGGCCAATGGCTTCGTGCAACAAAATGCCAGGCCAACCCGGCCCCAGTACCACCGTCATTTCACCGGCCGGTGCGGGGCGCGCATCCAGATTGGTGAGCGCGGCGTGCACCGCCTCGTCGACATACTTTTCAATCTGATCGTCGCTGAAATAGGCCAAGCCAAAGCGCCCGCCACCGCCGGAGGAGCCCATCTCGCGCCGGCCATTCTGCTCAGCCAGCACCGTAACCGACAGGCGCACCAGCGGGCGCACATCGGCGGCCAGGGTGCCGTCGGCGCGGGCCACCAGCACCACGTCGTATTCGCTGGCCAGACCGGCCATGACCTGGGCCACGCGGGGGTCTTTGGCGCGGGCCAGCCGCTCCACCTTGCCCAGCAACTCCACCTTGGAGGCACTGTCCAGGGTGGCGATGGGGTCCATTCCCGGGTACAGGGAGCGTGATTTTGCTATCTTTTTAGCAGCTACCCGCGCACGCCCCGCCTTGCCCGCGACCGCAATCGACCGCACCGTGCGGGCAGCATCGAGCAGACTGGCTTCGGAAATATCGTCGGAATAGGCAAAAGCCGTTTTCTCGCCGCTGACGGCGCGCACGCCCACGCCCTGGTCAATGCTGAACGAGCCGGTTTTGACGATGCCCTCCTCCAGGCTCCAGCCTTCGGAGCGGGTGTACTGGAAGTACAGGTCCGCCTCATCGACCTGGTGGGCCTTGATTTCCGCCAGCGCGCGGGTCAGGTGGGATTCGTCCAGACCAAAGGGGGTTAACAACAGGCCTTGGGCAATGCCCAGGCGTTCAAGGGTGGGTTCGCGTGTAATCATTTGCGGATTCTAGGTCTAAGACTGCACCAGCCGCTTGGAGCCTGCAATCGACATCAAAATGCCCAGCGCCAACCCCAGGGTCACCATGGCGGTGCCACCGTAGCTGATAAACGGCAAGGGCACACCCACCACCGGCAAGATGCCGCTGACCATGCCCATGTTGACAAAGGCGTAGGTAAAGAAAATCATGGTCACGCTGCCCGCCAGCAGGCGGGAAAACAGCGTGGGTGCGTCCATGGCGATCATCAGGCCGCGCGCAATCAGGAAGATGAAGGCGGCAATCAGGCACAGGGTGCCGAGCAGGCCGAACTCTTCGGAAAAGGCGGCAAAAATAAAATCGGTGGTGCGCTCGGGTATGAACTCCAGATGGGTTTGTGTGCCCTTCATAAACCCGACACCCGTCACCCCCCCTGAACCGATGGCAATCATGCCCTGAATGATGTGAAAACCTTTGCCCAGCGGGTCACGCGTGGGGTCCAGCAGGGTGCAAATGCGCTGCTGCTGGTAGTCGTGCAACACCGGCCAGCGCACACCTTCGGCACACAGTGCGGGCTCGTACATCACAATCAAAACCACCCCGATCACGCCCAGCACCACCGGGGGAATGACCAACTTCCAGCTCATGCCAGCGAAGAAAATGACCGACAGACCCGCCGCCAGCACCAGCAAGGAGGTACCCAGATCGGGCTGCTTCATGATCAGCGCCACCGGCACCAGCAACAACCCCGCAGCGACCATGAAGTCCAGCGGACGCAACTGGCCCTCGCGCTTCTGAAACCACCAGGACAACATCAGCGGCATGGCGATTTTGAGAATTTCGCTGGGCTGGATGACGACCCCCAGATTGACCCAGCGTTTGGCGCCTTTTTTGGTAATGCCAAACACCGCCACTGCCACCAGCAAACCCACTCCGACCAGGTACATCGGCACGGCAAAGGCCATCAGCCGCTGCGGCGGAACCTGGGCCACCACAAACATGATGGTGGCCGCAATCAGCATATTGCGCCCATGGTCCTCAAAGCGGGTGCCGTGGTCAAAGCCGACCGAATACATGGTCAACAACCCACCGCACGCCAGAATAAAAACGGCAAAAGCCAGCGGACCATCAAAGCCGTGCAGCCAGGGCACCATACGGCGCCAGAACGAAGGGGTGTCAAATACAGATGCCATAGGTGCGCGGATTATCCGCGCACCAGGTCCCCGCCGCTGCACCACCCGCCGGACTCAGGGCGGGAAAACGATTTCCACCACCGTCTCGCCCGGCTGGCTGCTGACGCGCAACTCGGCTCCCAGAGCGGTCGCACGCTGGCGCATGGATACCAGTCCCTTGCCCTGAACGCCCTGGGCATCGAAACCCGCCCCGTCGTCCACCACACGGATCAAAATGCCGTCTGCTGCATGGGCCTGTACCCGCAACACCGTGGCGCGGGCATGCTGCAGCACGTTGGAAAAAGCCTCAAACAGCATGAACTGCAACTGGCGCATGGCTTCAAAGTCCAGCCGCGGCACGATGGGCAGCAAATCAACATCCCACTGGAGTTCCATGCCCATGGCGGCAAAACGCGGCTCCAGCCGGTAACGCAAATTGGCCAACAGGGCCGTAACATCCCCCGGCGGCAAGTGCATGGAATCGATGGACAGCTTGAGCTGGTCCATGGCATCGCGCAGCGTTTGCAGCACTTCGGTGCGGACACCGCGGCGGCTGTTTTCGCGCTCCGACTGCAATAGCTGCAGGGCCGAACTGATGTGCGCGCCCACGCCGTCGTGCATGTCGCGCAGGATGCGTGTGCGCTCGGCCGTGCGCGCGCCTGCTCGCGCGCCAGGGCTTCGAGTTGGGCGTAGCTGGCACGCAATTCGGCCTCCTTGTCGGCCACCCGCGTCGCCAGGGTCGCCAGCAGTTCACGGGCCTGGGCGGTGGCGGTGCGAAAACGCGTCAGCACCACATACCCCAGCACCAAACCGAACAACACGGACGAATAGCGAATCCAGGCATCGCTGTCGTAGTGGTTGCTGATGCGGATCGCCACCCAGTCGTGCAAACCCATCACCACATTGAGTGCCCCCACCACGGCCAACACCTGCCAGGTGCGTTCGCGCTGGCGCAAGGCACCCACCAGAAACACACCGGCATAGACCATAAACAGCACATTGGCACAGGCCAGCCACACCGTGATGTACACCGTTTGCTGCAAGCCAAACGACAGCACCGACGCCACGATGGAGCCCCCAAACAGGGCGGCCAGCACCCGGCGCACCCCGCGCATGGACGGCAATTGGTCCCACCCCGCCACGCGCTGGCAAAACAAGCCCATGCAGCAAAACCAGCCGGCAAAGGCCACTGTCATGACGCCACCCCACAGCGGCCACACCACCGGCGGCTGCGCCCACGCAAAGTCACCCACCCGCAGGGCCCAGCACAGCTCCCCGAGCCCGGCAGTCAGGTAGATACCGTCACGGCCACGGGACTGGGGCACGGCCGGGTCAACCTGCGTGTACCACAAAGCCAGTGCCGCCCCACCCATCAAAAAACTGAAGATGGCCACGACCACCGACACCAGCACCCGGCGGGTGTACGCCGCGTTGAAGTGCGGATAGACCGCGCTGTGGGGCCCCACCTCCAGCGCAGAAAGCCCGCCACGGCGCCCCCCATCGGCGCGAATGCGCACCTGCAAGACGTTGTGGACCCCCAGAAGTTGCTCGGGAATGGCCACATACTGCGGCGCCTTGGCGTAGTCGTCACCATTGGGCTGGTGCACATCACCAAACCGCGCCAACATATTGCCGTTGAGGCGCACCTCGGCGGTGGAGCCCACCCGGTGTAAAAACAGGCCGTAAGGCTCATGAAGCGTTTCCGGGGCCGCAAAAGCAATCTCGAACACCGCCTCGCCCTCTTTGCCGTGGTGCACCCGGTCCCAGTGGTAGGGCAACTGCACGTCCTGGCGGGTGACCACGCCGCCCACCGTAACGGTGGCATGCGCCTGGGTCAGCACTTCGGCGTGCGCCGATGCGCAACCCCACACCAGCAGCCAGAACCCCAGAATCCGCCCCAGGCCCTGGCAGCGCCACCCCCTCATCGGCGGACCGTGTCGCTGTGGGGGTGGACCAGAAATCCCGCGCGCGTGGCCTCAAACACGGCCGCACCCCTGGAATGCACCGCCAATTTGCGGTACAGGCTTTTCACATGCGACTGGATGGTGTGCACGCTCAAAAACTTCTGGCGGGCGATGTCGGCATACGAATAACCGCGTGCAATCAGTTCCAGCACCTCCTGCTCGCGGCGCGTCAAACCCTCGCGCGGCCCCTCATTTGCTATGGTTTCGATAGCTGGCTGCGCACGCCCTACGTGCGGAAATGGCATTTTTGACTGTAAGTCCAGGTACTTGGACAACACCCGCCGCGCAATCATGGGCGAAATCGGCGAGGCCCCGGCCTTCATCTCCACAATGGTGTGGGCAATGTCGCTGGGGGCTGCGTCTTTATGGATGTAACCCAGCGCACCGGCCTCGATGCTGGCCAGCACGTTGTCTTCGTCGCCAAACATGGAGATCACCAACGCCTCACACTGCGGGTGCACCCGGCGCGCGTGGCGAATCACCTCCAGGCCGCTGCCGTCGGGCAGGCCCAGGTCGGTCAGCAGCACGTCCACACCATGCGCCGGGTCGTCCAGCCATTGCAAGGCCTGCGCCACCGAACCGACCGCGCCCACCAGGCTCAGCGCACTGGACGCGCCCACGCTGGCGGCAAAAAAATCCCGCATGGGGGGGTTGTCTTCCACAATCAATACACGCCACACGGCAGCTTCCTCCTTGCAAGTGCCGCAGCATAGCGCCAAGCATTGCAACCGTCGCCCCCTAAACAGGTGAATTTGAGGCCCCATCGGCATGGGACAATGCCGCCCTATGTTTTTATTGTTTGAAGAAGCCGGAAAATTCATGGCCGGTCGGGTGCTGTCGGAGGCCGACGCCTCTGCGCAGGTGGAACTGGACAGCGGCAAGCGGGTCAAGGTCAAGGCCGCCGCCATGCTCATCAAGTTCGAAAAACCATCGCCAGCCGAATTCATGGCCCAGGCCCAGAATGGCAGCCAGGGTATTGAGCTGGAGATGGCCTGGGAATTTGCGCCGGATGAAGAATTCGGTTTTGCCGACCTGGCACGCGACTATTTCAGCGCCCAGGCCTCGCTGGCCGAGCAGGCGGCCATGCTGTTTCGCCTGTTTGAGGCGCCGCACTACTTTCGCCGTGCGGGCAAGGGGCGTTTCCGCAAAGCCTCGGCCGAGGTGATTGCGCAGGCCCTGGCCGCCATTGAGAAAAAGAAGCTGGTTGCCGCCCAAATTGCCCAGTGGGCCGCCGACCTGGGCGCGGGCAATTGCCCAGAGCCCATCAAAGAGCAGCTGTACAAAATTCTGTTCAAGCCGGACAAAAACGCGCCCGAATACAAGGCCGTGGTGGAAGCCGCCCGCGCCACCCAGACCGCGCCGCTGGAGTTACTGCAAAAATCTGGCGCCATTGCCTCGCCCTACCAGTTCCACTGGAAGCGCTTTTTGCTGGAGAACTTTCCCAGGGGAACCGGTTTTCCGGCCATTGCGCCGCCGCCCATTACGGATGAATTGCCCCTGGCCCCGGTGCAGGCGTTCTCGATTGACGACTCGCAAACCACCGAGATTGACGATGCGCTCTCGCTCCAAGGGCTGGGCAGCGGCACCGTTACGCTGGGCATCCACATTGCGGCACCCGGTCTGGTGGTCAAGCCCGGCAGCGCCATCGACCAGCTGGGGCGCAACCGCCTGTCCACGGTCTACATGCCGGGCTACAAAGTCACCATGCTGCCCGACGAGGTGGTACAAGGCTACACCCTGCAAGAAGGGCGCGACTGCCCGGCCCTCTCTTTGTATGTGACGCTGGACGAGGCCACACTGGAGATCAAAGGGCACGCATCCAAGATTGAGCGGGTACCCATCACCTGGAACCTGCGCCACGACCAGCTCGACACCGTGGTCACCGAGGCCTGGCTGCAAGACCCGTCATTCAAGCATGAAAACGAGCCCCAGCCCTTGCCGCAATTGCGCAAGCAGCTATCATTTTTATACCGTCTGGCGCGAGACCTGAAGGCCCAACGCGAAGTGGTGCGCGGCAAACCCGAAACCTTTAACCGCCCGGACTACAACTTCCGGCTGGTGCGCGAAACGGCGGCGGATGCCGGCACAGAACCCCAGGGCCACGAGACCGTGCAGATCAGCACCCGCCAACGCGGCGCACCGCTGGACCTGATCGTGGCCGAGGCCATGATTTTGGCCAACAGCACCTGGGGCAGCTGGATGGCCGAGCTGGGCGTGCCCGGCATTTACCGCAGCCAGGCGTCGCTGGCACCCGGCGTCAAGGTGCGCATGGGCACCAAAGCCTTGCCGCACGCCGGTATTGGCGTGAAAAGTTATGCCTGGAGCAGCTCGCCGCTGCGCCGTTACACCGACCTGGTCAACCAGTGGCAAATCATTGCCTGCATCCAGCACGGCAAGACCGCCGCCTTGGCCGCGCCCTTCAAACCCAAGGACGCGGAGCTGTTCTCCATCATCTCCAGTTTTGACGCCGCCTACAGCGCCTACAACGGCTACCAAGGCGCCATGGAGCGCTTCTGGACGCTGCAGTACCTGCGCCAGAACGGCATTACCGAACTGGAAGCCAGCGTATTCAAGGAGGGCATGGTGCGGGCCGACACGCTGCCGCTGGTGCTGCCGGTGATGGGTGCGGCCAACCTGCCGCGTGGCGCCCGTGTACGGGTGAAACTGGGAGAAATGGACCTGATTACGCTGGACATCCACGGCACGGTGGTGGAGCGCCTGGACGTGCCAGTGGCCGGTGACCCCAACGCACCAGACGACGATGCCGGAGAGGACGACGATGAAGTAGCCGGCCCAATTGCCATTGCAGTGGACGTGAGCGAATCGCCCGATGCCGCTGCCACAACCAGCGATAATCCTGCCCCGTGAACTTCCTGCGTTCCTTCAGCACCCTCCAGATTGCCTTGGGCATCTCCATCGCCGTACACGCCTTGTTGCTGACGGTGCGTTTTGTCGACCCCGAATCGTTTAACCGCGTCTTCCAAGACACGCCCCTGGAGGTGATTCTGGTCAACGCCAAAAGCGACGAGAAGCCGGAGAAGGCCCAGGCCATCGCCCAGACCTCGCTGGCCGGGGGTGGTGATTCCGAGAAAGGCCGCGCCACCAGCCCGCTGCCACCCTCGGCTTTTGTGGATGTGGGCGACCAGTCCGAAGAAGCCTCGGCGCGCAAGCTGCAAGCCCTGCAGGAACAGCAAACCCTGCTGCTGGCCCAGGTCAAAGACCAGTTGGCCGCCCTGCCCCCACCCGACCCCCGCCAAGCCGTGAACCGGGCCGAGCAAAAGGAGCGCGAGGAAAAACGCCGCCAGCTGGTCAAGATCCTGGCCGAAATTGAGCGGCGCATCAACCAGGAAAACTCGCGCCCCAAGAAGCGCTACATCAGCCCCGCAGCCCGTGAAGAGGTGTATGCGGTGTATTACGACGCGCTGCGCCATGCCATTGAAGACCAGGGCACCGAAAACTTTCCGCAGCAAGGCGGCAAAAAGCTCTACGGTGAGTTGACCATGGTGGTCACCGTCAACCACAACGGCAAAGTACTGGAGACCGAAATTGTGGAAAGCTCGGGCAACCCGGCGCTGGACCGGCGTGCTGCGGCCATCGCCCGCTCGGCCGGACCGTTCGGCCACTTCTCACCCGCCATGCGCCGCCAGGCGGACCAAATTTTGGTGGTGTCGCGCTTCAAATTCACCCGCGACGAAACCCTGGAAGCCAACGTCTCTTCCGGCCCATGAAGTCCGTGCTGCGCTGGGCGTTGCTGCTGGGCCTGGCCCTGCTGTTTTTGCAGCTGTATTTTGTGGCCCGCATCGCGGCCATGGCGGTGGTAGACCCGCAATCCACCGCCTTTCAGCGCTCCGAGGCGTGGCGCATTGCAACCGAAAAGGGCGAATTGCGCTGGCGCCAGCAGTGGGTGGATTACGACCGCATTTCCCCGCACCTCAAACGCGCCGTGATTGCCTCGGAAGACGATGGTTTTGCCACCCACGACGGCATCGACTGGGAGGCACTGGAGAAAGCCTGGCAAAAAAATGCCAAGGCCGAGCAACGCGCCGAACGCAAGAACGAGGCCCGCATCACCCAGGGCCGCCCATCCACCCGCATCCGCCCGCCCAAGGTGGTGGGTGGCTCCACCATTACGCAGCAGCTGGCCAAGAACCTGTTTTTGTCGGGTGAACGCACGCTGGTGCGCAAGGGCCAGGAGTTTGTGCTAACGCTGCTGCTGGAGCAGTTGTTGGACAAGGAGCGCATTCTGGAGATTTACCTCAACAGCGTGGAATGGGGCGAGGGGGTGTTTGGCGCCGAGGCCGCCGCGCAGCACTATTTCAGCAAACCGGCGTCCAAACTCAGTGCCTTTGAAGCCGCCCGCCTGGCAGTGATGCTGCCACGCCCGCGCTTTTTCGAGAAAATACCCAACTCGGCCTACCTGTCCGGGCGCGCGTCCATCATTGTGGGGCGCATGGGCGGGGCGGAGTTGCCATGAGCACGTAGCCGCCTTGCACCCACTTGAAATACGCACCCGCCAGCATGGCGATGGCGAGGCTGCAGTCGATTTTGGGCGTGCAGGGAATGACCCCACATCCGCAAACTTTGCAGCCAGCCCACACCATAGGAATGCCATACTCGCTTGTCGTTGGGCCTGGAAGGCCTGGCCCCGGAATGAACCATAGGAGCGCCCAGCCTTGAGAAAAAACCTGCCCGTCAGCCAGCACGAGTACATCCCCCCGGGCCACGAAACACTGCTCTCCACCACGGACGAAAAAGGGCGCATCCTCTACGCCAACAACGCCTTCATCCAGACCAGCGGATTCACGATGGAGGAGATGGCCAAACAGCCGCACAACATCGTGCGCCACCCCGACATGCCCGAGGCCGCGTACGCCGACCTGTGGCGCACACTCAAAGACGGCGAGACCTGGACTGCACTGGTAAAAAACCGGCGCAAAAACGGCGACCACTATTGGGTGCGTGCCAACGCCGCGCCCATGCGCCGCAATGGCCGCCTGACGGGGTATCTCTCGGTGCGCACTTTCCCCAGCCGCGACGAAATTGCAGCGGCCCAGACCCTGTACACGCGCGTCCAGAGCGGCCAGGCCAAGGGCCTGGCCTTCCACCGCGGGCTGGTGGTGCGCAGCGGCGCCATGCGCTGGGCCAGCGCGCTGCAGCTACTGCCCACGGCGTGGCGCGTGCGCTTGCCACTGCTGTGCGCCGCCGTGCTGGGGCTGCTGGGCGTGGGTTGGGTGGAGGGGTCGCTGAGCCCCACGTTCTGGATGCTCGGTGGCCTGTGGGCCGTTTTGCTGGCCATGGTGGATGCCTTCGTGGAGTGGCAGGTTACGCAGCCGCTGCGCGCCATCCGTGCGGTGTCGGAGGCGGTGGCCACGGGCGAGACGGCCGCGCAAATGCATCTCAACCGCTGCGACGACGTGGGCATGATCGCGCGCAGCATCCAGCAAGCGGGGCTGAACCTGCGTTCGCTGTTGTCGGACGTACAAAGCCAGGTGGGCGCACTGGAAACGGCCAGTGCCGAGATTGCAGCGGCCAGCCAGGACCTCTCCGGGCGCACCGAGCAAACCGCGTCCAGCCTGGAAGAAACCGCTGCCGCCATGGAGCAGCAGACCGCCACGGTGCAGAAAAACTCCGACGCCGCCGAGCGCGCCAGCGTCGAGGCGCACCGCGCCTCCGAACTGGCCCAGCAAGGCGGGCGCGCGGTGCAGGCAGTGGTCAGCACCATGAGCGGCATTGCACAATCCAGCCGCAAAATTGCCGACATCATCTCTGTTATTGATGGCATTGCCTTCCAGACCAATATCCTGGCGCTCAACGCCGCCGTGGAAGCGGCGCGCGCCGGGGAGCAGGGGCGCGGGTTTGCCGTGGTGGCGTCCGAAGTGCGCAGCCTAGCGGGACGGTGCGCATCGGCCGCGCGCGAAATCAAGGCACTGATCGACACATCGGTAGGCACCGTGGCGCAGGGCGAGGGACAGGTGCAGGCCGCCGGGCACACCATTGCCGAGGTGGTGGAGGAAGTGCTGCGCGCCAGCGACCTCATTACCCAGATCACGGAGGCCTCCAAGGAGCAGGCCATTGGCGCGACCCAGGTCGGCCAGGCAGTGGCGCACCTGGACGAAATGACGCAGCAAAACGCCGCCATGGTGGAGCAAAGCACCGCCGCCGCGTCCTCCTTGCGCGAGCAGGCCCATCGCCTGAGCCAGGCGGTGCGGGTGTTTGCGGATTGAGGGGTACTTGCGGGCGTACACCCGCATCGGCGCATTGGCACAAACGGCCCCCTGTTGCTCTGTATCATCCGGCCCATGCTTGCCAAGTTGATGAGTCTCTTTTTGCTCGGGTTGATCCGTGTCCTTACCGGCTCACAGGCCCGCTGGCACGGCTGCCCGCCCAAGGCCGAACAGCGCATTTATTTTGCCAACCACCAGAGTCACGCCGATCTGGTGATGATTTGGGCCGCATTGCCCCAGGAACTGCGCAGCGTGACCCGCGCCATTGCCGCCAAAGACTACTGGACCAAGTCACCGTTCAAGAAATGGCTGACCACGGCGGTGTTCAACGTGATTTACGTCAGCCGCGACCGCAGCACCGACGAAGACCCGTTGGAGCCGCTGTTTGACGCGCTGGAAAACGGCGACTCCATCATCCTGTTTCCCGAAGGCACGCGCGGTTTCACCGGAGAGCCACAGCCCTTCAAGGCCGGGTTGTACAACCTGGCCCTCAAGTTCCCCAAGGTGGTGCTGGTGCCGGCCTGGATCAACAACGTGCAACACGTGCTGCCCAAGGGTGAAGTGGTGCCGGTGCCGGTGCTGTGCTCGGTCACCTTTGGCGCGCCCATGCAGTTGCAAGAGGGCGAAGAACGCCGCGCCTTTCTGGAGCGTGCCCGCGCTGCCGTGGTGGCATTGCGCGACGTGTGAATGGGCGTTTTTGAGAACCTGCCATGTACTACTTGCTCAAAAACCTGACCGCCACGCAGCAAATCGGCGCCCTGTTCATCATCGTTTTCGGCTTGTTGTTGATCGCCAGTGCCACCGTTTTTTTGCTGTCGGTCAAGGACTACGGCGACGACGAACGGGCCGAACGCATGCGCAAGGAATTGAAAAGTGTGGACGGTATCCTGCGCGCCAGCTGGGTGATGGTGCTGGTGTTCTGGATCAGTTGGGTCAGCGGCGACTGGGTGGCGCTGACGCTGTTTGGCTTGGTGTCGTTCTTTTCACTGCGCGAATTTTTGACCCTGTCCCCCTCCCGCCTGGGCGACCACCGCAGCCTGGTGCTGGCCTTTTTTGGGGTGCTGCCCACCCAATACTGGCTGGTGGGCAGCGGCCACTTCGACATGTTTGCGGTGTTTATTCCGGTCTATGTGTTTCTGGCCCTGCCGCTGGCCAGCGCCCTGGCCAATGACCCGCTGCGCTTTCTGGAGCGCAATGCCAAGTTGCAGTGGGGCATCATGGTGTGCATCTACGGCATGAGCCACGTGCCGGCCCTGCTGCTGCTCAGTTTCCCGGGTTATGACAACCGCAATGCGTTTTTGGTCTTCTTCCTGGTGCTGGTGGTGCAGATTTGCATGGTGACGCAGCACTTTGCCTCACGCCAACTGCAGCAACCGCCCGTGGCACCGGCCATTAGCCAGAGCTTTAACTGGCGTAGCTGGTGGATTGGCATTGCCGTGGGCAGCCTGGTAGGCGCCTTGCTGGCCGGTATCACGCCCTGGGTGCCCGGCACCGCCTTTGCCTTTGCCTTTATTGCCTGTGTGGCCGGCTCCTTGGGGCATTTTGTGATGAAAGCGCTCAAGCGCGACCGCGGCATTCCCAACTGGGGCGCGCTGGGCCAGTCCACCACCGGGGCGGGTGGTTTGCTCGACCGGGTGGATGCGCTGTGTTTTGCAGCGCCCGTTTTCTTTCACTCGGCTCGCTGGTATTTTGATATATAAAAACTGCCTTTTGCGCGCGTCTGGCTTGCGCAAGCAGCTATTAAAATAATAGCATGCGAATCCTCGGCATCGACCCAGGCCTGCGCACCACGGGCTTTGGCGTCATCGACGCCGAAGGCGCCGCGCTGCGCTACGTGGCCAGTGGCACCATACGCACCGAGCATTTGGACACCCGCGCCCTGCCCGCACGGCTCAAGGTGCTGTTTGACGGCGTGAGCGAAGTGGTGCAGCGCTACCAGCCCGACTGCGCGGTGGTCGAGATTGTGTTTGTCAACGTCAACCCCCAATCCACCCTGTTGCTGGGGCAGGCACGGGGCGCCTGTGTGACCGCCTTGGTAACGCGTGATTTGGCCGTGGCCGAATACACCGCACTGCAAATGAAACAGGCCGTGGTGGGCTACGGGCGCGCCGACAAGGCACAAATCCAATCCATGGTGCAGCGCCTGCTGGCGCTGCCCGGCCTGCCCGGCCCCGACGCGGCCGACGCGCTGGGCCTGGCCATTACCCACGCCCATGCAGGTGGTGCCATGGCCCGGTTGGCCCTAGCCGGCAGCCCGGGGAGCAAAACGTCGGCAAGAAGCTACAAGGCCGGGCGCAGCCGGTAGCAGACGGCCTGGATTCATGAAAGTTAGGCGATAGCATGAAGTAACGCGGCGCATCGCCCATAACTTTGTGCGCCCAGCTTGCACACAGGGCGCACGGATGGGTTTGGCGCCCTATTTTTTGCTAGCATGGGCATCCGCTTCAAAGCAGCCCCAGGACGCCCAAGAATGACAACCGTTCACATCGAATTGCCCGACACCACTGCACTGGCGGCAAGCGCCGCTGGGTTACTGACACCGCAGGCATTGGAGCGGCTACTAAATGAAGCGCTGCGCAAACGCGAAGTTGCCAATTCATTACTGTCGATTGCAGGCCAAGTCGCCGCTGCGGGCATCGCCCCCATGAGCATGGAAGAAATCAATGCCGAGGTGAAGGCGGCGCGCGCTGAACGCGGCCCGTTGAACTGAAGCCCAATGCGGGCAGTTATCGACACCAACGTGCTGCTATCGGCGTTGCTGTGGGGCGGCGCACCGCACGCCGTTTTGGAGCATGCGCGCAATGGAACGTTAACACTAATCAGCAGCCCCGCATTATTGGCAGAATTGGCCCGCGTCATGGAGCGCCCCAAGTTTGATGCGATTTGTCTCCGCTCCAATACGTCGCGGTCCCACACATTGACAGACGTGCGGCAACTTATCGAAGTGATTGATCCGCCACCTTTGGCACAACCAGTGTGTCGCGACAAAGATGATGACGCAGTACTGGCACTGGCGCTTGCGGCACAGGCAGACATGATCGTCTCGGGGACGATGATTTGTTATCGATCAATCTCTTTGAAGGGATACCGATTCTTTCCCCTGCACAGGCACTGCACAAGATACTCGATACGCTTTAGCCCTCCAACGCGACTGCGGCATTCCCAACTGGGGCGCGCTGGGCCTGGCCATTACCCACGCCCATGCGGGCAGCGCCATGGCCCGACTGGCCCAAGCCGGCAGCCCGGGGAGCAAAACGTCGGCAAGAAGCTACAAGGCCGGGCGCAGCCGGTAGAAATCGCGTCGTCCAGCCTTGCGTGCACCCCACACAGCAATAGGTATGGCATATACTGGATTTGCCCTACGTGGGGCGTGCACACAGCGCCCAGTCGCTCACTCTGGGACTCACATTCAAGGAAACAACATGAAGAAAATTATTCTGGCCTCCGCCATCGTGCTGGCTTCGACTGCTTCGTTTGCAGCAGCAAACAACGTGGGTTGCGGTTTGGGAACCGTGGTCATGGGCGGACAGTCCGGCCCCGGCCCCCAGGTTCTTGCGGTGACAACCAACGGCACGTTTGGCAGCCAGACCTTCGGCATTTCGTCCGGCACCTCGGGTTGCTCGCGTGATGGCGTGGTGCCTGCCAACAAAATTTCCATGTCCTTCATCGAAGGCAACCAGTCCCGCCTGGCGCGCGATATGTCCGCCGGCCAAGGTGAAACGTTAGCCGGCCTGGCCAGTGTGCTGCAGGTGGCCGAGGCGGACACCGCCACGTTCTCCTCCGTGCTGAAAGACAACTACGGCCGGATTTTTGTCCGCGCCGACATGTCGGGTGCGGATGTGTTGTCCAACATCCGCCAGGTTTTGGCCAACGACGCAGCGCTCAAGAGCTACGCCACCAACATCTAAGCGCCACCCCGGCGCCTTGGCGCCGCCAATAAAAAAGCCCGTTGCGACGGGCTTTTTTATTGGCGGCCGAATACCCCCACGTACTGCAGGATCGTGGCGCGCGATTGGGCCCTTATCGTTCCCCTGCGCACTCAGCGTACACCCAATATCCGCCGCGCCTCCTGGGGTGTGGCCACTGCCCGGTCCAACTCGGTGGCGATGCGCCCGATGCGTGCCACCAGCTGCGCGTTGCTGCTGGCGAGTTCCCCCTTGCGGTAGTACACATTGTCTTCAAAGCCCACGCGCACGTGGCCGCCCAGCACCATGGCCAGGGTGGCCAGTGGCAACTGGGCAGCGCCAATGCCGGCCACGGTCCAGGTGGCGCCTGCGGGCAGTTCGGACAGCAGGTACATCAGCGCCTGCGGTGTGCCGGGCATGGCGCCGGGAATACCCAGCACCAGGTCGAAGTGGGCGGGGGCATCGAGCAGGCCCTTGGCCAGCCAGCGTTTGGCGGTGGCCAGCATGCCGCTGTCGAAAATCTCCAGCTCGGCCTTGACGCCGTTGGCGCGAATTTCGCGCGCGAACACTTCCATGTCGGCCGGCGCGTTCAGGAACACGTCGCCCCCGAAGTTCACCGAGCCCATGGAGAGCGTGGCCATTTCAGGGCGCAGCGTGACGGGGGCCAGGCGCTCCTGCGGCGTCATGCCCACGGCGCCGCCGGTACTCACCTGCACGATCACGTCGCAGCGCTGCTTCACCTCGGCGATGATTTGGCGGTAGACCTCTTTATCTTGCGTGGGAGCGCCATCCGCCAAGCGGCCATGCACGTGAACAATGGATGCACCGGCTTGCGCGCACTCGGCGGCGGCGATGCCGATTTCTTGCGGCGTGAGCGGCAGGGCCGGTTGCTGTGCGCGGGTGACCTCGGCACCGGTCAGGGCGGCGGTGATGATCAAGGGTGTCATGGCCAATTCCTTAGCGTGCCTGCGATAGCGGCCCGCGCTGGCACTCGGCGGGCACCACACAGGTACCGCTGGCGCGACAGACCACCACGGGGGGGGCGAGCACGTCGCAGGCCGAGGGCTGGCCTTCTACCTGGGCACTGGCAATAACCTTGCGTGCCTCGAACGTCATCGCGCGCGAGGTCTTGCCCATTCGGGTGATAGTGCCCACGGCCTCAATGTAGTCGCCCGCGCGCACGGGGGCGAGAAACTCCACCTTGTCGTAGGCCACGAACAGGCCCTCGTCGCCGTCGCTGCGGATCAGCAGTTCGGTGGCCACGTCGCCAAACAGTTGCAGCATCTTGGCGCCGTCCACGAGCTTGCCGGCATAGTGGGCGTCGTGCGCGCCCATGCGCAGGCGGATCATGCTGGTGATGGAGGTGGTGTCGGTCATGGGGTGCTCCTTGCTGTTGCGTCAGGCGGCTTTGCGCTTGTTCCATTCGTCGATGGCGAAAGAGGCCACGTTTTCCGCATAGCTGCCGGGGCCAAAACCGGCATCAAAACCCAGCTCCTTGGCCAGCTCGTGGCTGATGCGCGGGCCGCCCACTACCAAGATTACCTTCTCGCGCAGACCCTCGGCCTCCAGGATGTCGGACAAGCGGGTGAGGTTGTCCAAGTGGATATTCTTTTGCGTCACCACTTGCGACACCAGAATCACGTCGGCTTTTTCTTCGATGGCGCGCGCCACCAGGTCTTCCGAATCCACCTGCGCGCCCATGTTGATGGCGCGCACCTCGTGGTAGCTCTCCAGCCCCTTGTGGCCGTTGAAGCCCTTCATGTTCATGATGGCGTCGATGCCCACGGTGTGGGCGTCGGTCTCGATGCAGGCGCCCACCACCACCATCTTGCGGCCCATGGTGCTGGCAATTTTGGTGTTGATGGCGTCCTTGTCCAGCACCTCGAATTCCGGCTTGGCCACCTTGATGCGGGCCATGTCCACCCGGTGCTTGCACTGGCCGTAGACCACGTAGAAGGAAAAGCCCTGGCCCATGTCTTCGCTGTGCACCACCGAGGGTTCCTCCAGGCCCATCTGCAACGCCAGCTGGCGTGCGGCTTCCTTGCTGTTTTCGTCCAGCGCAACGGGCAGGGTGAAGGAGACTTGCACGCGCCCGTCGTCCTGGGTGTCGCCGTAGGGTTTGATCCAGCGCGGCGTGTGTTCTTCGATGGAGTGGTCGGTGCTCATGCTGCAGCTCCTTGCGCGCCTTGGGGCAACATCAGTTCGGGGAAGGGGTTGTAGTAGTCGGCGTCCTTGTCGAGCACGCCGTCCAGGCCCTTGCCGCCGGTCAGTGTGCGCGAGATGTCGGCAAAGGTGCCCTGGGCGATGGCGGCGGGCAAGCCGGTGCGCTCGATCTCGGCCAGGATGTCTTCCGTTTCCTGCAACACCTGCTGGGCGCGGCGCTCGATCTGGCCACCGGGGGTGAACTGAATCTCGGCGTGCAGGTCGCGCATGGTGCCAAACACGTACTTGGCGTTCTGTACCGAGAGGAAGCGATCCTGAATGAAGGGGGTGTGGATGGCCTCGGTCATCATGCCCAGCAGGTGGATGTTTTGCTGCGTCAGCACCGAGACGGTGTTGAACAGCGTGTCTTGTACCTGGCCCTTGAAGATATTGCCGGTCATGAACTTGGTGGGCGGCATGTACTTGAGCGACGCCTCGGGGAACACCTGGCGGATGAGCTGGGCGTGCGCCAGTTCCCACAAGAAGCCGTTTTCCAGCTCGGGGTTGATCTCAAACGCGTGGCCCAGACCCATCTGCCATGGCTCCAGGCCCGAGATATAGGCAAACTGTTCGTTGATCAGGTCCGAGGCCAGCACGGTGTGGGCCGCTTCCACCGCGTCGGCCGTGGTGAGGTAGTTGTCTTCACCGGTGTTGATGATGATGCCCGCATAGGCGTTGACCATGCGCGAGAAGAACTGATCGACAAAGGTGCGCTGCATGTTGATGTCGCGGAAGATGATGCCGTACATCGAGTCGTTGAGCATCATGTCCAGCCGCTCCATGGCGCCCATGGCCGCGATTTCGGGCATGCACAGGCCCGAGCAGTAGTTGGTCAGGCGGATGTAGCGGCCGATTTTTTGCCCCACTTCGTCCAGCGCCGCGCGCATGAGCTTGAAGTT
The DNA here is from genome assembly GCA_016719405.1 of Candidatus Aalborgicola lynettensis. Taxonomy (GTDB): domain Bacteria; phylum Pseudomonadota; class Gammaproteobacteria; order Burkholderiales; family Burkholderiaceae_C; genus Allorhodoferax; species Allorhodoferax lynettensis. The sequence goes on from JADJZE010000018.1 coordinate 519,137, forward strand.
TTCCTGCGTGGCGTAGGTGCCGCCAAAGCCTTCGGTGGTGGCGCCAAAAGGCACGTAGTCCAGCAGACTCTGGCCGGTGGAGCGGATCACGGCAATGATGTCGGCGCCCTGCTCGGCGGCGGCGCGCGCCTGTTTGATGTCTTCAAATATGTTGCCCGTGGCCACGATGAGGTAGAGCCACGGTGCCTTGCCTTCGCCCAGGGTGCGCAGGTAGTGGTCGCGCTGGGCGCGGTTGGCGGCAATGCGCGCGCACATGGTCTGCGCCAAAGCGCGGGCCTGGGTACGTGCAGCGTCCAGGTCAGCGGGACGTGCCAGTTCAAGCGTGCCTTGGGCCACGCGTTCGGCCACGGCCTGAGCGCTGAGGCCGTGCTTCGCCATGGCGGCAGCCAGCACCGGGGCGGCACCCAGGGACAGCAGACCCTGCGCGCGCAGGTGGTCTACCAACCGGTTGGGCAGCGGAACCTGGTTTTCGTCCACACCATCCACGCCCAGCAGGCGCACGGTGGCGCGCTCCACGGTGGTGGTGGTGCGCCGGTGCATACCGTCAAAGACCTGGTGCGCAATTTTGCGGGCGCTGGCCCGTGCGCGGTCGATCTGGGCGGCGTCGAGTTGGAGTTGTGCCATGGTGTATTCGATCGCAATCAGGGGTGGAGCAGCACGTCGCACACCACATGCTCGGCCAGCGCGTCTTGCGCCTGGGCCAGAAAGTCGTGTGCGTCGAAGCTGCCACCAAAAGGAGAAAAGGGGTTGAGCGTGATGCCCGCCAGGCGGATGGCGCGCAGGGCGCGCACCCGGCCGCCCTGGCGCGCAAACGCGGCCAGGTCCAGCGCGTCGATGAACAGTTTGGTGCCGTCCGCCACCACCAGGGTCAGACCCGGGTGGTCTGCCAGGAGCGTGCCCAGGGCCTGCCACAGGCGCTGCGCGACGGCGCCAGACACTGCTACTGTGGCCACGTCGGCGCCTTGGAGTGCCAGCAAGCGCGGCGCGGCGTTGAGCGTGGCGATGGGCTCCAGCAGCAGCGGTGCGCCATCGCGCCCCCACACACCTACGCCGCCACAGTCAAAGGCGGGCGCCACCTGGGCAGCCAGCGCGGCATCGGCCTGTGCCACACCCAAAATGGCCAGGCGGTCGCGGGTTTTGCGCAGCACATCTTGCACCCCGCCTCCGATGGCGGCGCCGGTGGCCAGCACCACGCCATCGGCAATGGCGGGCGAGGCATGGTGGCTGCGGCCCAGCGCGCCGTCGAGCAGCACCAGTTCAGCACCGCACTGGCGAAGCAGGGCAATCACCCGCTGCTGGTCGTGGCTGCGTGAAGCACCGGCCACTTCCATCGCACCACCATCCAGCGCCTTGACCAGCACGATCTCGCCCATGGGGCTGTCGATGCCAGTGCCCCCCAGCAGCCGCGTGCGCACCTTGGCGCGCAAGAGCGTGTCGCGCGCTGTGGCGACCAGGCAGCCATTCGTGACCCGCACCGGCGGCTTGGGGATGGAGAACACCTGGTCACGCTCCTCACCATCGCGGCCGATGGAGCTCAGGCCCACGGCCACGCCTGCAGCCTGTGCCTGTTCGAGCAGGTGGTTCAGGCACACGGTTTTGCCGGTGTTCTTGGTCATGCCCATTACCGCCACGGTGCGCAGGCCCATGCCCTGCACACGCGCCCACAGGGGGCTGGCGTGCTGTGCTTGCATAGGACGGACGGGCGCGCGCATGGAGGTTTCTCTCACACGTAAAGCGTTTCAAACAGGCTGCGCAGGCGCGGCGACTCGCGTAAGAGCGCCAGCGCGTACACGGCGTGGTCTTTGGCGTAGCCGTTGCCCACGATCATGTCCACGTCTTTGCCCACACCTTCTGCGCCCAACGCGGCAGCGGTGAAGCTGGTGGCCATGGAGAAGAAATACACCGTGCCACGCTGGCGGGTGGCCAATATGCTGCCCATTTCGGTGTGCGGGATGTTGACGCAGTTGATCACCACGTCGGCCAAGCGGCCCTGGGTCACCCCGGCAATGGCGCGCAGCATGGCCACAGCATCGGTGGCGTCCACCTGCAGGGCGTGGTCCGCCCAGCCCAGTTCCTTCATGCGCTCACAGTCCCGGGCGAAAGGCGAAACACCGATGACGCAGCCGGCGGGGCCCGCGCGTTTGCGCGCTTCATACATGCACAGCGTGCCGGACTTGCCGCCGCCACCTACCACCAGCACGGTGTCGCCCGGTTGCACCAGGCGCGCGGTCTGGGCCGGGGCACCGGCCACGTCCAGAATGGCCAGGGCCACTTTTTCGGGGATGTCGGCGGGCAGCTTGGCGTACAGGCCGCTCTCGAACAGGATGGCCTGGCCGTCGATCTCCACCTGGTCTTGCGCCAAGTGCAGGGCGCGGATGCGCTCGATTTTCAAGGGCGTGAGCGACAGCGACACCAGGGTGGCAATTTTGTCGCCCACGCGCAAATCGGTCTTGCCCTGCAACGCAGAGCCGATGGCCGCCACGCGCCCAATGAGCATGCCACCTGAGCCCGTGACCGGGTTGTGGTGCTTGCCGCGCTGGGCCACGATGTCCAGAATCGCCGCTTCGATGCGCGCCGGGTCGCCCTCAGCGGCCTTCTTGATTTGCGTGAAGCTGGCGGCGTCGATGTTCAGGGCGTCGACGTCGATCAGGATCTCGTTGTCCCACAGCGCCATGGAGTTGTCGATTTTCCAGGCGGGCTGGGGCAGCACGCCCTGGGGCTCGAGCACGCGGTGGGTTCCATAGGGGCAGCCGTGTTGCATGTCGGTTGTTCCCTGTTTTCTTAGTTGCTTACGCTGGGCAGGCTGAAGTCCTGGCCCAGGCCCGGCATTTCCACGGTTTTGCCCGCGTAGTTGCGGCACTTGATGGTGGTGCCGCTGCCGTCGGGCAAGGGTTCTTCGCGCACATAGCTGGGGATGATGGGCAGCTTGCCCAGGCCGCCCAGGCCGTCGACGATGAAGGTGGGCACCGCCGGGCCGCTGATCCAGCCGCGCAGGCCCTCGTAGAGTTCGAGCATGCGCCGGTGCGGCACGATGAAGTGATGGGCGCCTTCGACCATGTCGGTGGAGTACACGTAATAAGGGCGCACGCCCATTTCCACCGCCTGCATGAACAGTTCGCGCATCACTTCCACGCTGTCGTTCACGCCCTTGAGGCACACCGTCTGCAGGCCCATCATCACGCCGGCTTTCTGGATCATCTTCACGCGTTGGCGCAGCAGGGGCGTGATTTCCTTGGGGTGGTTGATGTGGATGTTGACCATCTGCACGCGGTGCTTTTCCAGCACGGCGCACAGCTCGGGCGTAACACGGGTGGGCAACTGCACCACCATGCGCGAGCCGATGCGCAAAAAGCGCACGTGCGGCGCACGGGTGCGGATGGCGCCCAAAATCTCGTCCAGCCGCTCATCGGTGAAGGTCAGCGGGTCGCCGCCGGAGAGCAGCACGTCTTCAATGTTCTTGTTGTTGGCGATGTAGTCGATGGAGGCTTCGATCTCGTCTTTGTGCACCGAGCCGGTGGGCTGGCTCACCATGCGCTTGCGGGTGCAAAAGCGGCACAGTGTGGCGCAGGTGTTGCTCACCAGGAACAGCACCCGGCGCGGGTAACGGTGCACCACGCTGGTGCCGGGAATGGTGTCGCGTTCCTCGCCCAGTTCGTCGAGCATGGTGGCAAAGCCGGGTTGGGTTTGCTCATGAAAGGACGGCAGGTACTGCAGGCGGATGGGGCAGTTGGGGTCGTCGCGGTCCATCAACTGCGCCATATAGGGCGTGACGGCAATGGCGAACTTGGAGTACACGGTGTGGTCCACGTCTTCCACCTTGTGGAGCACGCCCATGAGCTCGCTGTGGTGGGTGTAACGGCGGGCAAACTGTTTTTGCCAGGACTCGCTTTCCGGGTTGTAGGCCTGGAGCTCGTCCCATGTCTGGAGTTTTTTGGGGATGGAAAAGTCAACTTTCTTCAGCATGGCGCGCTCCTGGGCGGTGGGGCGACGGGCGAACAACCCCGCGCACGGTGGTGGTGTGTTGAAAGTGTAGGCAGTCATAGCGCCGACAAAAACCGACAAAATGACTTGTTTGATTGCAAAATGGCGGTCACATTGACAAGCATTCCGCCGCTATGACCGAAAAGCCCCTCAAGCCCAATCTGGACGAACTCGACCACCGCCTGATCGAACTGCTCAAGGTCAACGCCCGCTTGCCGCTGGTCAACCTTGCCAAGGCGCTGGGCTGCGCGCGCTCCACCGCGCAACTGCGCCTCAAAGCGCTGGAAGACGCCGGGGTGATTACCGGCTACACCGTGGGCGTGAGCAGCACGCGCGGGCCGCACGCCATCCGTGCCATGGTGCTGATCTCCATCGAGTCGCGCCATGAGCCCAGCGTGGTGCGCGAACTGGCCAAACGCTTTGAGATCACCAAGCTCTATTCGGTCAGCGGCCGCTACGACCTGTGCGCCATGCTAATCACCGACAGCACCGCCGAGCTCGACGCCGTGATCGACCGTATCCGCACCGTGCAGGGCGTGACGGACACGCTTTCGACCATCCTGCTATCGACCAAGCTGGACCGGCCGGAGTGAAGGGCGAGCGCTGGCGACACGCCCGTATTCAGGGCGCCGACGGCGGCGCAACGGGTTGGGGTATGCGGTTGTGCAGATAGGTTTTCAGGGTGACATTGGCGCGGGCCGCATCAAAACCGGCGGCAATCGCGTCGTCAATGCTCTTGGTGGGCAGCGTCAAGCGGGTGGGGATGGCGTTGAGTCCGGCTTCGCGCACAGGCCCCAGATCGGCAAAGGAAACCAGTCCAAAGTGGAATTGAATGTCGCGGCAGTTCCAGCCCTGCACCGAGCCGCGCAGCCGCTCCACTTCGGCCAAGGGCAGGCTGCAACGAAACGCGATCACGCTGGTCTGCCAATCGTGCATCACTTTGCGGAAGGCATCAAAACCCACCCTGGCGGCCGAATCGATGGCGGAGTCCGTCGCCGCCAAGGCCACTTCCAGGCCGGAGGGGCCATCCGGCGCCAGCGCCCAGTCACCGCTGGGGCCGCGACCTGCGTCCACCACCAAAAACAGCATGCGCTGCAGGGTCACGGCGTCACGCGCGGTCAAAGGGCCATAGGACGTGCGCGACACGGCGCGCCCCAGCAAAATGCTGGACAGGCCGTAGTTGTCGGTCACCCCGCCATCGACCAGTTTGACAAAACGCACCCGGGACGGATCGCGGTAGCCCTTCATGGCCTGGGCCGATGCATGCACGATCTTGGAGGCACCCGGGTCAGACAAGGCGCGCTCCACCCAGGGCTCCACCGTCCCCTGGCATTTCTCGGGGAAGGTCTTGAGCACGATGGGGGAAAACACCAAGGGAACCGCCATGGAAGCCGACACCGCTTCAGCGACGCTGAACTGGGTCAAGTCACTGCACAGCGCATGGAACATGGGCGGAATGAAGGGAAACGGTGTGCGATGGTACAGATCGGTGGCATTGATCCAGACATCGGGCTTGCGCCGGGCGTACAAGGTGGCAAAGGTCGCGCCTTCAAACACCTGGCTGTCGAGCCAGTTCACCAAGTTGGCGCGGTCATTCAGGCCCCCGGCCAAGACACGCAAAAAATTCTCGGGCGCAAAGGCCGACATGCGCATGCTCGCCTCCATGTCGCGCAGCAGCACCTTGTCGCGGAAGGTATTGAGGGCTTGCGGGCCATGCAGGCCGTAGTAGGCAGCGGTCAGCGACCCGCCTGACACGCTGGTGATGAGCGTCACATCATCGAGCAGACTCTCACCGGGCTGGCTGCTGGCATCGAGCGCCTTGAGCACACCAAACGAGAACGCCGCCGCGCGCAGGCCGCCGCCTGAAAACGACAGCGCCACCAGGTTGGTGCCGGCAATGTCGCGCGCGGGCGCGGTCACGCCAGCCTCAAGCGGTGCCCATGCCCGATTGCCGTGTGCATTGTGAACCTGCGTGGTACAGGCACTCAGGGTAAGCCAAGCGGCCAAAGTGCCCCAACGCAGCGTCTGCCGACACGTTTTTACGGATAGGAGTTCCAGCCACATGGGGCCAAGTATCGCACCGTGGAGTCGTCCTCCATTGGGGGCCATGCTGATCACCGACAGCACCGCCGGGCTCGACGCCGTGATCGACCGCATCCGCACCGTGCAGTGCGCAACGGACATCTTTCCCACCATCCTGCTATCGACCAAACTGGATCGGCCGGAATGAAGGGCGGGCGCTGGCAGCCATCCTTGGCTCTTACAATCCCCCGCATCCACCACGTCGCAGCGCCCTGCTGTGCGTACTGTTCCAACACCGCCTGCGGAACCCGCAGCACTTGCACCACTGCCCCTCCACTTCCCCCAACGGTATGTTTGCGTTTATTCTTGTTCTGCTGGCGGCGTGGGGGGCCAGCCCGGCCTTTGCAGCCGACCCAGCCCCTTCGTATCTGGCAGAACTGCAGCAGTCTGCCAAGGTCAGGCAACTGGCCACGTCCCCGGTGTGGTTGAACCTGTTGCACTACAAGCGCCACCCACTTACCGGCCAGGTGCGCAGCCTGGCGGACGATCCGGCATTTTTTGCCGCCGCCGACGGCGCCCGCAATGCGCAGGCGGAGCTCGACGCCACGCTGGCGCGTTTTTTTGAAGACATAAGCGAAACGCCCACCACGCAGTCGGCCCAATGCCGCTACCGGGCGCGCTTTGTCTGGCTCAGCGCACAGCTCGGCTTTGACGAACGCCTGCCCCGCGCAAACTGCGCACGCTTTGACACCTGGCGTGCCGCCATGAACCCGCAGGGCTTGACGCTGATTTACGCCTCGGCCTACCTCAACAGCCCGGCCTCCATGTACGGGCACACCATGTTCCGCGTGGACCAGGCGGGCCAGCGCCCGAGCACCGAAACCCTGGCCTACACCCTGAGCTACGCTGCGGACGGCGACAGCAACGATGGGCTGGGCATCGGCTTCGCAGTCAAAGGGCTCATGGGCCTGTACCCAGGCCTCTTCTCCAGCACGCCGTATTACCTGCGGGTGCGCGAGTACAGCGACCTGGAAAACCGCGACATCTGGGAATACCAGCTCGACCTGTCTGCGCCGGAGATCGACATGGTGCTCGCGCACGCCTGGGAATTGGGCTCGGTGCGCTTTGACTACTTCTTCTTCGATGAGAACTGCTCGTACCACATCCTCTCGCTGCTGGACGTGGCACGCCCCTCCCTGCAGCTGACCGACCAGTTTGTCTGGCACACCATTCCCATTGATACGGTAAAGGCCGCCATGGCCCTGCCCGGGCTGGTCAAACAGGTGCGCTATCGTCCCAGCCAGCTGAGCCTGCTGCAGGCACGCGCTGACACGCTGAACCCACTGCAACTGCAATGGGCCAAGGAGCTGAGCCTGGGCACCCAAACGCTTGCAACACTCAATGAACAAACCCGTTCTCCGCAAGAGGCTGCACAGGTACTGGAGTTCTCCGACCTGTATCTGTCGTACCAGCAGGTAGCGGGCGGCGTGGCGCAGAAAGACGCCGACGAACGCCTGCACGCCCTGCGACTGGCCCGCAGCAGCCATCCCACTGTGGCAGCAGCCACACCACCCACGCCCGCCACGCGCCCCGACCAGGGCCACGGCAGCGCAAGGCTGGCGCTGGCATATGGCCAGCACAACCAGCAGCCGTTTGTGGAGGTGGGGTTGCGCCCCGCCCTGCATGACCTGCTGGACCCCGAAGCCGGCTACGCCCGCGGTGCCCAAATTGCGTTTGGCGAAGTGAGCGCCAGGTTGTATGAGCATGAACACGCTGAGGTGGAACGCGTGGATTTCATCCACATCGCGTCCCTGTCGCCACGCACTGCCCTGTTTCAGCCTAAATCGTGGCGCGTCCGATGGGGGTTGGAACGGCTGGAGAGTACCGTTGGCAGGGTTGCGGCCCATGCGTTAGCAGGCAGCATGGGAATGGCGTGGGACCTGACGCCACACGTCATTGCGTACGGCTTTGCCGATGTTCGCACCGACTATGTACCTGAATGGAACACCCGCACATCCATGGGCGCGGGCGCCAGCTTGGGCGCGCTGTGGGATGTGGACGCACGCTGGCGCGTGATGGTCAACCTGTCATTCATGGAAAACAGCCATGCGTCGCTGGGCGTGCAGCGCAGCACCGCCATCGCATCACGCTGGACGTTGCACCCGGATTACGCCTTGGTTTTGCAGGGACAGCATACCGACACTAGCCGCAGCAGCGACAGCGTGACGCTGCAGCTTCGGCGCTATTTTTGATGCCCGACGGAGCCACAACTCACCTGCCGCACGCCTCATGTAAACTCACCCTGCTCACAGTAGGGCTTTTTTTAATCAATTTCAGGGGTTTAGGTGAAGAATATTGCATTGATTTCGATGATCGTATTGGCATCGACTGGTTGCTCGACCATATTGAACGGCAAAACACAAAGTATTTCTGTTGACTCCAATGTCAAAGGAGCCGAGGTCTTGATTAACCAAGTAGTGGTGGGACAAACACCGTTCGTTGGACAAGCTCCTCGTGGCTCGTCTCCTCAAATTACCGTGCGCAGCGATGGCTATGAGCCAAAGACTATCGTCGCCGAAACCGCATTTGAGCCCGTGTTTTGGGGAAACATCATTATTGGCGGTGTGTTTGGTTCGACAACGGATAGCTCTACTGGCGCGATGTACAAATACGCTCCCGCTACGTTTACTGTTGAGTTGAAGCCAGCAGAAAAAAAGTAACGAACAACTGCTTGGCTGGTGCTTACAGCGAAATTCTGCGTCACTACAGCCAAGTAGTATCCGAGGTGGCGGGCCATGGAGGAGAGTGGACCCGTTATCTGTTGGGCAAATACGGCGACCCGACAATCCCCTATCCAACATGGCACGCGCATATCAGGCAAGCCATTGAGCCTTTCCATACCCAAGAGTCAATTGCATGTATGGTGAGCTTGAGTTTTACAAAGTAGTGAATTCTTCGGCCGACAAAAGTACCAAAAAAAATTGGTGTCTTTTTCTTATTTCCTTTTGCTTTCTAATCAATACCTGTTTTGCACAGAGTGATCCAAGGCCCCCACTTTGGACCCTGAATGCAAATAGCAAGTTGTCGATTGCTTTTGCCAGCCAAAACAACCATCAACCTGAGTCGGCTTTTGGCCATGTGTTTCTCGTTGTACATCAACAAGATCCACCTGAGCCGAATGCGAAAGTCATCGAGTTCGTTGGTCGCCTAGATTCCTTTGGTGATATGTTGGCAACCATTCACGACAAGGTGGATGGGCGTTATCGCGTTCTGGAATTCTCCGAAAAATCACTCGACTACGATTTGGAAAACCGTGATCTGTATTTGCTTGAACTAAAAGTGGAAGCCAGGCAAATTAAGCAATTTCTGGCCGGGATGGATGATCGACTGGGACGTACATACCCCTATACATTTGCGAAATACAACTGCGCTTACTACTTGGCGTTGCTTTTGGAGGAACAAAACTGGTTACGCAAAAATGTGTCTGATCAGACATACGTCGAACCCGTAGATTTGATGAAGTTTGTGGATGACACGCGAATTCGACGAAACAGTTTTATTCCGTCAAGCCATCGCGTGCTCGCCCACAACAAGGGGCAGTTATCTAACGACCAGTTACGTGCGTTTGAACGGTTTACTCGGGGTGATGAATCGGTGCTTATTCAAAATGACTGGAAATTAAATCAGACAATTTCCACCTACATCCGATACCAGTTACCCAGAGAGCCAGAGGTTTGGCGCAGGCACCATCTTGCCAATGCCCAAAAACACGTTTGGCATCCAATTCCCCTTGACATGGGCAACATGCCTGGTACCGACAGCAGGGGACACTACGCGTTTTCCATTTACAACGGAAACGCAATAGGAATGAAATTTCAGCCCGAATTGAGAAACTTCTTTAATATGCATACGCGCGATCAGGCCGGTGCGTATTTGGACTTATTGAGCACTGAAATAATAAAACAACAAGATCGACTGGAGTTGAATGAATTTACGCTCTTTAAGAGCGAGAGCATTCACCCAGATTCCTACACCAGTCGACTGCTGGACATTGGATATAGGTACTGGGGCTTAAAGACCAATCGATCGGAAAGAGAAGCGCATCTCACCTGGGGCCTTGGTGGTGCCCTCGACGTAAAAGGAGTGTCTTTCGCAGTGACACCAAATTTGACCCTTGCCGCAACCAATGAAAATCAAAGCAAGGCCAACCTACGCATTGGCTACCGTGCAGTGGCTGAGTTGCACGAGGCTACATTCAGTTTACGAGTTCAACTGGAACAATGGGGCAATTCACCGTTTGAGTTTTCGCAACACAACTTGATCCAAATGCGTGTCAAGCTGACCAAGCAAACCAACTTGGGCTGGGAGTTTTGCGACATCCCCCAACTCAATCAAAGCGTCCAGCGGCTCATACTTACCCACTCGCTTTAATCGATGCTTTTTGCCCGACGTCAATGGAGACGAATTGCATCTTCCCCATTACTTCGATGTTGAACCAAACCAACACCCATTAAAGTCGCTCCACAATCAGCACGCCGAAAAATATAAACGCGGCGACCAGCGTCCACTGCAGCACACGCACACCATGCGTTTTGTATTTTTGCTTGCCGGTGATGGCATACAGCAAGAAGGAGATGGCCACACCCACCAGCAGCAGCAAGACTAACCAGCGAATCAGAATAAACATGGCTGCTTCGCCTGGGTGTGCCTACCAGGCCGGTGCCAGTTGCGCAAAGCCGTTGGGGGCCTGTTTTTCGTCTTCGAACGTGACAACTTCCCACGCTTGGGGTTGGTTCAACAGTTCGCGCAGCAACTTGTTATTGAGTGCGTGGCCAGAGCGGAACGCGGTGTAACTGGCCAGCAGCGGTTTGCCCACGATATACAGGTCGCCCATGGCGTCGAGAATCTTGTGTTTGACGAACTCGTCGTCATAACGCAGACCATCGGCGTTGAGCACCTTGTAGTCGTCCATGACGATGGCATTGTCCAGCCCGCCACCCAGTGCCAGACCGTTGGCGCGCATCATTTCCACGTCTTTCGTAAAACCAAAGGTGCGTGCGCGCGCAATGTCGCGTGCGTAGGAGCCCGTGCTCAGGTCAAACTCCACACTCTGCCCGGTGGAGTCCACAGCGGGGTGTTTGAAATCAATCTCGAAGCGCAGTCTATAGCCGTGGTAGGGCTCCAGGCGGGCCCATTTCTCGGTGGGGCCACTGCCTTCGCGCACTTCCACCGGCTGGGTCAGGCGGATAAAACGCCGGGGCGTGTTTTGTTGCACGATGCCGGCACTTTGCAGCAGAAAAACAAACGAGGCGGCGGAGCCGTCCAGAATGGGAATTTCCTCGGCGGTGATGTCCACATACAGGTTGTCCACCCCCAGACCGGCGCAGGCCGACATGAGGTGTTCCACCGTATTGACCTTGGCATCGCCATGCGACAAGGTGGACGCCAGGCGCGTGTCGGTCACGGCGGTGGCCGACACCGGTATGTCCACCGGCTCGGGCAAATCGACCCGGCGAAACACAATGCCGGTATCGGGTTGCGCCGGGCGCAAGGTGATTTCCACCCGCTGCCCGCTGTGCAGGCCCACGCCAACGGCCTGGGTGATGGATTTAAGCGTTCGTTGTTTCAGCACGGGGCGAATTTTACCTTTCGGCATCCATTGCATCGGTCACCTCTACGTCCACCATACTCCATGGGATGTGCATGGCCCGCCATGCACCCCCACCTAACGCCTGCAACTGCGCAGCCGTTTACTGCCACGGCTGCGCTGCGGGCATCAGTCGGCCTGCTTGCGCAGGAAGGCGGGGATTTCGTAGTCGTCCATGCCGCCGCTGGACAGCGCATCAACCTTGGCGGCCGCCGAGGTACGGCCACGCCAGACGGCGGGTGTACCCATGCTGCCATAGTCGGTTTGGCCAATGCCCATGGAGGGGCTGTGGGTGGCAGGTGCAGGCGCCGCAGCCACGGTGTTCAGGGTTGGAACATGGAAAGGCACGTTGTCGGTGCCGGTGCGCAGCACCTGCAGCGGGGGCGCCGTGCGGCGCGCGGCCTGGCGGGTCAGGCCGGTGGCCACCACGGTGATGCGGATGTTGTCGTCCAGGCTTTCGTCGTAAGCGGTGCCGTAAATGACATGGGCATCGGCCGACGAATAGGCACGGATGGTGTCCATCGCCAGGCGGGACTCCTTCAGCTTCAGGGAGCCCTTGGCAGCGGAAATCAGCACCAGCACGCCCTTGGCACCGGAGAGATCGATACCCTCCAACAGTGGGCAGGCCACGGCCTGCTCTGCGGCAATGCGGGCACGGTCAGGGCCATTGGCCACTGCGGTGCCCATCATGGCCTTACCAGGCTCGCCCATCACGGTGCGCACGTCTTCAAAGTCGACGTTGATTTCGCCCGGCACGTTGATGATTTCGGCAATACCACCCACGGCGTTTTTCAGCACGTCGTTGGCCTGGGCAAACGCCTCTTCCTGGGAGACGTCGTCGTCCAGCACCTCCAGCAGTTTGTCGTTGAGCACCACAATCAGCGAGTCCACATTGGCTTCCAGCTCGGTCAGACCGGCTTCGGCGTTTTGCATGCGTTTGGCAGACTCAAACTCGAACGGTTTGGTGACCACACCCACGGTCAAAATGCCCATTTCACGCGCCACACGGGCAATGACGGGTGCGGCACCGGTACCGGTTCCACCACCCATGCCGGCGGTAATGAAGAGCATGTTGGCGCCCTCAATGGCGTTGCGGATGTCGGCCTCGGCCTGGGTTGCCGCTTCGCGCCCTTTGTCGGGTTTGCTGCCCGCGCCCAGCCCGGTGACACCGAGCTGGATGGTTTTGTGTGCCGAGCTGCGCGACAGGGCTTGCGCATCGGTGTTGGCGCAGATGAATTCGACCCCGCCAACGGCGGTGGCGATCATGTGCTCGACGGCGTTGCCGCCGCCGCCGCCTACGCCGATGACCTTGATTTGGGTGCCTTGGTTAAACGCTGCTTCTTCGATCATTTCGATGGCCATTTAGTGCTCCTGAGTGTTATTGATGAAACTGAAAAAAGTGAGGAAATACTTGCTGGGTTGGTGTTGGCAGTACCGTCGCAGGTGCGCAAGGGGGGGGGGCCTGGACATCGCCATCGCCAATGGGGACTCCCCCTTGCCAGCCAGATAGGGTGGATCATGATCAGAAGTTCCCCACAAACCAGTCTTTGACCTGGCCCAGCGCGGTCTTCATGGAGCCGGCTTTTTGCGACACCCGGAAACCCCGCATGCGGGCCAAACGGGCCTCTTCCAGCAAACCCATCACCGTGGCGGCACGTGGCTGGGCCACCATGTCGGCCAGGGCGCTGGAATACTTGGGCACACCGCGGCGCACCGGTTTGAGGAAGATGTCTTCTGCCAGCTCCACCATGCCCGGCATGATGCAGCTGCCCCCGGTGAGCACGATGCCCGAGGACAACACTTCCTCGCAGCCGGACTCGCGAATGACCTGGTTGACCAGGGAAAAAATTTCTTCAATACGCGGCTCGATCACGCCCGACAGGGCCTGGCGGCTGAGCAGGCGCGGACCACGGTCGCCCAGGCCGGGCACCTCAAGCTGGGTTTCCGGATTGACCAGAAGTTGTTTGGCGTGTCCGCTTTCCACCTTGATGTCCTCGGCATCCTTCGTGGGTGTGCGCAGCGCCATGGCAATGTCGCTGGTAATCAGGTCACCGGCAATCGGGATCACGGCGGTGTGGCGAATGGCGCCGTTGGTAAAGATGGCAATGTCGGTGGTGCCAGCGCCAATATCGACCATGGCCACACCCAACTCGCGCTCGTCCTCGGTCAGCACCGACAGGCTGCTGGCCAACGGGTTGAGCATGAGCAGCTCCACTTCCAGCCCGCAGCGGCGCACACATTTGATGATGTTCTCGGCCGCGCTTTGGGCACCGGTCACGATATGCACTTTGGCTTCCAGGCGGATGCCGCTCATGCCAATGGGCTCTTTCACGTCCTGGCCGTCGATGATGAATTCCTGCGGCTCCACCAGCAGCAACTTTTGGTCACTGGAGATGTTGATGGCCTTGGCCGTTTCCACCACACGCGACACATCGGCCTGCGTCACCTCGCGGTCTTTCACCGCCACCATGCCGCTGGAATTGATGCCCCGGATATGGCTGCCGGTGATGCCGGTGTACACGCGGGTGATCTTGCAGTCGGCCATCAGCTCGGCCTCGCGCAGGGCCTGCTGGATGCTGGCCACCGTGGCGTCGATATTGACCACCACGCCGCGCTTGATGCCGTTGCTGGGCGCCACGCCCAGGCCGGCCAGCTTGAGCTCGCCGCCGGGCAACACCTCGGCCACCACCACCATGACCTTGGCGGTACCGATGTCCAGGCCCACCACCAAGTCTTTGTATTCTTTTGCCATATGACGTCCTGCGTGCTTTCGTTCGCTATTTTTTTAAACTATCTGCTGCCACCGTGCTAACACCCCGCAAGCGAATGGCGTAGCCGTTTTCGTACCGCAAATCCGCCGACTCGACGGCGTTGTTGCGGCGTTCATACCGGCTGGAAACCTGGGTCAGGGTCTGCAGGAAACGCCGCACCCGGGGCGCAACCTCGTCTGCGGTACCGCGCCCCAGTTCGATGCTGGCCTCGGTGTCCAGGTGGGCACGCCAACTGCCGCCTTGGGTCAGTTCCAGTCGGCTCACCGGCAATTCCATCTCGGCAAACAAGGGCGCTACCACGCGGTACATGGCCAGCACCTCGGCGGCCATTTCGTCCGGGCCGTCCAGTTGCGGCAGCATGTCGGCCTCGACTTCGCCCACATTGGCTTCAAACACTTCACCGTAGCTGTTGATCAGCCGCAGCTCTCGCTGACCACCCCAATAGGCCACCGCCTGGTGCTCCTGCAGCACCACTTGCAGGCGGTCCGGAAACACGCGGCGCACCACCGCACGGCGCACCCAGGGCACCGCCTCAAAGGCGGCCTTCACGCGGGCCAGGTCGACACTGAAGAAGGTGCCCTGCAAGCGCTGCGCCACGTTAGCCCGCAAGGTGATGGTGTTGTTGTGGCTCACATCACCCGACACACGGATGCCCTTGATGTCAAACGCTGGCAGGTGCACCGCCCAGCGCGCCATAGCCCATGCGCCGCCAACAGCCAACGCGATCAACAAAACCGCAGCGGTCATGTTCATCAGCTTGACGTCAACCGGCATGGCTACAGCTGTATTCACGCGAGCGCTCCCACATCCAGGCCGGTGCTGTGCAGCAAGCGCACACACAAGGCTTCGTAACTGATGCCAGCAGCCTTGGCCGACATGGGCACCAGCGAGTGGCTGGTCATGCCCGGCGAGGTGTTGATTTCCAGCAAGTAGGGCTTGCGCGTCTGCGCGTCGATCATCACGTCGGCACGCGCCCAGCCACGGCAACCCAGCACCGTGTAGGCCTTGCAGACCAGGGCCTGAATTTCCGCTTCTTCGCCTTCTGGCAAACCCGCGGGCACCAGGTAACGCGTGTCGTTGGTGAAGTATTTGTGCTGGTAGTCGTAATTGCCATCGGGCGCCACGATGCGAATCACCGGCAGTGCCTCGGGCTGATTGGTCGCCCCCAGCACCGGGCAGGTGACCTCGTCACCGGCGATGAACTGCTCACACAGCACCATGGGGTCGTGCTGCGCCGCTGCGGCATAGGCGGCATCACACTGGTCGGCGGACAGCACTTTGGTAAAACCAATTGAGGAGCCTTCGCGCGCGGGCTTGACGATCATCGGCGCGCCCAGCGTGGCAAAAGCGGCACGGGTTTCGGCGCCGCTGTGCACCTGCGCCCAGGCCGGAGTGGGCAGGCCTTCAAAACGCCAGATGCGTTTGGTCATGACCTTGTCCATGGAGATGCTGGACGCCATGACACCGGAGCCGGTGTAGGGAATGCCCAGCAACTCCAGCGCGCCTTGCACGGTGCCGTCTTCACCCCAGCGGCCATGCAGGGCGATGAAGCAGCGCGCAAAACCCTCGCGTTTCAAGTCGCCCAGGTCGCGCTCGGCGGGGTCAAAGGCGTGCGCGTCCACACCCTGCGCACGCAAGGCCTGCAATACGCCGGTGCCGGACATGAGGGAGACCTCGCGCTCGGCGGAGCGCCCACCCATCAACACGGCCACTTTGCCCAGCCCCTGTGCGCTTGGATTACCTGATTTCATTTTTTAGTCCAATTGGCTCATTGCGCACGTCCGCCGTGCGCAGACAGCTCACTTTTTTGTAGCAAATCCACCACTTTGCCGGACACTGCACCAATCGACCCGGCACCCATGCAAATCAGCACATCACCCGGCTGCGCGTTGTCCAGCGCGGCTTGCGGCATGGCGGCAATGTCATCCACAAAAATGGGCTCCACCTTGCCGGCAATACGCAACGCACGGGCCAGGGCGCGGCCGTCTGCGGCAACAATGGGTGCCTCGCCAGCGGCGTAGACCTCGCCCAGCAGCACCGAGTCGGCCTGGCCAATCACTTTGACAAAGTCTTCAAAGCAGTCGCGCGTGCGGGTAAAACGGTGGGGCTGAAACGCCAGCACCAAACGCCGCCCGGGGAAGGCACCGCGCGCAGCGGCCAGCGTGGCTTGCATTTCAACCGGGTGGTGGCCGTAGTCATCTACGACCGTCACCACGCCACCGGCAGGCAGCGCCCAGTCGCCGTAACGCTGGAAGCGACGGCCAACGCCTTTGAATTCGGCCAGTGCCTTGCACACAGCGGCATCGGCAATGTTGAGTTCCACCGCCACGGCAATGGCCGACAGCGCGTTGAGCACGTTGTGGTTGCCGGGCAGGTTGAGCACCACGTCCAGGTCGGGCAGCACCACGCCGTTGCGGCGCTGCACGGTGAAATGCATCTGCCCATCGACGGCCCGCACGTTGATGGCGCGCACCTGGGCCTGTTCGTTGAAGCCGTAGCTGGTGATCGGGCAGGTCACCTGGTCAAAGATGGCGCGCACAGCGGCGTCGTCGGTGCACAGAATGGCCACGCCGTAAAACGGCATGCGGTGCAGAAAATCGACAAAGGCTTTTTGCAGCTTGCCAAAATCGTGGCCATAGGTTTCCATGTGGTCGGCGTCGATATTGGTGACCACCGCCATCACGGGCAGCAGGTTCAAAAACGAAGCGTCCGACTCGTCGGCCTCGACCACGATGTGGTCGCCACTGCCCAGGCGCGCATTGGCACCGGCGCTGTTGAGGCGCCCGCCAATCACGAAGGTGGGGTCCAGCCCGGCCTCGGCCAGCACGCTGGCGACCAGGCTGGTGGTGGTGGTCTTGCCGTGGGTGCCGGCAATGGCAATGCCTTGCTTGAGGCGCATCAGCTCGGCCAGCATCAGGGCGCGCGGCACGATGGGGATTTTCATCGCCCGGGCCTGAATGACCTCGGGGTTGCTGGCCTGCACGGCAGTCGACGTGACCACCGCGTCCGCGCCCGCCACATGCTCTGCCGCGTGGCCGACATAGGTGGTAACGCCCAGGGTGGCCAGGCGCTTGAGCGTGGCGCTGTCGGCCAGGTCGGAGCCAGAGATGGTGTAGCCCAGATTGCACAGCACCTCGGCAATGCCCGACATGCCCGAGCCACCGACGCCGACAAAATGAATGTGTTTAACCGCGTGCTTCATCGCACCAACTCCTCACATGCAGCCACGACGGCGTCGGTGGCCTGAATTTTTTGCATCTTTTTGGCCTCTAGCGCTCGCTGGACGAGCGCAGAGCGCTCTGTTTTTTGTAGCAAATCCGCCAACACCGCAGGTGTTAACTCGGTTTGCGGCAGCAACCATGCCGCCCCCTGGTCGACCAGAAAGCGGGCGTTGCGTGTCTGGTGGTCGTCCACCGCCGAGGGAAACGGCACCAGCACCGCGGCAGCGCCCACGGCGGCCAGCTCGGTCACCGTGCTGGCCCCCGCACGGCAAATCACCAGGTCGGCGTCGGCAAAAGCCTGTGCCGTGTCCTCAATAAAGGGCGTCAGGGTAGCCTGTACACCCGCTTGGCTGTAATTGGCGCGTAATTCGTCGATTTGTTTTTCGCCGCTTTGGTGGATGACAACGGGGCGTTGGTCGGCGCTCAGCAAAGCCAGCGCCTGCGGCACCACGGTGTTGAGCGCCTTGGCGCCCAGGCTACCGCCCACCACCAGCACCTGAAGTGGCCCGGTACGTGTGGCAAAGCGGGTTTGCGGGTCGCCCTGGACCAGGAATTCCGCGCGCAGTGGATTGCCCACCCATTGGCCACGCGCCAGCACCTGCGGGAATGCGGTGAACACCCGGCGCGCCAGCTTGGCCAGCACCTTGTTGGCCATGCCCGCCACCGAGTTTTGCTCATGCAACACCAGCGGCTTGCCCATGAGCGCCGCCATCACCCCGGCCGGGAAGGTGATGTAGCCGCCCAGGCCCACCACCACGTCGGGGCGCACGCGGCGCAAAACCGCCACGCTTTGGGCACAGGCTTTGAGCAGGCGCCAGGGCAATGCAGCCAGGGTGCGCAGGCCCTTGCCACGCACGCCGGAAAAATCGACCAGCTCCAGCGCAAAACCACGCGCGGGCACCAGGCGGCTTTCCATGCTATCAGGCGCACCCAGCCAGTGCACGCGCCAGCCCTGCGTGCGCAGGGCCTGCGCCACTGCCAGCCCCGGGAAGATGTGGCCGCCGGTGCCGCCGGCCATGATCAGTGCACAACGTTGGCCATGCGGGCTGCGCGTTGCGCGCGCATGCCCAAACGCCCTCCGTGCATGAGTTGTCTGTTTTCATGATCTATCCGCAGCACGACGGCGATGGCGACCAGATTGACCAAAATGGCCGAGCCGCCGTAGCTCATCAGCGGCAAGGTCAGGCCCTTGGTGGGCAAGGCACCCAGGTTCACGCCCATGTTGATGAAGGACTGAAAACCCATCCACAGGCCCACCCCTTGTGCCACCAGACCGGCAAAAACACGGTCCAGCGCAATGGCCTGGCGGCCAATGCCCATGATGCGCCGGGTCAGCCACAAAAACATGCCGATGACCAGCACCACGCCCACCAGGCCAAACTCTTCACCAATCACGGCCAGCAAAAAGTCGGTGTGGGCTTCGGGCAACCAGCTGAGTTTTTCCACGCTACCGCCCAGCCCCACACCAAAAATTTCACCGCGCCCAATGGCAATCAGCGAATGCGTCAGCTGGTAGCCCTTGGCCAGGGCGTTTTTCTCGCTCCAGGGGTCCAGGTAGGCAAAGATGCGCTCGCGCCGCCATTCGGACGCCGCAATCATCAAAGCAAAGGCGACCACCAATACGGCCGCGATCAAAAAGAACATACGGGCGTTGACACCGCCCAGAAACAAAATGCCCATGGCAATGACGGCAATCACCATGAACGCGCCCATGTCGGGCTCAGCCAGCAGCAGCAGACCCACCACGGCCACGGCCGCACCCATGGGTGCAACGGCGCGGAAAAAGCGCTCCTTGACTTCCATCTTGCGCACCATGTAGTCGGCCGCGTACAGCAGCACGGCAAACTTGGCCAGCTCGGAGGGCTGAAAACTCAGTGGACCCAGCGATATCCAGCGCCGCGCACCATAAACCACCTTGCCCAGCCCCGGAATCAGCACCGCGATGAGCAGTACCAACGAGCCAATAAACAACCAGGGCGCCCACTTTTCCCAGCGGTCCATGGGCACCTGGTAGGCCAGCAAAGCGGCCACAAACGCAATCACCAGCCACATGGCGTGGCGCACCAGAAAGTAGGTGTGGGTGTATTTGGCAAAACGGGGGTTGTCGGGCATGGCAATGGAGGCCGAATACACCATCACCAAGCCCCACAGCAGCAACGCGACGACCACCCACACCAAGGGCTGATCGAACCCACGCACCGGCGCCACCTGGGTGGTGGATGCGAACGTACCGCGCCCGCCCAGACGCACCGGCAGCGCCGATGCCGCTTGCGCGGCACGGCTGTTGAACCAGCCCGACACGGTGGCGCCCCAGGCACTCATACCGCCCCCTCCAGCGTAACGCCTGCGTCGCGGGCCAGGTCGGCCACCGCCGCAACAAATACCTGCGCGCGGTGCTCGTAGTTATCAAACATGTCGAAACTGGCACAGGCAGGGGACATCAGCACCGCATCGCCCGCGTGGGCGCGTTGGTTGGCTTGCACCACGGCGGCTTGCATGGAATCTGCGTCCACCAATGGGACGCCCGTCTGCGCCAGCGCGTCGCGAATCAGCGGTGCATCGCGCCCTATCAGCACCACCGCACGCACAAAACGCGCCACGGGCGCGGCCAACGGTGCGAAGTCTTGGCCCTTGCCTTCGCCACCCAGAATGAGCACGAGTTTGCGGTCGGCGCCCAGCCCCTGCAAGGCCGCCACGGTGGCACCCACGTTGGTGCCTTTGCTGTCGTCAAAAAACTCCACTTCGTTGAGGATGCCAATGGGCTCAACCCGGTGCGGCTCGCCACGGTATTCGCGCAGGCCAAACAGCAAAGGGCCCAGCGCACAACCGGCACCCGCGCACAGGGCCAGCGCCGCCAAGGCGTTGCTGGCGTTGTGGCGCCCACGGATGCGCAGCACATCGGCAGGCATCAGGCGCTGGATGTGGAGTTCATCCGCCGCTTCATTTCTCTTCTTGCGGGTTTCATCGGCTTCCAGGGCGCGCACCAGCCACACCATGCCATTGACTTCTTCCATGCCAAAGTCACCTGGGCGCTGGGGCATGTCACAACCGAAGGTGGTGTGTGCGCGCACCTGCGCCTTCTGCAACCGGGCCCGCTGTGGCGCCGGCAGCATGGCCATGACTGCGGCATCGTCGCGGTTGAGCACCATTAGGCCGTGTGCGCCAAAGATGCGCGATTTGGCCTGTGCGTAAGCGGCCATTGCACCACGCTACCTGCGTGTTTCTCCCCGAGGGGCGCCCGGGGGCCCGGCGGCGACCATTGCAGCCCCACTCACAGGGGGGGGGCCGGCGGCGCTCAGGGCGCTGCCGTGCCAGTCCAGATGGTCTTGCGTGATGTTGAGCACAACGGCGGCCGTGGGCTCGAAGCCCTCTACCCCGTCGAGCTGGAAGCTGGACAACTCCAGCACCCACACTTCGGGCAGGCTGTCGGCATCCAGATGGGCCGACAGGGTGTCGAGCAGTGTCGGCCCGATGTTGCCCGCCACGGCCACGGTTTTTCCGGCGTGCGCGATCAATTGGCCAGTGAGCGAGGTGACCGTGGTCTTGCCGTTGGTGCCGGTGATGGCCAGCACCGCCGGGGCATAGCCGCACCCGTCACGCAGCGCCTGCAGGGCCATGGAATACAAGCTTAATTCGCCCCCCACGCGCACTGAATGTGCGCAAGCAGCTACAAAAACAGGAGCAACTTCCGCCGGACTCAAACCCGGCGAACGGTACACCGCATGCAAATCCTGGCCCTCGACCAGCGTGGCATCAAACGGACCCGCAACAAATTGCACCTGGGGCAGTTCGCGCTGCAGCGCTGCGAGTTGGGGCGGCGCACTGCGGGTATCGGCAACGGTGACACGGGCCGCACCGGTGCGCACGCACCAGCGTGCCATGGCCAGGCCCGACGCGCCAAGCCCCAGAATCAGGATGTTCTGCCCCTGCAGCAGCCCTTGCAGGCTTGCAGCAGCGGCCTCACCGGTAGGCAGCAATGGCTGGCCAGCGGCGTCTTGCAGTGCCACGGGTGCACCCGGCAGGGCATCGGCGGCAGGGGCCTTGTCGCTGGCGCTGTCGGCAAACACCTGGGCCACAAATGCGGCGGCATCGCGCGCGGCGTTTAATGTGGGGGCGACACCGTGTGCCCCCACCGGCAGCGCGGGCGACGGCGCACCCGAACCCGCACCCGCCTGGGCGCTCGCCGCTGCGGGGTGCGCGGACAGGTCGTCTGGCACACCGTCGGACATGCCTGAAGGCGTGCCTTCGGGCAGATTCTCGGGCAAGGTGGACTCCGGGGTGTTCATCGCAGTTTCAAGGTCGACAGGCCCACCAGGCACAGCAGCATGGTGATGATCCAGAAACGCACCACAACCTGCGTTTCTTTCCAGCCGGATTTTTCAAAGTGGTGGTGCAAGGGGGCCATCTTCAGCAGGCGGCGGCCTTCACCAAATTTGCGCTTGGTGTATTTGAAATACAGCACCTGGGCCATCACCGACAGGGCTTCGGCGACAAAGATGCCACCCATAATGGCCAGCACGATTTCCTGGCGCACGATGACGGCAATAGTGCCCAGCGCCCCGCCAAGGGCCAGCGCCCCCACATCACCCATAAACACTTGGGCGGGGTGGGCGTTAAACCACAAAAATGCCAAACCCGCACCGGCCATGGCCGAGCAAAAAATCAGCAATTCACCCGACCCGGGAATGTGGGGAAAGAACAGGTATTTGGAGAACACCGCGCTGCCGGTGACATAGGCAAACACACCCAGCGCCGAACCCACCATGACCACCGGCATGATGGCCAACCCATCCAGGCCATCGGTCAAATTAACCGCGTTGCTGGAGCCCACAATCACCAGATAGGTCAGCACCACAAAGCCCAAAACGCCCAGCGGGTAGCTCACCTCTTTGATAAAGGGCAGCAACAGGCCGGCCTTGGGGGGCAGACTGACATCGAAGCCCGAGCGCACCCAGTTGAAAAACAGTTCCAGCACGCGCAGATTGGAGTTTTCCGAAATGCTGAACACCAGGTACAGAGCAGCCACCAGGCCGATCAGGGACTGCCAGAAGTACTTTTCGCGCGAACGCATACCTTCCGGGTCTTTGTTGACCACTTTGCGCCAGTCATCCACCCAGCCAATGGCACCAAAACCGAGCGTGACCAGGAGCACGATCCAGACAAAACGGTTGCTGAGGTCCACCCACAGCAAGGTGGAAATGGCGATCGACAGCAGAATCAACACACCACCCATGGTGGGGGTGCCACTTTTGCTCAGGTGCGACTCCATGCCATAGCCCCGGATGGGTTGGCCGATTTTGAGTTCACGCAGCCGCCGGATCACGGCGGGGCCTGCCAGCAGGCCAATCAACAACGCCGTCACAGCGGCCATCACCGCACGAAAAGTGAGGTACTGGAACACGCGAAACGCCCCGTAGTCGGGCGACAGGGTTTGCAGCCATTGGGCCAGACTCAGCAACATGGATGCACTCCGAAGAAAATATCAGTTGGCATGGCGGCGCTCCTGCCCTTTTGCAGCGTGCGCCATGGCTGCCTCCACCACCTGCTCCATGCGCATGAACCGCGAGCCTTTGACCACCACACTGCGCACATGCGGCAAGTCGTCGTTGAAGGCATCCAGCAGGGTCTGCACCGAGCCAAAATGGCGCCCGCCTTCAAAAGCACCGCTGGCAACCTGCGCCAACTCGCCCAGCGTCAACAAATGCTCAATACCCTTGGCCTTGGCGTAGCGCCCGGCTTCGGCATGGAACTGGGGGCCCTGGTGCCCTACCTCACCCATGTCGCCCAGCACCAGCAGGCGCGGGCCCGGCAGGTCGGCCAGCACGTCAATGGCGGCGCGCACCGAATCGGGGTTGGCGTTGTAGGTATCGTCCACCAGCGTGACCTCACGGCCCTGCACCGCCAACAGCACTGCCCTGGAGCGCCCCTTGACCGGCTCAAACGCCTGCAGACCCGCCACCACCGCGGCGACCGGCACACCCGCCGACAGGGCACACGCAACCGCCGCCAGGGAGTTCTGCACGTTGTGGCGCCCGGCAATGGCCAGGCGGTAATGCAACTCAAGCCCCATGCCCCGTGCATGCACCACCCAAGCGCCAGACTGCCACTGCGCACGCGCGCACACCACCGCGTCGGGGCTTTCCATCCCGTCCATGGCAAAGGTCACCTTGCGCCGGGCGCCCGCCAGGGTGGCCCACACGTCGGCATGGTCATCGTCGCGCGGGAACACGGCCACACCCTGTGGCCCCATGGGTGTAATCACCGAGCCGTTCTCCAAGGCCACGGCGCGCACGGTGTGCATGAATTCCATGTGTTCGCGCTGCGCGTTGTTGACCAAAGCCACGGTGGGTTTGGCCATGGCCGCCAGGGTGGCAATCTCTCCGGGATGGTTCATACCCAACTCGACCACCGCCATACGGTGTTCTGGGCGCAACCGCAGCAGTGTCAGGGGCACGCCGATGTCGTTGTTGAAATTGCCGCGCGTTGCCAGTGCGCCGCCGGGTGGCTGTGCGGCCTCCAGGATGGCAGCCAACATCTGCGTCACGGTGGTTTTGCCGTTGCTGCCGGTCACCGCAATCAAGGGCAAGGTGAACTGGGCACGCCAAGCCGCGGCCAGCGCACCCAGCGCCAGCTTGGTGTCGGCAACCTCAATACACACCAGCTTGGACAGCCCGCTGCGATTGGCACCGGGGTGGCACAGAGCTGCCACGGCACCGCGTTGCTCGGCCTCGTGCAGAAAGTCGTTGGCATCAAAGCGGTCGCCCTTGAGCGCAACAAACAGGTCGCCCGGTTCAATGGTGCGGGTATCGGTGTGCACACGCACCACCGTTTGCGCCGCGTTGCCGTGGCATTGTGCGCCCGGCAACCACTGCACCACCTGGGCCAGCGTCATCATGGGTGTGGTCATTTGTGGTTCTCCTGCGCAGTGGATGGGCGGCGCTGCAGTGCCTGCAATGCCTGCACACGGTCCGAAAATGGCAGCTTGACCCCGGCAATCTCCTGGGTCTCTTCGTGGCCTTTGCCCGCCAGCAAAATAACGTCGCTGGGTGCCGCCGCTGCGACCGCATCGGCAATGGCCTGCGCCCGGTCGGGTTGCACATGCACCGATTCCCGCTGCGTGACGCCCAACAAAATTTGCGCCAGTATGGCCTCGGGCTTTTCGCTGCGGGGGTTGTCACTGGTAATCGCCACCTGATCGGCTTTTTGTGCGGCAATGGCACCCATCAGGGGGCGCTTGGAGGCATCACGGTCGCCGCCACACCCAAACACACACCACAGTTTGCCGCCACGCCGTTCTGCCAGAGGGCGCAAGGCCGTCAACGCCTGCGCCAGTGCGTCAGGCGTATGGGCATAATCCACCACCACCAGCGGCGCACCCGGCTCACCCAGGCATTCCATGCGGCCGGGCACCGGGTGCAGGAGTGCACACGCACGCACCGCCACCAACAGGGGAATGCCCAGACTGCGCATGGCAGCCATGACCCCCAGCAGATTGGACACGTTGTACGCACCCATGAGTTTGGTTTGCAACAAGGCGACCGCATCCCCTTCCACTACCTCAAAACACACACCTTCCGATTCGTGGCGGATGTCCCGGGCCTTCAAACGCGCGTTCTGGCGAAGTGACACCGTCCACACATCCAAGGCACTCGAACCCAGGGTCTGGGCCAGTTCCGCACCCAGCGGGTCATCCAGGTTGATGACGGCAGCCTGCAAGCCCGGCCAGGCGAACAACTGGCGCTTGGCCTGCCAATAGGCCTCCATGGTGCCGTGGTAGTCCAGGTGATCCTGCGTCACATTGGTGAAAATAGCGACACGGATGTTGGTTCCGGCCAGTCTCTGCTCTTCAATGCCGATGGACGACGCCTCGATCGCGCATGCGCGCAAACCTTGCTCCACAAACCGGCGCAGGGTCTTCTGCAGCAGCACCGGATCCGGTGTGGTCAAGCCGGTGGACTGAATGGCTGCCAGGGCCAAGTCCGTTGGCGCTGCACCGGCAGCGGGTGGACGCCCCACACCCAGGGTGCCGATCATTCCACACGGCATGGCCGTACCCTCGGATACGGCAGAGAGGGCTTGTGCGAGCCACCAAGCGCTGGAAGTTTTGCCATTGGTTCCGGTGACCGCAGCCACGGCCAACTGCTGCGACGGTTGGCCAAAAAATTCAGCGGCAATCAAACCGGTGTGGGCTTTCAGCCCGGCATAGTGGGCCACCCGGGCGTCGTTCAAACCAAAGGCGTCCAGGCCTTCGCGCTCCACCAGGCAGGCCAATGCACCTTGCGCCAGTGCCTGGGAGACAAACTGGCGCGCATCCACCGCAGCACCAGGCCAGGCAATAAAGCCGTCACCCGCAGCCAACTGGCGACTGTCGGCACACAAAGTGCCGGTCACCCGTTCACGCAGCCATTTCGCCGCTTCGACAGGAGAATGAAGGGCCCGCATCAGAAACTCTCCTCCACGGCCTGCGCCACAATTTGCGGACGCACCGCCATGTCGGGCTGCACCCCCATCATGCGCAAGGTCTGCTGCACGGTTTCGCTGAACACGGGTGCGGCCACATCGCCACCAAAATACTTGCCATTGGTGGGCTCATCAACCATCACGGCCACCACAATGCGGGGGTTGTCGATGGGTGCCACACCGACAAAAGAACCGCGGTATTTTTTGTCGGCATACCCTTTGCCCTCTTGCTTGTGGGCGGTGCCGGTTTTGCCGCCCACCGAGTAACCCATGGTCTGCGCCTTGGGTGCCGTACCACCCGACTGCGTCACCATGTGCAACATATTGAGCACTGCATTGGCGTGGCGCGCCTCCATGACCCGCACACCCGGCGCAGGTTGATCAGACTTGAGCAAGGTGACTGGCGCCAACTCACCCTCCCGGGCAAACACGCTGTAGGCACGCGCCAGCTGGAACAAACTGGCCGACAGGCCATAGCCATAACTCATGGTGGCCTGTTCAATCGGGCGCCACGTTTTGTAGGCCCGCAGGCGACCACTCACCACGCCCGGAAAGGGCACCTGGGGCTTTTGCCCAAAACCCACCTGACTGTACATCTCCCACATTTCGTGGGGTTGCGTCTGCATCGCCAGTTTGACGGTGCCGACATTGCTTGATTTCTGAATCACCTCTTTGACCGTCAATGCGCCGTGGGGGTGGGCATCGGTAATGGTAGAGCCCCCAATGGACATGCGTCCGGGTGCGGTCTGGATAATGCTGTCAGGTTTGACCAACCCTTTTTCCAGCGCCAGGGCAATCACAAACGGCTTCATGGTGGAACCTGGCTCAAAGGTGTCGGTCAAGGCCCGGTTGCGCAACTGGGCCCCCGTCAGGTTGGTGCGTTTGGCCGGTGAATAGCTGGGGTAGTTGGCCAAGGCCAGCACCTCGCCGGTCAGCACATCGAGCACCACAACGCTACCGGCTTTGGCTTTGTTTTCCAGCACGGCGTCGCGCAGCTTCTGGTAGGCGAAAAACTGCACCTTGCTGTCAATACTGAGCTGCACGTCTTGCCCTGCCACGGGAGGAATCTGGTCGCCCACATCCTCTACCACCCGGCCCATGCGGTCTTTAATAACGCGGCGCGAGCCGGCACGTCCCGA
This sequence comes from Candidatus Aalborgicola lynettensis, assembly GCA_016719405.1. Taxonomy (GTDB): domain Bacteria; phylum Pseudomonadota; class Gammaproteobacteria; order Burkholderiales; family Burkholderiaceae_C; genus Allorhodoferax; species Allorhodoferax lynettensis. Next base: position 546,378 of record JADJZE010000018.1, read on the forward strand.
CAAGTCCTTGTTGAAGGTCAGTTCAACACCTTCCTGGCCCTTGTCTTCGACGTTGGTAAACCCTACCACGTGCACGGCGGACTCGCCCTCGGGGTATTCGCGCTTGTACTCCTTGCGCTGGTAGATGCCTTTGATTTTGAGTGCGTCTATCTGGCGCGCAACCGCATCATCAACCTGGCGCTTGACCCACACAAAGGTCTTGTCCTCGTCATTGAGCTTTTTAGCCAGATCAGCCACCGGCATTTCCAGCAACTTGGCCAGGCGTTGCATTTGCTGCTTGTCCGCATCCACGTCTTCCGGGATGGCCCAGATGCTGGGTGATGGCACGCTGGACGCCAGAATCAAACCATTGCGGTCCAGAATACGTCCCCGGTTGGCGGGCAACTCCAGGGTGCGTGCAAACCGCACCTCGCCCTGACGCTGGAAGAAATCGTTGGCAAACACCTGGATATAGGCCGCACGCGCTGCCAGACCAAAAAACGCCAGCGCAATGGCGGCCACCACAAACTTGCTGCGCCATACCGGCGTGCGGCTGGCCAGCAAAGGGCTGGAGGTGTATTGAATGCTGCGGCTCATTGGGTCCCCGCGCGCTGCGCATCCGCACGGCCCGTCGCTACCGCAGCACCGTCCATTGGAGCGGAATAACTCACGTACGTGGTGATAGCCGGTGAGGCTTGGCGCATCTGCAACTTGTCCCGCGCCAGGCGCTCCACACGGGCCGGTGTGGCCTGTGCGCGTTTTTCGACTTGCAAGCGCCCGTATTCAGTGGCAATGCGGTGCGCATCGGTACGTGCACGGTCCAGTTCGGTGGTTAAACGGCGCGAATCGTACTGCACCCCTACAAGGTGCAGTGCGCTGGTCAAAACGGCCGACATCAGCACCAAATTGAGCCGCATCATGCCGATGTCCTTTGCGCCACGCGCATGACGGCACTGCGCGAGCGGGCGTTACCCGCTACCTCGTCGGCACTGGGTTTGGTGCGCCCCAGGGCCTTGAGCTTCATCACTTTGGGTGCGGCAAAGGGCGCCCTGCGGTCATATTCGTCCCGCGAATGTTTGGCAATAAACTGTTTGACAATACGGTCCTCCAGCGAATGGAAGCTGATCACCACCAGCCGACCGCCCGGCTTCAGAACCTGGAGACTGGCTTCGAGCGCGTGTTGCAACTCTTCAAGCTCTGCATTGATGAAAATCCGAAAAGCCTGAAATGTGCGCGTTGCAGGGTTCTGGCCCGGCTCGCGGGTTTTGACCGTGTCAGCCACGAGCTGGGCCAATTCGGAGGTGGTTGAAATGGCCCCCGCTCCTGTCGGCGAGCAACAATCGCCTTTGCAATGGCCCCAGCAAACCGTTCTTCACCATATTCACGTATCACCTCCGTGATTTGATTGATCTCGGCTGTCGCCAGCCACTGCGCCACACTCTCGCCACGCGTGGTGTCCATGCGCATATCCAGGGGACCTTCAAAGCGAAAACTGAAGCCCCGAATTGGGTTGTCAATCTGGGGCGAGCTGATGCCCAGGTCCATGAGCACACCATCCGCACTGTTACCGGGCAACTCGCCCAATTGGGAAAATGCGGCATGCCGGATGGAAAAGCGCTCGTCGTCCATGGCATGGGCTGCCGCCACCGCATCGGGATCGCGGTCAAATGCAATCAGCCGCCCCACCGGCGACAAACGCGACAGGATCAGCCGCGAATGCCCCCCCCTGCCAAAGGTCGCATCAACATACGTTCCGTCCATCGCCCTCTCTACCGCGCCGGCACCGTCGGACGTGTCGGCACCATTGCTGAACAATGCATCAACGGCTTCGTTCAGCAATACGGTAGTGTGATTCCATGGAGTGTTCACCGCCCGGTCCTAAAAGGAAAAATCCCGGAAGACATCAGGCATCTCCCCTTGCATGGCTTCTGCCTCTTTGGCGTCGTAGGTGGCTTTGTCCCACAACTCAAAATGGTTGCCCATGCCCAGCAGCATGGTGTCTTTGGCAATGCCCGCCGCCTGGCGCAACTCCGGCGAAATCAGCACCCGCCCGGTGCCATCCATCTCCACGTCCATGGCATTACCCAAAAAGATGCGCTTCCACCATTGCGCCGACATCGGCAGTGCGGCAATACGCTCGCGGAATTTTTCCCACTCGGGGCGCGGAAACACCATCAAACAGCCATGGGGATGCTTGGTGATGGTCAGCTGTCCGGACGCGGTTGCACTCAGGACGTCACGGTGCCGGGTGGGCACGGAGAGCCTTCCCTTTGCATCCAAACTGAGAGACGAAGCCCCTTGAAACACCGCGAATCACCTTTTTTGAACGCCACCTTGATAAATGCCTGCCAAAAGGCACTTTTCACCACTAAATTGCACTTTTTTGCACTGTAGCAGCAAATATAGGCTTTGCAATAGGGTTTACGCGGATTTTTTCAATGAAATCAACGACTTAGAAGCGAATTCAAAACTTGTTGCGCAAGCAAAAGTCGTTGAAAATTAAGCACTTAGCGCGTGCAATGAAAGTAACGCTTGAGAACTGCGGCACACCCCCAAGCGCATTGGGGGCCGCGCAAAAAATTACAAGATGTAACGCGAAAGGTCTTCGTTGTGGCTGAGTTCGCCCAAACGGACATCCACATAAGTGGCGTCAATTTTTACGGTTTGACCACCGAGGGACGCTGCGTCGTAACTCACGTCATCCAGCAGGCGCTCCATCACCGTGGACAACCTGCGTGCACCGATATTTTCGGTACGCTCGTTGACCTCAAACGCGATTTGCGCCAAGCGGGTAATGCCGTCCGCCGTGAATTCCAGCGTCACCTGCTCCGTGGCTAGCAAGGCCTGGTATTGCTTAACCAGGGAGGCGTGCGTTTGCGTCAAAATGGCCTCGAAATCCTGCACCGACAAAGACTGCAATTCAACGCGAATGGGAAAGCGCCCCTGCAGTTCGGGAATCAGGTCGCTTGGCTTGCTCAGGTGAAATGCCCCTGAGGCCACAAACAGAATGTGATCCGTCTTGACCATGCCGTATTTGGTGGAGACGGTTGTCCCCTCTACCAAGGGCAACAAATCGCGCTGCACGCCCTGGCGCGACACTTCGGCCCCACTGCCCTCGCTGCGCGAAGTGACCTTGTCGATCTCGTCAATAAACACAATGCCGTTTTGCTCCAGCATGTGCAGGGCCTGGGTTTTAATGTCCTCTTCGTTGACCAGTTTGGCAGCCTCTTCGTCCACCGCCAGTTTGTAGGCTTCGGCAATCTTGAGCTTGCGGGTCTGCTTCTTTTGCTGCCCCATCTGCCCGAACATGCCGCGCAATTGCTCGGTCACCTCTTCCATGCCAGGGGGTCCCATCACTTCCAGTTGCTGTGCCGGCAAGGCCACGTCCATCTCAATGACCCGGTCGGCCAGCTGGCCTTCCCGGAGTTTTTTGCGAAACGCCTGGCGGGTGGAGCCCTCGGTGGAGGCATCGGCAGGGGTAGCGCCAAACTCAGTCCGGGGCGGGGGTAACAATATATCCAGAATCCGGTCTTCGGCTGCATCTTCAGCACGTACACGTACCTTGCGCTTTTCCGCCTCACGGGTTTGCTTGACGGCGATGTCGGCCAAGTCGCGAATGATGGCATCCACATCTTTGCCCACATAGCCCACTTCGGTAAATTTGGTGGCCTCGACCTTGATAAAAGGCGCATCCGCCAGGCGTGCCAGACGCCGTGCAATTTCGGTCTTTCCCACGCCGGTGGGGCCGATCATCAAAATGTTCTTGGGTGTGATTTCTGCGCGCAAATCACCCTGCACCTGCTGCCTGCGCCAGCGGTTGCGCAAAGCGATGGCCACGGCCCGCTTGGCCTGGTTTTGCCCGACGATGTGTTTATCGAGCTCGGCAACAATTTCTTGTGGTGTCATATCTACTTGCTTGCGTCGTCGCCCAGCGTTTCAATGGTGTGGTGCATATTGGTGTAGATGCACAATTCACCGGCGATCTCCAGGGAGCGCTTCACGATGTCCGGGGCCGACAATTCGGTGTGGTTCAACAAGGCAACGGCTGCCGCCTGCGCATACGCACCGCCGGAGCCGATGGTCACAATGCCGTTTTCGGGCTCCAGCACATCGCCATTGCCGGTAATGATGAGCGAGGCGTCCTTGTCGGCAACCGCCAACATGGCTTCCAGGCGGCGCAACACGCGGTCGGTGCGCCAGTCTTTGGTGAGTTCAATGGCCGCGCGCACCAGATGCCCTTGGTGCTTTTCGAGCTTGGCTTCGAAGCGCTCAAACAGCGTAAAGGCATCGGCAGTGGCGCCGGCAAACCCAGCGAGCACCTTGCCGTGGTAGAGCTTGCGCACCTTGCGTGCCGTTCCTTTGACGACGATGTTGCCCAGCGTGACCTGTCCATCACCACCAATGGCGACCGAATAGCCGGCTGGCGTTTTGCGCCGCACGCTGATGATGGTGGTTCCGTGAAATTGTTCCATAGTGTTGTGTATAACGCACGCCTGCTACTACATGGCGCGAGGAACGACCTGGGCATGCTCATTGATGCCGATGACATTGAAGAAAGCCGCCACCAGTCGATGCACATCCCGGAATTGAACGCTACAACCGGCGGCCTGGCGCGCAGCGACCCAGTTCAAAATACTGCCCGCGGCAGGAAAGTCAACCCGCAACAGCCCGTAGCAGTCAACCACAATGCGCCCCTTCACATGGGCCTGCCCTTCGAAGACCGCCAGCGCCTGGCTGGCATCACCCGTTACCTGACCACGCAAGACCAACTTGTGCACGGGCGCCGCGTCCACTGACGGGGTATCAGCAATCTGCGTGACAGCCCCCTGCAGGGTGCATTGCGCATCCTGCCAGGATGGCGGCACGTCCTCATAAGTCACGCAGTAGTCCAGGGCCACCATTTCAAAAGCATCCTGCAAATGCAATGCACGCAACACATCCAGGCGCACCGCCCACCAGGTGGGATCGACGCTGCGGTTACCCGAAGGTGTCCGTGCCTGAACCGCCTGCACCAAACGATCGGCACCGGTCATTTGAATCACTACCGGCTCATTGCACAAACTGCTAAACAAGCCTCCCAGCAAAGGCATGGCGTCGGGAGCGACCTCCATCACCTGCGACCATCCCAAATGCCAAGGCATGGGGTTATTGCCCAAGACCTCGCGCAAGGCCTCCATGGCAGCAATCGTCAACTGTGGCGGGCTCTCCCACAACAACGGCAGTGCGGATACAGCTTGCGAAGGAGAATCGGTCACTCCCGGCAAATCGGAGAGTGACAACCACGCCGGTCGCGCGCCATCCAGTACCGCCGAAAACTCCTGCACCAATTGATCAAACTGGCCACGGTTTTCAGTGGCCCTGCACCAGTCCAGCAAGGCAGCAACCCACGACCGGGCCACGACCGGCTCGGCCCGCTGGCTGCGCAAGGCCTCCAACAGCCCCGCATACGCTCCCGCGTCGTCACCATTGGCAAAACGAATCGCGGCCTCTTCCAGTTCAGGGTCGGTCGCCATTTCGCCGTCGTCCCCCGCAAAGACCCGTGACCGCGAAAACCCGACATCGGCCGTTGCATAACTTTCAATACCCAGAACCGCTCCGCTTCGATCGCCTGCAAAATGACCTGGACGACCGACGGGCCCCATACCGGCGCCCATCTCGGTGGCGGCAAACTCGTCTGACTTGGGTTCCGACAAGGCTGGCGCAGCGGTGGTTACGAAATGGTCAGCCGGGTGAGAAACCGACACTGCAGGCTGGCCAGACAGCGAGCGGTAATCGCCCGCCGCTGGACCCGGCTTAGGTGCTGCAGTGGCGGCGTTTGCACCTTGCACTGCAGAACCATCTTGTTTGCCCTTCCACCACTGCTTGGACATCTGGGCTTCGATTTCGTCGATCTTTTTCAGCGTAACGGCGCGGCCATCCGGGTCGGTGACGTGACTCGACTGGAACAACGACGGACGCCCCAAGGCCGCAACAGCGGATGCATCGCGGCTGCGCAATTTGCGCAATTGATCGAACTCGCGTCGGCGGACAAAATCGTTTTGCCGCTTGCGCTCAATCATGGCCTTGAGTGCCTGCTTGTCGTAACCGCTTTCTTCTTCGTGTTGCGGACGATCCAACTCCGACCAATCTTTGGTTGGATTGCGCACAAACATGGCTACCTTGGATAGCAATGTAGGGCGGTCGTCTTTGGTTGCCATGGACGCAGTTTTACCGGATCAAAAACAGCAAAGCCATCGGGCTCAATCGCCAAACATTTTTTGTTTCAACTCGCGGCGCTGCTGCGCCTCAAGCGACAAAGTCGCCGTGGGGCGCGCCAGCAATCGCCCGACGCCAATGGCCTCGCCGGTTTCGTCGCAATAACCATAGTCACCGGCATCAATGCGGGCAATGGATTGCTCAATTTTTTTCAGCAACTTGCGCTCGCGATCACGCGTGCGCAATTCAAGGGCGTGTTCTTCCTCAATCGTGGCACGGTCTGCCGGGTCGGGCACCACGGCAGAGTCTTCGCGCAAATGCTCCGTTGTTTCACCGGCATTACTCAAAATATCCGACTTCAAGGCAACCAGTTTCAGGCGAAATGCCGCCATCTGCACCTCATTCATGTACTCGGAATCCGGCATGGACAGCAAATCGGCATCGGTCAACTCCGCCACTGATTTGGTTTTCCAGTTATTGGCCAGTTTGGCGTCTTTTTTGACCGCAGCAGGCAATACCGGCACTGCAGCCGACTCTGGAACCTGCGAGTAGCTGGCCTTGGCCGCGGTGGAAGCGATCGTTTGCGCCATAGACGGCACGGTTAACTGCGCCAAACGGGACGAGGGACGCCCTGCTTTCGCAGGAGCCGACGCGGCAACGGCAGCAGAAGCTGCAGGCGGCTGCATCGCCTTGGCAGGATTGGGGGTGACGGACATGGGTATTTTTTCTTTAACGACTGCAGGAGCAGGGGCCGAAGGGGCTTTCGCCCGGGAGACCGGCTTCGCCGCAGCACTGACGGGGGAGGCGGATTTTACGGGAGTCTTGGCAACTGCGCTGGCATGCGCCTGACTGGATGCATTGGTCTGCGGTTTGACTGATTTGAGCGAAGCAGATTTTTCCGCCGCAACGGGCTTGGTTGTCGCCTTGGACGCCAAGTTCTCAGGTGGTTTGGCACCCGCTTTTGCAACTGGATTGGAAGCCGTTGTGGCCGACTTGGCAGGCACAGTGGCAGCCTTTGCGCCCTTTGCCGCGGGCTTGGCAGCCGCTTTGGTAACGGATTGACCGGCCACGGTGGCCTTGCCCTGCGCTGGCATAGACTTTTTATCCGCCCCTGCTTTGGCTTTCACATCGTCTCTCCTGGAAGAGGTCTCCGGCGCTTTTTTGGAGGGTTTTTCCTCAGCGCGCGCATCCGCAGGCTTACCCTTGGAAAAACCCATCAGTTGCAAAATCGAAACCATCATTTAACTCCCAAGCAGAAAATAGTGCAATTCAAATCCATGGCGCACGGCATTCACACCAGCGCCTGATCCAGGCCTTGCAACAGAATGTCTTTTGGCAAATCAATGCCAATAAACACCATTTTGCTGCAGCGTAATTCATCCGCACCCCATTGCGGCCCCAGGTCGCTGCCCATGAGTTGGTGCACGCCCTGAAAAATCACTTTACGGTCGGTGCCCTTCATGAACAACACGCCCTTGTAGCGCAGCATGCGCGGGCCGTAGATGTTGACGATGGCACCCAAAAAGTCCTCCAGCTTGGCCGGATCAAACGCCCGCTCGGACTTGAAGACAAAACTCTTCACATCATCATCGTGGTGGTGATGGTGACCATGCCATGCTGGTGCGAGGGGTGGTTGCACTCGGGGCCATGCACATGGTCGTGGTCGTGCGCCGCGTGGTCGTGGCCATGGTCCGGCTCGTCAACCTTGAGAAAATCGGGATCAATGTCGAGCTTGGCATTGAGGTTGAAGCCCCGCAGGTCCAGCACCTCGCTCAAGGCCACGGCACCAAAATGCACGGCCTTGATGGGCGCGCGCGGGTTCATATGCTTCAGTCGATGCGTCAGCGCGTCGAGTTCGTCTTTGGACACCAAATCGGACTTGCTGATGAAGATCTGGTCCGCAAACCCCACCTGGCGGCGCGCCTCCTGGCGGTCATTGAGCTGCTGGGGCGCGTGTTTGGCGTCCACCAGCGTCAAGATGGAATCCAACAGGTACGACTGGGCTACCTCGTCGTCCATAAAAAAGGTCTGCGCCACCGGGCCGGGGTCGGCCACGCCGGTGGTTTCGATCACCACACGTTCAAAGTCCAGCTCGCCCTTGCGTTTTTTCTCGGCCAAATCCTGCAGGGTGGCGCGCAAATCTTCGCGAATGGTGCAGCAGATGCAGCCGTTGCTCATCTGGATGATCTGCTCGGTGGTGTCGCTGACCAGAATGTCACTGTCGATGTTTTCTTCGCCAAATTCGTTCTCGATGACGGCAATTTTCTGGCCATGGGCTTCGGCCAGCACCCGCTTGAGCAGCGTGGTTTTGCCCGAGCCCAGAAAGCCCGTGAGGATGGTGGCAGGTATCAATGACATGGCAATGGGTTCAAAAAGATTGCGCGCAGTGTACTAGGGATGCCCTCTGGCCCCCTGACACACGGCACCGGGCGAACCCGGCCCTACATTTTGCGCATCACCACCAACCCTTTAAGGTACTCCCCTTCGGGGAAAGCGATGGTCATGGGGTGATCGGGCGCGCCACCCATGCGCTCGTGGATATAACCGTCCACCCCGGCGTCCGACCCCGCCCCGGCCACAATTTTGTGGAACAAATCGGCGCTGATGCCGCCGGAGCACGAATAGGTAAACAGCACCCCACCCGGCGCCAGCAGCTTAAGGCCCAGGCGGTTAATGTCTTTGTACGCCCGGGCCGCCCGTTCGGCATGTGCCACCGTGGGGGCAAACTTGGGCGGATCGAGCACGATGGCATCAAAGGTTTTGCCCTCATCCAAAAAGCGGCGCAGGCTGGCATTCACATCCGCATCCATAAAGGTGGCGCGGCTGGCGTCAAACCCGTTCAGTGCCACATTGGCGGCCGCCTTCTCGATGGCCGGGCCGGACGAGTCGATGGAGGTGACATGCGCCGCCCCACCGGCAAGCGCCGCCACGGTAAAGCCGCCGGTGTAGCAATAACAATTGAGCACGCGCTGGAAGTTCAAGCGGCGTGCGTAATCGGCAAACACCTTGCGGCTGTCGCGCTGGTCCAGGTAGAAGCCGGTTTTGTGGCCTTCGGCGATGTTAAGCGCCAGTTTCCAGTCGTGTTCTTGCAGAATCAGGTCGGTGGGGCCGCTGCCGCGCAGCCAGCCCGTGGCTTCGGGCAAGCCTTCCAACGCGCGGCTGCTGGCGTCGGAGCGCTCGTAGAGTTTGGTCAAGCCGGTTTCTTTTAGCAAGGCGTCGGCAATCACGCCCTTCCACTTCTCGACCCCGGCGGAGGTGAACTGGGCCACCAGCACACCGTCGGAACCCAGTCCGTAGCGGTCCACAATGAGCCCCGGCAGCCCATCGGATTCGCCATGCACCAGGCGCACGCCGTCACTTTTTACATCAAATCGGGCTCTAGCGCTTATGGAACGTGCGCAAGCAGCTATAAAAAAGCTAGCATCTATGCGCTGCTTTTCATCAAAACTCCAGGCCCGGGCGCGGATTTTGGACGCCGGGCTTAACGCTGCCCAGGCCAAAAACTCGCCCTTGCTGGACTCCACCCGCACGGTCTCGCCGCTGTCACCGCCGCCTTTGGCAATGGCCGACTCGAAGATCCAGGGGTGGCGGCGCTGCAGGGAGCGCTCTTTGCCTTCACGTAAACGTAGGGTTTTCATAGCGGGGTATTGTCGCTTGCGGGCATTCCATCCGGATGCAAGGGTCACTTCTACAATGGAGGTTCGCTGTGCAGATTGCGGTCTTTGCCGCGCAATTCGACACTTTCTTCGTTACTTCCCTTGAGTTCACCGCTTATGACAGATATCCATACCATCGCAGCAAGTGACAAGGCAGGCGTTTTGGCGAGCGCATTGCCCTATATTCGCCAATTTCATGGCAAAACCGTGCTGGTCAAATACGGCGGCAACGCGATGACCGATCAATCCTTGCAAAAGGCATTTGCACAGGATGTGGTGCTATTGAAACTGCTCGGTATCCATCCGGTCGTTGTGCATGGCGGCGGCCCCCAGATCGAGAATGCGCTCAAGCGCCTTGGCAAAAAGGGGGAGTTTATTCAGGGCATGCGGGTAACAGACGCAGAGACGATGGGGGTGGTTGAATGGGTGCTTGCGGGGGAGGTTCAGCAGCACATCGTCAGCCTGATACAGCAGGCCGGCGGAATGGCAGTGGGGCTGACGGGACGCGATGGCGGCACGATTCGCGCCAAAAAGCTCACCATGCAGGACAACACCAACCCCGCCATCACGCACGATGTGGGTCAGGTTGGAGAGATCGTGGGTATCGATCCGTCAACGGTGAAAACGCTGCAAAGCAATGGATACATCCCGGTGGTGAGCCCCATCGGGTTGGGTGACCACGGTGAAAGCTACAACATCAATGCCGATGTGGTCGCGGGCAGTCTCGCGGTCGCCCTGCAGGCCGAGCGACTGATGATGCTGACCAACATTTCAGGTGTCCTGGACCAATCGGGACAGTTGCTGGCGGAACTGACGTCGGTGCGCATTGATGAACTGGTGGCGGACGGAACCATCTCCGGGGGAATGCTGCCCAAAATTGCGGGGGCGCTGGAGGCCGCCAAAAGCGGCGTTCAGGCCGTTCATGTGATCGACGGGCGTATTCCCCATGTGCTGTTACTGGAAATACTGACAGACCATGTGTGTGGAACCGTGATCCGGTCGCACTGAAAGCGTTGCATGGAATTTTCAACCTGGCTGGCTTTTTTTGCCGCATCCTGGGCCATCAGCATCTCGCCGGGGCCGGGTGCCGTGGCGGCCATGAGTGCGGGGTTGAACCACGGTTTTCGCCGCGGGTACTTCACCACGTTTGGCCTGGTGCTGGGTATCTGGATCCAGGTGCTGATTGTGGGCGTGGGGCTGGGCGCCCTCATTGCCACCTCGGCCACGGCGTTTTTGGTGGTCAAGTGGGCCGGTGTAGCGTATTTGGTCTATTTGGGCATCAAGCAATGGCGCGCGCCCGCCGTGCCGCTGGTGGCCGAGGCCGACGACGGGCCGCTGGTCAAACGCCGTGCCATGGTGCTGCACGGCATGCTGATCAACATCGTCAACCCCAAAGGAACGGTGTTTTTGCTGGCGGTGGTGCCGCAATTTATTGACCTGGCGCAAGCGCTGACGCCCCAGTACCTGGCCATTGGCGCCACGATTGGTTTTACCGATCTGGTGGTCATGGCGGGCTACACCGCCTTGGCTTCACGGGTGCTGGGGGCACTCAAATCGCAAGCCCATATCCGCGCCATGAACCGCGTGTTTGGCGGCCTGTTCGTGCTGGCCGGGTCGTTTTTGGCATTTTTCAAGCGCACCGCGTAATTTCTAACCCCGCACCGCCGCCAAATAAGTCCGCCGGGTTTCGGGCGCCACGGCATCCAGCGCCTGGGCGTAGCTGGTCTGGTGGCGCAGCACCATGCGCGCCGAGGCGACCGACTTGGAGCGGCAAAACCAGTGGCAACTGTGCTGCATCAACAGCAGTTCGGCCAGCAGCACAAACGCCCGGTCTTTGGGGCTGCGCTGTGTGGTGGTGGTGGCGTTTTCAATGCCCTGGGCGTGCACCTGCAAGATTTTGCGGAAATCAAACGTGGTTTGGGGCAGCCATTGGTCGGCATAGGGCAGGCCCAGCGGCACACGGCTGATGCGGGTGTGGGCGGCGTCCAGCCGGGCAAATTCGGCCACAAAGCGCTTGAACTGCTCACACAGCTTGGTCTCGCTGGCATGGAGCAGCGCCAGAATCTGCTCCTGGCGCGCGCCATGGGTCTCGCCCAATGCGCGCATATAGCCTTGGGTGATGTCTTCCATCAGTTTGTCAATTTGAAACGGCCCCAATTGTTTGCCCAGCAGCACAATGCGCTGGCGCTGGTAACGGGTTTTCAGCACGTAAGCGCCAAAGGCGATCAGCGCCGACAGAATAAACAGATTCATGGTGGTGGGTTCGTGTTTCAGGTGTTCAAAAGGCTGCGCGCCACGGCTTCGGCAACCTTGATGCCATCGACCGCCGCCGACAAAATACCCCCGGCGTAGCTGGCGCCTTCGCCGGCAGGGTACAGGCCGCTGACGCTGACACTTTGCAGGTTCTCGCCACGCGGAATTTTGAGCGGCGACGAGGTGCGGGTCTCCACCCCGGTCAGCACCGCATCCGCCATGTCAAAACCCTTGATCTTGCGCCCGAAGACCGGCAGCGCCTCGCGCAATGCGGCAATGGCGTAGTCCGGCAGACTGCTGGCCAAATCACCCAGTTTGACGCCGGGTTGGTAAGACGGCTGCACGCTGCCAAGCAAGGTGGAGGGCCGCGCTGCAAGAAAGTCGCCCACCAGTTGCCCCGGTGCTTCGTAGCTGCTGCCGCCCAGCAGGTAGGCACGGGATTCGAGCTGGCGCTGCAGTGCAATACCGGCCAGCGGGTGGACGGTGCAGGGGGGGATGGTTGCTGCGCATTCGGCTGCGTGGGGCATGGCCGTGGTGGTTGGGTTGGCTGTTGCCTGGCCTGCGGTACGCGGCGTTGAACGGGGCACTGTAGCCGGCGCTGTGTTGGCCGCCAATGCCGCGGCCTCTGCGGCAAAGCGTTTGCCATCTTCTGCCCCAAAGGCCTGCACAAACGTGGCTTCGTCGCACGGAAAGTCGGCGGGCTCAATGCCCACCACCAAACCGGCATTGGCGTTGCGCTCGTTGCGCGAATACTGGCTCATGCCGTTGGTCACCACCCGCCCCGGCTCGCTGGTGGCGGCCACCACCGTGCCGCCGGGGCACATGCAAAAGCTGTAGACGGTGCGGCCCTTACCGGCCCCTTGCGCGGCGTGGTGCACCAATTTGTAATCGGCGGCACCCAGCATGGGGTTGCCGGCATGGCGGCCCCAGCGTGCGCGGTCAATCACGCTTTGCGGGTGTTCGATGCGAAAGCCCACCGAAAACGGCTTGGCCTGCATCGCCACACCGCGCTGGTAGAGCATGGCAAAGGTGTCGCGGGCGCTGTGGCCCAAGGCCAAAACAACGTGGCGGGCGCGCAAGGTGTAGCGGCTGCCGTTAAGGGTGTTTTCGACCTCTAGCCCTTGCAGGACGTGCGGAGACAGCTCTGTTTTTAATAGCAAATCGACCACGCGTTGTTCAAACCGCACTTCCCCGCCCAGGGCGATGATTTGTTCGCGCATGCTCTCCACCACCTTCACCAGCTTGAAGGTGCCGATGTGCGGGTGCGCCTCAAACAGAATGTCGGAGGGCGCGCCCGCTTTCACAAACTCCTGCATCACCTTGCGGCCCAGAAAACGCGGGTCTTTAATCTGGCTGTAGAGCTTGCCGTCGGAAAACGTGCCGGCGCCGCCCTCACCAAACTGCACGTTGCTGCCAGGTTTGAGCACCTTTTTGCGCCACAGGCCCCAGGTGTCCTGGGTGCGCTGGCGCACGCTGGGGCCACGCTCCAGCACGATGGGGCGCAGGCCCATTTGGGCCAGCAGCAGGGCGGCGAACATACCGCAGGGGCCAAAGCCCACCACCACCGGGCGCTCACCTTCACGCTGGCCAAAGTCCGCCGGGGCCTGTGTTGGCAGCCGGTAGGCCATGTCGGGTGTGGGGCCAATGTGTGGATGCTGGTCGAAACGCTGCAGCAGCGCGGCTGTCTGTTGCGGGTCGGTAAGTGTCAGATCGACGATGTAGACCACCAGCAGTTCGGCCTTGCGGGCATCGAAACTGCGTTTGAAAACTTCCAGACTGGAAATGTCGCTGGTAGCAATGCCCAGCGCCTGCGCCGCCAGCTGGGTGAGGGCCTGCAGCGGGTGGGGAATCGGGGCGCGGTCGGCATCGGTCTCAGTGGGTGCATCGGCCGCGCGGCGGGCTGCGACGGGAATGGCGGACAGGGGGAGTTTGAGTTCGGTGATGCGGATCATGGTGGCAGCGGGGCTCGTGGTTATCAAGCAGGGGGCGATGATAAGTCAGCGCAACGGTGCGCCACCCGTAGCGCGGTGATGGTACATTTTGCAGTTGGCGGTATTACTATGGTAGTGTTTAGACCTTATCTACCGATTACTGACGCGCAAAGGAGTCCATACCATGCCAACCCTCTCCGTCAAGTTGCCTGAAGAAACCAAGCTGCGGCTCCAGGCACTGGCCCAAAGCCAGGGAACTACAACGCATGCCGTGATGGTGAATGCGGTGGACGCGGCGCTTGCCGCCGCCGATAGCCACAATGCACTGGTGGCGACCGCGCTGCGTGCGCGGGCCCAGGTGCTGGAGTCGGGCAAGGTGGTTGATGGGCGGGACTTTGGTGCATACCTCAAGGCCAAAGTGCGTGGGCAGGCCGCACCCAGGCCCAAGGCTATTGACTTGAACCCCGACGCGGTGCATGGCTGATGGCGCGATGGGTGCTGAGCGAGGCCGCCGCGCAAGACCTGGAGCGACTGACGGATTTTTTGTTGCAAGGAATGCCCGAAGAGGCGACCCGCACCGTTGATCTGGTGGTGGATGCCCTGCATATTCTGGAGCAGCACCCCCAAATAGGCCGAATGCTGGGTCTTGGCCTGCGGGAACTGGTGATTTCCCGAGGCAAAACGGGCTACCTCGCCCTGTATGAATACGACGAGACCAGCGACCTGGTCATCGTGCTCGCGGTGCGCCACCAGCGCGAGCAGGACTACCACTGACAGGGCTCAGGTCGGCAAAAAGCCTTCAACCGACAAATAACGCTCGCCCGTGTCGTAGTTAAAGCCCAGCACCGTGGCACCCGCGGGCAGCTCGGGCAACTTTTGTGCAATGGCGGCCAGCGTGGCGCCGCTGGAGATGCCCACCAAAATACCTTCTTCGCGGGCGCAGCGGCGGGCCATTTCGCGGGCCGGTTCGGCATCGACCTGGATCACGCCGTCAAGCAGCTCGGTCTTGAGGTTGGTGGGAATAAAGCCTGCGCCCAGCCCCTGAATGGGGTGGGGGCCGGGTGCCCCGCCGGAGATCACCGCCGAGAGGGTGGGCTCCACCGCATACACCTTGAGCTGCGGAAATTTTGCCTTCAGCACCTGGGCCACACCGCTGATGTGCCCACCGGTACCCACGCCGGTGATGATGGCGTCCAGCCCATTGGGGAAGTCGGCCAGGATTTCCTGGGCCGTGGTGCGGGCGTGGACTTCGATGTTGGCGGGGTTTTCAAACTGCTGCGCAATCCAGGCGTTGGGTATGCCGGCAGCCAGTTCTTCGGCGCGGGCAATGGCGCCTTTCATGCCTTTTTCGCGCGGCGTCAAATCAAAACTGGCGCCGTAAGCCAGCATCAGGCGGCGGCGTTCCACCGACATGCTGTCGGGCATCACCAGTATCAGCTTGTAGCCCTTGACTGCCGCCACCATGGCCAAGCCGACGCCGGTATTGCCTGAGGTGGGCTCAATGATGGTGGCGCCAGGCTTCAATGCACCGGACTGTTCGGCCGCCTCCACCATGGCCAGGGCAATGCGGTCTTTGATGGAACCGCCGGGGTTGCTGCGCTCGGACTTGATCCACACCTGGTGCGCCGTGCCAAACAAGCGGTTGATGCGCACGTGCGGGGTGTTGCCAATAGTTTGCAGAATGGTGTCGGCTTTCATGGAAGTCTCCGTGGGGTGGTAGTGAACTGTGAAAAAGCATTATCCATCGGGGGCCCTTCCCGGCACGTTTGTGCGGCGATAATGGCGCTGTGAAGCCCACCAGACCACCGCTGGTGCAATCTGGGAAACCAGGCACTGGAGGAACGTCCGGACTGCATAGGGTGGCGTAGCAGCTAACGGCTGTCCACTGACCAGCCTGCCACGCAAGTGGCGGGCCCTAAGGTGAGGATTAGAGCAACAGAGACGAGTCGGTGTAGACAAACCTTGCGGGTGTTCTATGCGTGCAGCGCGGCGCAAGCCGCGCCCCGGGTAACCGGGTGCGCATAGCCACCCGATGGGCGAAGCCACATCGGGTGAAACGGGCAATCTCTACGCGCAGCAATACCAAGTAGGCACACGCAAAGCGAGGCGGTTCGCCGCAGCGCCATGACCGGGACCCCCGGAGTGTGCGGGTAGGTAGCACCGAGCCGTTTGGGTGACCAGCGGCCCAGAGTAATGGTGGTCACGCGCAGGGCAACTTGCGTGCACAGAATCCGGCTTATCGGTGGGCTTCACACTTTTTTTGATGTATCGTTGGTGCCTTGTTCCTAACACAGGAGGCACTATGCGACCCGTCCTTGAATTGCTGAAAAAACGCGACCCCACCAACTGGAGTCTGAACCCCCAGCAAAGCGTGTTCGACGCCTTGCAAATTTTGTCTGACCACAACGTGGGCGCCCTGATGGTGCTCGACAACGGTCGGCTGGCAGGGGTTTTTTCCGAGCGCGATTACACCCGCAAAATCGCGCTGGCCGGCAAGTCGTCCAAAGAAACGCTGGTCAAAGACATCATGAGCACCAGTGTGATTACCGTGTCGCCCCAGGTGCGCACGCGCGATTGCATGGCACTGATGGGCAAGAAAGGCATCCGCCACTTGCCCGTAGTGGATGGCGAAAAGGTCCTGGGCATGGTCTCCATTCGGGAACTGATGAACGACATCATTGCCGACCACGAAATGACCATCAACCAGTTGCAGCACTACATTACCGGTTAAGCCCGTGCCTGCGCCGGGCGCAATACAACCGTCAGCCGGGCGCCTTGTAGACCAGTACTTTCAGCGAACGCTCTTCCGATACGTCCTCAAACACCGCCGGGTTGGCCACGCGCTGTACAAACGCCAGCTCCGGGGCCTGTTCCTGCAGGTGGTTTTGCAAAAATTCCACGCCCAGCTCGGGCGCGTTCAAACACACCAGTGCATGGCCGCCCGGCATCAGCAAATCGGGCAGGCGGCGCAGCAGCCGGGCGTAGTCTTTCACCGCCACAAAACTCCCCTTTTGGTAACTGGGCGGATCGATGATGACCAGCCCATAGGGGCCGCTGCGGGTGATCTTGCCCCAGGTGCTGAAAATGTCATGGGTCCAAAAACTGGCCTTGCCCGACAGGCCGTTGAGGTGGTGGTTTTGCTGCCCGATGGCCATGGCGCCGTGGCCCATGTCCACGTTGATCACCTGCTTGGCCCCGGCCTGCAGCGCGACCACCGAGAAGGCGCCGGTGTACGCAAACAAGTTGAGCACCCGAATGCCAGGATGCGCTGCCACATGTGCACGTACCCAGCGCCGCCCCGCAGCCATGTCGGGGAAAAAACCGTGGTTTTGGCCCTTGCGCAAATGCACCAGAAAACGGGCACCGTCCTCCAGCACGGTATGGGGTTCTGGAACACTGCCCGCCATCAGCCGGGTTTCGGTGCCGCCGGAGTGACGGCATTGGTAGACCCAGTTCAAGAGCTGCCCGGGCGCCAGCTGTTGCCAGCGGTCGGTCAGTGCCGTGTGCACGCGGGCCAGCTCCGCTTCGGTGGCGGGCTGGAAACTGGTGAGCAGAAAAACCGGCGGGTAGGCGTCCAATGCCCAGTGTTCACAGCCGGGGTACAGGCCGCCACGGCCATGGAACAGGCGTTGGGCGTCATGCGCAAGGCCCATGTGGTGAATGGCATTCAGCAAGGCTTGCATGGCAACCCGAACACCGGTAACGAAGGAAATTTTTTAATCATTTGGAAGTGTCCGCGCCGAGGTGGTGAACACAATGGCCCGGCCCACCGGAAGATTGGCGTGAATACCTTCGACGATGGGCGCGCTGGTGGGCGAATCTGATTTCCAGCTAATCAGGAAATTGGCGCCTGAACCGCCGGTATCGTCTCCACGCGAAACAAATAGTTCGTGCGTCCCCATGGGGCCAATGGTTTTGGGGGTTGCCAGGTACTCTTTCAGCTTCTTTCCGTCTGTGTCGTAGTACTGCGCAGATGTCACACGAATGCCCTTCTGTGGATCGGTGTTGCGAATGCTGACCGAAACAGACAGCAGCGTTTTTGCAAGCTGGCCATCGGCGCTCATGTCACCGTGCCAGATGTGCGAGTAAATTGGCAGATAGAGCGTCTGCCCCTGCGATCTGCCCAGTGCCGTTTCGCCAATTGCCACACCGCCAGACAGTGCCAGAAGCAGGCTTGCCAGTATCAACTTCATAGATTCTCCAAAGTGATGTAACGCCAATCTACCAGCGATGCAAACCACTGTAGTTTTCATGGATCCGCAGTGGGGCAAATGGCGTGCTTCGATGGGTTTTGGGGTCACCGATTTTGCGCCATGGAAGCTATGATTCTCCAGTGCATTCGAATCTCTTAACCCTGCTCTTGTTGTTGACGGCCGCTGTCGCGTCGGTGTCTTTTGCGCGACGGTTCCAGGTACCCAGCATGCTGGCCTATTTATGGATCGGCATTGCCTTGGGGCCGCACGCGCTCGCGGTATTTGCGGAGACAAAAACGGCCACTGAGTTTGCCGAATTCGGCATTATTTTCCTCATGTTTTCGATTGGCCTTGAGTTCAGTATCAAGCGCCTCATGGCAATGCGAAAGCTGGTACTGGGATTCGGCGCCACACAGATGGCGCTCACTGCGGTGGCCACTGGTGCCATCACCTGGGTGGGGTATGCCCAGGGCTGGAAGAGTGGTATTGCCATCGGGCTGGCGGTTGCCATGTCGTCGACCGCCATTGTGGCACGCATGCTTTCGGACAGTTTTGAATTGCACTCCCGCTCCGGCCGCCAGACCATGGGGGTTTTGTTGTTTCAGGACTTGGCCGTGGTGCCCTGTCTTATTCTTTTTCCCGCGTTGGCTGCCCCGGGCGATGGCCTTCTGTATTCACTGGGCATTGCAGCCGTACAGGCCATGGTGGTACTGGCTTTGCTGGTATGGGTCGGCCAACGGTATCTGGGGCGGATCTTCGCCAAACTGGCACAGCATCGCTCAGACGAATTGCTGGTGCTGTCAACGCTTTGGATCGTGGTGGGTCTGGCCTACGCTACTGCGCTGAGTGGTTTGTCCATGGCCTTGGGTGCATTTGTGGGCGGTATGCTGATTTCGGAAACCATCTACCGGCATCAAGTCGAGGCAGATATCCGTCCATTCAGAGACATCTTGCTTGGCCTGTTCTTTGTCACCATCGGGATGATGCTGGATTTGCGTTTTGTGCTTGCCAATCTTCCTGCGCTGGCGCTTGCCGTTTTGCTGTTGATTGGTGGCAAAGCCAGTGTCATGTTGCTGATCACCTATGTGGCGAGAACACCATTGACCACCGGGTTGCGTACGGCCGCCCAACTGGCGCAGGCGGGGGAGTTTGGTTTGGTGCTGGTCGAGCTGGCCCGTCAACTGCAACTCATCTCGCTCAGTGTTTTTCAAATCACTTTGTCGGCCATGTTGATTTCGATGTTTATTGCACCGTTTTTAATCAATCGAGCGGCCAGACTATCGGTTGACCTGGGGCGTGGTGACTGGGCACATGGTGCCACCATTATTCAAGATGTTGCGGTGCACAGCATGTCGCTTACCGATCACGTCGTCATTTGTGGATTTGGGCGGGTTGGGCGGCGCATTGCCGAATTCCTGAAATTGGAGAACATTGCCTTCATTGGCTTGGATGCCGATCCGCAGGCTATTGACAAGGCCAGGTCACGTGGGGAAAACGTGGTGTTTGGCAATGCCGATCGTGCCGAGGTGCTGATCGCTGCCGGCATCGGACGTGCGCGGGCGGTGGTGGTGAGCTATCCAGACGCACACTCTGCAGAAAGAGTGGTTCGTTTTATACGCGCCAAAAACCAGTCCGTTCCCATCATTGTGCGCACGAGTGACGACAAGGACGTCGGTCGATTGAGGGCGGCTGGCGCCACGGAAGTCATACCGGAGGTGTTGGAAAGTGGCTTGGTCATCGCGGCGGAGACCCTGGTCGCTGCAGGCATTTCGACGCGAAAAGCCATGAACCACCTCGCAGAGGCGCGGGCTGCGCGGCACGCTTCCATGCGCCAGTCGGCGGAGTCTTAAAACCGCTCGCCCGGTGCCAAAAACCGCCATTGCCCCACCGGCAGGTCGCGCAGGGCCACCCGGCCCAGGCGGATGCGGTGCATCTCCAGTATTTCCAGTTGCGCGCGTTGACACAGGTGGGCAATCAGGCCGCGGTGTGCGCCCTTGATGGCAAAACGCAGCTTGCTGCGCTCGGGCGTGTTGCTGTTGATACTGACCTTGGTCTGTGGCAGGTCGGCATCCGAGTCTTGCAGGCGGTTGAGGATGCGCAGCGTTTGCTCCGACACCTCACCTTTCACATCCACCATCACTTCGTGCTCCATGGAGCCCATGTCTTCTTCCAGCTTGCGCTCGATGCGCCAGTCTTGTGTGAACACAATCAGGCCGCTGGCGGCGTTCTCCAGCGGCACCATGGCGCTGAGTTGTTTGAGGTGGCGTTGCAGCAGGCGAATGCCCGAGGGGTCTTTGGCCATGTGCTTGGCTGCCACCAGCAGCGTACGGGCATCGTTAAACCCATTGCGGCGGGTTTGGCGGTTGAGTTTGGCCAGCGATTCTTCGGTGCCATCCACCCAGTCGGCGGGTTTGTGCAGCAGCAGCGTGACCGGGGGCTGGGCCAGCAGGCTGGCGTGGGGGTCGATGGCAATGGTCTGGTGCCGCACGCGGAACTGCGGTTCCTCCACCACCTTGCCGTCCACCCGCACCCAGCCGCCTTCAATGTACTGCTCGGCCTCGGTACGTGAACAGGGCACCAGCGCGGCCACGCGTTTGGACAGGCGTTCGCCGCCCGCCGCTTCGATGGCGGGGGCTGCTTCGGGGGCAGAAGCGGCGGTGGCTGGCTTGGTGCGCAGTGCGGTCACTGGCCGCATGCGTGGCTTGCCCCCTGCCTTGGGGGCGGGTGCTGGGGACGGCGCGGGTTGTGGCACAGCGGTTCGCGCGGCCACAGGTCGCCTCGCGCGGGGTGGCAGCTTCAGTGTTTTTGGGGGGGGTGCAGTGGTCATAGGGTCTTCAGGGTGGTCAGGCGTTCAACGTGGGCCAACAGCGAGCGTTTGGCCACCGGCCAGATACGCGGGTGCACGTCGTCATACGCCAGGGGCAGCCATTCGTCCAGACTGCCCTGGGGGTTGGCTTGCATCACGGCGGCAATTTTGGCTTCGCGCTGCAGGCGGTGGGCCTTGAGACGGGCAATCGCCTCCAGAGCCTGCGGGATGACATGGCCGTGGGCGGGCAGGATGAACTGCACACCGTGCTGCGTGCAGGCGGCACGCAGGGTGTCCAGCGCGTTCAGGTAGTCCGTCATGTTGCCGTCGGGCGGGTCGATGACGGTGGTGCTGCCGTTCAGGATGTGGTCGCCCGAGAACAGCAGCCCATCCTCCAACAACAGCAGGCACACATGGTTGGCTGCATGGCCCGGGGTGCGGATGACTTGCAGGGTGTGGCAGGTGTCTGACTTATATGCCAAATCGACCGTTTGCGCCCGTGGGGCAAGCGCAAGCAGCTCCTGATTTTGTAGCACCCGATCGGGCGTAAAGGCACTGGCGGCGCGTGCCGTGGGGGCGCTGGGCAGGCCCAAAATCGGCGGTTGATCCGCGCCCCGGCGGCACAGCGCCTGCAAGGGGGCTGCGCCGGGGGCATGGTCGGGGTGTGAATGGGTGCACACGATGGCGCGCAGGTTGCCGCCACGGCCGTCCGGGTGGGTGGCAACCTGCCACAGGCGCTGCAGGTGGTCGGCGTCGGCCGGGCCGGGGTCGATGGCAATAAAGCCGGTGTGGGCATCACCTACCAGGTAGCTGTTGGTGCCGGGGCCGGTCATCACGCCCGGGTTGGGCGCGGTCAGGCGCAGCACGTTGCGCAGCAGGGGCACCGGTTGGTCGGTCTGCCAGTCGCCCGCCAACGGCAGTGCGGAGCCTGCGGTGCAGAGTATTTGATGCGGTCGAGCCATGCGGGGCATTTTGCCGCCAAAAGCACATGCCAGCACGCCCTGCACCAAAGAGAGTGCTGGCATAGAATCGCGCCACGAACGAGCCCGGGCCGCCCGCCAAAGGCCCTTGTTGGCAGAACACAGGATCGCCCATGCGCCTTTTCTCTCGCTTGATGGCCCATCTGGAACGTGCAACGGTGTTCCACCGCATGATGGGGCTGACCTGGGTTTCCCTCAGCGTGATTTTGCTGATTGGCGGACTGCTGTACTCCAAGATGGGGGTGGACGACTTCATCGAACGCGCAGCCCAGAACCCCCACGACACCGAAATGGCGGTGCGGGCCGTGCGCCGTGAAGCCAGCTTTGTGCGCGTCATCCTGCTCAAGGCGGTGAGCGAGTCCGATCCATCGTTTCGTGGCGAACTGATGGCACAGGTGGATGAGATCGAGGGCAATCTGGAGCGCGCTTTTGCCACCTTGAAGCGCACCTTCACCGGCAATCCTGCGGCGGTGCAAGAGGCCGAACAACTCCTGTCCGAAGGCCGTGCATACCGGAACCAAACCCTGGCCCTGTACCGGGAGGGCAAAACCGATGTGGCGCTGCAGCGCACCATAGCGGACATGGCGGACAACTCCGTTTTTGCACTTTCGCACCACCTGGATTCGATGGACGACTTTGCAGCAACACAGGTAAAAACCATTTTCCTGGACGGAAAAAAAGCATTCAAAGAGGACTTGCGCGTGGCCTTCAATGGTGTGCTGTTCGGTTTTCTGGTGCTGGTGGCGGCGGCCTATGTGTTTACCCGCTCCATCACCCGCCCCATGCGCGCGTTATGCGACCGCATTGCGGGCCTGGCCGAGGGGCAACTCGACGAAGAGGTACCTTTCCAGCAACAACGCAACGAAATTGGCGAGATTGGTCGGGGCGTTGCTGTGCTGCAAGGCGTGTACCGGCGCATGGTGGAGCAAACGGCAGAACTCAGCGCCCAGAAAGACGCCATTCGCGCCACCGAGGCCTGGTACCGCGGCATCATTGAATCCGCGCCAGATGGCATGCTGGTGGCCGACGCCTGCGGCATCATCATGCTGGCCAACCCCAAGACCGAGACCATGTTTGGTTATGCGCGGGGCGCGCTGCTGGGGCAAAACGTCGAGTCGCTGGTGCAGTGGCGCGGCGACCAGGCCTACCGCACCATGTGCAGCGGCAGCGCGCCGTCTGCCAGTGTATTTGACGGTATTGCCGACATGGGAGAACTCTCTGGCGTGCACCAGGACGGCCACACCATTCCCATTGAGGTGGGCCTGTCGCGCCTGCCCGAACTGGCCGGGCGCGGCGTGGCCATGTGCGCGTCGATTCGCGACATCAGCGAGCGCAAGGCGGCGCAAAAGAAACTCCTGTTCAACCATTTCGTGGTGGGAAACGCTGCCGCCATGATCTGGATCGACCCGCACACCGCGCGCATTGTGTACGCCAACAAGGCGGCTTTGCGCTCCAGCGGGTTCAGTGAGTCGGAATTGGTGGGCATGCATATGTCGGACTTTGTGCTCGATGGTGACCTGGGCAAAATGCAGGAGCTGGTGGCGGCCCTGTTCTCCGACCATGATTTGCATACCTTCGAGATGCGCCACCGCCGCAAGGACGGCACGGTGATCGATGTGGACGTCACGGCCTTTTTGGCAGCGGATGACGAGCGCACGGTGCTGGTGGCCTCGGTCAAAGACATCACCGCCATCAAGCTGGCCAACGCCGAAGCCGCGCGCTACACCGAAGAGCTGCGCCGCGCGCGCGACCTGGCGCAGGAGGCCACGCGTGCCAAGTCGGACTTTCTGGCCAACATGAGCCACGAAATCCGCACCCCCATGAATGCCATCATCGGCATGGCCCACCTGGCGCTGCGCACCGAGCTGACGCCGCGCCAGCGCGACTATCTGCACAAAATTCAGGACTCCAGCAAACACCTGCTGGGCATCATCAACGACACGCTGGATTTTTCCAAAATCGAGGCTGGCAAACTGACCATTGAACATGCCGAATTCGAGCTGGAAAAACTGCTCGACAGCGTGGCCAGCCTGATTGCCGAAAAAGCCGCCGCCCGCGGCCTGGAGCTGATTTTTGACGTGGCCGACGACGTGCCGCGCCATCTGGTGGGCGACGCGCTGCGCCTGGGCCAGGTGCTGATCAACTTTGCCAACAATGCCGTCAAGTTCACCGAACAGGGCGAGGTGGACATTGTGGTGCGCGTGCGCGAACGCCACGACCACCATGTGTTGCTGTACTGCGCCGTGCGCGACACCGGCATTGGCCTCACGCCCGAGCAGATGGGCCGCCTGTTCCAGAGCTTCCAGCAGGCCGACGCCTCCACCACCCGCAAATACGGCGGCACCGGCCTGGGGCTGGCCATTGCCAAACAATTGGCGGTGCTGATGGGCGGCGACGTGGGTGTGCAAAGCGAGCCGGGCCAGGGCAGCACCTTCTGGTTTACCGCACAGCTCGACATTGCGCAGAGCGTGCCCGGGCGCGCGCCGCGCCTGCTGCCCGCGCATGATTTGCGCCACCGCCGCATGCTGGTGGTGGACGACAACGACAACGCGCGCCACGTACTGGCCGAAATGCTGCGCGGCATGACCTTTGAGGTCGCCGAGGCCGACAGTGGCGCCAGCGCCCTGCAGCAGGTACAGGGTGCTGCCACCGCCGGGCACCCCTTTGCCGTGGTGCTACTGGACTGGCGCATGCCCGCAATGGATGGCATAGAGGCCGCCGGGCGCCTGCAGGCGCTGGGCTTGCAACCGGCACCGCATTTGGTGATGGTGACCGCCTACGGCCGCGAAGAGGTGCTGCGCGACGCCCAGGCCGCGGGCATCGAAGATGTGCTGATCAAGCCAGTGGGCGCATCCATTTTGTTCGACACCCTGATGCGCGTGCTCGGCGGTGAGCCCAGCGGCCAGAACGCAACATCCCGGCACGCGTTAGCCCCCGACGCCAGCCTGGCACGCCTGCGCGGTGCGCGCGTGCTGCTGGTGGAAGACAACGAGCTGAACGTGGAGGTGGCCTGCGGCTTGCTGCACGAAGTGGGTGTGGTGGTAGACGTGGCTGAAAACGGTGCCGTGGCGCTGGCCAAGGTGCAGGCCCAGCCATTTGACGTGGTGCTGATGGACATGCAAATGCCGGTGATGGACGGCGTGACCGCCACGCAGGAAATCCGCAAGTTCGCACATTTGGCCGATTTGCCCATCATTGCCATGACCGCCAACGCCATGGCCACGGACCGCGAACGCTGCCGTGCGGCCGGCATGCAGGACTTTGTCAGCAAACCCATTGAGCCGCAGGAGTTGTGGGACGCCTTGCGCAAGTGGACGCCCGCCCTCCCCGGCGCCGCGCCCGCCGACGGGGCGCCGGCGGCCCCGCCCGCCGACACCGCATCCGCCTTGCCCACCGGCATTGCAGGGCTGGAGGTGGCCACTGGCTTGCGCCGCGCGCTGGGACGCGCAGCGCTGTATGGATCGCTGGTGCGCAGATTCGTGGCCGGCCAGAAAGACAGCGTTGCAGCCATTCACGCTGCGCTCGACGCGGGTGATGCCGCCAGCGCCGAGCGCTTGGCCCATACCGCCAAGGCGGTGGCCGGCACCATTGGCGCCGATCGCGTGCAGGCCCTGGCCGCCACGCTGGAGCAGACGATTCGCGAAGCCAAGCCGCGCGCGCAGGTGGACGCCGCGCTGCAGGGCCTGCAGGCCGAGCTGGCGCCCCTGCTGGCCGCCCTGGACGCATGGCTGGCCGCGCAGGCCAGTGCCAACGCACCAGCCCCGGCGGTGGCGGTAGACGAAGCCACGCTGGCCGCGGTGTTGCAGCGGCTCGACGCGCTGCTGGCACACGACGATGCCGGTGCGGTGCGCTTGGCCGGCGAACACCAAGACCTGTTGCGCAGCGCGCTGGCCCAGCCCTTTGCGGGTGTGGAGGAAGCGCTGCGCAATTACGATTTTGAAGCCGCTCTCTCTCGCCTGCGCGCCGCCATGGCCCAGCGTGCAGACCACCAAGGAACCCCATGAAAGCCGATGCCCAACCGACCGTGCTGGTGGTGGACGACACCCCCGACAACCTGACCCTGATAAGCGACCTGCTGATGGACCGCTACCGCGTGCGCGTGGCCAACAGCGGCGAGCGCGCGCTCAAAATTGCGGCAAGTGACGACGCGCCCGATTTGATTCTGCTCGACATCATGATGCCCGGCATGGACGGCTACGAGGTCTGCACGCGGCTGAAAAATGGTGCCGCCACGCGCGACATCCCGGTCATCTTTCTGACCGCCAAAGTCACGGTGGAAGACGAAGAACGCGGCCTGGCGCTGGGCGCGGTGGACTACATCACCAAACCCATCAGCCCGCCCATTGTGCTGGCGCGTGTCGCCACGCAGCTGGCCTTGAAGGGCGCAGCCGACTTTTTGCGCGACAAGAACGTCTATCTGGAATCTGAAGTGCGCCAGCGCACCGCCGAACTGTCGGCCATTCAGGACGTGACCATCATGGCCATGGCGTCGCTTGCCGAAACGCGCGACAGCGACACCGGCAACCACATCCGGCGCACCCAATACTACGTGCGGGCCTTGGCCGAAACGCTGCGCACCCAAGCGCGTTTTGCAGCGGCGCTGGACGACAAAACGATAGAGACCCTGTTCAAATCGGCCCCCCTGCACGACATTGGCAAGGTGGGCATACCCGACCGCATTCTGCTTAAACCGGGCCGCTTCGAACCACACGAGTTCGAGATCATGAAAACCCACACCACGCTGGGGCGCGACGCCATCCAGCGCGCCGAAGACCAGCTTGGCATGCAGGTGGACTTTTTGCGCGTGGCCAAAGAGATTGCGCTGTCGCACCAGGAGAAGTGGGACGGCTCGGGCTACCCGCAAGGCCTGGCCGGCGATGCCATTCCGGTATCGGCGCGCCTGATGGCGGTGGCCGATGTGTACGACGCCCTCATCAGCCGGCGCGTCTACAAAGAGGGCATGCCGCACGACAAGGCCGTGCGCATCATCACCGAGGGGCGCGGCAACCACTTCGACCCCGACATCGTGGACGCCTTTCTGCAGATTCAGGACACCATCGTCGCCATCGCCCAGCGTTTTGCCGACACCGATGCCGATCTGCAGGAGAAAGCCCGGCAGATGGATGTGCTCAGCGGCGCCGGTGGCACACGCCCGGCCTGACCGACCGGCGCCACACAAGGAGATGCGGACCATGGATTGGAGCCACACGGTGTTTCTGGTCGTCGATGACATCGAGGCCATGCGCAAAGTCATCAGCTACCAGTTGCGCACGCTGGGCGCGGCCCACATCCTGACGGCCAACAACGGCGCCGAGGCACTCAGGGTGTTGCGCCAGCAGCGCGTGGATGTGATTTTGTCGGACTGGAACATGCCGGTGCTGTCGGGGCTGGAGCTGCTCAAAACCCTGCGTGCCGACGAGGCGCTGTACCGCACACCGTTTGTCATGATCACCGCCGAGGCCGAGCGCGCGCGGGTGGAAGAAGCCATTGCCCATGGCGTGAGCAACCTGCTGGTCAAACCTTACACCACCACCAGCCTGGCCGACCGCATTGAAAAAGCCCGGCAGTCCACGCCACGGCGCGCATCGGCCAGCGCCACGGCGACCGCGCTGGGTGTTTTGCGCGCACCCGACGCCCGGCGTGCGGCGGCGCCCGCCAAACCGGTGGCCACGCCCGGCGTTGCAGTGGCCGACCGGCCCACCATTCTGGTGGTGGACGACACCCCCGACAACCTGCAACTGTTGTCGGAACTGTTCATGGACGACTACCGCGTGCGTGTGGCCGACAGCGGCCAGAAGGCGCTGGACATTTGCTGCTCCGACACGCCGCCCGACCTGGTGCTGCTGGACGTGATGATGCCCGGCATGGACGGCTTCGAGGTGGCGCGGCGCATGCGCGAGCACCCCAGTGCCGAGTCCATCCCCGTGATTTTTGTCACCGCGCTTACCACGCCCGACGCCCACATGCAGGGACTGGAGCTGGGCGCGGTTGATTTCGTCACCAAACCCATCGACCCGCAGCGGCTCCAGCCCCGCGTGCGCAACTTCATGCGTTACGTCGCGCTGCGCAAACAACTGCAGGCCGATTACGACGCCATGCTGCTGCTGTCGCAGTTGCACGAAGACGTGGAACTCATCACCCGCCACGATGTCAAGGCGCCCCTGGCGGGCATCATGGCACTGGTGCAGCCCCTGCTGGAGGCGCCGGGGCTGCAGACCGAACAGCGCGAGCAGCTGCGCCTGATTGAAGACATGGCCCTGCAGGCGCTCAATGTGGTCAACCTCACCACCGAGCTGTACAAGATTGAAACTGGCCGGTTCGTACTGAACGCCCAGCCGGTGGCCATTGGCGACATCGTGCGCCGCGTGGTGGCGCTGGCGCGCGGCACCTTTGCCGTGAAGAATCTGACGCTGGCGCTGGACACCGGCGCCACGAACACCGTGGGTGCAGCGGATACGGTGGGCACCGCTGGCACCGCTGGCGTAGCGGCCACAGCGGCCACAGCGGGCGCATCCGATGCGGCGGACCCAGCGCGTGCACCGGGCACTGGCGGCGCCGGGGCGCTGCAGGTGCTTGGCGACACCGTATTTTGTTATTCGATTCTGCACAACCTGCTCAAAAACGCCTGCGAGGCCGCGCCCGATGGCAGCCGGGTCGAGATTGGCCTGCAAGACGGCGACCCGGTGACCATCACCATCGGCAACACCGGCGCCGTACCGGCTGCCATTCGCACGCGGTTTTTCGACAAATACGTCACGTCTGGCAAAGAGGGCGGCACCGGGCTGGGAACGTATTCGGCCAAACTGCTGACCGAGGCGCAGGGTGGCAGTATTGGGCTGGACGTGGATGATGCACAGAACCGGACGACCATCACTGTGACGCTTCCCGCTGCGCCCCGCTGAGTACCTGCAATTACCGGATCACCGGTGGAGCATTTGCGCCAATGCCAGTTCCAGATGCTCCGACGGCGCACGCCGGTATCCGGTGCGGACAAAACGCTGCAGGCGACCGCTGATAAAAGCCACCAGCACCGACGCGCCCACTTGGGCGTCCACAGTCGGCGTGTCGGATGCGGGTTGCACCGCTACGTCACGCAGGCACTGTTTGAGAGCAGACTCGATCTTGTCAAACACCAGGTTCATGCGCTGCTGCAAACGCTCCTTCTCCAGCACCAGCGCGTCACCCACCATCACACGGGCCATGCCAGGGTTGGTTTCGGCAAATTGAATAACAAAAGTCACAATAGACCTTGCCCTGTGCGCCCCAAGGTGGATTGCAGACGACGAAGCGGGGTTGGAATCGGTCTCCAGCGTCTTGTTAATGCGCGAAAAAATGGTGCGCTCGATGAAATCGATCAAGCCTTCAAACATTTGCGCCTTGCTCGCAAAATGCCGGTACAGTGCCGCCTCACTCACCTGCAGGCGGGCGGCCAATGCTGCGGTGGTGATACGTTCGCCATCTGGTTGCTCCAGCATGCTTGCCAGTGTTTGCAGGATCTGCTCGCGGCGCTCACCGGGTTTGGGGCGCCTGCGGCCCACCCCATCGTGCATCACATGCGAATCGTTTTCGCCAGTGTTGGCGCCGTCGGCAGGCTGAGAAGCGTGTTGCATGGTCTACTGGACTGTTGATGTCCGGTGATTCTCGCATGTTGCCCCCCCCTGCAGCACACGCCCCTTCCCGGCACAACAAGCGTCGGTGTAACATGGATCGCCATGAAAGTTGATCCCGCTGTTGTCCAGATTTTTGCCGAGAACGTACGTGCTGACATTATTCGTCGCCCGGCCGGGCTGAACCTGGATGCTGCCATCGTGCAGAAAATCGCTGCCAAGGTGCAGGTGTTCCGGGGCATGACACACGACTGTCTGATGAGCACCCTGGCCATGGCAGAGCACATGCCGGTCAAAGCGGGTGACGTGGTATTCAACGAGGGGGTCATCGGCTCCTCGTTTTATGTGCTGATTGCCGGTGAAGTGGTGATCGAGAAAGTGCGTAACGGCCAGGTGGTGCCACTGGCGCGGCTGGTGCCCGGGGAGTGTTTTGGCGAAATGGCCCTGGTGGGCAGCCCTTTGCGCAGCGCAACGGTGCGGGCGGTGCGCGATTCCGTCTGCATGCGTTTTGACCGTGAACGGGTGGACGCCTACTCCGACAGCGCCCACATCATCTACCGCAACATTGCCCGCATTTTGTCGGCGCGGCTCGATACATCGAGCGAACTGCTGACGGAGTTGACGCTGCGCGGCAGTGAGGCTGTGCCACCGGAGCCGGGCGCCCCGTAGGGCTACCAGATTGGCACGATCCGGAGCACCGTGCCCGTAGTCGGCAGGGCCGCAAGCCTTTTACTCCGTGTCCCCCGCCGGCTGCGCGGGCTCCTCCTTTACCTACGTAAAAGGCTTGCGGCCCGGCCGACTACTACACAGGTTCTTTTCAGATTCTTGCTTGCGAGAACTCAACCTTGCTGCAGCGCGGCGATGCGCTCTTCAATCGGCGGATGGGTCGAGAACAATTGGCCAATGCCACCGGCAATACCCATGGCGGACAGGCTCTTGGGCAACTCGCCCGGCACCATGCCGCCCAAGCGGGCCAAGGCATTGATCATGGGTTGCTTGCGGCCCAGCAACTGGGCGGCGCCCGCGTCGGCGCGGAACTCGCGCTGACGCGAGAACCAGGCCACCACAATGGCGGCGGCAAAACCGAGCACGATGTCGAGCACGATGGTGCTGATCATGTAGCCAATGCCGGGGCCGCTGTCGCGGTCGTCACCCTTGCGCAGAAAGCTGTCCACCGCGTAACCAATGACACGGCTCAGGAACACCACAAAGGTGTTCATCACACCCTGAATCAACGTCATGGTGACCATGTCACCGTTGGCAATATGGGCCACTTCGTGGCCAATAACGGCTTCTACCTCGTCTGCTGTCATGCCGCGCAACAGGCCGTCCGACACCGCCACCAGTGCCGAATTTTTGAATGCACCGGTGGCAAAGGCGTTGGGCTCACCTTCAAAAACAGCCACTTCGGGCATGCCAATGCCCGCCTTTTCCGACAATTTGCGCACGGTTTGCACAATCCATGCCTCGTCGGCGTTTTGGGGCTGCTCAATCACCCGCAGGCCTGGCGTGGTCCATTTGGCCATGGGTTTGCTGATGAGCAAGGAGATGGTGGCACCACCAAAACCCATGATCAGGGCGTAGCCCAGCAAGGCACTCAGATTAAGCCCCCCGGCGGTCAGGTAGCGGTTGACACCCAGCAGGCTGGCCACGATGCCCAGCACGGCCACCACCAGCACGTTGGTCAATACGAACAAAAGAATGCGTTTCATGATTTCCTCGGTCTGCGCCCCCATGCAAAAAGAGAGCGTTGGGGCGAATGGTAAGGGGGAAATGCCGCATTTCAAGATGCAGCGGGCCCAAAGCACCCATTCGATTTGGGGCTTTGACGCAGGGCCTGCTGGCGCAGTGGGAGGGCCTGGGATGCCTGCGGCGATGGACCTGCACCGGTCGGCCACGTAAAATCCACCCCCTTAGCGCACACAAGGCGCTGGGTGACTAACGAACCGACTTACCGACTAACTGACCCAAGCCCGGCACCGGGTGGATGAATGCAAATGACTGACCTACCCAACCCTGGCCTACGCTCGCTGGTGCACACGCTGCGCCGCCCCCCCCTGTTCCGGACCACGAACCTGGCTGTGCTGGCACTGCCTTTGTGTTTACTGGTGGCGTGTGGTGGCGGATCGGAGGAATCTGCGCCCGCACCCACCCTGGTGCGTGTCGATACGCCACCCAGGGCCCTCGCAGCGGCCAGCGGCGTTGCATCCACCGGAATCGAGCGCAGCGGCACCTTGAACTACCAGGTGTGGAGCAGCGGCGATGTGGCGGCAGGTTCGGGCACTGCGGCCAGTGCACAAGTGACCGCGGTACCGGTCTACTTTCACGAGGGCGGCCTGCGTTACTACGACTCCAGCATCACCTTTGCGCCGGGTGGCCCATTCCCCTCCGGTTTGCACATTGCCGACGCCCACAGGGGGCCGTCCTGGCCCACGGACAGCCCCGACCTGATGGTTGTCAAAGGCGGCGGTGTATCTACCACCACGTGGCCGACGTCCCACACCATGTGGTCGGGCAGTTTGCTGTCCCTGGGCAATTATTTTGTGTTCTGCTCTGCGGGTGCAGCAACACCATCCGTGTCCGAGCAGGCGGCACGCACCGGTGCGCAGGTTGCGGTGTCCAGCCGGTTTGAGCCCATGGACAACCTGGCCCCGCTGTATGGCAAGTCGTTCTACCGGTATGACTGTGCCGGCACCACCAGCAAAACCACTTTTGGTGATGGCCAGGGCCACCTGACCATGGTGTCTGACGGCATTTCGCTGAACGAGGCAGAAACCGTGCAGGCTTTCTCCAGCGCGGGTTACGCACCGGCAGCCGGACAAATCATCAAACGCCGCGCGTACTCCATCGTCATCAACGGCGTAACCCGCACGGTGGTGGTGGCGCTGGACAACCGTGGCACCCCGTACGCGTCGGTGCTGTTCCAGTTGGAAAGCTGACCCCGTACCCGCAGGGCCTGAGCGGCTCTCAGGGTCGGCGCACCCCGTGTGCGCGCAGCAAGGCCACCAAACCCAACAAGGCCACGGCGATGAGCACCGCCGGAAAGCCCAGCCGGGGTGACCAGTCCAGCAAGGCACCCGACAGGCCTGATGCCAGCAAGCCCCCCAAGGTGTAGGCCAGCACCAGCACCGCCGTACTATTGACCAGCGTGATGCCTTTTTCGCGTGCGCCAATGTCAATCATGGCCAGGGTGTAGAGCGTGCCCCCGGCACCGCCCCACAAAAACACCAGCGGCCACGCCAACCACACAGTGCCCGCAACCCAGGGCATGGTGCAGGTCGCCAGCAGCATGGTGGCAGCGCAACCCACCATCAGCACCTGCCGCCCACGGGCCCGGTCTTTGAACTGGTCGGCCACCATGCCTGCGGGCAACATGATGGCCACGCCACCAATGCCACTGGCCGACACCAGCAGCGCCGCATGGGCGGGCGACAGGCCCAGCTCCAGCCCGTACAAGGGCAAGATGCCAGTGACACCGGTTTCAAAAAACCCGCCAATCAAACCCGCCAGCATGATGATGGGGTAGGCCCACAGGGCTTGCGCCAGCCCGCGCCAGCCGGTGGTGGCGGTATGCACATCGTGCGCCACCGGAATGGGTGGGATCAGGGCCGTCCACGCCAGGCCAAACAGCGAGAGCCCCATCACAATCCACAGCGTGTAAGGATTGTCTGGCCCCACCCACACCAATGCAGCGGGCCCGGCAATAAAGGTGCTGCTGACCAGGGTCTGGAAAAAGCCCACATAACGCCCACGCTGGTGGGGCGGGCAAAACTCGGCAATCAGCGCTTCGGTCAACACCCAGCGCAAGGCCATCGCCAGGCCCGATACAAAGTTGAGTCCAAACCACACCCGCAGGTCCTGCGTAAAGGCAAAACCCACCGCCGACGCACTGACCGCCGCCGACGCCACCCACATGGCCACGCGCGGCCCCAGGCGGTGCGACACGGCGGAGGCGAACGGTGTCATCACAAAAATACCCAGCCAGCCCGCCGCCGCAAACAAACCGGCCACGGTGCTGGACACGTCTGCCCCCTTCATGCGCAACAGCAGCAAGGGGCTGAGCATGAAGTGGGCCACCAGGGCAAAGAAGGTGGAGCCCAAAATGGCCGCCAGACCCAGCTTGGCCGTGGCGCTGCCGGGCCCGGCCGCTGTGGCGGCCACAGCAGCAGCGGCGGTGGGCGGATCGGCGGGCGTCATGGGCAAAAAGGCGCGCGCTGGGCGTGCACCATCACCGCACCCCCAGCGCCCACCGCGTCAGCGGGGTCGGCCCCCGCTGCAACGCGGGGCGCGCGAAACACACTCGCGTCGGCATAAAACGCGGCGTCTTCGTTGGCAGGCCACCAGCCGGGCACGCCCAGCACGGGCAAGTGGGCAAAAGGTTTGGTGGCGAGCTTCTCGGCGCTGAGGTCTTGCGCCAGCCAGGTGTCCACATCTGCTATCAAATGAGTAGCTGCTTGCGCACGGTAGACGTGCGCTGTGATGGGTTTTCGTGGGTAAACCAGCTTTTCCATCAGGGCGTGGCCCAGCAGCAACAGCTGGGCTTGCGCCCACAGTGGGCGCAGGGTGACGAACAGGGTGTGCCAGTCTTTGGCCACCAGAGCGTGCCATAGGGCATCGGGCCCCACAAACAGGGCGGCGTTTTCGTCCATCACCGTAATGGCGTCGCGCGTGGGGCCGCGCACCGGCTGGATGCCCGACTGCGCAATCTGCGCGGCCTGCAGCTGATTGAGGCGGCGCTTGGTGTGGGGGAAGTGCAGCCACATCAGGCCGTTGAAAAAGTCGTGCAGGCCGTGGCGGGTGGGCACTTGGCCAGTGCGGTAGATGAAGGCTTCGTAGGCTTCGCCTGCGGGCAGTGTGGTCTGGGGCACAAAGCGCACCGGGGCGCTGGACTGTGCACCGTTGAGGGCCTGGGCGCAAGCTTCCTCAACACCACCACCTTCGCCGCGGCCCGCATGCTCCAGCACCAGCGCGTGGGCGGACAGGGGTTCGCCCCTCAATCGCCAGGGTGCCAGCCAAGGTGCGGCCCAGTCGATGGCGGCCAGATCGTCGGGGGCGGTGGCGGGTGGCACGCGCATGGGCTGGGGGGCTGCATCGGGGCTATGCGATGCCACTACAGGATGCGGTTCTGTAACCCGGAGCTGGGGTGGCGGGGCGCTTTGCTCCGTGTCCCCCGCCCGCTGCGCGGGCTCCTCCTTTACCTGCGCAAAACGCCCCGCCACCCCAACTCCTAGACCACCATGCGCCACGGCAGGGTCTCGCCGGCGCACAGGGGTTTGAGGCTGGCGTCGCCGAAGGCAAAGCTTTCGGGCACGGTGCTGGGCTCGCGGCGCAGGGTGATGGTGCCAGTGTTGCGTGGCTGGCCGTAGAAGTCGGCACCGTGGAAGGAGGCAAAGCCTTCCAACTTATCCAGCGCGCCCACGGCATCAAAGGCCTGGGCGTACAGCTCCATGGCGTTGAAGGCGGTGTAACAACCGGCGCAGCCGCTGGCGTGTTCTTTGAGGTGGGCGGCGTGGGGTGCGCTGTCGGTGCCCAGAAAGAACTTGTTGGAGCCACTGGTGGCGGCTTGTACCAGGGCTTGGCGGTGGGTTTCGCGCTTGAGGACGGGCAGGCAGTAGTAGTGCGGGCGAATGCCGCCGGTGAAGATGGCGTTGCGGTTGTACAGCAGGTGGTGGGCGGTGATGGTGGCACCGGTGAAGCGGTCCGCCGCTTGCACGTATTGCGCGGCTTCCTTGGTGGTGATGTGTTCGAACACGACCTTCAATTCCGGAAAATCCTTGCGCAACGGAATGAGCTGGGTGTCGATAAACACCGCTTCGCGGTCGAACAGGTCAATATCGCTGCTGGTCACTTCGCCGTGCACCAGCAGCAGCAGCCCGGCCTTTTGCATGGCTTCCAGCGTTTGGTAGGTTTTGCGCAGGTCGGTTACACCGGCGTCGCTATTGGTGGTGGCGCCTGCGGGGTAGAGCTTGCAGGCCACCACGCCGGCGTCTTTGGCGCGGGCGATCTCATCGGCGGGCAGGTTGTCGGTGAGGTACAGCGTCATCAGCGGCTCAAAGGCCACTCCGGCGGGCACAGCGGCTTGAATGCGCTGCTTGTATTCCAGGGCCTGCGCCGCCGTGGTGACCGGGGGCTTGAGGTTGGGCATGATGATGGCGCGGCCAAACTGGGCGGCGGTGTGGGGTACAACGGTGTGCAGGGCAGCGCCGTCGCGCACATGCAGGTGCCAGTCGTCGGGGCGGGTGATGGTGAGGGTGTTCATGGCGGGTATTGTCCCAAAAGCGTGGCCCACACTTTGCGGCGCCTCAATGGCCACGAAAGCGATGAACAGAATATGCCGTTTCCGCACGTCTGGCATACATTGACAGCTATCAATAGCATAGCATCCATCTAAAAACAAGGGACACGCGCCAAGCCCTCGGAGGGGTGGCGGCAAGTCCTCAGCCCGCTACGCCGGCGCGCTGGCCTGGCTGCGCAGGTAGTCCCACAGCGCCTGCGCGCTGGACTTGGGCGGGTGCAGGGCCGCACGTGGCGTGACCGGGGCGCCGCGCAGGGCGTGCAGGGTTTGGGCGCGGGGCGACTCTTTGCTGGCCGGTTTTTCGCGGTACACCCGCACTTCCATGGTGACCTGCAGTTTTTGCGCGGTGGGTGGCAAGGCGCTCACCAGGCGGCCCGCCGCCAACTCCTGCACCACGGCGCTGTGGGGCAAAAATGCGATGCCGTGTCCTTCCAGCGCCATGGCCTTGAGGCCCTCGGCCATATCGGTCTCGTAGACCCGGTCCAGGTGGATGGGGGTGGGGGTTTCTTTCAAAATCAAATCAACCATCTGGCCCAGATAGGCGCCACTGGCATAACCCAGGTACGGCAAGGGCTGGTTAATCCGCCCGGGCAGCACGTACAGCGGCGCCCCAGAGCGGTCGGGCTTGGTGTAAGGGGCCAGGGTTTCTTCGCCAAGGCTGACCATTTCATACCGGTCGGCGTCCAGCGGAATGGGCTGTGCCGGGTGGTGGTAGGCAATGAGCAGATCGCAACTGCCCTCGGCCATACGCATCACGGCGTCGTGTACGTTCAGGGCCATCAGGCGGCTTTTGATGGGGCCAAAGGTGTCGCGCAGGGCCGATACCCAGGCCGGAAAGAAAGTAAACGCCAGCGTGTGCGGTACGGCAAACTCAATCACATCGTGGGCGCTGGCAGAGTAGCCGCGCAACATGGCACGCGCACTTTGCATGGCCTGCAGAATCTCCAGCGACTGGTCGTACAGCGTTTCGCCCGCCGGCGTCAGGCGCGTGGGGTAGCTGCTGCGGTCGACCAGGTCGGTGCCGGCCCAGGCCTCCAGCGACTGGATGCGGCGCGAGAACGCCGGTTGGGTGACGTGGCGCAACTGGGCCGAACGGCTGAAACTGCGCGTTTCGGCCAGGGAGACAAAGTCTTCAAGCCATTTGGTTTCCATGGGCGGATTATGCGGGGGCCGCAACCGCCCCTTACTTCTTGAACTTGATCGCCGCGTTCAGTTTCTGAATGACGTCGTCGGGCACGTTTTTGCTGCACATCAAGTGGCGGTACTCGCCATCGGGCATGTTTTTGAACGTAATTTGCTTGGAGTCATTCAGTGCAAACCCGGCTGCTGAAATGGCCACTGCAGCCTCTTCGGGCGCGATGAACATGTAGTCCGACATTTTTAATTTAATCGACTTGATCATCAGCAGGTTCTCGTCCGTCGTTCTGACGACCGTGGGCTGGTACCGTGTAATCAGCGCGTCGAGGGTTGTGCCATAGGAGTAGGCCAGCTTGACCAGCAGCACCATGCTTTTGTCGTTGAATACATCCACCACCGAATGAAAGGCGGCAAAGCGCGGTGCATTGGCAGCGGCAGTCAAAATGACCTGGGGCTGATCCTGGTAGACGGGTTTGGTGAACTTGGCAAACACTTCGCGTTCGGGCTTCTTGAACATGCCAATCATGCAGTCCTGCCCGGAATTGGTTTCCACATAACGCAGCTGGCGCGCAAACGGTGTCTCCTGGACCACGACCGGCACCTGTGCGCTCTTGAATGCGAGGTACGAGGGCCCACCCGTCAGTCCACTCAGACCTTCACCGGATGCCATCATGTAGGGTGGGCGTTGTATGTAGTGCAGGGTGACCGGCTGCGCCCAGGCGGTCCACGGCTGGGCCATTGCACCGAGCAGCAAGGCCACATGAAGGGCATTTTTTTGCATTTTTATTGGCATTTATCGACCTGGGAGAGCAAACTACGGTGCGTACACAGGGTCATGTGTTGCCCCGAATTGGACCTGCATTCTCTGTGAATAGGCACCGAGCCGAACCGGCCTCTCGGTGCCGTTGCCAAAGCCAAGCAGACAATCGCAGACGTGCTTTTCAACCGCATGGGCGCAGTATGGCGCTCTTGGTTGGCACCGGATCCACGTAAAAACCCTTATAGCTGGCCCCGCTATGTTCCCCCCGCCGGCGCGCAACCAAAATTCTGGTGTGCAGCAAGGTAGTGACGGCACAGCACAGTGCCGCCGTTCGCCACGTACGGAGAACACCCGAAAACGCAGAACGGATCTGCCGTTTGCATCCGGAAGATAGAAATTGGTGTCCTGCCAGAGGGGTTCCCTACCCTCCAACACCGATAATCCCCCCATGCGAATCCAATTCACCAAAATGCAGGGTGCAGGCAACGATTTTGTGGTGCTCGACGAGACCCGGGGCCGCCTGGGGCTTACTGCGGCACAGTACCGCTTGCTGGGTGACCGCCATTTTGGTGTGGGCGCCGACCAGATTTTGAGCGTGCGGCCTTCGCCCGCGCCGGGTATCGACTTTGAATACGTGATCCACAACGCCGACGGCGGCGAGGTGGAGCAGTGCGGCAACGGTGCCCGCTGTTTTGCGCGGTATGTGCGCGACGCCGGTCTCACCAGCAAAGACGTGCTGCAGGTGCAGACCCTAAAAGGTGTCATCAGTCCGCGTCTGACGCCCGATGGCCGCGTCACGGTGGACATGGGCGCACCGGTGTTTGCGCTGGAGCAGCTTCCGTTTGACGCCACCGGGCTGCAGCCCCGGCCAGACGGTTCATGGCAAAAATGGCCGGTTGCGCTTGCTGGGCAAGCGGGAGCAGCTATAAATTCCGTAGCAACCGTGTGGCTGGCACTGGTGTCCATGGGCAACCCGCATGCGGTGCTGGTGGTCGATGACGTGGACACCGCGCCGGTACTGACCCAGGGCCCGCTGGTGCAGCAAAGCCCGCATTTCCCGCAAGGGGTGAACGTGGGTTTTATGCAGGTGCAAAGCCGCAGCCAGATCCGTTTGCGGGTGTTTGAGCGCGGCGCGGGTGAAACCCTGGCCTGTGGCTCGGGCGCCTGTGCGGCGGTGGTGGCGGGTATTCGCCTGGGGCTGCTGGACGCTGCGGTTACCGTGCACACCCGCGGTGGCGACCTGCACATTGACTGGGCCGGGGCCCACTCCGACGCGGGGGCCCCGGTGCTGTTGACCGGACCCGCCGTGACGGTATTCAAGGGCGAGATCGAACTGCCCGACAATTAACACTATTCCAACTGAAATTACTCCTGTGAGCCTGACCGTGAACCAACCCATTACCGAAGACGATATTGCACAATTTTTGAGCAATACGCCCGATTTCTTTCAGCGCCATGCCGAGTTGCTGGCTGCGGTGCAGTTCACCAGCCCGCACAGCCACCGCGCCGTGAGCCTGCAGGAGCGCCAGGCCGAGATGCTGCGCGAGAAAATCAAGGTGTTGGAGCAGCGCGTCATGGAAATGATCCGCAACGGCAATGAAAACGTCATGTTGTCCGACAAAATCTTGCGTTGGGCGCGTTCCCTGTTTCTGGCCACCGATACGGCGCAGTTGCCCAATGTGATCGTGCAGGAAATCCGCCAGCAGTTTGCCGTGCCCCAGGTGGGCTTGCGGGTGTGGGGCGTGGCGCCGGAATACCTGGCGCAGCCCTATGCCATGGGTGTCAGCGACGATGCCAAGCTGTTTGCCAGCTCCCTGATGGAGCCCTTTTGCGGTTTGAACACCGGTTTTGAGGCCGTGGGCTGGCTGGAAGCGCCGTTTTCCGTCACCTCGCTGGCCCTGATTCCCCTGCGCACGGGCAGCGCCGGCGAAACCGGGTCGGCGTTTGGCATGCTGGTACTGGCTTCGCCCGACGCGCAACGCTTCAGCAGCGGCATGGGCACCGACTTTCTGGCCCGCATTGGCGAGCTGACCGGCGCGGCCTTGGCGCGCCTGCGCTAGCTTGACCTGGGCGCAGTGGGCCTTTCATACCCATTTTGACGCCTTGCACGCGAACATGGCCCAAGCCGAAGCGCAACCCGATCAAAACCCGCAGGCTGTACACCCTCTGGTGCAGCGCTATTTGGAGTACGTGCGCGTTGAAAAGCGCCTGGCTGCGCGCACAGTGGCGCTGTATACCCTCGATTTGGAACGCCTGAGCGCTATGGCGGCGAGGGTGCCAGTCGATCTACTGCAGGTGCACAGCACCCACATCCGCCGTTGGGTGGCGCACATGCACAGCGACGGGCGCAGCGGGCGCGGTATCGCCCTTATTTTGTCGGGATGGCGCGGCTTTTATACCTGGCTGGGTCACCAGGGGATCGTTGCGAGTAACCCGGTGGTGGACGTGCGCGCACCTAAAGCCCCCAAGCCCCTACCCAAGGCGCTGGGAGTAGACGACGCGGTGCAGTTTGCGGATTTCAAGAGCGATGACGATGCCTGGCTGGAGGCCCGCGATTGCGCCATGGTGGAACTGCTGTACGGCAGTGGCCTGCGTGTGGGCGAGTTAGTGGGGCTGGATGTAGTGGCCAGCCATACGGCGCGTGGCTGGATTGATATGGCTGCAGCAGAAGCGCATGTTCTGGGCAAAGGTTCCAAGCGACGCAGCGTGCCAGTAGGACAGGCCGCCTTGCAGGCGCTGGAACACTGGTTGCAGGTGCGTGGCCCCTTGGGCACGCTGGGGCCGGACATGGTGGCACCAGCCCATGCCGACGCCGCCTCTGCCTTGTTCAATGGCCGCAATGGCACCCGGCTCACTCCGCAGGCAGTGTGGCAGCGGCTCAAACGGCGCAGCCTGCTGTCCGGCCTGTCCACGCCGGTGCATCCGCACATGCTGCGCCATTCGTTTGCCAGCCACGTTTTGCAAAGCAGCGGCGATTTGCGTGCCGTGCAGGAACTTCTGGGGCACGCCAACATCTCCACCACACAGGTCTATACCCGGCTGGACTTTCAGCACCTAGCCAACGTGTACGACGCTTCGCACCCACGGGCGAAATTGAAAAAAGAGTGACTGACCTTGCCCCCGAAAACTGTAGCTCTTAGCGGGTGCGATTCAAAGTGATGTGCCGCCCATCAAGTGGCATACAGATAGTTGGTCGCCCAGTAACTGTGCCATTCACCATTGAGGCGACTCACCTGTCAGCGCCGATTGAATATTGAGCCACCCTGCCGATTCAAATTTGAGCCAGGGCGGGTTGCTGGTTTTTGCATCAGCAACTGTGGATAAGTGTACTCATTTGCTGGTTTTTTCTGATCTCCTTGGTTTTGATTACAAGCAGGGGAAGGCAGCGTTGGGCGCAGCCCGTAGCGGATTTCCCCTGCTTCGCCGCCGTCAGAACGGCTCGTCATCCTCGGGTGCAGTTGACACCGCTTTGCCGCCCTTGCGCTCACTCTCCCTGGCCTTGATGCGCGTCTTGGCCGCCATGGTGCTGTGCCTGAACCGGTAGGACTCGTTGCCCGTCTCCACGATGTGGCAATGATGGGTGAGCCGGTCCAGTAACGCCGTGGTCATCTTGGCATCACCAAACACGCTCGACCACTCCGAGAAACTCAGGTTGGTGGTGATCACCACACTGGTGTGCTCGTACAGCTTGGACAGCAGGTGAAACAGCAAGGCGCCACCGGCCTGACTGAAGGGCAAATAGCCCAGCTCGTCCAGGATGACCAGGTCCATGCGCATCAGCGCCAAGGCGATGCGCCCGGCCTTGCCTTCACGTTTTTCCTTCTCCAACTCATTGACCAGATCGACCGTGGAATAAAAGCGCACCCGCTTGCCTTTGGCAGTAATGCCGGCCACCCCAATGGCTGTGGCCAAGTGCGTCTTGCCAGTACCTGGCCCGCCAATGAGCACGGCGTTTTGCGCGGTGTCGGTGAAGTCCAAGGTGCTGAGTTGGTTGACCAATTTCTTGTCCACCTTGGTGCCCTCAAAGTCAAAGCCAGCCAAATCCCGGTGCAGTGGGAACTTGGCCGCTTTCATCTGGTGGCGCACCGACGCAAAGGCGCGTTGTTCGTGTTCGGCCTGCAGCAAATGCTCGATCAACCAGCGCGAGGTCTGGATGCCTACATCGGTCTTCTTTCCCTCATGGGTGGTCAGATCCTGCCAGGCGCTGGCCATGCCGTGCAGACGCAGTTCCTTGAGCTCCGTGGTGATGTCACGCGTCTGCATGATCCACCTCCACCGTGGTGTCGGTCTCGAACAAGCCACGCAGGCTGTCGTAACGGCCTGTATTGGCCACTGGTGCCTCTTCCAAATGCAAGCTGCTGTCCACCGTTTCTGGCATGGGCGGCGCATTGAGCCGGGCCAACACATTGAGAACGTGCTCGGTGCTGAGTACGCCCGATTCGATCACCAATTCCACTGCCACCAGCACCTCTTGCAGGCCGTGGCTGGATACGCTGTTGAGCACCTGTGCCATGGTCTTGTCTCCACCGTCATGGCGCATCAATCCTTGGCGCAAGCGTAGCAATGGCTCTGGCATGTCGGCAAAGGGTGCGCCGTTTCTCAAGGCCCCGGGCTTGCGCTGCACCAGCGCGATGTAGTGTTGCCAGTCGTAGCAGATGTGGCCGCGGTTCGACAGTCTTTCATGACGGGCGACGATCAGTTCATCGCTCGCAATTTCAACCCGGTTGGGATACAGCCGGGTGCTCACCCGCTGGCCTGCCAGTTCACACGGTACCGAGTAGCGGTTACGTGCCACCGCCACCAAACAGGTGCTGGACACCTTGGCTGAGCGTTCGACATAGCCATCAAATACGGTGGGCATGGGCATCAATTCAGCACGTTCCTGTTCCAGCATTTCCGCTACGCTGAATTGCTGGTATTCGGGGTGGCGGGTCCGCACCGGGCGGTTCGAGAGTTTGAGGTCATGAGAGTCTGGGTAGCCCCAGTTGATCGAAGTACGCAATGGTCAGCACGCTGTTAAGCAGCTTGGCGCTGTTACGCCACCAGCGACGGCTGTTCACCGCCACCCGTTTAGCAACATCTTCTGTCGCCCCAAGCGCTTTGAGTTCACGGTAGATTGTCTGGGGCCGCTTCCAGTGTTTGAGCTGGATGGCTCTGAGGCGGTGGCGCAGTCATTCGTCCAGCTCCCGCCAGACTCCCGGTGTTTGCGCCAGCCCGAAGTACGCCTTCCAGCCCAGCAGGTAGGGCCTAAGCTTTTCTACCACATGCGCCATGCTACGTCCGCCCGAGCGACGTGTGAGTTGCCGGATTCTGGCTTTGAAGTTTTGCAATGGCTTCTCTGCCACTTTGCATTTGACCTCTTTGCCCTTGGCCACCCATAGCGCATATCCCAGAAACTTGCGCCCGAAGGCGCTGCCCACCGCACTCTTGGCTTCGTTGATTTGAAGCTTGAGCCCGACGTACAACTTCCTGAGCAACGCCATTACCCGCTCTCCAGCCTTTCTGCTGCCCACATAGACCTTGCAGTCGTCGGCGTACCGCGCAAAGCTGTAGCCCCGCGCCTCCAACACCTTGTCTACATCGTCGAGCAGCACGTTGGCCAGCAACGGCGACAGGGGCCCGCCCTGCGGCGTACCCTTTTCGCGCTCCATCACCAACCCGCCATCCATGATTCCAGCATTCAGATACGCCCGAATCAGCCGGATCACTCCAGCGTCCTCAATGCGCTTTCTGAGTCTGTCGATCAGGATGTCGTGGTTAACCCGGTCGAAGAATTTCTCCAGGTCCACGTCCACCACCACACATTTACCCGATTGCACGTATGCACGTGCGGCCTTCACCGCATCGTGCGCACGCCGCCCAGGACGAAACCCGTGGCTGTGTTTGCTAAAGGTGGGATCAATCAGGGGTTGCAGCACTTGCAGCAGCGCCTGCTGGATCAGCCGATCCAGCACCGTCGGGATGCCCAGCTCGCGCTGGCTTCCATCCGCCTTGGGAATCATCACCCTGCGTACCGGGCTTGGCCGGTACGCACCTGCCAACAACGCTTGGCCTTTGACATCTTCACTGTCCTCGCTCACTCACTCTCGTTCGGTCCTTCGTGCTTTGGCTTTTGCCTCATCGGCCAACTACCGGCACTACTACGACCTCTGCTGACTTCTCGCTGCGGCGACACCGTCGGACTTTCACCCACAAGGCGAGATCTCCCCAGGTAAGAACGCACACCTTCATCGCACAACCGCCGCATTTACGCCGCCTCGCCTTGATCACGAGAGCTTCGCGGTTCATGGCCCGCTCGCCCTGCTTGGCACCGCCTTCTATGCAATTCTTGTTCATCGGCTCACGATTTACGCTCCACGCTTCCTTCCCACACTCAGTCACCCTCATGCAGTTGCGCTTCACTTCGTTCGTTGGTAAGCGTATAGCCGCGGCATATTGATTTGATTCTGCCGTTTACCGACCATCGCGTGTATGGTGAACATGGCGGCGGCGATTTACTGCGCAATAGCTGAGCAATTGGCTCGCTGGATGCGCTCGGCCATCCGGATGGCACATCTCTGTGCAAGTGCGCTGGTGTCGGTGCTCAAGAGAGCGGGGGTGAAGTGGGTTTCAGCCCGCACGCTGCCAGCGATGTGGCAGCAATTCCTCGATCCGACTGTTGAGCT
This sequence comes from Candidatus Aalborgicola lynettensis, assembly GCA_016719405.1. Lineage (GTDB taxonomy): Bacteria > Pseudomonadota > Gammaproteobacteria > Burkholderiales > Burkholderiaceae_C > Allorhodoferax > Allorhodoferax lynettensis. Next base: position 590,835 of record JADJZE010000018.1, read on the forward strand.
GGGTCGGCAGTCTGGTCAGAACGTCCTTGAGGTAGGCAAAGGGGTCATGGCCGTGGAGCTTGGCCGATTGCAGCAGGCTCATCACCACGGCGGCACGCTCGCCGGCCAACTGGCTGCCTATGAACAACCAATTTTTACGACCAAGGCCCCAAGGCCGCATCTGGTTCTCGATCCAATTGTTATCCACGGGCACAGCGCCGTCTTTCAAGAACTCCGAGAGCGCCTGCCAGTGGTTCAGGCTGTAGTCGATCGCCTTGGCAATCGCGCTACCGTCGGGCACCCGAGTGCGTTCAAGTCGCAACCAAGCATGCATTTCTTCCCACAGTGGCTTGCTGCGCTCCTGGCGCACTTGCAAACGTTGCTCGCAGCTCAGATCCCTGGCATCGGCCTCAATGCGGTACAACCATGCAATCCGCCCGATGGCCTGGGTAGCCACAGTGCTGGCGTTGGCTTTGACCAGTTCGTCAAACTTCCTCCTCGCGTGAGCCAGACAATTCGCAGTCTTACGCCCCTCAAGGGACATGGTGGCATCGTAGCCAGCGTACGCATCAACAACCAGGGTCCCTGTCCAGCCTTTGAGGAACTCGTGCGGGTACTTACCCCCACGCCCCTCGCAGAAGTCGTACACCACACCGGGCATATCTTCGAATGCTCCCTGGCGTAGGCCCACATGTAAGCCTTCTTGGTCTTTCCGCCTCCCGGGTCAAGCAAGCCGATGGGCGTCTCGTCGGCATGAATCACGCGCGAGCCCAGTACGAAAGCCCGGTGTGCATCGTACAGGGGCAACAACTGCGCCCCGGTTTGGCCGCCCCAAGCTGCCAGCGTCGAGCGCGGCGTGTGCACTCCAGCGCGGGCGTTGATTTGCTCTTGCCGGTAGTACGGCATGTGGTCACAGAAGCGGCTGACCACGGTGTGCGCTTGCAGGCCCGGCGTTGGCAGCGCATTGTCGAAGACTTGGGGTGCCGCTGGCTCTTGGACCATCAACTGGCAGCACCGGCAAGCCCATTTGCCCCGGATCTGACGCTGCACGAAGAATTGCGCAGGCACGATATCCAAACGTTCGCTGATGTCCTCGCCCACGCGCACCATGGGTTGGCCGCATTCTGGGGATGGACAGTTGGTATTTTCAGGCTCAACACGGGTGTCCACACGCGGCAAGTGTGGCGACAGTGCTTCGCGTTTGGGTTGGCGACGTGCTTGCTTGTCTGGTGTGCCCCGGTCTTGGGTCGAAACACTGGGCTGCAAGGCGGCCAGTTGCGCCTCCAAGCTAGCTTGGTCAGCGGCCAGTGTCTCTTCGAAGAGGGAGCGCTGCTGGGCACTCATGCGCTCGGTCTTGGCACCGAACTTCCAAGCCTTCAGGCGCGCCAATTGGAAGGTGATGCTCTCAATCTTGGCGTCGCGCCACTTGATGGCTTGGGCATCAGCGTTGATGCGTTTGGTTTGCTCGGCAATGTGCTTGCTTTGCTCGTTGATCTGGGCCAATAGTTGCCCTGCAAAAAACGCCCATTCGCTCGGATTCAGAGCTGAAATATCTTGGACTTTTATTGCATGCAGATCGAGCATGCACGAACTATAAAACGCCTCAAATGATCACGATATTGGGGGATGCTCCAATTGATTTTTGCTATCTTTTTAGGCGTAATTACATACGCGTAATCACCCTCATTTGTTCCAGTCTCTGCCAGGGAAGTCCCAGTACCAAAGCATCGAATTGTTGCTTTGTCAAAGTCACTGGGGCCGTACTATGTGCATCAAACTGCGGCCATACGAAGCGCCCCACATTGAGCCTGCGCGATGCACACCAGACGCCAAAGCCATCATGCACCAGCAACTTGATGCGTGTGGCACGCGCGTTGGCGAACAGGTAACCGTGGTGGGCCTGGGCCGAGCCAAACACCTGCACAACACGGGCAAGCAGCCGCTCGCTTCCTGCACGCATGTCCATGGGCCCCACGGCCAGCCACAAGGAGTCGATGCGGATCATCGCAGCAGCTCTCGCATCCAGGCCGCGCACTCATTTGCCGCCGCACTGGGCCAAGTGATGGCCATGGTCGTGGCGCCTCGGCGCAGCTCGATTCGGATGTCTGCGCAGTCTTGGTGGGTTGTGTGGGTAGGCGCGGGCACAGACACCGGTACAAACTCTCTCACGCCGACCGACGAAGCACTATCGCGGGCCTCTTGCCGCCAGCGGTGCACGACGTTGGCATTCATCCCGTGCGACAGCGCTACTTTGGCCACCGACGCACCAGGTGCAGCGCATTGTTCAAGCACCAAGGTCCGAAACTGCGCGCTGTAGTTTCGTCGTGCAGAGAATTTCTCTTGTTCCATCGTGTCCACCTGTTTATTACGTGGACACGATCTTTGGACAAAACTAACCTGGGATCAAGGTGCCTCGCCTAGACGCTTACCTTGCACCCGCAGGTGTGCGCCCATGCTGGGCGCACCACCAAAAAAAAACGCCCCGTCATAGACGGGGCGTTTTTGCTGTAACAGCCTGACGATGACCTACTTTCACACGGGAACCCGCACTATCATCGGCGCAGAGGCGTTTCACTGTCCTGTTCGGGATGGGAAGGAGTGGTACCACCTCGCTATGGTCGTCAGGCATAACTTTTTGTCACCTTGATCAAAGATCAAGACAACCAATTTATAGAGCTAATCAGCTTCATCGATTTAACGAACCCACATGCAGTTATTTGCAAGTAGGATTTTTGAATGCGTCAACTTGGCATAACTTCCCTGATCTACCGATCAAAGTTATAGGGTCAAGCCGCACGAGCAATTAGTACAGGTTAGCTTAACGCATTACTGCGCTTCCACACCCTGCCTATCAACGTCCTGGTCTTGAACGACTCTTTAGGGGGCTCAAGGCCCCGGCAGATCTCATCTTGAAACGAGTTTCCCGCTTAGATGCTTTCAGCGGTTATCTCTTCCACACTTAGCTACTCGGCAATGCCACTGGCGTGACAACCGATACACCAGAGGTGTGTCCACTCCGGTCCTCTCGTACTAGGAGCAGGCTTCCTCAAATCTGCAGCGCCCACGGAAGATAGGGACCAAACTGTCTCACGACGTTTTAAACCCAGCTCACGTACCTCTTTAAATGGCGAACAGCCATACCCTTGGGACCGGCTACAGCCCCAGGATGAGATGAGCCGACATCGAGGTGCCAAACACCGCCGTCGATATGAACTCTTGGGCGGTATCAGCCTGTTATCCCCAGAGTACCTTTTATCCGTTGAGCGATGGCCCTTCCATACAGAACCACCGGATCACTATGTCCTGCTTTCGCATCTGCTCGACTTGTCAGTCTCGCAGTTAAGCACGCTTATGCCATTGCACTATCGTCACGATGTCCGACCGTAACTAGCGTACCTTCGAACTCCTCCGTTACGCTTTGGGAGGAGACCGCCCCAGTCAAACTGCCTACCATGCACTGTCCCCGATCCAGATAATGGACCTAGGTTAGAACCTCAAACACACCAGGGTGGTATTTCAACGTTGGCTCCACAAGATCTAGCGACCCTGCTTCAAAGCCTCCCACCTATCCTACACAGATCTGTTCAAAGTCCAATACAAAGCTACAGTAAAGGTTCATGGGGTCTTTCCGTCTTTCCGCGGGGAGATTGCATCATCACAAACATTTCAACTTCGCTGAGTCTCAGGAGGAGACAGTGTGGCCATCGTTACGCCATTCGTGCAGGTCGGAACTTACCCGACAAGGAATTTCGCTACCTTAGGACCGTTATAGTTACGGCCGCCGTTTACTGGGACTTCAATCAAGAGCTTGCACCCCATCATTTAATCTTCCAGCACCGGGCAGGCGTCACACCCTATACGTCCACTTTCGTGTTTGCAGAGTGCTGTGTTTTTAATAAACAGTCGCAGCCACCGATTTTTTGCAACCTCATTGGGCTCCAGGAGTAAATCCCTTCACCTACTAAAGGCACACCTTCTTCCGAAGTTACGGTGTCAATTTGCCGAGTTCCTTCTCCTGAGTTCTCTCAAGCGCCTTAGAATACTCATCTCGCGCACCAGTGTCGGTTTGCGGTACGGTCGTGTATAGCTGAAGCTTAGTGGCTTTTCCTGGAAGCAGGGTATCACTCACTTCGGCTGCAAGCAGCCTCGTTATCACTCCTCATCTAAGCCCGGCGGATTTACCTACCAGGCACGACTACAAGCTTGAACCAACATATCCAACAGTTGGCTGAGTTAACCTTCTCCGTCCCCACATCGCACTACACATCGGTACAGGAATATTGACCTGTTTCCCATCAACTACGCATCTCTGCCTCGTCTTAGGGGCCGACTCACTCTACGCCGATGAACGTTGCGTAGAAAACCTTGCGCTTACGGCGAGGGGGCTTTTCACCCCCTTTAACGCTACTCATGTCAGCATTCGCACTTCTGATACCTCCAGCAGGGTTTACACCACCACCTTCACAGGCTTACAGAACGCTCTCCTACCACTTGCAATAAATTGCAAATCCGCAGCTTCGGTAACTGGCTTAGCCCCGTTACATCTTCCGCGCAGGACGACTCGATCAGTGAGCTATTACGCTTTCTTTAAATGATGGCTGCTTCTAAGCCAACATCCTGACTGTTTTAGCCTTCCCACTTCGTTTCCCACTTAGCCAATTTTAGGGACCTTAGCTGGCGGTCTGGGTTGTTTCCCTCTTGAGTCCGGACGTTAGCACCCGGTGCTCTGTCTCCCAAGCTGTACTCGACGGTATTCGGAGTTTGCATTGGTTTGGTAAGTCGCCATGACCCCCTAGCCAAAACAGTGCTCTACCCCCGTCGGTAATACTTGAGGCACTACCTAAATAGTTTTCGGAGAGAACCAGCTATTTCCAAGTTTGTTTAGCCTTTCACCCCTATCCACAGCTCATCCGCTAGTTTTGCAACACTAGTCGGTTCGGACCTCCAGTACCTGTTACGGCACCTTCATCCTGGCCATGGATAGATCACTTGGTTTCGGGTCTACACCCAGCGACTTGACGCCCTATTCGGACTCGATTTCTCTACGGCTTCCCTATTCGGTTAACCTTGCCACTGAATGTAAGTCGCTGACCCATTATACAAAAGGTACGCAGTCACCCCTTGCGAGGCTCCTACTTTTTGTAAGCACACGGTTTCAGGATCTATTTCACTCCCCTCCCGGGGTTCTTTTCGCCTTTCCCTCACGGTACTAGTTCACTATCGGTCAATGATGAGTATTTAGCCTTGGAGGATGGTCCCCCCATATTCAGACAGGATTTCTCGTGTCCCGCCCTACTTGTCGCAAACTCAGTACCACACAGGTCATTTCACGTACGGGGCTATCACCCGCTATGGCCAGCATTTCCAGGCTGTTCCGTTATGTCTTGTGCTATCACTTGCAGGCTTTTCCGATTTCGCTCGCCACTACTTTCGGAATCTCGGTTGATGTCTTTTCCTCGAGCTACTGAGATGTTTCAGTTCACCCGGTTCGCCTCGCATGACTATGTATTCATCATGCGATACCTTTGCAGGTGGGTTTCCCCATTCGGAAATCTCCGGATCAAAGCTAATTTGCCAGCTCCCCCGAAGCTTATCGCAGGCTATCACGTCCTTCGTCGCCTATCATTGCCAAGGCATCCACCATGTGCTCTTATTCACTTGACCCTATAACTTTGACGTTTCTTGCGAAACTTCATTGCTATTTTCAAGGAATGATTGATTGGTCTTTCACCAATCGCGTTATGCCGTAAATGACGTCACCTTTTACTTGCGTAAAAAGCTCGTCCAATTTACTTTCGAATTTCAAACAAAGTTTGATATTCATTTTGACGCAATCAAAAATTGTCGCTAGCGGCACGGTCTGCACTAAACCTTTACGAATGTGCAGTTTCCGCTAGCAACGCTGATTAAACTCTATAAATTGTTAAAGAACAGCCGATTGACCAGGTAATCCCGATCAACAACAAAGCAGCCTCTTTCAAAGCTACTTTGGTGTTGATTAATACTAATCAGATAAGAAAGATTGGTGGAGGTGACAGGACTCGAACCCGCTACCTACTGCTTGCAAAGCAGCCGCTCTCCCCAGCTGAGCTACACCCCCAAAACCAGAAGGACGTTGGACGACAATGGTGGGTCTGGTTGGTCTCGAACCAACGACCCCTGCGTTATCAACACAGTGCTCTAACCAACTGAGCTACAGACCCAAGCCGGTCACTTGTGACAAGGCCTAAGCCCAAGTCGTCAGCGACAACCTTCCAACAACCGATAAGTGTGAGCGTTCAAATTAAATTGCAGTTTCCAGAAAGGAGGTGATCCAGCCGCACCTTCCGATACGGCTACCTTGTTACGACTTCACCCCAGTCACGAACCCTGCCGTGGTAATCGCCCTCCTTGCGGTTAGGCTAACTACTTCTGGCAGAACCCGCTCCCATGGTGTGACGGGCGGTGTGTACAAGACCCGGGAACGTATTCACCGTGACATTCTGATCCACGATTACTAGCGATTCCGACTTCACGTAGTCGAGTTGCAGACTACGATCCGGACTACGACTGGCTTTGTGGGATTGGCTCCCCCTCGCGGGTTGGCAACCCTTTGTACCAGCCATTGTATGACGTGTGTAGCCCCACCTATAAGGGCCATGAGGACTTGACGTCATCCCCACCTTCCTCCGGCTTGTCACCGGCAGTCTCATTAGAGTGCCCAACTAAATGTAGCAACTAATGACAAGGGTTGCGCTCGTTGCGGGACTTAACCCAACATCTCACGACACGAGCTGACGACAGCCATGCAGCACCTGTGTTACGGCTCTCTTTCGAGCACCAAACCATCTCTGGTAAGTTCCGTACATGTCAAAGGTGGGTAAGGTTTTCGCGTTGCATCGAATTAAACCACATCATCCACCGCTTGTGCGGGTCCCCGTCAATTCCTTTGAGTTTCAACCTTGCGGCCGTACTCCCCAGGCGGTCAACTTCACGCGTTAGCTTCGTTACTGAGTCAGTGAAGACCCAACAACCAGTTGACATCGTTTAGGGCGTGGACTACCAGGGTATCTAATCCTGTTTGCTCCCCACGCTTTCGTGCATGAGCGTCAGTACAGGTCCAGGGGATTGCCTTCGCCATCGGTGTTCCTCCGCATATCTACGCATTTCACTGCTACACGCGGAATTCCATCCCCCTCTACCGTACTCTAGCAATGCAGTCACAAATGCAGGTCCCAGGTTGAGCCCGGGGATTTCACATCTGTCTTACATCACCGCCTGCGCACGCTTTACGCCCAGTAATTCCGATTAACGCTCGCACCCTACGTATTACCGCGGCTGCTGGCACGTAGTTAGCCGGTGCTTATTCTTACGGTACCGTCATTAGCCCCCTGTATTAGAGAAGACCGTTTCGCTCCGTACAAAAGCAGTTTACAACCCGAAGGCCTTCGTCCTGCACGCGGCATTGCTGGATCAGGCTTGCGCCCATTGTCCAAAATTCCCCACTGCTGCCTCCCGTAGGAGTCTGGACCGTGTCTCAGTTCCAGTGTGGCTGGTCGTCCTCTCAGACCAGCTACAGATCGTCGCCTTGGTGAGCCTTTACCTCACCAACTAGCTAATCTGATATCGGCCGCTCCAATCGCGCGAGGTCTTGCGATCCCCCGCTTTCATCCGTAGATCGTATGCGGTATTAGCGTAGCTTTCGCTACGTTATCCCCACGACTGGGCACGTTCCGATATATTACTCACCCGTTCGCCACTCGTCAGCTTAACCTGTTACCGTTCGACTTGCATGTGTAAGGCATGCCGCCAGCGTTCAATCTGAGCCAGGATCAAACTCTATAGTTCGATCTTGAATTTTTCGCATATCTCTATGCAACTCATAAATTGGAATCAACATGAACTTCATTGCTGAAGTTCGCATTTCTTTTACTTCATGAGCGTTTGTAAGCCAATTAAGACTTAGTTCCGAAGAACTTGGCAATCGCCTTCAAACGCCCACGCTTATCGGCTGTAAATTTTTAATGAACCAAAGACTTTTTAATTTCTTCGTTTGCTTCACTGCGATCAGCGAAGCCTTGAATTATGACACAGTTTTTTTAATCTTTGGTCAAATTTCTTGAAAACTTTTTACGTTTCCTTTAATGCTAGCTCGTAGCACTGAAGGAAACGCCCCGTCATAGACGGGGCGTTTTTGCTGTAACAGCCTGACGATGACCTACTTTCACACGGGAACCCGCACTATCATCGGCGCAGAGGCGTTTCACTGTCCTGTTCGGGATGGGAAGGAGTGGTACCACCTCGCTATGGTCGTCAGGCAAAACTTTTGTCACCTTGATCAAAGATCAAGACAACCAATTTATAGAGCTAATCAGCTTCATCGATTTAACGAACCCATGCAGTTATTTGCAAGTAGGATTTTGAATGCGTCAACTTGGCATAACTTCCTGATCTACGGATCAAAGTTATAGGGTCAAGCCGCACGAGCAATTAGTACAGGTTAGCTTAACGCATTACTGCGCTTCCACACCCTGCCTATCAACGTCCTGGTCTTGAACGACTCTTTAGGGGGCTCAAGGCCCCGGCAGATCTCATCTTGAAACGAGTTTCCCGCTTAGATGCTTTCAGCGGTTATCTCTTCCACACTTAGCTACTCGGCAATGCCACTGGCGTGACAACCGATACACCAGAGGTGTGTCCACTCCGGTCCTCTCGTACCAGGAGCAGGCTTCCTCAAATCTGCAGCGCCCACGGAAGATAGGGACCAAACTGTCTCACGACGTTTTAAACCCAGCTCACGTACCTCTTTAAATGGCGAACAGCCATACCCTTGGGACCGGCTACAGCCCCAGGATGAGATGAGCCGACATCGAGGTGCCAAACACCGCCGTCGATATGAACTCTTGGGCGGTATCAGCCTGTTATCCCCAGAGTACCTTTTATCCGTTGAGCGATGGCCCTTCCATACAGAACCACCGGATCACTATGTCCTGCTTTCGCATCTGCTCGACTTGTCAGTCTCGCAGTTAAGCACGCTTATGCCATTGCACTATCGTCACGATGTCCGACCGTAACTAGCGTACCTTCGAACTCCTCCGTTACGCTTTGGGAGGAGACCGCCCCAGTCAAACTGCCTACCATGCACTGTCCCCGATCCAGATAATGGACCTAGGTTAGAACCTCAAACACACCAGGGTGGTATTTCAACGTTGGCTCCACAAGATCTAGCGACCCTGCTTCAAAGCCTCCCACCTATCCTACACAGATCTGTTCAAAGTCCAATACAAAGCTACAGTAAAGGTTCATGGGGTCTTTCCGTCTTTCCGCGGGGAGATTGCATCATCACAAACATTTCAACTTCGCTGAGTCTCAGGAGGAGACAGTGTGGCCATCGTTACGCCATTCGTGCAGGTCGGAACTTACCCGACAAGGAATTTCGCTACCTTAGGACCGTTATAGTTACGGCCGCCGTTTACTGGGACTTCAATCAAGAGCTTGCACCCCATCATTTAATCTTCCAGCACCGGGCAGGCGTCACACCCTATACGTCCACTTTCGTGTTTGCAGAGTGCTGTGTTTTTAATAAACAGTCGCAGCCACCGATTTTTTGCAACCTCATTGGGCTCTAGGAGTAAATCCCTTCACCTACTAAAGGCACACCTTCTTCCGAAGTTACGGTGTCAATTTGCCGAGTTCCTTCTCCTGAGTTCTCTCAAGCGCCTTAGAATACTCATCTCGCGCACCAGTGTCGGTTTGCGGTACGGTCGTGTATAGCTGAAGCTTAGTGGCTTTTCCTGGAAGCAGGGTATCACTCACTTCGGCTGCAAGCAGCCTCGTTATCACTCCTCATCTAAGCCCGGCGGATTTACCTACCAGGCACGACTACAAGCTTGAACCAACATATCCAACAGTTGGCTGAGTTAACCTTCTCCGTCCCCACATCGCACTACACATCGGTACAGGAATATTGACCTGTTTCCCATCAACTACGCATCTCTGCCTCGTCTTAGGGGCCGACTCACTCTACGCCGATGAACGTTGCGTAGAAAACCTTGCGCTTACGGCGAGGGGGCTTTTCACCCCCTTTAACGCTACTCATGTCAGCATTCGCACTTCTGATACCTCCAGCAGGGTTTACACCACCACCTTCACAGGCTTACAGAACGCTCTCCTACCACTTGCAATAAATTGCAAATCCGCAGCTTCGGTAACTGGCTTAGCCCCGTTACATCTTCCGCGCAGGACGACTCGATCAGTGAGCTATTACGCTTTCTTTAAATGATGGCTGCTTCTAAGCCAACATCCTGACTGTTTTAGCCTTCCCACTTCGTTTCCCACTTAGCCAATTTTAGGGACCTTAGCTGGCGGTCTGGGTTGTTTCCCTCTTGAGTCCGGACGTTAGCACCCGGTGCTCTGTCTCCCAAGCTGTACTCGACGGTATTCGGAGTTTGCATTGGTTTGGTAAGTCGCCATGACCCCTAGCCAAAACAGTGCTCTACCCCGTTGGTAATACTTGAGGCACTACCTAAATAGTTTTCGGAGAGAACCAGCTATTTCCAAGTTTGTTTAGCCTTTCACCCCTATCCACAGCTCATCCGCTAGTTTTGCAACACTAGTCGGTTCGGACCTCCAGTACCTGTTACGGCACCTTCATCCTGGCCATGGATAGATCACTTGGTTTCGGGTCTACACCCAGCGACTTGACGCCCTATTCGGACTCGATTTCTCTACGGCTTCCCTATTCGGTTAACCTTGCCACTGAATGTAAGTCGCTGACCCATTATACAAAAGGTACGCAGTCACCCCTTGCGAGGCTCCTACTTTTTGTAAGCACACGGTTTCAGGATCTATTTCACTCCCCTCCCGGGGTTCTTTTCGCCTTTCCCTCACGGTACTAGTTCACTATCGGTCAATGATGAGTATTTAGCCTTGGAGGATGGTCCCCCATATTCAGACAGGATTTCTCGTGTCCCGCCCTACTTGTCGCAAACTCAGTACCACACAGGTCATTTCACGTACGGGGCTATCACCCGCTATGGCCAGCATTTCCAGGCTGTTCCGTTATGTCTTGTGCTATCACTTGCAGGCTTTTCCGATTTCGCTCGCCACTACTTTCGGAATCCTCGGTTGATGTCTTTTCCTCGAGCTACTGAGATGTTTCAGTTCACCCGGTTCGCCTCGCATGACTATGTATTCATCATGCGATACCTTTGCAGGTGGGTTTCCCCATTCGGAAATCTCCGGATCAAAGCTAATTTGCCAGCTCCCCGAAGCTTATCGCAGGCTATCACGTCCTTCGTCGCCTATCATTGCCAAGGCATCCACCATGTGCTCTTATTCACTTGACCCTATAACTTTGACGTTTCTTGCGAAACTTCATTGCTATTTTCAAGGAATGATTGATTGGTCTTTCACCAATCGCGTTATGCCGTAAATGACGTCACCTTTTACTTGCGTAAAAAGCTCGTCCAATTTACTTTCGAATTTCAAACAAAGTTTGATATTCATTTGACGCAATCAAAAATTGTCGCTAGCGGCACGGTCTGCACTAAACCTTTACGAATGTGCAGTTTCCGCTAGCAACGCTGATTAAACTCTATAAATTGTTAAAGAACAGCCGATTGACCAGGTAATCCGATCAACAACAAAGCAGCCTCTTTCAAAGCTACTTTGGTGTTGATTAATACTAATCAGATAAGAAAGATTGGTGGAGGTGACAGGACTCGGGACCGCTACCTACTGCTTGCAAAGCAGCCGCTCTCCCAGCTGAGCTACACCCCCAAAACCAGAAGGACGTTGGACGACAATGGTGGGTCTGGTTGGTCTCGAACCAACGACCCCTGCGTTATCAACACAGTGCTCTAACCAACTGAGCTACAGACCCAAGCCGGTCACTTGTGACAAGGCCTAAGCCCAAGTCGTCAGCGACAACCTTCCAACAACCGATAAGTGTGAGCGTTCAAATTAAATTGCAGTTTCCAGAAAGGAGGTGATCCAGCCGCACCTTCCGATACGGCTACCTTGTTACGACTTCACCCCAGTCACGAACCCTGCCGTGGTAATCGCCCTCCTTGCGGTTAGGCTAACTACTTCTGGCAGAACCCGCTCCCATGGTGTGACGGGCGGTGTGTACAAGACCCGGGAACGTATTCACCGTGACATTCTGATCCACGATTACTAGCGATTCCGACTTCACGTAGTCGAGTTGCAGACTACGATCCGGACTACGACTGGCTTTGTGGGATTGGCTCCCCCTCGCGGGTTGGCAACCCTTTGTACCAGCCATTGTATGACGTGTAGCCCCACCTATAAGGGCCATGAGGACTTGACGTCATCCCCACCTTCCTCCGGCTTGTCACCGGCAGTCTCATTAGAGTGCCCAACTAAATGTAGCAACTAATGACAAGGGTTGCGCTCGTTGCAGGACTTAACCCAACATCTCACGACACGAGCTGACGACAGCCATGCAGCACCTGTGTTACGGCTCTCTTTCGAGCACCAAACCATCTCTGGTAAGTTCCGTACATGTCAAAGGTGGGTAAGGTTTTTCGCGTTGCATCGAATTAAACCACATCATCCACCGCTTGTGCGGGTCCCCGTCAATTCCTTTTAGTTTCAACCTTGCGGCCCGTACTCCCCAGGCGGTCAACTTCACGCGTTAGCTTCGTTACTGAGTCAGTGAAGACCCAACAACCAGTTGACATCGTTTAGGGCGTGGACTACCAGGGTATCTAATCCTGTTTGCTCCCCCACGCTTTCGTGCATGAGCGTCAGTACAGGTCCAGGGGATTGCCTTCGCCATCGGTGTTCCTCCGCATATCTACGCATTTCACTGCTACACGCGGAATTCCATCCCCCTCTACCGTACTCTAGCAATGCAGTCACAAATGCAGGTCCCAGGTTGAGCCCGGGATTTCACACCTGTCTTACATCACCGCCTGCGCACGCTTTACGCCCAGTAATTCCGATTAACGCTCGCACCCTACGTATTACCGCGGCTGCTGGCACGTAGTTAGCCGGTGCTTATTCTTACGGTACCGTCATTAGCCCCCTGTATTAGAGAAGACCGTTTCGCTCCGTACAAAAGCAGTTTACAACCCGAAGGCCTTCGTCCTGCACGCGGCATTGCTGGATCAGGCTTGCGCCCATTGTCCAAAATTCCCCACTGCTGCCTCCCGTAGGAGTCTGGACCGTGTCTCAGTTCCAGTGTGGCTGGTCGTCCTCTCAGACCAGCTACAGATCGTCGCCTTGGTGGGCCTTTACCTCACCAACTAGCTAATCTGATATCGGCCGCTCCAATCGCGCGAGGTCTTGCGATCCCCCGCTTTCATCCGTAGATCGTATGCGGTATTAGCGTAGCTTTCGCTACGTTATCCCCACGACTGGGCACGTTCCTATATATTACTCACCCGTTCGCCACTCGTCAGCTTAACCAGTTACCGTTCGACTTGCATGTGTAAGGCACGCCGCCAGCATTCAATCTGATCCAGTATCTCACTCTATTGTTCGATCTTGAATTTTTCGCATATTTCTCTGCCACTCATAAATTGGAATCAACATGAACTTCATTGCTGAAGTTCGCATTTCTTTACTTCATGAGCGTTTGTAAGCCAATTAAGACTTAGTTCCAAGAACTTGGCAATTGCCTTCAAACGCCCACGCTTATCGGCTGTAATTTTTTAATGAACCAAAGACTTTTTAATTTCTTTGTTTGCTTCACTGCGATCAGCGAA
>JADJZE010000019.1 GCA_016719405.1 Candidatus Aalborgicola lynettensis
CAAACAATAGAATGAATAATTCAGCCACCCCCCTCCAGCAGAGCGAAGAGGTTGATTATGTTCAAATATATTTTTAACATAGACTGCCAAAACAATCCCGACAAAACATCTCGAAATTGGCACAAAGAGTCGTGTCCGACCCCAGGTATAAACATTGACGGGAGCTTTATCTATAAAACCGTATGACGGATTTATGAACAGTAATATCACGAGAAATACAGCTAATGCCGGCCACTCAGGCTTGGACAAGAAAAAAGCAAATGCGGCAACGGCGCTTAGTGAAAAAATTAAGGCGAATACCATGGGCACCCCATACCCAATTGATATTCCAATAATTTGATCAAGCACAGAATAGTTCCAGTTTAAGGATATACATTTTTATTTCACAAAGTGGTTTGAAATTCTTTGTACGCATCATTCAATCCATTTACCAACTCGGTTGTCGCCCGCCAACCTACATTTAGCAGCCGCCCAACATCCAACAACTTGCGCTGCGTCCCATAAGGTTTGGTTGCATCAAAAACAATCTCGCCTCCTTGTCCCACCACATCTGAAACGTTCCTGCAAGTTCCTTAATGGGTGGCGTCGTTTCACCCACACCAATATTGATAAGCGGTGGTTCAAACTTGCCGGACTTGGATTCGTCACTACCTAGCAGGCCCGTGTATTGCGCATCGGGCAGATTCATCACATGCACGCACGCTGCAGCCATGTCTTCGCTGTACATAAACTCGCGCCGCGGCGTGCCAGTGCCCCACACCACCACCCTGGGTGCATTGGCCACTTTGGCTTCGTGGAACTTGCGGATCAGCGCCGGTATAACGTGGCTGTTGTCGGGGTGGTAGTTGTCGCCCGGGCCATACAGGTTGGTGGGCATGGCCGCCAGGTAGCGCGTGCCGTACTGGCGGTTGTAGCTCCAGCACATTTCTACCCCGGCTATTTTGGCAAGGGCATAGGGCCGATTGGTGGGCTCCAGCGCTCCGGTGAGCAAATGCTCTTCGCGCATGGGCTGGGGGGCCATTTTGGGGTAAATGCAGCTGGAGCCCAAAAACAGCAGGCGCTGCACTTTGTTCACATAGGCGGCATGAATGATGTTGCTCTGGATGAGCAGGTTGTCGCGGATGAACTCTGCCGGGTATGCGTTGTTGGCAAATATGCCGCCCACTTTGGCCGCAGCCAAAAATACGTAGTGGGGTTTTTCTGCCTCAAAAAAAGCTGCCGTGGCAGCCTGGTTGGTCAAGTCCAACTCGGCATGCGTTCGCAGCACCAGGTTGGTGTACCCATTGGCCTGCAGCTGGCGCACCAGCGCAGAGCCCACCAAACCGCGGTGGCCCGCTATATATATTTTGGCGTTCTTGTTCATGTGGCGTGCACGGCTTCTATCAGCTCGGCGGCGATGGTGTCTGGGCCAAGGTCTTGCCCGTCGGGCCAACCTATGCCTCTGAAAACCAAACGTACTTGTTTGAAGTAGGTTGGGTCCTTTAGGGCTTCGAAATAGGCGCTGTTCATGTAGGGGCGCACATCAAACAGGCCTTTGCGGTTGTTTGACAGGGCAACAAGAACGTGGCCGTTAGCAGCGGGGGAGACGTTGACGACTTTTTCCATTAGATGCTCCTGCATTATTTCAGTGGGTCTATTTTTTGTGGCGGTAGGCCTTGGATCGCGAGTGTCCAATCAGCTGCAAGTTCGTCCCGATGAATTTCCATCCACGCTTGGAGCAATTTCATTTTTGCCCGCGGAAGTTCACCCTCCAAGACCTCTCCATCGTCAATGGCAACGACCGCCGTAAATTCTGCATATTCAACATGCACATGCGCTCGATGATGTTTGCGGTTGTCGTAAGCGTACATGTACACCAAAACACCATAAAACATGGACAAGATCGGCATAATTAATCTTACTCGTGGTGGTCGTAGGTCTGGAAGCCGGCCAGCTTGACCAGCGCATCGCGCTTGGCGCTGGTGTAGTCGGCCTGCACCATCTCGGCAACCAGTTCTTGCAGGGTGGTGGTTGGCACCCAGCCCAGTTTCTGTTTGGCTTTGGTGGGGTCGCCCAGCAGGGTTTCCACTTCCGTAGGGCGGAAGTAACGGGGGTCTACCTTGACGATGACGTCGCCTACCTTGCACTTGGCTTGCGTTCCAGTAATTGCGGTAACGGTGCCAATTTCTGCTTCGCCCTCGCCCGTCCAGGCCAATTCAACGCCCAGCTCTTGCGCAGCAAATACAACAAACTGGCGCACGCTGTATTGCACGCCGGTGGCGATAACAAAGTCTTCCGCCACATCCTGCTGCAGCATGAGCCACTGCATTTCCACATAGTCGCGGGCGTGGCCCCAGTCGCGCAGGGCGCTCAGGTTGCCCAGGTACAAACAGTCTTGCAGGCCCAGGGCAATGCGCGATATGGCGCGGGTGATCTTGCGGGTGACGAAGGTTTCGCCGCGCAAGGGGCTCTCGTGGTTGAACAAAATGCCGTTGCAGGCATACATGCCATAGGCTTCGCGGTAGTTGACGGTAATCCAGTACGCATACATCTTGGCCACGGCGTAAGGGCTGCGCGGGTAGAAAGGCGTGGTTTCTTTTTGCGGTATTTCTTGCACCAAGCCATACAGCTCGGAGGTGGATGCCTGGTAGAAGCGGGTTTTCTTTTCCAGCCCCAGGATGCGAATGGCTTCCAGAATGCGCAGGGTGCCCATGGCGTCGGCATCGGCCGTGTATTCGGGGCTCTCAAAGCTCACCGCCACATGGCTCATGGCGCCCAGGTTGTAAATTTCGTCCGGCTGCACCTGCTGGATGATGCGGATGAGGTTGCTGCTGTCCGTCAAATCGCCATAGTGCAGCATGAAGTTGCGTTTGGACACATGGGGGTCCTGGTACAGGTGATCCACACGGTCGGTATTGAAGCTGGACGCCCGGCGCTTGATGCCGTGCACTTCGTAGCCTTTTTTAAGCAGAAGTTCGGCGAGGTAGGCGCCGTCTTGGCCGGTTACGCCGGTAATGAGTGCTACTTTTGGTTTGGTCATAGTTGCTTGCTTTCAGGTTTACCGGTTACACGCCATCTGAGGGCGGGGGTAACGGCTTCGATCATTTGTTTGGAGAATTGGTCTTGCATGGTATAGGCATTGGCGGTGTCAGCATCGATAGACGATGCGCGAATGAGAATGCCATCCGGAATTTTGCCGCGCAGGCCGTAGCCTAGCTCGACCAGCTTTTTGTCGAAGCTGCCAGTCTTGATGACGGTTTCACCAATCATGATCCAGTAGCTCACAGGCTCTTTACGCGGGCCCAAGGATGTGGAAAGCCGCGTAATGGGGATGCTGCCAGCACTGTGTTGAAGCACGTCAACGTGCCTGTCGTGCAGCACGAACCCTTGCGCCGGGTAGCAAACTTCTGGCTTATGCACTTGGGCTGTGTCAGTCTGGTCACGGCCATAGGCAATGGAGAGCATGATGCGGTAGCCCTGCGGGTTGACGTAGGTGCGCGACAAGGTTTTGCTGTAAATCTTGTTGAGCATTTCTTGCTGCTGCGGGTCAACAATTTGCGCCGCAGAGGTGGGCTCGGAACGCCATTCGCCAAAGGCCTCCGGGATGAGCGTTTCCAGTTCAAACTGGGGGCCCTGGTCGGCAATGCGTTGGTGGGGGCGCAGAGTGACGGCCATGCCGGCAGCGCCGAACATCAACGCACACAATAACAGGCTACGGGCAAGCATTTTCATGGGGTGGCTCCCTTTGGCAGGCGTGCGGCATCGCTGCGGCGCACCCACCACTGAATGGCGGAGTCAACCGCAATGATGAGCAGCAGCGCGGTAATAAAAAGCACCATGCCGGCAAACCCGTGCAGGAAGCCCTGCCCCGCTTCGTCGCCAAAATGGTAGGTGATGAGGGTGAGCACCATCACGCGGATGACGTTGGCGGTAAAAGAGATAGGTACGATCAGCGTGGCCAGGGTGACGTTGCGAACAAAGGAGTCGTGGCGCACGATGTTGAGGTACAGCAGGCCCAGCGCTTCGAGCGTAAACAGGGTGTGCAGGCCCGCGCAGGCGTCGGCCACCAGCAGTTTGTACTGGCCAATTTGCAGAACAACGCCAGTGCGGGCAATGGGGTAACCCACCGCATAAAGAATGTGCTCAGCCACATACGACACAGCCATCTTCATGGGCATGGTGAGGGCGTCGACCAGCGGCCCTGGCAGCGGGATCATGAACAGCATGAAAAACAGCGCGAACCACTGCGCCTTGAGGGCCGTGCTGCCACGCGTGAGCAACACAATGCCCGCCAGCAGCCAGATGAGGGAGCCGATTTCGAACAGCAAAATATCTTGCGAACGGCCAATGGCGTAGAGCGGCAGGCCAACCGCAAACACCGGCCAACCCCAGGCAGAGGGGCTTTTGCCTTCGCTGGCGGCCCACATGGCGGGCCACTTGCGGTAGGCCAGCCAGCAGGCAATGCCAAACACAATGGGTCCATGGGCCTGCGCGTCGGTAGACCACACGCCGCGGAACAGGCCGATGAAGCTGGGTACATACAGCGCAGCAAGGCCTACCACAATGGGCAGCCACAGCAGCAACTGCGTTTGCAGCGCGCGCGGTTGGGTTGCGACAGGGGATGTCATGGTGTTCACAGTAGTGTAAGTAGGGTACGGGTATTTATCAGGATGCCCAACTGAACCCCTTGCGGTGCAGGTAGACGGTAATGGTGTCAAACGCGCCAAGTACGATCTGGCACTCCACGGCAAGCAGGTTGATGCGCGCAATGCGTGCTTCGGACTGATCGGGGTAGTGGTGCGAAAACTTGTTGCGCAGCATGGCAGCGGTGCCAATTTCTTCGGCAGACTGTATGACGCCCAGTTTTTCCATCAACAACGATTTTTCGCGGTTGGACTTGTCAGAAATGTCTTCTTGCTCCAAGTACGCAATGCCCCTGAAGACCTGATCCTGAATCATGGACACACATTGTGAATACCGCAGGATGAGTGCATCGAGCGACTCTTCGTCATCGTCCGTCATGGTGGCGGCGGTGGCCGCTGTCAACGGGAACAGGTGCCTGGTATTTTTGATCGACTGCGTAAGCTTGGCGATGCGTTGGGCACAGGCCTGCATACTGGCGGCCAGTAGTACGGGGGCTGTGCTCATAATTTAATGCCTTGCCGTGCAATGTCAAAAATGGCCTTTTCAGGGTCTTGCGGCGACTTGATGAGCAAGTCGACCTTGGTGTCGCAGGCACAGGTTAAGCGGTATTCCATAGCCAAAGCGGATTTGAGGTCGATACTGCGGGTAGCCTCTAAAAATACATCAATATCCCCACCACGGCGCGCATCATCCACCCGGGAGCCAAACAGGTAGATGGCGCCATGGGGGTCCATTGCGGCCAGATTGGCACGAATGGCTTCTAATTCTGCAGGACGTAGTCGCATGGTGTGGATGAGGCTTCTTATCAGGCGTCGTTCAGTACGGAGCCCACCAGCGTGATGCCGCCGTCTCTAAAGCTGCGTGCAAGGCTGGTAGCAGCGGGCAACAGGCTCTGGTTTTTGCGTGTGACCAAAAGGGCAGCTCCGGCGCGGGAGGCGATGATTTCAGCATCGGCAACGGCAGCAGCGGCGGGAGTGTCGATGAGCACCACGTCGTATTGCACGGCAGCTTGCGCCAGCAACTCACCAAAACCGGCTCGCCCCAATAATTCTTGCGGGTTGGGTGCTGCGGCACCGGCCGCCAGCACGGTCAGGCTGGGGATGCCGGGCACCGCCTGGGCGGTTTCAAGGCTACCGCGGTCGGACAATATGCCCGACAGGCCGGGGCTGCGCCCGAGCTTGAACAGGGCTTGCTGGCTGCGCTCGGGGTTGGCGCGCAGGTCGGCATCAATGAGCAGGGTGCGCTGGCCTTGTTGCGCAAACACGATGGCGAGGTTGGCGGTGATGAAGCTGCGCCCGTCCTGGCTGCCCGGGCTGACCACGGCCAGCACCCGATGGGCGGGTTGGTCGTTTAACCAGCGCAGCATGAGCTGGCTGCGCACCGCGCGCAGGTTTTCGCCCACTGCACTAAAGGGCTTGTAGGCGGCGACCAGATCGCTGCTCAGGCTGGTGCCGCCTTCTTGCAGGTAGGCGTAGTTGAACTGTTTGCTCAGGGCAAAGTCGATGTCGGCTTTGGTGAGCAGCTTGAGTGCCAGGGCGGCGTCGCCAAAGGCGAGTTTGTCTTTTGCCTGTGCGGCCAGAATGCGCTGCAGATTGGGGGCACTGAGGCGCCCGGTGGCGACCAGAATGTCGCCAATGGAGCGGCTGTTGTTGGCAACCGATGCGCCGGTGCCGATGGGGGGGAATGGCGTGCTCATGCGCGGGCTCCAACGTGTGCAATGCTGCCCAGCAGGGGGATGCCAAGGGCTTCGGTGAGGTCGTCGGCACTGCGCACGCGGCGGTTGAGCAGCTCCAGCGCCAGGGCCAGTCCAACTCCGAGCATGGTGCCCAAAAAGATGGATACCAGAATGTTGAGAAACACGCGGGGTTTGGACGGGTCCGCCGGGGGGGATGCAGGGTTGAGCATGGCGATGTTGGTTTGGGTGGCTTGGCTTTCCACATTGGTTTGGGAGGCGCGTTGGGCCACTACCTCATAGGCGCGCTGGGCGGTTTCGATGTCGCGGCGCAGCACGTTGAGTTCGTCGCGCTGTTTGTTGAGCATGAGTACGCGCGCCTTTTGGTTGGCCAGGGCGCCTTTGAGCTGCACTTCGCGTTGTTTGCCAACCTGGTAGCTGGTCTCAATAGAGCTGGTGACTTTGCGGATTTCGGCCTCCAGCTGGGTGCGCAGGGTGGCCAGCTCGGCCTCGGTGCGCTGGGTTTGGGGGTGGTTTTTACCCAGGTTGACGCTGCTTTCGGTGAGTTTGGCCTCCAGGCGGGCCACCTCGGCTTTGAGGTTGTTGACCAGGGGGTTTTGCATGACTTCGGCCACGGTGTCGGCCTTGCCGCTGTTGCGCTTGCTTTGGCTGTCGGTGGTTTGGCCCTGCACGCCGGTGAGTTGGCTGCTGGTTTCGTTGAGTTTGGCGGTTTCAAAGTCGAGGCGTTCATCGGCACTGGTGATGCCATTGGCCTGCTGGTAGGTGGAGAGTGCAGACTGGGCTTGCTCCAGCTTTTCACGGGCGGCTTTGGTTTGTTCTTCAAAGAAGGCGGCAAACTGGCGCGCTGGGGCCAAACGCAGGTCGAGGTTGACGTCGATATAGGCTTTGGCAAAGCCGTTGGCTACGGCGGCGGCAAATTCGGGGTCGGCACCGGTGTAGTTGATGTTGATGACGTTGCTTTCGCGGCTGGGCTTGACTTCCAGGCTTTTTTGCAGCAGGTTGGCCAGCCAGTCGGCGAGTTGGCCTTTGCCTTGGGTGGCTTCTTGCCATTGGGATTGAATGGCGGGGCTTCTGTCCATGCCCAGCGATGTAATGACCTGTCTGGCCACGCGGTCGCTGTTGATGATGTCGATTTGGGTGGCCATGTAGCCGGGGGCCATCATGCCGGCCAGCAGTTGCCCGGTAACGGGGTCGGGGGACTTGACGTCCACCAGCACGGCAGCGCTGGCGGTGTATTGTTTTTGCATGAGCAGGCTGACGGTTGCCGTGGTGGCAACGGTGAGCACAAAAACGAGCAACGCTATTTTGTAGCGCGCGCGCAGGATGAGCAGGAATTGTTGGAGTGTCATGGCGGGCGACCGGTTGTTTAGAACAGGCTCTCGTTTACGTAGATAACGTCGTTGGGTTCAACGGCGTCGGTCAGTTGGGGGGTGATTTGCACGATGCTGCCATCAACTGCCTTGCGGTGCAGGCGCAGGCGGCGCTCGCTGCCACGGCCAGTGGGGCCGCCGCCGGTGGCGAGGGCTTGCATGATGGTCATGCCGCGTTCAATGCGGAAGGCGCCGGGGCGCTGGGCTTCGCCATAAATGTAGAACACGGGGGCGCGGTGGACGTAGATGCTGTCGCCGCCCTGCAGGACGAGGTCGTCTTGCAGTTTGTTTTCGAGGTAGATGGAGGGGATGTCGATTTGCTTGCGGAACAGTTTGCCGTTGCGGGTGCCAACCACCACGGCAACGTCGTCGCCGCCACCGGTGGCACCGCCTGCGGTGGCCAGCATGTCGCTGAGGCGGGTGGTGGCGGTTTCCAGCGGGAAGCGGCCCGGGCGGTTGACCTGACCGAGCACGGAGACTTGGTTGCCGCGTATTTGGACGAGCACGATGGTGACTTGCGGTTTTTGCAGGAAGCCGCCTTTTTGCAGGGCATCGGCAATTTTTTTCTCGGCGCTGGCGAGCGACAGACCACCGATTTCAACCGCCCCGATCAGGGGGTAGGTGATGGAGCCGTTTTCGCTGACGCGGGTTTCGATGGTGAGGTCGGGGTTTTGGAACACCTGGATGCGGATGGCATCGCCGGCGCCCAATGGGTATTCCGCCTTGGCGACGGCGGGGGCGGCCTGGGCCAGGGCGGCGGTGCTGACGCCTGCCACGGTCAAAAAGAGGGCCATGAGGAGGGAGTCTGGGCGGAGTGAGCGGGTGTACATGGTGGTGTAGTGCAGTAAGGGTGGTACGCAGGTGCGGTGGACGCAGGCTTTATTTGAGCCCGGCCACTCCTTTTTCTATAGCTGCTTGCGCATTGCTGGCGGGCGCAGATGGCGTATTTGGCACATTCTTTTCGGCCGCAGCGACGGCTGCACCGGGTGCGGAAAATTCACCCATGTAGGTGATTTTGGTGTTGGCGCGCAGTTGCTTCAGGTTGGCGGCTACGGCCTCCGATGCGCGCTGGTTGTTCAAAAATTGCTCAATGCGGGGCAAGGCATCTTTTTCGGCAACGGGGGCTTGTTGGGAGGCGACCAGGCGGATCATGGAGGTAGCCTGGGGGGTTTCGAAGACCAGGCTTTGTCCGTCTTTGAGTTGATGCAGTTGGGTCAGCATGTCGAGCGGAATTTGCTCGGCTGGGCGGGTGTTGCGGCCGCCTCCAAAGGCGATGTCTTTGGCCTTGAGTGCGGCGGCGGCTTCGTCAACGGTTTTGCCCGCAGCGGTCAGTTCGCGCAGCAGGTTGGCTGCGCCGGCTGCAGTGGTGGCGGGGTTTTTGGGGACCACGAGTTCGACGAGGTTGTAGACACGGCGCTCGGAAAACAGGGCCGGATGTTCGGCATAGTATTTTTTGGCCTCTTCGGGGGTGGCCTTGGGCAGGCCACCGGCAATTTTTTGCATGTAGGCACGGGACAAGATTTCGCGGCGTGCGGATTCGAGCTGGGCCATGACTTCGGGGGAGCGCTGGAGTTTGGCTTCAGTGGCCTGGTCAACAGCGAGTTGCTGGTCAATCAGTTTTTCGAGCACTTCGCGGCTCATGTTCTTGACGGCTTCGGGCGTGGCGCCTGCGGTGTTGGCCTGGCGCAGTACCTGGTTGATTTGGTGGACGGAGACTTCCTCGGATCCAACGCGGGCGGCAACTTGGGTGGCTGCTTTTTTGTCGTCTTTGTTGCCGCAGGCAGACAAGCCCAGCACGGCGGCGACTGCGAGCACGGTCAAGGCGAATTGAGCGGGGCGTTGGAATCGGGTTTTCATGGTGGAGTCTCAGTAGTAAAGGTTAGTAGGCAAAACGGGCGGATACGGTGGTCTGGGTGCTTTGGAAATCCAGACCGGCAAAGGTGGAGGTGCGGCGTGCATCTTGCAGGGATGCACTGAGGGTGACGGATGTGTGCGGCTGCCAGTCCAACGCCAAGGTGGTGTCGCGGGTGGTGTCGGTGCGGGTGCTGAAGGCCACTGGGGTGGGCGAGCCCAGGTAGTCACGAAGTGCGATTTCGTGGCGCAGGCGCAGGTTGGTTCTGGCGCCAATTTGCCACACGGGGGTTACAACAAGGCGGTCGGTTTGGGTGTAGTTGGTGATGTCATCCTGGTACGCGGAGAACTCGCGCACCCAGTCCACCGCCAGGGATGTTTTGCCGGACAGGTTGATTTTGATGTTGGCACCGGCGGCGATGCCGTTGTAGTTGCGCTGGGGGTAGTTGGGGTGGGTGCGGTCGATGCCAGTGGCGTGCAATCCGGCGGTGGTGATGCCGTCCATTACCCAGCGGATGCGGAAGTCGTGATCGACCTGCGTGAAACCGTCGTCGAGCAGGCTGACCGATGGCAGAACACGGTTGCGGTACTGGCCTTTGCTGTTGCGCAAGGTGTAGCCAATGGTGCTGCCTGATGCAAATGCATAGGCGACGCCGATGTCGGCACCGTGGGTGGTGGTATCGGCCTCGGTAGCCTGGTTTTGCAGGCTGTTCTGGCTGCCCTGTGACAGACCGGCACGGGCGCGCCAGGTGCCGTCGATTTCAAATTGGCCGTCCCAGCGGGTGTCGTAGTTGACGCGTTGGCTGCGGATGTTGTAGCCCTGCTGGTCGACAAAGCTGTTGACGCTTTCGCGGCGGCTGTTGGTCAAATTGCCGTAAAAGCGTGGGGTCAGGCTCCAGCGCCAGGCGGCGTCGTAATTGCTGGCTACGCTGTTGAGGTAGTTGAAGTTCTGGTAGCGGTAGTCAACTACGGAGGCGCCGATTTCGAAGCGCTGCAGGCTATAGGATTTGGCCGCGCGCACGCCCAGTGCGGTGGTGTTAATTTGCTCTGCAGCGCTGTTGCGGCCGATAAGCGCCATGGTGTTGGCGCCTGAGGACAGGCGAAAGAGGTTGCTGTCGCGCACGAGGGAGGTGTCTGCGCTGAGTGTGAATACGTCATCACCTTCTGCACGCACGGCTCCGTGCACAGACACAAGCAATACGACAGCCGTAAAAAGGGCTCGGTAGTTGAACATGCTTAGTAGGCCTGTTGGTCTTTTAGAACCAGGCGGATGGTTTTGGCAATGATGTGCAGATCCAGCCGTAACGACCAGTTGCGGAGGTAGTCGAGGTCGAAGTCGATTCGGCCTTGCATTTTTTCAAGGGTTTCGGTTTCGCCGCGAAAGCCGTTGACTTGTGCCCATCCGGTGATGCCGGGTTTGACTTTGTGGCGCACCATGTAGCCCTTGATGAGTTTGCGGTACATCTCGTTGTGCGCAACGGCGTGCGGACGAGGCCCCACAATGCTCATGCGACCTTGCAGGACGTTGACGAATTGCGGCAGTTCGTCAAGCGACGTACGCCGCAAGAAGGCGCCAAGGGGGGTGATGCGCGCGTCGTTCTTGGTGGCTTGCTGGATGGAGTTTCCGTCCTCGGTGACCGTCATGGAGCGGAATTTGTAGACCATGATTTCTTCACCATCCAGGCCGTAGCGGCGTTGCTTGAAGATGATGGGACCAGGTGAACCACATTTGACGGCGATGGCAATGATGCACAGGATGGGCAAAATCAGCGCCAGGATGAGGATGGACAATACGATGTCGCTGGTGCGTTTGACTATGCCATTGGAGCCCGTAAATGGGGTATCACAAACCGCGATGACCGGCATGCCACAGACCGAGCCAGGACGACCTTGCACCAGGTCGGTGACAAACATGTCAGGGACAAAGTAGATGGACGCCGTGGTGTCTTTGAGTTCGTCCAGTATTTGAAGAATGCGCGGTTGCGATGCCATGGGCAGCGACAGGTAAATCAGTTGCACGCGGTTGGTTTTTACCAGGTCGGCCAATTGGTCGAGCTTTCCGAGCACGGGGCAATCTTGTGTTGACTCAATGCGCTGGTTTTCGCGGCTATCAACAAACCCTGCGAGTTCGATGTGATTGAGCGGTGAGTGGTTGATTTTCCCTGCCAGTGCCAAGCCTTGTTCGTTGATGCCGACAATAATGGCCCGGCGCGGGGGGCCCTGCAATTGCACAAGGTAGGGCGCAGCGCTCCGAAGAGCGAAGCAGCCCAGGAGCTCGGTCAGTGGTGCAACCCACAGCCAGGCGGAAACGAATTCGATTGAAAATTCGCGCAGGTAGCCGGTGCCCCATCCGGTAAGGACGAGCAAGCCTGCAATCAGCATCCAGTTGAGTGTGATGTCCAACACCAGTTCGGTGCGCGATGTTTGCAGCCGCGCGCTGCTTGGAAACGCCAGCGCAAAGGCGATGACCGAAAGGATTAGATGCGGGGGAGAAATGCCTTCATCAAAATAGTAGGCAACTGCCCACAGCGAGCCAACTAACGCGGCCGGTCCAACTATGGCCTCGATTCGGCTAAGCAGATTGTCTTTACCCAGTGACAGAGGTTCGGGCCGCCGGATCTGGGTTGCGGCGGACAAACCGGGATTGGCTTTAAGCATCAAGTCGCAACGCTTTGAGTCGACTGACTGCTTGCGCCCTGTTCAGTACATCGAGTTTTTTGAATACCCGCTGCATGTGGTTTTTGACGGTGAAGGAACTGATATCGAGGATGCTGCCTATTTCGGAGTTTGTCTTTCCTGCGGCGACCCAGTGCAGTACTTCAGCTTCACGTTCGCTCAAACCGAAATCGCGCTGCAAGATGAGCTCTTCGGTTTTTTCATCGATGGTGCTGGTTTGATGTGGCAAATGGGCGACCTGGCGCAACGCGGTATCGACATAGGGCAGCACCAAGGCCATGGCGCTGCGCTCACTTTCGGTAAATGCTTCTTTTGCACTGAACGCTGCGTACAGGCAGTCGTGGCTGCCACGCTCGTCTTTGATGCCATGCACTACCACGGTACGCATGGTTTTGAGTGCGGCACACAATTCAGAGTGATCACAGTCATCATCAACACAAAAGCCACCGACGGTGTTGAGTGAAAACGGTCTGTGACCAGACTCGACCCACCGCGCAAAAAAATTCAAAAGCAATGGCGTGATGGCTTGTGCATTGGCATGCTGGGAACGCACACCTGCTATTTTTGAGAGCACATTGTGTTGAATCTGCCCCCCCTGAAAGTCACCCCATGCGGTCAACATGATGTCGTGTGGGAGGTACTGCTGCATGTCGCCTTGCAACCAAACCAGCATTTCATAATGGCTGCGCACATCGACCGAGTGGCAGAGCACGCGGTGATATCGATGTATCTCGTCAGGTGAAAAAGTTTTCAGCAAACCCATGACAAAGCAGTTGAAGGACGCAAGTAAATTAGTAAATTAGTAAGCACCAAGCGACGAACCGGTTTACCCAACCGACAAGCCCGCGCATGTGCGCCCTGCGAGTCTAAAGGTTTACCCTTACGCCGAACACCCCCCAGATGGGGGATATTTCACGGTTTTGGACTATTTTTAGGCCATAACCTCTATGCCGCAGCACGATCAGCCCCACATTCCGTACGCCGCGCCTTAACCTCGCTGTGCGTCTATTCTATTAGGGTTTCTACCAATCTATAGTGCATTCGGACTAACAGGCTAGAGTGAAGTGACGAAAAAAAGCCCGCCACAATGGGCGGGCTTTGCGCTAATGCGCCATATGGAGCGGGAAAAGAGGTTCGAACTCTCGACCTATACCTTGGCAAGGTATCGCTCTACCAACTGAGCTATTCCCGCATTTTTACTGGTGGCCTGGGGCGGAATCGAACCACCGACACAAGGATTTTCAATCCTCTGCTCTACCGACTGAGCTACCGGGCCAGAGCCTTGAATTATAGCAGACAAGATTTGCGTTGATTGAATGCCATCGACTAAATTGCGCTCCTTTTCCCGCGCGTGAGGTCAACTCCGAGTTGCTTTAACTTGCGGTAGAGGTGGGTTCGCTCAAGCCCGGTTTTCTCGGCAACGCGTGTCATGGATCCATTCTCCCGCGACAGGTGGTATTCAAAATAGGCTTTTTCAAACTCGTCGCGCGCTTCACGCAACGGTTTATCGAGTACAAAGTTTTGGCATGCCGACAGTCCCGTATCCACAATGCCAATTGGGACCAAAGATACATTCCCGACAGGCTCTGGATGAGTCACAGGCGGCGGCACAGGCTCCACGGCCAACGCAGCCTTGCGCATATTGCCCTTGGCCAAGGCTTGCTCTACTGCCTTGAGTAACTTTTGCAATGTGATGGGTTTTTCCAGAAACGCGACTGCACCAATTTTGGTGGCCTCCACCGCAGTGTCGATCGTGGCATGTCCGCTCATCATGATGACAGGCATTGTCAACAAGCCAGTGGATGACCACTCTTTCAATAGCGTTACGCCATCGGTGTCGGGCATCCAGATATCCAATAGCACCAAATCTGGGCGCTCAATCAGGCGCGCCGCCCGCGCTTGCGACGCATTTTCGGCAAGTTCGACGTTGTGCCCTTCGTCGTTCAGAATTTCCCAAAGCAGGTCCCGAATTCCATGCTCGTCATCTACAACCAGAATATTTGCCATGGCGTATCCACTGTCCCTCGTATTTTTGTATTTCGCTCAAAGGTGAGCGGACTTCTCAACGGCCAATGATAACGATACTTGCGCACCGACTACGACACCGTCCACCAAACGATTTTTTACTTCTACGCGAGAGCCATGTTCGTCCGCAATTTTTTTTACGACTGCCAACCCCAGACCGGTTCCCTTTGATTTTGTCGTCACGTATGGCTCAAAGGCTCGTTTCAGTATGTGCTCTGGAAAACCGGTGCCACTATCAAGTACGCTGAGGCGTACCCGCTCTGTCGCTTGCTGCCATTGGGTTCGTAACACTACAACCCTTTCAGACGGGGCATGGTTTTTAGCTGATTCACAGGCATCTTGCGCGTTTTGCAATAAATTATGAATGACTTGTCGGAGTTGCTGCGCATCCCCCACCACCAAGGGGCACGGTGACTCCAATTCCAAGCGTAATGGGACCGCAGATGAATTCTCATACAGTTGGGCAATATCCAGCACCAGGGCATTCAGGTCCACAGGCCGCAAATTTGCGGCTGGGAGTCGCGCGTAGTCTCTGAATTCATTGACCAGATGCTTCATGGCCTCCACCTGGTCGACAATGGTTTTTACAGATTTGTCGAGTATTGCCTGGTCGCTTGGTGCAAGTTTGCCCGTGAGTTTCAAGCCCAGCCGTTCTGCAGAAAGTTGAATGGGCGTCAAGGGATTTTTGATTTCGTGGGCCAGCCTGCGTGCCACCTCACCCCATGCTTGTGCTCTTTGTGCAGATACGATTTCCGAGATGTCATCAAACACCAATAGCCGCTGGTCGCCCGGCAGTTCGGCGCCACGCGCAACCAGTGTCAGTGAACGTTCGAATGGATTTTGCATGGCATTGGATACAAGGCCCAATTCAAACGATTGCTGCCAGTGATCCAAGCCATGCTCTGTGCGCAGTGTCAAGAAGTCTGCGAATTGGTGTTGCACTGCGCGCCCAAAGTCCTGCAGACCGTCTATGTTTGATAGTTGTTCTCCCTGGTGCTGGGCCAATGGTGCATTTAGTATGCGTGCTGCACCCGGATTGGACGACAAGATTTGGCCATGAACACCCAGCACCATAACCCCAGCAGTCAAATTGTCGAGAATGGTTTGCAAATTGGCACGCGCAGCATCTACCTGCCCCATACTTTGTTGAACCGCTTGCCTCGCTTCTGAGAGTTGCTTGGTCATTGATGCAAAAGCTCTTGTTAGCCCGCCTAGTTCGTCTTTTCCGGGCATCGCCAATTTGGGAGTTAAGTCGCCCGCAGCCACTTGGCTGACGCCTTCGGCCAACATGAGCAAAGGGCGCACGATCTGGTTTCCCAGTATGACCGCCAGCAAGATGGCGCCAAATACGGCAAGAAACAAACTAAGCGTCAGTGTCCCGATATACATCCGCTGGAGTCCCAGGCGTCCCAAAGCCCGCTCCTGGTATTCGCGATTTGCACTTTCCACCGCAAGCGCATTCGCCGCCAAATTGGGGGGTATAGATTTGCTAACCAAAAGGTAGCGCGCGTCCGCCGTGAGGCCTAACTTGACGCTGGCAACAGGCACCAATACTTTGACGCGGGCACCACCGGGGTTGACCAACGCAGTATCGTCCAATCCCTCGATCCATACTATCAATCGATCCACTTTAGCGGAACGGAACTGACTGGTGAGTGGTTTTACCGGCGCCAGCAAAAACCCGGTTTGTCCTGCACTGGCAAGTAACTTGCCAGACTCTCCCCAAACCGATAGTTCGTCCACACCCATTGGTTCAAGCAGTCTGTCGAGCAATACGCCTGACATGGAGTCCGGGTTTTCTGAAAGGTGCCGTGCCGCTGTTTGCGATTTGTTGCCTAAATCCTCGGACATGGCATCGAGAGTCACACGCCCGAGGTTCAAGCCAGCTTCGAGCGCACCCTCAACCTTGACGTCAAACCAGGTCTCTATCGATCGAGCAACGAACTGGTAAGACACTACGTAAATGAGCAACCCCGGCGCCATTCCGACCAGGGCAAAGATTATCGCCAGCTTGACCAGCAAACGACTACCGAACTTGCCCTGCCGGAAGCGGGTCCACAAGCGGTGCGCCACCCACACAATGGAGAGCAGCAGCAAACTGGCCACAACCACGTTGATGGTAAAAAGCTGTGTGTAGTTGCGCTCATACATCTCACGGTTGTTGGTCGCTTGCGTGAGTAGATACAGCAACACCACGCCAATCACCACCATCGTCAACGCGCCAATGGCTATCGTTATCCGAAAGGTCCGTGCGTTAAAGTGACTCGACGAAGGGGTACTCGCCGTTGCACCGTTAGTCATTTCGCAGGGTTCATGTTTAGCGGTACGGTTGCCGTGGCCGCCAAATCCCATTCTGATTGCCCGAAGGCACCAATTTGAAATGGCAGTGGCAGTTGGCTCAAGTCAAGGCGAAAACGTAATTCGACCTTGTATTTGGTGCCTGGCAAAATTTCAGCCGCATCTGCAATTTGCCAGTGCGGCACACGTTTGACGGCTGCCAACGCCTGGTCGAGCGTGTCATAGTTTTGGTTGAGTGCCAATCCGACCCCCCCCTCACGCCCCGCTCCAGCTGTCACATTGAGTCGCCAACGCCGCATTAAGGGTAGATACACGAGCCGCATGTGGCGCTTTGCGGAGGTCATTTTGCGATCAAACCAGTACCAGCGCTCTCGCAACAGTTCAGCCTCCAGCACAAAATAAAGTGGCACTCCCTTAAGCAACGCATCTTCGACGACCGCGGGGAGCTCGAAAACGATATTGCCCGTAGCAATCACCTCATCATCTACCCGCTCTACACTCAGTTGTCCAATATCGACGGGACTTTGCGCGTGGACCAGGGTTGCGCAGCAGACGAGCACAAACAGGCAGATGCACCGTGCGGCAACATCACCCCCCCCGTTTTTCCAGCAGCGCGTAATAAAAGCCATCGTGATCACGGTGCATATTGTCCGGGAGCGCATTGAATTTCTCCGCTGGTCCAGGCATTAAATGACCTGGGGACGACAGCAACTGTGCGTCGGTGTTGTGTGCAAGAAACGTTTGAACCTGCTCGCTTCCCTCGGACTTGAATATGGAACAGGTGCAATAGAGCATTCGGCCGCCAGGGCGCAATAGACCCCACAAAGCGCCAAGAATGCGTTTTTGTATTTGCACTAAATGTGCAATATCCGTTTCTCGACGGAGCCAGCGAATGTCGGGATGGCGCCGCACAATACCCGATGCGGTGCATGGTGCATCTACCAGGATGGCATCGAAGGTTTGACCATCCCACCACTCTTGGGGCGCCGCAGCATCTGCATTCAGCACATGTGCTTTCAGACCCAATCGCTGCAAGTTTTGGTGAATGCGCGGACACCGCTCGGGGTCCTTTTCAATTGCCGTGACATGGGCTTCGCACAACTCCAGAATATGCCCCGTTTTTCCCCCTGGCGCGGCGCAAGCGTCCAGAATCCGCAACGGTGCAGTGATTTGCAGTCCGTTGAGTAACAAGGGGGCCGCCATTTGGGCCGCTGAATCCTGCACAGATACCCAGCCCTCGTCAAACCCGGGAATTTGATGTACCGGCATAGGTTTATCGAGAACAATTGCACCCTGCCAATCCACCGTGAATTTGACGCCAGCTTGTTCCAGCGACGCTGCAAAATTCGAAAGTGCACATCTCCGCCGATTGACCCGCAGGGTCATTGGAGCTTGGCGGTTGGATGCACTCAGAATTTCTTGCCACTGAAGCGGATATTCAGTGGCCACGCGCTGAATCCACCACGTGGGAAAGTTCCATTGTGCGGCTAGGCTATTGTCGGTCGCATGTACCAACGACTCACGCTCGCGTAAGAATCGCCGCATGCACGCGTTGACAAAGCTTGCTTGCTGCTTGGTCGCAGGATCCCGTTTGGCTGCTTCGACTATCTGGTTGACCAGGGTAAACATGTCGTACGGTGCATCATCTGCACGCCATGCCAGTGCCAGCCCCACACACAGTAGTGCCTCCACAGGCGGTGGCGGCTGCCTGCTGGCCAGCAGTTTGCGCAAGGCCTGCGCCCGACCGAGGTTGCGCAATACTTGGAAACTCAGTGCCTGTACCCCAGAACGCAAATCGCCCGGTACAGCCTCAATGGCTGCAGTGCCCGACACTCCGCGGCGTACCGATAAGACTACGGTTGTTGTTGCTATGAGTTGGCGCCAAAGCGGAATGGGATCTTGCACAGAATTCATGGCGTACTCACATTAGGCTTGTAGGCTTGAAACCCATGGCATGTACGAGCATCCGAGCCGGAAACTGGGCAATCGCCTCGTTGTAGTTCGACAAAATATGATTGAGGCCCTCACGCGAAGCACGTATTCTTAAAGTCGCAGCATCCCACTGCGCTTGCATGTCATCCGGAATCGAGTGCTGATCAACCTGTTGTTGCACATTCACCCAATTACGCCACGCTTGTTGTGTTGCCTCAAACGCAATGCCGATCTTGGCCACGGATTGCCCCCCAAGGAGTCCTCCCCTGGCATCCTTTAAGGTTTGATCCAACGCGTGGACTGCGGTCAGCAAGTATGTCAGTTCAGGATCCGACGTTACCGCCATTTCGGCATGATCGGTTGTCCACTGGTTGCTTGTTGAGCCTCTCAGTATGTCGACGAGTGCAAAACACCTGTGTGCGTGCTTTTCAACCGATCGCAAGGCGGCCGCTCCGCGAACCTGCATACGTGCAAGCCTGTTGTAGACACCAACACACCAAAACAGAGTGACCGCCAAGCCCCCCCAAAGCCACAATGAACTGTTCATGTTTGTTCAATAAAAAAACCCAAGCCTTGCATACGCAATGGCTTGGGTTGCTACGCAAATTGCAGCAATCAGGTTATTCGCTGGCTGTACCTTCGTCGGCTTGCAATTCTGCAACAGTGTCGCCGTCGCCGGCCAATTCCGCGGCCTCCGCCTCAGCAATAGCGCGACGCTCTGCATCGTCCATGCTTTCGCGCACTTTGCGCGCCTCGTGGTAGGCCAAACCCGTGCCCGCAGGAATCAAGCGACCCACAATCACGTTTTCCTTCAAGCCACGCAGTTCGTCACGTTTGCCCATGATGGCGGCTTCAGTCAACACGCGGGTTGTCTCCTGGAAGGAGGCTGCGCTAATGAAGCTGTCCGTAGACAGGGATGCCTTGGTAATACCCAGCAACAAGTTGCTATAAGTAGCCGGGATTTTTCCTTCGGCACGCAGAGCGTCATTGGTATTCAGCATTTCAGAACGCTCAACCTGCTCGCCGTTGATGTAACTGGAGTCGCCTGCCGCTTCGACCACCACACGGCGCAGCATCTGACGAACAATCACTTCAATATGTTTGTCGTTGATCTTCACGCCTTGCAAGCGGTACACGTCCTGCACTTCGTCGACGATGTAGCGGGCCAATTCTTCTGAGCCCAGCAAGCGCAAAATGTCTTGCGGATCGGCGGGACCATCAACAACGGACTCGCCTTTGTTAACCACCTGGCCTTCGTGCACCAGAATGTTCTTTTCTTTGGGCACCAACTCTTCCCACACCTTGCCGTCCGGGTCGGTAATTTGCAAACGAATTTTGCCTTTGGTTTCTTTGCCAAAGGAAATGGTGCCCGTAATCTCCGCGAGCGTTCCCTTGTCTTTGGGAGTACGCGCTTCAAACAATTCAGCAACACGCGGCAGACCACCGGTAATGTCGCGGGTCTTCTGGCCTTCGATAGGAATACGTGCCAGCACTTCACCAGGCCCGACGTCCATGCCGTCACGCACCTGGATCAGCGCACCAACCGGGAAGCCAATTGTCACCGAGTGATCGGTACCAGGGATTTTGACCTCGTTGCCGGATGCATCAATCAACTTAACCTGCGGGCGCACCACCTTGGTCGCGCCACGACGTTTGGGATCAATCACCACCATGGTGGAAAGGCCGGTAACCTCATCAACCTGTTTGGCAACAGTCAATCCTTCCTCGACATTTTCAAAGTGCGCCTTTCCGGCGAACTCGGTGATGATGGGACGGGTCAATGGGTCCCAGTTTGCCAAAATTACGCCTGCCTTCACCGCCTGATCGGCCTTGACCGACAAAACAGCGCCATAAGGAACTTTGTGACGCTCACGTTCGCGCCCGTGTTCGTCATGAATAACAATTTCACCCGAACGTGAAATGACGACCAACTCTTTCTTGCTGTTGGTCACATAGCGCATGGTGGAATTGAATCCAATGCTACCGTTGGACTTCGCTTCGACGCTAGATGCGATTGCTGCGCGCGATGCCGCGCCACCAATGTGGAAAGTTCGCATAGTCAACTGGGTGCCAGGTTCACCAATGGATTGGGCGGCAATCACACCAACCGCTTCACCACCATTGATCAAGCCACCACGCCCCAGATCACGTCCATAACATTTGGCACAAATTCCAAAGCGTGTTTCACAGGTCAACGCCGTACGCACCTTGACCTCGTCAACTCCAGCAGCCTCCAGATCATCGATCATGTCTTCGTCCAGCATGGTTCCAGCTGTTGCAAGAACTGCACGATTCTCGGGGTGCAACACGTCATCTGCAGCGGTGCGCCCCAGAATACGATCACGCAGTGACTCAATGACCTCACCGCCTTCAACAATAGCGCGCATCAGGTAGCCGCTGTGGGTTTCGCAATCCTGCTCGGTCACGACCAGGTCTTGGGTCACATCCACCAAGCGGCGGGTCAGGTAACCGGAATTGGCCGTCTTCAAGGCTGTATCAGCCAGACCTTTTCGGGCGCCGTGGGTGGAGATAAAGTATTCCAATACGTTCAGCCCTTCGCGGAAGTTCGCGGTGATGGGCGTCTCGATGATGGAGCCATCAGGCTTGGCCATCAATCCACGCATACCTGCAACTTGGCGAATCTGTGCAGCAGAGCCACGCGCTCCGGAGTCGGCCATCATGTAGATGGAGTTGAAGGACTCTTGCTGAACTTGCTTGCCGTGGCGGTCGATTACCGTTTCCTTCGACAACTTAGCCATCATGACCTTGGACACTTCGTCACCCGACTTGCCCCAGATATCCACCACCTTGTTGTAGCGCTCACCAGAGGTCACCAAACCAGACACGTACTGCTGCTCAATCTCTTTGACCTCTTTTTGTGCGCGCTCGATGATGCCGTGCTTCTCTTCTGGCACCAACATGTCTTCGATGCAAATTGAGATGCCGGCTTTGGTCGCAAGTCGAAAGCCCGCCTGCAGCAACTTGTCCGCAAACACCACCGTGTCTTTCAAGCCGCACTTGCGGAATGACACATTGATCAGCTTGGATATCTCCTTTTTCTTGAGTGCTTTGTTGATGTTGGAGAAAGGCAATCCCTTGGGCAAAATTTCGGACAGCAAGGCGCGCCCCGCGGTGGTTTCCCACAACTTTGTCGATGGCGTCAGTTCGCCGGTAATTTTGTTCTTGGTGTACTCGGTCAGACGCACATTGATTCGGGCGTTGAGCTCCACTTCGCCTGCGTCAAAGGCACGCTGTACTTCGCCGGTATCGGCAAAAATCAAACCCTCGCCCTTGCCATTGATGCGCTCGCGCGTGGTGTAGTACAAGCCCAGAACCACGTCTTGCGAAGGCACAATGGAGGGCTCACCGTTGGCAGGGAACAGTATGTTATTAGATGCCAACATCAAAGTGCGGGCTTCCATCTGCGCTTCCACTGACAACGGTACGTGAACCGCCATCTGGTCACCGTCGAAGTCAGCGTTGAAGGCCGCGCAAACGAGGGGGTGCAACTGAATCGCCTTGCCTTCAATCAGGATGGGCTCGAACGCCTGAATGCCCAAACGGTGCAAGGTAGGCGCACGGTTCAGCATGATCGGGTGTTCTTTGATGACCTCTTCCAGAATATCCCACACCACGGGCGTGCCGGATTCGACTTCCTTCTTGGCCGCCTTGATCGTGGTTGCAATACCCATTGCTTCCAGGCGTGCGAAGATGAAGGGCTTGAAAAGCTCCAAGGCCATCAATTTGGGCAAACCGCATTGGTGCAGCTTGAGGGTTGGACCCACGGTAATCACAGAACGACCGGAGTAGTCCACGCGCTTGCCCAGCAAGTTCTGGCGGAAACGACCGGATTTACCCTTGATCATGTCAGCCAGTGACTTCAATGCACGTTTGTTGGCGCCGGTCATGGCCTTCCCACGGCGGCCGTTGTCCAGCAAGCTGTCCACGGCTTCTTGCAACATGCGCTTCTCATTGCGCGCAATGATTTCCGGTGCCTTCAACTCCAGCAGACGGCGCAGGCGGCTGTTGCGGTTGATCACGCGGCGGTACAGATCATTCAGGTCGGAGGTTGCAAATCGACCACCATCCAGCGGCACCAATGGACGCAAATCCGGCGGCAACACCGGCAGCACTTCCAACACCATCCACTCAGGTTTGATGCCCGACTTTTTGAATGCTTCCAAGACCTTCAAACGCTTGGCGTTCTTTTTGATCTTGAGTTCGGAGCCCGTCAGGTCATTGCGCAGTTTTTCGATCGAACCTTCGATGTCGATGCTTTGCAGCAGGTCCTTGATGCCTTCAGCACCCATTTTGGCCTGGAACTCATCTCCGTACTCTTTGAATTTGGCGTCATAGTCATCCTCCGACATGATGCTGAATTTCTTCAACGGGGTCATGCCAGGATCGGTGACCACATAGGCTTCAAAGTACAACACACGTTCGATGTCGCGCAAGGTCATGTCGAGCACCAGGCCCAAACGGCTGGGCAGTGACTTCAGGAACCAGATGTGGGCGCAAGGCGCGGCCAGGTCGATATGGCCCATACGCTCACGGCGCACTTTGGTCTGGGTTACTTCGACACCGCACTTTTCGCAGATCACACCACGGTGCTTGAGGCGCTTGTATTTGCCGCACAGGCATTCGTAGTCTTTGATCGGGCCGAATATTTTTGCACAAAACAAACCATCCCGCTCCGGCTTGAATGTGCGGTAGTTGATGGTTTCAGGCTTGCGCACCTCACCAAAAGACCACGAACGGATCTTCTCAGGAGACGCCATACCAATCTGAATAGCACCGAAGTGCTCATCAGGAGTGAACTGCTTGAACAGGTCGAGTAAAGATTTCATCGCATTAATTCTTTCTTAATCAGTTGAGGACAGCGCCAGCGCGTTGCGCATCACTCTGTCCCGCAAGACCTCAGGAGCGTTCAAGTTCAATATCGATGCCCAAGGAACGAATTTCCTTGACCAAAACATTGAACGACTCTGGCATACCGGCTTCAATAGAATGTTCGCCCTTGACAATGCTTTCGTACACCTTGGTACGGCCTTGCACGTCATCTGACTTGACGGTAAGCATTTCTTGCAAGGTGTAGGCGGCACCATACGCTTCCAGCGCCCAGACCTCCATCTCACCAAAACGCTGACCACCGAACTGGGCCTTGCCGCCCAAAGGTTGCTGCGTAACCAGGCTGTAAGGACCTGTCGAGCGGGCGTGCATTTTGTCGTCCACCAAATGGTGAAGTTTCAAGAAGTGCATATAGCCTACCGTCGTTGGACGCTCAAATTGCTCGCCGGTTCTGCCGTCGAACAAATGCGCTTGGGTACGGGCAGTCGTGAGCCCCTTGGCTTTAACAATGTCGTCCGGGTACGCCAACTCCAGCATTCCGCGAATTTCTTGCTCGGTAGCGCCATCGAAAACAGGTGTCGCAAACGTCGCTCCACCAGCCAGATTCGCGGCCATTTCAAAGACTTCGCCATCGCGGAGGTTGGCCAGTTCTTCTTTGCGGCCAGAGCCGTTGTAGATTTTTTCCATGAATCCACGCACTTCGGCCACTTTGGCCTCTGCCTGGAGCATGTCACCGATACGCTGGCCAATCCCCTTGGCAGCCCAACCCAAATGCACCTC
Source organism: Candidatus Aalborgicola lynettensis (assembly GCA_016719405.1). GTDB lineage: Bacteria > Pseudomonadota > Gammaproteobacteria > Burkholderiales > Burkholderiaceae_C > Allorhodoferax > Allorhodoferax lynettensis. The sequence continues at coordinate 24,097 of JADJZE010000019.1, forward strand.
CAGCACCTGACCCACATTCATACGCGAGGGCACGCCCAATGGATTTAGTGCGATATCGCACGGCGTTCCATCGGCCATGTAAGGCATGTCTTCCACCGGAACGATTTTGGAAACGACCCCTTTGTTACCGTGGCGTCCGGCCATCTTGTCACCGGGCTGCAAGCGGCGTTTGACGGCGATGTAGACCTTAACCATCTTCAGCACGCCAGCGGGTAGTTCATCGCCTTGGGTCAACTTCTTGCGCTTTTCTTCAAATGCCAAGTCAAAGCTGTGACGCGTCTGCTCCAGAGAGTTCTTGATGCTCTCCAGTTGGCTGGCGACTTCATCCTCAGCGGGACGAATATCGAACCAGTGGAACCTTTCCACGGATGCGAGGTAGGCCTTGTCGATTTTTGTGCCCTTGGCCAGTTTTTGCGGGCCGCCGTTGGCAACCTTGCCCACCAACAATTTCTCAATACGGTCGAACGCATCCGCTTCCACAATGCGAATCTGATCGTTCAAATCAAGACGGAAACGCTTGAGTTCGTCGTCAATGATTTGCTGCGCACGGCGGTCACGCGGAATACCCTCACGGGTAAACACCTGCACATCGATCACGGTACCTTGAGAGCCTTGATCCACACGCAACGACGTGTCTTTCACGTCACTGGCTTTTTCGCCAAAGATGGCACGCAATAGCTTCTCTTCTGGCGTCAACGTGGTCTCACCCTTGGGTGTAACCTTGCCCACCAATGTGTCGCCGGGTTGAACCTCGGCACCCACATAGATGATGCCGGATTCATCCAGACGGTTGAGTTGTTGTTCACTCAAATTGGGAATGTCACGCGTAATCTCTTCAGAACCGAGCTTCGTGTCACGCGCCATCACCACCAATTCTTCAATGTGGATGGATGTGTAGCGATCCTCCGCAACAACACGCTCGGAAATCAAAATCGAGTCCTCGAAGTTGTAACCGTTCCAAGGCATAAACGCGACCAGCATGTTCTGACCCAAAGCCAACTCACCGAGGTCTGTTGATGCACCATCGGCGATCACATCTCCCTTGGCCAATCTGTCACCCTTCTTCACGATGGGTCGCTGGTGGATATTGGTGTTCTGGTTGGAGCGCTGGTACTTAATCAGGTTGTAAATATCCACACCGACTTCACCTGCCTGTGCTTCTGCATCGTTGACACGAATCACAATGCGGGTTGCATCAACATAGTCCACCACACCGCCACGGGTTGCGGTAACCACCGTGCCGGAGTCCACCGCTGCTACGCGTTCGATTCCAGTGCCCACGAAGGGCTTTTCCGGGCGCAAGATGGGCACAGCCTGTCGTGACATGTTGGCACCCATCAGCGCGCGATTCGCATCATCGTGCTCCAAGAAGGGCACCAGGGATGCCGCTACCGACACGATCTGCGCAGGCGACACGTCCATGTACTGCACACGTTCCGCACCAACCAGGATGGATTCACCTTTTTCACGCGCAGAAACCAAATCACCGGTCAGCTTACCGTCCTTGTCGAGCGCCGCGTTAGCCTGCGCAATGACGTATTTCCCCTCCTCTATTGCCGACAGGTAGTCAATTTCGTTGGTGATCTTCGCATCAACGACGCGGCGATAGGGGGTCTCGATGAAACCGTACTCATTCAGACGCGCATACAAGGCTAGCGAGTTAATCAGACCGATATTAGGACCTTCAGGCGTTTCAATGGGACACACACGACCGTAATGGGTCACGTGCACATCTCGCACTTCGAAGCCCGCGCGTTCACGGGTCAAACCACCCGGGCCAAGGGCAGAAACACGACGTTTGTGCGTAATTTCCGACAATGGGTTGGTTTGATCCATGAACTGGGACAGCTGCGACGCACCGAAGAACTCCTTGAGCGCAGCGGATATAGGCTTGCTGTTGATCAGGTCGTGCGGCATCAGCGGCTCTTGCTCCGCTTGACCTAGGCGTTCTTTCACGGCCTTCTCGATACGTGCCAAACCGGTACGGTACTGGTTCTCGGCCAATTCACCGACACAACGCACACGGCGGTTACCCAGATGATCGATATCGTCGACATCACCACGACCATTGCGCAAGTCGACCAAAATCTTGACAACCGCCAAGATATCTTCATTGGTCAAAACTTTCGGTCCAGTGGATTCGGAGCGCCCCATCTTGGCATTGAACTTCATGCGACCAACGCGTGAAAGATCATAGGTGTCGGGGTTATAGAACAACCGTTGAAACAGGGCTTGCACGGCATCTTCCGTGGGCGGCTCACCAGGACGCATCATGCGGTAGATGGCCACCCGTGCAGCAAATTCATCCACGGTCTCGTCGGTACGCAGGGTTTGGGATATGTAGGCGCCCTGGTCCAGTTCGTTGGTATAGATGCACGGCAGATCCTGAATGCCTGTCAGACGCAATTTCTTCAGCAAGGCATCGGTTAACTCTTCATTGGCCTTGGCAACAATCTCACCCGTGTCTTCATCAACCACATTGCGCGCTACGACGCGACCGATAAGAAAATCTTCGGGCACACTGATGTGCGTGGTGTCGGACTGCTCCAGTTCACGGGTATGGCGGGCTGTAACGCGCTTGTCTTTGGCGACAACCACCTTGCCACTCTTGTCGGTAATGTCAAAACGAGCCACTTCACCACGCAGACGTTCTGCAACAAACTCCATCTGCGCACCACTGTCCATCAGGCGGAAGTTATCGTTGACGAAGAAGTTGGCCAGAATGGACTCGTTGGTCAAACCGATGGCCTTGAGCAGAATCGTAACGGGCATCTTGCGACGACGGTCAACACGGAAATACAGCAGATCTTTGGGGTCGAACTCGAAGTCCAGCCAAGAGCCACGGTAAGGAATAATGCGAGCCGAGAACAACAACTTGCCCGAGCTGTGGGTTTTACCTTTGTCGTGTTCAAAAAAGACGCCAGGCGACCGGTGCAACTGTGACACGATCACACGCTCGGTGCCGTTGATGATGAACGAACCCTTGCCCGTCATCAACGGAACTTCACCCATATAAACTTCTTGCTCTTTGACCTCTTTGACTACCTTGTTTTGCGTCGTCGACGACTCACGGTCATAAATGATCAACTGAACTTTGGCCCGCACAGCCGAAGCAAATGTCAAACCACGGGTCTGGCACTCACGGACGTCGAATCCCGGCTTGGCCAAGTTGTATTCGAGGTACTTCATTTCGACAAATCCGTTGTGCGAAACGATCGGGAAAGCCGCTTCAAACGCTGCCTGCAACCCCTCAGATGTTCTCTTTTTGGGAGCTATGTCCGCCTGTAAAAATGCGGTATACGCATCTTTTTGCATTTGCAACAGGTAGGGAATTTCAAGCACGCTATCGCGACTACCGAAGTTTTTGCGTATGCGTTTGCGTTCTGTGTATGTGTAAGCCATTAGCTCTCCGGGCAAAGACTAAAGGAACCTGGGGGTCCTAGGCGACTGAGTTATTCTTGGCGATTGGCCACTACCAATCACTGGCGGACGGCTGCGCATTGCACGCAACCCGTACCAAGGCATCTTCTGCAGTCGGGGTCAGAAGACACTCAAAAGTGGCAATTCATCACTTTTGAGTGTGCACTAACTGCACATTTCACAAGCAGCAAAGGCTGGGAGCCCTTTTAAAGCATCCCAGCCCAAGCGCGAAGATCGATTACTTCAACTCAGCCTTAGCACCGGCTTCGACCAATTTCTTCAAAGCAGCCTCAGCATCAGCCTTGGAGATGCCTTCCTTGACGTTCTTGGGTGCACCGTCAACCAGATCCTTGGCTTCTTTCAAGCCCAGGCCAGTGATTTCACGCACGGCCTTGATTACGGATACCTTCTGGGCACCAGCGTCAGTCAACACCACGTTGAACTCTGTCTTCTCTTCGACAGCAGCAGCAGCACCGCCGCCACCAGCGGCAGGTGCCGACATAGCAGCTGCGCTTACCCCGAATTTCTCTTCGATGGCTTTCACCAAGTCGTTGAGTTCCATGACCGTCATGCTATCCAGCGCGGTCAAAAATGCGTCTTTATCGAATGCCATTTTTATTTCCTACAGTTAGTTGAGGACAGAGCTTCGCTGCGCTCCGGACTGTCCCGCAATGTTTCACGTTTGTTACTACAGGCCGCGGGCAATTACGCCGCAACTGCCTCAGCGGGTGCAGCTTCTTCTGCCGCACCTGCGCCCCGTTGTTCCGCCAGTGCGGCCAGCACACGGGCTGTACGCGAAATGGGGGATTGCATCAAGCCCAGCAACTGCGCCAACAACACTTCTTTGGAAGGGATGCTTGCGAGCTGTTTCACGCCGTTCACGTCCAGCGCTTTTCCGCCATACGCACCAGCCCGGATGACCAACTTGTCGTTGGTCTTCGCGAACTCTGCCACCACTTTTGCGGCGGCCACTGCGTCTTGAGAAAAGCCATAGATCAAAGGGCCAGTCATCTGGTCGGCGACGACTTCAAATGTGCTACCTGCAACAGCACGGCGAGCCAGGGTGTTTTTCAACACACTCAGCGTCACTCCGTTGCTGCGCGCGGCAATGCGCAATTTAGTCATGTCGGCGACCGTGATGCCACGGTACTCCGCGATCACGAGCGTTTGAGCTTTAGCGGCGAGGCTGGTCACATCACTGATGACCGCTTCCTTCTCACTGCGATTAAGACTCAAGGTCTACTCCTTTAAATGCGCTTGGCGGCATTTGCCACCTTACGCGCCACATTGCAGCGACCAACTGTTTACGAAACTTTCATTTCATCTGCAGCGGGATCGCCATCTGCGTTGGCTGGACACCGTGTGAACAGTGTGCCGGTTTAAGTACCTGTCTACATTGCTGAGACTGGCACACCAACGGTCTCGGATGGCCTGCGTCGGTCTTTCAACCGCTTACAGCCCACCACATCGAAGCCACCTTTTGGGGCAGCTTCAAATTTTTGCGATTAAGCCGAGATGGACTGGAGATCCACGCGGACACCCACACCCATCGTCGAAGAAACCGCCACCTTGCGCAAATACAAACCCTTGCTTGAAGCGGGCTTGGCTTTGACCAGCGCATCCACTAAAGCGGCCAAGTTACCCTGCAACTGGGCGGACTCGAATGAACGACGGCCAATGGTCGAATGAACGATACCGGCTTTGTCAACACGGAACTGGACCTGGCCAGCCTTGGCGTTCTTCACCGCAGTAGCAACATCAGGGGTCACGGTGCCAACCTTGGGGTTGGGCATCAAACCACGAGGTCCCAAAATTTGACCCAATGTACCCACAATACGCATGGCATCAGGGGCAGCAATCACGATATCAAAAGGCATGTCACCGGCCTTAACCATAGCGGCCAAGTCGTCCATTCCAACGATATCAGCACCGGCAGCTTTGGCCTCTTCAGCTTTGGCACCCTGTGCAAACACCGCCACGCGCTTGGTCTTACCGGTTCCGTTTGGCAAAACTACAGCACCACGCACCACTTGATCCGACTTCTTGGCATCAATACCCAGTTGCACAGCCACGTCAATCGACTCGTCGAACTTGGCATTGGCAAACTCTTTCACCAGACCGAGCGCATCATTCAAACCATAAAGTTTGTTGTTATCAATCTTGCCCTGTTGGGTCTTTTGTTTTTTAGTGAGTTTGGACATTTACAGGCCCTCCACATTCACACCCATGGATCGGGCAGTGCCAGCGATGGTACGAACGGCACCGTCCAGATCGGCAGCGTTCATGTCTTTCATCTTGGTCTTGGCAATTTCTTCCAGTTGCGCGCGCGTAATCACGCCAACCTTGTCCATGTGCGGACGGGCAGAGCCCTTGTCTAACTTAATGGCTTTCTTGATCAACACCGTAGCAGGTGGTGTCTTGATGATGAAAGTAAAGCTCTTGTCGGCATACGCAGTAATCACCACAGGCAAAGGCAGCCCTGGTTCAACACCCTGGGTCTGCGCATTGAATGCCTTGCAGAACTCCATGATATTCAAACCACGTTGACCCAAAGCGGGGCCGATGGGGGGGGAAGGGTTGGCCTTACCTGCTGGTACTTGCAGCTTGACAAAACCGACGATTTTTTTCGCCATGATTTCTCCTTGCGGGTGATAACGCATTGATCTGCAACATTACAGACCGCAGCTCCCCGGGGTTAACGACTCTTCAAAAACATTTCGCACCGAATCGGGAAGCGCGAAACCAAGTTAAAACACAACCGGTATCTAAGTTTTCTCAATCTGCGAAAACTCCAACTCCACAGGGGTCGAACGACCAAAAATAGTTACCGCCACGCGAACCTTGCTCTTCTCATAGTTCACATCCTCTACAGAACCATTGAAGTCAGCAAAAGGGCCCTCTTTGACGCGGACAAATTCACCCACCACAAATTCAATTTTGTGCCGAGGCTTATCCGTCCCTTCTTGCATCTGATTGACGATTTTCATCACCTCAGATTCGGATATAGGTGCGGGGCGATTCTTTGCCCCACCAACAAAACCGGTGACCTTATTGGTGTGCTTGACCAAATGCCATGTATCGTCATCCATGACCATCTCAACCAATACATAGCCAGGAAAAAACTTGCGCTCAGTGGTTCTTTTCTGGCCGTTTTTAACCTCAACCACCTCCTCCATAGGAACCAGAATGCGACCAAATTTATCCTGCATGCCAGAGCGCGTAATACGCTCAAGAATATTGCGTTCTACGGCTTTCTCCATACCAGAATAGGCATGAACGACATACCAGCGCAGGTCAGGATTCGAGCCCGGCACAGGCGCGGACATCGAGATCACAGGGGTATCTACAGCATCCGTCATTATTTTTTCCACCCCAGGATCAAGTCATATAAAAACCACTCAAGCGTCTTGTCAGTCATCCACAAAAACATGGCCATAATCAACACGAACCCGAACACATAGGCCGTGATTTGGATAGCCTCCTTGCGAGCCGGCCAAACCACTTTGCGCACCTCACGCCACGCATCATGCCCAAACGCAACCAACTGCTTGCCGTGCTCAGACACAAGAAACACACCGGTCGCCGCAAGCAAACCCAAAATCAAGGCAAGCCACTGCACCCACTGCCCTTGCTTGGCCAACAAATAATACGCAACCAAGGCAAGAACCACCAACGCAGATGCCGCTGCAAGCTTCGCCTTATCCGCCCCAGTACTGACTGTTTGAACTTGTGATGTGGCCATATTGAGGTTTTCGTGGTGTATTTCGATGTAATTTCTGGCAACCCAAGAAGGCGAAGCCCGCTAGAACCCTAGCAGGCTTAAAATCCACCTCGTCACATCACCATGGTGGCAGGGGCAGTAGGAATCGAACCTACAACCTTCGGTTTTGGAGACCGACGCTCTGCCAATTGAGCTATACCCCTATAAATCCTTAAGCGATGATTTTGGCAACCACACCCGCACCCACGGTACGACCGCCTTCGCGGATCGCGAAGCGCAGACCTTCTTCCATGGCGATCGGGTTGATCAGCTTCACCGTGATCGACACGTTGTCACCCGGCATCACCATCTCTTTGCCTTCGGGCAACTCGATCGCTCCGGTCACATCCGTGGTACGGAAGTAGAACTGGGGACGGTAGTTGTTGAAGAAAGGCGTGTGACGGCCACCTTCATCTTTGGACAAAACGTAGATTTCGCCTGTGAAGTGGGTGTGGGGCTTGATGGAGCCGGGCTTGCACAGCACTTGGCCGCGCTGCACGTCTTCACGCTTGGTGCCGCGCAACAGGATACCGACGTTGTCGCCAGCTTGACCTTGGTCCAGCAACTTGCGGAACATTTCCACACCGGTACAGGTGGTTTTTTGGGTGTCTGCAATACCGACGATTTCGATTTCTTCGCCGACCTTGATGATTCCGCGCTCCACACGGCCGGTCACCACGGTACCGCGACCAGAGATGGAGAACACGTCTTCCACGGGCATCAGGAACGCACCGTCAACAGCACGTTCTGGCAGAGGGATATACGTGTCCAATGCATCGGCCAGTTTCATGATGGCTTCTTCACCCAAAGCACCCTTGTCGCCTTCCATGGCGAGCTTGGCAGAGCCGTGGATGATGGGGGTCTTGTCGCCTGGGAAGTCATACTTGTCGAGGAGTTCGCGCACTTCCATTTCGACCAGTTCCAACAACTCAGCATCGTCAACCATGTCGCACTTGTTCAGAAACACGATGATGTAAGGAACACCCACCTGGCGAGCCAAGAGGATGTGCTCGCGGGTCTGGGGCATAGGGCCGTCAGCGGCAGAGCAAACCAGAATAGCGCCGTCCATTTGAGCTGCGCCGGTGATCATGTTCTTCACATAGTCGGCGTGTCCAGGGCAATCCACGTGGGCGTAGTGGCGGTTGGCGGTTTCGTATTCAACGTGGGCGGTGTTGATGGTAATGCCGCGTGCTTTTTCTTCAGGTGCAGCGTCGATCTGGTCGTAGGCTTTAGCCTGACCGCCGAATTTTTGCGCCAACACCGTGGTGATGGCCGCTGTCAGCGTGGTCTTGCCATGGTCAACGTGACCGATGGTGCCCACATTGACGTGGGGCTTGGTACGCGTGAATTTTTCTTTTCCCATTTTTCAGACTCCGAAAAGCAATGAGGTCAAACCAACAAAAACACCATGCACGCGCCCAAAACAAAGACAGCAATGCAAAAACTGGTGCCCTTTGCGGGAATCGGACCCGCGACCTCTCCCTTACCAAGGGAGTGCTCTACCACTGAGCCAAAAGGGCAAAATCTTTCACAATAAAACCAACAATAAATCAACTATGGAGCGGGGTAGGAGAATCGAACTCCTCGCTTTAGCTTGGAAGGCTAAGGTATTACCACTATACGAACCCCGCATAGATTCGCCTTACCGACAATCGACTTATCACTGGTGGAGAGGGCTGGATTCGAACCAGCGTACTCGTAAGAGGGCAGATTTACAGTCTGCTGCCATTAACCACTCGGCCACCTCTCCAAGGTGAACCCCGAATTATGCCACGAAGTATTAGCCTTGTCATGACAGTGTCGAAGATTTTTTCTTTCTCGCCACGCAGTCCAGATTCACCGCACCAGTGCGCCGTTTAGTGCATGCCGTTCCTTCCATGCCCGCGCCTGCGAAAAATGACCACAACCGATGAAAGGCACGGGCGGACGCAATGCAGACAGCGGTGATGGATGGTTGGCAGTCAGCACCAGATGCCGCCCGGCGTCGATCAAGGTCCGTTTGCTCTGCGCATGCGCGCCCCACAACATAAACACTTTCGGTACGACGTCTTGCGACACGTGGCGAATCACGGCATCGGTCAACACCTCCCAGCCTTTGCCCGCATGGCTGGCGGGCAGCCCTTCCTCCACCGTCAGGCAGGTATTGAGCAACAAAACACCCTGCTCTGCCCAGCGCACCAGACTCCCCCCCGGTTGCGGATGGGTTGGAAACGGCGTACCCAAATCGCGCTGCAGTTCCTTGAAAATGTTGCGCAGCGACGGCGGCAAGGCCACACCCGGTGCCACTGAAAAAGCCAAGCCCTCGGCCTGCCCTCTGCCGTGGTAAGGGTCTTGCCCCAAGATCACCACACGCACCGATTGCGGCGGCGTGAGTTGCAAAGCCCGCAAAGGCTGGGGTGGGAAAATCGTGGCCCCTGCGGCCAAGCGTTGCCGCAAAAAATCGAGCAACGACTGCCCGTTTGCCGACTGAAAAAAAGCATCCACCACGGGTTGCCAAGCCAACGCAACCGGCCAATCCACCGGATTGGCTGCGGTTAACTGCCCGCTCTCTACCGGCACGGGCTCACCCACTGCGCCTTCAGACAAAACCTGCGTGTCGATTGGGCGCACCATAAAAACCAACCCCTCACGCAAACAAGGCCGCCAGCGCTTCGCCCGGCTCGGGCGCACGCATAAACGCCTCACCCACCAGAAACGTATGCACGCCGGCGGAGCCCATACGCAACACATCGTCACGGGTCTGGATGCCGCTCTCGGTGACCAGAATTCGGTCTGCTGGAACTGCCGCGCGCAACGCCAAAGTGGTATCCAGATTCACCTCAAAGGTTTTCAGGTTGCGGTTATTGATACCCAGCAGCGGCGTTTTCAGCCTCAACGCGCGATCGAGTTCGGCACCGTCATGCACCTCCACCAACACCGCCATATCCAACCCCAGGGCGATGGCCTCTAAATCCTTCATCTGCGCATCGTCAAGGCAGGCCGCAATCAGCAAAATGCAGTCGGCGCCCATGGCACGGGATTCGTAGATTTGGTACGCATCGACCATAAAGTCCTTGCGCAGCACCGGCAACTGGCACGATGCACGGGCTTGCTTGAGGAAGTCGGGCTCGCCCTGAAAAAACTGCCGGTCGGTCAGTACCGACAGACAAGCGGCACCGTTTTCGGCGTAGCTTTGGGCAATGTCGGCGGGAATAAAGTCGTCGCGCAACACCCCCTTGCTGGGGCTGGCCTTTTTGATCTCGGCAATCACCGCGGGTCGGCCCGCGGCGATCTTGGCGCGCAAGGCGCCCACAAAGTCCCGCGTCAGCACCCGGCTCTCGGCGTCGGCACGCACCAGCTCCAACGGTTTGCGCTTCAACGCGGCCGCCACTTCCTGGCGTTTCACGGCCACAATTTTGTCCAAAATATCACTCATGTTCTTCCTCAAGGTTGGGAGACAGGGCCACTAATCTGCCCCCTCCATGCGTACATCGGCCAGGGACAGCGCCAGGGTTTGCCCGGCTAGCTTACCGGCCCACTGCGGGTCAGCCCAAAGATTGATCCCGCAAAACTACGTTTTTGCGAGTTCGCCGGATCGTTGGATCAGCGCCTGCAGTTTGGCCTTGGCCGCTCCTGATTCAATAGCTGCTTGCGCACGCTCCATGCCGCCTACGATGCTATTGACCACATTGGCGGCGTACAGTGCAACGCCGGCATTCAGTACCACAATGTCCTTGGCCACACCGGCCTGGTTATCCAGCACGCCCAGCAACATGGCCTTGGACTGCTCAGCAGTCTCCACCTTCAGTGCGCGGGTGCTGGCCATGGTCAGGCCGAAGTCTTCCGGGTGGATTTCGTATTCGGTGACATCCCCATCTTTCAACTCCCCCACCAGCGTGGCAGCCCCCAGACTCACCTCGTCCAGGCCATCTTTGCCGTACACCACCAGGGCGTGTTCGGCGCCCAGGCGTTGCAGCGCGCGCACCTGAATACCCACCAGATCGGGGTGAAAAACCCCCATCAAGATATTGGGCGCACCGGCCGGGTTGGTCAGCGGCCCCAGAATGTTGAAAAGGGTCTTGATACCCAACTCACGGCGCACGGGGGCCACATTTTTCATGGCCGGATGGTGGTTGGGCGCGAACATGAAGCCCACACCCACGTCCTGCATGCACTGCGCAATGGCCGCCGGGGACAAGTTGATGTTGAGCCCCAGGGCTTCGAGCACATCGGCGCTGCCGCTTTTGCTGCTGACACTGCGCCCGCCGTGCTTGCTGACCTTGGCGCCCGCTGCCGCCGCCACAAACATGGCACAGGTGGAAATGTTAAACGTGTGCGAACCGTCGCCGCCCGTGCCCACAATGTCCACCAGATGGTTTTTGTCCGCCACGTCCACCTTGGTGGAGAACTCGCGCATGACCTGCGCGGCGGCTGTGATCTCGCCAATGGTTTCTTTCTTGACGCGCAGGCCGGTGATGAGCGCCGCCATCATGACCGGCGACATCTCGCCCGCCATGATTTGGCGCATCAGGTGCAGCATCTCGTCATGGAAGATTTCGCGGTGTTCAATGACGCGCTGCAGCGCCTGCTGGGGGGTGATGGGCATGGGTTCTCCTCAGAATGGGGTTACAAGCTTTTTAGCCATTTCCGCACGCTGGACGTGCGCAAGCAGCTATAACTTTGATAGCAATCAGGTTACCGAAGGAAGTTCTGCAGCATGGCGTGCCCATGCTCGGTAAGAATGGACTCGGGGTGAAACTGCACCCCCTCCACGCGCACGGCGTCCGCCAGACCGGTGTGGCGCACGCCCATGATCTCACCGTCATCGGTCCAGGCGGTAATGGCCAATTCTTTCGGGCAGGTCGCGCGCTCAATCGCCAACGAGTGGTAGCGATTGACCGTGAACTGCTGGGGCAGCCCGGCAAACACCCCCTCTTGCGTGGTGGTGATGACGCTGGTTTTGCCATGCATCAGCGCCTGCGCCCGGACGATCGTTCCGCCCAGTGCCGCGCCAATACTTTGGTGCCCCAAACACACCCCCAAAATCGGCAACTTGCCCATAAAGTGCTGGATGGCGGCCACCGAAATACCCGCCTCAGCCGGTGAACACGGCCCCGGCGACACCACCAGCCGGTCCGGCTGGCGTGCGGCAATGCCCTCCACCGTGATTTCGTCGTTGCGAAACACCTCCACCTGCGCGCCCAACTCGCCAAAGTACTGGACGATGTTGTAGGTAAAGCTGTCGTAGTTGTCGATCATCAGCAGTTTCATAATCCATTCCCTCCTGCGCTGGTCAGGTTGTGTACAGCGCCGCCCCCCAAGAGGCCGCTCGTTTCTTCGGATGACACGGCAGCGCTCGCGGCCCCGCTCTGCCCTTCGCCACGCAGGCGCGCGAATTCGCGGTGTTCAAAGTCAATGCACACCTCCATCAGGCTGCGGTAGATGGCCTCCAGCACCTCGGGCGAACCGCCCTCGGCCATGGCGCGTGCACGCACCCGGTCCACAATGGCCTGGATGCGACCTTCGTCGCGCACCTGGGAGGCGTTTTGTTTGATGCGGGCGGCCTGCGTCATGTAACCGGTGCGCTGCACCAGCAGCGGCACCAGAATGTCGTCCAGCGCGTCCACACAGCGGCGCACATCGGCCATGGTGGTGCAAGGCTGCACAGTGTGTATGGCCTGGTGCACGGGTAAACCTTCGCCCTGCGGGCTGCGGTGCGTACTGGCTTGGGGGTGGCCCGGCGCGGCGTTCATTCCAATCCCTCCTCAACCAGTTCGGCCGCGCGCAGCAGGGCACGGGCCTTGGCTTCGGTCTCGGCCCACTCCAGCTCGGGCACGCTGTCGGCCACCACTCCGGCTGCCGCCTGCACGTACAGGGTTTCGTTTTTGATGATGCCGGTGCGGATGGCAATGGCCACGTCCATATCCCCGGCATAACTCAGGTAACCGCAGGCGCCACCATAAATACCCCGCTTGATAGGCTCCAACTGGTCAATCAGCTCCATGGCGTGCACCTTGGGCGCACCGGTGAGTGTGCCAGCCGGAAAGGTGGCCTTGAGCACATCCATGCTGGTCATGCCATCGAGCAGCGTGCCCTCGACGTTGCTCACGATGTGCATGACGTGGCTGTAGCGCTCCACACAAAAGGCGTCGGATACCTTGACGCTGCCAATTTTGGCGATGCGACCAATGTCGTTGCGCGCCAGGTCGATCAGCATCACGTGCTCGGCGCGCTCCTTGGGGTCGTTGATGAGTTCGACCTCGGCGGCCTTGTCCAGCTCCGGCGTGGCGCCACGCGGGCGTGTGCCTGCAAGGGGACGAATGGTGATTTTTTTCTCCACTGCGGCATCGAGCGGCGCTGGGCCGCCCCGAGCGGCGAGAGCCCCCTCGGGGCTGAGTGCCGCCGCTGCCCCATTGCCTGCGCAGGCCGGGACGGCCTGAATCGGTGTTGACTCTGGCAACAGCGCGTCTTGCAAGGGTAGCGAACCACTCGCAGAGGGGGAGCGTGGGGGCAAAGTCTCCTGGCGGACAAGAATCTCCGGCGATGCCCCCACCACCTGGAAGTCGCCAAAATCGTAGTAATACATATACGGGCTGGGGTTCAGCGCCCGCAACGCCCGGTACAGCGACAAGGGGGATGCGGTGTAACGCTTTTTTATACGCTGGCCCACCTGCACCTGCATAAAGTCGCCACCGGCAATCAGTGCCTTGGCACGCACCACGGCGGCCAGGTAATCGGCCTTGGCAAAGTCGCGCTGCACCGGCTGGGCGGGCGAGGGATTGACCGCCGGTACCCGCACCGCCTGTGCCAGGCGGGCTTTGAGCGCGTGCAGACGCTGTGTGGCACGGGCCAGCGCGTCCGGCTGGGCCGGGTCGGCGTAGACGATCAAGTGCAATTTGCCCGACAGGTTATCAATGACCGCCAGCTCTTCACACTGCAGCAACAAAATGTCGGGGCAACCCAACTCGTCGGGCGGGCAACTGGCTTCGAGCTTTTTCTCGATGTAGCGCACCGCGTCGTAACCAAAGTAGCCGGCCAAACCGCCGCAAAAACGGGGCAAACCGGGCTGCAGCGCCACCTTGAAACGCTGCTGGTAGGCGGCGATAAAGTCCAGCGGATTGGCGTGCGAGGTTTCCACCACCACGCCATCGGTCACCACCTCGGTGCGGGCATCGGCACCAAACCCGCTGGCACGCACCAGGGTGCGGGCGGGCAAGCCGATAAAGCTGTAGCGCCCAAAGCGCTCGCCACCCACCACCGATTCAAGCAAAAAGCTGAAGGTACCCGGGTTCGGGCCGTCGCCCAAGCCACTGGCGCTCGGGTCGCTCTGACTGTGTGCCAGCTTCAGGTACAGGGACAAGGGCGTCTCCAGGTCGGCAAAGACCTGCGCCATCACGGGGATGCGGTTGTAGCCCTGCGCGTGCAGGGACTGGAATTCGGTTTCATTCATCACAATGGAATGCCTTTCTATGTCGAGGCAGGGGCATTGGCATCATGCCAAACTGCCGCGCCGACACCGCAGAGGCGGTGTAAGGAAACGAGGTGTATTTTGTGGGGTTTTGCGTGCGGCACCGGCACAACCCCCGCAAGGATCAGGCCCGGCGCAGCGCGCAGCGCGAACGGCTTACGGTCAGCGTACGCCAGGGCCAGGCTCCCCGGTCGCTACAACCCGTAATAAAGATGCGGTGAATAAACATGCTGCCAGTGTAGCAAACCCACAAACCCGACCACTCCAGGGGCCTGCCGCACGCCCGTTCTCACCGCACGGGCACACGAAAGTCAGATTGGTGAAAACCCTTACATCTTACTGACAGTGTGCAGCGCAGAATACCCGAGGACAAATGTGACAGTTTTAATAACTCCAGAGGTTCAGTTCCCTATGCATTTTTTCAAACCCCTGTTAACCGCCGCCATCGCCCTCGTTGTAAGCGCTGCCGCCTTGGCGGCCCCCATCGAGTTGGCCGGTGTCAAAGTGGAAGACACCGCGACCGTTTCCGGCACCAAGTTACAACTCAATGGCGCAGGCATCCGCTACAAATTTGTCAAGGTATACGTTGGCAGCCTGTACACGACGAAAAAGGTACACACACTGGATGAGTTGCTCGCCGCACCGGGCCCCAAGCGTTTGCAGATGACCTTTGTGCGCGAAATGGAGAGCTCGCCGCTGGGCAAGTTATTCACCCGGGGCGTGGAAGACAACGTCGCCAAGGCCAACCTCTCCAAACTGATTCCCTCCATCATTCGCATGGGCGAAATTTTCTCGGCCACCAAGTCGTTTGCACCGGGTGACAGCATCATTCTGGACTGGGTTCCCGGCACGGGGCTGATCATCACGGTCAAAGGCAAACCGTGGGGCGAGCCCTTCACAGAACCCGAGTTCTTTGCCGCCATGATGGCCATCTGGTTTGGCCCCAACCCGGGCGACTGGAAACTCAAAGACGCCATGCTGGACGCAAAGTAATTGACGCCCTTCTGTTTTCACCCTGCGGGCCCGTTTCCCCAGCTGGCGTGTTGCGGCCAACAGCGTATCGCGGGTTCGCCCCATCCCCCGGACTGTGCGAATCAGCGGCCTCCTGCACCACACACACCGTTGTGGTGGCAGGCGGCTGCATTCCATTTTGATTTTTGAGAGGAAATACAAACCATGCGTTTTATGAAACCATTACTGGGTGTCATTGTGTCCGCGCTACTTAGCGCATCGGCCATGGCAGCCACCATCGACCTGGCGGGCGTCAAGGTTGAAGACAGTGCAGTGGTTGGCGGAGCCAAACTACCCCTCAACGGCGCCGGCATTCGTGTCAAGTTCCTGAAAATTTACGTTGGTGAATTGTTTGTTGGCAAAAAGGTGCACACGCTGCAGGAATTGATTGCCGCGCCCGGCCCCAAGCGCCTGAAAATGACTTTTCTGCGCGAAGTCGATTCCAGTGCATTTGGCAAGTTGCTCACCCGTGGCGTACAGGACAACGTGGCCAAAGACCAGTACTCCCGCATGGTGCCCGGCCTGATCCGCATGGGTGAAATGTTTGGTTCCAACAAGTCACTGGGCCCCGGCGATGTGGTCACCAATGACTGGATTCCCGGCACCGGCCTGGTCGTCACCGTTAAAGGCAAAGTGCAAGGCGAACCCATTACCGACCCGGAGTTTTTCCAGGGCCTAATGTCCATCTGGTTTGGCCCCAACCCCGGCGACTGGAAACTCAAAGACGCCATGCTGGACGTGAAGTAATTGACGCCCTTCTGTTTTCACCCTGCGGGCCCGTTTCCCCAGCTGGCGTGTTGCGGCCAACAGCGTATCGCGGGTTCGCCCCATCCCCCGGACTGTGCGAATCAGCGGCCTCCTGCACCACACACACCGTTGTGGTGGCAGGCGGCTGCATTCCATTTTGATTTTTGAGAGGAAATACAAACCATGCGTTTTATGAAACCATTACTGGGTGTCATTGTGTCCGCGCTACTTAGCGCATCGGCCATGGCAGCCACCATCGACCTGGCGGGCGTCAAGGTTGAAGACAGTGCAGTGGTTGGCGGAGCCAAACTACCCCTCAACGGCGCCGGCATTCGTGTCAAGTTCCTGAAAATTTACGTTGGTGAATTGTTTGTTGGCAAAAGGTGCACACGCTGCAGGAATTGATTGCCGCGCCCGGCCCCAAGCGCCTGAAAATGACTTTTCTGCGCGAAGTCGATTCCAATGCATTTGGCAAGTTGCTCACCCGTGGCGTACAGGACAACGTGGCCAAAGACCAGTTTTCCCGCATGGTGCCCGGCCTGATCCGCATGGGTGAAATGTTTGGTTCCATCAAGTCACTGGGCCCCGGCGATGTGGTCACCGATGACTGGATTCCCGGCACCGGCCTGGTGGTCACCGTCAATGGCAAAGTTCAGGGTGAACCGATTACCGACCCGGAGTTTTTCCACGGACTGATGTCAATCTGGTTTGGCCCCAACCCCGGCGACTGGAAACTCAAAGACGCCATGCTGGACGTGAAGTAAGCGCCCTCGCAACCCCTCCCACCCCCCCCTGCCCGGCAACCCTGCCCGGCAGGTTTTTTTTCGCCGCCACACACCGGCAGCGCAATGGCATTTGGCACGCGACAACGGCGCTGAAAGTCGTTACAGTGTTTAACCGACTTTTCACCGGCGTTACTTCTTTCTGCTTGCAAAGGACATTGTCATGAAATTGGGTCAAAAACTTCCCCTGGCGTTTGCACTGGCCATGGGTCTCATGTTGGCCGGTGCACTGTTCGGCATTCTGCGGCTCGACAGCGTTATCGACGCCACCGCCAACAAAGCATCGATTGAACAGGCCGGTAGTGCCATTACCTTGTCGGTCATCGTCCTGCTGCTAGCCGCCGCCGGTGGCATGGCCGGTGCATTCTGGCTCACCCGCCAAATTGTGGTGCCGTTAAATGAGGCCGTGGCCGTGGCCAACCAAGTGGCCCACGGCAACCTGAGCGCAAAAATCAGCAGCACCGGCAGCGACGAAATTGGGCAACTGATGCGCTCGCTGCAAGAGATGCAAGCCAATTTGGGCAAGCTGGTGTCCAACGTGCGCCAGGGCTCCGAGAGCGTGGCCACCGCCAGTGCCGAAATTGCCCAGGGCAATAACGACCTGTCCGCCCGCACCGAACAACAGGCCAGCGCCCTGGAAGAAACCGCAGCCAGCATGGAAGAGCTGAGTTCCACCGTCAAACAAAATGCCGACAGCGCCCGCCAGGCCAACCAGCTGGCCCTGAGTGCCTCCAGCGTGGCGGTGCAGGGCGGCGTGGTGGTCAACCAGGTGGTGGACACCATGAAAGGCATCAACGAGGCCAGCCGCAAGATTGCCGACATCATCGGCGTCATCGACGGCATTGCCTTCCAGACCAACATCCTGGCCCTGAACGCGGCCGTCGAAGCCGCCCGCGCGGGGGAACAGGGGCGTGGTTTTGCCGTGGTGGCCTCCGAGGTGCGCAGCCTGGCCGGTCGCTCGGCCGAAGCCGCCAAAGAAATCAAGACCCTCATCGACACCAGCGTGGAGCGGGTCTCCCATGGCAGCGCCCTGGTGGACCAGGCCGGCTCCACCATGACCGAGGTGGTCGACAGCATCAAACGCGTGACCGACATCATGGGTGAAATCAGCGCTGCCAGCAACGAGCAGTCGCAAGGTGTGGCTCAGGTGGGCGAAGCGGTCACACAAATGGACCAGACCACGCAGCAAAACGCCGCGCTGGTGGAAGAAATGGCCGCCGCTGCCAGCAGCCTGCGCGGGCAGGCGCAAGACCTGGTGAAAATCGTCTCGGCCTTCCACGTCGAAGGTGCTGCCGCCCTGGTCGCATCCAGCGCCCCGCTGGCCCAGCAGGGCCATCTGGCCGTTTCCGCACCGTCTGCACGGTCTGCCCCCCAGGCGCCACCCGCCGCCGCGCGGCGCCCCATTGCACCCGCACCACAGGCCAAACCCGCACCGCCCAAGGCCGCAGCACTGCCCAAACCCGCACCCGCCGCCAGGCCCAAGGCGCCAGCGGCCGGCGACGACGAGTGGGAAACCTTTTAACAGCCATGCTGCGGGGCCGTGGGGCGGCTCAGCCCCCCCCCGGCAGGACTTTTACATTTTGCTGGCCACAGACGCCGCCCGAATCACGGCCCTGGCCTGCACCCAGGCCACCAGGTCCGGCATTTCCAGCGGTTTGCTGTACAGGTAGCCCTGCCCTTTGTCGCAGCCCAGCTGCGCCATCAACTGGGCCTGGGCGGTGGTCTCGATCCCCTCGGCCACGGTGCCCAGACCCAGCGTTTGGGCCATGCGAATGGTGGCCTCAATCAGCACCCGGTGGTAATCGCTGGTTTGTGCCTGGCTAACGAACGACCGATCGACCTTGACAAAACTCACCGGCAGTTCGTGTAAACACGACAAGGAGGAATAGCCGGTACCAAAGTCGTCCAGCGACAGGCGCACGCCCAAGGCCCGTATGCCGTGCAAGGTAGCCAGTACCACGGCGTCTTGTGCGGCCAGGCTCTCGGTGACCTCCAGCAACAGTTGCTGGGGCACAAGGCCGTTGGCGCGCATGGCGTCGCGAATTTCATCCACCAAACCCGGTTGGCGCAGCTGGGCGCGTGACAGGTTGACCGCCAGGGTGACCTCCGCCCCGCCCTCGTTCGCCACCGGCATGGCGGCAAATGCACAACACGCGGTTTGCAGCACAAACTGGCCCAACGCACCAATCAGGCCACACTCTTCGGCCACCGGAATAAACTCCACCGGCGACACCAGCCCGCGCACCGGATGGCGCCAGCGCAACAAGGCCTCCACCCCGGTAAAGGCGCCACTGCGCAGGTCCACCAAGGGCTGGTAGACCACAAACAACTCCTGATTGTGCAGGGCCTGGCGCAAATCGTTTTCCAGCGAGGCCGACGCATTGACCTGCTGGCGCATGGAGGGCTCGAACATGACGTAACGCGCCCGCCCGGTGTGTTTGGCCTCGTACATGGCAATGTCGGCATCGCGCAGCACACTGTCGGCATCGTCGGCCGCATGGGCGCTGGTGACAATGCCGATGCTCACCGTGGAGCTGACCCGGTGCGGACCAATGGCGTAGGGCATGGCCAATACATCAAGCAGGCGCCCGGCCACCACTTCGGCATCGAGGTCACCGCGAATGTCGTCCAGCAAAATCACAAACTCATCGCCACCAATGCGTGCGGCCACGTGCGAAAAATCGCTGCTGTGTATCAGGCTGTCGCCCGGGCGCAGGCCGTCCTGCAGGCGCTGTGCGATCTGGCGCAGCAACTCATCACCCACCGCGTGGCCCAGCGTGTCGTTGACCTGTTTGAAGCGGTCAAAGTCGAGAAACAGCACCGCAAAGTGGTAACCCGGGTGGGCATGCCGGCGCAAAATGGCAGCCCGAATCGAGTCCAGCACCACGCTGCGGTTGGGCAGCTGGGTGAGCACGTCGGTGCGGGCCGCCATGCGCAACTGCTGCTCCATGGCTTTTTGTGCCTGCACGTCCATGGCCACACCGGCCATGTGCAGGGGGCGCCCGTCCTGCGACCAGTCCACCACCTTGCCGGCCAGCATCAGCCACACCCAGCGCCCGCTGCCGTGGCGCACCCGGATGGACATGCGGTGCGGCAACGCCGCATTGGCCAGGTGGGCATTGGCCGAATCGATCCACGCGCCCAAATCGTCGGGGTGAATGCGCTCGTTCCAGAACGCCGAGGTCATCTGCAACTCCCGCCCCTGGTAGCCCAGCACTTCCAGCATGCGGGCATTGCATTGCAGGCGCCCGGTCTGGATGTCCCACTGCCAGGTGCCCAGGCCGGCCCCCTCGACCGCCAGCGCCAGCATTTGCTGCTGCGCACGGGCTTCGGTCAGGTCGCTGGCAATCAGCACCCAACCGGACTGCATGCCCGCATCATCCAAAATGGGCTGCAAATCCACCAACGCCCAGCGCCGGGCGTCGTTGGCGGCCAGAATTTTCACTTCCTGTTTAAGGCCCCTGCCCTGGCGCGCGGCGGCAACAAATACTGCGAAGTCCTGCGGTTCTACGCTGCTGGCTTGCAACAAGTTCGACAAGCGCCGCCCCACAGCATGTTCGGGCCCGTAGCCCATGAGCTGCACAAACGCTTCATTGACCCAGACCACCGTGCGGTTGGCATCGGCCAGCAACACCGCGTTGGAGCTGCGCTCGGCCACCAGGGCCAGCCGTTTCAGGCGCAGGGCCTGGCGCGACAGGGCCCGGTGCTGCGTGCGCACACGCGCTGCCGTGGGCTCGACCACCGCAAACGCCAACACCAGCAACAACACCATGGCACCACCGACCTGAATGCGGATACGCCGCTGCGCCGCCTCGCTGCGCTGGTTGGCAGCCCGCTGCACTGCGTGCACCAGCGACTGGTTGGTCTGCTGGGTCACGCCCAGGTCCCGCAAAAAGGTCTGGCTCGCGTCCAGCAGGGCGGCTGTATCCTCCACGCCGCGCTGCGCCAGCACCGCCTGCGCCCGCGCCCACAAGCGCTCACGGTTTTGCTTCCAGGCGTGAACCGACTGGGCCACCGCCTCAGGGGCCTGATTTTCCATGTCCGCCTGCGCGCGCAAAAGCGCCTCCAACCGCCATGCCTTGGATTGCGCCTGCGCCAACACCTCGGCCAAGGCACGGTACTGCTCCCCGGCATCCAGCCCCGGGGCCATGCGCGTCATGGCCAGCGTGCCCATGTGCGCCATCAGCGCGCCCTGCTCGGTTGCCACCTGGATGATTTCGGCATCGGCCTGGCGCACAGCCTCGGCATGGTCGCTGCGCCAGGCCTGTGCCCACAGCAGCATCGCAATCACCACCAGCACCCCATACATTGCCAAACGCACGGTGCGGTGCGGCGAACTGGCGCCCTGGACCCGGCTGGTCAGCGGCTGGAGGATGGATTTGCGCGCCGCGCGCCCCCGGTTGGCAACCCGCTGCTGGCGCTTGGGAACCGGCGCATCGGCCCCCAGCGGCTGGTACACCGAAGGTGCTTTTTCTGCGGGCTCAATCGGCATGGAAACGGCCGGTGAATTGGCAATGCCCGGCGGTGGGCCTTA
The DNA here is from genome assembly GCA_016719405.1 of Candidatus Aalborgicola lynettensis. Taxonomy (GTDB): domain Bacteria; phylum Pseudomonadota; class Gammaproteobacteria; order Burkholderiales; family Burkholderiaceae_C; genus Allorhodoferax; species Allorhodoferax lynettensis. Next base: position 45,798 of record JADJZE010000019.1, read on the forward strand.
GGCCAGCGCCTTGCGCATGGCATTGACCACGCTTTCGTAATCGGGCTTGCCAAAAATGGCGCTGCCGGCCACAAAGGTGTCGGCCCCGGCATCGGCCACGCGGCGGATGTTGTCCACCTTGATGCCACCGTCCACCTCCAGGCGAATGTCTTTGCCACTGGCGGTGATGCGTTTGCGCACGTCTTCAATCTTGCGCAAGGCCGAATCAATGAAACTTTGCCCGCCAAAGCCGGGGTTGACACTCATGATGAGCACCAGGTCAATATCGTCAATCACCCAGTCCAGCACGTCCAGCGGCTCGGCCGGGTTAAAGGCCAGCCCGGCCTTGACACCTTTGGCCTTGATGGCCTGGATGCTGCGGTGTACGTGGCCCGAGGCGTCGGGGTGGAAGCTGATGAGGTCGGCGCCCGCATCGGCAAACAGGGCCGCCAGGGCATCGACCGGCGAAATCATCAGGTGCACATCAATCGGCACCGCGACACCGGCAGCCGTTTTGGCGTGGGGCTTGAGCGCCTGGCAGACCATGGGGCCAAACGTGAGGTTGGGCACGTAGTGGTTGTCCATGACATCGAAGTGGATCCAGTCGGAACCGGCTGCAATGACGTTTTTAACTTCTTCACCCAGGCGGGCAAAGTCGGCGGAGAGGATGGAGGGGGCAATTCGGTAAGTCATGCGCCAGTTTAATCCGTCGAACCTGTGTTGCACCGCGAAGGGCGCGCGTTAGAGAGCCTCCCCTGCGCTTTGCCACGCCGGGCGGCACACCCCGCGGCAGATTGGGGCGGAACACAGTAGCATTGCCGCATGCCCAAATACCAAATGCTCATCGAAGTTGTACCCCAATTCCTGCCGGAACAATCCAATCCGGAGAACGCCATCTATGTGTTTGCCTACACCATCACCATTACCAACACCGGTGACATCGCCGCGCAGGTGATTGCCCGCACCTGGAACGTGAACGACGCCAATGGCCTGCACGAAAAGGTCAAAGGCCTGGGCGTGGTGGGCCAGCAACCGCTGCTCAAGCCCGGCCAGGCATTTGAATACACCAGCGGCACGCGCCTGCGCACCCCCACCGGCACCATGCACGGCAGCTTTTTTTGTGTGGCCGAAGACGGTGAACCCTTTAGCGTGGACATTCCCCTGTTTGTGCTCGACGCCCTGAGCGGTGACGCCGACCACGGCGAGCGGCGCACCCTGCACTAGACCGCAGCAGTGGGCGAGTTTGAGCTGATCCAGCGCTACTTCACACGCCCGGTACGCAAGGCGGTGCTGGGGGTGGGGGACGACTGTGCGCTGCTGCAGCCACGTGCGGGCATGCACATGGCCATTTCCACCGACATGCTGGTGGCGGGGCGGCATTTTTTTGCCGACGTGGACCCGCACGCGCTGGGCCACAAGGCGCTGGCCGTCAACCTGAGCGATCTGGCCGCCTGCGGGGCACGGCCCCTGGCGTTCACGCTGGCCCTGTCCCTGCCCCAGGCCATTGATGCCTGGCTGGCACCCTTTGCGCAAGGCCTGTGGGCGCTGGCCGATGCACACGGATGTGAACTGATTGGTGGCGACACCACCCAGGGGCCTTTGAACATCTGCATCACCGTGTTCGGCGAAGTACCCGCCGGACAGGCCTTGCTGCGCAGCGGCGCGCAGCCGGGCGACGACCTCTATGTGAGTGGCACGCTGGGTGATGCCCGGCTGGCGCTGGAGGCACTGCAGGGCCACCTGCAACTGCCCGAAGCGGTGCTGGCGAGCGCACGCCAGCGCCTGGAGCGGCCCACACCCCGCGTGGCCCTGGGGCAAGCCCTGCAAGGCGTGGCCAGCGCGTGCGCCGACATCAGCGACGGCCTGCTTGGCGACCTGGGCCACATCCTGCAGCGATCGGGTGTGGGGGCCACCATTGACACCGAAAACGCTATTACTTTAATAGCTGCTTGCGCTTGCTGGACGGGCGCAAATGGCAGTTTTGAGCACACTATTGGAAGCCCCCGCGCACTGCAATGCGTGCTGGCCGGTGGCGACGATTACGAGTTGGTGTTTACCGCCCCCCCGGCCCGGCGCGCCGCCGTGCAGGCCGCCGCGCGCGCCAGCGCCACGCCGGTTACCCGCATTGGCCAGATTGACGCCACACCGGGTCTGCGGCTGCGGGATGCACAGGGCAGGCCGGTGGATGGAAACTTCGCATCCTTTGACCACTTCGCCCGATAATTTGGGCATGACCGACCCGACCCCCCCCTCACCCTGTTCCCCGACGATCCTGGCCAACCGGCACCCATGGCGCGCCCCAGCGTTCCGTTTTTACTTTCGCACCCCGCGCACTGGATCGCCTTCGGATTTGGATCGGGCCTGTCGCGTATTGCACCCGGCACGGCAGGCACGGCCTGGGCATGGCTTGTTTTTGTGCTGCTGGCGCCATGGATGAACGAGCTGCGCTGGGGCGTGCTGATTGCCGCCAGCCTGCCCCTGGGCTGGTGGGCCTGTACGGTAACGGCACGCAACATGGGTGTACTCGACCCCGGCAGCATCGTGTGGGACGAAGTGGTGGCTTTCTGGCTGGTGCTGTGGCTAGTGATGCCCGTGGGCCTGGTGGGCCAGGTGCTGGCATTTGGCCTGTTCCGCTTTTTTGACGCCGTCAAACCCGGCCCCGTGGGCTGGGCCGATGGCCTGTTCCACCATGTAACCCCCCAGACCGACCCCCACGCCTGGACCAAGGCGGGCTTAGGCATCCTGCTCGACGACCTGGTGGCTGCGGGTTGCACCGTGCTGGTGTTTGCACTGTGGAAATGGTTGTAATGGCCCCCACCACAGCCCGCAGCGACGGTAACGGTGCGGACAGCGGTGGCAGTGGCAGTGGCAGTGGCGGTGGCAGTGGCGGTGGCAGTGGCAGTGGCAGTGGCAGTGGCAGTGGCAGTGGCAGTGGCAGTGGCAGTGGCAGTGGCAGTGGCAGTGGCAGTGAAATGCTATCAAATCAGGAGCTGCTTGCGCACGACTGGCGCGCGCAAATGGCCTTTTTGCTGCATAAAAATGGCTGGTTACTGGCCACCGCCGAGAGTTGCACCGGTGGCCTGATTGCCGCCACCTGCACCGACCTGGCCGGCTCCAGTGCCTGGTTTGAGCGTGGCTTTGTCACCTACTCCAATGCCGCCAAAACCGAGCTGCTGGGCGTGGACGCGGCGCTGATTGCCACACACGGTGCCGTCAGCGGGCCAGTGGCCTGCGCCATGGCGCAGGGTGCGCTGGCCCACTCCCACGCCCAGGTGGCCGTGGCGGTTACCGGAATAGCCGGCCCCACCGGTGGCAGCGCCGACAAACCGGTGGGCACCGTCTGGCTGGCCTGGGCCACTGCGGGTGGGGTGGAGTGCGAATGCATCCACTGCCCCGGCGACCGCGCACAGGTACGCGCCGCCACGGTGCGCCATGCGCTGCACGGTCTGGTGCAGCGGCTAAGTGCCCTGCCCCAATCCGGATGCAGCGGCTAAAAAGTCTCCCACCCATCATCGCCCCCTGCCGGTGCCGCCTTGGGCGGTGCTTTGGCAGCGGGAGCGGGTGTTGCAGCAGCGGGCTTGGGGGCAGCGGGTCTGGGAGCGGCCGCTTTGGCCGCAGCCGCTGGCGAAGTGGCAGCCCTGGCCGCGCCAGAGGCGGTATGGGGTGCGGACGCCGCAGGCCCGGCGTTGCGGCGTTCGGCGCCGGCAAACGGAATGGCCGGGGGCACGCTGGAGCGCACCTGGGTGCGCGCGGGCTGGGCCACAGTAGAACCCAACTGGAAGAAAGCCACGGACTGCACCAGGTCTTGCGCCTGGCCGCGCAGGCTGCTGGCGGCGGCGGCCATTTCTTCCACCAGGGCCGCGTTTTGCTGGGTGGTCTGGTCCATTTGCGACACCGCCTCGCCCACCTGCGCCACGCCCTGCGACTGCTCGTTGCTGGCAGCGCTGATTTCACCCATGATGTCGGTCACGCGTTTGATGCTGTCGACCACCTCGGTCATGGTGGAGCCGGCCTGGTCCACCAGGGCGCTGCCATGGGAGACCCGCTCCACGCTGGTGTCGATGAGGGTCTTGATTTCTTTGGCGGCCTCAGCGCTGCGCCCGGCCAGGCTGCGCACCTCGGAGGCCACCACGGCAAAACCACGCCCCTGTTCCCCTGCGCGGGCGGCTTCGACTGCCGCGTTCAGGGCCAGGATATTGGTCTGGAAGGCAATGCCGTCGATGACACTGATGATGTCGGCAATCTTGCGGCTGGCCTCGTTGATGCCTTTCATGGTGTCCACCACCTGGTTGACCACCACGCCGCCCTGCACCGCCACGCTGGAGGCACTCAGGGCCAGCTGGTTGGCCTGGCGGGCGCTGTCGGCATTTTGTTTGACGGTGGCACTGAGCTCTTCCATGCTCGACGCCGTTTCTTCGAGCGCGCTGGCCTGTTGTTCGGTGCGGCTGGAGAGGTCGTTATTGCCCTGGGCAATTTCGGCGCTGGCGGTGGCCACGCTCTCGGAGCCTTGGCGCACCGTGGCCACCACTTGGGCCAAGTTGCCCTGCATGGTGCCCAGACTGGCCATCAGGCTGTTGGTGTCGCCCACCTTCACATGCACTGTGCGGGTAAAGTCGCCCTGGGCCACGGCACGGGCAATGTCGGCCGCTGTTTTGGGCTCGCCACCGAGTTCCTGCAACAGGCTGCGGGCGATAAATGCCCCCACCGCCGCTGCCAGTGCCAGGGCCAGCACCCCCAGCCCCAGCATGGTGGCGCGGGCGCCCGAGTAAGTGGCCTCGGCAGTCGCCTCGGCCTCCTTCATGAGTTCGTTTTGACGTGTGGCCAGCGCGCCAATGGCATCCTTGTAGGTGGCCAAGACAGGGCGCAACTGGGCGGTCAAAAAGGTGCGGGATTCATCGGCTTTACCTTCCATGATGAGGTCGCTCAAGTTTTTTTGTCCTTCGCGGTATTTGGCTCCCGCTTCCTTGATTTGCTGCAACACCTCTTTGCCTTTGGGCAAAACAACCAGACGATCCAGCACCGCCAGCGCATCGTTGGTCTGCTCGAAGGCTTTGGTCACGGTATCGAGCTGTTTTTTACGGTCGTCGGCATTCTCATTGAGCATCATGTTGCGCAGGGCAATGGCCACCGCATCAGTCTGCGAGAGAAGGTTTTTTGTGGCGGTTAAAGCGGGAACGCGACTGTCAACCACATAGTTCAAACCTGCTTCGATGCGCGCCATGGAGGCCAGCCCCACGCCAATAATGACCAACATCAAGGCACACACCAGACCAAACCCCGTCATCAGGCGTGCACGCACGCTCCAGGCCGCAATATTCATGTGATTTCTCCAACTAATAGCTGTAACACGGAAGCGGCAATATACCGACTTTATGCAGGTCTGGCATGGCCATTTACCCGCACAGGGAGCCGGCTACCGGGGCGACTCACTGGGAATGGAGGCGCAGGTCAGACCGTACGCTCAGGCACTGCCGTGGCACTTTTTGTATTTTTTCCCACTGCCGCAATGGCAGGGGTCGTTGCGGCCGGGCACATCGGCGCGGCGCAGTGTTTCCACCCGGGGGCCAATGTTGCGCCAGATCTCGCGCAGGTCGTACACCGCCCACAGCGCTGCGGCAAAGGCCTCCATGCGCTGGTTACTCAGGGTGGGCGGGGCGTCGTCGCTGATGGCGGAATACTCCGGCGCACCCGCATCGTCTTCGGTCAGCGCCACAATGGACTGCAGTGCCAGGTCGTGCCATTTGGCGTCCTTCTTGTCGCTGGGCGGCGCCCATTCCTCGGGCCAGGCCTCCACCGCAAACATAAAGCCCAGCGCCCACACCTGCCCCAGGGCGGGGATGGCCTCGTGGGCCACATCGGGCCGCTCGGCCTCGGGTAATGCGGCAATGGCGCCACGCACGTCCATCACGTCGGGGTAGTAGGCGGCTTCGTCGTCAAGGGATTCGATGGCGGTGTCGAGTGCGGTTTGCACTTGCGCCCAGCGCGCATGCCACAACTGTAAAAAGCGGTCGCGCTGGGCCGCATCGGCAAACGAACTTTCCGCATCCGGCGCAGCGCCGGCGTCGTCCACCGGTGCGTCCGCGTCGTTGCCAATACCCAACAGCACATCCAGGTACTCGGCCTGGGGGATGGCGCGGCGACAGCAGACCAGCGCGGCCATAAAACCATCGCAAAACTCCCACTGCGGGGTTTCGTCGTAACGGGTACGCATGTCCGCCAGAATGGCCTCCATGGCGTCATAAAGATCGTCATCTTCCGGTGTTGCGGTAAGGACGGGTGCGGGGGGTGTGGCAGGTGGGGTGTTCATGGCAGCATTTTGCCTTGTGGCAAATGGCTGGTATGGTGCGAGCCAAGGAGCGCCACCATGCTGCACTATCTCAATACACTGTTTCCCGTCCGCTACACCGTCATGGGACTGTGTGCCTTTGGCCTGCTGCTCAGTGTGTTCACGCTGGTGGCCTTTGGTGTTGGCCTGGGGATGTTTGTGCTGTTTGCCGCCCTGCTGGGCCTGGGGGTGTACGACCTGCGCCAGACCAAACGCTCGATTCTGCGCAACTACCCCATCATTGGCCACATCCGTTTCATGCTGGAGTATGTGCGCCCGGAAATACGCCAGTACTTCATTGAAAGCGACACCGAGGCCACGCCGTTTTCGCGCGCGCAGCGCTCGCTGGTGTACCAGCGCGCCAAGGGCGACCCCGACAAGCGCCCGTTTGGCACCCAGCTTGACGTGCATGCCGAAGGCTACGAGTGGATCAACCACTCCATTGCCCCCACCATCGTCGCATCACACGACTTTCGCATCCTGGTGGGCCCCGCCACTGCGCAGCCCTATGCCATGAGTGTGTTCAACATTTCGGCCATGAGTTTTGGCGCGCTCAGCGCCAACGCCATTTTGGCCTTGAACGAGGGTGCACGCATGGGCAGTTTTGCACACGACACGGGTGAAGGCTCCATATCCAGCCACCACCGCGTGCACGGCGGGGACCTGGTGTGGGAGGTGGGCTCGGGCTACTTTGGCTGCCGCAACGACGATGGCAGTTTTAATGCCGATAAATTTGCCGCCAACGCCTGCGACCCGCAGGTCAAGCTGATTGAACTCAAACTCAGCCAGGGCGCCAAACCCGGCCACGGTGGTGTATTGCCCGGCGCCAAGGTAACGCCCGAGATTGCCCACGCCCGCGGGGTGCCCGAGGGGGTGGACTGCGTTTCGCCCGCTGCGCACAGCGCGTTTACCACCCCGATTGAGATGATGCAGTTCATCGCCCGGCTGCGCAGCCTGTCGGGTGGCAAACCGACCGGCATCAAGCTGTGCATCGGCCACCCGTGGGAATGGTTTGCCATGGTAAAGGCCATGCTGGCCACCGGCATCACGCCCGATTTCATTGTGGTGGACGGTGCCGAGGGCGGCACCGGCGCCGCCCCCATGGAGTTCACCGACCACGTCGGCGCCCCGCTGCAGGAAGGTTTGCTGCTGGTGCACACCACGCTGCGCGGTGTGGGGCTGCGTGAGCAAATCAAGCTGGGCTGTGCCGGCAAGGTGGTCAGCGCCTTTGACATTGCCCGCATGATGGCGCTGGGCGCCGACTGGTGCAACAGCGCGCGCGGCTTCATGTTTGCCCTGGGCTGCATCCAGGCCCAGCATTGCCACACCGGGCACTGCCCCACGGGCGTGACCACACAGGACCCGTTGCGCCAGCAATCGCTGGTGGTACCCGACAAGGCCCAGCGGGTGTACAACTTTCACCACCAGACGCTTCGCGCCCTCAAGGAACTGGTACAGGCCGCCGGGCTGCAGCACCCAAAGGAGATCACAGCGCACCACATCGTGCGCCGGGGTACCGACCACAAGGTGAAATCGCTGGCACAGCTTATCCTCACGCAATTGCCCAGTGGTGCACTGCTGGACACAGACCCCAGCCAACTGCCCATCATCTACAAACACCATTGGTGGCGCGCACGCGCCGAGAGTTTTGTGCCGCTACCCGAGCCCGACATTGCTATTTAATTGATAGCAGCTTGCGCACGCACACCCAGCGCAATGAGCCTTTTTGCCATACACAGAACCGCATGGTCCTTACTCAGCAGCGTGGTGCGCTGCGCCACCGCCAGGTCGATGAACTTCTGGTCGTCCGGGTCTTTGCAGGTGACCGGGGCCTTGGGGGCAACGGCGTGCAGGTGGACCAGGGTATCGAAGTGTTCCAGCACGGCCGCTGCCGACCGCTGGTAGAACACCAGGCGCCGCACAATCTGCGGGTAGCCCAGCACCCGCTGCAGTTCTTCGCGCATGGGCTGCGTGGCGATCCACCGCAAACGCCCATCTGCCAACGCCTGCCGCAAGGGCGCCGTGGTGGGGTCGGCAAAAACAAATGCATCCAGCACGATGTTGGTGTCCAGAACAATGGCCCTGCACGCTAAGGGCGCAGTGCCCTGCGGGTGGGTTAAGGCTGGCTCCAATTGCGTTGCGCTGCCGCCCGGTGCCTCGGCCAAATGGGGGGCAGCACAATCGGGGCCCCAGTAGGGGTCGGATTCCGATTTCAGGATGCCGGCTTTGCGGTGCGTCACGGCTTTTTGTCCCGGGCGGCGCCTTTGACCATATCGAAGCGGAACATGCGGCATTCGATGGGGCCATTCCACATGGGCACGCGGCGCGATTCTTTGAGGCGCATCTTTCCGGGCAGCTTCAAGTCCGGGGTGAGTATCCAGCCGGTCCAGCCGGAAAAATGCTTTTTCCAGTGGCTGGCCAACTGGCTGAAGAACTCACCACCGTCTTCGGTGACGGCCTGCTCGCGGGCGCCAAACTGGCCTTCAAAATCGGGCTCGCTATTGCGGGCACCATCGCTGCCCTGCCCCACCGCGCGCCGGCTCGCGCCCGAGCGCGTGGCGTGCGCGCTGCCGCTGCCTGCAACACCGCCAGCGGCAATGCGCTCGCCCCCCGCAATGCCGGCTACGGCAATGCGCTCACCATACGGTGGGTTGAGCAGCAAAATGCCAGGAATGTCGGTCGGCGGCATGCGCTGCAGCGCGTCGCCCCCCCGGAACTCCACCACGTCGGCCACGCCTGCGCGTTCGGCATTGCGCTGCGCAAAGTCGACCATGCGGTGCGACACATCGCTGCCATAAATCAGGGCTTTATGGCCTGCAGGCGGCTTGACGACTGCGGAGGCAGCTTCTGTTTTGATAGCAGACCAGACGTGTGCCTGAAACGGCAGGTATTTCTCAAAGGCAAAGTGGCGCAAGCTGCCGGGGGCAATGTTGCAGGCCATCTGCGCCGCTTCAATGGCAATGGTGCCGCTGCCGCAACAGGGGTCGTACAGGGGCAGCAAGTCGTCGTCGCCATCGGCCCAGCCGCTGGCGGCAATCATGGCAGCGGCCAGGGTTTCCTTGAGCGGGGCGTCGCCCTTGTCCTCGCGCCAGCCGCGCTTGAACAGGGGTTCGCCCGAGGTGTCGAGGTACAGCGAACAGGTGTCGGTGGTCAGGTGGGCGTAGATGCGTGCGTCGGGCCACTGGGTGTTCACATCGGGGCGCACGCCGTGGGCCTTGGCGCGGAAGCGGTCGCACACCGCGTCCTTGATCTTCAGGGCAGCAAAGTTCAGGCTGGTCAGCGGGCTGTGCTGGGCCGTCACCTCCACCTTGATGCTTTGTTTGGGGGTAAACCAGATCTCCCACGCCACCTCGCTGGCAGCCTTGTACAGGTCTTGCTCACTGCGGTAATCTGTGTACGACAGCTGCACCAGCACGCGCTGCGCCAGGCGGCTGTGCAGATTCAGGCGCATGGCATCGCGCCAACTGGCCCGCGCCATGACACCGCCACGGCGCGTCAGCAGGTCTTGCCCCTGCAGGCCAGTGAGGTCGTGCACCTCGTGGGCCAGCAGGTCTTCCACGCCGGCGGCGCAGGGGAGAAAAATTTGGAGTTGGTTCATGGTTTCAATTCATTTCAATGGGCGGTTTACCAGACTGCAATTCCACATAGTCACGCTCGATATTGCGGTGAAATTCGACGGGCAACCGCGCCCAGTCATGCACATCGACCAAGATCGGTAGTGCACTTTCTTGCAGAGCTTCTTTTAATTCCCACCAGCCCTCCGAAGGTGCCGACAGATTGGCCGGGTTGCGCAGCACCAGATCCAGGTCGCTGCCCTCGTGTGCGCCACCATGGACACGGCTGCCATATGCCCATACTTGGGCGTGCGGCACATGGGCCTGCAACAACTGGCACAGCAAGGCCAGGTGGTGTGCCGCCAATTGCAGCGGGCGCCGTTCAAGACTGGGCATTGAACAATTCCTGCAAAGGGGCAGCCAATGCCCGCACATCCGCCAGATAGGAGGGCAATATCTTTAACGTTTCATCCGCAAAACCTGCGCCGTAGTCGTGCGCAGTGGTGTTGCGGTTGGCACGGTAAGCCAGCCAGCGCTCTACACCCGCAACATCCAGGAGCCCATGTTTACCCGCATGGCGCAAAACATCGTTAAACACCAACTGGTCTACCGCACGTGGGCTACCGCCATACAGCTTGAGTGCCTTGCGCAACAGTTTGCCTGTAGTCTCCAAGGACAACTCAAAGCTCTTAATGGCGGCGTTGCGAAAGAGGTCGTACAACACCTCATCACCGGGCTTGACTTCCGCCAGTTTGAGAATGGCTTGCTCCAGGGTATCGGCGGTGCGTAAAAGGTGGTCAACATTCAAGCTCATGGATTCTTCCTTATCCTGGGTACACGCATCGTGCAAAGCCGCTCTGGCCTTGTGTTGCTACAGCGCCTTGCGCAGCGACGCGGGGGCAATTTTGAGCCCCTCGCGGTATTTGGCCACGGTGCGGCGGGCGCAGTCGATGCCCTGTTCTTTGAGCATTTCGGAAATCTGGTTGTCGGAGAGGGGCTTCTTGTTGCTCTCGGCACTGATGAACTGCTTGATGAGCGCGCGCACGGCCGTGCTGGACGCGTTGCCGCCGCTCTCGGTGCCCAGACCGGAGCCAAAGAAGTATTTCAGCTCGAAAGTGCCAAACGGCGTAGCCATGTACTTGGCCGTGGTGACGCGGCTGATGGTGGATTCGTGCAGCCCCAATTCATCCGCAATCTCGCGCAGCACCAGGGGGCGCATGGCCATTTCGCCGTGGGAGAAAAAACCTTTTTGTCGCTCCACAATCGCCGTACTGACGCGCAGGATGGTGTCAAAACGCTGCTGGATGTTTTTGATAAACCAGCGAGCCTCTTGCAGACGCTGTTGCAGCCCGGCGTAGCTGGCGGCGTCTTTGCCGCCGCGGTGGTTGCGCAGCACATTGGCGTAAATGTCGTGCACGCGCAGCTTGGGCATCACTTCCGGGTTGAGCATGACACGGAACTGCGAGCTGGCTCCGGGGCGGGTCTTGGCCGCTGGCACCACCAGCACATCGGGCACCACAATGTTGCGTTCCACATCCACAAAACGCCTGCCGGGCTTGGGCTCCAGGCGCGCAATCAGGGCAATGGCTTCGCGCGTTTGTGCATCGGTGCCGCCGCAGCGTTGCACCAGGGTTTTCACATCGCGGCGGGCCAACAGGTCCATCGGCTCGGAACAGATGCGCAGGGCCACACCCAATATGGCGGCCCGTGCAGGTTCGGGAGGATCCAGCGCGTCGTCGAGCTGGGCGCGCAGTTGCAAGCGCAGGCACTCGCCCAAATCACGCGCACCCACACCGGCAGGCTCCAGGCTGTGCAGCAGCCCCAAGGCCACGGTGAAGTGGTGCACCAGTTCTTCCAGCTGCTCTTCATCGTCACCAGCCAGCCCCCGGGCGAGGTCTTCAAGCGTGTCTTCCAGGTAACCGTCGTCGTTGAGCGACTCGATCAGAAAGCGCAGTGCGTTGGCATCGAGCTCACCCAAGCGCAAGCGCAAGGCCTGGCGGTGCAGGTGGGACTGCAGCGACTCCTGGCTGCGCGCCAACTCGGTGGCATCGGTGTCGTCACCATCATCCAGGTTGTTGGCTTTGGCCTTGGCATCCGTGCCCCACTCGCCATCGTCGGGCACCAGCTCGGTGGTGCCGTCGCCGTCCCAACTGGGTTCTTCAGCCCCTGAGAGCGGCGTAACTTCATCGTCTTTTGTGCCGTTTGCGCCCGTCTGGTCTGCGTAATCAGCTATCGAATGAGGAGCAAACTCCATCTCGCGCTCACCCTCGCTGACCGGCGTGTCGGCCTGCGCCAGACCAAATTCTTCGCGCGGGGCCTCGTCTGCCGTCAATTCCAGAAACGGGTTCTCGTCGAGCATTTGCTCCACCTCCTGGCTCAGTTCGAGCGTGGAGAGTTGCAGCAGCCGGATGGACTGCTGCAACTGGGGCGTGAGCGCCAGGTGCTGCGAGACGCGTAGGGACAGCCCTTGTTTCATAAAGTCTCCGCCGGGCCGCCCCAAGGAGACTTAGCCCCCTTTGGGGGGCAGAGCAGTACACGAAGTGACAAACGTGGGGGCCACATGTTTACATTTTGAAGTGCTCGCCCAGGTAGACCCGGCGCACGTCGGCATTGTTCACAATCTCGGAGGGGGTTCCTTGGGCCAGCACGGTGCCGTCGCTGATGATGTAGGCGTGGTCGCAAATACCCAGCGTTTCGCGCACGTTGTGGTCGGTGATCAGCACGCCAATGCCACGGCCTTTGAGGAAGTTGATGATGCGCTGAATCTCAATCACCGCAATCGGGTCAATACCGGCAAAAGGCTCGTCGAGCAGAATGAACCGTGGTCGTGTCGCCAGGGCGCGCGCAATCTCGACACGGCGGCGTTCACCGCCCGACAGGGCCAGCGAGGGTGATGCACGCAAATGGTCCACGCGCAGCTCTTGCAGCAGCGCGGTCAGGCGGGTTTCGATCTCGGCGCTTTTCAAAGGCTTGTCATCGTCGTCGCGCTGCAGCTCCAGCACGGCACGCACGTTGTCTTCGACATTAAGCTTGCGAAAAATGGATGCCTCTTGCGGCAAATAACCCAGCCCCAGGCGCGCACGGCGGTGAATGGGCATGTGCTCGATGCTCTGCCCGTCGATGGTGATGTCGCCCGCGCTGGCGTGCAGCAGGCCCACGATGATGTAGAACGAGGTGGTTTTGCCGGCGCCATTGGGGCCCAGCAGGCCCACCACCTCGCCGGTGCGCACGGCCAGCGAAACGTCTTTGACCACCTGGCGGCGCCCATAGGACTTTTGCAGGTGGTGCGCCTCCAGTATTCCCTGGGGCGCATCGGTGGCGCCCATCAAGGCACTTTGGGCGGCGCTCACTGCGGCACACTCCCCAGCGTGGTGGACGGATTCAAGGTAGCCGGCGCAGCAGCCGGCGTGGCGGCAGCGCCTTCGGGCTTGGGCGTCAACACCGCACGCACCCTGCCACCGGGAACGGGTAAGCCGCCCTGCCGGGGCACGCCGTCGACACTGAACATATCGGTGAGGTTTTCGTACACGATGAGGGCGCCGCTAATTTCATCGGCCACGGTGGCGCCACGCAGGCGGCGCAAATGGGCCTTTTTGATGAACTTGACTTTGTCGGCACGGCCGTCGTACTCGATGGTTTCGCTCTCGCCTTCAATAAACTCGTCCAGGCCTTCGCGCTTTTGGCGAAAGAAAGCCGGCGACTCGGGGCTGCCAACCACCATCGCAAACTGGTAGCCATCAGGGTCTTGCCGCACCTCCAGCAGCGCACCGCGCACCAGGATGGTCCCTTTGGTCAGTACCACGTGGCCAGAGAACACGCTGATTTGCTTGACGTCGTCGTAGCGCAGCGCATCGGCCTCAATGTTCATGGGCTTGTTGCGGTCGGCTTTTTCGGCCTGGGCCAGTGGCGCAATGCCCACCAAGGCCGCCAGCAACAACAAGGAAAGAGTAGGGTTTTTCATAAAGGCACGAAACTTGCTCACGGGTGTTGGGGCCATTGTACTGAGGCACTTCCACCCGATGGACGCCCCAATCCACCAACGCCCCGGATTTTTGCGAAGTTTTAACGGATTTTGACGGGTTTTATGGCGCGTCTTCCCGCCCTGTGCAGACGCCCCGCAGGCCAGGCAGAGATGCACCAAAGTGACGCTGCAAACGGTTGACGCCATGGCCCTGTCGGATTAGCTTTTTCACTCTAACTGCAGGCCCCCATTCTGGGTTTCAATGCGAACCACACCACGCATATCCCGCGTGGCCGATGCTTACACCAGAGAGGACCACCATGACACCCGCCGCACTGCAAGAACACCCCGACAACACGGTCACCGAAGCCACCGCTCCTGCGGGCTCGATGCCCGCCGCCCCCACCATCGAGCCCAAGCTGGCCCAGCTGCTGGAATTTACGCAAAAAAACCAGTCCACCATCACCCCCAAAGAGATCAACGCCCACCTCGAACAGGTGCTGCACAACTACGACACCCTGACTGCCACCTACGCGCGCAACAACGAGCGCCTGGATGCCGAGCTGGCACAACTCCGCCAAGCGGGTGAGACCACCGCCGGGCAGTTGCAACAGCGCATGGGCGCGGTCGATGCGCGCATCGACACCCTGGACGGCGAAGTGCAGCAGGACATTGTGTTGCTGGACACGCGCATCGCCACCGTGCACGGCCTGCTGCAGGCACAAGACGCCATCCTGCAGGAGCAAAGCGCGCGCCTGGACCAGTTTGGACTGGCTCAGGAGCTGCTCGATACCGCCACCCGTGGCAACCGCAACCGGATTGAAGCCGTGCGCGAATGGGCTGCCAGCCAGCAAGCGGTGTCCAAGGCGCACATTGATGGCCTGCGGGCTCTGCAACGCGAGCACTATTCGCAGTTCCAGTCGGTACAGCAGGCGGTGCAGCAACTGCGCGCCGACACACTGCGCCTGAACCAGGCCCAGGCGCAAACCGCACTGCAACTGGACCACCACACCGCCCGCACACGCCGCCAGTTCCACTGGACCCATGGTGCACTGGCTGGCGCAGTGCTGCTGGGTGTGGCGGGGTTTGCCGCCGTCAAGTGGTCGAGCGCCTTTGCTCCGGTGACCACCCAGCAAGCCGTGGCCCAACTCGATGGGCGTGTGAACGGCATACGCCGCGAAGTAAGCGACCTGTCAACCCTGCAAACGGTGGTGGTTGAGCAAGACGCAAAAACCACCAAGCTATCCGCGCAGTTGGCGCAACTGGAAAGCAGCTTGGGCACATTGGGGCAATCGGTGAACAAGCTGCGCGCCGCCCAAACCCGCACCACACTGGACGGCACCACCGGATTACCCCTGCATGACGCCCAGTGGCTGCAGCAACAAAGCCCCAAAGCCTATACCGTGCAATTATTGACTGCCGATACCCCTGCCGAACTGACGCAGCTGATTACCCGCCACGCGGCAACGCTGGCGGACGCAGGCCTGGCTTACACCCGCACCGAACGCAACGGTCAAGACCGCTACAACCTGTTTTACGGCGTGTTCGCCCATGCCGCACAGGCCCGTGCCGCCCTTGCCGCACTGCCCCCCGCACTGCAAACGCAGCAGCCCTGGGTACGACCCATGCATTCTGTGCAAAAAACCATGCAATAACCCGCAACAACCGCAAGCACTTTCAGGCTTGCGCGTACTGGTCTTCCAGGTAGTTGATGATGGCCAGCGACTCGAACATCTTGACCCCGGTGTTCGGGTCTTCCAGGTAGGGCACCTGAACGCGCCCGAGCTGGGCCAGCACCTTTTCACGCCGACCTCCGGGGCGCGGCTTGTAGGGCCCCGGCTTCATGCGCATGACGGCCGGACCCATGTCGGCCAGCTGCTCCTTGCCGATGTTGTGCAGCACGTAGGGCAATTCCAGTTCAGTGAGCCGCTCACGCACCAAGCGTGAATACGGGCTCGCCTCGAAACTCCACAACTGCAGCAACTGCGCCGGCTTCTTGGATTTGCGTTTGGTAATGCCGCGCAAGCCACGCACCGCCGAGCCCATACCGCCCCACAGGGGACGGAACTTGCCGGGCCGGTAGAACAGGGGCGTGGGGCGACCACCATAGGTGCGAAACAGGTAATCAATAATCTCAGCGGACTCGTACATCACGGTGTCGGTGTTGCGATCCAACAGCATCGGGAACTGCGCCTTGCCGCCCAGGCGCTTGGCCTCGGCGCGGTAGCGCTTGCCACCCTTGGGGCAGGGGTAAATTTCGGCGTCCAAACCCAGTGCAGTCAAGGCTTCGCGCACACTGCGGCAGTAGGGACTGCCCTCCATGTCATACAAACGCAGCGCCAACGGTGGCTGCACGGCCGCAGTGACCACACGGGTGCCGCGCCATGCCGTCAGGGTAGAAGTGGCCACGGAGCCGACGACGCTGGCGTGGTGCAAAAGATTCAATGGCATGCGCGGAGTTTACGTGGTTCAAAAAAAGCCAAATCGTAACCCGTAACCCGTAACCCGTAACCCGTGGGTGCTCGCCGGTTGCTGGAAACTCCAGCAAGCAACGTGCGGACCGTCCGCAGCGCAGGGTTCAATAGTCGAGAGGGATCGATGGTCTGAATTATTTCGCCTCTGCCACGGGAATTCTGCGCCCAACAGTTAGAATTACGGCAGTCGGGGTGTAGCGCAGCCTGGTAGCGCATCTGGTTTGGGACCAGAGGGTCGAAGGTTCGAATCCTTTCGCCCCGACCATTATTCTTGATAAAACGCCTGCTAATGGTTTTGCCTTAGCAGGCTTTTTTATGGGCGCAATACACGATCACCCATAAACCTGGCGCATCCTTCGATGCGCCGTATTTTCGGAACTTCGCGTCGGATACGTTCCGACATTACAAGTATTAGCCGCCTTTTTTCGAGCGTTTGCCAGGATTCTTCTTGCTGCGTGTTGCGGTGCCCCGCTCCAAGCTGACCTTTTGGCCCCGTCCACCCGTGGCAAGCACCATGCCAGGCATCGGTTTCGGCGCAGGTGTTGCTTTACGGTCCGCTTCAGTAACAATCTTATTTCCCATGAATTCCTCACAATGTAGAGTTAAAACCTCTATTAGGCCATAGGTGACACGGGTATCGCCTGCGGACTTGCGGATTTTTCAGGAACAGGGCCTGCATCAATCGCAGTTGGTCCATTTGCGGACGAGACACACTTGCGCCATTTCCTGGGCCCGCGCCACTTGCTCCGGCGTTAATTTGTCGAACAACAAATCCCTATGGCGAATGGGCTCGGGGTGGCCCGATGTGGCTCCCAGGCTAAACCACATATAAGCGCGCAGGAGATCTTGCTCAACACCTAAACCCTTGGCATACATTAACCCGATGTTGTTGGCTGCAATCACCTGGCCCTGGGCTGCCGCCAACCGGTACAACTTCATGGCTGCAGCGTAATCGCGCGACACGCCAAGCCCGTTTTCCAGCAACTCGCCCAGATTGATTTGTCCGGTTTCGTCGCCCTGCTCCGCAGCGAGTCGGTACCACTTGTAGGCACTTGTCAAATTTTTCGGAACGCCAATGCCGTTGGCGTAAATGAACCCCAGATTGATTTGGGCCGCTGCATAGCCTTGTGTTGCAGCGAGTTGATACCATTTGCGGGACTGCTCATGGCTTTGCGGCACGCCCTGGCCATTCGCATACTTCAATCCCAGCGCAAATTGCGCTCCCGCATGCCCCTGCGCAGCTGCCTGCTGAAACAAGGCCAGTGCCCGCGCAATATCCTGCTTTACGCCATACCCGTTGTTGTACATGGCGCCCAGATTGGCCTGCCCCCTGGCAAAACCCTTGTCAGCGGCAAGACGGTACCACTTCAATGCCTCAGCATAGTCCTGCGGCACACCCTCGCCATCTTCATACATCACACCCAAAATGGTTTGCGCCCTGGGGTAGCCCTGCGTGGCGGCCAATCGGAGCAATTTGAGCGCTTCATCGACGTCTCTTGCAACCCCCTCACCATTGCTGTACAGCGCAGCCAAATTGGTCTGTGCACGCGGGTACCCCTGCGCAGCGCCGAGCCGGTACCATTTGCCAGCCTCCGCCATATCACGCTGGACACCGCGCCCGTATTCGTACATGCGGCCGATATTGGTTTGGGCAACTGCGCTCCCGCGTGCTGCAGCCATGCGATACCACTTGAGTGCCTGTGCATAGTCCTGCTTCACACCATGGCCATCCTCGTACATCATTCCGAGGTGGTACTGCGCCCTCACATCACCTTTGCCTTCGGTGGGGGCCCGCTGCCTTGCTGCAAAAATGGCATCGCCCCGCTCGTAAGCGCCTGCGTCATCCACCAATTCAGATGCAAAGGAGTGGCCCGCCGCCAAAAACGCGGCACACAGCGCCGTCAATAGGGTTCTTTGCATACTGGAAGTGTGACAAACATCAATCTGGCCTGCGCGATCATCCAACCCACAGCGGCGTCAACACCGATGGCAACCACCGCGGGCGGCCATCGCCATCACCGACCCGCCCGGACATCCACAATCAAGGCATCGACCACCTGCAGCGCACGTTCCATGCTGCGCGCCATGGTGCCGTCGGTATAAAACCGCCCAGCCACGCCCAAAGCCGGTACACCTTCGATTTTGTAGGTATTTTGCAGTTGCGTGGCCCGGGTGGCTTTGGTTGCCACCGTAAATGAGTTGTACTGCTCCAGAAATTTGGACTTGTCTACACCCTGGCGAGCCACCCAGTCGGCAATCACGTCACCTTTTTCCAATCGAATTTTTTCACCATGAATGGCGGTGAACACCTTGACATGGAGTTTCTCCACCAACCCCATGGCTTCCAGCGCGTAATACAAACGCTGCTGCGGCACAAAACTGTCCTGAAAAGCAACCGGAACCCGCCGCACCACCACGTCTTTGGGCAACTTCTTGATCCACGACTCCAGCGCAGGCTCAAACGCATTGCAATGGGGGCAGTTGTACCAAAAGAACTCCACTACTTCAATTTTGCCTGCCGGGGCATCCACTGTCGCCCGGGGGTCCAATACCTGGTATTCCGTGCCAGCCTGCGGTTTTTTGGGCTGCGCATGCACCCCGGACACCAGCGCAGCAGATGAGAGCAAGGCTGCACCCGCAGCAAACTGGCCAAATTGACGACGTTGCATGTTCATTCGAAAAAACTCCTGATAAAGCATCTCTGATAAATGCGGGGGTGATAAGTTCAAAGTCCGTTGGCGCTAACGCTGTACTCGCACCATTGTCGTTTCGATCCCGGCCTTGTCCAGTTTGTCTTTGCTGCGCTGTGCATCTTCCTTCGTGGAATAGGGCCCCATGCGCACGCGATAGACCATTCGACCCGACTGCTCACGCTCGGACAACTTGGTTTCAATTCCACTGAGCGACAGTTTGGCACGCTGCGCCTCGGCATCTTCCGCCGTACGAAATGCCCCCACTTGCACGAAGTACATGAACGGCTCATCGACTGCTTCCGATGACTTGGCTTTCGCCAAATCACCCAGCGGGTCTGCCGAAACCGCTGGCTTCACCTCCGCTTTGTCGTCGGACTTGGGCTCGGCGGCCGCCTTGCCTGCCGGTGCCGTAGCGGCTGTAGCGGGCGCAGCAACCGATGCTGCAGCGGAAGCCTGCGCCGCTGGAGGCGCTGCTTTGGCCGGGTTTTTGCCATACAACGGCGCATTGGGATCCCAGTCCTTGTTTTTCCTGGCCTCGGCTTCGTCTTGCTCAGAAGACCGCGTCTGGCTTTTGTTGGTAAACGGCATCGGAACCTTGGTCACATACACCGCCACCGCCAGGGCCGCACCCAAGCCCACCACCACACCCACAATAAACCCAATGAAGGTGCCACCACGCTCCTGCTTCATGCGCTGCCTCTCTTTAATCGGTTAGGGACAGAGCCAAACGCTTGTCCCGCAAGGTCATTCAGTGGGGCCAGCGCGTTCACCTTCGCGAGTGGTCCGACCCCAACATTCGTTACATCTTTTGCGGAGCCCCCACGCCCAGCACGGCCAAGCCATTGTGCAACACCTGCGCAGTGGCAGCGACCAAGGCCAAACGTGCGCGCTTGACCGCTTCGTCATCCACCAAAATGCGCTCCGCATCGTAGTAGCTGTGGTAACTGGCAGCAAGTTCGCGCAGATAAAAGGTTACATCGTGCGGCGCAAAGTCCTGCGCAGCAGCGGTCAGCATCTCGGGGTATTTGGCCAGCAGCATCATCAATGCCAGTGCCTGCGGACTTTCCAGGGGCGACAGGTCAACCTGGTGCAGGTCAGCCACGCTTGCTCCCCATGCGGCCAAGACCGAGCAAATGCGCGCATGGGCGTACTGCACGTAGTACACCGGGTTGTCGTTGTTTTTGGCCACGGCCAAGTCCACATCGAAGGTGTACTCGGTGTCGGGCTTGCGGCTCAGTAAAAAGAAACGCACCGCGTCCTTGCTGGTCCATTCGATCAGGTCGCGCAGCGTCACGTAACTGCCGGCGCGCTTGCTGATCTTGACTTCTTCTCCGCCGCGCACCACGCGCACCATGGTGTGCAAAACGTAATCGGGGTAGCCTTGGGGAATGCCCACATCAGCCGCCTGCAAACCGGCGCGCACGCGGGCGATGGTGCCGTGGTGGTCGGTGCCCTGGATGTTGACCACCTTGGTGTAGCCGCGCTCCCACTTGGTGATGTGGTAGGCCACGTCGGGCACAAAGTAGGTGTAGGTGCCGTCTTGCTTGCGCATCACGCGGTCTTTGTCGTCCCCGTAATCGGTGGACTGGAGCCACAAGGCACCATCTTTTTCATAGGTTTTGCCGTTGGCCACCAGTTTGGCTACCGTTTTGTCAACACGGCCGCTGGTGTACAGGCTCGACTCCAGGTAATACTCATCAAACTTCAGGTTGAAGGCCTGCAAATCCTTGTCCTGCTCGCGGCGCAGGTAGGCTACGGCGAAGTTGCGGATGGATTCCAGGTCTTCCACATCGCCGCTGGCGGTGAAACTGCGGTCGTCGGCCGCCACCGTCTTGCGCGCCAGGAAGTCATCGGCAATATCCTGAATGTAGTCGCCGTTGTAAAACGCCTTGCTCAGCGGGTTCTCCGGGTCAATGGGCCAGCATTCGTCGCCGGGCTTGAAACCCTTGGCGCGCAACTGGGTGCTATTGGCCAACGTCTGGATTTGCACACCGGCGTCGTTGTAATAAAACTCGCGGTGCACACGCCAACCCTGCGATGCAAACAGGTTGCAAATGGCGTCACCCAGCGCTGCCTGGCGGCCATGGCCCACATGCAGCGGGCCGGTGGGATTGGCCGACACGAATTCAACCAACATGCCCTGGCCGTTGGAGGGCTGAAAGCCAAATTGCGCGCCCTGGCCCAGTACATCGCGCACCACCTGCTGCTTGGCGGCAGGCTTCAAACGTATATTTATAAACCCTGGGCCGGCAATCTCCACCGCATCCACCCAGGCAGCAAAAGCGGGCTGCGCCAGCACTGCGGTGCGCAGGTTCTCGGCCAACTGGCGCGGATTGAGCTTGAGTGGTTTGGCCAGTTGCATGGCCGCCGTGGTGGCCAAGTCGCCGTGGGCGGCAACCTTGGGCGACTCGAACGCCGCTTTGGCGCCGCCCCCAGGTGTCAATTGTTCAAGGGACGCGGCCAGGGCCTGGAGAAGTTCATTTTTTACAGAGAGCATGGCGGGATTCTACGGGGGCAACATTCGGGTCATCCACATTGCCACTTGAATCGTTGTGTGGTGGAATCCGATCCGGGTTTTTTAACGGTAGCACCGCTGCCACTTACTTTAGGGACACACGATGAAAAAACTGTTTACGCTCTTGGCTTTGGGTCTTTCGCTGTCAATGGGCGCCACACACGCCGCAGAAGCCCCCGCTGCCAAAACCGCGCAACAAACCAAAATGGGCACCTGCAATGCCGAGGCCAAAACCAAAGCCCTCAAAGGGGACGAGCGCAAAGCCTTCATGAAAGACTGCCTAAGCGCCAAGCCCGCCGATGGCGCCGCCACCGCCGCTGCCGCCCCTGCCGAAAACCCCATGTGTGAGAAATCCGCCGCAGACAAAAAACTGCACGGCGCCGCCAAAAAAGCGCACATCAAGAAATGCATGGCCGACGGCGCGGCACCTGCAGCCGCAGCCGCTGCATCCGCCCCGGCCGGCAAATAAGCCGCGCGCCCCTAGCGACCCGCTGCGCCCCCTCTGGCGCAGCGGGTTTTTTTACGGGTGGACCACGGCGCCCGACCATGGCAAACCGGCCACAATCCCGGCAAACAGCGCAAACCCCACCCAGTGGTTGACCCGAAAGGCGTGAAAACACCCCTCACGCGAACGGGTCCGGATCAGCCAGAAGTGCCACGCCACCTGCGCCGCCGCCGCCGCAACACCCACACCCCACGCCCACCCCGTCACCCTTGGCGCCACAGCCAGCGCCCACACCACCAGGTACAGGGCGTAAAACACCATCACCGCCGCCACATCCCAACGCCCCAGCGTAATGGCAGAGGTCTTGATGCCCAGCGCCAAATCGTCATTGCGGTCCACCATGGCGTATTCGGTGTCGTAGGCCAACACCCAAAACAGATTGCCCAGCATCAGCAGCCAAGGCAATAGCGGCACCTGCCCTTGCACGGCGGAAAACGCCATCGGAATACCAAAGCCAAAGGCCACCCCCAGCACCGCTTGCGGCATGGACACCCAGCGCTTGGCAAACGGGTAGAGCACCGTGATGCCCAAGGCACCAAAAGACCAGACAATCGTCGGCAGGTTGGTGGTCAACACCAGGCCAAACGCCAGCAAAGCCAAACCCGCCCCCACCCACAGCGCCTCGCGCGTGGACACGGCGCCACGCGTCACCGGGCGCTGCGCGGTGCGCTCCACATGGCGGTCGAAGTTCTGGTCGGCCACGTCGTTCACACAACAGCCCGCGCTGCGCATCAGGATCGTGCCCAGCGTGAACACCGCCAGCAAGTGCCAGCCGGGAAAGCCCCCTGCGGCCAGCCACAGCGCACTCAGGGTGGGCCACAGCAGCAGCAGCCAGCCCGCGGGGCGACTCCAGCGGATCAAATCGAGGTACAGCGCAATCTTGTGATGCAACATTTGCTATATTTCTGATAGCTGCTTGCGCTTGCTGGACGTGCGCAAACGGCCTATTTCATGATAGACGGGTAACCCCTGGCAGCTCGCAGGCATAGACCGCGTTGCGCAAGGCCGCAATCGCCTCGTAGCGGGTAAAGCTGCGCCGCCAGGCCAGCACCACACGCCGTGTGGGGGGCTCGTCACCGGGGCCGTCGTGCACCGCAAGGTACTTGACCAGCATATCGGCATGGCGGCGGCTCTTGGCCAGCAGGGCCTCCGCCGGAACACTCAAACGCGGCACCAGCGTAATACCCATGCCTGCGGCAACCATGTGTTTGATGGTCTCCAGGGATGAGCCCTCAAAACTTTTGCGTATGCCCTCGGCATCACTGGAGAAACGGGCGAACTCGGGGCACACCTCCAGCACGTGGTCGCGAAAACAATGCCCATTGCCCAGCAACAGCATGGTTTCTTTCTTGAGTTCCTCGGTGCGCACACTGGCCTGGCTGGCCAGCGCATGGTGCATGGGCACGGCGGCCAGAAAGGGTTCGTCGTACAGCGGCGCGCAGGCCAGGCCGGTATCCGGAAAAGGCTCGGCCAGGATGGCGCAGTCGATTTCACCCGTGCGCAGCATTTCCATCAGCTTGACGGTGAAGTTCTCCTGCAGGATCAGCGGCATCTGCGGCGTGCGTTGAATCACCTGGCGCACCAGATCGGGCAGCAGGTACGGCGCAATGGTGTAAATCACCCCCAGCCGGAGCGGCCCGGCCAGCGGGTCTTTGCCGCGCTTGGCAATGTCTTTGATGTTGGCGGCCTGTTCCAGCACACTTTGCGCCTGGCGCACAATTTCTTCGCCCAGGGCGGTGACGGCAACCTCGTTGGCGCTGCGCTCAAACAGTTTGACGTCCAGCTCTTCTTCCAGCTTTTTAACGGCCACCGACAGGGTGGGCTGCGACACGTAACAGGCCTCGGCGGCACGGCCAAAATGCCGCTCGCGGGCCACGGCAACGATGTATTTGAGTTCGGTCAGCGTCATGTCATTTCCCCAAACCCTTGTTCAGGTGCTGCACCAGAATGTCCAGCCGCTCTTTCCAGGCGCGGCGCAAATCCGGCGAGGCACCGCCCAAAATACGAAACGCGACCAGGCGCGGATCGTCTTCGGTCCAATAGTCGTCGCGCACCGCCACCTCCAGCTCGCCCCCCAGGGATGTGACCGTGGAGCCCAGCAGGCTGCCATAAAAGGTGCGGTGATCGGCGTGCAAAATCGCTCGCCCGGCAGGGTCCAGGTCGATAAACCAGCGAATGGCGCCGCTCGGGTCAATGCTCACTTCGGTGGCGTTGCCCTTGAACCCGGCGGCGGTGCGCCACGCGGAAATTTGTTCGGCGGCCATCGCCTCGCGCTGCGCGTCGGTTAATGCCACGCTGGGATTTTGTGCGGCCTTGGCCAAAGCGGCGGCGCGAGCGGCGGCGCGTTCGGCTTCTTCTTCGCGCTGGCGCTGCTCCTCAATTTCGCGCTTCAGGCCATGCTCAATCTTGTCCAGCCAGGTCTGCAGTCCGTTTGCGAAGCGCTGAAAGTCGTGCGCGATGGCGTTGGGAACCCCGTCCATTCGCAATACCAGGCGCTCCCCGGTGGGTTGCTTGGTAGCGCGCATGGTCAACTCGTCCGAGGCGTTGAATACGATGCTGCTGAAGCCGGTTTCTATGGGCGTCTTTGCGCCCTGTTCGCGCTCGACAATCCGAAAAACCTGGATATGTGCGCCTGGCGCCGGCAGGGTTGCCGTCAGCGCGCCCGTTTGCACGGTTTCATCGCCTTCGGGCAAAGGCTTGCGCCGGAACTCGCCACAGCGCGCCTGCACCACCAGTTGCTTGGGGCCGTAACGCGCCTCCACTTCCAGTACTTTCGAAACAAACCGCAACCCACCCGGTATGCCGGTGACCTCGGTGCGCAACAGGTAGGCGTTGTATTCCATGTAGCCATAAATGGCAGCCCCCACCAGCAGGGATGCGCCCAGCGCCCACCACAAAAGCGGAAAAAATCCAATCGAGTCCATACCGTGTTCAGGCCTTCAGAAAATCAGTTTTCCCACCCAGCCAGCGCTCCACATGGCACGCAGCCAAAGCTGGATGGCGATCCAGCAACATGGGCGCCTCCAGTCTAGCCCAGTCCAGCAAGGCATGGTCGCGATTCAGGTCGGCAAAACGCAGCATGGCATCACCCGACTGGCGCGCACCCAAAAAAAACTCGCCGGGGCCACGGATCTCCAGATCCCGCCGGGCAATTGCAAATCCGTCGTTGGTCTCGGCCATGGCCTTGAGCCGGGCGCGCGCGGTCTCGCCCAGGCGCGGCGCGTCCCCGGTGGAATACAGCAACACGCAGGCCGAGGCCGCTGCGCCCCGCCCGACCCGCCCGCGCAACTGGTGCAACTGCGACAGGCCAAAACGCTCGGCGTGTTCAATCACCATCAGCGAGGCGTTGGGCACATCCACACCAACCTCGATCACGGTGGTGCTCACCAGCACCGCCATGTCGCCCGCTTTAAAAGCCGCCATCACCGCTTTTTTCGTCCACCGGCATGCGCGAATGCAACAAGCCCACGTGCGCAGGCGCTCCCTTGTCGGTGCATACATCGTGCACCGCATCACTGAGCTCGGCATGTGTGTGGGTGGCATTGCGCAGGTCCAGCGCCTCGCTCTCTTCAATCAGGGGGCACACCCAGTACACCTGCCGCCCGGTGGCAATCTGGCCACGAATGCGCTCCACCACTTCGTCGCGCCGGGTGTCGTGGATTACCCTGGTAATCACCGGGGTGCGCCCGGGCGGCAGCTCGTCGATGGTGGACACATCCAGATCAGCGTAGTAACTCATGGCCAAGGTGCGCGGAATGGGTGTGGCTGTCATCATCAGCATATGTGGCCCCCACGCTCCACCGCTGCGCGGGTCGCTGCCCCCCACGGGGGTGAATTCCCCTTGGGGCGGCCCGGCGGGGAATTGTGGCCCCCACGCTCCACCGCTGCGCGGGTCGCTGCCCCCCACGGGGGTGAATTCCCCTTGGGGCGGCCCGGCGGGGAATTGTGGCCCCCACGCTCCACCGCTGCGCGGATCGCTGCCCTGATTTTTCCACTTGTTGCGCAGGGCCAGGCGCTGGGCTACGCCAAAGCGGTGCTGCTCGTCGATGATGGCCAGGGCCAGGTTGTGGAAGTGCACTTTTCCTGAATGATCGCGTGGGTGCCCACCACCAGCTGGGCCTCGCCGCTTTCGATCAGGGCCAGAGCCTCGCGGCGTTCTTTGGCTTTTTGGTTGCCGGTGAGCCAGGCCGTGGTCACCCCCAGCGGCTCCAGCCAACTGAGCAACTTGGCAAAGTGCTGCTCGGCCAGAATTTCGGTTGGCGCCATCAGCGCGCATTGCCAGCCGGTGTCGATACAAATGGTGGCGGCCAGCGCGGCCACCACGGTCTTGCCCGAGCCCACATCGCCCTGCAGCAGGCGGTGCATGGGCACCGGACGGGCCAGATCCTTGGCCACCTCAGCGCACACGCGCTGCTGTGCACGGGTCAGTGCAAAGGGCAGCCGCTCCAGCAGTTCGGTGTACAACGGCATCAGCACCGGCGTGAAGGGCTCCGCCGTGCCCTCCTCCAGCACATCGGCCACCATGGTCAGGCGTGGCGCCCGCAGGCGGGCACGTTCGCGGCGCGACTGCAGTTGCGACAGCTGCTGCGCCAGCAATTCCTCGGCCTTGAGCCGCTGCCAGGCCGGGTGGCTGTGGTCCTGCAAGGTATGCAAGGACACATCAGGCGTCGGGTGATGCAAAAATGATAGCGCGTCCCGCAGTGTCCATAAGGCGTGGTGGCCAATTTGCTTGTTCAACACATCCAGATCGCCGGGGGCAAAGGTGTCGGACAAATCCACCACCTGCAGCGCCTCGGCCACGGCGCTGCGCAGCGCCGCCTGCGACACGCCTGCCACCGTGGGGTACACCGGCGTCATGGCCGTGGGCAGCGGCGCACCGGCCTTACCCACAGCAGGATGCAGCATGCTCCAGCCCACAAAGCCACCCTGCAACTCGCCGCGCACCCGCACACGGTTGCCTACCGCAAAGGCCTTTTGCTGCGAGGGGTAGAAGTTGAAAAACCGCAGCACGCAGCGCTCGTCGCCGTCGCGCACCGTCACCACCAGCTGTTTGCGCGGCTGGTACTGCGGCTCGCAGCGCACCACCTCGGCCTCGATCTGCACCATTTGCCCTTCGTGCGCATCTTGCAGCCGGGTGATGCGCGTTTCGTCCTCGTAGCGCAGCGGCAGGTGCAGTGCCAGGTCGATGGGGCGCTTCAAACCCAACTGGGTGCGGATCTTTTTCGCCGTGGCGGATTCGGGAGCCGGTTGCAAACGTCCTGGCGTGGCCATGGGGGGTTAGGGGTCTTTGGTCGTGGGGAAGGCGTTGTCACCCGAGTAAACCACAAGCGCGGTCGCCACCGCCGCCTCCCCGCCTGGCATGGGGAGCTGCCCACATCCATGGGCCCCACGATAGGGGAATTTCAGTATATTGCGCACGTGTGCCCGTGCAACGGGCGCAACATGCTATCCATTCAACCGTATTCCTTTCAGGGGCATGCCTTATGTTATTTCTTCGTCTGCCTATCGCGTTAGGCATTGCCGTATTCCTGGTCGCCTGCGGGGGCGGGGGAGGCAGTGCCAGCCCGACGGCACCATCGGCAACTGCTTTTCCGCTACGCGCTGCAATAGATGCCGTCACACGTGATGGCGAAACATTCACGTTGACGGCCACCGGTACCGCCGCTACCGAGGCGACGGACGGGCGCTGTAGCGGTAGCATGCGCCAGACTTCGAGCCCCGCCAATGTGTCAACCAGCTTCCGTGGTCAGCCGGTACTGGCATCCACGCACACCAGCACCGCCACCCTCGACAGCATTTGCAGCAGCACCAGCGCCTCGTCCACCCAATCAACAAACTACTACGACACGCGCTACACGCCAGTGGCCACCGTGCACGGTGACGGCAGCTACACCGTTTGGGACAGCACGCCAACATTGCCCGACACGGCGCGGGTGGGCGACTCCGGGCCCATAGGAACCATGACCGAATACACCAGCGCCGGCGCCGTCAGTGGTAGCTCCGCGTACTCCTACGTCATCGAAGCGGACACCGCCAGCACCGCCCTCTTCAACATGGTCCTGCGCTACTACGACACCGCCGGAAAACTGTCCCTCACCAGCCAGACACGCCGACAACTCAACCCGGAGGGCACCGCCGCGCCCGTTGTTTCGTGGGACATTCAATCGGCAGAATCATCCGGCATACACTTGGTATTCCGGCGCTAGTGCTTCATTTTTCGCAACAAACATCCATCAGACAAGCGTAAGACGCATTTTTTGTTACCCAATCCCAGTACCACAGCTGCGCGGCGATTTGCTGCGCTGCACATGCTGTCTGCGACAATCGCCGTCCTTTCACTTGGCACGGGGCCGTTCGGCCCCTCAAGCACCATGTCCGCAACACACCAGCCCGCCGTGGTCAACACCGTGATCACCCACCACACCCTCAGCGACTTCGATTTCGAACTCCCTCCCCGGAGCTGATCGCGCAGCACCCCGCCCCCGAACGCAGCGGATCGCCTGCTGGATGGCACCCCAACCACTGGCGAACCCACCGACCGCATCTTTCGCGACCTGCACACCCTGCTGCGGGCCGGTGATCTGGGGGTGTTTAACGACACCAGGTCATCAACGCCCGCCTGTTTGGTAACAAACCGCCGCCTCCAGGCTCCGCCGCTGCGCGGTCGCTGCCCCGCACGGGGGCGAAGGCGACTGGGGGCCCGGCGTCGCCTTGCCCACCAAGCCCACCGGCGGCAAGGTCGAGCTGTTGATTGAACGGGTGGAAGGCGGCAACCAGGTGGCGGCGCACTGCGTGTGAGCAAAAAGCCGGAGGTCGGCACCACACTCACGCTGATCGGCGCACCCGGCACGCACGAGAACCTGCGCGCCACCCTGTTGGGGCGCTGGCCAAGAAGAGGTCGGAGGTATGTTCCGCTTTGTGCTGAGTAACGACGCCGGTGACGACCCTTACACGCTGATGGGGGAACGCCACGGCCGTATGCGCCGCTGCCGCCCTACATCACCCACAGCGATTCGGCGGAGGATGCCCTGCGTTACCAGACCGTGTTGGCAAAAATCCCGGCGCCGTGGCGGCCCCCGCACTGCCGCGCTGCACTTCGATGAAGCCCTGCTGGCCCAATTGGACGCCATGGGTGCAGCAGGCCCATGTCACCCGCACGTAGGCGCGGGCACCTTCCAGCCGGTGCAAGACCGAAAACCTGGCCGAGCACCAGATGCACAGCGAGTGGTACGCAGTGCCCGAGTCCACCCAGCAAGCCATCGCCGCTTGCAAGGCACGCGGTGGGGGCATCGTCGCCGTGGGCACCACCATGCGCACGCTGGAAAGCTGGGCGCTCAGCGGCGTGGCGCGCGGCGACACGCGCATCTTCATCACACCGGGGTTTGAATTCAAGCTGATTGATCTGCTGGTGACCAACTTCCACCTACCCAAGTCCAGCCTGATGATGCTGGTCAGCGCCTTTGCGGGGTATGACCACATCAGGCCCTGCCACCGCACCTGCGATTGCGCGGCAGTACCGTTTTTTCAGCTACGGCGACGCCGGCCACTTGCTGGCGCGCCAGACCGCAGGCCCTGCAGCGGCCACTCAGTCTAACTTTCATGGTGCTTGGCGACGCCCCGGATGGTAAAGTTTGGGGGACCATGAACTTGAATGGTCGCAATACCTATCTCAGCCACTCTGTGCGCTACGGCCCAGATGGTGCGTCTGTGGGAGCCCACCGCTGCCAGCCGTGCAGTTTGAAAGCGATTTTTGCAGCCCGGTTGTGGGGGGAATGCGGCATGGTGGTTTCCTGAGTGACATGGCGGGGTGTGTATCCGTGTAATCGGGTGGTCCATCACAACTAACACCACCGGGGTATCACAACCATGAATTTGCGTTTTTTTCAAATTTTTGGCTTGGGCCTGGTGGGTCTTGTCGTGGCATTGCTGGTGGGGAAGTGGTTGGGTCAACACCACCCGGCTGGCGTCGGATTTTCACCAGTCGGTGGATATGGCGCGCCGCGCTACAAGCTGTCAGAGCCAACATGATGCGCACGATGCCATTCGCGGCGACGTGCCGCTGGCACTGGTGGGCGCCACCAATGCCGATGCCAAGCAAATTGAAGAGTCACAGAAAGATCTGGCAGCGCATGCCCGAAACATTTACCAAAGCCCTGCAAGCCATTACCGAGTTGCCGGTTGCGCCGGAAATCAAGGCTTTGGTAGCGGAAACCTTGCCCTTGGTGAAAACGTACACGATGCCGGGCAAGCGGTGATCCAGACGCCAAGGGGTGATGCTGCGGCGCAGGCGCTGGTGCCGGAGTTTCAGAAGCAGTTTGCTGCGTTGGAAAAGCTTGATGGCCGATCAGGACGCGCGATTGAAAAAGCCACCAAGGCGTACCAGATAAACGCCGAATCGTCCGTGCAGCTGGTCCGTTTGCTGGCTTTGGCCCTGGTCTTGGGAGGCGCGGTGCTGATTATCGGCGCCTGGCGGAACACCCGCCAAATGGAGGCGCCCATGCTGCACGCGGTGCGCATTGCCGATCAGTTGGCCCATGGTGATCTGACCGGAAAGGTGCAGGTGCAAGGCAGTGCGGAAATTAATCAACTGTTGCGCTTTGGCCACCATGCAGGCCAATCTGGCGGATATTGTGGGGCGCGTAAAATCGGGCTCAGCGGGCGTGGCCACTGCGAGTGCCGAGAATGCCGGGCAACCACGATTTGTCGGCCCGCACCGAGCAGCAGGCCAGTGCGCTGGAGCAAACCTCGGCCTCCATGGGGGAGTGGGCTCCACCGTGAATCAAAACGCCGACTCCCGCCCGCACCGCCAACCAGTTGGCCGTGAGTGCCTCCACCATTGCCGAAGAAGGCGGCAACGTGGTGGGCCAGGTGGTTGAAACCATGAAGGGCATTAACGAGGCCTCGCAAAAAATCTCCGACATCATCAGCGTGATTGACGGCATTGCCTTCCAGACCCAACATCCTGGCCCCGAACGCGGCGGTCGAGGCAGCCCGTGCCGGCGAGCAGGGCTGGGGCTTGCAGTGGTGGCGTCAGAGGTGCGCGCTGGCCGGGCGCTCGGCTGAGGCGGCCAAAGAAAATCAAGACCCTTATTGGTGCCAGCGTCCGAGCGGGTGGCACATGGCACCACGCTGGTGGACCAGGCGGTGTAACATGACCGAGGTGGTGAGCGGCATCAAGCGGGTGACCGACATCATGGGCGAGATCAGCGCCGCCAGCAGCGAACAAAGCCAGGTGTTGGCCGGGTGGGCGAAGCGGTGTCGCAAATGGACCAGACCACGCAGCAAAACGCGGCCTTGGTGGAAGAAATGGCGGCTGCAGCCAGCGGACTCAGAAGCAGGCCGATGATGATCTGGTGCAGACTGTGGCGGTATTCAAATTGGCCGATGGCCGAGGTGCAGCAACCGTCAAAGCCCCCATCCGCGCCAGCACACCCAAGGTATCTTTGGTGTGGGGTTGGTAGGCGCAGCACAGCGCCAGTGGGTCAACCCGCCGCCGGTGCACTACCGTCGGCTACTACGCCCAAGCCTGCACTTGCCGACCACCCGTGTTAGCCGCTACCGCAGGGCCCAGCCCAAACCGCGCCAGCCCGGTAGCGTTGAAGAGTGGGAAACGTTTTGATTGAATGGGCTGATTAATGGCGCCGAGCGCTGGTGCAGCCACTGGCCGTCGGCTTGCTGAGGTAGCAAAGCCGGTCGTGCAGGCAGCTTTTGCGGCCCTGCCAGAACGCCCAGCGTCATGGCGCACGCGGTACCGCACGCTGGCGGTAAAACTCGGTCCCTACGGTGTGCCCGCGAGGCCAAGTCGGCGGAGTGTGAGGGAGCCACATAATTTTCTTTGCTGTGGCTGAGGCATTGCCTGCCCCTGGGCGGTGTGCACGGCATTGCAGAATGGACCTGCGCAGCTCTGGCGCGTGGCTGCGCAGGCGCGGGTGCACCGCAAAACCCATGGGAGTAAGCCCCTTGGGGCGCGCAGTAACTGGCGCACGTTTTGCGCCAACTCCGTAGCGGGGCCACGGTAGAGGCCGACGCGACCGCCGCCACAGCCTCCCCTTTTGAGCATGCGGGCAATGGCGTTGCGCTGATTACCTGCGGAGAGCGTCAAAGTTCAGGTCTTTGGCAGGATTGAGGCCCGCATCGCGCGAAAGGCGCGCAAGGCGATCAGCACATACAGCGCCAAAGTCCGCCACCGCTGACGCGCTGGCCACGCAAATCGCTAACCGCATGTTCGGCCGTGGTGTCTTTGTTGACCACCACCAGCGGCTCCAACGCTGCGGTGGCGCGCGCCAAAGGTTCAAACCCTTCTTCTTTTTGCAAAATTCGCAGCACATGGGGCGATGCCCCACAATGTCAAAGTTGCCTTTGCGTGCACGTTCAAGGCAAATTTTTCGAAGTCGGTGGCGGGGGCCAGGCGACAGGGGCGCTCCTGGGTTTGCTCGAAACTGCGCGTCGAAGGTTCGTCTGACGCACGAGTTGCTGTTACCGGCGGGTGGGGCACCATGCCAAACTGCAACACCGCTTCAGCCAAGGCCGCGCCGCCACTCGGATTGCGCCACCACGGCCTGCACCCTGCCACAGTGCCCGCCAGGGCGAAGACGCCCACGCAGGTGCGGCCCGGCGTGAAAAAGATCGCGCAGTGGCGCTTGCGCACAGGTTTTGCTTCATGGTGACTCCGGCTGTTCAAGGGTATATCGCCGCCACCACCCGCATCAGCCGACATCGATGCCTCGAACTGCGGTGCGACCAAAGGGATGAGCAGGGTAAAGTGGTGCCGACACCGGGTTCGCTGTCGACCCGAATCGTGCCACCCAATTTCTTGGTAACCAGGGTGCGCACAATCGAGGCCCAATCCCGAGCCACACTTGCCCAAGGCGAGTGGTAAAGAAAGGTTCAAACACGCGCTGCCGCTACTTTTTGGCATGCCCACACCGTCATCGCGCAGCACGATCTCAGCCCTTTCACGGACGCGCCGCGCCTCAATGCGCAGCCTTCCTAGCTATGGCTGCCAAAGGCATGGGACTGGGCATTCTGGATCAGATTGGTGAGCACTTGGTCCAATGGGCCGGGAAAACATCAAAAACCAGACCGGGTTCCACATCGGTTTCCAGCGACCACCGACACTCCTTCAGGATGTCGCTTGAGTGTGAGCAACAAATCGTCCACCGACCCGCCAACTCAAAGAGCCGCGCTGTTCAGACACATCGTCCACCGCCACGCGTTTGAAGCTGGTAATGAGGTGCGGCGGCTTTCTCGGCGGACTTGAGCCGCAGGTCTGCCATTTCTTGTGCCGTGGTAATTGAGTGTTGCATGGAGGAGCGCGATACCGCGCCGCTTGCGACCATCTTGGAAGTATGGGCCATCAGATCACGCAGCGACGAAGCACACGTTACCGCCACACCGATGGGTGTGTTGAGCTCGTGCGATATACCGGCCACCATGGAACCTAACGACGCAAGTTTTTGACCCTCGACCAACTCGGCCTGGAGCAATTGCAGCCTGGC
>JADJZE010000020.1 GCA_016719405.1 Candidatus Aalborgicola lynettensis
GGGACGTGACCGTGGAGCCAGCAAGGCTGCCATAAAGGTGCAGTGATCGGCGAAACGCCAAATCGCTCGCCCGGCAGGGTCAGGTCGATAAACCAGCGAATGGCGCCGCTCAGGTCAATGCTCACTTCGGTGGCGTTACGCAGACCCGGCGGCGGTGCGCCACGCAACGAATTTGTTCGGCGGCCCATCGCCTCGCGCTGCGCGTCGGTTAATGCCACGCTGGGATTTTTGTGCGGCCTTAGCCCGAAAGCTGACGGCGCGAGCGCAACGTTCGGCGCTGGCATGCTTCGCGCTGGCTGCTCCTCAATTTCGCGCTTCAGGCCATGCTCGCGTCACTTGTCCAGCCAGGTCTGCAGTCCGTTTACCCGAAAGCGAAAGTCGTGCGCGATGGCCGGGAACCCCGTCCATTCGCAATGCAAGCGCTCCCCGGTGGGTTGCTTGGTGAGCGCGCATGGTCAACTCGTCCGAGGCGTTGAATACGATGCTGCTGAAGCCGGTTTCTGAGGGGCGTCTTTTTGCGCCCTGTTCGCGCTCGACAATCCGAAAACCTGGATATGTGCGCCTGGCGCCGGCAGGGTTGCCGTCAGCGCGCCCGTTGCACGGTTTCATCGCCTTCGGGCAAAGGCTTGCGCCGGAACTCGCCACAGCGCGCCTGCACCACCAGTTGCTTGGGGCCGTAACGCGCCTCCACTTCCAGTACTTTCGAAACAAACCGCAACCCACCCGGTATGCCGGTGACCTCGGTGCGCAACAGGTAGGCGTTGTATTCCCGTAGCCGTAAATGGCAGCCCCCACCAGCAGGGATGCGCCCAGCGCCCACCACAAAAGCGGAAAAAATCCAATCGAGTCCATACCGTGTTCAGGCCTTCAGAAAATCAGTTTTCCCACCCAGCCAGCGCTCCACACGGCACGCAGCCAAAGCCGGATGGCGATCCAGCAACATCGGGCGCCTCCAGTCTAGCCCAGTCCAGCAAGGCATGGTCGCGATTCAGGTCGGCAAACGCAGCATGGCATCACCGACTGGCGCGCACCCAAAAACTCGCCGGGGCCACGGATCTCCAGGTCGCGCCGCGCGATCTCAAAGCCGTCGTTGGTCTCGGCCATGGCCTTGAGCCGGGCGCGCGCGGTTTCGCCCAGGCGCGGCGCGTCACCCGTGGAATACAGCAACACGCAGGCCGAAGCCGCTGCGCCCCGCCCCACCCGCCCGCGCAACTGGTGCAACTGCGACAGGCCAAACGCTCGGCGTGTTCAATCACCATCAGCGAGGCGTTGGGCACATCCACACCAACCTCGATCACGGTGGTGCTCACCAGCACCGCCATGTCGCCCGCTTTAAAAGCCGCCATCACCGCTTTTTTTTCGTCCACCGGCATGCGCGAATGCAACAAGCCCACGTGCGCAGGCGCTCCCTTGTCGGTGCATACATCGTGCACCGCATCACTGAGCTCGGCATGTGTGTGGGTGGCATTGCGCAGGTCCAGCGCCTCGCTCTCTTCAATCAGGGGGCACACCCAGTACACCTGCCGCCCGGTGGCAATCTGGCCACGAATGCGCTCCACCACTTCGTCGCGCCGGGTGTCGTGGATTACCCTGGTAACCACCGGGGTGCGCCGGGCGGCAGCTCATCAATGGTCGACACGTCAAGATCGGCGTAGTAACTCATGGCCAAGGTGCGCGGAATGGGGGTGGCGCTCATCATCAGCATATGGGGCCCCCACGCTCCACCGCTGCGCGGGTCGCTGCCCCCCGGGGGGGCTAATTCCCCTTGGGGCGGCCCGGCGGGGGATTGGGCCCCCACGCTCGCCCACTGCGTGTGGCTCGCTGCCCCCCGAGGGGGTGAATTCCCCTTGGGGCGGCCCGGCGGGGAATTGTGGCCCCCACGCTCCACCGCTGCGCGGATCGCTGCCCTGATTTTTCCACTTGTTGCGCAGGGCCAGGCGCTGGGCTACGCCAAAGCGGTGCTGCTCGTCGATGATGGCCAGGGCCAGGTTGTGGAAGTGCACTTTTTCCTGAATGATCGCGTGGGTGCCCACCACCAGCTGGGCCTCGCCGCTTTCGATCAGGGCCAGAGCCTCGCGGCGTTCTTTGGCTTTTTGGTTGCCGGTGAGCCAGGCCGTGGTCACCCCCAGCGGCTCCAGCCAACTGAGCAACTTGGCAAAGTGCTGCTCGGCCAGAATTTCGGTTGGCGCCATCAGCGCGCATTGCCAGCCGGTGTCGATACAAATGGTGGCGGCCAGCGCGGCCACACCACGGTCTTGCCCGAGCCCACATCGCCCTGCAGCAGGCGGTGCATGGGCACCGGACGGGCCAGATCCTTGGCCACCCTCAGCGCGCACACGCGCTGCTGTGCACGGGTCAGTGCAAAGGGCAGCCGCTCCAGCAGTTCGGTGTACAACGGCATCAGCACCGGCGTGAAGGGCTCCGCCGTGCCCTCCTCCAGCACATCGGCCACCATGGTCAGGCGTGGCGCCCGCAGGCGGGCACGTTCGCGGCGCGACTGCAGTTGCGACAGCTGCTGCGCCAGCAATTCCTCGGCCTTGAGCCGCTGCCAGGCCGGGTGGCTGTGGTCCCGCAAGGTATGCAAGGACACATCAGGCGTCGGGTGATGCAAAAATGATAGCGCGTCCCGCAGTGTCCATAAGGCGTGGTGGCCAATTTGCTTGTTCAACATCCAGATCGCCGGGGGCAAAGGTGTCGGACAAATCCACCACCTGCAGCGCCTCGGCCACGGCGCTGCGCAGCGCCGCCTGCGACACGCCTGCCACCGTGGGGTACACCGGCGTCATGGCCGTGGGCAGCGGCGCACCGGCCTTACCCACAGCAGGATGCAGCATGCTCCAGCCCACAAAGCCACCCTGCAACTCGCCGCGCACCCGCACACGGTTGCCTACCGCAAAGGCCTTTTGCTGCGAGGGGTAGAAGTTGAAAAACCGCAGCACGCAGCGCTCGTCGCCGTCGCGCACCGTCACCACCAGCTGTTTGCGCGGCTGGTACTGCGGCTCGCAGCGCACCACCTCGGCCTCGATCTGCACCATTTGCCCTTCGTGCGCATCTTGCAGCCGGGTGATGCGCGTTTCGTCCTCGTAGCGCAGCGGCAGGTGCAGGGCCAGGTCGATGGGGCGCTTCAAACCCAACTGGTGCGGATCTTTTTCGCCGTGGCGGATTCGGGAGCCGGTTGTGCAAACGTCCTGGCGTGGCCATGGGGGGTTAGGGGTCTTTGGTCGTGGGGAAGGCGTTGTCACCCGAGTAAACCACAAGCGCGGTCGCCACCGCCGCCTCCCCGCCTGGCATGGGGAGCTGCCCACATCCATGGGCCCCACGATAGGGGAATTTCAGTATATTGCGCACGTGTGCCCGTGCAACGGGCGCAACATGCTATCCATTCAACCGTATTCTTTCAGGGCATGCCTTATGTTATTTCTTCGTCTGCCTATCGCGTTAGGCATTGCCGTATTCCTGGTCGCCTGCGGGGCGGGGAGGCTGCC
Organism: Candidatus Aalborgicola lynettensis; assembly: GCA_016719405.1. Classification (GTDB taxonomy): domain Bacteria; phylum Pseudomonadota; class Gammaproteobacteria; order Burkholderiales; family Burkholderiaceae_C; genus Allorhodoferax; species Allorhodoferax lynettensis. Next base: position 3,486 of record JADJZE010000020.1, read on the forward strand.
AGCCCGACGGCACCATCGGCAACTGCTTTCCGCTACGCGCTGCAATAGATGCCGTCACACGTGATGGCGAAACATTCGGCCGCCGACCGTACCGCCGCTACCGAGGCGACGGACGGGCGCTGTAGCGGTAGCATGCGCCAGACTCGAGCCCCGCCAATGTCAACCAGCTTCCGTGGTCAGCCGGTACTGGCATCCACGCACACCAGCACCGCCACCCTCGACAGCATTTGCAGCAGCACCAGCGCCTCGTCCACCCAATCGACAAACCACTACGACACGCGCCACGCCAGTGGCCACCGTGCACGGTGACGGCAGCTACACCGTTTGGGACAGCACGCCAACATTGCCCGACACGGCGCGGGTGGGCGACTCCGGGCCCATAGGAACCATGACCGAATACACCAGCGCCGGCGCCGCCAGTGGTAGCTCCGCGTACTCCTACGTCATCGAAGCGGACACCGCCAGCACCGCCCTCCACATGGTCCTGCGCTACTACGACACCGCCGGAAAACTGTCCCTCACCAGCCAGACACGCCGACAACTCAACCCGGAGGGCACCGCCGCGCCCGTTGTTTCGTGGGACATTCAATCGGCAGAATCATCCGGCATACACTTGGTATTCCGGCGCTAATTGCTGCATTTTTTATAGCAATAAACATCCATCAGACAAGCGTAAGACGCATTTTTTGTTACCCAATCCCAGTACCACAGCTGCGCGGCGATTTGCTGCGCTGCACATGCTGTCTGCGACAATCGCCGTCCTTTCACTTGGCACGGGGCCGTTCGCCCCTCAAGCACCATGTCCGCAAACACACCGAGCCCCGCCGTGGTCAACACCGTGATCACCCACCACACCCTCAGCGACTTCGATTTCGAACTCCCTCCCGAGCTGATCGCGCAGCACCCCGCCCCCGAACGCAGCGGATCACGCCTGCTGGATGGCACCCCAACCACTGGCGAACCCACCGACCGCATCTTTCGCGACCTGCACACCCTGCTGCGGGCCGGTGATCTGGTGGTGTTTAACGACACCAAGGTCATCAACGCCCGCCTGTTTGGTAACAAACCGCCGCCTCCAGGCTCCGCCGCTGCGCGGGTCGCTGCCCCGCACGGGGGCGAAGGCGACTTGGGGCGGCCCGGCGTCGCCTTGCCCACCGTGCCCACCGGCGGCAAGGTCGAGCTGTTGATTGAACGGGTGTTGGGCGGCAACCAGGTGGCGGCGCACATGCGTGTGAGCAAAAAGCCGGAGGTCGGCACCACACTCACGCTGATCGGCGCACCCGGCACGCACGAGAACCTGCGCGCCACCCTGTTGGGGCGCTGGCCGGAGGAAGAGGTCGGAGGTATGTTCCGCTTTGTGCTGAGTAACGACGCCGGTGACGACCCTTACACGCTGATGGAACGCCACGGCCATGTGCCGCTGCCGCCCTACATCACCCACAGCGATTCGGCGGAGGATGCCCTGCGTTACCAGACCGTGTTTGCCAAAAACCCCGGCGCCGTGGCGGCCCCCACCGCCGCGCTGCACTTCGCTGAAGCCCTGCTGGCCCAATTGGACGCCATGGGTGTGCAGCAGGCCCATGTCACCCTGCACGTAGGCGCGGGCACCTTCCAGCCGGTCAAGACCGAGAACCTGGCCGAGCACCAGATGCACAGCGAGTGGTACGCAGTGCCCGAGTCCACCCAGCAAGCCATCGCCGCCTGCAAAGCGCGCGGCGGGCGCATCGTCGCCGTGGGCACCACCACCGTGCGCACGCTGGAAAGCTGGGCGCACAGCGGCGTGGCGCGCGGCGACACGCGCATCTTCATCACACCGGGGTTTGAATTCAAGCTGATTGATCTGCTGGTGACCAACTTCCACCTACCCAAGTCCAGCCTGATGATGCTGGTCAGCGCCTTTGCGGGGTATGACCACATCATGGCCCTGTACCGCACTGCGATTGCGCGGCAGTACCGTTTTTTCAGCTACGGCGACGCCATGCTGCTGGCGCGCCAGACCGCAGGCCCTGCAGCGGGCTACTCAGTCTAACTTTCATGGTGCTTGGCGACGCCCCGGATGGTAAAAGTTTGGGGGACCATGAACTTGAATGGTCGCAATACCTATCTCAGCCACTCTGTGCTACGGCCCAGATGGTGCCTGCGGAGCCCACCGCTGCCAGCCGTGCAGTTTGAAAGCCGATTTTTGCCAGCCCCGGTTGTGGGGTGAATGCGGCATGGTAGTTTCCCTGAGTGACATGGCGGGGTGTGTATCCGTGTAATCGGGTGGTCCATCACAACTAACACCACCGGGGTATCACAACCATGAATTTGCGTTTTCAAATTTTGGGCTTGGGCCTGGTGGGTCTTGTCGTGGCATTGCTGGTGGGGGGAATTGGTTGGGTCAACACCACCCGGCTGGCGTCGGATTTTCACCAGTCGGTGGATATGGGCTCCGCGCTACAAAGCAGCCAGGAAGCCGACATGATGCACGATGCCATTCGCGGCGACGTGCTGCTGGCACTGGTGGGCGCCACCAATGCCGATGCCAAGCAAATTGAAGAGTCACAGAAAGATCTGGCAGCGCATGCCGAAACATTTACCAAAGCCCTGCAAGCCATTACCGAGTTGCCGGTTGCGCCGGAAATCAAGGCTTTGGTAGCGGAAACCTTGCCCTTGGTGAAAACGTACACCGATGCCGGGCAAGCGGTGATCCAGGCCGCCAAGGGTGATGCTGCGGCGGCGCAGGCGCTGGTGCCGGAGTTTCAGAAGCAGTTTGCTGCGTTGGAAAGCACATGGCCGATCAGGGCGACGCGATTGAAAAAGCCACCAAGGCGTACCAGATAAACGCCGAATCGTCCGTGCAGCTGGTCCGTTTGCAATTGGCTTTGGCCCTGGTCTTGGGAGGCGCGGTGCTGATTGTCGGCGCCCTGTGGCTTACCCGCCAAATGGAGGCGCCCATGCTGCACGCGGTGCGCATTGCCGATCAGTTGGCCCATGGTGATCTGACCGGAAAAGTGCAGGTGCAAGGCAGTGCGGAAATTAATCAACTGTTGCAGGCTTTGGCCACCATGCAGGCCAATCTGGCGGATATTGTGGGGCGCGTCAAATCGGGCTCAGCGGGCGTGGCCACTGCGAGTGCCGAGATTGCCCAGGGTAACCACGATTTGTCGGCCCGCACCGAGCAGCAGGCCAGTGCGCTGGAGCAAACCTCGGCCTCCATGGTGGAGTTGGGCTCCACCGTGAATCAAAACGCCGACTCCGCCCGCACCGCCAACCAGTTGGCCATGAGTGCCTCCACCATTGCCGAAGAAGGCGGCAACGTGGTGGGCCAGGTGGTTGAAACCATGAAGGGCATTAACGAGGCCTCGCAAGATTTCCGACATCATCAGCGTGATTGACGGCATTGCCTTCCAGACCAACATCCTGGCCCTGAACGCGGCGGTCGAGGCAGCCCGTGCCGGCGAGCAGGGCCGGGGCTTTGCAGTGGTGGCGTCAGAGGTGCGCTCGCTGGCCGGGCGCTCGGCTGAGGCGGCCAAAGAAATCAAGACCCTTATTGGTGCCAGCGTCGAGCGGGTGGCACATGGCACCACGCTGGTGGACCAGGCCGGTGTAACCATGACCGAGGTGGTGAGCAGCATCAAGCGGGTGACCGACATCATGGGCGAGATCAGCGCCGCCAGCAGCGAACAAAGCCAAGGTGTTGGCCGGGTGGGCGAAGCGGTGTCGCAAATGGACCAGACCACGCAGCAAAACGCGGCCTTGGTGGAAGAAATGGCGGCTGCAGCCAGCGGACTCAAGAGCCAGGCCGATGATCTGGTGCAGACTGTGGCGGTATTCAAATTGGCCGATGGCCAAGGTGCAGCGGCGGTCAAAGCCCCCATGCGCGCCAGCACACCCAAGGTATCTTTGGTGGGGGTTGGTAGGCGCAGCACAGCGCCAGTGGGTCAACCCGCTGCCGGTGCACCACCGTCGGCTGCTACGCCCAAGCCTGCACTTGCCAAACCACCCGTGTTAGCCGCTACCGCACCCAAGACCCAGCCCAAACCCGCGCCAGCCGGTGGCGATGAAGAGTGGGAAACGTTTTGATTGAATGGGCTGATTATTGGCGCCAAGCGCTGGTGCAGCCACTGGCCGTCGGCTTGCTGTGGGTAGCAAAGCCGGTCGTGCAGGCGGCTTTTGCGGCCCTGCCAGAACGCCCAGCGTCATGGCGCACGCGGTACCGCACGCTGGCGGTAAAACTCGGTCACCACGGTGTCTTGCGAGGCCAAGTCGGCAGGTGTGAGGGCCACATAATTTTCTTGCTGTGTAGCCTTGAGCATTGCCTGCCCCTGGGCAGTGTGCGGCATTTGCAAAATGGACCTGCGCAGCTCTGGCGCGTGGCTGCGCAGGCGCGGGTGCACCGCAAAACCCATGGGAGTAAGCCCCTTGGGGGCGCGCAGTAACACGCGCACGTTTTGCGCCAACTCCGGCGGCAGCGAGGCCACGGTAGAGGCCGACGCGACCGCCGCCACAGCCTCCCCTTTGAGCATGCGGGCAATGGCGTTGCGCTGATTACCTGCGAGCGTCAAGTTCAGGTCTTTGGCAGGATTGAGGCCCGCATCGCGCAAGGCGCGCAAGGCGATCAGCACATGCAGCGCCAAAAAGTCCGCCACCATGACGCGCTGGCCACGCAAATCGCTAACCGCATGCTCGGCCGTGGTGTCTTTGTTGACCACCACCAGCGGCTCCAACGCTGCAGTGGCGCGCGCCAAAGGTTCAAACCCTTCTTCTTTTTGCAAAATTCGCAGCACATGGGGCGATGCCCCCACAATGTCAAAGTTGCCTTTGCGTGCACGTTCCAAAAACTGGTCAAAGTCGGTGGCAGAGGCCAGGCGACAGGGGCGCTGCAAGGTTTGCTCGAAACTGCGCGTCAAAGGTTCGTACAAGCGCACGAGTTGCTGTACCGGCAGGTAGGGCACCATGCCAAACTGCAACGCACCGCTAGCCAAGGGCTGCGCCGCCTCGGTTTGCGCCAACACGGCCTGCACCCCTGCCACAGTGCCCGCCAGGGGCGAAGACGCCCCGCACCAGTGCGGCACGGCGTGGAAAAGATCGCGCAGTGGCGCTTGCGCACAGGTTTTGCTTCATGGTGACTCCGGCTGGTTCAAGGGTATATCGCTGCCACCACCCGCATCAGCCGACATCGATGCCTCGAACTGCGGTGCGACCAAAGGGATGAGCAGGGTAAAAGTGGTGCCGACACCGGGTTCGCTGTCGACCCGAATCGTGCCACCCAATTTCTTGGTAACCAGGGTGCGCACAATCGAGAGGCCCAATCCCGAGCCCCCTTGCCCAAGGCGAGTGGTAAAGAAAGGTTCAAACACGCGCTGCACCACATCAGCCGGCATGCCCACACCGTCATCGCGCAGCACGATCTCAGCGCTTTCACGGACGCGCCGCGCCTCAATGCGCAGCCTTCCTGGCTATGGCTGCCAAAGGCATGGACTGGGCATTCTGGATCAGATTGGTGAGCACTTGGTCCAATGGGCCGGGAAAACTGTCAAAAACCAGACCGGGTTCCACATCGGTTTCCAGCGACCACCGACACTCCTTCAGGATGTGCTTGAGTGTGAGCAACAAATCGTCCACCAAACCCGCCAACTCAAAAGAGCGGCGCTGTTCAGACACATCGTCCACCGCCACGCGTTTGAAGCTGGTAATGAGTGCGGCGGCTTTCTCGGCGGACTTGAGCACCAGGTCTGCCATTTCTTGTGCCGTGGTAATTGAGTGTTGCATGGAGGAGCGCGATACCGCGCCGCTTGCGACCATCTTGGAGGTATGGGCCATCAGATCACGCAGCGACGAAGCACACGTTACCGCCACACCGATGGGTGTGTTGAGCTCGTGCGATATACCGGCCACCATGGAACCCAACGACGCCAGTTTTTGTGCCTCGACCAACTCAACCTGGAGCAATTGCAGCCTGGCCAGTGCGTCCTGCAGATGTTGGGTGCGCTGGGCAACTTTGCGCTCCAGCTCCATTTGCGAGTGGCGGGCGCGCTCTTGCGCCAGCACATGGTCGGTCACATCGGTCAGCGAAGTCACAGCACCATAGAGAGCGTCTTGCCCCGGCTGTGACAGCGGGGTGGCATTGGCAGACAGCCAGCGCTCAGTACCATCGGGCAGTGCCAGTTTCATGATCTGGCGTACCACCATGGCACGCGGGGCCAGTGCGCGGGGGTTGGGGAGGTCGTCGCGGGTGACTTCAGCTCCATTGGGGGTGCACCATTTTCCAGCCCGCCGATTGGCGCTGCATTTGGGTGCGGTCCAGCCCCAACAACTGGGTGGCTGCGTCATTGCATTCGAGCAGGTTACCCGCAGCATCGTGGAACAAAACGCCCTCGCTCAACGACTCCACCACGCGCTGCAATCGCGACTGCGCCTCCAGCACAGCCTCCATGCGCAGCGCAATGGCTGCGCCCATGAGCGAAAACGCCTTGGCCACGTCGGCAATTTCCATCGGTGCCAGCAGTATCAACCTGTGTTTGCCATTGCCCCTGCGCCACGGCCTGCGCCGCATCGCGCAGCACAACCAGGCGGCGCGTAATGCGCGAGGCAATGAGCACCTGTGTAATGGCCCCACCGCCAGCAACGCCACGATCACAGCAACCAAACGCCAGGGCCTTCTTGCTGGCCAAATCAAAAGCCCCGTGGTCTATTCCAAAACGCGCACGGCCGTAGGTGTTCCGCCAAAACCAGGGGTATTTCATGCACCGACACGCTGTAAGCTGGGGAGCCCGCTTCCGCCAAACGGATGCCCTGTTCATCCTGCACCGACACCCAGGCCAGATTGCTGCGTTGCACCAGATCGGTAGCCAGCTCTTGCAGCGCGCCCACATCTGCAACCGCCACCAATGGAGTCAGCGCGCTGGACAGCAGGGCCTGGTTGATGCTGACGGCCCGTTGGGTCTCTTGGTCGGAAGCAGATTGCAGAACGAAATCGACAGCCAACAACATGCTCGCGCCGGCGACGGCAAACACCGCCAAACCCGACAGAATGATTTTTAGGCGCAGTGACGAAACGGATAGGAATTTCAACCGCATGCGGCAAAGTATGGCACGGGCAATCGGGAAACAATCGCTGCGGTATTGCGAACTCGCAGACGGCGCAGCCGCTCAATAGCGCGAATAGGCAAACCGCTGGGTTAACCACGGTTTCATTCCAGCACCCGCCAGAGTTCTGACCATTTGAGATTGCCTCGCTGCGCGCCTGGCCATGCATCGGTCAGGGGCAGCTCGTTCTCAGGTACGGTTTTTCACGTTAAGGGCGTGGTCGCCCCGGGATTTTTGGATGGCTTGGCAAAATAGTGCACGCCGGGCAGGCCCTGGTAGTCCACATCCTGCGTCCAGAACGTGGCCTTGTGCTCCAGCGCCAGGCTGTACATCATGGCATCGGCCATGGCCAGGCGCGGTGGCGGGCGGCGGTGTCAGCCGCGGCCACGGCACGCCGGTCGGTGATGTCCAGCACACGGCCCAGGCGCATCACCTTCAGGCAGGCATCGACCGCGTCCGGTGGCACCTTGCGGCTGAGCACTTTGTGGACTTCAAACAGGCGATTACGGCACCAGCAAGATGGCGCGCTGCTCAACCACAGGGTTTGAACAAGGGGCCGTTTGGCCCCGCCAGAAAAACTTCAATCCAGCCAGAAGAGTCAACCAGGTTCATTCAAACTCCCGATCTGGCTCTTTCTCAATCTCCAGGTCGGCCATATCCAGGTTGTAACGCTTCAGCAAACCGTAATACGCACTCATGGGCAGCTCGGGCTTGATCACCAGTTCCATACCCCGCAACTCAAACTGGATGTGCGAGCCCGGCCCAATGCCCAGCTTGGCGCGCATGGCAGCAGGCAGGGTGACCTGGCCTTTGCTGGAAACAACGGCTTCTGATTGCATGGTGACTCCTTTACAAAATACAAAGTAAAGTAAATTCTATAGTAAAGCATCATGAATTTTCACTCCTTTCTCATGCGCGGTCACACGGACTTTGCCAGACAATACCCGCATGCTGCAATTCAACCTCCTCCAAACCGACCCCGCTACCGGCACCTACCAAGGCAGCCACGCCCGCCGTGGCACCTCACCCTCAACCACGGCGTGGTGCAAACCCCCATCTTCATGCCGGTGGGCACCTACGGCACGGTCAAGGGCGTGATGCCGCGCAGCCTGGAGGACATGGGCGCGCAAATCATTCTGGGCAACACCTTCCACCTGTGGATGCGGCCCGGCCTGGACGTGATGGCCAGCTTTGGCGGTCTGCACGCGTTTGAGAAGTGGAACAAACCCATCCTCACCGACTCGGGCGGTTTTCAGGTCTGGAGCCTGGGCGAAATGCGCAAGATCAGCGAGGAAGGCGTCAAGTTCGCCAGCCCCGTGAACGGCGACAAGCTCTTTTTGACGCCCGAGATCAGCATGCAGATTCAGACCGTGCTGAACAGCGACATCGTCATGCAGTTCGACGAATGCACGCCGTATGACACCAAGGGCCACATCACCACCGAGCGCGAGGCGCGCACGTCCATGGAATTGAGTCTGCGCTGGGCCAAGCGCTGCCAGGCCGAATTCGCCAGGCTGGAGAACCCCAACGCCCTGTTCGGCATTGTGCAGGGCGGCATGTTTGAGAACCTGCGCCAGGAATCGCTCGAAGCGCTGGTCGCCATGGACTTCCCCGGCTATGCCGTGGGCGGCGTGAGCGTGGGCGAACCCAAGGACGAGATGAACCGCATCATGGCGCACACGCCCCACCGCCTGCCCGCCCACAAGCCGCGCTACCTGATGGGCGTAGGCACGCCCGAAGACCTGGTGCAGGGCGTGGCCGAGGGCGTGACTATGTTCGACTGCGTGATGCCCACCCGCAACGCGCGCAACGGCACCCTGTTTACCCGCTATGGCGACCTGAAGATTCGCAACGCCCGCCACAAAACGGACCACCAACCGCTGGACAAAGCAGTTGCACCTGTTATGCCTGCGCGGGAACGTCGGGGTGTCGTGGATCAGGCGGGCGCGAGGCTTCATCCGTGCCTACCTGCATCACCTGACCGCTGTACGAAATGCTGTTGGGCCCCCATGCTGGCCACGGTGCACAACCCGCACTACTACCCGAACCTGATGCGCGAAGTGCGCGGCCTGGACGCGGGGCACGTTTGGCGC
>JADJZE010000021.1 GCA_016719405.1 Candidatus Aalborgicola lynettensis
TGCAGACTGTGGCGGTATTCAAATTGGCCGATGGCGCAATTTGGCAACGGTCAAAGCCCCCATGCGCGCCAGCACACCCAAGGTATCTTTGGTGGGGGTTGGTAGGCGCAGCACAGCGCCAGTGGGTCAACCCGCTGCCGGTGCGCCACCGTCGGCAGCTACGCCCAAGCCGGCACTCGCCAAACCACCCGTGTTAGCCGCTACCGCACCCAAGACCCAGCCCAAACCCGCGCCAGCCGGTGGCGATGAAGAGTGGAAACGTTTTGATTGAATGGGCTGATTATTGGCGCCAAGCGCTGGTGCAGCCACCGTCGGCTTGCTGTAAGGTAGCAAAGCCCGGTCGTGCAGGCGGCTTTTGCGGCCCTGCCAGAACGCCCAGCGTCATGGCGCACGCGGTACCGCACGCTGGCGTAAAACTCGGTCACCACGGTGTCTTGCGAGGCCAAGTCGGCAGGTGTGAGGGCCACATAATTTTCTTGCTGTGTCGCCTTGGCATTGCCTGCCCCTGGGCAGTGTGCGGCATTTGCAAAATGGACCTGCGCAGCTCTGGCGCGTGGCTGCGCAGGCGCGGGTGCACCCCGCAAAACCCATGGGAGTAAGCCCTTGGGCGCGCAGTAACACGCGACGTTTTGCGCCAACTCCGGCGGCAGCGAGGCCACGGTAGAGGCCGACGCGACCGCCGCCACAGCCTCCCCTTTGAGCATGCGGGCAATGGCGTTGCGCTGATTACCTGCGAGCGTCAAGTTCAGGTCTTTGGCAGGATTGAGGCCCGCATCGCGCAAGGCGCGCAAGGCGATCAGCACATGCAGCGCCAAAAAGTCCGCCACCATGACGCGCTGGCCACGCAAATCGCTAACCGCATGCTCGGCCGTGGTGTCTTTGTTGACCACCACCAGCGGCTCCAACGCTGCAGTGGCGCGCGCCAAAGGTTCAAACCTTCTTCTTTGCAAAATTCGCAGCACATGGGGCGATGCTCCCACAATGTCAAAGTTGCCTTTGCGTGCACGTTCCAAAACTGGTCAAAGTCGGTGGCAGAGGCCAGGCGACAGGGGCGCTGCAAGGTTTGCTCGAAACTGCGCGCCAAAGGTTCGTACAAGCGCACGAGTTGCTGTACCGGCGGGTAGCACCATGCCAAACTGCAACGCACCGCTAGCCAAGGGCTGCGCCGCCTCGGTTTGCGCCAACACGGCCTGCACCCCTGCCACAGTGCCCGCCAGGGCGAAGACGCCCCGCACCAGTGCGGCACGGCGTGGAAAAGATCGCGCAGTGGCGCTTGCGCACAGGTTTTGCTTCATGGTGACTCCGGCTGGTTCAAGGGTATATCGCTGCCACCACCCGCATCAGCCGACATCGATGCCTCGAACTGCGGTGCGACCAAAGGGATGAGCAGGGTAAAAGTGGTGCCGACACCGGGTTCGCTGTCGACCCGAATCGTGCCACCCAATTTCTTGGTAACCAGGGTGCGCACAATCGAGAGGCCCAATCCCGAGCCCCCTTGCCCAAGGCGAGTGGTAAAGAAAGGTTCAAACACGCGCTGCACCACATCAGCCGGCATGCCCACACCGTCATCGCGCAGCACGATCTCAGCGCTTTCACGGACGCGCCGCGCCTCAATGCGCAGCCTTCCCTGGCTATGGCTGCCAAAGGCATGGGACTGGGCATTCTGGATCAGATTGGTGAGCACTTGGTCCAATGGGCCGGGAAAACTGTCAAAAACCAGACCGGGTTCCACATCGGTTTCCAGCGACCACCGACACTCCTTCAGGGTGTGCTTGAGGGTGAGCAACAAATCGTCCACCAAACCCGCCAACTCAAAAAGAGCGGCGCTGTTCAGACACATCGTCCACCGCCACGCGTTTGAAGCTGGTAATGAGTGCGGCGGCTTTCTCGGCGGACTTGAGCACCAGGTCTGCCATTTCTTGTGCCGTGGTAAGTGAGTGTTGCATGGAGGAGCGCGATACCGCGCCGCTTGCGACCATCTTGGAGGTATGGGCCATCAGATCACGCAGCGACGAAGCACACGTTACCGCCACACCGATGGGTGTGTTGAGCTCGTGCGATATACCGCCACCATGGAACCCAACGACGCAAGTTTTGTGCCTCGACCAACTCAACCTGGAGCAATTGCAGCCTGGCCAGTGCGTCCTGCAGATGTTGGGTGCGCTGGGCAACTTTGCGCTCCAGCTCCATTTGCGAGTGGCGGGCGCGCTCTTGCGCCAGCACATGGTCGGTCACATCGGTCAGCGAAGTCACAGCACCATAGAGAGCGTCTTGCCCCGGCTGTGACAGCGGGGTGGCATTGGCAGACAGCCAGCGCTCAGTACCATCGGGCAGTGCCAGTTTCATGATCTGGCGTACCACCATGGCACGCTGGGCCAGTGCGCGGTGGTTGGGGAGGTCGTCGCGGGTGACTTCAGCTCCATTGGGGTGCACCATTTTCCAGCCCGCCGGTGGGGCCGATTGGCGCTGCATTTGGGTGCGGTCCAGCCCCAACAACTGGGTGGCTGCGTCATTGCATTCGAGCAGGTTACCCGCAGCATCGTGGAACAAAACGCCCTCGCTCAACGACTCCACCACGCGCTGCAATCGCGACTGCGCCTCCAGCACAGCCTCCATGCGCAGCGCAATGGCTGCGCCCATGAGCGAAAACGCCTTGGCCACGTCGGCAATTTCATCGGTGCCAGCAGTATCAACCTGTGTTTGCCATTGCCCCTGCGCCACGGCCTGCGCCGCATCGCGCAGCACAACCAGGCGGCGCGTAATGCGCGAGGCAATGAGCACCTGTGTAATGGCCCCCACCGCCAGCAACGCCACGATCACAGCAACCAAACGTGCCAGGGCCTTCTTGCTGGCCAAATCAAAAGCCCCGTGGTCTATTCCAAAACGCGCACGGCCGTAGGTGTGTTCCGCCAAAACCAGGGGTATTTCATGCACCGACACGCTGCTTAAGCTGGGGGAGCCCGCTTCTGCCAAACGGATGCCCTGTTCATCCTGCACCGACACCCAGGCCAGATTGCTGCGTTGCACCAGATCGGTAGCCAGCTCTTGCAGCGCGCCCACATCTGCAACCGCCACCAATGGAGTCAGCGCGCTGGACAGCAGGGCCTGGTTGATGCTGACGGCCCGTTGGGTCTCTTGGTCGGAAGCAGATTGCAGAACGAAATCGACAGCCAACAACATGCTCGCGCCGGCGACGGCAAACACCGCCAAACCCGACAGAATGATTTTTAGGCGCAGTGACGAAACGGATAGGAATTTCAACCGCATGCGGCAAAGTATGGCACGGGCAATCGGTAAAACAATCGCTGCGGTATTGCGAACTCGCAGACGGCGCAGCCGCCCAATAGCGCGAATAGGCAAACCGCTGGGTTAACACGGTTTCATTCCAGCACCCGCCAGAGCTTCTGACCATTTGAGATTGCCTCGCTGCGCGCCTGGCCATGCATCGGTCAGGGGGCAGCTCGTTCTCAGGTACGGTTTTTCACGTTAAGGGCGTGGTCGCCCCGGGATTTTTGGATGGCTTGGCAAAATAGTGCACGCCGGGCAGGCCCTGGTAGTCCACATCCTGCGTCCAGAACGTGGCCTTGTGCTCCAGCGCCAGGCTGTACATCATGGCATCGGCCATGGCCAGGCGGTGGTGCGCGGCGGTGTCAGCCGCGGCCACGGCACGCCGGTCGGTGATGTCCAGCACACGGCCTAGGCGCATCACGTTCAGGCAGGCATCGACCGCTTCCGGTGGCACCTTGCGACTGAGCACTTTGTGGACTTCAAACAGGGCGATTACGGGCACCAGCAAGATGGCGCGCTGCTCAACCACAGGTTTGAACAAGGGGCCGTTTGGCCCCGCCAGAAAAAACTCAATCCAGCCAGAAGAGTCAACCAGGTTCATTCAAACTCCCGATCTGGCTCTTTCTCAATCTCCAGGTCGGCCATATCCAGGTTGTAAGGTTTCAGCAAACCGTAATACGCGCTCATGGGCAGCTCGGGCTTGATCACCAGTTCCATACCCCGCAACTCAAACTGAATGTGCGAGCCCGGCCCAATGCCCAACTTGGCCCGCATGGCAGCAGGCAAGGTGACCTGCCCTTTACTGGAAACAATGGCTTCGGATTGCATGGTGACTCCTTTACACAGCAAAAAGTAAAGCAAAGTCTATCGTAAAGCATCTGAATTTTCCACTCCATTTCTCATGCGCAGGGTCACACGGACTTTGCCAGACAATACCCGCATGCTGCAATTCAACCTCCTCTCCACCGACCCCGCTACCGGCACCTACCAAGGCAGCCACGCCCGCCGTGGCACCCTCACCCTCAACCACGGCGTGGTGCAAACCCCCATCTTCATGCCGGTGGGCACCTACGGCACGGTCAAAGGCGTGATGCCGCGCAGCCTGGAGGACATGGGCGCGCAGATCATTTTGGGCAACACGTTTCATTTGTGGATGCGCCCCGGCCTGGACGTGATGGCCAGCTTTGGCGGTCTGCACGCGTTTGAGAAGTGGGACAAGCCCATCCTCACCGACTCGGGCGGCTTTCAGGTCTGGAGCCTGGGCGAGATGCGCAAGATCAGCGAAGAAGGCGTCAAATTTGCCAGCCCCGTGAATGGCGACAAGCTGTTTTTAACGCCCGAGATCAGCATGCAGATTCAGACCGTGCTGAACAGCGACATCGTCATGCAGTTCGACGAATGCACGCCGTATGACACCAAGGGCCACATCACCACCGAACGCGAGGCGCGCAGCTCCATGGAACTCAGTCTGCGCTGGGCCAAGCGCTGCCAGGCCGAATTCGCCAGGCTGGAGAACCCCAACGCCCTGTTCGGCATTGTGCAGGGCGGCATGTTTGAGAACCTGCGCCAGGAGTCACTCGACCAACTGGTGGAGATGGATTTCCCCGGTTATGCCGTGGGCGGCGTGAGCGTGGGCGAACCCAAGGACGAAATGCAACGCATCATGGCGCACACGCCCCACCGCCTGCCCGCCCACAAGCCGCGCTACCTGATGGGCGTAGGCACGCCAGAAGACCTGGTGCAGGGCGTGGCCGAGGGTGTGGACATGTTCGACTGCGTGATGCCCACCCGCAACGCGCGCAACGGCACCCTGTTTACCCGCTATGGCGACCTGAAGATTCGCAACGCCCGCCACAAAACCGACCACCAACCGCTGGACAGCAGTTGCACCTGTTATGCCTGCGCGGGAACGTCGGGGGTTTCGTGGGATCAGGGCGGGCGCGCAGGCTTCTCACGGGCCTACCTGCACCACCTGGACCGCTGCGGCGAAATGCTGGGCCCCATGCTGGCCACCGTGCACAACCTGCACTACTACCTGAACCTGATGCGCGAGGTGCGCGCGGCTCTGGACGCGGGCACGTTTGGCGCATTCCGGGCGCAGTTCAAGGCCGACCGCGCGCGCGGTGTTTGACATAGGCCAAATTGCCCATTTGCGCACGCCTGACGCAGAAACATTGCTATCAATTACGCAGCAAATGACAAGGCTAATGTGGAACAGGAAGCCTCAAAAGGTCTCCCAATCCCCATCGGCCGATGCGGCCTGCGTCGCGGCCCGGGAAGCGGTTGCCGGTGCCGCCTTGGCTGGTGCAGCTGCAATGGCCGGACGGCGCGGCGCGGCGGCGCCCCCCGCGGCCGGTTTACCCACTGCAGATTTTCCCGGTGCAGGGCGCGGCAGCGCGCGTGGAGCACCTGCGGCCAAGGCGGGTTTACGCACGGCAGCCGGGTCATGTGAAGCCAGTGTGGCGTGGGCGCCGGTATCGATTTTGAAGGTGGACACCACCTGCACCAGTTCCTGCGCCTGCGACTTCAGGCTCGACGCCGCTGCCGCCATTTCCTCCACCAAGGCCGCGTTTTGCTGCGTAGCCTGGTCCATGTGGCGCACCGCCTCACCCACCTGATTGACGCCTGCCGACTGCTCACCCGATGCGGCGCTGATTTCACCCATGATGTCGGTCACGCGCCGGATGCTGCTGACCACTTCGGTCATCGTCGCACCGGCCTGATCGACCAGGGTGGTGCCGTGTTCCACTTTTTCCACGCTGGTGGAAATCAGGTTTTTGATTTCTTTGGCGGCTTCGGCAGAGCGCCCAGCCAGCGAACGCACCTCCGACGCCACCACGGCAAAACCCCGGCCCTGCTCTCCCGCACGGGCGGCTTCCACCGCGGCGTTGAGCGCCAGAATGTTGGTCTGAAAGGCAATACCGTCGATGACGGAGATGATGTCGGCAATTTTGCGGCTGCTCTCGTTGATGCCTTTCATGGTCTCCACCACCTGGCCCACCACTTCGCCCCCTTGCACCGCCACGCTGGAGGCCGTCATGGCCAGCTGGTTGGCTTGGCGTGCGGCGTCGGCATTTTGGGTGACGGTAGAACCCAGCTCGCTCATGGAGGCGCTGGTTTGCTCCAGCGCCGCCGCCTGCTGCTCGGTGCGGTTGGAAAGGTCGTTATTGCCCTGTGCAATCTCGGCGCTGGCCGTGGCCACCCCTTCCGAGCCGTGGCGCACATTCGCCACCAGCACCGACAGGCGATGGCGCATGGCCTCCAGATGCCCCAGCAATTGCCCCAGTTCATCGCTGCCGTGTGTGGGGACAGAACGGGTCAAATCCCCCTGGGCAATGCTCTGCGCCAAATCGACCGCCTGTTGCACGGGCACACTCACACTGCGCGGCAACACCCAGATCATGAAGCCGCCAAAAACCACCATCAGCACCATGGCCCCAATCGTGACGATTTCGGTCTGCTGGACAATCTGGTTGGTTTTAACGGCGGCGGCCGACGTGCCTTCCAGATTGAATTTGAGTATTTTTTCCATGCCGGTATAGGCGGCGCGAAAATCCTTGGGTCCTGTGGTGGAAAAACCCTGACGCACGGCGTCGAGCTGATCGGCCGCACCCGCGGCGTCGTTCACCCCTTTTGCCGCAGCGTCCGCCGCCTTGAAGTAGGCATCGCGCTGTTCCGAATAGTCTTTGTACAGGGCTTTTTCAATCGGCCCGTTGGGGTCATCGGGCAGATAGGTTTCCAGCGTTTTGGCATACACCGCGGTTGCACGGGCCAATTCGGCCTGAATGTCTTGCAGCTTCTTGTCGAATGCCGCTGCCTCCGAGGTATCGCGCCCCGCCACCCGGTCGTTCACCAACAGGTAGTGGTCGGCCAGAAAACCTTTCATGTGCCCCAGGTTTTCAATGGCCGGAATCCACGAGTTGGCCACCTCCCCGGACTCGTATTTGGCGCTGATGTTGCGGTAGATGGAGAACCCCGCATTCAGCACCGCAAACAGCAGTATCAAACCCAAACCCAGCGCAATGCGCGCCTTGATGCTCATGTTCTTCATACGCTCTCCAGTGGTGTTGACCGTCGAGCGCACACTGTACCAGCACCTAAGGCAGCGGCGGATTCAGGCGTCAATCGTTCAGGTACCGATCTTGCCGCCGTCGTTTTTGGTGATGACGATGGTGGCCGAGCGCGGACGTTTGCCAGCGCCATAACCCGCGCTGCTGGGCCACTGGCTGGTGTACTTGCTGGGGTCGGCAATGTCGGCCATGGCCGTGGTCTCACCGGGGTGCTGGATGTTGATGAACACGGCCTTGCCGTCCGGTGTTTCACACAGGCCGGTAATCTCGCAGGCCTTGGGGCCAACCAGAAAACGCTTGAGTGTTTCGTCGGTGGGCGCTTTGCCCACATAGGTGTCCACCGCCAGCGTGCTGCCGTCGGTCCTGGTGTAGCTCAGCGTCTTTTTGGCGCCGTCGCCCACCTTGCCAGGCAGGGCAGCGAGCATCATGCAGTTGGTGACATCGGTGTAGGCACCGTCATCGGTCTGGATCCACATGATGCCGGTGGCGGGGCTGAACACCAGGCCATCGGGGCTGGAGAAGTCCTGGTCGGCGGTCAGATTGGACAGGTTGACCTTGCTGCCGTCGGCGTCGCTCTGCGCACCCAGGGCGTACAGGTCCCAGGTGAACGTGGTGGCCGCTGCGCCAGCAGAGCCCTCTTTGACACGGATGATGTGCCCGTTGGGGTTGCCTTCCTGCTTGCTGGTGCCCTTCATGTCGGTGTAGGCACGGGGGTTGGCACTGTCGGGGGCCAGTTGGCTGCTGCCCGTGGGGTTGACGCGGCGGTTGCTGTTATTGGTCAGCGCGAAATACACTTCGCCATTGGCCGGGTTGACCGAACACCACTCGGGGCGGTCCATCTTGGTGGCACCCACGGCATCGGCGGCCAGGCGGGAGTTCACACTCACGTCGGCCTGGTCGGCAAAGGCGTAGCCGGTGTAGCCCGCCACCGTCGGGTTGCTGAAACTCAGCTCCAGCCACTGGCCACTGCCATCGCTGTTGAATTTGGCCACATACAGCTTGCCGCTGTCGAGGTACTTGTCGCCGGTGGCCATCACGTCGGTGCTGTTGGCGTCGGCTGCGTCCCAGTTGGCGGCGCTTACAAATTTGTAGATGTATTCGTTGCGCGAATCGTCACCCATGTAAACCGCCAGGGGCTTGCCCGCCACCGGCAGGCTGAACGCACCGCTCTCGTGGGCGTAGCGACCCAGTGCCGTGCGCTTTTTGGCGCTGCGGGTTTTGTTGTAGGGGTCCATCTCGACGATGTAGCCCATGGTATTGAGCTCATTGCGGTAGTCGTCGCTGCCGTCGGCACTGGTGCCGGTTTTGCTGATGTCCCAGCGTGCGTATTTGTCCTCGGTGCCACCGGTCTCCCAGCCGTGGCGCGAAGCGGCGCCCTGGCTGCGGCCATAGCGCTTGAGAGAGGTCACGCTCTTGTCGGCGCGGGCGGTATCGTCCGTGGCGCTGCGGGTGAAATAACCGGCCCAGTTTTCTTCACCGGTCACAAAGCTGCCCCAGGGGGTTTTGCCGGTGCCGCAGTTGTTGATGGTGCCGCGTGTTGTGGTACCTGCGGTGGCATATTTGGTGACCATCAAGGCATTGCCGCGCGCCGGGCCGGCGATTTCGATGTCGCTCAAAGCCGTCAGGCGGAAATTGAACGCCGAGCCCTGCACCGTGGCCCATTTGCTGCCAGTCTTCCTGACCTCGACCACCGACACACCGTGGATGGCGGTTTCCTTGTCCACTTCGGACGCCGGACGGGGCAGCGTGGAGGTGCCGCCATTGGTGTGCAGAAAGTGGGAGCTGAGTTTTTCGTCGGTGGTGGCCTCGTGGTTGACGGCCAGCAGGCCACGGTCCACGGCGCTGCGCGAGGCCTTGCCATCGGCGTCCAGACCAAACCACTCCATACCGTCGTGGTGGTCGCCGGCGCGGTTTTCAAAATCGGTGTCGCTGCCGTCGTTTTTGTAGGCGGTGGTGCCAGCAGTCAGCGGGTCACCCAGTGCGTAAATCACACTGGCCGTGTAGCCGGCAGGCACGGTCACGGTGTCGGCCAGGCTCTTGGAAACGGCGGCAAACCCGAGCAGGACGGCCGTGGTGGTGGTGGTCACTCCCGTGCCAGAGCCGCCACACGCCGACAGGCCCACGCCCCCCAGCATCGCCGCGCCCACGGCGCCCACGCCACCGCGCAGCACGCTGCGCCGGGCCAGGCGAACTTGCAACACTGCGTCGAAACTGGGGTTGGTGCTGGTGTTGGAGTTTTCGTCGTTGAAATCTATGCGGTCGGTTTTCATGGTCTGATCCTTGGGGGTGCTTGCTGCCAAGCGGTTATGCGAACCCATGACCATAAGAAAACGACATGACAGTGGCATGAACAATTGATGAAGAATGGGTGACAGCCGGACCCTGCCCACCTTCTGGGTGCTATTCAATCAATAGCTGGTTGCGCTTGCCAGACGTGCGCAAAGGGCTGTTTTTATTCGCACTTTTCAGCAGCGTTGCCCACCCACACGGGATGGGCCTGCCAGCCCTGCACCCACGCAGGCAAGGCATGGGCCGGCATGGGCCGGGCAATGGCATACCCCTGCGCCATGGCGCAGCCCAGTTTCAGCAGCAGCGTGCCATGGTCGTGCGTTTCCACGCCCTCGGCGATCACCTCGCGGTGAAACGCCGCCGCCAGGCCGATCACCCCTTTGACGATGGCCAGGTCATCCGCGTCTTCCAGCATGTCGCGCACAAAACTCTGGTCGATCTTGATGACCTCGGCGGGCAAATGGCGCAGATGGGTGAGCGATGAATAACCGGTACCAAAATCGTCCAGCGCAAAACGCACCCCCAGGGCCTGGCAATCGTTGATGGTCTGGCACACCTGGACCAGGTCTTCCAGCACGCTGGTCTCCAGAATTTCCAGCTCCAGTTGCTGCGGCGCCACCTCCGGCTGCGCCGCCAGCAACCCGGCCAGGCGCGCGGCAAAACCGGTCTGCTGCAACTGGCGCGCACCAATGTTCACACTCACCGGCAAGGCCAGCCCCTGCGCCTGCCAGCGGGCCATTTGCTGCAGCGCGCTGGCAATCACCCATTCGCCCAGCTCCACGCCCAGGCTGTGGTTCTCCAGCGTAGGCAGAAAACTGGCCGGCGCGAGCAGGCCACGCTGCGGATGCTGCCAGCGCACCAGTGCCTCGGCGCCCTTGACGGTACCGGTCTGCATGTTGACCTTGGGTTGGTAAAACAGCACAAACTCCTGCTGCGCCAGGGCGCGGCGGATGTGGTCCAGGCTTTCCCGCTGGGACTGCACCGCCGCGTCCTGGGCCACGTCGAACAGGTGGTAGCGGTTTTTGCCCGCCTGCTTGGCCACGTACATGGCCTGGTCGGCATGGCGCAGCAACAAGTCGGCCTCGACCTTGTCGTGCGGGTACGTGGTGACACCAATACTGGCCGACACCTGCAGAGACAGGTCACCCACATCCACCGGGGCCGATGCGGCCTTGAGCAAACGCTGCAACACCGGTTCGGTTTCCTGCACGCTGACCAGATCGACCAGCACGGCCACAAACTCGTCGCCGCCAATACGCGCCAGGGTGTCGGTTTCGCGCAGCACCGCGCGCATGCGCTGCGCCAGGGTCACCAGCAGCGTGTCCCCCACACCATGTCCATGCAGGTCGTTGACGGCCTTGAAGCCGTCGAGGTCCAGGTACACCACGGCCACCGCGTGTTCGCGGCGCAGGCACTGCGTCAGGGCGTACTCCAGGCGATCCGCCAGCAACACCCGGTTGGGCATGTTGGTCAGCGAATCAAAATGCGCAATGTGCTCCAGCTGGCGCTGGTGCTCCTTCATGGGGGTGATGTCGGTAAACAGTGCCACGTAGTTTTGCGGCGCCCCCTGCGCATCACGCACCAGGCTGATGGTCAGCATTTCGGCAAATACTTCGCCATTTTTGCGCTGGTTCCAGACCTCGCCGGTCCAGAAGCCGTGGTCCAGAATTTCTTTTTTCCGCGCGGCGTAAAAGTCGTCGCTGTGGCGCCCCGACTGCAGCAGCTTGCGCGGATTCGATCCCAGCGCCTCCTCGCGGCTGTAGCCGGTGATCTGGGTAAACATGGCGTTGACTTCGACGATGCGCTGCTGGGCATCGGTAATCACAATGCCCTCGCGCGCGTGGGTGAACACGCGGGCCGCGAGTTGCAGCCGGTCTTCGGCACGCACTTTTTCAATCACCACCGAGGCCAGACGGGCCTCGTCCTCAATCAGCTGCAAATCCATCGCATTGGGCGCGCAGGGCTGGCGGTGGTAAATGGCAAACGTGCCCAGCACCTGCCCCTGCGCCGACACAATGGGCTGCGACCAGCAGGCCGCCAGGTCCGCCGAACGCGCCAGCGCGGCATACGGCGCCCACCAGGGGTGGGTGCTGATGTTTTCCACAATGACGCGCTGGCCGGAATGCGCCGCCGCACCACACGACCCCACACCCGGCCCGATAGCGGTGCCGTCCAGTGCACGAATGAAGAAGTCCGGCAGCCGGGGCGCCGCACCGTGGTGCAGATGGCGGCCCTGGGCATCGAGCAACAGAATGCTGCACAACATGACAGGGTTAATGGCCTCCACATTGCGCACCATGGCATCGAGCGCCACCGCCATGGGCGCCTTCTCCAGCAGCAGTTGCATCACCTCGTTGTGCTGCTGCTGGCGCTGCTGGGCCCACACTTTTTCGGTGATATCCACCACCACCCCCACCAGGCCCTGGCTCTGGCCGTGGATGTCGAGGAAACGCCGCCCGGTCAAATGACCCCAGAACTCGGTGCCATCGGCGCGCCGGTAGCGGCGCTGCACATCGGTGGCATCGACGGTGCCGCCCAGCAGTTCGAGCATCATCCGGCGCCCAACCCCGCGCTGTGATGGCTCGACCAAGGCCACGTATTCCTGCCCCACCAGCTCCCCCGCAGGCCAGCGGAACATGTCCTGCATGCTGCGGTTGGCGTGGGTAATGAGGCCATTCATGTCCACCATGAAAATGCCCACGCTGGAGGTGTCCAGAATTTGCTGCAGCAGCAGCTTGCCCTCGGCCAGATCGGTGTTGGCACGGGTAATCACATCCTGCACCGCCTCATGGTGGGCCACGTCGTCCTCAATGGCATGCGCCATGGCGTTGAAATGGGTGCCCAGCTCGGCCAACTCGTTGCGCGACTGGATGTCGCAGCGCGCGGCGTAGTCGCCCAGTGCAATCCGCTGGGCATGGTGCTCCAGCTGCTGCAGCGGCTTGAGCACATAGCGGCGGATGTAATAGGCAAACGCCACCAAAGTCGCCAGTCCGCTGCCCACCAGCACCATTAACCACTGCACCCACCGGTCCAGGTGGTTGCGCGCCACCGGGGTTGGCAGTGCCTGGCGCACATCCATGGCATCGTGCGTTTGCACCATGCCGACGATCACGCCCACCAGGGCCAGCAAAAACACCACGGCCACAGCAATGATCAGGCGCGTCAGAAAGCCGATTTTCATACCGCACATCCAAACACCGTCAGCACACCGGTGTAGCCATACACATGGTGGTGGGCGATTTCCCCGGCGGCAAAAAAGCCCACCAAAGGCACGTCGCCCAGAACGCGGCGCACCACCTGCATTTCGGCGCTGGGGCCGCCAAAATGGTCGCCGCCACGGCCGGTGCAACTCACGTACACCGCCCCCGCAATATGCCGCAGGGATGCGGGGCCGGACTCCACTTCATCGCGCACTTCGGCGCACATGCGTGTCAGATCGACGCGGGCCGCTTGCGCGTTGCGCTGGCAAAACGCCAGCGTGGCCCCTTCCTGCACGGTGGTTGCCACCGCCACCCCGCGCAACCCCGGGTCGAGGCCCACAATGTGGCGCACCACCACATCGTCGCCAAAGCGCCCCCGCCCCAACGGCACCGCACTGTGCGTGGCACTCTGGGCACTGCTGCCGGCCAGGTCCTGTGCGGCCGATGGCCCGGACAACCCCACCAGCGTGGCACGCACCACATCCAGCGCGTGCTGGGGCGCCTGCAGTGAAATGGACAAATCGCGCAGCAGCACATCCAGCGCCGGTTCCCCATCCAGACTGAGCACCAGGTTGTGGTCGGCGGCACTGACGCGGCGCACCGGGGCCACCGGCGTGCAGCCCTGCGTGATGCGCGACACCAGCCCCACACCGGCACCAAAGGCCACGCCACTGAGCCCGCCGGTAAACACACCACTGGCGGCGCCATGGCCACGGATATTGCCGTCACCCCCAACGGCAAACTGCACGTTGTCGGTACGGCTGGAAGACAGGCCACCAAACACGTAGCCGCTGTGGGTGCGCTGGGCCATTTCGGCAATCAGGTCCGACACATCGGCAGTGTTGCCGTCGGCGTGCACCAGGGCGCATTCGGCCTCAAACCCCAGCCCCAGCGGCGCCACGCCGGAAAACACCCGGTACTGGTCGGTGGGCAGCTCCAGCAGCATGACGGCCATGGCCGGTTCGTCCCAGTACTCCACGTTGTTGGCCAAAATGCCCACGCCCACCGTGCCCGACCAGTCGGTCACCAGGGGCAACGCGGCCTGCAGGTGTTCCAGTATGTCTTGCGCCGTGTCGGCATAGTGGTCGGTGATATAGAGCAGCGCCAGTGTGGGCGCGGTGCAATACCCACTGCGTGCCATTTGGGCGCGCAACTGCGCCAGCACCAAAGTGGCCGCCATGTGCCACTGCGGGTGGGCGGCATGGGCATAGGGGAACCGTGTCATGCAAACCCCGCGCAGGCCCGGCTGGCAATTCAGCGGCTGCGGGTGCCCGATTTTTTCGCGGCGCTGCGGGCGCGCGGCGGGGTTTTGCTGCCGCCGCCGGTGGCCTTTTTGCCCACCGCCTTGGCCGACTTGAGTGCTTCCTTGGCCATGCCGGTGGCCATGTTGCGGGTGACATCCACCGCCGTTTTGGTGGTGGCGTCTTTCATGGCACCGGCGGCAATCTGCTGGAACTGCTGGGTCAGCGAGCCCCACAGCTGCAAGGGGTCCACCAGCCCACTCACCGCCGACGCCACCTTGCCCCCCTTGGGCGCCGCTTTGGCGGCAGCAGGCCGGGTGGTGCCGGTCGCCACATCGGAGATGGCTTGCGCCGTGGAGGCGGCACGTTCGGTCACACGCTGCACCCCGGTAGAGACCGACTCGGCCGCCCGGAGCTTGATGGCGTTGGCCACATCGCCAATGTTGAAGTTCATGCCCTTGAGCGTGGCCAGGGTCATTTTTTGCACTTCGAGCGCCTGGATGGTGGCGCCCAGCGCGCGGGAGTTTTGCTCCAGCCAGAAATGCACCGCCTTGAGTTCTTCGATGCGGGTTTCCAGCTCTTCCACATTCAGTGTGGGGGCCACCCAGTTGCCCAGGTTGGGCATTTGCGGAATGCTATTGCTGGCACCTTTGGCCAGGTTTTGCAAAAAGTCAAAACCCGGAACGTATTTGCCAAAACCGGTGGTGTCTGCGTCGCTCATATTCACTCCAGTAGGGTTGGTCAACAGGAAACAGGCACCAGCTTACCCCAATGTGGGGCCACTACGGGACAAAAGCCGCACCGGCCGTCACTTATTGGTGCGGACCACCGAATACCGTGCCTCAGATCAGCACGCCCGCACCCACGAGCGGCATGCCCGCCGGAGTGGCCATGCGGGTCAGCGCCGAATGGTCCAGAATGCGCACGCGGCGCGACTCGACTTCCAGAATGCCGGCCGCTGCCATGCGGGTCAAGGCCCGGCTCACGGACTCCAGTGTCAGGCGCACCAGGCTGCCCAGGTCTTTGCGGGTCATGGGCAAATCAATGTCCGACGGGGAGTGCCCGCGTGCCGCCAGGCGCTGCGACAGTTGCAGCAGCACACTGGCCACCCTGCCGTCGGCACGCAAATGGTTGAGCTGGAGTTGGGCACGCTGTTTGCCCTCGATCTCCTGCCCCATCAGGCGGTAAATATGGCGCTGCATCACACGCGATTCACGCGCCAGGGTTTCCAGGCTGGCAAACGGGATGATGCGGACCTCGGCCTCGCCCAGCGCCATGGCGTCCGACCCCACCGTTCCGTGCGCCACACCATCGAGGCCAATGAAGTCCCCGGCCATGGGAAAACCCGTTACCTGCTCCCCCCCCTCCAGGGTTGACATGCTGGTGCGCAACACGCCGCGGCACACCGCAATCACATGTTTGAAGGTGTCGCCCTGGCGCTGTACGTGCTCGCCACGCACCAAGCGGCGGCGCTGCAGCACGGCGGCGCTGATGTGATCGAACATTCCGTGTGGCAAATCGGTGGGCCAACACTGAACGGCGGAGGTGCATTGGCTGCACCGGGACAAGCTGTTTTCTGGCATTTTGGTCGTGCGCTGATGAAAGTGAACCCTGTAGGGTCTGCGGATGCTAGTAATTCTCATCAAAATTACCTTGAGGCATATCAACAGGCACGCACAACAAAACGGTTTACGTGAAAAACATCACAACCGCCAGGCCTTGAGCTGGGCCGCAGTGGGTGGCCCAATCATTCGCTGCACCAAACCGGTGCGGTCTATCAGCACCACGTAGGGCGTGATGTTGCGCCACTGCGGGTCTACCGTCTGGCGGATTTCGGGCTCAAAACCATCAAACGCGTACACCCGCGTCACCCCGCTGTAGTGGTGCACATGGGCCAGCGCCTGCGCACCGGGTACATCCATCACCACCGCCGCCAGCTCCACCGTTTTGCCGGTGGTGTGGATGCGGCGGTGCAGCGCGTCAAACGCCAGCGGGCAGGTGCTGCAGTAGCTGGTGGTAAACACGTAGGCCGCCGGGCGTGGCCCGCTTTTGAGCAGCGGCGCCCAGGTGGTGGCGTCGAAATTTGCTACTGTTTTAATAGCTACTTGCGCACGGTGGACGTGCGGAAAAGCACTATTTGGCATACAAAAAAGCGCTGCCAAAGTGGCCACCGCCACCATGCCCGCGCGACGCGATGCGACGGGATAGGAAGTTGAAGCAGTTTTTGGGGTCCCAGGTTTTAGGGTCAAGTCGCGGCCAGGGTGCTGCGCCATGCAACGGGTTTCAGAAACTGAGTGCATATGCCAGTACCTCCTGCGCATTGCGCCACACCACCACCATGCGCCCGGCGTGGTGTGCCAGGCGCGGAAAATCGTTGGGGCCGCTGACCTCGCCCAGTAACTGTTCACGAAAGCTGCGCCCGCCATCGTTGGAGAGCCAGGCACGGGCGCTGCTGCGCGCGCCATCCACACTGCGCCACACCACCGCCACCTGCTGCCCGGCGGCCAGCACATCGGCATGTTCCGCACGCGGGTCGGGCAGCAGTTGCTCGCTGCCGGGCTGTGGCGTGCCATCGGCGTTGAGGCGGGCATAGCGCACGCCCGGCACACCCTCCGCATCCAGCGCGCCCTGCTTGCGCATGCCAAACCACACGGCATGGAAACCACCCTGTGCCGCAGCGACCAGTGCGGGGCCATGGTGTGGGCAGCCGTCCACCCGCCAGTCGTCAAAGGTGGCGCGCACCGGCACGGCGGACGGCGCGGCACTGGCAGTCGCTTCCGGGCTGGTGCTGGCAGGGCTGGCATCCAGGGTAGCGAACGCATGGTCGCGCACATTGGGCGCAAACACATGGCGCCACAGGGCGTGGGCGCGCCCGTCCGCACCGACTGCCAGGGCAATGCGGCAGCACTCGCAGGAGTGGTCGGCCACGCGCAAATCCGGGCCAAAGGTGGCACCACCGTCGAGCGACACATTGCGGTAAATGGCTGCGCCCCGGTAGCTGGACTTTTTACCCACCCTGGGTGCGCGCTCCAGGTCGCGTTTGTCGATCCACACCGTGTGCAGGGCACCTTTGGCGTCGAAGGCGATGGACTCAAAGCGGTGCGTGATCTCCTGGCGGTCGGTGTGCACGGTCTGCGGCGCGGAGAAGGTTTGCCCGCCATCCAGGGAGCGCAACATGCGGATAAAACCCGTGTTGGGCTTAGGCAAAGGCTGGGTGTAGCTGATGACCACCTGCCCGGCTGGGCCAAAAGCCAGCTTGGGGCGGTTTTCGCTGTCGGCGGAGATGGGGTCGCCCTGGTTGTCGAGCACCCGTGGGGCCTCCCACTGCACCAGTGCCTGCGGCGCTCCCGGCGCGCCACCCAACACTGCGCGCTGCACAAACAGGCCGCCTTGGGCGTTGACGCCTACCAGCCACAAGCGCCCGTCCGGGGCAAAGGCCACGCCGCTGCCGAGCTGGGGGCGTGCCTTGCCCATGGGCATGCGTGTGGGCATAACGCCGCCCTGCACAGCGGGCGCCGACGCAACGGCCTGGGGAGAGACCGCAGCAGAGGATGCGGATGGGGTTGCGGTGGCTGCGGGCGCAGACACCGTGCTGGGCGCGCCGTGCCCGGTGTGTGCCGGGTCGGATGCGTGTGCGCCTAGCGCGGCCAGTGCCAGCAGCGGCGTCAAAATGCATTTCAACACGATGGATTCCTCCATTTTTCATATACCAAATATGCCGTTTCCGCACGCCAGACGTGCGCAAGCAGCTACTGTTTTTATAGCATCAACCGCCTTGCGGCTCGGTAATGAAGCCAATTTTGCGCAGGCCCGCGCGCTGGGCGGCGGCCATGGCCTGGGCCACCCGCTCGTAGCGCACGGCCTTGTCGCCGCGGATGTGCAAATCCGGCTGCGGGGATTTGGCCGCCGCGGTGGCCAGCAGTGCGGGCAAGGCGTCGTCGGCCACTGTGGCCTCGTTCCAATAGTAGGCACCCTGCGCATCGACCGACAGGCGCACCGTTTCGGGCTTGGTACTTTCCTGCTGGTTGCTGGCGCGGGGCAGATCCACATTGACTGCGTGTTTCATGACCGGAATGGTGATGATGAAGATGATGAGCAGCACCAGCATCACGTCCACCAGGGGCGTCATGTTGATTTCGTTCATCACCTCGTCGGGTTCGTCTTGGGTGCCAAAGGCCATGGTCAGGCTTTCTTCATGCTGACGATCTTGGCACCCGCGCCAGCTCCCACGTCCGCACCCGGCCCGGCCTGCACGCGCGCGCCGGTCACCCAATAGGCGTGCAGATCGTGCGCAAAGCGGTTGAGCTTTGCGTCCACCTTTGTTGCCACGCACCAGGGCGTTGTAGCCCAGCACAGCGGGAATGGCCACCGCCAGCCCCAGCGCGGTCATGATGAGCGACTCACCAATGGGACCGGCCACTTTGTCGATGGTGGCCTGCCCGGCCAGGCCAATGCCCATGAGCGCATGGTAGATGCCCCACACAGTGCCAAACAGGCCTACAAACGGGGCTGTGGAGCCGACCGATGCCAGCACCGCCAGCCCGTTTTGCAGCTGGGCGGTACTGTCGTCCATGGCGTTGCGCAGGCCGCGTGTGATCCACTCGCTGGCGTCCAGCCGGTCATGCAACTGGGTCGCCGCGCGACTGTCGTGACGCTGCAGGTGCAGGGCGGCCTCGCGCGCCTGCGCCGCCAGCTGGTAGAAGGGGTTGCCCTGCTGCACACCGAGTTGCGTCAGCCCTTGGGCGTAGTCAGTGCTTTGCCAAAACGCGGCGATGGCTCGGGCGTGTTTTTTACCTTGAACAATGTCAAGCGCCTTGATGATGATGACCAGCCACGAGGCCAGCGACATACCCAGCAAGAGCAGGGCCACGCTTTTGGTGACCCAGTCGCCCTGGTTCCAGACGCCAATAAGTCCGATGGATGTTTCCATGCTGTATTACTCCAAAACAAAATTGATAGGGACGTTGAACCACATGGCCTCGGCCACGCCGCCGCGCTTGCCGGGCACATAGCGCCACTGCAGCACCGTGGCCAGCGCCGCACGGTCCAGGCGCTCGAAACCGCTGCTGGTTTTGATCTCGGCCTTTTGCGCCGTGCCGTCCGCCCCAATCAGCACCCGCACCAGCACCAGGCCCTGCTCACCGGCGCGTTTGCTCATGGCCGGGTAAGCGGGCTTGGGGTTGTTGAGGTAGTCGGCGTTGGTGGACGGAAGCTCCACCTTCACCGGCGCCGGTGGCGCAACCGGCGCAGGGGCGACCGGTGCGGCAATCGGCGGCGCCGGTGGTTGTGGCGCCACCAAGCCGGTAGGGGCATTGGGTGACGGCGCTGCATCGGCCAGCGCCACCGGCTGGGGTGCCACTGGCAACACGGGCGCTGCGGGGCGCGGCCTCACGGATGCCGGTGCAGGCGGTGGCGGAACCGGCTTGGGTGGAACCGGTGGCGGCGGTGGGCTGGCCTGCGGCAGAAACTCGCTCACCAGTTGCACCGGCACCACCACTTCCACGACCCGGCGCAGCAGCCCGCTTTGCAGCGCCCACAACGCAGCCACGTGGAACAGCACCACGCTGGCGGCGATAAGGGCATTGCGGTGGCGCGCCAGCACGCGTGACATGGCGTTTTCAGCCATGGCGTGGATCGGCGTGCAGGAGAACCGGCACGCTGCCGGATGGGTATGCAAGTCGCATGCAGACAGGCATGGTCAGTAGTCAACCTTCAAACTGGCAAAGAAGGTTCTTTGCGCGTAGGGATAGAGGGTGAAGTAGGTGGCATCGGTAATGTTGTCGACACCCACAGAAGCCGACCACTGCTTCGCGAACTGGTAGCGTACCTTGGCATCGAACACACTGAAACTGCTACGCCCGCCATACACGTTGGGATTGGGGTCGGGGTACTGACCGGTTGCCGGATTGGCAAGGCCACTGTGCTGTTGCCCGCTGTAGCGCCAGCCCAAGCTGTACGAGAGCGCGCTGGATGCACGGTAGACCCCAACAAGGAAGCACGCCAAACGGGGATCAGCGGCAACTCGGTTCCCACCAGTCCAGGATTGGCCCTGTTTTCTGCAATTCTGGCGTGGATGTAGGTCACGCTACCGGACAAATCAAGCCCGCGGACCAGGGCATCGTTGAGTTGCAGCACCGTTTCAAGGCCATAGGTTCGCACCTTGTCGACATTTTGTACGCTGCTGACGCTGTAGCCGGGCAAGGTCGTGATATCACTCTGCGACACCAGCGCATCCTGCTTTTCTTCCCCGAACAACGAGGTTCTCCACACGCCATTTTGCAGGAGCCGCTCCACCGTGAGTTCAAACGAGTCGGCAGTTTCTGGCTTCAGATTGGGATCATTGGTAAGACCGGCGTTGTAAGGTGCCGGAAATCCGGCGGCGATGATTTGTGCGCTGGTCAGGGCCGTGGAAGAACCCACCGGCGTAATGCCGAAGTTCTTGAAAAGCTCGCCAACGGTCGGGAACCGTACGCCCCTGCCATACGAGCCGCGCAGCGCCCATTCATCGGATGGCAGATAGGAAAGCGCGGCTTTCGGGGAGAACGCGGATACCGACTTGTCCGCATAGGCATAGTTGGTTCCGCTGACCACGTTGCTTCCTTTGGATGCCTTCCACAGTTCTTGGCGCCCGCCCAGCACCAGATTGACTTGGGGTGCAAGCTGCCACGCATCTTGCAGATACACGGCCTCGGTCGCGGTTTCGCCTCTTGAATTGCTGTCCAGTGCACCGACGCTGCTGGTGCGCCAGTTGCCCGCCGCCAATTGGTATTTATCCGACCGCGTTTGGTAGGTATCGGTGTGGTAGCCGAAACTGAGCTGGTGCACACTTTTCTTGTCGCCACCAGGGCGCCATTCGCCGCGCACATCCAGGGTATTCCAGCCCGTTCCATCCGCCAAAGTCATGGTGCCGGCGGTGGCATCGGTGCTGGCCGTGGTGCCAAAGTTGCCTGAACTGGCCCGGGTCGCATCCTTGCCCTGATTGAAAGTGCTGGCGTTGATTTCCCAATCCCACGTTGTGCCCGTGCTGGACTTGAGTGCCAAACCATGCAGAGCGTGCTCGGATTGCGCGGAACTGACGCTCGGTGCGGTCACTGTGTAGTCTTGCCCATTGATGCGCACGTATTTATACGGATTGGTTGCGCTGTTGGTGCCATAAATCGTATTGCCTGCTGCATCGCGCAGGTAACTATCGACCAGCTTGTCGGACGTGTTCTGCCACAGGTTGTAGGTGTAGGTAGCGCGCAGGGTGGGCGAGAAGTCATAGGCCACTTTCACCGTGACATCGTCTTTCACGGTGTGGTCCATGCTGGTGCCGGCCGTAATCACCCGTGCATTGTTGGCAATGTCGCTATCGAAGTGTGCGCCCGTAACATCCGTATAGGTGCCTGCTGCCGCTGCCGCCCCGGTCTTGGCCCTTGCCGACGTGAAATCCGTTGGGTGGCTATGGTTGTCCAGGCGATCTGCGCTGACCCTGAATGACCAGTCCCCCACCCTATTGCCCACGCTGGCAGAGCCATGCTGACCGGCAAAGCTCTTGTCGGTTCCATAGAGTTTGAAGTTCTCGGTAAAAACATCGACTTTGGCACTGGCTTCGAGTTTTTTCGGCATATGCGTCGTCATCAAGACGACCCCGCCAACAGAATTACCCGGGTACAGCGCCGAAAACGGGCCATACATCACATCCACCCGGTCAATCGAGTCCTGCGGTACCAAGCCCCAACGTGGCCCGGGGCAGCAACTGTTGACCAACGCATTGGAGAGCAGCAATCCGTCCGCATACACCAAAGTTTCAGCGCTGGAGTTGACGCCATACATGCGCATGGCCAAACCCCCATTGACATCGCCGATAAAACGCTCCCGCACATGAATGCTTGGCAGGTACAACAGTGCGCCAGCGGAGGAAACGGAATTAACGGATTCCCCAATCTGTTTGGCGGTAAACGCTTCGGTGGTCGAGGGCGCGTTGGTCGGCACCGCCGATTTGTCGCCCACGACCATCACCGCGTTGAGTTGCGTGGGCTCTTGCGCTGACGCGAATGGCGTGACATTCAGGGAAACCACGCCCACCAAGGCGATGGGCAGCAAATTGGCCGAGCGTCGGCGCGATCTCACGTTCTTTGGCTTGGTCGTTGTGTGATTATTTGTCATGGGTCTTCTTGTCTACGATGGATGTCTTCACTCAGCGCAGTGCGCACCGCTGAATGCTTTACCGGGAAATCAAATTCTTTGGGTTGGCTGGGCAGGTTGGGGCGAGCGGAAACGCCCCAAAAAATTGAGTCAAATCGGCCGCAAGCCCGTACAGAACGTGCGTGAGCAGCTACAAAATCAATAGCTCAGGAGAGTTGCGGTGGGCCCCGGGCCGGCAGCGGTGCTGCCGTGCGCGCCGCAATGTGCGCGCTGGGAATGCTTTGCAGTGCAAAAGCCAAGGGGCTGGACGGCACGACCTGCACCCGCACCACCGGCGGCGGCGCAGAGGCCGGCACACACAGGGGACAATCCATTGCGGAAGGTGCTGCCTCACGGGTGCTGCCATCATCGGCCTTGACCAGCACCTGCATGGCGCCCGCACCGGTGCACACCAGCAAAGTGTCTTGCGGATTCACCAGGGGTGAGGCCACCGCCACGCCCAGCGACAACACGAACCACGCCAGTACCAGGCGGGTCAGGAACGTGAAGTGGCGCAGGGTTTGCATGGCGCGGATTATCGTTTACCCTTGCACGCCAGATTTGAGCCAAGTCAACAACCCATGTCTGCGCGCACCACCTGCCCCCGCTGCCTGCTTGCGCAAGTGGCGTGCATTTGCCCCCTGGTGACCCCCACCGCGCATGCCTGCCAGGTGCTGATCCTGCAGCATCCGCTGAAACCCACCACGCCAAAAACAGCGCACGGCTTTTGCACCTGAGCCTGCCCGGCAGCCGCGTGCTGGTGGGAAACATTTGATGCAGACGCTTGGCAGGTGCCCAACGACCCCCCGCTACACCGTGCTGCTGTACCCGCCCACGCACACCCAGGGCCACGCCCCGGCAGCAGCGCTGGACCCGGCGCAGCTAACCAACCCCGCGCAGGTGCGCCTGATCGTGCTGGACGCCACTTGGCGCAAAAGCCGCAAGATGCTGCACCAAAGCCCCGCCTTGCAGCGCTTGCCGCGATTGGCATTGACCGATGTGCCACCGCCCCGCTACGCCATCCGCAAGGCGCATCTGCCGGGGCAACTGTCCACACTGGAAGCCACCTGCGCCGCGCTGGCGCAACTGGAAGGCAACGCCGCGCACTGGCAGGCGCTACTGGCCGCGTTTGACCAGTTTGTGGCGCAGCGGCAGGCTTTTGCGTCGTAACTTTATGAGCCAAATACGGCTTTTGCGCACGTCTGGTGTGCGCAAGCAGCTACTAATACCATAGCAATCGGCTTGGCGTGGGCAAATAGGAAGGGTGTAAAGGGTCTGGTTGAGGTTAGGAAGAAAGCTGCGCGGGAGGTTGATGAACTTGCCAGTGCTTGGGGGGGGCGGCAAAAGGCCAATTGCGGTAGTAGCGGTTTGCGTTTTGCCTGATCCATACCGGTCGTTCAAACCGGCGTGCTTCCTCTATGCGGGTCGCCGCTGTGGGAGGCCTGTGACGCGCAGGTGGATGACGGGGGTGCAAAGCGAGCCGGACTGGGCAACCGACTGGGATGGGGCGGCGCAACCGGCAACGAACTTGGAGGTTGATCAGCGCGTCAGTTGGTGAATGGTTGATGCGGCGATTTTGACTTGCCGCTGGCTAGGCCTGCGCCCAACGCACCCGTCGAAACGCTATGTGTTCTGCTTACGGCGCCTTTTCATGGTGAACCTGCCACACGGGTGGGAAATCCAGGGTTCGCTCGGGGTTCGAAGCCTGTTGCTGAGGTCTACACTGCGGCTCGTGCGGTTGAACGGCTTATCCGTTCTTAGCTGCGGCAAATGATGCTGAGCATTCCCTGGTAACGCGCACCGTTACTCATTGCGCGGCGGTACGCCATGCCCAGGGTGATATTTTTGGGGTCGGGGTCTTGCCCCAGGACAAATGCAGCGCCCTCGCCACCGGATTGGTAAAAGTCGAGGTACGCCGGTCCTACAGACGGGGTTGGGAAAGTGACCGTGGTGCTGGGGTAGCCTTCTTCAATCAAATTGGCCCCCGCGACTTGAATGCTGGTCACTTTGAGCGTTGCGACCCCCGCGCTCACCACAATGGCGGCGTAGGGTACCGCTGCGCCAATCCGCATCGGATCGGACGGCGCCACGTCGGTGGTTCCGCTGTAGGTCAAACCGGAACTGCGTGAATCCGTTGCAACACTGTTACTCAAACTTCCGCTCGCTGTAGAAGCGTTGCCGCTTTAGGTGCCGTCGGCAAAAGCCGCCAAATCGCGCGTGACCAGGTAATGCACGGCACGGCTGTCGGTGCCGCTGGTGGCGGCGTCACCAGGGGCCGTTGACCGTGGCGCTGCCCTTGGTCCAGCGGCCCTGCGCGAAAACCGTATTGCCCTATGTACTCTTGCACGGCGTAGGTGTCGGCGGTCGCGGCCAGCGAATTGTTGCCAATGGCAGTGAGGGCGCCGTTGCATCTTGTGTGAAGGATGCGGTGGTGCCCTCCACTGGTCACCGCGCCCTGAATCATGTACCGCACGGTCGCCGCAGACAACATGGTCGTGGGCGCTGACGTGCTGGCAGACGTCGGGCCGTGGTCGGTTTGGCGATGGCGGGCGTTGGTAGCGGCTCAGTCCATTTGCTAAACGTCTGGCTTACCGTGAATGCGGTAGTTGATGCTCCAAGCGGATTCAAAAAAAACATCTGTCCGTTTCTGATCAGTACTGCAAATTGGTGTTCTTCCCCTGCAAGGATGTCATATTGTGTGGGGGTTCCTTTCAAATTAGCGTTGTAAACGATATTCGCGGTAGATGCTCCGGTAACACGCGCCACTGACGTAACTCCAGGCCCAGACCAATTAAACGTAGCGCCGTTATTTGTTCCTTTCACTAGCACGACGTCTGTCGTTATTTTGCGGAGTCAGGTAGTGTCACTGTCACGTTATTCGCAGTGCCAGTTCCAACGAGCTTAGCAATACTTTGACCAAACGTGCCATTTGCAACGATCGCGCCTGCACAACCTCCTTGGGAGAAATACTCCTTGGATATAAGGACATTTAATGCCCCAGCGTTGTCTGCAGTAAGGGTCGTACTCGTCCGGACATTGGAGCTAGAACTGCAGCCGTCATCAGTCCACCTACCGACGTAGGCATCAAGTGCAACTGGTGGTGGGGGACTGTTGCCGCTGCCTCCACCCCCCGCCGCCGCCGCAAGACGTCAACACGACAGAAGCAAACACAACCAGAGCATGCAAAAGTCTCACAAGCAGTCCTATATTTTCAATTAATTGGCAGATTGTAGGTGTTCATGTAAAGCTGGCGAAAACTGTAACCAGGTGGTCGACATGCCTAGCGCGGTCAGATGCATCGACAAAACTGTTGCGGGCTAACTGGTAGGAATGCTGCGAGTTGTCGATGGGGTGTTTGAGGAAGTGGCTGGCTATCACTGAACTACCCCGAAGCGGGCACTCGTGGCCGACTCCTTCCGCTGCTTTGCCGAAGTACATCCCGCACCGATCCCGACGATGCAACCCAAAACCCAATCTTTTGCTTGAAACGTTATTTCTTGCGCAGTCCAGGCACTATCCAGCGGATCGCCTCAGGCTAGTCCAATTGTCGGCCGCCATAGTGCTTGCCAACAATGACGCTTTTTTCCAATAGTCAAATACGGCGTTTGCGCCCGTCTGGCGTGCGCAAGCAGCTACTAACACCATAGCAACCGGTTTGGCGCGGGCATAGGCAGCGTAAAGCGCTCGCGGGGCGCCATTTACGGAGGTCGCATTGCCTATCGAAGCGAGCTTGTTTCAGGTCTTGCCGTCCTTGCGCTCGCGCTCAGGGGACCATTCCCGCATTTCTTGAGCGATGAACTCGGCCAATGGCGTGATCTGGCCTTTGACGCTCGCAGCCTCCAGGGCCTTCATGTAGGCATCCCGCCGGCTCATCCGGATCACCGTCCACGGGTAGCCGCCGGATGCCAGTAACGTGTTCATCAGCAGGCGACCGATGCGGCCGTTGCCGTCGAAGTACGGATGAATAAATACAAAGAGGTGGTGCCCAAGCACGGCGCGAACACAGGCTTCGGGTTCCGCTTCGAGCATCTCCCACAGTGCTTCAAGCGAATCCAGAAGAGCCTCGCTGGGTAGTGGCGTGTGCATTGAGTTGCGAATGAAGATGGGGCCACGCCGGTAGCCGGCGAGCTGGCTGGCTTCGACGATGCCGGCTGTCACAGACGGGCCGAACAGCTCGGCGTACCAGTCGTGATGATCGCGCTTGACCACGAGACCTGCGTTGCCCTTCGCCAGCACCTTGCCGATACTTTCCTTGACCGCCACAAAGGCCTGGTAATAGCCCCGCGCGGCCAGTGCATCCCTGGTCTTGTCGTGCTCTGGGTCACCGTCCGGATTCCAGTTTCCGCGCGCCACGCGCTCGATGAGCGCGTCGGTGACGCGATAGCCTTCGATGGAAAGGGAGTTATAGGCATCAGAGACATAGCGTTCAT
Organism: Candidatus Aalborgicola lynettensis; assembly: GCA_016719405.1. Classification (GTDB taxonomy): domain Bacteria; phylum Pseudomonadota; class Gammaproteobacteria; order Burkholderiales; family Burkholderiaceae_C; genus Allorhodoferax; species Allorhodoferax lynettensis. The sequence continues at coordinate 26,685 of JADJZE010000021.1, forward strand.
CGACACGCGCCAGATAGCCGGCACCCTGGTTTTCGAGGCCAGGCGCTGGCGGGAAGGCATTGATGACGTCCTGGCGCCATCCGGCCCACATCGAGCGCAGACGCAGTACATAGGGCGAACGCTCCTTGCCGGGCGAAATTGTGGGCTCTGCCAGCTCAAAAGGGTTCACCAACTTGAGCGTGATCTTGAGCTTGGCAAAGGCCTTCTGGATGCGTTCGGCCTCGTCGGGGCGATTAACGAACGCGAATGCGGCGGCCAACCGGCTCGCGGCCGTCACCATCTTGTCGCCAGCCAGCAGCGTCGGTAGCAATTCAGACGCATTGCGAATGGTGGCCAGTGCGATCTCGGCCTCACGCGGGTTGTTGACGAAGAACGAAGGGCCGACCACGCACAAGGCCTCGGCAACGGGCCACACTTGCAGGCCTCGGACCTCCAAGCGGGCCACGGGAACCCGTTTTTTGTCCGGATACACAAGCAGTGAGGTGTCGAAGGGCAGCTCTACCTAGGATGTGCCGCCGTCGATCGTGACGCATGTAACCTGCCTGGGTACGGTGGTGTTGCCTGTGTGAAGCATCAGCGATGCCTCAGGATTCAGGCAGTACCGCTTGGCAAAGCGCTTGCCCAGGTAGCCTGAAACGAAGGCCCAGAATGACGCGTACCACGCGGTGGTGTCTCCATCGTTGTCGCTCGGGCTGCTACAGATGTACCAGCCCTTCATCACTGGCCTCAGGAACCCCATGTTGACCAACACCATGCGCTGCTCGTCGCTCTTGATGTCCGAGGTTTCGATAACGCCGTTGTGCTTTTCCTGTAGCCGTTTGAGCGTCTTCAGCGCAGCTGCGAGCGTCGGGTTGCCCTTGGGCCTGGGTGGTACCGGGTTCATCAATTCACTTTGATATTGGTAAGAAAATTACTCTGTCATTCCTCAGAAATATACTTTGTTTTCGGACAAAAAATTACTTTGCTATCTATACGGAAATTACTCTGGCACCGAAAAATTGTGAAATTTCCCACCAAGCGACGCGGTATTGACCCCCAGCTGAGAACGGCAGGCCAATAGCCCAAGGCACCGTTCCTTGAACGGCGGCAGCCGTTACGCCACTGACAGACACTACGGCACACGGCTTGTACAGCGTAAAACGCACGCGGGGCGCCATTTGCGGAGGTCGCATTGCCTATCGGTATTATTTGGATGTAATGTTGACCCCTGCCGCACCCACGGCCACCTGTTTGCAAAGCCACCGCCATGATGAATTACACGTTTTGGTCTGCCACGATTTTGCTCATCCTGATTACCGATCCGATTGGCAACATTCCGATTTTTGCCAACGCGCTCCAGCATGTGCCGCCCCAGCGCCGGCCGCGCGTGATCCTGCGCGAGGTCTTGATTGCATTTATCCTGCTGCTCACCTTCATGTTTGTGGGCGAAAGTTTCTTGCGGGTGATGAACCTGAGCGAACTGGCGCTGCAGATTGGCGGCGGTGTGATTCTGTTTTTGATTGCGCTGCGCATGGTGTTTCCGCCCCCCTCAACCACCGAGAGCGAGTTGCTGGAAGAGCCGCTGATCGTGCCGCTGGCGGTGCCCGCCATTGCCGGGCCGTCGGCACTGGCCACGGTGCTGCTGCTGGTATCGCAACAACCCGAGCGCCGCGTGGAGTGGATTGGCGCCCTGTGTGTGACCATGCTGGTCAGCGCTGTGGTGCTGGTGTCGGCGGAGCGCATTCAGCGCGTCATCGGCACCCGCCTGGTCACGGCGGTGGAGCGGCTGATGGGCCTGGTGCTGGTGTCGGTGGCCATTGAGATGATGCTGCGCGGCATCAAGACCTTTGCGTTGCAGTTGGCGCGCAGTTAAATCGCACCGGTTAGCGGCCTACCCCATCCGAAGAACACCCCCGTTTCATGTCCTGGCCAAGCACAATCACCGTTTGGACACAACGCTGCGCGCTCGCCATGCTTGGATGTGCGCTACTGCTTTTGTTGCCGTTCAGCAGCGCAGCCCAAAGCGGCGACTGGTCTGCGGGGGTGTACGCCGGCCAGTACTACGACACCGAACCCGCGGGTTTTGTGCAGGGCCGCGCCAGCTTTGTCCCGCACCATGTTTGCACTCACGGCCAGCAAAACGGTGTGGCGCTCGGCCACCTTGCCCCTGAGTCTGGAAATTGATGGCATGGTGGGCATGCAAAGTGGCGTCACTAAACTGGGCGAAGTGGCCATTGCCCCGGCGCTGCGCTGGAGCGGTTTTGCCTGGAATGACGTCGTGCGCACCAGCGTGCGTGCGGCACCGGTAGGCATCTCGTACACCAGCGCGGTCAGCCCACTGGAAACCGGCCCCAGCGGCAACGGTAGCCGTCTGCTCAACTGGTTGTTTTTGGAGGTGGCGTTGTCACGCCCTGCAGACCCGTCGAACGAATTTTTCATGCGGCTGCACCACCGCTGCGCGGCCTATGACCTGCTCAACAACTACGGCGCCAACGGGGACGATTTTTTTGCCGTCGGGTTCAGGCGCCGGTTTTAAGCCATAACCACGTAAAAAGCCCACGCAGCGTGCGGTGGCCGCTCCCAAAAGAATAGCACTTAGGCCACCACGGCGCGGGGTGCCCCGCATGCGCCTGCGGGCTACGCGGCTGGCGCCACCACTTCCTGCGCAATGGCGCCAAACACGCTGTGCCCAGCGGGCGTTTCCATATCGATGCGAATGGTGTCGCCGTACTGCAGGTACGCGGTGCGGGCTGCGCCGTCTTGCAGCGTTTCCATGGCGCGCTTTTCGGCGATGCTGTGGTAGCCGTTGGGCCAGTCGGTGCGGGCCTTGGCGCCCGTGCCTTTGGTCACGCCCAGGTTGCTGACCGGGCCCGAGCCGATGATGGCGCCCGCACGCAGCCCCCGGGTTTTGGCGGCATAGGCCATGAGCTGCCCAAAGTGGAAAGCCATGTCGGCCCCGGCATCACACCCACCGACCTTGCGGCCATTCCAGCTGCTTTGCAGAGGCAGTTGCACCCGGCCACGCGACCAGGCGTCGCCCAGCTCGTCGGGCGTCACCGCCACGGGCGAACACGCCGTGGCGGGTTTGCTGTGCAGCCAGCCGAATGCATCGCACGGCTCCACGGGGGTCAGGTGGCGCAGGGTCACGCTATTGACCAGCATGAGCAGGCGCACGCCGTCGAGCGCGCGCTCAGGGGTGCAGCCCATGGGGATGTCGCCACTGACCACCGCCACACCGGCACCAAAATCGACACCAAAGTCGGCACTGGCACACACAATGGGGTCGCAGGGGCCGAGCAAGGCGTCGCTGCTGCCCTGGGCCATCAAAGGCGCCCGGCGCAAACTCTCGGGTAGTTCGCTGCCGCGTGCCTGGTACTGCAGTTCCACATGGTTGACATAGGCGGCGCTCTCAAGCCATGGGTAGGCGCGCGGCAGCGGGGCCATGCACTGTGCAGGGTCAAACGGGAAGGCGTGGCGTGCGCGCCCGTGGTTGAGCGCGTCGTACACATCCTGCAATTGGGGCGCCAGGTAGTTCCAATCGTCCAGCACCGGTTGCAGGCGGTTGGCAATGTGGGAGGCGTAGTGGGCCTGGCTCAGGTCGCGTGAGACCACCACCAGCTGGCCATCGCGCGAGCCGTCTTTGTAAGTTGCGAGTTTCATGGCGGAATTGTCGCTCTGAATTACACTGCCAACGTTCATTCAGGGGCCGCTTGTGTGAACCCCTACCCTCTATGTGCTCTACCCGCCCAGCTCCCTTGCCGTTGAAAAACCCGTCGGACCGTCCGCCGGTGCGCCTGCTGTCGGCCATCACACTGGGGGTGCTGCTGGGGCACTGGGCGGTGCTGTCGGGTGCCCCGCTGTCGCTGGCACTGCCCAACACACCGGACGCCACTCCCGCGCTGGGATTTACCACCCGCACCCTGCCCCCGCCGGCTGCAGTACCCACCGCGGCGGTGCCTGTGCGTCCGCGCAAGCATCAGCCCACCCCACCCGCCCCCCAAGCCGCCCCTGCGGTCGAAGTGCCCGCAGAAGGCCTGGCGACGACCGCCGTGGCTGCAGACAGCAATCCGTCCCCAGTCGACAGCGCCCCCCCGCAGGACGACACCACCTCCGCACTGGCAGCAGCCAACACAGCCCACGCAAGCAAGCAACCCGATTCCGCAGAAACCGGCGCGGCGCCGCAGACCACCGCGGCCGCGGCAGAGCCGCCAGCCGCAGAGCCCCCCCCGCCAACCTACCGTTTCCCGGCACCGGTGCGCCTGAAATTCGAAGTGCGGGGCAAGGAGAGGGGTTTTCCATTTTTTGCCAATGGCGACTTGCTGTGGCAACACGACGGCGCGCACTACGATGCACGGTATGAGATCAGCATCTTCTTGCTAGGCAAGGTGTCGCAAACCAGCACCGGCCAGCTCACACCCCAGGGGTTGGAGCCGCGGCGCTTTGGCGACAAACGCCGCAGCGAAGTGGCGGCCCATTTTGAGCGCACCAAGGGCAAGGTGACCTTTAGCGCCAACACGCCCGATGTGCCGCTGCAGCCCGGCGCCCAGGACAACCTGAGTGGCTGGATACACATGGCGTCTTTGTTCGCGGGGGCGTCGGGCCAGTTGCCAGCCGGTACCCAGGTGCCGTTTTTATCGGTGGGCCCACGCTCTGCCGAAACCTGGACCTTGACGGTTGGCGAACTGGAAAAACTGACATTACCGGGCGGCGAGGTGAGCGCTATTCATGTGGTTCGCACCTCTTCCAACGCCAACGATGGCCGGGCCGATGTGTGGTTTGCGCCCAGCATGGACTACATGCCGGTGCGCATTTTGGTGACCTGGGCCGAAGACCATCTTGCCGACCAGCAATGGGTTGGCACCGAAAAACCTTAAGGACGCGGCCCTTGAATTGGCCCAAAGCGTTACCACTTGCGATAGAAGTTCTATCATCTACTCCACTATGCAAACGCTTTACGACTCCGAAACCTATTCTGTAACCCATATGCTGGCCAATGCCGGCGCAGATGGCAAAACGGCGTTGGGCACCGTGCAAACCGTGCAATACCCACTGGGTGTGCCGATGCTGGCACGCCACGGGTTTGAGATTGTCGACAAGCGCACCGGCAAAGAGGTGTACCTCGATGGCTCGTGGGCCGAACTGTTCCAGCAGCACATTACCGCCTGGCAGGTCAACACCCCCACCCAGGAAGAAGTGGAAGAAACCCTGGAGCAATACGCCGAACTGGCGCAAAACCCGGTCGTCGTGCATTAAGCACCCACCTGCGTTGACATGGGTCAACGACAAGGGCAACGGCGGGGCGCATCATGGCTTCAAGTAACAGGAGCTGAGACCATGCAAACCCAACAGACCACCCCTTACAAAGAGCAGTTGCTCGGCATGCGCCGCGCCTTGCTGGCCCAGATTGCCGAGCAGCGTGGCGGTATTGTTGGCCGTGCCGAAGTGGCCGCCGCGCACTTTGGCCACCCCGAAGATTCCAGCGCCCAACTGGCCACCGAGCGCGAAGTGGAATTTGCGCTGGGTGAGCACGAAACCGCCGAGCTGCAGGCTATCGACAACGCGCTGCAGCGCATTGAGGCCGGCACCTATGGTGAGTGCACCGATTGCGGCGTGCACATTCCTGAAGCACGGCTACACGCCGCACCGGAAACCCACCGCTGCATCACCTGCCAGGAAAAAACGGAACACCACCGCCCTGCCTGAGACCGCTATTTTTTGTTTTTTAACCCCTCTGAAAGAAAGTAAACCATGACCACTTTTCACGCCGTTGTATGGATGGACCACTCCGAAGCCCACGTGGTGATGTTTGACCGCGACCATGTCGAAGCGCAAAAAATCAAATCGCGCAGCCACCACAAACACCAGGGCAAGGGCGATGACAACAGCGTCTTCTTCGCCGACGTGGCCAAGGCACTGGTGGGCACCCGCGAGGTGCTGCTCACCGGTCCCGGCCTGGCGCGCAACCAGTTCCGCGAATGGTGCACCGGCCACATGGTGGCGGTGGCGGCCAATATTGTGGACAGCATCAGTGCCGACCACCCCACCGACGCCCAACTGGTGGCCCAGGCACGCCAGTATTTCAAGAAGTTTGACAACATGGCGGCCGACCCCTCCATGGCCTGAACGCTCTGCCGTGTTCATGGGGCTGCGACAATAGCGCCACTATGAACACCACCTATATCCTGACCTTTTCGTGCCCGGACCGCTTGGGTCTGGTGCACGCCGTCTCTGGCTTTCTGCTGGAGCGCGGTGGCAACATTGAAGAAGCCGCCCAGTACAACGACCCCGACACGGGTTTGTTCTTCATGCGGGTGCGCTTTCAGTGCAGCCAGCTCACCCATTCGGATTTACGCGCCCAACTGGGTTTTTTCGCCCAGCCCTTTGGCATGCAATGGAGTTTGCACGCCATGGCCCAGGCCATGCCCACGGTGCTGCTGGTCAGCAAAGAAGGCCATTGCCTCAACGACCTGCTGTTTCGCTGGAAGAGCGGGCTGCTGCCGGTGGACATCCGCGCCATCATCTCCAACCACCGCGATTTTTACCAGTTAGCGGCCAGCTACAACGTGCCGTTTCACCATATTCCGGTTACCGCCGCCACCAAGGCGCAGGCCGAGGCGCGGCAGTTTGAAATTATGGAAGCCGAGGGTGCCGAGCTGGTGGTGCTGGCGCGCTACATGCAAATCTTGAGCGACGACTTCTGCACCAAGTTAGCCGGGCGCGCCATCAACATTCACCACTCGTTTTTGCCCAGCTTCAAAGGCGCCAAGCCCTATTACCAGGCACATGACCGGGGTGTGAAGCTGATTGGCGCCACCGCGCACTACGTGACCGCCGACCTGGACGAAGGCCCCATCATCGAGCAGGACGTGGCCCGCGTGGACCATAGTAAAACGGTGGAACACCTCACCACTCTAGGCCGCGACACCGAAAGCCAGGTGCTGGCCCGTGCCGTGTTGTGGCACAGCGAGCACCGGGTGCTCGTGAACGGCCACCGCACGGTTATTTTTAAGTAGTTGCAGGCCCAGACGCGGCTCATGCCGCAGGTGCCGCTTTATCCGGCCGCATCCGCCATTTTTTCACCCAGGCGCACGGGCTGGGCGGCCAACCACTTCGGGTTGAAGGTGATAGAGCCCGCCGGAAACAGCATCACCACGGTGGAGCCCAGCATAAAGCGGCCCATCTCGGCACCCTGGGCCAAATCGACCTTGCCGTCCACATACCGCCATTCGTTGATTTGACCGCTACGGGGCGGGTTCACCACGCCGTGCCAGGTGGTGGCCATGCTGCCCACAATGGTGGCCCCCACCAGCACCAGCACCAGCGGGCCATGGGCGGTGTCAAACACACACACCACGCGCTCATTGCGGGCAAACAGGCCCGGCACGCCGCGCGCGGTGGTGGGGTTGACCGAGAACAGGTCGCCCGGCACATAAATCATGCGCGTCAAGGTGCCTGCCACGGGCATGTGGATGCGGTGGTAGTCCTTGGGGCTGAGGTAGATGGTGGCGAATTCACCTTCCTCAAACTGCGCCGCCAGCGCGGCATCACCACCCACCAGTGCGGTGGTGGTGTAGGCGTGGCCCTTGGCCTGGAATATCTGGTCTTTTTCGATACGGCCAAACTGGCTGATGGCACCGTCCACCGGGCAGATGTAATCGGCCTGCGCCAAGGGGCGGGCACCGGTTTTGAGGGGGCGGGTAAAAAATTCATTGAAAGTGGCGTAGCTCGACAAATCGGGGTTGGCGGCCTCGGCCATATTGACCTGGTAACGCTTGACAAACCATTCGATCAGCCCGGTGGTCCATTGGCCGCCCCTTGCACTGGCGATTTTGCCGGCCAACACGGTGAGTGCTTTTTTGGGCAAGAGATACTGCGGCAGAACCGCGAGAGAGTCAGACATGGCAGTTCCCGTGTGGATGCGTTGACACAGACGGACGAAAGGCCCCGCCCGCCCAAGAGACGGTGTACAGCCTCTCAGGCGGTAAATTATAGAGAGCACCGCTCGGCGCAGCCTGCGAGCCACAGACCGAAAACCACGTACCCAGCCGCCCCGCTCCAAGCCCGGTCGCCGCACTTTTGCCGTACAGTGCCACCTTGCACCCGTCCTTTCTGCCCCCAATACCCCCCACCCATGCGCTGCGCCCCCGCCAACACCACTGAAACGCTATCAAAACAGGAGCTGCTTGCGCTGGTGGTACGTGCGCTGGAGCCTCTTTTGCCACCCCATGCGCTGCTGTACCAGACGGAGGACACCACACCCTACGAATGCGACGGCCTGACCGCCTACCGCCAGCGCCCGCTGGTGGTGGCATTGCCGGAAACTACGGAGCAGGCAGCCGCCATCCTGCACACCTGCCACCGCCTGGGCGTGCCGGTGGTGGCGCGTGGCGCAGGCACCGGCCTGTCGGGCGGGGCCATGCCCCACGCCAGGGGCGTCACCCTGTCGCTGGCCAAATTCAACCAGATTCTCAACGTGGACCCACGCAGCCGCACGGCAGTGGTGCAGTGCGGGGTGCGCAACCTGGCCATCAGCGAGGCGGCAGCGCCCCTGGGCCTGTACTACGCGCCCGACCCCTCCAGCCAGATTGCCTGCACCATAGGCGGCAACGTGGCCGAAAACTCCGGCGGTGTGCACTGCCTCAAATACGGCCTGACCCTGCACAACGTACTGAAAGTGCGCGGCCTGACCATGGAAGGCGAGCCCATTACCTTCGGCAGCGACGCGCTGGATACGCCCGGCTACGACCTGATGAGTGTGGTGGTGGGCAGCGAGGGCATGCTGGCCGTCATTCTGGAAGTCACCGTCAAGCTGGTGCCCAAGCCGCAGCTGGCGCGCTGCATCATGGCCAGCTTTAACGACATCCGCAAAGCGGGCGATGCCGTGGCGGCGGTGATTGCAGCGGGCATCATCCCCGCCGGGCTGGAGATGCTGGACAAACCCATGACCGCCGCCGTGGAAGACTATGTGCACGCGGGCTACGACCTGACAGCCGAGGCCATTTTGCTGTGCGAGAGTGACGGCACTCCCGAAGAGGTAGAAGAAGAAATTGGCCGCATGGCCGAGGTGCTGCGCACCAGCGGTGCCACCGCCCTGGCCGTGAGCCGCGACGAAGCCGAGCGCCTGAAATTCTGGAGCGGGCGCAAAAATGCCTTTCCCGCCAGCGGGCGCATCAGCCCGGACTACATGTGCATGGACAGCACCATTCCGCGCAAACGCCTGGCCGACATGCTGCTGGCGATCCAGGAGATGGAAAAGAAGTACCGGCTGCGCTGCGCCAACGTGTTCCACGCCGGCGACGGCAATCTGCACCCCCTGATCCTGTTTGACGCCAACGATGCCGACCAACTGCGCCGCTGCGAGTTGTTTGGCGCCGACATTCTGGAGACCAGCGTGGCGATGGGCGGCACGGTGACGGGGGAACACGGCGTGGGGGTGGAAAAACTGGGCAGCATGTGTGTGCAGTTCAGCATGGAGGAAAACGCGCAGATGTACGCTGTCAAACAGGCCTTTGACCCGCGCGAGCTGCTCAACCCCGGCAAGGCCATCCCCACCCCACAGCGCTGCGCCGAATTCGGCAAGATGCTGGTGCGCGGCGGGCAGATCAAGCACCCGGAACTGGAGCGGTTTTAAGGCATCAAAACCGGCTGCAGCGCACGTGGAACGTGCGCAGGCAGCTATTTATTCAATAGCGCCTTCGGTCATATCCGCAGCAATCAGCTTAAACTGCTCCAGAGCCGCCTGCAGGTCTTCCACGATCTCCTGCGCAATCACACCCGGCGCGGGCAGGTTGTCGCTGTCGGCCAGTGAGTCGTCCTTGAGCCAGAAGATGCCCAGGCTGGTTTTGTCCCGCGCCACGAGTTCGTCGTAGTTGTAAGCGCGCCAGCGGCCGTCTGGGCCGGAGCCTTTTGCGGAGTCGACGTCAGGTGACCACGTGGCCTGGCGCTGGCGGCGGTTGGTGGCCCAGAAGTCGTCGCGCTCGATGGTGTCTTTCTCGGTGCTGGTGCGGCCGTCTTCACCCACGATAACGGTGCTGCTCTTCTTGCCAAACGGCGGGTTGACCATCACCACTTCATAGCGCTCGCCGGGGTCGGCAGCCAGCGCGTCACCCACCAGCACGGGCACCGATGTTTCGGAGCCAATGCCGTGCAACATCATCTTGATCGCGCCCTGCCGGTCGCGCCCCTGTGGGCGGCCTTTGGCCGTCCAAGCCGCTGCTGCGTCTTGACCATGGCGCACACGCGGGCCGTGCCTGGCACGAGCTCGTAACCCGTGAATGCTTTTTCCTTCAGCTGCTTGAGCTGCTCGCGTCAGGCTCTTGTTGTGGCTGGTGATGTAGTTGTGCGCGGTGAACAAAAAGCCGCCGGTGCCACAGGCCGGGTCGGTAATGCGCTCGCCGGGCTGCGGGGCAATGCAATCCACCATGGCCTGGATGAGTGCGCGCGGTGTGAAGTATTGGCCTGCGCCACTCTTGGTGTCTTGCGCGTTCTTTTCCAGCAGGCCTTCGTAGGCGTCGCCTTTCACGTCGGCGCCCAGAACCGTCCAGGTTTCGGCGCCGATCAAATCCACGATCACGCGGCGCAGCTTGGCCGGGTCTTGGAACTTGTTTTGCGCCTTGCCAAAGATTAGGCCCAGCGTGCCCTTCTCTTGCCCCAGCTTTTAGCTGCGACTAACATGCTGCGCAAATGTAAGTCTTCGCTGAAACTTCGTTTTCCAGCGCGTGGCGGTAGTGGTCAAACAGCTCGTCGCCATCTTTGGCCAGTAGTGTGGGCCAGGCGTAGGCGGCGGGCACGATGCTGGGCTGGTTGTAGGGCGGTGCGCTGCGCTCGTCGGCCATCTTGAGGAACAGCAGGTAGGTGAGCTGCTCCATATAGTCGCCATAGCTCATGGCCTCAAGCGCATCACGTTGCAGTAGTTCCAGAGCTTCTGGACGAGGGAGTTGGTGGTGGTGTTCATTGGGTTCAATCAGTAGCGGGCATTACACCTCACAGTAGGCCTTGCAGAAGACATCCAAAGTCAAAATCGGGCAACCACTTGCCCGCTCAAACTCTGCGGCAATGGCCAGCAGATCCCGGTCGCCAGACACCAGCACTTGGGCTTTGCCCACCAGTGCGAGGTGCATAAACGGCTCGTCCAGCACATCGCGGCACGGGGGTACCTGGGGCGGCGGCTGAGGGATGCGCACTGTCTCGGTGTATGGCAAGTAGTCGGCCAGCAACTCGTCCTGGTCAGATTGGGAGAGGCGGAACTTGGGGTAGGCCAGCACCCGCACCAGCTCTTGCACCGTGACCGAGCTGGCCAAAGGCAGCAACACGCCCTGCTGCCAAGCCCGGCGCACCTGCCCTGCCGCGCCACCGCCGAACACCAGCGCGGACAACACCACGTTGGTGTCCAGCACCACACGCACAGGAGCGCTCATGCTTTGGGCAGAGGCTTTTTGCCAACCGCCTTCTTGGTCTTGGCGGGGTTCACCGCATACGGCGCCCTGGGCTCAGCAGCGATGGCTGGCGCTGCTTGGGGCGCTCTGGCCCAGGCTACTGCAGCAGCCATGTCGTCATCCGTCAACTCAAGCTCGGCCAGCTGGCCCGCACCGCGTCCCCGCGCTGGATGCGCACGGGCGTGAGGATGATCTGCCCGGCGCGGGCTTCCACGTCAAAGTATTCCGTGGCACCCACGGCCTGCGTCACGCTCTTGGGCAGCGTGAGCTGGTTTTTGGAAGTGATTTTGGCGAGCATGGCATTTGGCGCAAAGTAAGGATTCCTTACTTTAACCAATTACATGAACTCAGGCAAGTTATGAACGAAAATGGCCTCTAGCCCTCATACTCATTGCGCGAGAAGCTATCAAAACAGTAGCAAAAGTCAGCTTCGCGCCTGCACCACCAGCTCGTCGTAGCCGGTTTGGGCGTCCGGATCGCGGCTGAACTGCCAGTCTGGCGGCAAGGCCAGCGGCTTCCATTGCGGCACGCAGGTCTCGGCCGGGGGTGAGGCGGATGGGGAGAGCCTTCATGGCTTTCATATTCAGCCAAAATGGCGCAAAATGCGCCAATCAGGAGAAACACCATGCCCCAAGCCAATACCGGTTTTGCATCCGTCAAACTGCCCACCGCTTTGGTGAACCAAGCGCGGGATGCCGCTCAGCCCATGCGCCGCTCGGTGGCGGGCCAGGTGGAATATTGGGCCACCTTGGGTCGCATCGTGGAACACAGCGGCCTGACCGCGCAAGAGGCGCAAACCGCCATCGCCAACTACGAGGCCGCCGCCCGGCGTGCTCGCCCCACCCCCAGCGAATCCGCCAGCCAGGCAGACGCACTGCTCACCCAGTTCATGGCCGTGGAAAACGATGGCAGCCTGGCGCAACGCGTGCGCGAGGTGGTCGCCAGCAACCGCAGCAAGGCAGGCCCGGCAGCGGCCTGACATGGGGCAACCCGTCTTCTACCTGCTGGCCGGGCCCAATGGCGCTGGCAAGTCCACCCTGTATCGCGCGCTGGTGTTGGCAGGCACCATTCCAGCCACGGCAGAATTTGTAAACGCCGACCTGCACGAGGCCACGCAACTACAACACATCACCAACCCAGAGCAACGCTCTGAGCAGGCCCGCCAGTGGGCCGATGCGCGCCGGGCCGCACTGCTGCAAGCAGGCCCATCGTTCGTGAGCGAAACCGTGTTCTCACACGCATCCAAACTGGCTCTCATTCAAGAAGCCCAAAACGCTGGTTTTTTTTGTCATGCTGACTCTGGCTTTTTGCTCTGGCGTCATGCCGTCTCCCCTTTGGCTTGCATTCTAGGTTACAAGCCAAATCATTCGATTACGCCCGTCTGACGGGCGCAAGCAGCTATAAAAAGCAGAGCAAATCAACCTACCGCAATGGCGTCCAGCGCGGCTGTGAGCTGGGCCACGGCACGGTCGGCGTTATGCAGTTTCTCCAGGCCAAACAGCCCCACGCGGAAGGTGCTGAAATCGGCTGGTTCGTCGCACTGCAGGGGTACGCCGGCGGCGGTTTGCAGGCCCTGGGCCAGGAATTTTTTACTGGACTGCAGGCCCGGATCTTCGGTGTAGCTCACCACCACGCCGGGGGCCTTGAAGCCATCCGCCGCCACACTCTGGATGCCACGGCCCTCAAACAAAGCGCGCACGCGGGAGCCCAGCGCCATTTGTTCGGCACGAACCTTCTCAAAACCATAAGCCCGCGTCTCCTGCATCACCTCGCGCAGGCGCGCCAGGGCGTCGGTGGGCATGGTGGCGTGGTACATATGGGCGCCGCCTTCGTAGGCTTCCATGATCTGCAGCCATTTTTTGAGATCGCAGGCAAAGCTGGTGCTGGTGGTGCCGTCAATGGTTTGACGGGCGCGCTCGCTGAGCATGACCATGGCGCAGCAGGGCGAGCCGCTCCAGCCCTTTTGCGGCGCGCTGACCAGCACGTCGACACCGGTGGCCTGCATGTCCACCCACATGGCGCCGGAGGCGATGCAGTCCAGCACCAACAAGCCACCCACGGCATGCACAGCGTCGGCCATGGCGCGCAGGTAGTCGTCGGGCAGGATCATGCCAGCGGCGGTTTCCACGTGGGGAGCAAACACCAGGTCGGGCTTTTCGCGGCTGATGGTGGCCACCACTTCGTCAATGGGACAGGGGATCCACGGCGCCTGTTTACCCCCGCCTACCCGGCGGGCCTTGAGCACGGTGGACGCGCTGGGAATGCGGCCCATGTCAAAAATCTGCGTCCAACGGTAGCTGAACCAACCGTTGCGGATGACCAGTACTTTCTTGTTGGTGGCAAACTGGCGTGCCACGGCCTCCATGCCAAACGTGCCACTGCCTGGCACCAGCACCGCCGAGTGCGCGTGGTAGACCTCTTTGAGGATGGCAGAGATGTCTTTCATGACACCCTGAAAGCGCTGCGACATGTGGTTGAGCGCGCGGTCGGTATAGACGACGGAAAACTCCAGCAGTCCATCAGGGTCAATGTGAGGCAACAATCCGGGCATGGGGGCTTTCTCCTTGTTTTGTGTGAGCGACTAAATGACGTGGCGGGCAGCTTAGCATGCAGCGCGGCCCCTACACGGGCCCGCCGTTTTGCCGCACGCCCCTGCCGCGCCAACTGGCGCACACACCGGACTCAGAAGCGGGTACTCAGCACCATGCTGACACCGCCCGATGCCCCGACATAGGCCTTGTAGTCGAGCCGTTTGCCACCGAGGGTGGTTTGGGCAAAGTGCCACTGGGCCATCACGTTTTTGCCGGCCGGGTCGTAGGCCAGGTTGAGCCGGTTGTGAGCCAACGATGCCAGCGGCACGCCCACGCGCACCGGCTCATTCACCATGTGGCCGTCAAATGCGACCAGATAGCTTTTCAGCGCCATCTCCAGGCGGTTACGTGCCTGATCGACCCGGGCCAGGGTCATTTGGTCGCTGGCATGCGAAGCGCCATCCCGCCCATCCACCGTGCCGTGCGCCTGTGCTGCTGCGGTTTGGGCGCAGACGGCGGCGAGACTGAAGAGGAAATGTACGGGTTTCACGGCGGTGCTTCGGTTGTCTGCAGTGTAGTCAGCCTTCGGCCACCCCCGTGTTATGCAAACGCAAGCATTGGTAACAAGGGTAACGCGGGTCAATCAGATTTGCTATTATTTCTATAGCTGTTTGCGCTTGTCAGACGTGCGCAATCGGCACTTTCGGCTTCAGGAAATAGCACCGTGGCAGGGCATTGGACCGGAAACGGTAAGGCTCCACAGGCCAGCTGGATCAGTTCAAGCCCATAAAGGCCGACGGGATGTTGGCTCCAGTGTCGGCAGCATTGGCGTTTTCAGTGAGCCAGTCGCCACATTTCGCACCGGCCATTGCGGGCGCATACAGCCATCCCTGTGCATAACCAACACCCAACCCCAGCAAATAGTCGGCCTGTTCCTGGGTTTCAACGCCTTCGGCCACTATCTGCAGCCGCAATTCTTTCCCCACACTGACCATGGCACGCACCAAGGCATCGGATTTTTCACTTTTGCCAATCGGGGTGATGAAGGCCCGGTCGAGCTTGATCATGGTCAGCGGCAGGTTGCCCAGTCGCGCCAGGGACGAATAACCGGTGCCAAAATCATCCAGATGCACTCCAAACCCCAACGCACGGGATTGGGCAATGAAGGACAGGGTTTCTTTTTCGTTTTCAGCCAGACAGCTTTCAGTCAATTCAATGTCCAGCAGACCTTGGGCAATGGTTTGCGCGGCTTTCAAAATGCCCACCAAATTGGTATCGGCCAGCTGCTTGGCGCTTACATTGACCGCAATGCGGATGGGGCGCCCCTGTTGGGCCCACACCGCCGCCTGCACGGCAGCGGCATTGATGACCCACCGACCGATGGGGATGATGAGGCCAGTAGCCTCGGCGCGCGGAATAAATTGGTCGGGGCGGATGTTGCCGCGCTCGGGGTGCGTCCAGCGCAGCAACGCCTCGACGCTGGTTGCACGTTGGTTGGCCAAGCGCAGCTTGGGTTGGTAATGCAGCTCAAATTGCAGTGTGTCCAGCGCTGCACGCAAATTGTGGTCCAGCCAGAGGTTTTGCCGCGCCAGTTCATCCATGGCCGGTTCGTATTGGCAAATACACCGGCCACCGTGTTTTTTGGCCTCGTGCACCGCCACATTGGCCAGACGCAGCAATTCGTCCATTTCTGTGGTGTCAACCGGGCAACGCGCGATGCCGATTGACAAGCCCAAATGGATGCGCACATCGTTGTAACGCAAGGGGGCTGTCAGTGCATCCAGAATGCGTTGCCCTACGTCGCGCAACCGTTGCAGTCCGATATCACCAACCACCAGAACCGTGAATTCTGCACCGGCTGCACGCGCTACTTCGCCGTCCCCGGCCACGGCGGTACGGATCACATTGGCCGCTTCGGCAATGATGGCATCTCCCCCCGTTGGCCCCAGGTTGTCGTTGACCAGTCTGAAGTCGTCCATGTTCAACGTCAGCAAGGCAAAAGGTGTCTGCGCCTGCAGTAGCTCACCCATGCGCTCGCGCTGGGCATGGGTGGTGGGCAGACCGGTGCCATCGTCCACGTAGACCAATTCGCGCAGTTTGCCGTCGCGCTCCTGAATTCTCTGCAACTGACGCGACAACAATGCATGCGATCGGAAAAACCCGACCAAAAATACCATCACACCCAACAGGGCGAACGGAAGTCCCAGCAGTTGGCGCACATGGCCCATATCCAGGCCCCACACCAGCGCACACGCCAAGGTCAGCGGTTGCATGAAAAATGCAATCGCAATGACCAGGAATCCTCCGCCGGGATTGCGCACATGGCGAACAAGGCCGTACACCCCGCACGCCCCCACCAGTGCGGACACCACCAAATCGGCCGACCAGCGGGGGCCATAAAAAAATCCGTAGCCAAAACCCATGCTGCACAGCACCAACTGCAGTGCCCACACTTTTTTCCAAGCGACCCGCCCGTGGGTGACGTACAGCAGGAATCCGGTAATCAGGCAACAGGTGCCCAATAACGCACCCACACCGATGGCATGGCTGGCCAGCAAATTTCCTTTGTTGATGAATGAACTCCAGGTGGCAGAGCCACTCCACGCCCATGCCCCCAGCAGCATGGAGGCAGCAAGAAAACCGGTTCCGGGTGTGTTGGCGCGCCGCATGGCGACAAGAAATGCCCATGCCATGAACAGCAGGACGCAGCTGGCAGCCAAAGCCAATCCATCAAATACATCAAGATCGTGACTAAACATGGATGCGGCGTGTGTAAACCCAGTCTGAGGCTCCGAAATGGAACTGGTGCGGTGCATTGTGATGCCGCACATCAACCGTGTAAATCACGATAAAACCATCCTCACCTGCTCACCCTGGCGCACAGAGGTACCAGAGGGCACTGCGTACCCACCACGCAGGAGGGGGTGCGGCACCCGCTACCGGCGCATCAGACCGCCGCTCGCGCTGCGCTGGGCTTGCGCGACCGGAGCCTGGAAACTTTGACCACTTTGACAGACTCCTGGGACTTGGCGACCGTGATCGATTCTTCTTCTGGTGCTTTCCTGGGAGCCGCAAATACTGCACGTCGCGCCAAGGTGCCTACAAGGCTGCGAATTTCGGATTTTTTGCTGCGCAGAAAGTCCTGCAGCAAGCGTGCAGGGAAACTGTTGATAGTGATCAGAATGTCGGCCAATGCGCGGTAGCGGGGTACGCCGTCGTAGAGATTGCCCAAGGTGGCAATCATTGCCACGAGCGACCGCGACAAATGCAAATACTCCCCCCGCACTACCAGTCCCAGTTGCTGCGTATTGGACATCAAATGCATCAGGGTGTTGGCGCGCTGTAGCCAGCCTTCGGGCCCCTCCTGGTACAGCATCCAGACAAAATCGTAGGACAGGGGCTTGATGCTTTTCTTGTCCAGCGTACGCACCAGTGCTTCCCGAATTTCATCCCGCCGGGCCCGCGCGGCGGACGGGTCGGTGCTGATGGCTATCAGGGCATCGGTAATTGCGTCCGGATTGGCTACCAAGGCACCCTTGAGGTAATTGATTACCGGAACAATTTTCCCCGCCAGTTGGATGGTGTTTCCCCAGTCAATCAGGTGCAAACGTCCTTCTTTGTCAACCATGACGTTACCGGGGTGCAAATCACCATGGATTTCCTGGTACACAAATATCTGGCTGAGTATGGTGAAAAGAAACTTTTTGGCCAGCTCACGCCGGTAAGTAATGGGGTCGCGTGGCTTGAAATGGTGCACGGCGCGCGAAATATTCACCGCACCCTCCACGTATTCCATCTCAATGACACGTTCGGTGGCGCTGTACACCTCGGGCACGCGCCAGATCAGGCTATTTTGCGAACGCCGCGAAAAATTTGCCTGCACAGCAGCCTCGCGCTCAAACTGCAGCTCGCCGCGGAAACCTTCCACAAAGCCGTCGATTTGCTCCGTCATGGCCTTTAGAAAAGGCGTCAACTTGCCATGCGGCGCCCAGTACTGACTGGAAACCAGCATGAGCCCAATCGACGTTTTGCCCATCAGGAACTCGCGGTCCAGATTGTGGCGTCCAATTTTGATGATGACCGGCACCAGGTGTTCCACGTTGTTGATCATGATCGGCTTCTTGGCCAGGTACACCGATCCGATGGAGCCGGATTTGATGGGCCGCTCGGCATCAAAGCCGAAATAGATTTCCTCGGGCGGCCGGCCAAAGCTTTCCATGAGCGCTTGGCGCGCCTCGGCGGCCGACATGGGTGGCACGTCTTCCTGGAACACCTCCAACTCACGGGCAATTTCCTCTGGCAGAAAATCAGCGGTGGCCGCGGCTACCTGCGCCATCTTGATAAAAAACGGGCCGAATTCGCGCACCATTTGCGCCACGATTTGTGCCTGCGCACGGTAGTCTTTCGGGTCCGCCTGGAAGAATGGGCGGATATACCGCAAGGCCCGGATCTGGCGCCGGATGATTTTCAAATCGCTGCGCACCACCTGCACCCGGCGCAGCAGGGCATCCATGCGATTCTGGTTGCTGTAGAAAATATCCTTCAGCTCGTTGATCACCTCGACCAGCAGGGGCTCGTAGGTCTTGAGAATCAGGCGCGTGATGTCCAAACCCAAGTCCGCAAGCCCGCGCAACTCGGGATCGGACATCAACTCATGGAAAAAGGTCCAGAACTCGTCGACGATTTGCTGCGGCACCGGAATCGGCGAACGCGCGACCGACTCGTTTAACACATACCGGATCAGACTCTCTGTGGAGCCCTCATTGGGCAACACATTGCGGGACCGCAAGTAGGTGGTGATACGCCGGGTTTGCTCGGTCAGCGGGTGTTCATAAAGGGCTTCGAAAATACGGTCCAGCTCCTGGCTGAAGCGTTCGTTCGTGATGTGGGTTTCGCCACCCAGCATGGACGTCAGTGGCCCAAAGGCCTTGGCTACCTTTGCGGTAGATCCGGGCAACTGTGCGGTCTGAATGGCCAAGTCTTTGGCACCGCGCAAAAATCGCATCCCTGTCGCACGGACGGCGCCCAGGGTGCTATTGGGGTTGCTCTCACTGTCTTTGGGGGAAAGGCTGACGCCGCTACCGGATGCATTTTCGGAGTTGGCGCCAAGCACAGGCGCCTTACCAGAAGGTCTCGGCACGCGGGGACGCACGACTCCGGATTCATCAGAAGACCGAATCGTTTTGCGCTTGCGCGGTGTGCTATTCAGAGGCGCAGAAGACATCAGGTCTTACGGTGCAGTCGTTGGAAAAGTAAACTGCGTCGGCAGTTGCGATCCCCGTGGGAATGTGTCGCGGATTATAGGCCGACCATGCCACATGGATGGGCTGCCAAGCAGCATGCAGCAAATCGGCGCGTGCCGCCACGAGACCAACAAGCATGCAGCACCCAAACAATAAAGGCCTACCGAAGTAAGCCTTTGCTGTCGTGGAAACCCACGTATCTATTGGTTGCGGAGGCTAGATTTGAACTAACGACCTTTGGGTTATGAGCCCAACGAGCTACCAGGCTGCTCCACTCCGCGTCAAGACTTTAATTATAACCTAGTTACGCAGACGGTGCATCTTCAGCTGCATCATTTGCAGCAGGACGATCCACCAACTCTACCAATGCCATAGGGGCGTTGTCACCAACGCGGAAACCCATTTTCAAAATACGGGTGTAACCACCAGGACGAGCCTTGAAACGAGGACCGAGATCATTGAACAACTTGGTAACGCTGTCGCGGTCACGCAGACGGTCAAAAGCCAAGCGGCGGTTGGCCACAGTGGCTTCTTTGGCAAGCGTAATCATGGGTTCGACCACGCGGCGCAACTCCTTGGCCTTGGGAACCGTGGTTTTGATAACTTCGTGCTCAATGAGCGAATTCATCATGTTGCGCAACATCGCCAAACGATGCGAGCTGGTGCGATTGAGTTTACGTAAGCCGTGTCCGTGGCGCATAGTAGATTTCCTTTGAGTTTTAAACAGGCAGCCGTATCAGGTACTGCCTTTGGCACGGAACCCCCAGGGGGTTCAAAAAATTAACGTTTTTCCAGTGCAGCTGGTGGCCAACTTTCGAGCTTCATGCCCAAAGTCAAACCACGGGAAGCCAGCACTTCCTTGATTTCATTGAGTGACTTGCGCCCCAAATTCGGGGTCTTGAGCAACTCGTTTTCAGTGCGCTGAATCAGATCACCAATGTAATAGATGTTCTCTGCCTTCAAGCAGTTGGCAGAACGCACGGTCAGCTCCAACTCGTCCACGGGACGCAGCAAGATCGGATCGAACTGGGTGTTGCCACGTGGAGCCGGCGCATCGAATGCTGCCAACTCGCTGCCTTCCAACTGGGCAAACACCGCCAACTGCTCCACCAAAATCTTGGCGGATGCACGCACTGCGTCTTCGGCAGACACGGCGCCATTGGTTTCAATTTCCACGACGAGCTTGTCCAGATCGGTACGCTGCTCCACGCGTGCGCTTTCCACGGTGTAGCTCACACGCTTGACCGGGGAAAACGAGGCATCCAAAACAATGCGGCCAATGGATTTATTGGGTTCATCGGCATGGCGACGCATGGTGCCGGGCACATAACCACGTCCCTTTTCCACCTTGATCTGCATGTCCAGCTTGCCGCCATGGGACAAGTTGGCGATGACGTGACCCGGATTGATGATTTCAACGTCGTGCGGCGTCTGAATATCCGCAGCGGTAACCACCCCTTCCGTGTCTTTACGCAGACTGAGGGTCACTTCGTCACGGTTGTGGAGCTTGAACACAACGCCCTTTAAATTCAGCAGAATGTTAACGACGTCTTCCTGGACGCCATCGATCGACGAGTACTCGTGCAGCACCCCTGCGATCGTCACTTCCGTAGCAGCGAAACCCGGCATCGACGACAACAAAACGCGACGCAATGCATTGCCCAGCGTGTGACCGTAACCACGCTCAAAAGGCTCAAGCGCCACTTTGGCGCGGTTGACACCCAATTGCTCAACGCTGATGGACTTGGGTTTTAGCAAACTATTTTGCATGCAGACTTCCTCTCAATACCCCCGACTCGTTACGTCGGTAAGGCTGGTGAAGCACCTAAACCGCAGCACGCTGCGGTTTAGGAACGATTTCAACGATTCAAACGGATTAGCGTGAATACAACTCAACAATCAACGATTCGTTGATATCGGCGCCAAACTGGTCACGATCGGGAACCGACTTGAAGGTACCCTCGGCTTTATCAATACTGACTTCAACCCAGGCCGGCATACCGACTTGCTGGGCCAACTGCAACGCCTCGACTACGCGGTTTTGCTTCTTCGATTTCTCGCGCACCGCCACCACGTCACCCGCCTTCACCAAGTACGAAGGAATATTCACGGAGTTACCATTCACGGTGATGGCCTTGTGTGACACCATCTGGCGCGCTTCTGCACGTGTGGAACCGAAGCCCATACGGTAGACAACGTTGTCCAAACGAGACTCCAAAAGAGACAACAAGTTGGCACCCGTATTGCCTTTGCGACGATCAGCCTCTTCAAAGTACCGACGGAACTGGCGCTCCAAAATACCGTACATGCGCTTGACTTTTTGTTTTTCGCGCAATTGCAGTCCGTAGTCGGAAGTACGTGCGCCAGAAGTGCGACCGTGCTGACCGGGTTTGGAGTCAAATTTAGCCTTGTCACCGATGGCGCGACGTGCGCTCTTCAGAAACAGGTCCGTGCCTTCACGGCGGGATAGTTTGGCCTTGGGGCCGAGATAGCGTGCCACTTGATCTTCCTTTATGTCATCTGCTGCACCAAAATGCAGGAGCCATCAACTGCTGCTGATGGCGGTGGGCTTGTTAATAATTAGATGCGGCGGCGCTTTTGAGGGCGGCAACCATTGTGTGGAACAGGCGTCACATCCGCAATCATGTTGATGCGAATTCCCAGCGCGGCCAAAGCACGAACAGAGGATTCGCGACCAGGACCAGGTCCTTTGATCTCGACGTCCAGATTTTTAATGCCCTGCTCCAAAGCGGCACGCCCAGCGACTTCGGATGCAACTTGTGCTGCAAATGGAGTGGATTTACGTGAGCCTTTGAAACCTTGGCCACCAGACGATGCCCACGACAGGGCATTGCCCTGGCGATCGGTGATCGTGATGATGGTGTTATTGAACGAAGCGTGCACGTGTGCAATACCATCGGCGACGTTTTTACGAACTTTTTTACGAACGCGCTGCGCTGCGTTATTGGCGGGAGCTTTTGCCATGATTCAGTCTCAATCCCTGTTATTTCTTCAATGACGCAGCAGCCTTACGCGGGCCTTTGCGAGTACGAGCATTCGTGCGGGTGCGTTGACCACGCATGGGAAGGCCACGACGATGGCGAAAACCGCGGTAGCAACCAATGTCCATCAAACGTTTGATGTTCATTGTTGTCTCACGACGCAAATCACCCTCAATCGTGAACTGAGCGATCTGGTCCCGGATTTTTTCCAGATCAGAATCAGTCAGATCTTTGACTTTTTTGGAATAAGCAATGCCACAGGCTTCGCAAATTTTGCGAGCGCGGGTGCGACCGATACCAAAAATGGCGGTCAAGCCAATTTCAGAATGCTGTTGCGGCGGAATGTTGATGCCAGCGATACGTGCCATTTTCGTCCTCTAAAACTCTTGCAATTAGCCCTGGCGCTGTTTATGGCGTGGATCCGTACAAATCACACGTACAACACCTTTACGGCGGATAACTTTACAGTTACGGCAAATCTTCTTGACCGAAGCTGAAACTTTCATATTTCTCTCCTAAAACTCTTCGCTTCGTTCCGACTTTGATTCGCGCGGAACATGCGCTATTACCTTAAAAAACCAAGCTCGCAACTTAGCGTGCAAGCATCGACCACTCGCGATGCCCTACGCTTTGAAATTCGCCTTCTTCAGAAGTGACTCATACTGCTGTGACATCAAGTAATTTTGCACTTGGGCCATGAAGTCCATCGTTACGACTACGATAATCAGCAGCGAAGTGCCCCCGAAATAAAACGGTACGTTGTACTTCAGGATCAAAAACTCTGGCAACAAACACACGAAGGTGATGTAAATGGCACCAGCAAAAGTCAAACGGAGCAATATTTTATCAATATGCTTGGCGGTCTGTTCCCCGGGTCGAATACCGGGTATGAAGGCGCCACTTTTTTTCAAATTATCAGCAGTCTCCCGGGCATTGAAAACCAGTGCCGTGTAGAAGAAGCAAAAGAATACGATCGCGGCCGCGTACAACAACACATACACCGGCTGTCCGGGACTAAGTGTGCTCGAAAGGTCTTTTAACCAACGCATTGACTCGCCAGAACTAAACCAATTGGCAATCGTGGCGGGCATCAAAATAATTGACGAAGCAAAAATTGGAGGAATAACCCCTGCCATATTCAGTTTTAGTGGCAAGTGCGACGACTGACCACCATAAACCTTGTTGCCCACCTGACGACGGGCATAGTTGACCAAAATTTTCCGTTGTCCGCGCTCGACATACACCACAAAGTAAGTTACCAAAACAACCAGAGCAACAACTAACAAGGCGACGATGACGTTCATCGAACCCGTGCGCACCAATTCAAGTAACCCACCAATTGCACTCGGCAATCCGGCTGCAATGCCACCAAAAATCAATATCGAAATACCATTGCCCAAACCGCGCTCTGTAATCTGCTCACCAAGCCACATTAGAAACATGGTCCCAGCAGTTAGAGTCACCACTGAAGTCATGCGAAAACCGAAACCTGGCGCAATGACCAACCCCGCAGACGACTCCAATGCAAGCGCAATGCCCAAAGACTGAAACAATGCCAATCCCAATGTGCCATAGCGGGTGTACTGCGTAATTTTTCTCCGACCACCTTCACCTTCTTTTTTCATCTGCTCAAAGGTTGGAACCACATAAGTGAGCAGTTGCATGATGATCGAGGCCGAAATATACGGCATGATCCCCAGCGCGAAAATGGTGAACCGGGACAACGCTCCACCGGAGAACATATTGAAAAGACTCAATATGCCGCCCTGCTGCCCCTTAAACAGCTGTTGCAACTGCGTAGGATCAATGCCAGGCACCGGAATGTGCGCACCTATTCGGTACACCACCAATGCCAATAACAAAAACACAAGGCGACGACGCAGGTCGCCGAACTTGCCAGTTTTTGCCATTTGAGCTGCGCTAGTTGCCACGGTTGCCTCTTCGAATCAAATTCAGGCCACACTGCCGCCAGCTGCTTCAATAGCAGCCTTGGCACCAGCGGTTGCACCAATTCCGTTCAGCTTTACTGCCTTGGCAATCGCTCCAGTATTAACAACCTTAACGACCTTTGCCAATTGACCGACCATTTTCGCTTGTTTAAGCGCCAATAGATCAACCTCTGGCAAGCCCAGCGTTTCCAAGGCCGTCAAGGTAATTTCTGCGTTAAATTGCAGCAAATGGGACTTAAAGCCGCGCTTGGGCAAGCGACGATGCATGGGCATCTGCCCGCCTTCAAATCCAACTTTATGGTAGCCGCCAGCACGCGACTTTTGACCTTTGTGACCACGTCCAGCAGTTTTACCAATGCCAGAGCCAATGCCGCGACCGACACGACGCTTGTAGTGCTTCGCGCCATCGGCGGGCTTAATGCTATTGAGTTCCATCATCAACCTCTTAAAGCACCCGAACCAGGTAAGCAATTTTGTTAATCATGCCGCGAACTTCTGGTGTATCCACCAGCTCACTCGTGCTGCGAATTTTGCGAAGTCCCAAACCACGCACGGTGGCGCGATGGGATTCTTTCGTTCCAATGGGGCTGCGCACCAATTGGACTTTTACAGTTTGTTGTGTAGTCATTTTGAATCCCGCTTTCAGACGAAGATTTCTTCGACGGTTTTGCCACGCTTTGCGGCAACGTTGGCAGGCGTCGTAGACACCGACAGCGCATCCAATGTGGCACGAACCATGTTGTATGGATTGGATGAACCATGGCTTTTGGCCACGATGTCGGTAATTCCAACCACTTCAAACACAGCGCGCATTGGACCACCAGCAATGATGCCAGTACCCTTAGGAGCAGGCGCCATCATGACATTGGCGGCACCGTGATGACCATTCACTTGGTGGTGAATCGAGCCATTCTTGAGTGACACTTTGATCATGTTGCGACGGGCTTCTTCCATGGCCTTCTGCACAGCAGCCGGCACTTCTTTGGATTTACCTTTGCCCATGCCGATGCGACCTTCGCCATCACCCACCACGGTCAGTGCAGCAAAACCGAGAATTCGGCCGCCCTTAACCACTTTGGTGACGCGATTGATCGCGATCATTTTCTCGCGCAGTCCGTCTTCAGGCCCTTCAGCCTTGCCCTGCATTTTCGCTTGTACTTTAGCCATCTTTATTTCCGATCTGCTTAGAACTGCAAGCCAGCTTCACGTGCCGCGTCGGCCAACGCTTTGACGCGGCCATGGTACGCAAAACCCGCACGGTCAAATGCAACCTTTTCGACACCAGCAGCTTTGGCCTTCTCAGCCACACGCTTACCAATGATCTGGGCTGCAGCAACATTGCCACCCTTGCCTGACGCACCCAAAGCCTTGCGAACTTCGAGTTCGGCAGTGGATGCAGTGGCCAACACCTTGCCGCCATCGCCAGAAATCACACTGGCGTAAATGTGCAGGTTGGTGCGATTGACGGTCAAACGTGCAACGCCTTGATTGGCGATACGAATACGCGTTTGACGGGCCCGGCGAAGACGCTGCTCTTTTTTGGTCAACATGTTGCAGCTCCTTATTTCTTCTTGGTTTCTTTGATTGTGATCTTCTCATCCGCATAACGGATGCCTTTGCCCTTGTAAGGCTCAGGTGGACGAACAGCACGAATCTCAGCAGCAATCTGACCAACGCGCTGACGATCAGCACCTTTGATCAAAATTTCGGTGGGGGTTGGCGTTGCAACCGTAATGCCAGCTGGCATATCGAAATTGACAGGATGTGAGTAACCCACTGCCAAGTTCAATTTGGCACCTGCGGCTTGGGCCTTGTAGCCCACGCCAACCAAACTCAGCTTCTTCTCGAAACCTTTGGTCACGCCGACAACCATGTTATTCACCAATTGACGCATGGTTCCGGACATCGCATCGGCTTCGCGAGAGTCATTGGCTGGCGCAAAACTCAGCTGACCAGCGTTATTGGCAACACTCACCAATTCATTGAGCTTCAACTGCAACACACCACCAGCGCCTTTGACGCTGATCTGGTCGTCTTTAATTGATACATCCACGCCAGCCGGCACAGCAACGGGAAGTTTTCCTACACGAGACATTTGTAATTACTCCTCTTGTGTAGTGTTAAGCGACGTAGCACAAGACTTCGCCACCGACACCGGTTGCGCGCGCTTTGCGATCCGTCATGACACCCTTGGGTGTAGTCACAATGGCAACACCCAGTCCATTCTGTACTTGCGGAATGGAATCGCTGCCACGGTAGACACGCAAGCCAGGACGGCTGACGCGCTCGATACGTTCGATGACCGGACGGCCAGCGTAGTATTTCAAGGCAATCTCCAACTCCGATTTACCACCCTCTGTGGAAACCTTGAAGCTATCGATATAACCCTCGTCTTTCAACACCTGTGCGATTGCAACCTTCACTTTGGAAGAAGGAACAGACACCGTAGTCTTTGCCACCATCTGCGCATTGCGGATGCGTGTCAACAGGTCGGCAATAGGATCACTCATGCTCATAGTAGTTTCTCCTCTCGCTTACCAGCTGGCCTTGACGATGCCGGGGATTTCACCAGCAAAAGCCATTTCACGGATTTTCGCCCGCGCCAATCCGAAATGCTGGAACGTGCCGCGTGGGCGCCCAGTAATAGCGCAACGGTTACGTTGACGCGTTGGATTTGCGTTGCGGGGCAACTTTTGAAGACCAAGGCGGGCTGCTGCACGCTCTTCGTCAGTGCGTTTTGCGTCGCCGGCGATTGCCTTGAATTCCGCATATTTTTTTGCGTACTTGGCAGCCAACTGATCACGCTTCAGCTCGCGCTGGATTAAAGCCATTTTAGCCACAGGTGACCTCAGTTCTTGAACGGAAAACGGAAACCAGCGAGGAGCGCCTTGCACTCTTCATCAGTCTTAGCCGTCGTGGTGATGCTGATATTGAGACCGCGCAAGGCATCCACCTTGTCATATTCAATCTCAGGGAAAATGATCTGCTCTTTGACGCCAATGTTGTAGTTGCCACGGCCATCAAACGCACGACCCGAAATACCGCGGAAGTCACGCACACGCGGCAACGCAACTGTCACAAAGCGATCCAGGAATTCAAACATTTGAACGCCACGCAATGTCACCATGCAGCCAATTGCCTGGTTTTCACGAATCTTGAAACCCGCAATAGCCTTCTTGGACAAGGTCACCACAGGTTTTTGACCCGCGATTTTTGTCAAGTCGCTGACCGCATGATCCATAACCTTCTTATCAGCCACCGCTTCGCTCACACCCATGTTCAAGGTGATCTTAGTGAAACGCGGCACCTGCATCACAGAGGTATAACCAAATTTGGCCATCAACTCTGGTGCGACTTTTTCGCGATAGTGTTGTTGCAAACGTGCCATGCTTATGCCACCTTGATTTCTTCGCCGCTGGACTTGTAAACGCGTGTACGCGTTCCGTCTGCAAGCACCTTGATACCAACGCGATCCGCCTTACCAGTTGCGGCATTGAAAATTGCCACATTGGACTGATGAATGGGCATGGTCTTCTCAACAATGCCACCGGTCGCACCCTTGAGGGGATTCGGCTTGGTGTGTTTTTTCACCAAGTTAACACCCTCGACCACCAAATGGGAGTCATCCTTGCGCAGAGACACTGTCCCACGCTTACCCTTATCGCGGCCTGCGATAACGATTACCTGATCGCCTTTGCGAATCTTGTTCATGGCGCGTCCTTACAAAACTTCAGGCGCAAGAGACACGATCTTCATGAACTTTTCGGTACGCAATTCACGCGTCACCGGTCCAAAGATACGGGTGCCAATTGGCTCCAATTTGGCATTCAGCAAAACTGCTGCATTGCCATCAAACTTCACCAAAGACCCGTCGCCACGGCGAATACCTTTGGCCGTACGTACCACCACCGCGCTATACACCTCGCCTTTTTTGACGCGACTACGGGGAGCAGCTTCTTTGATGCTAACTTTAATAATGTCGCCAACACTTGCATAACGGCGATGAGAACCACCCAGCACCTTAATGCAAAGGACGGACTTAGCGCCTGTGTTGTCAGCGACTTCTAATCGAGATTCAGTCTGGATCATTTCATTATTCCCAACTTGCACCAGATGCAACATCCACCAAAAACCGGCAGACACCGCACCAAGTCAGTCTTGGGCCCGTTGTTTGCAACATAAACCACTTACATCGCATTCAATTAGGCAGAACCTTCATACTCTTTCGAGCGAAGCCCGCTAGTATGCCATCGGTTTTTCCATTTGGCAACATCTTTTTAAGGCGGCCTATCAAAATATTGCTACTTTTAGAAATTTCTTTGAATTGCGCACTGCGAGAATGGGGCATTCCCGCGCTTTCTCGACGCGGGTCAGCTCGCAACGGAGACAAGATGACTAAGCGGATTGCATTTGTAGGCGGCGGCAATATGGCCAGCGCGATCATTGGTGGGATGGTGCAACAAGGCTTTCAGGCTTTGCACATTGATGTGGTGGAACCATTTGACGCAACCCGCGAACGCTTGCAAACCGAACTCGGCGTAACCACCCACGCCCAGGCCGGTGCTTTTCTGGGCGATGCCGAAACCGTGATTTGGGCCGTGAAACCACAGATTTTTCACCAAGTGACCGAAACCGTTCGGGGCCACACCAGCGGTGCACTGCACATCAGTGTGGCTGCTGGCATCCGCAGCGACAGCATTGCCGCTTGGCTGGGTAACGAGCGCGTGGTCAGAACCATGCCCAACACGCCCGCCCTGATAGGCAAAGGCATCACCGCCCTGTTTGCCCGCCCGGCCGTCTGCACGCAAGACCGGGAAAAGGCACAGCGCATCATGGGCAGCACCGGCGCCTATTTATGGCTGCAGGCTGAGGCGCAACTGGATGCGGTCACCGCCCTTTCCGGCTCTGGCCCGGCCTATATGTTTTATTTCATGGAGGCGATGACCCGTACCGGTGTCGAGCTGGGCCTGGATGCAGCGCAAGCCCACCAACTGGCCGTGGCTACCTGTATTGGCGCCGGTGAACTGGCCCGCGCGTCACAGGACCCACCCGAAGTGCTGCGCCAGCGCGTCACATCCAAGGGCGGCACCACCTATGCGGCCATCACCGCCATGGACCACAGCGGCGTGAAGGAACTGTTTGCCCAAGCCATGCACGCAGCCCACCGGCGCGCCCAGGAAATGGGCGATGAGTTTGGCAAGGCGTAAGCGCCTGCTGTCGATCGGTACGGGGCACGCGAACTTCTTTTCTGGCGCTCTGCGGCACCCTCAAAGTTCATAACCATTTAGGGCGTTTGCGCCCATCTGGCGAGCGCAAGCAGCTATTATTTTTATAGCTTTTGCCAAAACCCCGGCGTGCCGTAGTGCTGCTTGAGGTGGTCAATCCACAGGCGCACCCGCAGCGGCAGGTGCTTGCGCTGGGGCACCACGGCATAAATACCGTTCGGTGGCGCAGCAAACTCGTCCAGCACGGCCACCAGGGCGCCTGAGGCGATTTCGGCCTCCACCTCCCAGATGCTGCGCCAGGCAATGCCGTAGCCCGCCAGACACCAGTCGTGCAGCACCTGCCCGTCGGAGCAGTCCAGTGGGCCACCGGGTTTGAAATGAATCACCTCACGCTCCGGGCCGTTTGCAATGCTAAAAGCCCAGCCCCGGGTTTGCGAGGCGTCGCTGGAGAGGGTTAAGCAGTCAAACCGGGCTAGCTCCGTGGGGTGCGACGGTTTGCCAAAACGCTCCAAATACGCAGGTGCGGCCACACACAGACGCCGGTTGTCGGCCAGGCGCACGCTGACCAGGGACGAATCGGGCATATCCCCCACCCGCACCGCGCAGTCGTAGGCTTCGCCGGCAATGTCCACGATGCGGTCACTCAAATTCAGGGAAATGGTGACCTCGGGGTGCAGCTCCCGAAAACGCGGCACCAGGGGCGCCACATGGCGCCGGCCAAAA
Organism: Candidatus Aalborgicola lynettensis; assembly: GCA_016719405.1. GTDB lineage: Bacteria > Pseudomonadota > Gammaproteobacteria > Burkholderiales > Burkholderiaceae_C > Allorhodoferax > Allorhodoferax lynettensis. Next base: position 56,772 of record JADJZE010000021.1, read on the forward strand.
CCTGCGGGCGCGGTAATGCGCAAATGCCCGCTGGCTTTGACGCCGCCGGCGCTGACACTGGCCTCGGCATTGGTCAGATCGGCCAACACGCGCTGGCAGTCTTCCAAAAACGCACTGCCCTCGTGGGTGAGGGTAAGGCGCCGCGTGGTGCGCAGCAGAAGCTTCACACCCAGGCGTGCCTCCAGCGCATCAATGCGTCGGCCCATAATGGCCGGGGCCACCCCCTCGGCCGTAGCTGCCGCAGTCAGGCTGCCGCGGGTGGCGACGGAGACAAAGCTTTCCAACTGCTTGAGCTTGTCCACTTCAGCCCCTCAGAGCCTGGGCGGCAAAGCGTTTTGCTCCGTGTCCTCCGCTCGCTGCGCGGGGTCCCCCTTCACCTGCGCAAAACGCTTTGCCACCCAGGCTCTTAGCCCTCGTGGAATGTGCGTGAGCAGCTTCTAATTTCATAGCACAACACCATCCTCCCGCAGTTGGCCGATCTGGGCCGCGTCGTAGCCCACGGCCTGCAGCAAGGCATCGGTGTGTTCGCCCAGGCGGGGCGGGTCCAGGCGCAGGCCCAGGCGCTCACCGGCCAGGGTCAGCGGCAGCAGGGGCACCACGGTGTCGCGCCCGTCGGGCAATGTCATGGGCGCCAGGCCACCGGTTTGCTGCAGGTGCGGGTCGTCAAACAGGTGCTGGGGGTCGGTTATGGGCGCATACGGCAGGCCATGCTGTTCAAACACAGCAGCCAGTTCGGCCGCCGCAAACGGCGCCATGCGCGCGCGCAGCTCTGGGATCAGCCACGGCCGGGCGCGCACCCGGTCGTTGTTGCTGTGCAGGCGCGCGTCTTGCTGCCAATCGGCAAAACCAAAGGCCTGGCAAAACACGCCCCACTGCGTGTCGCCCACCACGGCCAAGAAGATCTGCTCGCCGTCTTTCACGCTGAACACGTCGTAGATGCCCCAGGGCGAAATCTTCTCCGGCATGGGCGCCGCCGCTTTGCCGGTGATGGCAAATTGCATCATGTGCTGCGCCACCAGAAAAATATTGTTCTCAAACAGCGCGCTTTGCACCTCCTGGCCTTTGCCGGTGGTAGCCCGCTGCATCAGGGCCGCCATGGCGCCAATGGCACCGAACATGCCGCCCATGATGTCGTTCACGCTGCTGCCGGCGCGCAGCGGGTCGCCGGGGCGGCCGGTCATGTAGGCCAGGCCACCCATCATCTGCACCACCTCGTCCAGGGCCGTGCGGTGGTCGTAGGGGCCGGGCAGAAAGCCCTTGTGGCTGACGTAGATCAGACGCTCGTCCAGCTTGGAGAGCGTGGCGTAGTCCAGACCCAGCTTCTGCATGGTCTCGGTTTTAAAGTTCTCGCTGACGATGTCGGCAGTGGCGATGAGCTTGAGCACCACTTCCCGGCCCTGGGCACTTTTCATGTCCACCGCGATGCTTTTCTTGTTGCGGTTGAACAGCGGGTAAAAACCCGCGCCACTGCCCAACAGCTTGCGTGTGCTGTCGCCCGTCAAGGGTTCCACCTTGATGACCTCCGCGCCCAAGTCCCCCAGCACCATGCCGCAGGTGGGGCCCATGACCATGTGGGTGAACTCGACCACGCGCACACCCTGCAAGGGAAGTATTTTTGTATCTGCCATGTTTTGCGTCATTACATTCAATTAAGTCACAAATCGTTTGATTTTTATCCATATAGTATTCTCAATACTTATGGAATACAGTAGGCCGCTAGATTAGGCACCCCGTTTCTGCGTGCCTGTAGGTCACAATCTCCCCCATTTTTCCCGCTTCGATTCTTGGAAAGGCTCCCATGTCCACATCAACCACCGCCCGCACGTCCGTTCACGGATTGCAAGTTGCCAGCAACCTGCACCAGTTCATTGAAACCCAGGTTTTGCCCGGCACTGGCATCGCCCCGGCGGCTTTCTGGGCCGGTTTCGACGCCATTGTGAAGGACCTGGCGCCCAAGAACATCGCCCTGCTGGCCGAGCGCGACCGCATCCAGCTGGAAATGGATGCCTGGCACAAGGCCAACCCCGGCCCCATTGCCGACATGCCCGCCTACCGCGCCTTTTTGGAAAAAATTGGCTACCTGGTCCCCAACCCGGCCAAGGTAAAGATCACCACCACCAACGTGGATGCCGAACTGGCCAAGCAGGCCGGCCCGCAACTGGTGGTGCCCATCATGAACGCGCGTTACGCCCTGAACGCCGCCAACGCCCGCTGGGGCAGCCTGTATGACGGCCTGTACGGCACCGACGTCATTTCGGAAGAAAAAGGTTGCGAAAAAGTGGGCCCCAAAGGTTACAACCCCAAGCGTGGCAAGAAAGTCATTGAATACGCACGCAACGTGTTGGACCGCACCGCACCTTTGAAGAAGGGCTCACACGTGGGCTCCACCGGTTACCGCATCAAAGGCGGTGAACTGGTGGTTACCCTCAAAGACGGATCCACCAGCAAACTGGCCGACAAAGACCAGTTCATCGGCTACCAGGGCGAGGCCAAAGACCCGTCCAACGTGCTGCTGCAGCACAACGGCCTGCACATCGACATCATCATCAACCGCAGCACCCCCATCGGCAAGAGCGACGCCGCCGGCGTGAGCGACCTGGTGCTGGAATCCGCCCTGTCCACCATTCTGGACCTGGAAGACTCCGTGGCCGTGGTCGATGCCGATGACAAGGTGCAAGCCTATGGCAACTGGCTGGGCATTCTGAACGGCACGCTGACCGAGAGTTTTGAGAAGGGCGGCCAAACGCTGACCCGTGGCCTGAATGCCGACCGCGTCTACACCGCCGCAGGGCAAGCTGCCGACGGCAAGAAAAAGGTCACCCTGCATGGCCGCAGCCTGATGTTCGTGCGCAATGTGGGCCACCTGATGACCAACCCGGCCATTTTGTACACCGCCAAAGACGGCAGCGTAAAAGAGATTCCTGAGGGCATCATGGACGCCGTGGTCACCACCACCATCGCCATGCACGACCTGGCCCGCACCAAGAAAGACGCCATCCGCAACTCGCGCAAGGGCTCGGTCTACATCGTCAAGCCCAAGATGCACGGCCCTGCTGAAGTGGCGTTTGCTGCCGAGCTGTTCACGCGCGTCGAGAGAATGCTGGGATTGAGCGACAGCACCGTCAAGCTGGGCATCATGGACGAAGAGCGCCGCACCATCGTCAACCTGAAGGCCTGCATTGCCGCCGCCAGCAGCCGCGTGGCCTTCATCAACACCGGCTTCCTGGACCGCACCGGCGACGAGATGCACACCGCCATGCACGCTGGCCCCATGATCCGCAAAGGCGACATGAAAACCAGCGCCTGGATTGCCGCCTACGAGAAAAACAACGTGCTGGTGGGCCTGTCCTCTGGCCTGCGCGGCAAGGCGCAAATCGGCAAGGGCATGTGGGCCATGCCCGATTTGATGAAGGCCATGCTGGAGCAAAAAATTGCCCACCCCAAGGCCGGTGCCAACACCGCCTGGGTGCCCAGCCCCACCGGCGCCACATTGCACGCCCTGCACTACCACCAGGTGCTGGTCAGCGATGTGCAGAAGGAACTGGAAAAAACCAGCTACAACAAAGAACGCGACGCCATCCTGAACAACCTGCTGCAAGTGCCGGTCACCGCCACCCCCAACTGGAGCGATGCCGAGAAGCAGCAGGAGCTGGACAACAACGCCCAGGGTATTTTGGGTTACGTGGTGCGCTGGGTCGACCAGGGCGTGGGTTGCTCCAAGGTGCCCGACATCCACAACGTGGGCCTGATGGAAGACCGCGCCACGCTGCGCATCAGCAGCCAGCACATGGCCAACTGGCTGCACCATGGTGTGGTCACCAAGGCCCAGGTCACCGAGACCTTCGAGCGCATGGCCGCCGTGGTGGACCAGCAGAACGCCGGTGACAAGCTGTACCAGCCCATGGCCGGTAACTTCAAGACCAGCAAGGCCTACCTGGCCGCCTGCGACCTGGTGTTCAGGGGCCTGGAGCAGCCCAGCGGCTACACCGAGCCGCTGCTGCACGCCTGGCGCTTGAAAGTGAAGGCGGCAGCGTAAGCCTGCAGAGCCTGCACGGCGTCCAGCATAGCGTATTTGCTATTATTTTAGTAGCTGCTTGCGCTTACTGGACGGGCGCAAACACCTGATTGGGCTTGTAACGCCCAGAACACGACGGCACCTTCGGGTGCCGTTGGCGCTTGGGATCCGCCGCCATCGCCAACGCGTACCCGCGTCAGCCCAATGCAATATGAGAACCGCTGGTGGGAGGCACAGCGTCAAAAGACCGCGCAACCGGCCGGCCAAGAGCCACACGGAACAGGGGCAAGGTCAGGGCAGCCGCGTCAGCTCCACCCGCCGATTCCTGGCTCTGCCGTCCTCGCGGCGGTTGTCGGCAATCGGCACGTCCGGCCCAAAGCCCTTGGCACTGAGCCGCTTGGTGTCGATGCCCTGTGCGACCACCGCACCGAGCACGGCCTGCGCGCGGGCCAACGCCAGCTTGCGGTTGGCTGGCGCATCCCCCACGTTGTCGGTGTGTCCATCGATGGACAGGCGCAGGCCGGGGTCCTGTCGCAGCAGCTTGACAATCTCGACCACAGCCGCCTGGCCATCGCTTTTGAGTTCGCTCCTGTTGGTGTCGAACTCGATGTACAGCGTGGCCCAGCCGTCCGCCTTGATGGATGTGGCCAGTTCGGTCACGCTGACGGTGCTGGCGCGGCTCTTTTCTTCGATCAAAAACAGCGAGTGGTAGCCCTCGAAGTTGTCCTTAACGACCACCCACCGAACTGGCTGACCGGGCACTTTGTGGCGAAACACATGCGGCCCGGACTCGCCGCCGCCAGCATTCACGTACTCCAATCCCGCCTTTTGCAGCGCATCGTGGTATTCGCGAAAGACCACCGCTGGCCCCACGACACCCGCCCCGGCGACGCGGTGCACACTGCGCTCCTCAACGCGCCCGCTCAACACCAAGTCCTGGTAGACGCCCGAGCGTTTTGCATCCTTTGGCAGCACACAGGCGCTGCTGCATGCAATCCAAAATTCGGCGACAGCGAGCTCTTTGACCTTGGTGCTCTTCACTTCAAGTCCCTTTGGCGGTTGGACATCAAGGGCAAAGACAGGGCCAGTGAAAACGGCACAGGACAACAAACAGAACCGGACAATGAGAGATTTTGATTTCATGGGTTGGAGAATTCAATCGACACAGGCCGGGAATAATACCCGCCCCACTCCCGATTCCATGGCCTCAAAGCGCCTCCAAGCGCCATGAACAAGCCGAGTTGGGCAACAGCGCTAACGCACCGCTGCCCCGCAGTGACTGACACCAGTCAAGGCAAAAATTGACGCCCCCTACCCAGCCATGTGTTTCTCCGCCACCACCAGCGGAATGTCCACCACAAACGTGCATCCTTCGCCCGGACGGGAACTGGCGCTGACACGGCCGTCCAGAATCATGGTGACGATGTTGTAGACGATGTGCAGGCCCAGGCCGCTGCCGCCCTCGCCAAAGCGGGTGGAGAAAAACGGGTCAAAAATACGCGGCAACACGTCAGCAGGAATGCCGTTGCCGTCGTCGGCAAAAATCAGTTGCAACCGGTCTTCACCGACCCGCTGTGCGCGCAGGGTCATGCGGCCTTCGGTGCGACCGGCAAAGGCGTGGATCAGGGCGTTGTTGATGAAATTGGTGACCACCTGTTCGAGTGAGCCCGCGTAGGTGGTCATGACCACATCGTCCGCAATGTCCATATGCAACTGGAACGGCGACTTTCTCAGGGTCGGCCCGTACGTGGTTGCCAGGGGTTGCAACACGGTTTTCAGGTTGAAGGTGTGCAGGCGGTCGTGGGTTTGGTCCACCGCGACCTGTTTGAAACTGGTCACCAGATTGGCCGCAGTGGTGAGCCCGCGCACCACCATGGCGCTGGCTTCGCTGGCGGCGTCCAGGTAGCTGCGCAGGTCGGTACGGCTCAGGGCATTGTCTTCCAGCTTTTTTGCAAAGGCCTGGGTTTTGACTTCCAGGGTGCTGGCAAACAGCAGGCTGTTGCCCAGGGGGGTGTTCAGTTCGTGCGCGATACCGGCCACCAGAGACCCCAGGGCGGCCAGTTTGCCGGAGCGGATCAACTCGCCTTGCATGGCTTTAACGGACGCCAGTGCAGTGCCGAGCTCCTGGTTGGTGTGGGCCAGCGTTTCAGTGCGGGCCTGCACCCGCTCTTCCAGCTCCTGGTAGAGCAAGGCATGGTCCAGCGCAATGGCCATTTGGGACGACAGCAATTGCAGCAGGGTCAGGTGCCGAACCTGGAAGGCACCGGGCAATTGCGGGTGCGTGAGCACAATCAGCCCTTGCAACTGCTGCTGGGCGACCAGGGGGATGGCCAGCAAGGCACCCGTAAAACCCTGGGAGCCCAAAGCCGGGTCCTGCGCCATGTCGTCCACCCGCATGGGGGTTTGTGTACTGGCGCAGTACTGCAGAACTGCCTGCGGCAAACCGACGGGGGTTTGGTAGGGGCGCAGGGTTTCGGGTGCGCCATTTGCCGCAGTGGATCCGTTGCTTGCGTTGCTCCCATTGGCAGCTTCGCAGCGCGCGGCCAGCAGCAGTTGGGCGCCCACGGGCAGCAGCAAACTGCCTGCGGTGGCGCCGGCGTTTTCCATGGCCAGGCGCAGCAGGCTGGCAAGCAGCTTGTCCAGCACCAACTCGGCAGAGATGGCCTGGTTCATTTTGACCACGGCAGAAAAGTCCACCACATCAAAGGCCGGGCTGCCGCTGGTGCCGCCACCCAAACCCGGCATGGTGCTGCTGCCGGCGGTGCTGATTTTGCTGCTGGGCGATGCACCCCCCAACCAGTGGGGGTAGGCTTGCTGTAGGGCGCGCACCTGGCTGGGCATACCCCATTTGCGCCAGGCCTGTTGGGCGTCAAACAGGTAGCCTGCGGCTGCGCGCGGGTGCCCGCGTGCCAACCAGTGGCGCGCCGCCAGACCGTTGCACAGGCCGCTCCAGTGCAGCATGCCAATGGCGGCGGCGGCATCGGCCGCACGGTCATAGGCGTGCGCCGCCTGCTCGGGGCGGTTTTGTGTGTCGTGCTGCGCGGCCAGCAACAATTGGTACAGGGGGCTGATGCCCAACGGGTTGTGCTGCGCCAACGCGCCCAGCCGGTCGACCACACCCTGGGCACGGCGCAGGTCGTGCGGGCTGGGTGATGCATGGGTGAGCCAGGCCAGCGCTGCACAGGCCAGGCCAAATTCGGTTTGCAATTGCCCGGTGGGGGCGTTCAGCAGGGCCTCGTGTTCGGTGGCCAGGGCGGCGGCATCGTCGAACGCGTCGCACACCAGCAGCATGAGCAGTTTGCAGGCAATGGCCAGCCCGATGGCCGAGAAATGGCCGCTGGCCTGGTAGGCCGGCAAGGCCTGGGTTTCGTCGAAAAAGGGGCCACGCAAGCAATGCGGGTCGCAGTCCGGCATTTGCAACTGCGCCACGGTTTGGCGCACCGAGTCAAACAGGCCATAGGCGTCTTCCTGCTGCAAACGGTGCATCACCGGCGCCAACTGCTCCTGGGCCTGCTGCACCTGTGCCAGCGGCAGCCCGGCCAGCAGGCCGCGCAAACAGTAGTGGTTGATGCAATACGAGGCCCATTGGCGGTTGCCCGCTTCGACCCCCTGGTGGCAGGCTTGCAGCAACTCGGGCATGCCGCTGGTGGGCGGGTCGCGGTAAATGCGCACCATGTTGTGGAACATGAATTGGCGATGGCACTCGTGGTAATGGCTGGGGTCCCCCGGCAGTTGCAGCGCGGCCAAGCCCAGGCGGTAACCCAACTCATACTGCTGAAAACCGGCACACACGGCCGCACCGGTAAACGCCAGTGCGCTGGCCGTGGCTGGCACGGTGCCATGCTCCAGCGACAGGCACACCGCCTCCATCACCACAAACGGGAAGGCGTGGGGGTAGATATTCCAGAACGGCACGGTCATGCCCATCAGCAGGTCAATCGCCCGCACGATGCGGGGATCGCTGGCGGCCGGCACCGTGGCGAGGTGGTCCAGACCAATCCGATCCAGATGGACTTGCAAGCGCTGGAGCTGGGCCACGGAGCGGGCGCCATCAATGTCGTGCGGCGCTGGCAGGGTGATGCCCAGTTCACCCAGCAGTTGTTGGCTGACTTCGATGGCCTGCTGGAAACGGTTGATTTTTTCAAAATACAGAATTTCGCAGGTGGCCAGGCGCACCCGGTCGTCCAGCGACTGCGCATGCTGGTGCAGGGTGCTGAACAAGGCCTCGGCTTGGGGGTACTGGCCGGCGTGGAAGGCGGCTTGGGCCCAGTCCAGGTGCAGTGCCAGCGTGTCGGCGTGGTGCTGCGTCCAGGCATCCGCCGCACCCAGGCTGGCGGCTTTGGCGTAAAACGTGGCGGCCAGATCAAACGCGTTGTTCATCTGCGCGGCCGCGGCGGCCTGGCGATTGAGTTCGGGCAACCGGGCACGCCATTCGGGCGCAAGCTGGTCACCCCCCAGGTTGAGCAGGTTGACCGCTGCAATCAATTGCTGGGGGAGTCTGTCCGCCTGGGCGGCCAGCAGCTGGCCCAGGCGGGCGTGCCAGCTTTGGCGCTGGGTGCTGCTGTACAGGGTTTGCAGCGATTCGGTGATGCGGTCGTGGGCAAAACGCAGGTGGTCCTCGTGCAACACAATCACGCCCGCATCCAGCGCTGGTTGCAGCAGGGGGCCCAGCGCGCTAGGGTCGGTGGCACTGGCCTGCGCGAGCAGCGCCAGCTCACACGTATGGCCCCGGCTGGCGGCGCAGCCCAACAAGCGGCAGGTGGCATCGGGCAAGGTTTGCAGGTGCGCCACCGTCAGCTCAATCACGTTGTCGGTGGCGGTCAGCGCCTCCATGGTGCTGTCCTGCCATTGCCAGCCATCCTGGTAATCAAACAGCCGCCGCTCGCTGGCCAGGCTGATGAACTGGCGCACAAAGAAGGGGTTGCCGCCGGTCTTGCGCAGCACAATACCCGTGAGCGACTGCACCGCCTGGGGGGCGCGCTGCAGGCCATCGGCCAGCCACTGCCCAATCGCCTGTGCCGACAGCGGCGCCAGGCTCAGCGCGGTAATACCCACGGCCAGCCCCTCGGGGGCTTGGGCCAGCTGCCGCCAGAAGGTCTGCGCCTGGCTGCTGGCCACCAACTCGGCGTTGCGGCAAGCGAACACCAGGCACAGGTGGCTGCATTGCGGGTCTTGCACCAGCGCGTCGAGCAGGCCCAGGCTGGCGTGGTCGGCCCATTGCACGTCGTCAATAAACAGCACCAGCGGGTGGTGCTGTTGCTGCAGCAGCCGCACCAAGGTTTGAAAGGCCTGCGCCACCCGGCTTTGGAAACCGGCCGACGGTCCGGCTAGCGCCGCGCCCGGCGCACCCAGCAAGGGTTGCAGCTCGGGTAAAACCTGCTGCAACTCCTGCGCCTGGCTGCCCAGCTGCATCTGCAACTGGCGGCGAAACTGCTGCACGCGCTGCGGCTCATCGGCCAGCGCCAGCAACACCAGTTGTCGGCACAGCGGGCGAATGGCCGCATACGGCTGCTGGTACTGCGGCAAATCAAACTTGCCCTGCACCAACCAGCCGCGGTGCTGCTCCACCGCGCCCCGGCAGGCATTGACCAGAAAGGACTTGCCAGCGCCCGCCCCCCCGGAAATCAGCACGCGCTGGGCGTGCCCGGCGGCGGTCGCGTCGATGGCGACTTGCAGCTGTGCCAGCTCGGTTTCACAACCATACAGGCGTTGCGGCAAGGTCAGCCGGGCCGGGTGGTCGTTGCGGCCCGCCACAAAGTCCGGCGCGTCCTGCCCGGCTTGCCATAGCGCCAGGCAGTGCTGCAAATCGCGGCCCACACTGGCGGCACTTTGGTAGCGGTCGTCCGGGGCCTTGGCCAGCAACTTGTCCAGCACCCGCGACACGCTGACCGGCACCGCCGGGTTGCGCAGGCAAGCCGCTTGCGGCGTGCGGGCGATGTGGGCATGCACCAGCTCGGCATAGTCGTTGCTGACAAAGGGCGGCTGCCCACACACCAGGTGGTACAGCGTGGCGCCCAGGCTGTACAAATCGCTGCGGTGGTCCACAGCGCGGCCGATGCGGCCGGTTTGTTCGGGCGCCAAATAACGCAGGGTGCCTTCCGGTGAGCCCAGGGGCATGTATTCGCCGGGTTGCTCCACATCCAGTCCGCTCAGGCCAAAGTCGATCAGGCGCAGGTGCTTGTGGGCCCGGTTCCACACGATGTTGGCGGGGGTGACATCGCGGTGGCTGTAGCCCGCGCTGTGAACGCCTTGCAAGGCTTCGGCCAGCGTGCATGCCAGCGGCAACAACAGGTGCAGCCGTTCACGGGTGTCGGTGGGCAGCGTGTCCAGCACCGCGGCCAGTGCGCTGCCTTCGATGTCGTCCATGGTGTAGCCCAAGCCCAGCGGGGTTTGCACCAGATCGTGGACTTTGATAATCAGCGGGTGGTGCAGCGCCTGCAGCCGCGCAAATTCGGCCTGGATGTGCTGGCTGCGCGGTGTGTCGCCGGGGCTGTCGTCACGGGCAATTTTCAGCACCCGGGTGTGCCCGGATTGGCGGTCTGATACCCGCAGCACCAAGGAGCGCGCACTGTCATGCAGGGTGTGCAGGCGCTGGTAGTCGGCAAAATCACGCATGACAGGGGGTACTCCGGGTGCCAGCCGAACCGAGGGCCCGTGCGCTGGAAGAGGCGTAGCTTACCGCGATCCGCCCACCTTCGGAAGGTGGAAAAACCCGCCTATCGCGCCTGCGGGCATTCGCTCCCGGCGCTTGCCGCCCTGCACCGCGACGCAGCGATGCCGAAAAAATAGACACCCGCAGGTGTCTATTTTTTTTGCGGGCCCATTCATCCCAGGGCTAACAAGCCCTATTTGGCGTTTACAGCAATCTCCCAGAATCCGTCCGTGCGCTGGGTCTTGCGCTCAAGAACCCCGGCAGAAAGATTGACCTTGAGGTCAGCCACCCGCTTGGGATCAAGCAGCACGGTGGGCGTCTCCTGCCGCAAAACGGGCAGTACGTCGGCCTTCTTTTGGTACTTGAGAATCTTGACCGCTTGCATGCCCGCCAAGCTGCCGACGGTGGCAAATTCAGCACCCACGTACAACATCGCACCGGGCACAGGCACCAGCGCAAACGAGGTTACAGGAATCTTGCGCTCGATCGCAAAATCGCTCAAATCGCGGGTGGGTTCGTAATTGCGCATGCCGTAATAGGTGTCCAGTGGCACACCAAACATCTGCACACCTTTGCCGTCGATGTACATTTCTTTCAGGGCGGGAACAATGTGGTCTTGCTTGTTCACCTGCTTGGAAGTGACCGCAATGCCGAACCTCTCCGCATTCGCGCGCACCGCTTCGACGTGGTTGACACCGTTGTCATCATCGGTATGCACCATACCAACACGGGTCACCGTCGGGAATATGTCCCGCACAATCTTCAGGGAGTCGTTCATCTCGACGTGCAAGGTGGAACCGGTCATGCCAGGGCCACCATCCACGAGGGATGAGGCGCCTGCGTCCATTGGATTGGCCACAGCGGTAAACACCGCCGGAATGCGCGCGATCTCGAAGGCACGGCGTGCGTATTTGGTAGCGGGGGTGCCAATGGTCAAAACCAGATCAGGGCGACTGATGGTGATGCGCTCAGCCTCGTCCTTGATTCGGCGCAACAACGACATACGGTCCCAGAATCCGCCATTTTCAATATCAAAGTCGATCTTGACGCGATTCACCACCAGGTTCTCGCCCTGCACAATACCGGCCTCCTTCAGCGTCTTGAGAAAGCCATTCAAGGACTCCTGATAAGGCGCAATATCGGTCACCTGCAGAACTTCAATTTTGTAACTTTTGGGCGCATCCATTGATGTGGACGACAGCGCCTCCATTGCCGCGCTGGGCATTGAAAAAGCAAACAGCACCGAAGCCACTAACCCTACAACCGTCTTCATCATTTCCCCTTTGAATTCATGCCATCAAGCAGTGCCGCAACCGTGGGCCGCGCAAAAAATTCCACCACCAATTTGCACCGGCCATTGAAGACAAAAGCCTTCCACTGAACAGCATGGGTATTGAAACATAAACCGTCTTTTTTGACGGTCTATTTAGTGGCTTTGCGAAACCTACTTAATGGCTTTCCATGCCACTGTGGCGCGAAGGCTCAGGGCTTCTGTACGGGGATGGTGCTTCGCTGTTCCTGGATGCGATTTTCGGGGTCACAAAACACGAGTTGGGGCGTAAAACCCTTGATTTCGTTCTCATGCACCTGCGCAAAGGTGGCAATGATGACCAGATCACCCTTGGTAGCACGGCGTGCGGCCGAGCCATTCACCGAGATGATGCGGCTACCCCGCTCGGCGCGAATGGCATAGGTAATGAAACGCTCACCGTTGTTGATGTTCCAGATATGGACCTGCTCGTTGTCGCAGATATTGGCGGCGTCCAGCAAATCTTCGTCAATGGCACAAGAGCCTTCGTAATGGAGCTCGCAGTGGGTGACGCTGGCGCGGTGAATCTTGGATTTAAGCAGGGTTCTGAACATGGTGGGGGTACCTCGGTAACAGGGGCGGGGCGGCAAGATGTGTACCATTCAAGACCGCCTCCACCGACGCCGCGTAGTTTAGTCCAATGCCCGGCGCGTCAACCGCATCTATTAGCCATGCCAAAGTCATTCGATTTTTCTATTCAATCCCTTCAGCAACTCGCACAAACCGATGTGGCGCGCGCCCTGGCCGAGGACGTGGGCACCGGCGACCTGACCGCCAGCCTGATCGACCCCACCCGCATGGCACGCGCCCGCGTGCTGGCACGCGAAAGTGCCGTGGTCTGCGGCCAGGCGTGGGTGGATGCGGCCATGCGGCAATGCGACCCGCAGGCCGAGATCACTTGGAACGTGCTGGATGGCCAGCGCTGCGCGGTCAACCAGGTGGTGTTTGAAGTCACCGGCCGCGCCCAGGCCCTGCTGACCGCCGAGCGCACCGCACTCAACTTCTTGCAGCTGCTCAGTGGCGTGGCCACCAAAACCGCACGCTACGTGACGGTGGTGGCGGGCACCAAAGCCCACATTGTGGACACCCGCAAGACCGTGCCAGGGCTGCGGCTGGCACAAAAATACGCCGTGCGGACGGGCGGCGGCACCAACCACCGTGTGGGGCTGTATGACGCGGTGCTGATCAAAGAGAACCACATTGCCGCCGCCGGTGGCATCGCACAGGTCATGCAACGCGCCGCACCCATTGCCGCCCAGGCCGATTTTGTGGAGATCGAGGTCGAAACGCTGGACCAATTGCGCCAGGCCCTGGACGCCGGTGCCACCATGGTGCTGCTGGACAACATGGGCCTGCCCACATTGCACGAAGCTGTGCGCATCAACGCCGAGCGCGGCCAACAGGCCATTCTCGAAATTTCAGGCGGCGTGACGCTGGACGGTCTGCGCGCGCTGGCCGAAACCGGGGTCGACCGCATCTCGATTGGCACACTGACCAAAGACGTGCAGTCCATTGACTACTCCATGCGCTTTGAGGCGCTGGAGGGAGATGCCGCATGAACGCCCCAGCCCTAGGCCCATCCACGTCCACAGACACGTCGCCTTTCGCTGCCGCGTTCAGCAGCGCCACCATCGCAGTCGACTACGAACAACCCGAGGCCGACTCCCCCGGGGCCGCTGGCGTGTGCAGCACCCGCCACGCCTGGGCCCGTGTACCCGTAGAGCCTTCCCAGACCGAGCGCGCGGCACTCAAAGACCAAATCCGCCACCTGTTGAAGGAAAAAAACGCCGTGATGGTGTCGCACTACTACGTGCACCCCGACTTGCAGGATTTGGCCGAAGAAACCGGCGGTTTGGTGAGCGACTCGCTGGAGATGGCGCGCTTTGGCCGCGACCACGCAGCCCAGACCCTGGTGGTGTCGGGCGTCAAGTTCATGGGCGAAACCAGCAAAATCTTGTCGCCCCACAAGACCGTGCTCATGCCCGACCTGGACGCCACCTGCTCACTCGACCTGGGCTGCCCCGTTGGCGCATTCAGCGCGTTTTGCGACGCCCACCCCGACCGCACCGTGGTGGTCTACGCCAACACCAGCGCCGCAGTCAAGGCGCGTGCCGACTGGCTGGTGACCAGCAGTTGTGCCCTGGACATCGTGCGGGCACTGAAAGAAAGCGGCCAAAAGATTCTGTGGGCCCCCGACCGCCACCTGGGCGGCTACATCCAACGGGAAACCGGCGCCGACATGGTGTTCTGGAACGGCGCCTGCATCGTGCACGACGAGTTCAAGGCGTTTGAATTGGCGTCTTTGAAGAAAGAACACCCCAGGGCCAAGGTGCTGGTACACCCCGAGTCGCCCGCCGATGTGGTGGCATTGGCCGATGCAGTGGGCTCCACCAGCGCCATCCTAGCCGCAGCGCGCAGCATGGACGCCACCGAATTCATCGTCGCCACCGATAACGGTATGCTGCACAAGCTGCGCACGCTGAACCCCGGCAAAACCTTTTACGAAGCCCCCACTGCCGGCAACAGCGCCACCTGCAAAAGCTGCGCCCACTGCCCCTGGATGGCCATGAACGGCCTGGCCGACGTGGCCCGCGTGCTGGAGACCGGTGCCAATGCCATTCATGTGGACCCGGCGCTGATTCCCCGCGCCCGCCAGCCCATCGACCGTATGCTGGCGTTCACCGCAGCGCGCAAAGCGGGTCAGCCTGTTGCCGGTCTGGTGCCGCAAATTGGGGCGGCGTAGAAAAACGCCAAATCCGGACTTAATTCACGCTTTTTTCCCCATCGTCCGCCCAAAAATGCGCTCAATAGTCCGATCGGACTATTGTTGACTCGGCCCAAAATTGAAACACTCGACGTCGGTCAGAAGAAAGTCGGCTGCTCCTTCGGGGGCTGCTTACAGGCAAGGGTTAGTCCGAATGGACTATAGACACCTGACCATGTCTACCTTACTATCAATTCGCAATTACGCACTCACTTACTAGGGATTCACTATGAAACTCAACTCTCTTATCGCCGCCTCGGCTATCGCGCTGGCTAGTTTCGGCGCTTCGGCCGAGCTGGCGGTAGCCTCGGACTCATTTCCGACAATGCCAGCTTCTCCAGCACTGTGGCAGCTGGTGCTTTTGCCGACGTTTGGACTTTCGACACTTCTGTTGTCGATGCAAATGCATGCATCACCAACATTCACCAGAAGTTCAGCAATTACATCACCAGCTTTGAACGCGGGCTACGATGGCAACATTTCACATCTACAACCTCATCTATACAACCACCCTGTCCATTGAAGACTTACCTGGTAAGGCAGCCACACCTTGAGGATCAAAGGCTTTGCATCCGCTGGTGGCGCATCTTATGGCGGAAACATCGGGGTCACCGCTGTTCCCGAACCAGAAACCTACGCCATGCTGTTGGCTGGTCTGGGCCTGATGGGTGCGATTGCCCGCCGCCGCAACAACAAAGCCGCCTAATTCGCTGCTGCGTTGACCCAAAAAGGCTTGCCAACTTTGGCAGGCCTTTTTTTGTGCAACATCAAAAATGCGCAAAAGCGGACTTAATACACACTTTTAACCCACTCCCTCCGCACAAGGCAGGTTCGTTAGTCCGATTGGACTATTGCATACCTAGGGTAAGCCCTTGAAAATCGACAGGCTTGGCTGGGACTCCTCGGCCACATTTACTTTCAAACTGAGGAAGAACCCATGAAATTATCAAAAACTTTACTGACAGGGGCTGTATTGGCGGCGCTGTCGCCATTCACGATGGCCGCGTCATTTACCAATGGCGGCTTCGAGTCTTCCACTTTTTCTGGCTCCTTTGCAACCTATTCGGCGGGATCTCTTGACCTGACCGGCTGGACTATCGAAGAAGGTAGCGTTGACCTGATCAACAACTACTGGCAACCCTCTTCAGGCGACTACAGCCTGGATTTGAGTGGCAACGGTGATGGCGTCATCTCGCAAGCCTTTGATACCGTGGTCGGAACCACTTACACGGTGTCCTTTGACATGGCTGGCAACCCCGATGACAGCGACAAAGTCAAAACCGTGCAAGTCGGTTTGAGCCAACAGCCCTTGTACACTTTTAATACCACTGGCCGTACCCGCACCGACATGGGCTGGGTAACCCAATCCTTCACGTTCACTGCCGTGGCGACCAGCAGCACCCTGCACTTCGCCAGCGTTCAGGATTCGGCTTATGGCGTTGCGCTGGACAACATTTCTGTAACTGCCGTACCCGAACCAGAAACGTACGCCATGCTGTTGGCAGGTTTAGGCCTCATTGGTACGCTTGCGCGTCGCCGCAAATCTTCTTCTAAGTAATCAGGGTTTTCGACATGAAATATATCAACGCATCTTTGGCAGGTTTGGCCTTGGTGGCCTGTGCAGCACAAGCGGGCGCTACAGAATTGGTCGTTAATGGCGGTTTTGAGAGCAACACCGTGCTCAGTGGTACTTTCGACACTTTTTACAACGCCACGCAGGGCCTGACCGGCTGGAATATTGACTTCAATTCGGTGGACCTGGTTAGCAGCAATTACTGGGATCCAGCCGCAGGCGTCAACAGCCTGGACCTGAACGGCGCAAAAAAAAGCGGCATCAGCCAGATTTTGAATACCGTCGCAGGTCAAACTTACAACCTGTCGTTTGACCTCGCTGGCAACTTTGAGGGATCACCCGTCATCAAAAAAATGTCGATCAACATTGGGCCTCACGGTCTGTACAGCTTTGACACCACGGGAAAAAGCAAGCACAACATGGGCTGGGAACACTACACCACGACCTTTGTCGCGCAAAGTTCCAGCACGGCATTGTCTTTTGTCAGCAATGTCCCTGGTGCATATGGTTCCGCGCTGGACAACATTTCTGTCACCGCCGTTCCCGAACCCGAAACCTACGCCATGCTGTTGGCTGGTCTGGGCGTGATGGGTGCGATTGCCCGTCGCCGCAACAACAAAGCTGCCTAATTCGCTGCTGCGTTCACACCAAAAGGCTTGCCATCTGGCAGGCCTTTCTTGTTTGTGGGCATTCGGGCCAGGCAAAACGCCACCACGCCGGTCCGATTGGCGAAGGCCATCACTGGGCGTCCGCCGCCCCCGCCACCACCTTGCGTATCACCTCCCCGCCAAACCCCCGGCTGGCCAAAAACCGCATCTGTTTGCCCCGCTCGGCAGCATCCACGGGCGGAGCACCAAACTTCTTGCGCCATACCGCGTGGGCGCGCTCCAGCTCGGTGGCGCGCAGTTGCTCTACCGCGTCCGCTACCGCCTCGGGCGCCAGCCCTTTGTTTTGCAGCTCCTGGCGGATGCGCTGGGTGCCCAGTTTGGCGCTGCGCCGGTGCAGCACGGATTCGACCACGCGCTGTTCACTGATGAAGCCCTTGGCCTGCAGTTCGTCCAGCGCCCGCGCCAGACTGCCGGTCTCTTCCTCGTAGGGCTGCAGCTTGCGCTCCAGTTCGGCGCGCGAATGCTCACGCGCGCCCAACAGGCGCAGGGCGCGTCCCTTGAGGGAGAGTGGGGGGCGGTTCAGGGCCATACGGGGGTTGACTGCGGTGCGCAATGCGGCACCAGTGGCTTACGGCTACTGATTGCCACTGATTGCTCCTATTTTTATAGCTGCTTGCGCACGCCAGACGGGCGCTAATCGGCTTTTTTGCTTGCAGCTTTGGGCTTGACTTCGGACTCCGGGGTACCGGGCAGCAAGGGGATACCCAGCGATGCACGCACCTTGTTTTCGATCTCCTTGGACAGCGCCGGGTTCTCGCGCAAAAACTCACGGGCGTTGTCGCGGCCCTGGCCGATTTTTTCGCCGTTGTAGGCGTACCAGGCGCCGGATTTGTCCAGGATGTTGGCGTTGACACCCATGTCGATGATTTCTCCCTCGCGACTGATGCCTTCACCAAACAAAATGTCGAACTCGGCCGTCTTGAACGGCGGGCTGACCTTGTTTTTGACCACCTTGACCTTGGTCTCGTTACCGATGGAGTCGTCACCCTTTTTGATGGTGCCGGTGCGGCGAATGTCCAGCCGCACCGAGGCGTAAAACTTGAGCGCGTTGCCGCCGGTAGTGGTCTCGGGGCTGCCGAACATGACGCCAATCTTCATGCGGATCTGGTTGATGAAGATGACCATGCAGTTGGTCTTTTTGATGTGGGCGGTGAGCTTGCGCAGGGCCTGGCTCATCAGCCGCGCTTGCAGGCCCGGCAGGCTGTCGCCCATTTCGCCTTCGAGTTCGGCCTTGGGCGTCAGCGCCGCCACCGAGTCAACCACGATCAGGTCCACCGCACCGGAGCGCACCAGGCTATCGACAATTTCCAGCGCCTGTTCACCGGTGTCGGGCTGGCTGATCAGCAGGTCTTGCAGGTTGACGCCCAGTTTTTGCGCGTACTGGATGTCCAGCGCGTGTTCGGCATCGACAAAGGCGCATTGGCCGCCCTGTTTTTGCATTTCGGCAATCACCTGCAGCGTCAGTGTGGTTTTGCCGGAAGACTCGGGGCCGTAGATTTCGACCACCCGGCCACGGGGCAGGCCGCCCACGCCCAGCGCAATGTCCAGCCCCAGGGAGCCGGTGGAGACGACCTGAATGTCCTCAATCACCTCGCCCTCGCCCAGGCGCATGATGGTGCCTTTGCCAAACTGCTTTTCGATCTGGGCCAGTGCCACTTGCAGGGCTTTGGCTTTTTCGCTGTTGGCGCCGTTCAGGTTGCCGGGGTTCTTGACAGGTGCGTCCATGGAAATCTCCTTAAAAATCAATGAATTGGCGCATTTCAGCGCTTGGGTTTAATTACAGGCTGGATACTTGAACAGTAGTTTACGTGCAGTTGTCGAAACCAGTAAACACATTTTTTAGTCAGTTTGCATTACCATTTATGGCATGACGGAACCCACGCCACCCAGCACCGAAAGCTGGCGCCACAGCCACATGGGTCATTGGTTGCGCCTCGCCCTGGCGCGTTTTGACGCACGGGTGCTGGCGCTGATGGCGCACCACGCGGGTATGCCCTTGGGGCTGGCCAACCTGGTGGCGCGCGGGCAGGTGGGCGCGGCGCACATCCACATCACCCGCCACCTGGCCACCGGCGGCTCGCGCCTGACCGAGTTGGCCCAGAGCGCGGGCATGAGCAAACAGGCCATGGGCGCTTTGGTGACCCAGTGCGAGGCCTGGGGCATGGTGGAGCGTGCGCCGGACCCCCACGACGCGCGGGCGCGGCTACTGCGCTTTACGCCCACCGGCCTGGCCTGGCTGCAGGCCTACCGGGCGGCGGTGGAACAGGCCGAATTGGAGCTGCGTCAGGCGGTGGGCGACGAAGTGGCCACGGTTTTGTCGATTGGGCTGGAGGCCTACAGCAGCCAGTAGATGTGCCGCATTGGTGGCGCACACGCGGCCCCGGGCGACTGGGGGCAAAACGTTTTGCCCCCAGTCGCCTGCGCACTCTCCTAGAATGCCAAAAACACCACTGCAGCCTCTGACGGCCGACACGGTGACAACAACGAGGAGTCAGCCATGCGCATTTTGATTGCCGAAGACGACCAGGTTCTCGCCGACGGACTGCTGCGCGCCCTGCGCAGTGCCGGTGCCGTGGTGGACCACGTGGCCAGTGGCTCGGAGGCCGACGCCGCCCTGATGACCAACACCGAGTTCGACCTGCTGATTCTGGACCTGGGCTTGCCCAAGATGCACGGCCTGGAGGTGCTGAAAAAGCTGCGCGGGCGCGGCTCTGCCCTGCCGGTGCTGATTCTCACCGCCGCCGACAGCGTGGAAGAGCGCGTCAAAGGGTTGGACTACGGCGCCGACGACTACATGGCCAAACCCTTCAGCCTGCAAGAGCTCGAAGCCCGCGTGCGCGCCCTGGTGCGCCGGGGCATGGGGGCCAACACCAGCAACATCAAGCACGGCCCGCTGGTGTACGACCAGGCCGGGCGCGTGGCCACCATCGACGGCAAAATGGTCGAGCTGTCGGCCCGCGAACTGGGCCTTTTGGAAGTGCTGCTGCAACGTGCCGGGCGCCTGGTCAGCAAAGACCAGCTGGTGGAGCGCCTGTGCGAGTGGGGCGAAGAGGTGAGCAACAACGCCATTGAGGTCTACATCCACCGCCTGCGCAAAAAGATCGAGAAAGGCCCCATCCGCATTGCCACCGTACGCGGCCTGGGCTACTGCCTTGAGAAGATTCCATCCTAAGGATATGGCCCCCACGCTCCACCGCGCGCGGGCCCAGGGGGCTAATTCCCTGGGGCGGCCGCGGGCCGGCCCGGGGGCCGGGCGGCGGAATTTATTGCTATGCTTTTGGTAGCTGCTTGCGCACGACTAGCAAGCGCAAATGGCCATTTTTGCTTGCAAACCGACAGCACGGGCGGGGCTTTGTGAAAATCTTCCAGCGCGAGCAACGCAGCCTGTTCGGAGAAATTCTGGACTGGATGCTCACGCCGCTGATGCTGCTGTGGCCCATCAGCCTGGTGCTGACCTGGCTGGTGGCGCAAAGCATTGCCGGCAAACCGTTTGACCGTGCACTGGAGTACAACGTGGGGGCGTTGGCGCGGCTGATTACGGTCGGCGACGGGCGCAATGCCCAGTTCACCCTGCCCTTGCCCGCACGTGAATTGCTGCGCGCCGACGATCTCGACACCGTCTACTACCAGGTCCTGGGGGCCCATGGCGAATACCTCAGCGGCGAGATGGGTTTGCCCGCCCCGGCCGCAGACGAAAAAATCGTCCCCGGCGAAGTGCGCATGCGCGACGACGAGTTCCGCGGCAACACCATCAAGGTGGCTTACACCTGGGTGCAGCTGGACTTGCCCAACGCCCGCCCGGCCCTGGTACAGGTGGCCGAAACCATGGACAAACGCTCGGTGCTGGCGACCGAAATTGTCAAGGGCGTGATGCTGCCGCAATTTGTGGTGCTGCCACTGGCCGTGCTGCTGGTATGGCTGGCGCTGGCGCAGGCCATCAAACCCCTGCACCACCTGGAGGAACGCATCCGCGCCCGCAGCCCCGACGACATGAGCCCACTGGAGGTGGAGGCCGTGCCGCTGGAGGTGGTGCCCCTGGTGGAGTCGGTCAACGACCTGCTGCTGCGCCTGAAAGACTCGATTGCCACCCAAAAACGCTTTCTGGCCGACGCCGCACACCAGCTCAAGACGCCACTGGCGGGCTTGCGCATGCAGGCCGATCTGGCACAACGCGCCGGTGCCAGTGCCGAAGACCTGAAGCAGTCTTTGCGCCAGATTGGGCGCTCCAGCATCCGCGCTACGCACACCGTCAACCAGTTGCTGGCCCTGGCGCGCGCCGAAGGCAGTGGCACCGCCATGAACCGCCAGCCCTGCGATCTGGCGCGCCTGACCATGGAGGTGGTGCGCGATTGTGTGCCACGCGCCATGGACAAACACATCGATGTGGGTTTTGAGGGCGCACAACCCGGCACCCCAGGCGTGACCGTGCAGGGCAACCCGACCCTGCTCAAAGAAATGGTGCGCAACCTGATGGACAACGCCCTCAACTACACCCCCTCCAGCGCCGAAGCGCCGGGCATCATCACCGCGCGCGTGCTGCTGGAGCCGGTGAACCACGCCCTGGTGCTGCAGGTGGAAGATACCGGCCCGGGCATTGCGCTGGCCGAACGCGAACTGGTGTTTCAGCCGTTTTACCGCGCGTTGGGCACCGAGGCCGACGGCTCCGGCCTGGGCCTGTCCATCGTGCTGGAAATTGCGCGCCAGCACCACGCCAGCGTCACCGTTGGCGATGGCCACCCGGGGCAGGTGCCGGTGGGAGCCTGCTTTACCGTGCGGTTTACCGGCACGGCGCCCGGGGTTTCAACACCGGCTCTGGCCTGAGCGTGTCCACCCGCGCCACAGGGCAGATGGCTTGAGGAATCTGGGAAACTGGGACAGAATGATTTTTTGGTGCACGCACAGTGCGTATTCACCACATCAAGGAGTTCGCCATGGCTTGGTGCACGCGGTCGACGTTCAATCGGCGCAGTCTGTTGGCTTGTGTTTTGCTGACAGCATCGCTGTGCGCAGCGGCCAACCCTGTACTCAAGGGGGCTTGGTCGGGCACCGTTGCGGGTGACGCATTTGCGGTGGTATTCGACGGCAAAGGGGGAGGCACCGCCAACGGCCGGCCAATCCGCTACCAGACGCAAGGCAACGTGCTGTTCGTAGAAGACGCCGGGGATGTCGCGGCCTACACCTTTGACATCCAGGGCAGCAAGCTGGTCGTAGCCGGTGGTGCCTTCGATCAGCCCGTCACACTGACCCGCGGTACCGCCAGCGCGACTGCAGCGGCCAAACGCAGCCCGCCCAGCGGTGGATCGGTGGCAGGCATCCAAGCCGCGATGGTGGGGAAGTGGTGCAAGGTCTCCAGCTTTACAGCCAACGCGGGCGGCGGTTCACAGAGTTCAGCCTGTTTTGCGCTGCGTGGCGACGGCAGCTACAGTTATGGCGCGGAGTCCAGCATGTCGGCCCAGGCGCCGGGCATGTGGGGCGGCACCGCATCGTCCAGCGGTGACGCGGGCCGCTGGAGCGCCACCGAGCGCACGCTCACTGCGCATTCCCAATCCGGCCAGGTCAACACCTACCAACTGGAAAAGCGCAACCACCCCCGCAACCGCGACCCCATGCTCTGCCTGGACGGCGAGTGTTACGTGAGTTACTGGCAAAAAGCCCCGTGGTAGTGCGTAGGCTGGGTGCCGATGGGGCCTCGCCGCAGTTGCGCTTTATGGGCAAACCACCAGCGGTTTGCCCGCCAGCACCGGAGTGAGCGTGTCCACCAGCGGCCGCATGGCCTCGGACACCGCAGGCAGGCGCAACAGGGTAATTTGCTCGTCCGCGCGCTCGGCTATCACCCGGGCTGTGCGGATACCGCGGGCCGCCAGTCGGGCCAGTTCTGCATTGGCCAGCACCTCGCTCTCAAACAAGCCCAGCGACAGGCCCAGTTGCAGGGCAGGTGTCTCCACGCTGTGGACTTTGAGGTTCATCGCAGCGAGTTCGCCGCGCTTTTTTGCCAAAGCTTCTTCCCCGGCAAACTTGCCCATATAGACCATCCAGCGTGCCGGAACCGCCACCGTATTGAGCTGCCACGTGTCCGCAGCCCACTGCGCCTCCAGCAGCGTGCGCAAGGACTCCACCTGGCCAGCGTCCAGCGGACCCGCCTGCAGGCATTGCCTGGGCGCCAGATCGGCCTTGACTTGAGCTTCCACACGCTGAAGATCTGCGGCGGTCAAAATTTGCAACGCATCCGGGTGGATTTGTTGCGCCATGCGCTGCGGCTCGCGCTGCTGTGCAGGTCCATAACCAAAGCCGCGCAGGCCACCCTCGCTCCAGATCCAGTAAACACCATTGGCCAGTAACAACAGAAGAACAAACAAACGTAACATAGGCAATTACCCAAAACCGGGGGGCATCATGGAAAGACGGGGCCGGTCGGCACCGGTCCATTCGGCGGAACAAGGGCACGCACACTGACCTCGGCACTGCTGATCTTTTTCAACCCCGCCGCGGTATGCACCATGAGCGCACCTTGGGCATCCACGCCACGGGCCGTGCCGGTCACACCATCGCTGCATTCCAGTTCGCGACCAACCAGCGCATCGCGGGCATGAAAAGCCGTGCGCAGCGGCGCAAAACCATCGCGCGCAAAGCGCTGTACGGCCTGCACCAAGGGGGCTGCAATACGCGCCAATGCGGCAGAGGCATCCACCTCGGGTAACAACTCGCACAACGCAGCAGGCGGCGTGCGCAAACCGGTGCCGTCACGCACTGCGATGTTGAGTCCGATGCCAATCACCGCGTAGCGCACATCGCCCACACTGGCGGTTTCAATCAAAATGCCTGCCAGCTTGCGGTCGTGCAGCCACACGTCGTTGGGCCATTTGAGCTGCAGCGCCGGGTGCAGGCTCTCCACCACCGACAGGCCCACTGCCAACGACAAGCCCGACCAATCGGCGGGTGCCAGGGGCAAGCCCAAGGAGAACGTCAACGACGGCAACGCAGCGCCCGCTTGGGCACCGTCGCCAAGACTGTCGCGCCCGCCACTGCCGCTGTCCCAGCTGCGCCCCAATCGGCCCCGCCCGGCGGTCTGGTGCTCGGCCACCAGCAGCACAGGCTCCAGCCGCCCGGCACGCGCGCGGCGCATCAGCTCGGTGTTGGTGGAGTCGATGGTCGGCAGTATCTCCAGGGAGAAGCCTGGCAGCATCGGCTCCACGGCTTCCCAAATCGCCTCCGCTGGCCAGCGTACGGTCATATCAACTACCCCAGCCAGCTAAATGGGACACGTGCCCCCTACCAGAAATGCCGTGGAACCGGCTTTGCCGGGCAACTGGCATTGCCCCCTTGAGGGGGAGGCGGCGATAGCCGACACAGGGGTGTTTCATTTTCTCGCGCGCTTCGGTGCCAGCAAAGTGCCACGGCAGTTGGCAGAGCCGCACCAGCAGGGGTGCTCGGCCTTGAGCTTCTTGGTGTAGCGCTCGTCCAGAATCAGGCCATAGTCGTAACTCAGCTCCTCACCGGGCGCAATGTCGCGCAGAGCTTTGATGAAGATGCGGCCGTCCACCTCGTCGGCTTCGCAGTTGCCGTCGCACGAGTGGTTAATCCAGCGCGAGGAATTACCCCCCACCCGGGCGTCGATCACATGGTTTTCGTCAATGTGAAAATAAAACGTGTGGTTGGGCTCTTTGGGGTCGTGCGGGTGGCGCGCCTGGGCTTCGGCCCAGGTGATGATCTGGCCCACGTATTCGATGATGGTTTCGCCCTCGCCAATGTCCTGCAGCGCGAATACGCCCTTGCCGTGCACGCCGGAGCGGCGGGTTTGAATACGGCGGTTGTCGCCACGGGGCATGGTTTTACTGGCGGGTGTGGTTTTCACGTGGGCTCTCTTTTTTGCGCGTCGGGAATCGGGGCTCAAAAATTTGGTATGGTGAACCGTATGGGCGTGCGCAGGTGCGCGCCCACGTGTGCATGTGCGCGCACCTGCGCGCACGCGAGAACTGGATTGTAGTCAGATGAAAAACGCCGTTTTGAACAAAACATTGGTCATTGCAGAAAAGCCATCGGTCGCCCAGGACATCGTGCGGGCCCTCACGCCCACCGCGGGCAAGTTCGAGAAGCACGACGAATACTTTGAGAGCGACACCTATGTCGTCTCCAGCGCGGTGGGCCATTTGGTCGAAATCCAGGCCCCGGAGGAATACGACGTCAAACGCGGCAAGTGGAGTTTTGCCCACCTGCCCGTCATTCCACCCCACTTTGACTTGAAGCCCGTCGACAAAACCAAGACGCGCCTGAACGCCGTGGTGCGCCTGGCCAAACGCAAAGATGTGGACAAAATCGTCAACGCCTGCGACGCGGGCCGCGAGGGTGAGCTGATCTTTCGCCTGATCGAGCAATACGCCTTCGGCAGCGAAGCTGACGCCCAAGCCCGCGCCAAGCCGCTGGGCAAGCCGGTGAGCCGCCTGTGGTTGCAGTCCATGACGCCACAGGCCATTCGCGATGGCTTTGAGCACCTGCGCACCAACGCGCAAATGCAACCGCTGGCCGACGCCGCGCGCTGCCGCTCTGAGGCCGACTGGCTGGTAGGCATTAACGGCACGCGTGCCATGACGGCGTTTAACAGCCGCGACGGTGGTTTCTTTTTGACCACCGTGGGCCGCGTACAAACGCCCACTTTGAGCGTGGTGGTGGAGCGCGAAGAGCAAATTCGCTCTTTTCTCAGCCGCGACTACTGGGAAATTCACGCATCCTTCCACGCCCAAGCGGGCGAATACCCGGCCAAGTGGTTCAACCCGGCCTGGAAAAAAGACGCGGAAGACGCTGAAAAGAAGGCCGACCGCGTCTGGACTGCCCAAGAAGCACAGGCCATTGCCAACGCCGTGCGTGGCCAACCCGCCACGGTCACAGAAGAAAGCAAGCCCACCACACAGGCCTCGCCCCTGCTGTTTGACTTGACCAGCCTGCAGCGCGAGGCCAATGGCAAGTTCGGCTACTCGGCCAAAACCACGCTCTCCATCGCCCAAAGCCTGTACGAGCGCCATAAGGCCCTGACCTACCCACGTACCGATTCGCGCAACCTGCCCGAAGACTACGTGCCCGTGGTTAAGCAAACGCTGGAGATGCTGGCCGACAGCGGTATGCGTCATCTGGCCCCGTTTGCAGCCCAGGCCGTGCAAGGCAACTATGTGAAGCCCACCAAACGCGTGTTCGACAACGCCAAAGTGTCAGATCACTTTGCCATCATCCCCACGCTGCAAGCGCCCAGCGGTCTGTCTGAGGCCGAACAGAAGATTTACGACCTGGTGGTGCGCCGCTTTATGGCCATCTTCTTCCCCAGTGCGGAATACCAGGTTACGACAAGAATTACCACGGCAGTCGGACATTCTTTCAAAACTGAAGGCAAGGTGCTGGTCAAGCCGGGCTGGCTGGCCATTTATGGCAAGGAAGCGGCCGATGAAGTGGCAGATGCCAAAGACGGCGACAAAGGCCAAAACCTGGTGCCAGTGCAACCCAATGAGAAGGTCAAGGGCGACCCGGTGGACCCCAAGGGGCTCAAAACCAAGCCCCCGGCCCGCTACTCTGAAGCCACCTTGCTGGGCGCCATGGAAAACGCCGGCAAAACCGTGGACGACGACGAGCTGCGCGAAGCCATGGGTGAAAAAGGCCTGGGCACACCCGCCACGCGCTCCAGCATCATCGAAGGTTTGATTGCCGAGAAGTACATGCTGCGCGAAGGCCGCGAGCTGATCCCCACCGCCAAGGCCTTCCAGCTGATGACACTGCTGCGTGGCCTGGGCGTGGAAGAGCTCTCCAAGGCCGAACTGACCGGCGAATGGGAATACAAGCTGGCCCAGATGGAACAGGGCAAGATGAGCCGCACCAGCTTCATGGCCGAGATTGCTGCCATGACCGAGCGCATGGTCAAAAAAGCCAAGGAATATGACCGCGACACCATCCCCGGCGACTACGCTACGCTGCAAGCGCCCTGCCCCAACTGCGGTGGCGTGGTCAAAGAAAACTACCGCAGGTATGCATGCGTCGGTCGGCCAACCGACGCAGCACCTGCACAGGCAGATGCCGAAAACGGCTGCGGCTTCTCCTTCGGCAAATCGCCCGCCGGGCGCACGTTTGAACATGCCGAGGTGGAGCAATTCTTGCGCGACAAACACATCGGCCCACTGGACGGCTTCCGCTCCAAAGCCGGTTGGCCCTTTGTGGCCGAGATGGTCATCAAGTTTGACGACGAGACCAAAAACTACAAGCTCGAATTCGACTTTGGCGACGACAAGGCCGGTGAAGAGAGTGGCGAGATCATCGACTTCAGCGCACAAGAATCCCTGGGCGCCTGCCCCAAATGCGGCACCGGCACGGGAGCTGCCGCAGGCGGCAGGGTGTTTGAACACGGCAAGAACTATGTCTGCTCCAAATCGGTTCCCACGCAGGAGCAGCCCACACCCAGTTGCGATTTCAAAACCGGCCAGATCATCCTGCAGCAACCCATTGAGCGCACGCAAATGGTCAAACTGCTGGAGACCGGCAAGACCGACCTCTTGGACAAGTTTGTATCCATGCGCACCCGGCGCAACTTCAAGGCCATGCTGGCCTGGGACGCCGAGGCCGGCAAGGTGAACTTTGAGTTCGCGCCCAGTAAATTCCCGCCGCGCAAGACCGCTGGCGCTACTAAAACAGCAGCTGCCCGCGCAGGTTCTACGGGCGCTGCAGCCAAAAAAGCACCTGCAAAAAAGGCCGCAGCCAAAGCCACCAAAGAGGCTAAACCCAAGGCCCCGCGCAAAACCACCGCTGCCAGCGGCAAGCAGCCCAGTGCTGCGCTGGCCGACGTGATTGGCACCGAGCCTGTAGCCCGCACCGAAGTCATCAAGAAGCTATGGGACTACATCAAAGCCAACGGCCTGCAAGACGCCACCAACAAACGCGCTATCAACGCAGACGCCAAGTTGCTGCCTGTGTTTGGCAAGCCGCAAATCACCATGTTTGAGCTGGCGGGCATTGTGGGCAAACACCTGGCGTAAGGAGACGCACCATGATGGATATTCAATGGGATGACAAGTACCTGGTCGGCCATCCGCGCATCGACCATGAACACCAGGTTTTTGTGGATTTGATACGGGCCGTCTCGATAGCCGCCGATGCGGTCCGATCCCCAGACAAGGCGGCAAGGCTGCTGATGGAAGTGAAGAAATATGCCGAATTTCACTTCATCAGCGAAGAAAACATCATGATCGACGCCAATTTCCCCGAGTATGAGCAGCACAAACGGGAACACAACTACCTGCTGGCGAAGCTGGAAGATGAGCTACACCGCTTTCGCCATGCGGAAATCGACCTGAACCACATCAGCAACTTCATGTTTGAGTGGTTTGCACTGCACACCACCAAGATGGACCTGCGGTTGGCGCGGTTTTTGGCGGAGAAGAGCTAGCGCAGGCAACCCGAAAGTGGGGGGAATGGGCTACCCCACATCCCCATCGATATACAACCAGCGCCCCTCCTGGCGCACAAAGCGGCTGGTCTCTTCCATGCGTTCGGCGCGGCCTCCTGCTTTGCAGCGCGCCACAAACTCCACCACCCCCGCATCGCCCGCCGCCTCGGTGTGGCGCACTTCCAGGCCCAGCCATTTCACGGGTGGCAATTCCAGCTCACCGGGCGCGGTGGACGGGTGCCAGGTGGCCAGCAGGTAGTCGATCAGGCCCAGCACATAGGCGCTGTAACGCGAGCGCATCAGCGCCTCGGGTGTGGGCGCATGTACACCAATTGAAAAGCCGTTATGCCATTGGCCGCAACATTCGGAATAGGCGTGTCCGCTGCCACAGGGGCATTCCCGCACTTTGATGGGTTGGTGGCTTTTCATGGTCGTGTCATTTGGCTGAAATAAAATTAAATACAAGCGTACACCGCGTTAAGAGAGCTGCGGGATAATCCCGCCACCCATGCATAAAACCATTTTCGACACCCCCATCGTCAACACACTTCTGCGGGGTCTGTCGATCGCCGTGATGCGCCTGGCCGGCTGGAAGGTGGAAGGCCATCTACCTGCCGACTGCGCCAAATCCGTGTTTATTGCCGCGCCCCACACCAGCAACTGGGACCTGCCCAACACGCTGATGGTGGCGTTTGTGCTGCGGCTCAATATCTACTGGATGGGTAAACACCAAATCTTCAAGTTCCCGTTTCGCCACATCATGATGTGGCTGGGGGGCATTCCGGTGCACCGGGAAACATCCAACAACCTGGTGGCGGCCTCGGCCGACGCCATTCAAGCGGCCGATGGGCCATTGCAACTGATCGTGCCGCCCGAAGGCACGCGCAACAAGGCCCGCTACTGGAAAACCGGGTTTTACTACATTGCCCTGGGTGCCAAGGTGCCGATTGTGCTGGCGTATATGGACTACGAGCGCAAAGTTACTGGGCTGGGGCCGGTGTTTTACCCCACGGGTGATATTGAGGCGGATATGGTGAAAATTAAAGCCTTCTACGCGCCGTTTAAGGGCAAGAACCCGGACCAGTTTCACGCGGACTGACGTGACGCTGGCGTACCCTGCGTGCATCGGTTGGCACTTATGCGGTCAGCAACGCCAAATCGAGCCCCTGCGGCACGAAGTTTTTGAAGTCCCGGTCCAGGGTGACCATGCGCACCCCCCCGGCAATGGCAAAAGCGGCCAGGTAGGCATCCATCCAGACTTTAGGTGACGCACTATCAAGCCCCGCCAAGGTGCGCCACAAGGCCAATGTGCCAGAGGGCTCGTCCAGCAAAGCCACCTGGGGCAGGGCTTGCAGCGCATCCATCGCTACCAATGCATCCCGGTTGGTCATGCCCTTGGTGTCGTAGACCTGGTGCAACGCGGGTGTGCTGGCCAAGCGCAAGAAACTTTGCTGGGTTGCGCGACACCACAGCACCGGCTGTGCGCGGGTGGCCTGTTGCAATGCCCGCTGTGCAATAGAGTGAAACGGATGGTTGGGAAAAAGGGCTGCCAGCCACACATTGGTATCAACCAGGGAGGCCGCCACGTTGCATATCCTCGCGGGTGAGTGCTTGCTGCTCCAGTGCCAACAAGGCATCCAGACCCATGCTTGCGGCGGGGGCGTTGTTGCCGCTACGGATCACGGGCAAGCCCTCTGCACCAATGGTCACCATCGAGTCCGCAGGAACCGACGGGGCAGCCTTGACGGCGGCCATGCCCAAGCCCTGGCGCAAAAAATCAGCAGCCAAGTCCCGCAGGGTGCGGCCCTGCATGAGAGCGCGCAGCTTCATCTCGCGCACCAGTTCGTCCGGTAAATCGAGGGTGGTTTTCATGCGAGCAAGCTTACCAGCTAACTGGCTTGCTGTAAAACCGCCCTGCAAACATTGACGCCGTCGCCCGCTACGCCGAAGCGCGCTGCAGCCGGTCGCGCACACCTTCCCATTCCGGGGTATCGGGTGGGGTTTCGACCCAAATCAGCTTCACGCCCTGGTCGTCAAACGCCCGCAGCGCGGCAAACAACTCATGGGCAGCGGCGCTGGCATCGCGCGGCATGGTGCGCAGTGCCACCGTGCGGGGTACGTTCTTGAAGGGGGTGCGGGCATACACGGCGATGGTGGGTGCAGCGCCTTTGGCGCTTGGCAATGTGCCATCGAGCAGGTTCAGCGCCGTTTGCAGGGCTTTGGCGTCCATCAGGCGCACGGTGGCGTTGGGGGCGTAGTGCGACTCCAGCGTTCCAGACGCTTTAGGGGCGTTTTTGGCCTCTAGCCCTTGTGCACCTTGCGCAAGCAGCTCCTCATTCGATAGCAAGCGGCAGCCACAGGCGGCCTCCACCTGCGTGCGGCCAATCGACCCGGGGCGCAGCAGCACCGGCACACCGCGCGTGCAGTCGATGATGGTGGACTCAATACCCAGGTCACACGCGCCGCCGTCCAAAATCAGCAAATCCGGGCCCAGCTCGCTGTCCACGTGCGCAGCGGTGGTGGGGCTGACGCGACCAAAACGGTTGGCACTGGGGGCCGCAATGCCCCACACTGGCGCATCACTTCCTTGGGGCTGCTGCAGGGCGTGCAGCACGGCCTGGGCGGCGGGGTGTGCGGGGCAGCGCAGGCCAATGGAATTTTGCCCGCCGGCGGCGGCGGCGGCTACGTCGTGGCGTCGGGGCAGGATGAGTGTGAGTGGCCCGGGCCAGAACGCTGCCATCAGTTTCTGCGCAAACGCGGGCACAGTGGCCGCAAAGTGCGCCACGCCCGCACGCCCGCCATCGTGCGCAGCCACGTGCACGATCAGCGGGTGGTCAGCCGGGCGGCCCTTGGCGGAAAAGATGCCCGCCACGGCGGTGGCGTTGTCGGCATCGGCACCCAAGCCATACACCGTCTCAGTTGGCAAGCCAATCAGGCCTCCAGCCCTTATCCGCTGTGCGCAAGCAGCTATCGATTCAGGAGCAGATGCAGACAAAATCATGGGCGACAGTGGGACAGAACAATGAGGCTTCAGGGCGGCGCGCGGGATACAGAACGGCTAAGGAGCGGGTAAGGAGAGGCTACAGGTGCTGGACAGGCGGAGAACGGGCAGGCAGCGGGGCGGCCCAGCTTAAAACGCCGCTATACCCAGCAGCGCTGCCGCCTGCAACGCCGTAGCGCGCACCTGCTCCACACTGACCCCGGTCACGGTCAGGTGACCCATCTTGCGCCCCTTGCTGGCCTGGGCCTTGCCGTACAAGTGCAAAAAGGTGCCAGGCAAGGCCAGCACGGCGTCCCAAGGGGGCGTTCCGGTGGCAGCGCCCCCTTGGGCCACGCCGGGCCACAGGTCGCCCAGCAGGTTGAGCATGATGGCCGGGCTGTGCTGGCGCGGCTGCGTGAGCGGCAAGTTGGCCAGCGTGCGCACCTGCAGCTCAAACTGCGACACGTCGCAGGCGTCAATGCTGTAGTGGCCGCTGTTGTGCGGGCGCGGTGCCATCTCGTTCACCACCAGGCCACCCAGGGCTTGCGCTGCGGGGCTGCTCGGGTCCAGCACAAAAAACTCCACACACAACACACCCACGTAGTGCAGGTTGTTTGCTATGGATTTTGCAGCTGCTTGCGCACGTTCCACGAGCGCTGGAGGCAGATTTCCTTCATAAACCTCGGTCACCGCCAGAATGCCGTCGCGGTGCAGGTTGCGCTGCACGGGCAGGTGCACGCAGGTACCGTCGGCACCACGCGCCACGATGACTGAGCACTCCAGTTGCAAGGGCAGCATTTTTTCCAGCACGCAGGGCACGTTGCGCAGGGCGTCCCAGGCGGCTTCCAGCGCAGCACGGTCGGCCACGCGCACCTGGCCCTTGCCGTCGTAGCCCATGCGGGTGGTTTTCAAAATACCCGGAAAAAGATCGGCCCCCACGCTCGCCAACTGCGCTGGGTTTTCGATCACGGCATAGGGCGCCACGGGCACGCCGCAACCGGCAAAGTGGGCTTTTTCTTCGGCGCGGTCCTGGGCAATGGCCACAGCGCTGTGCGAGGGCGATACGCTGACGCTGCGCGCCAGCTCTTCCAGCGCAGATGCGGGCACGTTTTCAAACTCGGTGGTAACCGCCACACAGTGGCGCGCCAGCTGGTGCAGGCCTTGCGGATCGGTGTAAGCGGTTTGGATGTGGTGGTGGCTCACGCGCCCGGCGGGGCTTAAATGATCGGGGTCCAACACCGCGGTGAAGTAGCCCAAACGCTGGGCCGCGTGCACAAACATGCGGCCCAACTGGCCACCGCCCATGACGCCCAGCGTCATTTCGGCTGGCTGCCCCAGCGTGGTCTCGGTGTGCGGGCCCGGTGCATCGACTGCGGCACCGGGCAGGCGGGCTGCGTGGGAAACACGACCTGCCGCCGGGCCGCCCCAAGGCAGGTCAGCCCCCTCGGGGGGCAGCGACCCGTGCAACAGCGGAGCGTGGGGGCTACTGCTACTCATAGAACCGGCGGCACGGTCATGCCGCGCGCCACTTCGGTCTGGTGGGCACGGAACTCGTCGAGCTTGGCGCGCAAGGTGGGGTGGTCTGCGGCCAGCATGGCCACGGCAAACAGCGCCGCATTGGCGGCACCCGCCGCGCCAATGGCAAAGGTGGCCACTGGAATGCCCTTGGGCATTTGCACGATGCTGTGCAGCGAATCCACACCCGACAGCGCCTTGCTCTGCACCGGCACACCCAGCACGGGCACCGTGGTTTTGGCGGCCAGCATGCCCGGCAGGTGGGCGGCCCCGCCGGCGCCGGCGATGATGGCGCGCAGGCCCCGACCCACAGCGGCCTCGGCGTAGGCAAACATATCGTCGGGCATGCGGTGGGCGGAAACCACCCGCGCCTCGTGGGGGATGCCAAACTGTTGGAGAATCTGGACTGCGTGTTGCATGGTGTCCCAGTCGGAACTGGACCCCATGACGACGCCGATTTGAATGTTCATAGCGTGTAGAGGACCAGGCTTTCGGCCGGTCCCGCAAGTTGACCTGTTATTTTACTTTTTCGCCCCGAGTACCCAAACCATGATGAACATTACCGTTGAAAACTTCGACTTCGAAGTCGTTGCCGCCTCTGCCACCGTGCCCGTGCTGGTTGATTTTTGGGCGCCGTGGTGCGGCCCCTGCAAAGTCATCGGGCCCATTTTGGAAAAGCTCGAAGAAGAATACGATGGGCGTTTTCGCCTGGCCAAAATTGACTCCGACCAGCAGCAGGAGCTGGCCCAAGCGTTCGGTATTCGCAGCATTCCCACCTGTGTGATGATGGTGGGCGGCAAGCCGGTCGACGGCTTTATGGGGGCCAAGTCGGAAAAGGAAATCCGTGCTTTTCTCGACAAACACGTCCCCTCCGCCGACGTGCTGGAAGCCGAATCGGACGCCGAAGACGCCCACGCCCTGATGGCCGCTGGTGACCCCCAAGCCGCGCTGCACAAGCTGCATGAAGCGCTGTCCATCAACCCCGGCAACGACGACGCGCGTTACGACTACGTGAAGCTGCTGATTGAATGCGACATGCTCGACGACGCCGGTGCCGCACTGGCGCCCGCGCTGGCGGCGATACCGCGTCAATTGCGCTTTGAAGCCCTGGGGCAGTTTTTGGATGCTATGAACTTTGTAGCTGGTGACGCACGCGGCACATGGTCTGCGGCCCAATTTGATGAAATGATTGCGGTCAACAAACGTGACTTCGACACCCGCTTGGCCAAAGCTAGAGTGCTGATGGTGCACAGCGAATGGACGGCCGCCATGGACGAGTTGCTGGAGATCATCCTGCGCGACAAAACCTGGCAGCGACGCTGTGGCGCGCAAGACTTATGTGGCGATTCTGGAACTGCTGACGCCGCCCAAACCCAAAGCCGCAGTGGCTGCCAGCGGCAAAACGGCCGGCGGTATCGAAATTGCGGGCAAGGCCGTGGCACCACTGGACCCCCAGGCGCAGCTGGTGGCAAGCTACCGGCGCAAACTGAGCATGGCGCTGAATTAACCGCACTGCGGGCCCGTCCCGCGTTGTGCATGTTGGCAACGGTAGTCAACCCCGTGTGTACAACCGACGCACGGCTTTGCTAAGCTGCAGGCATGTCCACACCTGCCAAAAATTCCTGGGTCGTGCGCATCGGGACGATGCTTTTTAGCGCAGCGTTTGCCCTGGGCTTTGGTGCCGGGGGTTTTCTCGCGGGCCTCAAGCCCCTGTACCAGACGCTGAGCGCAGCCTGGGAGGTGCGCACCTGGCAGCGCGTTCCCGCGCACATTCTAGAGACGCAGCTGGACCGCCGCAGGGGCAGCAAAGGCAGCGAAACCTACGCGGTGCAGGTGCGCTACCGCTACCAGGTGGGGCCGCAGACCTACGAATCGCAACGGGTCGGGCTCGACGCCGACGGCCACAGCGACAACGTGGACAACTGGCATGCCCAGTGGCACCGCCGCCTGCAGGCGGCCCAGTCCAGCGGGCAGGCCATCACCGCCTGGGTTAACCCCCGCGCGCCCGCGCAGGCACTGCTGGACCCGCACATCCGCTGGCCCATGCTGGCATTTCGGCTGCCGTTTGCCCTGGTGTTCACGGGGGTGGGGTTGGCGGCAGGCTGGGTATTCTTCAAGGCGCTGCGCGGCCAGGGCGCGCATCCTGCCACGCCAGATGCCGCTGAAGGGGGCCAGCAGCGCATGGGCGGTTCGGTGCGCAAGTCGGCGGGCATGCTGTGGTTGTTTGCGCTGTTCTGGTGCGGGCTGTCGTTTCCGGCTGCCGCGCTGTTTTGGGCGCAGGATAGGCCTTGGCTTGTCAAGGCATTCATCCTGCTGTTTGTGCTGGTCGGGCTGGGGCTCATCACCTGGGCCACCCGGCAGACGCGCCTGGCCTGGCGCCACGCCCACACCGCCCTGGTCTTGCGCCCTGCCACGCCGCGCGCAGGCCAGCCGCTGGAGGTCACGCTGAACCTGTCCGAACGCGCCCTGCATGGCCAGGGGCAACAGCCCCGGGTGCTGCGGCTGGCGCAGTACCGGGTGGCCGATTCGGGCTCGGGCGAATCCAGCCGCCTGGTGGAGCACCTGGAGCAGTTGGCACACGTCCAGTCCCTGCCGGATGGCAGCGCGCGCCTGGTGGCACGTTTTACCCTGCCCGACGATGCCCCCAGCCATGGCGCACGCCGGTCCGGTGAGCGGGTGGACTGGCGCCTGGAGCTGATGTATGCCAGCGGCGACGTGGAACTGTCGCACGACCTTGCGGTGCAGGGCAGCAGCACGGCGGTGGGGGCCGACCGCTTTGCCGACCGTACCGACTGGAACCGGGAATCGCCCGTCAGCCATGCCAACCCGAACGCGGGCCTGTCCGATTGGCCCACCCAGGCCGGAACCGTGGAAACGGACGGCTACCGGGGGCTGGAATTCTCGCAGGCGGGCTCGCGCTGGGTCGCTGGCGTGCTGCTGCTGCCGTTTGCGGTGTTGTTGTTCCAGTGGGCGCAGGAATGGGCACCGCGGCTACCCCTGCTGCAACGCTGGAGCGCGTGGCCCCTGTGGGGCCTGGGCGTCTTGCTGGCCCTGATCCTGCACCGGGCCACGCGGCGCTGGAGCGTGCTGGTGCACGACCAGGGTCTGGCCGTTCGGCGCGTGTCCTGGCTCTGGTCGCGCCAGTTCTGCCTGCTCCCCAGCGCACTGGACCACCTGAGCACCAAGCTGCAGTACTCGGCCAGTACGGGGGGCAGTGAAATGCAGGAATTCCATGCCGTGCTGGCCCGCGAAGCCGACGGCACCAAAGCCCAGCGCATCACGCCCGGCGTGGCGGGCGAGGCGGGCGCACACGCCGTTGCCCAATGGTTGCAAGGTGCCTGGCACGACCGTGCGGGTCGCTTCACGCCGGGGCACGATCGCATCCTGCAGTCCGCCCACTCGCGGCCACGCTGGGGTTGGCTGCTGTGGGCGGCCTTGATGGCCATCCTGGTTCTGGGGGCACGCGGCGGCTGAAACAGACGCCCGTGCTTGCAGACGTGCCGGCGCAAACAGGCTGGCTTGCTGGCGCGGCGGCGGACGACGGACGGCGGCACCCATCACGCCCTGGCACGCCAGGAAGCGCATCACGGCCCCAGCATTTGCTGCTGTGCCAGCCGGTTGCGCAGATGGAACTGCTGATGGTCCAGATGCCGCAACTCATCGCGCAGTTTGCGTTTTTCATCGTCTTTGGCGGACTCTTCCAGGCGTTTTTGCAGGCGGTTAACCTCGCGGTCGTTGCGC
This sequence comes from Candidatus Aalborgicola lynettensis, assembly GCA_016719405.1. Classification (GTDB taxonomy): domain Bacteria; phylum Pseudomonadota; class Gammaproteobacteria; order Burkholderiales; family Burkholderiaceae_C; genus Allorhodoferax; species Allorhodoferax lynettensis. The sequence continues at coordinate 93,405 of JADJZE010000021.1, forward strand.
TCCATTTCCTCCGCCGTGCGGTAAACCTGCATACCGGCATCCAGGTAGCGGGCAAATAATTCGTAGCCCGGCTGGCCCTGGCATGACGCCAGTTTGCCACTGTGGCCACGCTGCCCTTCCTGCCACCCATTGGCCGGGGTGCAGAACTGCACGATACCGGTATCCCAGCCCTGGCGGTAGGCGGTGGCATTGGGCGTGATGCCGATCTTGCCGCAGTCCTCGGTATACGCGGCCAGGCGGCTTTCGCTGTCACCGCGCGCGCCGTCGGCAAAACCCACGCGACCCCAGTCGGCCACGCGGCATTCGGATTCGGACATCGAGGCGCAGCCCGCCAGCAGCGTGACCACGGCCAGTGTCATGGCAGAAAGCACTTTTCGCATGAGAACCTCCAGTAATCAAAACGTCGCGCAGTGCGCTGCGCACCCCACCCATCGCGTCCTGGCGGAGCATGCGGCACGCGGCACGCGGGATTGAAGAACCCGGCTACTGTACCCCGACTACCTTGACCCACTGCCCGGCCTTGGGTTCGCCACCCGCATAAAAACCGTTGAGCAATCGCAGTTGTTGCTCGGGCGTCTCCAGGGGCGATGTTTTGGCCAGTTCGGCAAAACCGCCAGTGGGGTAGGCCACGGTCTTCATCACCCAGGGCCGCGCGGCGCTGCGGTCTTGCGCCGTCATGGCCCGAAAACTACCCTCCGCCTCGCGTATCTCAGCCCGGGCGCGCTGCAGGGCGGCGGCATCGCGTGCTTGGGGCTGCAGCAGGTAGGTGTGTTCACCGGGGCCGTTGACCACCGTGGCCTCCACCGATTGCAGTTGCCCTTTTGCGTTTTGGCGCACGCCGACGAATCGGGTGGCCTGCAGAGCACCAATTTGCACCGACTCGCTGCGCACCTGCGTGGGCTTGAGCAGGGTGCGGACGATGGTATTGGGGTCTTTGCCGATCTGCTTGGGCACCACGTGCACCACCAGCATGGCATCGCGCGCCGCATTCACCAGGCTGAGGGTGTCGGCCGCATTTTGAATTTGCCAACCATCGGGTGCCGTTAATGCAAAGCCGAGCGGTGCATGGTAAAAGTTCTGACCCCGACTCAGACCCTGCTCGGGGCTTTCGCCAAAGGCCATGCCTTGAATGGCTTTTTGGTACCGCGCACGCCCCTCGTCGCCGTAGCTACCGATGTACTGCGTGGCGAGATCGGTCATGTTGTTCAGGCGCTGGTCGTTGGACGGATGGGACGCCAGCCAGTTGCCCCGCGCCGGGGCCGGCTTGCCTTGCGCCTGGGCCTGGTCGGCGGCAAAACGCTCCTGGTCTTGCAGCACACGGATCACATCCACCATGTTGCGGGGGTCGTAGTGGGTGCGGGCCAGGTACTCGGCGCCCAGTCCATCGGCCTGCAGCTCCTGCTCGCGGCCATACGAGGCCACATAACCTGCCGCTACGGTTTGCGACACCTGGCCGGCCAGATCACCCGCACCCGCCAAACCCTGACTCTCCAGCAACACCCCCAGCACGCTGGCCGCGAACACGCCCAATCCGGCGTTTTGCTGGCTGGTGGCGCGCTGCGCACCGTGGCGGGCGGTGACATGGCCAATCTCATGCCCAATCACGCCCGCCAAGTCGGCCTCGCTCTCCATGTAGGCCATGATGCCGCGGGTGACATACACATATCCGCCGGGCAACGCAAAGGCGTTGATCACCGGGCTGTCGAGCACCGTAAAGTGCCATGTCAGCCCGGTGCGGTGCGACTGCGCGGCCAGCTTTTGGCCCAGCGTGTTCACATAGGCTTGCAGCGCCGGGTTGTCGTACACGCCGTATTCTTTGAGCACTTCCTGGTGCCCCTTGGCACCCTCGGCCAGTTCGGCCTCTTCACTCATCACCGTGCGCTCGGCCTGGCCGGTGACCGGGTTGACCACCGTGGTACCGCAACCCGCCACTAACGCGGCGGTTAACACTCCAAGTGAAAAATATCTGCGCATACCTGATCCCTGCAAAGCGGCAGCCTTGCACACTGCAAGCCGCCGAGATGCCGATTCTAGGGAGGTATCGCACGCTCCGTTTTCCCCCCTTGCACCCTGTCGACCAGCAATCTGCGCATCAAATTGGCCTCAAGCGCTTATGGAACGTGCGCAAACAGCTACAAAAATAATAGCAATGTGCGGCACACAAATCGCTTGCCAAGGCACCACCGCCGATAATCGGGGCATGACTGCCTTCTCCACCCTCCCCCTCGCCCCCGCTGTACTCGCCAACCTGACCCAGCTGGGCTATGACCAGATGACGCCTATTCAGGCTGCCAGCCTGCCCGTCTCGCTGGCAGGGACCGACCTGATCGCCCAGGCCCAGACTGGCAGCGGCAAAACCGCCGCCTTCGGACTGGCGCTCTTGGCCAAGCTCAACCCGCGCTGGTTTGCCGTGCAGGCCATGGTGCTGTGCCCCACGCGCGAACTGGCCGACCAGGTGGCGGTAGAAATTCGCCGCCTGGCACGCGCGCAGGACAACATCAAAGTGGTCACCCTGTGCGGCGGCATTGCGCTGCGCGGGCAACGCGCCAGCCTGGAAAATGGCGCGCACATCGTGGTGGGCACGCCCGGGCGCATCATGGACCATCTGGAGCGCGGCTATCTGACGCTCGAAGGCCTGAGCACCCTGGTGCTGGACGAAGCCGACCGCATGCTCGACATGGGCTTTTTTGACGACATTGCCAAGGTGGCCAAACAGTGCCCACCCGAGCGGCAAACCCTGCTGTTCTCGGCCACCTACCCCGAAGGCATTGAGAAACTCTCCAAGCAGTTCATGCGCAACCCTCAGCGTATTGAAGTGGCCGCCCCCAAGACAGAGAGCCTGATTGAGCAACGCTTTTATGAAGTGACGCGCCAAACCCGCTTGCACGTGGTGGGCCAATTGCTACGCCACTTCCGCCCCGTGAGCACCCTGGCCTTTTGCAACACCAAGCAGCAGTGCAAAGACCTGGTCACGCTGCTGCAAAGCGAAGGTTTTTACGCGCTGGCGCTGTATGGCGAGCTGGAGCAACGCGAGCGCGACCAGGTGCTGGCCCAGTTTGCCAACCGCAGTTGCTCCGTGCTGGTAGCCACCGATGTGGCCTCGCGCGGCCTGGACATTAGCCAACTGGAAGCCGTGATCAACGTCGACATCACCCCCGACCCCGAGGTGCACGTGCACCGCATTGGCCGCACCGGCCGTGCGGGCGAAACCGGCCTGGCCTTGAGCCTGGCCTCTATGCCCGAGATGGGCGCCGTGGGCAAGATCGAACAGTACCAAAACAAACCGTCCACCTGGCACAAGCTGGACGAACTCACCCCCACCGGCAAAGGCCCCCTGTTGCCGCCCATGATGACGGTGCAGATTCTGGGTGGCCGCAAAGAGAAAATTCGCCCCGGCGACGTGCTGGGTGCCCTCACCAGCGACGAGGGTGGCCCGGCCTACACCCGCGAGCAGATTGGCAAAATTCAGGTCACCGAGTTCTGCACCTTTGTGGCCGTGGCGCGCGAAGTGGGCCCGGCCGCCTGTGCCAAGCTCAACGCCGGCAAGGTCAAAGGCAAGAGCGTGCGGGCCCGTTTAATGACGGTGGCGACCCAAAGCCTGGAATGAATCAAAACGGTTATACCCAGCCAAAAGTGTAAACGAAACCTTTTACCCGATGGAATTCAGAGAGAGATGGTGTCATTGTTGTGTTATTCCGTAAATAAGTAGTGCCTTTTGCTGACACAAATGGACTTTGTTTACACTTTTTGAAGTGGGCGTCGGCGATACAGTAGGCAGTTTAACCGAGCGGAAATGCAAAACAATCAGACTTCGCGGGACGGCAAAGCGTCGTTTAAGTTGTGCGAGTCCCCAACACTGAGTGAACCACGCACTCATGGCTTCCTTTTGCCAAGACAACAAACTTTACCCTTAAAGGGTTAAAATTTGATGGCCCGGCGCTAGAAATTGACTTGCTCCGCAGGCAAGATCATCGTGACCGCTAAATGGAGGTGCGAGTGAAAGAATTCTGCTCCCAATGTGGAGAACGTCTTCAAAAGACGGTTCGCGATGTCACTATGACGAATCGAAACTACAGTGCAACAGTCAAAGGTGTTGCCGGTCTTTTTTGCGACAACTGTCATGAGATCGAATTTGATGAGACGACGGATAGCGGTAAGCGTATAGCCGCGGCATATTGATTTGATTCTGCCGTTTACCGACCATCGCGTGTATGGTGAACATGGCGGCGGCGATTTACTGCGCAATAGCTGAGCAATTGGCTCGCTGGATGCGCTCGGCCATCGGATGGCACATCTCTGTGCAAAGTGCGCTGGTGTCGGTGCTCAAGAGAGCGGGGGTGAAGTGGGTTTCAGCCCGCACGCTGCCAGCGATGTGGCGGCAATTCCTCGATCCGACTGTTGAGCTGGGTCGGCGGTCTGGTCAGAACGATCCAGAGGTAGCCAAAGGGGTCATGGCCGTGGAGCTTGGCCGATTGCAGCAGGCTCATCACCACGGCGGCACGCTCGCCGGCCAACTGGCTGCCTATGAACAGCAATTTTTACGACCAAGGCCCCAAGGCCGCATCTGGTTCTCGATCAATTGTTATCCACGGGCACAGCGCCGTCTTTCAAGAACTCCAAGCGCCTGCCAGTGGTTCAGGCTGAATCGATCGCCTTGGCAATCGCGCTACCGTCAGGCCCGAGTGCGTTCAAGTCGCAACCAAGCATGCATTTCTTCCCACAGTGGCTTGCTGCGCTCCTGGCGCACTTGCAAACGTTGCTCGCAGCTCAGATCCCTGGCATCGGCCTCAATGCGGTACAACCATGCAATCCGCCCGATGGCCTGGGTAGCCACAGTGCTGGCGTTGGCTTTGACCAGTTCGTCAAACTTCCTCCTCGCGTGAGCCAGACAATTCGCAGTCTTACGCCCCTCAAGGGACATGGTGGCATCGTAGCCAGCGTACGCATCAACAACCAGGGTCCCTGTCCAGCCTTTGAGGAACTCGTGCGGGTACTTATCCATGCGCGAGACATTTCCTTCAAGTGGCTCAGAGTTCACTTCGTTGAGTTCGTGTTTCTTGAGTTTGCACTGCTCCACCAGTGCGTCAACCTCTCCGAGAGTAAGCAAGGTGTTGCCCTTAATGCGTTTCAACAGATCGATCTGATTTGCTTCAAGAATTTGATAAAGAAGCTGCACCGAGCGAAGTGCTTGCCCAATCGTGTTCGCAGCCAAGTTGCGGCTTCGAAGGTGAAGGGCGTAGGCCGTGGGCTCGAACACCCCAAGCCCAGTCGTCGAATCCAAAAGCATGGGCATGGTCTCGCCCGAATGCATATGGACTGTCACAACGGAATAGATTGGCATACTTGTTTACGATTTCTTTAACTGCGTTATAACTAGTATAGTCACAGAAAAATTCAAAAATACGCAAACAAGAAAAAAGCCTTGTAAGTCAACAACTTACAAGGCTTGGTTTACATTATAAAGATGACTGGGTGTCAGAACGGGATGTCGTCGTCCATGTCGTCAAACCCGCTGGCCGGACGCGGCGCTGGGGCTTGGCGGGCAGCGGGAGCCGCAGCCGCCGCAGGGGGGCGTGGCGCAGCAGCCGGTGCCGGACGGCGCGGGGCGCTGTCGTAGCCGCCACCTTCGTCGTGCGACGGCTCACCCATGCCCTGGCGGCTGCCCAGCATCTGCATGCTATCGGCACGGATTTCCGTGGTGTACTTTTCCACACCGGACTGGTCGGTCCATTTGCGTGTGCGCAAGCTGCCTTCCACGTACACCTGCGAGCCCTTGCGCAGGTACTGTGCGGCAATTTCCGCCAGGCGCCCGTTGAAGACCACGCGGTGCCACTCGGTCAATTCACGCATTTCGCCGGAGTTTTTGTCTTTCCACTTGTCGGTGGTGGCGATCGTCACGTTGGCCACGGGGTCTCCGTTGGGGAAAACGCGCGATTCCGGATCTTTACCCAGATTGCCGACGATGATGACTTTGTTGACGGATGCCATTGATTATTTCCTCGTATTAACCGCGCACTAAACCGTGCATTATCCCGCGTTTGGTGCCGGGTTTGCGCCAGCGGCACGGGGCGCCTGCATGGGCCACGCCACCATCAGCCAGGCCAGTGTCGCTGCAGCACAGGCGGCAAACAGACCGTGCGTGCCACTATCTTTGAGCAGCCAGCCCCCCAAAGCGCCCCCGGTAAAAAACCCCAGCGACTGCAAGCTGTTGTACACCCCCAAGGCCGTACCGCGCGCCTGCGCCGGTGCCACGCGGGATGCCAGGCTGGGCTGGCTGGCCTCCAGCACATTGAAGCCACAGAAAAACACAAACAGCATCAGACTCAGCGACCAGACGCCGGGCACTGCGGATGCCAGCCACAGCAAGCCCAGCTGCACCAGCGCAATCAGACCCACCGCAGCCAAAAACACGGCCCGCAGGTAACCCCGCTTTTCCAGCGGAAACAGCGTACCCGCCATGACAAAGAAGGAGGCCACTACGGCGGGCAGATACACCCACCAGTGCTGGTCACGCGCCAACCCGGCCTGCACCAGCATGGCCGGCAGCGCCACCCACATGGCCAGTTGCACGGCATGCAACATGAACACACCAAAGTACAAACGCAGCAGGGCCGGATTGCGGGTCACGGCCCGCAAGCTCTCGCCCAGGCTGCTCTGCGCCGCATTGGCGTGCACCGAAGGCTCGGGTGGCACCCACCACAGCACCACTGCAATGCCCGCTAAAGCCAGGAAACAGGTCAGGGCAAACAGGCCATGCAGGCCCATCACCGAGGCCAGCAGAGGCGACAACACCAGCGACACCGCAAACACCAGGCCGATGCCACCCCCCACCAACGCCATGGCCTTGGTGCGCACCACATCCCGCGTCTGGTCGGCCAACAGCGCCGTCACCGCCGCCGAAATGGCACCCGCCCCCTGCACCGCGCGGCCGATCACCAACCAAGCCACGGTGGGGGCAAAAGCGGCCATGGCGCTGCCCACGGCAAACAGAACTAGACCCAGCACCATGACCCGTTTGCGCCCAAACCGGTCGGATGCCATGCCAAAAGGCAGCTGCAGCAGGCCCTGCGTCAGGCCATACATGCCCATGGCCAGCCCCACCAGGGCCGGATCGTCACCACCGGGGAGTTTGGCCGCCTCCAGCGCAAACACCGGCAACACCAGAAACAGGCCCAGCATGCGCAAGGCAAAAATCGTGGCCAGCGAAGCACTGGAGCGTCGCTCCTGTGGCGTCATGGCGGTGGAGTGGAGGGATTCCCCAACATGGGGGGACGGTGCAGTAATCGAAGTCAAAGCAGTGAACCGTGAACTGGCAAAAGAGCCCATTGTCGCGCATCGTCCCACGGCATGTCGCTGGGCGGGGTCATTGCGGGTTGGGTAAAACGCAGCGCGGCAGTGAGCGGTAGTAGATTGCGCCCGGTGGGAGCGGGCCGCACCTCAACTGCCCGCCCCTCGAAGCCGTCACACCGGGGCTACACTTTGGCGCATGCCCCACATTGCCGTCATCGACTTTGAAACCACCGGTATGTCGCCCGACATGGGGGACCGCGCCACCGAAGTGGCCATCGTGCTGCTGGAGGGCGGGTTGGTGGTGGATCGTTTTCAGAGCCTGATGAACGCCGGCGTGCGCATCTCGTCTTTCATCGAATCCTTCACCGGCATCAGCAACGCCATGGTTCGGGCCGCCCCACCCGCAGCCGAGGTGATGGCGCAGGCCAGCCGCTTTGTGGGCGACACCCCATGGTGGCGCACAACGCGTCGTTTGACCGGCGCTACTGGATGGCCGAACTGGCGCGCCTGAACCTGCCTGCAGCCCAACCCTTTGCCTGCACGGTGCTGCTGTCGCGCAGGCTCTACCCCGAAGCCCGCAGCCACGCGCTGGGCGCCATGGCCGCATTCCACCGCTTGCCCAGCGCCGGGCGTGCCCACCGGGCGCTGGCGGACGCCGAAGTCACCGCTGCACTGCTGGCACGCATCCAGGCCGACCTGTGCCAACGCTTTGACCTGAGCGAAGCCCGGCACCCGCTGCTGATGAAAATTCAGTCCAGCCCCAAGAGTGCGTTGGCGGGTGCCGTCAATAAATATTTGGCAGCGGCCACCTACGCCAAGGTCGCAGTGGGGCCGACGGGCCGGGGCTCGAGGCCGTCACTATCACTGGCGGGTTGCCCCAGCGCCCCCAAACGCCGCCGCCAACATTCACTATCATGGTGGATTTCCCCCGCGCCGCGCAACCCTCTTTCATTGGGCCCCACCTTGACATCTCCTTCCGACGGCACCGTTGTGCCCCATGACCCCCAAGGCACCTACCTGGCCCGCGCCCTGCAGCAGCAAACCATCAGCATCCGCGGTGCGCGCACGCACAACCTGAAAAACATCGACCTGGACATCCCGCGCAACCAGTTGGTGGTGATCACGGGCTTGTCGGGCTCGGGCAAGTCCAGCCTGGCGTTTGACACGCTGTACGCCGAAGGCCAGCGCCGCTATGTGGAGAGCCTGTCCACCTACGCACGCCAGTTTTTGCAGCTGATGGACAAGCCCGATGTGGACGTGATCGAGGGCCTGTCGCCCGCCATCTCCATCGAGCAAAAGGCCACCAGCCACAACCCGCGCTCCACCGTGGGCACGGTGACCGAGATCCACGACTACCTGCGCCTGCTGTTCGCCCGCGCTGGCACGCCCTACTGCCCCGAACACGACCTGCCGCTGCAAAGCCAGACCGTGAGCCAGATGGTGGACGCCGTGCTGGCCCTGCCGGAAGACACCCGTCTGATGATTCTGGCGCCGGTGGCGCGCGAGAAGAAGGGCGAGTTTCTGGACGTGTTTGCCGAGATGCAAGCCCAGGGTTATGTGCGCTTCCGGGTCAACGGCACGGTGTTCGAACACGAAGATCTGCCCACACTCAAAAAGACCGAAAAACACGATATCGACGTGGTGATCGACCGCATCAAGGTGCGCGCAGCGCCCGTCCATCTCCCGGACGACCACGCCGCCAGCGTGGCCGCACGCACGGACTACGACAACCTGAAACAACGCCTGGCCGAGAGCTTCGAGGCCGCCCTGCGCCTGGCCAATGGCCGCGCCATTGCGCTGGAGATGGATACCCCGCCTAAGGTCGATAGCTCCGAAAATGATAGCGCCTCACACATACCAGACGGGCGCAAAGTGCCCAGAGAGCACTTATTCAATGCCAAGTTTGCCTGCCCCGTGTGCCACTACTCGATTGCCGAGCTGGAGCCGCGCCTGTTCTCCTTCAACTCCCCGGTGGGCGCCTGCCCCAGCTGCGACGGCCTGGGCCAGCAGGAGTTTTTTGACCCGGCGCGGGTGGTGGCGTTTCCGAGCCTGAGCCTGGCCAGTGGTGCCATCAAGGGCTGGGACCGGCGCAACGGCTACTACTTTGCCATGCTGGAAAGCCTGGCCAAGCACTACCAGTTTGACATCGACGCCCCGTTTGAATCCTTGCCCGACGCAGTACGCCACGCCATTTTGCAGGGCTCGGGCGAGGAAGAAATCAAGTTCAGTTATGTGATGGATTCGGGTGCCTCGGCAGGCAAGAAGCTCGCCAAAAAACACCCCTTTGAAGGCATCATTCCCAACATGCAGCGGCGCTACCGCGAGACCGACTCGTCCGTGGTACGCGAAGACCTGGCTCGCCTGCGCAGCACCCAGCACTGCCCGGCCTGCGACGGCTCGCGCCTGCGCCTGGAAGCCCGCCATGTGAAGATTGGCGAAGGCGATCAGGCCCGCGCCATTTTTGAAGTGAGCCGCGTCACGCTGCGCGAGAGTTATGCCTACTTCCAGACCCTGACCATGCACGGTGCCAAGGGCGACATTGCCGCCAAGGTGATCCGCGAAATCGGCCTGCGCCTGAAGTTTTTGAACGACGTGGGCCTGAACTACCTGAGCCTGGACCGCAGCGCCGAAACCCTCAGTGGTGGCGAATCACAGCGCATTCGCCTGGCCAGCCAGATTGGCTCGGGGCTCACCGGTGTGATGTACGTGCTGGACGAACCCAGCATCGGCCTGCACCAGCGCGACAACGACCGCCTGATCGACACCCTCAAACACCTGCGCGACATTGGCAACAGCGTGCTGGTGGTGGAGCATGACGAAGACATGATGCGCGCTGCGGACCACATCATCGACATGGGGGTGGGCGCCGGTGTACACGGCGGGCGCGTCATTGCACAGGGCAATTTTGAGCAGGTCAAAGCCAACACCGAATCCCTCACCGGCCAGTATCTGGCGCAGACGCGCACCATTGCCGTGCCCAAGCACCGCACACCCTGGCTGCCCACCGTGGCCCCCAAGGCCGGCGACGCAGACCGCTACAAGACCAAAGGCGCCCCCAGCCCGGCCGCTGTGCGCCGCGCCGAGCGCGAGGCGCACCACCTGGCCACCCAGGGGGAACTGCAGACGCTGCGCGTGGTGGGTGCCAAAGGTCACAACCTGAAAAATGTCAGCGTCGACTTCCCTGTGGGTCTGCTCACGTGCGTGACTGGCGTATCGGGTTCCGGCAAATCCACACTGGTCAACGACACGCTCTACGCCGCAGTGGCCCGCACCATCTACCGCGCCCACGAGGAACCGGCGGCACACGAGGCCATTGAAGGCATTGAGCACTTCGACAAGGTCATCAATGTCGACCAATCGCCTATTGGCCGCACCCCGCGCTCCAACCCCGCCACCTACACCGGCCTGTTCACCCCCATCCGGGAACTGATGGCCGAAGTACCCACGGCGCGTGAACGCGGCTACGGCCCCGGGCGCTTTAGCTTCAACGTGGCCGGTGGCCGCTGCGAGGCCTGCCAGGGCGACGGCATGGTCAAGGTGGAGATGCACTTTCTGCCCGACGTGTACGTGCCCTGCGATGTGTGCGCCGGCATGCGCTACAACCGCGAAACGCTGGAGGTGCTGTACAAGGGCAAGAACATTGCGCAGATTCTGGACCTGACAGTGGAGGCGGCGTACGCATTTTTGCAAGCCGTACCGACCATCGCGCGCAAGCTGCAAACCCTGCTGGATGTGGGCCTGAGTTACATCAAGCTCGGCCAAGCCGCCACCACGCTATCGGGCGGCGAGGCGCAGCGCGTCAAACTGGCGTTGGAACTCAGCAAGCGCGACACCGGGCGCACGCTCTACATCCTGGACGAACCCACCACCGGGCTGCACTTTGCCGATATTGATTTGCTGCTGAAAGTGCTGCACCAGTTGCGCGACGCGGGCAACACCATAGTGGTCATCGAACACAACCTGGACGTCATTAAAACTGCTGACTGGCTGATCGACATGGGCCCCGAGGGTGGTTCCGGTGGCGGCACCGTCTTGGGAGTGGGCACGCCGGAAGACATTGCGGCCAACCCTGCCAGCCATACCGGGCGGTATTTGGCGCGGATGTTGTAGGGGCGGCGGCGGCAAGCGCCCCGTCTGTTTGCACGTTGCCCCTATTGTTCGGCCGTTGCAGCGATTTGCTACCCTCAATGCCCCTGCCCAGCCGCAGCCAAAATACCCCAGGCATCGCGCGGTGACACGATGCGCATCGCGCCTTGCGCCGATTCAGCCGTTTGCCAGCCCAGCACCCGCTTGTCCCCCGTGACAAACAATTCAGCACCCGCTGCGGCGGCTGCATTGACCAAGCGGCGGTCGTTGTCTTCTGGCGGCGCTGCGTGGTCGGCAATCAACTCGGCGGCTTGCCAAGCGGCGTCAAACAAGGCGCAAGCATGGGGCACTTGCGGAAATTTGCGCCGCAACACGTCGTGCGCCTCCTGCTGCACCAAAGCACTACTGAGCAAGCGGTGGTGTTCGGCACATTGCAGTACCAGTGCTTCGCACAAGCCCGAGAAGACGGTGGCCGACATCCACACATTGGTGTCCAAAAAGACCTTCATGAAACGTCTTGCAGCACATCATCTTCAGTCAGCCAACCCGATGCCCGCGCCAATGGCGCCAATTGGGCTTGGCTTTGGCGCAACGCTTCGCGCAGGCGGTACGAACGCAAAGCTTCGCGCACCAACTCGCTGCGTGATTTGCCGACACTGGCGCACAGGGTGTCCAGGCTTTGAGACTCGGTGTCCGACAGACGCACGGTTAGCGTAGATGACATGGCTTGCTCCTTCTTGTATTACATTGTCGCACAACACGCCCGCAATGACACGAGGTGCCCCGTCCTGCATTGCAAGCCCGCATACACGACCGTGCTGCGCTATCGTATGCACATCACAACCCCACCAGGAGCCTGTCTTGAACGCCCGCCTTATGACCTTGCCACCCTTAGCCACCCTGACCTTTGCCCTGCTGGCCTGCGGGTTCAGCGCCCACGCCCAAGAGTTGCGCGCCACGCTGGCCGACCAGCAAGAGGTGGCCGTGACCATCTACAACGACAACCTGGCCCTGGTCAAAGACCTGCGCCGCGTGACCCTGCCCACGGGGGCGGTGCCGCTGGCGTTTCGCGATGTGAGCGCCAAGATGCGGCCCGAAACGGCGCTTCTTCGCAGCACCAGCCACCCGGGTGCGCTGCGCGTGGTGGAGCAAAACTTCGACTTTGACCTGCTGAGCCCGCAAAAGCTGCTGGAAAAATACGTGGGCCGCAGTGTGAACGTGGTGCGCACCCACCCCACCACCGGCGCCGAAACCACCGAGAGCGCCCAGGTGCTGGCCACCAATGGCGGTGTGGTGTTGCAAATGGGCCAGCGCATTGAAACCGGTGTACCCGGGCGGCTGGTGTTTGGCGAGTTGCCGCCCAATCTGCGCGACCGCCCCACGCTGGTGATGCAACTGGACAACCAGCAGGCCCAGGCGCAGAACGTGGAGCTGAGCTACCTGACCAGCGGCCTGGCCTGGCGCGCCGACTACGTGGTGGAGCTGAACGCCAAAGACGATGCGCTGGACCTGTCGGGCTGGGTGACGCTGACCAACACCAGCGGCGCCAGCTACCGCAATGCACGGCTGCAACTGGTGGCCGGCGACGTGAACCGGGTGCAAACGCAGGAGCGCGGCGCGCCACGCGCCATGGCCTATGCCGCCGCCCCCATGGCCAAAGTGGCCAATGAAATGGCCGAGGAATCGCTGTTCGAATACCACCTGTATTCCCTGGCGCGCCCCACCACCATTGCCGAGAACCAGACCAAGCAAGTCGCGTTGCTCGCGGCCAGCGGGGTGGCTGCACGCAAGGAACTGGTGCTGTCTGGCAACGATTATTACTACCAAAGCCAGGCCGGTCTGCTGGGGCAAAAACTCAAGGTGGGTGTGTTTGTGGAGTTTGAGAACAAGGAAAACCAGCGCCTGGGCCTGCCCTTGCCCAAGGGCATTGTGCGCGTCTACAAAAAGGACAAGGCGGGTAACGCCCAGTTCATCGGAGAGGACCGCATTGACCACACACCCAAGAACGAAAAAGTGCGGCTGAAACTAGGCGAAGCATTTGACGTGACAGCCGACCGGCGACAGACCGACTTCAAGGTGCTCTCCAACGACAACCGTAAAAACAGCGTGTTCGAAAGCGCCTATGAAGTGGTGCTGAAAAATGCCAAGGACGAGGCCGTGCAGGTGCTGGTGCAAGAGCCCATTCCGGGTGACTGGCGCATCACCAGCAGCAGCCACGCCCACACCAAACTGGCGGCCAACCTGGCGCAGTGGGTGATTGCCATACCGGCACAGGGCAGCACCACGCTGAACTACCGGGTGGTGAGCCGGTTTTGAGCAGCAAAAATAACGCTAAAATTAGCGCTTATTTCGGAGCTTATTTATGGAAACACTGTATTCGGATGTCACCATCAGTATGTCGGAGTTCAAAAAGAACCCCGCTGCCGTGCTGCGTGATGCCAAACGCAAACCTGTGGCCGTGCTGAACCACAACAAGGCGGCCTTCTACATGATTGAGCCGGCCCTGTTTGAGGCCCTGCTGGATGAATTGGGCGACCAGGAGCTGCACCGCACCGTGCTGGCGCGCATGGGCGAACGTGCGCAGGCTATTGAAGTTGACATTGATGCCATCTGAGCCGGTTCGCAAGCACCCGTACCGTCTGCAGTTTGTTCCCAGTGCGTGGGTCGAGTGGCAGGCGCTGGATGGTTCGGTCAAAGAGACCCTGCGCAAACTGCTGAGAAAACGCCTGGACCAGCCGCATGTGCCCGGCGGTGCTCTGCATGGCGCGCTGGCAGGCCACTACAAGATCAAACTCAAAAAACAAGGCTACCGCCTGGTGTATGGGGTTCAGGATGACATTCTCATGGTGATGGTCATGGCCGTGGATAAACGCGAAGACAGCGCCGTGTACCAATCCGCCATGGCGCGCATCTCCGAGCTGGCGGCCACGCTCGCCAAACAGCACTGAACGGGGTGAACCGGCGCTCCATGCGCATCCGCCCTGCGCTGCAGCGCCGCGGTGCCGCACCCTACATCCGAAACCGCTTGCGCGTGAGCGCCAAGGCCAGCCAGAACGATGCCAGCGCGTAGCCCAGCAACACCAGGGCGTGGCGCAGCACGTCGGCGGGCCATTGGTCCATAAACAGCGGGCGCACCAGCGCTACGGCGTTGGAGAGCGGCAACCAGTCGGCCACCACACGCACGGCGCTGGGCAACTGCTCCAACGGAAAGAACACGCCGCTCAAAAACATCATGGGCGTGAGAAACAGGGTGAAGTAGTAGGTAAAAAAGTCGTAGCCCTTGGCCAGCGCGTTGAACACCAACGCAATGCAGCTGAAGGTGATTCCCACGCCCAGCAAAATGGGCCAGGCCAGCAGCAACTTGGGTGAATGGCTGATCTGCAGTGCCAGCATCACACCCAAAATGGCGGTGACGGTGAACAGCGATTTGAACGCCGCCCACAGCATTTCGGCCAACACGATGTCGTCCAGCCCCACGGGGGCGTTCATGATGCCGTCCCAGGTTTTTTGCACGTGCATGCGCGAGAAGGCCGAGTACAGCGCCTCAAAACTGGCCGCCTGCATGGCACTCATGCAAATGGAGCCGCTGGCCAAAAATAGGATGTAAGGCACGTGCACCGGGGTGCCGTCCACGCCGGGTACGGTAATTTGCCCCACCAATGCGCCCATGCCGTAGCCAAAGGCGACCAGCCACATCAGCGGCTCGGCAATGTTGCCCACCAGGCTGGGGATGGCCAGCTTGCGCCACACCAGCAGGTTGCGCAGAAACACCGGCCAAAAGCGCAGCGAGAGTGCGGGCGCACGCCACACGGACAGCGGTTTTTGTATGCCATTTTGGCCATTGGCGCCCGTAGAACGTGCGTGAGCAGCTATATCTTTCATAGCAATTAACCTTCTTCCCGGATCTGGCGGCCGGTGAGTTTGAGGAACAGGTCCTCCAGATTGGCCGGTCGGTGCAGGGTGCGCAGCTGGGGGTGGGCCTGCAGGGCCTGCAACAGTTGGGCCGCGTTGGCGGTGTAGAAGAACACCGTCTCGCCACTCACCTCCACGCGGCTGGCCAGCGCACGCAAGGACTGGCTGGAGCCACCAAAGGCCGCACTGCCAACATCGCCACCTTGCACCAACCCCAGCGCCCCGGCGCCATACACCTCCACCACATCGGGCTCCAGATGTTGGGCAATCAGCTCGCGTGGCTTGCCTTCGGCAATTTTTCTGCCATGGTCCAGCACCAGCAGGCGGTGGCACAGGCGTTCGGCTTCGTCCATGAAGTGGGTGGTGAGCAAAATGGACTTACCCTGTTGCAACAGGGCCTGCAGGCGCTCCCACATCAGATGGCGGGCCTGCGGGTCCAGCCCGGTGGTGGGTTCGTCCAGCAGCAGCAGCTTGGGGTCGTTCACCAGGGCGCGGGCCAGGCTGAGGCGGCGTTTCATGCCGCCCGAGAGTTCGCCGGGTTTGGCGTTGGCTTTGCTGGTGAGCGAGGCAAATTCCAATAGTGCGGGAATGCGGGCACGGATGGCGGCGTCTTTCAGGCCAAAGTAGCGGCCATACACCAGCAGGTTCTCGGCACAGCTGAAGTCGGGGTCGAGGGTGTCCATTTGTGCCACCACACCCAGTTGCGCCTTGATGGCCAGTGCGTCGTGTGGCATGGACCAATCACCAAAGCGGATTTCGCCCGCATCCGGAGCGGTGAGCCCCAGGCACATACGGATGCTGGTGGTCTTGCCCGCACCGTTGGGGCCGATGATGCCCAGGCATTCACCGGGGGCAATTTCGAACGACAGGTCATTAACGACGGTGGCATCACCATACCGTTTGCGGATGGCGCGGCATTCCAGCAGCGGGATTTGCGGGCCGGGGCCGGGGCCGGGGCTTTGGCCTGGATGGGCGTTGGGTTGGTGCATGCGTGTCAAACCTTAAAAAGGTTCCAGTTGGGCCCAATGGCGGTCGCCTGCTTCGCGCAGGTAGCTGGCAAAACGCGGCAAGCCGCTGTCGGTGACACCGCGGTAACGGTAGGTGATGACCGATCCCACCTTGGGTGGCTGCAGGCGCTCTTGGTCGCTAAAGCCGGTGCCCAGCTTGAATTGGCGCGGTTTTTCACCCGCACGCGCGGGCAATTCCACGACCATGGCACCCAGCATGCCTTTGAATTTACCCTTGCCGGCGATGTGGCGAACCACGCGTGCCTCGGCGTCGGTATAGGGTTTGAACTTGAGCAGGTCGTCACTGCGTTTGCCACTGTACGGGGCGTTGGAACGGCGCAGCACCAGGCCTTCGCCGCCGTCTTTCACAGTACGGCGCAGCAGGGCTTGCAAGCCGGCCTGGTCCGAGACCTTGCTGTGCGCCACGCTTTGTACCCAAGTTTTGCCAATGGCTTTGACAGCAGCCTCCACCACCGGCATACGGCGACTAAACACCTCGGGGTTGGACGGCACATCAAACACCATGTACCGCATGGCCTTCCAGGCCGCATCGTCCGGCACCTGGGTGCGTGCGGCCGATACCGCCGCCGTAAACTGCCCACGCCCGGCCCAGAGTTCGCCGTCCAGCGGCTGCGCAGGCCAGCCCGCAGTAAACCATGCCGGTGCGGCAATCACTTCGCCCGAGCGGGTGAGCAAACGAATGCCATCCCAGTAGGCACGCACACCGTCGTATTTCTCACTCACCCAGTAATCGGCCAGCACCACACCACCGTGGTAGCTGTTGGCCAGCATCAGCGCGGGAGCAGAGGTAGGCCCGGAGACGGTGCCGGAAACGGGCCCTGACAAGGCCCACACCGGGGTGCACAAACCCGCCGCGACCAGCACCCAGTGCAGCGCATGGGTGCGCAGGCCGTTCAAGGGTGTCGGGCGAAGGTGACGTGGTACTTGCATGGTGAGTCTCTCTGGGGAAGGTCGAAGAATGAGGGTGCACCCGTGTCTCAAAGCTAAGCCGCTCTTACTGAAACGCCACTTCCGAAAAGCTGCGCAGCTTGCGGCTGTGCAGCTGGTCGGCGCCCTGCGCACGCAACAGCTCCAGGGCACGGATGCCGATGCGCAGGTGCTGGTCCACCCGCTCGCGGTAGAAGTGGTTGGCCATGCCGGGCAGCTTGATTTCGCCGTGCATGGGCTTGTCGCTCACGCACAGCAGCGTGCCGTAGGGCACCCGAAAGCGGAAACCGTTGGCGGCGATGGTGGCGCTCTCCATGTCCAGCGCCACGGCGCGGCTCTGGCTGAAGCGGCGCTGGGCCTGGTTGTCGGGCAGCAGCTCCCAGTTGCGGTTGTCGGTACTGGCCACGGTGCCGGTGCGCATGATGCTTTTGAGTTCGGCATGTTTGAGCTGCGTCACATCGGCCACCGCCTGCTCCAGCGCCAGCTGGATTTCGGCCAGCGCGGGAATGGGCACCCACAGCGGCAGCTCTTCGTCGAGCACATGGTCTTCGCGCACATAACCGTGTGCGAGCACGTAGTCGCCCAGTTGCTGGGTGGTGCGCAGGCCGGCGCAGTGGCCCAGCATGATCCAGGTGTGGGGGCGCAGCACGGCAATGTGGTCGGTAATGTTCTTGGCATTGGCCGGGCCGACACCAATGTTGACCATGGTGATGCCGCTGTGGTCGGCGCGCACCAGGTGGTAACCCGGCATTTGCGGCAGGCGCGCAGGCTCTTTGCCCAGTGCATCCAAGGCCTCGGCTGCAAGCCCTACGCGGCGGGTCACCACATTGCCGGGTTCCACAAAGGCGATGTATTCGCTGCCGGCATCGGCCATGGCCGCGTGCCCCAGGGCGATGAACTCGTCAATATAGAACTGGTAGTTGGTAAACAGCACAAAGTTCTGGAAGTGCTCGGGGCTGGTACCGGTGTAGTGGCGCAGGCGGTGCAGCGAATAGTCCACCCGGGGGGCCGTAAACAGCGCCAAGGGCTGCGGTTCACCGGGCTTGGGGTTGTAGGTGCCGTTGGCAATGCCGTCGTCCATGGCCGCCAGATCGGGCAAATCAAACACATCGCGCATGCGCATGCGCCGCTCTGGGCTCAGGCTGCCTTCCACATGGTCGTGCTCGGCAAAGGAAAAGTGCACCGGAATGGGCTGGCTGCTGGTGCCCACCTCCAGCTCCACGCCGTGGTTTTGCAGCAGCAGGCGGAACTGCTCCAGGTAGTAGTCGGCATACAAGTCGGGGCGGGTGAGCGTGGTCTCAAAGCGGCCCGGGCCGGCGACAAAGCCGAAACTCAGGCGCGCCAGCTCGGGGTTGGCCATGCGCGACACGGTATCGGTGTGGATGCGCACCAGCGGGTAGCAGGCCCGCACGTGGCCCGCACTGTCGTCACCGGCAACAAACTGCTGCATGGCACCGCGCAGGTGGGCGATGCTGTTGTCGTAGATGCGCTGCACCTGTGCCAAAGCAGCGGCGGCGTCGGTGAAACGGTGGGGAGCGATGAAGGTGGGCAGATGGGGCATGGAGCTATTGTGCCGTGGCAAGGCGACCTGTGGGTTACTGGCCAACAACACCCTGGCGCACTAACACACCGGGGTGGTGCACATAGGCGCGCGGCGCAACTTCAGGTACAGTCTTGCCACGCACAGGCCCCGCGCGGGGCCACCACCCCAGCCAACAGGATATTGCCGTGCCAGACCCGAAAGACGACTCGCGCTACCAGGAGACTGGCTTTCCCTCGCTGCAATGGGAAGACGACGACCTGCCCACACGCCCGATGCCGCTGCACGAGCGCCCGTTGCAGGCCCGCATTGATTCCGAGATGGCCATCGTCAACCAGTACCACCCGCGCATCGTGGCGGCGATTGAAAAGTTCTGGGGCCACCGCGATTGCGTGGAATACCTGCAAAAGCTCATTCTCAGCGGCGGCCACCAGGACGGGCAAAACCGGGTCGGCTTCAAGTCCGAGGTATTGACCGCCCTGATGAACCTGGCTGCCATGCACCAGGTCAAGTAAGTCCAAGGCATAAAATCAGCCTTTGCGCACGATGGGCGTGCGCAAGCAGCTATATTTTTTGTAGCATTGTGCCCACCGTGATTGCGACATGGCTTTGATGAACCACCCTACCCCCCCGACGCAGCACCGGTTTGACGTCCTCATTGTCGGCAGCGGCCTGGCCGGGCTTTCGGCGGCGCTGCACCTGGCGCCCACGCACCGTGTGGCCGTGCTCACCAAACGTGCCATGACCGACGGCTCCAGCGCATGGGCGCAAGGGGGCATTGCCGCCGTACTGGCTGATGGCGACAGTTTTGATGCCCACGTGCAAGACACCCTGGTGGCAGGTGCCGGACTGTCCGACCCCGAGGCCACGCGTTTTGTGGTGGAGCACTCCCCTGAGAGCATTGCCTGGCTGCGCGGGCTGGGCGTACCGTTTTCGCTGGAAGACGGCCAACTGCACCTGACCCGCGAAGGCGGCCACAGCGCGCGGCGCATCGTGCACGTGACCGACGCCACCGGCGCGGCGGTGCAAAAAACGCTCATCAACGAAGTGCGTGGCACGCCCAATATCACCCTGTTTGAAAACCACACCCTGGTGGACCTGATTACCGAGCGCAAGCTCGGCCTGGTCGGCGCAGAGCAGCCGGGGCGCTGCCTGGGCCTTTATGCCCTGGACGAAGCGACCGACACGGTGCACACCTTCAGCGCGCCCCACACCATTTTGGCCACGGGTGGCGCGGGCAAGGTGTACCTGTACACCACCAACCCCGACACCGCCACGGGTGACGGCATTGCGGCGGCCTGGCGTGCCGGGTGCCGGGTGACGAACATGGAGTTCATCCAGTTCCACCCCACCTGCCTGTACCACCCGCACGCCAAGTCCTTTCTGATTACCGAAGCCGTGCGCGGCGAAGGCGGTCGCCTGTTGTTGCCGCCGTCGGCCGGGGGCAAACGCTTCATGCCCGACCACGACCCGCGTGCCGAACTGGCGCCGCGCGACATCGTGGCCCGTGCAATTGACTTTGAGATGAAAAAACACGGTGTGGACTGTGTGTACCTGGACATCTCGCACCAGCCGCTGCCGTTTATCCTGGAGCACTTCCCCAACATCCATGCGCGCTGCCTGGAACTGGGTATCGACATTGCCAAACAACCCATCCCCGTGGTGCCCGCCGCCCACTACACCTGTGGCGGCATCCATACCGATCTGATGGGGCGCACCGACATCGCTGGCCTGCACGCCATTGGCGAGACCACCTACACCGGTTTGCATGGGGCCAACCGCCTGGCCAGCAATTCGCTGGTGGAATGTATGGTGTTTGCCCGCTCGGCGGCCACCGACATAAAGGCTTCGCCGCTGCCCGCACCGGCCGCGCTGCCCGCCTGGGACGACAGCCGCGTGACCGACGCCGACGAGGCCGTGGTCATCTCCCACAACTGGGATGAGCTGCGCCGCTTCATGTGGGACTACGTGGGCATCGTGCGCACCAACAAGCGCCTGGACCGCGCCGCCCACCGCATTGCCCTGCTGCAGGGCGAGATTCAGGAGTTTTACGCCCACTTCCACGTCACGCGCGACCTGCTGGAGCTGCGCAACCTGGTGCAGGTGGCCGAACTGATTGTGCGCTCGGCCCAGGCCCGCCACGAGAGCCGGGGGCTGCATTTCAGCCGCGATTACCCCGAGATGGCGGCCCATGCGGTGCCCACCACACTGATTCCGCATACGACACGTCCGTAAAGTGCGCTCTGCGGCGCGCGGAGGGCGGGCTCCAAAGCTAAGGGAATACCCTTGATTGGCGCGTTTTGGCACGGCAAGTCAATACTTTGGCCTGTAGATCAGGTCGCGAAACGTGAATTTCGCACAGTTGTACACAATAATTCGTCCGTCCCGACGCCAAAGCAGAGGCTGCAAAGTCGGGGCTGATTTTCAACTCAACCCAAACTGGTACTACAAATGAACGCTTTCAAATTCTCCGCAGTGGCCCTGGCCCTGGCGTCTTCCTTCTCCGCTTCCGCAATGACTTCCATCGCTGACGCTGACTTGTCTCAAGTCTCCGGTCAAGAAGGTGTGTCGATCGTTGCTGACCTGAACATCAACATCGGCGCATTCACATACACCGATGACGGCGCTTCTGTGGCCTTCACCGACATCGGCATCAAAGGCATGATGATTGCTACCATCGACGTGCTGACCGCTGCTACATTCGTGCCCGCTGTTACCGCTTCCGTGATGGCCGCTGGCGGCTATGACGCTGCCCGCGCCGGCGCTGTGGTGACTGCCGCTGGTGTTGCTACCGGCTGGACTGGTCAAGACGTGGTTCAGTTCGCGTTCCCAGTGGTTGGTTCCGGTGCTGTGACTGCTGACGCACGTTTGGCTACTCCTACCATCACTGTTGCCAGCATCACGACTGGCCACAACGGTGCTTCCTTCGGTGGCATCGTCATCAAGAACTTGGACCTGCAAGGTACCAAAGTTTGGTTCTACGGCCACAAGTAATCACGGGATAACGGCGGCGCCCGTTTGAGCAACGCCTGTTCCATTGAAAAAAGCCCTGCAGCCTTGTGCTGCGGGGCTTTTTAATTTCAGGGGGCAATACTTTGCCGGGTGAAATCAATCACGATAGCGCCCGGTTCACGCTGCAGATACGCAATGCCCAACCCGTCTCCATACCGCGCGTGCAATTGGTGCAACAAGGGCAGCGGGTCATGGTCGTTGACAAACCGCATGGTCTCACCGGGGGTAAGCGAATCCAGTGCGCCAAAAATCGCCGCGTGGCGAAAGCGTTTGGCAACACCGCGGGCGTCGAACGGGTAAATCGCTTCCGGGGTCGAATGGTTGCAGGTGTGGGTCATGGTGTTTACCTTTCAAAAAAAAACTATCAAACGAATGGGGCTCAGTACCGCGGCCGAATCAGCATCGGCACAAACTGCCACAGGTACAGCGCCAGCGCGGCAATCCACGCAGCGCTGGCCGCATACAACAGTGCAGCGCTGAGCGGTGTTGACGCAATGGCCGCCAGGCGCAACGCCACGGCCAGCAGCATCAGCCCGTAGCTGGTGCGCATCGTGCGGTCGGTAACCAAGGGGCGCCCCGTGTGGCCCAGCGCGGTGCGCGTGACCATGCCCAGAATCAGCACCGAGAAGCCCGCCATGGCAATGGTGTGCACCGGCAACACGCGGGGCAAGTGAATACCGGCATGGGCCAGGGCCGCCAGCAGCAAGCCCAGCCCCATGGCGCCATAGGCCACATACAAAATCCATAACAGGGCATTGCTGCGCACCGCCAGCGGTTTCCAGCTCAGCACTTGCACCAGCGCCAGCCCCCCCGCCAGACCCAGAGCCAACGCGGCGAGTATGTTCCACCCGCCCAGCAAACTGGGCACTGCCACGGCACAGGCCGCCAACTGCACCCAGCCGGTTTCGGTGTGTTTGGGGATATCGAGCCCCGGCACCGCCCGCATGGCAAAGAAAGGAATCACGCGCCGACCAATCAGCAAGGCAATCAGTGCCATCACCACCACACCGGCGTTGAAACGCTGCATCAACACCGCATAGTCCCCGCCACTGTGCGCGGTGAGCAGGTACAAGGCGTCCATACCACCCAGCCCCGCCAACAAGCCTGGAACTGCGTAGTTGCGGCTGTTTTTGGCCTTGACCACCGCGCGCAGCATGGCGAGGGCACCCCAACCGAAGAACGCCAGTTCGGCCAGCATGGCCACCCAGAAGGCAGCGCCCCAGGGGAGCAAAAAACCGATGCGCGCAATGCCCCACAGGCCACACACCGCTGCCAGCGCCCGCCCGCTCAAGGGGTTGATGCCGGTCCAACTGGTGCCTGCCGTCATCAAAAAACCCACGGCGATGGTGGCAATAAAGCCCCACAACATTTCGTGCGCGTGCCAGGCAATGCCGGCCAGCGGCCCGCGCAGCCAGCCCGGCGCAAACACCCATAGTGCAATCGCCACCAACGCCCAGCCGATGCCCGCCAGGTACAGCGGACGAAACGCCAACTCCAAAAAGGCCTGCATGCTGGGTGCTGCCAGTGCCTTGGGGGCTGGCTCGCGCGGCTGCAACAACACGGTGGCGGGGCGGGGGGCGGGGGTGGTCATGGGTATCAGGTAGGGGGTCTTAAAAGATGCATTCTACGTGCATCTTATAATGCATGCACTTTTATGAGGAATACCCATGCCACCATCTACCCCATCCATGCAGCTGGATACCCGCCCCATGGCGCCACTCAGTCGCCACGCCCTGGTCACTTGGACTTTTGACCAGATGCAAGCGAACACCACCATGGAGCTGCTCAGCGACCACGATCCCCTGCCCCTGCAGCGCCAGTTTGAGGCCGACAAGGCCGGCCTTTTTTCCTGGGAGTATCTGGAAAGCGGGCCCGAGGTGTGGCGCATCGCCATTACCAAACGCAAAGGCCAACACGGTGTGAGCCATTGCTGTGGAGCCTGCGGCGGGTAAACGTCACCGAACACGCTGCGAGCTTGGGTACCAGAGCGTTTTGCTCCGTGTCCCCCGCCCGCTGTGCGGGCTCCTCCTTAACCTGCGCAGAACACTCTGGCACCCAAGCTCTTCGGCTGCGGTGGTGCGTGTGTTACTTCACCTTGGCGCTGGCGCGTTCCGCCACCCGGTCACGCCAGGCCTGCAGCGCAGGCATGCCTTCTTTGCCGGGGTTGAATTTCATGAGCTTGGCAAACTCGATGGCGCAAAACGCGGTGATGTCGGCAATCGTAAAACGCTCCCCCGCCACC
This sequence comes from Candidatus Aalborgicola lynettensis, assembly GCA_016719405.1. Taxonomy (GTDB): domain Bacteria; phylum Pseudomonadota; class Gammaproteobacteria; order Burkholderiales; family Burkholderiaceae_C; genus Allorhodoferax; species Allorhodoferax lynettensis. The sequence continues at coordinate 117,442 of JADJZE010000021.1, forward strand.
CAGGGCTGGCGGCCCAGCAACTGGTCGAACCACGAAGCAACTTCGCGCACCTTCTGGGCTTGTGAGTGGCCAAAGTCAGGAAACTGCGGCTGCTCCAGCGGTGCCAGGCCGGGGTGGGTGTGGCGCACGGCGTTGGCAATGCCGGCCAGCAGGTAGTGCTCGACCCGGCGGTCGGCCATTTCAATAAAGGCGCGTTCTTCAAAATCGGCCCCCATCAAATTCGGCTCCGGGTACAGACCTTCCAGGTAGGTGCAGATGGCGCGGGTTTCGGTCAACACACGGCCATCATCCAGCTCCAGCGCAGGCACCCGGGCCAGCGGATTTTTGGCGCGGTAGGCCTCGCCTTTGTGTTCCTGGGCATTCAGATCGACCGGCACCAGGTCGATACCCTGAATGCCTTTTTCCACCATAAACATGGTGACACGCCGGGGGTTGGGCGCACTAGGGGCGACGTAGAGTTGCATGGCCATTTCCTTGTTGCAGGGTTAACGCGAAAAACTGTGATTCGGCACTGCGCACGCGTCGCGCCTCGGCATATGAAAGTCAGCGCAGTGAGCGATGGCAATGCCGTCACGCCCGCGATGATTGCCCGGTTTCCAGCATCTTGCGGGCCTCTTCTGCAAATTGTTTTGCACGGGCAGGGTCATCGGTGCGCAGGTCCAGCGACGAGGGTGGCGCCTGGATGCCGCGCTGTACCGCAGGGCGCTCGCGGATGGCGTCGCGCCAGCGCTTGAGGTGCGGCAGGTCGTCCACCTCCACGCCCGACCAGCGGTGCGTGCGCACCCAGGCCCAGTTGGCAATGTCGGCAATGGAGTAATCACCGGCCAGGTATTCGTGGTCTTTCAAATGCCCATCGAGCACGCGAAACAGGCGCCGACTTTCACCCTGGTAGCGGTCAATCACGCTCTGGATTTTTTCCGGGAAGTAGCGGAAAAACACGTTGGCCTGACCCATCATGGGGCCGATACCGCCCATCTGGAACATCAGCCACTGGATGACACGCGAGCGCCCCTTCACGTCGGATGGCATCAGGCGCCCGGTTTTTTCTGCCAGGTACAAAAGGATGGCACCGGACTCGAAGACTGCAAAATCATCCTGCTCGTGGTCCACGATGGCGGGTATGCGCCCATTGGGGTTGATGGCCAGATACGCCGGCGCCTTTTGCTCGCCCTTGGACAAATCCAGCACTTTCAGGGTGTAGGGCAAGGCCAGCTCTTCCAGTGCGATGGACACTTTGTGTCCGTTGGGCGTGGCGGCGGTGTAGAGGTCGATCATGGTGGCGTCCTGATGGGGGGAGTGAAGCAAATTACCCCCATGGTAGCGGCGCTTCGCAGAGTCTGCCGGGCACCGCCCTGCATGCGCCACATGCTTAGGCCATAAAGCCCAGATCAGTGGGGTAATGCATGCCGTCGTAGCTGCCGCCAAAGTTCACGATATTGGGCAATACCCCGGCCATTTCAGTCACCGGGTCTACACCAAACCATTGGGCCAGGGTGGCAGCGTACTGGTCGACCGAGGTGCTGGGCAACAAGCGCCCCTGGCCCACATGCCATTTGGCTGCGGCGTCGTATACCCCGGCGGTTTTGCTGTCGCTCACACTCACCGGTGGTGGCGTGCCGTAGAACGCCTTACCCCGCACCGCACCACCCACAATGAAGTGGTGACCGCCCCAGCCGTGGTCGGAGCCATCGCCATTGGATGTGAGTGTGCGGCCAAAATCCGATGCGGTAAAACTGGTCACCGCATCGGCCACGCCCAGCTCCACCGTGGCGTTGTAAAACGCGCTCAAGGCCGCACTGACGTTGCCCAGCAGCGTAGGGTGCTGGGCAATCAGGTTGTCGTGCAAGTCGAACCCACCCAGCGAAACAAAAAACACCTGGCGCCGCACGCCCAGCGACGCCCGCCCTTTTATCAGGCGCGCCACCATTTTGAGCTGCTGCGACAGGCTGTCGGTGGCAAATTCGGTGGTCAACACACCCGCGCCCAGCGCCGCGCTGACAGCCGCCTCGGCATCGATGGCGCGGCGGGTGACGGCGTTGTAGTCGTGCTCCAGCCTGTGGGCCCCGTTTTGCTGCACCAGCGCGCGCAGGGCCGCTGGCAAGGCAGTGGAGCCATACACCGAGGTGTTGGTCACCGGCTTGATTTTGATGGCACCACTGGTGCTCACCTGGTACTGCAGCGCCGCATCCCCCGACAGGAACACCGTATTGCCCGCCACCGATATGCCGGTAAACACCGCATTGCTGTTGAGCCCCGCGCCGCTGGGCACCACCAGGTCGCCGATATTGCCACCCCAGCCCACTTTGGAGCCCTCGGGCGAAGACGACTGCCAGATGGAAGCCTGGTCGTTGTGCGAAAACAATTGCGGCGGACGCGGGTACAGGCTGCGGTTGCTGCTGTGGTAGTCGGCTCGGCTCAGGGGTTTTACCAGCGGCCCCACGTTGAGCTGCACCGCCGCATGGCCCGCATTAAACAGACCCGCCAGCGCAGCCATGGACGGGTGCAGCGCAAACTGGCGCGGCACTCCCAGGGTGTCCACCGGCGCCACCGTGGGCGTCAGCAGCGTAGCCGCAAGGTCCGCCTGCCCCAGCGCAATGCCGCCCGCCGTGCGCCCGGCACCGCCGCCCCGGATGGCGCTGTACTGGTCGTAACTGGCGGTGTCATACGGCACCACGGTGTTGGCGTAGTCGTTACCGCCGTACAGAAACACGCAGACCAGGGCCTTGTAGTCACCACCGGGGGCGTTGAAGGCCGCCGCCCGCCCGATGGCGGCCAAGTTCAGCGCCAGGGGCAGTGCCGCGCTGCCCAGGGCCAGTTGACCGGTGCGGCGCAAAAAGTCGCGTCGCGACGCTTGGGGATGGGAATGTGCGGACATGGTGCCGTCTCCTATTTCTGGACCAGGTATTCGGCGCAGGCCATCACCATCAGCACCGCAGCACACACGCGATTGCGCTGCGTGCTGGCCGAACTGCTGGCCGTAACGGGCGTGGCACTGAGCGTGTTCACAATCAGGGTGCGTGTGGCGCTGGAAAGCTGGCCTGCACACAAGAGCAGGTTCAGCCGGTTGACCAGTGCGGCGGGGTCTCGCACCAGCGCCAACTCGGCGGTGTAGGCGGCCTTGATGTCGCCGGATGCGATGCCGCTGTCGATCACGCCCATCATGTAGTTCAGGTACCCACCGACGCTGCTCTCGTTGACGATCTGGAACTCGGGCGCCACTTTACCGGAGGCCAGCGTGGTGGCCGGCGGCACATAGCCGGGGCGGAAGTAGTTAAACACCGACGGTGCGCGCAGCGGGCTTTGCCCCAGTTGGGTACCGGGGTTGCTCAGGTCGCCAATCTTCCAGGCACCGCTGCTGGAGCGCACGCCAAAGGTACGCGCCCATTGCACCAGGCGCACCATGGGTTCACGCAGTTTGCCGAACTCGGGGTCACCCAGAGCGGCCGGTGCGCGCGCCTCGTCGTCCAACAAGACCGCTGCAAACACATGGGCCAGATCGCCGCGCACACCGGCGCCGTTGTTGGCAAACACCGTCGCCACCCGCGCCACGTAGGCCGGACTCGGGTTGCTGGTGACCAGCCGCTGGATCATTTGCCGCGCAAAAAACGGCGCGGTGTTGGGGTGGTTGAACAGGGTATCCAGCGCAATACCCAAGGCCACCGTGGCATCGGTGTTGGCCGGTATGTTGGTGCCCAGAAACGTGGCCGCCAGCGTGGAATGGTTGGCCGCATTGAGCTTCATGGGCAGCCGGGCAAAGGTGGTGCTGGACACGGTGCGTGTGCCGCCACCGGTCTGTGCGATGGTGGTGGGCACGTTCTGACTCTGGTCCACGTCGTAGCCGGTGAACACACGCGCCAAGTTGCTCACGTCGCTGGCGGTGTAGGTATCTATTGTGTTGCCCGCGCTGTCGGTTTGCGCCGTTCCGTCGGCGTTGAGCTGCACCAGCCCGATGCTGAACAATTGCATCACCTCGCGGGCATAGTTTTCGTCGGGCTGGCGCCCGGCGCTGTTTTCTTTCAGATTGCCTTTGGTATTGAGGTAATAGCCCATGCCCACGTTCAGGGTGATGGCCTGCAGCAAATCGCGGTAATTACCCAGCGCGTGCTGGCACAGGGTGTCCCAGTAATGCGCCATGATGTGGCTGCGCCAGGTAGCACTGACCCCGGCCAGCGACACCACAAAAAATTCCGACAGCGCCAGCGCCAGGCGTTTGCGCAGCGCATCACTCGCCCCTATGAGCTGGCTCCAGACCATGTAGTCCGCCGGGTAGGACTGGTCGTAGTAATGGCCGCTGTTCTGTGCATCACCATAACCTTGGGCTTCCAGCCAATCCCAGCCCGTGGTGTACGGGGTGGCCATTTGTGCCTGCAGCCAGGGCGCATAACCCAGGCGGCGCACGCTGCTGATGTCGGCATCGGTGGCGGCAAACTGGGCCTGCTGCAAAAACCGCGCGGCCTGCTCGTCGGTCGCGGGGCTGGGGTAGGTGTAGCCCGCGCTGGGCAGGGATACGGCGCGGCCATCGACGGGGGTGGCAACAAACGGCGCGGTACCACTCCCGCCTGCGCCACCACATGCGCAAAGGGCCGCCACAGCAGTGAGCGTCAAGGCGGCCGTCGACGCGCTGGCGTGGTGCGCCAAACCGGCTTCGGGTTGCGCCCCGGGTAAGTGCGGGGTCAATAGCGACGGAACTGGTGCATCCCAACCTGCGATATGCATGCAAAACCTCTCTGGCGGCCCGAATAAACGAAGGATAGAGCTCGACGGGGGAGCTTATGACCCGCTACGTACCAGGCAAAGTCGTCTTACAAACAATTACCCCACACACCGCACCAAACCCCAACGCCGGGGCAGGTGTGAGGCGTGGTGTGCAGGTGTGTTCCATTTCGTGCGATTTGTTTTGCATTTGCGCATACAGATTCGGACAAAACTGCCTGCAGCGCCCGTCCGATGGGCGCATATAACTACTAATTTGATAGTACTTGTTGCCACGCCGCGCGCAGCACATCGCGCGTGCGCAATGCCTCTGTGCGCGCTGCGGCGGCAAAGTCCGCTCCGGCAGAGGCGTACAAAATGGCGCGCGACGAGTTCACCACAATCGGCCCGCTCGACGCCTGCGCCGTGCCGCGCCACCCGGCTTTGACCGTGGCCACGGCATCCCCGCCCTGCGCGCCCACACCGGGAATCAGCAAGGGCAATGTCGGCGCCAGCGCACGCACACGCTCAATTTCTGCAGGATACGTGGCCCCCACCACCAGCCCCAACTGGCCGTTCAGGTTCCAGGGCCCCTGCGCCAGGCGCGCGATGTGCTCGTACACCAGGGGCGTGCCCTCCACACTGGACAGGCGCTGCGATTGCAGATCGTCGCCACCGGGGTTGGAGGTGCGGCACAGCAGGAAAGCACCTTTGCTGTGGTACTTGAGGTAAGGCGCCACCGAGTCAAAACCCATAAAGGGCGACAGGGTGACGGCATCGGCACCGTAGCGCTCAAAGGCCTCAATGGCGTACTGCTCGGCGGTGCTGCCAATGTCGCCGCGCTTGGCGTCCAGAATCACCGGCACCCGGGGTGCGGCACTGCGCATGTGCGCAATCAGGCGCTCCAACTGGGCTTCGGCCCGGTGGGCGGCAAAGTAGGCAATCTGCGGCTTGAAGGCCATGGCCAGATCGGCCGTGGCGTCGACGATGGCCGCGCAAAAGTCAAAAATCTTGCTGCTATCACCACGCCAGTGGGTGGGGAACTTGGCCGGTTCGGGGTCCAGCCCCACACACAAGAGGGAGCCGTTTTGGCGCTCGGCGTTGCGCAACTGGTCGAGGAAGGTCATGGCGGGATTGTACGGAGCAGCCCTAATCAGCTATTTTGCCAACGCATCCCCGCGTTTTTCGGCCTTTTCAGCCGTATCGACAGTTACCTGAACGCCTTGGGCCCCTTTTTTGCGGCCGCCTGAATCAATGTGCGCTTGTGGGCCGCTTCTGCCTCTGCCCTTTCGAACGTAGCGATGAGCTCGGCATGTGCAAGGGATGGTGCCCGAAAAATCCATTCATTTGAGGGCGTCGTGCAACGCCACAAACTCCTGCGTCAACATGTGCCCGGGGTCCAAAAAAATCATGGGCAGCGACTGCTCGTGCGACTCGCGGATGCGCACCGAGGACCGCAGGTAGGGCTGCAGCACCGGCAGGCCCTCGTCAATCAACTCCTGCACCATGCGCTGGGGCAGGTTGGCGCGGGCCTGGAACTGGTTGACGATGATGCCTTCCACCTTGAGTTTGGGGTTGTGGTCGGACTTGATTTCTTGCACGTTGTCCATCAGGGTGTAGAGTGCGCGGCGCGAAAAGTCGTCGCAGTCGAAGGGTATCAAACAGCCCTTGGCCGCAATCAACGCGCTGCGGGTGTAGAAATTGAGCGCCGGGGGCGTGTCGATGTAAATCTGGTCGTAGATTTTGGCCAACCGGTCCAGCGCATCGCGCAGTTTGTATATTTTGTGACGAGATTCCAGTTTGCCGTGCAATTCGTCAAGTTCAGGGCTGGACGGCATCACATCCAGACCCTCCCACGGAGTTTGTGTCACGTATTCGCAGGCCTCTTTGTCGCGGATGCTGAACTTGAGGCTTTGCTCAAAAAATTCCGCCACGTTGGGAAGATCTTTCGGCATGTCAGCGCCCAGTAAATAGCGGGTGGAATTGCCCTGGGAGTCGAGATCAATCACCAAGGTCCGCATGCCTTGCGAGGCGCTGATGGCAGCGAGATTGCAGGTAATAGTGGACTTTCCGACGCCCCCTTTTTGGTTGAAAACAACGTGCTGCATGCAATGTTCCCCGTAGTGATGTGGAGTGATGAAGTAAGCCCGAAGTGTACGCCCAGCCATACCAGGTAGCAGCCTGCAAACCGTGATGCCGCCTGCATTTTTGGGTCGCTCGGTATAATTCCAAGCTTTTGAAGCCCCCGATATTTTGAGGACACCATGAGCGACCACAGCAACGCCCCCGCCACCAGTTCGAATCAGACTTTGCGTACGGTACTGCTGTCGTTTGTGTTGCCTTTGGTCATCGTCGTCGGGCTGGTAGCGGGCTTTCTTTCCAGCAACAAAGCTGCGACCACCAGCACGGGTTCAGAGAAAGCGATTGCCCAGCGCATCCAGAAGGTGGGCGCGGTTGCCATTCGCGAAGCCAATCGCGAGATGAAAACGGGCGAGCAGGCTTTTACCGCCCAGTGCGCAGCCTGTCACGCAACCGGTGCTGCAGGGTCCCCCAAGGTGGGTGACGCCGGTGCCTGGGGGCCACGCATCCAAACCGGTTTTGATAGCCTGCTGAACTCCGCACTCAAAGGTAAAGGCAATATGGGTGCACAGGGTGGCGGTGACCTGAGTGACTTGGAAGTAGCCCGGGCAGTGGTCTACATGGCCAATGCCGGTGGCGCCAAGTTTGAAGAGCCCGCTGCACCCGAAACCACCAAATAGGGAACTGCAGGGGCACTAGCCTGCGCCCATCCCACCCGAGCCGGCGCTTTGAGCCGGCTTTTTCGCCCCGTATTTTTCGTTACACAAGCAGCTTCGCAGATATTGCCAGGGCTAACAGCCATTGCTGGACTGCGGACTGGTGAGGTAGCCGTAGCGCCCGGGCAGAGTGTGGCGCAACACCTCCGTCAGACTCCAGCGCCCGCGCTCTATCGCCTCCGACGCCTGCACGACATCCAGACTGTGCACCAACCCCAAACCCAGGGGCGTTTGCAGGTAGAGCCAGCCGTATTCATCGGTCAAACACGCGGTGCATTGGGCCGGCTCGCCGGTATGGGTCCGCAACGAATAGTCCTGCTGCACCCGCCAGACCCATGGCGTAGCTTCCAGTTCCACATACACCCGCTGGGGGCCGTTCTGGAAGAACCATGCACCCTGGTCGTTGCAGGTATAGTTGCGCGCAATAAAGGCCACCAGTTTGTCGTGTCGCAGCACCGAACCCTTGGCACCCGGTAGCCCGCTGGAAAAGGCGCCACAGGCCTGGGCCGCATCGTCGCGCATGTACCAATCTCCGCGGACGTCGAGCCCCAGCCAACCGTAGCAGTCCGGTACATTGGGCCACTTGGTCATGGCCTGCTTGACGATGTCGTCCATGCTTTCGCTCCTGTTAAATACGTCCACTACCTGGACGGTGCCCCGCAGCATGCGGGATGAGCCACGTGGCGGTGCACACGTTGCCGTAAATTTCCGCTCTGCCCACCACGCGGCGCCAGGCATCCATTCAATGCAATACCGGCGCGGCAGAACTCACGTCCTGTACTTCGTCTTGGATGCCGGGACTGGCGTGGTGCAGAACCAGGCGCCAGCCTTGGGGTGTGCGCAAATAGACATTGGTTGCCAGGACATGGGCTTGCATGGGACCGTCGGCGGACATGACCTCGATGCGTTCCAGCACGCTGTGTACCGCGCCGCCTACCGCATCCATGCGCCGAATGGATTCAGGGCGCACCTGAATCGCCCCACCGTGGGAGAAAATGGCATCAAACGCCGCGCGAATGGCGGCAACGCCTGATATCCGCGCCCCACCGGGGTGGATGCACACAATGTCATCTTCGTCCGCCCAGCAGGCCATGAGTGCGTCGACATCCGCCGTACGTAGCGCCTCGTAAAAGGCGGTTTCTACGTCGTCGGGTGTACCGCCGGCGGTGGCAGCATGTTGTCGGGCTTTTGGCATGGAAGGCCTGCGAAGTGATGGGTACCCCATTTTGCCGTGTTTACGCCCACCCTGTTCCGGAGGGGAGAGGCAAAATCGGACCCATTAAAAAGCCGCCCGAAGGCGGCTTTTTAATGGGTCGCGCAGGAAGCTGCCTGCTTAACGCTTTTGACGGTATTTGCGCAGAGCCGCAATTTGGGCCGCCATGATGGCCAACTCCGAAGTGGCCTTGGCCATGTCGATTTCGCTCTTGGCGTTGGCCAAGGCTTCTTGTGCCGCAGCTTTGGCCTCGTTGGCCTTTTCTTCATCCAGATCTTTACCGCGTATAGCGGTGTCCGACATGACGGTAACGCAGTTGGGCTGCACTTCCAGAATACCGCCGGCGACGAAGACGAACTCTTCCGTACCGTCGGCTTTTTCGATACGCACCGAACCGGCCTTGACGCGGGTGATCAAGGGCGTGTGGCGAGGGTAAATGCCGAGTTCCCCTGCTTCGCCAGGCAGTGCCACAAACTTGGCCTCGCCCGAGAATATGGATTCTTCGGCACTGACAACATCAACGTGGATGGTGCTCATTACAGATCCTTGTGTTCAAAAGTTTTGAGAAAGCCAGGCTTTATCAAATCTTTTTGGCTTTCTCGAACGCTTCGTCGATGGTGCCAACCATGTAGAACGCCTGTTCAGGCAAGTGATCGCACTCGCCGCCCACGATCATCTTGAAACCACGAATGGTTTCCGACAGGGGAACGTACTTGCCGGGAGAGCCGGTAAACACTTCCGCTACGTGGAAGGGTTGGGACAGGAAACGCTGAATCTTGCGGGCACGGGCAACGGCCAGTTTGTCATCAGGTGCCAAGTCGTCCATACCCATAATTGCAATGATGTCGCGCAGTTCGCGATAGCGCTGCAGCGTACCTTGCACGGCACGGGCGGTTTCGTAGTGATCAGCACCCACAACCAGAGGATCCAACTGGCGGCTGGTGGAATCGAGTGGATCCACAGCGGGGTAAATACCCAGCGAAGCAATGTCACGGGACAACACCACAGTGGAGTCCAAGTGGGCGAAGGTCGTGGCGGGAGACGGGTCTGTCAAGTCATCGGCTGGCACGTACACGGCCTGAATGGAGGTGATGGAACCGACTTTGGTTGATGTAATACGCTCTTGCAGACGCCCCATTTCCTCGGCCAGCGTAGGCTGGTAACCCACGGCGGAAGGCATACGACCCAACAGCGCAGACACTTCGGTACCGGCCAGTGTGTAGCGGTAGATGTTGTCCACGAAGAACAAAACGTCCTTGCCTTCGTCGCGGAAGGACTCAGCAATGGTCAGACCGGTCAAGGCCACGCGCAGACGGTTGCCTGGGGGCTCATTCATCTGGCCGTACACCATGGCCACCTTGGAGTCCTCCAGCTTTTCCAGGTTCACCACGCCGGAGTCGGCCATCTCGTGGTAGAAGTCGTTACCTTCCCGGGTACGCTCGCCCACACCGGCAAACACGGACAAGCCGCTGTGTGCCTTTGCGATGTTGTTGATCAACTCCATCATGTTCACGGTTTTGCCCACACCGGCACCACCGAACAAACCGACTTTACCGCCCTTGGCAAAGGGACAGACCAAATCAATCACCTTGATACCGGTTTCCAGCAATTCCTGCGAGGGGCTCAGCTCGTCGTACGCAGGGGCCTTGCGGTGGATGGACGAGGTCAGCGTGGCGTCAACCGGTCCGCGCTCGTCGATGGGGGTGCCCAACACGTCCATGATGCGACCAAGCGTGGCCTTGCCCACGGGGACCATGATGGAGTTAGCAGTGTTTTTGACGATCATGCCGCGGCGCAGGCCGTCCGAAGATCCTAGCGCAATGGTGCGGACAATACCGTCACCCAATTGCTGTTGCACTTCGAGCGTCAAGGCAGAGCCATCCATCTTGAGCGCGTCATACACGCGGGGCATCTTGTCGCGTGGAAACTCCACGTCAACCACAGCGCCGATACACTGAACAATTTTTCCTTGAACGCCTGCGTTCACACTTGCTTGAGCCATTTTGCTTGCTCCAAAAATAAATTCGTTTAAACCGCTGCTGCACCTGCCACAATTTCCGAAAGTTCTTTCGTAATTGCAGCCTGCCGCGTTTTGTTGTAGACCAGTTTGAGTTCAGCGATCACGTTGCCCGCATTGTCGGTTGCAGCCTTCATTGCGACCATGCGCGCTGCATGTTCCGACGCCATATTCTCTGCCACGGCCTGGAACACCAGGGCCTCGGCATAGCGCACCAGCAGTTCGTCGATCACCGTTTGTGCATCGGGCTCATAGATGTAATCCCATCCATGTTGCTCACCACTGGCCTTGGTTTCTGCCTGCATCTTTTCTGCAGACAGGGGCAGCAGTTGCTCAACCACCGGCTCCTGCTTCATCGTGCTGACAAACTTGTTATAGCTGAGATAGACGGCACTCACCTCACCCTTGGCGTAGGCATCAAGCAACACCTTGACCGGCCCAATGAGCTTGTCCAGATGGGGCTTGTCTCCGAGGTGCGTAACCTGGGAAATAACCTTGGCGCCAATACGGCCGAGAAAACCCTGCCCCTTGCTGCCAATTGCCACGGTCAGAGCGGTCTTGCCTGCGCCTTGCGCTTCTCGCAACTTGCCGGTGACTGCACGAAACAGATTGGTATTAAGACCACCGCACAAACCTTTGTCGGTGGACACCACAATCAAACCCACCGCTTTTGCGTCGTTGGTTTTCATGAATGCGTGCACGTACTCGGGATTTGCCTTACCCAAATTGGCGGCGATTGAGCGCACCTTTTCGCTATAAGGACGCGCGGCGCGCATGCGCTCCTGCGCCTTACGCATCTTGGACACGGAAATCATTTCCATGGCCTTGGTGATCTTTTTGGTGTTTTCCACCGATTTGATCTTGGTGCGTAGTTCCTTGCCTGATGCCATAGTTGCCCCTTTTGCTTAGACGGATTCGTATCGTGAAGTAGACAGTGCAGTAGTCTTACGGTTACGAATCAGGCAAATGACTTCTTGAAGGTACCCACAGCCGCCAGCAATTCCGCTTCCGCGTCTTTGTCCAGCGCTTTCGTGGTTTCAACCTTGGCCAGCAGGGCAGCATGCTTGTCTTTGAGATAAGCGTGCAGGCCGTGTTCGAAGTCCAGAATCTTCTTGACTTCAACGTCATCCATGAACCCTTTGTTCACCGCGAACAGTGACGCGCTCATCATGCTGATGGACAACGGGCTGTACTGCTTTTGCTTGAGCAATTCGGTCACGCGGGCGCCGCGGTCGAGCTGCTTGCGGGTGGCTTCATCGAGATCGGAAGCGAACTGCGCAAACGCAGCCAACTCACGGTACTGGGCCAAGTCATTACGGATACCACCGGATTGACCTTTGACCACTTTGGTCTGGGCAGCAGAGCCTACGCGGGACACCGAAATACCCGCGTTAATCGCGGGACGCACACCGGCGTTGAACAGCGAAGTCTCCAAGAAGATCTGGCCGTCGGTAATGGAAATCACGTTGGTCGGCACGAAAGCAGACACGTCGCCGGCTTGCGTTTCGATGATGGGCAACGCAGTCAGGGAACCGGTCTTGCCTTTGATCTCACCCTTGGTGAATGCTTCCACGTACTCGGCGCTCACGCGCGCGGCACGCTCCAACAGACGGCTGTGGAGGTAGAAAACGTCGCCGGGGTAGGCTTCGCGGCCTGGAGGACGGCGCAGCAGCAAGGACACTTGACGGTAGGCAACGGCTTGCTTGGACAGGTCGTCATAGACAATCAAAGCGTCTTCGCCGCGATCGCGGAAGTACTCACCCATGGTGCAGCCAGAATAGGCCGACACGTATTGCATCGCTGCAGATTCGGAAGCAGAAGCCGCCACCACAATGGTGTACTCCATAGCACCAGCTTGCTCCAGCGCACGCACTACGTTCTTGATCGAGGAAGCCTTCTGGCCGATCGCTACGTAGACGCAGGTCATGTTCTGACCCTTCTGGTTGATGATGGCGTCGATGGCCACGGCGGTTTTGCCGGTCTGACGGTCACCAATGATCAGCTCGCGCTGACCACGGCCCACGGGCACCATGGAGTCAATGGACTTCAGGCCGGTCTGCATGGGCTGATCCACCGATTTACGAGCGATCACACCAGGCGCAACCTTCTCAATCACATCGGTCATCTTGGCGTTGATGGGACCCTTGCCGTCGATCGGCTGTCCCAGCGCATTCACCACGCGGCCTTTGAGTTCGGGGCCTACAGGCACTTCCAGAATACGACCGGTGCACTTGACCGTGTCGCCTTCGGAAATGTGCTCGTACTCTCCCAAGATCACGGCGCCGACAGAGTCACGCTCCAGGTTCAGTGCCAGACCAAAAGTGGGCAAGCCGTCGCTGCCAGCCGGGAATTCAAGCATCTCGCCCTGCATCACATCGCTCAGGCCGTGGATGCGAACAATACCGTCAGTCACGGAAACCACTGTGCCTTGGTTGCGAATGTCGCTGCTCGCGGCCAAGCCTTCAATGCGGCTCTTGATCAGTTCAGAAATTTCTGCTGGATTGAGTTGCATGACTCTTTCCTTCTTTCGTTAAATTTGGCCAACTGCCCGGGGCTTTTCGCCTCACGCAGTAAGGGCTACTTTCATTTGTTCCAAACGGGCTTTGACGGAAGTGTCGAGCACCTCGTCGCCGACCACCACACGAATGCCACCGATCAGCTCGGGCTGCAGCACAACGGAAGGGTTGAGCTTGCGACCAAAACGTTTCTCCAGCATGACCGCCACTTCGGCGAGGGCGCCCGCATCAATCGCAAAGGCGCTGTAGACCACCGCATCCGATGAGCCGCTTTGCGCGTTCTTCAACGCGTGAAATTGCGCTGCAATCTCAGGCAACACACTCAAACGACCATTTCCGATCACGGTGCGCAAAAAGTTTTTCGCAGCATCAGGCAAAGTCGACTTGGCCACGGAGGCAACCAAGTCAAAAACCTGATCCACCGTCACTTTGGGGCTGTCAGCAAACTGCAGCAGTTGCGCATTGGCAGCGATCTGCCCCAATTCATCCACCCATACTGCGGTAGACGACAGGTCGGACGCGCAGGCCTTGAACAAGGCTTCTGCATAAGGCCGGGCAATAGTGGCAAGTTCAGCCATGGTGACCTCTTAAAGCTCTGTCTTCAGCCGACCCAGCAGGTCTGCATGCACGCCAGCGTTGACTTCCTTGCGGAGAATCTGCTCAGCGCCCTTGACTGCCAGCGCCGCCACTTGCTCACGCAGGACTTCGCGGGCCTTGATCGTTTGCTGATCAGCCTCGGCCTTGGCCGCTGCAATGATTTTGTTGCCTTCTTCTGTAGCCTTGGCTTTCGCCTCTTCCACAATAGCCTGACCACGACGCTCGGCGTCTGCCAGGCGGGCAGCTGTTTCAGTGCGCGACTTAGCCAATTCGTCTTCTACACGCTTGTTGGCGGAACTGAGCTCGGCTTTGGCCTTGTCGGCCGCTGCCAGACCGGCAGCAATTTTGCCAGCGCGCTCATCCAATGCTGCCGTTATGGGCGGCCACACGAATTTCATCGTGAACAACACAAGCAATGCGAAGACGATGGCTTGCGCCACCAATGTTCCATTAATGCTCACAGTAGATCTCCCTCAACGAGGCGTTGTGGATAAGTTCTTACTTGGCCAGGCCAGCGAGTTGAGCCAGGAAGGGGTTGGCAGTCGCAAACCACAGCGCAATACCGGTACCGATAATGAAGGCCGCGTCAATCAGACCCGCCAACAGGAACATCTTGGTTTGCAGCTCACCCATGAGTTCGGGCTGGCGTGCAGCAGCTTCCAGGTACTTGCTACCCATGACGCCGATACCGATACAAGCACCCAAAGCGCCCAAACCAATGATCAGGCCAGCAGCCAGAGCAACAAAACTAATGACTTCCATGATGACTCCTTAAAGAACTAAAAAGAAAACAAAAAAAACAAACCAACCAAACCGAAATCAATGCACCCAATCAATGGGCGTCATGGGCCTGCCCGATATACACCAGGGTCAGCATCATGAACACGAATGCCTGCAGGGTGATGATCAGAATGTGGAACACTGCCCACGCCCAACCTGCCACCACGTGCAACGCCAACAGCGCCAGACCCGAAGGCTGGAACGAAAATGCCCATGCACCACCCAACAGGGCGATCAACATGAACACCAACTCACCGGCGTACATATTGCCGAACAGTCGCATACCGTGCGAAACCGTTTTGGCTACAAATTCGATCAGCTGCATGGCAAGGTTTACCACCGCCAGAATCACAAAGAAAACAGGGTTCTTGCTCGTACCAAAAGGTGCCGTCACCAGCTCGTGCGCCCAGCCACCCATACCCTTGATCTTGACGTTGTAAACCAGACAAACCAGCAACACCGACACCGACATACCCATGGTCACAGACAAATCAGCAGTGGGCACCACACGCAAATAGGCATGCTCATGCCCCGAAATCTTCTGCCAAATCATGGGCAGCAGATCGAGCGGCAACAAATCCATCGCATTGAGCAGGAAAATCCAGACAAAGATGGTCAACGCCAAAGGCGCCACCAGCTTGCGGCTGTTGGCGTTGTGCACGATGCCCTTGGCTTCGGACTCCACCATTTCCACCAGAATTTCCACCGCCGCCTGGAAACGCCCCGGCACACCCGATGTAGCCTTGCGCGCTGCATTCCACAACAAGAAGTAACCCAAAACACCCAAAGTGATGGAAAAAATCAGGGAATCGATATTGACGACAGATAAGTCAACAATGCCACCCATCTTCCCGCTTTGCCAGTGGGTCAAATGGTGAACGATGTATTCACTCGCCGTGGGTGCGTGCGCTTCTGCAGACATAGTTAACTCTTTCAAGCTTTCAAATTCGTTTCGACTTGGGCCGCATCAACAGCGCCAACCAGTACATCTTCAAGGTCACAAACAAGCCAACCAACAAGGCCAGCCAGCTCAAATCTGGAATCAGGCGCGGCGCAATACCAACCATTGCCACACTCACCGCCATCTTCACCGCTTCCCACAAAAAGAAGCCAAATGTTGCCGTTGCCGCATTCAGCGACGAAAACTGACTCATCAAACCCCGGGCAAACAGCGCCGCAGGAACAATTACCGCCAAGGCACCATACGCCACCGACCAGATGACCGACGCCTTACCCGAGACACCCCAGGCCACCAACACCAGCGCCACACCCGCCACACACTGCAAACCCACCACCCACCAGGGCGACAGAGCCGGATCACTTTCACGAAGAGCCTGCGCCTCTTGCGGCGTTAAGCGCTTGACTTCAAGCTCTTCGTCCTCATCTGTACCAAAACCTGTTGCAAGCGCCATGTTTGACATCTCTTTTGGCATCCCGTTTGCAGCCGGTTACAGATAACAAGTGCCACAAAGCCTTTGATTATACGTAGAAACCCGCAGCCCAGTCCAGCCCCTTGTTAACAGAATTGCAAAAAGCGCGCGAATGTGGGCGAACCATGGCCCTCCAAACCCTGCGGCGATAATTCCCCACCCCCCAATTTCCGCACACGGCGCCCGTCCCGCAATGCCATGCACACAGGTCGCCGGTCTGCATCACCGCCCCCGCTAACCAGGACCCGCCATGAACCCTACGCCCCCCCTTCCGCCCGGCCCGCCTGCGGACCGCAAGGATTCGCTGATTGAATACCCCAGCCCGTTCCCCATCAAAGTCATGGGGCTCAAGGTCGACGGTCTGGTTCACGCCATCACCACCGTGGCGCACCATTTCGACCCGGCATTTGATGCCCGCACCATTGAGTTGCGCGAGAGCTCGGGCGGCAAGTACCTGGGCGTCACCATTACCGTGACGGCGACCAGCCGCGAACAACTTGACGAGCTGTACCGCACGCTGTCCACCCACCCCATGGTGAAAGTGGTGCTGTAGCCATGCGCCCCATGCTGCGCCATCCCACCCGTCGCTGACGGTCTGCCATGTCCGGTATCGATATTCACCACCTGGGCCGCGTGGACTACGCACCCACCTACGCCGCCATGCAGGAATTTACAAGCCAAAGAGGCCTGCAACCAGCGCAGGATGTGCGTGACCAGCTATGGATTTGTGAGCACCCCCCGGTCTTCACCCAAGGTCTGGCGGGCAAAGCGGAGCACATCTTCATGCCCGGCGACATCCCGGTGGTGCAAACCAACCGGGGCGGGCAGGTGACCTACCATGGCCCAGGGCAGGTGGTGGCCTACCCGCTGATCGACCTCAAACGTGCCGGCTATTTCGTCAAGGAATATGTGTACCGTATTGAAGAGGCGGTTATCAAGACGCTGCTGCATTTTGGTGTAACAGGGCACCGCGTGGCGGGGGCACCGGGTATTTATGTGCGGCTGGACGACCCATCTGGTCATACACCACTGGCGCAGCGACCCCAAAAGCGGGTGTCGGGTGCCGAATCCACTGCGCAATCTGCCGCACCACTGGCACCACCGCCCACACAGCACAGCCCACACAGCCCACACAGCCCGACTTTACTGGCTTAGGAAAGATCGCTGCCCTGGGCATCAAGGTCAGCCGCAACTGCACTTACCATGGCGTGGCGCTGAATGTCGCCATGGACCTGGAACCCTACTCCCGTATCAACCCCTGCGGTTACAACGGTCTGCGCACGGTGGACCTTTCTACAATCGGCATCACCGCCGACTGGAACGAAGCGGCCGATGTTTTGAGCCACAAGCTCGCCACCTACCTGACACCATGAGCGACACCACCACGCCCCCCACCACCCAACCCACGGTGCACGAACCCCAGTCGCAGGCCGACTACAACCCGCTGGCCAAGCAAAAAGCGGCAGCCAAGCTGTCACGCATTCCGGTCAAGGTGGTGCAGGGCGAAATTCTGCGCAAACCCGAGTGGATTCGCGTCAAGGCGGGCAGCCCCAGCACCCGCTTCTACGAAATCAAGGACGTGCTGCGCAAGAACAAGCTGGTGACGGTGTGTGAAGAGGCCAGCTGCCCCAACATTGGCGAGTGTTTTGGCAAGGGCACCGCCACCTTCATGATCATGGGCGACAAGTGCACGCGCCGCTGCCCGTTTTGCGACGTGGGCCATGGCCGCCCGGACCCGCTCAACCTTGACGAGCCGGCCAAACTGGCGCAAACCATTGCCGACCTGAAGCTGAAATACGTGGTCATCACCAGCGTGGACCGCGACGACCTGCGCGATGGCGGGGCCCAGCACTTTGCCAACTGCATTGCCGAAATCCGCAAACTCTCGCCCGCCACCCATATCGAAGTGCTGGTACCCGATTTCCGTGGGCGCGACGACAAAGCCCTGGCCATCATGGGCAGCGCCCTGCCCGATGTGATGAACCACAACCTGGAGACCGCCCCGCGCCTGTACCAGGAGGCGCGCCCCGGCTCGGACTACCAATTCAGCCTGAACCTGCTCAAAAAGTTCAAGGCCCTGTACCCCGGCATCCCCACCAAGAGCGGCATCATGGTCGGCCTGGGCGAGACCGACGAAGAAGTGCTGCAGGTGATGCAAGACATGCGCGACCACGGCATTGACATGCTGACCATCGGCCAATATCTGGCGCCCAGCAACGCCCACCTGACGGTCAAGCGCTACGTGCACCCCGACACCTTCAAAATGTTCGAGGCCAAGGCGTACGAGATGGGCTTTAGCCACGCCGCAGTGGGCGCCATGGTGCGCTCCAGCTACCACGCCGACCAGCAAGCGGGCCATGTTCTGGCAGCGGGCACGTTGCCCACAACTACACCCTAATCACTATTACTTTGATAGCTGCTCGCGCACGTTCTGCGGGGGCTACAGCCCTAATTGATGCAAAAAATGTCCGTACCTGGCGGCCTGTGGTTTAACCCCAACCAGCTCACCGCACTGACCGACCCGGGCACCGCTGCCCGGGGCCGAGACCTCTACGTGGCGCAAAAGGTGTTGGACCTGAGCATCACCCCCGAAGACGTCTGCTGGCGCCTGGAAGGCGAAGTGCAAGGCAGCCAGCGCAGGCCCTACTCGGTCAGCATCGAACTCAGCCTGGCGTCCGACGGCAGCATCGAAAATTGGGACAGCGACTGCACCTGTCCGGTCGGCTACAACTGCAAACACGGCGTAGCCCTGACCATGAAGGCCGCCTACCAAGGCCTGCGCATTCTGGGCTCCAGTGCCTACACCGCCGTGCCCAGTGCAACCCGCACACCACCGACACCCGAGTCGCTGGAGGCCACGCGCCTTGCCGCCCAGGCCCGCATGGACGAGGTCGAGCGCCTGCAGGCCGAGGCCCAGTTGCTGCAATGGTTTTATGACATGGACCGCGCCGCCGGTGCCGACGCCCACCGCGCAAAACCCACACACGCCACAAGCAAAGCACCCGAGCAATACCTGTACTTGCTCAAGGTGACAGGTGCCCCGCATCAGTCTTCGCAATTGATGATGGAAGCCGTCACCTCCACCCCCCGGGTCGGCGGTGGCTGGACCAAGCCCAAAGCCGTTCGCACGCCACCCCGCGAAGGGCTCGCCGCCTACGACCACGCCAGCAACGCCGACCGCGAGGTGCTGCAACTGCTGATGGCCATGCCGGGCAAGGGCTACGGCTATTACTCGGCCTACTCGGGCAGCCCCAGCGCCATGCCGCAGGGGCAGGCTGGTTTGCTGGCCTTGCAAATGGCCGCCAGCACCGGCCGCCTGTACAGCTGCGCGGAAAACGGCGCACCCGAAACGGTCATTCAATGGGGCCCCACCCAAACGCTGGACTGGACGTGGAACGAAGTCACCGCCACCCACGGCGGCACACCCGGCTGGGCCCTGCGCGCCAAGCTGCATGCCGACCCTTCGCCCGACGATGCCGGGCACGGCAGTGGCAGCGCCAAACTCCTGCTCAACTCACCCCCTTTGTACCTGGACACCGCGCGCGGCCTGTGCGGCCCGGTGCAAGTGCATGGCATATCCGACGCGCAGTTGGCGGTGATGCTCAAAGCCCCGCCCCTCAAACCCTCGGCGCTGGAAAAGCACCAACAAGATTTGATGCAGCGCCTGGGCCCGCTGCCCGCGCCGCCCATGCTGCAACAGCTGTTCAAGCTAGACGGCATTACCCCCACGGCCTGCCTGCACCTGTCCATCAACCCGCCCGAGATGGCGCGCTACCGCGGCATGGTTCGCGCGCTGCTGCGTTTTGACTACCAAGGTATTAAAGGCTGGTGGGCCGGACAAGGCGCGTCCGTCATCGTCGAGGGCCCGCAGGGGCGCACCTTGCTGCACCGGGACTCCGAAGCCGAGCTGGACGCCATCACCCGCTTGATGGACCTGGGTTTGGCGTCGGGCGAGAACGGCGAATTTGGCATCCCCGGCGATGAGCCCCAACACGACTGGATGCACTGGGCCGACAACGATTACAGCGAATTTAAAGAGGCTGGCTTTACCGTGACGCTGGACGACGCGCTGCAAGACTGGATCACCCACGCCGACACGTTGGAAGTGAACATGCAGGCCCAAGGCGGCCACGGTGCTGACCCGCACGCAGACCCTGCCGATCTGGAGGCCACCTCGCCGTGGTTCAACCTCTCGCTGGGTATGGAGATCAATGGCCAGCGCCACAACATCCTGCCCTTCTTGCCCCAACTGATTGCCGCTGCCGCCAACAGCCCGCCCGACCCCGAAACCGGGCAACCGAGCATTCCGCCCTTTGTCTTCTTGTCCAACCCCACTGGTACAGGTTTTATCCGCCTGCCCACCGACACCTTGAAGCCCTGGATGGCCGCCCTGCTGGAGCTGGTGGGCGACCGGGGCCACGATTTTTCCGGCGACACCCTCAAGCTCTCGCGCCTGGACGCCCTGCGCACCAGCGCCGCCCTGGGCGAGGGCGTGGCCTGGGAGGGCGCACAGGCCCTGCGCGCCTTGGTGCAACAACTCTCGGGCCGCGCCGCCATTGCCGAAGCGCCGGTGCCGGCCAGCGTGCAGGCCAGCCTGCGCCCCTACCAGCAGCAGGGCGTGAACTGGCTGCAGTTTTTGCGCACCCATGGCCTGGGCGGCATATTGGCGGACGACATGGGCCTGGGCAAAACCCTGCAAACCCTGGTGCACATCCAGATCGAAAAAGACGCCGGCCGCCTGACCCTGCCCGCACTCATCATTGCCCCGGTAAGCCTGATGGGCAACTGGCGCCAGGAGGCCGCGCGCTTTTGCCCCAGCCTGCGCACCCTGGTGCTGCACGGCAAAGACCGGCACGACGTGGCCGGCGACATGGGCAGCCACGACCTCGTTATCGCACCCTACTCCCTGCTGCAGCGCGACAAAGAACGCTGGCTGGAGCAAGCCTGGCACCTGGTGGTGCTGGACGAAGCGCAGAACATCAAAAACGCCAACACCCACGCCGCCCAAGTGGTGGGCCAGTTGCAGGCGCGCCACCGGCTGTGCCTGTCGGGCACGCCCATGGAAAACCACCTGGGCGAAATCTGGAGCCTGTTCCACTTTGTGATGCCCGGCTTCTTGGGCAGCCAGGCGCGCTTCAAAGAGCTGTTTCGCACCCCCATTGAGCGCGAGGCCGATTCCGAACGCCTGGCGCAACTGCGCGCGCGCGTCACGCCTTTTATGCTGCGCCGAACCAAGGCATTGGTGGCGCACGAACTGCCGCCCAAGGTGGAAACCGTGATGCGCGTGGAGCTAACCGGCAAGCAGGCCGACCTGTACGAAACCATTCGCTTGGGCATGGAAAAGTCGGTGCGCGAGGCACTCAACACCAAAGGTCTGGCCAAATCGCAAATCACCATTCTGGATGCGCTGCTCAAGCTGCGCCAGGTGTGCTGCGACCCCGGCTTGGTGAAGCTCGATGCGGCCAAGAAGGTGAAGACTTCGGCCAAGCTGGAGCAGCTGATGGAGCTGCTGCCCGAGATGGTGGCCGAGGGGCGCAAGATTTTGCTGTTTTCGCAATTCACCACCATGCTCACATTGATCGAGGCCGAGTTGAAGAAGCGCAACATCGCGTGGGTGAAACTCACCGGGCAGAGCCAGAAGCGCGAAGACATCATTGCGCGCTTTACCAGCGGCGAAGTGCCCATTTTCCTGATCAGCCTGAAGGCCGGTGGCGTGGGCCTGAACCTGCCGCAGGCCGACACGGTGATCCACTACGACCCGTGGTGGAACCCCGCCGTAGAAGCCCAGGCCACCGACCGCGCCCACCGCATCGGCCAGACGCAGAGTGTGTGGGTGGTGAAGCTGGTGGCGCAGGGCACGATTGAGGAGCGCATTCTGGCGCTGCAAGAGCGCAAGGCCGCGCTGGCCGACAGCATGTACAGCGGATCGGCGGCGCGCAAGGAGCCGCTGTTTAATGAAGATGATCTGGCGGAGTTGTTGAAGCCGTTGGGGTGACGCGGGGGGCGGTAATCGGTGGGCTGTGGGCGGCGTGCTGGGCTGGGCTTTGGGTTTTTAAGCGGCTGTGCGGTTTGCGTGGCAATTTTGGGTCGGCGCGCGCTGGGGATGGCAGGGACTTGGGGTAGGCCGCGGGCCTCATGCTGCGGGTACGCAGAAATCGGCCCACGGCCTACCCCAAGTCCCTGCTGTGGTGCGCTTTAGATTACCCACGAGGAAGACCAGTCCGGCTGCACTTTTTGCTATGGTTTATGTAGCTGTATGCGCACGCAGGACGTGCGGAAATGGCATATTTGACTGGTTTTTTGGGTGATTATTCAGTTCCGAACGTTAGCCCGTTTTTTACCCGGTGAGGTCTCAGCAGCTTCGTTGAAACCCGCCACAAAGGAGATTGATCCAATGCGCCTGCCCGCCCGCCTTCCCCGCTGCATCGCATCCGTGGTGCTCGCAACCCTGGCAACAGGATGTGGAACCTACAAAACCATTTCCACCGCCGAAGCGGGTACGGCCAAGGTGATGAGTGGCACTCGTCTGGACACCATGGCCATGCAGGGCGCGGAGCCTCCGGGCGGGAAATTCAAGACCGCGCCGCCTGCCCATCCCGCCATCGACCTGCCTTTTAGTTTCGCACTCGATGTCCTCATCCTGCCCTTGACGATTCCCGCCGTCTTGTACGAGGCTGCATTCGTACCGAAGACCCGCTAAAACGCCACTTGTCACGATCCATATACCCGGTAGGTCAGCGCCAACTCGGGCACAATGACCATCAGAACTGACCGAATGGAGAACACCATGAATCGAATCACGCTGGAGCCCGGAAAACGTGGCGGCAGACCGTGTATCCGCGGGTTACGCATCACGGTTTACGACGTTCTCTCCATGTTGTCTAGTGGCATGACCCATGCGGAAATACAGGAAGACTTTCCCGAGCTGACACATGAAGACATCCTGTCAGTTCTGGCCTATGCGGCCGACCGGGAGCATCAGGTTTATTCGCTCAAAGTGCACTGAAGAAAGCTTTTGTTGGACAACCGAGAAGCGATCATTGACGCACTGGGGGTGCAAAACATTGCTTCGGTTGAGATTGTCAGCCAATAGATCGCAACCAGGCCAAACCAACTCCACTTGTGGCCATGGCAGGCCGCAAACGCTATGTTTTATATAGCTGCCTGCGCACACCAGACGGGCGCAAATGGTGTATTTGATGGCGAATGGTTTATTCACACCACAAGGCATGCAGAGGCACGGCCCACAGTTGCTCGCCAAAGCGCAACACCTGCTCGCCGGTATACAACACCACCCCCACGAACGGTGTCTTGTTTTGCAACATACGCTCCCGAAACCACACCAGGTGTTTAAAACTGTCCAACCCCACCGCAGAGCCGGCCTTTACCTCCACGCCCACGGTCACGCCATCGGGGGTTTCAATGACAAAGTCGATTTCGCGCTGCTCCCGGTCGCGGTAATGGGTCAGGTGGCAGGGCTCGTCTTGCGCGTCGAGTTGGGCAGCCAGTTGCGTGAACACAAAGCCCTCTGCCAGTTTGCCACTCAAGTCGGCATCCAGGCGCACGTTGTCAAATTGCCAGCGCAACAGACTGGCCGCCAGGCCGGTATCAAGCATGAACATCTTGTCCTGCTTGCTCACACGGTCGTAATCGGTTTTAGCCCATGGCCGCACGCGCTCCACCAAAAACAGCGTTTGCAACGCGTTGATGTACGTCTCCAGGGTCGGGCGCGACAAGGCCAGTTGGCCTCCGATGGCGCTTACATCCATGAGCTTGCCGGACCAGGCTGCCAGCACTTCGAGCAACTTGTGCATGCTGTCTTTGCGCCGGATATGGGCAATGTCTTGCAGGTCGCGCGCCATGAGGGCGGCCACGTAGTCCTGGTGCCAACGCCGCACGGCTTTGTCGCTCAGTGCCTGCACCTCGGGGTAGCCCCCGCGCAGGGCCTGCAAGAGCACGGCATCTTTACCGGACGCGGGTGCGGTCGCAACCGAACCGGGTTCAGCACCGGGCACGCAACGCGAAGCGGCCCCCGGCGTTGCCGTGAAGCCGCTGGCCATACCTACCCAATCTTCCCGCAGCGCACGGGCCAAAAACGTGGGGGCACATCCCACGATTTCTCCGACTGCAAAGGGGCGCAAGCGCTGGTGCGCCACCCGTCCGGCCAGTGATTCGGTCACGCCCGGGCTGGACTGGATGCTGGCCGAGCCGGTCAGCAAAAACCGCCCGGGCACGGGGTTTTCATCCACCTCTTTTTTGATGGCCTGCAGCAATTCGGGTGCGCGTTGAATTTCATCAATCACCATCAGGCCAGCGCCGTGCGCTACAAAACCGTGTGGGTCTGCGCGCGCTGCGGCTTGCAGCCCCACATCGTCCAACGTGCGGTAAATGGCACCCGGCGCAGTTTGCAGCGATTTGGCCAGCGTGGTTTTGCCGCACTGGCGCGCACCCTCCAAAATCACCACCCGGCGTGTTTGCAGCGCCCCCCAAACCCCCGGGGTCTGCCAGCGGGTGATGCCCTGCGAGGAGGCGATGGGTACGGTATCAGGGGTGGGGTGCATGCTCCGCCATTTTTGAAATATAAGGCCCGCGTATTTTAATATTTATGGTCCGCTATTTTTAATTTATAGACCTGCTTAATTTTAAAAACCACGATCAACCCACTCCACCGCCACTTGTCGCCTATTTTCAATAGCTTCCATTGCGCTCGCCTACAGTGCGTTCGCTAAACGGCAAACGGGTTCAAAACCGCAATGCCACAGCCATCGAAATCGCGCACATTGCGGGTGACCACGGTCAGGGCGTGGATTTGGGCGGTGGCGGCAATCAGCATGTCGGCCTGGGTGCGGGTTTGGCCGCGCGCTTGCAGTTGCCCACGCAGCACACCGGCGCGGCGGGCCACATCGGTGGTGACGGGCAAGCACTCGTGGCGCTGCACAAAGGCATCGAACCACGCGAGCAGGCGGGCGGTGGGGTGCCAGCTCAGGCCGAACATGATCTCGTCCACGGTCACAGCCGAGATGGTGAGGCGCGGGTTCACCGCTTCGCGCCCCTGTAGCCAGGCCAGCACGCCCGCGTCGGGCTGGGGGCGCATCAACTCGCTCAGGATATTGGTGTCCACCAGTTGCATGGGGCGCTTTCAGTTCGCGGTGGGCGCACGGGCCAGGCCCTCGGCTTCCAGCATTTGCACAAACGCGTTGGGGCGCTGCACGGCGCTGCGGCTGGGCAACTGCAGCGCTTCAACGCCAGCCTGCTGCAACGCCGAGCGCAATTCGGCAAACTGCGCCGACAAAGACGGCTCGTGCTGGGCCGAACGCCACTGCTGAAATGATGCATATTCGGCCGCGTTGACCAGCACCGCCACGGGTTTTTCGCGGTTGTAGATAGCCTGCGGTTCCTGCACGGACAGGCGCACAACTTCGGAGAACTGTTGCTTGGCTTGGGCGATGTTCCAGGTCATATTGTGTCCATCTATAGTGGCCAATGTGGACATTTTATTTGTCCATTTTGAATTTGCAAGCGCTCACCGTGGCCCACTCCATCGCCACTTGTCGCCACGGTGTGGGGTGCCGCTCGCCGATTTGTGCGCGTTTGGCACCATGAGGCGATCGGCACCCCGCACCTTGGCAGGCCACAATTGCTATGCTTTATATAGCTGTCTGCGCACACCAGACGCGCGCAATGAGGCTATCCGGCTCCTATTTTTCAGACCCCCAATCCGGTCAAGTGCATTGCCACTGCCGAGCGGAACTTATGCCTGCGACTTGGGTGCCAGCGTTGCGATCCGCAAACCCGGCAGGTCCGCAAAATCGCCCGTGTTGAGGGTTAAGAGGGTGTACCCGTGTTCAATGGCCTGGGCGGCTATCCACAGATCGTTGTAACTTGGGCGGGGCGAGCGGCCACTTTGCTTGACGGCGGCCGCCAGCAAACCAAAGGCTGCGGCCGTGTGCTTGGAAACATTCAGAATGGGGCGACTTTCCACTTGGCGCAGGTAGGCCGCGCGCATGGATCGCACGGTGGCATCGGCGCACGCATGCACGCCAAAACTCAACTCGCCGATGGAGATGGCGGATGTGAATACCGGCAACTCACCCGCCGCTTCGGTGACGGCGCGGGCATCCACTTGTCCGGACGCCAGCCCGACCCAAATACAGCTGTCGAAAATCATGCCCATGGGTCACGCACCGTATCGCCAAAACCCTCTTTGCTCTCATGAAGCCACGCGCTGGCCTGCTGCGGGGTCAGGATGGGAAACGTGAGCCCGGCTAGTGCTTGCGCGGCGGTCATGGTTCTCTGCGGGGGCATGATTTGCGCAATCACGGTGTGGTTTCGCTCGATGGTGACGGTCTCGCCCCGGGTGGCAACGCGGTCCAGTATGTCGCGGGTATTGCGGGTGAGCTCGGTCGCAGTGATGGTTTGCATGGCCAATCCTTTGCAAAATATGCATTGATGCGTATTTTAAGTAATAACTGAATTGAATCGAATCTTGGAGGCTTGGAAAAAGAGAGGCGGAAAGGGTTGGTGCTCGAATTTCCACCGAGCCCAAGGCATACTCCAACGCCACTTTTCGCCAAGGTGTGGGGTGCTGCTTGCCGATTTGTGCGCATTTGGCACCATGAGGCGAGCGGCACCCCACGCCTTGGCAGGCCACAATCGCTATGCTTTATATAGCTGCTTGCGCACGCTGCATAAGGGCTAGAGGCCAATTTGATGCCTATTTCGGTTTCCCAAATCCACCCTCCACCCACGCCACCGCACTGCTGCGATTGAGCTTAAAAGAGGGTGCCACGCGCATTTCGGCCAGCAGATCGTCGCCAGCGTCGCGAGCACTCAACACCGCAGTGGGGCTATCGTCATCCGGCTCAATATCCAGATGCACGGTAACGCGGGCGCTACCGGCGGTGACGGTAATGCTTTGGTGCAGTGATGCGTGCAGTTGCTGCTCGCTGCGGCGCACAAACTCCGATGCGGTTTTGACCAGGGTGCTAAACGCGTTGCCGTCCAGCGGCTTCGGGTTCTTTTTGTCGCGGCCCATGGTCCAGGGGCCAATGAGTGCGGGCTCGGCTTGGCCATCGCGGGTCATGGCCACGGCCCAGCCGTCGTCGTCTTCGTTTTTGATGACGCGGGCGGTCCAGCCATCGCTGGCCCACAGGCGGGGTTCTTGGATTTTTACGGGTTCATCGGTCATGGGGTTGTCAGTCAAAAGGTGGCACTGCGCGCACAAGATACCGAGGCGCGGCCCACCAATGTCAATAGTGGCGTGTGTGCAAGTTGCTGTGAAGGGGGTTTGCGCACCACTACAGCGCCACTGGTCGCCATGGTACGCACATGGCCAAAGCATTTTCAACCACCCTAACTCAATATTGCTTCGCGAGGCGACTTTCTAGCCATCGCGCCACAGCACCATGCTGTAGCCAACCCGCGCCAACCCGCTTGCGTTGGAAGCGCAACGCAGGGGAATTGCGGTGACTGCGGGGAGCGAGGTGCGTGTTTCGCGCGGGTTGAAGGCAATTCCAAGGCTCGATACTTGACCTTATGTGGTCGGAACGCCTGCGCACTCTGCCGGGTGCACAAAAAAGCCCGCAGTGCGCGGGCCTTTTTTTTTGGAGGGCTGCCAAGGGCGTCAACCTTGGGAATGCTCCAGCTGCTTCAAGAAGAGGTCAGTTGGGGATCAGCACCTTGCCAATCACGTGAATCACTCCGTTACTGGCCCGCACATCGGTAGCTGCGATGCTGGCCGCTGTTGCGGTGGTATCGGCAATGGTCAGGTTGTTGTTGATGGTGATGGTTTGCGCCGACACAGTAGCCCCGACCAGGTTTTTGGTGTTCAGCGTCGGCACGGGTGTTCCAAATGGAATGCCAGTCGACAAAACCTCCCCAGACACTACGTGATACAGAAGCACCGAAGAAAGCTGTGACGTGGAGAGCCCGGATGGTGCGGAAGAAAATGCGGTGTTGGTGGGGGCAAATACCGTGAACGGGCCTGTTCCGCTAAGCGTGGTGGCTAAATTGGTGGCAACCACTGCGCCTGTCAATGAGCTGAAAACGCCCGGGTTGGCCAGTGCCATCTGCACCTGCGTATTCCGGTGAACGTGACCGCTGATTCCGGCATTGTGACCGGCATTCCGGCGAACGTGACCGAGGGTCGGTGTTGCGCGGTTTGATTTTATGCCGACGTGCTTTTTCGGCTGTTTCTCCTTGTCTTGGATTGGTTCGTTTTTGAATAAATAGGCCCCCGCCAGGCCGCCGGAGGCTCCCCCCCCCTGATTGCGTTTGATCAGCTTTCAGAGCCCCCTTTGATCGGTGCCTTTTTCTTGCGCAGCGACTCGCCCGTCAGCGTGAAACGGTGATGGTTTTGCATCAGCCGATCCAGCATGGCGTCCGCTATCGTCGGGTCTCCAATCCACTCATGCCAGTGCTCAATAGGCAACTGGCTGGTGATGATGGTGGCCCGGTGACTGGCGCGGTCATCAATGATCTCCAACAAATCGGCCCGGGTTTGACTGTCCATGGCGGCCATGCCCCAGTCGTCGAGCAGAAGTACGTCGGTGTTTTTGACTGTATCGAGCCAGCGCGTAAACGTGCCGTTGGCGTGGCGAATGCGCAGCTCCTCACCCAGCCGTGGTACGCGCTGGTACAACGCACTGTGGCCCCGCCTGCAGGCA
Source organism: Candidatus Aalborgicola lynettensis (assembly GCA_016719405.1). GTDB lineage: Bacteria > Pseudomonadota > Gammaproteobacteria > Burkholderiales > Burkholderiaceae_C > Allorhodoferax > Allorhodoferax lynettensis. The sequence goes on from JADJZE010000021.1 coordinate 146,147, forward strand.
TGCTGGGCCAGCGCACATGCCAACCACGACTTGCCCGCGCCGGTGGCCCCGGTGATCAACACAGAGTGACCGCACTGGACCCATTCACCCAGCGCCAAACTCATCACCGCGCTGCGTTCAATGCCACGTGTGCTGCGGCTGTCCAGGTCTTCAATGGCGGCCTGCGGGTATTTGAGTTTGGCCGTTTTGAGCAAACGCGCACAGCGCCGGTCTTGCCTGCCGTGCACCTCCCGGTCAACCAACAAGGCCAGTCGCTCTTCAAAGCTCATGGCACTGATACCGCTTTGCTGCAATTGCTGCTCCAGCGCCTGGGCCATGGTTTCCAGGCGCAGGCTGCGCAACTGGTTCAAGGTGGTGTTCATCATCATTTTGGAGTTCTCGATAGGGTGTTGCAGGGGTTTCATGGATCGCATGGATTTCACTGGTAGTAGTTCGCACCGCGCACATGGGCGTGGGCCGGAGAGGTCCACTCAGGTGCTGTGCTGGCTTGCAGCAAGTCGCGCCGGTTCGCCAAGATGTCGCGGATGTGGGTGTATTTGCTGGTACCCAGGCTAAGGGCCATGGTGCAGGCCGCCTCCAGCCGGGCCGGCTGTAGCTCTTGAGAGCGACAGCAAGCCCAAACAGGGCGGAGGCATGCTCCGGATGGGGTTGGCGCTCCAGCATCTTTGCCCGTGGCCGCCAGGCCGCCAAGCGCTCGCCCCAGGCAATGAGCCGCTCGGGCGTCCACTGGGCATGGTGCTGGTGGCGCTGGGCGGTGCTCGACCACGGTGGTAAAGCCGCCTTGTGGGCACAGCGCATGGCTGGCCACCCGATTGCCACGGTGCAAGGCTTCGACCGCATGGGCCGTCACCCGCAGCTCCAGCACCAGGCCTCCAGGGCGTTGGGCACGCTGTAGCGGTGGCCTTCAAATTCGACGTGGCTGTCAATGTGCACGCGCACCGTCTTGAAGCCGCCCACTCCCAGGGTGCCCGGTAGGCCATCAAAGCCGGCGCGTCGATTTGGGCAAACACGCTGGCGCGGTTGCCGGGCAATTTTTGAAACGCACGGGCATTGAGCCATTGCAGCAAGGGCGCAATAGCGTCGTTGACTTCTTCCACGCTGGCGAACTGGTGTTTGCGCAGGCGCGCCAGTATCCAGCGCTCCACCAGCAGCACGCTCAATTCCACCTTGGGCTTGTCCTGCGGGTGGTAGGCGCGTGCGGGCAGTACTGAGCAGCCGTAGTGGCGGGCGAAGTCGCGCACGGTGTCGGTAAGAACCGGTTCGTAGCGGTCGGCCTTGGTGACCAGGGCGCGCGGGTTGTCGGGCACGATGAGCTGAGGCACGCCGCCATAGAAGGTCAAGGCCTGTGCGGTAGCACCCAGCCAGTCCTGGGCCGTTTGGGCGGGTGTGGCCACACAGAAGCAGTAGCCCGAGACGCCCATGGCGGCTACGAAGATATTGGCGCGGCCGACCTCCTGACCACCCATTACCAGCGCGATGGTAGGGCCGGCGTAGTCGATGAACAGTTTCTCACCGGCACGGTGCACCTGTCGCATAGAGCGTTTCAAATGTTTGGCGAATTGGCGGTAGTTCTCGCAGAACTGGGAGTAGCGCCAGGGTTTGACGGGGTTGTTGGCACTGTGCTCATCGCCCACCTGGGCGCAGTATTCCTCCCACATCAGCATGAGGGTCACACCTTTGCGGGCGAGTTCCTGGTGGATGCGCCCGTAGTCGGGCTGGGCATAGGTGTCGCTGGGGCGCGGTGAGGCCAGCAAGCAGCGCTCCAGCGTGGCCTCATCCATGGCGGCTATGGCTTGCCAGTCCAACCTGGCAGCGACGGCCAGGCCCACGTATTTGGTGACCACGCCTTTGGAGATACCCAAAGCGGTGGCGATTTGCTGGTGAGATTGCCCACCTTCGAATTTGAGACGCAGAGCGTCCTTGAGTTTGCGCATATTGATCCTGACAGCGGGCATGGGGTTCCTTGCAAAAAGGGCAAGAAGCTACACGACCCGCAGGTTTCGTTTATGCGCAACACCGCACCGATGGCGTATACCGCCGTGCCGATTGGTGTGACCGTTTGTAGCGGTCACGATCGCCGGAATCAGCGGTCACGTTGCCGGAATCCTCCCGATCACCTTCGCCGGACTAGCGGTCACGTTCCCGGAATCACCGGTCACGTTGGGCCGGAATACTCACACCACGTTCAATACGCCTGGTGGTACCAGCACCTTTGGGTGCAAAAACCGTCAGGTTGGCTGAAGGCGACGTCAAAGTGCTGGCAATTCCAGCTTTGTCGACAGCCGCCAGCAACGCGGTGAAATTATTTTTTTGGGCGACCTCGGCAATGTTGCCAAGTTTCGCAGGTGTAACAACAGCGTCATTACTTCCACCTCCGCAGGCTGACAACACACCAGCCATGCCCAATACCCCAACCCATTTGAATAAAGTTTTCACGACCGTTTTTCCTTGTTGATTGTTCATGTCGGACAGATATTTGCCTGACCGGTATGAATATATTACCAAACAGTAAACCTTTCGTACTTTATGGTCTATATGGTTACCGATAGGTATTTTTATAAACATTCAGGTTCGGCGGCGCAATGCTGCCCACTGCGGCGCACAAACTCCGACGCGGTTTTAACCAGGGTGCTGAAGGCATTGCCGTCCAGCGGCTTGGGGTTCTTTTTGTCGCGCCCCATGGTCCAGGGGCCAATGAGTGCGGGCTCGGCCTGGCCGTCGCGGGTCATGGCCACCGCCCAGCCGTCATCGTCTTCATTTTTGATGACGCGGGCAGTCCAGCCGTCGCTGGCCCACAGGCGGGGTTCTTGGATTTTTGTGTCGTCGTGGGTCATGGGGTTGCTGTCAAAGGGATTCACCATCCGCCAGGGTTGGGGTGGCCATTCTACGAAGCCACTGCCTACCACGACACTCCGGCGCCGGGATGTCTGTGGCCTTTGCATAATGCAAACATCCCCCGCCCCCCAAGGACCGCTATGTACCACGCCGCCGCCACGCGTTACGACTCCATGCCCTACCGCACTTGCGGCAAAAGTGGCCTCAAACTGTCGGCCGTGTCGCAGGGGCTGTGGCACAACTTTGGCGACGCCACACCCCTGGAGACACAGCGCCAAATGTTGCGCACGGCGTTTGATGCGGGCATTACCCATTTTGATTTGGCCAACGCCGTTCCGCAGGGCAAAGCGCTTTACGTGGGCGTGCGCGCGCTGATCCACCAACCCTCGTACACCCAGCTCATCCGCTGGATTGAAAAATACTTGCTGTACACGCTGAACGAGGTCGGCATGGGCAACCCCTACATGTCTGCTACGCCACCCCTGTGCGGCGCGCCATCGCCCCACCTGCAGCGCCCCGCATGAACCCGACGCTGTTCGCACTGGGCGCCATCGCCCTGTGGTCCACGCTGGCCACGCTGGGCTTGGCGCTGGCCCATGTTCCACCGTTTTTGCTGACCGGACTTTCACTGCTGATCGGCAGCCTGATTGCGTTACCCCTTTCGCGCTTCGATATGCGCCAGTGGCGCGTGCCCCTGGGTACGCTGGCGCTGGGGGTGTACGGGCTGTTTGGTTTTCACTTTCTGCTGTTTATGGCGCTGCGCAATGCGCCGCCGGTGGAGGCCAATTTGGTCAACTACCTGTGGCCGCTGCTGATGGTGGTGCTGGCGCCGGTGTTGCTGCCGGGTGTCGTGCTGCGTGGCGTGCATGTGGTGGCGGCCTTGCTGGGCTTTGCGGGCGCGGCGCTGGCCATTATGGGTGCCCCGGTCGCGGCGGGCAGCAGTGGGGCGAGTAGCGGCACCGTTATCGCCAGCGGCTGGGCCTGGGGTTATGTGCCGGCGCTTGGCTCGGCCTTCATCTGGGCCAGCTATTCACTGTGGTGCCAGCGGGTGCGGCCGTTCCCCACCAGCGCCATTGGGCTGTTTGCGCTGGTATCGGGTGTGCTGGCGCTGGTGTGCCACGCAGCGCTGGAGCCCGCCGTGGGTTTAAGCGTGCGCGACTGGGGCCTGCTGGTGGTGATGGGCCTGGGGCCGCTGGGCGCGGCATTTTTCTTGTGGGACCGCGCGCTCAAAGGGGGCGATGCGCGGCACATTGGCATACTGAGTTACCTCACACCGCTGGCGTCCACCGCGCTGCTCATGGTGGTGAGCGGGCGCCGTTTGAGCGGAAGCATTGGCCTGGCCGCCATGATGATCATCGGTGCTGCCGTACTGGGCAGCCGCATTGCGGCACCGGGCCGCGATGCGGCGCAGGATGTGGCACCTTTCCCATAACATTTTTGCCTTTTGCGCCCACCAGCAGAGCGCAGACAGCTATTTATTCAATAGCACCTTTGGCCATGTCAGCAGCCTTCTGCTTGAACTGCTCCGGCGCACTTGCAGCCCCGCGGTGCCACGCCTGGCGCTGCGCCTGCTGCGGCGCAAACAGTGCCACCAATGCGTCCATCAGCGCGTGCGCCTTGACCGAATGGTCGGCGCTGAAATTGCATACGTACACATCCACCGTTACACCCGCCTGTTCGGGCCAGGTATGCACACACAGGTGCGACTCGGCCAGCAGCACCGTGGCCGTTACGCCGCCGGGGCCGTGGGGGGTGGGTGGGAAAGTGTGGGCCAGCTGGTTGACGGCTTGCAATCCTGCCGTCTGAACCACCTGCGTGCAGCGCGCCATTAAACGCGCAGCGTCGGTCAACCATGCGGGGTCGCAGCGGCAGTCGCCCAAATCAGCAGTGAGGTGAAGGCCTTGCATAGCGGCGCCTAGCTTAGTGCATTTTGCAGTTGCGCCAACTGCTGGTGCCCCGCGCTGAACCGATCAGGCGGCAGTTGGTGGCGCGCCTGCAGGTAATGGTGGGTGAACACATCCAGGTACACCTCCAGCGTGCGCGCTGCGCGCATTTCGCCCGCGCTTTCCAGGCACAGCGCAGCCACCTCAGCGGTGCAAAAATGGTCGTCGCGGGTGGAGCGGCGCAGGCGGTAGCGTGAAAGCTGGTCGGGTTGCAGGCTCAGCACGGGCAGGTGGTCCAGATACGGGCTTTTGCGGAACATCTTGCGGGCCTCGGGCCAGGTGGCGTCCAGCAGCACAAAAAGTGGGCGTTTGCGCGGCGTGCCTTGCGCGTTGCCCATGGTGCCTGCTGTGCCGGGAGCGTGTGCCGCGTTGGCCGCAGTGGTGTGTGGGGTGAGGCCTGTAGTGGGCTCCGTCGTCAGGGAAGACTGCGGCGCGCGCCCCGCCAGGCGCTCGGTAACTACCCGTTCCGGCGCTACGAACTCCCCCGGAAACACCACAAAGGGCTCCCACTGCGGGTCGGCCAGCAGGGTGAGCAGGGCAGGGTCCACCACGGTGCGTGCCCACCCAAACGCAAAAGTATCGGCCACCACATCGGCAATCAGCCAGCCGGTGTTGCTGGGTTTGAGTGGCTCAATATCGGCCATTAGCAGGCACACACCGGCGTGGGTGGGTACTTGCGGGCGCAGATTGCACAGGCAGTGGCTGGGCACCAGCCGGCACCCGGCGCAGCGCGGGCCGTGCGCCCCCCCACGGGCCAAAAAAGGCTTGCTGCTGCGCGCCAGGCGCTCGGTGCGCAAGCGTGAAACCGCGTGGGGAGAAGATGGGAACATGGTAGCGATTATGTGGGGTGCGTGCGCCACTGCCGCCCAGCCGCCGTGCCATACTGTGCCGCCACCGCCATTCTTGCGGCCTGTGCCATGCAAAGTACGCTCAACTGCTCCGTCTGCCGCCCCCCTGAACTGCACCGCCTGATTGCGTTAGAGCCTGATTTTGTCGGGCACTGGCTGGCATTGCCGCGCCGGCAGTTGGCGACCAAAACCGTGTTGCACGGCGCAGGAAGCGTGCTGGATCGCACTTGGCTGGTCGAGCGCGGGCTGGTGCGCAGCTACTTCTCCACCCCTCAGGGTGGCGAGCACAACCGCGGGTTTCATGCCGAGGGTGCCTGGGTCGGTGCGGGTGTGGTACCTGTACCTACCGTGTGCCCGTTCACCCTGGAAACGATGGAGCCCACGCAGGTGGTCGAGCTGGCATACAGCGTGCTGCGCGAATGGCAGCAACGCTACCCCACAGTGGGGCCTTTGCTGGACGAGGCCATGGCGTGTATGGTTTTGAGCCAAACCCAGCGCGAGTCCCAGTTGCTGGCGCTGACCCCCACCGAGCGTTACGCCGCCTTTGTGCAGGAACATGGCGCGTTGGCAGAGCGTATTCCGCTGCACCATGTGGCCAGTTACCTGGGTATTACCAACGTGAGCCTGTCGCGCATTCGCGCGCGTATCCCGAAGCCCGCTTGAGCGCCCTACGGCGAGTTTGGCCAAGCCGAAACGCTGTGGCCCCGTGCGGGCATGATGACCTGCGGCAGAGTGGTGGCGTTCATCACCGCCCCGGCCTGCACCACGCCCATACGGTGCAAAAGGTGCGCGGTGATGGCATACACCTCGTCATCCTGTAGGCTCTTGGGGGCGTGGTAGGGCATGGCCCGGCGAACATAGTCGAAGATGGTGGTGGCATAGGGCCAGCGCGCGCCCACCGACTGCACCAAGAGAGGGTGCTTCATGATGCGCAGCACCCGCAGCGGGTCGTTCCAGCCCACAAAGCCGTCCGAGCCGGCCAAACGCGCCGCTGGGCCCTCAATGCCGGTAGCGCCGTGGCAGCCGGCGCAATGTAGCTGAAAAAGCGGAGCACCTTGGGCAACGCTGCCCTGTCCCGGCGGCAGGTTGCGCCCATCGGGGAAGATGGTGATGGCATACGGCGCCAGTTGTGCCGCGCTCAGTGGTACCCCCAAACCGATGGGGGCCACTATAGAACGCGCATTGGCATCTCTTGCAGTACGGTGCACTGCAGATGCATGTACCGAGGCAGGGGCAGGAGCCGCCGCGGCACCCAGTGCGCTCCACAACAGCGTAAACGCAACTTCTTGCCATCGTTTATGCATAGGTGTTCTCCACCCGCCCGTCGCGCCCTACCTGCCAGGCATGAATGGCGTTGTAGTGGTTGAATGAATGGCTGGCGTAGCGGCTCTTCCATACTTTGCGGCTGGGTTGCACGTGCCCCATCTCGTCTGTGGCGCGGCTCATCAGCACCGCTTTCTGGCCCCGCCACTGCCAGGGCAGGGTGAAGCGGGTAAAGGCGCGGTCCAGCACCGGCCCATGCAACTGCGCCACGGCCCAACTCGCGCCGCCGTCGATGGATACCTCTACCTTGGCAATGCGTCCCCGCCCCGACCAGGCCAGACCACCAATTTCGTAAAACCCGTGCACGCCCGGCAGCGTTTGTTGGCCGGATGGATGGGTGATGACCGATTTGACCTCCATGTGAAAGGCAAAATGCTCAATCTGCCCATTGTTCAGCACCTGCGTGTACAGCCCGGACTCGTCTTTGGTGTAAGCCGGTGTATCCACCACCTCCAGGCGGTGCAGCCACTTCACGTTCACATTGCCTTCCCATCCCGGCATGAGCAGCCGCATCGGGTAGCCCTGTGAGGGGCGCAGGCGCTCGCCGTTTTGGTACAGCGCCAGCATGCCGTCCTTGAGTAATGCCGACAAGGGCAGGCTGCGGCTGTGCGAGCCGCCGTCGGCACCCTCTGCCACTACCCACTTGGCGCTGGGGCGAAGGCCGGCCTCGTTGAGCAGGGTGGACAGCGGTATACCCGTCCACTCTGCACACGACACTTCTCCAGCCAGATCACCCAGGGTGTGGTCCAGCGCCGTCATCGACAGGGCATTGGCCGCACTGTTGCCTGCGCATTCCAGAAAATGGGTGCGGCTGACCATGGGGTAGCGCATGAGCCGCTCCAGATCAAACTGCAACGGCCGCTCCACCAGGCCGTGGATCATCAGCACATGTTTGGCGGGGTCTATGGTGGGCACGCCGTTGTGGTGGGTGGCAAAGTGCAGGCCATTGGGCGTGATGGTGCCGCGCTGGTGCTGCAAGGGTGAGCGCCACACGCTGAAACCTGCCGCGCGTGATTCGCTGCGCACCACATCGCGTTCAAACACGGCCGGTTGGCCGTAGGGTGTATCGCTGCCACCGGGTGTCTTCATGGCCTCGGGCAGTGCCTCACCAATGGGCCGGGCATTCGGGCCCGTCTGCGCCTGCGATCCCACGGGCAGGGCCGCCGCCGCAAAACCCAAACTGCTGCGCAAAAAAGAACGGCGCTGCAACGTGCTGCCGTGTGGTGACGGCGGACTAACCTGACCAAGCATAAAGTGCTCTCCAAAACGCGACGCATCGTGGTCGCAGGGGCAGTGTGGCGTTTGCGGGGTGTGCGGGCATTAACCTTTGTTAACGCAGCTGCCTATTTGATTAGGGGCTGCGCGTGTCAGCCCGATCAACAGGGTGTATTTGCTATGAAAGTAGTAGCTGCTTGCGCACATTCTGCGGGCGCTGGAGGTCAGTTGGGGCATGGTGCTGTGGCCTGGGGAAAAGCCGCGCGCCGGGGGCCGGTAAAATACCGGGTTTTCCCCAGCCACCCTACCCGGAGTCGCCCGCCCATGGCCACCACGAAAAATACCCAACAGATGGCTAGCGCCATTCGCGCCCTTGCAATGGACGCCGTTCAGGCCGCCAACTCCGGCCACCCCGGTGCGCCCATGGGCATGGCCGACATGGCCGTGGCCTTGTGGGGCGACCACCTGCAGCACAACCCTGCCAACCCCAACTGGTTGAACCGCGACCGCTTTGTGCTGAGCAATGGCCACGCGTCCATGCTCATTTATTCCGTGTTGCACCTCACCGGTTACAAGCTGCCCATTGCCGAGCTGAAAAACTTTCGCCAGTTGCACAGCAAGACCGCCGGTCACCCCGAGGTGGGCGTGACCCCCGGTGTGGAAACCACCACCGGCCCCCTGGGCCAGGGCATCACCAATGCCGTGGGCATGGCGCTGGCTGAGAAGCTGCTGGCCAAAGAATTCAACCGCGAAGGCCATGCCGTGGTGAACCACCACACCTACACCTTCCTGGGTGACGGCTGCATGATGGAAGGCATCAGCCACGAAGCGGCTGCCCTGGCGGGCGCCTGGAAGCTGGGCAAGCTGATCGCCTTATACGACGACAACGGCATCTCCATTGACGGCCAGGTCGCGCCCTGGTTCATCGACAACACCGCGCAGCGTTTTGTGGCCTATGGCTGGAACGTGGTGGGCCCAGTCGATGGCCATGACGCGGCAGCCGTGTCGGCCGCCATTGCGGATGCCAAAAAATCGACTGACCGCCCGACACTGGTCATCTGCAAAACCCATATCGGCAAAGGTAGCCCCAACCGCGCCAATACCGCCAAGGCCCACGGCGAGCCGCTGGGCGGCGAAGAAATCAAGCTCACCCGCGAGTCCATGGGCTGGAGCCACGCCCCGTTTGTGATCCCCAAAGAAGTGGCCGCCGATTGGGATGCCAAAGCCCAGGGCAAGGCTGCTGAGGCCGCCTGGAACGACCAATTTGCCGCCTACAAGGCCGCCTACCCCGAGCTGGCCAAAGAACTGTTGCGCCGCATGAAGGGCGATTTGCCCAAGAAGTTTGTGCAAACCGCCGTGGATACCGTGATTGCCGCCCACACCAAAGCCGAGACCGTGGCCTCGCGCAAAGCGTCCCAACTGGCGTTGGAATCGTTCACTGCTGCGCTGCCTGAATTGCTGGGTGGCTCGGCTGACCTGACGGGCTCCAATCTCACCAACACCAAGAGTACCCCCAACCTGCGTTTTGACATGCACGGTGAGGTGGTGCAAACCGCCGATGCCAATGGCACCTTGGTGGGTGGCCGCCACATCAATTACGGCGTGCGCGAGTTCGGCATGGCCGCCATCATGAACGGTGTGGCCCTGCACGGTGGCTTTATCCCCTACGGTGGCACCTTCCTCACGTTCAGCGACTACAGCCGCAACGCCGTGCGTATGGCCGCACTGATGAAGCTGCGCGTCATCCACGTCTTCACCCACGACTCCATCGGTCTGGGTGAAGACGGCCCTACGCACCAATCCATCGAGCACGCTGCATCGCTGCGCTTGATTCCCAATCTGGACGTGTGGCGCCCGGCCGATACGGCAGAAACCGCAGTGGCCTGGACCGTTGCTTTGCAAAACAAGACCAAGCCCACTGCGCTGCTCTTGAGTCGCCAAAACATTGCCTATGCGCCCAAGCCCGAGTCGGCGACCGCGCCCGAGGCGTGTGGCCTGGACGCCATCAGCAAGGGTGCCTATGTGCTGGCTGAGCCCGTGCAAGTGGGCCTGAAGAAGAAGGCGCAAGCCGTCATCATTGCCACCGGCTCCGAAGTGCAACTGGCCCTGGCCGCGCAAAAGCTGCTGGCCGAGCGCAAGATTGCGGTGCGCGTGGTTTCCATGCCCTCTAACACCACGTTCGACACGCAAGACGCCGCCTACAAGGCCGCCGTGTTGCCCACTGGGTTGCCCCGTGTGGCGGTCGAAATGGGTGTGACAGATGGCTGGTGGAAATACGGCGTCGCCGCTGTGGTGGGTATCGACACCTACGGTGAATCGGCCCCCGCACCCGTGTTGTTCAAACACTTTGGATTCACCCCCGAAAACCTTGCAGAAACGGTGCAAGCCGTTCTGCAGCGCAAGGTTTCGGCGTAGGCTAACAACTATGCGTCAGCATTTGTTATGCCGTAGCCACAACGTGGCCGACACGGTGCAGACCGTATTGACCAAGAAGTAAGCAGTCTCTTTTTGTAACCGTTTTGTTTTTTAATCAGGAAACCACCATGACCATCAAAATCGGCATCAACGGCTTTGGCCGCATCGGACGCAACGTGTTGCGCTCGGCTCTGCAAAACTTTTCGGACATCGAAGTCGTTGCCATCAACGACCTTCTGGAGCCCGACTACCTGGCCTACATGCTGCAATACGACAGCGTGCACGGCCGTTTCAAGGGTACTGTGGTGGTTGAAGGCAGCAACATCATCGTCAACGGCAAAAAAATCCGCCTGACGCAAGAGCGCGATCCCGCCAACCTGAAATGGAACGAAGTCGGCGCCGACATCGTGATCGAATCCACCGGCCTGTTCCTGGACAAAGCCTCCGGTGAGAAACACTTGGCCGCAGGTGCCAAAAAGGTCATCTTCTCTGCACCCAGCAAAGACGACACCCCCATGTTCGTGTTCGGCGTCAATTCCGACACCTATGCAGGCCAAGCCATCATCTCCAACGCATCGTGCACCACCAACTGCCTGGCTCCCGTGGCCAAAGTCTTGAACGACAAGTGGGGCATCAAGCGCGGCCTGATGACCACCGTGCACGCTGCTACCGCTACGCAAAAAACTGTGGACGGCCCTTCCAACAAAGACTGGCGCGGTGGCCGTGGCATTCTGGAAAACATCATCCCCTCCAGCACCGGCGCTGCCAAGGCGGTGGGTGTGGTCATCCCTGCACTGAACAAAAAGCTCACCGGCATGTCCTTCCGCGTGCCCACCAGCGACGTGTCGGTGGTGGACCTGACTTGCGAATTGAACGCCGCAGCCACCATGGCCGACATCTGCGCCGAAATGAAAGCACAAAGCCAGGGCGCCTTGAAGGGCGTGCTGGGCTACACCAACGACAAAGTCGTTGCCACCGACTTCCGTGGCGAAACCTGCACCAGCGTGTTTGACGCCGATGCCGGTATCGCTCTGGATGGCACCTTCGTCAAGGTTGTGGCCTGGTACGACAACGAGTGGGGCTACTCCAACAAGTGCCTGGAAATGGTGCGCGTGGTCGCCAAGTAAGCCGCTGCACGGCTTGTCCAGTGCCTGCCAGGCACTGGCGCAAAATGCCCAGCCCCTGCCCCGAACAGCAGGGGCTTTTTTTATGGGTAGAAAGTGCCGTTTGCGCGTATCCCGTCGAACGGCAGGTTGCGTCGCAAGGAGGAAACATGGCAACAGATTCCCGGTTCATTGCTTCGATCCTGCGGGCCGGCGTGATGGTGTGTGTGGCGGCCTTGCTCGGCGGCTGCGTCAATACCCTTCTGGGCGAATTGCATGTCATGCATGCGCGTGTCCATCCCGGGGGCGAAGCGCTGGAGTTAGTGGTGGCTCGTGAGTCGCGGTATTCGGTCGAGCCTTCCGTCAACAGCGTCTGGAAGACATCGCACTACGCCCTGCATGTGCTAACTCTTCCCGCGGTGGACCGGCGTGCCGATTGGAGCGCATTGGAGGGCGAAAGCCGGAAAATCCTGTCGTTCAACGGAGCGCCGCCCAAGGGCGTTGATTACCACTACGCAGCGGGCACCTTGTTCACCGCCCAAGCCAGCGCTTTGCAATGGTGTGCGGTGCAGGCAGACACGGCCTGCAAACCCGTGGGTGCGGTGCCGTTAACGGACGCAGATGGACGGGTAGCGCACGATCGGGACGGGCGCCATTTCTTTGCTGCCCACCAGTTGTTTGTTACCGACCGGGCCTTGCCCTTGGTCAATGTGTCCGCTCGCCCCGGTTACCAGCAATTCCGGCAAGGGCCGCTGGATCGCCCCTTTCTGGTGGAGCACCGCTGGTTGCTGGCCGCATCACACCACAGCAAGCGGCCCGGCGAGCCCCTCTTGCACATTTACGATATGGAGCGCGACACTGTGGAAACGATTTTGGCCCAGGCCCTGCCAGAAGGAGGAAGCCCTGAACTGCTGGCCGTAGACCGTGATGAGCAGGGCTGGCAGCTATTGATAAAACAGACCTATTGCGCAGAGACAGGCAAAAACCAGGCAGGTGGAAAGACCATTGCGTGTGATGACCACTACGCAGTGCAGAGACCTGGCCAGCCCCGGCTGGAGCCTTTGGATATTTCGCCTGATAAGAGTGCGCTTGTCAGTTGGCGGGTGGACTTTGGGCATTGGGACGCCAGGCGCAAACGGCTCTGGCTGTTTGATGCGATCAACCGCTATGACCAACCCCATGGAATCGCCGTTCAGGCAGTGCGGTTCCAGCCAAAGCCCCATCCCTGAATGGCGGTTCTCGGGACCATCAGCCAGGTATTGCGCAGCAACCCGCAGACCCGTTGCAGATCCGCACGGCAGGATTTTTTATGGGTCAAAAATACCGTTTGCGCTTGTCTGGTGTGCGAAGGCAGCTATCAAAAACAGAGCACAATCCAGCGACGCGCGGCCCTGGGTGTGCGATGCCGGGGTGTTACCGGCGCATCAGGGCATGCGGGTTGGCACCAGGATGTTGGGCGCGCTGGTGCCGCTGCTGCCGTTGCCCAGCTGGCCATTCAGGTTATTGCCCCAGGCCCATAGTGAGCCATCGGCCTTCCAGGCAAAGGAGTGCAGTTTGCCGGCTGACACGCGTTTCCAGTCCCGGTCGGTGCCCACCTGGGTGGGGGCGGTGGCGTCATCGGTGGTGCCGGTGCCCAGTTGCCCATTGGCGTTGGAGCCCCAGGCCCACAGCGTACCGTTGGTTTTGATGGCCAGGCTGTGGCCGCCGTTGCTGGCCAGGTCGTTGCCCGCCTCGTTGTGGCCACCGCCGGCCGAAATGCTCTCCCAGTCGGTGTCGGTGCCGACTTGCACCGGCGCATACCCGTCTACCAAGGTGCCAATGCCCAGTTGTCCGAAGCCGTTGGCGCCCCAGGCCCACAGCGAACCATTGTTGAAAATGGCCAGGGAGTGGTCACCACCCGCAGCAATGGAGGCAACCTTGAAGGCACCGGTGGATACCGGTGCCACGTAGGACACATCGGTGGCGAGGTTGTTGACGCCCAGTTGTCCGCGGTTGTTGGCACCCCACGCGGAAAGTGATCCGCCACCGTAGACCGCCAGGGAATGCAGTGACCCGGCTGCAATGGCGGACCAGGTTTTGACAGTGGCCATTACCGCAGTGGGTGAGGTTTTGGTGTCGTAGTTGGTTGCGGTGGCGCCGGTGCCCAAACCCAACTGCCCCTTGTCGTTGCGGCCCCATGCCCACAGGGTGCCGCCGCTGCTGCTGTCTTTCTTGATCGCCAGCGTGTGGTTTCCGCCTGCCACGACGTCCGTCCAGGCTGAACCGGTGAGCTTGGTGGGGGAGCGTTTTTCTACTGCAGTGCCGTCACCCAGGCGACCGCTGTCGTTGGAGCCCCAGGCCCACATGGTGCAGCCCGCCGTGGCGCAACTGCTCAGTGCCATGGTGTGAAACTCGCCTGCCGACACCAGAGAGCCGGTGGCCGCAGTGCTTACGCCGACCTGGGTGGGGGTTGCCTTGTCCACCGATGTGCCGTCGCCCAGTTGCCCATTGCGGTTGAGCCCCCAGGCCAACAGGGTACCGTCGGATTTGATGGCCACCGTGTGCCCGCCACCGGCGACCACGCTGAGGTAGCTGGTGCTGGTGGCCGTGGGGGTAGTTGACGTGGCCCCACCGCTGCTGCCGCCACCGCCGCAGGCTGCCAACCACAATGCTGGAAATACAAGCATGGAGGTTTTCATCATGGCGAGATTCATGTCGTTCCTTCCGCATCGCCGGGCCACGGGCGCCCGGCCGTCAAAATGAGGGTATTTGGGCCTGAGTGTATCGGCACGCACGGCATGCAGTCGGGAGAAAAAACCGTGGTTTGGGCGGCAATTGGTGCATACCGCCGGTGCCGGACGATACCCGCGCACAGCACTCAGGGCGCGTGGTAGCGCAGCTTCATCACCAAAATGGCCGCCGCCAGCGAGACAGTGACGGCATTGGCAATCACGATCGGCCAGGCACCCAGCAACAGCCCGTAGACCAGCCACAGCGCCACCCCGGCGGTGAAGGCGCTGTACATGCCCAGCGAGATGCCGCGCACGTCCTTGGTCTGGAAGGTGTGCCAGGCCTGGGGCACAAAGCTGGCGGTGGTCAGGAAGGCGGCTATATAGCCGATCCAGTCAGAAAGTTGCATGGGGAAGTCCTTATCTAGCTGCCCACTCGACCAGCGCGTCGATGGCGGCTCGGGCGGCTTTGGCGTTGGGGTGGTTGATGATGGCCACGAGTACGGCATGGTTGCCGTTGCGCCCATGCACATAACCCGCCACGGCGACCACCTCGCTGAGGCTGCCGGTTTTGAGGTGCGCCGCGCCCTGGGCGCCGGACTGCATACGCTTGAGCGTGCCGTCCACGCCCGTGATGGGTAAAGAGGCCATCAGTTCGGGCATCAGCGGCGAGGCGTAGGCGGTTTGCAGCAGGCGCACCAGGGCCTGGGCGCTGATGCGCTCCTGGCGCGACAGGCCGCTGCCGTTGTCCAGTACCGGCGGAGTCACCCCCGCAAAACGGTCGCTCCACCAGCGCTGCACCACCGCGCGTGAGGCGGCGAAGTTGCTGGGGAGTGCCCGTGGTGGGGTCGGTTGCGCTGGGAGTGGTTGCGTTGGATGTGACGCTGGCCGCGTGGGTGGCGGCAAGCCCAGAGGTGCCAGCCGACTCACTGGCCTGCGGTGCTCGCCCCAGCGTCAAAAACACCTGCTGCGCCATCACGTTGTTGCTGTATTTGTTGATGTCGCGAATGATCTCCGCCAGCGGGGCCGAGCGGGTCTCCAAAGCCGGGCCCGCTGCCAGTGTAGTGCTGCTGGCATTGCCCATGCGCACGCTGCCGGTGAGTTTGCCACCCATGCTGGCCCACAGCCCCTGCACCGCGCGGGTGGCAAAACTGGCCGGGTCGGCGTAGGCCACCGGCCAAACCTTTTCGCCGCAGTCCAGCGGGTAGCTGCCAGCAAAACGGATGCGGTTGGGGTCGGTAAAGTCGGCTTTCAAAGCGCTGCGGTAGTCCGCACAGTCGGTAGCCTGCAGCGGTACGGTGGCGGGTACTTGCACCCCGGCCAGCGGCGGGTCGAGCTGTACCCGCGCGACCTTGGCGCCCGGCTCGGGCGTGAAGGTCAGTACCACCGATTTGAAATTGATCAAAAGAGCATCGGGCGCTGCGTTGTAGGGTCTAAGCGGCTCCCCGTCAAAGCTGGCAGGGTCGGTGGGCGGCACATCCCAGGCGCTGTGGTCGAGCACGATGTCGCCGTCGATGGTGTGGATGCCCAGGCCCTGCACCCGGCGCAGCAGCAGCCACAGGCGCTCCAGCACCAGCTTGGGGTCGCCCTGGCCCTGGATGGTGAGGTTGCCCTTGAGTACGCCATCGCGCACGCTGCCGTCGATATAGACCGGCGTGCGCCAGGTGTAGGCCGGGCCCAGCAGGTCCAGCGCGGCATAGGTGGTGACCAGCTTCATCACCGAGGCCGGGTTCATGGGCACGGTGCTGCGGTGGTTCAGGCGCGGTGCAGCCTTGCCTTGCGCGTCGACCAGCACCACCGCCACGGCGTCCTGGGGCACTTTGGGCGCGTGCCAGGGCGGCTGCGACCTCGGGTGGCAGGGTGTTTTGCGCAAGGGCAGGTGCGGCCAGCAGGGCCAGCAGAGGGCACAAGCGCCCAGGGCGTAAAGCCCGTTGGAAAACAGGACGCGTCGCCAGACAAAGGGAGGTAAAGGGGACGACAACAGGGGGCACACGGGTGGTGCAAAGGGTCGCAAAAGGCATGGCGCCATTATCCCGGTCGAGGCAGGGGGCAGGGGCGTGTGCCCCGATAATCCCCCCATGTCTGCACCGCCCTCTCCACCAACGCCCTGGCTGTCGCCAAAAACCGTGGGGTGGATGGCAGCGGTGGTCACGGTGCTGATCTGGACGTCTTTCATCGTCATCGCCCGCGCCTCGGCCGACCCCGCGCGGGGCGGGGTGCTCAATCCGTTTGACATTGTGTATGCCCGCATTGGGGGCGCCAGCCTGGTGCTGTTGCCCTGGGGCCTTTGGTTGACCTGGCGTGACCGCATTCGTGCGCAAGAGGCCGGTACGCCGGACTTGGCCCGCGCCGGGCGTTCATTGGGCGGTTTGTCGCCCTTGCCCCTGCGCACCACGCTGGTCACCGGGTGTTTGGGCGGCGTGTTGTATGCCATGCTGGTCTACAGCGGTTTTGTGTTTGCGCCAGCGGCGCATGCTTCGGTGCTTAGCGCCGGCAGCCTGCCCTTGTGGACGGCACTGTTGGCAGTGCTGTTGCTGGGTGAGCGCATCACGCCGACCCGCGCGCTGGGCCTGGCGCTGATTGTGGTGGGCGACCTGCTGGTGGGCGGCACCAGCCTGTTGCATGCGCTGGACGGCAGTGGTGTGTGGCGTGGTGACGTGTTGTTCATTGGCGCGTCCATGGTGTGGGCCAGCTACAGCGTGCTGGTGCGCCGCTGGGCGCTGGACGCGGTGCGCACCACCATCGCCATCACCGCTTTTGCTTTTGTCACGTATATGCCGGTGTACAGCGTGTTGCTGTGGCTGCAGTGGGTGCCCGGGCGGGTGTGGGTGGCGCCGTGGCAGGATGTGGTGTTCCAGATGCTGTTCCAGGGCGTGGGCTCGGTGGTGATATCCGGTATCACCTTCACCAAGATGATCCAGCACTTTGGCCCCGTGCGCTCCACCATGATCACGGCGCTGGTGCCGGGCCTGTCGGCACTGTCGGCGGTGCTGATTCTGGGCGAGCCGCTGGGCTGGAATGTGCTGGCCGGGCTGGCGCTGGTCAGCGCAGGTATTGTGTTTGGGGTGCGCAAAAGCAGCCTTGCTATAACTTTAGTAGCAGCTTCCGCACACCCAGCGCGCGGAAAAGGCTGATTTGACTATGAAAATGGATACCCCGGCCATGAACCTTCTGGCGTTTGATACTGGCACTGAAGCGATGTCCATCGCCGTGGCGCGCACGGTGGGTGGCGTGTCGCAGCAGTGGCAGCACAGTGGCGCCGGGGGCCCGCTAACGTCTACCGGTTTGATCCCGGCCATTCTGGACCTGCTGCAACAGGCCGGTTTGCAACTGCGCGACCTGGATGCCATTTGTTTTGGCAGCGGCCCGGGCTCGTTTACCGGGCTGCGCACCGCGTGTTCGGTGGCCCAAGGCCTGGCGTTTGGCGCCCAGGTGCCGGTGCTGGCCATCGACTCCTTGCTGGCCGTGGCCGAAGCGGCACGCTTCAGCGCCCTGGCCGACCAACCCCGAGGCGTGGTGACGGCCTTGCTGGACGCCCGCATGGACGAGTGGTACGGCGCCACCTTTGCCTTTGAGGGCACGGCCTGGACCACCCTGCAGGACAGTTGCCTGCTGCGCCCGCAAGACCTGGCCACGTGGGCCGAGGTGCCAAGCTCTGTGCCAACCGCCAAGCCGCTCGCGACCCCCACCACCCCGTCTGCCGCGACACCCATTGCCGCGCCCACCGCCATGGGCAACACCACACCATGGGCACTTGCCGGTAATGTGTTTGCAACCGATGCCGACCGCTTGCTCGACACTGCGGCGGCGGGTGTGCCGCGCATTGCGGCCTTGCCCTGTGCGCAAGCCATGCTGCGCCTGGCGCCCGCGCTGCTGGCGGCCGGGCTGGCGGTGTCGGCCGAACACGCCATGCCGCGCTACATTCGCGATAAAGTGGCCAAAACCACCGCCGAACGCGCCGCCGAAAAAGCCGCCGCCTTGCAGGCCGCTGTACCGACGATTCCAATGCCCCCGATGACCCCATGACCCAGCCGCAGACACTCATCCACGACACCGCGATCGAGGTGCAGTTCCACCCGCTGGTGGCGCACCGGCTGGATCTGGTGATGCCGGTGGAGCAGCGCACCTACACCCACCCCTGGAGCGTGCTCAATTTTCTGGACGCGCTGCAAGCCGGCTACCAGGGCCAAATGCTGATGGCGGGGGAAATTCTGCTGGGCTATTTTGTGGCCATGCCCGGCGTGGAAGAGGTGCATTTGCTCAACATCACCGTGGCGCCCGAGTACCAGCGCCAGGGCTGGTCGCGCGTGATGCTGGAGGCCCTCACCATGTGGGCACGTGGCCAGGCGGCGCACTGGATCTGGCTGGAAGTGCGCGTGGGCAATGTACGGGCCATGCGGGTCTACGAGGCACACGGTTTTCGCCGTGTCGGCCTGCGCCGCGATTACTATCCTGCGGGTCCAGGCCAGCGCGAAGACGCGGTGGTGATGGGCCTGCGCCTGACGTCCCCCTGAAGCCCTGCCATGCCCCCCTTAGACCTTGACACCCGCCAACGCGCCATGCTGCTGGAGATGGGCGTGCGCGTGTGGCAGCCGCTGGCCGGGCCCGAAGCGCTCACGTCTGTCGCCACTGACGCCACCTTGCAAGCACCTGCGGCACGCCAGGGCGCCCGCGCGGGTGAGTCGCTCGGCGCTCCGACATACTCGGCGCAGACGCCAGAGGTACGCGCTGGCGCACGGTCGGTCACGCACCCGCCCGAAGCTGGGACTGCCGTACCCCGTGCTGCGGGCCCTCGCCCAACGGCGCGGGAACTGCCGCCACGGGTGGAGCCCGGGTTGGATGCCGCCAGCGGCGTGGCCCTGGACGTGCAGGCGCTGGATGGCCCCGCACTGGTGCAAGCCGCCGCCCAGTGCCAGGCCTGTGGCCTGTGTGCCGGCCGCAAAAACACCACCTTGGCCATGCCCGATTCCGCCGTGCAGGCCGACTGGCTGGTGCTGGGCGACCCGCCCGATGAAGACGAAGACCGGCAGGGCCAACCCTTTGTCGAACAGGCCGGGCTGCTGCTGGACAACATGCTCAAAGCCGTGGGTGCCAGCCGCAGCGGCGTGGCGCGCCAGGGTGCTTACCTGAGCAACGTTGTTAAATGCCGCCCGCCGCAGGGGCGTTTGCCGCAGGCGGCCGAACTGGCGCAATGCGCGCAGTACCTGCAGCGCGAAATTGCACTGGTGCAGCCCAAAGTCATTCTGGCCATGGGGCGTTTTGCCGCCCAGTTACTGCTGGGCGAGCACCCGGAGCAAGCGGCGCAACCGCTGGGCAAGCAGCGCGGTGTGGTGTACCGCTACCGGGGTATTCCGGTGGTGGTGACTTACCACCCCAAAGTGTTGCTGCGCGCCAGTGCGGACAAGGCCAAGGCGTGGGCAGATTTGTGTTTGGCGCTGGGTGTGCTGGAGGGTGAGGCGTAGACTGTCCGGTTCAACGTCGAACAAAATCCGCTGGTTACCGACAAAATCGGTAGGTACGTGTAAAACCCGGCATCCCGGTGGCGTTCTTTTTGACGAGGGCTATTTGCTCTGGTGTCATGTGATCCGCTCCTTCGGCGGCATTCCAGCTTACAAGCCAAAAACGCCTTCTGCGCTTGCTGGATGTGCGCGAGCAGCTACTATTTTTGTAGCAATCGTCACAGTTCGTTGTACTTCTTGCTGGTGCCGCGCGCCGTGGCGACGGGGTACTTTTCGGCGTTGGCCTGCAGTTTGCTCCAGGCGGCGGCCATGGGGTCAATGCCCAGCTGGTCGCACAGTTGCAGCAGGTACAAAAACACGTCAGCCACCTCGGTGGCGACCTGGGCTTTTTTGGCATCGGCCAGCGTGCGGCTCTGGTCCTCGGTGAGCCACTGGAAGTGCTCCAGCAGTTCCGCCGCCTCTACCGACAGGGCGCAGGCCAGGTTTTTGGGGGCGTGGAATTGCGCCCAGTCGCGCTCGTGGGCAAAGGTGCGCAGCGCACGGGTCAGGGTTTGGATTTCGGAGGACATGGCGCGATGGTGCCACAGGCCATCGTGCCCATTGCCCGCTGCCCGCTGCGCGGCACGTTACCCGCTACAGCTTGTCCAGCGCCAACGGCCCGCTGGCTTCTGCGCCGTCTGTGCCCTGGCGGTGGGCCAGCAGGCGCTGCGCAAAGCGCTGGGCGGCGGCGTCGCCCGGTTGCAGGGCCAGGATGGTGTCCACCGCCGCTTCGCAGGACTGCCACTGCCCGGCATAAAACCCCTCCACCACCCGGGCCGAGGCGGCGCACAAGGCCGCATCGGTGCACGGGGTGTAGACCTTGACAGCCTGGCTCTTGCCCTTGACCACCACGGTGTCGAGGTGGCGCAGCCCCACATCGCCCGGCAGCGCAGCGGCGGTGGCGTCGGAGAGCAGGATGCGCGTGCCGAAGGCCTTGTTGGCGCCCTCCAGCCGGGCCGCCAGGTTCACGGCGTCGCCAATGGCGGTGTAGCTGAAGCGGTTGGCCGAGCCCACGTTGCCCACCACGGCCGCTCCGGTGTGGATGCCCACGCGCATGGCAATGGGCGGCAGGCCGCGCGCCACCAGTGCGCGCACCAGCACCTCCATGGCGGCCTGCATGTCGATGGCGGCACGCACGGCGTGTTCGGCGTGGTGGGGGTCGGGCACGGGTGCGCCCCAAAAAGCCATGATGGCGTCGCCAATGAATTTATCCACCGTGCCACCGTAGCGGTGGATGATGGGCGTCATGGCGCCAAAGTATTCGGTGAGCACCGCCACCGTCTGCTCGGGCGTCTGGTGCTCGGACATGGCGGTGAAGTTGGCCAGGTCGGTAAACAGCAGGGTCAGCTCGCGCTGCTCGCCGCCCAGGCGCAGCAGTTCGGGGCGCTCCACCAGGGTTTGCACCACCTCGGGCGGCACGTACTGGGCAAACATGCGCCGCACCTGCAAGGCCCGCCGGCGCTGCGCCAGGTAGCCCCACAGCACCTGGGTGGCGTAAAACGCCAGGATGGCCACCATGGGCGCCACCGGCGCCAGCCACACGCCGTGCGTGAACAGCCCATACGCCAGCGGCCACATGCCCAGCGCCGCAGCGCCTGCCAGGGCGGCCCCCAGGCCCGGATGCCAGCGCAGCGCCGCCAGCCCCAGCAGCAGGCAGCACGCGCCCACCAGCAGCACCGGCCACAGGGTGGGGGCGGCGCGCAACCCTGTACCGGCCAGGCGGTTGGCCAGCAGGTTGGCCTGGATTTCTACGCCGGGAAAGAGGCGGTCGCCCCCATCAGCCACGGAAAAGGGCGAGTTGAACATGTCGGCGTGCGAGCCAGTCAGTTCGGCATCGGTACGCACCGCGCGCCCTACCAGCACCACCTTGTCACGAAAAAACCCCGGTGGCAGCAGGCCCGGCTCCAGCGCCTGGTAGTAAGAGCGGGTGTCAAAGGTGCCGCGCGGGCCGGCGTAGGCAATGAATTCGCCCGGCGCGGGCGTGGTGCCAGGGGCCAGGCCGGCGAGACCGTGCAGGCGCTGCGCAAAAGCGTCGGGTGCGGCCACGTGGCGCCGGACCACGAAGTCGTCGTCCGGCGCCACCTGCACCTGCCCCGGCACAGCCCCGGCGTCGCGCAGCAGTTGCAGCGGGGGCACCTCGGTCCACAGCGCCATCTGCGCCGATTCGGTTTTTTCGCGCAGGGCCGCCAGCACCACCGGCGGCCCGTGGCGGATGGCGTTGGCAAAAGCACCGTCTTCGGCGGGCGTGGAGGGTTCGGCAAACACCACGTCAAAGCCCACGGCGCGTGCCCCATCGGCCTTGAGCCGATCCAGCAGCCGCGCGTGCAGGCTGCGGGGAAAGGGCCACTGCTGGCCCAGCTCGGCAAAGCTGGGCTCGTCGATGCCCAGGATGACGATGTCCGCATGCGCCGTGCGCGGCGCGGCCAGCGAGGTCATCAGGTCGAACGCCCGACCGTCCAGCGCCTGCCAGGGCCGCGTGTGCGACAGGGCCCACACCGTGGCCAGGGCCAGCAGCGCCACCAGCCCGGCAGCCGCGCGTGCAGCGCCAGCGGACAGGGGTTTCACGGCCATGGGCTAAAACCGGTAGCGCAGGTCCACCACCGCGCGCGTGGCCTGGCGTGGCGACTTGGTGCCGCCCACACCCAGCCAGCCCCAGCCCACCAGCCAGTGTTTGTCGGGCGTTTCCCAAAAGCCCACCAGGTCCATGCTCCAGCTGGCGGGCCACAGGGTGACGTTTTCCTGCTCCTCGTAGCGATCGGAGCGGTACACCACGCGCGCGCCCAGGTAGCTGCGCCAGGCGGTGGTCCAGGTGGCCCCCAGCACGGCGGTGTCGCGCGGCACGAAGGGGATGCGTTTGTCGCCCACCCGCCCCCCGGCCACATCGGCATCGGCGTAATCGGCGCGGGTGTTTTGCAGGGTGTAGCGCGCGTAGGCAGTCAGGTTGGAGCGCAACATGCGGCTAACGCCCAGGGTGAGCGCATCGACGCTGCCGTCTTCAAAGCTGGGGGTGTCTTCCAGCACATCGAGCGTGGTGAGGTTAACCGTCTGCGCATTGCGCAGCAGTTCCAGAAACGGCATGCTGGGCGTGCGCAAGTCCACGCCCGGTGCCACCGGATTGCCGATGGCCTGGTGGTCGAGCCGCGCCATCAGGAAGGACTGGGCGTCGGGCGTCCAGCTCAGTTGCGCCACGCTGCGCCGCAGTCGGCCACCGGCCTCGACCAGGCGGTCCTCCAGCGCAATGCCAGCCGTCTCCACACTGCCCAGCGAGCTCACGCTCAAGGGGCGCACCCAGTCCTGGTAGGCCAGGCGCACACCCCAGGATGGGGCGGGCTGGAAGGCCAGCCCCAGGCGCGGTGCCATCACATCGGTGGTGGTGCTGGTGCGCACGCTGTCGGGGATGAGCGTATCTTGCAGCAGCAGCGCGGTGGCGCTGTCGCCCACAATGTTTTCGCCCAGGCGATTGGCCGTGAGGCTGGCGTCGAGCAGACCGGTGTGGCCCAGGCGGTGCTGTGCGGACAGGCTCAGTGCGGTGAAGCGGCGGTTGATGTCGTTGCTGCCGCCAAAGATGGCGTAATCGCCTATGGCCTGCCCACTGTCGCCCAGGGCAGCCAGCGGCCCGGAGCCCGCCACCAGGTTGGATTGGCGCTCAAACACATGCTCCCAGCCCACCGACAGGCGGGTCTGGGGTGTGGCGTCAAAGGTGTGGCGCAGCTGGAAGTCGTCAAAGCGCTTTTCGGGCTGGGCGTAAATGCCCAGCACCCCCGCCACCTGGCCTGTGAGCAGCACCGAAGGGTAGGCCTCGATGTCGGTGCGTGCCAGGCTGGTGCCGGCCTTGACCCAGGTCTGGGCCGTGGGCGACCAGCGGTAGGACAGGCCCAGCGCGCTTTGGCGCATCAGGTGGTCGATGGTGGTGCCCATGGTTTGGGAGGCGTCCATCGCACCGGGCTGCAGCACCGCGTTGTGGCCGCTGAGGTTGATTTTGAACTCGTTGCCGTAGAAGAACACGCCCACCCGCTCGGTGGGCTGCAGGCCCAGGCCCAGGGTGCTGATGCGCGCACCGCCGTCGGCGGAACCGCTGGGGTCGGCAAAGGCGGGGGTGCCGGGCATGACCCCCACGTCCAGCGGGAATGTACCAATGCGCCCGGGCTGCACCTGCACGAAGTAGGCCATGGGCACGGCGGTGTGGGCTATGCCGTTGAGCGTGACGCCCGGCAGCACGATGTGGGCGAATTCCCGCTCGGCCATCAGGTCCAGCGCGCCATGGTGGCCACTGCGCTGCAGCAGGCTGGAAAAGCGGTTGCTGGCGCCAAAGGCCAGCGGATCGCTCAAAAAGCCCTGGAACAGCTCGGAATTTTTGTTGAACTCGCCCGCATAGCGGTCGGCCAGAAACAGGTGGCTGGCGCCCCAATACGGGTAGTAGCTTTGGTGCGCCACCTCCTGCGCCCAGTCTTCCAGGCCAGCAAAGGCCAGCGCAGCGCCCAGGTTGGCGCTGCCTTTCTGGTCGCTGGCCACCTGGTTGAGCGACTTCAGGTAGGGCAGGCGCTCCAGCGCCTCGCGCGAGGCCTGCACCGCGTCGCCGGGGCGAAACAGGTCGGTATAGATTTGCGACAAAAACAGATACGGCAGCGGGTCTTTGGGGTCGAGCGCCGCAGCCTGGTACAGGGTGTCGATGGCGTCCTGGCTGCGCCCGAGCTGGTAGTAGGCCACCGCCGTGTAGGCCTTGGCGCGGGCGTAGCGCGGCTCCAGTACACCGGCGCGCAAGAAGGCGTCCAGCGCGTCCTGCGCCCGGCCTTGTTTGAGGTAGAGCAGGCCTTGCCCGGTCCAGGCCACGTAGTCGGCGGCATTGCCCTGCAGCGCCTGCGTGAAGGCGTCTTGCGCGGCGCCCAGGCGGTTGGCATAGGTCTCCAGGGTACCCAACTCCCCGCGGTAGCCCGGGGCGTCGGGCTGCAGCGCCAGGGCTTTTTCCAGGTGGGCGCGCGCGGGCACGGTGTCCTCACGCTCGGTGAGCGCGCTGCCCAGGCCAAACCAGCCCCGGTCGTCCAGCGGGGCCACATGGGTGGCGCGCGTGTAGGCCTGCACGGTGGCACCGGCGTCGCCCTGGCGCCGCGCCAGATCGCCCTGCGCCACCAGCACGGCGGCGGTGTCGGCATCGCGTGCGCGGGCCAGCACGGCGGCGCTGTCGTCGAGCCGGTCGGCCAGCAGGTAGACGCGCGCCAGTTGCGCCAGCAGGTCGGCGTCGCGCGCGTGGTGGCGCAGGCCGCCCTCCAGGGTCTGGATGGCGCCATCGGTTTCGCCCGCCACCAGTTGCAGGTCCGACAGCATCAGGTAGGCCGCCTGGGGCGCCGCCCCTGCGCCGTGCACCATGGCGGCCAACTCGCGCCGCGCCCGCACCCCATCCCCCGCCTGCATGGCCTGTGCAGCGTGCGCCAGCGCGGGTGCCGCGTCTGCCGCCAGATGGCGCCGGGGGTCCGCCACCAGGGCGTTGACCCACTGCACACGGTCGCGCGGGTTGGAAAGCTGTATCTTGACCGGCGCGCGGCCCACCTCGGCCAGCGCCGCTTCCAGGTGCCCCACGGTCACGCTGCCCTGGTCGTTGCTGAAATCCACGGTGCCCGACAGCACGGTGAGCAGGGTCTTGCCCTGCGCGTCCACGTCGAGCTCCCAATCGGTACCGCGAATGCCGGCGGTCGCGGCGGGGGTGTGCACCTGCAGGCGGCTGCCGTCGGCACGTTTGGTCTGCGCCCAGATGCGCCCCAGGGCCAGCCACAGCGAGGTGGGCTGGCTGGGCGTGGCAATGGCTTTGAGCTGCAGCACCGCGTTTTGGTTGAGCCGCACCTGGGTGTCGTCGGCAAACAGCAGCGCCATGCGCGAGGCCTCCAGTGTGCGCACGTACGCCCCGCCCGGCAGCAACTGCGCCACCTGCGCCGTGCGCCAGGGCTGCGACTCGGCACCGCGCTGCTCGCCCTGCCCCTGCAGGCTGACCACCTGCGCGGCGGCCCCATCGGCCAGGCGGGCCTGCGCCACACCCCACACCAGCCCCAGCGCGGCCATCAGCACGCCGCACCGGGCCATCCACTGTTTGTTGCGCATAGTCACCCTCCCCACTAGCGGAAAAGAAACCAAATAAGCCCTTTGCGCTTGCTGGGCGTGCGCAAGCAGCTACTAAAACAATAGCAATCAGGCGCTGGCGCGGCGCTCCGGTAACGCCATTTGTTGCGCCGGGTCTTCGGACTCCAGCACCTGCTGCGCCCAGGGCGCCAGCTTGCTGGTGTCGGCACGCAAAATAACCTGCTTGACCGCCAGAATTTGCGCCGGGTGCATGGAAAAGCTGCGCAGCCCCAGGCCCAGCAGCAAGCGGGTCAGGGCCACGTCGCCGGCCATCTCGCCACACACACACACCTCTTTACCCTGGGCGCGCCCGGCGGCAATGGTGTCGGCCACCAGCCGCAGCACAGCGGGGTGCAGGGGGTCGTAGAGGTGGGCGACCGACTCATCGGCACGGTCGATGGCCAGGGTGTACTGGATCAGGTCGTTGGTGCCAATGGACAGAAAATCAAAATACTTCAAGAACAGCTTCAGGCTCAGGGCAGCAGCGGGTATTTCGATCATGGCGCCCAGCTTCACCGGGCCAAACGCCACACCTTTGGCCTCCAGAGTGGTGCGCGCGTGGTCGATGTGCGCCAGGGTCTGGCGAATCTCACCGGCGTGGGCCAGCATGGGCACCAGCAGGTGCACCGGCCCATGGGCGGCGGCGCGCAAAATGGCGCGCAGCTGGGTGCGGAACATGGCCGGGTCGGCCAGGCTCCAGCGGATGGCGCGCAGGCCCAGTGCGGGGTTGAGGTGGGCGTCGTCGCGCGCGGTGTTGTTCAAGGGCTTGTCTGCCCCCACATCCACGGTGCGAATGGTGACCGGTAGGCCTTTCATGCCTTCGACCGCGCGTTTGTAGGCCTGGTATTGCTCTTCTTCGCCCGGCAGACTGCCCTGGCGGCCCATGAACAAAAATTCGCTGCGAAACAGGCCCACACCCTGTGCGCCGGCATTGAGCGCGCCGTGGGTGTCCTCGGGCATTTCGATGTTGGCCAGCAGCTGGATTTTTTCACCGTCCATGGAGACGGCCGGGGTGTGCAGCAGCCGCTGCAGGCGCCCGCGCTCCAGGTCGCCCTGGCGTTGTTTGAAGCCGTATTCGGCCAGAATGATGGGCGAGGGATCGACGATGACGACACCGGCGTCACCGTCGATGATGATCCAGTCGTCCTGGCGCACCAGCTGGCTGGCCAGGCGGGCACCCACCACGGCCGCAATGTCCATGCTGCGGGCCACGATGGCGGTGTGCGAGGTTTTGCCGCCCACGTCGGTAATGAACCCGGCAAACACGCTTTGCTTGAACTGCAGCATGTCGGCCGGGGCAATGTCGTGTGCCAGCAGGATCAGGGGCACATCGACCGTGTCATCCAGCAACAGGTCTTGCTGCGAGGGCTTGCGCGGCTCGCGCTGGCTGGCGCCATGGGGCGGCACCAGCAGGGCGGAGCCGGTGCCTTTCATGGCGCGCAGCACACGTTCGGCAATTTGCTCCAGGTCGGCCTTGCGCTCGCGCAGGTATTCGTCCTCCATTTCGTCGAACTGGCGCGCAATGACCTCCAGCTGGGTGGTCAGCGCCCACTCGGCGTTGTACAGGCGTTCGGTGATCCAGTGTTTGACACCGGCGGACAGGTCTTCGTCCTGCAGCAGCATCAGGTGCACATCGAGCAGGGCGCCCAGCTCATGCGGCGCCTCTTTGGGGCCCATGTGGGTAATGCTTTCCTGCAGGCGGCGAATTTCGTCCACCACGGCGTCGCGTCCGGCGCGCACGCGCGCGATTTCCGCTACCACATCGGCCGCCTCGATGAAGTAATGCGCCACATCGACCCGGCTGGACGCCACCAGCACGGCACGCCCGATGGCAATGCCCCGGGAAACGGCCAGGCCATGGATGGCGAAGGTCACTCGGCTTCTCCGAATCGATCGGCAATCAGGGCCAGCAGGGCATCCATGGCCTCTTGCTCGCGCGCGCCCTCGGTGTCGAGCACCACCTCGGAGCCCAAGCCCGCGGCCAGCATCATCACACCCATGATGCTTTTGGCATTCACGCGGCGTTCGCCTTTGCTGATCCACACTTCGCAGGGGAAGCTGCCCGCCAGTTTGCTGAGCTTGGCGGAGGCGCGGGCGTGCAAGCCCAGGTTATTGATGATGGTCGTGGTGGCGTGAATCATGCGCTTGTATTCCCTGGTTAGGTGGCGTTGCGACCGGCACTTGCATGATGCATTGGGCCCCGCCCGCCAGGGCCCGGGTGACCAGCGCGTCCAGTGGCTCATGCCGGTAATTGACCGTGCGCAGCAGCATGGGCAGGTTGACACCGGCGACCAGCCTGGAATGGACGCCATCCACCACTTTTTGCGCCACGTTGCACGGTGTGGCGCCGCACACATCGGTCAGGATCAGTACGTCTGGGCCTGGCAATTGCGACCGCAAGGCCACCACGGCCAGGCGCGTGGTTTCGACCGCCTCATTGGGTGCCACATCCAGTGCCAGCACTTCGTCGGCCAACTCCGGATAAACGTGCAACACGCAGTCCCGCAGGGCGCTGGCCAGCGGGGCGTGGGCGATGAGGAGGATGCCGATGTTCATAATGTGTGCGTGCAGATTATGGCTTCTTTACCCAAAAAAATTACAGATCCGCACCGATGCAACACATTGCGCAACAACCGGTTGCTTCCGGGTGGGCCGGTGCACTTCCGCGCGGCACACGCCCGCTCACTGGAGTGCGCCAAACACTTTCGTTAACAGGGCGCTGCCATACGCCGCTGGGTTCTGGCGAATTTTCTTCTCTTCTTCTGCAATCATGAAAAACAAGCCATCCAGGGCTTTGGTGGTGACGTACTGCTGGATGTTGGCATCTTCTTTTTTGACCAGCCCCATGTCCGCTGCCTTGCCTGCCACCTGGTTGTACTTGTCGGCCAAGCCCACTTTTTCGGTCGCTTTGCGTACCATGGGTAAAAATTTGACGCCGAGCTGGGGACGGGTTTTTTGCTCGAAAAACTGGGAAACCGCCGTGTCTCCGCCCGCCAAAATACCCTTGGCGTCGGTTGGCGTCATGGTTTTGATGGCGCCCAGCAGCAGGTCCTTGGCCATGGGTACCGCCGCTTCGGCACCGCGGTTCATGGCGGTCAGCAGTTCATCGATTTGTGCGCCTTGTCCCAGAGTGCGCAACAGACCCACCGCATCGTTCAAATAGCCGGGCAGAGGAATGCGCACTTTTTCGTTACCCAGGAATCCATCCGTGGCACCCAGCAAGGCTACAGCCGACAGGGCGCCTTTTTCCAATGCGGTTTTCAGGCCCTTGGCGGCATCGGCATTGCTCAAGTCGGCCAGCGTGATGGCCTGCGCGTGTTGCGTTGCCATGCCAACCCAAACGCCCAGTGCCGCCACTGAAATCCCAGTAAACTGACGACGATCCATGTGCACCCCCTATATATGCCAAGAAAATTTCTGTTAGCCAGCATCGTAGCGGCTTGCGCCACTGTAACGGGTGCCTATCTGTGGAAAAACACCCCGCTCGCCCCCGCCTCGACCTTCGTGCTGCTCGATGGCAGCCTGAAAAGCAGCGCCGACTTCATCGGCAAGGTGACACTGGTGAACTTCTGGGCGACCAGTTGCACCACCTGCGTGGCCGAAATGCCGCAGATGGTGTCTACCTTCCACCAATACCAGGCCAAAGGGTTCCGCACCGTCGCAGTCGCCATGCAATACGACCCCCCAGCGTATGTACTCAACTTTGCGCAAACACGCAAACTGCCGTTTGATGTGGCCATCGACAACACCGGGTCCCTGGCCCGCGCATGGGGCGATGTGCAACTCACCCCCACCAGCTACCTGGTCAACACGCGGGGCCAAATCGTTAAACGTTATGTTGGGCAGCCGGATTTTGCGGAACTGCACACCCTGATTGAAAAACTGCTGCGCGAGTCCTGACATGACTTCTCAATGGGGCGGATTGCGGGCGGACAGCGGCGAAGTCGCCCTACTAACACCCACTGGCCACCACCAATGGGGTCAGTTGCGGGAACTATTCACCGAATACGCCGAATCCTTGTCGGTGGACCTGTGTTTTCAGAACTTTGCCGAGGAGTTGCAAAACCTGCCGGGTGAATACTGCGCGCCGCGCGGTGCGCTTCTGGCAGTAACAGTCGACAAACAGTTTGCCGGTTGCTGCGCGTTGCGGCCTTTGGATAACGTGGACTACCCCAATGCCTGCGAAATGAAACGCTTGTATGTGCGTCCCGCATTCCGTGGAATGGGCCTGGGTCGTTTGCTGGTCGAGGGGATTTTGGATGCAGCGCGGCTGGCAGCGTACACCTGCGTTGTGTTGGACACGCTGGATGACATGGAGTCGGCGCGGGCACTTTACGAAGAGTTGGGGTTTTACGCCATTCCCCCCTATTACTTCAATCCCATCGCCGGCGCGCATTATTTGAAGGCGGATCTTTAAGCGCAAAAGTATCTGCAGCACCGCTCCGAAATACTGGTACCCCGCGTCCGTGTCCTGTGCGCGGTAGGACAAAAAAAACGGCTCACAAAGTGAGCCGTTTTTTGGACGCTGGGTCCAAAGGTGCAAGACCTTTTAGACTTCAATCGCTTTTTGAACCAAACGGGTCGCAACCCAATTCTTGGTCTTGGAAATCGGACGGCTTTCCGTGATTTCAATGGTGTCACCCAGTTTGTACTCGCCCTTTTCGTCATGGGCGTGGTACTTGCTGGATTTGCCAACGATCTTGCCGTAGAGTTCGTGCTTAACACGACGCTCAATCAGCACGGTAACCGTTTTTGCACGTTTGTCGCTGACCACCTTGCCAATCAAGGTGCGCTTGAGGGATTTTTTAGCTTCCGTCATGTATCGCTCCTTATTTGGCGGACTTGTCAGCGGCTTGCTTCTCGACAAGAATGGTCTTGGCGCGGGCAATAGCACGGCGCGCAGTGCGGATCGTGGCTGTGTTGGTGAGTTGTTGGGTGGCTTTTTGCATGCGCAGGCCAAAGTGTGCTTTTTGCAGCGCTTTGACTTCCGACTTCAAACCATCAACGTCTTTTTGGCGCAGTTCAGTAGTTTTCATTGCTTCATTCTCCTGATTACTGGCCGATCATGCGGGCCACAAAAGTGGTACGCAAAGGCAGTTTGGCCGCAGCCAAACGGAAGGCCTCACGCGCCAACTCTTCCGACACGCCCACAATTTCAAACACGATCTTGCCGGGTTGAATTTCAGCTACGTAGTACTCAGGGTTACCTTTACCGTTACCCATACGCACTTCGGCAGGCTTTTGGGTAATCGGCTTGTCAGGGAACACACGAATCCAGATGCGACCGCCACGTTTAACGTGACGGGAAATCGCACGGCGTGCAGACTCAATTTGGCGCGCAGTCAAACGACCACGATCCGTGCATTTCAGACCGAAGTCACCGAACGCGACCGAGCTACCCCGGGTCGCGATGCCAGTGTTACGGCCTTTTTGCTCTTTGCGGTATTTCCGGCGAGCGGGTTGCAACATAATTATTCTCCTTTACCGTCAGCTGCTGCAGCTGGCGCGGCGGCTTTGCGAACGCGCTTAACGGTGGGTTTATCGGCATCGGCACCGGAAGCCCCTGCGGGCTTGTCGCTGCCATCGGCGGGAGCCGCATTGCTGCCTTCGGGGCGACGGGCGCCGCGGGGTGCAGGGCGATCAGATCCGGGGCGGGCACCGCCACGGTCATCACGGCGCGGACCGCGTGGACGACGCTCTTCTTCAGCGCGCGGCTCAACAGCGGCAGGCAGGTCATTACGACCCAGCGTATCGCCCTTGTAGACCCAAACCTTGACACCAATGATGCCGTAGGTGGTCTTGGCCTCGGAAGTACCGTAGTCGATGTCGGCGCGCAGTGTGTGCAATGGCACGCGACCTTCGCGGTACCACTCACAACGGGCGATTTCAATGCCGTTGAGACGACCGGACGACATGATCTTGATACCCAGGGCACCCAGACGCATGGCGTTTTGCATGGCACGCTTCATGGCACGGCGGAACATGATCCGCTTTTCCAATTGCTGCGTAATGCTGTCGGCAATCAGCTTGGCATCGATTTCAGGCTTGCGCACTTCTTCGATGTTCACGGCCACGGGCACGCCGAGCTGCTTGCCCAGGTCGCGCTTGAGGTTTTCGATGTCTTCGCCTTTTTTGCCGATCACTACGCCCGGACGCGCCGAGAAAATAGTGATACGGGCATTCTTGGCCGGACGCTCAATCAGAATACGCGAGACCGAAGCGTTTTTCAGCTTCTCTTTCAGGTATTCGCGAACCTTGATGTCTTCTGCCAGCATGCCGGCAAAATCTTTATTGCTGGCATACCAGCGCGACGACCAGTTACGGCTGATTGCCAACCGAAAGCCGGTGGGGTGGATTTTTTGTCCCATATATTCCAGGCCTCTTTCAGTTACCAACCGTCACGTACACATGGCACGTGGGTTTACGTATTTGGTTGCCACGCCCTTTGGCGCGGGCCGTAAAGCGACGAAGCGAGGCACCTTGCTCGACGTAGATGGTTTTCACCTTCAGTTCGTCGATATCGGCACCATCGTTGTGCTCAGCGTTAGCGATCGCGGACTCCAGAACCTTCTTGATGATCACGGCAGCTTTTTTCTGCGTGAATTGCAAGATGTTCAAGGCTTGGTCCACTTTCTTGCCGCGAATCAGATCCGCGACCAGACGACCTTTGTCCACAGACAAACGGACGCCACGAAGGGTTGCACGTGTTTCCATGGTCAATCCTTATTTCTTCTGGACTTTTTTGTCCGCAGCGTGGCCCTTGAAAGTACGGGTCAGAGCGAACTCCCCCAACTTGTGGCCAACCATTTGATCGGTGATATAGACCGGAACGTGCTGCTTGCCGTTGTGCACGGCGATGGTCAAGCCGATGAATTCGGGCAAGATCATGGAGCGACGCGACCAGGTCTTAATCGGCTTCTTGTCTTTGGTAGCAACGGCTTTTTCCGTTTTTGCTACCAGGTGATGGTCAACAAATGGACCTTTTTTGAGAGAACGAGTCATTTAACCTTCCCCTTACTTCTTGCGACGCGACACGATCATGACCTGCGTGCGCTTGTTGTTACGGGTACGGTAACCCTTGGTCAGATTACCCCAAGGATCGACTGCATGACGGCCTTCTCCGGTCTTGCCTTCGCCACCACCGTGCGGGTGGTCGACAGGGTTCATCACTACACCGCGAACGGTAGGACGAATACCCATCCAGCGTTTCACACCGGCTTTACCGAGTTGACGCAGGCTATGCTCTTCATTGGCAACTTGACCCAAGGTCGCGCGGCAATCGATGTGGACCTTGCGGACCTCACCAGAGCGCATACGAACCTGGGCGTACGTACCTTCGCGGGCCAGCAGGGTTGCAGAGGTACCGGCGGAGCGGATGATCTGGGCACCCTTGCCAACTTGCAATTCCACGCAATGGATGATGGAACCCACTGGGATGTTGCGAATAGGCAATGTATTACCGACACGGATAGGCGCTTCGGAACCACTCATGATGGTCGCGCCGATTTCCAGTCCACGGGGAGCAATGATGTACTTGCGCTCGCCGTCTGCGTAACACACCAAAGCGATGTGGGCAGAACGGTTGGGGTCGTACTCAATGCGCTCAACCTTGGCAGGAATTGCGTCCTTGTTGCGAACAAAGTCAACCACGCGGTAGTGGTGCTTGTGTCCACCGCCTTTGTGGCGCGTCGTAATGTGGCCGTTGTTGTTACGACCGGCTTGCTGGAATTGCGGCTCCAGCAAGGCAGCGTGGGGCGCACCTTTGTGCAGGTGGTCACGCGAAATCTTCACCACGCCACGACGGCCTGGGGAAGTTGGTTTCATTTTGATAACAGCCATGATTACGCAGCCTCCCCACCGAGGTTCAGCTCTTGTCCTGCTTTGAGCATCACGTAGGCTTTGCGAACGTTGTCGCGGCGGCCATTGGATTTGCCAAAGCGCTTAGCCTTGCCTTTTGTGTTCACCACAGAGACGCCTTGCACCTCAACCTTGAACATCAATTCCACAGCGGCCTTGATTTCTGGCTTGGTAGCGTCTTGCAGCACCTTGAACGTCACAGCATTGGATTTTTCAGCCACCATGGTTGCCTTTTCAGACACGATGGGAGCGACCAGAACCTGCATCAAGCGACCTTCGTCGTACTTGACTTTCGACGTGTTATTCATGCGGGCGCTCATGCAAACATCTCCTTGAGTTTGTCCATAGCAGCCTTGGTAACCAGCACCTTGCGGTAGTGCACCAGAGACACCGGATCGGCATAACGGGGCTCAACCACCATGATGTTGACCAGATTGCGCGATGCCAAGTACAGGTTTTCGTCGACTTCGTCAGCGATCACCAGCACGGAATCGAGATTCATGGCTTTGAACTTTGCAGCCAGAGCTTTGGTCTTGGGGGAGTCCACGGTCAAAGAATCAACCACCGCCAAGCGACCTTCACGGGCCAACTGCGACAGGATGGAAGCCATACCAGCGCGGTACATCTTCTTGTTGATCTTCTGTGCGAAGTTTTCGTCAGGCATATTCGGGAAAATACGACCGCCTCCGCGCCACAGAGGCGAGGACGTCATACCAGCGCGAGCGCGACCGGTTCCCTTTTGCTTGAACGGCTTCTTAGTGGAGTGCTTGACCTGCTCACGGTCTTTCTGAGCGCGTGTGCCTTGACGGGCATTGGCCTGGAAAGCAACCACAACTTGGTGCACCAGATCTTCGTTGTATGCACGACCAAACACAGTCTCAGGAACTTCAAACTTTGAAGTGGCCTGCCCTTGATCATTCAGGAGTTCGAGCTGCATCAGTTCGCTCCTTTCGCGGCTGCGGATTTTGCCTTGATAGCGGGACGCACGGTAACAAAACCACCAGCGGATCCAGGGATTGCGCCCTTGATCAACAACAACTGGCGCGCTTCATCAATGCGGAAAATATCCAAATTCTGGGTTGTAACCAAGTCATCACCCAAATGGCCCGTCATGCGTTTACCTGGAAACACACGACCTGGATCCTGCGCCATTCCGATAGAGCCAGGCACATTGTGGGAACGGCTGTTACCGTGCGATGCGCGCTGAGAACTCATGTGGTGACGCTTGATGGTACCGGCATAACCTTTACCGATCGTTGTACCTTGCACATCCACCTTTTGACCCACTGCAAACACATCTGCCACAGTGACAGTTGCGCCAGCTGCATATTTGGCAGCTGCATCAGCGGTTACACGGAATTCTTGAATGATTTCGCCAGCTTCCACACCCGCCTTGGCAAGGTGACCTGCAATTGGCTTGGTTACACGCGATGCTTTGCGCGAACCGAACGTCACCTGCAAGGCAACGTAGCCGTCATTCTCCTGGGTTTTGACCTGCGTCACACGGTTGTTTGATACATCTACCACCGTAACAGGAACAGCGTCCCCGTCGTCGGTGAATAGGCGCATCATGCCAACTTTGCGACCCAGCAACCCTAAGTGATTGCTAAGACTCATTGTTTTCTCCGTAACTCTCACCGTTGCAACTTCAATTGGCTACAACGTTTTTGCGTGAGAGACTGTTAATAAAACTCCGATGGAAACACTTGTGTGCCAACAGCGGAGCCGACGAGTATAACGCGGGGCCGCAAACTCCGCAAGCCCCGTCGCTTTACTCATTTTTTGCCGCCTCGCCTCTTTCGAAATGGAAACGGCGAATTTGCTCTATTGCAACTTGATTTCGACATCCACACCTGCGGGCAGGTCGAGCTTCATCAACGCATCAACCGTTTTATCGGTTGGATCCACGATGTCCATCAGACGCTGGTGCGTACGAATTTCAAATTGATCCCGACTTGCCTTGTTCACGTGCGGTGAACGCAGGATGTCAAAGCGCTTCATGCGTGTTGGCAAAGGCACGGGGCCCTTGACCAGCGCGCCAGTGCGCTTGGCGGTATCCACAATTTCAGCTGCGGATTGATCGATGAGTTTGTAATCAAACGCTTTCAGGCGAATACGGATTTTTTGCTTGGTAGCCATTTTGGTTCCTTTATTTATTCAGTTGGGGTCAGAGCACATTGCTGCACAAGTGGTCTGACCCACAAACCAATCGGTTAAGCAATGATCTTGGCAACCACACCCGCACCCACGGTACGACCGCCTTCGCGGATCGCGAAGCGCAGACCTTCTTCCATGGCGATCGGGTTGATCAGCTTCACCGTGATCGACACGTTGTCACCCGGCATCACCATCTCTTTGCCTTCGGGCAACTCGATCGCTCCGGTCACATCCGTGGTACGGAAGTAGAACTGGGGACGGTAGTTGTTGAAGAAAGGCGTGTGACGGCCACCTTCATCTTTGGACAAAACGTAGATTTCGCCTGTGAAGTGGGTGTGGGGCTTGATGGAGCCGGGCTTGCACAGCACTTGGCCGCGCTGCACGTCTTCACGCTTGGTGCCGCGCAACAGGATACCGACGTTGTCGCCAGCTTGACCTTGGTCCAGCAACTTGCGGAACATTTCCACACCGGTACAGGTGGTTTTTGGGTGTCTGCAATACCGACGATTTCGATTTCTTCGCCGACCTTGATGATTCCGCGCTCCACACGGCCGGTCACCACGGTACCGCGACCAGAGATGGAGAACACGTCTTCCACGGGCATCAGGAACGCACCGTCAACAGCACGTTCTGGCAGAGGGATATACGTGTCCAATGCGTCGGCCAGTTTCATGATGGCTTCTTCGCCCAGCGGACCCTTGTCACCTTCCATGGCGAGCTTGGCGGAGCCGTGGATGATGGGGGTCTTGTCACCTGGGAAGTCGTACTTGTCCAGGAGTTCGCGCACTTCCATTTCAACCAGTTCCAACAACTCAGCATCGTCCACCATGTCGCACTTGTTCAGGAACACGATGATGTAAGGCACGCCCACCTGGCGAGCCAGCAGGATGTGCTCACGGGTCTGGGGCATGGGACCATCCGCTGCGGAGCAAACCAGAATAGCGCCGTCCATTTGGGCAGCACCGGTGATCATGTTCTTCACATAGTCGGCGTGTCCAGGGCAATCCACGTGGGCGTAGTGGCGGTTGGCGGTTTCGTATTCAACGTGGGCGGTGTTGATGGTAATGCCGCGTGCTTTTTCTTCAGGTGCAGCGTCGATCTGGTCGTAGGCTTTTGCCTGGCCACCAAATTTGGATGCCAGCACTGTTGTGATAGCAGCGGTCAGCGTAGTTTTGCCATGGTCAACGTGACCAATGGTGCCCACATTGACGTGGGGCTTGGTACGCGTGAATTTTTCTTTTCCCATTTTTCAATTCTCCAAAGAGCTAATTTCCGTGTAGTGGTTTTACGTCTGCACGGTGTTGCTGGTTCGCCCCGCACGGAAAACAGGGCGGCACACCGTCGCAGACAAGGTATCTTTAAACTAGTTGGGGTCAGGGCGCATCGCTTCGCGAGTGGTCTGACCCCAATATCTCACTTTGCCCTTGCAGCCATGATGGCTTCCGACACATTACGCGGGGCTTCCGCGTAGTGCTTGAATTCCATCGTGTAGGTGGCACGCCCCTGCGACATGGAGCGCAGGGTGGTGGAGTAGCCAAACATTTCGGACAGAGGAACTTCGGCCTTGATCGCCTTGCCGCCACCGACCATGTCGTCCATACCCTGCACCATGCCGCGGCGCGAGGACAAGTCGCCCATCACGTTACCTGCATAGTCTTCCGGCGTTTCCACTTCCACCGCCATCATGGGCTCCAAAATCACGGGACCAGCCTTGCGACAACCTTCTTTGAAACCAAAGATGGCAGCCATCTTGAACGCGTTTTCGTTTGAGTCCACGTCGTGGTACGAACCGAAAGTCAGCGTCACCTTGACATCCACCACCGGATAACCGGCCAAAACACCTTGATTCAGTGCCTCAATGACGCCCTTTTCCACCGCAGGGATGAATTCGCGCGGCACCACGCCGCCCTTGATCGCGTCGACGAACTGGAAGCCCTTCCCAGCTTCGTTGGGTTCGACCGTGAAAACCACGTGACCATACTGGCCCTTACCACCGGACTGGCGCACAAACTTGCCTTCGACGTCAACCACTTGCTTGCGAATCGTTTCGCGGTAGGCCACTTGGGGCTTGCCCACATTGGCTTCCACGCCGAATTCGCGCTTCATGCGGTCCACAATGATTTCCAGATGCAACTCGCCCTGACCACCAATAATGGTCTGACCCGATTCTTCGTCGGTCTGCACACGGAAGGAAGGATCTTCGGCAGCCAGACGGCTCAGGGCAATACCCATTTTTTCTTGATCGGCCTTGGTTTTGGGCTCCACGGCCTGACGAATCACCGAATCCGGGAACACCATGCGCTCCAACGTGATCACAGCCGCCGGATCACACAGGGTTTCACCGGTGGTCACGTCTTTCAGGCCGACGCAAGCGGCAATGTCGCCCGCACGGATTTCATCGACTTCCTGGCGGTTGTTGGCGTGCATCTGCACGATACGACCGATGCGCTCTTTCTTGCCGCGCACCGCGTTGTAAACCGTATCGCCCTTCTTCAGAACGCCGGAGTACACACGCACAAACGTCAACTGACCCACAAACGGGTCGGTCATCAATTTGAACGCCAATGCTGCAAACTTCTCGTCGTCATCCGCTTTGCGAATGACTTCTTTTTCATCTTCGTCAAATCCCTTGATAGCTTTCACGTCCAAAGGAGAAGGCATGAGCTCAATCACCGCATCCAGCATGCGCTGCACACCCTTGTTCTTGAACGCAGTGCCGCACAACATGGGCTGGATTTCGCCAGCAATGGTGCGCGCACGCAAACCAGCGGTGATCTCTTCTTCGGTCAAATCACCTTCTTCCAGGTACTTGTTCATCAACTCTTCAGAGGCTTCCGCAGCAGCTTCCACCATTTTTTCACGCCATTCCTTGGCCAGTGCCAGCAAGTCTGCGGGAATTTCTTCGAAGTTGAACTTCATGCCCTGGGACGCTTCATCCCAGATGATGGCCTTCATCTTGCGCAGATCAACCACTCCGGTGAAATTTTCTTCAGCACCGATAGGGATCACGATGGGTACAGGGCTTGCCTTCAGGCGCAGTTTCATCTGCTCCACGACCTTGAAGAAGTTGGCTCCAGTACGGTCCATCTTGTTCACAAAGGCCAGACGTGGCACCTTGTACTTGTTCGCCTGACGCCAAACAGTCTCCGACTGCGGCTGCACGCCGCCCACTGCACAGTAGACCATGCAGGCCCCGTCCAGCACGCGCATGGAACGCTCCACCTCAATCGTGAAGTCCACGTGTCCGGGCGTGTCAATGATGTTGATGCGGTGCTCGGGAAAGGATGTGTCCATGCCTTTCCAAAAACAAGTGGTCGCAGCCGAGGTAATGGTGATACCACGCTCCTGCTCTTGCTCCATCCAGTCCATGGTAGCCGCGCCATCATGCACTTCACCGATTTTATGGTTCACACCGGTATAGAAAAGAATACGTTCGGTCGTGGTAGTTTTACCAGCGTCGATGTGCGCCGAAATACCGATATTGCGGTAGCGCTCAATGGGGGTTGTGCGAGCCATGATAGGTTCCTAAAAAATTGGGGTCTGAACGCAAAAGCCGCGTCACCCGAAACAACTCCGGCATGACGCGGCGGCGTGAGAAAACTTCAGGCCCGATGCAAACTTGCAGACAGTGCTATTCGCACGACAAGAATTTGCAGCAATACATGAAGTCTTCGCAGCCGCTTTAGAAGCGGAAGTGAGAGAAAGCCTTATTGGCCTCCGCCATGCGATGCACTTCGTCGCGCTTTTTCATGGCACCGCCGCGGCCTTCGGTAGCCTCCAGCAACTCATTGGCCAGACGCAATGCCATGGACTTCTCGCCGCGCTTGCGGGCGGCTTCCTTGATCCAGCGCATCGACAACGCCAGACGGCGGACAGGACGCACTTCGACTGGCACCTGGTAATTGGCGCCACCCACGCGGCGGGATTTCACCTCCACCATGGGTTTGACGTTGTTGATGGCGACCGTAAAAGCCTCCACCGGATCTTTGCCGGGATGCTTTTTCTCGATTTGCTCCAAGGCACCGTAAATGATGCGCTCTGCAACTGCTTTTTTGCCGCCTTCCATGATCACGTTCATGAATTTGGACAGCTCTACATTGCCGAACTTAGGATCCGGCAGGATTTCACGTTTAGGGACTTCGCGACGACGTGGCATATTTCACCTCTTAATTGCTTCAGTTGGCATCTTTTCAGACACCGCGAAAGTCATTTCGAACTTTCACTTACTCGACCCACACCAACAATTTAGTGCTTCGGGTCACTTCGCTGCATCACCGCGCCACGCGGGAAACAGCACCGACTAACTTTTAAACCAGGGCGCTTGGGCCTTTGGTTCAGGTCAATTTACTTGGCCTTGGGTTTCTTCGCACCGTACTTGGAACGCGACTGCTTGCGATCTTTCACGCCTTGCAAGTCCAGCGAACCGCGAACGATGTGGTAACGCACACCGGGCAAATCCTTGACACGACCGCCACGAACCAGCACCACGCTGTGTTCCTGCAGGTTGTGGCCTTCGCCGCCGATGTAAGAAATAACCTCAAAACCGTTGGTCAAGCGCACTTTGGCAACTTTACGCAAAGCGGAATTGGGCTTTTTAGGTGTTGTGGTGTACACGCGGGTGCAGACACCTCGGCGTTGCGGAGAGTTCTGCATCGCAGGGCTCTTCGACTTGATCGTCTCGACCTCACGGCCTTGACGCACGAGCTGGTTGATGGTTGGCACTTAAGCCTCCTAATGAAAAAACGTCCCTAAACGTTTGAAATGAACGGAAAGCGTGAATCCCTTCGGAATTTCCGAAAAGCCCTCGAATATACCAGAACCGCCATGTATCTACAATGGGCGGCCTTGCCCAACGAGGTATGCGCCTGAACGGCGCATGTCGGCAATCGGCGCACTTGGCCTGGGCCGCGCCTTCGCAGCATTCGAACTTGACGAGTTTTTACCGTATCCACAAACGCATGGAATCCCACGCGCGCCCCATCAATCCAGCCTGCTCCACCGGATCCAGCACCACCAACGGCACTTCCAGCAAAGGCTGATCGCCCATCAGAACCCGCAACGCGCCGGCTTGCTGACCCTTTGCCAGGGGTGCAACCATGGGCTCGGTTCGCACCACCTGGGTTTTTATTTTGCCGACACTGCCCGCCGGCACGGCAATCACCAGCGACTGCGGACGTCCCATCTTGAAAGTAGGCGCAACGCCTTTCCAGACCACCGGCGTTGCAACTGCCTGGTTAGCGTCAAACAACTTGACCGCCTCATACGCGGTATAGCCCCAGTTGAGCAACTTTTGCGACTCATTGGCACGGGCGTTTTCATTTGCGGTGCCCAGCACAATCGACAACAAACGGCGCCCACCCGGTGTTCCGGCCCCGCCGGCAGTGCCCGTTGGCGTACCCAAATTGGGAAAATCCCGCTTGGCGGTGGCCACCATGCAATAACCCGCAGCATCGGTAAAGCCGGTTTTCAGGCCATCCACCGTGGGATCACGAAACAGCAACAAGTTGCGATTACTGTCATTGGCCGCTGGCGTGCCGGGGTAGCGGTATTTCTTGATGGCATAAAAACCCACGTAGTCCGGAAAGTCGGCCATCAGCCGGGTGGCCAGCACCCCCAGGTCGCGCGCGGTGGTGATATGGCCCGGCTCGGTCAGACCCTCGGGATTTTTGTAGCCGGTAGAGTTCATGCCCAGCGCCTTGGCCTGGTCATTCATCATTTGCACAAAATGGTCCTTTGTGCCGCCCACCCCTTCGGCCAGTGCCATAGTGGCGTCGTTGCCTGACTGCACGATCATGCCCTTGATGAGGTCTTCCACCGGCACCATCATTTTGGGATCGATGAACATGCGTGAGCCCGGCATCTTCCAGGCCTTCTCACTCACGGGAAGGGTCTGGCGCAGGTCCAGCTTTTTGCTGCGCAAGGCATCAAACACCAGATAGGCCGTCATCAACTTGGTCAGCGAGGCGGGCTCCACCGGCATGTCCAGGTCTTTGGATGCCAGGATCTGATTGGCCGTGACATCGAACAACAAATAGGCACGGGCCGCCACTTCCGGGGCTTGCGGGGTTTGTGCGGCCACAGCAAAAGACAGTGTGGCAAAAGGGGTGCGAGAAATTTTTTTCATGGGTAAGGTGGGACAGCCCGGCCGCGTACAACGCAGCAAACGGGGCATGTCATCAACAAAGTAGTACGTCAGGCGAAGTGATTGGGAGGCGAATTCAGGTGGCGAACCACCAGACTGCGTAAAAGCGGCAATTGTCCATGAAAGAAGTGCCCGGTGCCGGGAATAACCGTTACCGGGAGTATCTGCGGCCGCGCCCACTGCAGCACATCCGACAAAGGAACTGTGTCGTCCACCTCGCCATGCAAAACCAGCGTGTGCGCGTGCAGTGCAGGCGCGATGGGTGCCACATCAAACCGCGTGGCCGCCGTACCCACCAGCACCAGCTTGCGCGGCGCCTGTTCTGCACCCAGGGCGGCCACCACGTGGCTGGTAACAAACGCGCCAAAGGAAAAACCGGCCAACGCCACTGCTCCAGCGGCAGGCACCAGCGCATCCGCACCAAGCGCCTGGCCACGCAGGGCTTGCGCGATCACCGCCAGCATGTCTTGCGCCTCACCGCGCCCCTCGTCGTGTACACCGTCGCTGGCACCCACGCCCCGAAAATTGAAGCGCACCGCGCGCCAGCCACATTGCACAAAGGCACGTGCCAGGGTTTGCACCACCTTGTTGTCCATGGTGCCGCCGAAGAGCGGGTGGGGGTGGGCAATAACGGCAACGCCTTGCAGAACACCGCTCTGCGTTGCCAGCGGCTCATCCACCAGCGCCTCAATGGCACCTGCGGCGCCCTGCAGCGTGATGCGACGGGTTTGGGAATTCATTATTTGCTACAAAAACAATAGCTTCCTGCGCACGACCAACGGGCGCAATGACCATTTTCTATCTAAAACCCACTCAGCGCCCGATGTGCGGCGGAACCCGCAGGCGCTCAACCACCTGGCCACCAACCAGGTGCGAATCGACGATTTCGTCGATGTCGTGCGCATCCACAAAGGTGTACCAAACACCCTCTGGATAGACCACCGCCACCGGGCCGGCCGCGCACCGGTCCAGACAGCCGGATTTATTGACCCGCACCTGGCCCGGACCGGCCAGACCGGCATCGCGGATGCGCTGTTTGCAGTGGTCAAAACCTTCTTGTGCGCGGTGTTGGGCGCAGCACGCTTCACCGTTTTTGCGTTCGTTGAGGCAGAAAAAAATATGGCGCTGGTAGTAGGCGCCGGGGGGTGAAAGGGTATCGGTCATACAGGCATTCTAGTTTTTCGGCTCGCGGCGCCAAATCAGGGGCAACACGTAGCCCAGCACAGCATACGGCCACAGCCAGCCCAGCCATTGGGC
Source organism: Candidatus Aalborgicola lynettensis (assembly GCA_016719405.1). Lineage (GTDB taxonomy): Bacteria > Pseudomonadota > Gammaproteobacteria > Burkholderiales > Burkholderiaceae_C > Allorhodoferax > Allorhodoferax lynettensis. The sequence goes on from JADJZE010000021.1 coordinate 189,556, forward strand.
CAGCCCGTTAAAACGGATAAATCGCCCCTGCTCCCAGGCTTGCAAAGTTTGGGCGAAATAGGCGCCTTCCGGCGCCTGGTTCAGCACACTCAAATACACGCCCAGGGCCAGCAACAGCACCGCCGCACTGGCACGCCACGGCACCCACGCCATTGCCAGCGCCAGCACCAGGGCGATTCCCATCCCCACCTGGGTCGGCAAATCCAGCCATGCCCAGGCATGTTGCGGGCCCCAGCTCAGGCTGGCCGACAGGGCCGTCACCGCAGCCCCCACCGCCAGCGTCATCCACACCACAGCGGCGCGCCGCCACGGCACACGCACCACACAAAAACCCAGCAAGCAAGGAATCAGCAAGCCCAGCAACACACACACCATCTGCGCCCCTGCCAGCATGGGCTGCAGTTCCACCGCGCGCACCGGCAGCCACTGCAGAAAAGGCGTCCCCTCCAGTTGACTCGCCACGGCGTCTTCCAGGCGCTCCAGCACCTGGCCCAGGCCAAACGGCACCGCCGGTGGAAAGAGTAGCGCCAACGGCCAGGTCAGCAACAGGACAATGCCGCCGCGCGCATCGGGCACGAACCAGCGGGAGCGCACGCGACTCCAGCGGTCGATGGCACCCAAACGCTCCAGCAGCAGAGTCAACACCGCGCCGATGGCCGCACCCAGGGTATTGAGCATGAAGTCTTCACGCGATGGCACCCGCACGGGCAGGTAACTTTGCAGGGTTTCCAGGGCCATGGACAACGCCGCACAGGCAAAAACGGCAACCCACACCGAATGCCGCACCCGCCGGGCACGCAACCCACTCAGGGCCAGCAAGCCCCAGGGGCACATACCCCACCACATTCATGGCAACATCAAAACCCGTCCAGTAATAGGCGGGAGGGGCCGACAAAAAAACCATGGCGCCAGGTCCTGGTTGCGCCAGTCTGCAAACGGGTACAGGCTGGCACGCACAATCAGCCCTGCGTACAGAACTGCCAGGGGCCACGCCGCTGTTTTCGGCATGGTGAACGGGTCTAAAACGGTTTCACCACCACCAGCACCACCGCGGCCACCAGCATCAGCACCGGCGCTTCGTTGAACCAGCGAAACCAGGTATGGCTGCGCGCCATGGTGTGCTGTTCAAATTTATCCAGAATGCGTGCGCACGCAAAGTGGTAGCCCAACGCGAGTCCGACCACCGCCAATTTGGCATGCATCCAACCGTTGCCCGGGCCGCGCCAATGCCATACCCCCACCACAGCCAGACACCCAACCCCACGGCTGGCACCGCCAACAGCGTGGTGAAGCGCAGCAACTTGTGCGCCATCAGCAGCAGGCGCGAACGCTCGGCGCTGGAGCCTTCGCTGACCATGGCCAGATTGACAAAGATACGCGGCAGGTAAAACAGGCCCGCAAACCAGCTGGCAACAAAAACAATGTGGAAGGATTTGACCCAAAGCATGGCTAAGTGTAGCCCCCACGCTGCGTCGCTGCGCCGGTCGCTGCCCCCTCAAGGGGGGCTAATTTGCCTTGGGGCGGCCCGGCGGCGAATAGTTTAGGCATCGGCATAGGGGGCCTCCATTGTAGGAGGCGCCCCTGCCACACCACCCGGCATGCGGGTCCGCACCGGGCGGTTCGAGAGTTTGAGGTCATGACAGTCGCGGTAGTCCCAGTGCATCAAAGTAGGCAATGGTCAGCACGCAATTGAGCAGCATGGCACTATTGCGCCACCAGCGGTGGCAGTTTCCTGCCACCTGCTTGGCGACATCTTGCGATGCCCCCAGCACCATGAGCTCCCGATAGATCACCCTGGGCCTTTTCCAGTGCTTGAGCTGGATCGCACGCAATCGGTGGCGCAGCCACTCGTCGAGCTCTCGCCAGACCTTTGGCGTTTGCGCCATCCCGAAGTACGCTTTCCAGCCCAGCAGGTAGGGCCGCAGTTTCTGCACCACTTGCGCCATACTGCGTGCGCCCGAGCGGCGCGTGAGTTGCCGGATGCGGGCCTTGAAGTTGTCCAGCGCCTTGTAGGCCACCGCACATTTGACTTCGCTGCCCTTGGCCTCCCACAGCGCGTAGCCCAGGAATTTGCGTCCGAAGGCGCTGTCTACCGCGCTTTTGGCTTCGTTGATCTGAAGCTTCAAGCCCGTGTAGAGCTTCCTGAGGTAGGCCATCACCCGTTCACCTGCGCGTTGGCTGCCCACATAGACGTTGCAGTCGTCGGCGTAGCGCGCGAAGCTGTAGCCCCGCACCTCCAATGCCTTGTCCACTTCGTCCAGCAGCACATTGGCCAGCAGTGGGGACAGTGGCCCGCCCTGAGGCGTACCCAGATGGCGATCGACCACCACCCCACCATCCATGATCCCGGCGTTGAGGTACGCACGCACCAGCCGGATCACTCCAGCGTCGTCGATGCGTCTCTTGAGCCTGTCTATCAGGATGTCGTGGTTGACCCGGTCAAAGAATTTGGCCAGGTCTACGTCCACCACCACGCGTTTGCCCGATTGGACGAACTTGCGCGCAGCATTGACCGCGTCGTGTGCTCGTCTGCCGGGACGAAACCCGTGGCTGTGGGGGCTGAAGGTGGGGTCGATCAGGGGGTGTAGCACTTGCAGCAGTGCTTGCTGGATCAGCCGATCCAGTACCGTGGGGATGCCCAGCTCGCGCTGGCTCCCGTCGGGTTTGGGGATCATCACTTTGCGTACCGGACTGGGCCGGTAGCATCCTGTCAGCAGCACTTGACGGATTTCGGGCCAGCTCTGGCGTATGACCTGGGCGGTTTGCTCGATGTCGAGTCCGTCCACCCCGGCTGCGCCTTTGTTGGCTTTGACCCGCTTCCACGCTGTTTGCAGGTTCTGTCTCGTCAGCGCTTTCTCCAGCAGGCCACCAGTGCCTGCCTTTGACTTTGCCGACCCTGTGGCCGGGTGCTCATGCAACGTACCTCCGGTTTCGTCGCTGGCAGTGTCTGGCCCGGCTTCACCGTGCCGCCTTCCTGCCCGCCCAGGTTGCCCTGGCTTCTGACGCATGACCTTGCAGCTTTGCATGTCTTCAGTCACTCACTCTCGTTCGGTCCTTCTCTCTTGCCTTGTGGCCTCAGCGGCCCCGGCTCCAGCTACTACGACCTCTGCTGACTTCTCGCTCCAGCAATGCCGTCGCCCTTTCAGGCGTGAGGCGAGATCTCCCCAGGTAAGAACGCACACCTTCATCGCACAACCGCCGCATTTACGCCGCCCAAGCCTTGGTCACAAGAGCTTTGTGGTTTCATGCCCACTCCCCCTGCTTGGCAACGCCTTCTATGCGGTTCTTGTCCATCGGCTCACGATTTACGCTCCACACTTCCTTCCCACGCTCGGTCGCCCTTACGCAGTTGTGCTTCACTTTGCTCACTGTGACCAGCTCGCAGCGGGACTTTCACCCGCAGGTGTGCGCCCATGCTGGGCGCAAAAACCCCAGCACGAGGGCTGGGGTGGTAAGCCTATTTGCTGTCACACATCAAGGCCCTGCTCAGGGAGGAAAAGCAGGAGGTAGCAAGCTACCCGGGGCGAAATTTAGCAAAGAACCTGATCCATGACAAGTGTTTATTGCAAAGATATGTCAACTTTGCGCAAATATTTTCCCCGTGCAGGGCGATGCCGCCCGGCCATCGCCCGCCGCAACGCGCCCACCCCGACACCACCCCGGCAAGCCCCGCCCGGAATCAGGCACAATTTTCACCCATGACCCCTTACGCACCCTTCCCCCAAGGCCGCCCACGCCGCCTGCGCCGCGACCCCTTTACCCGCAACCTAGTGCGCGAACACGCACTCACCGCCCATGATTTGATTTACCCGGTATTCGTGGTCGATGGCGTTGGCCAGCGCGTGCCCATTGCCTCCATGCCCGGTGTGGAACGCCTGAGCCTGGACTTGCTGCTGCCGGTGGCCGAAGACTGCGTCAAGCTCGGCATCCCGGTCATGGCCTTGTTTCCGGTGATTGACCAGTCGCTCAAAACCTACGACGGCAAAGAAGCACTCAACCCCGATGGCCTGGTACCCCGGGTGGTGCGTGCGCTGAAAAAAGAATTCCCCGACCTGGGCGTGATGACCGATGTGGCGCTGGACCCCTTCACCAGCCACGGCCAGGACGGCCTGCCCGACACCCGGTCCGAGGAAAACGGCTACATCCTCAACGACGAAACCGTGGCCATGCTGGTGCGCCAGGCACTCACCCAGGCCGACGCCGCGGTGGACATCGTCGCCCCCAGCGACATGATGGACGGGCGCGTGGGCGCCATCCGCGCCGCACTGGAGGCCAAAGGCCACATCCACACCCGCATCATGGCCTATAGCGCCAAATACGCCAGCGCCTTCTACGGGCCGTTCCGCGATGCGGTGGGCTCGGCCGCCAACCTGGGCAAAAGCAACAAGAAGGTCTACCAAATGGACCCCGCCAACAGCGACGAAGCCTTGCGCGAAGTGGCCATGGACATTGCCGAAGGTGCCGACATGGTGATGGTCAAGCCCGGCATGCCCTACCTGGACGTGGTGCGCCGCGTGAAAGACGAGTTCAAGGTCCCCACCTTCGCCTACCAGGTCAGCGGCGAATACGCCATGCTCAAAGCCGCCGCCGCCAACGGCTGGCTCGACCACGACGCGGTCATGATGGAGAGCCTGCTGGCCTTCAAGCGCGCCGGTGCCGACGGCGTGCTGACCTACTTTGCCCGCGACGCTGCTCGTTTGCTACTAAAATCATAGCTGCTTACGCTTATCTGACGTGCGCAAAAAGCATTTTTTCTTTACAACTCCATAGTCTCACCCCATGCGCATTTTCCACATCCAGAGCAGCAGCGTGAGTGAAACCGACAGCCTGGACGCACTCATTCAGCAGGGGCTGCCCGCGCAGGGGTATGTGTGGGTGGCCTGCGGGCGGCGCGAGCTGGAGGTCAACCAGCAGCAGCTGCAAACCATGCTGCACACCCTGTCCGGCCTGCAACTGGTGGATCTGCACGTATCCGACCTCATCAACAACCAGCTGCCGTCGCACTACGACTACACCTCGCAATACGACGTGCTGGTGTTCCGGCGCCTGGCCGCGGGCAACCGCCCCACCGACATGGAGCATCCGGGTGAGCCCCTGCACCGCGCGCCAACGCGCGGCGGGCCGCCCATTCTGCGGCGCATCGACACCAGCCCGGTGGGGTTTGCCTTGTTCGACCGCATCGTGCTTACCGTGCACCCTACCGAGTGTGCGGTGCGCGACACCTACGCCGCCAAGTTACTGCAGTCGGCCAGCGCCGAATCGCGCGCCGCCGGTGCCCGCCTGCCCACCAGCCCGGCGGATTTAATGCTGCGCGTAGTCAACCAGATGGTCGACGGGTTTCTGGACCTGCGCCGCGAGCTGACGCGCCAGCTCGACCACTGGCAAACCGAGTTGCTCAACCCGCGCACCCGCTTCAACAACTGGAGCGCGCTGATGGATGCGCGCCTGACGCTGCACCAGCTCGACGAAGTATGCGAAGACCAGCGCGCCGCCGTGCAGGACTGGATTGAGGCCCTCAAGACCTGGCCCGAAGCCAGCACCCCGGCCCTGCAGCGCGAGCACGACTTGCTGCAGGTACGCAGCCGCGACGTGCTGGAGCACATTGAGCGGGTGGTACACCATGTGCGCAGGCTGGAGCAAAGTACCGAGACGGCGGTGCAAATGCACTTCAGCGTGCAAAGCAGCCGCACCAACGACATCATGCGCACACTCACGGTGATCACCGCCATCTTTTTGCCACTGAACCTGATTACCGGCTTTTTCGGCATGAACTTTGACGCCCTGCCGCTGATCCACCAGCAAAGCGGGGTGCTCTGGGCCATCGCCACCATGGTGACGGTGGCGGTGGGCATGGCGGTATTCTTCTGGCGCAAGCGCTACCTGGCGCGCACGCCGCACTGAATGGCAGGCATCGGGCACGCAAGGCCGGCACGCCCGCAGCAGGGACGTGATTTCACGTCCAATGACAACCTGGCGTTCATGCCAACATAAGGAAACACGATGGATTTCAAAGCCCTGGTCACCCTGCTGGCCATTGTGAACCCGCTGGCCATCGTGCCCTTTTTCATCCACTACACACAAGGGCTCAGCAGCGCCCAGCGCCAGCACACGGTGCTGATCTCGTCCTTCACGTGTTTTCTGGTGATTGCCGTCAGTGCGCTGGCAGGGCTGCACATCCTGGCGTTTTTTGGCATTTCGCTGGCCAGCTTCCAGGTGGGTGGGGGCATGCTTTTGCTGACCTCGGCGCTGAACATGCTCAACGCCCAGCCGGCCGAAGCCAAAACCACCTCGCACGAACTGGAAGACGGTGCCGAAAAAGCCGCCATGGGTGCCAGCATTGCCGTGGTGCCCTTAACGATTCCCTTGCTCACCGGCCCGGCCACCATGTCCACGGTGGTGATTTACGCCGAAAAAGCCAAAACCCTGCTGCAACTGGGCACGCTGGTGGGCTACGGCGTGGTGATTGCGCTGGCCACGGCAGTGTGTTTTTCGCTGGCCGAGCCGATTGCCCGGGTGCTGGGAAAAACCGGCATTAATGTGATGACGCGCCTGATGGGACTCATTCTGGCCGCGCTGGCGGTGGAGGTGATGTCCGACGGCCTCACCAAGCTGTTTCCCGCGCTGGGCCATTAGAACAAGGTGAGCAGCCGTCTATAGCCGCACACCTTGCAGCCCCGCGCCCGGTCTGCGCAGGGCAACGCTGCTTTAGAAAAAGCTGGACATGGCGTAAGCAGTTTTCCTGAACATCAGGTAATGCGCCTCGGTCCGCTCCAGATTGGCCTTGTTGGCGGTTGTCACGATGCGGGTCCGGTAGTCCTTCTTGTTGGTGGCTTCCGACACGGTTTGGGTGCTGGTGCCGGCGTCGGACACTTTGGAGCTGATCTTGGTGTCCTTGCGCACGATCACCCCGGCGGCGGTCTTTTCCTTCACCTGGATGTCGGCCACCAGCATGAATGTCACGTCCTGCACAAACGCATTGGCAGCCGTGGTGCCCAGGGCGCCAATCAAGCCCCCGCCCACCATGCTGTTCATCGAACCGCCGTTTCCAGCACCCAGGGCTGCGCCCGCGTACGATGCGGCGCCCACATCACCCACATAACCCTGCTTGAGTGCCACTTCGGCGGCCGTCGGGCTGGCTTTTTCCAGCGTGGTCACAAACACGCTCAACAGGTACTGCGCGGCGTCAGGATCGTCCGTGATGGTGTAGCCGTTGGCGTTGCCGGCAAACGAATCACGCACCGCGCGCGACATGGCATTGCGGTCGAACTCCATCACACCACTGCGCACATCCACGTACACCGTACGGTTGGCACGCTTGACCGGGTCCACAAATATGGATGTGCTGATTTTGGTCTGCACATCGAGATTGCGCTTGGCAACCGACGTCTGCACGGCGGCACAACCACCGAGCGCCGCAATGGCAGCGGCAGCAAAAAGGGCGAGACAAAGGCGTGTTGGATTTTTCATAAATAAAGGTAGGCGTTCAGAAAGAAAGGTTGGCGGTGGGTTGGCGTTCAGGCCAGACCCGTTCAGGGGTAGGGGTAGTAGCGGCCGTAGTAGTGGTGGTAATAGCTGCAGTTGCGGTACTCGTGCCACGAATACCGCAACAAATCGTGGCAGGTGTAACCGGCCTGCCAGTGCTTGCCGGTGTATTCCAGTGGTTTGATGTGCTTCTTGGAGGCTTCCTGAATGTAGGCCTCCACCTTTTCCGGCTCTTCGGCCAGAAACGGACGCTCCATCACCTCTTTGTTGAGCTGCCGCTGCATCTGTGCCATTTCGTCGTCCTGTGCCTTGTCGGCCCAGGCCGGCGCAGCCAATAGCAGCACCAGTGCCGAGACCGGCACACTCATCCATTTGCGCATGTTTTCCTTTCGTCGATGGGATGCGTGGCGGCGGGTTTTGCAGCGGGGTATTTGGCATTCATTAGGCCATTTCCGCCCGCCACCATTGCGCAACACGCTATAAAACTAATAGCACTACCGATGTACAGACTGCCCTGTCAGGTGCTGCAAAACACCGCCGGGCACCGCCCGCACAGCGCGCGTCACCGGTGGTGCCCGCTGCGCGTTGCCATTGCCGCGTCATCCGCAGGCTGGATTATTGATGGGCGTGCGCAGGGCATCAATAGCCCGTTCGGACTAACATAAACAGGGGATTTTGCCTTGGCAGAGCCTGAAAAGGCTGCTAGGTTTTGGGGGGATGGGGCAGCAACACCAGGCCTGCAGGCTTCCAACAGCAGGGGTGTTTCATGGCGACGGATGGCGGTTGATGGCCTCTTCAACCGCTGCAAATGCGCCACCCAGACCCTGCGCGAGATCGCTCCAAACCGGTACATCGCCGGCATCCCCCGCTTTGGCTGCATGGGCGGCGGTCTCAATCGCCTGGCACAACTCGCCCAGCGCCAGCGCACCCACGCTGCGCGCAGCGGATTTGAGGGTATGGGCAAGCCCGGCGGCCTGCCTCGCATGACCGGCGGCTGCGGCCAGTTCCATGGACGCCACCTGTGCCCGTCCATTGGTCAGAAACTTTTGCAGCAAGCGCTTGTGCAGGCCGGGGTTATCGCCAACCAAGTCGGGCAGCGTCGCGGGATTCCAGACCACACCCTGCGGCGCATCCAATGCCACAAGGGACACGGGTGGCACAGGGGGGGGCACCGGGTTGGGTGCATCCGGCCCGCCACCGTGGACGGCCGCGGCGTGGGGAATCCACTTGGCCAGCATCGGGCCCAGCGCATCGAGGCGCAGCGGTTTGCTCAGGTAATCGTCCATGCCATGCTCCCGGCAGCGCTGCACCTCGCCCTGCATGGCGTTGGCGGTGATGGCGATGATGGGCAGGTGCGTGCCCGCCGGCTCGGTGGAGCGGATCGCCCCGGTCAGCGCAAAACCGTCCATGTGGGGCATGTGGCAGTCGGTGAGCAACAGTGCATAGCGCCCCGGCTGGCTCTGCCACATGTGCAAAGCCTGCACGCCGTCGTGCCCCATCTCGCAGGCGTAGCCCAGCAAGGACAATTGCTCGCGCATCACCTCGCGGTTGGTTTCGTTGTCTTCGGCCAACAATATCAGGCACCCGGCACGCGCGGCATCGTCTACCGACACGGCCCCCGCGCGCTGGCGCGTGCGGCGTTCCACCCGCGCCGAGACCTGCGTCGGCTCCCCTCCCGGTGCGCTCTCCGGTTCCACTCCCGGTGCGCAGGGCTGCAGCGGCAGCTCCACTGCAAAGTCCGAGCCCTGCCCCAGCGTGCTGCGGACCGTGATGCGCCCACCCATCAATTCCACCAGGCGCTGGGTGATCGACAAGCCCAGGCCGGTGCCGCCAAACTTGCGCGCCGTGCTCCCGTCTGCTTGCATAAAAGGCTGGAACAGTCGGGACACCACATCGGGGTCCATGCCAATGCCATTGTCCTGCACCACAAAACGCACACCCGGGCGCCCGTCGCCCAACTCCCAGGCATGCACCCGCAGCGCCACCTGTGCCGTATGGGACTCAGTGGTGCGGGTGAACTTGACCGCATTGCCCAGCAGATTGAGCAGCACCTGGCGCAGGCGCACGGGGTCGCCCAGTGCCCAGGCGGGCACGGCGGGGTCCACCACCAGCGAGAGCTGCAAGGATTTGGCTTTGGCGACCGACGCCATCAACTCCACCACCTCGGAAGCCACAGCCTGCAAGGGGGTGGGAATGCTCTCCACCTCCAGTTTGCCGGCCTCGATTTTGGAGAAGTCCAGAATGTCGTTGAGGATGCGCAGCAGCGCCATGGATGAGGCGTGAATGGTGTCGAGCATATGCGTCTGCTCGGGCAACAGCGGGGTTTGCTGCAGGACATCGACCATGCCAATCACGCCATTCATCGGCGTGCGGATTTCGTGGCTCATGTTGGCCAGGAACTCGCTCTTGGCCACATCGGCAGCCTCGGCCAGCTCCTTGGCCGCAGACAGCGCCGCCGTGCGCTCGGCCACCCGGCGCTCCAGGTCGGCATTGAGCGCGGACAAGGCGTTTTCGCGCGCCTGCAGGCGCGTGGTCATGGCGGCAATGTTGTCGGCCAGCACCCGCACCTCCCGGTTGTCACTGGCGGCGGGCACAAACGCGAACGATTGCCCCGACTGCAGCGCACGCGCCGATTCGGCCAGGCGGCTGATGGGGCGCAGTATGCGGTTGATGAAATACCACAGCACCAACAGCGCCACCAGCAGCGTCAGCGCCGCACGCGCCAGCCCCTGCAGCAGCTTGCGCTCGATGGGCGCCAGCATCGCATCGCGCCCGGCTTGCACCACCAGGCGCCACGCGGCTGTTGCAATGGGCGCAGGCGCCAGCCACTGATGGTGCCCGTTTGCCAGCGCAAATGCAGTGATGCCCGCACCCGCCGGTGGCATGCGCAACAGCGCATCGCGGTACTGCGGCACCATCCCCGTCGCCGTGGCCAGCGGCTTGCCCAGCAGGGTATCGTCCGGGTGAAAAACAAAAACACCGGCCGCACTGAGGATGGCCATGTCGGCCACATCCGCCGCCGAAAAACCGGCCAGCGCCATCAGTCGGCTCAGGTCCAGGTCCACCGTCGTCACACCGGCCAGGCGCTCCCCGCGAAAAAATGGCACCGAATAGGTCACCATCCAGATATTGCCCGCGCCTTCGTCAAAATAGGGCTCAGTCCACACACTGGCGCCCAGCGCCTTGGGCCGGGCATACCACTCCCACTGGGGTTGGGTGTAGTCGTAGGCTTCGCGGGCAATGTCCATCACCTTGACACCCGTGCCCGCGCGAAACGCGTAGGGGCTGAACAACCGGTGCCCCTTGAACACGCCGGGCTCGAAGGCAATGGCCGCCCCGTAAACCAGCGGGTTGGCCGCCACGTTGCGCTGCAGCAGCGCATTGATTTCGGCCTCGCTGGCATGTGCGTGCACCGCCATCACATTGGCCGTGGTCAAGGCCACCGTACCGGCCTGCTGCAACAAATTGTCCACACGGCTGGCGAGCGCTTGCGCACGCGCATTGAGGCCTTCCTTGGCCAGCACGTCGGCCTGCAGATGCACCTCGCGGTAGTCGAGCAGCCGCAACACCAAGAACGCCAGCACAATGGGCAACATGATGAACAGCAAAATTTTCTGCCGGATGGTCACACGGGCGCTCCCAGGTTATTGGCCGGGCACCATGCACCCAGCAACAGTTGCTCTCACGGCCTTGCCCCCCCTGACGGGGAGGATGGTACGCGATCCCCTATGATGCCAACATTTCCCTGGACGTGGTTTTGCGCCGTCCTTTCCGCCCTTTCCATTGCCGGACCATGACCGAACCCCACACCCCCCCCACGGCCGCCACACCGGTCCCCCGCGATGCCCTGAACGTGTTGCTGGTCGATGACGACTCCTTCCAGCAGGAGATGATCTCCGAGATTCTGGAAAGCCTGGGTGTGCGCCACATCCACACCGCCGCCAATGGCGGGCAGGCACTGCAGGTGCTGGCGGGGGAACGCCGTTTTGACCTGATGCTGCTGGATTTGTACATGCCGGACATGGACGGCTTCGCGTTCATGGATGCCCTGACCCAGGCCGGTTATGCCGGTGCGCTGATTATTGTGTCGGGCCAGAGCGACGATGTGATGCATGCGGCCTCCATCGTGGCCCAATTGCGCCGTTTTACCCTGCTGGGCACGGTGCCCAAACCGGTGGGTCATGCGGCGTTGGCAACCCTGCTTGCCAAGCTGGACTGATCCCGTCTGGCGGTGACGCCGCCCCCTACGGGCGCGCCACGTTGACCTGCACATGGGTCGGCGCTGCGGCCCCGGCCTGCGCCTGCACCAGCCACTGGTCCACTTCCGCAATCGCCGCATCCACCGCCGCCGTCAGGGCGCGCACTCCGGCGCCCGCGTCGGCTCCATCGGCCGGGCGCTGCACCACAAAGCCCCGCTGGGCCACCAGCTCCTGCCCGCCCACCCGTCCCGCCGTGCGGCCCAGGGTGGCGCGCAGGCGCACCAGGCCGGTGCTGTGGTCCACCGTGTCAAACAGCTGGCTGAACTCCTCCAGCTCCAGGTGCAGCACCCACAGCGGGGTCTGCGCCGCCATGCCCTGCGCCGGGTTCAGCACGCTGCGGCGCTGCCCCAGGTGCTCGCGCATGCGCTGGCGCACCAGCTGGGCCGGCGGCATGCTCCAGCGCGCCAGGGCGTAGGGGCGCAACTGCTGGGCATCGCTGTAGGCCAGGCGGTACACCACGGCGCTGCCGTCCAGCGCCGGCGGGGCATCCACTTCGGTCAGCACCACCGCAGGCAGGGCAGCCCCACCCGGCGCGGGCGACGCCACGGCGCCCGGCCCCAGGTCGTACACCTGCGGGCGCGGCGCCGGGCGCAGCGGGGCACACGCCGACAGGCCGGCAATTAACAAGCAAAAAATGCCATTTCCGCATGCCAGCCGTGCGGATGCAGCTATGGTTTTGATAGTAACTCGGGGCATATCGTTCCTGGTTCAGTGCGGCTTGGGTGGCGTAAATCCGGCTTCACCCGGGCCCGGCGTGGCCGCGCCACGCCCCAGGAGCAGGGACTGCGGGTTGTCGCCAATGCCTTCCACGGCACGGTTCATCTGGCGCACCGCCCGGGCGGTTTCGTCGGCGGTACGGTTCAGGCGCGGCAGCAGCGCGGCGTTGGCATTCTGGTTGGTGGTGGCCAGCGCCTCGGAGCCACGGGCAATTTTGTCCAGCGTGCCGCCGGGCTCGTTCATGCGCTGGGCCACGGCACGGAACTCCTCGGCCGATTTGCGCATGGCGTCGGCCGTCTGGCCCAGGCGCTCGGTGGAGGTCTGCATGGTTTTCAGGGTGGCGCTGACGTCCTGCACCAGTTGCGGCAGGTTCAACTCTGCAGTTTGTTTGACCAGGGCCTGGTCGGCGTGCTGCGCCAGCTGGCTGAAGCTGGCAGCGGCCTGGCCAATGCGGCCCACGGCTTCCACCATCACCTGCTGGTTGTGCGGCGCCAGCAGCTGGTTGACACGCTGGCCGATTTCGTCCGCCTGGGTCAACAGCCCCGCGCCCTGTTCGGACAGGCGCGAAAACATGTTGGGCCGCATGGGAATACGCGCCGGTGTGGCGTCCGACGTTTGCAGTGCCTCCTGGGAGCTGCCCGCATCGTCGAGCTGGATAAACGACAGCCCCGTAATACCCTGAAAGCCCAGGGTGGCAAAGGTGGATGCGGTCACCGGCACGTTGGAATCGACATTCAGGCGCACCAGTACGCCCCCCCTGGCCGTACTGTCGAGCGCAATGGCGGTCACACGCCCCACCAGAACACCCTTGTAACGCACCGCTGCCTGGGGCAGCAAGCCGGTCACGCCCTGCTGGCTGGCAATTTCGTAGACGCGGCGCTCCGAGGAATCGCGGGTCAACCACACCGCCAGCGTGACCAGCAGCGCCGCCACGACCACCACAAAGGCGCCAGCGGCGATTGCATGAGATTTGTTTTCCATAAGTCCCTCTTTCTACACGGCATGCGTGGGGTTGCGCAACAGTTCCATGGCCCGGTTGCCGCGCCCGCCCAGGAAGAACTCACGGACAAACGGATGGTCGAAGGCCAGCACCTGTTGCGGCGGCCCCTCCACAATGACATGTTTTTCGGCCACCACCGCAATGCGCGTGCTGGTCTCAAAAATGGTGTCCAGGTCGTGCGTGACCATGACCACCGTCAGGTCCAGCTCGCGGTGCAGCGAACGCAGCAGTTTGCAGAATTCGTCGGAACGGTCCGGGTCCAGCCCGGCGGTGGGTTCGTCCAGCAGCAACAAGGTGGGATCCATGATGAGGGCGCGCGCCAGTGCCACCCGCTTGATCATGCCGCCCGACAGGTCGGCCGGCATCTTGTTGGCGTGTTGCGGCTCCAGCCCCACCATTTGCATTTTGACCAGCACCGCGTCGCGCACCAGATCGGCCGGCAAGCCCCGCAGCTCGCGCAGGGGAAAGGCTATGTTTTCCAGCACCGTAAACGCCGAATACAGGGCCCCATGCTGGAACAACATACCCACCCGGCCCGCCGAACCGGGGCGTGCCAGCGCGTGGGCCGGGCGCCCCAACACCGTCACGCTGCCGCGCAAGGGGGTCTCCAGGCCCAGAATTTGCCGCAGCAACACCGTTTTGCCGCCCCCCGACCCCCCCACAATCGACAGCAACTCGCCCTGGGCGATGTTCAGATCCAGATCCTGGTGAATGATGGTTTGCACCCCACCGGAGCGAAACGCCGACCAGAGCTGGCGAATTTCGACAATCGGCGGCTGGGCGGCTGGCGCCTGCGCCTGCACCAAGCCGGCGGGCGTGCTCATATGCCCACTTCCCGAAAGACCACCGCGAACAGTGCGTCCACCAGAATCACCATGGTGATGGAAGTCACCACCGAGGCGGTAGTGCCCTCGCCCAGACTTTGCGTGTTGGGTTTGATGCGCAAACCGTAGTGGCAGGCAATCAGGGCAATCATGACGCCAAACACCATCGACTTGCCCATGGCCAGCCACAGGTTGGCAATCTTCACCGCCCGCGACAGCGCACTGACAAAATAGGCCGGTGGCAAGCCCATGGACAAATCGGCCGCAATCATGCCGCCCAGCAAGGCGGCCAGCGTGGTCCATACCGCCACCAGGGGCATGGCCAGCGCCATTGCCAGGGCGCGCGGCATCACCAGCCGGTAGCCGCGTGCAATGCCCATGACCTTCATGGCGTCGAGTTCTTCGGTCACACGCATCACCCCAATCTGGGCCGTAATGGCCGAGCCGGAACGCCCGGCCAGCAAAATGGCCGCCAGCACCGGCCCCAGTTCGCGGACCAGGGACACCCCCAGAATGTTGACAATAAACGCGTCCGCCCCCAACTGGCGCAGTTGGCGCGACATCAAATACGCCAGCACCACCCCAATCAAGAACCCCACCAGGGCCGTGATCGGCAACGCGGTGGCACCAATGCGGTACAGGTGGCCGGAGAAATCGCGCCACGGGCCGCGCCCGGGGGAGCGCAGCAGTTGCACGCAGTCGAGCATCAGTTGCCCCACCAGCCGCAGCGCATCCACCACATGCCCCTCGACCCGCAACACCCAGGCGCCCAGGCGCAAAAAATGGTCTTTGATACCCAGGCGCTGCGGCACGGGGGAATCACCGAAAACTGGGCCACCCGCTCCAGCATGGCGCGCTGCCCGGGCGAGGCCTGCAGTGTGGCCGGCCACTGGCGACCCCAGGCATTCCACAGCGCTTGTGCGCCCACATGGTCCATGCGCGCCACGCGGCGCACATCCCACACCGGCGCACCATCCGCCGCCTGCAGGGCCGCAGCCACACGCAGCCACTGGCCCGGCGCGGCCAGGGCCGCGGCGGACCACTCCCCCAACACGGCGGCGCTCAAACCGTCGGGGGTTGGCTCAGTGTCGATGCGGGGCAGTTTTTCATCCACGGCAGGCGGTTCTCAAAGTGGGCAGAAACGCATGGTACCCGCTGGATTGCGCTGGGGTGCAAGCGCAGGCAGGGCCGCACCCGGCCGGCGGAAAAAAGTCCGCCCCAAACACCGGCAAGGCGTCAAGTCGCGGCGCAGGCCATGGCGCTGTGGTGCACCGAACGCGAACCGCCGCTGGGCGTTTTTTCGGTGTCCACGCGGAACAATTGCTCGTGTTCGTTGAACGGCATGGCCTCGACCGCTGCATCGCCCACCATGGCGGCACGGAACTGCGCCAGACTGGGGCGATTCTCGGGATCGATGACCCAGTAGGCAATGCCGCACTGGTTGAGCAAGGCCTTCTTGACCGCCTGGTTGCGAACGGACTGCCCGTCGGCACCACCCACGTCCACACAGCCCACAATTTTGCCGCGCTGGTTGCAGATGGCGAACGTGCAATAAATGCCGTTGAGCTTTTTGTACCAGTGCTCTGCCTCGGCCTGGCTGTTGGGCGCAGTCATGCGGGCAATGGGCAGCTTCAACAAAATCTGGTGGTCGTACATGGCCCCGGTGAGCCATATCCAGACCCGCTTCTCGCTGCTGCTGACCACGGGCCGCACGGTGAGCGGCCAGGTTTTGGGCACACGGCGGTGCGCACGGCCCACCAGTTCGTCCCGTAAAAATAGCAATGCTGCGCCTAGCGCCATTCCAAGTAAGAGTGTGAAGGTCATGCTGCGTCTGCCCAGTGGTGTGAGTAAAGTCTGCGGGGACCGGGCCTGCGCCCGGAGCCCCCTGCAGACGGCTTTTTGTTCAAGGTAGGGCAAGTATAAAAAGCGTTGGCAGACTTGTGTGCACTTTGGGCGCAGTTGGCACAACAGGACTATGCATTGGCGCGCAAAGCAGGTGCCAGCGATCCGGCCACGCTCGCAGCCAAAAAAAAGCCGCACAAATGCTGTGCGGCTCGGGATGAAGGAGGGGGCTACTTACTGCTGCTGGGCCAGCGTGGCGGCGGCGCGCATCTTCAGACCCACGTCTTTCTGGAGCTGGTCCACCTTGGGCTGGATGGTGGGTTTGCCGGTTTCGGCAACCTTTTCCAGGTAGGTCTTGTGCAGTTCTGGCAGCAAACCTTCGAATTTTTTCTTCACGGGTGACTCGAAAAACGTGACCAGCTGGCGCAATTCATCCGCACTGAAATTCTGCAGCAACAGGGGGGTCAGAACAGGGTCCTTGGTCTTCAGGGCCACACTCTTGGCCAACGGGGTCGCCTCGTCAATGTACTTTTGCACATCCTTGGCAATGTCTTTCATGGCCGCTTCCTGCTGCGCCGCTGTCAGGCGACCCTGCAAACCAGCCCGCGCACCGGTGATGGCGTTTTGCGCGGGGTGCTGTGCCATTTCAATGGCTTTGTCTTCCACATGCCACAGGCTGAGCACTTTTTGCACCAGGACTTTTTTCTCGTCATCGGGTGCGGCGGCCTGGACCAGTGCAACATGGGTCAGGGAGAAGGCGGCAAGGGCGGTAATCAGGAGCGTGCGTTTCATAGTTTCCAAGGGTTAGAAAGGTTTAGCGACAAGAAGGCCAATGTACTTGATGGTCATATCACCAGCCACATCCAGGCCGGCGTAGGGGTTGTACACCACATTGAAGAAGTCAGAGCAATTCATGTTGCAACTGCCTTCGGCCGGTACGTTGAATGTGCCGTGGGTGTAGCTGTACGTGAAATTCAGGTGCACGTTCTTTTTGGTGACATAACCGATACCAAAACTTTTACTCTTCATGTCGGGCAGGGGTGCGGTCAAACTGAATTGATCCAGCGGGAAGGTGCTCTTGCGGTCTTCATAACCCAAACGGAACGTCAACCGGTCGGTGGGCATAAACTGCAGCCCCGCACCCCAACTCCATCTGGATTGTCCACCCATGGGCACCGTTGCGGTGGACGGATCGGGGTGGCCGAACATGCGCAGCGCTTTCAGCATATCAATCTGTTGGTCAAACTGAATCTTGACCTTGTCGATCTTGGCACCTTCATCCCAACTGGTATCCAGATTGAGCTGAAACTTTTTGTTGGGTTTGAGCTTGATACCAAACTGCACCCGCTGCACAAAAGGCAGGGTGGTGCTCATATTACCGGTCTGCTCTTCACGAATGGACGACGGGATGCCCGTCATGGCACCGGCAATGGGGCCCAGCAAACTGGCGTACATGCCTTCCACAAACTTGCGCATCATGGGGTCCACGTGCACGCGGTAACGCCCGGTGAGCTTGGTGTCCGAGCCACCCTGGTACACCGCACCGAAGGCAAACCAGGGTTTGGGCTCCCACAGCATGCCCACGTTGATGGTGGGGTCCATGGGGTTGGTGGCATCGAGTTGCATGGTCAGCGCACGTTTGAAGGGGTTGATGCGCCCCTCGGGGCCACCACCACACAAGCCGAAACCAAACGCATCCAGCGGGTTGTTGCCGCTGCCGCACCAGGCTTCCTGCATCTTGCCCGTGATACCCAAAAACTTGTTCGGGGTGCGCATTTCCAGCGTCATGGCCAGCGCCTGGTGGGCAATGGGAATACCGACGCCAAAACTGAGGGTGTCGCTGTGTTTGTAGCCGACCGACGGCGACGCATACACCATGCGCTGCATCACCACCTTGGTGCCGGCAAAACGGGCCGAATCATTGGGGTCCTGGCTGCGGTCAAACATCGCCGCTTGTGTCAAATACACACCCGAGGCAAAAGTCAACGGAGAATCCGGCTCGCTAAAACTGAACGCCAAGGTTGCGCCAGCAAGGACGGGCAATTTGGCGTTGGCGCCGATACCTGGGAGGTAAACCGTCCCACGCACCGGGCCGGTGCTGGTACCCGCCACCGGGTCATCGGTAAAACCACCGATACTGAATCCCTCCGGCTTGGTAAAACTGGCCCTGGGCGTCGCCTGCGCCACCAAAAAATTCTCCGACTTCCATCGTCCCTTCACACGCGCCAAGCCCGCCGGGTTGAAGTGGATCGAGTCCAGGCCCGGCGGGTCGGCGGTGATCGCGTTGCCCATGGCCATGCCAATGGCGCTGATACCAATGTTTTCCGTGATCATGGCGCTTGCCTGCTGCGGAGTGCCCAGCGCAACACACGCCACCACCGCCGCAGCCAGAAAACCCCAGAGCCGGTGCAAGCCCGGTACGTTGTTGCGCATCATGGCAATACGATCAGAAGTTCAGGGGCATGTTCATGCCCAGCGAGAAGTCCGGACTGTCGGAGGTCAGCCCCATACCCAACGAGAAGTTCATGGTGGTGATGGGCGAAGTGCGCACACCCAGGCCAAAGTTCAGCATGCCCGAATTGGAGCTGGAGGTTTTGCGGTCGGACATTTCACCCGTATCGGTGTCTTCGTACACCAGGCGGGTGCCACCGGAAATACTTTGCTGGAAGGACATGGTGGTGGTGATGTTATAGGACAGTGCGTAGGAAAAACCGGCACCAAAGCTGAAGGTTTGACCGGGGTAGACCTCGCGCAGCATTTTGGTGGTGTTGGGCACCCTTTGCTCCAGGTTGCGGGCCGGCAGGCTCAGGGTGACGTTGGCGGAGCCGAACAGAGCGACCGGGTCGATCACTTTGGAAAGGTTCAAACCCACGGTACCACTGTAGGTACCCGAGCCGGTTGAGGCGTTGGAGTCGATGCCCGAATAGGGGCTGTGTCCGGTGGGCAGGCCAACCGTGGCACTCACGGTCATATTGGGCGCGCTGCGCGAGTTGGCCATCGGTTGCAGACGCGCACCGACCGAAATATCGCCAAAACGGTTATGGAACTCGTTGGAGCCTTCGGTGTAGACGAACTTGCTGACCAATGGCACGCTGACGTTGGCCGTCACGTTGTCCTTGACGCCGAAATCGACCGAAATGGTGTTGCGCACGGTATGCCCACGCGAGGTATTGACGGCAAAGGTCGCAGAGTCAATGACCTGGTGCCCCACAAACGAGTAGCTCAAATCGTAGGTCACGGCGCGTTTGCCCTTGCGCAGCATGGAATACTCTTTTTTGGTGGCCGTCAGTGTTTCGGCCAGTGCGGTGGCGCTGTCGGCATCGCCTTCTTTTTTACCCAGCGCATCGCGGGTGGCCTCGGGGGTGGCGGGGCCGTCCTGGGTGTAGCCGGTCAGCGGCGTCAGCATACACGCCAGCAAAACGGCGGCCAGGCATTCGCGCTGGAAAAAATCCGCGCGGCGCGGGCTGAAAGGGGCGGAAGTAGTTGGAGTAGTCATGTCGAGTGTCTGCTGGGTCGGCTATTTGCGTAAAGAGAATGTCCCGAAATTGGACTGTATGGCGCGTTGCAGGTTGTCGACGCGGTCCATTTGCGGGAAAACAGCATCGGAGCGGATAAGGTCCACATCCACCACGCCCAATTCACGGGTGGAAAGTGCCAGCTTGCCAATGGTCTCTTGCCCCTTGGGGGGTTTAATCAGGAACAGGGTGTTTTTGTCCCACAACTCGGCGAATTCTGCCTCGGCGAAGACGATGTGGCCCATGGCGGGGTCGGCAATAAACACTTTGCCGTCACGGATGCCACGGAACACCACAAAATGCTTGAAGCCCGCGTAATCAATTGGCACCACAGCAGGAACCTTCAGCTCCCTCAGGTCGTTCATGTCGGCACGGAACCCGTTGCCCTCGGCGCCCAGGGTGGCCAGGTAACGTTTCATGTCCAGCAGGGAAAAGCCACGCCGGGCGACGATTTTTTCGCGCTCACCGTGGGCCATCATGCCTTCCATGGCGTCTCTCTCGGAAATATCAATCCCGAGGTAGCTGTTGACGACCGTCACCAGGGCCGCTGAACCACAGCTGTAGTCGTAGGCTTGGTGCACGATGTTCTTGAACTTGAGCACCGACTGCGGTTTGATGGTGACCGGCTGCGACACCACGTTGGGGCTGACTTGGCCCATGGGCAGACGGAACTGCTGCTCTGGCATGTCAATGGGTGGCTTGATGGTCGTAGTGACCATGCCGCCAACCGAGATGCCAAGTGTGAGAAGGATGATGGACCACATAGGGTTGCGATTGTAGGGTTGACCTACTTTGCCCACATCAGGAAATGGCCGGTCATTGCCCCGGTTCCATTGAGTTGCACGCCACCCAGGTTCTGGCTTGGCGCAATGGCAGCCTGGTGGTCGGTTTGTACGCCCGAGGTCTTAAAGCCCAATTTGTTAAATGCTACGAAACCGGGAAGACCGATGTCGATGTAGGATTCTCCGCTGGCATCGGGCCGGTTGCGCACATCCAGGGTGATACCGCCAATGAAGGCGCCGCCACCCACATCGTCCATGACCAGATGGGTTGTGGTGCCGCCGTCGTTGAAATCGCGTGAGACCCGCGATATGTGGACGTTGATGTCGGCAATGATGGACACACCATCGCCACCCACCACGTCGGACATTTCGGAGTTGTCCATGGCCTTGGGTTCGGCCAGGGCCGTTGTGCCCACACAGGCCGCACATACCGCAGCAGCCACCAGGCCGGCGCGACGCAAACTGGAATACAAATCGAAGTTCATATTAACGGCCCGCGTGCATTTTGAGGTCGAGGTACTGGATCTGCATGCTGCCAATGCTGCTGGAGCCCAGGTTGAGCGTGTTGGTGGCAGCACCGGTCATGGGGTCCATGTAGGTGGGGGCCGAGTTGCGGAAGGTGATGTTGTCGATGACAACTTTGCCTGCGGGGGTTTCGACATCGGGGTTGGTTGCCCAGCCAATGCCCAGGTGCAGGTAGGACTGGCCGTTTTCGGTTACTGCATTAAAGATGCCGGGCTGTGCGGTCACGTCGGCCAACACCCAGGGGGAATTGCTGTCAACGGCATCGCTGATGTGGATGCCTTGTATGCGCATCTGGTTGGTGGCACCGGGTGCGTCCGGGTTGGCAATGTCGTCACGGCCCCGTGGGCGAATGAGCACATCACCAATGTCCACCCGCACGGCACTGCCCCACACCACACCGGATTGGCCCGCAACGGAGGGTGTGGTGATTTCGAAACGGCCACCATAACTCTGCATATCGCGCACGATCAGCGAGCCACCGTCAAACGTGCCGGTGGGGGTGGTAATTTTCCAGTCGGTGGCGAATTGCCACTTGAGCAAGCCATTGGCGTTTTGTGGCTCGGTAAAACGGATGGTGTCTGGCAAACCGGTGCGCTGGTGCAGCTGAATGGTGTAGGGGTCGGTGAAGGTGGCTGCGGCATCGTCCGAGCGGGACAGGGTGAGCTTGTTGAGCTCAATCTTCTGACCGGGCGCGCCTTCGTAAGTCAAACCCACATCGCCCGTGAAGGAGAAGTTTTGCAAGTTGTAGGCAATACCGGCGCCCCGAACGGCTTGCAGATCGGCGTCGGCCAACGGGGTCATGGCATGGATGGCTTGGCCACCGAGGGCACTGGCGACCAATACGGTCAGGCGGGCGAGAGATGCGAGGTGTTGCATGATTCGGGTCTTTCTCGGTATTACCACTTGACTGCAGCAGCGGGGCGCAGTTGGTTGGCAGGCATGTCGCCCACAGTGCCGCTGACGCGGTCACGCATGTTGAGCCAGAAGCCGGCGCCAGCCGTTGGTGCATCCACACCGGCTACCGTTGGGTAGGTCACGTCCTGGCTTTGCACACCAATAAAGAAATCGCGGGTGGCGCCATCGGCATTACCCAGCTTGAACTCGCCCACAGTGGACAGCAACACGGGGTTGATGGTGCCAGCAGCCGTGCCATCGGAACGCTTGGTGCCGGTGCCGGAGTCGAAGGCCATGACGGTCGGTGTGCTCGTGGTCGTGGTCGTGGTAACGCCCGTATCAGGATCCGTAGTAGTCGTGGTAGTCACAACTGGGACACCGGCAATGTCAGCCTTGACCGAGCCGCTCAGGGAGCGGATCTGGGTGCCGAGGTAACCATCGATGCCCTGGAAGCCCATGCGCATGCCAATCACTTCACGGGTGGCAGAGTCCGAACCGTTTTTGTACACAAATTCGAAATAGGGGTTGGTGATGCGCACAACGCGGTCTTTGACGGCGTCGCCTCCCACTGGCACCACATCCGGGTTGCGACCGAATTGCAGGGCTTTGATGTCGATGTCGTAACCCGTGCCTTCGATGGCAGCGTTGTATTTGCCCAACTGCATTTCCTTGAAGTTGGCGCTCAACGCCACATCGGCATTGAGTGTGATGCGTGAGAAATCCTGGCCACCGGCGCTGGTGTTGGTCAGTTCCATCATGGCCTGTCCCCATACCTGACCCATTTCGGCATCATCCAGGGGCACTGCCTGTGCCATTGCGCTATTGGCGCACGCCAAAGTAGCAATCAGGCAAAAGAGGTGAGTAGTCCGAATCAGCATAGTTGTTTGCGAGTAAAGGGCAGTAAAAAAACGACAGCATCGAATAGGCAAAAAGCACCCCACCGACCGGGACTGTCTTTTTGCGGTTCCAGTGACGCCCGGCTTGCAGCGTCGTTAGCAATGATCTGTTTAGTTAGTTTTTGCCCCAAAACGCAGACTGCAATCTGTGTCGGGACGGGATGAAGTATCTTTGGCTTGGCGGTTTTTTACATTGATTGCGCAGGCCAATCTATTGACCTGTCGCGCCACTGACAGCCTGCGGCGCGGCGCATGGCGCGCCTTTTCCGGGTGAAAAAACGGGGTTGTCCGGGGGTTTTTGTATCAAAAATGCCGAATTTCGCGCAATTTGCGGAAAAAAGTCACAAAACCAGCAGGTACAGAGGGTGGCCTGCCAGGACAGTGGGACGGCTATGATGCGTCCGGTTTGGGCCGCCGCGGATCGGGCGATTGGCGGCGGTCTCCATCGGATTTGCGCCGTTGGTGCAAAACACGGTCGTCGGCGCCGCGTTCGCTGTGGTCTTTGCCAAGGCCCATGCCGCGGGCGATGCGCTGAATGGCGCTGCGGGCGGCCGATGGTGCGCTAACCGGCTTGGGTGCCAGGCTCAGGCCCGACTGGCGCAAGGCGTTGGGTGTACTGCCAAACCAGCGTTTGCACGCACGGTAAAAATTGCTGGGGTCGGAAAAACCCAGGGCGTAGGTGATTTCGGTCGGGTTGAAATCGCCTTGCTGCATGTAGGTTTCGGCCATTTCACGGCGCAGCGCATCGAGCACGGCCACAAAATTGGTGTTTTCGTCGGACAGGCGGCGGCACAGGGTGCGCTCACTCATGCCCAGTTGGGCGGCAATGGCTTCGCGCCGCGGCTCGCCTTTGCCCAGGCATTTGACAATTTCGGTGCGCACCCGGCTGCTGGTAACACCAAACTGGCGTTTGGAGGCCTGCTCGGCAATGCGTTCGGACAGCTCAAAAATGGCGGGGTTGGCGGTGGGGATGCGCCGGCGCACGCTGGATGCGCACACTTCGACCATACATTGCTGGGCACCAAACTCCACTTCGCAGCCAAACGCGTCCAGCCAGGGTTGCGGATTGGCGGGTTTTTGACCCGGGTAGTGCAACTTGAGCAGCTTGGCGCGCTGGCCGGTAACGATGCGGTAACCGGAAATCAGCATGGTGACAAAAAAATCAAAACATGCGGGGGGAACCGGGCGTTTGCCGGGCACCATGCCCAGAATGACCAGTGTGCGGTCGGGGAGCGTTTGGGCATGCATGGTGACCATGGGCCAGAACGTGGGTACATAACGCACCGCCACGCGCAAGGACTGCTCGGCGGTGGCGGCCGACAGCACCACATGGGACAGCACGCTCAGGGGTTTCAAGGGGTGGCGCGCCATTTTCAGACCCAGGGCCGGATCGCCCGAACGCACGATGGCCAACTCGAACGCCATGCCGACGCCATCGCTCAGGGCACCACCGGTGAGCTCTTCGGGGCTGGACGAGCTGATACCGGCATCCATCAACAAGGCATGACCGTCCAGACCAAGATGCTCAAACCCTTCGATAAGGGTCTTGCGCCATCCCAATTCCCCGAACGATGTTGAATCCATTGTTTAGCTCTCTCGCTGTCAAGTACTGCCAAGTCAGCAATCCGTTACCACCATGTAACCGGCTTGCTGATCGAAGAGTGTGCGTAGTTTATATCGCAAGAACGGAGAATACCCCCAAAGGGTGGTGCGCCACAGCTACCGTGACCATGTATCCCAAACACGACACGGCGGCGAGAAAACACAGAAGACGCGCACCCTGCGAACGCGCCCGCTTGAGCGCAAAAGTGCCCAGCACAATATAAAGCAGCAGCAAGACAATCTTGGTGGCGAGCCACCCCACCGCAAAGGGGTTGAGTTGCAGGATGTACAGCAGCGTTAGCGCAGCACCCAGCAAGGCGCTGTCAATCAGCACACTGGTGCGCCGCACCACCGGCGTCATCGGCCACGCGGCGCCACGCAACACGCTGATGCCGCGCAGCACAAACAAGGTTCCACTGGCACACACCAAGGTGATATGCAGCCACCGAACCACCGGATACGCGTCGATCAAAGTCATCATTGCATTCCACGTTCGCGCCGTCGGCGCTCCAGCCCATACATCATCCACTTCACCGCCTCAAACCATGCCACGGCCAGCACGGCCATGGCCACGCCCCCCAGCAGCAGTTCAGCGGGTGGCAGGGCAAACGCAAACAGCCCCCGCACGGCGGGGATGCCCAACACCGCTGCCAGCAACAGCACAGTTAACACACCAACCCAGGCAAAGGCGCGGTTGACACGGCTGTGCGCAAGCCAGGGGGTGTGGCCCCAGGCCCGGTTGACGTGAATCAGCCCCACATTGGACAACACCAGCACCATGAACACCATGGCGCGCGCCATGTCGTCGGAAGCCGTCCAGCCCCGCGTGGCGGTGTACACCCCGAGCAAGATGCCCAGCAAACCCAGCCCCTGCCACAGCCCGCGCGTGAGCACTGCGGCGTCAAACAGCCGCGCACCGGAATCGCGCGGCGGCACCTGCATGGCGTTCTTCTCCAGCGGTTCGGCCTCGAACACCACCGAGCAGGTGGGGTCGATGATGAGCTGCAGAAACAGCACGTGCACCGGCATGAGCAACAAGGGCCAGCCCATCAGCACCGGCACAATGGACAAACCCACAATGGGTACGTGCACCGCCACCACAAACACAATCGCTTTGCGCAGGTTGGCAAACACCCGGCGGCCATAGGCCACCGCAGTGACCAGGGACGCAAAATCGTCGTTCAGCAGCACCAGCGCGGCCGCTTCGCGCGCCACATCGGTACCGCGCGCGCCCATGGCCACGCCAATGTGGGCGGCTTTGAGGGCCGGTGCGTCGTTGACACCATCGCCGGTCATGGCGACCACATCGCCGCACGCCCGCAAGGCCTGCACCAGGCGCAATTTCTGCTCGGGTTGCACACGGCAAAAAATGGCGGTAGCGGCCAGCCGTGCGTGCAATGCGGCGTCGTCCAGCGCCGCCAGCTCGGTGCCGGTCATGATGCCGCTGGCGCTGCCGAAACCCGCCTGGCGCGCAATGGACAGGGCGGTGGAGGGGTGGTCGCCGGTCATCATGACCACCCGGATACCGGCGCCGTGGCAAGCGGCAATGGCGGCGGGCACATCCGGGCGCAGCGGGTCTTCCAATGCGATCAGGCCCAAAAATTCAAAGTCAAAATCGTGCTGGTTTCCAGGTAGCTCGGCGGCATCAAACGTGGCCTGCGCCACGCCCAGCACCCGCAAGCCGGCACTGGCCAAACGCGCCACTTCAATGGCGATGGCAGCAGCCTGCTCGGAGGGCAGGTGGCACAAATCAACAATCGCCTCCGGTGCACCTTTGGCGGCGATCATGCGTTCGCGCAGATCGGGCGACTGCCAGACGCGGGACATGGCCAACATGTCGCGCGACAGGGGGTAGTCGTCCACCAGCGTCCAATCGGCGTGCAAATGTTCGGTATCGGCCAGCAACCACTGGCCAGCCTGGGCGATTGCCGTCTCCATGGGGTCAAAGGCCTGGCGGTGGCTGGCCAATACGGCATATTCCAGCACCCCGTGCAGGTCTTCCTGCAGTGGCTCGTCCACCTGGGCCACGGTGTCGAATTGCGCCGTGGCACACCACAGGCGCCGCACCGCCATGCGGTTGACGGTGAGGGTGCCGGTTTTGTCCACACACAGCACGGTGGTGGCACCCAGCAACTCCACCGCCGGAATACTGCGCGTGAGCACGTTTTCGCGCGCCAGGCGCCAGGCACCCAAGCCCATAAAAATGCTCAACACCACCGGCAACTCTTCGGGCAGAACCGCCATCGCCAACGTCAACCCCGCCAGCAGGCCATGCAGCGCATCACCCGTGGTGTACCAGTAGGCCAGTGCCAGCCCTGCTGCCAGTGCCAGCCCCACGGTGGCCACCTGGCGCACCACGCGCCGGGTTTCCTGCTGCACTGGCGTACTTTCGCCGCCCAGCGCAGAGAGTGATGCACCAATGCGCCCCAAGGTGCTGCGCCCACCGGTGGCCAGCACGCGGGCGCGCGCCGTGCCCTGTGTGACCAGCGTGCCAGCAAACACCCGGCTGGTGTTGGCGGCCGCGTCGGAGCCCTGCGCTCCTGCTCCTGCTCCTGCTTTTGTTTCTGCTTTTGTTTGTGTTTCTGGCGCGGCGGGCCACTTGTCGACGGGCACCGATTCGCCGGTGAGCAGTGATTCATCCACCCGCAGGCTGGACGCTTCCAGAAGTTCCAGGTCGGCGGGCACGCGGTCGCCTTCGGCCAGCAGCACCACATCCCCACACACCAGTTCGCGCCCGGCAATGCGCTGCACCGTGCCGTCGCGCAGCACCAGCGCGCGCGGGCTGGACAGGTTGCGCAACGCCTGTAACGAACGCTCGGTGCGCCGTTGCTGAAAAAACGTAATGCCCATGACCACCAGCACAAAGCCCATCAGCATCATGGCCTCGTGCCGGTCGCCCAACAGCAGGTAAATGGCACCACAGGCTACCAGCAACAGGAACATGGGCTCGGTCACCACCTCGCGCAGCAGGCGCCACATACTGCGCTGGCGGGACACCTCCAGTTCGTTGGGGCCGTCCTGCGCCAGGCGCTGGCGGGCTTGCGCGGTACTCAGGCCCGCATGGACTTGGGCCATTGCGTCCGTCGTTGCGCTCGCATCTGCAACATTTAGCAAGGGCTTGGACGTTTCAGGCATGGCACATCGCCGTCAGGGTTGGGCAAGGGGGGTGCTGGCCGCACCGGCTGTGGGGACCAAAGGCACCGGGGCGTGGTCCCGATCGGGGCGGTGCCAAGGGTCCACATGGGTCATCAGGTTCAACACCCGGTGGCGTTGCAACACCCGGTCACGCGCCAGCACCGCGATGTCGTGGCCCTCTTCGACCGTGAGCGAAGCGTCCACCTCAATGTGGGCATCGGCCACCACCATGTCACCCATCTTGCGGGTGCGCACATCGTGCACACCGCTCACGCCCGGTGTTTGGGCCAGCGTGTCGCGAATGGCCTGCACCTCTTGCGCGTCCACGGCGTGGTCCATCAAATCGTGCAGGGCACTCCAGCCAAATCCCCAGCCCATTTTGGCCACCATCAGGCCCACAATCAGCGCCGCAATCGGGTCCAGAATGGGGTAACCCGCCAGGTTGCCCACAATGCCCAGCCCCACCACCAGCGACGAGGCGGCGTCCGAGCGGGCATGCCAGGCATTGGCCACCAGCATGCCGGACTTGACCCGTTTGGCCACCGCCAGCATGTAGCGAAACAGCAGCTCTTTGGACAGCAGCGCCACACCGGCCACCCACAGCGCGACGATGTGCACCTGTTGCACCGTTTCGGGCGACTCCAGCTTGCGCACCGCCGACCACAACATACCCACCCCCACCGCCAGCAGCAGCACGCCCAGCACCAGCGAAGCGGCGGTCTCAAACCGCTGGTGGCCATACGGATGATCCGCATCGGCGTCCTTTTTGCTGTGGTGGCTGGCGAACAGCACCACAAAGTCGGCCACGAGGTCCGACAGGGAATGGATACCGTCTGCAATCAGGCCCTGTGACTTGGCAAAAATGCCCACCACAATTTGCAGCGTGGTCAGCACGACGTTGACCGCCACACTGACCCAGGTGCTGCGCGATGCGGCGCGCGCACGCTCGGCCGGGGTGTGCTGGGTGTCTTCGGGGTCGTCGGTCAATTCAGGGAAGTTCATGGCAATTGGGGTGCGGCGATGGCGCTATCGTAGCGGGCGCGGCTTAAGGCGGTGTGAACCCCGCGCGCGGGCTATCGGCTGAGTCCGAAGCGGTGCCATGGCGCAGCGCAGTTGCGTGCCTGGGCTCTTAAGAATGCCCTAAGACACCCACGGCATGCTTGGGGCAAAGGAGCTCAGCATGACACGATTCATTTCCCGCGCATGGTCTTTATCGGCTCTGCCGTCCGTTGCCGCGTTGACAGCGATGACCGCGTTGGCGGCCTTCTCGCCACGGGCCTATGCCGCAAGCCCTGCGGAACAGCTCGCGGGCCACACCGCCCAGGCGGGCACACCCGCAGTGCCCGCCCGCGGCCAGTCGTTTTTTACCACCACCCACGGGCGCGAATGGAGCTGTGCGTCCTGCCACGGCACGGTGCCCACCCAAACGGGCAAACACGCATCCACCGGCAAACCCATTGGCGCCATGGCACCGGCCTTCAACCCGGAGCGCTTTACCGATGCGGCCAAAACCGAAAAATGGTTCCGCCGCAACTGCAACGACGTGCTGGGGCGCACCTGCACGGCCACTGAAAAAGCCGATGTATTGGCTTGGTTGATGACCCTCAAACCCTGATGATGACCTGCAAGGATCCCCCTATGCGACACCGCTCTACACCACACCGCTCGACACCACACCGGCCTGCACAACGCTTGCCAACACGGCAGCTGTCCGCGTTTTCCATGCGCCACTGGGGTACTTTTGCCATTGTTTTGGCATTGGCCACACCCATGGCCTGGGCCGACGGCAATGGCCGCATGGTGCCGCTGCTGCCCCAATACAAGCAGGAGTGCGCCGCCTGCCACACAGCCTACCCGCCAACCCTGATGCCTGCGGCATCGTGGAAGCGGATCATGGGTTCGCTGGACCGGCACTTTGGCACCGATGCTTCGCTGGACGCGGCCACTGTGCAAACCCTGTCGACCTGGATCAATACCAACGCCGGTACTTACAAGCGTGTACGCGAGGAGCCACCACAAGACCGCATTACCCGCACTGCCTGGTTTGCGCGCAAACACGACGAAGTGGCACCATCCACCTGGAAGCTGCCCGCCGTGAAAAGCCCAGCCAACTGCGGCGCCTGCCACACCACCGCCGACCAAGGAGATTTCAATGAACACCAAATTCGCATCCCCCGCTAACCCACTTGCGTCGGCAACGGAATCTGCAACCGATTCCCGCACCCAAGACCCCGCGCAAACGGTGCGGGTGTGGGACGCGCCGGTGCGGGTGTTCCACTGGCTGATGGTGCTGTGTTTTGCCGGTGCCTACTTCACCGCCGAGAGTGAAGTCTGGCGCCTGGTGCACGTCACACTGGGCTACACCATGGCCGGTTTGGTGGCATTCAGGCTGGTGTGGGGCCTGACCGGGACCCGCTATGCCCGGTTTACGTCTTTTGTACGTGGCCCCCGGGCCGTACTGGCCTATGTGCGCTCCATGTTGCGCGGCCAGCCCGAGCACCATACCGGCCACAACCCGGCCGGTGCCGTGGCCATCGTGGCCATGCTGCTGCTCACTGCGGGCATTGCCGCCAGTGGCTGGGTGGTTTACAACGACCTGGCCGGTGAATGGGTGGCCGAGGTACACGAGGTACTGTCGCACGGCATGCTGCTGGTGGTTGGCATCCACGTGGCCGGGGTGGTGGTGGCCAGCGCCTTGCATGGCGAGAACCTGGCGCGCTCCATGGTGACCGGGCGCAAACGGGGCGCCCCTGCAGACGCTATTCGCAGCACCTGGCGCGTGGTGGCCGTGTTGCTGCTGGTGGCGGTACTCGGATTTTGGGCGCTGCAATGGAACAGTGCGCCAGCCCGTGCCGGTGCACAAAGCGGTGCCACAGCGGCGGATACAACCAACAAAATCGACCGCGACGACGACTGACCCACCCACCCCCTACCACCAAGCCCTTGCCGCGCGCACAATCCCACCATGCGAATCCTGCTGGCCGAAGACGACCCCCTGCTCGGTGACGGGCTGCGCGCTGGCCTGCGCCAACTTGGTTTTCAGGTCGATTGGGTGCGCGACGGCGAGGCCGCCGAGCGCGAATTGCGCAGCGAGGCCTACACCGCCGCCGTGCTGGACCTG
Organism: Candidatus Aalborgicola lynettensis; assembly: GCA_016719405.1. Lineage (GTDB taxonomy): Bacteria > Pseudomonadota > Gammaproteobacteria > Burkholderiales > Burkholderiaceae_C > Allorhodoferax > Allorhodoferax lynettensis. Next base: position 220,150 of record JADJZE010000021.1, read on the forward strand.
GGCCTGCCCCGCCAGGACGGCCTGGACGTGTTAAGTGCCATCCGCCGCTCCCGCATCACCACCCCGGTGCTGGTGCTGACCGCGCGCGACGCGGTGTTTGAACGCATTCGCGGGCTGGACCTGGGGGCCGACGACTACGTCATCAAGCCAGTGGACCTGCACGAACTGGCTGCCCGCCTGCGCGCCCTGGTGCGCCGCGCCCATGGCCAGCACCAGGAATGCCTGCACGCGCAAAGCATCACGCTCGACCCTGCTGCGCGCAGCGTCAGCCAGGCCGGGGCACCCGTCACCGTGTCCACGCGCGAGTTCGATCTGCTGCACGCCTTGCTGCTCAACGCCGGGCGCGTGTTGTCGCGTGAGCAACTGGAGCAACACCTGTACAGCTGGGGGCAGGAAGTGGACAGCAACGCCATTGAAGTCCACATCCACAACCTGCGGCGCAAACTGGGCAACGGCCTGATCCACACCGTGCGCGGTGTGGGCTACATGCTGGTGCGCGATGCGCCCAACGCCTGAAACGGATAGCCGGTTGCCCATGCCCACCGCCTTCTCCAGCGCTGAAACCAGCCCACCGCCGCGCACCACCATGCCAACCCAAGCCCGCTCTCTGCAAAGCCGCCTGCTGTGGGGCGTGCTGGGCGGGGTGGTGTGTGTCTGGCTGGGTACCGCCCTGATGACCTGGCTGGACGCCCGGCATGAACTCAATGAACTACTCGACGCCCACCTGGCCCAGGCCGCTGCCGTATTGGTGGTGCAACAGGTGCAGGCGGTGGGCGAAGGGGATGACGACACGGAGGGCGTCGATGCGCCCAACCTGCACCGCTACGCCCCCAAAGTGGCGTTTCAGGTATTCCATGGAGAGCGCCTGGTGATGCGTTCGGCCAATGCCCCGAGCGCCCACATGGTCAACCCGGCAACGACCCTGCGCCAGGGCTTTACCACCGTGGAGTTGGCCGGCACCGCATGGCGCGTATTTGCCACCCGCGGCGCCGAGGACGATGTGCAGGTGTGCGTGGGCGAAGAAATGGCCTCACGGGACCATATTCTGTGGGCAGTTTTGCGCAGCGCCTTGTGGCCCATGGCCGTGGCGCTACCCCTGCTGGCGCTGGCCCTGTGGTGGGCCGTGGCGCGCGGCGTGGCGCCCCTGCGCACGCTGGGGCGCACACTCGCACAGCGCCAGAGCGACGCCCTGAGTCCCCTCACGCTGGAAGGCGCCTCCACCGAGATGGTGCCCATGGTCGAGGCGCTGAACGCGCTGTTGGGTCGTATTGGCGCGCTGCTGGAGGCGGAACGCCGCTTCACCGCCGACGCCTCGCACGAGTTGCGCACCCCCATTGCGGCCATCCGCACCCAGGCCCAGGTGGCACTGGGCGCCACCGACGACGCCGCGCGCCGCCACGCCCTGCACAATACCCTGGCCGGATGCGACCGCGCCACCCGGCTGGTGGAGCAGTTGCTCACCCTGTCCCGACTGGAAGCGGCCGACGCACCGGCTTTGGGCGACGTGGACCTGCGCGCCCTGGCCCGCCAGGTGGTGGGCGACCTGGCGCCGCAGGCCATTGCCAAAAAGCAGACCCTGGAGCTGGATGCCCCCGCACCCTGCCACCTGCCCGGTAACGACACCTTGCTGGCCGTGCTGGTGCGCAACCTGGTGGACAACGCCATCCGCTACAGCCCGCCGCAGGCGACCATTCACGTCACGGTGGCGGTGGTGCCGCAGGAGCAAGGTCAAGCACAGGGAGAAGGGCAAGGCCACGAACAGGGGCCAGAGCAAAACCAGGGACGGGGGACGGGACAGGGACAAGAAAAAGGTCAGGTGCTGCTGTGTGTGGAAGACAGCGGACCCGGTTTATCCGAAGCCGACTGCGCGCGCCTGGGTGAGCGCTTTTTTCGTCTGCCGGGCCAACTGGAAAGCGGCAGCGGCCTGGGCTGGTCCATCGTGCGGCGCATTGCCAGTGTGCACCGGCTGGAGGTGCAGCTACAGCGCTCGCCCAACCTGGGTGGACTGGCGGTTTACATGCGCGGAAAATGCTCCTGATTTTATAGCTGCTTGCGCACGCCAGACGTGCGCAAATGCCTGATTTGATCCAAAAGCAGGTCACGACCCCAGAAACGCCGAGTAGCGTTTGGCGGTCTCACCCGGCTGCTCCAGCATGGGCAGATGGCCCACGCCGGGCAGTATCTCTACCGTGGTTTTGGTGGCGGTCAAGTGGCGCTGGAACACCGGTATGGCGCTGGCGTCCAACACCCGGTCATGCTCGCCCCACAACAGCAGCGTGGGCGCGGTGATTTTGGGCAACAAGGGGGCCAGGTCGAGCTGCTGCTGTTGCAGTTCGGCAAACACCTTGCGGTTGAATTCGCGGTATTTCAGGGCCCTGTCGGCCAGCACGTCGATGGCAAAACCGGGGATGTAGGGCGGGTCTTGCATCACCAGCTTGAGGACGCGGCGGAAGTCTTCGCGGTCGGCGGGCAGCATCTGGTTGGGTCGGCCCGCATAGAGGTCCTGGATGAAGGAGGTCTGTACCGGCGCATCCACACCGGCGGCGTCAAACAGGCCCAAGCTCAACACATTTTGCGGGTGTTGGGCGGCGTAATGGGCGCCAATGTAGCCGCCCATGGAATTGCCCACCAGGTGAAACTGCTGCACACCCAGCGCCTGCGTGAATGCGTGCACACGGTCGCTCTGGGCGGGGATGCTGTAGCTTGCATCGGGCAGGCGGCTGCTTTCGCCAAAACCGGGCAGATCGGGAATCACCACGCGGTAGTTGGCGGTGTAGTAGCGGGCAAAACGGGTCCAGTTGCCCGAGTCGGCGGTAATGCCGTGCAGCATGACGATGGCGGGGCCTTTGCCGCCTTCGAGGTAGGTAATTTCGTGGTCACCCAACTGCATGGTTTTGCGCTCCAGCCGGGCAATTTTTTGCTCCAAGCGCAGGGCGGAATGGGTGATGTCCTCTTGGGTACACGCGGTAGTGAGGCTGAGTACGAGGGCTGCGCTGGCAGCCAGAAAAATACGGCTTAGCATGGTCGGTTCTCTGTCGTTAGTGGGGTAGTGGGCCTTGTCGGCATGGGTTACATGCGATGGTAATCGTAGCGCACGGCGCCACCATTTACCGTTTTAAATCCAGGTAGAAGTTCTCGTGCGGCCCCATGGCTTCCAGGTAGATCAGCCGAACTACATCCTCGCGGGTGTAACCCAGCAGGTACAGCTGGCCTTGGCTGCGAAATTTGTGTACCCAAAGTTGCGCCAAGATTCTCGCGCACGCTCTACGGGGTCTATAGCCATATTTGATACTCGCAAACTATGGGCATTTTTGGCCGTATCTAACCTTGCAAGGCCAGCGTCACGCTCATGGGCGCACTGCCTTCGTGGCGCACATAGTTGGCTTGCCCGTGGTAGATAAAGGGCGCAGCGGTGCCTTGGTTCAGTTTGGTATCACGCACAAACAAGTGGATTTGCCAGCCATTTTTTTGGTGGTCAATGATGCTTTTGCCTTTGGCGGATTCAGGTGTCGTGGCGTTTTGGCTCTGCCAGTGGAATGTGCTGTCATCAATCCAGTGGGCCAGGTATTTGTGCCCCTCAGACTTGCCTTGCTTGTTCAATGTGATGAGTAGCACATGGGCTTTCTGGTCGCGCAACACAACGTGGCCCACGTTCCACAGGCCCTGGTTGAACGTGGTGCCGAAAAGCGGTGCAACGTCCTCGCGCAAAAAAGCCTGGCCGATTGCCAGATCCAACGGGTCCAACACTTCTTTCAGCTTTGCCAGCGTGCGCATGTCGTCCGTGGCCTGCATGTCGGCATAGTCCGGGTTGTTGGCCCGCAGCACGTAGCCACCGCTGGGCGACTTGAGGACCACCCGCAAAAGGTACTGGTTGTCGCCCGAATCGTCTTGCCGCTCAATGGCCATCACAGAACCGGTGATGGAGCCCGCGTTGCCGGGAGACAAGCGCTCCAGCAACAAGTAATCGCCATCGCGTATGGGGTTTTTGCCGCCATCCATTGAACGACCCGAAGCGCGCGCAATGAAGTGACGCTGGGGGTCCAATTTGCCATGACCTTCCCCTAGCGAGCGAAACTCTTCTGCATCGGCAGACCCCGTTTTGAAATGCCCGCACGCGATTCGGATGTTCGGAAAGAACGGCAGTTCGATGCCCTTGCGCGCAGGGCGAATGAACGGAATCACGTTGCTGGCCGGGGCTGCGGCTTGGCGGTGTTCGTAGGTGGCAAACCGGAAGTCAATAAGTTGCTGCACCAACTCCTGCAAGGATTCAATTTGTTCGTCTGCCACGGTGGTCCTGGACACAAAACAGCCCTCGAAAAGGGCAAAAAATGCGCCTCCTTCAGTGCGATTGGCGCCAACCCAAGCGTCCACCGGATTCTTTCGCCAGTAGCGAACCCATTCCTCACTCTGTTCCGCGTGAGGTTTTTGGAAGGTGTCAGGCAAGTCCACCAAGAACTGCCTGCGTCGCGTAAGCACCTGCCAAGAGCGTGCAGCCAACACCGGCAGCGCCGGGCCGTTGCGCCAACCGTTCAACTCTTGAAATGCCTCCAACAGCACCATCTTGTAGCTGCGGGTCATGGGGGCAATTTCGACCTCGCGCAGCAATGGGCCGTTGTCACGTACGACCGATTCTTCTTGCGTTGTGAGCGCGCTGAGTTCCGACAGCATTTCAAACCAGCTCCCGTATTGGCGGCGCATTTGGACCATGGACATGCCCGCCCGGTAGGCTTCGGTGGGAGTGGGTCGGCGCCCCAGTGAATCGCGCAGGGCTTCGTACTCGGCTTGAATGCCGGGGCGCTCCAATGACTTGAGAAAGTCGATCAAACGCAAATCAAAGTTGGCAAAGCACCCCTCTGGCAGCGTCAAACGCTGTTGCTCTGCCTCGCGGGCAAACTGCCCCAGTTCTTTGAAGCTGCTGCCAGTGCCAAACAGGGCTTGGGGTTTGTGCAAGAAGCTCTGGTGGTTGCCAATGAAGTCCAGCACCACCAAATGCGTTTTTCCATCGCTCTCGGCTTTGCGCAAACCGCGCCCGAGTTGCTGCAAAAAAAGAACCTTGGAATCGGTGGGCCGCAGCAACATCACCGTGTCAATCAGCGGCAAATCCATACCTTCGCTGAACAGGTCGACTGAGAACAGCACCTCCAAAGCGCCGGAACCCAGTTGCTCAATCGCCTCTACCCGGCCCAGCTCGGAGCCGCCGTACACCGCCTGTGCCGCAATGCCTGCCTTGCGAAACTGGTCGGCCATGAACTCGGCGTGCCGTATGGACACGCAAAAGGCCAGCGTTCGGCGCTGCTTGAGTCGCACCCACTCCCGCAGCGCATGTTTGGCACGGCCCAGCGTGGCCAATTTGTTGGACAGGGCATCGGGGTCAAACCGGCCATTGCGCCACGGAATTTCCTTGTAGTTCACCTCTTCGTCAAAAATGCCGTGGTAGTGAAACGGGGCCAGCAGTTGGGCATTGATGCCCTGAAACAAATTGCAGGTGTAGACCAGGTTGTCGTCGCACAGGGTCAATATGTCAGATTGGTCCGTTCGGTCCGGGGTGGCCGTGAGACCCAGCAAAAAGCGCGGATTGAAGTACGACAGCAAACGGCGGTAACTGGGTGCTGCTGCGTGGTGGAATTCGTCCACCACGATGTAGTCAAAATGCGTGGGTTGGAAGCGCTCCAGGTGGGCCTCTTTGCACAGCGTTTGGATGGACGCACACAGCACATCGGCATCAGCGTCCCGCTTTTGGCCTGCATAGTTGCCCACACGGGCATTGGGCCGAATGCGTAAAAAAGTGGCCGCTGCTTGCCCCAGTATTTCTTCGCGGTGCGCGACGAACAGCACCTTCTTCGCACCGAGGTGGTGGGCATCAAACGCGGCAAGCCACGTTTTGCCCAAACCTGTAGCCAGCACCACCAACCCGCGCCGATAGTTGTCCATGCGGGTTTCTGCCAACGCAGCCAGCGCTGCTTTCTGAATGGCCGTTGGTGTGGGCGGTTCAACCAATTCAAATGAGTCTGGCACAAGGGGGCGCCGCATGGCCAGACGCCGTTGGTCGTAGGCGTCAATCCAGTCGTGGGTCAACTCCACCGTGTGCGGGTGCGCAAATAGTTCTTCAAACCGTTGGCGGGCTTCCAAAAATCCGGGGTCGCCGGGGTATTCAACCTTGTAGTTCCACTCCAAGCCCGTGCGCAGCGCCTGTTTGCTGATGTTGCTCGATCCGATGAACGCCCGGCCACTCAACCCCAGCTCGGGATGCTCGGTGGCAAAGATGTACGCCTTCATGTGAAAGCTATGCGCCCTGGCCTCGAATACACGCACTTCTGCGCCGAGGTCTTTTAGCAGCATCAACAAGCGGCAGGCTTCAACGTCGGTCACGTCCAAGTAGTCGCCCGTCAGCACCCGTACCTTGGCGCGGTGGCGAGCACTTCCCAGTTCGGGGCACAGCGCGGCCTTTAAGTCGGGCATGAGCAAGCTCAAGCCCGATGTCATGATGAAAGACACACTGATGTCGATATGTGTGGCGTGTGCAATTTCATGCACCAGCTTGGGCAAGAACGGGTCTGCCCCACCCGTGGTCAGCTTGTGTGTCGGTGCGGCAGCCGGTGCCTTGCGAAAGAGACCGTTCACCCACTCTTCCGAACGGTCGGGGCGCTGATCGGCAGTGAGCCAAATGTCAGTGCAGGCCAGCCCTTCCATCGCCTGCATCCAGCTTCTCAACTTTGTCTCGGTGGCATCGGTAAACGCGCGACCACCATGCTCGCGCTCGCCCGTGCCGTGTTTGAAGCTGATGTAGAGCACGCCGTCAGGCTTGAGGCCGCGCCACAGGCGCTGCAATGCCTGCGGCAAGTCTGTCTCTGGCACATGGAGCAAGCTGGCACACGCCCAAATGCCGTCGTACAGATGGTGGCGGTCAAAGTCGGCAAACGACATGACTTCAACCGTCTGGCCAGTGAGGATCGTGGCAAGCTTTGCTAATTCTGGCGAAGCGTCGAACGCGTCGACGCAAAAGCCCCTGTCTGCAAAAGCCTTGGCGTCGCGCCCGGAGCCACAACCTGCGTCGAGTACGCGCCCAGTGGGTGGCAGCAAAGACAGAAAGCGTTGGTACACCGGCGCCATGTCGACCGTTGCCGTCGCAGCGAAAAACGCCTCAGCGTTTTCGTTGTAGTAGTCAATGGTCTTTGTCATCGCCGGCCCTACTCCCTGAGTACGGCCTGCTTGTTGACGGTAGCCGCAAAGTGCCACACCGACCGAATCACGGTTACGGGGTGGCTGAAAATGTTTTAGCTATGGAGCGAAGAAGTCGCAAACCGCTCCGTGCCCCTGCCTTTTGAGTTTCATTTGCTATCAATAAAATAGCTGCTTGCGCACGTTCTATGCGGGCTGGCAGCCAATTTAATGCTCAAATATCGATATTACCGGCCCGCAGCGCATTGGTCTCGATGAAATCCCTGCGGGGCTCCACCTCGTCGCCCATTAGCATGGTGAACACGCGGTCGGCTTCGATGGCGTCGTCAATCTGCACGCGCAGCAGGCGGCGCACGGTGGGGTCCATGGTGGTTTCCCACAGCTGGGCGGGGTTCATTTCACCCAGACCTTTGTAGCGCTGGCGGCTGGTGGTGCGTTCGGCCTCACCGATCAGCCAGGCCATGGCTTCGCGGAAGTCGGATACCTTTTCTTCCTTCTGACGCTCACCCTCGCCGCGCATCACGCGCGCACCCTCTGCGAGCAGGCCCTTGAAGGTGTTGGCGGCCTCACTCAGCGCGGCGTAATCGGCGCCGTGCACAAAGTCTTGCGTGAGCACGCTGCTCTTGACGTTGCCGTGGTGGCGGCGGCTGATGCGCAAAATGGGTTTGTCGGTGCGGGCGTCAAACTCGCCGGCCACTTCAGCATCGGGCAAGCGGGCTTGCAGGGCTGCTGCGGAGACTTCGGCATCGGCCACGGTGTCCAGGTTCAGCGCCACGCCGTCGGCCACAGAGCGCAGGGCTTCGGCGTCCATAAAGTTTTTCAGGCGGGCGATGACAGCTTGTGCAACCTGGTGTTTGCGCGCCAGCTCGGCCAGCGTTTCGCCGCTAATGGTGGTGCCGTTGGGCCCGCCGGTGAATACGGAGGCGTTGACCAGTGCAATGCGCAGCAAAAAGCTGTCCAGCTCCGCTGGGCCTTGCAGGTACAGCTCTTCCTTGCCGGCCTTGACCTTGTACAGCGGTGGCTGCGCAATGTAGATGTGGCCGCGCTCTACCAGCTCGGGCATCTGGCGGTAGAAGAAGGTCAGCAGCAGGGTGCGGATGTGGGCGCCGTCAACGTCCGCATCGGTCATGATGATGATGCGGTGGTAGCGCAGCTTGGCCACGTTAAAGTCGTCGTTGCCAGTGGTGCCACCGGCTTTGCCGATGCCGGTACCCAGTGCGGTGATCAGGGTCAGAATTTCGTTGCTGGTTAAAAGCTTTTCGTAGCGGGCTTTTTCCACGTTCAAAATCTTGCCGCGCAGGGGCAGGATGGCCTGGAACTTGCGGTCGCGGCCCTGCTTGGCAGAGCCACCGGCGGAGTCACCCTCGACGATGTAGATTTCGCAGCCAGCGGGGTCTTTTTCCTGGCAGTCGGCCAGTTTGCCGGGCAGGCCCATGCCGTCGAGCACGCCTTTGCGGCGGGTCAGCTCGCGGGCTTTGCGGGCGGCTTCGCGGGCGCGGGCGGCTTCGATGATTTTGCCGACAATGATCTTGGCGTCGTTGGGGCGCTCTTGCAGGTAGTCAAACAGCAGCTTGCTCACAATGTCTTCCACCGGGCCGCGCACTTCGCTGGAGACCAGCTTGTCTTTGGTTTGGCTGCTGAACTTGGGCTCGGGTACCTTCACACTCAGCACGCAACACAGGCCTTCGCGCATGTCGTCGCCGCTGACTTCGACCTTGGCCTTTTTGGCCAGTTCGCTGTCGTCAATGTATTTGTTGATGACACGGGTCATGGCCGCCCGTAAGCCGGTCAGGTGGGTGCCGCCGTCGCGCTGGGGGATGTTGTTGGTAAAACAGAGCACCTGCTCGTTGTAGCCGCTGTTCCATTGCATGGCAACCTCGACACCGATATTGGTGCCCTGGTCGCTCTGGCGGTCGCCCATGGCGTGGAAGATGTTGGGGTGCAACACCGTCTTGCCTTTGTTGATGAACTGCACAAAGCCTTGCACGCCACCAGCACCGGCAAAGTCGTCTTCTTTACCAGTGCGTTCGTCTTTAAGGCGAATGCGCACGCCGTTGTTCAAAAAGCTGAGTTCGCGCAGGCGTTTGCTCAGAATTTCGTAATGGAAGTCGTTGTTTTCCTTGAAGATTTCGGTGTCGGGCAAAAAGTGCACCTCAGTGCCGCGCTTTTCGGTCTCGCCAATCACCTTCATGGGGGACACTTCAACGCCGTTTTGCGTCTCGACGAGGCGGTTTTGCACAAAGCCTTTGCTGAACTCCATGACATGCACTTTGCCGTCGCGGCGAATGGTCAGGCGCAGCATTTTGGACAGCGCGTTCACGCACGAAACACCCACGCCGTGCAAGCCGCCGGAAACCTTGTAGCTGTTCTGGTTGAACTTGCCGCCAGCGTGCAGTTCGGTCAGCGCGATTTCGGCCGCCGAGCGCTTGGGCTCGTGTTTGTCGTCCATCTTCACGCCGGTAGGAATGCCGCGGCCGTTGTCGACCACGCTGATGGAGTTGTCGGAGTGGATGGTGACCAAAATGTCGTCGCAGTGGCCGGCCAGTGATTCGTCAATGGAGTTGTCCACCACCTCAAACACCAGGTGGTGCAAGCCAGTGCCGTCAGACGTGTCGCCAATGTACATGCCGGGGCGTTTGCGCACGGCCTCCAGGCCTTCGAGAATCTGGATGGAGCCTTCGCCATAGGCTTCGGTGGCACCCGCCTGGTTGGTGTCGATGGTGGGTTGGAAGTTGGAGCTGCCGGCACCACTCTCGCCAGTGTTTACGGCTGCATCGTTGTTTTGGGTGGTGACAGGGGCTTTTTTTTCTTCGGTCATGGCTAACTTTCTCTCGATTCTTTAATGACCAAACCCCCGAAGGCCGGGGGTTTGATTGCTTTGCTCTAATCAGTGGGGACAGAGCTAAAGATCTGTCCCGCAAAAACATCGAATTTTTCGCGTCAAATTCTCATGGGCATCACCACATACTTGAATGTGGCGTTGTCGGGGATGGTGAATAGCGCTGAGCTGTTGCCATCAGATAGCTCCAGTTGCACCATATCCTGGCTCATATTGGTGAGCGCATCAATCAGGTAGGTGACGTTGAAACCAATCTCAATGCTGTCGCCACCGTAGTCAATGTCGAGTTCGTCCACGGCTTCTTCTTGCTCGGCGTTGTTGGATGCCACGCGCAAACTGCCAGGGTCGATGTTCAGGCGCACACCCTTGAATTTGTCGCTGGTCAAAATGGCGGTGCGCTGCAGCGTCTTGAGCAATGCATCGCGGCCCAGGGTGATGCTGTTTTTGTGGTTTTTGGGGATGACGCGGTTGTAGTCGGGGAACTTGCCTTCGACCAGTTTGGTGACGAACTCCATGCCGTCAAAAACGAACTTGGCTTGGTTGTTGGCAAACTGCATCTCAATGGCGCCTTCTGCGTCGCTCAAGAGGCGCTGCAGTTCCACCACGGTTTTGCGCGGCAAGATAACTTCTTGCTTGGGTACTTCGACGTCCAGAGTGGCAGACGCAAAAGCCAGGCGATGGCCGTCGGTGGCAACCAGGCTCAGTTGCTGGCCTTCCGCTACGAACAAAATGCCGTTGAGGTAATAACGAATGTCATGCACCGCCATGGCAAAAGACACTTGGCTGAGCAGGCTTTTGAGCGTTTTTTGCGGCACGCTGAATACAGGGCCAAAGTTGGCTGATTCCTGTACCAGCGGAAAATCTTCAGCCGCCATGGTCTGCAAGGTGAACTTGCTTTTGCCACCTTTGAGAATGATCTTGCTTTGACTGGATTCCAGCGTCACGGTCTGGTCAGACGGCATGGTGCGCAGAATGTCGATGAGCTTGCGCGCGCCAATGGTGGTGGTGAAGTTGCCGGTATCGCCGCCCAATTCGGCGGTGGTGCGGATCTGGATCTCGAGGTCGCTGGTGGTTACTTGCAGTGCCGTGCCGGTTTTGCGGATCAGCACGTTGGCCAGGATGGGTAAGGTGTGGCGGCGTTCAACAATACCGGCCACCGACTGTAAAACCGATAGCACTTTGTCTTGCGTTGCCTTCAATACGATCATGTCAACCTCTTGTTAAATTTCTGACGATTGGGCCGGACCACTCGTGCCCGTCACCGATTTATACAGCTCACCATTTTCGCTTTTTTATGGGGCATTTGGTTTCTACCCAACCCTTATTGCGATCAACCTTTTAGCGTTTGTTCCAGTACATGCAGTTGTTGGTTCAACTCGGTCAATTGCTGGCGTTCGCCGCCAATCTTGCGCACGGCATGCAGCACGGTGGTGTGGTCCCGGCCGCCAAACAGCTCACCGATCTCGGGTAGGCTTTTTTGGGTCAGTTCCTTGGCCAAATACATGGCGATTTGGCGCGGGCGGGCAATGCTGGCCGGGCGCTTTTTGGAATACATGTCGGCAATTTTGATCTTGTAATAGTCCGCCACCGTTTTCTGGATGTTTTCCACCGAGATTTGCCGGTTTTGAATGGACAGCAGATCGCGCAATGCCTCACGTGCCAGTTGAATGGAAATTTCTTTCTGGTTGAAGCGCGAATAGGCCAGAATTTTGCGCAGGGCGCCTTCGAGCTCGCGCACGTTGGAACGCACGTTTTTGGCGACAAAAAAAGCGACTTCCTCAGGCATGTCGGCGCCCTCAGCGCGCGCCTTGTTGATCAAAATCGCCACCCGCATTTCCAATTCGGGCGGCTCGATTGCAACGGTCAGGCCGGAGTCAAAACGTGACACCAAGCGTTCGTGGATGTCGGTCAGGCCTTTGGGGTAGGTGTCGCTGGTCATCACAATGTGCGACTTGCGGGCCAGCAGGGCCTCAAAGGCGTTAAAGAACTCTTCTTGCGTGCGATCCTTGTTGGCGAAGAACTGCACATCGTCAATCAACAGCAAATCCAGCGAGTGGTAGCGTTCTTTGAATTCGTCAAAAGTCTTGCGCTGGTAGGCTTTAACCACATCCGAGACAAACTGTTCAGCGTGTATGTAGAGAACTTTGGAGTTGGGCTTGTCTTGTAGAAGACGATTACCCACTGCGTGCATCAAGTGGGTCTTGCCCAGACCGACACCGCCGTAGATAAACAACGGGTTGTACATATGGCCAGGAATTGTGGCTACGTGCATCGCGGCGGCGCGTGCCATGCGGTTGGCTGTACCTTCCACCAGGGTTTCAAAAGTCAGTAAACCGTTGAGGCGATTTTTGGTGACACCTGTGGTGGCTGTGTCCCCCACAGTCGTGCTTTCATCGATCCCGGGGTTTTCAAGAATTTTTGGTATGTAACTTGATTTTGCGGGGGTTTCTCGCGGAGTAATCGCTAACTCAACCACAACCGGTTGCCCATACATTTTCTCCAGCATGGCAGAAATCCGGGAGCTGAATTCGGACCGCACCCATTCGAGTTTGAAACGATTGGGAACGAAAATAGTTACTTTGGAAAAGTCCTCGGCTACCTGTGCCCTCAACGGCTTGATCCATAGGATGAATTGCTGTTCGGGGAGTTCCTGTGCCAGCTGGTCGACACAGATTTGCCATAGATTCTGACCTATATCGAGACTGTGCGACGCGGCAATGTGGGGCAGAGATCCCTCGGTCATTTTTGGAATATTTTTTGTGGATAGGTGGGAACAACAGGCCGCCGGATTGTAGTTTATCAAAACCTTATCCACATTATTTCGGGCGACTTTTGTGATGGAATTGGTGGTCGTTTGGAGCGGGTGGTTGTCTGGTCTCGGAAAATTTGCGATAATCTACGGTTGCCCATGGCTGTACTACGGGCAGAGATTAAGAGATCATTATGAAACGCACTTACCAACCTTCCAAAATCCGCCGCGCGCGCACCCATGGCTTTCTGGTTCGCATGAAAACCCGTGGTGGTCGCGCCGTGATCAATGCACGCCGCGCTAAAGGCCGTAAACGCCTGGCGGTTTAATTGCTGGCTTGGGGCTGACGTTGGTTCATGCCGCAAGCGGGATTATCAGTATGCGTATCGACGCGGCTTGACCTGTGCATCGACTGAAAACCCGATCGCAGTTTCAGGCCGTTTTGGCTGGTGGCACGATTGCCCGCACGGCACACTTCGCCTTGCATGGCTGCGTGCTGGAGCAGGTGCAAGTGCCAGTTTGTGATGCTGCCGCTGTTTCACTGTGTCCCGTGTCTGGAGTCTGGATGGGTGCCATGGTACCCAAGCGCTGGGCCAAACGGGCGGTCACCCGCAATGCAATCAAGCGCCAGATTTACCTAGTGGGTGCTGGCTTTGAGCCGACCTTGGCGCGATCCGCATATGTTGTGCGTCTGCGCGCTACATTTGATCGCAAACAGTTCCTCAGTGCGGCGTCGGACCTTCTAAAGGCCGCTGTTCGCGCTGAGTTGTTGCAACTGTTTGTCCGTGCCCAAAATCAGCAAGCTGCTGGCAATGTTCCACTGTCCGTGAGTGTGGTGGTTACATGATGCGGGCAGTGTTGGTCGGCATCGTCAAGGCCTACCGGATGTTTTTGAGTCCCTGGCTGGGTTCGGCGTGCCGGTTTGAGCCTACGTGCTCGGTTTATGCTCTGCATGCCTTGCAGGTCTATGGTGCTGCTGCAGGCAGCTATCTCGCAGCGTCGCGCATCGTGCGTTGCCATCCATGGTGCGCGGGCGGACATGATCCCATCCCCTTAGAGCCCCCCCGGTTGTTCGGCCGGTTGATCCCTTCTTCCTCTGAAAAGAAACCTTCATGAACGATATTCGCCGCACCATTTTGTGGGTGGTTTTCGGTTTTTCCATGGTCATGTTGTGGGACCAATGGCAACTGCACAATGGCCGTAAAGCCACGTTCTTCCCCACCCCGGCTCAGCAGACGACGTCGACTGGGTCTACCCATGCGGGGCAACCGATTGGTGCGGGGGGAAATGGTGTTGCCCAAATCAGTCCAGCATCGGCTGTCGCAGGAATTTCCACCAGCGCAGTTTCAGCGCTGCCGAAGGAGCGATTTGAAGTCTCCACCGATGTGCTGAAGCTGACATTTGACACCGAAGGCGGTTCCTTGGTGCGGTCCGAGTTCTTGAAATATGCCGATATGTCGGATAAGAGCCGCAACTTTGTGTTGCTGGATGACCGTGCAGATCGCGCCTATGTTGCACAAACCGGCCTGTTGACCGGTACGCAGGGTGCGGCACCGACCCACAAGACGGTGATGAAATTGGCTTCTGGCCTGCCTGTTCTTAAAGAGGGGGACACCACATTGGCCGTTCAGTTTGAATCGCCAGAGGTTGCCGGGATCAAACTGGTCAAAACCTACACTTTGGAGCGCGGCTCTTATGTGATGACGGTCAAGCACGAAGTCGTTAACAACGGTACAGCGGCCATTTCACCGCAGTTGTACCTGCGTTTGGTGCGTGACGGCAGCAAGCCACCTGGGGAGTCTTCCTTCTATTCGACTTTTACCGGCCCGGTGGTGTACACCAACGCCCAAAAGTACCAAAAAGTCGAGTTTGAGGACATCAAGAAAAACAATGTTGATATCGAAAAAGAGTCCAACGATGGCTATGTTGCGATGGTGCAGCACTATTTCGCCAGCGCATGGATATTGCCCGACGGCGTGAAACGCAGTCTGTCGATGTCCGCCGATGTTGTTCCACCGGTTGCCGATTGTTGCTATCAGGTGACGATGATTACACCCTTGGAATCCATTGCACCAGGCGCAAGCAAGGCGGTGGAAGCCAAGCTTTTTGTCGGACCACAGGAAGAAAAGATGCTTGAAGCCGTGGCGCCCGGCCTTGAACTGGTCAAGGATTACGGTTGGTTGACTATTCTCGCCAAACCGTTGTACTGGTTGCTGGACCAATTGCACGGTTTTATTCAGAACTGGGGTTGGTCTATTGTGGCGTTGGTGGTTTTGCTGAAGATTGCGTTTTATTGGCTCAATGCCAAAGCCTACGCCAGCATGGCGAAAATGAAGGCGGTCAATCCCAAGATCACGGAAATGCGCGAGCGCCTCAAAGACAATCCGCAGCAGATGCAGCAGGAGATGATGCGCATCTACCGGGAAGAAAAAGTCAATCCGATGGGTGGCTGCTTCCCCATCATGGTTCAAATCCCTGTGTTCATCGCCTTGTATTGGGTGCTGCTGTCCAGCGTTGAAATGCGCAACGCACCGTGGGTGTTGTGGATTAACGACCTGTCGTCGCCCGATCCCTTTTACATTTTGCCGCTGGTGATGACCGCGACCAGTCTGTTGCAAACCGCGTTGAACCCCGCACCACCCGATCCGATGCAGGCGAAGATGATGTGGATCATGCCGTTGATCTTCAGCGTGATGTTCTTCTTCTTCCCGGCGGGTTTGGTCTTGTACTGGATTACCAACAACATCTTGTCCATCGCCCAGCAATGGGTCATCAATACCCGCATGGGCGTGCCGCCGCAGTTCAATCTGCCGAAGTTTGGCTAAATAGACCCAGGGCCGCCCATCGCGGCCCTTCTACTTTGGGATGTGTCGTCCATGTTGAACCGCAACAGCCAACCCATTGTTGCCATTGCAACGGCCCCTGGCCGGGGTGCGGTGGGTATTGTGCGCATCAGCGGGAAAAATCTGGGGCCGTTTGTGCACCACTTGCTTGGACGCACCTTGCTCGCCCGCGAGGCGACGTATCTGCCTTTTTGTGACCGCCAAGGGGTAGCCCTTGACCACGGGTTGGCCCTGTATTTTCCCGCGCCACACTCATTCACCGGTGAGGACGTACTGGAATTGCAGGCGCACGGTGGCCCTGTGGTATTGCAGCTTCTGCTGGCCCGGTGCCTGGAGGTTGCAGCCCAGCACGATCCGGTAGGGGGGGCGGTTTGTTTGGACGGCCTTCGTATTGCCCAGCCTGGTGAGTTCACACAACGGGCGTTTCTCAACGACAAAATCGATTTGGCCCAGGCCGAAGCCATTGCCGACTTGATCGACGCCAGCACAGAGGCCGCTGCGCGCAGTGCCACCCAGTCCTTGTCGGGGGTGTTTTCGCGCGAAATCAATGCTTTGCGCGACGCATTGATCCATCTGCGCATGCTGGTCGAGGCGACGCTGGATTTTCCGGAGGAAGAGATCGACTTTTTGCAAAAAGCCGATGCCCAGGGTCAACTGCATCGCCTGCAGCAGACACTGCACACCATCCTGCAAAAAGCCACGCAAGGTGCTTTGCTGCGCGAAGGCATTACCGTCGTGATTGCCGGACAGCCCAATGCCGGCAAATCCTCGTTGCTCAATGCCCTTGCAGGGGCAGAACTGGCGATTGTGACTCCCGTTGCAGGCACTACCCGCGACAAGGTGCAGCAAACTATCCAGATCGAGGGTGTGCCCATCCATGTGGTGGACACTGCTGGACTGCGCGCAAGTGATGACCAAGTGGAGCTAATAGGCATTGCACGGGCGTGGGAGGCCATAGAAACCGCAGATGCGGTGTTGTTTTTGCACGACCTAACCCGTAAACACGCTATCGATTACATAGCTGGTGACGCCCATATAGCAAGCGCAATTGGCCAAAAACTCGATGCAAATGTGCCGGTTATTGACGTCTGGAACAAGGTCGATGCCACCGCAGCAGCAGATGCAAATACCGGAGTCATGTTGTCCGCCAAAACCGGGCAGGGTCTGGATATGCTGCGCCGCAGGTTATTGGAGGTTGTGGGATGGCAGGCGGGGACCGACGGTGTGTACACCGCGCGAGCCCGTCACGTGCAGGCGCTGCGGCGCGTTGAGAGCCATTTAACCCAGGCGGCAGCCCATTTGTCGGCGCGGGACCAGTTGTTGGACCTGTTGGCCGAAGAACTGCGCCTGGGACAACATGCACTGAGTGAAATTACCGGCGAATTTACATCCGACGACCTGCTGGGCGTCATATTTTCAAAATTTTGCATTGGCAAGTAGCGTCGCTTACACTGATCGAATTGCCGATTACGAAAGAAGTCGATGTCATTTCTGAGTTGGTTTACAAAAAAGAAGGCCGACGGTCCCGTCGCTGCAGCAGAAAGTTCCGGACTGGGGCATGTAGATGCCACGGTACCCTTCAATCCTGCCGCTAAGGGTCAATTAAGGGCACCGCTGCAGCCGCCAGATTTCGCAGCCAACCGCAAAGGTGAGCGGTTGGAGCGCCGGGAGCAGTTGTACACCGTGGTGCGCGAGTCCTTGACCGCAGCGGGTATTTTGTCTTCCAGCTACAAATTCAAGGTTTTATCACTGGATTCGCGGGGAAGGCAGTATCTGATCATGATGGATATTGACCGCCGCTATGCCGCTGATACCAGCCGTATGGCCGAGATCGAAGGATTGGTCGCACACAACGCCAAGTCGCGTCACGACATTCTGGTCACTGCCGTCTATTGGCGCGTCAATGAAACGGTGACTGCGGGTTTGACACGTGTATCGGCTCCAGCCCCCCTCGCCGCCATGCCCTCACCTGCGCCAACGCCGCCGAACGCTGCAAGTGCTAAACCGCGTTACGAACCTTTGCATGCCGATGAGGTGGCAGCGTTCAAGCAGGCCTTGGCGTCTGCTTCACCCGCACCATCTCCCGCCGCCCACGGACAGGTGGTGCACTCAGGGCGCCGCAACCCGGCTCCCATGCCCGTGTTTGAGGATACCCAGATCGACGATAACCGATCGCCACTGAGCGGCACCCAGTACGGAGACCTGCGATAGTTGCGCCAGTGGGGCGTTTTAGTGCCCGCTGAAATCAACCAGGGTAAACAAAGGCAGTCCCGACTCGCGGAGTTTATTGGAGCCGCCGAGCTCTGGCAGGTCCACGATGGCTGCGCCTTCCATCACGCGTGCGCCCAACTTTTCCAGCAGGCGTCGGCCCGCCATCATGGTGCCGCCGGTCGCGATCAGGTCGTCAAGCAAAAGCACACGCTGACCCGGCTGAACCGCATCGGTGTGCAGTTCTACCGTCGCACTGCCGTATTCCAGTTCGTAAGTT
Organism: Candidatus Aalborgicola lynettensis; assembly: GCA_016719405.1. Taxonomy (GTDB): domain Bacteria; phylum Pseudomonadota; class Gammaproteobacteria; order Burkholderiales; family Burkholderiaceae_C; genus Allorhodoferax; species Allorhodoferax lynettensis. The sequence goes on from JADJZE010000021.1 coordinate 238,248, forward strand.
TCTTCCACCGTCGTGAAGGGCAACTTGCCCTTTTTGCGAATCGGAACGAAACCGACATTGAGTTCGTAGGCAACCACCGCCCCCAGGATGAATCCACGTGCATCCAAACCAGCCACGACATCCGGACGCATGGCGGGATCCATGTAACGGTGCACAAATGCATCGATCAGGATGCGAAAAACCTTGGCGTCTTGCAGCAGCGGAGTGATATCGCGGAATTGAACGCCAGGCGCGGGCCAGTCCGGAACGGTACGGATGTGGTCGCGCAGGAATTGATTGACGCTGAGGTGGTGCATGGTCATCCGGATGAAGAGTGAAAGCAGGGCATAGCGTGGAGTGCTGCGGTATTGTGCGCCCTATCCCTTTAAAAGCCGTTGCTCGGCCAGTGCCAACGCATCGGCTTTGCCGAAAAGTACCAAGGTGTCGCCCGCATTCACGACCGTATCTTCTGCAATGGTCACGACCTTGCCTTGACTGCGCCGCAAGCTCACGATCCGCACCCCGAGGGTAGCCAGCGCAAAAGAAACCAGCGGTCTCCCAGACAGCTTGGTGCTGCTGGGTAACGTAATTGTGGTCAGACGTTCGTGTTCCAGTTCGTCGATTGAGTTGTCATCAGCACCATGAAAAAAACCACGCAGCAGGCTGTAGCGGGCGTCACGCTGGTCTTGCACGATCCGGATCACCCGGCGCATGGGTACACCCACGAGTGCCAGCGCATGGCTGGCCAGCATCAGTGAACCTTCGATAGATTCAGGCACCACCTCGGTGGCGCCAGCGTGACGCAGTACCTCCAAATTGTGATCGTCTTGGGTGCGGACGATAACGGGCACTTGTGGTGCGTGGGAGCGTGCATGGCTGAGAACCCGCAACGCGCCGGGCAAGTCGAGATAGGTAATAACCACAGCGCTGGCCCGGGCCAACCCCGATGCCATCAGTGCCTGCAAGCGTGCCGCATCACCAAACACCACGGAATCACCCGCAGCGGTGGCTTGGCGCACCCGATCCGGATCCAGATCCAGTGCCATGTAGGGAATGCCTTCGCGCTCCAGCATGCGGGCCAGGTTTTGTCCGCACCGTCCATAGCCGCAGATGATGACGTGGCGGCTGGTGTTGATGGACTTGCGCGCGATGGTGGTCATTTGCAGGGACTGTTGCAGCCAATCGCTGGCTACCAGTTTGAGCACAATACGGTTGCTGTACATCACGATGAAAGGTGTGGCCAACATGGATAGCACCATGCCTGCCAGAATAGGGTTAAGCAACGCCGGTGTCACCAGGGCGTTTTCTTGTGCCAACGCCAGCAGCACGAAGCCAAATTCACCGGCTTGTGCCAGGTACAAACCGGTGCGCAGCGAAACCCCGGACGTTGCACCGAGCAGTCTGGAAAGCAAAGCAACCACCATCGCTTTAAAAAGGGTTGGGACCACCAGTAGCAGCAGTACCAGGGGCCAGCGCTCAATCACCAACCACCAATCCAACTGCATGCCTACGCTGATGAAAAACAAACCCAACAGCACATCGTGAAATGGCCGGATGTCCGTTTCGACCTGGTGTTTGAATTCGGTTTCCGAAATCAGCATGCCAGCAATAAACGCACCCAAGGCCAAACTCAATCCAGCGCGTTCCGTGAGCCACGCCAAGCCCAAAGTGACGAACAACAGATTCAGCACAAACAACTCTTCGCTTTTACGACGGGCTACCAAAGTGAGCCACTGGCGCATGATGTGCTGCCCCCCCACCAGTAGCACCGTAATGAGCACTGCGGCCTTCAAAGCCGCAAGAGCCAGGGCGCCTAGCAATTCCTCGCCGGGAGCTGCCAGGGCGGGGATCAGTACCAATAAAGGCACCACGGCCAAATCCTGAAACAGCAAAACACCCATGACCCGCTTGCCATGTTCGGATTCCAGTTCCAGACGTTCCACCATCAACTTGACCACAATGGCGGTGCTGCTCATCGCCAATGCGCACGATAAGGCCAGCGCAGCTTGCCACGACATGCTCCAGAGTTGGGGGGTAAATGTGGCGAGTGCCAACATAAACAGCGTAGCTACCAAAATGGTAACCCCCACCTGCAGCAAGCCGAGCCCGAAAACATGGCGGCGCATGGCGCGCAACTTGGGCAAGTTGAACTCCAGGCCAATGACAAACATCAAAAACACCACTCCAAATTCTCCGAGGTGGCGTACCCCTTCGGCATTTTTGGAAAGTGCCAACGCATGGGGACCGATGGCAATACCCACGGCCAGATAACCCAGCATGGGGGGGAGCTTGAAGGATCGGCACGCTACCACGCCCAGTACAGCGGCCAGCAGGTACAACAGCGTAATTTCCAGTGCGGTCATGGAGCGATACTAGCAAGAGAAGTGGGGCTCTATAAAATGCACCAAATGACCTATGCCACAACGCCGCAAATGCCCAAGTCCGCGCAACGCGCCATTGCACTCGCACAGGAGACGTTTGATATTGAGGCCGCGGCTGTACTGGGGCTTAAAGAACGGGTCGGCGCACCGTTTGCACAAGCAGTTTCCATGGTGTTGGCCATCCAGGGGCGCGTGGTCGTGATGGGGATGGGCAAGAGCGGGCATATCGGACGCAAAATTGCCGCAACCTTGGCATCAACGGGAACACCCGCCATGTTCGTGCACCCGGCAGAGGCCAGCCATGGCGATCTGGGGATGATCACCGCAGGTGATCTGGTATTGGCCATTTCCAATAGCGGAGAATCCCAGGAAATGGCCGCCATACTGCCGGTTCTCAAACGCTTGGGAGCGCCCGTGGTGGCGATGACGGGCAATGCACAATCGACCATGGCGCAGCACGCAGACCTGTGGCTGGACACTGCGGTGGATAAGGAAGCATGCCCGCTCAATTTGGCCCCCACGGCCAGCACTACCGCGCAACTCGCGTTGGGCGACGCGCTCGCGGTAGCCTTGCTGGATGCGCGGGGGTTTCGGGCAGAGGACTTTGCCCGCTCCCACCCAGGCGGTGCATTGGGCCGCAAATTGCTGACCCATGTGACAGACGTTATGCGTTCTGGAGACGCAGTACCGCGGGTTCACCCTGAAGCAACATTCAGTGCGTTGATGCGCGAAATGAGCGACAAGGGGTTGGGTGCCACGGCGGTGGTGGATGCCGACGACCATGTGCTGGGTGTTTTTACCGATGGTGATTTGCGCCGTCTGGTTGAGCAGGGCGTGGACTTGCGCGCCAAAACAGCGCAGGAGGTCATGCACCGTTCCCCCTGCACCATCGGTATGCATGCCCTTGCCGTAGAGGCGGCCGATTTGATGGAAAGTCGGCGCATTACCAGTGTCCTGGTTGTGGATGCGAATGGCCTCCTGTGTGGGGCGCTCAATAGCAATGATTTAATGCGGGCCAAAGTGATATGAAAGACGAGGCCCTGCTATCCGCGACGGGATTGCCGGTTTTGGCCCCAGCGCGGCATATCGACCCGGAGTTGCTGCTTCAGGCACAAACCGTCCAGGTAGTGTTTTTCGATGTGGATGGCGTTTTGACAGATGGTGGTTTGTTTTTTTCTGAGTCGGGCGAAACTCTAAAGCGGTTTAACACACTGGATGGGCACGGACTCAAAATGTTGCAGCAGTCGGGCATAACCCCGGTCGTTATCACCGGGCGCGATTCACTGCCGTTGCGTGTGCGCTTGCAGGCGCTGGGTATCACGCACGCGCATTTTGGTACCGAAGATAAACGTCCAGCCGCCGAACAAACCTTGGCCGCATTGGGCATGAACTGGAAGCAGGCCGCCGCCATGGGGGATGACTGGCCGGATCTGCCGATGATGCGCCGCTGCATCTTCAGCGCGGCACCTGCCAATGCCCATCTGGAGGTGCGTAGGATTGCGACCTATACCACTACATCGCAAGGCGGTCATGGTGCGGTACGCGAATTTTGCGACCTGCTCATGGTGGCCACTGGCCGCTATGCCACTTTGCTTGAACACTACAGTCGCTGATGTATTTTCTCAAAGATCTGTGGGATCGTTTTTTGCTTTACCTGCCCTTGGCTTTAATGGCTTTGCTTGCACTGGGGACGTATTGGCTGGTGCGCACCACACCAGAGTCCACCGGGGCAACTGTCACGCCGACGCAAAGCCATGATCCGGACTATTTCATGAATGATTTCTCGGTACGAACGTTTGATGCATCGGGGCGCGTCCGTACGGAGGTTGTGGGTGATACGGCGCGCCACTACCCGGATACCCAGGTAATCGAAATTGACGCCATCCGGGTGCGCTCATTTGACGTCCAGGGTCGCTTGACGATCGCTAGCGCGCGCCAAGGTGTAACCAATGATGATTCTTCAGAGTTGCAATTGATCGGTAATGCGGTAGTGGTGCAGGAGGCGCAAACCAGCCCGGCTGGCAAAACCACCCCGCGCATGGAGTACCGGGGCGAGTTTTTGCACGCTTTCTTGAACACCGAGCAAATCAAATCCCACAAGCCGGTGGAGTTGTTGCGCGGAAGTGACCGGTTTAGCGCCGATACGCTCGACTTTGACAACATTGAGCAAGTACTGCAATTGCGAGGGCGTGTACGCGGTACGCTGGTCCCCAAAGCCCACTGAACACTCTGAAAGGTTCGTATGTCCAAGCTGGTATTGATCACTGGCGCGTCCAGTGGAATCGGGCAAGCCATGGCCTGGCGGTTTTACCAAGCGGGTTATTCCCTGGCATTGGTTGCGCGGCGCACGCAGGACATCCAGACGTGGGCCAAGGAAAAGTCGTTGACTGCACAGCGCTTCCAGATTTACAGCGCCGATGTGTCGTCGATTGACAGTATTGTTGCGGCTGCCCAGCAGTGTTTGGAGCGCCAAGGGGTGCCCGACGTGGTGATTGCCAATGCCGGCATCAGCATTGGGATGGACAGTGCAGAGCGCCAAGACCTGGATGTGATGGCACGCACATTTGCAACCAACAACACCGGTTTGGCCGCCACCTTCCATGCCTTTATTGCGCCCATGGTCCAGCGCGGCTCCGGGCAGTTGGTGGGCATTGGCAGCGTGGCTGGTATTCGGGGGTTGCCCGGACATGGCGCCTATTGCGCCAGCAAGGCCGCTGTCATTGCGTATTGCGAAAGTCTGCGGGGTGAGTTGCGTCACCATGGGGTTCAGGTGGTGACCATTTGCCCGGGCTATATTGATACCCCACTAACGCAGAAGAACCGTTACGCCATGCCATTCCTGATGCCGGCAGAGGCCTTCGCCGACAAGGCTTTTTTAGCCATCGAGGGCGGTGTGAGCTACCGCGTGATTCCTTGGCAGATGGGTGTGGTCGCTAAATTGCTGCGTGTGCTGCCCAATGCGCTGTTGGATCGGGTTCTCGCTGGGCGTCCCCGCAAACACCGCAGCAACGAAGTGTGAGTCGGGCAACAAAAAAGGACCCTCAGGTCCTTTTTTGCTTGCTATGAATTCAGGGTAACTGCTTAGTAGCTGTTACGGCCACCGCCGTAACCGCCGCCGCCGCCACCACCGCTGCGGCCACCACCAGCGCCACCGCCGTAACCGCCGCCGCCACCACCACCGTAGCCGCCACCACCACCGCTACGGCCGCCACCGCCGAAACCACCGCCACCAGAGCGGGGAGGACGTGCTTCCATAGGACGCGCTTCGTTAACGACCAAACCGCGGCCGCCGAACTGTTGACCATTCATGCCATTGATAGCGGCTTGTGCTTCCGCATCGCTGCCCATTTCAACAAAGCCGAAGCCTTTGGAGCGACCGGTGTCGCGCTCCATCATGACTTTGGCGCTGGAAACGGAACCGTGTGCTGCAAAAGCTTGTTGCAGGTCTTCGTCACGGAAAGAATAAGGCAGGTTGCCTACGTAAAGTTTGTTGCCCATAAAGGACTCCTCAAAATAACTCGAAACGCGATGGAGTCCAAACCCGCAATCAACAAACCAATGAAGACTTAAAGCAGACGCGAAACTGGCAAATCACCGCAAACCCGTACACCGAAATTTCGGCAATACAGGACAATTATGCGGCATTTTGGGTGAGCTTCCTAAAATTTCTTTTCCTCCGACGCGGTGGTGCGGATGGATTCATCGGGTCCGGTGTAGTTACGCCACTGGCGTAAACCGTTGCGCATCGTCAGCATTTGGTTTTCAAATCGAGGGCAGGCATCGCAAATAGCCATGTGAATGCGCAAAGCCAATCGATCGGCCAAGCTCAATACCCGGTCTTCGCGGGCCACCAAAATTGTTGCTACTTCGCGACAAGTTCGCATCAATGGGAGTGTCATGCGCTGCCTTTCATAAACCAGTTCAATTCCAGACACGCGCGCAGACGCAGCCGGGCGCGGTGCAGTTGGACGTAAAGGTTGGTCGGCGTGAGTGCGAGTTCCTTACATATTTCCTCACTGCTGAGTTCCAGCCACTCGCGCATCAAAAACAGACGGCCCTGATTAGCAGGCAATTGCGTGGTGCAGGCCTCCAGCACCTGAAAGAACTGCTGGCTTCTGAGTTGTTCCTCCGGGTTGCCCCAGTCGGCGGGAGCCTCAGAAAAGTGGCCATCGGTTTTGAAGGCGATGTAATCCAGCGGATCTTCGCCGTCGTCCGAACTGGTTTCCAGGCCACTTACTTCGCGGCCATGGTGCCGCAGTGCGTCAATGAGCTTGTGTTTCAGAATGCCCACCAGCCAGGTCTTGAGTTGCGAGCGGTTGCCGAACGATTGGGGCTTGGATAAAGCCGCCAGCAGCGTGTCTGACACGGCATCTTCGGCCCAGGCGTCGTTGCGCAGCTGCAGACGGGCAAACTTCAACAGGTAATCGCGCAGCGCCACGATCTGTTCTTCAAAAGAGTTCATCAGGCGTTTGGCATGAAGTGGTGGTGAATCGGCAGTGTACGGGGGCGCTGTTGCAAAAAATTTAAAAATGTACCTGTGCCTGTAAGAATGGCGCGTTCCCGCAGACTAAACACCAACCAGTCAGAACGTGTACGTGTTGCTAGATACCGTCTGGTTGTCCTTTAACCCGTTTTATTCAGGAGAATTTCAATGAGCCAACGCGCAATGATTGCCGCAACTGCCGCCGCCGTGATGTCCTTGTCCATGGTGGCGCCCGCCACTGCCGCGCAGGAAAAAGAAAAATGCTTTGGTATTGCCAAAGCCGGTCAGAACGATTGCGCCAGCATCTCCGGGGCGCACTCTTGTGCGGGTCAGTCCAAAGTGGATATGGACAAGATGGAGTGGAAGTACGTGGCCAAAGGCACCTGCAAAGACATGAAGGGACTGACCGCTGAAGAGGCCAAAACCGCTGCCAAAAAGGGCTGATGCCACCGATGGTGCCCGCTGTGCAGGCGTCTGCGCGGCCTGCCTCCCAGCCGGTGCCCTGCGTGGGCATTGGCTGGCGCCACCCGCATTATGGTGAACTGTTGCACCGTCGCCCGGACATTGATTTTCTGGAAGTCCATTCCGAGAATTTCTTTGCCCCCGGCGGTGCGGCGCTCGCGGTGCTGGAGCAGGGCCGTGCCCTGTACCCGGTCAGCCTGCATGGTGTGGGGCTTTCGCTAGGCAGCGCCGTGGGGCTGGACGTTTGGCATCTGGAGCAATTGGCAGCTCTGGTGCAGCGCATCGACCCGGTGCGTGTGAGCGACCATGCCAGCTTTGCCCGTGCGCCCTTTCAGCGCCACACGGTGCACGCAGCCGATTTGCTTCCACTGCCCTTTACCGACGAGGCCCTGCAGGTGCTGTGCACCAACGTGACCCGGGTGCAAGACCGTTTGCGCCGCCCTATCCTGGTGGAAAACCTGTCGGCCTATGTGCAGTTGGATGCCCCGGTGGGCGAACGGGCTTGGGAAGAGCCCGCGTTTTTGACAGAGTTGGCCCGGCGCACCGGCTGCCAGCTGCTGGTGGATGTGAACAACATCTATGTCAATGCCCTCAACACACTGCAGGCTGGCCGCGTAGACGACCCGCTGCAGGCCTGTCGCACCTGGTTGCAGAGCATCGCCCCCGCGTCGGTGGGTGAAATGCACTTGGCGGGCCACTGCCGCGTGGATGACGAAAACGGGGGCATCGTCATCGACGACCACGGCAGCCGTGTGTGCGACGCGGTGTGGTTGCTGTACCAGCACGCGCTGCAGTGTTTTGGCCCGGTGCCAACGCTGATCGAGTGGGATACCGACATCCCGGCGCTGGATGTTTTGCTCGATGAAGCGCGCCGCGCCCGCGCCGCCATGGCCGCAGCGCCGTGTATGGCACCAGGGGCGGTGGCATGACAACCACTCTGCCACCCAGCCTCCTGGCCCAGCAGCAGGCTTTGCTGAATGCCCTGTTCGATTGGCCGCGCCCGGATGCTACACAATTCATAGCTGCTTACGCACGCCAGTCGTGCGCAAGAGGCTTAAAAGTCTACCAAGCCAACGGCCACCTGCTGGCCGAACGCGCCTTGCTAGCCGCCTACCCGGTGGTGGCCCAACTGCTGGGTGGGGATAGTTTTGCGGATTTGGCCCGCGCCCTGTGGCACGCCCATCCACCCCTGCGCGGCGACGTGGCCTGCTGGGGCGCCGAGTTGCCCGAGTTTTTGGCCGTCAGTGCCGATCTGCAGGATGAGCCGTATTTGCCCGACGTGGCGCGCTTGGAGTGGGCCTTGCACCGTTGCAGCACCGCGCCCGACCCGGTGCCGTTGCTGGACACGCTGGTGTTGTTAACGACGACCGATCCTGCCGAATTGCAGCTGCAGTTGGCCCCGGCCAGCCAGCTACGGGTCAGCGCGTGGCCGGTGGTCAGCATCGCGGGCGCCCATCGCGACCAAAATCCTACTTTTGCGGAGGTGGGTGCCCTGCTGCGCCAAGGCGTCGCACAGAGTGCGGTGGTGTGGCGCAGTGGGCTGAAACCCTGCGTGCGCCAGGCGGTGGTGGGTGAGGCCGCCTTGCTGGGCGCCCTGCTGACCGGGCAATCGCTAGGGGCCGCACTGGACGCCGCCCCCGATCTGGATTTTTCCACCTGGCTGCCCCTGGCGGTGCAAAGTGGCCTGGTTCTGGCGGCGCGACCCTGTCACCCGGCAATCGCCGGTGCGCCAGCTGACGCAGTCACGCCGACCCGACTTGCCCCCTAAACGCCGCAGTGACTGGCCTCGCATTCATTAACCATTTTGGCCATTTCCGCACGTCTGGCGAGCGAATGATGCTATAAAAATGGGAGCAATCAAGCACCCCAGGTGCTACTACCAGTTCGCTTCGCGCTCAGGTGTGGCGCTAATCATGTGGATGGACAGGTCGGCGCCGTCAAACTCTTCTTCCTGGCTCATGCGCAGGCCGACGGTGGCTTTGAGTACCCCGTAGACCACCAGGCCACCCAGCACGGCCCACACCACACCCATGGCCGTGCCGATAAGCTGGGCGCCCAGCGTCACACCGCCCAGTCCGCCAAAGGCTTTGGTGCCGAAAACACCGGCCGCAATGCCACCCAGCGTGCCGCACAGGCCATGCAAGGGCCACACGCCCAGCACATCGTCAATCTTCCATTTGTTCTGCGTGAGAGTGAACATCACCACAAACACGGTGCCCGCCATAGCGCCCACCACCAAGGCACCCAGCGGGTGCATCAGGTCAGAGCCCGCACACACCGCCACCAGACCTGCCAGCGGGCCGTTGTGTACAAAACCGGGGTCGTTTTTGCCGGCAACCAGCGCGGCCAGTGTGCCGCCCACCATGGCCATCAGCGAATTGACGGCCACCAGGCCCGAAATTTTGTCCAGGGTTTGTGCGCTCATGACGTTGAAGCCAAACCAGCCCACCGTCAAAATCCACGCACCTAGCGCCAGAAAAGGAATACTTGACGGCGGATGCGCGGAGATAGCACCATCTTTGCGGTAGCGGTTGCTGCGCGCACCGAGCAAAATGACGGCTGGCAAGGCAATCCAGCCGCCCACGGCATGCACCACCACGCTGCCGGCAAAGTCGTGGAACTCTTCACCGGTGAGTGCCTTGATCCAGGCCTGCACACCAAAGTGCTGGTTCCAGACGATACCTTCATAGAATGGGTACACAAAACCGACGATGACAGCCGTTGCCATCAATTGGGGCCAGAAGCGTGCACGCTCGGCAATGCCGCCGGAAATAATGGCCGGAATGGCCGCCGCAAACGTCAGCAGAAAGAAAAATTTCACCAGGTCGTAGCCATTTTTAGCCGCCAGCACCTCGGCACCGACGAAAAAGCTGGTGCCGTAGGCTACGCCGTAACCCACGATGAAATACACCACGGTGGAGACCGAAAAGTCCACCAAAATTTTGACCAGGGCGTTGACTTGGTTCTTGCGGCGCACGGTGCCGAGTTCCAGAAACGCAAAACCGGCGTGCATGGCCAGCACCATGATGCCGCCCAACAAAATGAACAAGGCATCTGCGCCCTGTTTTAGTGCTTCCATGACTCAATTCCTTGAAAAAATGCGTAAAGTTGGTGCGGCAATCAGTGAAACTGCCGCATGCACCAAAGTAAAGCAAAAATCGGGCCAAATGTCATTTGCCGGTGCATTGTGTGCGGCGGCGCACGTTTTTGTGCGGCCCTGCGCGTACGATGCTGCGTACATATTTTCAACAGGCTTGCATGGACGCATTTCTTGTCTCTACCGGTATCGTTGCCCTGGCCGAAATGGGTGACAAAACGCAGTTGTTGGCACTGATCCTGGCGGCGCGTTTTCGCAGGCCTTGGCCCATTGTGCTGGGCATATTCACGGCCACGGTGGCCAACCATGCCCTGGCCGGGGCACTGGGCGCGTGGGTGACCACCGTTTTGGGGCCTGACGTGTTGCGCTGGGTGCTGGGAGCGTCGTTCATCGCCATGGCACTGTGGATGCTGGTGCCCGACCACATGGAGGATGAAGAAACAGACAACGCACCCCGACTGGGCGTTTTCGGCACCACGGTGCTAGCCTTCTTTTTGGCCGAGATGGGCGACAAGACGCAAATCGCCACCGTCATGCTGGCCGCCCAGTACCAGGCCTGGGCCTGGGTGGTGGCGGGTACCACGCTGGGCATGATGCTGGCCAACGCCCCGGTGGTGTGGTTGGGCGACAAGATGACCCAACTGGTGCCACTGCGGGTGGTGCATGGGGTGTCGGGACTGATCTTTTTGGGGCTGGGGGTCTTTGCGCTGGTGGGCTAGCGGGGGTTCATCGGCGGCTAACACGATGCGTCTTGTCTTGCGAATGTCACGCTGGTGTCACAATCGCGGGCGATGCTGTTTGCACATCCAACCCCAGCGAGATACCGCCTGTGAAAAAAAGAATCCCCCATTCCCCCGACTTTCAGTTCAACAACGAAGAGTCCAACACCAGCGCCAGCCCAAGTTTTGACGCCGTATTGGCAACCCGCTTGAGCCGCCGCCGTCTGATGTTGGGGGCCGCTGGTGCTGCGGCGACCACGGTATTCGGTGGCGCCGGTCTGGTGGGTTGCGCCAGCACCGGCACCACCGGAGGGGTGGCCTCCGCAGCCTTGCCCTTGCGCAGCTTAGGCTTCTCTGCGGTGGCGAAAAGTCTGGCCGACGCCGTCGTGGTGGCACCCGGCTACCAGGTGCAGGTGCTGTATGCGCTGGGCGACCCCCTGACCGCTGCCACCCCCGCCTTCAAAAACGACGGCACCGATACCCACTTTGACCAGCGTGCGGGCGACCACCACGACGGCATGGAGTGGTTTGGACTGGATGCCAGCGGTCAACCCTCCAGCAGCGCTGTCAGCCGTGGTTTGATTGCCATGAACCACGAAGCCACGACCGATGAAAAGCTCAGCTCGCATTTCATCCATGCCAACGGCGGCACCGCAACACTGCCCCGCCCGCCGACAGAGGTGGACAAGGAACTGGCAATCCATGGACTGTCGGTGGTCGAGGTGCAGTCCGTGGGTGCCCAGTGGAACTACCTGCAGGCCTCTCCCTTTAACCGCCGGGTGACGGCGGAGACCGAAGTGCTGATCAGCGGCCCGGCCAAAGGCAGCGCCCACCTGGTCACCCCCTACAGTCCGGATGGCACGCACAGCCGGGGCACACTGAACAACTGCGGCACCGGCAAAACGCCCTGGGGCACCTTTGTGTCGGGCGAAGAAAACTGGTACGGCTACTTTTTCCGCGATGCCAAAGACGACGCGCGCCGTGGCAAAAAAGACAAACAAGTCACTGCCCTTAACCGCTACGGCCGCAAGGCCGGTGCCGCCAGCCGTCACGGCTGGGAAAGCGCTGGCCCAGACGACCGTTTTGCGCGCTGGAACAACAGCGCAGTGGGGGCCAGTGCCAAAATGGACTACCGCAACGAGATGAACACCTTTGGCTACGTGGTGGAAATGGACGCCTACGACCGCACCCAAGCCGTACGCAAACGCACCGGCCTGGGCCGCTTTGCACACGAGAGTGTGAGCTTTGCCAAGCCCGTGGTGGGGCAGCCCGTTGTTGCCTACATGGGCGACGATGCGCGCAATGAATACATGTACAAATACGTGTCGGCTGCCAAATGGGACGCCGCCGACGCCAATCCCGCCGACCGCCTCGCCACCGGTGACAAGTACCTGGACAAGGGCACTTTGTTTGTCGCCAGTTTCAAAGACGATGGCACCGGCCAGTGGATCGAGTTGTCCATGAACAACCCCATCGTCGCGGCCAACCCCGACTTTGAATTCACGTCCGACGCCGACGTGGCCATCTTCACCCGCCTGGCGGCCGACGCGGTCAGCGCCACCAAGATGGACCGCCCCGAATGGGGTGGCATCAACCCGCGCAACGGCGAGTTCTACATGACACTTACCAACAACAGCAATCGCACCGTGGATGGGGATGCCGGGGTGGATGCGGCCAATCCGCGCTATTACAAAGACATGAAGGGCGCCAAGGAAAACAAAGGCAATGTGCATGGTCACATCATCCGTGTGGCGCAGGCGCACCCGGCCGATACGGCGTTCAAATGGGATATCTACCTGTTTGCCTCCGAGGCGGACGCCGACAAGAGCCGGGTCAACCTGTCTAGCCTGACCGACGACAACGACATGTCCGCCCCTGACGGCTTGGTGTTCAGCCAGGCCACCGGCCTGTGCTGGATTCAGACCGACGACGGCGCCTACACCGACAAGACCAACTGCATGTTGCTGGCGGCCATTCCCGGCCAGGTGGGGGATGGCAGTAAAAAGACCCTGACCTACCCACGTGCCGACGGCAGCGAAAAGCGGGTCGAAACGCACATTGGCAAGCCCCAGTCGCCAGACATATTGAAACGCTTTTTGGTGGGCCCGGTGGACTGTGAAATTACCGGGCTGTGCGAAACACCGGATGGCCGGGCCATGTTCATCAACATCCAGCACCCCGGCGAAGGCACCAAAATGGCCGATATCGGCAACCCGGCCAAATACACCAGCCAGTGGCCCGCCAACGCCGGTTACGGTGCGGGTCAGCGCCCCCGCTCGGCCACCATTGTCATCACCAAGAAGGATGGTGGTGTGATTGGCAGTTAAGCGCCAATAACCGGGGCAGTTCGCATCAACGGCGCTGAGCTTGTATCCGCTGGCAAAGGCCATTGAAAGCAGGCCGTGCAGAAGCCCATCATGCGCGTGCCCGGCTGGCGATGCACTTGCGCAGCACAAACCCCGTGGTGACCCCCAGCGCGATCACGGCCATCGCTGTCGGGCCGGCCAGCGCCATGGCGCGTGTGAGTTCCAGCACAAAGGCTGACACGCCCACACCCATAAACAGCACAACCGGCAAGGCCAGTGTGAGCAGCGCAATTGCCATGGCGTTGTTGATGGCTTCGCTCTCTGATGACGGAGCGGGTTGCTTGCGCGATGCCGCCATAATCAGTGAAGTTGTGTTGTGGGCAGCAAGTGTGTTCATGACTGCAATTCCTGGGTGAATGGGTAATGGTTGGGGTGTGCGGGCGCACATCGCGCCCTGATAGAAGAACGCAGCCCATGGGCACATAGATGCAGTTCGGCAAAAAATATTGGCAAGGCGGATAGCGATTGATGACCCGAATGCTGTGCTAGCCCACGCAAAATTGAGCAACTCTGCTATTCTTTTGGTACCACTGCGCTGCAGCGTCCACCCCACCCAGCCCGTCCCATGCAAGCCCAAGAAACCGATTTTTCGCACTGCTCGGCCCTGGTGGTAGACCCTAATCCGACAACCCGTTCTATTCTGGTGTCGCAGTTGCGCGAGTACGGCGTGGGCACGGTGTTGCAAACCGCGCGCGCGGCCGATGCGCGCCGCCATCTGGAATACCGGGTATTTGACTTTGTGCTGTGCGAACAGTATTTCGATGACGAAGCCATCTCCGGCCCCGACCTGCTCGACGACTTGCGGCGCAGCCATTTGCTGCCGTTTTCGGCCATCTTCATTCTCATTACCGCCGAGGCCACCTATGCCAAGGTAGCCGAGGCCGCCGAGTCGGCGCTGGACGGTTACCTGCTCAAGCCCCACCGCGCGGTGGACTTGTACGAGCGCTTGCAACAGGCCCGCATGCGCAAGTTGGCGCTGCAAGATATTTTTGCCGCCATCGACACCGAAGACTTTGAGTTGGCCGCGCAGCTGTGTTTGCAACGCTTCGAGTCGCGCGGCCTGTATTGGCTGTACGCGGCACGCGTGGGTGCAGAGCTGTTGTTGCGCCTGAACCGTTGTGCCGAGGCGCAGGCTTTGTACCAGGCTGTGGTGGCCGCCAAGACCCTGCCCTGGGCCCGCCTGGGCATTGCCCGTGCGCAGCTCGATGCCGGGCAAATCACCCAGGCCACCAGCACCCTGGAGCGCCTGATTGACGCCGACCCCACATTCGTGGATGCCTACGACGTGATGGGCCGTGCCTACATCGAGCTGGGTCGTTTTGACCGCGCGCTGGAAACCTTCAAGATGGCGGCGGCGCTGACGCCGGCTTCCATTAGCCGCCTGCAAAACCTGGCCATGATGAGTTATTACGCCGGTGACCGCCTTGAGGCCGACAAGCTGCTGGAGCGCACCACCCGCTTGGGGCTGGAATCCAAACTGTTTGACAGCCAAAGCCTGGTGTTGCTGGCCTTTACCCGGTTGGAGCAGCGCGACCGCAAAGGTGTGCAGCGCTGCCAGGATGACTTTGTCCGCCTGCTGGAGCGCAACCCCGACAATGCCCGTCAGCAACGCCTGGCCGCCGTGGTGGCGGTGCTGAACCAACTGGCGCACCAGCAGTTTGAGCCCGCTGAACAGGCCGTGCGGGCCATGGCGGCCACGGTGTCGCAGTCGGACTTTGACTTTGAATCCGCCAGCAACCTGCTGGCTTTGTTGTGCCAGTTGGCGCACAAAGCCATCGGTCTGCATACCTTCGAGGGCGTGGTGGAAACCATCGGCATGCGTTTTTGCAGCAACCGCTCACTGGCCGAATTGCTGGCCGCCAGCACCGCCAGTTACCCGCCCTACGCCGAGCGCGTGCGCGGCTGCCAGGACCGTGTGTTGGAAGTAGCCGAGGCGGCAGTGACGCAAAGCATGAACGGCGAGCCTACGGCGGCCATTCAGGCGCTGATTGCAAAAGGCCAGGCTACCCAGAACGCGCGCCTGATCGAAAACGCCATCCAGTTGCTGCAAAAACACGCCACCAAGGTGCAAGGGGCTGAAGGCCTGGCTCTGCAGTTGCATGCCCTGCGCCAGCGCTGTGGTGCGGGCAACGTCAAGGCCTCGCTGGGGCAGCACGGCCGCCAGGCGGGCAGTTTGGCTATTCGTATCGGTGCGGCCAAGCAAGCGAACGCACCGGTGAGTCCGCAAAACCCGACCTACTGAAGGCTGGCACGGGTGTGTTTTCGCCAGAGCGATGCACCGTGTCCTTTAGACTATGGCGCCCGCCAGTTTGATGGGCCCACTGACATTCATCCCTTGCACCATGTACTCCAAACCTCCTGCATCGAATAAGCCCGCAATCACCTTTGGTACGCCGGTGGAGCCGGTGCAGGTACGGCTGCAGAAGGCGATGGCACTACACCAGAGTGGGCAGCTGGCCCAGGCCAAGACACTGTACGAAGGAATTTTGGCTACACAGCCGCGCAACGCGGACGCGCTGAGTCTGCTGGCCATTGTGGCCACGCAAACGCGCGATTACCCGCTGGCGCTGGAAACCATCAACAAGGCCATCAAAATCAACCCCGCCAACGCCGGCTACTACCTCAACCGGGGTGCCGCGCAAAAAGAACTGAAAATGCTCACGGAAGCGGTGGCCAGCTTTGACAAAGCCATTGCCCTGAAGCCCGATTACGCCGAAGCCTATTCCAACCGCGGCATTGTGCAAAAGGAGCTCAAACAAATTGACGCCGCCATCGCCAGCCTCGACCGGGCCATTGCCCTCAAGCCCGGGCATGCCGAAGCCTATTGGAACAAGTCCAATGCCCTTTTGATAAGTGGTGACTATGAACGGGGTTGGCCCCTGTACGAGTGGCGTTGGAAGTTGAATGACCCTAACTTTGTGCCGCGCAACTACACGCAGCCCTTGTGGTTGGGGCTTGAGTCGGTGCAGGGCAAAACGGTGTACCTTTACGGTGAGCAAGGCTTGGGCGACACGCTACAGCTTTGCCGCTACGCGAAGTTGGTGAAAGACTTGGGCGCCCGTGTAGTGATGGAGGTTCCGCTGCCGCTTAAGAGCCTGCTGCAGCGCATTGACGGCGTGGATGAATGGGTGCTGACCGGTACGCCGCCGCCGACGTTTGATTACCACTGCCCTTTGGTGTCTCTGCCACTGGCGTTGAAGACAACGCTGTCGACTATTCCTGGTCAAGAGCCGTACCTGCACAGCAACGAGCTGTTGCGTGCCCAGTGGTCCCAACACCTTGGCCCCAGGACGGTACCGCGCGTGGGCCTCGTGTGGAGTGGCAACCCGGTGCAGCTAAATGATCACAATCGCAGTATCCCACTGGAGCGTTTGCTGGCGTACCTGCCGCCGGGCTTGGAGTATGTGAGCCTGCAAAAAGACCCGCGAGAAGCCGACAGGGCCACGCTCAGTGCTTGCGCTACTGTGCGTCACTTGGGCGACGATTTCAAGAACTACGACGACACCGCCGCGGTGTGTGCGCTAATGGACGTGGTGGTCTCTGTGTGCACCAGCGTGGCCCATCTGAGCGCGGGGCTGGGATGCACCACATGGGTTTTGCTGGCCTATAACTCCGACTGGCGCTGGTTGCATGACCGTACCGACAGCCCTTGGTACCCTAGCGCTCAACTCTATCGCCAGGCCACACCTGGTGACTGGTCAGAACCGATGTCGCGGTTACAGAATGACCTGGTGAAGCTGGCAGGGCAATTCCCCGGCGCAACGCCCGTCTGACCAAGAAAGGGCTTGGGATAAAACTTCATCAATAAAAACTTCATCGCCTACCCTATGGCTCAGCCTTGCTAGAATTCCCCCCAGCGCCAATTTGAACCAGCTTGCGGGCGCTTAATAAGTACAGCTAAAGACGGACCGACTCCCCCACCCGGCCTCGTTTTTGCGACGCTGGGTTTTTTTATGGAAGTTTGGGTTGGTTCATGACATTGATTGCCACGCCACAGTCACAGCATTTTGCCGACGCGCTGCCCCTGCAGAGTGGCGCCGCGCTACGCGACTACTCCCTGAGTTACGAGACCTACGGCACGCTCAACCTGGACAAGTCCAACGCCGTGCTGATCTGCCACGCCCTCAACGCATCCCACCACGTCGCCGGTGTGTATGCCGGGCAGGACAAGAGCGAAGGCTGGTGGGACAACATGATTGGCCCTGGCAAGCCGCTCGACACCGATCGCTTTTTCGTCATCGGTGTCAACAACCTGGGCTCCTGCTTTGGCTCTACGGGCCCCATGCATGTCAACCCCGAGACGGGTACCGTCTATGGCGCCGACTTTCCAGTGGTCACGGTGGAAGACTGGGTCAACGCCCAGGCGCTTTTGCTGGATGTTCTGGGTATTCACAAATTGGCGGCGGTCATGGGCGGCAGCCTGGGCGGCATGCAGGCGCTCTCGTGGACGCTGCAATACCCCGCGCGCGTGGCCCATGCCGTGGTGGTGGCCAGCGCGCCCAACCTGACGGCCGAGAACATCGCCTTTAACGAAGTCGCGCGCCGCGCCATCGTGACCGACCCCGACTTCCATGGGGGGCACTTCTACGCCCATGGCACCGTGCCCAAGCGCGGCCTGCGCATAGCCCGCATGATTGGCCACATCACCTACCTGAGCGACGATGTGATGAACGAGAAGTTTGGTCGTCAGCAGAAACTGGCCCCCACGCTTCCCGCTGCGCCTCGTGCGAGCGTCGAAGACGCCGCGCGACACGGTGCGCTGCCCCCCGAGGGCGCCCTCGCGCCTTGGGGCGGCCCGGCGGCGCTCGCCGCGGCGGTTCCACCCTACAAATACACGACGCAGGAAGTGGAGTTCCAGATCGAAAGCTACCTGCGTTACCAAGGTGACAAGTTTGCCGAATACTTTGATGCCAACACCTATTTGCTCATTACCCGTGCGTTGGACTATTTCGACCCGGCGCGCGCCTTTGATGGCAACCTGAGCCGGGCATTGGCGCGCGCCACCTGCAAGTTTCTGCTGGTGAGCTTCACCACGGACTGGCGCTTTGCACCCAAGCGCAGCCGCGAAATTGTCAAAGCCCTGCTCGACAACCAGCGCGACGTCAGCTACGCCGAAATCGATGCCCCCCACGGGCACGATGCTTTTTTGCTTGATGACGCACGCTACATGGGCGTAGTGCGCTCTTATTTTGATAGTATTTACAAGAAAATGGGGGGGGCGTTATGAGCAACGCAAGTACCCTGCACGCCATTGCCGAGCTGGTTCCGGAAGGCAGCCGCGTGCTCGACCTGGGTTGTGGCGATGGCGCCTTGCTGGACCACCTGCAGCAAAACCGCCGCTGCACTGGCTACGGCGTAGAAATTAACGACGCCAATGTGCTGGCTTGCGTGCAGCGCGGGGTCAGTGTCATCCAGCTCAATCTCGAAGAAGGGTTGGCCCTGTTTGCCGATGCCAGTTTTGATGTGGTGCTGCAAATCGACACCCTGCAACACCTGCGCAATGCTGAAACCATGCTGCGTGAAACGGTGCGCGTGGGCCGGGTCGGCATCGTGGCCTTTCCCAACTTTGCACACTGGCCCAACCGCCTGAGCGTGCTCACCGGTCGCATGCCGGTGACCAAGCGCCTGCCTTACGAGTGGTACGACACGCCCAACATCCGTGTCGGCACCCACGCCGATCTGCAGACCCTTGCGCAACGCAGCGGCCTGCGTGTGCTCGACAGCTTTGGCCTGCAGAATGGGCGCACCGTGCGTGTGCTGCCCAATTTGCTGGCCAGCACTTCGGTGGTTCAGCTGGCCCAGGCTTGAGCCTTGTTATAAACGACGCGCCAGGAGATGCCATGAACGCTCGACAACCCACCACCGCGTTGGATGCGGCGCAGACCCGCAGCCAGATCGACGCGCTGTGGGATAGCCAAATCGTCCCCCAACTGGCCGACTACATCCGCATCCCCGCCAAGTCGCCCCTGTTTGACGCCGACTGGGCTGCGAATGGCCACATCGACGCGGTGGTGCGCCACACGGCCACTTGGATCGAAGCGCAAAAGGTTGATGGCCTGGCACTGGAGATCGTTCGCCTGCCCGGGCGCACGCCGGTGCTGTTGTTTGAAGTGGCCGCGCGCCAGAGTACCTCCCTCCAGACGGTGTTGCTGTACGGCCACCTGGACAAGCAGCCCGAGTTTGCCGGCTGGCGTAAAGACCTCGGCCCGTGGACGCCCAAGGTGGAAAACGGCAAGCTGTATGGCCGTGGCGGCGCCGACGACGGCTACGCGGCCTACGCCGCCATTGCCGCCATCCAGGCCTTGCACTGCCAACAGGCCGCGCACCCGCGTATCGTAGGCCTGGTCGAAACCTGTGAGGAAAGCGGCTCCTACGATTTGTTGCCCTACATCGACCTGCTCAAACCGCGCCTGGGTGACGTGGGGCTGGTGGTGTGCCTGGATTCGGGCGCCGGCAATTACGACCAGCTGTGGCTCACCAACAGCCTGCGCGGCATGGCCAGTGGTGTGCTCAAGGTGGAAATTTTGACCGAGGGTGTGCACTCAGGTGATGCCAGTGGCCTGGTGCCGTCGAGCTTTCGCATCATGCGCCAGGTTCTGGACCGGCTTGAAGACAGCACCACCGGGCGTTTGTTACCGGCCAGCTTCCACTGCGAAGTGCCGCCCGAGCGGCTGGCGCAGGCGCGTGCCACGGCGGCCATTCTGGGCGAGGAAATTCACAAACGATTCCCCTGGGCGCATTACGACTGTGGCGGGTCTACAGCCTTTGCATTGCCCACCACCACCGACCCGCTGCAGGGGCTGCTGAATCGCACCTGGGCACCCACCCTGAGCGTGACCGGGGCAGAAGGTTTTCCGGCGCTCAAAGATGCGGGCAACGTGCTGCGCCCCTACACCGCCTTCAAGCTCAGCCTGCGCCTGCCGCCGCTGGTGGAAGCCGCTACCGCCGTGCAGCAGCTCAAGGCACTGCTCGAAGACAACGCGCCCTACCAGGCCCGTGTCACGTTTGAAGGCATGAGCAGCGCCACCGGCTGGAACGCACCCACCACCGCGCCGTGGTTCGAAGCCGCGTTGAACGCCGCCTCGCAGGCACATTTTGGCGCCCCCTGCGGCTACATTGGCCAGGGCGGCACCATTCCGCTCATGAATATGTTGTCCCAAGGTTTCCCGGCGGCGCAGATGATGGTGTGCGGTGTGCTGGGGCCGCAAAGCAATGCGCATGGCCCGAACGAGTTTTTGCACATCGCTTATGCCAAGCGGCTCACGGCAGCAGTGGCTGAAGTCATCGCGCGCTTTGTCTGAGGGTGGATGGTGATGTCGGCAGAAACCACGCTTTCTACCTTTGTGGCCAGTGCCGGCGACAACGTGGTGGTGCAAGACTGGCCGGTGCAGGACGGCATTCCCCTGCGTGGAATGGTGATTGTGGTGCACGGCCTGGGTGAGCACGCCGGGCGCTACGACTATCTTGCGCGCCACCTGAATACCTGGGGGTTTGCGGTACGCGGTTACGACCAGTACGGACATGGTGAGTCCGGCGGTGCCTATGGCAGCCTTCCCACCGACACCCGCTTGCTCGACGATTTGACCGACATGGTGGACAGCACCCGAGCACGCATGCGCAAGGATATGCCCTTGATTCTGCTGGGTCACAGCATGGGCGGCCTGGTCGCCGCGCGTTTTGTGTCGTTGGCGATACGCCCGGTGGATGCGCTGGTGTTGTCGTCTCCGGCATTCGATCCGGGTTTGACCCGGTGGCAGAAGTTTTTGTTGTCGTTTGTGCCGCGCCTGGCGCCGAATTTTCGGGTTGCCAATGGACTCAATCCCGAATACCTGTCGCACGATCCGGCGGTGGTGGCAGCCTACCGCGCTGATCCGCTGGTGCACAACCGCATCTCTGCGCGCCTGGCCGGCTTTATTGCCCGCACGGGGCCGAAAGTGCTGGCGATGGCGCCACACTGGAAAGTGCCGACCTTGCTGATGTACGCTGGAGACGACCGTCTGCTCAATCCGCTGGGCAGCCGCCGCTTCGCCAAAGCCGCACCGAAAAGCAAAGTCAAAGCGGTGCGTTTTGACACTCTGTACCACGAGATATTCAACGAACTCGATGCGGTCCCGGTGTATGCCACGCTGCAGCGGTGGCTGGACCGGGTGGTGGCTTAGAGCATGGGCGGCAAGGGCTCTCTCCGGTCCCGGCGCGGGCTCTCTTACCTGCGGCCGCCGCCCATACTCTACGGGCGCTGTAGGGATTCAGCGGCGGCGGCGCGCTGCCAGCCACAGCAACGCAGCTCCAGCCAGCAACACCGGTGGCAGTGAGCCCACGTTCAGCCAGAACCAGCCGTGGGTCGTGACCAAGGCGCCGGAGGCGAACGAGGTCAGTGCCATGACCACAAACACCCAGAAGTTGATGGCCGCCTGGGCACGGTCTTTTTCTTCGGGTCGGTAGGCGCCCAGTGACAGGGTGGTGCTGCCGGTGAACAGAAAATTCCAACCCACGCCGAGCAGGAACAGTGCCACGGCAAACTGGTGCAGTTCGACGCCGGTCAGGGCAATGGCAATGCAGGCCAGGTTCAGCAGCACGCCAACGCCCATGACGGACAGCACACCAAAGCGTTTGATCAAGTTGCCGGTGAAAAAACCGGGTGCAAACATGCCAATCACATGCCATTGCAGCACCAGTGCAGCATCGTCAAACCCCAAGCCGCATTGCTGCATGGCCAGCGGGGTGGCGGCCATCAGCAGATTCATGACCCCGTAGCCCAGCGCCGCACCGGCGGTGGCTACCAAAAATTCGGGCTGGCGCATGATGACACCCATGGGGCGCCCGCCACTGCCACTGCCGGTGTTGGCAGGCGGCTGGTGCGCCGGAAAGCGCACCAGGGCCATCAGCCCCATAGCCACCACCGCCACCCCTGCCAGTACGATGTAAGCCCCGGCGAAGGGCACCTCGAACAAGCCCCGCGAACGTGCGGCCAAGTTCGGCCCGGCAATGGCGCCAATCAGTCCGCCGGCCAGCACCAGCGAAACGGCCTTCTCGCGCACGGCAGGCAAGGCCAGTTCGGCGGCGGCAAAACGGTACAGCTGGCCGTTGGCGCTGTAGTAACCGGCCACCACCGTGGCCCCCACCAACAACCAGAAGTCTTTGCTCACAATGGCCCAGGCGGCCACGGCGCATGACAGCACCGCCACTAGCAGCCCGATTTGGAACGACACCTGGCGCCCCCAACGCGTCTGGCTGCGTGCCACCAAGCCGGTGCTGAGTGCACCGCCCACCACGTAGCCCATCACCGGCAGGGTGGCCATCCAGCCATAGGGAGCCAGATTCAGGCCCACCAGTCCGTTAATGGCAATAAAGGCCACGTTGTTGGTAAGAAAGAGTCCTTGGCACAAGGCCAGCAGCCATAAATTGCGGTTCATGGCGCCAGTGTATCGCTTGCATGAAAAAAGGCGCCAAGGCGCCTTTTTGAGGGGGGTTCCGCCCCCTTTGTTGAGGCGGGTCGGTGTGCTGTTTATGCGGACTGGCCTTCGGCGGCAGGCGCTTTATTGGCCGCCACTTTTTTTGCCGGGGCTTTGGCCGCTGAAGTTTTGGGCGCCGCTACTTTGGTGGCAGTCTTTTTTGCTGCAGCGGGTGGGGCCGGTGGAGTGGTTTTGGCAACCGCTTTCTTGGTAGTGGCTTTGGGTGCAGCGCTGGGGGCGGCTGCGGCGTTTTTAGGTGCTGCTTTGGCCGGTGCGGCGGCGCCACCGTTCCAGGTCAGGCGGGCCTTTTTGGCCAGTGTCACTACTTTGGCAATGGCTTCGTCGGAGAAGGGGCCGTTGACGCCGGAAATGGCGGCCAGCTTCATGCCGTGTTTGAGACCCAGCTTGTAGATGACCTTGACCTTTTCCCACTCGGTGTCGCGGCCCACGGTGAATACCTCAAAGCGGCCTTCCAGCGCCAGCACAATGGTCTCTGCCAGGCACGCATACACCACGTTGGGCGGCAGGCCAATGCTCTTGAGGCCTTTGACCTTGGTGGGCAAGTCGATTTCGCCGGATTCGATCACCAGCACGTCGGGGCGCTTGGCCACGTCGGAGGCGGGCAGGTCGAGCGGACGCGCCACGTCGGTAATCACGCAGCCGGGCTTGACCTTCATGATGTCCAGAATCTCTTTGCCCGCACCGGAGGTGGAGGTGACGATCATGTCCATGTCGCCCAGCAATTCGTTGTAGTCGACGGTGGTGAAGACCTTGGCGTCTGGCGTTTCCTTCAGGATGGAGGCTTTGAGTTCGTCCAGTTTGCTCAAGGTACGTCCGGCCAGGTAGACCTCGTCAAACGTCATGGCCAGCAGGCGGGCGCTGACCGAGCCGATGGAGCCGGAGGCACCAATCACCATGGTCTTGGCCGCCACCTTTTTATTTTTGTGAATTTGCAGCAGGCCCATGCGGCGCATGGCGTCGGCCGCGGCCCACAGGGCGCCAGAGGCGGAGTAGCTGTTGCCGGTGGTGATAGGTAATTCGGAGCGGCGTGCCACGGTGACGCCAGCGTCGCCAACGACCTTGGTAAATGCACCCAGGCCCATGATTTGCGCACCCATTTTTTCTGCCATTTTGGCGGCTTGCAGCAAGCGGCGGTAGGTGAACTCAGGGCTTCGCATGAGCATCTCCTTGGGCGTGCCGCCGACGGAGATCAGCCAGCCTTCTGCTTCGGCACCGGTGGGCGAGACGATGTTGCTCATCTTGCAATACACCATGGGTGGCATGTGCGCAGCCAGGGTCTCTACCTTGTCCATCACAAACTTGGGTGTGGATTTGGGAATGGGCAAGCCTTTTTGGATGTAGGACTGGCTCAAAGGGTGGATCACGAATGCAAAGCGACGGATGTTGCGGAACTTGCCGGTGGGGTGCAACAAGCGGGGCTGGATGTGGAGTTCGTCCAGGATTTCTTCAAAATCTTCGTCGCAAACCTCTTCGGGCGATTTTTCCAGGGCGGCCAAAATCATGGCTTCGATGGTGTTGATGCCTACCACCTTGTCAAACAACTTGGGTGATACGTCGACCACCAAATTCACCTTGCACTTGGTGAAGAACGCCATGCGTTCGTCGTCTACGGCGGACGTGATCAGGGTTTTGCCTTCCAGATTGGACACATTGCCCACCGCCTTGATTTCGGCAAAGGTACCGACGATGACGTGTGATTTACCCACCACCGACGCTACGCGTTTATTCTTGTAGCCAGACAGTGTGGCTTCCAGCATTTCACCTGGCTTGCTGTTGAGCATGAACTGGCTGCCCTTGGCGTACAACTCCAACTGTTCGAGCGAGGTCAGCATGGTGGGGGCACCCGTCTGGAACGTCGCGTCGGCAAAGCTCAGGTTTTTGGTGTAGTCCGACATGGCCACGGCCATGTCGTAATTGCGCATGCCCGATAAAAACAGCACCAGGTTGTTGTTGAAGTAATGGCCCAGCTCCTTTTGCACGTAACGTACGGCACGCACCTGCAGCAACCGGCGCAGCGTGGCTCCGGTGGTGACGGGCACCCGTGTCACCACATTGAGCAGATACTGGGTTTCCTTGTTGAGCACGGTGCGCAGGCCCACCTGGTAGTGATCGGGCATTTCACCCAGGCCGATGGCGTCGACGGTGGCTTGCTGGCGGCGCATCAGCTCCCACGCCTTGCCGGTATCCTGGTCGGCCCCCATGCGGGATACGGTAAAGGACTGACCCAAAAATTTGGTCTTGAACTCAAAATCCTGTTTGGACGACCCTAGCGTCACTGTTACTACTTTTTTCATCAAACCGCTCCTCATAGAAAGACAAAACACCTTGCATTCGTGTTCAGCGGTGTAGTGCTGAACTGTGTACTTCTTGCCAGGAGTCCCCGGTATGGGGCCCCTGGCGCTGAGACATCACGCTGCCTTTTTGAGCTTGCGTGCGTGCGTCGCCGCCTTGGGCAACACTTGTCGAATCAGGTCTTCGCACTGGGCTTGCGACATGTAGCGTGGCACCGGGTAGCCGGTGTGCGCCTCAAAACAGGCCGCTTTGGCCAGGGCGGGAATGTCCGCTTCCTGCAATGCGTCCAGATGGGTGGGAATGTTCAGATCCGCATTGAGCTGATCCACCGCATCAATGAACTTCTGCGCCAGCACGCTGGAGGGTTCGTCGTCGGTTCCCACCTTGGCACGCACCGCCAGCAGGGCCAGGCGTTCGGTAATGGCGGGGCTGGAATACTTGAGCACGTGCGGCAGCATGATGGCGTTGGCCAGGCCGTGCGGCGTGTGGTAGCGGCCGCCGAACTGGTGCGCAATGGCGTGCACATAACCGACGTTGGCGCGGGTGAAGGCCAAACCGGCGTAGGTGGACGCCAGGGCCATTTTTTCGCGCGCTTCCAGGTTCTTACCATTGGTATAGGCGGTGCGCAGGTTCTCGAAAATCAAGCCAACCGCAGACAGGGCCATGCCATCGGAATACGGCGTGGTCCAGTTGCCGATAAAGGCCTCTACCGCGTGGGTCAGGGCGTCAATGCCGGTGGCAGCGGTAATGTGCGGGGGCAGTCCGGTCATCAGGCTGGGGTCGAGTGCCGCCATTTTGGGCACCATGCGCGGATCCACAATGACCAGCTTGGAATGCTTTTCCGGATCTGAAATTACGGCGGCCACGGTGACTTCGGAGCCGGTGCCGGCGGTGGTGGGCACGGCGTAAATTTTGACCGGGGTGCGCAAGCCTTTGAGGTAACCGGCGAGCTGGCGCAGAGGCTTGGGGTTGCTGATGGATACCGCAATGGCTTTGGATGCGTCCATGGACGAGCCGCCGCCAAAGGCGATGATGGCGTCACAGCCATGCTCTTGGTAAAACGCAATGCCTTTTTCGATCAGGGGGATAGGGGCATCGGGCGTGATTTCATCAAACACGACAAACTGGGCGCCCCCAGCGGTGAGTGCGTCGGTCATGGGCTTGAGCAGACCGAGTTTGGAGATCACGCTGTCGGTGACGATGAGGATTTTTTCATGGCCAAAACCGGCCACGGCCTGACCCAGACGTGCGCTGGAGCCAGGGCCCACCAGCAGTGTGGGCTGGGGGATGGGGATGAAGCGGGTTACCAAACCGGCACCACGCATGATGGCACCCAGGCCGGTGGCGATGACCGAATTACGCATGGCGTCAGAAATCAATTCAACTCTCCTGAAAAATGGGACAAAAGTCAGCACGGTAGTATGCCTGCGCTCAAAAATAGTGGAAGAAATGCACCAGACGCATACTAACCCCGTTGGAGGCCGGTGACGGCATTCCTGCTTAAATCAGCAGGGTGGTCAGCGCCGCCAGCGCCGCTGTCTCAGCGCGCAGCACCCGCGGGCCCAGGGTGACCGGTTGAAAGCCCTTGGAGACGGCCAGATCTTCCTCAATGCGGCTCAAGCCGCCTTCTGGGCCAGATAAAAATGTGACAGCATCGGCGCACGCATTGTCCACGCGGGTGCGCAGTGGCACGGCACCGGTTTGCAGCGACAGCAGCAGGCCCACGCCGTGGGGGGCGCCCGGTGCGGTGGATAGCCAGCTGGTCAGGGTTTGCATAGGGTGCACTGCGGGCACCCGGTTGCCGCCACACTGTTCACAGGCCGCTATGGCCACGCTGTGCCAATGGGCAACCTTTTTGTCGGCCCGTTCGCCCGACAGGCGCAGCACGCTGCGCTCGGTCATCAGGGGCTGGATGCTGGCGACGCCCAACTCGGTGGCTTTTTCCACCAGCCAGTCCATGCGCTCGTTGGCCGGCATGCCCACCGCCAGGTGCACGGTGCGCCGGGCTTCGCGTTCGACCGCATGGTGTGCGCCAACCTGCACCTGCACGTCGCTGCGCCCCATGTGGGTGATGGCGGCGTCGAACTCACCACCACTTTCACCATTGAACAGGGTGATGCTGTCGCCGGGTTGCAGGCGCAGCACCTGCACATGGCGTGCGGCGCCACCGGGTAGTTCCAGCATGGCGCCGGTGACCAGGGGCAGCGGACAGAAAAAACGGGGCATGGCGTTATTTGCTATGAAAATTATAGCTGCTTGCGCTTGTCTGACGGGCGCAAATGGCTTATTTGGCACTCAAGTGCGGCCAAAGGCATAGGCGTTCGGTACTTCAATGCCTTCTATCCGTTCAATCAGGCGCAACAAGGGTTTGAGCTCCATGTAGCGGGCGCAGGTGGCGCGCATGTAGGCAATGAAGCGGGGCGTGTCGGCCAGGTACTGCGGTTTGCCGTCGCGCAGGGTCAGGCGGGCAAAAATGCCGGCCACCTTGAGGTGGCGCTGCAGGCCCATCCACTCGACACCCTTGTAGAACTCGCCAAAGTCGTCGCCCACCGGCAGACCGGCTTTGCGGGCCTTTTGCCAGTAGCGAATGGTCACGTCCAGGCAAAAGTCTTCTTCCCAGCTCAGGAAGGCGTCGCGCATCAGGCTGGCGATGTCGTAGGTGATGGGGCCATAAACCGCGTCCTGAAAGTCCAGCACGCCCAAACGAGCCCCCACGCTGGTCGCTGTGCTTACTGGGTTGCCCCCCAAGGGGGCTAATTTGCCTTGCGGTGGCCCTGCGGCAAATTGCGCTGTATCTTCGACCGAGATCATCAAATTGCGCGGCATGAAGTCGCGGTGCACGTACACGCTGGGCCAGGCCAGGTTGTTCTTGACGATGGCGGCAAAGGCGCTGTCCAGCGTTTTGCGCTGCGTGGCGTCCAGCGTGAATTGGCGGTGTTCGCCAATGTACCAGTGGGGAAACAACTCCAGCTCGCGCATCAAAAGCGCTTCGTCATAGGGCGGCAGTACGCCCTCTTGCGAGGCCAGTTGCCATTGGATCAAGGTGTCCACCGCCTCCAGGTACAAGGGCAGTGGCGGTGCCGCGTCGGGCTGGATCACCTGCATCATGGTCTGGGCGCCCAGATCGGTCAGCAGCATAAAACCGTTGGCCTCGTCCCAGTCCAGAACCTGGGGAACCTTGAGGCCGGCCTGCTGCATCAGCTGCGCCACCTGAACAAAGGGCTTGCAGTCTTCCTTGTCGGGCGGTGCGTCCATGATGACGAAACTGCTGGCGGGGGCAGCCAGTGGGCTGTCGATGCGCAGGTAGCGGCGAAAACTGGCATCGGCCGAGGCCAAGCGCAGGGAGGCCGCAACCAGCTGGTGGGCCCCCTGCAAGTCGGCCAGCCAGGCTTCAAATAAGACCTTGCGTTGGGGGTCAGCCCACGCCAGTGGCGTCAAGGTACCGGTGGCGGGGGCTGCGGGAATGGGCGTGGGGGTGGGGGCGGGAGTGGGGCTCATGGATAATCCATT
The DNA here is from genome assembly GCA_016719405.1 of Candidatus Aalborgicola lynettensis. GTDB lineage: Bacteria > Pseudomonadota > Gammaproteobacteria > Burkholderiales > Burkholderiaceae_C > Allorhodoferax > Allorhodoferax lynettensis. The sequence goes on from JADJZE010000021.1 coordinate 267,010, forward strand.
CTACAAAGCCCTGCTGCACCGCTGATTTGGCGCGTTCTTTGGCACCTACTTGTTCATTTTTTTGTGTTCGCCTTTCGCCCCATGCGTGTTCTGATGCACCCCTCCCAACCGGGGTTGCCCTTTCGTCAATGGTTTTGTTCCAGCGTGGCCGTGATGGCCTGTTTGGTCTTTGCGGGTGCGCCGGTGCGGGTGCTGGCGCAGGCGCAAGAGGCAAATACCACTGCATCCGTGCACGAGGAGGTTGCGGGTGCGCCGGAGGGGCTGCGGTTGCGCTCCAGTGCGCTGTTGCAGGAGGCCATTGATCCGGCCCAGAGCAGTGCCGGACCGATTTTTTTGTTGGGCGATCGGATTTCCGGGCATACCGATCGGGAGGTGGTGGTTGAAGGAGACGCCGTGTTGCGCAAGGCCGGTACGGTGATTCACGCCGACCGGCTGGAATACGACCAATCGACGGACGTGGCCAAGGCGCGCGGCAGTGTGCGCATCAACCGGGGTGGTAGCGTCTACGAAGGCCCACTGATGGAGCTCAAAGTGGAGCCATTTGAGGGTTTCTTCAATGAGCCGCGTTACCACTTTTTGCAGAACGGGGCACACGGACAAGCGTTTCGTGCTGATTTTCTGGACGAGAACCACACCACCGTGACCAACGCCACTTACACCACTTGCCGGCGCACGCCCGGGCCGGATTGGGTGCCAGACTGGATTCTGCGTGCCAGCCGCATCACGCTGGATAAAGACGAAGACGAGGGCGTTGCAACCGACGCGGTGCTGAGTTTCAAGGGCGTACCGGTGTTGCCCTTCCCATCGCTGGGATTCCCCCTGAGCGACAAGCGCCGTTCAGGCTTTTTGCCTCCTACCATGGGGGTGGATAGCGTCAACGGGTCGGAATTGGCGTTGCCTTACTACTGGAACATCGCACCCAACCGCGATGCCACCATCACCCCCACGTTGATGACCTCGCGTGGCGTGGATGTAGGAGGCGAATTGCGCTACTTGGAGCCCGGTCACAGTGGTATCGTGCGGGCCAACTACATGGGTGCTGACCGGTTGCGCCATGCGGACCGCTGGGGCGTAGCCTACGTTCACAACGGGGTTGCTACGGGTTGGCCGCAAGCAGGGGCGATTGGTGTGGCGGCCAATATCAATGTGGTCAGCGATGACAACTACTGGCGCGATTTCACCCGGGCCAGTTCCACTTTGACGCAACGGTTGTTGCCTAGTTCGGTAGCCGTCGGCGGGGGCCGTGGAAATTTCAGCGTCATGGCGCAGGTATTCAAATGGCAAACGCTGCAAGACCCCACGGCCATCATTGTTCCGCCCTATGACCGATTGCCCCAACTGAGCGCCCGGTATGCTTTGGCCAATGTGGGTGGTTTTGACGCATCGGTGGATATCGACTTCACCCAGTTTGAGTCGGATCGCACGCTGACGCAACAGCCCAATGCACAGCGCATTTTTTCCTTGTTGCAACTGGGTCGCCCGGTGTTGGTTCCGGCTGGGTTTTTGATACCCAAACTGCAGTTGCACGCAGTGGGGTACCAGTTTGACGCAGACTTGTCGAATGGAGCCCGCACGACGGACAGCGTAGTGCCCACGTTCAGCCTGGACAGTGGTCTGGTGTTTGAACGCGACACCCATATCCTGGGCCATACGCTGATTCAAACCCTGGAGCCCAGGGCGTTTTATGTGCGCACGCCGTACCGCAACCAGAGTCTGCAGCCTAATTACGATACCGGCGTCAACGATTTCAATTGGGCCACCATCTTCACGGAGAACAATTTCGTCGGCCACGACAAGATTTCGGACAACAACCTGCTCACGCTGGGACTCGCCACCCGTTTTCTGGAACCTGAAAGTGGTGCGCAACTGGCGCGGTTCAGTGTGGCGCAGCGCTTGCGTTTCGAGGAGCAGCAAGTGACGCTGACCCCCGGGTTGGCGGCGGCGCAGGCCGGTTTTAGTGATGTGCTGCTGGGTGCAACCTTCAACATCAATGACCGTTGGTCGCTGGATTCGACCTTGCAGTACAACCCCCGCACTGAACAGTCTGAGCGTTCCACTGTGGGTGCGCGCTACAGCCCGGGGCCGTACCGGGTGCTCAATGCAGCCTACCGCACGCAGCGCAATGTAAGTGAGCAGATTGATCTAAGTTGGCAGTGGCCACTGAATCCCCTGTGGGGCGATCAGGGGCAGGCGCAGGGACGTTATTACAGTGTGGGACGGCTGAACTTCAGCGTGGTTGAGCAGCGGCTGGTCGACACGATTTTGGGTGTCGAGTACGATGCAGGGTGCTGGTTGGGCCGGTTGGTTTTGGACCGGGTACAAACCAGTGTGTCAACCGCAACCAATCGGCTGATGTTTCAGTTGGAGTTTGTGGGATTTACCCGTTTGGGTTGGGGCGCCAGCCCCCAGGAAACTTTGAAGCGCAGTATTTCACGCTACCAAAACCCGCGTGAGTCGATCGGTCCTAGCAGCCGCTTCAGCAATTACGATTGAGAAACCATGAATGTACGTGCGGGGGCGCTGGCCCTGGTTTGTTTTTCAAGTGTGGTGTGGGCAAGCGCGTATGCGCAGGTCGCACAGCCTGCTGATTTCATTGTGGCGGTAGTTAACTCGGTACCGATCACGCACAGCGAACTGATGGCTGCCGTCAAACGCACGACCCAGGGCCTGCAGCGTCAACGCCAGGTCATTCCAGCTGCCGATACGTTACGCCGCAAGGTGCTTGATCAAATGATCAGCGACCGGGCGCAACTGCAATTGGCGCAAGAAACTGGAATTCGGGTCGATGATGCGGCCATCGAACAGGCGGAACTGGATGTCGCTGGGCAGCGGCAGGTGGATCTGCCTACATTGCATAGCCAATTGGTCAAAGAAGGCCTGAGTGTGGAGCAATTCCGCACGCAGATCCGGGATAGGCTGATGCTGAGTCGCTTGCATGAGCGAGAGGTGCAATCGCGTATCCGAGTGACCGATGTGGATGTGGATCGTGCGATCCAGGAGCAACTGGAGAGCAATAAGGATCCATTTTTGCAAGAAATCAATTTGGCCCAGTTGCTGATTGCTGCGCCGGAAAAAGCAACGCCAGATCAATTGGCAAGTTTGTACAAGTACGCTGAAAAAATATTGGCACGGATACGTGGCGGCGAAGATTTTGACCGCTGGGTGCAAAATGTATCGGCCGCTGATCGCAACAATGGCGGAAGATTGGGTTTGCGCCGGGCCGATCAGTACCCGCAGTCTTTTGTGCTGGCAACCGAAAAATTGCCGGTCGGTGGGGTGTCTGAAATTGTGCGTTCAGCGGCGGGTTTCCATATTTTGAAGGTTGTGGAAAAGCGTGCACCGTCGGTGCTGGTGCGCACCGTCCAGCAGACGCGTGCACGGCATATTTTGTTGCGCCTGTCCGCCGAGATGACCCAAACGGTGGCGCAATCATTGCTGGTGGATTTGAAAAAACAAATTCAAACCGGTCGAGCCACTTTTCAGGACCTGGCAAGGGCGTATTCGCAAGACGGTAGTGCGGCGCAAGGGGGAGATCTGGGGTGGGCCAACCCCGGTATGTATGTTCCAGAATTTGAAGAGGCGCTCAATCGTTTGGCCGAGGGTGAAATCAGCAATGCGGTGGTGTCGCGTTTTGGGGTGCATTTGATTGAAATGGTCGAGCGCCGTCGTGTCGATTTGAATCCACGCGATGTACGCGAAATGGTGCGCAGCCAGCTGCGTGAAAGCCGTTTTCAGGAAACATACACCAGTTGGGCGCAAGAGGTTCGTGATCGCGCGTTTGTGGAAATTCGCGACACGGTTCAGTGAACGTGGGTGACACAACTACCGGATCTATGAAACACATTGCGCGCAAACGGTTTGGCCAGCATTTTCTGACCGATGGCGGCATTATTGACGCCATCGTGCGGGTGATTGATCCACGCCCAGGTCAGGCGATGGTGGAAATTGGTCCCGGTTTGGCAGCACTGACACAGCCACTGGTGGAGCGGCTGGGGCATTTGACGGTCATTGAACTCGATCGCGATTTGGCACAACGCTTGCGCGCGCATGGGCAACTGACGGTGGTTGAGTCGGATGTGTTGAAAGTCGACTTTGCGCAATTGCAGAGGGAGTTGGGCGCTTCAAAAAACATAGCAAATACCATGCTGAAAACCGCGCCACCGGATCCGTTGAGCAAGTTGCGCGTGGTTGGAAATCTACCCTACAACATTTCCACGCCGATCCTCTTTCACCTGTTGGATTGCGTGGATGCCATTGAAGACCAGCATTTCATGTTGCAAAAAGAGGTTGTCGACCGCATGGTGGCGAAGCCTGCAACGTCAGCTTTTGGACGCCTGAGCGTGATGTTGCAGTGGCGCTATGCCATGGACAACGTGCTGGCAGTTCCACCTGGCAGTTTTGATCCGCCACCGCGGGTTGACAGTGCGGTGGTGCGTATGCTGCCCCTGGATAAACCGCCTCAACTGGAGGTGTCTTTACTCAGTGAAATGGTTCAGGTTGCATTCAGCCAGCGGCGCAAACTTTTGCGACACACACTCGGACGATGGCTCGATGCACGCAGTTTCACCGGCACTTTTGATGTGCAACGCCGGGCTGAAGAAGTACCAGTGGGTGACTACGTCACATTGGTGCAGCAACTAGCCACCGTGCCACAGCCATGACCACCGCCCGCACCGGGGTGCGAACGGTGATGTGCGACTGATTCACGCTGTTGGGTTACGCTGCTGCCAGCCAATAACCCGAGTTGAATGGACTGCTCATGCGCAGTGCCAATGGAGAAACGTCCAACAATTTGTCGGTGGGCATTTTCTCACCGACTTCCGTTGCCATTTCGACGCCCGCAACTGACGCTGCTTGTATTGCTGTTCCAGTATTAGCCTCTTTCGCCCGTTCTGCTTGGCTGGTGTGTGCAGAACGGGCTACAGAAAAGAATAGAAACATCGGAACGGTATTTTCCGGTCCCCCCAATAGTCTGCAACGTCACGGAAAATGTCTAGCAACTGCTCACGTGCCTCCTTGTCAAATTTGACGTTGGCAGGAATGTGTTCGAGCACCGCAATGAAGCCCGGTTGGGGCCCGGACTTGTGAACCGGGTCGGTCAAGCTATCGTACAAAGCATCAAAGTTCTTGCCGCTGTTGGTCGGCAGTGTGAACTGCTGACCAATCAGATCGAGCACGTCCTGCTTGGTCTGCGCGTTGGCCAGATTGGCATACAGGAAATGGTGTCCCAAGCCTTGGGCCGCCTCCTGCAAATCGGGCACCCGAAAGGCCCGAATCGACTGAACGATATTGGTTCTCACTGTTCGAAGTGGTAATTCCATTCCCGCTTCTCCTTCTCAAAGTACAAAAATCTGGTTCAAGGCAGGATCCTGCGAAAACTCGCGTAGTGATCCGCTGTGTAGTAGCAGGCTTCAGGTGCAGTCTTGGGGCCGCCACAAACGATGCGACGCATACCCCTGTGGTGGATGCCCGGCGTTATGACGGTGTATTCGCGGTAGTGGCCGCGCTTGCTTGCTGGCAACAAACGCTCCCGGTTACCAAACACCACACCATCCTTTTCGAATGCAAACGGGCCGCCTTCGTGTATGCGGCGGTATGTCTCTTGGCCTTGCTGCGGCAAATGACCTAAAGGAACCGTCGCTTCAACCCCGTCAGTAGCCTTCTCTCGAGCCTGAACTCCAGTTACGGCCAAGCCGAGAGTCATTAAAACGCCAGTGAGTACTAACTTAACCGCGGTTGCACGCACCGAAAACCTCTCAAACTGCTCCGGGTAAACCCGATATTTCCAAGCCAGCGAGTGTCGCGTATTTGCCTCATAAAAGCAAGCCCTCGCTCAATATTTAGGCGCTACAACTCTAGAATGCGCGAACATCTCCAGATGCACATTGGTGGCGCCGCAACTACCGGTTTACGTTGGCATCGGCCACGGTCAAGGCAGTCATGTTGACAATGCGGCGCACAGTGGTGCTGGCTGTCAATACATGGACGGGCTTGGCGGCACCAAGCAAAACAGGTCCGATGGCAATGTTGCCGCCGGCAGCGGTTTTGAGCAGGTTGTAGGCAATATTGGCTGCATCAATGTTCGGGCATACCAGCAAATTCGCATCACCCTGCAGCGTGCTGTTGGGCATCAGTTTTCGCCGCGCCGCGCCGTCCAGTGCGACATCGCCATGCATTTCACCGTCGACTTCCAGCCACGGAGCCTGCAGTCGTATCAGTTCCAGAGTTAGTCGCATTTTCACGGCGCTGGGCTCATTGCTGCTGCCAAAATTGGAGTGGCTCAACAGTGCTGCTTTGGGTTTGAATCCAAAGCGCATCATTTCTTCGGCCGCCATGATCGTGATTTTGGCGAGTTGATGTGCAGTGGGGTCGTAATTGACATGGGTGTCCACCAGGAAGACCTGGCGCCCAGGCAGCATCAATCCGTTCATGCAGGCGTAGATGGATGTATCGTCCGGGGCACTACCGGTTTCTGAAGGGCGTTTGCCAATGACCTGGTCGATGTAATGCAGGTGCAATGCGGTGGTACCCCATGTGCCGCAAATCAACCCGTCCACGTCCCCTTTATGCAGCAACATGGAGCCGATGAGGGTCAGACGTCGCCGCATTTCAATTTTGGCGCCCTGGATCGTGACGCCCTTGCGTTCGGTCAAGCGGTGATACGTTTGCCAGAAGTCACGGTAACGGTGATCGTTTTCCACGTTGACGACGTTATAGTCCACGCCCTCTTTCAGACGCAATCCAAACTTTTGCACCCGTTCTGCAATGACGGACGGTCGCCCAATCAGCGTCGGCAGCGCCAGATGCTCGTCAACCACAATTTGGGATGCGCGCAGCACGCGCTCATCTTCACCCTCGGCATAGGCAACGCGTTTCTTCAGCGCCTTCTTGGCGGCGGTGAAAATCGGTTTCATCGTTGTGCCCGACGCATACACAAAGCTCTGCAGTTTGTCACGGTAGGCGTCCATGTCGGAAATGGGGCGCATTGCCACACCGCTGTCAGTTGCAGCCTGGGCCACGGCGGGCGCAATCTTGATCATCAAGCGTGGGTCGAAGGGCTTGGGAATCAGGTATTCCGGCCCAAACGCTAGCTGTGTGTCGGCATAGGCCGCAGCCACCACGTCGCTTTGCTCCGCTTGTGCCAGATCGGCAATGGCGTGCACGGCGGCAATTTCCATCTCCAGCGTAATCGTGGAAGCACCCGCGTCCAATGCACCCCGGAAAATATAAGGAAAGCACAGGACGTTGTTGACCTGATTGGGGTAATCCGTGCGACCGGTGGCCATGATGATGTCATCCCGCGCCGCATGCGCCTCCTCCGGCAGGATTTCGGGCGTGGGGTTTGCCAGTGCAAAAACCAATGGATTGGCGGCCATGCTCTTGACCATATCCGCTTTGAGCACGCCACCGGCAGACAGGCCCAGGAAGATGTCGGCATCGACAATGGCCTCCCGCAATGTTCGCTGTTGGGTTGCCTGGGCAAACTGTGCCTTGTCATCATCCATCAGTTCGGTGCGGCCTTCATAAACCAGACCAGCCAGATCAGTGACCCAAATATTTTCACGCGGGACCCCGAGTTTGACCAGCAGACCCAGGCAGGCCAGCGCTGCTGCCCCCGCGCCGGATGTAACCAGCTTTACGCGCTTGATGTCCTTGCCGATCACTTTGAGACCATTGAGAATGGCAGCCCCCACCACAATAGCGGTACCGTGCTGGTCGTCGTGAAAGACCGGAATCTTCATCCGATCGCGCAACTTGCGTTCTACATAAAAGCAGTCGGGCGCCTTGATGTCTTCGAGATTGATTCCACCAAAAGTTGGCTCCAACGCGGCAATGATGTCGACCAGTTTGTCGAGGTCATGTTTTTCGTTGATCTCGATGTCAAACACATCAATGCCCGCAAATTTTTTGAAAAGTACCCCCTTGCCTTCCATGACCGGCTTGGCTGCCAGTGGGCCAATGTCACCCAACCCCAGTACGGCGGTGCCGTTCGTAATGACCGCTACCAGGTTACCTCTGCTGGTGTATTTGAATGCGTTATTGGGATCCTTGACTATTTCTTCGCAGGGGGCCGCCACGCCGGGCGAATACGCCAGAGCCAGATCGTGCTGGTTGACCATTTGTTTGGTGGCTGTAACGGCAATTTTGCCGGGAACTGGAAACTCATGGTATTCCAGTGCAGCCTGGCGCAATTGGGCCTTTTTTTCCGCGGAGTTGGAAACCGGGGCCTTGGGGGTAAGGGGCGTTTGAAGTGGCATCTTGCATCCTCTGCGGCGCGGAGCCGATGCGAAGGCGCATGGCGCTGTGCCCTGTTATGGGCCCCGCATTGTAGACCGCGCCTTCCCAACCCAATACTTGTGGGGTTGCTGGATACTTCGCCCGTTAGCGTGCGCATTGGGCTTGGCACGCACGCACGCATGATTGCATGTCGATCAGGGACGCAGCGACAGCGTGATTTTGGTGTCGTTGAACTGAATATCGCGCAAGGTAATGCTTCCCATGCTGGGGCCACCGATGGATCCGGCGGCAACAGGGCGGATGTTGGTGAAACTGATTTCTGCGATGGAGCGTGGCAAATTCAGGGTAATGGAGCCGTCCACATTGGGCATGGTCATGGCGCGTTGGGTGTCATAGACAACGCCTTTCATGCGCATGTCGGAGCTTAGAGCGCCCCAGATTGGATTCAACACCTTGGCCATGGTCCCGAGAATCGCGACACCGTCCCTGTTCTTGTCGCCTTTGGCGACAATCTCCAGCAACTCGTCATTCAAACCTTGTGCGGACACTGCATCCAGGTCGGCGTCCGACAAGGCTGCCATTCGTACCTTTTGGGGTTGCACACCCGCGTCGAGTTGGGCTGCCTCAGTGGTTGGAACGGGCGTGGCCGCGTACGAATACTGCAGAGGGGCCAGCATGGCCGTTACCAGCGACGCAGCAATGCGCAATTTGCGCTGGGCGCCCAAGGCCGCCTGTACGTGCTGGTGGTTGATGAGATCCCACTCGGTCAGGATGTCGCCCAGGCGTTTGCCGGTGGTCGCCTGATGGTCAATGGCCTGGCTCAACTGCGCATGGGAAATCAAATTCTTCTGAACCAGAATTTGGCCGAGACGGGACTGTTCTTGATGCTTCTTCAGGGTTTTCATGACATTGCCTTCCAAAATTTGCGAACCGTTGGGATAACCCACTGTGACCTTTGAGAGCGTCAATCAACCGGGTTTTGGGAACAGGGTCTGGCGCTTCAATTTCATTGTTGAAGGCTTATTTTTTGGAGTAACACCGGGATTTGTAAGCGAGTGCAACAGTGACGCCCCGTGCGGTCTGCGCACGCCGTTCTATTGCGCTGGTTTGTCAAGGAAAACGCCGGAAATTCCCGGTGTCGCTTGCTGCAACAGGGGTGTTACAAATGCCCCATGCGGTGCTGCATGGGGTGTGGCAATGTTGCCACGGACACGCGTTAGGGCACGGCGCGGTGCCCTTCACGCGATTTGTTATGGCCGGTGGGTGAGGGTAATCTTGGTGTTATTGAACTGGATGTCGCGCAGGGTAATGCTGCCCATGCTGGGGCCGCCGATAGAGCCTGCCGCCACTGGGCGGATATTTTTGAAACTGATTTCCCCAATGGAACTGGGCAAGCTCAGGGTGATGGAGCCATCGGGGTTGACTACGGCCGCCGCCGTGGCGGGGTCGTACACCACATCTTTCATGCTGGTATCGGCTTCCAAAAAGGCCAGCAAAGGGTTCATCAGTTTGGCCATTTTGCCCAATACCTCGACACCATCACCTTTTCCGGTGTGGTCCTTGGTAATAACTTCCAGTAATTCATTATTCAGCCCTTGCGCTGAAATTCCGTCCATATCGGCATCGGTCATCGCCGTCATGGTCTTTTTGGGTTTTTCAGCGGTATCCTGCTGGGTGGATTGGGTGACCGGCTCGGGCGTTGCTGCATAGGCCTGTAAGGGCGCCATCAAGGCCGTGACCAGAGATGCCGCTAGGCGCAAGTTGCGCTGCGCACGCAACGCGGCCAGGATGTGCTGATTGGTAACAACATTCCACTCCGTCAGAATGTCGCCCAGTCGCTCGCCCGTGCTGGCCTGACGGGCAATAGCATTTTTCAGTTGCTCATCGGAAATGAGCTTCTTTTTGACCAGAATCTGACCCAGCCGCGACTGCTGCTGGTTTTGCGAGAACCATTCCATGGCACAACCTTTCAAACACTGCGGGACCGCCCCGCAAAATGATTCTGGCACGGCTATCTCTACGCAAATTCACGCTTTGGTGCATGAATAGCAGCAAAAGTGCGACTTATTTCGCTAAAACGCGATTTTCATGAAGTCGCTCAAAGCAAATCAAACCTGAACCGCGACCTGGCCATTTTGCTTGCAGGGTGTATAGCAGACCGGGAACCCTGCTACCACTGCCCCGCTTCCACCCGAATTGCCACTTCGCAGTCGTCAAAAATTTCCAGCTTGGCGATTTTGACCCGCACCCCCAGCACTCCCGGCAGCAACATCAGGCGGTGTGCCAGTTTGCCGATCAGCGTTTCCAGCAGGTTTACATGCTCTGCGGTGCACTCGTTGATGATGATCTGACGCACCTTGCGGTAGTCCAGCACATGGTGAATGTCGTCGTCATGCGGCAGCAGGGGCTGTGGGCCCAGGCTGAGCTCGGCATCGACCTGGATCGGCTGGGGGGCCTGTTTTTCGGCCTCCAGAATGCCCAGGTTGGCGTCAAAGCGCAGGCCGGTGAGGGTGAGTGTCTGGGTTCCCGTGGTGTGTGGCATAGGAGTTTGGAGGAGTCACATCAGGGAAAAATCGCGCTCAAAGCGCATCAGGTGCTGGCCACCATCCACCATCAGGGTGGTGCCCGTAATGGAGCGGTTTTGCAGCGCAAACAGTACTGCAGCGGCCACATCCTGCGGTGTGGACGAGCGCCCCAATGGCGACAACTTGTGCCGCGCCGCAAACTCGGCGTCGCTCAACAGGTGGCTGGTCAGCGTTAATCCTGGCGCAACGCCTACCACCCGCACCGCCGGGCTCAAGGCCAGTGCCAGCATGGTGTTGGCGGCTTCCAGCGCGGCCTTGGACAGGGTGTAGCTAAAAAAGTCGGGGTTCTGGTTCCATAGCTTTTGGTCCAGCAGGTTGACCACCACGCCATCTGCCGCACCGAGGGCCGCAGCATCCGCGTCATTTGCATTGCTGGTGTTTCCCGCAAGGCGTTCGGTGATGTGGGCGTGCAGGGCCTGCGCCAGCAAAATCGGTGCACCGGCATTGCTGCGAACGTGCTTCTCTAATGCGGCAAAGCTGAAGCTGCTGCTATTGTCGTGTTCAAAAGTGGATGCACTGTTGACCACGGCATCCACATGGCCCATGTGCGCCAGCACCGCTGGTAACAGTCGGCGCACTGCCTCTTCATCGTCCAAATCAGCATGAAAAGCGGCTGCACCGCCCGTAGAACGGGCGCAAGCAGCTACTGTTTCGATAGCACCTTCGGCAGAGTTACGGTAGTGAACAGCCACCCGCCACCCATTTTTGGCCAGTGTCAGGGCGATCTCGCGGCCCAAACGCCGGGCAGCGCCAGTCACCAAAACGGTGGGCGTGCGCGAAGGGACAGGGGGAGCAAGAGACATTGGGAGACAATTCAGCCAGAGAGGAAGACCGTGCCGATTTTAGCCACCCCCCCTTGTTCCGATTCGTCTACCCCACCCGATGCTCTGTACGCGCTGATTGACCAACGCCTGCAAGACGCGGGCGGCTGGTTGGGATTTGATTCTTTTATGGCGTTAGCGCTTTACGCGCCTGGCCTAGGCTATTACACGCGCGGCTCGACGGTGTTTGGCGCCTTTCCGCAAGGCATGCGGCAAGCCGATGGAACCATCCAGGGCGCCGGTAGCGACTTCGTTACAGCGCCCGAGCTTTCTCCTCTTTTTGGCCAAGCCGTGGCGCGCCAGGTGGCCCAAGCCCTGCAAGCCACGGGTACCGACGAGGTGTGGGAGTTTGGCGCCGGCACCGGTGCCTTGGCATTGCAAATTCTGGACGCGCTCGCCGCCTTGGGTGTCACCCTGCGCCGTTACACCATTGTCGATTTGTCCCAGCCGCTGCGTGCACGCCAGCAGGCAACCCTGGCTGCATACGCCGATACCGTGCACTGGGTGGACGAACTCCCTGCCACCCTGCGCGGTGTGGTGGTCGGTAACGAGGTGCTGGACGCGATGCCGGTGCAACTGCTGGCTCGTGTGCAGGGTGTGTGGCACGAACGGGGTGTGGTGGTTAGCGAGGGCAAGTTAGCGTGGGCCGATCGTCCCACCCATCTGCGCCCACCGGTCGAGATACCCGACGACCACGATTATCTGACCGAAATTCACCCGCAGGGCGAAGCCTTTGTGCGCACCCTGGCCGATCGGCTGCAGGCTGGTGCGATCTTCCTACTGGACTATGGTTTCCCTGAGGGCGAGTATTACCACCCCCAGCGCCACATGGGCACGGTGATGTGCCACCGCGCCCATGTGGCCGATGACAACCCGTTGGTTCACGTGGGGGCCAAAGACGTCACTGCCCACGTCAATTTCACCGGCATTGCCGTGGCCGCACAAGAGGCGGGGTTGGAGGTGTTGGGTTACACCAATCAGGCCCACTTTTTGATCAACTGCGGTCTGGTGGATGCCATGCAAGCAGCCGGACTATCGGAGCGCGTGGCGGCGCAAAAGCTGATTTTGGAGCACGAAATGGGCGAGTTTTTCAAGGTCATTGGTTTGACCAAGGGCGCCTATTGGGATGCCATGGGATTCGCGCAAGGTGACCGCACACACCGGCTTTAGTCTGTGGGTTGGTGTGCAGGCCTCGTTAAATTCCCGTAGAGTGCGTGGTTTGCAGAGAACGACATAGGACTTGATTGTGAAGAAGCTGCTGTTTGTTTTGCTTGGCATTGGTTTGCTGGCAGGTGCCTGTACCCTGCCCGCGACAGCGGCCCCCACTGCAGTGGCATTCCATTACGGAGATAACCCGCCCTGGGACGAGTTGCAGGCGTTTGATTTGGTGGTGGTCGACCCCGACCATGTAAAAGACCCCGGCGCCCCCGGGTTGCCAAATACCCGGCTGGCGGCGTACGTTTCGGTGGGTGAGGTGCACCCTAGCCGGGCTTATGCGGCACAGATCCCTGCCGATTGGTTGCGTGGAGACAACAGCGACTGGGGCAGCCGCCTGATTGACCAGTCCAACCCGGCATGGCCCGTTTTTTTTGCGGAAAAAATCCTCACCCCTCTATGGAATGCTGGCTACCGCGCCTTCTTCTTTGACACATTGGACTCGTACCAGTTGTTTGCCAAAACGCCCGTAGAGCGGGCTGCGCAGGAAGCCGGCATGGTGGCGCTGGTGCAAGAGGTGAAGCGCCGCTACCCGCAAGCCGAATTGATGTTCAACCGCGGTTTTGAGATTTTGGAGCGCACCCACCAGCACGTCAGTTGGGTGGCAGCCGAATCGTTGCTGCAAGGGTATGCGGCGGTGTCTCAATCGTACCGCCCTGTTTCTTTGGCAGACCGTGAGTGGTTGCTGGCGCAATTTAAACGCATTACGGACGACTACCGCCTGCCGGTCATTGTGATTGACTACGTGCCCTTGGGGGAGCGCACTCTGGCCCGCACTACAGCCCGCGACATTGCGGCCATGGGGTTTACGCCCTGGGTGGCCACGCCCGACCTCACCACGGTCGGCGTCGGTTTGGTGGATCCCTTGCCGCGTAGGGTTCTGGTGGTGCAAAGCCCACAGAGCGACGAATACGAGTTGCGCCAGTCCGACGGTGTGCGGCTGCTCACCATGCCGCTGAACTACCTGGGCTACGGTGCGGAATATGTGGACTACAACAAGCTGCCCGCCGTCGTACCACCCAGTCGATACGCGGGGGTGGTGGTTTTGCTGGGTGCGCAAGGGAATGCGGCAGCGCAAAAAAAATTGGCACATTGGCTGGAGCAGCGGGTGGAAGAACATATGCCGCTGGTATTGATGGACGATGTATTGCCGATGTTGGGTGCGTTGGGCGCCAAGTTGGGAGTCGAATTGCCGCCGCCTTTGGAGTCCTCAGCCCCAGTGGCGATCGTCCAGCAAGCGCCCATGGTGGGGTTTGAGCGCCAACCACGCCCTCCGATCAACGAATTTGTCCCCATCCGGCTGCGCACCGGCAGCCCCTTGCTGACCTTGCGCCAAGGTCAGGGCGAGCAGGTGGCTGCCGCCATTACTCATTGGGGTGGGTATGTGATGGCGCCTTTTAGCTCGGTGACTTTGTCCAATAGCGAAGAAACCCGCTGGGTCATCAACCCGTTCATTTTTTTGCGACAGGCCTTGCAATTGCCTGATATGCCGGTGCCCGACGTAACCACCGAAAGTGGCCGGCGCATGCTGCTGGTGCACATGGATGGTGACGGTTTTGTTAGCCGCTCAGAACTACCGGGTAATCCCCTCGCGGGAGAGGCGGTGCGGGACCGGGTCGTCAAAAGATACCCGGTTCCCATGGCCATCTCGGTAATTGAGGCGGAGCTGTCGCCAAAGGGTTTGTATCCCCAATTTTCTGCACAGGCGGAAAGCGTTGCACGCGAAATTTTTAGCGCCCCGCATGTGGAAATGGCCTCGCACAGTTATTCGCACCCGTTCAACTGGCGCAAAGCGTCAGCGGGCAGTGACGGTGAAGCCTACAACCTGCGCCTGCCCGGTTACCAGTTCGACTTGCAGCGTGAAATAGAAGGATCCATCCGATACATAGAAAGGCAATTGGCGCCACCCGGCAAAAAAGTACGTTTGTTTTTGTGGACGGGGGACTGCATTCCGGGGCGCGACGCATTGGTTTGGGCGCAGCGCGTGGGCGTCATGAACATGAATGGGGGTGACACGATTGCCACCCGCTCGCGTTCAACTGTGACGCAGGTTGAAGGGCTGGGACTGGAGCGCGATGGGTTATTTCAGGTGTTTGCCCCCAACCAGAACGAGAACGTCTATACCAACGAGTGGCGTGGACCTTTTTATGGGTTTGAGCGGGTGATTGAAACCTTTGAGTTCACCGAAACACCGCGCCGCCTCAAACCCATCAATATTTATTTTCACACCTACCTGACCACCAAATTGGCTGGCATGCGCTCGCTGGACAAAGTTTTTTCCTACGCGATGGCTCAGGAAATATCCCCGGTTTTTGCCAGTGACTATGCGAAAAAAGTAGAGGACTTTGCCCGGGTATCGGTGTCCCGCACTGCCACTGGCTGGCGTGTTCGGGGTGTGGAGCATGTCCACACCCTGCGGGCACCTGCAGTCCTGGGCGTACCGCAAATCCGGGCTAGTGAGTCGGTGGGTGGTTTTAGCCAACGGGGTGAAGATGTGTATGTTCACATGGCCGGTGCGAGCGCCGAACTGCTGTTTGCGCCCATCGAACCGACTGAGGTTCGTCTGGTGTCTGCCAACGCCCGTATCGAATCCATACAAAAAACAACAACGGGCTATCGTTGGAATTTGATAGGTCACGTACCATTGGAGTTCACCTTGGCCCATGCCGACAACTGCAAGGTGCGGGCCGCCGGGCGCGATCTGGTAGCCACACGCAGTGCCGATGGGCATACCCATTACAAAATAACAAGCCATGCTGCCAGACCGCTCGAAGCGACATGCAGGAGTTGATGGAGAAACGCCGCGCCTGCAGTTGGCATCCAACTGGCAGTTGTTGTTGGTCGCCTTGCTCATGATCGGGCTGCTGCGTGTCATCTTTCCGCACAAAGCTTTGGTGGAGAAGCTGTACGACCAGGAACAGGTGGACGAACTCACTCTGTCTTACATCGAAAACTTGCACCGCACCGAACCGGGTAACGCCGATCTCACTATTTTGCTGGGCCGGGTGCAACGCGAGCAACTAGATATTGTGAATTTGGACCATTTGCTGCAACCGGTAATTAATGCGGGCGATGGCCGTCAACGCGCCGAAGCCCGCATATTGTTGCTGGGCGCTTACGAACACGTGTTGTCCACGGATTTACCGGCCGAGGAAGTTAAGCAATTGCGCAACCGACTGGAAGCGTTTTTGCTCGTGGCCAACCGAGATGATATTCCACCTGCTTTGGCTGGCGCCTTTGCGGCCACGGCCTTCCGGCAGGATTGGTTTGCCTTGGGTACGCAGTTTCTGAGCCGGGTGGCGCCGGGTCGCACTGCGCAGGCTTTGGAGGTCTACGCCAACGAGGCATTGGCGCTGGGACGCCACACGTTGGCCAGCGAGTATTACTTGCTGGCACGCCGCCAAGCCACTAGCCGAGATGATGCGCGTCGGTATTTCCGCGAAGGAATTGCAGCCCTGATGGCAGCCAGCCGCTTTGCATGGGCGATGCGGGTGGCGGAACGCGATATTGGCGATCTGGCCGATGACCCCGAAACGCTGCGCTACATGGCCCGCGCCGCGCTGGCCGCCGGTGAGCCGGTACGTGCAGCACGTTACGCCCAGAGGCTCGTCTTTCAACCCAGTCCCGCGCGCGCAGGAGCCGTGCCATGAGGCTTAAGTGGGTCATGACCGGGCTATTGGCGGCCATGGCGCAATCGCCATGCCTTTCCGCCGAGGCGCTGACCTTACAAGTGGGGCGCGATTACTATGCGTGGCAAATTGCGAGTGGCGACCCTCAAGCGTTGCAAAAGTTATTTCTGAAATACAAGGATCTTCCCTATGTACGCATAGAGCGGCGTGGCAAGCTCCATGTTTTGCGGGCCGGATTCTGGGCCAGTGATGCATTGGCCCGCGAGGCGTTGGCCAAGGTCGCACCTGCGCACCCGTTAATTCGAGTGGCCGCTTACCGCCCCGACGCCGTGTTACACCAGAATTGGGACGACTCTCTCCAATCGTCCGTCGTACCCAGTGTCGCGGTCGCTTCGGCCACTTCGGTGCCAGCCGTCCCCGCCGCTGCGGCTGTTGCGTTGGGTGCTGCTGTCATCAGGCCGACAGCGGCGCCGACCGCTGGTGCTGCTGTGCCTGCGATAGACGTCAAGCTGCGCGTATTCAATCAGGAAGACTTCGCACTGGCATTCCAAGTTTTCTTGGGCAGTGGTGACCGTCAACGTGCCTTTCAAGTGGCCAGCCAGGCTGTGGCCAGTGTCCCCGGCGATACCGATTGGCGGCGCAAGCTGGCGCGCCTGGCGGATTGGACCAGCCAACCCTTGGTGGCCTGGGAGCACTGGCACTACCTGTTTCAACACGGTGATCGATCTGCGGAAACCAGCAGTGCCGTGTTGCGTTTGGCGCCTCTGGCAGCGCAGCCCGATGTTGCTATCACGGTTTGGAAAGCACGCGCGGCCCATGCACCGCTGACCCCGCAGCAGTGGGAAGATTTGCTGGAGTTGTTTGAAGCAGCGGACCAAGTGCCGGCGGGATCGCTCTATTTTGAGAGCCAATACCGCCAGCATGCTAACCCCAAGCTATTGGAGTACGCAGCCCAACTTGCCGATAACGTGGGTGACGATGCACGTGCCATCGCCCTGTACCGGGAGCGCGCCAACATGCCGCCCTTCTCACTTGATGCCACCACCCGGGCGGTGCTGCTGCTGATTCGTGCGGACCGTTTGCGCGATGCCTTTGATCTGATGCAGGCGCACCGCCATGAAGTACCTGCCGAAATGGAAGAATTTTGGCGCACCTTGGGGAATATTGCGTGGGATTTGCAGGAGCCCGAAGCGGCCGAAGCAGCCTATCGCACCTATGCCAATAGCCCAAAGGTCACGGCAGCCGATTGGTCGCGGTTGGTCTATTTGGCACGCCAGCGTTCGCCCCAGCTGGGCGCAGAGATGGGCCTCGACGCCTTCCGTCGTTGGGGACGTCTGGAGGACTTGCTACTGGCGCTTGGCATTTATGCACAAGCGGGTGACTATGCGGGGCAGGCACGTGCATTCAAAACGCTTACCGAAAACGACCTGCAAAGTGCACAACTGCAACCGCAGTTTTTGGTGCTGCGCGCGCAGTATTACCAACACCAGGGCGATACAAAAGCCGCATGGAACGACTACCGCAAGGCATTGCGCATTGCGCCGGGTGACAGCCAGGTCGCTATTCCTTCTTTGTGGTTTTTGATTGATCACGGGCGCAAGCAAGAATTGGCGCCGCTGCTGCGCCAGCTCGGACTGCAGGGTCGGCAGGATCCTGTGTATTGGCTGGCGTTTGCGGCGGGTTACCAGTTGCTGGATCAGCATCGGGAATCGGTAGTGTGGTACCAAAAAGTTGTTCGTAAGCAACCCGATGATGCGCTACTGCTACTGAACTATGCGGATGCCCTGCAGACCGTGCGCCGTGTTGGTATGGCGGATCGCGTGCGCCGCCATGCGTGGTTGCAGTTGCGCGAAAAATCGGCGCAACGGAATATGTCTGTTCCGTTGGACAAACAGCCCGAACTGTTGGCTTGGGCGCGGCTGCGCCTGCTTAACCAACCCGGTGACGCTAGCCTGCAGTTGGTGCGCGATACGGTGACTCAACTGCGTGGACTGGATGCTGCTTCGCTACGGGAGCGCGAACAAGTGCAGAATTTGGTGCTGGGCTGGGCGATTTCCACCGAGCAGTTCCTCAATGCCCGCAACTGGATGTGGTTGCAGCAGGCACGCAAGGGCAGTGGTGACGGGGACGCTCCGGCATGGGCGGAAAGCCAGGTTGCGTTGCAACTGGCAGATAGGCAGCGCATGGGCAAGTTGCTCGACCAGCGCGCGTCCAGCATGCCGATGTACAACCGCTACGACACCGCTCACGCTTTGGGGCACGAAGCACAAGCGCTGGATATTGCTTTTAGCGTCATGCAACGCAATGGAGATAACGAGGAAATGCATGACCGCTATCGCCAACACGCGCCGGGCGCAGCCAGTTACGTGCAATACCGTGCATGGAACGAGTCTTCCGGTGACCTGCTGGGTAGCCAAAGCCGCCAGGTCGAAGCCAGTCTGCAGATGGCGCCCCATCTGCAATTGCTGCTGGGGTGGTCGCAAGTGGGGCAATCCACATCCGATACCACCTTGAGCACCCTGTTGCCACCGACCGAGCGTCTCAATAACCTCGGCCTGCAGTGGCAACACCGCACGGGCAGCAGCCAAGTGCGACTGTTCGAACGTAATGAATTCAGCACCCAAGTGGGCGCAAGTCTGGACCAGACCTGGAACTGGAGCCAACGTCTGGTGCTCACAGGCGGCTTGGGCTACCGGGTCGACACTTCTGAAAGTGTTCCGCTGCGCGTAGGCGGCAGCCAAGACTACCTGCAGGTGGCGTTGAACTATGCCGTGGATCAGCGTGATTCGGTGCGTTGGCAGTCCCGCTGGGCGCAGTTTCACACCCAGCAGGGCGACGCCTTGGGCGCGGGGCAAGTCAATGACCTGGAGTGGGGCTACCGCCTGCGCCTGGATTACCCCGATGTGCGCGTGCGGCTCTACGTGTCCGATCAGGCGTACAACAGCACCAACAATGGCCCGGCCCTTTTGGCCCACCTGCCAACCGCCCTAGCCTCCAGCCTCACCGCAGCGGGGATTGACCCGGTACGATATTTCATCCCAGAATCCAGCACCACCTGGGGCGGCTGCTTGGACCTTGGTGAGAATGTGGGTGGGCAGAATATCCAGAACACGTATACCCGGGCCATACGCCCGTTTATGGAATTGTGTGCACTGGACCACTCACGTACCGGAAACGGTTACAGTGGCGCCTTTGGTATGGCCGGATCCGTGCTGGGCCCCGATCATCTTTCACTTCGACTGGAGCAAAATGAAGGTGGTATCGGCAGTGTGGGCGGGTCATTGACCCGCACTTGGACACTGCGTTACCGCTACTATTTTTGAGCACACTATGCCATCTACACGTATCAGCCTCATCCTCGTTCTGGCTTTGGGCGCATGCCTGGTTGCCTGCACCACCAGCAGCACCGTGTCTGGAAAAGTAGCGTTGGATCGCGACGCCAAGTGGGCAATATTGCCCCTTGAAAACCATACCGACACCCCCCAGTCGGCACTCTCGGCGGAGGCCATTGCCGAGCACGGTTTGCGTGCCCGCGGCATTGCCAGCATTGCCCATTACCCCCCAGCATTGTCACGCGACAGTTTGTTTGAACCGACCGAGCGGCGTACGGTGGATGAAGCCAGAAAGTGGGCGCGCGAGCAAGGTGCACAGTACGGGCTGACAGGGGCGGTAGAAGAATGGCGCTACAAGGTTGGCATCGATGGCGAACCGGCCGCCGCAGTCACTTTGCAATTGCTTGATTTGACTACCGGACAAGTGGTGTGGAGTGCTTCTGGCGCCAAGAGCGGCTGGAGCCGTGACAGCCTGGCCGGTGTTGCGCAAAAATTGATGGAAGAATTGTTGGGCAGCATCAGCCTGGAACGCAAAAACGGCGCGCGCTGACACTATCCATGTGGCGCGCGCGGCTGCACTCCTTTCGACAAACCCTGCATTTCAAGGACTTGCTGGCCCCCGAGCACTTGGGATCACGCAGCCGTTGGTTGGAGGTTATTTTTATCCCCCTGCTGGTGGTGGGTATGGCTTGGTTGTGGCGTCCCGAAGACCCACTTCTTTTAAAGGCTGCGTTTCCGTGGCTGTGGTTTGCACCGGCGTTGGTGGCCTTGCGCTACGGGGTGATGTCCGGCTTGGTCAGCGGCATCGTGCTGCTGGTCAATTGGTTGCTGGCCAACGAATGGAACGTGGCCGCCGTTGCCGGCACCGAATTTCCGCGTGATTACTTCTTTGGCGGTGGCTTATTGATTTTGCTGGCCGGGGAGTTCAGCGACGTGTGGCGTGATCGCATTGCACGCATGGACGAAACCAACATTTATGTCACCGAGCGACTCTCACGGCTAACCAAGCGCCATTTGCTGCTCAATATCTCCCATGACCGTATGGAGCAGGAGATGCTGGCCCGCCCGGGTTCGTTACGCGACGCGTTGGCCAGTTTGCGCAACGTGGTGCTAACGGCAGACAAAGAGCACTGCGCATTGCCGGGGCTACCCGAATTGCTCAACCTGCTGGCCCAATACATCAATATTGAAGCCGCTGCGGTGTACCTGGTCGAAGAAAAAAATGGTCGCATCTTGTTGGGCCAGGTGCAGCAAACCATTGGTTCACCCCTTCCGCTGGATGCGAACGACGAGTTGTTTGAACTTATGGTGGAGACTCGCAGCATGGCCCACGTAGCGGGCAGCGAGGTATCACTGGAGCGCCAGTCTAACCAGCTCATCGTTGCACCACTCGTTGCCAGCAATAGCCAGATTTTGGGCGTCGTGGCAGTGACCAATCTGCCGTTTTATTCGCTCAATGTGGAAACACTGCAAATGATGGCAGTCACCCTGGGCTATTACGCCGACCACATCTTGAGTAACGACGATGTGGCCCGTTTGCGCAAGCAGTTGCCCACCATCCCGGTTCCCTATGCCGAAGAGTTGGCCCGCATGGTGCGTATGCAAAGAAAGGTTGGCATTACCAGCCACATTGTGGTGATGACTTTTACGGGCGACTTCAAGGAAGAGATTCCGACGCAGTTCCTGAGCATCAAACGGGGGCTCGATCTCTATTGGCAAACCTTTGTGGCTGGTAACCCGGTGATTGCCATATTGATGCCGTTTGCTTCCGCCTCGGCAAAAGATGGCTTTTTTCAACGCGTCGAGAACTGGTTGCAGGGCACTTTTGGCGGCAACTCGGACGCTTTGCACATCCATTACCGGGTCATTGATTTGTCGGTCGAAGACCCTGTCCCGG
Source organism: Candidatus Aalborgicola lynettensis (assembly GCA_016719405.1). GTDB lineage: Bacteria > Pseudomonadota > Gammaproteobacteria > Burkholderiales > Burkholderiaceae_C > Allorhodoferax > Allorhodoferax lynettensis. Next base: position 288,727 of record JADJZE010000021.1, read on the forward strand.
CTCTGGTCAAGGTGATGCAATCATGAAAGGCGTCTACTGGGCCTGGGGCGCCGTGTTGGGTGATTTGGCCGTTTTCATGGGCCCGCTGCCGCACGCCACATCGGATGCCGCATTTGTGCAGCTATGGCTGCTGCATGCCGGTTCGTGCGCCATTCTGGCAACCAGTTCGCTGGTCTTGATGCCATCAAAAAACCGCGCAACGCTGCACTGGACTTGGCTGCTGCTTTTTTGTTTTGCCGCTATTGCGCCCGTGCTGGGTTCCCTGTGCATTCTGCTCATTTCTTACACCACTTTGCGACAGGCGCTGGATGTGCATAACCATGCCAAGCCGCAAACGGTGGCACTGCCGGAGTTTGAAGCGCGCTCCCAACAAACCAGCCGCGCCGGGCAGGGCGCCATCCGCTCGCGCCTGACGGCCCAGGTGCCCTCCAACGTGCGCATGCAATCCCTGTTGACACTGCAGGCGGTTCCCAGCAGGGTGGCCAATCCGATTCTGGAGTCGCTGCTGGGGGACGAAACCGACGACGTGCGCCTGATTGCCTTTGGCATGCTGGACGCAGAAGAAAAAAAACTTTCGGTACACATCCACCAGGAGCAGAAAAATCTGGAAACCCCATTGTCCAGTCGGGCGCGCTACGATTGCCTGCGCCATCTGGCCGAGCTGCACTGGGAGCTGATCTACGCAGGGCTTGCCCACGGGGGCCTTAAAACCCACAACCTGAACCAGGCCTGGAAATACCTGGAGATGGCGTTTGCGATGGACGAACAGCATGCCTGCGGCATCTATTTTCTGAAAGGCCGCATCCTGCTTGCGCAAGGCGAAACACAGCAGGCCCGTGATGCGTTCACGTTCGCCATGCAGTTGGGCCAGTCACCGGCGTCGGTGTTGCCCTACCTGGCCGAGCTGGCATTTGAACAGCGTGCTTTTGCCACTGTGCACGCCCACCTGCAAAATTTGGCCCAGTTGCAGGTGGCGTCACGCACCACGGCCATTGTTGATATTTGGACAGGACGCGACAGCGTTCTGCGCTTCCGTGACCGCCGCATCCTCCAGCACATCTAGGCCCGCATTGCCCACCGCCGACAGCGTGGACGTGCTGCTGCTGCTCGAAGGCACCTTCCCCTACGTGGCGGGGGGTGTATCGAGCTGGGTGAACCAAATCATTCGCGGTTTCCCCGAATTGCGTTTTGGGGCCATTTTTATCGGCAGCCGCCCGCAAGATTACGGCGACATGCGCTACGCGCTGCCCGATAACCTGGTGCACCTGGAAGTCACGTACCTGTATGACGACCTGGGCGGCTCCGACATACGGCCCACCAAGGTGCAGGCGGACAAGACGGTGATGGCCGAGGTCAAAGACCTGCACGATTTGCTGCACGCCAACATGGCCCACCCCGACTGTGGCCGCCTGTTTGCCAGCCTGATGGACCAGGCGCACCCCTGCGGGGCGCTGAGCCGCGAGACTTTTTTGCACAGCGAGGCCGCCTGGAAACAGATCAAGGACGGCTACCGCCGCTACAGCACCGACCCCTCGTTTGTGGACTACTTCTGGACCATCCGCATCATGCACGCGCCCTTCTGGCGCTTGCGCGCGGTGGCCGAGCGTTGCCCCCAGGCGCGCATCTACCACTCCATTTCCACCGGTTATGCCGGCATATTGGGTGTGCTGCTCAAGCACCGCAACCAGCGTCCTTTTATCCTGAGCGAGCATGGCATTTACGTCAAAGAACGCAAGATTGACCTCTACCAGGCGCAGTGGATCAAAGACAACCGCACCGTGTTTGAGCACGACCCCTCGCAGGTCAGCTACTACCGCCAGCTCTGGATCCGGTTTTTCGAGCACCTGGGTTACCTGACCTACCAGGCCAGCGACCACATCGTGGCCCTGTACGAGGCCAACCGCCAGCGACAACTCATTGATGGAGCCCCGCCCGAGCGCACTAGCAACATCCCCAACGGAGTCGATGTGGAGCGCTTCGGCGCCTTGCGCAGCCAGCGCAGTGAGGGCGTGCCACCGGTGTTGTGCCTGATCGGGCGGGTGGTCCCCATCAAGGACATCAAAACCTTCGTGCGTGCCATGCGCATTGTGGTGGACCGCATGCCCCATGCCGAAGCCTGGATTGCCGGCCCGGAGGACGAAGACCCGTCCTACGCCGCCGAATGCCACGACCTGGTGGAGCGGCTGGAGCTGCAAGCCAGCGTCAAGTTCCTGGGCTTTCAGAAGCTCACCGACATCCTGCCCAAGGTGGGGCTGGTGGTGCTGAGCTCCATCAGCGAGGCACTGCCCCTGGTCATTCTGGAAGGCTACGCCGCAGGCGTGCCCACCGTGAGCACCGATGTAGGCTCCTGCCGCCAACTGGTGTATGGCCTGCCCGGAGCAGACGAGGCCATTGGCGCGTCCGGGCGCATCGTGCGCATTGCCGACCCCGAAGCGCTGGCACAGGCGTCGCTGGAATTGCTGACCGATCCTGTCGTTTGGAAGCAAACCAGCCAGGCCGGGATTGCGCGGGTCGAAAAATACTACGCCCAGCACATGTTGTTTGATAGCTACCGTGCGCTGTACGACCAGGGATTCGCATGGCAGGCATAGGGTTCGCGCTGCGCAAGCTGCTCAACAAGCAGTCCTACACCGGCCTGCTGCAGGCCTATGCCTATGCCGGCATCATCAGCTCGGGGCCCTGGGTGCTGTCCATCGTGGGCATCATGCTCATCGGCCTGCTCAGCATTGGCGTGGTGGTTCCGCATGCACTGATTGCCCAGTTTCAGGTGACCGTGACCTACCTGTTCATGGTGTCGCTGGTGGTGACCGGGCTGGTGCAACTTTCATTCACGCGTTTTGTGGCCGACCGCATTTTTGCCAAGGATGAAGCCGCTATCCTGCCCAACTTCAATGGCCTGATGCTGGTCGCCATTGGCACCTGTCTGGTGCTGGGTTGGCCGGTGGTGTTGCTGGCTTTTAATGGGCAAACGGCGCTGTACAAGTCGCTTTTTGTCATGGGTCTGGCCATCATGGCTGCAATCTGGGTCGCCACGGTTTTCCTGACCGGATTGAAGCACTACCGGGCCATTTTGCTGATTTTTCTGTTGGGTTACGGCGCCACCATGGTGCTGGCGCTATTTTTCCGGCGTTACCTGGGAATGGAGGGCTTGCTCCTGGGCTTTGTCATCGGGCACTTTTTGCTGCTGGCGGGCATGGTGTGGCTGGTGTACCGCAATTACCACTCCAACCGGTTCATTGCCTTTGACATCTGGGAAAAGGGTGCCATGTACCACAGCCTGATGGCCACCGGATTCATGTTCAACCTGGGCGTATGGATCGACAAACTCATCTTCTGGTACTACCCCGGCACCGGCCAGCACGTGATAGGGCCGCTGAATGCATCCGTCATTTACGACTTTCCCATCTTCCTGTCCTACCTCACGGTCATTCCCGGCATGGCGGTGTTTCTGGTGCGCATCGAAACCGATTTCGTCGAGTACTACACCAAGTTCTACGATGCGGTGCGCGAAGGCGCCACGCTGGAGTACATCGAACGCATGCGCAACCACATGGTGTATTACGTGCAGCGTGGCCTGTTTGATATCGCCAAAATCCAGGCCATCACCGTACTGGTCGTTTTTGTGCTGGGTGAAGCCTTGTTGCGCTGGCTGGGCATCTCCACCCTGTACCTGCCCCTGCTGTACATCGACGTGGTGGGTGCCGGTCTGCAGGTGGTGATGCTGGGGATCTTGAACGTCATGTTCTATCTGGATTTGCGCCGCTCGGTGGTCGGGCTCACCGCCATGCTGTTGCTCACCAATGCAGCCTTTAGCGCAGCGTCCATCTACCTGGGGGCTGCCTGGTTTGGCTACGGCTTCGCCCTGGCCATGCTGGTCACCGTATTGGTGGGCATATGGATTTTGAACCGGCGCCTGGAAGCATTGGAGTTTGAAACCTTCATGCTGCAGTAGCACCGATGCCGGGTAACGCGCTGGTAACCCCGGCGCCCGCCGCGCAGTAGGATGGCGGCACCGCCACCCATGCTGTTTTGCATACCCATGTCCATCCAGACCCGAACCCAAACCATAGCCCGCACCCACCGCCCCTGGGGCTGGTTCGAAACCGTATCCGAGGTGCCCGGCAACAAGATCAAGCGCATCGGCGTATTGCCCGGCCAGCAGATTAGCCTGCAAAAGCACCAACGGCGCGCCGAGCACTGGGTGGTGGTGGCCGGTGTGGCCCATGTCACCCTGGATGACCGGGAATTTGAATTGCCGGTGGGCGGCCACTGCGACATTGCACGCGCCCAGGTGCACCGCCTGACCAACCACACGGATGCGCCGGTGGAGATCGTCGAAGTGCAGTTTGGCGACTACCTGGGCGAAGACGACATCGTGCGCCTGCAAGACGATTACGGCCGCGGCTAGAAAATTGCCTGCTCCTCTGGCGCGCCATCGACGCTGCCGCTACAGTCACACACCAACCATTCCACGACCCTCCACACCATGACCCGTACTGCCAGCCTCCCCCTGATTCAACTCCCCGTCGGCGCCGCGCCGGTGGCCTGTGTGGACATTGGCGGCACCAAAGTGGCCGTGAGCGTGGCCGACGCACAGGGCGTGCGCGGCAAAGTGGCAGAGCCCACCGCCAAAGAGGGCGCCAACGACGCCCTGGCCCGCCAAATCATCCGCCTGGTGGGGCAAAGCTGCGCCAGCGCGGGCGTGCCGGTGGCCGAGATTGCGGCGGTCGGTGTGGCATCCTGCGGCCCGTTTGTGATGCGCGAGGGCCTGATCGAGCTGGCCGCTCCCAACATTTGCGGCGGCCTGGCCGGCAAGGCGCGCGGCCTGCCCAACGACTGGCACACCGCCTTGCTGGAAGCACCGCTGCGCGCCGCTTTCCCCAATGTACGGGTTGAAAACGACGGCATCGGTGCACTAGAGGCCGAACGCCGCTGGGGCGCCCTGCAGGGCCTGGACCACTGTGCCTACGTCACCTGGAGCACCGGCATTGGCGTGGGCTTGTGTGTGGACGGGCGGGTGCTGCGCGGCAAAAACGGCAATGCCGGCCACGCTGGACACACCTTTGTCAGCGACAACCACGACGCCCTGTGCGGTTGCGGCAATGTGGGCGATGTTGAAGGCCTGATTGCCGGTAACGCCATTGCACGCCGTTTTGCCCCCCTGGGGTATCCCGACGCTGCTACACTTTTTGTAGCTGCTTCCGCACACCAGACGGGCGCAGAAGCCCTTATTGATGAGTTGTGCCGAATCATGGGTCGCACCCTGTACAACCTGGTGGTCACGCTGGATTTGCAACGCATCAGCCTGGGTGGCAGTGTGTTCTGGCACCACCGCGAAACCCTGTTGCCGCGCCTGCGCGCCCACCTGGCAGGCAAGCTGCCCGCGCTGACCGATGGCGTGGAGCTGGTAAGCGCCGGATTGGGTGAGCGGGTGGGCGACTACGCCGCACTGGCCCTGGTGGTGGATTGAGCTGCCAGGCCAATGCTTTGGCTTGCAAAAATGCGATCGGGATACGACAATTCGACACCTTTTTCCCGCTTGCGAACGGCGTTGTTGGCACTGCGTGGCACTTTCCAGGAAACTCCCATGACTCTGCACACACCGCACACCCCTTCTACCCCCATCCGCTGCGGGCTCGGCATTCCTGCCCTGGGCCTGCTGGCTGCGGCAGTGCTCAGTGCCTGCGGCGGTGGCGATGCGGTAAAACCACCGGCCGACACCACCGCCGCCCCCGCCAACACCGCGTACGTGCTGTCTTCCAGCCTCTTGCCGCCCACGACCGTGATGTCCGGCGGCACCGTGCGCTACATGATCCAGGGTTTTCAGGATTCTGCGGCAGTGTCGAAGGAAGGCACCGCTGCAGCCCCCACTTTCGATGCCAACAGGGCCGTGATCGCCCTTGACAACCATGCACTCGCGGCGACCGATGGAACCTATGCGGTGCAGGAGTTCATGGGTGACGCCACGTTTGCCCAGGGCCGCTGGACCAAAGGGCAGGCCACCATCAACGGCGTGGCCGTATCGCCCCCCCTGACCGGCACCAACAGCATGGCCCTGCACTACCTTGTGACACGTGACATGGCCGCCTTTCCTGCCCATGGCACCTACCCCTGTCCGACCTACTGGCGTAACACCGGACTCACCTATACCGGCACCACGGGTTCGTCTCCCAGGGACACGCAGCTCGTTGGTGCTTTGCTGCCGGACATCACCATTACGGTGGGTGCCAGCGGGGCCGTGGTTTTTGTGGACACCGGTGTTCAGGTGTTTGCAGGGGATTCATGGGAAGTGGATTACGAGAAGCGCACGCTTACCTTTGCGACCCCCTCAACAGGCCCACAGTACCTGGATGGGTACGCTACGGAGTTGGAAGGCGCTGCGTTTGTGCTGGGTGAGGGCACTGTGCCGAACAGCATCACCCTGGGCGTTGCCTTCCGCCGCGCCCTGAGCGGTGGCGCGCGTTACAAGGGCATGGCCAGCGTCGTTTGCACCAAGTCGCCATAACGACCTGTGCGCCACAAAGGCGCGCGGCGCGCTACCTAGGGAAACTCCTAGTGCGCATCTTCAATAATTAATGAAAAATTAACGAATCCGGGTGGGCATGGTGTCCTCCCGGATTTTTTGATGCTTGCGACTGGCCAGTCCAGCCAAGACTTAACTTTTGGAGACACGATGTTGAAACTTTCGAAACTCGCCACGGCCGTGGCATTGGTGGTGGCGGGCTCTGCGGCAGGCGCCGGCGAAGTCGAAGTGTTGCACTGGTGGACGTCTGGCGGCGAAGCCAAATCGGTGGGCGAACTCAAGTCCATCATGCAAGGCAAGGGCCACACCTGGAAAGATTTCGCCGTGGCCGGTGGCGGTGGTGATAACGCCATGACCGTGCTCAAGAGCCGTGTGGTTGCAGGCAACCCCCCTGCCGCAGCGCAAATTAAAGGCCCTGCTATTCAAGAGTGGGCGTCTGAAGGCGTTTTGGCCGATTTGACCCCCGTGGCCACCACCGAGAAGTGGGACAGCCTGTTACCCGGCGTGGTGGCCAATGTGATGAAGTACAAGGGCAAATACGTGGCGGCCCCCGTCAACGTGCACCGCGTGAACTGGATGTGGGCCAACGCCGCCGTGCTGAAGAAAGCCGGTGTGGCCAGCGCGCCCAAGACCTGGGACGAGTTTTTTGCCGCCGCCGACAAGGTCAAAAAAGCCGGCCTGATCGCCGTGGCCCACGGTGGCCAGAACTGGCAGGACTTCACCACCTTTGAGAGTGTGGTGCTGGGTGTAGGCGGTGCCAAGTTTTACAACGACGCGCTGGTCAAGCTCGATCAGAAAGCCCTGACGAGCGCCACCATGACCAAGGCGCTGGAGACCTTCCGCAAGGTCAAGGCTTACACCGATCCCGCCGCGCCGGGGCGCGACTGGAATTTGGCCACCGCCATGGTGATCCAGGAAAAGGCCGCGTTCCAGTTCATGGGTGACTGGGCCAAGGGCGAATTCACCGCCGCAGGCAAAGTGCCGGGTAAAGACTACATTTGCGCCGCCGCTCCCGGCACCGCCAATGCCTACACCTTCAACATCGACTCTTTTGCCATGTTCCGGCTGAAAGACGCCAACGCGCAAAAAGCGCAGGGCGATCTGGCAGCAGCCATTATGGGTACCCAGTTTCAGGAAATTTTCAACCTGAACAAGGGCTCCATTCCTGTGCGCCTGAATATGGACATGGCCAAGTTTGACGATTGCGCCAAGCTCTCCGCCAAGGACTTTGTGGGCACTGCCAAGTCGGGCGGTCTGGTGCCATCCATCGCCCACCAGATGGCGGTGAACCCTGCGGCACAAGGTGCGATTCAGGACGCCGTCAGCCAGTTCTGGAATGACGACAAGGTCTCGGTGGCCGACGGTGTGAAAAGCATCGCCAAAGCGGCTGCGACCAAGTAACCGGCTCTATCTCCATAGCCCGCACAAGGGCTGGGGTACGCACTTCCGTTCGTGTCCCCGCCCTGCGGGTTGGGGGGCACGAACGCAGTGGAATAGCCGACGCGCCTGATCCCGGCACGGAGTAGGTTGGCAAACATAACCCGAGCACAACGCTTATGAAAACCTTTGAAAACCTGATACCCAAGCTGGTGATCGCGCCGGGCTTTGTGCTCGGGTTTGCCTTTATCTACGGCTTCATGATCTGGAACGGCGTACTCTCCGTTACCGGCTCGCGCATGTTGCCCAACTACGAAGAATTTGTAGGGCTGGAGCAATACGCCCGCCTGTGGGAAATGGACCGCTGGTATGTCGCCCTCAAAAACCTGGGCATCTTCAGCACCCTCTACGTGGGTGGTTCCATGCTGCTGGGGGTTTTTCTGGCCGTGTTTTTGGACCAAAAAATCCGTGCCGAAGGTGTGTTGCGCACCATCTACCTCTACCCCATGGCCTTGTCCTTCATTGTGACCGGCACCGCCTGGAAATGGATTTTGAACCCCAGCCTCGGCCTTGAAAAGCTGATGCACGACCTGGGTTGGGAGAGTTTCCACTTTGACTGGCTGGTGCAGAGCGACACCGCCATTTACTGCGTGGTGATTGCCGGCATTTGGCAGTCCGCCGGGTTTGCCATGGCCTTGTTTTTGGCCGGGCTGCGCGGCATTGACGACAGCATCATCAAAGCGGCGCAGATCGACGGCGCCTCGCTGCCGCGCATCTACTGGCGCATCATTTTGCCGATTTTGCGGCCGGTGGTTTTTTCAACCCTGCTGGTGCTGGCCCATCTGTCCATCAAGAGTTTCGATCTGGTCATGGCGCTTACCGCCGGTGGACCGGGTTACGCCACCGACGTGCCCGCCACCTTCATGTTCACCATGAGTTTTACCCGCGGCCAGATCGGCCTGGGTGCCGCCAGCGCCACCATGATGCTGGCCACCGTGGCGGCCATTGTGGTGCCTTACCTGTACAGCGAGTTGCGCACCAAGCCGCACGAGCATTAAGACGGAGCCACCCCCATGAACGCCCAAAAACTCTCCCGCCTGGCGGTGTACAGCGTGCTGCTGATTGCAGCGCTGCTCTTCCTGGCACCGCTGTATGTGATGCTGGCTACCTCGTTCAAAGATGCCGAGCAAATTCGCTCCGGCAACCTGATGAGTTTGCCCACCTCCCTTAACTTCGACGCCTGGCAGCTGGCCTGGTCCAGCGCCTGCACCGGGGTGGACTGCCGGGGCCTGCGCCCTTACTTTTGGAACTCGGTCAGCATGGCAGTGCCTGCGGTGCTGATCTCCACCGCCTGGGGTGCTGTGAATGGCTATGTGCTGAGCATGTGGAAGTTCCGTGGCTCCGACGTGTTCTTCGGCTTCATCCTGTTTGGTGTGTTCATGCCGTTTCAGGTGGTGCTGTTGCCCATGAGCCAGGTGCTGGGCTTTTTGGGCCTCTCCAGCTCGGTGGGCGGGCTGGTGCTGGTGCACTGCCTGGCGGGCATGGCCGGTACCACGCTGTTCTTCCGCAATTACTACACCGCCATTCCGCGCGAACTGGTCAGCGCGGCGCGCATTGACGGAGCGGGGTTCTGGCGCATCTTTTTCCGCATCGTCATCCCCATGTCCACGCCCATTTTGATGGTCACGCTGATCTGGCAGTTCACCAACATCTGGAACGACTTTTTGTTTGGCGTGGCCTTTAGCGGGGCCGACAGCAAACCCATTACCGTGGGGCTGAACAACATGGCCAACACCAGCAGCAGCGTCAAAAGCTACAACGTCGACATGGCCGCTGCTGTGATTGCGGGCTTGCCCACCATGCTGGTCTATGTGCTGGCCGGTCAATATTTTGTAAAAGGTCTCACCGCTGGCGCGGTGAAAGGATAAACACCATGGCAGCATCTCTCCACATCAAAGGCATCCGCAAGGTTTTTGGCAAGGGCGACAAAGCGGTTGAAATTCTCAAACGCATCGACATCGACGTTGCTCCCGGCGAGTTCCTGATTTTGGTCGGCCCCTCGGGCTGCGGCAAATCGACCCTGCTCAACATCATTGCAGGGCTGGAAGAACCTACCGAAGGCGAGTTGCACATTGCGGGCAAAAACGTCATTGGCATGGCCCCGGCGCAGCGCGACATTGCCATGGTGTTCCAGAGCTACGCCCTGTACCCCACCATGAGCGTGGCCGACAACATTGGCTTTGCGCTGGAAATGCGCAAAGTGCCCAAGGACGTGCGCACCAAGCGCATCCACGAAGTGGCGGCCATGCTGCAAATCGAGCATCTGCTGGACCGCCGCCCGGCCCAGCTTTCCGGCGGCCAGCGCCAGCGTGTGGCCATGGGGCGCGCCCTGGCACGCGACCCGCAGCTGTTTTTGTTTGACGAGCCGCTCTCCAACCTGGACGCCAAGCTGCGCGTGGAGATGCGTGCCGAGATCAAGCGCCTGCACCACGTGAGCGGCATTACCAGCGTGTACGTCACGCACGACCAGATCGAGGCCATGACCCTGGGCAGCCGCATCGCGGTCATGAAAGACGGCATCCTGCAGCAGATTGGTACGCCGGACGAGATTTACCGCACGCCGGCCAACACCTATGTTGCCGGCTTCATTGGCTCACCCACCATGAACTTCATCGAAGGGCGGGCCGAAAACCCGGGGCCCAATGGCAAGTTTGTTTTTACCGGCGGTGCGCTCGATTTGCCCACGCCCCCCGGCCCCGAGTTGACCCTGGGCCAGCGCCCCGAGCACATTCACCTGGATGCCGATGCGCCGTGGCGCGGCGAGGTGGTGCTGGTGGAGCCCACCGGGGCAGATACCTATGTGGTGCTCAAAACGGCGGTGGGCTTGGTCACGGTGCGTGCACCGGCCAACACCAAGATTGCCATTGGGGAGCACATCGGTATGACGGTGAGCGGGCGGCATAACAACTGGTTTGACAAGAAAAGCGGGATGCGGATCGCGTTGTAGCTCGCGCTTCGGAGGCTGGGCGGCAAGCGTTTTGCTCCGTGTCCCCCGCCCGCGTTGCGGGCTCCTCCTTGACCTACGCAAAACGCTTGCCGCCCAGCCTCCTGCGGGGTGTTGTGCGCGCGGACTAAGGATATTTGCTATTTATTTGATAGCTGTTTGCGCAAATCCAGCGGGCGTGAATGGCACATTTCGCTTATGAAATTTGCTGTGCCGTGGCAACGGAGTATTCCAGTTAAATAGGGCCGCCTGTTCCGGCCCACACTGCCAGCGATCGGCCAAGTGATTGCAAGACAGGTAAGTGAAAAAGGGCGAACTGGACAGCGATTTCGACCGGCTCCAGTAGGCACATAGCGGGTCTACCCGTTTGCGAACTGCTTGCTCCAAACCGGGCATTTCCATCGCCAACTTTCTGGCGTGTGCCTCGCTGTTATGGAAGGGTTGCGTGCTGACGGCGTGGCAATGGCGCTTTCTGGCAGCCGGGGGGTTAAGGTTCAGTTCTTTGAGCCGGGTTACTGCGCATAGAGGCATACCGAGCAGAGCGAACCGCCTTGACATGGCCCATGGCTTTGCGCATCGGGATTCCTGCGGCGACAAGCGTTTCCGCCGCGATTAGCAGACCACTTTCCAACACCTCGGGGATCACTTCTGTTGCCCCTGCCGCCTTGAGCCGGACTACATCCTTGTCGTCGCTGGTACGCACTATGATCGGAATACTCGGTCGCTTAGCTCTAATAATGCGAATAACTCTTTCTGCTGAATGTGCATCAGGGTAGCTCACCACCGCTGCGCGCGCGCGGCCGATACCGGCTGCAATCAGCACTTCGGCACGATCCGCATTTCCAAACACAACGTTAGCCCCTTGTGATTTCGCCTTGTTGATGCAGTGCGGGTCGGCATCCAACCCGATGAATGCAATGTTCTCTAATGTCAAAAATTCGGCAATCCGGCTTCCAACCCGTCCGAACCCGCATATCACAACATGGTCTTTGAGTGCCATGCTGTGGACGGCCACATCTTGAATAATAGTGACGCCATGGGCCCAGTCACCACGCCCCAAGTCAACCGACAGCCTGGCCGCGCGGCTGATCAAAAACGGCGCAATAAACATCGAAATCAACATTGCAGACAAGGTGATTTGAAAAACACTGAGCGTTATGAGTTGAAGTTGATAAGCCAACTCAACCAACACCAAGCCAAACTCCCCTGCTTGTGCCAATTGGGCCGCGGTTCGCAAGGCCGTGGTCAAAGGAGTTTTTGACACATAGGTGATGAACAACATGACACAGGCTTTGCCGCCAATCAACAACAAGACGGCAAGTCCTAGAGCGGGTAGGTTCGCCAATACAAAACGCAAATCCAGCATCATCCCGACGGTGACAAAAAATAGACCCAGCAAAATATCCCGGAAGGGGCGGATATCGGCCTCCACCTGGTGCCTGTAGATGGTTTCCGAGATCAGCATGCCACCCACAAATGCACCCAGCGCCAGGGACAGGCCACTCAGCGCTGTGGCGTAGGAAAGCCCCACCACGATCCACAGCGTGGAGAGCACCAGCAGTTCGTCGGAGCGATGTTGCGCCACTTTGGCAAACAGCCGCCCCAAAAACTTTTGCCCGACCCACACCAAAAGGGTAAGCACCGCCAATGCCTGTGCAGCTGCAACACCCAAGGAATACAAAAGGCCATCGCCCGGCGCGGCTAACGCGGGAAGAAAGATGAGGCAGGGCACTACCGCCAAGTCCTGAAACAACAAAACACCCATGGTCTGGCGACCTGAGCGCGAATGCAACTCGAAGCTTTCCGATAGCATGCGGGCAACAATTGCGGTGGAAGACATGGCAACCGCCAGCCCTATGGCGATACCACTCTTCCAACTCTGCCCATACGCCATCCAGGTGATGAAGCCGGTTGCCGCAGCGGTCAATGCCATCTGTGTCGCACCAAATCCGAACACCAGCTTTCGCATCGCCACCAAGCGTTTGATACTGAACTCCAGACCAATGGAGAACATCAGAAAGACGATGCCAAATTCTGCAAACTCTGACGCCGCTTCAGATTCTGTAAATACGTCAAGCGCATGCGGCCCCAGAGCGATGCCGATCAACAAATAGGCCAGCATGCTGGGCACTTTCAGCTTTCGGGCGAAAAAAACTGACATCATTGCGGCGGTCAACAACAATAGCAGGGTCAAGAGATTGGCATGCACCGCAGAATCATAGCGTCCGAAGTGCAAAATCCGTGTCAGCAGTGACCCTTGGAGAATTTATGAAATGGATACTGACGAGCCTGTTGTTAACCCTGAGCAGCGGTATCGCTATAGCCGAAACGTCACAGGGTCGGTCAGCGGGGCAAACGCTCTATTTGCCAATTTATTCACACATTTGGCATGGCGACATTACAAGCGATGGCCAGCGAGCGCGGACACTCGTTTCTATTTCGGTCAGCATCCGAAATACTGACCCCGCGAAAGCCATTCGTGTACTTTCTGCCCAGTATTACGACACCGATGGTAAGAAATTGAAAGAGTACGTCACTGCGCCCAAGACTATTGGGCCTATGGGAACGTATGAACTGTTTGTTCCACGCGACGACGACTCGGGCGGCTCGGGCGCCAATTTCGTGATCCGGTGGCAGTCCGATAAGCCCGCCAATCCCCCGGTCGTGCAAGGCTTTCATGCCAATCTACCAGTGGGGCGCTCTATCGCCTTCACAACCTCGGCCGTGACCATTTCCGATGAGTAACTTTGAGCCGACCAAATACTGCGCCTACCACTGAGAGCTAGGCGATCTCATAAGAGTATCTTTTTCAGCGCGATCGTAGGCCAGCAAGCCTGCAAGGAAGTCGCCCAAGGCCACGGAGAGGTTGCGAAGCATGAAGGACCGACTCATACGCAAACCCATCTTCCTTGGAGCCGCTCGGCTCGATTTCTCAACACTTAAGAGACTATTGTTGTGAACAAAAATGTTGCTATCAGTACCAGATGCACTGCTCCCAGCAGAGCCTTAGTGCGGCCTGTGCTTAGGGAAATCGTGCAGACAAGCAGCGATAAAATCAGGAACCTCATGCCCGCCGGTGCGGACGCTCGAATGAACTTGATCCACATGGAACAAGCATTGAGTCGCTGGAGTGCGCAGGCCGGGCCACCCAACAACTTTGCAAATCACGACGTCGATTTTCGGAATTAATCTCACCGTTGGGCCAGTTGCCACCACCGTTCAATGGCAGCCACGATGTTCGCTCTAGGGCCTTGCGTCATACCCAACTGGACTCCCCAAGATTTCCAGTCTGTACGTAAGCGACACGATGTAAGTCAATTTTTGATCTCGTAGATACTTGGTCAATGGACTTTGTGAACTTTCCTCTCTTGGGTGCTGCAGGCTTGGTGTTCGCCAGTGTGCTGGCCGGCCTCTTTTCAGTGCGGATCGGCTTCTCTTTTTTGTTGGTTTTTTTGCTTGCCGGCATTCTTGCTGGGGAAGACGGGTTGGGCGGTTATCGCTTCAATGATTACAAACTCAGCTTCTGGGTGGGGAACTTAGCGCTGGCCATCATTTTGTTGGATGGTGGCTTGCGCACTTCTTTCGCCACCTTTCGAACCGGCTTGCGGCCTGCTTCGGTTTTGGCCTCTTTGGGTGTAGTGGTGTGCGCGTCTATCACGGCGGTGGCCGCTGTCGTATTTGTGGGATTGGATTGGGGTACTGCCCTGTTGCTGGGAGCCATTGTGGGCTCGACCGATGCGGCGGCAGTTTTCTCTTTGTTATCGAGATCGGGCGTAGTACTTAACGAACGTGTGGCGGCCACTTTGGAGATCGAGTCCGGGGTGAATGACCCCATGGCGGTGTACCTCACGCTGACCTTGATTGCCCTGCTTGCATCGAACACCTGGTCCGGCGCTGATTTTGCCGAATCCGCGCGCCTCTTTGTTCAGCAATTCGGCTGGGGTAGCTTGATGGGCTTGTCCAGCGGATTTGGCATGGCGACATTGCTACGGCGGGTCGCATCACGGGACGCCAATGGCGGCGTTCTTGCCCTCTTGATCGGAGCAGGCGGCTTGTGCGTTTTTGCTGCCACGGGGTTGCTCGACGGGTCTGGCTTCCTGGCCATTTATCTCTATGGATTGATTCTGGCCAACCGGGCATCCAAGGCGGTACAGCCAACACTGGGCGCGATGGATGGTTACGCATGGCTGGCACAGGCAGGCATGTTCTTGTTGCTCGGACTTCTGGTTACCCCCTCCACCATGGCAGGTTCAATCGGCTCGGGTCTGGCGGTAGCGTTGACCCTGATATTTATTGCCCGTCCCATAGCGGTTTGGTTATGTCTTTTCCCTTTCCGCTTCACCGCGCGTGAGACATGGTTCATATCCTGGGTGGGGCTTCGCGGCGCGGTACCGGTTGTCTTGGCCATATTCCCGCTCATGGCTGGCACCGCACAGGCAACACTCCTTTTCAACATTGCCTTTATGGTGGTGCTGGTGTCATTGCTGACGCAGGGCACCACCATTGCACTGGTCGCCCGCCGCCTGGGCGTTGCCTTGCCTGATCCGGATGACGAGGCGCACATGCGCGCGGTGTTCCGGGACTTTTCACTGAACCCCCTCACGCCCGTGGGCGACATTTGCAGTTTTTACAACCTGCCCATTCCTGCGCAAACCCACATGCCGTTGCGCGATTGGATGGCCGCGGAGCTGCACCGCCCCCCGGTGGTGGGCGATGTTGTCAACTATGGAAACGCCACCTTTGTGGTGCGTGAGTTAAATGGAGACGGAATAACTCCAGGTTGGGCTGGGGTTGCAGGCTTAGGCGCTTCCAGTATCTCGCAACCTGACACGCAGCAATTTGCCTCTTGGGTCACCAGATGTTGCGTGACACTGATGACCGCTTCGAATCTATCGTTTGAACGAAAACTTTGATGTAACTGGACTACCCGTAAGCGGGTGCTGAAGGCCGGCATGTAACGCTGCCCTGCCGAATTAGAACGCGACCCATACCCGACGTTCATTTTTAGGCAGGCAACGCGCCGCTAACGCCTGCAAGCCGTTACTCCAGCGCCAACTGCAGGCGCACGGCCAATCCGTGCGGTGTAGCGTGATGGGCGCTGGCGGTGCCGCCATGGCGTTGCGCAATTTCTGCCACGATGGCCAGGCCTAAGCCGCAGCCGCCGGGTAACTCGCTGGCACGCCAGAAGCGCTCGAACACATGGGCCAGTTGGGCATCTGTCAGGCCGGGGCCGTTGTCCTCCACTTCCAGCAGGCAATGGCCGTCTTGCGTGCGTGCACGCAGGGTCACGGTGGCTCTCTGGCCCGCGTAGCGCAGGGCGTTGTCCAACAGGTTGCTTAAGGCCTCGCGCAGCAGCAGTTTGTCGGCGGGCACCATCAGCGCGTCGTCACCCTCGTAGCCCAGGTCCACACTGGCTGCTACCGCGCGCGGTGTCCACTCGCGCGCCACTGCGCGTGCCAGGGCGGCCACGTCTACCGGCTGTAGGCGCACTTCGGCTTCGGTGCGGGCCAGCGACAGCAATTGCTGCACCAGGTGGGCGCTGCGCACGGCGCCGGTGTGCACCTTGGTCAGGCGCTGGTGCAGGGCCTGGGTCGGTTTCCTGCAGGGCCAGTTCGGTCTGGCTGATGAGTCCTGCCAGAGGGGTGCGGAGCTGGTGGGCCGCGTCGTTCAAAAAGCGCTTTTCCTGGCCCAGGCTGCGGCGCAGGGTGGTCAGCAGGTGGTTGACGGCGTTGGCCAGGGAGTGCACTTCTTGCGGGGCCTGTGTCATCTCGATGGGTGAGAGTGACGCCGCATTGCGGTGCGCCAGCTGCCGCTCCAGGCGCTGCAATGGGGCCAGTCCGCGCCGGATACCGGCATACACCAAAAAACTGAGCACTGCGCCCAGCAGCAGCAGGGGGAACAACACGTCTTGCACCAGTTCGCGCGCAATGCGCTGTTGCACCGCCAGACTTTTGGCCACTTGCACGCGCATGCGTTGGGGGTTGGGGCCATCGCCAAAACTCAGGTCGATACTGGCCAGGCGCATGGGTTTGCCACCTTGCACCACGTCATAAAACAGCGGCTCGTTGGTGGCCACGGCGGTGCCGGGCGGTGGGTTGGGCAGGCGCGCATTGCCCAGTAGAAAGCTGCCGGGCGGGGCGCTGACGGTGTAACTCACCCGGTCGTCCGGGTCGGCTTCCACAATGGCCTGTGCGGCTTTGGGAAAGTCCACCAGCAAGCCTGAGCCGAAGGGTTTGACCTGGCGCGCCAGCGAACGCACGGTTTGGGTCAGCGACTGGTCGATGGTTTTTTCCGCATAGGTCAGCGCCACGCGAAAGGCCAGCGCCCCGCCCACCAGCCACAACACCAGTTGGGGCAACAGCAGCCACACCAGCAATTGCCGCTTCAATGAAAACTGGCCCCCTTGCGTCCCGCGCTGCCGTTCGGGCCAGCGCTCTGCCGTTGCGCGGGTAATTGTCGTGTGGGGAACGGAATCCGCAACGAGGCGGCCCGGTAGGGATTCGTGGCCCCCGGGCTGTGCCTCGACACTCATTTCGCTTCGGTTTCCAGCATGTAGCCCAGGCCGCGCACGTTGCGGATGTTCAGGCCCGAATCTGCCAGCTTGCGCCGCAGGCGGTGCACGTACACCTCCAGCGCATTGGAGCCGCCGCTGCTGCCGTCCAGGGGCTGGGTTTGCCACACGCCCAGCACGTCTTCGCGGCTCACCACCTGGCCCATATTGCCCACCAGCAGTGTCAACAAGGCCCACTCGCGTTGCGTCAACTCCATGGGCACGTCGTCCAGCCAGGCCAGTGGCTGCACCGGGTCCAGGCGCAGGCTCTTGGCACCACCGCCTTCCACCTCCAGCGAGCCGCCAAACGCGGGCAGGCGTGCGCGGCGCAGCATGGCTTGCAGGCGGGCCAGCAGCTCGGCCATGTTGAAGGGTTTGGTCAGGTAGTCGTCGGCACCGGCGTTGAGGCCCTGCACCCGGTCTTCCACGCTGTCGCGCGCGGTCAGTATCAGCACCGGCAAGGCGGTATGGCGCTGGCGAATCCAGCGCAGCACGCTTACGCCGTCAATCACCGGCAACCCCAGGTCCAGAATCACGCCGTCGACCCGCGTGCCTTCCAGCAGGGTTTGGGCCTGCGCGCCATCCGGTGCGCTGCACACGGTGTGCCCGGCGTTCACCAGCTGCGCGCACAGGCCGTCGCGCAGCAATTCATCGTCTTCCACAATCAGTAAATGGGCCATGGGGGAAGCATATCAAGGGACGCGGTGGGGCAGAGTATTTGATTTCACGCAACCTGCGCGATCTTCAATCTTGCCAAATGCACTTTCCCTCCGTACGCCTGATCTCACCCGAAGAATTTTTGAAGGAGTTAATGCCATGACTGCCCTGACAGTGCGCCTGCCCGATGAAAAGCACCGCCGCCTCAAAGCGTTGGCCAAGAGCCGTGGCACACCGTTGAACCGGTTGATAGACGAAATGACCACGCTGATGCTGGTGGAGTTTGACGCGCAGACCCGTTTTGCGGCCCGGTCTGCACGTGGGGCTGGCCAAGAGTCAGCAGCGCTGGCGCTGCTGGACAAGGCGCTTCAAAAATAGGTCTTCAATCCCTATGGGTGATTGACCGCCGCCACCCGCGCCTGGTGAATCAATTCACCAATCTTTTGGCCGTTTACGCCCGTAGATTGTGCGTGAGCAGCTATCACATTCGTAGCAACTGACTGCGCCCGCTGCAGCGCCTGCGCCAGTCTGTCTGCCTGTGGGTAGGGGGACTCGGCCAAACCTTGGCGGCCACGGGCGTCGCATTCGCAGGCCCGCAAGATGTCGGCAAAACGCGCCGGTTTGCGAAAGGCGTCGCAGCGCTCCAGCAGGCGCACGGTGGCTGCTGCGGACAGGTCGGCACTGCGGTGCACGTTGCCGTGTTCGCGTGCCACCACGTCGGCCAGCTCTTTGCATTCCAGCGGCACACGCAGGCGTTGGCACACGCCTTTGAGCAGGCGCGCGCTGCGCTCTTCGTGGCCAATGTGGCGCGGCAGCACATCAAGTGGGGTGGTGCCTTTGCCCAGGTCGTGGGTTAGGGCGGCAAAGCGCACGGGCAGGCTGGAGTTCAGCCGCGCGGCCATGTCGATGACCAGCATGACGTGCACGCCGGTGTCCACCTCGGGGTGGTAGTCGGCGCGCTGGGGTACGCCCCACAGGCGGTCTAGCTCTGGGACAAGGCGCGCCAGGGCGCCGCAGTCGCGCAGCACGGCAAACATGCGGCTGGGCTGCGCTTCCATCAGGCCGCGGGCCAGCTCTTGCCACACCCGTTCGGCCACCAGGTGGTCGACTTCGCCGTGCGCCACCATGTCGCACATTAGGGCCTGGGTTTCGGGTGCGACCGTGAAGTCGGTAAACCGCGCCGCAAAACGCGCCAGGCGCAGGATGCGCACCGGGTCTTCGCGAAACGCCGGGGTGACGTGGCGCAGCACTTTGGCGGCAATGTCGGCCTGGCCGCCGTAGGGGTCAATCAGGGCGCCGTGGGCTTGCCACGTTTGAGGGTCAAATATGCCATTTCCGCACGCCAGACGTGCGCAAGCAGCTATCGAATTGATAGTAAGGTCGCGCCGGGCCAGGTCGTCTTCCAGCGTCACCTCCGGGCTGGCGTGCACGGCAAAGCCGGTGTAGCCGGGGGCGGTTTTGCGCTCGGTGCGCGCCAGGGCGTATTCCTCCTTGGTCTGCGGGTGCAAAAACACCGGAAAGTCGCGCCCCACGGGCAGGTAGCCCTGGTCGATCAGCGTCTGCGGCGTAGCGCCCACCACCACCCAGTCGCGGTCTTGCACGGGCAAGCCCATCAGGGCATCACGCACTGCACCGCCGACCAGATAGGTTTTACACGCCTAGGCGTGCACCCACTTACCGAAGCGAATCGGGGGCCTGATTAAACGGTAGGGTTCTTCAAAGTCGCGGAAGTCTTTTTCGGCCAACGCTTCGTCGATCCAGGCTTTCACCCCTTCCAACGCACACACGCGCTCCACATAGGCCGCAATGGCCGGTGGCACGGGCAGGGCGTAGGTTTGTATGCGCATGCAGGTGGGGGCGTAAAAGGCATCGGCCACTGTAAATTCGCCAAACAGCATCGGGCCGCCGTGGGCTTGCAGCAGGCTGCCCCACATGTCGACCAGGCGTGCCACATCGGCGCGCACGGCGGCTTGGTCGCGCCAAATCAGTGCGCCCGCCTCGGGCAGGTGGGCTTCGATGTTCATGGGGCAGGCGCCGCGCAGGGCGGTGAAGCCGCTGTGCATTTCGGCGCAGACGCTGCGGGCGCGGGCACGGGCGGCCTTGTCAGCAGGCCACAGGTGTTTGTCGGGGAATTGTTCGGCCACGTATTCGGCGATGGCCAGGGTGTCCCACACGGCCAAATCGCCGTCGGTAAGCACCGGCACCTTGCCGGTGGGGCTGACGCCGCGCAGGGCTTTCTTGAAGGTGGAATCGGCGTCAAACGAGTCGAAGCGCACGCGTTTTTCATTGAACGCAATGCCCGCCTGCTTGAGCAGCACCCAGGCGCGCATGGACCAGGACGAGTAGTTCTTGTTGCCGATGTACAGAGCGAGCATGGGGGGTCTCCGGGCTGGGTGAATGGGGACTGGGGGCAGGTGGATGCGTATTCAGGGCAGGTCTTCGGTGGGCAGGGGCAGGGCCGCGTCGCGCGGGCTGACCAGCCCCAGGCGCGCTTTGAGCGACTGGGGCTGCCCGGTGATGAGCGCGGCGTAGTTGGTGGTGTTGGAGAGTACTTTTTTCACGTAATCGCGGGTTTCGCTAAAAGGCACATTCTCGGCCCAAATGGCGGCGTCCAGCGCAGTGCCACCGCCCTGGCCGCGCCAGCTGCGCGGGCGGCTGGGGCCGGCGTTGTAGGCGGCGGCGGCCAGGGGCATGGAGCCGCCAAAATTGTCCAGCACCAGCTTGAGGTAGCCGGTGCCAATGGCGATGTTGGTGTCGCGCTCGGTGATGTGGTGGGCCTTGAAATCGGTCAGGCCGATTTTGCGTGCCGTCCACTTGGCGGTGGCAGGCATCACCTGCATCAGGCCGGCCGCACCCACGCCAGATTTGGCGTCCATGATGAAACGGCTCTCCTGGCGGATCAGGCCGTACACGTAGGCGGGGTCGAGCCCGATTTCGTTGCAGCGGGCGATCACCGCATTTTGGTAGGGCATGGGAAAGCGCTGCGCAAAGTCCATCACCCCCTTGGTGCGGTCGCTGGTGTTGATGCAGCGGTCCCACACCGCGTTGCGGCAGGCCAGGTCGGCGGCGGCCAGCAGGGCGCGGTCGTCCATGCCGCCGGGGGTGTGCAGATTGGTGTGGTAATTCCACTCGCGCACGCCTTCCGTGCGCAAGCCGATGCGAATGGCGTACAGGGCGCGGGCTAACCCCGGGTTCTGTAGGGCGGCTTCCTGCTCCTGCGGGCTCGGTGGTTCGGGCTTGGGCAGCACGGTAATGCGTTGGCCCAGTTCTTCCAGTGCCAGTTGTTCATAAAACCCGCGTACACCGGCAATCCCCTGCAACAGCTGCAACGCCTGGGCGCGTGCCGCTTCCGACGACGTTTGCCGCAGCAGCGCACGCGCCTGCCAGTAAACCCACACCGGCTGGCTGCGCTGGGCCTCGCCCATGGCGTGGATGGCTTCGCGCACCTGCGCCCAGTTACCGGTGCGCAGGGCGGCGCGGGCCATCCAGGCCAGGTGGTCTTCGTGCATCTGGCCGACTTGCCCTTGCAAAAAGTAGCCCGGAGCATCGTCTGACAACTTTTGCGCTGCGCGTTTGCCAATCACGCCCCAAATCCAGCTGCGCTCCTCCGCCGTGAGCTGGGCGCGCCAGCGCAGTTTGCCCATCTCTTGAGCCGCTTCAGCCGGATCCAGGTAGGCCTGGCGGATCAGCGCCAACGACACCAGTTCGCGCGTTTTGGGGCGAATGGCGGTGAACTTGTCGTTCAGGTATTTGCCAGGGTTGAGGTAGATGGCGGTAACCGTTTTCACCGAGCCGGGGCTGAGTATTTCCACCGCCTGGGTGGCTACGCGCAGGCGGTCGTTTTCCATCCCTAAGCGCGCACGCTGCCACACCATCAGGTGCGCGCTGGTGTGGTCTTGCACCAGTTGTTCTGCGGCGCTGGCACAGCCCTCTTCGGCCTCTTTCAGGTTCAGCCAGGCGTCCTTGACCTGCGCGGTGTTGTCGGCACCGCTGCCCAAATGCTCGGCCAGCAGGGCGTAACAGCGCAGGGAACGGTCGTCGTTCATGCGGTACAGCGGGTACTCGCGGTTAAAGGCCTGCCAGTCGCGGTTGCGCGCCAATTGCGCCAGCCAGTTGGCGCGCAAGCGGTCTTCCTGGTAGCTGCCGGCAAAACGGGCCAAAAAGCCCTGAATTTCGGCGGTACTGGCCTCGTCGAGCCGGTTGGACAACTCCCAGTAGGCGGCCCAGGGCTCCAGCGGGTGGCCGCGCAGGATAGGCAACAACTGCGCCATGCGCCTGCGGTCGCGCACCTTGTAGGCCTGCGCCATGTCCAGCACGGCATCGTCCATGCGCAGGGTATCGGCGGTTTGGGCCTGGGAGGACAGAGGGGGGAAAAACGTCAAAACGCCAACCAGCGCGATCAACGTCAGAGAGACGGGAAACTGCATGCGCCGATTATCGTGATATTTGCGATTCGGCCCTATGATGCGCAGGCAAACCCTGCGGGGCGCGGTGGTCAAACTCATTCAACCCTGATACACACCATGGATAGCGCAGAATCTTCCCCAACAGAAGCCAAAAAGGCCTTGCGCAAGGCGCTGCTGGAGCGCCGCCTGAACCTGCCCGACCGCCTGCAGCGCGCCGACCTGCTGCAGCAGGTCATGCGCATCTGGCTGGTAGGCCGCCCGGACACCGTGATTGGCGCCTACTGGCCCATCAAAGGTGAGTTTGACCCCTTGCCGGCCCTGCACCGCTGGAAGGAAGACGGCGAGCTGCTCGACCAGCCCCAGCCCCGGCGCATTGGCCTGCCGGTGGTCAACAAGGCCCACAAGACCATGACCTTCCATGCCTGGTACCCCGGCTGCCCCATGGAAGAAGACGCCTACGGCATCCCCAAACCCAAAGACACCGAGCTGATCGTCCCCACCCTGCTGTTTGCCCCCTGCGTGGGTTACGGTCCCGGCGGCTACCGCCTGGGCTACGGCGGCGGCTTTTATGACCGCATGCTCTCCAGCCTGGAGCCCAAACCGTTCACCGTGGGCCTGGGATTTGGTGTGGGTTTTGTGGAAGATTTCGAGCCCGAGCCGCACGACCAGCCCCTGGACGCCATCCTCAACGACTACGGTGTGGTCTGGCCGGTCTGAACGGCTGAACATCGCTAACCGGGCATGTCCACCCTCTTCGATTTTCTGCCGATCGGGGCCTACCGCACCAGCCCGTCGGGTTTGCTGCTGCGTGCCAACGCCGCTTTGGTGCGCATGCTGGGTTACGCCTGCGAGCAAGACCTGCTGGTCGCCACCAACGAGCAGGGCATACGCTGGTACGTCGAGCCGGGACGGCGCAGCGCATTTCGTACGCAAATAGAGCGCGACGGTTACGTGGTGGACTTTGTCTCGCAGATTTGGCTGCAAACCCTCGCCAGCGCGATCTGGGTACGCGAAAACGCGCACGCCATACGCGATGCCAACGCCGTGGTGCAGTTTTACGAAGGCACCATGGAAGACATCACCGCAAGCCACCTGGCCCAGCAGGCGCTGCTGCAGAGCGAAGAGCGCTGGAAGCTGGCACTCGATGCCACCGGCGACGGTGTCTGGGACTGGCACATCCAGGACGGCAAAGAGTACTACTCCCGGCGCTACAAGGAGATGTACGGCTACAGCCAGGACAAGATATGGCAGGAATCCGATGCATACACCGATCTGGTACACCCCGACGACAAGGTACAACTGCTGCGTGACCAGGAGGCCTATTTCAACCAGCAAACGCCCACCTACAGCAACGAACACCGCGTGCGCTGCGCCGACGGCAGCTGGAAATGGGTGCTTTCGCGCGGCATGCTCATCAGCCGTGACGCGCAGGGCCGCCCGCTGCGCATGATCGGCACCCACACCGACATATCCGACCGCAAGAACGCCGAGGCACTGATCTGGAAACAGGCCCACTTTGATGCCCTTACCGGTTTGCCCAACCGGCGCATGCTGCGCCTGCGGCTCGATGACGCCATCGCGCGTTGCCAGCACAGCGGTGCAAGGCTGGCCATTGTGTTCATCGACCTGGACCATTTCAAGGAAGTCAATGACACGCTGGGGCACGAAAGCGGTGACGCCTTGCTGGTGCAGGCGGCGCAGCGCATCCAGGACTGCCTGGGTGAGAACGACACGGTTGCGCGCATGGGGGGGGACGAATTCACACTGATCCTCACCCAGGTGCAGGGCCCGGAGTCGCTCACGGCACCGCTGCAGGCCCTGCTGGCGCAACTGGCGCAGGTTTTTCACCTGGGCCAGGAGCAGGTCTTTGTTTCGGCCAGCCTGGGCGTGGCCTTGTATCCCGACAATGCCGCCCATGTGGAGGCTTTGTTCAAACACGCCGACCAGGCCCTCTACGTGGCCAAGGGTGCGGGGCGCAACCGGTACAGCTTTTTTACGCCCGAACTGCAAGAGGCCGCGCAAACCCGTGCCCGCCTGGCAAGTGACCTGCGGGTGGCCCTGCAAAAGCAGCAGTTCGCCGTGGTGTACCAGCCCATCGTGCACCTGGCCAGCGCGCGCATCCACAAAGCCGAGGCACTGCTACGCTGGCACCACCCGCAGCGCGGCTTGGTCAGCCCCGCGCAGTTCATCCCCATTGCAGAGTCCACCGGTTTCATCATGGACATTGGCGAGTGGGTATTCCAGCAGGCAGCACACCAGGTGGCACAGTGGCGCGCGGCCTACGGCGCGGACTTCCAAATCAGCGTGAACAAGTCACCGGTGCAATTCCACCGGCCAGAAAAATCCACGGCCACCTGGAGTGAGCAACTCCAGTCCATGCACCTGCCGGGTTCCTGTATTGCGGTGGAAATTACCGAAGGCCTGCTGCTCGACATCAACCAGGGGGTATCGCACCATCTCAGTGCCCTGCAGCGTGGCGGCATTGCCCTGTCGCTGGATGATTTTGGCACCGGTTATTCGTCCCTGACCTACCTGCAAAAGTTCGATATCGACTACATCAAAATCGACCAGTCCTTTGTGCGCAATCTCCAGCCGGGCTCTACCGATCTGGCCTTGTGCAGGGCCATCATCCTGATGGCCCACGAACTGGGCATGCAAGTGATTGCCGAAGGCGTGGAAACCGCCGAGCAACGGGACCTGTTGCGCAAGATCGGTTGCGACTACGGGCAAGGCTACCTGTTTGCCCGCCCGATGGCGGCGGGGGCGTTTGAGGCGCTGATGGCGCAGCAATAGCAGCCCTCGCAGGGCACCACCGACGGCAACGCCCGCAGTGCCGGCACGCACTGGAAAAAGTTGTCCCGGTCTCAGGCGCCAAACGTGCTGCGGATGCGGGTTTCCAGGGTTTTGGACAGGTCGGTCAGGCGCTCGACCAGGTCGTTAAACGTTTCGACCTTGGGAAAGCCCAAGCGGTCCAGTGCCTGTTCCACCAGTGTGTCGAGGTTGCCGCCAAAGCGTTCAATGCTTTGCTCCAGCACGGTGGTTGCACCATCAATGCCGTTCTTCAGGCGTTCCACATGGGTGTCGATGGCCAGGTTGGCCTGTGCTTCCAGGTTGGCGCCGGCTTCCACCAGGGCCTCAAACGCCTGCTCACCTTTGGCGCCGGTGGTGGCATTGGCATTGGCCAAGGCGCCCAGTCCGGCGAGCCAAATGGCGCGCTGCGAGTCGATCAATTTGAAGGACGCATCGCGTGTCTGGTGCAGCACGCTGCTCACACCTTTGCGTCCCAATGCCGTGGCTTTCTTGGCCGCTTTGTCCAGCGACGCAGCCTTTTGCGCGGCGGTCATGCGCCGCGCCGCTGGCTTGGCGGTTTGGGCGCGGGTGCTTGCCGTTTTTGTGGTGGGGCGGGTCGTTTTACGGGTAGATGGAGATGCCTTGGTGGTGTCAGTCATGGTTGTTTCCTTCAAAGTTGGGTTGGTAATCGCGTTAGCGCGTACCAGTGTACGCCTGCTGAATTACCGGTAATTGGGTAGAGATTCGAATTTACCCGTGCCTTGCTGGTGGCCGGATGGGGCGACTTTGGCGCCGCGCACCTGTTGCGCTGTTTCGGGTCGTTAATTTTTTGTGCTTGTCTTGATGGTTTTGACAACTTTGACTGCCTTGGGTGCAGGTGGCGTTAGGTAATTGGCCCCGGACACCACCGGCTTGCCGGTCTGGCTTTCCAACTGGTTACGGGCCCCGGCGGCGATGCGGCCACCGGCTTGGGCGGCAGACTTGTTTTCTGCCATGCCGGTGGCCTGCGCGCTCTCAGCAATCTGCCGGGTGGACAGTTCGGCCAGCGCGGTAAAAATCAGCTCCGCCTCGCTCATGTGGTCGCGCAGGTTGTGGCTGGCAAGGCCCTTCATGTCCTTGTGCTCTTTGACACTTACCCCCGCCCACTCCTGGTGAATGATGTTGGTGAGGATGGCGAATTCGCTGCCCTTCTTGATGTCGTGTTCGCTCCAGTAGTCGGTGAGCTTGTTGCGCGTTTCCTGCCCGGTCATGCGCTGCTGAATCCACTTGTCGCTGCGGCCATGCTGCTGCCAGGTCTGGCGGGCACGGTCCAGGGACAGTGCTGGGTCGGCCATTTCTTGCATGCGCTCGTAGCCGACCTTGGCCAGCCAGAGTTTGATGGGCTCGGCTTTGGGGCTGGGGACGGACTGCACCAGGCGCAGCAGGGTTTCGGCGGTGGCTACGTCGGTGAGGTAGTTTTTTCCGTCGGCAGCGGGCAATTTCAGTCGGTGACAGTTTGTCACCGACTCACTGCCTTCCTTGTCCAAGCGCTCCTTGAGCTTGTTCCAATACTTGCGTGCCGTTTGGTAATCGGCCTGCTGCGTCAGCACCTGCACCACGTCCACCACCGAAAACCACCAGGTTTCGGTCTTTTCGTCGTACACACGGCGGATGGACTGGCCATCAAATTGGGTGGGCAGGATTTTCATGAAGAACTCCGATTGACAAGGCGTGCATTCAAAGGATGGGGGTGTGCGCCATCATACTGTATGCATGAACAGCCATTGCCATACCACCCGCGCCCCTCATGCGTTGCGGCCGTACGTTGCGTCATGCGTGGCGCGCTGACTCGGCCATGCGAAGGGGTTGATTAACCCGGCCCATTCACCCTATCGGCCTCCCCCAGCGTCTGGCGCGTCAGCTGCGCCTGCGCCAGCAACCAGTCACAAAACGCCTTAATCTCCGGCCGGTTGTCATTGCGTGGGCCGACGATCAGCCAATAGGCCAAGGGCGAGTCCAGCCGGGTGCCAGGCAGCACCTCCACCAGGTCGCCGTTGGCCAGGCTGTCGGCCACCAGTGGCATACGCGCCAGTGCCACGCCCTGGCCGGTCAGTGCGGCCTGGGCGATCTGGTGCGCGTAGTTGAAGTACAGCCAGCGCTTGGGCTCAAAGCGGTGCAGGCCCTGGGCTGTCAGCCAGCGTTGCCAGGTGAGCCATTCCATGTGCTGGGTGCGGTGGGCGTCACCGGCTTCCACCAGCGCAAACTGGGCCAGGTCTTTGGCGCTGCGCAGGCGTGCGCCGCTTTTCAGCAGCCAGGGGCTGGCCACCGGGGTGAGCTGTTCGCCAAACAGGCGCTGGGCGTGGGCGGGTGCTTTGCCGGGTATGCAGTAGCGCAAGGCCAGGTCCACATCCGAGGTGTCCAGGTCAACCGAGGTGTCGGTGGCATCGATGCGGATGTCGATGTCGGGGTGTTCGCTTTGAAACGCCTCCAGCCGGGGGATTAGCCACATGGACGCAAACGAGGCCCAGGTGCTGATGGACACACTTTTGCGCCCGGCGCTCTGGCGGATGGTGCGCACCGCCGCATCCACACGCTCCAGCGCGGGGGTGACGGCGCGCAGCAGCTGGGCACCGGCGGCGCTCATCTCCACCGCCCGGGTGTGGCGCAGAAACAGGGCCACGCCCACCTCGTCTTCCAGCGCCTGGATTTGGCGGCTGACGGCCGATTGGGTCAGCGCCAGCTCTTCGGCAGCGGCGCGAAAGTTCAGGTGCCGGGCCACGGCCACAAAGGCGCGCAGGTGCCCGGCGGCGATGGGCCGGGTGCGCAGGGGGGTGTGCGGTGTTTGCATGCTGCATTCATTCGGTTATTGCATCAATAGCGTAACCCGTTTTCATTGGACGGTGTGGGTTGCACGCGCGATCATTCATTGCCAGTCCCCGAATTGTCGGGCTCCGATGGCACTACCTGGAGAACACCATGACCCTGTCTACCGTTCCTGATTCGCATCAATTACTGCAACGCCCCGCCCTGCCTGACGGCCACGCCGGCACCCGCACTGGTAGCCCCACCTGGGCGCTCGCGGCGGGGCGTGCCATGTCGCTGCGCGCGCGCCATGCCAGTGAATTGGTGGTGGTGGGCGGGCGGGTGTGGGCCACTTTGGATACGCAGCATGGGGCCGCAGCAGGGGGTTCGGAAGACCTGATTCTGGAAGCCGGTGCGCACCTGCCGCTGGCAGCGGGGCAACGCGTGGTGCTGGAGCCCCTGCGCGGCCCTGTTGGTGCACAAGCCAGTGTCACCTTGCTGCGCCAAACCCGCAGCTACCCCCTGCCCGTGTTGTTGCGCGAGACGGGGGCGGTTTTGCGCGGTGCGGCTTTGGGGGCCTTGCGCGGGGCTTTGGCCGGTGCGCGGGCGGCCAGGGCAGCGTCCAGCGCCAGCCGGGCCCAGGGCGCCATGGCCTGTGGTGAATCCATGGCCTCGTCGGGGGCGCTGTAGTAGTTCATACCGCGCGCCACGGGCTTGCCCGCTTGGGTGGAGGTGTAGGTAAAGCGTGCACAGCCCGCCGCCTCCCACTGGGCGCGGGTCGTGGTGCTGGCTTTAAGCCACAGTTTTTCGCCATCGCCCAAATCGGCCACGATGGCCAGTGTCAGCCCCCCGGTGGTAACAACGAATCCCATAGCCGCCAAACATACGTTTGGGTACACACGGTCCCACACTGGCCAGCAGCTCACAGCAGTAGTCGGCAAAGGGGGCGGGGATGCTGGCCATGGGGTGGTTTGCGGGTTGGGGTACGGTGGGCCGTAATGGGGCTGGCGTGGAATGTCTCAGCGCTGTGCCACGAGGGCGCGCGCATCGTCCTCGTAGGTTTGCAGGTTGTCGGCCAGGCGCGCACGTTGCGCCTCGGTGGTGCGGTTGTGCAGGGCGGCCACGCCGGTGCAGGTTTGCACCGACCAGCGGGCCCATGCGGCACGCACGGCGGGGTCGGGTGGCGTGATGGCGCGTGCCAGCAGGGCATGCAGCGCGGCCTCGCGTTCTGCGGGGGTGATGGCACCGTTATCACGTACCGCGCGCAGGGTTTGCAAGGCGTCTTTCTGGCGCGCCAGGCGCTCGTCGTATACAGCCTGGAAGTCCACTGTGGAGGCGTTCACGTGCTCCTGGATCACGGCCACCTGTTCGGGCGCAAGATCACCGTAAAACCACTGCACGCGCTTTACCATGCCTTTGATCCGGCGCTCGGCGCGTTGTGCCGGGGTGCCGTCCAGCCACTCGGTGCGCCACTTCTGGTTGCGCTGGTCAAACATCTGCGCAATGTGCGCCAGTTGGGCGTCGGTTAGCGTGGGGCTGATGTCGGCCAGGGTGGGTACCAGGCGGTCCAGGGTGGCCGCGGCATCGGAGCGGAATGCGGTGTACAGGCTGCACAGCTGCTCGGGTGTGGTGTCGTTTGGCGCCCCCAGGCGCAGGGTTTGCAGCATGCCGGCCACGCGGGGCAGTGCTTCACTGCGGTGCCAGTCGTGCAGGGTCTGCAGGTCGGCACGCACCCGTTCGGCTTGTGGCGTGTCAAAGTCAAAATAGCGGTCCAGCCACCAGTAAGTCAGGGGTTGGGCGTTGTTGTAGCCCAGGCGCACGGCGCTGCAGCCACCCAGTGCCAATGCCGCCAGCAGCAGGCCGATAATGGCGATCCACCGGACCGGATTGACGGAGTTTTGCAACCGGTCGCAACACACAGGGAAGGTCATTTCAGTGAGCTCATCTATTCAAGGTAATACAGTCGCCAGCCACACGAACGCGGTTGACGTGGTCATTATGGCGGCGGGCAAAGGCACACGCATGAAGAGTGCTTTGCCCAAGGTCTTGCACCAGCTGGCCGGGCGCGCACTCTTGCAGCATGTGATTGACACCGCAGGCGCCTTGCAAGCGCGCAAGGTGGTCGTGATTACCGGCCACGGCGCTATAGAAGTAGAAGCAGCCTGCGCACGCTACACGGGCGCAGAAGGCACATTTGGCATGGAATTTGTGCGCCAGGAGCCGCAGCTGGGCACCGGCCACGCCGTGCAGCAGGCGGTGCCCGCCTTGGGTGACGACGCTACCGTGGTGGTGCTGTCCGGCGATGTGCCGCTGACCCAGGCCGACACGCTGCGCCAACTGATTGCGGCCAGCGCTGGCAAACACCTGGCACTGCTGACGCTGGAAATGGAAGACCCCACCGGCTACGGGCGCATTGTGCGCGTGGGCGGAACCCGTGGCGCGGCGCACGACGGTGCCGTGCACTGCATCGTGGAGCACAAAGACGCCAACGAGGCGCAGCGCGCCATTACCGAAATCTACAGCGGCATCATGGCCGTGCCCGCTGCCGCGCTCAAACGCTGGCTGGCGCGCCTGGACAACAAAAATGCCCAGAACGAGTACTACCTGACCGACATCGTCAAGTTCGCCGTGGCCGACGGTGTGGGCGTGGTGGCGCACAAGATTATGGATGCCGTGCAGGTGGCCGGGGTCAACAGCCCGGTGCAACTGGCCGCGCTGGAGCGCGCCTACCAGACGCGCCTGGCGCAACGCCTGATGGAGGACGGCGTGCGCCTGGCAGACCCGGCGCGCATCGACGTGCGCGGCACGCTGCAGTGCGCCAGCGACGTGGCCATTGACGTGAACTGTGTGTTTGAAGGCCAGGTGCGCCTGGGCCAAGGGGTGCGCATTGGTGCCAACTGCGTCATTGCCAACGCGGTGATTGAAGCCGGTGCCGTGATCCACCCCTTTACCCACATCGACGGCGAAAAGCTGGGCGTTACCGTGGGCCCGGGCGCTCTGGTGGGCCCCTTTGCCCGCCTGCGCCCCGGCGCGCAACTGGGGGCCGAGGTGCACATTGGCAATTTTGTGGAGGTGAAAAACTCCACGCTGGCGGCCGGTGCCAAGGCCAACCACCTGGCCTACCTGGGCGACGCCACGGTAGGCGAGCGGGTGAACTACGGCGCGGGGTCGATTACCGCCAACTACGACGGCGCCAACAAACACCGCACCGTGATTGAGGCCGATGTACACGTGGGCAGCAACTGCGTGCTGGTGGCGCCCGTTACCCTTGGCGCCGGGGGCACCGTGGGCGGCGGCTCCACCATCACCAAGAGCACCGAGCCCGGCACTTTGAGCGTGGCGCGGGGCAAGCAGGTGAACATTGCCAACTGGCAGCGGCCTAAAAAATTAAAAAGGCGCCCAAGGCATGAGCGCCGCGCCGGGCCGCCCCAAGCAAGCTCGCACCGCAGCGCGAAGCGCGGAGGTGCGTCTGCACGCTACACCGTCGGTAGAGGGTCCGAGGTGACCGACGCCGAGCGTATTGCCGCGCTGCAAGCCGAACTGGCCGCCGTGCGCGCCGAGATGCAGGCGCTGACCGCCACCGTGTCGCACGACCTGCGCGCGCCGCTGCGCCACATCACGTCGTATGTGCAACTGGTGCAGGAAGACGCCGGGCCGGTGCTCACGCCCGAGGTGCAAGGTTTTTTGACCACCATCAGCGATTCGGCGCGCCACCTGGGAGCCCAGCTCGACGGGCTGCTGGCCCTGTCGCGCGTGGGCACGGCAGTGCTGTCGCCGCAGCCGGTGGCCCTGGGGCCGCTGGTGCAATCGGTGGTGGATGAACTGGCCGCGCAGGCCGCGCGGCAAACCCCGGCACGCACCGTGCAGTGGCAGGTGGCCGATGCGCTGCCCACCGTGCAGGCCGACCCCACCCTGCTGCGCCAGGCCTTGGTGCAGGTGCTGGGCAATGCGCTCAAGTTCACGGCGCCGCGCGAGAAGGCGGTGATTGCTGTGGCGAGCCTGGCGGCGGCCGACACACCCGCAGGCCAGGCCGGGCTGCAGGTGCAGGACAACGGCGTGGGTTACAACCCGGCCCTGCAATCGGCTTTGTTCAAGGCATTTGGCCGTTTGCACAGCGCCAGGGAGTTTGCAGGCCTGGGCATGGGCTTGGCGCTGACGGCCAAGGCACTGCAGCGCATGGCGGGCACCGTGGTGGCGCAGGGCGTGCTGGATGGCGGCTGCTGCGTGCGGCTGACATTGCCCGCCCCCGTCTCCTGAACGCCGGGTTATCGCCGGGGTGGCAGGACCTTCATGCGCAATCGGTGTAGCAAACGCTATTGGTTTGATAGCTACTTCCGCACGACTGGCGTGCGGAAATGGCCTTTTTGACCCTTAACCCTCACTCCCCGCCCGAAACCCGTGCGCGCTGCTTTTTGACATCGCCACGGGTGGCCTTGCTCTCCAGGCGTTTGCGTTGCGCGCTGTACGTGGGTTGGGTGGCTTTGCGGCGCTTGGGCAACACGGCCACGCTGTCCACCAGGGCCTGCAGACGGGCCATGGCATCCACCTTGTTGAACTCCAGGCTGCGGCTGGTTTGTGCTTTGATGACCACCACGCCGTCGGCCGTGATGCGTTGGTCGCTCAGGGCCAGCAGCCGCTCCTTGATGGCATCGGGCAGGCTGGAGCGGGTAATGTCAAAGCGCAGGTGCACCGCGTTGGAAACCTTGTTGACGTTCTGCCCCCCCGCGCCCTGGGCGCGGATGGCGGAGAACTCCACTTCGTCTTCACGGACGGGGTACAGAGGGGCGGGCATGGTGGATTATCGGCATCCGGGACCCTGTTGCCCGGCCCGCCGGTGCTGAAAAGTGGAACAATCGAAGCCCGAACTATCTCAACATCGAAACAGGTACGCAAGATGACCACTGACGATCAAACGCGCGGTTACGTCGCCGAAGAAGAATACACCAGCGACTACCACCACGTTTACACCCCCGCTTTTCTCGACTACGTTGCCTTGCTCAACAGTGTGCAGCCTCCAGTGCGTGAACCCGGCCGGTTCCGCTTTTGTGATTTGGGCTGTGGCTTTGGCATGACGGCGCTCACCCTGGCGGCGGCCAATCCGCAAGCCGAGGTGCACGGCATTGACTTCATGCCCGAACATGTGGAACTGTCCAACCGGATGGCGGCGCAAGCGGGTCTTGCCAATGCGCATTTCCATGCCCTGTCGTTTGCGCAGGGGCTGGAGAAGGACCTGCCGATGTTTGACTACATCGTCGCGCACGGTGTGTATTCGTGGGTAACGGGCGACGTGCGCGCAGAGGTGGTGGAATTCATCCGCCGCTTTCTGGCACCGGGCGGCATCGCCTACATCAGCTACAACACCATGCCGGGGCACGCGCAGACCGCGCCGGTACAAAAACTGGTATCCCATTTCGGCAAGAAGGGCGAAGGTGACAGCTCCGAGCGGGTGCTCAAAGCCTTTGATTTTGTGCAGCAACTCCATGCTGTGAACACCCGTGCGCTGCGCGATAAACCGGTGGTTGATATGCTGTTGCACAGCGTGTCCAGGGAACACCCGCGTTATCTGGCCCATGAATACCTGCACTCCGCCTGGGAGCCGCGCTACTTCATCGACGTGGCTGCGGAAATGGCCAAGGCAGATTTGACCTATGTGGGTACCGCCACCCTGTTTGCGGCCGACGAGCGTTTCACGGTTGGGCCCGAGCACAAAGCCCTGCTCGACGCACTGCCCACACGCGTGGAGCGGGAGTTCATTAAGGACTACCTGCTCGATGCCAACTTCCGTCGCGATGTTTACAGCCGTGGCGCCAGGGTGCTAGCCCCGCAGGAGCGCGATGCCGAACTGGGCAAACGTGCATTTGCGCTGCGCGTCAACGCCAGTGCGGTCAACTACATCTGCCAGGTGGGTCTTGCCGAGGTGGGTATCGAATCGCCCGCTGCGCACGCCATCGTCAACGCGCTGGCGGCTGGGGCCAAAACGGTTGCTGAGATCATGTCCGCACCGGCCATGGCCCACGTTCCCTTTGCCATTGTGTACGACATGCTGCTGATACTGGCCATATCCGAGCAAATCACACCCGTCGAACGCACCCGCGGCACCGCCACCCGTTTCAACGCCGTGGTGCGTGCCAATAACTACTGCAGCAACGCACTGGCCTCACCGCTGGGCGTGGGCATTGAACTGAGTCTGCCCGAGATGATGCTGGCCACCGGCGCCACCGGTGGCAACCTGGAAGAACAGGTCGCCTGGTTGCTAGGTGAATATGCGCGCATCAACAAGCCGGTGCTGGACGCAGAGCGGCAGACCCTGGTGGGGGATGCGGCCACGGCCTGGCTGCGCACCATCACCAGTGCGTACCTGCAACGCAAACACAACGCCTTGCAAACCATGGGCATCGTCGCGCCGTAGGGACGGACCAGCGCCTTTGCACGCCATTTGCTGGTCCTGGCGTGCCAAAAATGGGCGCACCCCCGGCGCCCGCTGGTTTGCTGGCCCAGTTGCGAATAACCTTGCGGTTTCGACCCGCGCGCGCCAAGCGTGCAGTCCCGCAACCCGAGTTTTTCCATGGCACCCATCCCATCCCGTCCTGCTATTTGCCGCGTGGCGCTGCCCAGCGCCTGGCGGGTGACTTTGTTGGGCCTTATTTTGGCCGCACTGGTGGGTGCCTGCGGAGGCGGTGGTACCGGCACGGTACCCACCAAAGCCAACTCCCTGGTCAGCACCAAAACCTATCCGGCAGTGACCGTCACGCCCGCTTACCTGAGCGTGGAGCCGCGCGCCGGGGTTCCGGTGCAGTTTGAAGGTGGTGTATGTGGTGGTGGCAATGGCCAACTGCGGGCTGCCTGGAATTTTGGCGACAACACGCCGACTGCCGATTCCGGCGCCCATACGTACGCGCGCGCCGGTTCGTTTCCTTTTTGGGTGCAGTGCACGGATACGGCGGGCTCACCGGTGGCCACGGTGGTGGGCAGCATTGACGTGCTGAATTAAAGCAGCCCGTTCGGGGTTGATTTTTTGGCGCTCAGGTTGAAAGTTTGCTTGCAATAAGCTGGGCCATGCGGGCCTCGGGCGCACCGCCATGTGCGACCAAACCGGCCACCACGCCACGCTGCTCGGGCGCTTGTTTGTTCTGGCTTGCCTTGTACTTGCCCACCCAGCGTTGCACCGGAATTTCGATTCCCACAATAGCGCCCAGCATTTTGGCAATGTAGTCTGCGGGCGCATCCCCCACAGACCACGGCAAAGCTTGCCCTGCCTCGTGGCGCTGGGTCAGGCGCGTCACGATGTCCAGCAGGCGATCCGCCTCCTGCACCACCTGCGCCACGCCATGGGCATGGACTGCCACATAGTTGTAGGTGGGCACCTCTTTGCCATGGGCGTGCTTGCTGGGGTACCAGTTGGGCGAGATGTACGCCTGTGGCCCGGTAAACACGGCCACCCCCGACACGGGTGCCGCTTGCAACGCTTGCCACACCGGGTTGGCACGGGCCACATGGCCCACCAAAGTGCCATGCTCCCCGCGTGACGCATCCAGCAAAAAGGGAATGTGGTTGACCAAGAGTTCGCCCCTGTGCGCAACGACCCAGGTGGCCAAGGGGTAATCACGCACCAGGGCGTGCAGCGTGGCAGGGTCGGTTTCTTTGAAGTGGCTGGGCAAATAGGTCATATGGGGAAGGGCAAGAAGTTATGAATAAAGGACGCGAGTCTCACATGGTGGTGCAGCGCCTGCTAGCCGCACCGCAGGAGCCAAAGAAAAGGAATCACATTGAACGGCGAACCTGTTGCAGCACCTCCTGCACCGCTGCAATCACCAGTTCGGGGCGCTCCAGCTGCAGGTAGTGCCCGGCGTCGGCAACGACCACATGCCGGGCGCCCGTGTCCCGCGCCAGCAGACGCTGCCCGTTGATCCAGTGCTGACGCATGTAGTCAGACTCCCAGCCCGGTGGAAACTCGCTCAGGGCGTTGGTGCTCAGCACCACGGTCGGCACGGCTGGCACCGGCGGCAGACTGCGGGCTACGCCCAAGGCCGGGTCGATACCCCTGTACTCGGTGTACAGGGCTTGGTAGTTTTTGCTCTGCATTGCCAACCCCCGCGCTGCGGCCTGTTCGGACGCGGGCAACTTGTCCAGCACCACCGAGGCCGGCATACCGGCCAGCCGGGTCAAACCTAACGGTGCCAGCCAGGTGGCGGAACCCGTCAAAAGCCGCATTTTCTGGCTGTAACGCGCATGGGTATCGGGGGCCATGCTGGCGGTCTGGTCGTGGTGCAAGGCGTCCACCAGCACCAGCCCTGCCACCTCATCGGGGTGGGTTTGCGCCAGCATCTGGGCCAGCATGCCACCCCACGAATGCCCTACCACCACCACAGGCCCTTGCAAGCCTGCGGTGCGCAGCAGGGTGCGCAAGTCTTCTACCGCCAGCAGGCCGGTGCGCGGCGCGGGCGCTTCGTCCGACCAGGCGTACCCCGCGCGGTCGTAGCTGCACACCGTGGTGTGGCGCGCCAGTTGCGGTTGCACCAGCGCCCAATCCTGCGACCAGCCGCTCAAACCCGATTCCAGCAACACCAGGGGTTGGCCGCTACCCTGGCAGTTCAAATGCAGGCGATGCGTTCCCACGCTCACCAGCTTGCCGGGGGCCGCATGCTGTGTGCGCTCGTGGGACGTGAGCACGCTTTGCGTCAAGGCCCCTGCGCCCAGCAGCGCCAAAAAGCCCAGGCCCACCACACCACCCATCCAGCGGCGGTGCGCCGCGCAGCGCAATGGCTTTGAATTTTTCATTGTGGTTCTTTCTTTCGTTTGGGTGATATTGCCAACTGGCAGCGTTTCAAAAAGCGCATTCACTGGGGGATGGACAGAGCTTAAATTCGGCACTAGCATTTGTAAAATTAATATAACAAATACATCACATCCAAATGTTGGATATACCTCGCCAAAACCTGAACCTGTTGGTGGTGCTGGACGCCCTGTTAACCGAGCGCAGCATTACCCGCGCGGCGCAACGTCTGCACATGAGCCAACCCGCCCTGAGTGCGGCGGTGGGCAAGCTGCGGCAATGGCTGGGCGACCCATTGCTGGTGCGCGGCGTGGGCGGTTACACACTCACCACACGCGCGGAAGAATTGATCGACCCCCTGCGCCAGATACTCGAAGACATTGACCGCACGCTGCAAAAGCCCGCCGTTTTTGACCCGGCCAGTGCCCAAAACACCTTCCGCATTGCCGCCAACGACGCGTTTGAACTGGTTGTATTGCCCCCCCTGATGCAGCGCCTGCAGCAGACGGCACCCCAGGTGCGGATCGTCGTCGAATCGACCGAAGGCGTGGTGCCCGTCGACGCGCTGACCCATGGCGCGGTCGATATTGCCTGGGGGCACTTTGATGCGATTCCGCCTGGCCTGCGTACAGAGGTGGTGCTGGAGGACACGCTGGCATGCTTGGTGCGCAAAGGGCATCCCAGCATTCAGGGCACGCTGTCGCTGATGCAGTTTTGCACAGCGCCCCATCTGGTGGTGGCCTTGAAAGGCAACACCCTGCCCGACCTGGTTCAGCGCCGCATGGCAGAAAGCGGTCTTACGCTCAATATCGCGCTGCAGGTTCCGCACATGCTGGCAGCACCGGTGATTGTGATGCAGTCCGACTACCTGTTAACGCTGCCAACCCGCGTCGCACAGCGTTATGCCGACCTGCTGGGGCTGGAGTTTTTGCCACTGCCTTTCAACTACCCGCCTTTTGCACTGCGCCTGGTTTGGCACGAGCGGGCGCATCGCGATGCGGGCACCACCTGGTTGCGGCAGACCCTCCAATCCGTTTGCGCAACCCTTTGACTGCGCGCAGAGGTCACGCAAGCGCCGCGAAAAGGCCAGCCCGCAAAACCAGAATTTTTGAGTCAGCTCGCTGCTGCGTCGCTACGCGCTCAACTCGTCCAGCGTGGCATCCTCTAAATGGCGGGTGTCGCTCCAGCCCACCAGGGTGAGTGAATCGGGTGTCCACAACAGGCGGTTGATGGCCGCGTTGCCCAGCTCCCAGGTGCGCGGCGCTTCGATGGCCTGCTGGGTGGCCAGGCGGTACAGCGCATCCATGACGCCGCCATGGGCCACCAGCACAATTTGTTCTCCGGCGTGTTGGCTGGCAAGCAGGTGCACAGTCTCTGCCACGCGTTCGCGCAGTTGCAGCAGGGTTTCGCCGCCCTCGGGCGCATAGGTGGGGTCGCGCTGGCGCCAGCGGCGGTTGTCTTCGGGCCAGTCTGCGGCAATTTGGGCATAGGTCAGGCCCTCAAAGCGGCCAAAGCCGCGCTCCCGCAGGCCCGCTTGCAGGTGCACGCCGGGCCGGGCGGCGCCATTGGAGTGGTCGGCAATGGCCTGGGCGGTAGCGCGTGCGCGGGACAAATCGCTGGTGTAGATGGCGTCAATCACCTCGTCGGCCAATGCCCGGGCGGTGCGCCGGGCCTGCCACTGCCCTTTGTCATTCAGTGAAACATCAAGCTGCCCCTGCAAGCGGGTTTCCACATTCCAGTCGGTCTCGCCATGGCGAATGGCGATGATGCGGGTACTTTTCATCATGGTGCGGGAAGAGTGCGGAGGGTGTAAAGGCAGGTGGAGAGGGCAGCGTTGCAAGGGGGCGCGGGCAGCGGGCTGCTTTAGCCGATCTGGATGACTTGCACGCCCGGCAAATCCACGCTCTGGGCTGGTGGAAACTCTTCCTCATCAAAAGCCTTGTCCCCGTTGTCGTCCGGCACACCCGTGGTTTTGAGGTTTTTGAAGTCGTGCAATTTGGCATCCATCAGGTGGCTGGGCACCACGTTTTGCAGGGCCGTGAACATGGTCTCGGCGCGGCCGGGGTACTGCTTTTCCCACTCTTTGAGCATTTTGCTGGCCTGCACACGCTGCAGGTTTTCCTGGCTGCCGCACAGGCTGCAGGGGATGATGGGAAACTGGCGGTGCGCGGCCCAGCGGATCAGGTCTTTCTCGGCCACATAGGCCAGCGGGCGGATGACGATGAACTCGCCGTTGTCGCTGGTCAGCTTGGGCGGCATGCCCTTCAACTTGCCGCCAAAGAACATGTTCAAAAAGAAGGTTTGCAACATGTCGTCGCGGTGGTGGCCCAGGGCCAGTTTGTTGCACTTCAACTCCCGCGCGACCTTGTACAAAATACCCCGGCGCAGGCGGCTGCACAGGCTGCACATGGTTTTGCCTTCGGGGATGTTGCGCTTGACGATGGAGTAGGTGTCCTGGTTTTCAATATGGAACTCCACGCCCATGCTCTTCAGGTATTCGGGCAGGATGTGTTCGGGGAAGCCGGGTTGCTTCTGGTCCAGGTTCACGGCTACGATGGAGAAGCTGATGGGTGCGCGCTGCTGCATCTTGAGCAGAATGTCGAGCATGCCGTAGCTGTCTTTGCCGCCGGACATACACACCATGACACGGTCGCCCTCTTCAATCATGTTGTAGTCCATGATGGCTTGCCCCACCTGGCGGCACAGGCGTTTTTCCAGCTTGTGGGTTTCGCGCTCAATCTTGGCGGTGTTCAGGGCGGTGGGGGCTTCGGTTTCTTCGATCCAGGCGACGCTCATCGGGGGTACTCCAGGGGGGCCGACCAAAGGGGCGGCGCAAATAACCGGGTATTTTCGCCGTTTGGCCGGGCACCGGGTTGGGCGGGCTCCCAAATCACCGGGCACGCCGACTGCCAGAGGGATAGATCGTGGATGGCAGTGGCAGTGGCGGGCGGGCGGGCGGATGCTGTGGATCGCCGAATCTTGAACTAGATCAATATCGGGCCATCGGGCCGGGCCGACAATGCAGGCCATGCAAACCCTGCGCAACGTCCATTTCCTCGCCCGCCTCGTGCTGGTGTGGTTTGCGCTGTCCATCGGTGTGGCGATTGCCTCGCCGCTGGTCAAACCGCAAGCCATGGCGCTGATTTGTGCGGGCACGGGTGTGATGAAGTTCATCCCACAGGGTGATGACGGCACCACCGAAGCGGTTAGCTTGACCCTGGATTGCCCCCTGTGCGCCAACCTGGGCGCACCACCCCCCGCGTTTGCCGCCGACCCCGCGCAGGTGTTCGGTTTGGCGTTTGCGCTGCTGCCCACCGAGGCGGCGCGCATGGCCTCGCTGCTGCGCGGCCCCTGGCAGGCCCGCGCACCCCCTGTCGCTTCCTGAGCTATTGTTTTTATAGCGGTCTGCGCACGCCAGTCGTGCGGAAAAGGCCTATTTGATTCCAATTTTCAGAATAAGGCACGGCTTCCATTGCTGGCCGGGATGACCCGCTGGCAGTGAGAGCCGTGAGAGGGCATGGACAACTTTGTAACGGACAGGACCAGTCGGCAACTGGCGCAAAACGAGGAATTGCCGCAGGCGGATATCCACGGGCTGTGGCAACTGGAATCGGGCGCATTGCGCATTGACAGCACGGCCGCAGACGGGAGTTTTGAATTTGCCCACCTGGCGCTGCCCGGTGACTACCTGGGGGTTGAAAACCTGGTGGGCATGCAGGGCAGCCTCGCCGTGCGGGCCATCACCCCGGCGCGGCTGGTGCCGGTGATGGTGCTGGACGAAGAGCAGCGCATCCGGGTGCTGACCGAGGCATTCATCCAGGGGCACCGCCGCTGCCGCGAGCTGCTGGGCCTGCGCAATGGCGAGGCGGCGGTGCGCATCAAGCGGCTGCTGCACCTGCTGGCCCACAGCGAGCACGGCGACCTGGGCGGGCGCATTGCCTGCACGCTGCCCAGCCTGAAAGACATGGCCTTTTTGGCCAGCCTGACGCCGGAATCGGTGTGCCGGGTCTTGAGCAGCTTGCGCCAGGCCGACCAGCTGCAGCCCAGAATGCGGCGCACCCGCGTGCGGCGCAGCACACTGCCCATGGCCGCGCAGCACACGCAGCACAGCCCGCGCCCTGCAGGCCTGCATAAATAGAAACCCTGCAAGCCGCCGTGCAGCCGATGGGTACTGCAAAATTCATAGCTGCATGCGCACGGTTGGCGGGCGCAAAGCCTCTTTTTGTCGTTGAAATAATGTGCCGTTAACTTTTTGAAGGAATCCCCATGAAACTGAAAACACTCGCTCTGATTGCCGCATTGGCATGTGGCACCGCATCCGCCCAGACCGTGGATGTGAAAGACGCCTGGGTCCGCACCACGGTGCCGGGCCAAATGGCCACCGGCGCTTTCATGAAACTCACCGCCAAAGACGGCGCCAAGCTGGTGGGTGCCTCATCGCCCGCCGCCGGTGTGGTGGAAGTGCACGAGATGAAGATGGACGGCGATGTGATGAAAATGCGCGCCGTGCAGGGCGGGCTGGATTTGCCCGCCGGTAAAACGGTGGAACTCAAGCCGGGCGGCTACCACGTGATGCTGATGGACCTGAAGGCCGCTTTGCCCAAAGACAGCACCGTGCCGATGACGCTGGTGTTCAAAGACGCCAAGGGCGTGGAGAGCAAGGTTGAAGTCAAAGCGCCCGTGGCTACCGCCGCGCCGGGCGCAGCTGCAGCACCAGCGGGTGGCATGCACTCCATGGACCATAAGAAGCACTAAAGAACCGACGTGAATACGGGCGCAGGGGCCGCACGGCCCTTGCAGTGCGGCGCGCTTGGCGCAATGCCACGGTGTCGAAGGTTTGCCCCCCGCCCGGCGGGGTTCTTGGTAGCTTGCGCTATGGGCGCAGCATGCCCCGGGTCTCAATAAATGCAATTACCTCTTGTAGCCCGTCTTGGGTTTTCAGGTTGGTCATGGCAAAGGGCTTTTTGCCATCTGCGGGGCCGCGCATGCGGATGGTGTCGGCGCGCATGATGTCCAGATCGGCACCCACGTGCGGGGCCAGATCGGTCTTGTTGATGACGAACAAATCGCTTTTGGTGATGCCGGGGCCGCCCTTGCGGGGTAATTTTTCTCCAGCAGCCACGTCAATCACATAAATCGTCAAGTCAGAGAGTTCGGGGCTGAAGGTGGCGGCCAGGTTGTCGCCACCGCTTTCCACAA
Source organism: Candidatus Aalborgicola lynettensis (assembly GCA_016719405.1). Classification (GTDB taxonomy): domain Bacteria; phylum Pseudomonadota; class Gammaproteobacteria; order Burkholderiales; family Burkholderiaceae_C; genus Allorhodoferax; species Allorhodoferax lynettensis. The sequence continues at coordinate 330,787 of JADJZE010000021.1, forward strand.
ACACGATGTCGGCATCGGGAAAGTCCACCAGCATGCGGTCGATAGCCTCTAAATTGATGGAGCAGTCTTCGCGGATGGCGGTGTGCGGGCAGCCGCCAGTTTCCACCCCCATGATGCGCTCGGCCGGTAAAGCGCCGCTCACAGTCAGCAGGCGCTGGTCTTCTTTGGTGTAGATGTCGTTGGTAATGGCCACCAGGTCGTACTGGTCGCGCATGGCTTTGCACAGCATTTCCAGCAGGGTGGTTTTGCCGGAGCCGACCGGCCCGCCTATGCCTACACGCAAAGGGGGCAATTTTTTGGTGCGGTGGGGAATGTGGTGAAGTTTGGTGTGTGGCATGGGGTGGGGTGCAGGGTTGGCGTAAGAGGTGGGGCGCGAGCCGGTGATAGAAATGGTGTTTGCTATTAATATAGGAGCTGCTTGCGCACGTTCCATAAGGGCTAGGACCTAAAAAGCCTTGAATATTGCACCTCGTGCTGGGCACTCAGTATGGCCAGCATGGGGGTGAAGGCTTGGCGCGTGTCGTCGTCCAACGCCAGTGCGTGGTCGACGGCGGCGGGAATCTCGGCAGTCAGAGCAGACAGCATGCGCTGCCCCGCACTTTGGCCCAGCGGTACCGACTTGATGGCGGCTTGCACCATGTTCTCGGCCCAGCCAAAGGCGTAGGCCAGCAGGCATTCGCGCAGTGGTGCGCCGGTGCTGCTGGCGGCCAGCGCGTAGGCCAGTGGGTAGGTGGGTTCTTGCGCCGCGCCTGCCAGTACCGCAATGTGCGCTGGCGTGGCGGTGGTGTGGTTCTTCAGCCAGTCCAGCAGACTCTTGCCCATTTGCACGCTTTGGGCGCGCAACTCGCTGCTCTCGCGTGTTTGCAGCACCCAGGCGTTGAGCTGGGAAATGCGTGGCATATCGTCCGCACGCCAGGCGGTTATGCCTTGGGCCACTGCGGGCAAATCAGAGCGCGCCAGGCTCAGGTGCAGGTGGTCTACCAGCCAGGCGGATGCTTCGTTTTCAGTAGCTGCTCGCGCAGTATCCACCGCGGTTTCAAGGCATTCGGAGTACGAAAAACCGCCTATTGGCATGGCTGGCGAGGCCAGCCACATCAGCTGCATCAGGCTGGCGTCACATGGTCCGGACCGTGGTGGCGAATTAATGGTGGTGGCCGCAGCCAGGGCCGTGCACGTGGGGTGCTGCAGGGGCGTGGCTGTGGCCGCCATGCCCGTAGCCGCCCGTGGCATAGGCGCCGTTCTCTGGCTCAAATGCTTCCTCTACTGCGTGCACGGCCAGGTGCATGGCGCGCAGCATGTCAGCCAGCACATGGTCGGGCTCGATCTTCAGGTGGTCGGGCTTGAGTTCAATCGGCACATGCCGGTTGCCCAAATGGTAGGCCGCGCGGATCAAATCGAACGGCGTTCCGTGGGTGCTGCAGTGGGTGATTTTGAGCACCGCTTGGGGTGCCGCCAGCACCTTGATGAGTGAGCCGTCTTCGGCCACCAGCACATCACCACCGCGCACCACCGTGCCGCGGGGCAGAAACACCCCCAGGTGCCGGTCTGAGGAGTCGGTGGCGTCAAAGCGGCTTTTCTGGCGCACGTCCCAGTCCAGTTCGACTGTGCTGGCGCGTTGGAGCAAGACAGGGGCCAGGCCCTGGCCTTGGGGGATGCATTTGGAGACTTGGAGCATAGGAATTTCGTTAAAAGGAATAGTCGCGCTCTACCAGCGCTATGCGTGTACTTGCTTTGGCATACCAGCGCTCATGTCCCAAACGCTGCGCCTCCAGATGTTCGGGGTGGGCCTTCCAGGCCCGAATAGATGCCAGATCACGCCAGTAAGACACCGTGATGCCTACGCCATCGCGCGCCGACTCCATGCCTAAAAAGCCCGGTTGCTGCTGCGCTAAGGCGACCATGCGTTCAGCCATTGCGCCATAACCTGCGTCGCCTTCGGTGCGCAGACTGGTGAATATCACTGCGTAATAGGGCGCAGGCGGGGTTTGGGCAATGGGGGGTAGTGATGTGGTCATATTGACAAAATTCGACCCTGTATTTGAAGCGCAATTGAGAATCGGACGTGAGTTTATGAAAGCGCGGTACGACGTTTTGCAAGCGCTAGCAAAATAAAGCCGCATCAGCTCCTATCCCCCTCAAAACAAAAAGTACCGCTGCGCCATCGGCAAACTGAGCGCGGGCTCGCAGGTCAGCAGCACACCATCGGCACGCACGCTGTAGGTTTGCGCGTCAATCTCCATGGTGGGCAAATAGCTGTTGTGCACCATGTGCTGCTTGCGCACCGCGCGGATGTTCTTCACGGCGCTCAAAGATTTTGCCAGGCCGAAACGCTCCTTGATGCCTGCATTCATGCCCGCTTGGGAGACAAACGTGAGTGAGCCTTTGGCCAGTGCGCCGCCAAAGGCACCAAACATGGGCCGGTAGTGCACCGGCTGCGGCGTGGGAATGCTGGCATTGGGGTCGCCCATGGCGGCCATGGCGATGAAGCCGCCTTTCAAAATGAGCGCGGGTTTCACGCCAAAAAAGGCCGGTTTCCACACCACCAGATCGGCCCACTTGCCCACCTCCACACTGCCCACCTCGTGGCTGATGCCGTGGGCGATGGCCGGGTTGATGGTGTACTTGGCGATGTAGCGTTTGGCGCGGAAGTTGTCGTTGCGCGAATCGCGCTCACCTGGGCCTGCTGCGGGTCGAAGGCGCTGCGCGACTCCGCCAAAACGAAGGGATTGGGGTTGGGTGCGCTTGCGGTGGGGGCCAAGGCGGGCGCCAGCCAGCCGCGCTGTGCTTTCATTTTGTGCGCGGTCTGCCAGGTGCGGATGATGACCTCGCCGACGCGGCCCATGGCCTGGCTGTCGCTGCTCATCATGCTGATGGCGCCCAGGTCGTGCAGCACGTCTTCGGCGGCAATGGTTTCTTTGCGGATGCGGCTTTCGGCAAATGCCAGGTCTTCGGCGATGCCCGCGTCCAGGTGGTGGCACACCATCAGCATGTCCACATGTTCATCCAGCGTGTTCTGCGTGTAGGGCATGGTGGGGTTGGTGGAGCTGGGCAAAAAGTTGGCCTGGCCTACCACTTTGAGAATGTCGGGCGCGTGGCCGCCGCCCGCGCCTTCGGTGTGGAAGGCGCACAGGCCCCGTCCTTTGGTGGCGGCAATGGTGTTTTCTACAAAGCCGGATTCGTTCAAAGTGTCGGAGTGAATAGCCACCTGAATGTCGGTCTCATCCGCCACGTCCAGGCAGTTGCTGATGGCCGCCGGGGTGGTGCCCCAGTCTTCGTGCAGCTTCAAACCAATCACACCCGCGTCAATCTGCTCGTGTAATGCGCCCGGCAGGCTGGCGTTGCCTTTGCCAAAAAAGCCCAGGTTCATCGGGAAGGCATCCGCCGCTTGCAGCATGCGCTCAATGTTCCACGGCCCCGGCGTACAGGTGGTGGCAAAGGTGCCGGTGGCCGGGCCCGTGCCGCCGCCCATCATGGTGGTGACACCGCTGGCCAGGGCTTCTTCGATCTGCTGCGGGCAGATGAAATGGATGTGGCAGTCAATGCCGCCGGCGGTGACGATGTTGCCCTCGCAGCTGATGATCTCGGTGCCGGGGCCGATGATGATGTCCACACCCGGCTGCACGTCGGGGTTGCCAGCCTTGCCAATGGCGACAATGCGACCGCCCTTCAAACCGATGTCGGCCTTGACGATGCCCCAGTGGTCCAGGATGAGGGCGTTGGTCATCACGCAGTCCACCGCGCCGCCGCCCTGGGGGCCGGTGCCGCTGCCGTCACGCGTTCTTTGCGACTGCGCCATGCCGTCGCGGATGGTTTTGCCACCGCCAAACTTCACCTCTTCGCCATAGCCGACGGGGTTGCCGGCGGCGTCGGTCAGGCCCATGCCTGCCGCCAGGGTGAAGTCTTTCTCGACTTCAATCAACAGGCCCGTGTCGGCCAGGCGCACCCGATCACCCACGGTGGGGCCAAAGATTTCTGCATAGGCGCGGCGTGTGATGGTGGCCATTACGGTACTCCTGCTGTCGTGTTTGCTATTGTTTTGGTAGCTGCTTGCGCACGTCCGACGTGCGGAAATGCCATATTTGGCTCAAAGAATATCCTTGGTGCCGGTGCCCATGGGTGCGTCTGGCACGGGTGGCAACGGCCCATTCACCAGGCCGCGAAAGCCGTAGACGGTGCGCGCACCGGCAAAGTCCACCAGTTCCACGGTGCGTTGCTGCCCTGGCTCAAAACGTACGGCCGAGCCGGATGCGATGTTCAGGCGCATGCCCTGTGCAGCCACCCGATCAAAGCCCAGCGCCGCATTGGTTTCCGCAAAGTGGTAGTGCGAACCCACTTGAATGGGCCGGTCCGAGGTGTTGTGCACCACCACGCTGAGTGTGCGGCGCCCGGTGTTGAGTGCGTGCTCGCCTTCATCCGTGAAGATTTCGCCGGGAATCATGGCCGTGCTTTCAGATCTGGCTAAACAGGTAGATGCCGGCAAAGCCAAGGCTGCTGCCCAGGGTGGCCAATACCGGCGCACTGCGTGCATCCAGCCACCGGCGAATACCCAGTCCGACCCCCACGCCTCCCAAGTGCAGCGCAGCAGTGGTCAGCAGAAACCCGCTTGCATACCCCACAAACCCGGTGTCCGGTGTTTCAGCGCCGTGGGCCAAGCCGTGCAGCGAGGCTGCGATGGCGATCACCCCCAAACCCATTGACTGGGGCATGGGTTTAGCGGCCACGATGAGCATCAAACCAAACAGCGACACGGACAGAGCAATGGCATGCTCCAGGAACGGCACAGTCAGGCCATTGGCTCCCAACACGGCGCTCAGAACCAGCGCCAGCAAAAATGTGGCAGGCCCTTGCCAGACCATGCGCCGCGGCAGCGCACGCACCGACCACAGACCCACGGCCAGCATGGCCAGTAGATGGTCGGGACCGAAGGGGTGCATCAAACCCTCCAAAAGGCTGGTGGTGTCATGTCCGGTATGGGCCATGGCACCCGTAGACAGTACGCAAGCAGCTATAAAAAGTAGAGCATTTTTTGGCGACGTAAACATGGATGTTCTCCTGTTGGGGATGGGCTAGTGATTTAAACAATAGGCTGGTGCACGGTGACCAGCTTGGTGCCGTCGGGGAAGGTGGCCTCCACCTGGATGTCGGGAATCATCTCGGCAATGCCGTCCATCACGTCGGCGCGGGTGAGTACGGTGCGGCCTTCGCTCATGAGCTGGGCTACGGTTTTGCCGTCGCGCGCGCCTTCCATCACCGCGGCGCTGATCAGGGCCATGGCCTCGGGGTAGTTGAGCTTGAGGCCCCGCGCCTTGCGCCGCTCGGCTAAGAGGGCGGCGGTGAACAACAGCAACTTGTCTTTCTCTCGGGGGGTTAGTTCCATGGTGTTTCACTCAATGCTTTATTTAGTGCTCGATCAGCTTGAAGAGGAATGGGGCAATATTAAGCAATATCCGCGCCCGGCGCGCTACGCCAGCAAAGCCAGCAGGGCTGCTTTGCCTTTGCCGGTCAAGCGCATGGTGGCCAACACCTTGCGTGTGTCTGGTGGTAGGTGCAGGCCCTGGGTCAGCTGCAACTCCAGCATCAGCTCCAGCAGCGGGGCCATGTCTTTGCGGGGTTCTGTAGGGTTTGCGACCACCATGGCACACAGCAGCAGGTACACCGCGCACGGCATGGCGGCGTGGGCTTGGGCCGCTGCGGCCAAACTTTTGGCCAGGCGCGGGCCTTTGACCAGGGGTGTGGCCCACACTGCAGCCAGTGTTGTGCCCATTGCCTCTATGCATAAGCGGCCGTCTTGAACACTGTGCGCCAAGGCATCCACCGCCAGCGCGGTTTGGCCGGGCTCTTTGCCTGCCAATGCGACTGCCAGCAGCAATAGCGCCATCGGTGTCATTGGGGTGGTGGGCTCGATGAGCACGTCCAGATAGGCACGGTTTTGCCAGTTGGCTTCCCCCCAGTCCAGGTTGTTGCCCAGCGCGTGGGCACCTTCTGCAAAAAACGGCTCCAAGTCGGTGGGCTGCAAGCTGGCTGCGAACCGGATGCACGCAGCATCACGCTCGGTTTGCCATTGCCCATGGGTGAGGTGTTTGGCCGCAAGCATTGCGCTCAACCCGGTCTGCACGCCATATTGCACCGGCGGTACCACGCCAATATGCAGGCTGTAAAAGGCATATTCGCCGCCGCTGCTGGATACAGACCAGCTTAACGCCCGTGCTTGCGAACCGCTGGGCACCTCGCTGCGCGGCCCGGTAAGGTCATCAGCCACTGCACGCTCGGGCACTACCCGCATCTGCGCAAATTCTTGCTCCTGCGCCGTCGGTTCAAGCCCTGCGCGCAGCCAAGCCGCGCGGCGAACCTGCAATTGCTGCGGATCGATCCATCCACCCCGGTGCGTGGGAGCTGACCAAGGCGACAAACCCAGCCCCAAGCGGGCCTGCGCCATGAGTCCTTGCGTACGCCAGGCAATGAACTGTTTGGTGCTGGCCACCGCACCACCCAGTGCACCACCCAGTGCACCACCCAGTGCACCACCCAGCGCGTCACTCAGCGTGTCACCCAGTGCGCATGCCATGAGTTGCGCCATGGCAAAGCCCAACGGCTTTTCATCCCAAGTGAAGCGTTTTGCCCGCTTTTTCAGCGCACCAAAAGCGGCATGCTCTGCAGGCGGTAGGGGGGCCAGTCGTACCAAGGCTTCGGCTGCACGTTCCCAGGCGTCTACATCGGCCGGGGTCTCGAAAACATAGGCAATGTGCTCAATCAGGTCAGACAGTTGCACCAGCGGAATCATGGCGCGGTGCGCGTCCAATGGCGACAGCGCGCCACGGGATGGTGCAGGCAACGGCTCAGCACTGGCAGGTGATGCGCCAAGCGACCTGCCAAGTGACCCGTCAAACATCAACGTGGCCGGGCGAGCCACAGGTGCCAGGGCCACTGGCAGCCCTAATAGCGCGCGCAACGCGGCTTGGTTAACGGCCGCCACCGTAGGAAGGTAGGTGTGGGCAGCTGCTTGGGCGTGGGTGTCCAGACCCCATGCCTTCAGGCAAGCAAGGGTTTTCTTTTGCACATCGGGTGCGGTGTGTGCCAAGGCGTGCACCGCAATGCCGCTGGCAAGGTGCGCATGGTCTGGCTTCTTTTGAACGATTTGACCCAGTAGCTCCAGTGCCGACAACACGCGCCCTTTCACCGCAGAGTTCACCACCGCCTGCAAGGCTTCACACACGGGGAGCTCGGCCACTGCACCAGCGCGGTACAGGGCGGCCACTGCATCCAACGCCAGCGTCACGGTGGGCGCAATGCGGCTGTGGCACAGCGCCAGGTAGCGGGGCGCAAAAACAGCCATTTCGTCTGGCGTGGGGGCCAGTAGCGCATGAAAGCGCGAGAACCAGCCAGACTTGAATTGGGGCCAGTCGCAACTGAGAGCGGCCAAGGTTTTGTCCAGTAACTGTGTGCGGGTGTAGACACCGCGCTGGCACAAGTTAAGAAAGGCCGTGCTCCAGTGCAGGGCCGGGTCGTGACAGTACTTTTCGACTGCGGCAAAGCTGGTGTCGGATCCCCCCTCACGCTCAAACAGGCGCAGCAAAAGGGGTGCCAGCGCGGGGTCGGCATCAACATGCTTGAGGATGACGTTGGACTCCTGGCGCAGGTCGCCAAAGAACAGACTCTCCAGATATTCCGCAGTGTCAGGGCGCGGAAGCAAGCCTGCCACCACGGCCCGGTGAATGCGGCGGCGGTAGTGCCAGCCGTGTTCGCCGCGCAATTGCTTATCGAGTGCCTGTTTGGACAGCGCAGGCGCGTAGCGCTGCTTGAATGCGGCAATGTCCTGCACACCGATGTGCATCCAATAGTCGGCGACGGGCGCGTCAAGCGTGCACATAAAGTTAGCCAACGCCACCGCGCGAAACAAGCGATTGGCGTGCGCAGGGCCGGGGGACTACCCTCAGCGGAGTGCGGATCAGTTTCCAACGATCCATCATTAGCGCGCGCACTCCAGCCAGCGCCACGGTGCGTTCTGCCGCTGGCATAGCGTCCACCGCATCCATCACCCCATTGATGTCGCCAGCCAGAATGCAGCGCCCCAGGGGCGTGCCATAAAAAGGGTTTGCTTCGGGTTGCGTCATGGCAGCGAAGTCGCCACAAAGGCCTGCGCTGCCAGCACATGTTTGCACGGCCCGCGCTCGCCTTGGTGCTTGGCAAACCAGGGGCAGGTGCAACGCAGCAGGCCGCCGTGTTCACGCACGCGGTAACTCACATCAGCGCTTTGCACGGTGGCCTCCAGCGGGGATGCGGTGACCAATTGCACCGCACCCGTTTGCAGCAAGGCCCGGGCATCGGCCAGGCGCGGGTTCAGGTCTTCTAGCAGGCTCAGGTCGAACGGCAATTCGCGGTGAAAGTAGGCGTGGTGCACCAGGTCGTACCCCACTAAACCGCTGGCCCCCAACACCTGCAGCGCCTGCTGGACTGCGGGCTGAGGCCAGCCGATTTGCTGCGCCAAAACGTCTGCTTGCAACACGTCTTGCCAATGCAGTTGTGCGCGCACGGCAGACGCAGGATGGGTATCACCCGCCAGCACCAGGGCGTGCAGCGCCTGGCCTTCACCCGAAAAGCCGCGCCACACCTCGGCGCTGAGCACCAAGGTCAGGCGCAAGGCGCCAAAATCTACGCACCACGCGCTGGCCTGGCCTTGCGCGTCGGCATACAGGGTAAGCGACTGGGCATGGGGCAGCAGGCCCTGCAGCACGCGCAGGCGGCTGCTATCGGTAAAGCGCACACCACCGGTATCGCTTTGTGCCGTGGTGCGCAAACCCTGTGGCCCTGCCACCACCCACAAGGGCGTCTTGCTGGTGGATGCCTTGGGCAGGCTGCGCAAGAAGCGCAAGGCGGGCACCGCGCCCACCTCCAGCACTTTGTGCATGGCCGCCTGGTAGGCCTGCACGGCCACCATGCTGCGCAGCCAGCGCAGGGGCAGCTCCACCTTTTTCTCCACCACCTCGGCACCGCCCGAGCGCAGCGCAAACTCCGATCGACCGACCGACAGGGCCAGCCCATCCGCATCGCGCACGCGGGCCAGTGCGGCGCGCATGGGGGCGTTGAAGTCAATATTGGTGGTGCCCTTGCTCACCACCTCACCCGCATAGGCCTGGGGCTCCATGTCTATCCGAATATAGGTGCTGCAACAGGCCGAAAAGCCCTCAAACCGCAGCATGCCTGCACCGGCGGTTACCACTGGGTCTGCCAGTGCAATGGCCTGCCGCACGGAATTGGCAGGGGTAAAAAAACGCGAGCCCACCAGCAAATGCACGGCGCTGAGTAACTGGGCCACCAATTGCGGCTGGTGCAGGCGGCCTTCAAAAAAGTGCGGGTGACTCAGCGTCGCGGGCGACGAGGTGGCCAACCTGAGTTGCAGGCCGTTGCCGGATTGCCAGCCGACATCCAGCACAGAAGCTTCGGCGTAGCGGTATGTTTGGGAAAAATGGGCCATGCGCGACATTTTCTGACTTGAAGCGATCATTTTGTACTGAAACATGGGCTTGCGTACCTGCGTGGCATCATGGCATAGGGCCAAGACATGGGGAAACACCCCCCGCACTGTGCGATGCCCCGCAGCGCTACGTGCAAGCCCAATGGCGTGAGCGGCAGCAACAATCCCGCATACGGATACTGCGTGAGTTGGGTGCTTGCGGGCCTTGAACATAATTGCGCAAATGGCTTCAACACAGCAGGCAACAAATTTTTCGACCAAGGAGCAATAATGAGCGACACCATTTGGGTATGCAGGCAGTCCCGCGCTGCAACGGACGATTCTGGCGACGATTTCGATCACTCGCTATTTTGCAAAACATCGGATCAGCTAGACAAACTTGCCAATCACATTGGCGTGCGCAAGCTATCCGATTTCTTCGACACCACCGACCTGCAGTTCAATATGTCCGAAGACGAGCTTGAGGAGTCTTGGATTGCCGAGAACCAGAAGTGGTTTGCCCCGGCTGACGCGTTGCCCAGTCTTGAAAAAATCGTGGAGTGCCTGCGTGCGGGCGAAATAAAAGGCATTAAAGAAAAGATACGCCCGGAGCTCTTGGAAGAACTCGAAGACTGCCTAGCCAAAGTGACCGTGGCAGATCACGAGAAAGACCGGTTCCACTTCAGCATCGTGATGTAAGCCGACGCGCGGCAATACAACAGGCTTGAACCAACCGATTGAGCCCCAGCGCCACCCTAAAGACACGCTACCGCCAAGCCACCAACTGGACGCAATCGCTATGACCCATCTGGAAGAACTCCTTTGCACACGCGAATCTGTTTCAAGTGCTGAGGTAATGCAACAGCTGCGCGCAGGCCTTGCACGCACCGCAGCCGCATCAGGCACTGGCGCGCCAATCCACCAACTGCTGTTGGACTATTTCAAACTGGACGAGCGTGCCAGCAACGCGAGCTTTGAATCCGCCTTCAAAAAGTACCCTGAGACGGCGCAGACGCTATTGGCACTGTGCAGCGCTCATCAGCTCAGCACGTTGCATTCGCTCATGCAGTCGCTGATGGAGGGGCAAGCCAGGCCCCATGGTGCTTTCAAGCGCGGCCTGCAAGCCCAGGCCGACGCGCATGCCAACAAGCCCGGTGTGGTGGCCGCACTGCAAGGCTTTGCCAGTGCGGCGTTTTCCAGCCCGGGCGCTGAAGTGGAGATGGAGCTGTCGCTGGGCTGGAATGCCCTGGAGGATTGCTTGCTGGACCGTGCAGCAGAGCACGCAAGTGTGATCGACTTCGCCTGGGGCCCGGCGGAGCAAAAAAAACGCGCAGAGGCGCTGGCGATACGGCTTGCATTGGCACGAGGGGCGGCATCCGACATGCTGCGCGCTTTTCTGACCGACAGATCACCCCAAGTGGTCGCGCAGCCCAGCGAATGGGATAGAGAACACGCGGGCGCATCTACAGATGAAGTGCTGGTGGGCGTGCACCACCTTGCAACGCATGACACCTTACCCGCAGCATGGAGCGATCACTTGGCCAAGTATCCGGCGGCGGCGCAACTACTGGCGGTTTACCAGTACACCAATGGGGTTGCCTTGTTTTGCACCGACCCCAGTGACACATGGAGCGCCGGTTTTCTGTTCTTGCCGGCACAGCAATGGCAAGAAGCCAATGCAGAGATGGTGGATTGGCTCACCAGCGTGGATTTTCAAGACAACCCAAGCAGCCTGCCCGACTGGGTGCGCAGCGCCATTGCCTTTGGCAAAATACCGGGTGATGCCAGCTACTGGATGCTGCCGATTGAAGGCCCGTTTGCCGGACAGGTGCTGTTGTCCAATGAAGATGTCAGCGGTGAATCAAGCCGTTATGCAGACTTTGACAGCATGGTGGCCGATTTGCGATTGCACCCGCACAATGTGCTGGGCAACGGTGGCTACATCAGCTACTGTGCGACTGGCCATTCTTTTCAGCTGTACCCTGTGGGCTACCGGTGCTAGCCGTTGCTACACGATAGTCCCGTAACTCCATTCGAGCCAACCACGGTCATACGCACCAACATACTTCCAGCCTATCAGCCAGGCATAGTAAAAAGCCAGCGATGCGCGCCAGCCGGTGCCGCAGTAACAAGCGGTTTGCACTATGAAAGGCGCTCATGTCGTTTATGTCAGAACCTCTGCCTGCGTGACCCCAGTGCGCGGCGCGATCTGAATGGATGAAGCCCGATTGTGGGGTTGTGCAGTTTTCCTGCGGACTCTGGCGACTTACCGGCGTCTTCTATGATGGCCGCTTATCAACTTTTTCAATCAGGAAACATCCACATGACGATTGCCAAATGGTGTGTTCTGGCCGCTTGCGTGCTGCCTATCGCCTCCGTTGCGCTGGCCAAAATAAAGTCAGCTGGCATTCCCCGCAAGGCCGGCGGTTACGACAACAACAACCCCCGCGAGTGGGAGGCCAAGCTCACCGGCTGGCAGCAGCGGGCCAATGCAGCCCAGGCCAATGGTTTTGAAGCGCTGCCACTGTTTATTGCGGGCGTGCTGTTGGCCCAAATGGCGCAGGCCGATCAGGGGCGCATCGACCTGCTGGCGATGGCCTTTGTGGGCATTCGCGTAGCCTACGTGGCGGCCTATTTGGCCAACCAGGGGAACCTGCGTTCGTTGATCTGGTTTGCCGGGTTTGGCGTGAGTGTGGCCTTGCTGGCCATGGGGGCTTGATGAGCGCATGGGGCATGGCAGTGTGACGCGCAGCACCGCCCCCGCGGCAGGTGTGGCATGGAACCTGCACCGTTGCGGGGGTGAGCACCCCACTTGATCTTCCCCCACCACCCACCGCGCCGCCGCAGCGGGTGGTGAAGATCCGGCGCGACTACAACAACTGGGTGGCCAGCGAGACCATGGAAGACTACGCCCTGCGCTACACGCCGCAGCGCTTTCGCAAATGGTCTGAATGGCGGGTGGCCAACACCGCCTTTGGTGCGGCATCCTTTTTGGTGCTGGAGGCGGTGGGCGCCACGCTGCTGGTGCAATACGGCTTTGTGAATGCTTTCTGGGCCATTCTGGTCACGGGGCTGGTGATCTTTTTGGCCGGTTTGCCCATTAGCGTGTACGCCGCGCGGTATGGGCTGGACATGGACCTGCTCACGCGCGGTGCGGGGTTTGGCTACCTTGGCTCCACCATTACCTCGCTGATCTACGCCTCCTTCACCTTCATCTTCTTCGCGCTGGAGGCGGCCATCATGGCCTATGCGCTGGAGCTGGCGCTGGACATTCCGCCGGTCTGGGGTTACTTGATTTGTGCGCTGGTGGTGGTGCCGCTGGTCACCCACGGCGTGTCGGTCATCAGCCGCCTGCAGGTCTGGACCCAGCCGCTGTGGCTGCTCATGCTGGTGCTGCCGTTTTGCTTTGTATTGGTGCGCAACCCGGAGGCGTTTGCTGGCATAACGCACTATGGCGGTGAACGGGGTGTGGCGGGGGTATTTGATTTGCACTTGTTTGGTGCAGCATTAACCATGGGCATTGCGCTCATCACCCAAATGGGCGAGCAGGCCGACTACCTGCGTTTTATGCCAGCGCAAACGGCCCACAACCGGCGACGCTGGTGGTTGTGTGTGCTGCTGGGTGGCCCGGGCTGGGTGATGCTGGGTGTGGCCAAAATGCTGGGCGGGGCCTTTCTGGCCTATTTGGCCATTACCCACAGTGTGCCCACAGAGCGCGCGGTAGACCCCAACCAGATGTATTTGGCAGCGTATGAATACGTCTTTCCCCACTACGGCTGGGCGGTGGCCGCTACGGCTTTGTTTGTGGTGGTGTCGCAGCTCAAGATCAACGTGACCAATGCCTATGCCGGGTCGCTGGCGTGGAGCAACTTCTTCTCACGCCTCACACACAGCCACCCCGGGCGTGTGGTGTGGGTGCTGTTCAACACGCTGATTGCGTTTATGTTGATGGAGATGAATGTGTTCAAGGCGCTGGGCGAGGTGCTGGGCCTGTACTCCAATATCGCCATTGCCTGGATCATGACCGTGGTGGCCGATCTGGTCATCAACAAACCGCTGGGCCTGAGCCCCAAGGGCATTGAGTTCAAACGCGCGCATTTGTATGACATCAACCCCGTAGGCGTAGGTGCCATGGCGCTGGCGTCAGCGCTGTCGATTGCGTCGTACCTCGGCTTTTTTGGTGCGGATGCCCAAGCGTTTTCAGCGGTGGTGGCCTTGGTGACCGCTTTACTGGCCGCGCCCGTGCTGGCATGTGCAACCAAAGGCCGGTATTACATTGCCCGCAAAAGCACCGAATGCACCGGGAGCCTGGGTGGCAAAGCGCTTTACGTAGGTAAAGGAGGAGACCGCGCAGCGGGCGGGGGACACGGAGTAAAGCGCTTTGCCACCCAGGCTCCAGCGCCGAACGCGTCCCTTGCCACCCAACAATGCGTAATCTGCGAGCGCGAATACGAGCCCCCCGACATGGCCCACTGCCCCGCCTACCGCGGTGCCATTTGCTCCCTGTGCTGCACGCTGGACGCCCGCTGTGGTGACCTGTGCAAGCCCCACGCCGCGTTAACGATGCAGTGGTCCCGCGCGCTGCGCTGGTTGTTGCCAAAAAAAGTGTGGCCGTATCTGGACACCGGCCTGGCGCACTTCATTTTGCTCATGCTCATCATCGTGCCGCTGCTGGCCACCGTGTTTGGCATGTTCTACCGGCAGGAGCTCTCAAGCCTGGCGGATGCCGGTGATGGCCAGTATGTGCTGGAGTACGCCCTGCGCTCGGGCTTCTTCAAAGCCTATATGGCCCTGCTGCTGCTCGGTGGCATCGTGGCCTGGTGGCTGGTGCTGGCCCACAAAAGCCGGCAGGTCGCGCAAGAAGAATCCAACCGCCAGACCCATTTGCTGGTGCAAGAGATTGAATCGCACCGCCAAACCGACCAGGCCCTGCAAGCCGCTACCGCCGCAGCCGAGTTGGCGCAGCGCCAAGCCGAGCAGGCCAACCAGGCCAAGAGCCGCTACATCACCGCCATTAGCCACGAGCTGCGCACGCCGCTCAACAGCATCCTGGGTTACGCGCAGCTGATGGGCGAAGACGCCAGCATACCGGCACACCGCAAGCAGGCGGTGCGTGTTATCCAGCGCGGGGGTGAACACCTGCTCTCGCTCATTGAGGGCACGCTGGACATGGCGCGCATCGAATCCGGCAAGTTCACCCTGGCGGTCAAACCCATGCAGTTTGCCAACGGCATGATGGAAATTGCCAGCCTGTTTGAGCTGCAGGCAGCGGCCAAGGGGCTGGCTTTCCGTTTTGAGGTAGTGGGCACCCTGCCCGAATGGGTGCGCGCCGATGACAAGCGGGTGCGCCAGATCATCATCAACCTGCTGGGCAACGCCATCAAGTTCACCCAGCAAGGCAGTGTGTCCTTTCGCCTGCGTTATGCGCGCGAGATGGCGCAGGTGGAGGTGCACGACACCGGGCCCGGCATGCACAGTGATGAGCTGGCCCACATCTTCAACCCCTTTGCCCGCGCCGCCAGCGTGGCCGTGGGTGCCACCGGCTCGGGCCTGGGTCTGACCATTGCCAAGATGCTGACCGACCTGATGGGTGGTGAACTCACCGCCAGCAGCCAGCCCGGCGAGGGCTCCAACTTTCGGGTGCGCCTGTTCCTGCCGGAACTGCATTCGCACGCCGGGCAATCGCAGGATCGGCTGGCGGCGGCCCGGCGCACCCCGCGCCTAGGTTATGCCGGTGTGCGCCGCAGCGTGCTGATTGTGGACAACGAAGAGACCGACCGCGACCTGTTGGTCAGCCTGCTGGAGCCGCTGGGCTTTGTGCTGCGGGTGGCGGCCAGCGGCCACGATGCGCTGGACCTGCTGGCCACCGGCTACACACCCGACGTGGTGTTGCTGGACCTGGCCATGCCCGGTATTGACGGCTGGGAAACCCTGCGCCGTATTCGCACACGGGTCGGGCGACAGCCGCAGGTGGCCATTGTGTCGGCCAATGCCTTTGAGCGGGGTGTGGACAACCTGCTGGGTATCGATCCGGACGACTTTATGGTCAAACCCGTGCGCCACACCGATTTGCTGGACTGGCTGGAGCGCAAGCTGGGGCTGTGCTGGTTGGAGACGCCCGCCAATACACCCGCCCATGCGCCCGATGCCGTGGGCACGTCAACGCCCGCGTCAGCCCCCGCGCAGGATGACCCGGGCGTGCGCCCCATGGCCCATGCCACCCTGCACCCCATGCCCAGCCACGCCGACCTGCTGGCGCTGCAAGAACTGACGCGCCTGGGCTTTTACCGCGGTATCCGCAATAAGCTCGACGCCATTGCCGCCGCCCAGCCCGAATGCACCGACTTTGTATCGGCCATGGGCGAACTGGCGCGCCAATTTCAATTTGAAACCCTATTGACGCAGTTGCAGCACGCACTGCTTGCGCAACTGCCACAGAACCCACAACCCGAACTGGATGGCGACCATGACCGCTAACACGCCACAACCACCCATTGCGTCCACACCCAGCGCATGGCACGGCACGCTGGACCGCGCCAACAGCGATGTGGTGCTCATCGTAGACGACGTGCCCGACAACCTGGCCGTGCTGCACGACGCGCTGGACGAATCGGGCTACACCGTGCTGGTGGCCACCTCGGGCGCAGCCGCCTTGCAGCGCGCGGAGCAGGCGGTGCCCGACATCATCCTGCTTGACGCCATGATGCCCGGCATGGACGGTTTTGAGGTGGCGCGCCGCCTCAAAGCGCTGGCGCAAACGGCCCACATCCCCATTGTGTTCATGACCGGCCTGACGGAGACCGAGTACTTGGTTGCTGCACTGGAGTCGGGTGGGGTGGACTACGTGACCAAGCCCATCAAGCCCAAAGAGGTTTTGGCACGGATGCAAGTGCACCTGAAGGGCGCCCGTGAGCGACGCCAAACCCGCAACGCGCTAGATGCCTTTGGCTACGCCACCATCACCGTGCGAGCCAGCGACGGCGCGTTGATGTGGCAAACACCTTTGGCCCGCGAGCTGCTGGAGCGCTACTGTGGCACCCACGCCCCCATCACGCCGGAGCCGGTGCTGACTTGGTTGCGCGGAGCCGTGCAACAGGTCGTGCACCAGGCGCACGGCGAGCCGCCCAAACTGACGATTGAGCAGGGCGCTACCCGCTTGACGTTTCGCTTGCACCAGCAAACCGGCGACAGCGAGGCCAGTGCCGAAAACGGCGACTGGTTGATCGTGATGCGCGAGGTGTCGGACACCGCCGTCATCGAGGCCATGAGCTTGTCCTTCAAGCTCACGGCCAAGGAGGCCGAGGTGCTGTACTGGGTTGTCAAGGGCAAGACCAATAAAGACATTGGCGACATTTTGGGTAGCAGCCCCATGACCGTGAAGAAGCACCTGGAACGCATTTTTGTGAAACTGGGGGTCGAAACCCGCACCGCTGCGGCCGGCATGGCCATGACGCGTATTCGCCAGTTGCACCCGCAGTTTGAGGGGTGAGGCTCAATAACCTATGTGCCCTTGCACGCCCTGAAACGGCGGCACCCGGCCCACGGTGGCCTCCAGCAGGGTGAGTTCTGCATCGCTGTGGTTGCGCACGGGCGCCGCCTGCAGCAGCGGCTGTGCCATATCGGCGCCAATGGTGAGCGGCTTGTCGTGGTAGCGGGTACTCAGGGTCTGCGCCTGCGTGGGGTCGGCCAGCGGGCGAATGTCGGCACTGCCGTAACACAGGCAAAAATACATCTGGCTCTCGCCCGATTCGATGTAGCAGGCCGTGCCGCGTATGCCCACCGTGGCGGTCGCGGTGTCAATGCGTTTGGCGCCGGGGCCAAATACTGCCAGCACCTTGCCGGTGATGATGCGCAGCACCCCCACGGCGCCCTCGCTGGCAAAACGTACCGCCGTGTCGTCGCGCATCAGGTAGGCGTTGTTGCCCATCACGTAGACCACCTCGCTGCGTGCGCCCGTGCGCACCGTGTCGCCGCTGAGTACCACCTGGTTGACGTGGGCGGGTGCATCGTTCACCCAGACTGTGCCGCGCAGGCTGCGAATGCCGTTGGGCAAAGGGTGCTTGCCCGCTGCCAGCGCATGGCCCAGCACCGCCAGCAACGGGGTGGCTGCAGTTTGGATAAGAAATTGGCGTCTAGCGCTCATGGGATGTGCGGGAGCAGCTATTGAAATGATAGTGATTGAGACCGCTGGGTTCAGTGTAGTGCGTTTGCGGCGTGGCGTCACGTGCGGCCTCAACACGCGCACCCATACAGGTGGATTTCTTCACTATGATCGTTCGACGACTTCCCAATGGCCCGTCTTGTCCGAGCCCACGCGTTGGATTCGGCCTTGTTCACGCAGTGCTTTGAGGTGGCGCTCGATGGTACGGGGGGTTTTGTTGAGCAAGTTAGCCACTTCCTTGGCTGACAGACGGGGTTCTTGCGCCAAAAGCGCCAGAATTTGTTCCGTTACACCGACATTTACACCGACATTTACACCGACATTTACGGGGGCATCCACCACGGTCTGTGCCGCCACATCAATGTATTTGTAGAGCGAATTGGCAATGGCATCGAGCATAAAGTCGATAAACGGGCGGCAGTCAACCTGCGCGCCTGCATGCGAATCCTGCAAGGCTTTGTAGTACAGCGCCTGGTTGTGGTGCACCAGCGTCTCCATCGGCATCCAGGCAAACAGCGGGTTCCACTGCGCAAGAATCAGCGTTTGCCACAGCCGCCCGATTCTGCCGTTGCCGTCGCGAAACGGGTGGATGTATTCCAGTCGATAGTGAACGGCGGAACTCTTGATGAGCGGATGCGCTTCGCTGGTTTTGCCCCAATCCAGAAGTTGCTCGACAAGTTGGGGGACTTGGCTTGACAGCGCGCCGCGGTGCAGCAGCGTGCCATCGCTGCCCACCACGGCCACACCGCCGGATCGGAACTGGCCCGATTCGCCGATCAGGGTATCGGTCAGGTGTGCGTGCGCCCGCAGCAAGTCGTCCACCGACCACGGCGTGTAGCCGGGCATCTCGTTGTAGGCGTGCCAGGCGTTTTGCACCTCTTTGATGTCCTTGGGTGGCCCCCAGACCGGTTTGCCGTTGATGACATCGGTCACCTGGCCCAAGGTGAGCTGGTTGCCTTCAATGGCGGTGGAGGCGTGCACCGAAAGGATTCGGTTGAGTTTGCGCAGGTGCAGCACATCGCCTGACTGTTCCTCACTGATCTTGACGCGCTCCAGCAAGGCATGAATGGCGCCGATCTTCTCGTGCCACTTCGGGTCTTCGGTGAAGAACTTTTCCAGCGGCTTCACGGACTACTCCCTGCCGGACTGGACGCAGCCGCAGTTTGGATAGGAAAATGGCATCTTGCGCGCATGGGGTGTGCGGGAGCAGCTATTGAAATGATAGTAATTGAGTGCGCTGATTTCAGTGTAGTGCGTTTGCGCCCTGCAGTCACTCGCCACCAAGGTGTCATACAAGCCGCATTGGGGCGGGTCAATTTGAAAAACCATTACCCCCAATGGGCGCCGCGCCCCGTGGCTATGGCCTGCTAGCGCTGGGTCTTGGCGCGCCAATAGCCCGGTAAACGCCGGTGGTGGGCTACTGCCAAAATGGTCACGGTGTTTTCAGTCACTTCGTAAACAACCGAATACGGAAATCGATGCAACACCCTGCTGCGATTGCCTAGCGTATCAGCCGCTTTGCCAAGTGGGCTTGTACCAACCCGATCAATGGAATCGAACACTTCAGCGCGAAAGGCATCGGCCATAAGTCGATTACGCTCAACGTACCAAAGAAATGCCTCTTGAATATCGCGCTCCGCACCAGGCGCAATTTCTACGTGGTACGCACTCACATTGTGGAGAGTCGTGCCCGAGCCTGCGCCCAGGGTACGGCGTTGGCAACGCCCGAGCGAAGATCAGCCTTGCGCTGTGCAATCTCAGCAGCCCAGGCGTTGGAAACGGCAGACTCGTCATTGCCCTCCAGGCTGTCAAGCAGCGCCAGTAGCACGGCAGACCGCTCTTGCGGAATCAGAGCCAGTGCTTCATCGATAACGTGGTCCAAGTGTGCGTTCATGCTGAAAATTCTAACAGTGGCGGGTCAACGCAGGAAGCCCAGGCTGAAAACTTGGGGCTGTAACTTTTCGGTCAAAGCTTGGTAAGCCAGATCGAACGGGCCGAAGTTGACCGGCGCGGTGTCGCCGCTGGCGTTGCGCCTGGCAAGCGCGGTACGCACCTGGAACCAGTGCGTAATCTTCCTCCGCCACGCCATTGATTTCGCGCCCGACCATCGCCACCCATTTGTCGAACACCTGTTTTAGATTGTCCGGGGTGATTTGCGTGCGGATGATGTCGCCGGACTGAATAGCGACTTTGACGGTGCTGATGAATTCGTCTTCGTGCGTGGAAATTTTGAACGATACAAAGTGCGTTCCGATGTGGGCGGATATGGCGTCCAACGCCTCTTGCGTGTACTGGCTGGCAGACTTGCCCCACTTAACGGTTTTCTTGGCGAGAAAGGGCAGCACGTCGGCGCTTTTCATGAGCGCGGCTTTTTCGGTGTCGATTACGGCCAGGAAGGGCGGCACTTTTTCGCCCTTGTTCAGCGCCACCTGCACGTAATGCAGCAGTTGCGTGAACATGGCGTAGCTGGAGTGTTTGCCGGTGTCTTTGGCCTCGAACCAAATTTCATCGGTCTGAATGTCGATCAGGCCCTTGGTGTAGCCCTTGAGGCCCAGGGCCTTGATGTAGGCGTCTTTTACGTCTTCTTCGCTACGGACGGTTTGCAGTTGGGTGTAAAGGCTCACGGCTGAATGGCTTGGCTGGATTGAATGGCCGACGTGCAGGCGGTGCTGCGGCTGTTGAATAGATGGCTCACCGTGTCCCTTGGTTGGTTGATCGCATTCAAAGTGGGCTGCATTGCTACTATTTTTATAGCTGCCTACGCACGTCGTACGTGCGCAAACGGCATATTTGGCATATAAAAAGTGCGGTCCAATGGTGCCCTTCACCATACGCCACTCGGCGTATTTCCCGTTCGCACCGCCTTCCCTACAGTGAACCCATCGCTACACAAAAGCCGGTTGCCCATCACCGGCCCCGTGCAGCGAGTTGGTTTTTCTATTCACTCTGGAAGGTCACACATGCAACGTCGTTTTACTCTGAAGGCACTCACCGCTGCCGTCGCTTTGACCACTTTGTCGGCGCTGCCCGCGCATGCGGCAGACACCATTAAGGTCGGCATTTTGCACAGCCTGTCGGGCACCATGGCCATTTCGGAAACCGTGTTGAAAGACACGGTGTTGATGGCCATTGACGAAATCAACGCTAAAGGTGGCGTGTTGGGCAAAAAGCTGGAGCCCGTGATCGTCGACCCTGCATCCAACTGGCCTCTGTTCGCTGAAAAAACCAAGCAGTTGCTCGGTCAAGACAAGGTTTCCGTCATCTTCGGTTGCTGGACTTCGGTGTCGCGCAAGTCGGTTTTGCCGGTTGTGGAAGAAATGAATGGTCTGTTGTTCTACCCTGTGCAGTACGAGGGTGAAGAGTTGTCCAAAAACGTGTTCTACACCGGTGCGGCGCCCAACCAGCAGGCCATTCCTGCAGTGGATTACCTGATGAGCAAGGACGGCGGCGGCGCCAAGCGCTGGGTGCTGCTGGGAACCGACTATGTGTACCCCCGCACCACCAACAAAATCTTGCGCGCCTACCTCAAGAGCAAAGGTGTAGCCGACAAAGACATTGACGAAAAATACACCCCGTTTGGCCACTCTGATTACCAGACCATCGTGGCCGACGTGAAGAAGTTTGCCGCCGGTGGCAAGACGGCTGTGGTGTCTACCATCAATGGCGACTCCAACGTACCCTTCTACAAAGAGCTGGGCAATGCCGGTTTGAAGGCCAAAGACGTGCCCGTGGTCGCCTTCTCCGTGGGTGAAGAAGAACTGCGTGGTGTGGACACCAAGCCACTGGTTGGCCACCTGGCGGCCTGGAATTATTTCCAGTCCATCAAGAATCCCGACAACACCGCGTTCATCAATAAGTGGACCGCCTACGCCAAGGCCAAGGGAATTGCAGGGCACAAAGACAAGGCTTTGACCAACGACCCCATGGAAGCCACCTACATTGGCGTGAACATGTGGAAGCAAGCGGTTGAGAAAGCCAAGTCCACCGAGACCGACAAGGTGATCGCCGCCATGGCGGGCCAGACTTTCAAGGCACCCAGCGGAATCGTGAGCAAGATGGACGAGAAGAACCACCACCTGCACAAGTCGGTGTTCATCGGTGAGATCAAGGCCGACGGCCAGTTCAACGTGGTCTGGAAAACACCCGGCCCCGTGAAGGCCAAGCCATGGTCTCCGTTCATTGAAGGCAATGACAAGAAGCCCGACGAGCCAGCGAAGAAGTAAGAAGCTACTGCGCGGCCCGATCTGGAGCCCGCAGTGCTCGCCGTACGAGAGTACGGCTGCGCGCCGCGGGCCCCACCTCGGGCCGCTCGCTACGCTTCTTCTCTTCTTCGCGCTGTGCAGTTTTTGAAGGTTTTATGTTGAAACGATTGGCACTTCTAGTTGCTACTATTTTTATAGCTGGCTACGCACATTCCATAACGCCAGAGGCCATTAATGCCATTGCAATTGGCGAAGGTGATACCCGTATTGAAGCACTGCGCGCTGCAGTGGCCGGGGCCGATGAAAAGACGGTCGCGTTCATTCAGGCCCTGTCTGAAGACGCGGTCAAGGTGGTGGCAGGCAAGCCCGTCATTGTGAAGGATGACAAGGCCATTGACCCGGTGACGGGTGCCGAGTCCACACTGCCGCCCGATGCCGAAGATGTGATGAACAACAACCGCATGCGCGGTGAGCTAGACGGTGCATTGGCTTCGCTCAAACTGCTGTCGCCAGACGAGGCCGTGCGCCGCGAAGCCGTTAAAACCCTTCAGGGCGATGTGGATGAAAGCAAACTGCCCTTGCTCGACAAGGCCTTTGCGCAAGAGTCCGTAGAGGACATCAAGAATTCTTTGGGTATGCTGCGCGCCGCGGCCATGCTGAGCAGCGCTGACAAAACCAAACGCCTGGAAGCCGCCACCTTGCTGGCCACCAGTTCACAGGCCGCTACCAAAACATTGCTAATTGAACGCTTGCAGTTAGAAACCGATGCGGGCGTGAAAAGCGCCCTGAAGTTAAGCCTATCCAAAGTGGAGTCCCGCCTGGCGTGGGGCGACCGTCTGGGCGCGATTTTCAGCGGCATCAGTCTGGGCTCCATCTTGCTGCTGGTGGCTCTGGGGCTGGCCATTACGTATGGCTTGATGGGCGTCATCAACATGGCGCATGGTGAGTTGATGATGATAGGCGCCTATGCCACGTATGTGGTGCAGGGCGTTTTTCAAAAGTATTTTCCCGGTGCGTTTGACTGGTACCTGCTGGCCTCGGTGCCTGTGGCGTTCATGGCATCGGCCCTCGTGGGTGCCGCGCTGGAGCGCAGCGTCATTCGGTTTTTATATGGCCGCCCGCTGGAAACGCTGCTGGCCACCTGGGGCATCAGCCTGGTGCTGATGCAAGCGGTGCGCACCCTGTTTGGTGCGCAAAACGTGGGGGTGGAAAACCCCAGCTGGATGAGCGGCGGCGTGCAGCTGATGGGCAACCTCTCGCTGCCCTACAACCGGCTGGTGATTGTGGGCTTTGCGTGTGCCGTGTTGGTGGGCGTGTGGTTTTTGATTGAGAAAACCCGCCTGGGACTGTTTGTGCGCGGCGTCACACAAAACCGCCCTATTGCTGCCTGTATGGGGGTGAATACCGCCCGTATCGATACCTATGCGTTTGCACTGGGCTCGGGCATTGCGGGCTTGGCCGGTTGCGCTTTAAGTCAAGTAGGCAATGTGGGGCCCGACCTGGGCCAAGGCTACATCGTAGATTCGTTCATGGTGGTGGTGCTGGGTGGTGTGGGCCAACTGGCCGGCACGGTGTACGCCGCGTTGGGCTTGGGCGTGTTGAACAAATTTTTGGAAGGCTGGACCGGTGCTGTGCTGGCCAAGATTGCGGTATTGGTCTTCATCATCATCTTTATCCAGAAGCGTCCGCAAGGCATTTTTGCCATGAAGGGCCGGAGCGCAGAAGCATGAATAACCTGATTCTCCCCTCGCCAGCGCCTTTGCTCACACGCACGGGTTGGAGTACTTGGCTGGTCGCACTCATCGTGCTGTGCGCACTGGTGCCGGTGCTCAATCTTGCGGTGCCTGAGGGCAGCGTGTTTCACCTGAGCGACTTTGCGGTGGCGCTGGTGGCCAAGATCATGTGTTTTGCCATCTGCGCGATGGCCATGGACCTGATCTGGGGCTACACCGGCATTCTGAGTTTGGGCCACGGCATGTTCTTTGCGCTGGGTGGCTATGGCATGGGCATGTACCTGATGCGCCAGATTGGAACGGACGGCAACTACAAAAGCAATTTGCCCGACTTCATGGTGTTTCTGGACTGGAAAGAGTTGCCCTGGCACTGGGCGTTCTCCGACAGTTTTGTCGCCACGCTGTTCCTTGTGGTCGCTGTGCCTGGGCTGGTGGCCTTTGTGTTTGGCTACTTTGCATTTCGCTCGCGCATCAAGGGCGTGTACTTTTCCATCATCACCCAGGCCATGACCTTTGCCGCCATGCTGCTGTTCTTCCGCAACGAAACCGGCTTTGGTGGCAACAATGGTTTTACCGACTTCAAGCGCTTGCTCGGTATTCCCATTGCCACACCCGGTATGCGTATGACGCTGTTTGTACTGACGGCGCTGACCCTGCTCGGCTTCTTTCTGCTGGCGCGCTGGTTGGTTAATGCCAAGTTTGGCCGCGTGCTGCAGGCGGTGCGCGATGCGGAGTCGCGCGTCATGTTCAGCGGCTACTCGCCTTTGGGTTACAAGCTCACCATCTGGACCATCTCGGCCATGATGTGTGGTGTGGCGGGCGCCTTGTATGTGACGCAGGTGGGCATCATCAACCCCAGTGAAATGAGCCCGGCCAACTCGATTGAGATTGCCATTTGGGCGGCAGTGGGAGGGCGCGCCACATTGATTGGGCCGATTGTGGGTGCGTTCATTGTGAATGGCGCCAAGAGCTGGTTGACCGTGGCCTACCCCGAGTTTTGGCTGTATTTCCTGGGCGCGCTGTTCATTGGTGTGACCCTGTATTTGCCCGATGGCGTGGTGGGCTTGCTGAAGAAATTGAAGGGTTCTAAAACATGACCCCCGAATTGATGGAACAAGGCGCCCAGCGCGTCGAGGCGCACGCGGCGGTATTGGCTGCGCGTGCCGGGCAAACCGAGTCGGGTGGGCGCTCGGCCGGTATTGGGCGTGTGGTGAAAGACCGCGAGGTTGATGTCACCCACGGCCGCATTCTGTACCTGGAAGACGTACACGTCAGCTTCGATGGATTCAAGGCCATCAATGGCCTCTCACTGGACATCGCGCCGGGTGAATTGCGCTGCATCATCGGCCCTAATGGGGCGGGTAAAACTACCATGATGGACATCATCACCGGTAAAACGCGGCCCAACTCGGGCACCGTGTTTTTTGGCAGCACGATTGACCTGCTGCGTTACACCGAGCCGGAGATCGCGCAGTTGGGTATTGGCCGCAAGTTCCAAAAACCCACCGTGTTCGAGCAGCTCACCGTGTTCGAAAATCTGGAGCTGGCGCTGCACACCAATAAGGGGGTCAAGTCGTCGATGTTCTTTCGGCTGGACTCGGCTCAGGGCGACCGCCTGGCCGAAGTGCTGCACACCATTCACTTGGCTGACAGTGTGGGCAGGCAGGCCGGCAATTTGAGCCATGGGCAAAAACAGTGGTTGGAGATTGGCATGCTGTTGATGCAAGAGCCCAAACTCTTGTTGCTGGACGAACCGGTGGCCGGTATGACCGATGAGGAGACCGAGCGCACGGCGGAGCTGTTTCTCACGCTCAAGGGCAAACACTCGCTCATGGTGGTGGAGCATGACATGGGATTTATTCGCACCATCAGCGACATCGTTACCGTGCTGTGCGACGGTTCGGTGCTGGCCCAAGGCACGCTGGACCAGGTACAAAACGATGAACGCGTGATTGAGGTCTATCTGGGCCGATAGGGTTGAACCAATATGCTGAACGTCAAAAACATCAACCAATACTATGGCGGCTCCCACATCCTGCGCGATGTGAGCTTGCAGGCAGAACTTGGCAAAGTCACCGTCATCCTGGGGCGCAACGGCGTGGGCAAGACCACGCTGCTGAAATCGATGATGGGGCTCATTCCCATTAAAACCGGCTCTATTGAATTGGATGGCAAGGCCATCCAGAAAGCAACGCCGTATGAGCGCGCCCGTGCAGGCATGGGTTTTGTGCCCCAGGGGCGCGAAATTTTTGGTCGCTTGACGGTGGAAGAAAACCTGCGCATGGGCTTGGCCTATAAAAGCGCCAGCACGCCCATACCGCCCGAGTTGTTTGAACTGTTCCCTGTTCTCAAGCAAATGTTGGCGCGCCGTGGCGGCGACCTGTCTGGTGGGCAGCAACAGCAGCTGGCAATTGCCCGTGCCTTGGCGGCCAAGCCCCGGGTGCTGATCCTGGACGAACCGACCGAGGGCATTCAGCCCAGCATCATCAAAGACATTGGCCGGGTGATTCGCATGCTGGCCGACCGGGGTGACATGGCCATCGTGTTGGTTGAACAGTACTATGACTTTGCGCAGGAACTGGCCGACCAGTACATCGTGATGGAGCGTGGCGCGGTGGTGGCCAGTGGTCTGGGCAAGGATATGGAAGCCAACGGGGTGCGCAAGCTGGTTGCGATCTGAGTCGCCAGACGGGCTGCGCGCAATGCCGGGTCGTTTAGGGAGCCTGCGGGCCATGATTCCATTTCCAAATCATTCGTGTCTAGGCGCGAAGCCGCAGACAGTGCTGTAGCACGGCAAGGCGAAGCAACAACGACACGGGTGATTTAGAAATGGAATTACATCGACCAGATGCGCGGCAAGGTAGGTTGCTGTCCCCACAGCTCTTTCAACCACGCGGCGCGCACGGCCCGCAGCACTTCCACCGCAGGCTCGACCACGGGTGCGAGTGTGCGCACCACCACCACTTGGGGGTGCGGGCTGGTGGCACCGGTCCAGGCACGCAAGCCATGCTGGTCATAGGCCGCGCGGGCGCAGTCCAATGCCTGCTGGCGACGGGTTCTGTCCAATGGCCTGCCGCTGATGAAAAACGCCAGGCCCATGCAGCGGTGGCCCGCCATTCCGGTGGGGCTGTCCAGCAGTCGCGTGTCATCCCCCCGAATGCAGCCGCGTTCCAGCCATACGCCCGGTACTTCCAGGTGCTGCAGCATTTCGCCCTGTGTGAACGGCAAATGGGCCAATGGCAGGCCCAAAGCGGTAATGTCCCAGCCCAGTATTTCGGCGCCCGGTGCCAGCGTGGCTTCTAGCCGGTTCTCGCCTCTGCAGGCGTCGTAACAAATGGTCTCCAGTGGCAGCCACTGCAAACGGGATTCGTCATGCAGGGCAATGCGGGTGTGTTGGCGGGCCAAGGGCCCATCGCTGCGGTAAAAGCGGGTGGCACCCGGGGTGGTAATCAGGGCTTGCGCGTTGGCGTGCAACGCCACCGATACGTCCAGCGTGTCTCCGCCCACCAGTCCGCCGGGCGGATGCACCAGCACGTTGTGGCACACCGCGTCGCCTTCCGGGTACAGGCTTTGCAACACGCGCAAGGGCCCAGAGTGGCTGTGGCGTGCAACCGTTTTGCCGTTGCGAACGGTGTAGTCGAGTGAAAGTTCAGCGTGCCAGGTCATAGGGGAAACACGAACGCAATTTTTGCGCCATGGCTTTGTGAAAACCTGCGGCGGCGGTGGTCATAACCGAGCCCTCGCGATAAAAGCAGCGTTTTACCGTATTCTTTTCCCTATGCCACGTTCTCCCATGGTTGATTTCGACGGCAGCCAGCGCCGCCGGAAAATTCTTCAACGCAATTCGCTGCTGGTTTTTGTGGGGTATGCCATTACCCAAATGGCAGCCTTGCTGGCCCACGCGATGGGTTTTTCGTCGATTTCGGTCAACGAAATTCTGTGGGTTGCAGCGATCACGTTTACATCGACGGTGCTGTTTGCACTGGTAACGCAGCTAAGGCCCGTGGTGACGAACCGGTATGTCGCGTTCTTTCATTTTGGGCAATACCTGGTCTGGCTCGTCATGTACGGCGTGTGGTTACTCACATTGCGCGAAATCCGTGTGGCGGGACTTTTCTTTGCTTTGATTCCGCTCACCTTTCTGTTGGCCGATACCCGCATGATCCAGTCGCTGATTGTGGCCATCAGTGTCATGGTGTTGCAGGTGCTTGCGTCGTACTACGCCATCCACGTGCTGGGGCAAACCGGGTCGTTTCAACTGGAGGCCTTCTTTACGCTGTGTTTTGCACCGGCAGCCCTGTTCTTGTGCTACCTGGCAGACCGCTTTGCCAAGCAACGCCACGAGGTGCATGAAGCCAAGCAAAGTGCCGAGAAAAACCGCGATGCCCTGGCCGCCGAAATGGACAAAACGCAGCTGGCCAATATGGAGTTGCAGCGCACGCTCGAAACCCTCAAGCGCGCCACCGAGGAGCTGACCCGCTCCGAAAAAATGGCCGCATTGGGTTCGCTGGTGGCGGGCATTTCGCACGAGCTCAACACCCCCATTGGCAACAGTGTCACGGTGGCCAGCAACCTGCAAGACCAGCTGCAGATTCTGGAGCGGGACATTAACGAAGGCAACCTCAAGCGCTCCAGCATGACGCAGTTCATCAGCAGCGCCAGCACCGGGGTCAACATTTTGACGCGTTCACTGGGTATTGCCAGTGAGCTGATTAAGAGTTTCAAGCAGGTAGCGGTGGACCGGTCCAGCGAAAAACGCCGCCAGTTTGAACTGGGCGCATTGTTAGAGGAGTTGGCCATCACCCTGCGCCCCATGTTTCGCCAAACGCCTTATGCCATGGAGCTCGATTTGCAGCCCGGTATTGCGATGGACAGCTACCCTGGCTCATTGGGGCAGATCATTACCAATCTGGTATCCAATGCCCTGGTGCATGCCTTTGAAGGCCGGGCCGAGGGCCGTATGCACATTCGCACCCGCGCCGTGGGACAAGACCATGTGGAACTGGTGTTTTGCGACGACGGCGTGGGCATACAGCTGGCCCATCAGGCGCGCGTATTCGATCCGTTTTTCACCACCAAGCTGGGTCAGGGTGGGTCGGGCCTGGGGCTCAACATTGTGTACAACCTGGTGACCGCGGTACTGGGCGGCACCATTCGCCTGGAAAGCGCACCCGGTCAGGGGTCCAGCATGATCATGGTGCTGCCCCTTGTTGCCCCGCACCCGACCACGGCCAAGCTCAATACGGCTTGAAGTTATTGCTTTGCAGTCGGGGCGCCGCCGGGGCGGAGTGCAGGGTTCGGCGTTCGCTGCTCATTTGGGGTGCGTGGCGGTTGCGTACTTTAGTGGCGGTGGCACCGGTGTTGAAGAATGCAATGCTGTGTTGGAGTTGCTCGGCCTGACCTGACAGTTCTTCGCTGGTCGCCGCCAACTCTTCGGAGGCCGATGCATTTTGCTGGGTGGCTTTGGAAAGCTGCCCCATGGCCCCACCAATTTGCACCACCGAATCGCTTTGCTCCGCGCTGGCGGCCGCAATTTCCTGCACCAGCTCCGATGTTTTCTGGATGCTGGGCACGATGGCGTCGAGCAGTGTGCCCGCACGCTCGGCGGTGGTTACGCTGCTGCCCGCCAACTCGCCAATTTCTTTGGCCGCTTCCTGGCTGCGTTCGGCCAGTTTGCGCACTTCTGCGGCCACCACCGCAAACCCCTTGCCATGCTCGCCGGCCCGAGCCGCTTCAATGGCAGCATTGAGCGCCAGCAGGTTGGTCTGGTAGGCAATGTCGTCCACGATGCCGATTTTGGCCGCAATTTGCTTCATGGCGGTCACGGTTTGATTGACCGCACTGCCGCCGTCGTCCGCTTCTTTGCTGGCTTTGGTCGCCATGCCATCGGTTACCTTGGCGTTGTCGCTGTTTTGGCTGATGCTGGCCGACATCACGTCAATTTGGGATGATGTTTCTTCCACACTGGCGGCTTGTTCGCTGGCCGCCTGGCTCAGGCTTTGCGCTGTGGCGCTCACCTGGTTGGCTGCGCCGGTGAGTGCGTCGGCCGCAGCGCGCACTTCGTCCATTACGCGGGTCAGGTTATCGGCGGTGGTGTTGACGCTGTCTTTGGCTTTGCCAAATAGACCTTCGTAGTCGCGCTCAATACGCTGGGTGAGGTCACCTTGGGCAAATGCGGCCAGCACGTTGGCAATGTCGGTCAGGCCCTGCTCACTGGTGGCAATCAGTTCGTTCATGCCCTCACCCACGGTGGCAAAAAAACCGGTCTTGCCTTCCATGCGCAAGCGGGTACTGAAATCACCCCGGCCTGCGGCGGCTACCAGGCTGGCCAATTCGCGTTCTGATGCAATTTCTTCGGTGCGATCCACCCAGTGTGTAACCCGTCCCAGACTGTTGCCGGTGGCGTCCATAACCGGCTTCGCTAGCAGACGAATTTGGCGCCCGCTGATCTCCATGTCCACGGAACTGCCCGACATCACTGCATGGTCGAATTGTTGCGCGATTGCCGGGTTGGCAAACAGGCTGCTGATTTTTTTGCCGTACAAATTGTCCAGGTTGAATCCCGGCCCCCCCAACTTGCGCAACAGCTCCTGGGCTGCAGGTGTTCCGTGCACAAACAAGGCTTCGGCATCGGAAACCGTAACGCACTCGGGCAAACTGTCGAGCGCAATTTTGATGCGCAGGTTGGTGCGCGCAGCTTCTGCCGCTTCTTTGAGCGAGGCCTGCACTTTGTCCATGGCTTCGCTGATGCGTGCTTTTTGGCCCGGCAGGCGGTCCATTGACACGTCCAGCCGCCCCGCTGAGTAGGCCTGCACCACTTCCACCAGCCGGGTTTGGGTTTTGATGTGGGATTGCACCAGCTGGTTCATGCCCTGTGCCAAATCGCCATATGTGCCCGGCAAAGTCTGGGCAGGCATGGTGTAGTCGAGCGTACCCGCATCGTGCTGGCGGGCCATTTCTTGCTGGGCGGACTCAAATGCCTGCAGGGTGGTCTGCATTTTTGCCAGCGAGGCCAGCAGCTGCCCGGTTTCGTTGCTGCCCTGCACCACAATATCGGAACTCAAATCGCCCTGGGCCACGGCACTGGCAACGGCCACCGCACGGTCCACCGGGCCGGTGATGCTGCGCACAAAAGCCCAGGCCAGCGCAAAGGCGGCCAGCAGGCCCACCAGTAAACCGCTACCCAGCAGGTTGCGGGACGACTGGAGCGCAGAACGGCGGTCGTCCAACGCTTGTCCCAGCTCCTTGATGGCTTCACCGTTGAAGTCGTACAGGCCGTCAATGGCTTTGGTGAAGTCTTCAAAATAAGCCGTGGATGAATACTTGGCGTCCGCGG
Source organism: Candidatus Aalborgicola lynettensis (assembly GCA_016719405.1). Lineage (GTDB taxonomy): Bacteria > Pseudomonadota > Gammaproteobacteria > Burkholderiales > Burkholderiaceae_C > Allorhodoferax > Allorhodoferax lynettensis. The sequence continues at coordinate 361,670 of JADJZE010000021.1, forward strand.
CATTAATCAATGCTGTATCCGCCAAAGCCAGCGCTTTTTCAACCAGCGCACGTCCCGCTGTTGCCTTGGCTTCCAGCGCGGACTGTATGGCCGGGTTGGCTTCGCCCGAACGCGCCAGGTTGCGCGTCATTTCGCTTTGTGATTCCTGCGCCCGTTTGTTCAATGCAATCAGGCTGGCCCGGCCCTCCGGGGGGAGCAGCATTTGCGACAAAAAACCGGTTCCCTGCGCGCGCATCAGGCCCAGGTTCTCACCCACAACTGGCATGTTGACCAGGGCGGCCTGAATCAGGAAATAGGTGTCCGCCGCAGGGTCCAGCGCCAAACCGAAGTCGGTTAGCACTTCTTCATTCAGGATCAGCAGATTGGCAATCAACCGGGAATGTTGTTGGGTGCTTTCGGCGGACGTGATTTTTTTGTTCGCGACGTTGCCTTCCAGTGTGGACCAGGTTTGCCGGACTGTCGCCCAGGCGGCCATGGTTTTGTCCACTGCAGTGGACGACTTGAGCTCCGCATCCAATTCGGCCATGGCTTTTTCCACGTTATCGCGCATGGCCGGGCGGCGTGCAGCCAGCGCTTCGTTGCCGTTCAGGGTGCCGGCAGATAGCCCACGGTGCGTCTGGGTGTACTGCACGATGCGGTTCAAGGCGGCCACCGCATGCATACCCATTTCTTCACGATTGACAAATGCCAGCTCTGCCGCACTGGAGCGGAAAAATAACCCCGTTGGAATGGCCTGCATGACCAGCGCCATCAGGCCCAAAATCATGAACTTTTGCGCAAGACTGATGCGGTACAGAAAGGACATACGGTTTCCTCAAAATAATCAATAGCGGCAGGGCTGCAAAATCAAGTATCGCATCCGCAAATGTTTTTTGAACTGCGTAAAGACCCTTGCTTTTTGATACGCCACAGTGCACCTGCCGTCGGTTGGCCCCCTGGTTTATGCTTGATGCGAAAAGACCGTGTGTGACACGTGTTTTCCAGGTGAAGGCTGCCCCACACCACCCGATTGGATTCAACCCATTGCGCCATGAACAAAAAAATAATCGCTATCGCCGTTGCTGCACTGGCGGGGGTACTTGTCGCGGGTGCGGCAAGCTATTTTTTCGCCCACAAACAGGAATCCGGCCAGGCACCCGCCGTGGTGCCTGCAAACCCGGCGCCAGATGCCGCACCCCAGGCCGCCAAGGCACTTGCGGCGTTGCAGGAGGTGTTGGCCGCCTACCGCAAAATCATCGTGCTGTTTGCCGATGAGGCAAGCCTCAGCAGCCATGAGCGCATGCTTGCCAACCAGGTGGGGCAAAGCCTGTTTCATGAGAATCGCCAGCGCGTGGCCGAACTGGAATCCAGCCTGGGCGCGTTGGTCCAGTCCCCAAGCGCCGCGCGCTTCGAAGCCATTGGTGGTCTGCTGAACTACATTGAAAGCGGAACAGGCCTGTTTGATGCCGACCGCTTGGCATTCCAGGACATTGTGCGCAGCCTGCAGCAGCAGGTGGCTGCGGATTCATCCTTGCCAGCCATCAAACTGCACAAGCGCATTGGCGAAGACCTGGACGCGCTGGCCGAGATTGAGCGCAACTACGAAAAAGAAATCCGCCTGGTGTTTGGCCGGTTTGAGTCCCGCGCCATCGACCTGAAGCGCGAACGCTGGGATGACTATCTGGCCAGCCTGAAGAAGCTCTATCACCGCGAGCAAATCCTCAAAGACTACGGCGTGGTGCTGCCGTATCCGGCACCAAAAGAGCCGCCCGCCGCACCCAAAAGCAAGGGCAGGAACGAGGACGCGGGCGAGGTATTCGGCCACAGCCTGCCGGCCAAGACCATCGTGCTGACCTTTGATGATGGGCCGCACGGCGTCTACACCGCCGAGATTGCGGCCATTTTGAAGCAATACAACGTGCCCGGCATATTTTTCCAGGTGGGCACCAACCTGGGCGCCATCGGTGCGGACGGTAAAACCAAACTGATTCCCAAGGCCGAAGTGAGCCGCAAGCTGCTGGCGGGTGGGCACACGCTGGCCAATCACAGCATGACCCACGCGCAGTTGTCCAAACGCAGTGGCGACGCGCTCAAGTCCGAAATACTGGGTACCGATGCCTTGCTCAGGGCGGTGGATGCCAGCCGCTCGCCGTTGTTCCGGTTTCCCTATGGTGCCCGCAATGAAGAAGGTTTGGCCATTCTGGATGCGGCGCAGCTGCGCTCGGTGATGTGGAATATTGACTCGCTGGACTGGGCCGATCCGGTGCCCGGCTCCATCGTGGAACGGGTACGCAAAACCGTGGAAAAAGAAGGCCGTGGCATTGTGCTGTTCCACGACATCCATGAACGCACGGTCAAGGCCCTGCCCGTGTTGTTGCAGCAGTTGGTGGCCGACGGCTACCAGTTTGCCGGGTGGGATGGAAGCGGCTTTAGCGTACCCAAGGGCAGCGCCACTGCGGTGATTGGCCCCGCACCTGCGGCCATGAGCCCGGGATACAGCGGCTCCTGGGCCATCGTGATCGGCATTGATGACTACGCCAAGTGGCCCAAACTGCAATACGCCGCACGCGATGCGCAGGCCATTCGCGAAACCCTGATTCAGAAGTTTGGCTTTGCCCCCGAGCAGGTGGTCTCGCTCACCAACCAGCAGGCCACGCGCGCAGGCATTTTGGGGGCCTTTCACGACAAGCTGGCCCACGCCGGCATGAAAAAGAATGACCGCCTGTTCGTGTTCTTTGCCGGGCACGGTGCGACGCGCCAGCTCAGCTCCGGGCGTGACCTGGGCTACATCGTCCCGGTGGAATCCGACCCCAACCAAATTGCGACCGACGCCATCCCCATGACCGAATTGCAGAACATTGCAGAGAGCCTGACCGCCAAACACGCCCTGTTTGTGATGGACGCCTGCTACAGCGGCCTGGGCCTTACACGCGGTGGCGCAAGCGGCAACTTTTTACGCGACAACGCCAAACGCCTGGGCCGCCAGATGCTGACCGCAGGGGGCGCAGACCAACTGGTGGCCGACGGCGGACCCAACGGGCACTCCGTCTTTACCTGGACGCTGCTGCAAGGCCTGGAAGGCAAGGGTGATTTGAATGGCGACGGCATCATTACCGCCACCGAGTTGGCAGCGTATGTCGCGCCTGCAGTGGCCGCGGTATCGCGCCAGACCCCGGCCTTTGGCAGCCTGCCGGGCTCGCAAGGTGGCGACTTTGTGTTTGAGCTGCCGGCCAGTGCAGAGTTTTTGAGTGCCCAGACCCCACAGTTGCCGGGTGATGCAATTGCCATGAACAGCAAGCTGGACGCGGCGCGGCCTTCTGCCGCACCTGCGTCCGGCGCAGCGGGCGCCAATGCCCCGGTCATTCCCGCCCCCAGCACCACGGTGGTGGTGAAGGACCTGCAAGGTGCAGACCAGAAATTGGTGACGCCGCTGGCCGTTGCCAGCTCCACACGACAGTTGGCGCAACGCGCCAACGACCGTGGTTTGCAGTTCTTCAAGGAGAAAAACTACCCTGAGGCAGAAACCCAGTTCACGCAGGCCCTGAAACTGCGCCCCGACTTTGCGCTGGCCGCCAACAACCTGGGCTTTGTGTACTACAAGCAAGACAAGTATGCCGAAGCGGCCCGCTGGTTTGAAAACACCGTCAAGATCGATCCATCCCGTGCCGTGGCCTACATCAACCTGGGTGATGCCTACGCCAAATCGGGCCATGCCGACAAAGCCAAAAAGGCGTTTGGCACCTATCTGGAACTGGCACCGCAAGGCCCCGGCGCGGCCTATGCGCGCCAGCAGATCGGCGGGTAAGCGCGGTGCATTGTTGGTACGGGCCTGCGCGTCAACCCGGCGCCGCCTGGGTGGTAGCTGTTACGGCGTTTTTGCCAACAGGGGCCAACTGGCAAAAGCAAGCTCGTCCTGCAAACGCGAGCGCTGCGTCGTTTTCAGGGGCCGCAGATTGCCCGCCACCCACTGGGCGCGGGCCTGGTTGATCTGGCCGGTGGACCGCCACTGGCGCACTTCCATGGCCGGGTTGTGCAGCATGGCAGCCAGCCATACGGCCTGTGCAGCAGTGAGCCGGTCGGCGCGTTGGCCAAAGTAGGCCTGGGCAGCGGCTTGCGCACCGCACACCGTGGCGCCCCAGGGCGCGTGGTCGAGGTACAGGCGCAGAATGCGCGCTTTGCCCAGGGTGTGCTCCATCTCCACGGCATAGAGCAATTCGCGCAGCTTGCGCACCGGCGAGCGAGCACCACCGGTGACCAGCAGCTTGGCGAGTTGTTGCGTCAGCGTGCTGGCGCCGCGCGCTTTGGCCTGCGCACCCTGGTTGCGGTGCAGCGCCTGCGTCATCTCGGTGAGGTCGTAGCCCGTGTGGGTAAAAAAGCGCTGGTCTTCGGCGGCAATCACGGCGCGCGCCAGCAGGCTGTCCGTGCCCAGTTGGGCCGTAGGCAGAGCGCGTGCGCACTTGCTGCGGGCCTGCGCCCAGTGTTCGGTGCCCAGGCCGCGCACGGCCATGCCGTGCAAGCGCGGTTGTACCGTGAGTTTTTTGCTGGGCAGCTCCAGCGTGGCTTGCAGGGCCAGCGTGCCTTCCATTTGCGCGTAAGCCACCTCGGGGATGGCGCTGGCAAACAGCGCATAGGCATCGTGCACGGGGGTGTCGGGCAGCGTGATGTGCATGCTAAGGCCCGCAGCGCGCACCGTGGCGTGCCAGGTGGCCTGCAGCGCACCACTGGAGAGCGTGCCCTGCAGTTGCGTGGCATTGCGCCGCACCGTCATGCGGGCGTTCGCCAGGTGCACCGGCTCATTCCCCCAACTGCTGCTGCGCACGGTGCAGGGCTGGCAGTGCAGGCTGAGTTGGCGGGCGCCCTCGTCCCAGGCCAGGTGCACCTCGCCCATGCGCGTGGTCACGGTACGGCCATCAAGCTGGCGGGCAATCCACGGTGTGGTGCCCCACTGGATGAGCGCGGCCACGCCCACTGCGATGGGCACTGGCCCGGCATGCAGCGTGGTCGCCCAGTCGCCCGGGGTGGGGCGCAGCAGGGCGCGTGCGCCCCACACCAGGCAATACAACGCAAGCGCCACCACCACCGTGGCAATGCCCACCGCGTGCGCGACGCGGCGCACCCCGGTAAAGGTGGCAGAGGCGGTAGATGCGGCAAAGGCGAAAGGACGGGGTGTGCGCATGGTGGCTCCTACAGGGAATGGAAGGGGATGGGTGTGGCCACGGTCACGGCCTGCCAGGGGCCGTGGGACTGGCCAGCAAGCGATGCCCAGTACCAGGCCGAGGTATCGGTGTAGCCTTGGCCCTGCGCGTCTTCAATGCGTTCGCACACCCGCACAGCCTTATGCGCACGCTGGGCTACAAAACAGCGCCAACGTTGCTGGTCGGCGCGCACTTCGAGTTGTTCGCTGTGGATGCGGTAGCCCAGGCCCCGGTAACAATCGGTCGCCGGGTGCAGCATGCGCGTGGGCTGCGTCACCGTGCGCAGCACCAGCACCTGGCGGCCATCGGTCATGCGCGCCACCGTGCCCGGAAAACGCCGTGCAAAACGCTGCTCCACATCGCCCAGGGCCAGTGGGCGCAGCGGCGCGCCCTGCCAGTGGGTTGGCAACTCGGTGGTGGATGGCACTGACCCGGGCGAATCCGCGCCGTGCGCGCGCTGCGCCACCACGGCACTGCCGATGCTCCATACCGCGCACAGCGGCAGCACGGCGGCCCACAGCGCCTTGTGCAGGACGCGGTTCACAAAACGGTTGCCAAACCAATCCATCGAAAGGGTGAGGGGGCTCATCGTGTTCTACCTCCACGCGCATTGCGGCCCATAACCCAGGAAATGCCACCACACACCAGGCCCAGAACGGCCAGGCCCACAGTCTGGTGCGCCACATTGCCCAAGTGCTGGCCCGAGGCCTGCGCCGCCACCAGCACCGTGTTGCGCAACACATTGCCCAGCAGCACCAGCACGCCCACCACCGGCAGGCGCAGCAGAAAAGCACGGTTGTTGCGCTGCGTGGCCAGTGCCACCGCGCAGGCCGTGAAGTAGCCCAGCCATGCCATCTGCACGCCCGAGCAGGGCGCGTCCACGATGATGAGCTGGCCGTCGACCAGCAGGCTGCTGCCCGAGCGCTCTACGGTGTGCGCCACCGACAGCAGCCACGCGCTGAGTTCGGCCGTAACCACACGCAGCGGAAAACCCGCATAAAACTGCAGCGATGCCAAAAGCGGCAGCGACAGCACCGACAAGCCCCACACCGGCGCCGTGGCCACCTGCGCTGGCAAAAAGGCCAGCAGGCCCGCCGCCAGACTCAGCAGGCCCATCAGCGCCACCAGCAGGTCTGGCAGTTGCTGGTGCAAGGCGGTGGTCAGCACGGCGAGCGCCAGCGCGGCAGCCTGCAGGCCCAGGCGCGGTGCGGCACGCAGATGGTGGCGGTGAACGAACAGCAGGCTTGCCATGGCCGCCAGGGCCAGAATGCCCAGCGGGTCGTCCGAGCCATCCAACATGCGCCGGGCCATCCACCACCAGGTGGGCCACAGCGCCACCGCCAGCAAGGCCAGCCAGCGCCACTCGGCAGCGGTGTCGATGGCGACGCCAAAGCGCACAAAGCCGGGCATTTTCAGTAAACGGGGCAGTGACATAACAGAGTGTCCGTGGGGTGAAGCAGGCTTCAAAGTGGTTTAGCTGGCGTAACGGTGGGCACAGGCCTGTGCACGGCGGCGCCGGCGCGCCAGCATGTACAGCACCGACAGCGTCATGGCGATGGCACCCCAGGTGGCGGGCTCGGGGGTGCTGGGCACCTCGGCGCCCAGGGCGGTGTTTTCCACGCCCTGCGGCAGGGGGGATGGTTGGTTGACGCTGGTGCTGTCCGCCGGTGCCGTGTTACGCACCACCTGGTCGATGGCAATGAAGCTGGTGTACTGCGTGAGCAAGCTGTACTGCAGGCCCAGATCGGTAATGGCCTGGGCATAGGCGCTGCCCCCTTCCAGGGCCTCCTGGTCACTCAAGGCCGCGATGCGGCTGCGGGCCCACAGGTGGCGCAATGCTGCGGTGTCGGTCGCCTTGGGCACATCAGCCGCCCCAATCGGCAGGGTGTGTGCAATCGGGCCGTGGGCGCTTTGGCCTTCAATCACCAGTTTGCCCTTGGCCTCGCCGCGCCATTTGCCGAACACGATCACCGGGCGCTGCGCCAGCAAGTCGGGCAGGTTGCGGGGCTCCACGTCGTAGACATCCAGGCCTTCAAAGCGGGCCTTTACCTGCGTCAACACGGGCGATTCGATCATGGTACGAAAGCGCTTGGCCTGTTCGGCCGCCTGCTCCGGTTTGGTGATGATGAAAGGCTCGCCCATGCCGGCGCGCGCCAGCCCCTCCATGAGGTGGCGGTTGACGCTTGCGCCAATGCCAAAGGAAAACACGTTGGCGCTGGAGAGGTTGTTGCGCACCAGCGCAAAGGCCTCGCGCTCCACCGTCACAAAGCCATCGGTCACCACCACCACGGTGCGCGATACATCGGCCGCCTTGGGCTGGGCATAGACACGCTTGAGCGCCGGAATTAGCTCGGTGCTGCCACCGCCGCCTTCGCGGTCGATGGTGCGGATGGCCTGGTCGATATTGGCGCGGGTGGCGGGCACGGACTGCGGGCTCAGGAAACTGCTGCTGCCAGCAAACAGCAGCACGTTGAAGGTGTCGCTGGGGCGCAGGTTGCCAATCAGTTCGCGCAGCACGGACTTGGCCGTATCCAGCGGAAAGCCGTGCATGGAGCCGGAAATGTCCACCACAAAGATGTACTCACGCGGGTTGATGGCGGTCGCCGGTGGCGCCTTGGGCGGCTCCACCATGGCGAGGAAGAAATTTTCGTCCTTGCCCTTGTACAGCAGCAGGCCACTCTCGATCGCGTCGCCCGCGAGGCGGTAGTCCAGGATGAAGTCGCGGTTGTTGCTGGGTTCCGCCGTGGGGTTCAGGCCAACGACCGTGGCGCCGCCATGCTCTCGGTAGCTGCTGATGGGGTGCGAGGGCGATGTCACCTCCTTGATGGCGATGGGCGTGTTCAGCGCCACATGGATGTCAAAGGCCGGGGCTTCTGTGCTGCTGGGCGTGGCTTGCCCCTTGGGCAGGTAAGGCTGCGCTACCCAGGTGGCTTGGGCCTGCGAACTTTGCGGGCTGTTGTAGCGCGGGCCCACCACGGTGGGGAACACAAACTGGTATTTACCGTCCGTGGGCGCCAGCAGCTCGGTGTAGCGCAGCTCCACCTTGACGTCGTCGCCCGGCAGGATGTTGGCCACGTTCATCTGGAACACATTGGGCAGGTGCTGCTCCAGCAGGGCGGCGGTTTTGCCTTCCTTCTTGGCCGTGTCGTATTCGATTTGGGCCTGCTGCTTCTCGCGGATCTGGGCGGTAATCAGGCGGTCTGCCAGGCGCACGTTCATGCCATGCACCGCCGCCCGGGTGGAGCCGGGGAACACATATTTGGCCTCAATGGCGCGCTGGCCTTCGTTTTTGTAGGTCTGCACCACGGTCACGTCGGCAATCACCCCGCTGACCTTTACGTTCACCTGGGTGGATTTCAGCGGCAACAAGTCCACACCGGGCTTGTCGCTTTGGACGAAGAAGTAGGGGCTTTCGGTCTTGAGGCGGGGCGCGGTGGCATCTTGCGCCTGCGCCGGGTGGCTGACCAGGGCCACAAAACACAGGGCCGACACGGTGGTGGTGGCCAGCCATAGCCACCTGGACAGGTGGGCAGACGGCTGGGGTTCTGACAATACGGCGATGGCCATGGTGCATCTCTTGCGGTTCATCGTGCGACATTGCACGGTGAAGAGAGCATCCCGCCCGAGCGAGAAGACAGTTTGAAGCGTTCAGGGGCGTGTGTGAAGTCTGTGTGAAAAGGGGGTGAAGTGGCGTGCGCAGCAGGCTGAGTTGCTCCAGCACACGGCCAGGCAACGCTCAACCTCCACCAGGGTGTCTGCATCAACGCGCCCGAAGCTGGCCCTACCTTGTCGCGCTTGACCGTCATAGCCTTGTCTACCATCACCTGCGAAGCTTTCTCCAAGCCATTTCCGGCGCCGTGTGCAGCTTGGCTTCCAACACCGCCCGCCCGGATGCCAATCTGGTGTGAGGGTGAAATGCGGTTGGAATGTGCAATAGCTATACTTTTCATAGCTGCTTGCGCCCGCCAGACGTGCGGGAATGGTCTATTTGACCAAGTGCTTCAATTCGCTATTGCCCCGCAATCCAGGGGTTCACCAGCGCAACCCCGGTATCCGCAAAGTCCGACACGTTGCGTGTCACCACGGTGAATTGGTGCTCGATGGCGGTGGCTGCAATCATGGCATCGCGTTCGGAGCGCGGATTGGGGATGTGCAGCGACGCACACACCGTCGCAGTGCTGTCAGTGAAGGGCAAAATGCGGCCCGCGAACGCTGCACGCACCCCCGTCAGCCATGCGCGCAACGCGCTGCCTTGCGGTGGTGTGCGGCGCTCCAGGGCCCCAATGCCCAACTCCAATTCGAGAATGGTGATGGCTGACAGAAAGAACCCGCTGCTAATTTGCCCTGCGGCCCAGTTGCGCACCGCCATGGACTGGTTGGGTTTGCCATGGCGCAGTTCGGAGATGACGTTGGTGTCGAGTACAAACATGGAGATGCGTCAGTCAAACGATGCGCCACGCACTTGCAGCGTGAGCCGGGGCGGCTCGAAATCAATGCCCTCACCACCCGCAATGCCATCCATTACCTCCAGTAGCGTCGGCCCGCTTTTCCCGGCCATGCGGTAATAGTCGTCGATTTGTAGCAGCGCATACGCAGGGCGTCCACGGTCGGTAATAAACACCGGGCCATCCAGCGCCGCGCGCTTGGCGGCGGACACGTCACGCGTGAAGTCGCGGCTCGAAAAAGTATGGATACCCATGTTGGCCTTCCAGATGTCAGTAATGCTTGTATGTTATGACATTTTGGGAAATTTTGGGAAAGTGGGTGCCTTCGGTTTGAACTACCTACCGCATGCCCACGCTACTGGGGGCTTCGCTAATCCAGCCTGCCCAAGGTTGGCAGCGGCACGGCGCTCGTACCTTCTGCGAGTAGCGTTACCGGCCCACCGCCGTGGCAGACCACATACAGGTGCGCCAGGCCCATCGCCTCTTGCGCCGAGCGCATGGAAGGGGTGACTTTGTCCGGTGCCAGGAACGCACGGGGAACGCCGCCGCGCAGCCCTGCTGGCACGCCATGGCAGCTTGGTGCAATTGCTATATTTTTCGTAGCTGTTTGAGCAGGCCAGACGTGCGGAAATGGCATTGACGACCAAACACTTTTATTCGCTATTCCCTCTCAATAGCCCCTCAACTACGGGGTTGCCAGCCCAATCACAAATCCCCCTTGCGCGGCAGCCACAGTACGGCACACGCCCCGGTGCCTTGCGCATCCGGTCGATTGCCCAGCTCCACCCGGCCCCGGTGCAGTGTGGCAATTTCCTTCACAAAGCTCAGCCCCAGCCCGGTACTTTTCTTTTTGGAGTGCGGGCGCGCCAGGGAGTAGAACTTTTCAAACACCTTGTCCTGCGCGTAAGCGGGGATGCCGGGGCCTTGGTCGCGCACGTGGATGCAGACCCAGCGCCCCTGGGTGTGCAGGGCCAGCTCCACGGTGCCGCCTTCGGGCGAGAAGTCCAGCGCATTGTCCAGCAGGTTGCTCACCGCCCGGCGCAGCAGAAAAGGGTCGGCGTTCACCGTGGCGTCGGCCCCGGCTTGCACGGTGACGCGAATACTGCGCCGCGCGGCCACGCCATCGGTGGTGTGGGCCAAATCGTGCAGCAGCGCCAGCAGGGCCACGGGTTCGGTGCGGTCGAGCACGCGGCGCGTCTCCAGTGTGGTGAGCTCCAGCATGCGGTCCACCATTTCCTGGATACGCTGGGTTTCGCGCTGGATGTTGCCGACAAAGCGCTGGCGCTGGGCTTCTTCCATGGGCTCTTGCAGCAATTCGGCGGCGCCGCGTATCGCCGACAGCGGGCTTTTGACCTCGTGCGTCAGGGTTTGCACATAGTCGGCCACGTAGTTGCGCCCGGTGATGGCGTCGCGCATTTCGTCAAACGCGGCGCGCAGCAGCGCCCAGCCGTGGCGTAGCAGTTTGAGCGGGTAAAAGCCTTTTTGCGCCTGGATAAAGCGGACGTAGTCGGTCACCAGGCCAAAAGGGCGCACCAGCCACACCGACACCATGGCCGCAAACACCAGCACCGCCAGCCCCGAGATCACCCCCACCGAGATGGTGCGCTGGCGCGCGGCGGCCACAAACTGCCCAAAACTCTGCGCCGGTTTGCCCACCGCCACCACGCCAATGATGTCGCCCGCAGGCCCGCTGCGCACCGGTGCGGCCACGTACATGACCGATGAGTTGTCGTCGCCCGCAAGGTCGCGGGTGCTGCGCGCGCCATATTCGCCGCGCAGGGCGCGCGACACGTCGCGCCACTGTGAGTAATCTTGCCCGGTGCCGATGCCGGTGGAGTCGTACAGCACGGTGCCGCTGCGGTCGGTGACGTAGGTGCGCAGTTCGACCCGGGTCTTGTGCACGCTGAAAATCTGGGCGTCAAAGTTGCGCGCATAGCTGGCTTTGAACAGCGCTTCCAGGCGCGAGGGGTCGATGGCGCCATCGCGCGTGTCCAGCTCCACCAGCGTGGCCATGATCTGCGAGGTTTCCACCAGCGATTCTTCTGCCGACTCGCGGTAGCGCGGGTCCAGGTCACTCACCACGGCATACAGCAAGTAAGCCATGCCGACCACGTAGATCAGCAGCATGCCCAGGAAGATGCGGTTGCGTTTAGACATGGCCCTGCGGCGCCGCAGATGTGCTGTGCTGTGCGTGGCCTTGGGTCACAGCGGTGCCCCCGGCAGGTCTTCGTTGAGGGCGTAGCCGGTGCCCCGCAGGGTGCGGATGGGCTCCAGCGTGGGGGCAATCGTCTTGAGTTTGGCGCGCAGGGTTTTGATGTGGGCGTCCACCGTGCGGTCAAAACTGGCGTTGTCACCGCCCCAGACTTGCAGCAGTAGCGCGTCGCGGGTGTAGACGCGCCCGGGTGTGCGCACCAGCAGGCTCAGCACGCCATATTCGTAGCGCGACAACTCCAGCGCGCGGCCATAAAAGCGGATCTGGTGGCGCTCGGCGTCGAGTTGCCATACGGGTGCTGCTGCGTGCAGCAAAGGGGGTGCCATGGTGGGCGGTACCGCCGGACTGTTGCCATGGGGCACGCGGGGCTCGGCGCCATGGCGCACGCTGCGCCGCAGAATGGTGCGCACACGGGCCACCAGCTCACGGGGGGAAAAGGGCTTGGCGATGTAGTCATCGGCGCCCAGCTCCAGCCCCACCACGCGGTCAATCTCGTCGCTGCGGGCGGTCAAAAACAGCATGGGCACCTGGCTGCCGCCGGGCAGGGCCTGCAGGCGGCGAAACAGCTCAAAACCATTCATGTCGGGCAGCCCCACATCCAGCACTGCCAGCGCGGGCGCCTCGGCGGCGAACTGGCGCAGCGCCTCTTCGGCAGTGCTGCACCACACCGGCGCAAAACCGTCGGTGGCCAGCACGTACTGCAGGGTGTCGGCAATGCCGGGTTCGTCTTCAACAATCAGGATGCGGGGTTTGTTTGCCATGGTGCCTATTCCCTCATGATGAGGGGAAACAAAGTCCGTCGGAAACAGTGCAGCTAAGTCGTTGATTTGTATGGGAGTGCTTTTCAATTCAAAGTCCGTCGAACACAGCCTATCTTTGAGTGTGCTGCTATCGTTTGAAAAGTAAGTCCGTCGAACGTTAATCGAGCGCAACAAAAGGTAGCGATTTCTGCCGCTTAGAGCGAACCATACTTCAAAAAGGACAAAGCCCGCATGCGCGGGCTTTGTCCTCAATCTACAAAGGCACGACCGGTCGCCCAGAAAACCTCTGTCTCAATGCTTGTACGGTAGCACAAAATTTACTGCGACTCAATAGTGCAGTTGATTTGCACCAATCTCGGGGAATGCCTGCGTCCCCCTCCCTTTTTTTGTGGTTTATCTCCGTGTCGGCAACTGAGTATTTCACTGAAAACGGCCGCGGATTCCAATCCAAACCAGCGCCGCCAAAATGGACAATTAAACAAACGGTTCTGCGCTAAATCTTCGTTCCGACAAAACACTCCATCGGTGGCCTCGGCATCACTCACCTACCAACCCCGCGCCTTATCCTCGGCCGCTGCTAATGCAAGGTCGAAGCTCCGAAGCTCGGCTCTGAGCACATGATCCACCTCGCCAAAGCTTCTGCGAAGCTCACTCACATGGCGGGCATTGATTGAAGTGTCGTATGGCGTAATTAAGCTCTCACGGAGTGCTGATTCGAGACGAGCCAGCCGTGGGTAATGGCGCAGTTTTTCAAGCATCCGCACCGCCACCGTCAATAGCTCAACCTTCAAACCTTGCGTGAGCTGAGGTGAACACAATATCGGCTCCAATATGCGGCCCATTGCCTGGGCTGCTTCAAACGAGATGAGGATGTGCATGCCGTCACGCGCATCGGGGTCAACCAACGCATCACCGTCCGTAAGCCGGATTCCGTCATCTATCCAATCCCTTGTGGCAGCCACCAGTTCGTAGAGCAAGTAGCAGAGAGGCGTCGGGAACTCGTGGTTCTGATCGTCTGACCGAAGGTCCCTGGCTCGCGATACAAGCTTCCGGCTGAAGTGGGGGAAATAGTGAAGCCAAAGATGGTCAGGAAGGCGTTGATGCAGCCCTTCGAGGATCATGATATCGAAGAAGCCGATCCCTGCGAAAACTGGGCAGCGGTGTTTGCCAGCATCCTGATACGTGAACATTGGGCCGTTCAACTTTGCAAGCAATGCATCATCGGCATCGATCCGCGATAAGACCGATTCACCCACGGAGCGGTACACAGCAAGTTTGGCAGCGACCTTGACGTCCTTGAGATAGAACGCCAACAACCGGTTTTCCTCCGGAATTGCGCGCCGATGCCCCTCTCCGCCATTGAGGTTCTGGCTGTTCTTCAACTCGGAGTAGAGAACGCTTCCTTCGTTGCCCAGCATTGCCTCGAAGAATTCGTCCGCGAATTCCTCGAGGATCATTCCCGCCCGCTCTGCCACGTTGAGGCACAGGTAGGGCCTGGCCAATGCCAAATAGGCGACGAAATCTCTCGACGACAGCAATGTCCGCACGACTATCCGGGCGCGTTGGCGAGGACCTTTAGCTGGGCCAATTGCTTTTGCTGCCCTTGTTCTAAGCCAACGTCCAAGTTGAGTAAGTCTGCTCTGACTTGCAGAACGAATCGTGATTCGCCCGTCTTCACCCTTGGCCATGACAATTGGAGGCAGAGACGGTTGCAGCCAAGTCGCAACTCGACCACGAACGCTCTCCGCATTTGCAAAAGCCAGCGTCGTATTGAGATGATGATCCAGAAGGGTTGCAAGCTCCTCGAACTTGCGGGAATGAAGCAAAGAGATTGCCAGTTTCTCAAAGAGGGGAAGGTTTCTGCGATTCAATCGCGTTCGATGCGACCGCAAGTAGACGTATCCAGCGAGCACCAGAAAGAGCAGATACTGCGCTCCTCCTTTGTCGAAGCCCCAGCGCCACGGCCCAATGACCCAATAGAGCCCTCGGTCACGCAGCACAGGCTCGAAATACAGCGCGTGGATTGCGAACAGCGTGCCCCAGATGACTGCCCAATCCAACCGCGACAGACTGAGCTGGAAGCTGAGCCTGGCAGTGGAAGGTACTAATGCCCAAACCGCAGCGATGAGGCCCAACATTGTCAGTAGGGCGCTTGTGTCGATTCCGGAGCCGTTCATTCGGACAAGTTGTGAAGGTGGTTCATTGCAATTGCACGCATGCGGCTCAAGAGGCACGTAAGCCTTGAGCGGCCTGAGTGGCACTCGTAAAGCTGGTGTGAGCTTAGCATGCGCCTCGCGCCTCCTATCTACTCCACCATCCAGGCACGTAGCTACAAGTCTGAGCAGAAACGCCAGTAGCAGATGTTGCCCACTTGGCAATCTCAAGCAGTCGTCAACGTAGAAGTGAAGAACGGCAGGAGGGCACAGCGGGTTCCCATACTCAAATGGTGTAAGTCAGCTTCCACCATAATGGCGAAATACGCCGCAATCCATTGCTGTCGTTCATTCATAGTCCCAATTGCAGCGAAATCTTCTCGACTCCACTCCACTCGCGGACGCCGGTGGCCTACTTACATTGGAACAGGTGGAAGGGTTGAAATTGGAACGCTGGCCTGGTTTGCACTGGAATGCGAGGCTGTATTCGCTGGAATACGCATGCAACCGTCAAGTCAAAAGAAATTGCAAACGTAAGAGCCAATTTCTCTCCGTCCTTGCAATACCAATATGAATTGTGCCGAAGGGGCAGTGCATCGTCTGCAGTTTACGTACTTGCGGCAATCCGTTGACTCAATAAGAGCGCCTTATCCGCAAGGTCCTCAATATGTTTTTGATCGGCGAATCCATCAACGCTCTTACGATTCAACCGCCTATCCTCCAAAAGCAATCTGCTTGTTCTGTCAACATATCGCCAATAGCTGTTGGCTTGGCGCGCTTTATTGGTTGAGACAGCTGTGTACTTTGATCGCTCACCTTCTGCAGGGTGAAAATAGATTGACGAAATGAAGTGCGCAATGCCGGTGTCGCGAGTAAGTAGCCACGTATCCTGTGTGCGTCCATCCAAGGACTTACCATCCATCATGGCGGCACTTCGGATGTACATAATGTCCCTGGCGCCATTCAGGACTCGATCAATTCGCTTCTCGCCGACCCCACCTTTGTTGAAATTGTCTTGGATTGCTTCGCACGCGATTCCAAAATCTGTTCCACGGAATTCGCTCGGATTGCAGAAGAGGTACTTAGCCACCTCAGTCTCTAGTCCTGGTACGAAGTTCGCCACTCCGTGCATGTATTCAAGGTAGGAGTCAAATCTCGCTTCTGGAGACTGCCATTCTTTGGACAAAAGAATGTCGTGAATCTTTAGCAATGCGAGATAAGTTGAGCCATAGAACCGTTGATCAGATGAAGGCAAATTCCGGTACTTCCTGGCGTTTACACGTTCTTGAAAATCATTGGTTGCATTTGGAGCATCTATATACGTCGGGCACTCATCACGCAAGAATTCCTCATATGCATTCCGCAACTCTGACAGATATGACTCATCTGCTTCGCCAAGTGCGAAGCCAGGAGTTATGTAAATTCCGGGAAGTTCTAGAACTTCCTTTATCGCTGCGATATCACGCAGTAAATTTTCTGACCGTGCTTGATTAGGTGCGACGAAATCCTTAAAGCTGTTCAGTACATTTAAATCTAGAACAACAGTTGTTTCAATACCTAAGACTAGATTGCGCTGAATTAAATTGCTGTCCAGCATTGGATGAGCATCCGTAAGTCGAGACGGTTTTAATAAAAAAACGCGAGTTGGCAAACTCAACCTCCAATTTCAGTCTTTAATTGTGGACGTGGGCCCTTAGCGGAAATCCACATGTGGCGATACATGGAATTCACCCGCTTCCGTTGAAATTTTTCAACTTCCAAACCTTGTTCAGCGAGCTAGCTCAAAGGAGTGAAGCTGGATGTCCGCATCTGGGAAAGACGCCACTAACTTCAACTCTCCTCCAAGCGCCTTGACGTACGCGCGCAGCGTACTGACGTACATGTCGTCGCGGCGTTCCAGCTTCGAAACGGAGGCCTGTTCTACGCTCATGGCCTTAGCGACGTCCACCTGAGTCACGTTGCGGGACTTACGCAGCTCTTGAAGCTGCATTTCCACGAGCATAGCTTCGGCGCGTGCAGCAGCGCTGGCCTGAGCATCTGGCGACATCTTGATGCGCAACTTGTGGAATTTCTTGGTCATTGTCCACGTCCTATTCGTTGCACATTATTCATCATAAGTACTATTCTGTCAGGGTTATATTTTGCGGTGGCTGGGGCGCGTGGTGTTGTCTGATTTCGTGGCTGCATTCACAGGAGTCTGCAGCAGTGACGTGAAGCTATTCATTGGCCCACAACGACCCAAAGAAATAGGCCAGTTCCGACCAAGCCTGCTGCAGGGATTACATGAAATCATGAGAGGTCAGCCTCAGATCCACGCCGCCTTAATCTACCTTGCCACCTCAATATTGATTCAGTTGATCGCTAAATCATTAGCTACTAAAATATGCATATATGCAAAACAATGGAAAAATGGCCACGTCGATGACTCCTGCGCAAATGGGGCGATTTGCGGCTTCTCATGCCAAGAATATCGGCATTACTCAGGAAGAAATTGCTCAAGCCATCAACGTAAATCAGTCTCAAGTTAGTCGCATATTCAGAGGGCAGGTTCATCGGCATACGGACACTCTTGGAAAAATATGCAAATATGCACTATTGAAGAGCGTAAAAGTGACTCCTGATGATGTTCGGAACAGCGACACACTGATCAATGCACTCTCTGATGTTTGGGATGGAACGGACCAAGATGCACAGGCTCTGGCGGGAGTGATCAGGAGTCTGCAAACACTACGTTCTCCATCCACTAAATGACGGTACAGGAGCCATATGCTTATCACTAAGCCCCTTCCAGAAGAGTTCTCCGTTGGTCACCTTGGACGCTTACATAGACTCAATGGCGCAACTAGGGAAAAGAAATACTTGTACCGCATGGTCAAAGTGGCATGTATGGCGCAAACCGGGCATGCACAGCCGACGCCAGTGCATGCGGTAGCCAGTCTCATTGGGAGCGAGGCAGTGCAATATTTGCAACAGCACTCACTGTTGCCGTTTTTTGGATACGCAGGTCTATCCGATAAGGCCGGACAACCATCGCACTGGCGTAATGGTCAATTCCAGCGATTTGGCTTCTCCGCAATAAATCCGTCTGCTGTTCTATGCAAAGACTGCATTTCTGAAGACGTCAATTTTTGGGGATTTAGTTATTGGCGCCGAGAGCACCAATTACTCGGAGCCAGGTGGTGTACGCGCCATGGCAATGCTCTACATTTCGTTGGTAAAAATGACGCCTTTGATTACTCGCCAACTGAAATGCTTGGCCACTGCCATCCGTATCCTGTTACTGGTGTTTTAGACAACGCAAATGATGGACTGCGTCGTTATCACCAAGTCATTAATTTGATGTTGGAGCAAGGTGCCCCTGAGTCACTCGCTTTGATGCGCGATCGATTGGCAGCACGGGCAAGAAACCTTGGCCTAACGCAGGGCAGTCATTCCAAGAGCAATAGAACTCTCAGCAACCGAATTGTAAATATCTTTCCTAACGCTTGGTTACGTGAGGTATTTCCTCGTCTTGCAATCAGGTCAGGTGCTCAGGGCATTGCAGGTTTTGACAACGTATTGCGCACCATGGCCAATGGAGTCGTTAGTGCACCCGCGGTGGCAACGGCACTGGTCGCATTGTTTGATGATTCTCAGAGTGCAATGGCCTACGTATCGTCAAATTTGCCGCCTCCACTGGTCAGCGCGGGGCGAATCAAATCGACGCCACAGCAACCCACTGAAAAAAAGGATGCAGCATCTTCTGATAAACCTGAATTCAACAACTTTACGCGCCAACCGCGTTATCTGAGTGATTGTCAGAGTTTTGCGGATGCCTATATCAAACACAACGGCGACATTACCGCACAGCGACACCGTCGGTATGACTGTGGACGATGCTCGGTTGCGTTTGAACAGAAGTTGCCAAAGACATTCGTGCGGCTCTTCGGCGGACCGCGGCATATCAAGCAATGTTGACGTTTTTGTCTGGTAGTTCACTCTTTGAAGCCGGTAGAAAGCACAACATACCTATTGGTTCTATTGAAGCGTTACTCCGCCTTTTACATCGAAAAATGCCGGGTCGAGAGCCGTTGCTTGACTCTTTGCGGTAATCTCGCTGAACGTGTTGGAGTCAGAAATAATCGGTTGCAAAAACATTGGTGCTTCTGTCCGTCGGTATTGGGGCGGACTGAGTTAAGACCTCACTGATGACCCGCGCCGTTTGTGGCCAATGTACCAACTGCCTGATGCATGTGCGCAATTCCGGCAGTGCATCCGTCAGTTCCGAAATATCAATGCGTGCACCATATCTAGTCCGATGCAAATCAAGGACCAGCATTCGAAGGGCCTGGGCTAGGTCCGCATCCTTTCGGTGCATTCGCGATTGCGCATAGTTGTTGGGCTGCACTGCGGTGGCATATTTCAAATTCGAGTCACAAAGCCATTGGCGGTCATTGCGATATAGCCAGGCAAAAGTGGCGGAGTCCATTTTTCGCACAGTCTTTATCGGAAGTCCGGTCGTTCCGGTAAGCAGTTCAAGCCACTTTGCCCTGGCTTCTTGCCTTCGTCGCTCGCCAAGAACATGGTGCCAACGCTGGCTCAAACCCGGTTCAGTCCTAAGTACGCGGGTGATTGTCACAATGGAAACATGATGTTTACGAGCCAAGTCTTCTTTGCTTGCACCAGATTCCAAGCCTTCGATCACACCGCCCAAAACTGTTGGATGAAGCTTCTTCGGCCTTCGCGGTGGAGAAACTTCCTTTGCCGCCCAGGGCGGGGGGGGGGGGGGGGGGGGGGGGCCGCTAGTCGCCGACCCATCCCGGAGACAGAGTCGAAAACGCGAACGTACTCACCAATCTTGGAAAGCAGTAGCGACCAAAATATCCGTCCATCTGAAGATGCCAGACCCTGCTCGATAAAGCGTGTTCTGAATACCTTTGACAAACGCTGCTCGTCGGCAAAGGTAGCTGGCTCGGCATCGGCCAACAGTACAGCAATCTGCGCGAGCGACAACAGTGCACGGAGCTGGGCAAGCTGTGGCCTTGCACTCGTTGCGGTATTTACGATACTTGAAAGTCCAGCGTTATGGGGCAGGACCCATTGAAACCGGGCAATCTGCTGAACCTTCATCGGAGACCAGTAAGGGTGTTCCGTGTGTTGGACAAACCATGACTGTTGGAAATTGGTGCATACGATGCCAGTAGGCCACTCCGGAAATGTTGTTGGTTGTCTCCCGTGCAAACATGTGTCCGAAGTGTCGCAATACATCAATTTTTCTCGGGGCAGAGGAAGGTCTATGTAAAGTGGATCGCCAAACAGGTCTACCCGCAATTCACGCCGCCAAATGGCTTGATAGAGGACGGCCTTCAAATCAAGAATGCTGAGTGTCACTTGGGATCGAAGAGCCAACATTGCATCGATTGGTGGCCTGCCGTCAAAAAGGCATCCATGCAGGCGGTCGACGATGGTCTTTGACATCGGCATCGATCTGCACGTCTAGGTCTTGCAAGATGAATAGTTCGCGCAGGTTGTGCGTCAGTCGCTGGCAGCGTAGAGGAGCACACGCGAACGGTCGGATTCCAGCATCCAAGTAATAAATTTCTTCGATGGCATGGCGGGCCTGTTCGGCAATCTGGTCCTCGAAAGGGTCTCGAACTGGTCGATCTTTGGTCATGGATTTTTCGAAATCTTCTGCATCGTCTTTGATCGTCCAGTTGACACAGTACGGCCCATCTTTATCTGTCATGAACAACAAAAAATCGCCGACCCAGGGAATGGCACGGGTACCTTTGCGCCATCTTCTTCAACCATGTAGACAACAGGGTGCAAATGCAAATAGCCCAGGCGCATCGCCACGCTAACTGTGCCTTTGAACGTTGGGAGATGCATGCCCACTGCCAATGGGTGGCCAGTCAACGGATGCGGGCGTGCTTCGGTGGCGAGGGCACGTTGTTCCTGAAACTCAAAAGTCCAGGGTGGTGCAGGACCAGGAACAATACGATCAACTCCCCCCCTGACAAGGTGTGGCAGTTGCGCCCCAGTTCAGTTGACCAGGATTCTGCCGGTCGGGAAACTGTTGGAGCCTCTTCTCGTACTGCTTTGATGGCAGGTTCGTATTGATCACCCCATTTAGGAGGATCCTGACGGCGTAGGATCTCAATGAGCCGTGTCAGACTCGGTGTTGTGCTTTTTCCCATATTTCACTCCAAAATCAAGAGGGCAAAAGTGGCCCCCGCTTCGTGGTCACAAATGGACCACCGGCGATCAAGCGAACGTGAGTAATAGGAAAAACACCAAAAAATAGGCGTGCAACGCCGCAGCTTCAGCACTGACTATTGACAGCGCAGCCGTTTTGATAGAAAGTACGGCAACGGTGCTCTGAAACGCTGCCGGGACAATCCAATAACGCCTCCTTTACTGCGTCAACAGTACTGGAGGCGTTGTGCTTTTCCAAGGTCGATTTATGGCGACATGGACAACTCTAAAACGGGGGTTAAAACACTTCATGGTTGGATGGGGTCAGAGACGTAGGTCGGTGCTTTCATACCCAGAGCCACTGCGATATGGTGTGATTGCCCGCGAATACACCTGCGGCCCTTAATCACCTCACGTGTGAGGGCTGCGCTAAAGCCGTGCTCCATTGCCCAATCGGCGATGGATATGCCCTGGGATTGAAACCAGCTTTGAACTTCTTCCCGAGTCTTTAGGGGCATTCTTCTTGGTGCCTCGGTCCCAGGTTGCACCAGCATTGCTGCTGAAGCTGCGCCATGATCGTTATTGCACCGCGCCGTTGCTGTATTTGTGCTCATTGCGCCCCCAGAAAGAACTGGTTAATTTGATTTGATGTGAGATTGTTTCGGAACTTGTCTATCGTGTGAAGACATGCGATATTCCGCCGCACCCTGAATTTCCCAACGCACAGTCGATGCCATGACCAGACCGTCCACCACACCCAGCAAGCGCGGAAGAAAATTGAAGTCTCAGCCGGAGCGGATGCGTGATTCCGCGTGGGCCCACGATTTGCACATTCGCTCTGGGAAAACGCTTGGAACCCTGGATCGCGAATACGGAAATCGACTGGGGGGCAATAAATTGCACCGCTCATCCGGTGCAATGTCGCGTTATTGCAAGGGCCATCAAGGCCCTACACCACCGTCCGAAGACGGCAGTCAGGTCACATGGGCGCAAGAGGCCTACCCAGGCACCGCATCCGTGTATGAGTCCTTCATTTGGGACTTGCTTATCGAGCGATGTACAACAAAGACTCCCAACGTCGTTAATGTTCGCCGTCTGGATCAAATTGATCCACTGATCCTCCAAAGAATTCCCCAAGTTGTCCACTAATTTGATGCCACTCCGTTCCCAGAACTTAGTGAGCTTGGCTGCAAGGCGTTGGCAGAGGTGGAGCACTTGGATGCGTTAGGTTTCTTGTTGGTGCAAGTGCTCATCACGCCGGAATTTAGTCCGGCGTGGAATGCGTATTCTATTCCCGTCGGTGGCTGAAGAGATGGACTCACGTCATTCCGTATCTGAAGCCAATCAGGAGCGATTTCTGCAAATGCTGGAGCAAAGTGTCCCTAGATTAGGGCCTTTGCTGGGCGAGTTGGCATCGACCCGGAAAATCAGAAGCGCAAGATAGAACTGACGTTTCGGCGTCGGGAAGGCAGGGTGCGTGATAGGGTACGTGCCGAGAAACTTGCGTTGGAAAAATTTGGGCGGAAGAATCGATTTGACTAGGCCATTAGGCTTGGGTCGTGACTATCGTGACTAATCAAATCGGCTCATGAGAATATTGGTGAATACAGCACCCAAGGCGGAATTGGCAGAAGCCTTGCCAGATCAGGCTAAAAGAGACGCCCCGGTAGCCAATTGAGCAGGGACGGGGGAAATAGAACAAATCAGTGGAAGTCATTTCAAAGCTGCATTTGCGAACTTAGACAGATTAACGATTTCCAGTTCGATTCCCCTTTTTTGCAGGGCAGCAATCTGTGGGTAAAGCAAAAAAGCACGATTCGCCTGCTTGCAGGGACCGTTCTTAGGCATTAATAGAACAAAACTCCCCCGCTTGCTATCGAGCGAACTTAGCAGACAATAGAGAAGTCGGAATTTAACCAAAATTTACCTAAATCTTCCGTCAGGAATAAGCCATCGTGGCCAGCTCGGAACAACTTAAGGCTCTCATAAAGTCGCACATCAGTCGCGATGACGGGCAGTTCTATTCCGTCGCGATGCAGGTTGCTGCGCATGAAGCCAAGCTGGGCCACGGCAAGCTGGCGGAAGAGCTGCGCGACATGATTGACGCGGCAAGACCCGCCTGAGCCAAGATGCATCCGGCAAGCTGGTACCCATTGCCGGTGCTCTGAACAGCGCGAACAAGCCACGGGGCGAGCTTGCCAACCTGCTGACAGTGACGCACCCAGCCAATCGCCTTGGCGACATGGTGCTGGATGACTTGGCCGCCAAGCAGCTAGCACGCATCATCAAAGAGCAACGCCTCCTGGCGCGTATCAAAGAGCACGGGCTTTCGCCACGCCGGAAGCTTTTGCTTGTCGGCCCACCGGGAACCGGGAAAACCATGACGGCATCCGCCTTGGCCGGTGAATTGGGTATCCCGTTGTTTTTGGTTCGTCTTGATTCGTTGATTACGAAATTCATGGGTGAAACTGCCGCCAAGCTGCGGCAAGTATTTGATGCCATCGCTGACCTTCGAGGTGTCTATTTCTTTGATGAATTTGATGCCATCGGTTCGCAGCGAGGTGCCGCCAATGACGTGGGCGAGATTCGGCGCGTGCTGAATAGCTTTCTTCAAATGATTGAGCATGACCAGTCGAACAGTCTCATCATCGCGGCGACAAACCATCCCGAAGTCTTAGATAGCGCCTTGTTCCGGCGCTTCGATGACGTGTTGGAGTACCACTTGCCTACGCCAGCGCAGGCGCTTGATTTGATCCGCTCGCGCTTGGGGGGCTTTACTCCCAAGCCTTTCAAAAGAGACGGACTTGTCGAGCAGGCAGAGGCCTGAGCTACGCTGAAATCTGTCGTGCAGTGGACGAATCTATTAAGGAAGCGATCATGCATGACCAAACAAAAGTGCAACGGGTCGAGCTGGGGCGTGCGTTAGAGGAGCGCCGCCTCATTAGTGCAAAGCTGGCCCAGAACAACAAGCACACGTCAAACCATGCCGGAACAAACTCAAGATAAGCGCCCCCACCTTGTACTGACGAAAACATCCGAGGCACAGCCCTTCACGGCTCAGTCGGCCGGTGGCGGAAATTCGCCCGAAGTGCCAGCGCCCAACAGAGCCCAACATGGCGCGGGGCTACAAGCCCAATTGCAGGCGCTTCGACCAGTGGCACAACAAGCTGTAGCAGCGCAAAGAGAGCAAGGACTCCAAAGCGGACTGAGGCTGCAAATTCAGTTCGTCGGCATGCCCAATGTGGAACTCGCATTTGAAAGCCTCGGAACTGAACGCAGCCGCGATCCAGCCAAACAGATCGAAGTTTTGAGTGTTCGCGCTGAAGGCAATACGACGGTCGCAAACGTCTATGTTCCCGACGGCAAACTTGACCACTTTGAAAAATACATCGCAGAGTATTTAGCGGCCAAGACCAATAAAAAGGGTGACCTGATTGATCATCATGGGTTACTCAATGCGATTTCATCCATCCGCAGCGCCGAGCTTCGCGCTCTCTGGACTGATGAACCAGAATTGCTTCCGCAGGATGTCGCGATGCAGTTTTGAGGAGGTTTGGCTGCCCGTTCGTGGTCTGCGAAACGAGGTAGTTGAAGATTTCCGCAAACTCGCTGCTTTAGGCGGTTGTCTTGTCAGCGCGCATCAGATCTATTTCCCAGAACGAACCGTTGTTCTGATGTACGGTTCAACAGCAGCTATCAACGTCAGTCATGACCTTGAACTGCGTGGCAGAGCTTCGCCGCGCAAAGGAGACCGCAGAATTCTTCGATGGCATGACACCACCAGAACAACAGCAATGGATTGATGAAACCTTATCTCGATTGACTGTGGTACCGGAGGATGACACCACTCCACGTGTTTGTCTCTTGGACTCAAATGTCAATCCCGGACACGCGCTGCTTGCCCCATTTCTGGCCACGGCAGACCTGCACACGGTGAATCCGGCATGGGGTGTGGACGACACCGCCAACCATGGTTCAGGGTTAGCTGGTCTTGTAGCATTGGGTGATTTGGCGGATGCGCTAGCGTCTGCTGATCCCATCGTGGTTCATCATCGTTTGGAATCCGTAAAGCTAACCCCGGAGCAAGGTGCAAACGATGGTGATGCGAAGCATCATGGCTACCTTTTCGCGAGGCGGTAGCCCGACCGGAAGTAGCCGCGCCGCAGCGCCCGCGAGTCTTCACCTCAGCCGTGACTTCTAGTGATGATCGTGACCGGGGCCGCCCATCAGCGTGGTCTTCGACTGTAGATCGCCTTGCCTCTGACTACGATGGAAACGGCCAGTTTCCCCGATTGTTTGTACTGTGCGCGGGCAATACGGAAGACCAACAGTCGTGGAGCGCATACCCGGGCAGTCTAAGCACCAATGGCATCCGTGACCCCGGCCAAGCGTGGAACGCGATCACGGTTGGGGCCTACACCGAGAAGGTGAACATCACAGAGGCCGATGCGCAGGGCTTTACGCCTGTCGCGCCCGACGGTGGGCTCAGCCCTTACACCCGAACTTCGGCGGATTGGAGTACCGCATGGCCTTTGGAAGCCAGAGGTTGTCTTTGAGGGCGGCAACGCAGGTAAGGACGCGCTGAGTGCCGTGGGTATCTCCAGTCTGCACCTGCTCGCAACTAACAATCAACCAATCGAGCGCCTTTTCACTACGACCAACGCCACCAGTGCGGCTTCAGCTCTGCGCGCGTATGGCGGGGCAGCAAGGCGGCATACCCGGTTTCCGCCCCGAAACCATCCGTGCGCTGATCGTGCACTGCAGAGTGGACGGACACCGCGTGCCGCCTACTTGGACAAACAGGCCGCCCCAAGACCGACCACGCCAACCTGATTCGCCACTGCTGGGGGCTCCAAATTTGCCGCGCGGGCAACTTCTTGACCTCTGTGGTGAAGATCAAGCACACCCCCAGAAGGTCAAGGGGGGGGGTGGTCAGCTGCGACATGAATCTTCATTCGCCGCCTTGGCCCAAAGACCAATTGCAGGCACTCCCAAGCCAGACGATTTGCTAGACACCGTGCTGATGATCGACGCACGGAATGTCTACACCGTTGTGTCGGCGCGCTCATGTCTTCACCGATGAACAGCTTTCCAACCTGACGGCCATCACCTGGTTGTACCGGGGTGAGCAGGAGAAGTTCGTCGCTCTTGTGGCCACGTACCAAAACCAACTGTCCCACCATCTCGCGAAACTGGCTGACCACCTTGCGAACGATGAACAACAGGTCTCCGCGCTAGCTACAGTGCTTCGTAACTTCGCGCAGACCGCCGCAGACGACGCGGCCATTGCAGCGGCGCGTGAAAGGTTAGGTGAAGATCACGGCATCACTGACGAATTGCTCCAAGCCTATCGCGCTGAATCGCAGAAGGTAGAGGCACAAACCGGCGGCTGGCTTAATTCCTTGAACGCTTTGCAGCGCGATGCCAGCGCAGCTTTGAAATCATTGGCGATGCTCAAAGAGCAGGATACGTTCGCCCAGCGTAAGTCCTTGCAAAGCAAAGTTGAGGCCATCAATCCAGTTTTGAAGGTCGGATTGGCAGCCTTGGAAGCACGACACAAGGCATGGCTAAAACTGTTGGACTTGGCAGAAAAGACATTGCGCGCCCGTCAGTGGGTGGCCTTTGACGGTGATGCCGCGCGTGAGGCCAAGAAGGCCTTGCTGCCCAGCGATGCGAAGAAGCGCGAGAAGTCCACGGTCCGTGACCTAGGGGTGGAGGCGGTCAAGCGGGCAATCTACTTCATCGCGCAGACCCATTGGCTCGTAAGCCGATTTCCATCTGGCTTATAGGAAGATGTCGCAGGTCTGTGCAAAGCAGTAAGTCGTGATGAGATTAAAGACAACGATTACTCGTTGACACCTGGAAGGTACGTCGGGGCTTCAGTCGGGGCGCAAGACGATGATGATAGTGAGAAATTTGTATGCCGCATGCGAGAGATCCACAGCGAGCTGGCAGAGCTGAATGACAAGGCTTCGTGTTGGCTGCGACTATTCAAAAAGGCATTTCGGAGCTCTTGGAATGAATTGGCCATTGAAGCCACTGTCGGAGTTGTGCCTACTCGCTGTGGATTGCGTGAACAAAACCGCTCCCGTTGTCGATGAACCAACGCCATTCAAATGATCCGAACGACGAACGTCAAGCGGGGCTTCATTGACACCAAGACTGTTCGATACGTCTCAGAGAATACTTATGAACAGTGGACTAGGCGATCAAGACCACTGTTCGGCGACGTGATCTTGACCGAGAGGCACCGGTCGGGGAGGTCGGGCGCTGCACCTTTGCTGAGTCGGAACAAATTTTTCTAGGCCAGCGGCTTTTTCAATACCGTCCTGACCCAGCCTTGCTGGACTGGAACTTCCTTGCCTTTGCTCTGCAAAGCCCGCAAGTACAAAACAAGTTGCAAGGCTTAAGCTTCGGGGCCACTGTGCCGCACATCAAGGTTGGCGATGCTGAACACTTCGGAGATTCCATACCTCCGCTTTTAACCCAACAGGCAATTGGGGCTTGCTTGCTGGCAGCATATGACGATCTCATCGAAAACAACCAGACACGCATCAGCTTACCGGAAGAGTCTGCTCGCCTGCTTTATCGTGAGTGGTCCGTAAGTTTTCGCTATCCCGGCCATACCGTCGAAATGTCGACTTTGAACTTCCTCAAGGCTGGCGGACTAGACCACTGGCAGAGATGGCAGAAGTCAATAGGGCTAGCCTTGGCGCAAAGTACAAACCCGAAGAGATTCAGTACATTGATATTGCATCTGTTGAGACAGGCGTCGTATTGGGTGCAACAAAATGCCTTACGCAGATGCACCCGGTCGTGCTCGTCGCTTGGTGCAACATGGTGATGTGATCTGGTCATGCGTCCGTCCCAATCGACGCTCTTATTCACTTCTATGGGAGCCCGAAGAGGACATAGTAGTGTCAACGGATTTGCCGTTCTTGCAGCGGTAGCGTCCCGTTTTCGTACCTCTACTTTGCGACCACGTCTGACGAATTCGTCGCATACCTGACCAACCGAGCCACCGGAGCCGCCTATCCTGCCGTGAGTGGGAAGGATTTTGAAGAAGCGCCGCTGCTATGTCCAAGCTTAGATGTGCTTCAAAACTTTGATGAGAAGTGTCTGCCTATCACTGAACTGCGGAAGCAAGTTAACTCTTCAGAACGCACATTTGACGGAGGCGCGCAATGCATTGCTGCCAAAGATAATGTCGGGTGAACTCGTTATCTGACTAAAAAAAGGAGAGCAAGAGCATGGCGAGCGCCGATTACTCAGAAGATAACAACATTCAGGAGCCCGCAGCCCAGCTGTTCGAGGACAACCTGGACTGGCGCTCGGTTTATGCGCTTCAACGCCGAGACCTATGGCCCGGGCTTCGCTACTTGGTCGCAAAGATGCGACCGAAGTTGTACTGGTTCGGGAGTTGGATGCCGCACTTGCCAAGCTGAACCCCAAGTTGGCGGCAACACCCAATGGGCGCTCAAAGTTGACCATTGTGCGCGACCAGCTTCTTGATGCAGACCCCACTAAGACCCTGTTGCAACACAACGAGGCCAAATGGAAAATGATGCGGGATGGCATCACCTTGAAGTCTCTGCGGGCAACGCAGCAGACGACGTGCATGTCACGGTGATTGACTTCACCAAGCCTGAGTACAACGACTTTTGGTCGTGCGTGAGTTGTGGGTGCACAGCGGTCCGTTCAGGCGGCGTTGCGATCTGGTTGGTTTCGTCAACGGCCTGCCATTGGTCTTCATCGAACTGAAGCGCCATGACAAAGGGCTGAAGGCTGCGTTTGACGACAACTGCACCGACTACAAGCGACACGATTCCGCGCTTGTTCCACTACAACGCGCTGGTGATCGTTTCCAACGGCCGGATGCCCGCTTGGTTCTATCACCAGCCCTGGGATCACTTTTTACCGCTGGAAGCGCCTTAACGAGGACGACCGGACCCCGCACCAAAGCACGATGAGTCCCCGATCAAGCCTGTGTTGCCCATCTTGCTGCGCGGTATGTACCAAGGGGCACTGTTAGATATTGTTGAGAACTTCATCCTCTTCGATAGCAGCGAGGAGGTAACAGTAAAGGTGGTTGCCCGCAATCACCAGTACATCGTGTAAACAAGGCCATCGTCAAGTTGAAGTCGGTGATGCCGAAGTGCTGGCTGGCAAGCTGGGCGTTTTCTGGCATACGCAAGGCAGCGGCAAAAGCTATTCCATGGTGTTCTTCTGCCAGAAGGTACACCGCAAGGTTTCGGCGGCCTACACGTTTGTGCTGCTGACCGACCGTAAGGAACTTGACGATCAAATTTACACGACCTTTGTCGGCTGCGGTGTCTCGACTAACAAAGGGGACAAGGCTACAGGTGCGGAGGGTCTTGAACGCTTGTTGCGGGATCAAAACCGCCGCTATGTGTTTAGCCTGATTCATAAGTTCCGCAAGCGCGTGGCCGAGCCTTGGACTACGCGCAGCGACATCATTGTTTTGTCGGACGAGGCGCACCGCACTCAATATGGCCGACTGGCGACGCAGATGCGCATGGCCTTGCGTCAAGCGGCATTCTTGGCTTTTACGGGTACTACGCTCATAGACAGCAAAGAACGTCACGAGACAGAAAAAGTATTCGGCGCCTATGTCTCGGTCTATGACTTTCAGCGCGCGGTGGCGGATGGAGCCACCTTGCCGCTGTACTACGAGAACCGTGGTGAAAAGCTGCGTCTGGTTGACCCAGACCTGAACAAGCGCATCGAGGAACGAACTGATGCGGCTCGCGCGGATGGCGAGCCGACCGAGGAACAGGAAGAGAAGTTGTATCGGGAGCTGGCCCGCGAATATCCGGTGTTCACGTCAGACACGCATTTGTCCGATGTGGCAACGGATTTCGTCGAGCATTACCACCAGCGTTGGCCATTGATGGCAGCTCCCACCACGCCAGGCGAGCCCATCAAGTATGGTGGAAATGCCAAACCGATGCTGGTCTGCATCGACAAGGTCACGTGCGCGAAGATGGCCGACCGCATCAAAGTCCAGTGGCTGAACAAACAGTTGGAGTTGCAAGGCAAGCTCCAAAAGGAAGAAGAGGTTTACGCCAAAGCGGGTAAGTCTGAGCCTCCATTCGTGATTCGGCTGCGTGCGCAGATTGCCTGGATGGCTGACACGCAGATTCACCCGGTGTTCAGTGCGTATTCCGCTGATCGTGACCGATGATTCCGGCATCGTGACCGGTCGTTCCGGGGATCGTGACCGACGGTATGAGACCGTCAGACAGCGCGCTTTGAATTGTAGGTATTTTGGTTTTGGTTCCGGTTTTTCCTTTCTTTTAAATGAGTTCAAGCGCGCGCCAGCGCCCCTGGGTTATTGAACTTCTGGCGCAGGTTGATCAGGCTGCTCCCCGGATGGCTTAACCTTGGAGCGCCGAATGGAGTCGCCTTTGAGGACGATCCTGTGGGTTGTTTGCAGCAGTCTGTCGAGCATTGCGTCAGCAATCGTGACATCGCCAATCCAGCTATGCCAATGCTCCACCGGCAACTGACTGGTGATGATGGTGCCCTTGCTGCCCGCGCGGTCATCAATGACTTCCAACAAGTCCGCCCGCGTGCTGGCATCGAGCGGTGCCAGTGCCCAGTCATCCAGGATCAGCACGTCCGTCTTGGCCAATTGGCAGCCACTTGCCAGCCGCCTGAGCCATGCAGAACCCGTAATTCCTCAGCCAGTCGCGGTGTGCGCATGTACATGACGGTGTGACCACGCCTGCAGGCGTACTGTCCCAGTGCACAGGCCAGCCAGGTCTTGCCACACCCAGTGGCACCATTGATGATCACGGTGTGGCCCGTCTTGATCCAGTCACCAGTGCCAGACTGGGGATCTGGCTTCGTTCCACGCCACGCCCACGGCGGGTATCCACATCCTCAATCGTGGCCTGCGGGTACTTCAGCCGGGCCAGGCTCAAGAGACGTAAGCGTCTAGGCGAGGCACCTTGATCCCAGGTTAGTTTATTCCAAAGATCGTGTCCACGTAATAAACAGGTGGACACGATGGAACAAGAGAAATTCTCTGCACGACGAAACTACAGCGCGCAGTTTCGGACCTTGGTGCTTGAACAATGCGCTGCACCTGGTGCGTCGGTGGCCAAAGTAGCGCTGTCGCACGGGATGAATGCCAACGTCGTGCACCGCTGGCGGCAAGAGGCCCGCGATAGTGCTTCGTCGGTCGGCGTGAGAGTTTGTACCGGTGTTCTGTGCCCGCGCCTACCCACACAACCCACCAAGACTGCGCAGACATCCGAATCGAGCTGCGCCGAGGCGCCACGACCATGGCCATCACTTGGCCCAGTGCGGCGGCAAATGAGTGCGCGGCCTGGATGCGAGAGCCGCTGCGATGATCCGCATCGACTCCTTGGCTGGCCAGGGGCCCATGGACATGCGTGCAGGAAGCGAGCGGCTGCTTGCCCGTGTTGTGCAGGTGTTTGGCTCGGCCCAGGCCCACCACGGTTACCTGTTCGCCAACGCGCGTGCCACACGCATCAAGTTGCTGGTGCATGATGGCTTTGGCGTCTGGTGCATCGCGCAGGCTCAATGTGGGCGCTTCGTATGGCCGCAGTTTGATGGCCATAGTACGGCCCTAAGTGACTTTGACAAAGCAACAATTCGATGCTTTGGTACTGGGACTTCCTGGCAGAGACTGGAACAAATGAGGGTGATTACGCGTATGTAATTACGCCTAAAAGATAGCAAAAATCAATTGGAGCATCCCCAATATCGTGATCATTTGAGGCGTTTTATAGTTCGTGCATGCTCGATCTGCATGCAATAAAGTCCAAGATATTTCAGCTCTGAATCCGAGCGAATGGGCGTTTTTGCAGGGCAACTATTGGCCCAGATCAACGAGCAAAGCAAGCACATTGCCGAGCAAACCAAACGCATCAACGCTGATGCCCAAGCCATCAAGTGGCGCGACGCCAAGATTGAGAGCATCACCTTCCAATTGGCGCGCCTGAAGGCTTGGAGTTCGGTGCCAAGACCGAGCGCATGAGTGCCCAGCAGCGCTCCTCTTCGAAGAGACATGCGCTGACCAAGCTAGCTTGGAGGCGCAACTGGCCGCCTTGCAGCCCAGTGTTTCGACCCAAGACCGGGGCACACCAGACAAGCAAGCACGTCGCCAACCCAAACGCGAAGCACTGTCGCCACACTTGCCGCGTGTGGACACCCGTGTTGAGCCTGAAAATACCAACTGTCCATCCCCAGAATGCAGCCAACCCATGGTGCGCGTGGGCGAGGACATCAGCGAACGTTTGGATATCGTGCCTGCGCAATTCTTCGTGCAGCGTCAGATCCGGGGCAAATGGGCTTGCCGGTGCTGCCAGTTGATGGTCCAAGAGCCAGCGGCACCCAAGTCTTCGACAATGCGCTGCCAACGCCGGGCCTGCAAGCGCACACCGTGGTCAGCCGCTTCTGTGACCACATGCCGTACTACCGGCAAGAGCAAATCAACGCCCGCGCTGGAGTGCACACGCCGCGCCTGACGCTGGCAGCGGGGCGGCCAAACCGGGGCGCAGTTGTTGCCCTGTACGATGCACACCGGGCTTTCGTACTGGGCTCGCGCGTGATTCATGCCGACGAGACGCCCATCGGCTTGCTTGACCCGGGAGGCGGAAAGACCAAGAAGGCTTACATGTGGGCCTACGCCAGGGGAGCATTCGAAGATATGCCCGTGTGGTGTACGACTTCTGCGAGGGGGCGGGGGTAAGGCCCCGCACGAGTTCCTCAAAGGCTGGACAGGGACCCTGGTTGTTGATGCGTACGCTGGCTACGATGCCACCATGTCCCTTGAGGGGCGTAAGACTGCGAATTGTCTGGCTCACGCGAGGAGGAAGTTTGACGAACTGGTCAAAGCCAACGCCAGCACTGTGGCTACCCAGGCCATCGGGCGGATTGCATGGTTGTACCGCATTGAGGCCGATGCCAGGGATCTGAGCTGCGAGCAACGTTTGCAAGTGCGCCAGGAGCGCAGCAAGCCACTGTGGGAAGAAATGCATGCTTGGTTGCGACTTGAACGCACTCGGTGCCCGACGGTAGCGCGATTGCCAAGGCGATCGACTACAGCCTGAACCACTGGCAGGCGCTCTCGAGTTCTTGAAAGACGGCGCTGTGCCCGTGGATAACAATTGGATCGAGAACCAGATGCGGCCTTGGGGCCTTGGTCGTAAAATTGGTTGTTCATAGGCAGCCAGTTGGCCGGCGAGCGTGCCGCCGTGGTGATGAGCCTGCTGCAATCGGCCAAGCTCCACGGCCATGACCCCTTTGCCTACCTCAAGGACGTTCTGACCAGACTGCCTACCCAGCTCAACAGTCGGATCGAGGAATTGCTGCCACATCGCTGGCAGCGTGCGGGCTGAAACCCACTTCACACCCGCTCTCTTGAGCGCCGACACCAGCG
The DNA here is from genome assembly GCA_016719405.1 of Candidatus Aalborgicola lynettensis. GTDB lineage: Bacteria > Pseudomonadota > Gammaproteobacteria > Burkholderiales > Burkholderiaceae_C > Allorhodoferax > Allorhodoferax lynettensis. The sequence continues at coordinate 395,022 of JADJZE010000021.1, forward strand.
CACCTGCACAGCAATGTGCCATCCGGATGGCCGAGCGCATCCAGCGAGCCAATTGCTCAGCTATTGCGCAGTAAATCGCCGCCGCCATGTTCACCATACACGCGATGGTCGGCAAACGGCAGAATCAAATCAATATGCCGCGGCTATACGCTTACCAAGAGACGGGTGCGTCGGCGGTCATCGCGACTGGAGACCTCCCGGTCTACCAGCAAGGCCATGCGTTCTTCAAAGCTCATGGCACTCATGGACGGTTGGGTCAACTGCTGTTGCAAGGCATCTGCCATGCCACTGAGTTTGAGGCTGCGCAGTTGGGTCAGTGTTTGTTGGTCATCATGGGGGTGGCTTCTTTTTTCGTGTTCTGATTTGCGTTGGTTGCGGACTTCATTGGCTGGCTCTATTGGTAATAGCCGGCTCCACGCACGTGGTCATGCTGCGGGCTGCTCCACAGGTCGGCAGTGGTGGGCTTGACCTGATCGCGCCCGCTGGCCAGGATGTCTTTGACGTGGCGGTATTGGCAGGTACCCAGCGTCAGCGCCAGCGCACAGGCCGCCTCCAGCCGGTCTTTGCCATAACGCTTGCTCAAACTCAGCAACCCCAGGCTGGAGCGGTATCCATGCTCAGGGTGTTTGAAGCGCTCCAGCAGTTTTGGATCAAGCCGCCGGTGGCCACTCCGATGGACAGGCCCCAGTCAATCAGACGCTGCGGTGACCAATCCCGGTGCGCCAGATGGCTGGCAGGCATGTGCGCATCAAGCGTCGTGTATTTGCCCTTCTCCGAGCTGCGTGCATGCACGGCCACTCGTTGACCTCGGTGCAACAGCTCAACGGCGTTGCGGGTCAGTCTGGCATCCAGTGACAGGCCCACCAGCGTGTTGGGCACGCTGTAGTAATGGTGTTCGACTTCGACGTGGTAATCCACATGCACGCGCACCGTCTTGAAGGTTGCCATCTCGTACGCCTGCAGCGGTAATGCGCCCAATGTCGGGGCATCAATCTCAGTAAACACACTGAGCCGACTACCGGGGAGTTTCTGGAAGGCACGGGCGTTGAGATCTTGTAATAGTGGGGTAATGGCGCGGTTGGCGTCTGCGATGTTGGCCATGGATACGTTGCGCAGCCGTGCCATGATCCAGCGCTCCACCACCTGCACGGCCGACTCTGCCTTGGCCTTGTCTTGTGGGGTGTGTGGGCGCGCGGGCAGGATAGAAACACCGTAGTGACGGGCAAAGTCCAGCACGCTGTCGGTGGCGCGTGGCTCGAATCGGTCACATTGCGCAATCACCGCGCGCGGGTTGTCGGGAACAATCAGTTGCACGACACCACCAATGAAGTGCAGTGCGCCGGTCATGCCTTCAATCCAGTGAATGGTCTTCTGGCCTTCTGTGGCCAATGCGTAGGTGTAGCCTGATGCGCCCAGGGCGGCCACGAAGATGTGGGCCCGACTGCCATCACTCAGTCCCAGCGTGGGTCCGGCGAAATCGACAAACAGCTTCTCGCCAGCGCGGTGGATCTGACGCATGGAGCGCTTGAGCTTTTTTGCCCAGCGCCGGTAGTGCTCACAGTATTGCGAGTATTGGTAAACCCGGCCGTCTGGATTGTTGGCCTGATGTTCCTGCCACAGCAGCATCAGGGTCATGCCTTTGCGTTTGAGTTCGAGGTGGATTGCAGCGTAATCAGGTTGAACGTAGTGACCATTGCCGCCATCTACCAGTCGACCAGGTAGTAGTCGGGCTTGCAGTTGGGCTTCTGTCATGCCCTCGACCTGGCTCCAGTCCAGGCCGGCGGCTTTGGCCAGGCCGACGTATTTGGCGACCACTCCCTTGGATATCTTGAGGGCCATTGCCGTGCGTTCGAGTGAGTGGCCGAGCTCGAACTTGTACCGTAGTGCTTCTTTGATCATGCGCGTATTCATTTGCTTGGGTGGCATCGGGGCTCCTGTAAAAGCCCGCGAGCCTAGCCCGTGTGGATGAGGTTTGCGCTATGCCTGACTGGCACCAAAACTGTCGGTCACGATCCCCGCAATCGTCGGTCACGATCGCGGAATCACCAAATTACCCCACTTCAGGGCATCGGTCACGATCAGCGGAATGACCGGTCACGATCCTCCGGAATACCCATTCAGCCCTGAACAAAACGAGGTGAAGGACTTCGCGGCAGAAGGCATCGACGTTCGCCCGTTGCGCCAGGTGATGGCTGATGGCATTGCCGGCAAGAGCATGGACGAGTGCTTCAAGGACGGCAAGCATCCATTCCGGGTTGCCGTGGTTTGTGCCATGTGGCTGACGGGCTTTGATGTCAAGTCGTTGGCAACCTTGTACCTAGACAAGCCCATGAAGGGGCACACATTGATGCAGGCGATTGCCCGAGTCAACCGGGTGGCGGCCAACAAGAAAAATGGCCTCATCATTGACTACAACGGCATGCTCAAGAGTCTGCGCAAGGCGCTGGCCACCTACGGGCAAGGTGACAAGGGACTGCCTGTTGACCCGCTGTTCGATGAAGACCAAGCTCTGGCCGAGTACGCGGCATCCATCGGCAAGGTGCAAGTCCACCTCACGACAGTTGGCTATGACTTGGATGCCCTGGTGCGTGCAGAAGAGGGTGAGGAAACATGGGGCGAGCTGCTGAACGCGCAAAATGCTGTGAGTACATCGCCGGAGAACAAGAAGACATTCCAAGTCTTGGCTGAAGACGTGTTCGACAGGTTTCGAGGTTTGTTCCCGAACCCTGGCGTATTCAAGTACGAGCCGCAGGAGAACGCTATTGCCGCGCTCTACAACCTGCTGCAAAAACCGAAGCCTAAGGTGGACATCACTGCCATCATGCAAGAGATTCGCGGCGTGATTGATATGTCCTTGGACGTCGCTCAAAAGGGCGTGGCGAAGCAGCCATCCAAGCAATACGACTTGTCTGGCATTGACTTTGAACGGCTGCGGGCCGAGTTTGTAAAGTCACCGTACAAGGAAACGGCGGTGTTGACATTGCAGGAGCGAATTGAAGCTCGATTGGCTTTGATGATGACGGTGAATCCTGGCCGCATCGACCTCTACAAGCGATATCAGGAAATCATTGCGGAATACAACCGCGATAAAGATGACGCTGAAATTCAGCGTGTCTTTGATGACCTTATCAAGCTGCATGACTCGCTAGACCAAGAAGAACAGCGGTACGTGCGCGAGGGCTTCAATAGCGAGAAGGAACTGGCGGTGTACGACCTGCTGTCCAAGGACAAGGCTGACATCACCAAGGGTGACATCGACAAGGTGAAAAAAGTAGCGCAAGAACTAATGGCGACTGTGGAGCAGCGCCGTCATGAGATGGGGGATTTGCGTGACCGTGCGTCTGTCCAAGCGCAAATGAAGGCCGCCATCATCGACCGGCTTCTGGAAGGAATGCCTGATGGCTATTCCAGTGACGACATTGAGGCACGGGCTGATGTCATTTTCCAATACGTTCATGAAATGCAATCGATGACTTTGCAGTAACAACAATTTCAACCAAAAAATTGCAATTAGTGGAGGCTAGAAGTGGAAATTCAACTAAAAAAGCGGAACGGTGTTCATTGCACAAAAATTGCTGCGACTTAATAGTGCAGTTGATTAGCACCAATCTCGGAGAATGCCTGCGTCCCCCGCTTTTTTGGTGATTTATCTCCGTGTCGGCAACTGCGTATTTCCACTGAAAACGGCCACCGATTTCAATCCAAACCCTACCAGCAACCGCGATTGGACTGAGCCGCAGGTCGTCGGTTTCACGCTAAGACCGGTCATCCGCGGCTGCTTGGTGAATTCACACAATCGACCCATTGCAGTCATAGCCAACCTCAGAATCACCTCCCGAAAGCTGACATCAGCGCTTCAGACCAAACCTCGCCGCCAATGTCAGCTAACAGGAAAACCATTTGAGAAGCAGACGGAACTTGAATTCAACGGGCCACAATTGGGTGGCATTGCTCCAAAGCAGACGTTCGCCAAACCGGTTTCTACAAAGCGGTCAATCAACACGAAAAAGCGGAACTTGGTCGTGGGCGGCTCTGCAGCGTTTGCAGTCCATCACCAACAGCCGCTAATGGGAAGTCCAATTGTGTGGCACTCGCAGTCCACCAAGTAAAACGGGAGCCTCAGCCCCCGTTAGTGCAAGTCGTAGCGTATTAGGCTTGCTTGGCCTTGCGACGGCGTGCTACCGCACCCATTACACCAAGACCGGCCAGCAACATGGCGTACGTTTCTGGCTCTGGTACGGGCGCAAGCAAAACATCTCCGGTACGAACAGCCATTGCAAACAGGGCATTGTGCTTTCGGTTGTCTTCTCGTATTCCAAATCCAAAATCATTGTTCTCTTGAAGGCCATCGCTGGTACGAAAGCTCCATGCATAACCAATTTCCGATTGATCGGTGCCGAACCAGTAGCGAGAGGATTGCAGGTTTTTAAAATAACCGGTGTTGCTCAGCCCCCAACCGGGTTGCTCGGTACAGGTACTCCAAATCCCGTTACCAGACGCACAATAGGCTTTGTTACCCAATGATCCGTACCAAAGCGAGGCCATTTCGCTGCTGGTTGTGTCGACGTTGTAGCCGAAATCATTGGAAAGACCGTCTATGCCATAACGCACGACACCTCCCACTAGGGGCAAACGCCAATCATTGATGGTGTTGCTATCACTGCCTGTGCTCAGGTTGGCAGCCCAGTTCATGGCACTGTTCCAGTCCATCAGCCCATTGACATTGGCATCACGCAGCCAGGTGATATGTTGAACAGTGTCATACAGGTAGACCGCGCTGGAATCGGTCGCTGCTACGGCGTTGCGGTTGATGTCGCGGCCCAGCAGGGTGGTTTCCCAAGTGCCTTGGCCCGAAACGCCCGCGGCATGCGCAGGCAGAGCAAAAGCCAGTGCCAAGCTGATAGTGGCAGCAGACGTGCAGATGATAGTTTTGAACTTCAAGGTTGCTTCTCCCAAATTTATAAACGATGCGCAGAGTGTGTGGGCAGTTTCGCGGGCCTGCAATAGTCCGTTCGGACTACCGCCGCTGAGGTATGGGATGGCTATTGCGAGGAAATTTAGAGGTTCTTGAAAATCCCGATCGGGAATACTCACAAGGGCCTCTGCCCCCGTCAATTTAAGTCGCCGCGTATCAGGCTTGCGTGGTCTTGCGGCGGCGTGCTACCGCGCCCACCAAGCCTAAACCGGCCAGCAGCATTGCGGACGTTTCTGGCTCTGGTACCGCGCTGATTGAGAGCATGTAGGCGTGTTCTTCCCCAGTCTTGAGGTTGAAGGCGGTGCCAACAATCCAACCGTTGTCGTTGATACCAGAAACATCTCCCAACACCCAGCCATCGTTAACATTGCTTGCCGACAAAAAGGAATTCAAATCGGTACCGGTGCCGCCGCTCCACAGGGTCGGGCGCCCGTCGGAGTAACCCACCACCTGCCCAGCATTGTTGATGCCTTGGGCCCAACTCCAACTGTGCGTTCCACTCAGCGTGCCTAAATCGGTAGCAGTGCCGCCGCTCCAAAGGGTCGCGTGCCACCCTGTACTACCCGTTGTATGGGAGGCCCCCACCACTTGCCCGGCGTTGTTGATGCCATTGGCGACGCTACCCGATCCACCCAACGTGCCTAAATCAGTGGCAGTGCCGCCGCTCCATAGGGTCGCGTGAAAATCAGCATCGCCCGTTGTATAGGAGCCACCCACCACTTGCCCAGCATTGTTGATGCCAGAGGCGTAGCTGTGCGTTCCACCCAGCGTGCCTAAATCGGTAGCAGTGCCGCCGCTCCACAGGGTCGCGTGAAAAACAGCATCGCCCGTTGTATAGGAAGCACCCACCACTTGCCCGGCATTGTTGATGCCATAAGCCCAACTGTGCGTTCCACCCAGCGTGCCTAAATCGGTAGCAGTGCCGCCGCTCCAAAGGGTCGCGTGCCTAGCTGCATCGCCCGTTGTGCCGGAGGCACCCACCACTTGCCCAGCATTGTTGATGCCATGAGCCTCACTGTGCGTCCCACCCAGCGTGCCCAAATCGGTGGCAATGCCGCCACTCCACAGGGTCGCGTGAATGGAGGCACCCACCACTTGCCCAGCATTGTTGATGCCAATGGCGTAGCTGTTCAGCGGGCCTAAATCGGTGAAGAGGTAGCCTGCATTGGCCTGAGTGGCGCCGATCAACAAAAGGGAAGCGGCAAGGACAGACGGTTTGAGGTATTTCATGGTTTATGGGTGTTTTTAAGTAAGCTGGGCAGTCAATTAATTTGCCGTCCCGACGTCGGGAACATTGTCCCACCAGCCCGGAAACTATCAATAGTCCATTCGGACTAGCCGCCCCGCCAAGTGGCGCACAAATGCACTGTTAACGGTGAAATCATCGCTTGGGTGGCTCGCTTGGGGTAGTTCAACCTATCAGAAATGGCTGACTTGAATGACAGGTATCGGGCGACGCAATCAAAGAGTCCAATGACCGGTAATGGCCATTATGTACATCTCTACATAAAGGCCAAAACCGGTAGTAGCTGTTTGTGATTTGCCTCCTCCAGACCGGACGTTGGCTATGGCATATCCCCGGCGCGCAGGCCGCCGCTTTGGGATGACGGTGGTGATGCGCTAGGTGAAACGGTGCAAATCGGGTCGGATTGGGATTTTGTAGCGCAACCCGCACCGGATTACGAGGTCGATCAGCGGATCAATTGGTGACCAGGGAAAACGGCACATCCCATGGGCTGCCGGGGGAGGCTGTGCGCGCGGCGGCTGCACAGCCGACTCGCTTGGGGAATCCTCGCTTATTGGCCGCTGTGAGCGCTCAAGCTGCGGATTTCAACGGGGTCAGATCACCCAAAATACCCGCCATACTTGGCCTCATGCGGTTGAATTTCCTATCCGTCAAATACTTCCCGTAGCTGTTAATGCGCGAGAAAAAGATTGCAGGTGCGCGAGTTAAGAAAATGGCGGGTGAATCCACCCAGCACCATTTCACGAAGTCGTGAGTGTGAGTATGCGCCCATGACCATGAGATCGGCTTTCTGCTCCGCGTAATACTGCTCAAGCGCAGCTGCGGGGCTTTTGACGTTGCTGATAGTGTGGGAATGGGCATTGATGCCGTGCCGCTTGAGATAGGCAGTCAGTTTAGCCAGTTCCTCGTCGGAGGGAGTATCTTCACCTTCATCCACGGTGGCAATCAGCACTTTCCCGGCTTTCTTTAGTATCGGCAGCGAGAGCCACTGCGCACGAAGCGTCTGCGGCGTGAATTTCCACGCGAGCACCACGGTGAGATTGCTCAAATCCTTACCTTCAGGGAACGAGCGTACCAGCGCCAGCGGCCTGCCGGTTGCAAACAGCGCACCTGTGAGCACATCGTCCAATATGGAGGTGCTTAAATCATAGCTCGCAATGGTCATGTCATGAAAGCTGCACTCATCACGAACCTGCTCTGCGGTTTCGCCGAACAGATCGAACGAATCCTTCCACACAAGGCGGCGACCGCCAGCCAGTTTTTCTTTGCTGAGCTCGAACCATTGCTGCACCTGCTTGGCGCGTTTGGCAAACTGCTCCTGATAGAACTTCTCGGCAAGCTTATGCGAAGCGGTGTAGCCTTCCTTGCGGGACATTTCACCAACCTTGTCGCTCTGCTCACCTTCGAGAAGAAACAGCGATTTCGAGGTAAAAGCACACTCTGCACCAGCGTCAAAAGCCTCGACGAGTGAGGCTCCAAAACTGAGGGCTGGTAGTTGATCGCCGTGGCTGGAAAGCGGGATAAAAATAGACTGATACATGACTTCTCCTAACTGGTTGCTGGTTAACTCTCGCTTGTTGCAAGCAAGCGCGTTTGAGTAAGATAGACGCAGAATCAATCCAAATACAGCAGACAATTACGCACGAAAAATCCTGAAATACAGAACTATTGGCAGCCATCTACCAGCCTTTGCCTGCAGCAACCTGGCCATTGCTGCTTCAACGTTCAAGGTCTCGCGTCAGTCAAAGTCAGGGGGAGATTCACACCCAGCAAAAAGCCCGCACGGGAAAGCGTGCGGGCTTTTTCTTTGCAGTGCTGTCGTGAACTACTAGCGTTCCGTGTAGCTGCCGTGTGCTACTTCCGCCGCCATGCCGATACTCCCGCCCAGCGTGGGGTGGGGGAGGATGGTTTTGCCGATGTCTACGGCGTCCGCGCCCATCTCGATGGCTAGCGCGATTTCGCCAATCATGTCGCACCAGCATTGATGGGGATGCTGCAGCCCAGGTTGATTGACAAAATTGCGGTGTTCTCCCGGGTGCCGCCCGCGCACAAGGTAAAGATCGTGGGGGCACTTCAGGCCAAGGGGCATGTAGTGGCAATGACCGGCGACGGCGTCAACGACGCGCCCGCGTTCAAGCAGGCGGACATCGGCGTGGCGATGGGCATCAGCGGAACGGCAGTTGCCAAGGAAGCTGCCACCATGGTGCTGACCGATGACAACTTTGCCACCATCGTCAGCGCAGTGCGACAACATCCTAAAGTTTGTTCGCTTCCAACTTTCGACAACTATAGGCGCGATCCTGACCGTATTCTTCGCGCCGCTAGTTGGAGTGCCAGAGCCGTTCACGGCGTTGCAGATCCTGTGGGTCGCTATCATCATGGACGGCCCGCTGGCTGTTTCCCTCGCACTCGATGGCGCACGCCCTGGTATCCTTGTCGTTCATAACAAATCAGGTGTTGCTTGTAACCCGACTATTTCGATGTCGGCAGAACACCGGTCCAATTTAAGACTGCAGAAACGGACAGGTAGACGGATACATCGCGTCGTCTACTGAGCAGTGGGCGGATTGCTGCGCGCTATCGTGTTGGTATCGAACCCCTGCTTGAACAACTCAATGAGCTGCAATATGTCCCGCTTGAAGGCGCGCTGCCTGACTGATTGAGTCAACTGGACGAAGAAACCCTCACCACGCTGAACCGTAACTTGAACAAACTGTTGTTGCTGTTAGTTTCGGACGAAGACGCGGGCATCATCCCTCTAGCACAACTTTGAGCAATAACACCTGATCTACAATGGGGCCAGGGTGTCACAGCATGGTGCTGCAGGGCAGGAAGTAGCGAAGGTCGGGCCGCCTCGCCGTCTAACTGCGCTTCATGAACGCACCAACACTTATTCAAATTGTAGGCGCCACCATTTTCGGGCTGGCTGTTCTGCACGCCTTTTCCACTAAGTTTTTTGAGCATTTGGTGCATACCCAACCGCGCCTCGGTGGCATCTTGCCATTGCTACAGAGGGGCATGGCCCTGGACTTTCAGTCTTGATGGAGTATCTATGAAACACTCAATCCAAGAAGAAATACAGGCCGAATGGCATAAGCTATCCGCAGAAGCTGTCTGTACGCATTTGAAAGCCACTACTGCCGGCCTCAATCAGAGCGAGGCGCAGGAGCGATTCACAGCATACGGGCCCAATCGTTTGCCGGAAGGAACCCGACGATCGGCTTTCATTCGCTTTCTGCTCCAGTTTCACAATATCCTGATCTATGTGCTGATTGGCTCTGCCGCAATCACGGCTTTATTGGGACACTGGATTGATACCGGCGTCATTCTGGCGGTGGTGATTGCAAATGCTGTAATCGGCTTCATACAGGAAGGCAAGGCCGAACACGCCATGGATGCGATTCGCCACATGCTGGCCCCTCGCGCCAATGTGATTCGCAATGGCGAGCGCACCAGCATCGCCGGGGAGGAACTTGTCCCGGGTGACATCGTCCTGCTCGAAGCAGGCGACAAAGTGGCAGCCGATCTGCGCCTCATAACCGCGCATGGGCTATCGGTGCAGGAAGCCATCCTGACCGGGGAATCCGTGCCCGTCGACAAGCACACCGACCCGGTTGCTGCGGGTGCTGCAATCGGGGACCGCACCTGTATGGCGTTTTCCGGCACGCTGATCACTAGCGGGCAGGGAAAAGGCGTGGTAGTGGCAACAGGCGCACACACCGAGATCGGGCATATCAGCGGTCTGCTTTCTGAAGTGGAGAGTCTCACTACGCCATTGGTGACGCAGATGGGTGCATTTGCCAAATGGCTGACTATTTTCATCTTGCTCATTTCCATACTCTTGATTACCTATGGCTATTTCGTAGGTCATCACGAGTTTTCCGAGATGTTCATGGCAGTGGTAGGGCTGGCGGTGGCAGCGATCCCCGAAGGGCTGCCCGCTGTGCTGACTATCACGCTCGCCATGGGTGTGCAGGCCATGGCGCGGCGCAACGCCATCGTGCGCCGCTTGCCTGCCATAGAGACCCTGGGTTCGGTATCGGTCATCTGCACCGACAAGACCGGCACCCTGACCCGCAACGAAATGATGGTGGCATCCGTGCTGACCCACCAACATCGCTTTGCACTAGAGGGAGACGGTTATTCACCTAAAGGCACACTTAGCCTTGAAGATGTGCAGGTGGCGCCGCTTGAGCACCGCGTGCTGGAAGAATTGGCCCGTGCGGCCGTGTTGTGCAACGACGCGGCGCTGCATCAGAAAGAGGGCGTGTGGCACGTGGAGGGCGACCCAATGGAAGGGGCGCTGCTCGCCTTTGCCGGAAAGATGGACGTGGACCCGCGCAGCCAGCAAGCCAGTTGGACGCGAACCGACGCCATCCCCTTCGATGCCAAGCACCGGTTTATGGCAACGCTCAACCATGACCACGATCGACATGCCTTTGTGTTTGTCAAAGGTGCACCAGAGCGAATACTGGAGATGTGCCATAACCAGCGCGCCGCCGACGGTACGACCGAGCCATTGGACACTGGGTACTGGAATACGAGCGCTGAGACGATTGCAGCGCGGGGGCAACGCGTGCTGGCTTTTGCGGTGCGGTCTGTGGCCTCCACGCACACCGTACTGGAGCACGCCGATGTAGCGGGCACACTCACCTTACTGGGCATGGTGGGAATGATCGACCCCCCACGTTCCGAGGCCATCGCTGCGGTGCGCGAGTGCCACGGCGCGGGCATCCGCGTAAAAATGATCACCGGCGACCACGCCAAAACCGCCGCCGCCATTGGCAAACAAATCGGTCTGCAAAACTCCGACACTGTGCTGACCGGGGCGGATCTGGACGCAATGGATGATGGCGCACTGCGTCAAGCGGCACTGAACTGCGACATCTTCGCCCGCACCAGTCCGGAACACAAGTTGCGGCTGGTCATGGCGCTGCAATCCCATGAACTGACAGTGGCCATGACCGGCGATGGCGTAAACGATGCGCCGGCACTCAAGCGCGCCGATGCCGGTATTGCCATGGGGCAAAAAGGCTCAGAAGCGGCCAAGGAAGCCGCCGAGTTGGTGCTCGCAGACGACAACTTTGCATCCATCGTCGCCGCTGTGCGTGAAGGCCGCACGGTCTATGACAACATCCGGAAAGTCATCAGTTGGACATTGCCGACCAATGCCGGTGAAGCTATGACGATTATGGTGGCCTTGCTGCTGGGTTTGACCTTGCCCGTTACCCCCGTCCAAATACTTTGGATCAACTTGATCACAGCCATCACGCTGGGCATCGCTCTGGCTTTCGAGCCGACCGAGGATGGCACTATGCTGCGCCCGCCCAGGCCCCGAAATGAACCGCTACTCAGCGGCGCACTGGTGTGGCATATCGTGCTGGTGTCGGTTCTGTTTCTGTGCGGTGTCTACGGTATTTATGCCTTTGCGATGGAGCGGGGATATTCGGTGGAGCTGGCCCGCACGTTGGCGGTGAACACGCTGGTGGTGATGGAAATATTCCACCTGTTTTTTATCCGCAACTTTTACAGCACTTCATTGACCTGGAAAGCCGTGCGAGGCACCAAAGTGGTGTGGGCTGTGGTGGTTGTCATCACCGTGGCGCAGTTTGCCATCACATATGTACCTCTGCTGCAAACGGTGTTCGCCACCGAAGCCGTGCCTTTTTGGGATGGTCTGCTGGTGATCGCCATTGGCGTTGCGCTGTTTGCTATCGTCGAAACCGAAAAGCAGATTCGGCTGCATCTTCGGGCCGTCAACACGCGTGGCCCAGAGCCACTAAGAACCAAGGACTGACGGATGCACGGAGTTTTCGCTGAATTTTCACTGCTGCTGCTGATGGCCGCTGGCGCCGGTGCGGTGTCGCTCTGGTTGCGCCAGCCGGTGCTGATCGCGTATATCGTTATCGGCATTGTCGCCGGGCCTGCGGTACTTGGCCTTGTAACGGCCCACGAACAGATCGACCTGCTGGCGCAAGTCGGCATCGCGGTTTTATTGTTCGTTGTAGGCCTCAAGCTCGATCTCAAGCACATCCGTCATATCGGCCCCGTTGCAGTGGCCACAGGCCTGGGTCAGTTGACTTTCACCATCGTCATCGGCTTCCTCATCATCCTGGCCATGGGCAAGGGCTGGGTGGAAGCCCTCTATGTCGCCGTCGCGCTGACCTTCTCCAGCACCATCATCATCGTCAAGCTGCTTTCCGACAAGCGCGAGATCGATTCGCTGCACGGGCGTATTGCCGTGGGCTTCCTGATCGTCCAGGATCTGGCCGTCGTGGTCGCCATGATGGTAATGAGCGCGTTGCGCGCCGACGGTGAAGATGGTTCACTGCTGGCATTGGCGGGTTCGCTCTCTATGCGCATTGGCGTCGCCGTCGTCGGCATGTATCTGCTCATGCGCTATGTGCTGCCCAGGGTGGTTGACCGCATGGCCCAATCGCAGGAACTGCTACTCATCTTTGCTATTGCCTGGGGCACCGGTCTGGCGGCACTTGGCGAATGGGCAGGCTTCTCCAAGGAGGCGGGCGCCTTCCTAGCCGGATTTTCGTTGGCATCGACGCATTACCGGGATGCGATCAACGCCCGGTTGACCGGCATCCGCGATTTTTTGCTGCTGTTTTTCTTCATCGACCTGGGCGCCAAGCTCGACTTCTCCACGCTCGGCAGCGAAGTGTGGCCTGCCATGGCGCTATCGCTGTTTGTACTGATCGGTAACCCACTGATCGTCATGGCGATCATGGGGTACATGGGCTATCGCAAGCGCACCGGGTTTCTCTGCGGCCTGACGGTAGCCCAGATCAGTGAGTTTTCTATCATCTTCGTCGCCATGGGTATCTCGCTCGGTCACATCGACAACGGCGCACTTGGGCTGACCACGCTGGTGGGTCTGATCACTATTGCAGTGTCAACCTACATGATCCTTTACTCCCATCCACTCTACGAGAAACTGGGGCATTGGTTGAGCCTTTTCGAGCGCAAGCGACCTCATCGCGAATTAGCTGTCGCTACAGAGCGCCATGATCTGCGCGAGGCTGATGTCATTGTCTTTGGCCTTGGGCGTTATGGTAGCCGCCTCGCTCTGAGCCTGAAAGAAGCTGGTCTTAAGGTGCTAGGCGTCGAATTCGATCCTGAAGTTGTGCGTGATATGCGCCGCCAAGGCCTGCCAGTGCGTTACGGCGATGGAATTGCTAGTGAGTTCCTCGAAAGCTTGCCCCTCAAGCAGACGCACTGGGTAGTCAGCACGCTGCCAGACATAGCCTCGAATCGGGATTTGTTGCGCGGCCTACGTGAACTGCATTTCGCTGGTGAAGTAGCGGTGGTAGCGCGTGATGAGTCCGACGGGGCCGCCTTGAAGCAGATGGGCGCCACAACCGTCCTCTACCCCATGCGTAACGCCGTCGATTACGCTGTCGAATCGCTCACAGCCATCATTCACCCGAAGGAGCATATGATATGAAATCGCCTCTCCGCCTTATTGTCGCCACCGATCTCTCTGCACCTGCCCGCCATGCGGTAGATCGCGCCTACCTGCTCGCGGCAGATGCCAAAGGTGAACTCCACATTATCCATGCACTTGAGCTCGATGCACTAGACAACTTGCGCGAACTGCTGGGTGCGAACTTGACATCGGCCAAGTCAGCCATCGACGCGGATGCACGCGACCGGATGCAACAACTTGTCGCCCATCATGCTCAGCCTTTAGGTATTGCAGCGCAGATTCGGGTCGTTGCCGGAAAGCCGTTGCAGGTCATCTCCTGCGAAGCAGATGCACTGAATACCGACCTGCTAGTTCTAGGTGCTCGCGGAGAATCCTATCTCCGACACGCCATACTGGGCTCCACGGCGGCGCGTGTGATTCGCAAGGCGGCGCGTTGCCCCATATTGATTGTCAAGCAGTCACCCCACGACGCGTATCGTAGCGTCCTGGTCGCGGTGGACTTCTCGCCTGCATCGTTACTGGCAATTCACGCTGCCAAACGCTGGGCGCCTGTTGCTACGCTGGTGTTAGTACACGCATTTGAATTGCCTTATGAAGGGCTTCTATGGCGGGCTGGTATCGAGCAAGACGCGATAGCGCAATACATCAATGCCGATCTCAATAAACATCGTGCGCAATTGCATGATTTGGCGGCTGAAGCTGGACTGACGCCCGCCGACTACAGCGTGCGTGTCCTTCATGGCGAACCTTCGCAGCAGATCATTGCCATGGAGCAGGAATACGATGCCGACCTTATCGTTATTGGAAAGCACGGAGCGAATTTCACCGAAGAATTGCTACTAGGCAGCGTGACCAAACATGTGCTGGCCGAATCGCAGGGTGATGTGCTGGTGGTTGCCTACGCCCATTCTGCAGCAAATTAAGCTTTAACATGTTTGCCCTGCAGGTTCTCGGCGCCATGGCCGGCGGGCCGGGCCTATTCCTGCAGGGCACAGCAGTGGAGCCAAAATACATTGCTAAAGTCCCTGCAGGCATTCGCCTGCTGCAACGCCATCGCAAATAGCACTGGGCCATGGTTCCGCAGGTAAACGCCGCCAGCGGGACGACTGTGTTCACACACTAGACTGGCCCATCGCGCGCAAGCTGAGAGAAGATTTTGGCTCTATGGCACACGAAGTGATTGTGGATGTGGCGGGCGAAGTGCCGGCACAGGCCCTGCACCAGGTCAAGGTCAAGGTCAAGGTCAAGGTCAGCATCACAAGCGGCAGGTCCGATCAAAGCAAGTTGCGTTTTGTCATCAACCAAGGCCTGATTGGGCACCTGTGCGAAAGCGCATAAATCTACCTGCTGGACATGCCCCGCATCCGCTTAGGCCGGGCGGCCCTGGGAGACCTGCCGGTGGGAAGTGGTGTTTTCTGGCACCCAAGGAACGGTTTTAGGGTTTAACCTCTTGGGCCGGCATGCCGCGCATGGATGCATACCGTGCAGAGCGAACCACCTTGACATGGTCCATGGCCTTGCGCATCGGGATTCCGGCGGCGACAAGCGTTTCCGCCGCGATAAGAAGACCACTCTCCAACACTTCGGGGATCACTTCTGTTGCCCCGGCTGCCTTTAGCCGGACGACGTCCTTGTCGTCGCTGGTACGCACGATGATCGGAATGTTCGGTCGCTTGGCTCGAATAATGCGAATGACTCTTTCTGCAGAGTGTGCATCGGGGTAGCTCACCACCGCTGCGCGCGCGCGGCCAATACCTGCGGCAATCAGCACTTCGGCACGATCCGCATTGCCAAATACCACGTTAGCCCCTTGAGATTGCGCCTTGTTAATGCATTGCGGGTCGGCATCCAGGCCAATGAACGCAATATTCTCTAATGTTAAGAATTCGGCAATCCGGCTTCCAACCCGTCCGAACCCGCATATCACAACATGGTCTTTGAGTGCCATGCTGTGGACGGCCACGTCTTGAATAATAGTGACGCCATGGGCCCAGTCACCGCGCCCCAAGTCAACCGACAGCCTGGCCGCGCGGCTGATCAAGAACGGCGCAATAAACATCGAAATCAACATCGCCGACAAGGTGATTTGAAAAACACTGAGCGTTATGAGTTGAAGTTGATGCGCCAATTCCACCAACACCAAGCCAAACTCACCTGCTTGTGCCAATTGGGCGGCGGTTCGCAAGGCCGTGGTCAAAGGAGTTTTTGACACATAGGTGATGAACAGCATGACACAGGCTTTCCCCCCAATCAACAGCAAGACGGCAAGTCCTAGCGCGGGGAGGTTCGCCAATACAAAACGCAAATCCAGCATCATGCCCACGGTGACAAAAAAACAGGCCCAGCAAAATATCCCTAAACGGGCGGATATCTGCCTCCACCTGGTGCCTGTAGATGGTTTCCGAGATCAGCATGCCACCCACAAATGCGCCCAGCGCCATGGACAAGCCACTCAGCGCGGTGGCGTAGGAAAGCCCCACCACGATCCACAGCGTCGACAGCACCAGCAGTTCGTCTGAGCGATGTTGTGCCACTTTGGCAAACAGCGGCCCCAAAAACTTTTGCCCGGCCCAGACCAGAAGAGTCAGCACCGCCAATGCCTGTAGGGCTGCAACACCTAGGGAATACAAAAGACCATCGCCCGGCGCGGCCAACGCGGGGAGGAAAATGAGGCAGGGCACCACGGCCAAGTCCTGGAACAACAAAACACCCATAGTCTGGCGGCCGGAGCGCGAATGCAATTCGAAGCTTTCCGAGAGCATGCGCGCGACGATGGCCGTGGACGACATGGCAACCGCCAGCCCTATGGCGATACCACTCTTCCAACTCTGCCCATACGCCATCCAGGTGATGAAGCCGGTTGCCGCAGCGGTCAATGCCATCTGTGTCGCACCAAATCCGAACACCAGCTTTCGCATCGCCACCAAGCGTTTGATACTGAACTCCAGACCAATGGAGAACATCAGAAAGACGATGCCAAATTCTGCAAACTCTGACGCCGTTTCAGATTCTGAAAATACGTCAAGCGCGTGCGGCCCCAGAGCGATGCCGATCAACAAATAGGCCAGCATGCTGGGAACTTTCAGCTTTCGGGCGACAAAAACTGATCCCACTGCGGCGGTCAACAACAATAGCAGAGTCAAGAGATTGGCATGCACCGCAGAATCATAGCGTCCGAAGTGCAAAATCCGTGTCAGCAATGACCCTTGGAGAATTTATGAAATGGATACTGACGAGCCTATTGTTAACCCTGAGCAGCGGTATCGCAATGGCCGAAACGGCACCGGGTCGGTCTGCGGGGCAAACGCTCTATTTGCCAATTTATTCGCACATTTGGCATGGCGACATTACAAGCGATGGCCAACGAGCGCGGACACTCGTTTCTATTTCGGCCAGCATCCGAAATACTGACCACGCGAAAGCCATTCGTGTACTTTCTGCCCAGTATTACGACACCGATGGTAAGAAATTGAAAGAGTACGTCACTGCGCCCAAGACTATTGGGCCCATGGGAACGTACGAACTGTTTGTTCCACGCGGCGACGACTCGGGTGGCTCGGGCGCCAATTTTGTGATCCGGTGGCAGTCCGACAAGCCCGCCAATCCCCCGATCGTGCAAGGCTTGCATGCCAACCTACCAGCGGGGCGCTCCATCGCCTTCACAACCTCGGCCGTGGCTATTTCCGATGAGTGACTTTGATCCGACCAGATACTGCGCCTACCACTGAGACCTAGGCGATCTCATATGAGTTTCCTATTCAGCGCGATCGGAGGCCAGCAGGCCTGCAAGGAAGTCGTCCAAGACCACCGAGAGGCTGTGAGGTATGAAGGACGGACTCAGACTCAAACCCATCTTCCTTGGAGCCGCCCTGTTCGATTTCTCAACACTTAAGGAACTATTGTTGTGAACAAAAATGTCGCTAACAGCACCAGATGAACTGTTCCCAGCAGAACCTTAGTGCGGCCTGTGCTTAGAGAAATCGTGCAAACAAGCAGCGACAAAATGAGCAACCTCATGCCCGCCGGTGCGGACGCTCGAATGAGCTTGATCCACATGGAGCAAGCATTGAGTCGCTGGAGTGCGCTGCGCCGGGCCACCCAACAACTTTGCAAATCACGACGTCGCTTTTCGGATTGAATCTCACCGTTGGGCCAGCTGCCGCCACCGTTCAATGTCAGCCACCAAGTTCGCTAGAAGTCCTTGCGTCATACCCATTTGGATTCCCCAACACTGCCAATCTGTAAGTAAGCAACACAATCTGAGTCAATTTTTGAACTCGTAGATACTTGGTCAATGGACTTTGTGAATTTTCCTCTTCTGAGTGCTGCAGGGCTGGTGTTCGCCAGTGTGCTGGCCGGTCTCTTTTCAGTGCGGATCGGCTTCTCTTTTTTGTTGGTTTTTTTGCTTGCCGGTATTCTTGCCGGGGAAGACGGGTTGGGCGGTTATCGCTTCAACGATTACAAACTCAGCTTCTGGGTGGGGAACGTAGCGCTGGCCATCATTTTGTTGGATGGTGGCTTGCGCACTTCGTTCGCCACATTTCGAACCGGCCTAAGGCCTGCTTCGGTTCTAGCATCTTTGGGGGTAGTGGTGTGCGCGTCCATCACTGCGGTGGCCGGCGTCGTTTTTGTGGGATTGGATTGGGGCACAGCCCTGTTACTTGGCGCCATTGTGGGCTCGACCGATGCGGCGGCGGTGTTCTCTTTGCTCTCGCGATCGGGCGTAGTCCTTAACGAACGTGTGGCGGCAACTCTGGAGATTGAGTCCGGCGTGAACGACCCCATGGCGGTGTACCTCACGCTGACCTTGATTGCCCTGCTGGCATCGAACACCTGGTCCGGCGCAGATTTCGCCGAATCCGCACGCCTCTTTGTGCAGCAATTTGGCTGGGGTAGCTTGATGGGCTTGTCCAGCGGATTCGGCATGGCGGCGTTGCTACGGCGGGTCGCCTCACGGGATACCAATGGCGGCGTTCTGGCACTCTTGATTGGTGCAGGGGGCTTGTGCGTTTTTGCTGCCACGGGCTTGCTCGACGGGTCTGGCTTTCTGGCCATTTATCTCTATGGATTGATTCTGGCCAACCGGGCATCCAAGGCAGTACAGCCAACACTGGGCGCGATGGATGGTTACGCATGGCTGGCACAGGCAGGCATGTTCTTGTTGCTCGGACTTCTGGTCACCCCGTCCACCATGGCAGGTTCAATCGGCTCGGGTCTGGTGGTGGCGTTGACCCTGATATTTGTTGCCCGTCCCGTAGCGGTTTGGATATGTCTTTTCCCTTTCCGCTTCACTGCGCGTGAGACATGGTTCATATCCTGGGTGGGGCTTCGCGGCGCGGTACCGGTTGTCTTGGCCATATTCCCGCTCATGGCTGGCACTGCACAGGCAACACTCCTTTTCAACATTGCCTTTATGGTGGTGCTGGTGTCATTGCTGACGCAGGGCAGCACCATTGCACTGGTCGCCCGCCGCCTGGGCGTGGCCTTGCCTGACCCGGATGACGAGGCGCACATGCGCGCGGTGTTCCGGGACTTTTCACTGAACCCCGTCACGCCCGTGGGCGAAATTTGCAGTTTTACAACCTGCCCATCCCTGCGCAAACCCACATTCCGTTGGGCGATTGGATGGCCGCGGAGCTGCACCGCCCCCCGGTGGTCGGAGATGTTGTTGCCTATGGAAGCGCCACCTTTGTGGTGCGTGAGTTAAAGGGCGACGCAATTACCCAGGTTGGGCTGGGGTTGCAGGCTTAAGCGCTTCCAGACTCTCGCAACTGGACACGCAACACTTCGCCTTTTGGGTCAACAGATGTTGCATGACACTGATGACCGCTTCGAATCTATCGTTTGAACGAAAACTTTGATTTAACTGGACTACCCGTAAGCGGGTACTCGTGGCCGTCCGGTATGCTGCTGAATCTTCAAGCGGCCGGCTGTTGCCTTCCTGGGGGCGGGTGGGCCTAGCTCCTTCCCGCCTGGTGTGGTCGCTCTCGGCCCGAGCCACAGGGCAATCCCTCAATTGATTCCCCCGGGCTGCGCTGTTGTGTGCGGATGGTGTGGCGAGATACGGTGATCCCCCAGCTGCTTTGGCATGCGCGTGGTGTCCGTGGCCTGGGCCTTGAAGTGGGCGCGTTCGGGTGGGGTCGCGTCGCCGTGTTCTTTGCGCGGCCTGGCGGTGCAGCGGGTCCACCGGCGTCGAATTGGTGGGTCGGCGGGGGGCGTTCGGGACGGGCGCCTGGGGGCGGGGGGGGGGGCGAGCCGGCGGGTCGGCTTTCATGCCGTTTCCGGGGCTCTCAAAGGCTGGCCTCAGCTCATCACGACTAGGGCCGGCGGCGGGTAGGTCCGTCGCGGTCGTAGCTCCTCGTGCCAGGCTCAGTCGCCAGCAAGCGTGGCGCATCGGGGGGGGCGGCGCTGCGGTTGCGCATGGGTTGTCGCCTGGGGCGGGCCCTCCAGGCCCCGGGGGTGGGGCCCCCAGCGTCGCGCCCCCGGTCACTGCGGGGCGCCCCGCGCGTTGCGCCCCCGTTCGGCGCCCACCTCTCCTTTGCGGGCCGGCGCGCACGCCTCGCCGGCAGCCGGGGCCACCCGCGGGGCGCCCGAAGTGGCCGGCCAAGCACCCCAACAGCGGGCCGCCGCCCTGCGGACCGGGACTTGCTAACGCTGCACAAGAGCCGGACAGTCAGCGAAAGCGGTTTGTAGCATGGAATGGCAGCTTTTAGGTTTTTTACGCATGAATCGAACGACCGCTTCGATCAGGCGCCAGCAACCAAAGTAGCAATCCTTTCTCGGTCATGAACGACCGGTTTCGGTAGTTCCTTCTTTATAGAGGTCACTTGGATATCTATTGCACTTTGACCAGACTTGAACTCCCTCATAACCAAAGGAGTTCATCATGGAAAATGGTCACGATTGCGCACACAAGTCCGCCTGGAACAAGGGAAAGATTGTCGGACAGAAAGCGCCGCTGAAGCTCAAAGATATCTGGGCCATTCGGGTGCGACTCCAACTCACTCACAGAACAAGAGAGCTTGCCCTGTTTGATTTGGGCCTGGACAGCAAGCTCAGGGCGTGCGATTTGGTAAATCTGCGGGTAAAGGATATTTGCCATGGTGATCGCGTGTCCCCCCGCGCCATCGTCATGCAAAAAAAGACGTCATTGCCAGTGCAGTTTGAAATCACCGCGCCCACGCGCGACGCGGTTGAGGCGTGGATCAAGGCATCAGCGCTGACATCCGAGGACTACCTGTTTCCCAGTCGTATGCATAAGTCGGAGCACCTGGGAACCAGGCAGTACGCGCGCATTGTTGACGGTTGGGTCAATGAGATTGGTTTGGACCCCGCCCTGTATGGCACGCATTCCATGCGGCGGACCAAGGCCACATTGATCTACCGTCGATCCAAAAACCTGCGTGCAGTTCAGCTGTTACTTGGTCACACAAAAATTGAGAGCACTGTGAGGTATCTGGGAATCGAAGTGGAAGATGCCCTGGAGATTGCCGAACAGACCGAGATTTGACTGAAGGCTGCGGGCTGGTTGATGCCGACTATTTGACCGCCTGACAGCGGCCATTCGTGACCGACAGCAACTGGCCCAGACCCGTCAAATATCGATAGCTTTTACGAGCCAAAACCCAAAGTACCACACCCACTTTTTGTCGTTAGTTCGCAAGAGTGTTTACGTTCTATTTCCCCGGTATTTTGGGAAATGTTTTGAACCAAAAATCTTTGTTTTAGTAAGTGATGAAGCTAATTTTTTGAAAAAAGTCCGACGGACTATATTCGTATCCGACGGACTTTATTCCCTCACAACACTCACAACAGGAAAGCACAAATCGCTATTCCACTGTCACACTCTTGGCCAAATTGCGCGGCTTGTCCACATCCGTTCCCCGCGCACAGGCGGTGTGGTAACTCAGCAATTGCAGCGGCACCACGTGCAGCAGGGGCGACAGCGCGCCATAGTGCTCGGGCATGCGGATCACGTGCATGCCTTCGCCGCTCTCAATCTTGGTGTCGGCATCGGCCAGCACATACAACACGCCACCACGGGCGCGCACTTCGTGCAGATTGCTTTTCAGCTTTTCCAGCAGTGTGTCGTTGGGGGCCACGGCCACCACCGGCATTTCGCTCGTTACCAGCGCCAGCGGGCCGTGTTTGAGTTCGCCCGCTGCATAGGCCTCGGCGTGGATGTAGGTGATTTCTTTCAGCTTCAAGGCGCCTTCGAGTGCGATGGGGTAGTGCAGGCCACGGCCCAAAAAGAGCGCGTTTTCTTTCTTGGCAAAGTCGTCGGCCCAGGCCATGATTTGCGGCTCCAGCGCCAGCACGGCTTGCAACGCGGCAGGCAGGTGGCGCATGGCCTTGAGGTGTTCTTGCTCATCAGCGGGGCTCAGGCGACCTTTGGCTTGGGCCAGTGCGAGTGTGAGCAAAAACAGGCCCGCCAGCTGGGTGGTAAAGGCCTTGGTGGAGGCCACGCCAATCTCGACCCCGGCGCGGGTCACATAGGCCAGGCTGCATTCGCGCACCATGGCACTGGTGGCCACGTTGCAGATGGTCAGCGTGTGTTGCATGCCCAGGGACTGCGCGTGGCGCAGGGCCGCCAGGGTGTCGGCGGTTTCGCCACTTTGGGTGATGGTCACCACCAGCGTCTTGGGGTTGGGCACCGAGTCGCGGTAGCGGTATTCGCTGGCCACTTCCACTTGGCAGGGAATTTTGGCAATGCTTTCCAGCCAGTATTTGGCGGTGCAACCGCTGTAGTAGCTGGTGCCGCAGGCCAGGATCAGCACGTTGTCGATTTCGGCAAACACCTTGTGCGCGTTGGCGCCCGGGGCGTGGTTGCCTTGCTGGTCAAACAGCTCGGGCACGATGCCCTCTACGCCTTCCAGTGTGTCGGCAATGGCACGGGGTTGCTCAAAAATTTCTTTTTGCATGTAGTGGCGGTAGGGCCCCAACTCTGCCGCGCCGCTGTGGGCGTGCACGGTTTTCACCGGGCGCTGGGCCGGGGCTACCGGCTTGCGGGCCTTGTCCAGCAGCCAATATTTGCCCAACTGCATGTCCACCATGTCGCCTTCTTCCAGATAGACGATCTGGTCGGTCACCCCGGCCAGGGCCATGGCGTCGCTGGCCAAAAAGTGCTCTTGCCCGTCTTTGCCCACACCCAAAATCAGAGGCGAGCCGGCGCGCGCACCAATCAGGCGGTGCGGCTCGTCTTTGCAAAACACGGCAATGGCGTAGGCACCGTGCAGTTGCAGCGTGGCGCGCTGCACGGCATCGAACAGGTCGCCGTCGTACAGGCTGTCCACCAGGTGGGAGATGACTTCAGTGTCGGTCTGGCTGACAAACACATAACCCTTGGCCTGCAGGGCGGCGCGCAGAGCGTCGTGGTTTTCAATGATGCCGTTGTGTACCAGCGCAATGCGCCCGGGTTTCTGGTGGGCGTCGCTACCTGTGCCATGGCTGAAATGCGGGTGGGCGTTGCTGACCGATGGAACGCCGTGGGTGGCCCAGCGGGTGTGGGCAATGCCCAGCAGGCCTTCCAGCGGTTGGGCTTGTTCGCCTTTGCCGGCCACTTGCTCCGCCAGTTCGGATACGCGGGCCGTGCTGCGGGCGCGGCGCAGGCCGCTGTGGGCGGCGTCTGCGCCCTGGGCATACACGGCCACACCGCACGAGTCGTAACCCCGGTATTCCAGCCGCTCCAGGCCCTGCACCAGCACGGGGACGATATTGCGCGTTGACACGGCACCGACGATTCCACACATACACACACTCCAAAAGACAAAGAATGACCGCGATGGTAGGCTGTACCGAGAAAAATATGTTTTCTAAATTAGATGAAATGTGAACGAAAATTTCATGTCAATATCGATATGAAAATATATTTCAAATATCGCAAATAAATGGAACAAATACAACTTGATGCCACCGACCTGTTGCTGTTGCAGCAACTGCAGTTGGATGCCAGCCTGAGCAACCAGGCCCTGGCCGAGCGGGTCAATACCTCTGCGCCGACCTGCTTGCGCCGGGTCAAGCGCCTTCGCGATCTGGGGCTGATTGAACGCCAAGTCGCCATCCTCAGCCCCGTGCGGCTCGCCCAAGCACTGGGCCACGGCCTCAGTGCCATTGTGGAAATTACCTTGGACCGCCAAGACGCCGCCGCGCTGGACACATTTGAAGCCCGTGTCGCCCCGATTGAGGCCGTGCAGCAGTGTTACCGCGTCTCACCCGGCCCGGACTTCGTATTGGTGGTGCACACCCGTGACATGCCCACTTACCACGCCCTGGCGCAACGCCTGTTCAGTAGCGATGCCAACGTGCGCAACGTGAAGGCGTTTTTCAGCATCAAGCGCAGCAAATTTGGGGCGGAGTTGCCGCTGGGGTGAGGGTCGAGAATTTAGTCACTACTGTCCGGTAAATTTTGACCGATTTTCAGAAGAGTGTCCGCGCCGATTGAATATTGAGCCACCCTGCCGATTCAAATTTGAGCCAGGGCGGGTTGCTGGTTTTTGAATCAGCAAATGTGGAAAAGTGTAGCGCCCGAAGATACATGCACGGAGGTTTTCAGCTCGGTGGTGGATTTGGTAGAAAACATTAGTTCGTTAAGGAATGGCAAACGGAATTGTCGCCACATTGGGACATCTGAAAATCCGTGAATGCATCACAACAGCACAAGACCAACGTTGGCAAACAGTACGACAGAGAGCATTTGTGTAAATACGGCGACACACTTCATTGCGCGGGCGTCGGGCCGCTCGATGGACGGCGGCAAACGCCATACTCGCTGGCGAAGACATCGCGCCGCTTTTCGGCACCACGTTCAACCAAAGCCAATGAAACGTGGACCTGCTGAATTCTTGAACCTAGCCCAGCCGGTCTATCTTCTGTGAAGCATCTTCCAGGTGCTCACGCAGCGCCTCGATGCAGGGCCGAAAGGCTGCACTGAAGCGTGCGTCACCACCCACGCGGGCCAGATACGTCTGTGCCAGTGCACGTGCCGCCCGCCACCTTGCCCCCTGCACCGCCGGATGAATATGTGCGGTTGCGACCGTATCGCGCACAACACCGCCTGCAATGGGACTGAAAGCCATAGGGAGCATGTCGTACGCAGGGCTCAATGCATAGGGCCTTCCCTCGTCGCCCACAAACGACAGGTTCTCGGCGTGCATGTCCGTGTTGCCAATCAGGGTTCCGAATGCGAACAACAGTGTGGCATCGGCATGGGCCTGCGCGGTAATGGTCTTTTGTCGTGCCAACTCCGCCGTCACCACGGGCCATGGGGCTATGGCGTTGCCGACAAATTCCCCGTCTAAAGCAGCCAGCGACAACAGGGCATGGCGGCCAAGCGCGCCCACCCTGTCGAACCGCTGCAATTCCAAAAAACGCTGCGTACCAACGTCCACCACACGCGAAAAGGCGGCTGACACACCACCTGCAGCGAGCGTTTCCAAAGCCAGGTGCTCTGCCAACAGCAAATCCCGCCAGCGCGCGGCAATGGCGTTGTCCGCGGGCACCGTGAATTTCACCAGGACATGGCCTTTGCCGCCATAGGCGCAAAACTTGGGCTGTTCGCCTGCGGCCGAAGACCAGGTGTCGCCTACGGTGAGGGACTGGGCGGCAAGGCGCGGATAGTCGTTTAAATCCACCACCAAGGCAGCGGCTGCGTTCACGAACCGATCTCTGGCGAGATCGCCCAGGAGCAAATTGCCGACCGCGTCGCCCCCATTGCGCAGCAAGGCACGCAGTGCGTCGGTGTCACTCCAATACCGGACATCGGCAGGCAAACCCAAGTCGGCGGCATGTTGGTGTGCATAGGCGCGCCCGATGAAGCCTTGGGGGCGCATATCGGTTAACCACCATGGCAGTCCTTCGCTATAGGTCGCCGCACCGTCCGGGTCCCGCATCACAAATCCGTCTGGCCTGACCGCAATGAGCTGTCCAAGAGGTTCAATTTGGCCTGCTGCATTGACGCGGTAGACCGGTATGTCGGGCAAACCCCGGAAGGTATCGCGCAGCGCGTAACGGGTAGAGCGTGCGGCACCCCATGTAACGATTTCGCCAGGCATCGACGCCAACGCGCGCGCCAGTGTGGGGCGGGTGACGCCTAGCCCTGCGCACAAAGCACCCCCAGCCACGGGGCCTGTTGCCAGCGCGGTGCGAATGTGGGCGATACGGTCTGTCATGGCATGCTTGTGTTACGAATAATGTAACGATATTTGTTACTATTTTATCCGGCGTGCTGACCACCCGCCCCAGCCGTGCTGTTACGCATTGGGTAGCACGTACCCAGCGGCATGCGCCCAATCGTTAAACAGGTCGCGCAGCTCTTCTGGCAGATCCAGCACGAAGTCAATATCGAGCGGGTAAGAGTCCGCCAAGAAGTATCGGCAGGCATCCAGCAGCACTTGGCCCTGCCGGGCATCCTTGGGCCTCTTTTGGGCATTGCGTTCCGGTTTTTTAGCCAGCCACAGTTTGTGAACAGCCATCCACCGGGGGTCGGGTACGTAAAGCGGACAAGCGCGATGCCGCACGGTTGCGACCACCACGAAAGCGGCTCGCCCGCGCAGCAACCATTCTTGCTCCACGAGAGACACCATCGGCTCAAACGCCTCGGTCTGCGGCAGTGGTGCGCGGCTGGGCGCAGCCAGCAGCTCGACTTCATAGCCAGCGCTGTTTGTCGCTTGATAGGGCTTTTTTGGATTGATTCGGTAAGTCGAATCGATGGACTGCAGGACTGCCATGAGCGACTTGCGGCTTTGAACATTGTGGTCTGGCACCAGCTTGGCAAGCGAAACGGTGGAGCCTCGGCACCAGGCCAAGTCAAAATCTTGCGTAGGCTCATTCCCTGCAGGGAACTTCACGCCACACAGAACCTCGTATGCTGAAAAGGCATTGGTTCCCACTACCAGCAGGTCATTCCTCAGCAGTCCGGCGACATCCAGCGCGCGAAGGAGCTCGCCCAGCTTGTCCAGCTTGTCCAGCATTGCTGGTAAACGCAAGGCGCGGTACTGAAGTGCGCGCTGCTCAATGAGGGCGTCTGCTTCGGCGGCTCGCTTTTTGGCCAGCTCCTTGTCCGTTACAAAGGTCGCCAAAATCGCTTCGGTCTCGGGCGAACGCACGCCCTTGGTAGTGCCGTTGTCATAGCCGCTGGTTTTGACCGCCAGATACTCCACCTCTGACATATTCCACCAACTACACGCAAATTTGTCCAAACTAGGTGGAAGACGGGAATAGGGTTCACATTGACGCGCATGGGTACCCAGCGCATTGCAGAGTTAGCGCACGACCGCGTATTGGCATTCCGGCATCAAATAGGCCTCTAGCCCGCGTAGAACGTGCGCAAGCAGCTATGTTTTTAATAGCAATCTACTTGCTAGGCTAAATGAGCCCATCCCCTCGAAAAGGTAAAATGAGCGGAGTTTCCCTCTGAAACAGAGGGTTGGAGGCCAAAAACGTAAACCCGCCGCCAATAGCGGGTGCTTAGGTTTACGATTTCCCTCCTCTAAACCGGCCGTTCGCTTACACAGACCAATAGTCGGCTTTATGGCGACCATTTTGCAAAAGTGAGCACCTCCAATTGACAAGTGCGGTCATCGGACTTGATCCAATGTGTGGCAATCAAGGCACAAAGCGAATTCAGCAGCATGAGCCACTTCCCGGAGGAAGAACTAGTGCAGCGCATGCCGGACCCGCGTGGCCAGTCCCAAGGCTTGGTACACGTGGTATCGGCTATGGAGGCTTGCCCCCCAATCCGTCGAGGAGGCAGTCTAGTGCGGCCTTGGTATTCACACTGAGGTGCTACTTGCCCTAGCTCGCCTGCTCGCCCAGCACCAGACAGCGCTTGGAGCATGCTCCTATCAACACGGCTTACGATGAAACGCCAACCATGGAAAAATCAATCACAATCGCGCCCGGCTCACGCTGCTGGTAGCTGATTTGCACCGCAGTGCCGTATCGTGCCTGAAGTTGGTTCAGGAGTGGCAGCGGATCATGGTCATTGACAAAACGCATGGTTTCTCCAGGGGTGAGCGAGTCCAGTGCGCCAAAGATCGCCGCATGGCGGGAGCGCTTCGCGACACCGCGCGCATCAAAGGGGTAAATGGCTTCGGGCGTGGTGTGATTGCAGGCTTGGGACATGGTCTTCTTTCTTTCAAGTTGATGAGGATGGATGAGAGGCTGACGGCTTCATCACGTCGGTCAGCTCGGATGGTTCAAATACGCTTTGTGCTAGCGGAAACAAGGTGCGCTCTTCAAAGCGCACATGGATCGCCATGGCATCACCCCATGGGGCCAAGGCCAGTACATCACCTTGGCGTACGCGCTCAATCATTTCGCGCAGGCAAGCGTGCTGTGCCAGCGCAGTGGCGACTGGCTCATGCAGACCGGCGCGCTCCAGAGCAGGTAGCAAGGTCTGCTCTTCCAGTTGGAAATGCGGCGCAAACTGCTCGGCCCAGCGCTCCAGCAGGTGCGCACGCTGCGCCTGTACGTCTAGCCCGTGGGGATCAGCCGCAGTCGCACAGGCACGCCGTGCTAGCACCAGTGCTTCGTGGTGCTCGCGAGATAAATCTTGAAGAGCGTGGGCGCGTTTCACAGCAAAACTCAGTAGAGGATGCGGCAGCGAATGGTTCCGGGCACGCCATTGAGCTCATCCAGCGCAGCTTCGCTGGCGGCGCTGTCTACGTCGATCACCACGTAACCGACGTCCTCAAAAGTGCTCAGGTACTGCGCTGCGATATTGATGCCGGCGGCTGATAGTCGCTCGTTGACGTGCGCCAATACGCCGGGCACATTCTTGTGAATGTGCAGCAGGCGGCTGCGCCCGGTGTGTTCAGGTAGTGCCACTTCTGGGAAATTGACCGCGGAGGTCGTAGAGCCGTTGTTACCATAACGCACCAACTTGGCCGCTACTTCGCTGCCAATATTGACTTGGGCCTCCGACGTGGAGCCACCAATGTGGGGCGTAAGAATCACGTTGTCAAATTTCGTGAGCGATGAGACAAACGCACCGTCATTGCCCTGCGGCTCCACGGGAAACACGTCGATGGCGGCACCCTGCAGGTGGCGGCTCTCCAGCACGGCGCACAGGGCTTCGATATCGACCACCGTGCCGCGCGAGGCGTTGATGAGGTGGCTTCCCGGCTTCATGGCGGCCAATTCCTTGGCACCCATCAGCTGGTGGGTTTGCGGTGTTTCTGGCACATGCAGGGTGACGACGTCGGAGATTGCCAGCAGCTCGTCCAGGTTGTTCACTTCGCGTGCGTTGCCCAAGGGTAGTTTGGCGGCGATGTCGCGGAACACCACACGCATGCCCAGCTGCTCGGCGAGCACTCCGATCTGGGTGCCGATATGGCCGTAACCGATGATGCCCAAGGTCTTGCCACGCACCTCGTACGAATGGGCCGCGCTCTTGACCCAACCGCCCCGGTGCAGGATGGCATTCTTCTCGGGAATGCCGCGCATCAGCATGATGACCTGCGCCAACACCAATTCGGCTACGCTGCGGGTGTTCGAAAACGGGGCATTGAAAACCGGAATACCCAGGCGCATGGCGGTCTTCAAGTCGACTTGGTTAGTGCCAATACAAAAGCAGCCGATAGCGGCGAGTTGCGGCGCCGCTTCAAGTATTGCAGCCGTCAGTTGGGTGCGTGAACGCACGCCCACAAAATGCGCACCATCCAACGCAGCCAGCAGTTCGTCGCCCATCAAGGCTTTGGTATGGGTGACTATGTTCGTGTACCCACCCTGGCGAAGAACATCAACCGCAGAGGGGTGTATGCCTTCAAGAAGTACCGCCTTCAGAGTGGCTTTTTGCGCAGAAAAATCAGTGATGCGGCTATTCATATGGTGCTTTCAAAGTTGGGTTAATCGGGGCACTTTTCAGGGGATCTTGCTTGTTACGACGCTGTTGCTCCGGTAAGGCCCTTTTGGGGGCGTAATCGGCACGTAGGTTTTGTCTGCCTTGGCGTCCGGTGGTAGCAAATCGGCCAAGGTATAGGCATCAAGGTACTGCATCAGGCTTTGCAAGGCGCCGCTCATGATGCCGGTGAGTTTGCAGTTCCCAGCCAGGTTGCAGGACGTCTCGCGGGCGAGGCAATCCACCAGATAGAAGTCTGTCTCCATACTGCGCACCACAGCGCCCAAGTTGATGTCGGCGGGCAGCGCCGCCAATCGCATGCCACCGCCCTTGCCGCGAACGGTTTCCAGCCATCCGTTGAGGGCCAGTTGGTGGGTGATTTTCATCAGATGTGCTTCGGAAATGTCGTAGACCTTCGCAACTTCCGCAATAGTGGACAACCTGTCGGGCTGCTGCGCCACGTACATCAACAGCCGCATGGCGTAATCGGTCATGGTGGTCAAGCGCATGGAAGAACCTTTCTGTACGGTTGAAAAATTCGGTCTTACTGCCGTGGACGAATCAGAATGGGAGTGAATTGCCACAGATACAACGCGAGGGATGCAATCCACGTTGCTCCAGCAAGGTTCAGCAACACCGCGGTGGCTGGTGTATTTGCAAGAGCGGCTAACCGCAATGCAACGGCAATCAACATGAGCCAGTAGCTCGTTCGCATTGTCCTGTCAGTGACTAAGGGCCGTCCGGTATGACCCAGCGCAGTACGGGTGACCATGCCAATAATCATTACCGAAAAGCCAGCCATGGCGATGGTGTGCACCGGCAGCGCGCGCGGCAGCGCCAGTCCCACTTGCGCCCACGCGGCCAACGTCAAGCCGATACCAACGCCTGCGTAGCCCACGTACAGAATCCACAGCAAGTCGTTGGAACGTACCGCCCACGGCTTCCAACTGACGATGTGCACGATGGCCAAAGCGCCCGCCAGGCCCAGCCCAAAGGCCGTCGGCATGGGCTGACCCAGCAGCAAGCCCAGAACGCCCACCGCACAGGCTCCCAGCTGCACCCAACCAGTCTCAGTTTGCTTGGGAAGACTCAATTCATGTACAGCGCGCATGGCGAAGAACGGGATGACACGACGTCCGATCAACAGCGCGATGAGCGCCATAACCACCAAACCGGCATTGAATCGTTGCATTAACAGCAGGTAGTCGCCACCGCGTGCGCTCAGCAAATAAAGCGCATCCATGGCTCCCAAGCCAGCCAACAGGCCTGGTACAGCGTAATTGCGGCTGTTTTTTGACACCACCACCGCGCGCAGCATGGCACTGGAGCCCAGTAAAAAGAATGCCAACTCGGCCGTCATTGCAACCCAGAATGCGGTCTCCCAGGGCAGCAGAAAACCAATACGCGCAACCGCCCACAAAACACAGGCCAAGGCCAACAGTTTGCCGCTCATGGGATTAATGCCCGTCCAATTGGCACCGGCCGTCATCAAGAAAGCCAGGGCGATGGTGGCAATGAAGCCCCAAAGCATTTCATGTGCGTGCCATGCCACGCCCCCCAAAGGCCCGCTGAGCAGCCATGGCGCATAAATCCACAATGCGATGGAGACCAGCGCCCAACCCACCCCTGCCAAATACAGGGGTCTAAAGGCCAGTTCAAAAAAGGCCTTCATGCTGGGGGCGACGGGGCCATGAACGGCTGCTTCCGGTGAGTGGAGCCCGGTCATAGCGATGGGAATGGGGGCTGTCGACATGGTGTTTTTGATAAAATATTTATAAGATATATTGTATATGAACCTTATAATAAGTTATCAATTTATTTTAGGAGCGCTACCCATGTCACCGACCAACACTGCAATCCAAGTCGATACTCGCCCCATGGAACTAGGCAATCGCCGTAAATTGGTTTTCTCGACGTTTGACGAGCTCGGTGTCGATATGACCATGGAGCTTGTCTATGACCACGATCCTCTTTCGCTGCGCAGTCAATTTAAGATCGAGAAGCCCAACTTGTTTGCCTGGACCTACCTGGAAAGCGGTCCGAATGTTTGGCGCGTGGCCCTTACCAAACTCAAAGGCAAGCATGGTGTAGACCATTGCTGCGGAGCCTGTGGAGGATAAAGCTTATCAGGCAGCGATGGCTTCAAGACCGGCTTCCAGCGTGCGCAGTTGCCGGGGACGCTGGCCACGTGGGATAAGCAAAAAGGGACTTTCGACATGCACAACACACTCCATGCCCTTCTTGCTGCGCACAACAATCTGCGTCGGCTAGTGGCGCTATTGGAACGCCGGCCGGTCATGCTGGCAGACCCTGACGACTCCCATGCCAGTCTGTTGGTGGATGCACTTTCCTATCTGACGCAGTATCCAGACACCGGGCATCATTTGATGGAAGATCACATGGCGCAACGCTTGCTGGCTTGCAACGCACTGGACCACGCAGAATGCGCTGAGATCGAGGCGCAGCACGCAACGCTGGCACGCCAGGGACGCGCGTTGCTGGATGGACTGGAAGGAGCCTTGCGCAAAGACACTGCTTCCAGCGAATGGGTGAGCATGAACACCCGCCTGTATGCAGAGCGCCTGCGCCACAACATGGCGGTCGAAGAATTGGTTCTCTTTCCTGCTGCACAGCGGACGTTTACCGATGCCGACTGGCAAGCGATTGAAGCAGCCAACCTGCGCGAGACACCAGACCCGCTATTCAATTCCCATGTGCAGACGCAGTTCAAGGAACTGCACCACGCCATGCGATGGACGCAGGCTGCGACTGCGAACCCTGATGGTCAATCCGGGTCAACAACCAGAATCTCCTGGGCCATTTGGGTTGCCCCGCACAAGGCCGTATCGCTCAACCGGCGCGGATGCTGAACATGGGCGTGTTTCAGCACAATCCGGCGAACCCGGTCTTGCCACAGGCAGCCAAACTCGGCGCGCACATCATCACCAGGCCAGGCACCATTCAGTCGCGTTTGTCTCGCATCAGCGAACTGCAAAATGGTGATGAAAAAAGTAATGCTTCTTGTGTGCAGTTGGTACTGAGGGCACGGTTGTCAGAACTGCATGAGCAGTCGCAGGGACATTTGCTTTGAAAACGATACCCATGAACCCAAAAATCATCAAACAATTGCAGTCCATTGTGGGCGAAAACCGCGTCAAAACAGACGCCGACAGCCTGCTTGTCTGGGGGTGCGACTGGACCAAACACTACACCCCTTGCGCCAGCGCGATTGTTTTTCCCGTCAGTACCGAAGAGGTGCAGGCGATTGTTCATTTGGCCAATGTCGAAAAATTCCCTCTGGTGCCGTCGGGCGGACGCACTGGTTTGTCCGCTGGGGCGGTGGCGGCGAAGGGCGAGGTGGTCATCAGCTTTGACCGCATGAACAAAGTGCTCGGTTTTTTTCCTGCGGATCGTATGGTGCAAATACAAGCTGGCGTGGTGACCGGGCAATTGCAGCAGTACGCCAACGAGCGCGGTTTGTATTACCCGGTTGATTTTGCATCCGCAGGCTCCAGCCAAATGGGCGGCAATATTGGCACGAACGCCGGTGGTATCAAAGTCATACGCTACGGCATGACCCGTGCGTGGGTGCTGGGTTTGACCGTGGTCACAGGCAAGGGCGATATTTTGCGTTTGAACAAGGGCATGGCAAAAAACGCAACAGGGTACGACTTGCGCCATTTGATGATTGGCTCCGAAGGCACGCTCGGGTTGGTGACCGAAGCGCAAATCAAGCTGGAGCGTAAGCCACGCGAATTGCGTGTATTGGTGCTGGGCACGCCCAACTTCGATGCGATCATGCAGGTGCTTGCCGCCTTTCAGGCCACGCTGGACTTGACGGCGTTTGAGTTTTTCTCGGAACTGGCGGTTCAAAAGGTCATTGTCAGCGGTGATGTGGCGCGGCCCTTTGAAGAAGCAACACCTTTTTATGCGCTGCTTGAATTTGAGGCGCTGTCGAGCGCCATTGAAGAGCAAGCCATGCAGGTCTTTGAGGCGTGTATGGAGGCGGGGTGGGTACTCAATGGGGTGATGAGCCAAAGCGAAACCCAGGCCCGCAGTCTGTGGCGGCTGCGGGAAGACATCTCGGAGACGATTGCCAAATTCACTCCCTACAAAAACGACATTTCGGTGCTGATTAGCCACATCCCCGCGTTCATTGCCGATATCGACGCGATTGTGCAAACCCACTACCCGGACTTTGAGATTGTCTGGTTCGGCCACATTGGTGACGGCAACTTGCACCTGAATATTCTCAAACCCGAGACGATGAGCAAAGAGACGTTTTTTGCCAAGTGCCAAGTGGTGAATCAATCGGTATTTGAAACCGTTCAAAAATACGAGGGTTCCATTTCTGCCGAACATGGTGTGGGCATGACCAAAAAACCGTATTTGGGCTACACCCGCGCGCCGGAAGAAATCGCCTACATGCAGGCCATCAAGCGGGTGTTTGACCCGAACAATATTCTTAATCCGGGAAAGATTTTTGATCTGGACTGAGCTGGTCTGATCTGGCTGCGGCGATAGCGGTGGATTAAGCATCACCCATCCCGTCCATCCGGCCGGGGCGTACCAAACCAGTAGCCATAGCGTAGCGCCCAGCACACCATGGCCACACACCATGCTGCCACTGCCGCCAATACCAGTGCCTGCGCAACAGCCGCGACAACCCGTAACGCCACGGCCGTCTGCAAAGCCCAGTAAAGCCACCAGACCGCATTGTCTGCAGACTCTTTGCGGCCGCCGTGGCCGCTGGCCACCCGCGTGACCATGGAAAACATCGTGCACCCCAGGTAGCCCATGGTCATGGCGTGCAGGGGGGCCAGGCCCAACGACACCGTGTCGCCCGTGGAGGCCATCAATGCGTAAGAAATTCCATTGAGCCCTAGGGATGGTCTGAATAACCAGCCGCATGCTTTGTGCACGTCTGGCGTGCGGAAGTAGCTATCAATTCAGGAGTTATTTAGCATTCTGCGGTGGCCGTGTTGAACGTGCTTAAATTCATTCCCCGGACGGTTTCACCGGGTGATGTGGACAGCCAAACCCGCCTTAGTACAGCACCCGCGAGCGAATCGTTCCGTCAATTGTCTGCAGCTTTTGCAAGGCAACCGCAGAGCAGCCTGCCTCCACATCCATCACCAGGTAACCAATCGCATCGTTGGTCATTGACAATGCGCGTAACCTGTCACTCTTGCCCCACTGACCATGCAACCACACCCTAACCACAACGCAGCGGCTACCTGTCCCGCACAGCCCGCACTGCACATGCGTCTGAAGGCCGATTTGGCCGGTTTGGCCCCGGTGTATTTCGGCTTGGTGATGGCGACCGGCATCGTCTCTATTGCTGCGCATCTGCAGGGCTGGCAGCAGTTGTCAAGCACGCTGTTTTATCTGAACAACGTGATGTATGGGGTCTTGTGGCTGCTGACGCTGGGACGTTTGCTGTGGTTTCCCCGGCGTATTTTCAATGACTTGATTGACCATTTGCGCGGTCCCGGTTTTTTTACCTTGGTGGCGGGTACCGGTGTGCTGGGCGCGCAGTATGTGCTGCTGCAAGCCAACTACCGCATGGGTTTGCTGCTGTGGGGTGTGGCGCTGGTGTTGTGGCTTGGGCTGACCTACGCCATCTTTACCGCCTTTACGGTCAAGGAGGTCAAGCCCACACTGGACAAAGGCATCAACGGTGCTTGGTTGCTGGCGGTAGTGGCGACCCAATCGGTTGCCGTGCTGGGTTCCCTGCTGGCAGCGCATATTGCCCAGCCTTACCGGCTAGAGATGAACTTTTTGGCGCTGTCGATGTGGTTATGGGGTGGCATGCTGTACATCTGGATGATGTCACTGATTTTTTACCGCTACACCTTCTTCCGGTTTGCCCCAGGCGACTTGGCCCCCCCCTACTGGATCAACATGGGGGCCATGGCGATCTCGACACTGGCCGGGTCGATGCTGATCATCAACGCGCCAGACGCACCATTCTTGCTGTCTCTGTTGCCTTTTCTCAAAGGCTTTACCGTGTTCTATTGGGCCACCGGCACTTGGTGGATTCCAATGCTGCTGGTGCTGAGCATCTGGCGTCACGTTTACAAGCGTTTTCCAGTGCGCTACGACCCTCTCTACTGGGGGGCAGTGTTTCCCTTGGGCATGTACGCCACCTGCACGCAACAAATGCTGCACGCAATGGCATTTGATTTGCTGGGATTTTTACCGCACACATTTTTCATCGTGGCACTGTGCGCCTGGAGCATTGCATTTATCGGCTTATTGCGCGATGTGCTGCGGCGTTTTGGTGTGCTGCCTGCGCTGCCCCCGATTGTCTGAGCACCTTCAAAAACTCGAGGATTCTTGAATGACACACTTTCGCACCCGCGCGATCCACGCCGGACAGCACCCTGACGCGGCCAGCGGCGCCATTGCCACACCCATCACCCAGACCACCGCCTTCGGCTACGGCACGCTCGAACACGGCGCCGCGCTCTTTGCGGGCGAGGTACCGGGTTACCGCTACAGCCGCTTTGCCAACCCTACCGTGGCAGCGCTGGAGGACAAGATGGCCGATCTGGAAGGCGCACCGGCGGCTGTGGCTTTTGCCAGCGGCACCGCAGCTACGTCGTCGGTGCTGCTGGGGTTGCTCAACCCAGGGGATGAAATCGCGTTTCTGGGCCCGCTGTATGGCGGCACCGAGGGGCTTTTTCGGCAAATGGGTGAACGTTTTGGCATTCGGGTGGTGGATGCCACTCAACTTGGCCTGGCCGCTTGCCTGACCCCCGCCACACGCATGGTCTGGGTAGAAACGCTGACCAACCCCAGCTTGCGCCTGCACGACCTGGCCGAAGTGGCCGCCATTGCCAAAGCGCATGGCGTGCTCACGGTGGCTGACAATACTTTTTGCACACCCTGGCTGGTGCGCCCGCTGGAACATGGCATCGACCTGGTGATGCACTCCATGACCAAGTACCTCGGTGGGCATGGTGATGCCACCGGGGGCATTGTGGCGGGCCCGGCGGCGCTGATCGCCACGGTGCGCAAGACCGGCCTGGGGCATGTGGGCGGCAACCTGTCGCCGCAGGAGGCGTTTTTATTCCTGCGCGGTATCAAGACGCTGCCCTTGCGCATGGCGGCGCACTGCGAAGGCGCGTCAGCGGTGGCGCATTTCCTGACGCGACATCCTGCCGTGCGGGTGGTGCATTACCCGGGCCTTGCCAGCCACCCGCAACATGCGCTGGCACAGCGGCTGTTGCAGGGTGGCTTTGGCGGCATGGTCGCTTTTGAGCTGGTGCGCAACGAGCGTCCGGCGGCAGCGGCCGTGTTGAATCGGCTTCAACTTTTCACGCAGGCGGTCTCGTTGGGGGATGTGGACAGCCTGGCCTGCCATCCGGCCAGCACCACGCACAGTTTTGTTTCGGCGGCGGTGCGGGCACAAAACGGAATCACCGAAGGGCTGATCCGGCTAAGCGTGGGCATTGAGCATCCTGATGACCTGGTGGCCGACCTGGAACAGGCGTTGAGCCAGGCTGACTAAGTGTGCAAGGCGCGCAGTGCCGTTGTGGCGTTATTGCGTTGTTGGCTCGACAATGACGCCATGAATGCGATATCGAGCTCGGTTTATGCGTGCTCAAAAGCCCGTACATCGGGAACGACGAAACGCCCGCGCAAGGACAGCAACTGGCTGCGGTGCAAACGGGCGAGCTGATCGATCACTTTTTCACCGTCTTTCAGAAGATGAATCTCGATCCGTCGCCGGTCTTCCAAGGATCGACGGCGTTCGACCAGTTCCAGCTTTTCGCAGCGCGAAATTAGTGCAACCACACCATGCTGCTGCGCTTGCAAGCGCTGGGCGAGCTCGCTGACGGTAGCCCAGTCGCGTCCGGGATAGCCTTTGATATGCAGCAACAGCAAATACTGCAAAGGTGTCAGGCCGTGCTGGCGCGTCACCTCCTCGCTGAAGCGCTCAAACTTGCGTATCTCATAACGAAAATCAGACAGTATTTCAAAATCATGTTTGTTAAGGGCTGGAGCTTTGGGTATTGTTGCGGCCATGGCGATCCTGAGTGGGCGTGAGCAGGCATTTTCTCACTCCCCCAATCAAATCGAATCGGTGCGTTGCAGCAAACCCATTGCGCATCATGCTTCACGGTGCGGGCTGAGTCAGTGGATTAAAACAATCTGCATCAGGATCAACCACATGAACAGTCCAGCGCTGGCAATCACTGTTGCCATTTGCAGCGCCTTGATATCTTCGCGCATGGCGAATAACGCATAGACGCCGCGATAGATCAGTCCAACCGAACCCAACAAGCCGAACCCTCCAACGATAACGCCGAAAAACAGATTGGGAACGAACAGCGTCAGTGAAGATAGCCACAGAGAAACCGGCGCAATGGCTGCCAAAGTGAAACAGGCGTGGTAGTTGGTTTCTGCGTTGTTGACTCTGGCAACCAGGTGAATCAACCACGCCATGATGGGAACCGTCAACAACTCGGCAAGAAAGAAGATACCGGCCGCTGCTTGCCATTGCGCGGGCGTGATGCCCTGAACAAACACATCGCCATAGCGCCCGCCAGCGTAATAGATCATCGCTGGCGGCAACAAGGACAGCGGTAAAACGAGCAATGCGAACAGGCGCGCGATGGACGGATGGATCCGAATCAGATCGTCCCAACCGTCCGAGAAGGAAAAGATCATCCTGGGCATTTGCAAAATATTCATGGCAACCTCCTTGGTCGGATCGAGGCCACACCTTGCCGACGGGTTAATAGAAAAACGGCTGACTGTTGCGCAGCCAGTTTTGCAAATGTATCACGTTGTGATGTAATTGAAAAGGTGAGGGCATCAAGCCAGACCTTTAGACGAATAGACCAAAGATGTGTGCAAGTCAACCTAGTGTCTAGTTGCACAAGTCTTGCTACTTTCAAAGCGATGGGCATCTTGCATGATGTCGTTGAAAATGCGCGCAATAGCGGGACTATTGCTGTGCTTTGCGTCTCAACCTGCAAGCGCCCCTCGCTTTTCGGAGTAACGCAGACTTACGCAACTAGACACTAGATTGGCACCGTGCGCAGCAGGTTGGTGTCTTGATCTGCGTTGAGTGTGGAGGGCCAACGCGGGTAAAAGACTGCGCGCGCTGACTGCTGGCTGCTTGAGCTATTTGGGGCCTGGTCAAAGCGACTTCAAAATTTCATTGTCGCGTGCGAGTTGCATTGCAAATGTGGCCATTAGCGCTTGAGTTCGGCACGTTTGTTGTCAACCTTGGCCCATGCATCCGCATCTGGCAAGCTTGGCTTGGTTTTGAGAATTCTTTTCCACTGCGGAGCCAATTCGGCGTTGAGCGGAATGAAATCCCGTTGGTTTGCTGGCACGTCCTCAGCAGCGTAAATGGCATT
The DNA here is from genome assembly GCA_016719405.1 of Candidatus Aalborgicola lynettensis. Lineage (GTDB taxonomy): Bacteria > Pseudomonadota > Gammaproteobacteria > Burkholderiales > Burkholderiaceae_C > Allorhodoferax > Allorhodoferax lynettensis. The sequence continues at coordinate 433,896 of JADJZE010000021.1, forward strand.
CACCGGGCACTCTGGCACACACACGGCGCAATCAATGCATTCATCTGGATCAATCACCAAAAAGTTGGCCCCCTCGCGGAAAGCATCTACCGGGCAGACATCAACGCAGTCTGTGTATTTGCAGCTGATACACGATTCGGTCACGACAAAGGTCATGAAAATTCTCCTATAGATTGCTCAGTGAACTGGCGATGCGCCGCGCCGCAGGCCATTCACCTGGGTTACACAACCCGAATTTCAAACACCGCATCGTCATGGGCGTGCTCCAGCAAAATCCGGCGCACCCGGTCTTGCCAGAGGCGGCCAAATTCGGCCTGTTCCTCAGCGCTGGCCTGCCCCGCCAGGCACAACTGCATCAGGCGGCGCGTCTGCGGGTCGCCGGCCACTTCTTGCACATGGGCCTGCGCCAGCACAGACTGCCCGGTGTCGGTGCGGGTGAAGCGCAGTTCCGTCTCGATGGGTGCGTTAAACCGCAGCAGCCCCCGGCGCACAAACTGACCCGCCAGCCCGGCAAAGCCGCCGTCACCTGCCGCCCCGGTCAGCAGGCCCAGCACGCTGGCCACCACGCCGGTGACTCCTTCGTACTGCGCCTCGCGCAGCTCCACCGCCACTGCGCCGCGCTGAGGCACGGCCTCGCCATACAGGGCGCGCAAGGCCCGCACCCCCAGCCAGTAGGCACTGGCCACCGTGGGGCACGAGTGCCCCGCCAGGCGCACCGCGTCGGCATAACCGTAGTGCACCAGGCCGCCCTGGGCCGCACCCAGCAAATCGGCCAGGGGGTCGTGCAGGGTGATGCCGGGCACCTGTTCAAAAAACGTGGGGAAGGTTGTCATGGTGGAGTCCTTTCATGGTGGGAAGCGGTAGGTCATAGACCCAAAGTCAGTTGGGCATCTTCTGAAATCATGGAGCGGTTCCACGGCGGGTCAAACACAATCTCTACGTCAACCTGGCCGACCCGGGGCAGGGCTTCGAGTTTGTCCTGCACCTCCTGGGCAATGCCTTCGCCCATGCCGCAGCCGGGTGCGGTGACGGTCATCTTGATGGAGACCCGAAAGCGCTCATCATCCATCGGCAATACATCACACACATACACCAGTCCCAGGGAGACGATGTCCACGGGTATCTCGGGGTCGTAACAGGTTTTGAGCACATCCCACACCACACCGCGCAAGTCCTCGGGGCGGATGTCACTCGGTATCACCGGGGGCACCGGAATCTCTTTGCCAATGGCATCTGCATCCGCACCGGCAATGCGCATCAAAAAACCGTCCACATGCAGCGTGAACGACGAGCCCAAGGCCTGGGTGATAACGCCCATGGTGCCTTCGGGCAATTCGTACACCTCGCCGTGCGGAATCAACTGGGCGTGCACCGGGCGGCGTACCACTACGGTTTCGCGGGGGCTGCTCATAATGTGTGCACCTCCAAGTTGTCGCTGCCGGGCAGCGGGGTTTGCAACGCGTGCCCCAGCGCATGCCAGCCCAACAGGGCACACTTGATGCGGCTGGGGTAACGCGCCACGCCGGCTAGGCTGATGAGTTTGCCCAGGTAGGCAGCGTCGGGTTCTTCGGTGCCGGTCAACACGCCGCGAAAATGGGTTTGCAATTGCAGGGCGGCATCCGTCGACGCCCCCTTGATGGCCTCGGTCATCATCGAAGTGGAGGCCATGCAGATGGCGCAGCCCTGGCCTTGAAAGCGCACATCTTCAATCCGGTCTTGCGCGATTTTCAGTTCCACACTCACTTGGTCGCCGCACTGCGGATTGGTGCCCTCGGCCCGGTGCGTGGCACCCGGCAGGGGCCCGAAGTTGCGCGGCGCACGTTTGTGCTCCAGCACGATGTCTTGGTACAGGTCTAAGTCAAAGCTCATGTTGGCCCCTTCAACGCTCATCGCAACACCCCAATGGCATGGCTCACGCCGCCCAGCAGTTGTTCCACCTCGTCGTGCGTGTTGTAAACGGCCAGCGAGGCGCGTGTGGTCGGGCCGGTGCCCAGATAGTCCAGCAAGGGTTGTGCGCAGTGGTAGCCGCTGCGCACAGCGATGCCACGTGCATCGAGCAGCGTGCCGATGTCATGCGGGTGTACGCCTTGCACCACGAAGGAAACGATGGCGCTTGCTGGGGTCTGCGCCGACAGCACCGTGACCCCGTCGATCTGCTGCAAGCCGCGCACGGCGTGCTGGCGCAGGTCGGCCAGATGGGCTTCGATGGCGTGATGACCGATGGATGCGATAAACCCTCCCGCTGCCGCCATACCGACTGCGCCGCTGACGTGGGGCGTGCCGCCTTCCAGCCGCGCGGGCAGCTCGGCGAACACCGCGCCTTGGTAGCTGACCGACTGCACCATGTCGCCCCCAAAGCGCAAGGGTGTCAGGCGCTCCAATGCCGTGCGCCTGCCAACCAGTGCACCCATGCCCATGGGGCCATACATCTTGTGGGCGGAAAAAGCCATGAAATCGCAGGCCAGAGTGTCCATGTGCAGGGCGCTGTGGGCTACGGCCTGTGCCGCGTCCAGCACGGTGATGGCACCTGCCGCGTGTGCCAGCGCCAGCAAGGCCTCAAACGGCGGGCGTTCACCACTGGCGTTGGCGCCGGCCGTGAGCGCGAACACACGGGTGCGCGGCGAGAGCAGCCGGGCCAGGTCGTCTGCATGCAGTTGCCCTTGTGCATCGGGCAACAAAATGCGCAGGGTGGCACCGCTGCGCTGCGCGGCCTGCTGCCAGGGCACCAGGTTGGCGTGGTGTTCCAGGCCACTGACGATGATCTCGTCACCCGGGCCGATGGCGCCAACGCGGCCATCCAGACCGTGCGCCAAACCCTGGGCCACCAGATTCACCGCCTCAGTGGTGCCGCTGGTAAACACCAGTTCGTGCGCCGGTGATGCGCCCACAAAACGCTTGACCGCTTCGCGTGCGTTCTCAAACGCATCTGTAGCCCGCTGGCTCAGGGTGTGCACGCCCCGGTGGATGTTGGCACGCGTGCTGGTTTCAAACTGGCGCATGGCATCCAGCACGGCCAAGGGCATCTGGGTGGTAGCGGCGTTGTCCAGATAGACCAGCGGCAAGCCGTTGATGCGCTGCGCCAGAATGGGAAACTGGGCCCGCAGCGGGCTCCCCAGCGGACTCCCCAGCGGGGTGGGTGTGACGGCTGTTGCGTGCATGTCACCCATGGTGCACCTCCTGCGATGCCGCCAGGTGGCGCGCGATGGTGGCCGCCAGCCAGCCGCTGTCTTGCCAGGTGGTCAGCAACTCCGGGTGGTCGATGCAACGCTCCAGCAGCGCATGGGCCATGCCCTGAACGATCAACGCGCGTGCGCTGGCGTCGTCCAGCCCGCGCTGACGGGCATAGAACAGCGCGTCTTCGGGCAGGGCGCCCCAAGTGGCGCCGTGCGCGGCCTGTACTTTGTCGTGCAGGATTTCAAGGTGCGGGCGCAACACCAGCCGGGGCTGGCCCGCGAGCGGAATGCCGGTGAGGCGTTGGCGTGCGGCGGCTTCGTCAGCCCCGTGGACGATGCGGGTGTGCGCGTTGGCCACCACGCGCGCGCTGCCGCTGGCCAGTGCCAGTGCCTCGACCTGGCTGGTGGTGTGGGCCGTGTGGTGCAGCGTGTGCACCTGCTGCTCCAGCGCCGTGCCCGCTGCCAGCAACAGGCCAGCGGTGTGGGCCGCAGCATGGTGGCCGTGCAGGTCTAGCGTGGTGCGCTGCAGGTGGTAGAGGCTGCCGGTGGCTATAAGGGCCTGCTCGTAGCGGGCGTGCGGTGCCAGCCGCGCATGCACATGGTGGGCCATGCGGTCTTGCGCTCCGGGCGCGGCCATGCGCAGGTGCTGCAGCGTAGCGCCGGTGCCCAGGCGGATGTGCGCGTGCAGGTTTTGCGCCACACCACGGCCACACTGCGCGGCCTCGCGCTCGTGGGTTTCGATGAGCACGCAGCGCATGCCGTCATCCACCTCCAGCACCAACAGGGGGGCTTCTGCCTCGGCGCGTGGCTGGTGGCGCAGTTGCAGCCATACGGTGCTCTGGTCAGGCCCCGTTTTGCCGGGTGTGGCCTGCACGCGCAGGCGCAGACCCTGGCGGCACAGGGCGCGGTGGGCCCAGGCAAAGGGGGCTGCGTCGCCGTCGCCCGGCAGCGGCAGGCCTGCGAACAGTTCGGCACGCTGCGCCGGGTCCAGCGCGTCCAGCCAGCGCGCCTGCACGTTACCCTGCGGGGCAATGCCTACCGGGTGCAGCGTCCAGCCCGCACCGGCCAGCGGCGGGGCGTCGCAGCCGCTGGCCGTGCCGTCGGCGGGCCCCTGGAGCCAGCTCTCGATTCCGGGTGGCGGCAGGTGGCGGAAAGATTCGTTGCGTGGCGCGATCCAGCCCTGCTGGTGCAGGTGGTCGCGGGCGGCCAGGGCGTCGGCGCGGGCGGTGTCCATGCTCAGGCCCCCACGGTTTCGGCCGCGTGTGCGTAGCCGGTGCGCGCAATACGGCGCGCCAGTTCCAGGTCGCCCGATTCGGCGATACAGCCTTGGTCCAGCCGCAGCACGGTATCGGGCTCCAGTGATTCGATCAGTTGCAGGTAGTGCGACACGACCACAAACGCCGTGCCCTGGGCGCGCAGGTTTTGGACCAACTGCACCACGGCGCGCACACCATCAACGTCCATGCCGGAGTCGATCTCGTCGAGCACCGCCAAGCGCGGTTGCAGCAAGGCTAGCTGCAGCAGCTCGTTGCGCTTACGCTCGCCGCCGGAGAAACCCTCGTTGACCGGGCGGCCCAGCATGGCTTCTGGCAGGCCCAACTGCTGCGCGGCCGCGCGTGCGCTGGCCAAGAAGTCAAATGCGTCCAGCGGCACCTGCCCGCGTGCTTCGCGCACCGCGTTGAGCGCGCTGCGGATGAACAGGTTGTTCTTCACGCCGGGGATGTCGGGCGGCACCTGGAACGACAGAAACAGACCGGCACGGGCGCGCTCCTGGGCGTTCATGGCCAGCAAATCCTGCCCGTCAAACTGTGCCTGGCCGGAAACGACGCGGTAGTTCGGGTGGCCGGCGAGTGCCAGGCCCAACGTGCTTTTGCCGCTGCCGTTAGCGCCCATTAGGACCACCAGGGCACCGGGCGCCACGTCGAGCGAGACCGACTTGAGCACGTTGCGCGCACCCACATCGACACGCAGGTTGCGCACTTGCAGTAGTTGGGATGGGGTGGTCATGAGGTATCCTTTGTTCAAAATTAATAGCTAAAAGTCTTTATTTGACGAGGGCTAGAGGCACTTTTTGTTAATAGAAATCAGCCCACAGCACCTTCCAGCGACACCGCCAGCAGGGCCTTGGCTTCCAACGCAAATTCCATCGGCAGTTCTTCGAGCACCGCCTGGCAAAAGCCACCAACGATGAGTGCCGTGGCGTCCTGCGGGGCAATGCCGCGCTGTTGGCAGTAGAAAAGCCGCTCCTCGGAGATGCGGGTGGTTGTGGCCTCGTGCTCCACCACGGCATCGCTGCGTGCGGTATCCACATACGGATAGGTGTGGGCGCCACAGTTCGGGCCGATCAGCAGCGAGTCGCATTGCGTGGTGTTGCCCGCGTTGGCGGCCGTGGGGGCCACGCGCACCAGGCCGCGGTAGCTGTTGTGGGCGTGTCCGGCGCTGATGCCTTTGGAGACGATGCGGCTCTTGGTGTTGCGCCCCAGGTGAATCATCTTGGTGCCAGTGTCGGCCTGCTGGAAGTGGTTGGCCACGGCAATGGAGTGGAACTCGCCGCTGGAGTCATCCCCGCGCAGAACCACGCTGGGGTACTTCCAGGTTATGGCCGAGCCGGTTTCCACCTGCGTCCATGCAATGTGCGCGCGCTGGCCCGCGCACAGGCCGCGCTTGGTGACAAAGTTGTAGATGCCGCCACGCCCCTGCGCGTCGCCGGGGTACCAGTTTTGTACGGTCGAGTATTTGATGTGCGCGTCGTCGTGTGCCACCAGTTCCACCACGGCCGCGTGCAGTTGGTTCTCGTCGCGCTGCGGCGCAGTGCAGCCCTCTAGGTAGCTCACGTGGCTGCCTTCCTCGGCAATGATGAGCGTGCGTTCGAACTGCCCGGTGTTGCGGGCGTTGATCCGAAAGTACGACGAAAGCTCCATCGGGCAGCGCACACCCTTGGGGATGTAAACAAACGAGCCGTCGGAGAACACGGCGGAATTAAGCGCCGCATAAAAGTTGTCGCCCATCGGTACCACGCTGCCCAGGTAGCGTTCAATCAGTTCCGGATGGTGCTCCACCGCGTGCGAGAACGAGCTGAAGACCACGCCCACTTTGGCCAGTTGCTCACGGAAGGTGGTACCCACCGACACGGAGTCAAACACCGCATCCACCGCCACACCAGCCAGCCGAGCGCGTTCGTGCAGCGGCACGCCCAGCTTTTCATAAGTTTCCAGTAACTTGGGGTCCACCTCGGCCAGGCTCTTGGGCGCGTTCTTCAGCGACTTGGGTGCCGAGTAGTAGCACAAGGCCTGAAAGTCGATCGGGTTGATGCGCAATGAGGTCCACTGGGGCGGCTCCAGCGTCTGCCACAAGGCCAAAGCTTTCAGACGCCACTGCAGTAAAAAGTCGGGCTCGCGTTTCTTGCGCGAGATGGCGCGAACAGTCCTCTCGTCCAGACCTGGTGGTAAGGCATCCGATTCGATGTCGGTGACAAAACCATGGCGGTAGGGACCATCCAGAGCCTGGTTCAGGGCGGGTGCTTGTTCGGTCGTTTGCATGGTCTGCCTTTAGAGGTTCGCAAATAAGGTAGTTTTTTAAAAGATGTATATATTATATATCTTTTAAAATTCTACCAATTTAGCCGGTCGATTTGCCCGTTTTGGTCAGATGGGTATTCATATTTCGATGCGCTGAATGCATCGCATATGCACTTCAGCTATTCATCTGTCTTTTCCATGTGGCCGCCGAACCCGGCGCGCATTGCTGACAACACCCGGTCGGAAAAACCGGCCTGCCCGCGTGATGCAAAACGCGCAAACAGCGCAGCGCTAAGAACATTTGAAGGGACACCTTCCTCAATGGCAGCCTGGACAGTCCATCGACCTTCGCCAGAATCCGAAACGTGTCCGCCGTAGTTGTCAAGTTCAGGATTTTTCTGGAGGGCTTCAGCGGTTAAGTCGAGCAACCATGAGCCGACTACGCTACCCCGCCGCCAGACCTCTGCGATCTCGGATAAGTTCATGTCAAATTGGTAGAACTCCGGGTGGTGTAGTGGTGTCGTCTCCGCATCTACGTTTTGCGTTCGCTTGCCCACATTGGCATTGCGCAGAATGTTGAACCCCTCTGCGTACGCCGCCATCAGGCCATATTCGATGCCGTTGTGGATCATCTTGACAAAATGACCGGCGCCATGCGCGCCGCAATGCAGGAACCCCTCTTCTGCGTCGCCAGGGTTACCATTCCTGCCAGGGGTACGCGCTGCCACCGCCATGCCAGGCGCAAGAGACGAAAAAATCGGCCGCAAGTGCGCAACGGTTTCAGCTTCACCTCCGATCATCAAACAATAGCCGCGATCAATGCCGGCTACGCCACCACTGGTGCCTACATCCAGATAGTGAATGCCTCTGGCCTTCAACTCGGCGGCTCGACGCATGTCATCGCGGTAATACGAATTGCCGCCATCGATGACAACGCATGGTCTACCATGGCAGCCGGAATCATCAGCCAAATGGCGCGCGGTCTGGCCATTTGCGCGACCATTTCCTGCATCGACGCAGCACCGGTTGCGCCGTCTTCTTTCAGGCTGGCCACCGCTGCCGACTTCGCGTCATAGACGACGCATTCATGTCCCTTGCGTATCAGGCGTTGTGCCATGCCGGAACCCATGCGGCCCAAACCAACTATTCCGATTTTCATTTCTATTCTCCTTTGTCGATGCCTGCTGAACTGTGGTGGGGCAACCCACCGGGCGTGTTAATGCCCATCACTTTCAATCGGGTCCTCTAAATGGCGTGGGATGCCTCCAGGCCCTGCAGACATTTGCCAGGCGACATGCGCCAGCCAGCCTAAAGCGAGTAGCGCTGCCACAGCAATCAACCAGGTCCCGAGACGGATCTGGTCATCAAGCAGGTAGGCGTTGCACAGTCGCAGCGGACTGTCGATGTACAGCTGCCCCACCACGGCGGTCATGGGAAGCATGTTGCCTAAAAAGAAGCCCTGCATCAGAAGGCCCGCGGCTTGCCAGGACAACCGCAGCGCAGCGCCCGCGAGCAGCAGAGCGACACATTTGGCCGCTTCGAGTGGTACCGACACCAGAACCAGATCGAGCACGCGCGGCACCATCAGCACTGCCAGCACCGTGCCTACGCCCACCAGACCACTGATCCCATAAGCGTTCCAGCGCGCCATGTGGGCGCTTGCTGCAGGCGGTAGCGCTACCGCCAGACAGGCCCCGGCCAGCATCCACAACGGAAACTGCAGCACCATGTGCCGCCACATACTGGCGGTGAGCCATTGGCGCAACGCAGGCAAAAGCAAAAGCCCCAACAGTGCAGCGCCCGCCCACACCTGTCGCCTAGGCGTGACGTACGCCGCCACGACGTCAACGGCCACGCGCATGGGCTGCCGGATCACAGAGACTCCCTTTGGGCTAAGTGGCGCGCAAAGTCGAGCGCCAGCTGCTGCTCCACCAAGTCAAACACCCGTACCAGACGGCCCCGTGTGTCCAACACTAGAAAGGCGGCATTGTGCTCATAGTCACCGCGCCCGTCGGGAACCACTACTACGCCCAGGCGCTGCAGCAGCCACTGCTGCTCTGACGCATTGGGCACGCGCACCCAGTTCCACACTACCGGGTCGGCCTGCAGGGTTCGCGCATAGGCCTGCAATACGGTGGAACTGTCGTGTGCGCCGTCGAAGCTGATGGACAACAAGCGCACACCGACGCGGGTACCCGCATCGCGGTCGGCCTCCAGGGCGGCTTGCAATTGCTGAAAGTTACTGCCCAGCGACAGGCATACCGTCTTGCATCGCGTGTAGAAGAAATCCACCAGAGTTACATCGCCGCCCTGCGCCAACAGCGCGGGCAGCGTTTGCGCAGCGATGCCGGGGCCTTCGACGGTCACGGGTGGCACCGGCACTGGTTGCTGCGCAACCTCAAGGCGGCGCGCGCCTTCGGCCGTCCAGATTTGGAAGTCATGTGTCAGCCAGCTGGCACTGGCGTAACCCATCAGCGCCAGCAAACTAACTAGCAGTGCTGTCCGTAACATAGCAGGCGAAACTTTCTTCTCTACTTTGTGAATCGACTCGTCAGTTGGATTTATCCGACAGTGCCTTCAGTGCAGCGCCTCCCTCAAACGGCTTGGTACGCGCGCTGCTGGCTTTGCGCTCTTGCTCAAACAATGTGGAGGGTAGCGAATTGGCCTTGTTCGACCAGTTGCTGCGGATGTAGCTTGCCACTGCCGCAAGTTCGGCGTCACCTAGTTGCTGGAAGGCGGGCATAGCGCCGTTGTACGTGGTGCCGGCCACGCTAATTTCGCCATTAATACCGTGCAGCAGGATGTTGGCTAAGGTGCGCGCGTCGCCCTGCACCCATTCAGAACCATCTAACGGAGGAAATACGCCTGGCAAGCCCTTACCCGTGGCCTGGTGACAGGCCACACACTGCCCGTTAAATACGGCTTTGCCGTCTACTGCCGCCCCGACGGCGACCGGCGCGGGCCCCGACAAGTCGGCCAAAGTACGACGGTCGCCCAGGCCCCGCGCCACCAAACGGTTCGGAGATAAAGATATAGACCACGCCAAACAGCACCATGGCCAGCGTCACGACGACTGCTGCCAAGGGGACAGGACGGATTCGCTCTTCGGGATCGGCGTTTTCGCGCTCTTGCGCATGGTGGGTGGTGTCGGGTTTGGGGATCATGGTGGCCTCTTGCTGGGTTGGGGACAGGCGTTGCGGCCGATGCGGACGATAAGGGGATTGCGGTAGCGGGCTGTGTTGCTGCGGTGGCCTGCTGCACGGTGGGTGGCAGCACCGGGTAGGTGTGGTTCATACCTTGCAGATACTTCACCAGGTCTAAGGCCTCAGATCGTGCCACCACCACCTTGCTGGGCGGCGTCTGGCCCGGCGGCAGTTTGACGACCTCGTCGCCAGGCTCAGCGGCATCCTTCACTTCAAACATATACGGGTACGACGGCATGATCGAACCGGGTATGTAGGCGCGCGGCTGATACAAGTGGCCTAGATGCCAATCCTTGCTGGGCTGGCGCGCACCAATGTTGAACAAGTCGGGCCCGGTGCGCATGCTGCCCAGCAGGTGGGGTTTATCGTAGAAATAATCGCCAGGCACCGACGCTCGTCCCCAGCCACGCTCGGCATCGGGACCCAGGTTGCGGTCGCGGGGCTGCTGGCTATGGCAATACACGCAGCCATTGGAGATGTACACCTGCCGCCCACGCAGCTCGGCGCTGCTGTAAGGTTTGAGGCCCTCGGGTGGCGCGATGTCGCGCACCTGCAGATAGGGCAAAACTACCAACGCGGCCGTTGCGACGGCCAGTGCCACCATGGCACCAGCTGCGAGTTTGATTTCATTTTCCATGTGCGAGCTCCAAGGCCTTGGCGGGCCGTGTAAAAAGCGCCGCGCCTGTGCGTGTTGGGCCAAAGCGCAGCGCCATGGCCAGGAAGTGGCCAACAAAAATCAAGTGACTCAGTACCATCAATGATCCCCCCAGACTTCGCCACTGGAGATAGGGAATCGTCACTGCCACCGACTCCATGAATGGCCGCGAGGCATCCAACATGGCCAGACCCTGCAGCCACCCGCCAATGGACAGGCCTACAAAGTAGATGCTGATACCCACAACCGCCAACCAGAACTGCAGCGTGATCAGGCGCGGATACGGCCACTCCCAATGCAACACACGTGGCAGCATGAAATAGATGGCTCCAAACAGAACCATCGTGACAAATGCATAGGCCCCCAGGTGGGCGTGCGCTACGGTGAAATGCGTGAAGTGCGCCACCTGGTTCACGCTGCGCAGCGCCTCCAGCGAGCCCTGCAGCGACGACAGCATGTACATGAAGCCACCAAACATCATGAAACGCAGCGTGGGCGACTGCCGAGCCATGTGCATGCGCCCCCGCATTGTGCTGGCCATATTGATGGTGAAGGCTGCCACAGGAATGATCATCATCATGCTTTGGACGATTGACAGCGTGCTTAGCCAGCCCGGGATCGGCCCGCCAATCAGGTGGTGGCCGCCCACCTGGCCGTAGAAGAATGCCAGCGTCCAGAACCCGAGAATCGACAGGTTGTAAGAACGCACCGGCCGCCCGATGATCTTAGGCAAAAAGTAATAAATGGCACCCACGCTGACGGGTGTGAACCACAGACCCAGCACGTTGTGCCCGTACCACCAATTGGTGGTGGCCTGCTGCACGCCAGTGTGCACGCCCGGCAGCTTGCCGATGATGAACAGAAGCGCAATCCACAGTAGCGCCGCAACCATGTACCAGACGCTCACATACAGCGACTCGACCTTGCGGTTGACCAGCGTATACAGCACGGGGATGATGATGCAGACAAACCCGGCCACGATGAAGATGCCGATCTGCCACGGAATCTCCAGGTATTCCATGCCGTCTGTCCATCCCGAGCCAATGGCCCCAATCGCGCTGGCAATTCCGGTATTGATCAGCGCGCCGCCCAACATCACCCACATCGCGCCCACTAGGTTCGTACGCAGCAGGCGCGGTAGTACCCAGATGATTACACCCAGCGCCGCATTGGTGATCCAGCCATACAACACCGCCGTGAGGTGCACCGTGCGAATGCGCCCAAAGGTCTGCCAGGCCTCGCCCACCAGCCAGTCTGGCATGTGCAGCTTAAGAGACGCTGTCAGCCCCGCGAAGGACCCTAACACCAGCCAGAAACAGGCAAACGCAATGAACAGGAACACTGGGAACGCGCTGGAGTGATCGGCCTCGATGCGTGTTCGCAGCTCGTCCGGGTCGACTAGGTGCTCGCCTTCGCCCGGCGCAGCCACAGCGCCTGCCAGGCGCTCCTGGGCGTTGCCAGTTATTGCCGGGTCATCTACCTTGCCCAGCTCACCCCGCGCAAAAATGATCGTTGCTGCACGAGGGTTCTCCACCAGTAGACCCTTGCGCATAGACCATATGAAGACAAACAACCCCATGATCGAGAGCAAGAAGGCCCCCAGTAAGCTCAATATTGCACTGTCCATCGGTGTGCTACCTTTCCTTTTTGTGTGCTTGGGTTACGCACGGGTTTATCGATGCATCTCAACATGCCACCCGAAAATTTGTGATCGTGAAAAGCTTGTGGTGGTCTTAGATTCATTTTTTGAAGGGCGTAAATTCCGTGTCGGTAGGTCTGGCTAACTTGGTCTTGCAAAGTGCTGGTCACGGTGCAAGCTTTTTCAAATTGAAACTCTCGCCACAACCGCACGTACTGCCGACATTGGGGTTGTCGAATTGAAAAGCCTGCTTCATTCCCTCTGTCACAAAGTCGAGCTGCGCTCCGTCAATACTTGCCAGGCTTTTGGCATCGACCACCAGCTTGCTGCCCGCGTGGTCAAACACATGGTCGTCCGGATTGATGCTGTCGGTAATGGCGTAGTGTAGGTCAAGCCGGAGCAACCGACCGGTTTGACACCCACCCTCAAACCCAGACCACATGCATGCTTGGCAAGCTGGGAGGCAATTTGGCGAGCAGCCGCATTTGTCAAAGTAATGGCCATAGCACCTGCTTTCTTTTAAGATATATTTAACATGTATCTTAATAGATCAAGCCGATTTGTCAAACGCCATACCCACGGTTAGGTGATTACTTCTCTCAAAACTTATAGGCCGAGTCAGCCACTATCCTCCTGGATATAAGCGCATGGTGCTATGAAAAACGCAGCAATACAGTGGTGATCGACAACCCTTTTGTTATCGCGGGTAATTGGTTTCGGGGCTGCATCAGGTTGATGCCGACCAAGAAAATTCCTGCAAATCGGTGCGGGTAAGAGCTTTTTGACCCAAGATGGTTGAGTCAGGCTCATTCGCCAGGATTTAGTAGCTGAGTATTAGCGGCATCGATGAGCAGCGCGCTTGAGGCGCGGCTTAGTTGGTCCGTGGCGTCCATTGGGTGCGCATGCTGTGAGCTGGACTTCCAGGAAGATGCCGTTCGCCAACGGCAGCTGGTCCTCCGTTGCTGCATTTCCGCGACGAGCAACAGGTTAGGACGCTTTTTGGCTCGCAAATCTCTTTCTCCTTACGCTGCACTGCCGGTCTACGATCCGCTCCATACCGGACCTTCATTTCAGCTGCTTCGGAACAGTGGATTTTAATCAAAAGGTCCCCTTGGCCAGGCTGCGTGGCGTTGCTCCAGAACACCGAGTCGGCATACCTTGCCGCCAAGGCCTCAGGTCAATGCCCTGCTCATCGTCGCTGAATTCGAACGACCCAAACATGTTCACGTGCTGCCACGCCACTGGCGACATCCTTGAATGAACGCTATGGCGTCCAGATCCCCGGCCGCCACCTTCTGTTCGTACACCTTGGACAACAGCGCCGTGTTGTAGTAAATGACCGCGTTGGCAATCAACCGGGCGCAATCGTTCCAGACCTGCTGCTCGGTTTCAGTCTGAACCTTGAACTTTCCACCATTGATGAATGACACCGCGCGGCGGAATCGGTGATAGGCCTCACCCCGGTTGAGTGCCTTTTGCACACTCTGGCGCAGCTCTACATCGTCAATGAAGTCCAGGATGTAGATGGTGCGCAGGATGTTGTCCAACTCCCATAGGGCTTTTTTGGTGTTGTTTTGCCTGGCGTAGCTGCTGAGTTTGCGCACCACGGTGGCCTGGGTGGTGTCTTTTGCGCCAGCGAGGCCATGATGCGCTGGATGTTGGGCCATTCGCTGATGATTAGGTCCACATTGACCTTATTGCTTGGTCGAATCAGCATATCGGCCGGATACTGACTCGGCAGTTCGAACCCAACCAGCGACGCGGTCTTCTTTTGCAATGTTTTGTAGCGGGGTGCAAAGCTGTAGCCGTAGGCAAACAGGCTCCAAAATTGACCTGGTTGGTGCCGTGTGTATCGGTCGAGTGCCGCGTGGGCTTGATGTCAGACGTATTGTTGTACAGCAAATCGAACACGAAGTGGCTCTCATGTTCATGGGTGCCAATGATTTTGGCATTGATGGGCACGTGGTTGGCAACCACGGTGCAGGCACTCACGCCCTTGAACGCCTCAATCAGGTTGTCGTTGATTTGGCGGAACCGGTGGAAGGCAAAGCACAATAAATACAGGCGCACTGTGGAGATATCCATGCGGCGCAGCTTGTATATGGTGTAGAACTGAACCAGACCGGCGTAGTACTTGATGCTCTCACTGGACAGTGACGCATCGATCAGAAATGATTGGGCGAAGGCATACAAGGGGACAGTTGCTTGCGCCGAGCGACTTCCCGGCGCAGTTCCTTGTTGCTGAAATCACTCGCCTCGTGTTTCAGGACGTTGATCGGTGGATTTTGTCGTCCGCGTGCAGCAGGCTATTGAGGATTGCTGCAAATCGGCGGACAGGCGGCATCCAGCATTCTGGTAACTCGCTTGCGCTCGTCTGTCACTGCCTGACTCACCAGGTCTTGCAACGAGGTGTAGCCCGGAGCCACAATGCGCTGGCTTGAAAGATGCTCCAGCACCTCCGCAAAATGAATTTTGGCTGAGTTGAAAGCATCGCCGCCCGTTGCCGCAAAAGCAATCAGCGCTTGCTTGTCGTCGCGCCAGACATGCGATAGTCCAGCAGTTCAAGAATGGTTCTTTGTTGGGCCAGTCGGGTCGGCTTTGACAAAGCGCCCACCTCGGCCATAAGCCTGCCCGGGAAATAACGCGTCAGTATGTGCGCAATGTCAGGGCGGACATGGTCAAGACCAATAACGAAGAACTGTGCCTTGGCCTTGAAGTAACCCAGTTGCAATACGAGGTGGACACCCGCCGTTATGGTGCGTGCCGCATCAATGGTCTCCCGTTCTTTGGGACTCAAATCAAAATGGATGTGGCGTTCACCATCGTTCAAGTGTGGCAAGCCGTACAGGCTGTCAACTTCTTCAGTGGACAGAATGGAAAGGCGCCTGGAGGCTTGTGTTTTGGTACTTGGCAAGGCTGTGTTACTCAACGGCGAGCGCTGCCCGCTGCTGAGCCCGTAAAAATGAAATGGGAATGGAGAGATGCTGCAGAGATGCAGACAGTGGCCGCCTTACCTGTCATTTCACGTGCAAACGTGCGAATGACCAGCCTAAAACCCCGATGGGGTTATGTGTTTTCAAGCATTCTATTGCGATAATCCTTCTTATCACAGTAGCTCTGTCATTACTACTAACTGGAACCCATGAAAAATCCACCGATCTCACTTTCGTCAGAATTGGGGGATGGTTCTGGCCTGGATGCATTCCCCGGTGAAGCCGAGCTCGCCGCATTGCGTGGCTGGTACGCCGGCTTGTCATCGCGCAAATCCGTGGCCCATTACCTGGATACGCACAAGGTTTCTGGCCAGTCGTCACGGGGAATGATTGGAGGCATTCGCCGTCAACTGATTCGCATTGCACGCAGGCGGCACCGGGCCGATCTAGTGGCCCTACTTGACCATCCGATCGGTGAGCGGGTCCAGCATGCGAAAGCCGTTGCCCATGCCATCGACGCACTGCGCACTGCGCCTGAACCGGCTCCCAAGATCACTGATGACGTGAGCCTGTGGCTTTCTGCGCGTTCTGCAAATGCCCTGTACGCCCAAGATATCAAGACGCTGGCACAGCTGACTGTGCGGGTACCCCGGCGCAAACGCTGGTGGACTGCGATTCCAGGCCTCGGTTCTCTAGGGGCACGTCAAATTGAAGCCTTCTTTGCAGCACATCCGCAACTGACCGAACGGGCGCGGGAACTGATGGTCAGTGAAACAGTACGAGAGGTTGTTCCTTGGGAGCGCCTAAAAGTACCTGAAGAACTCAACGGATCAAGGGGGACCTTCCGTGGACCGCCATCCAGTTGCACGCTGAGTGCTGACAATGACTACGAAGCCGTGCAGGCATGGCTGGCACTGCACGAGTCCAGTGCGACAAAACGGGCCTATCGCAAGGAGGCCGAACGCATGATTCTGTGGGCAGTTGTTGAACGTGGACGTGCGCTGTCGTCGCTAACAACCGAGGACGCAACGGCTTACCGGGGGTTCCTGCGAAATCCCGCACCACGCAGTCGATGGGTAGGGTCACCACAAACAAGATTCTCTCCAGAGTGGCGGCCATTCTCGGCGGGTTTATCTCCCCGTTCGACGGCCTATGCCTTAAGCGTCATTGGTGCAATGTTTCGATGGCTGATCGAGCAGCGCTATGTGCTGGCCAACCCGTTTGGCGGCATCAAGGTGCGCGGTAGCACCCGCAGCACCCCCATGGACGAGGGGCGCGTGTTTTCCGAGGGTGAGTGGGCCATTATCCGAGCCGTTGCCAACGGGCTGGAGTGGTCCTACGGCTGGAAGCTTGCGGCTGCGCAGCGGCTGCGCTTCGTTCTAGACTTTGCTTATGCCACGGGTTTGAGGTCCAGTGAGTTCGTGGGGGCCACCCTGGGGCAGATTGAAACGGATGCCCAAGGAGACCATTGGCTCAAGCTGGTCGGCAAGGGCAGCAAGGCAGGCAAAGTGGCCTTGCCTCCGCTGGCCCGGGTGGCGCTGGATCATTACCTGATGCAGCGCGGTGTGCCAACCACACCCGCCATGTGGAAGCCGTCCACCCCGCTCATTGCTGACCTGCAGGCAGGGAGCGGTCAGAACCGTATCACTTCGACCCGGCTATGGAACGTCACCAAGCGATTCTTCGTGACAACTGCCGACGTCATTGAGGCCGAATCGCCAAAGACTGCCGAAAAGTTGCGCCGCGCAAGTCCACACTGGATGCGACATACGCACGCCACACATGCTTTGGCGCGGGGGGCGGAGCTGACCACAGTGCGAGACAACCTGCGCCACGCATCGGTTTCCACCACTTCGGTCTACCTTCACACTGATCAAGCCAAGCGCGCACGACAAATGAGGATGCCTTTGGAACGCCAAATACCTGAAGCATCAAAGGCGTTGGTGAGGTCCTGAAAGGGATATTTCACTCACATTGGTCATTGAAACACTTATCGTTTCATGATATGCTTTGGCATGGGTTCACAAAGTTCACCGGCCACTGGTTTGGAATATTTGCTTGGCTTGGATGGCAATATTGAAGTCCAAAATGATGCGGGCTACTGGGTCAAGATGGAAGTTGCGAGTGTGCCCGTAACGGCGGAACGACCGCACGGCATCAGGTACAGCCTGACACTGCATGCGCCGGACAACACCCGGCTCATTGGTTTTGATAATGCCCATGGCGTGAAGCCGGTAGGTTCGCGTTTTAAGCATGTTGGTAAACGGTTTCCGTACGACCACCGCCATCGACACGCTCTGGACGAGGGGGTGTTGTACGAGTTTGACACCGCTTACCAGTTGGTCAGTGATTTTTATGCTGAAGTAGATCGCGTTTTGAAGGAGATCAGTCCATGAACAAGGTATTGAAGTTCGGTATTGCGCCAGTGCCTGTGCAGCGCGCCCGCACACTGGCGATTGCGGCGGGAACACGCCAACGCGGCAAAGATGAACCCAACGTTTGGTTTCCCACTGTGACCGCCATGGCACGGGTGCTGTCCGATGAGAACATGGCCTTGCTCAAGGTCATTCGTGAGAGTCATCCAGACTCCATGGACGCCTTAGCCAAGGCGGTCGGGAAACATGCGCCCAACGTGTCGCGGTCGCTGCACACCATGGCCCAATATGGTTTGGTCAAGCTCACCAAGCATGGCCGAACGGTCATTCCGCAGGCTACATCCGAGAGGGTTACTGTTGATTTTTCCTGGGGTGGCTGACATTACATCGCTGAATCAAGCGATTTCAGCAAATAACGTGTCACTCTTTCATAGGGGAAATCCGCTCGTTTTACCTTTTCGAGGGGATGGGCTCATTTAGCCTGCTACGCGGTCGGCTGGGTTTGCGCTTCTTGGCCGCATCACCGGTTGCAGCAGGGGCGACAAGGGGCGGGCTTTCGGCCTCGTCCAGCCACAGCAGCGCGTCGACGTAGGACATGAAGCGGTTCAGGTAGTCGGGCGCGGTGTCCCGCATCACCGACAGGGCGCGCAGCACCAGCTGGTGCGAGTTAAGCGGGCCCGCGTTCTCGGGTGCCTGGGCCAGGGCTTGGGTGAGCTGTTTTTCCACGCTGAGCTGGGTCCAGGTCGCCCGAAAATCGCGCACGGATTTGAGCTCGGGCCGCGCATTAACCACTGCGGCACGCCCGCCCACAAGCGTTTCGGTATTCTGAGGTTGCTGTGCCAGCCGGCGGGTCAGCTCGGCCAGGGCGCTGGGTCGCCCCAGACTAGGGGAACCGGTTACACGGGGTTGCGTGTGCACGCTCTGGTAGCGCGCCAGCGCCTGGTGCAGCTTACCGTCCAGAAGGTTTTTCACCTCACCATCAAAGCCTTTTGCGCGCCGGGCCAGGGCCTCCAGGTAGTGCAGGCGTACCGCATCGTGGGGCGTGGTGCCCGTCGTGCGCAGCGCCGCCACGGCGGCAACAGGATCCCAAGGCGCGTCGTTCATGGCGCAGCGGTGTTGCCGGTGGTAGCGGTGGCTGCAGCGCTGGCCGTGGCAATGGCGTTGCTGGAGCGGGGCACCGGTGCCATCTCCACGCGCCGGTTTTGTGATCGGCCCTTGGCATCGGCGTTGGATGCCACCGGTTGCTGGGCGCCAAACGCCGCCGCAAATACCGTAGACGACGGCATGCCCTCTTCGATCAAGGTGCGCGTAACGGTCAATGCGCGCTGGGCCGATAGCTCCCAGTTGTCTTCAAAGCGGTCTTTGCCAGCGACGATGGCGCGGTCATCGGTAAAGCCGCTGACCATCAGCAACTCTTCACGCGCACCCAGGTAGGCGCGCAAGGGTTCGACCAAACTGGTTAACAGTTGGCGCCCTTCGGGCTGCAGGGCGGCTGAATTGGTCGCAAACAACACGCTGCCGCTGATACCAATGCGCCCGTTGTTCAGGGTGACGCGCCCGGATGCCAATGGCCCGGCCAGGGCTTCTTCCAGCGCCGAGCGCCGCTGTTCGGCAATTTTGCGCTGCTGGATTTCAGCCTCCAACTTGCTGGCCAGCTCCAGTTGCACACCCAGAACGCCGACCAAAATCAGGATAAAGGCGCCCAGCAAACCCGACATGAGGTCGCCAAACACCGCCCATACCGGCGCAGTTTGTTCGACAGTGCCGTCCGTGTCCTCCATCAGGCCACCTCGTCAGCGAGTGCTGCCGGTTGCTGGCGCAGGGCGCGCAAATCGTCCACCACTTCTTTTTGCGACGTGAGGCTCAGGTCGATGATCTCGCGCGCTTGCGCCACGTAATAGGCCAGTTGGTCGTCGCTGCGGGCCATGCTCTTGTCCATGGCCGCTTCGATGCGCTGCAGGTTGGCAATGAGCTTGTCGTTGGCCTGGTTGAACAGCTGCACCGCGAATTGAAAGGCTTCGCCCATGCTGGCGACCTCGACCGCGCTGCTGGTGACGTGCGCCGCCGAGCCTGACAGCCGTGCCGCTTCCACATCCACCTTGTCGGCAAACTGGCTGCCTACGCGGCCTAGCAACTCAGCCGACGATGCCACCAGCGTGTCGATGGATGCACGCTGCTCGGTGGATGCGTGCTGGATGGTGTCGAGCAGACCGCTCAATGTCTCCAGAATGCGGCGGCGTTCTTCCAGCATGGCGTTGTCGCGCGCCATGCTGCTAGAGAGCTCGTGGCGCAACTGGCCAATGACGTCGGCCGCAGCGCGCGGCGCTTCGGCCACGGTGTCGAGCAGACGGGTGATTTCTGCCAACGTAGCATGGGCGTGGGTTTGGGCCTGTTCCGTAATCTGGCGCGCCGTAGCCTCTAGCGTGCTGCAAATCTGTTGCTGCTGGGCCAGCGAATGGGCACCGGCTTGTTGCCACTCGCGCTGCAGGGTACCGGCTACCGACTCCAGGGACTGTGTCCACGCGCCCAGCTGCTGTTGGTTGGCGCTGGCCTGGTGGGTTTGCAAGTCGGTCAGGGTCGCGCCGACCGATGCCAACAGGGTGGCGGAACGCTCCTCGAAGGTTTCACTGAAAACTTGGTGGGACTGCTCCAACCCTTGCAGCAGTTGGCGGTTGCTGCTGTCTTGTTGGGCCAGCGCAGCGGTCCACGACTGGGCCATGGTGCTGGCACTGGCCTCCACACGTGCGGTGAGGGCATCCAACTGGGTCTGGGTGGTGTTCACCATGCGCGCGTGCAAGGCGCTGGCTTCGCGGGCACCGCTGCTGGCACTGGCGTCGATGCGTGTCAGGAGCGCATCGAGCTGGGTCTGGGTGGTGTCGGCCAAACGTGCGTGCAGGGCGGTGGCCTCACGGGCCATGCCAGTCAAGGTCGCTTCGGCTATAGGTTGAATGGCTTCCATTGCCACGCGCGCAGCGCTCGCCAGACTGTCTTTGAGCGACTGGTCCACCGCCTGGGCCAAGCCGGTGTAGACGCCCTGCACATGGCTGTGGAAGCTGTCCTGGTTACCCAGCAGCCGCTCTTGGAGCTGCTGGTTTTGGCGCTCCATCAGGGTCATCAGGGTCTGCAGGCTGTTCACCACGTTGGGCAGGGCCTGGGCTTGTTGCTGCAAGGCGGTGAAGGTTTCCTGGCGCTGGTGGGCCAGCGAGAAGGCTCGGAATTCGGTGGCGATCGTGCTGTCCAGCACTTGGCCGGCTTGAAGGCGTTCGCGGCGTACCAGGGCCGACATCAGCCCCAGCATGGCCGATGCGGCCACCCCTGCCAGCGAGGTACCAAACGCCAGCCCCAGGCCTTTGATGGGGGCCGCCAGCGAAGAACGCATGGCCGACAGGTCGGTGGTGCCCTCCAATGCGAACACGGCGCCGTTCAGCGTGACCACCATGCCCAAGAACGTGCCCAGCATGCCCAGCATGACCAACAGGCCGACTAGGTAGGGAGTCAGGGCAGGGCCGGGCAGGCCTGTGCGCTCGCCTTCCACCCGCAGCCGTACGGCGTTTTGCAGTGTTGGATGCAGCGTGTCTAGCCAGCCAGTGAGGCCTTCGCGGGACAGGCTCTGCGGAATGTTGGCCAGTGCGGCGGTCACGGTACGGGTTGCCCGACGGAACTGCAGCAGCTCGAATGCGCCCAATCCGTACACCCCACCAATGATGAGTGTCATGGCCAATGCCAGCGGATGGGAGGCCGCGTAACCCGCACCAACCCACACCACAGCCAGGGCGCCCACAAAAAAGGCGCCTGCGAAAGAATGCTTATTCATGTTTTTCCATTCACCTCATTACCCAAGGCTTGCACCAGCCCGGTGACCGGTTGCAAGCGCAACTCCCATTGCGCCAGCAATACCCCACACAACTCGTCCCGGAATCGCGCCAGCCACGCACCGGGGCGTATCCACACCGCGGAATCATCGACTTGGCCGGTTGCAGCCAGCATGTGCAAATGTTCTTGGCGCAATGCGTTAAACCGTTTTTCCACCAATGCCGGAACCGTGGCCAACAAGCGGCGCTCGCGCTCGCTCAAAACCGTGTCAAACACGGCGTCCAACGCTGCAAGCTGACGCAAAGCGGGCGAAGCGCCCATGAGTGCTTGGCGTACAGAGGCACGCAGCGGACCCAGCCTGGAATCCATTTCCCGCTGCACCGTCACGCAAAAGCGGAGAAACGGCGCATAGGAGATGGCAATGTCAGGCCCGGTCTCGATGGGCGGAACGGGGAATTTTATGCGGGCAGAACCCGGCACTGCGGCGCAGCTGCGCTGGATCACCTGCACCATGGCGTTGCGCGTGCGCGCCAACTCCGCATGGGCGCAGGCCAAGGCGGCGGACACACCCGCTGCAGTTTGCGCCGAGCGCGCCGACTGTGCAACAGAATTGAGCGCTGCGTACAGCGTCATGGCGTCCGTAAAACTGACCCACTGACCCAGCCGCTGGGCAAATTCCTGCTGGGAGGGTGCTGCGTTGGCTGGAACCAGATCCGCGAGGAGACGAATCAGATGGGATGTATTGAAGTGCGTGCGCAACACGGCTTGCGTCATACCAGCGGTGCCTCTGCTTCTATTTCTTAAGGAGGTGGTGACGCGCCCACCACAGCCGGAATCCGATTCCAACCGGCTGAAAAACCATCAATTAAGCCCTCAAACCCTTGTGGAATGAGCGCAAACAGCTACCAAAACACTAGCAAATTACGAGGTACGACGGGGGACGGACGGTGCGCGGCCTTCAATGTGGCGGAAGTTGATGCGGCCCTTGCTCAGATCGTAGGGCGACAACTCCAGCGATACCTTGTCACCGGCCAGAATGCGGATGTGGTTTTTGCGCATTTTGCCGGCCGAGTAGGCGATCAGCTGGTGACCGTTTTCCAGGGTGACGCGAAAACGCGTGTCGGGTAACACTTCGTCAACGACGCCCATCATCTCAATCAAGTCTTCTTTGGCCATGGTGTACTCCTAATAAAAATTGTGTTCAATGGGTTCGCGTCAAGTCGCGCACCCAGTCAATACCCTGCTCAATGGCATAACTCGCCGCAGCGTCCAGCGAGGAAAATTCATCATGAAACCGCATCACGCGGTCGGTAGACGCGCTGCCGCGACCGCTGGCAATCGAAACCTGTGCCGCAAATTGCCCGTTGGAGAGTCGCCGTGGGCAGGCCGCGATGCGATATTTGCCCATCGTAATGGGTAACTGTTTTGTTGTTGTAGTAAAAATCATCTAAAAATCAATAGAGCACGGGGCCTTTGGCCCGTCGTGCCCGAACACACATTGGCATGCCCCCATGCCGAGGTACCCATCCAATCAACCCGATCACACATCCACTGGGAACGAAAAAATCAGGACAAACGCCATAGCAGGGGCGTCGTCAACAGGAGGGAAAATCACTATGCCGTGAGAGGATAGTGGAAGCGCTGTTGAAGGGCCGGACTGGCGACCCCTCTGCCGGGGGCGTGTACCGCCCTCAGCGTAGTGAGGGCATAGCCAGTCGCCAAAAGCGATCGGCTAATGTAACACGATGGCAAAAAATGTGTGCAAACGCTTGCGCACCTACTGTTGCGCATCGGCTGCAGACACCCGCTTTTTGGCGGGTGCTGCCTTTTTGGCGCTGACCGGTTTCACGGTCGTCGCTCTGGCTTTCGCCTTGCCAACGGCTTGCTCGGCGCGAGCCACCAGCGCGAGTTCGCGCACATGGGCGATGTCTTCGTCGCTGAACGGGCCATTCACGCCCGAGATGGCGGCCAGCTTCATGCCGTGTTTGAGGCCCAACTGGTAAATCTCACGCACCTTTTCCCACTCGATGGCGCGCCCGACGGTGAAGTTTTCAAACCGGCCTTCCAGCGCCAGCACGATGGTTTCGGCCAGGCAGGCGTAGGCCAGGCCTTTGGGCAGGCCGATGTTTTTCATCTTGACCTCGCCGGGTAGCTGGATTTCGCCGGACTCAATGACCAGCACATCCGGGCGCTTGGCGACTTCGGAAGCAGGCAAGTCCAGCGGACGGGCCACGTCGGTGATGACGCAGCCGGGCTTCACATTCATGATGTCGAGCACTTTTTTGCCCGCACCCGAGGTGGCGGTGACGATCATGTCCATATCGGCAATGTCTTTGTCGGCCTGGGCGCTGAGGAAAATCTTGGCGTCGGGCGATTCTTTCAGGATGGATTCCTTGAGTTCGAGCAACTTGGCGGTCTCGGGCGACACCATGTAAACCTCTTCCACGGCACGGGCCATCAGGCGCGCGCACACCGAACCAATGGCCCCGGTGGCCCCCACCACCATGCCCTTGCACTGGACTCGCTCTTTGCCCTTTGGCTTGGGCAGCAAGCGCATGCGCAACAGCGCGTCATGCGCGGCCCACAGGGCGCCCGATGCGCTGTAGCTGTTGCCGGTGGTGATGGGCAGGGGCGCACGCTTTGCCACAGTAACGCCTGCATCGCCCACCACCTTGGTGAATGCACCCAGGCCCATGATTTGGGCGCCCAGGCGCTTGGCCATGGCGGCCGCATCGAGCAGGCGCCGGTAGGTGAATTCGGGGTCGTGGCGCATGATTTCTTTGGGCGTGCCGCCCACCGAAATGAGCCAACCTTCAGCCTTGACGCCGGTGGGCGACTCGATGCCGGTCACCTTGGAATACACAAAGGGCGGCGCATAGGCCATGATTTTTTCCAGCGAGTTCATCATCACCGGCGGCGACACCTGCGACAGCAGCTCAATGGGTTTGACCTTCTTGAAGTATTCCTGCGACAAGGGGTGGATGACAAAGGCGAAGCGGTTGACGCGTTGGTTGCCGTTGGGGTGCACGATGCGCGGCTCTTGCTGCAAGCCGGTGATGATTTCCAGGTAGTCGTCTTCCAGAATGTCGCGCGGCTGCTTGCCGGTGGCGGCCAGGATCATGGCGTCGAGCAACTGCGCGCCCAGCACATGGCCCTGCATGCAGGGCGAGCCGTCGATCACGGTGGCCACGCCCTTGTCGCGCAACATCGCCATGCGCTCGTCGTTCACCGTGGAGGTGATGATGGTTTTGCCCGCCAACTCTTCCAGCCCAAAATCATCGAGTTCGTGCACCGGGGCGACGATGACCGACGCCTTTTGCATCGCCTTGCGCAGCACAAAGCGCGTCCACTCCTTGACTGGACCAGTACCAATAGCCGAGGGCAGCGACCAGTCTTTGACGTAATGGGCGCCGGTGGAATAGAGGTTGAGCGCGTCCAGCGTGCCCAGCAATTTGGGCACCCCGAGCTGCATCAGGGGGTCGGCAAACTGCAGGTTGGTGGTGTACTCGGCCATGGACAAGGCCAGCTTGTAATCGGTCAGACCCGAAAAGAACAGCACCCGGGCGTTGTTGAAGAAGTTGCCCAGTTGCGTTTGCGCGTGGCGCACCGCCCATTCCTGAAAAATATCGCCCAATCGGCCACCCGTGGTGACCGGGGCGGTGTGGGCTGCAGCCATCAGCCGCGCGCTGTCTTTGGCAATAAAGCGGCGCGAGCCCACTTTGTAATGGTCTTTGAGCACCCCCAAGCCAATGGCGGCGGCTTTCTTGTCCCACTCCTTGACCAGCTTGACGGCGGCCAGCGTACTGCCGTTGGTGCCGATGCGGCGCACATGGAGCTTTTCGCCGAGAAAGGTGGTGACGAAATCGAAATCCTGGTTGCTGGAGCCCAGGCTGATGCTGACAACGTGTTTCATGGTGGCAGGGAGTAAGGGAGTCGTAGGAACCCCTATTTTTCCACCCAATTCACCGCGTCAACCCCTGTTACCGCAATAAAGCATCAAATTGGCCCATTGCGCGCGCCAGATGCGCGCAAGACACTATCAAAATAATAGCGATTCAGCATCACCGCACGGGTGCACTACTGGGCATCACGCACGGTACGTCCGTTGAGCGGCTGCACCGGGCGGGCGTTGTTGGGGTAGAGCTGGGTAAACAGCCGGATCTGGCTGCGGCTGATGGACACCGGTTGCTTCAGCACCAGCCACAGCACATTCTCGGAACACGGTGGCGTGGTCAGCGAGCCCATGAACTGGTAATACCGCTGGTCGGTGGGCAGCAGTTCGTTCAGGTTGAGCAGGTCGGGGGGCATGCGTACCCGGTCACCCGCGTCCAGCGGCATGTAGGTCCACACCTTGTCAATCACCGGGTTAACGGCGCCGGTTTCCAGCAGCACCGCCACCACCGCCAACTGGCCTTCGGCGTTTTTGTGCACCAGGTGGGCCACCATGGGAAAACGTTTGAAGTTGATCTGTTCTTCCGAAGGGGAATGGAAGTGGAACTGCAGCAGCCGGAAGGTGGAGCTGCGCACCGTGATGGTGTTTTCGCCCTGCACATCCACCTGGATGGTATGGCCATTGTTGACCACCGCGGCGCTGCTGGGGCGGTAATCAAACTGCAGGGGCTCGGCCGGGCCCTGCAGGCTGGAACTCTCTTCGATGTTGATTGGGGACTGGCGCTTGCCAATGGCACACAGGTTGAACTCCGGCTTGAGCTTGCCCCAGGCTTCGGGGCCGGTCTCACCCGCGTAGGTCCAATGCACATCACTACCGTGTGCGTCGCCACCGTGCGCACCTGCTGCGGGCTTGGTGGCACCCGCCCGGGCCGTGCCCCGCTTATACGCACCACCCGCCACGGCCGGCGCCTCGTGCGCCGCATCGCGCGGATTGGCAGGCGCCCCGCTGGGCTTGCTCTTCATGACCAGGGTCAACTTCTTGTTGGTCACGGTATCCAGGCCCAGCGCTTCGCGCACCAGGTAGCCCGCGGCTTTGGGGTCGCTGGAGGGTTTGACCTCGACATCCGCCGTCTTGGGCGCCACGGAAGCGGCGGCAGCGGATGCCGCTTTGGCTGCTAACGCAGCGGTCTTGGCCGGTTCCGCGTGGGAGGCTGCGCCATGGTCTGCAGCCCCCGCGCCACTGGCCAGCCCCACACCGGCAACCAGCCAGATGCAGCGCAAAACACCGGACATGCGACGCCAGGTGAAATCAGAAATACGGGTCATGGTCGGTGTTGCCTTTCGGACGTGCACAGTCGGGCGCCCCTCAACGCAAGGGCTCTGTCTATTGGCTATCGGTCAGCCGGTGCGCAACTTGAATCCGCGCGCCACGCGCCCACCGCTCAACCAACCCGCTGCACGCTATAGTGGACAATCGCTTTTGCACCTACAGACTGCCGCCGTGAGCATCCAAACCGACGACTTTGCCGCCCCACCGCCCCAGCGCATGGTGTCCGCAGCCCCCACATCCCCCCAAGAGGAGGCGATGGAGCGTGCCCTGCGCCCCAAGCTGCTCGACGAATACGTGGGCCAGGCCAAAATCCGCGAGCAGCTGGAGATTTTTATCAGCGCCGCCAAAATGCGCAGCGAGGCGCTGGACCATGTGCTGCTGTTTGGCCCGCCGGGGCTGGGCAAAACCACCCTGAGCCACATTGTGGCGGCCGAGCTGGGCGTCAATTTGCGCCAGACCAGCGGCCCGGTGCTGGAAAAGCCCAAGGATTTGGCGGCGTTGCTGACCAATCTGGAAAAGAACGATGTGCTGTTCATCGACGAGATTCACCGCCTGAGCCCGGTGGTGGAAGAAATTCTGTACCCCGCGCTGGAGGACTACCAGATCGACATCATGATTGGCGAAGGCCCGGCGGCGCGCTCCATCAAGCTCGACCTGCAACCCTTCACGCTGGTGGGCGCCACCACGCGCGCGGGCATGCTGACCAACCCGCTGCGCGACCGCTTTGGCATTGTGGCGCGGCTGGAGTTTTACACGCCCGAAGAGCTGGCACGCATCGTCACCCGCAGTGCGGGGCTGCTCAAAGCGTCCATGGACGCCGATGGCGGCTTCGAGATTGCCCGGCGCTCCCGCGGCACCCCGCGCATTGCCAACCGGCTGCTGCGCCGCGTGCGCGACTATGCCGACGTCAAAGGGCGCGGCCACATCAGCCTGGACATTGCCAACCGCGCCCTGGCCATGCTGGACGTGGACCCGCAGGGCTTTGACCTGATGGACCGCAAGCTGTTGGAGGCCGTGATTCACCGCTTTGACGGCGGCCCAGTGGGGCTGGACAACATTGCCGCCAGCATTGGCGAGGAGCGCGAAACCATTGAGGATGTGATTGAGCCCTACCTGATCCAGCAGGGCTACCTGCAGCGCACACCGCGTGGGCGCATTGCCACGCTAGCCGCCTACCGCCACCTGGGGGTGGCACCCAAGCACACCGGAGAGGATTTGTTTGCCGAATAGCAATCAGAGCGAAAAAGCCCGTTTGCGCGCGTCCAGCAAGCGCAAGCAGCTACAAAAACAATAGCATTTCTTGCGCCGGCAGGCCGACACTGGACGACCCACCGCATTCACCGCCACCCCGCTGCCCGCACCCCGGCGGGGACGGTAGCAGGGGTGGGTGCCGCTTCAGAGGCCGTGTTTCACCGCCGGGCCTGAGCGGCACATTCAATCACCCATCAGAGCCAGCCGGCACTGGTCATGGCCTTGGCCACGGCCGCTGCCAGCAGTTCGTATCCATAGGGTGTGGGGTGCACCAGGTCGGCAAACATGTATTTGGACACATCGCCCGCAATCACGTTGCTGGTGTTGCAAACCAGCGAGCTGCCAAGGGGGTTGGTCGCCGGATTGGTCAAATCACAGGCTGGCGCAGTCACATTGCTCAGGCCATACGTGGCCGGGTTGATGACCTGGTCGGAACTGGCGGCATAGGCGTCCACCAGTTTCACATTGCTGGCACCTGCAAGCCCGCTGCTCAGCGCGGAGTTGAACGCCTTGACCATGGTGTCAATCACCGTCTTGGTTCCTGGCAAACCGGCTTCGTTCAGCGCACCATAGGGCGTTTGGGCGACGTTGGGCAAGTTCACCACCACCACATATTTGGCACCCTTGGCGACAATCTGGTTTTTGACCAGGGTCGCCAATTCGGAGCCTGCGGTGGACATGGCGGTGACGGCTGCGGTCGCTGCAGCAGTTCCTGCAGTGGCCGCCGCTGCGCCCCCCCCCCGTGGCGAATGCCGCGCCCACGGTGGCGGTGTAGGTTCCGGTCTGGATGATGGCGTCATTGCCACCGGCCATTACCGTCACCAGTTCGGTACCGGAAAAAGTGCTTCCTGCAGACACACCCAGGTGGTTGGCAACCTGCGTAACCAGCGGTACGGTCAACTGGCCCAGCGTGGCATGGGGTTCGCCCAGCGCCTTGTTGCCCGGACCGTACGGGTTTGTCACCCGCGCACCACCCTGTGCATAGTTTTTGCAGGCGGTGTTGTTCACCACGGGCACTTTGAAGCCTTTGGTGGCATCCCCATCCAGCCCGGTTTGGTAGGGGCAAGGGGTGCTCACGCCCAACTGGGAAGCCAGCACCTGGGTCCAGTTTTTGGCAGTGGCTGAATTGACGTTGTACATACCGCCACCCAGCGCGGCAACGGTACCCACCTTGTAGGTTCCCACGTCGCTCAGGCTGTCACCAAAATTGACCATGGAACTGAACGTCAGCTTGCCGCTGCTGCTGCCACCACCTCCGCATGCGGCCAACACCGCAGCAGCGCCCACACACAGAACCAGGCTCTGGAAATTTCGCATAAATAGTCTCTGGGAAAAAGAAATAAAAACGCCGGGCGCAATGGGCCAACGGGGGCGTTCAGAATACCCGCTGTTGCCACTTTTCAAACAAGGGTAAACCCGCCCGGCCACCTCGCCGCGCAAAAATGCCCCCCGCACCCACCCGTTCTTCAGACACACCATGACCTTTGCCGAAAACCTCCAACACCTTCCTTCCACCCGCCATCTCGCAGCGGTGCAACTGCACAACCCGGCGGGCGAATGGGTTGCCACCATTGAGAATCAACCCGGTAAAGCCGGCTCAGTGGCCGTGTACGCGGCACTCGCAGCCCGGCATGGCGGCATCACCGTGGCAGCGGCACAGGAAGGGTTGGCGCTCTTTGCCGAGCACACCGCCAACGCCCGCGCCAATCCCGGCAATCACCCCAATATCGACCGCTTGCTGGAAGTGGTTGCAACGGGGCAAGGTTATGGCGTCACACTGATCCCGGTCGCGTAGCCTTGGGCGCCTTGCGACATCCTCCAAACCGCGCAGGGCGGCGCGGTGCGTGTTAGTATTTCCGGCCCACCGCACCACCAAAGGAACGCCCATGGCCCAAGAAGAAGTGTCGCTCCCCCGCAAGCTGCTGATCGTCGATGACAGCAAGGTTTCGCGCATGCGCATCCGGGCGTTCTTCACCGCCCATTGCCCCAACTGGAGCGTGCAGGAGGCCGTCTCAGGCGACGAAGCCCTGGTCATGGCCGCCGATGACAAGCCCGACTATGTGACCATGGACGTGAACATGCCCGGCATGAGTGGTTTCGAGACCGCACAGCTCATGCTGGCGCGCGACCCCGATATTCGCATCGTCATGCTCACCGCCAACATCCAGGAAAGCAGCCGCCAGGTGGCGGCGTCGCTGCGGCTGAACTTTGTCGCCAAGCCGGTCACCGAGGCTTCGCTCACACTGGCGCTCAACTTTTTACTGGCCACCGAATGATGGCCCTTACCGAGTTGGAGCAGGACGCTCTGACCGAAATTTTCAACATCGGCGTGGGCCTGGCGGCCGATGCGCTGTACCAGATGACCGGCGAGCACGTGCCCTTGTCGGTTCCTGTGGTGGAACTGACCAGCCAGCATGAGGCCCAACAGCACTTTCTGGCGCGCGAACAACGCCCGCTGTGCGCCATCCGCCAAACCTACCAGGGCGCGTTTGACACCGAGGCCGTGCTGATGTTCCCCGACGAGGGCCGCACGCATCTGGTGCGCATGATGGTGGGCGACGATTTTCCGCAAGACCAGCTCGGCGAGATGGAGCAAGACGCCATGGGTGAGCTGGGCAACATCATTCTCAACGCCGTCATCTCCAATTTGGCGTCCAGCCTGTCGATGCGAATCGAAGGCACCCTGCCCGTGGTCAGCCTGGAGAGCGCCGACACGGTGTTGCGTGTGCAGGCGCAGACCCTTACCGGCGCGCCCGACGAAGCCACCCAGGTGCTGGCCTTGATGATCGACTTTCAGCTGGGCCGCCAGCACGTGGGCGGCTACCTGGCTTTTTTGCTGGCGCCGGGGTCGAGCCAGATTTTGCTGCAGCATCTGGCGCGGTATGTCGGTGGCGACAACGCCTGCTGATACACGGTAAGTTATGGTCACCGAGCGACGCATAACCCCTGCCGCTCCCGTGGGGCCGGGCACCGTTACCCGCGAATTGATGCCCGGCCATGTGGCGCTGGGGCGTGCGGGCGATGTCCTCAAGACGCTGCTGGGCTCGTGTGTGAGCGTGATTTTGACCGACCCCCGGCGCACCGTGGGGGTGATGTGCCACATCGTGCACGTGGGGCGCCCCAGCGCAGCCAACCAGCACAACACGGCCTATGGCGAGGTGGCCATGCAAGACATGTTTGACCGCCTGGTGGGTATTGGCATTCCGGCCACGCGCTGTCAGGCCTATGTGTACGGCGGCGGCAACATGTTCCCGCAAATGTTTACCACCACCCACGTAGGCGCCAACAATGCGCGCTGGGTGATGGACTTTTTGCACGACCACCGCATTGTGGTGGTCGGTGAATCGCTGGGCGGCACCGGCTACCGCAAGGTCAGCTGGACGGTGGGGCGCGATTTGCCGGTAGTAGAGACCGTACAGTCCGGCATGCGCTGACACCGCCACGCGGCCCATCCCCGCCGCGGCGCAGACTCAGCCCGGTTGCTGAAACCCGCCTCCCAGTTGGGCCAGCAAGGCTGCAAACGCGATGGTGGTCTTGTCCCGGTACGGCCCACCCACAATCTGAATACCCATGGGCAGGTTGTGCGCTGTCCGCCCCAGTGGCGCACTGGTGGCCGGCAGCCCCAGCACCGTGGCGGGAGCAATCCAGCCAAACATGTCGGAGTAGGGACGGCGACGCCCGTCCACCATGATGCGGCGCTGGCTCATGACCCTGGAGTGGTCATGCGCAAACGCCGCACCCATCGCCACGGGCATCAACACCACATCAAACATATCAAACAAATTCACAAACCGTGCGTGCAGCGCCAACACCCGCTCCCGCTCGCGCAGCCACTGCGCGTGGCTTTGCGCACAACCGCTGAAAAACCGGTGCCCGTAGGGTGGTGCGCCCAGCAAGCGGCCCGCATGGCGTAGCAACGGCGCCACCAGCCCCATGCCCCAGCGCTGCGCAGGTGTGTGTGCGCTGGCCAAAACGCCACCCAGGCGGTGAAAGTACAGCAGCACCATCTCTTCCAGACTCAGCCCCGGCGGCGGGCCGCACACCACCGATGCACCGGCTGCCCGCAAGCGCTCGTGCAACTGCGCGCCAGCCGCGCGGGTGGCAGCATCCACCGGGCAATAGGGGTCGTCCATCCACATCAGCACCCGGTAATCTTGAATGCGCTGCGCACGCGGTGCCGGTAATTGCAAAGCCCAGCCCGGTTGCTGCTTGGGCGTGGGGCTGGTCAGCACATCCAGCATCAGGGCCAGGTCTTCGGCACTGCGGGCCATGGGGCCGGCCACGGCGAGATCGGGTTCGGAGAGGGTACCGGGTGGGCCGGGAATATGGCCGCGCAATGAGACGATGCCGTGGCTGCTTTTGTGGCCATACACACCGCAAAAATGCGCCGGAATGCGAATGGAGCCGCCAATGTCGCTGCCCAGCTCCAGCGGCGTCAGGCCACACGCCAGCGCCGCCGCCGCACCGCCGGAAGACCCGCCCGGCGTGCGCAACACGTCCCACGGGTTATTGGTGGTGCCGTACACCGCGTTGTAGCTCTGGATGTCGGACGCCATGAACGGGACATTGGTCTTGCCGTACACAATGGCACCGGCGTCGAGCAAACGCTGCACCGCCCAGGCGTTGGCTTGCGGGCGGTGGTCGCGGTACACCGGCGCTCCGGCCGTGCAGGGCATCCCCGCCACTTCATACGTGTCCTTGATGGTCATGGGCAAGCCGTGCAACACACCCCAGCATTCGCCACGCTGGCGGGCGTGGTCGGCGGCGTCGGCACGTTGGCGCGCGGCCTCCCGGTCGAAAGCCACCACCGCGCCGATAGAGGGGTTGACTTGATCGGCGCGCGCGAGCTGCAATTCGAGCAGGGTGCGGCTGCTGAGCTGGCCCGCATCCATGCGCGCCAGCAACTGGTGCGCGGGCAAGAAGGCAATATCTGCCCCGCCCACAGCGGTGGCTGTGGTGCTCATAAGCCGCGTTGCCATTCCTGGCGCAAATGGGCCGATTGCGGGCTGGCAATGGCCTGGCGCACCTCGGCCAGCAAACGCGCCTTCTCGGCCCCCAGCGTACCCCGCAGGGGCAACCAATTGGAGGCGTGGTCGCTGCGAAACACCGTGCGTTTGAGCTCCAGCGCCTGCAGCAACTGCTCCAGTTCCACAAACAGGGCATGCTGGTCCAGCGGCTCCCACTCGGGAAAGGCCTGGCGAAAACGCGCCTCGCCTTGCGGAAAACTGACCACCAATGTGGCCAAAAATTCGGGTTGGGTGGCGTTGGCCAAACGTGCGCTGTTGGCGGCGTGTTGTGCCGACAGCACTTGCCCACCCAGTCCGTTGAGCAGCATCACCGAGCGGGTGATGCCCGCTGCACCCAGCCTGTCCAGCGCGTCCTGCGTGGAGGCCAAGGTTTCGCCCTTGTTGACCTTTTGCAGCACGGTGTCGTCGCCCGATTCGGCGCCAATGTAGGCCAGCGTCAGGCCCAACTGGCGCAATTGCGTGAGTTCGGCCACCGACTTGTTGCGCACATTGCGCGGCAGGCAGTAGCTCGACACACGCCGCACGGCGGGCATGTGGGTGCGAATGGCCTGCAGCACTTCCACCAGGCGACGGGTCGACAAGGCCATGGCGTCACCATCGCCCAAAAACACCCGCTGCACCTGGGTGCCGTACAAGGCACCACAGCGCTCGATGCTGTGCAACACCTCGGCCTCGTCGCGCAGGGCAAACTTCTTTTGCGGCTGGGTGTACATCTCGCAATAGGTGCAGCGGTTCCAGGAACAGCCGTTGGTCACCGGCAAGATGAGCGACTGGGCCTCGCTGGGCGGGCGGAAAACGGGGTTGATGTAGTGGATGGGGGTTTCTTGCATGGCACCATGGTAGCGCCACGCGCGTCACCCCCATCGCCCGTTTAGCAAACGCCGTTCGGCACGATGCGGCTTCTACAATCAGCCCCGCAACACCCCGAACTTCCGAAAAATGAACCGCAGCACCAAGTTATTCACCGTTGGCACCGCCCTGAGCCTGCCGGCATGGTTTATCAGCCCCTCCATCCTGCCGACTGCGCTGCAAATCGCCTGGGTGGGCGGTATTTTGCTGTGCGCCTGCGCCGGTACGGTGTACTGGTTTATCGAGCAGCGCTGAGAAGGCAGACCCGCACAGCGGTGGGGCGCCCAGGTGCCTAATCCTTCACGTACGGGTTGTACTTGCGCTCTTCGCCAAAGGTGCTCTCTGGCCCATGGCCGGGGATGAAAACCGTGTCGTCGCCCATGGGCCATAAACGCGTTTTGATGCTGTCAATCAACGTGGCGTGGTCACCCTGCGGAAAATCGGTGCGGCCAATGGAGCCTGCAAACAGCACATCGCCCACAAAAGCGCGCTTCGCTTCCTTGGAATAAAACACCACATGCCCCGGCGTGTGACCGGGGCAATGGCGCACTTGCAGCGTGCTGTGGCCGACGGTGACGGTGTCGCCATCGTTCAACCAGCGTGTGGGCTTGAATGCGTCGGCGTGCGGAAAACCGAACATCGTGCTTTGCTGGGGCAGGCCATCAATCCAGAACTGGTCGCCCATATGCGGGCCGATGATGGGCAGCGACAGGCGCCGTGCCAACTCGGCCGCGCCGCCCGCGTGGTCGATATGTGCGTGCGTGAGCCAAATCTGCTCCAGCGACACACCCAGGCGCGTAGCCTCGGCCTGCAGGCGATCCACATCACCACCCGGATCAATCACTGCCGCTTGTCGGGTCTGGTCACACCAGACAAGGGAGGCGTTTTGGCTGAAGGGGGTAACCGGAACGGTGCGGTAGTGCAGCATGCGAATCAGGGGAAAAAGAACGTGGCCGTGCACATTGGGCGCATGAACGCCAGCCCGCTGGGGTTGCGACAGGTATTGCCAGCACAGAACGGGGAAAAGGGTTTCAAGGTGATGATGGTGTGTCAGGCAGGGCAGCATCGGCCGCAGCCCCCACCACTTTGCCAGCAATACGCGCGGTACCAATGGCGGCGCTTGCCGCCAGCCCCACGGTTTTGACCGCCACGGTGGCGGTGGTGTCCACCGCAGCCACCACCGCGCAGCCCGGCACAACCAGGCAAACACTCAGCGCGGTGACATATCGAAGGGGCACAAAGAGTTTCATGAAAAATCCTGGTGGGAGGTGGGCTTGAGAGGCATCATGGCTTGCCCGACGCCGTGCGCGCCAAGAGCAGATACGCGCGGACATGTTTGTCTGTGATGTCTTGGGCAGCCGGCGCAAACTTCCCTTCGCCCTCCAGCACCTGGAACGTGTCGGGGAGGGATGCGCCCGCGCCGAACTCCAGCGAAACGTGCTTGGCGTACGAGAAGACACCACAAAACGGCTTTTCAGCGGAGAACAGAATCCCGCCGTATTTCACCTCCTCGGTAATGCCTGAATCCAGGCCGGATGATTGTTCTGAGTTCCTGTACCAGCGCAAAGCGTTCGGAATCAAGAAACCGGAGGTCTTCGAGTAGTTTTGAAATGCGGTCGGCGGACATGGCTTCAGGGCTTGTAGTACGGCTTGAACTCAGGGCTGGGTTCGCGCTCGGAGTAAATGTAGAGAACGATGCCGTTGGGGTCTTGCACGGCAAACCCCCGGTCTCCCCACGGATGGTCTTCGAGCGGCATGACGGCGACCAGGCCCGAAGCCGTGAGGGCCTGGAATTCGGCATCCACGTTGGAGACGCCAAAGTTGTAAGTCAAGCCGACGGGATTACAGGCCGGTTGATCGGGCTGGGGGGCCATAAACTGAAGCGTTGCCCCGGTTCCGAATTGGAGGTTGACGTACCAGCCACAGTCGAAAGTGAGCTTGGCGCCGAAATGCCGGACGTAGAAATCGCGGGACTGTTCTACTTTGGTGGTAATGATGCACGACAATGTGCACTGGCCCTGGGTGAACGCAGTTCAGCCGCGGGGGGGTTGGTTTCGCAGACCGGGTTTTTTGCAGCAATTGCACATCCATCTGTGATGGTAGAGGTGGCCAGCACGCCCATTCCCCTCCACCAGTCAAAACCATTCAGCGCCGAAAGGCGCAAACCCACAGGGTCGTTTACAGTCCCCCGGCCAAGCTGCACCAGAACCCAACCCTGGCGCAACCTGACCATCCAACTGATTCACTACCGACCCCTAACGATCAACCATGAAAAAACTCTTCACGCTGGGCCTGCTGGCCCTGACGCTACTGCTGGGCGGCTGCGCCAGCACCGAACACCAACTGACGAATTGGGGCCTGCGCGCCGAGCGTGCCCGCGCCGACCTGGACTTGAAGCAGGTGCAGGTGGAAGACTTCACCATTCCCTACCTGGAGGGCGGGCAGGGTGAAACCGTGTTCCTGATCCACGGCTTTCAGTCCAATAAAGACATTTGGTCGCGCTTCGCCGGGCAGCTGACCAACCAGTACCATGTGATCGCCATCGACCTGCCGGCCCATGGCGACAGCAACATCCTGATGGACAAACGCTACACCATTGCCGAGCAGGCGCGCATGGTGGCCGCCATCATGGACAAGCTGCAACTGACCCAAGCCGTACACGTGGTGGGCCACTCCATGGGCGGCGCCATTGCATTCAACCTGGCCGCCAACGCACCGGGCCACGTCAAAACCCTGGTGCTAATGAACGCCGCCGGGGTCGAGGCGCCCCGGCCCAGCGGCCTGATGCGGGAGCTGGAGAAAGGCAAAAACCCGCTGATCGTGCGCAACCGGGACGACTACGACGCCATGCTGGCGTTCACCATGTCCGACGCACCCTACATCCCCTCACCCATGCTCAACGAGCTGACGCGCGAAGCCATGGGCCGCGAGCCCATCGCCACCAAAATTTTTGCCGACCTGCACCCCCAGTTCAACGCCAAGGCCGAAGAGATACTGCCCCGCGTCAAGGTGCCGGTGCTGGTGCTGTGGGGTGACGAAGACAAGGTGGTGGATGTCTCGTCCACCGACGTGTTCAAAAAGTGGCTGCCCCGCTCCGAGGTGGTGGTTCTCAAAGGCGTGGGCCATGCACCGCAGCTGGAGCGCACCAAAGAAACGGCGCAGGTCTACCGCGCGTTTTTGGCCCGCGCGCAGTCGGCCAAGCTGTAATGGCGGCGTGCGCAGCCGCCTGATCTGCCGGGTAGTGCTCTGTTTTTGATAGCTGATTGCGCACGTCCACCGTGCGAAATGGCCAATTTGACCCGTCATATTTGGCACCGGCCGGAATGGGCAGATCAGCCCCCCAAGGCCCGCGCCGCCACCCGGCCTGCCGCGTGCCCGCTGGTAAACGCCTCTTCAAACACCGAATAGCCCGCCCAGTCGCTGTGGGCAAAGGCCATGGGCCCCCACGTTGGCACCGGGCGAGGCGGGTACTGCTCTGTTTTTGATAGCTGCTTGCGCACGTCCACCGTGCGGAAATGGCCAATTTGACCCCTAATATTTGGCACCGGAATGGCCATGGCGTGGCCGTAGCGGGTGATGTCGATGCGGGTGGTTTTGGCCGCCAAGTCCGGGTGCGCCAGCGACAAGTTGGCCAGAATCTGGTCGCGCCACGCGGCCCACGGGGTGGCTTGCAGCAGGCGCCGCCCAGCCAGGGCGCACGCCGCAGCGTCCATCGCTCCACCCCCTGCAGCCGCCTGCACGGCATCGCCCAGCGCCCGGTAGTGGGTGAGCACCGTGGCGCCGGGCAGCGCCTGCAGGGCTTGGTGCGAGGCGTCCACATACCCCAGGCCACCGTGCGCCACCGTGTCGGTGCCCGTTGAAGCGCCCGCGCCGGCTGTGGAGCGCGTGTCGTACAACACGTTGTCCCAACTGGGGGGCGCACCGGGGCGGTCGTGCAGGGCGTGTTGGATGTGGATGTTGGCCACCAGCCACGGGGCGTACACCGTCTGGGCGGCGGCCTGGCGCAAAAAGTCGGGTGCATTTTCCACGACCCTTGCCGCCACAAATACCGGCAAGGCCACTACCACTTGCCGGGCCTGCCAGCGCTGCAACGCGCCGGTGGCGGTGTTCAGGGCGTCGACCTCCACACCCTGGCGGGTGCGGGCGATGCGCTGCACCACTTGCCCGGTGTGCAGGCGCGCACCCAGTGGCGCGGCCAGGCGGCGGGTGAGCCAGGCATTGCCTTCAGGCCAGGTGAGCAAACCCTCACGCTCGCCGTGCTCCGCGCCGGAGGCGCCGGGGGCGTGGAAGCCGTGGCGGCTGGCAAAGTAGTGAATGCCGGCCCAGGCCGACACGGTGGCAATGCCGGCGCCGTAATCGTCGCGGCAGCAGTAGTCCAGGTACCAGCGCAGGTGCGCGTCATCGAGCCCATTGCGCTCCAGATATGCTATGAAAGTAATAGCTGCAAGCGCTTGCTGGACGTGCGAAAAAGCCATATTTGACACCGGAATTGTCCAGCGCCCCGCCGCCTGCCACTGCGCCACCAGGGCGGCAAAGCGCTGGTACTGCGCCAGTGTGGCGGCGCCCACCCCCTGCACCGGCAGCAGCCCCTCCTGCCACTCGCCCTGAAAATACAGGCGCTCCTGCGGGCTGTGGCACAGGTGGCGCTCGTCAACTTGCCAGCGCCCGGCCACGCGCTGGCGCAGGCCCAGTTCTTCCAGCAAATCCTGCACCTCGGGCGCGTCGTCGCCGGGCACGGGCAGGTAGTGCGCGCCCAGCGGGCAGGCCATGCCACCCACCGTGGCGCCGCGGCTGTTGCCGCCAGCGCTGTCTTCCAGCTCCAGCAACGCAAAGTCGTCCACCCCGTGCAGGCGCAGCGCACGCGCAGCCGCCAGACCGGCCACACCGCCCCCGGCAATCAGCACACCGGTGTGCTGCGTACGCGCCGGTGCCGGCCATGGCTGCCGCGAGGCCAGCGCATCACGCAGGGCGTGGTCACGCGCAGCATCGATGCCGGTAAAGCCGCCCGCAATGTGTGCCGCGTCGGCACCGGGCTGGCAGCCCGCCACCGCGCCCAGCACTGCCGCGGCACCGCTGTGCAAAAAATGGCGTCTATCCATGCCACGGTACCCCCACATTGATGCATGCAACACCCTGCTGGTGCGCGTAGCGGCTACAAAGGCAAGAGCATACAAGGCACCGTGCAAGAGCAGGGCACCAAGCCGTTATGCTGCACCCCATGCCCGAAAAAATTGCCCTGACCGCCGCCGACCAGCACCAGTTCAATGCCGCCGTGTATCCGGCCAACAAGCCGAGGGCGCCGGTGCTGGTTTTTTTCAGTGCCCTGGGCACCCCGGCCAAGGTGTACCGCCACGTGGGCCAGGCGCTGGCACAGCAGGGTGTGCATTTTTGCGCCCCCGACTGGCGGGGCATTGACAGCAGTTCGGTGCGGGCGGGGCGGGGCCACAATTTCGGCTACCGCCATCTGGTCGAGCTGGACATGGCCGCAGTGGTGGCGGTTATACGCCGGCGTTTT
The DNA here is from genome assembly GCA_016719405.1 of Candidatus Aalborgicola lynettensis. Classification (GTDB taxonomy): domain Bacteria; phylum Pseudomonadota; class Gammaproteobacteria; order Burkholderiales; family Burkholderiaceae_C; genus Allorhodoferax; species Allorhodoferax lynettensis. Next base: position 473,068 of record JADJZE010000021.1, read on the forward strand.
CCCGATGCCCCGGTCTGGCTGGGCGGGCACAGCCTGGGTGGGCAACTGGCCTTGCTGTATGCCGCCACCCACCCGGAACAAATCACCGGCGCAGTGCTGATTGCCAGCGGCAGCGTGCACATGCCCGCCTACCCACCGGCGATGCGCTTGGGCATTGCCACCGTGGTGCTGGCATCCCGTGTTGCTGCGCGGGTGCTGGGCTATTTCCCCGGCGACCGTATCGGTTTTGGCGGACGCGAAGCAGCCGGCGTCATGCGCGACTGGGCCCACGTGGCGCGCACCGGGCGTTACCAGCCGCAGGGCTCAACCGTGGACTACGAAGGCGCTCTGGCGCAGTTGGAAAAACCCGTTTTGGCCATCAACTTTGCGGCCGATACCTGGTCTCCCGCAACCGCCGCCCGGGCCTTGCTGGACAAGCTGCCCCCACAGTCCGCAGAACACTGGCGCTGGAGCGCAAAAGACACGGCCAACATTGCGCTGGACCACTATTCCTGGCTGAAAAATGCGCCCCTGATTGCACCGGCGGTGGCGCAGTATCTTGAGCGAAAAAAATAGCCGCGCTAGAATTTACAGCACACACCTATCAAGCGAATTGTTGGAGCATTTGCAGGCATGTACCGGGTAGTCACCATCTATTTTCAAAAGCAGGGGCTGGGCCGAAAAAGGGTTGTTTCCAAAGGCCCACTGCACCCGGATATGCAACACGCCAACCGTTGGGCTGCATACCTGCGCCAAGCGGGTGACTACTACGACGTGCGGGTCGAAAGCGGCAACTCCGCCAACGCCACCCACCTGGACAACCACCGCACCGGTTAAGACAGGTCCATACCCGGCGGCAGCGCCTGAATTTCGATCCGGTTGCGTCCGCTTTCCTTGGCCTTGTACAGGGCCTGGTCGGCAGAGCGGATCAAATCGTTCAGCGCGGTGCCGGGCTGCCACTGGGCAATGCCACCGGACACCTGGATCACCATCTCACGCCCATCTTCCAGGCAAAGCGGGGTGCTTGCCACGCTTTCGCGCAGCCGTTCGGCAGTCAGGTGTGCGTGCATGAGCTCGGTGCCCGGCATCAACACGATCATTTCTTCGCCGCCGTAGCGGGCACACAGGTCGGTGGAGCGCAGGTTGCGCCGCAGCAGGTTACCCATGTGGCGCAAAGCCTCATCACCGCAGGTGTGGCCGTATGCGTCGTTGACCTTTTTGAAGTGGTCAATGTCCACCATGAGCAGGGACACTTGCTGGCCCGTGCGCTCACACAACTCCAGTTGTTTGGGAAACACCTCTTCAAACCAGGCCCGGTTGTGCAAGCCGGTTAGCGTATCGGTTTCGGCCTTGCTGCGGTACTGGCGCTGCAACTCCAGGCTGCCCAGCAACACCGTGTTGTTTTCGCGGATGCGGTGTGCCAGCACATGCAGCAGGTTGAGGGCCATCACCTGCTGCAGGGCCAGCATGCGCCACAACACCGGTTTGGAGATCACCAGCAAATGGGTCGCCACGGCAGCCACCACATAGGCCGACGGGGCACTGGCGTCGATGATGGAGAGTTCACCCACACAATCGCCCACCCCCAGGCGCAACAGCGGATGGGCTATTTTGGGCTCCAGACACACCAGCAGTTCGCCGTGCAGAACGATGTAGATGGCGGTGTTGATGTGTTTGGGGTCGAGCAGGATATGGCCCGGCTCAATGCGCTGCACGCGGCTGTCTTGCAGTTCGGAATCGATAGAGGCCACATCAACCCCCTTGAACAGCCCTGAGCCTTGCAAAATGGCCGGGACATGGTCTGCGTGAAAATCGTTTTTTTGCATGGCGCCAATCCTCGGAAAGCCAGGGGGTTCAGCGGATTCTCCACTATTGCCCAGCGCTACTGCAAGGTTATTGCCCCACCCGGCCCCATTCCCGCTCGTAAGTACTCACCAATACCTGATTGGACAGGCGGTTCACCTGGGCAGGCACGCGCGCCATGTCCACCGGAAAATCAAACAACAAGGGCACGGTCTGTGGGCTCAAAAAACGCAAGCCGTCGGGCAATGCGGTGGGCATATGCCAGGGCCGGTGGCTGGCAATGATGAAACCCCATTCCCCAAAACTGGGCACATTGGCGTGGTAGGGCGTGGCGCGCAGACCCACCGATTCGATGGTGGCGGCCACGGTCCAGAAACTCTGGCGCGCAACCAAGGGCGAAGTGGTCTGGATCACGGCATACCCGCTGGCCGACAGCCGCTGCGCCAACAGGGAATAAAAAGTATTGGTGTAGAGCTTGCCAATGGAGAAGTTGGTGGGATCGGGAAAGTCCACCACGATCACATCAAACATGTCGGCCCCCACGCTTCCCGCTGCGCGTGGTGCGCTGCCCCAAGGGGCTCCCTCAGGGGCTGCAAGCACCATCGACTCGGGGCGGCCCGTCGGCACTCATATCATCCCCCGCCTGCAGCCACTGAAAAGCATCGGTGTTGACGATGTGCAGTTTGGGGGACGACAGCGCGCCGCCGTTGAGGCGCGCCATGGCCGGGTCGGCGGCAAACAGGCCGGTCATGTGCGGGTCCAGCTCCACCAGGGTGACACTTTCCACGCTGGGGTACTTCAAAATTTCGCGCACCGCCATGCCGTCACCGCCGCCCAGCACCGCCACGCGGCGCGGCGCGCCAAAGGCGGCCATGGCGGGGTGCACCAGTGCCTCGTGGTAGCGGTATTCGTCACGCTGGGCAAACTGCAGGTTGCCATTGAGAAACAGCTTGTGCCCGGTGCGCCCGTGCGTCACCACAATGCGCTGGTAGGGCGAGCTGGCCGATAACACCACCGGCTCATGGTAGAACTTGTCTTCGGCCAGGGTGGTGATGTGGTCCGCCGCCGCAAAGCCCGCCCCCAGCACCGCCACGGTCAACGCACAGGCCGTGGCATGCGCTGCAAACCGCCGCAGTTCATGGCGAAACACCCACAGCGCCCACACCGCCACCGCCGCATTGAGCAAGCCAAACAGCAGCCCGGTGCGAATCAGCCCCAACTGCGGCACCAGCAGCAGCGGAAACGCCACCGACACGGCCAGCGCGCCCAGGTAGTCAAACGTCAGCACCTGTGACACCAGCTCCTTGAGTGCCACCTCGCGTTTCAGTATCCGCATGACCAGCGGAATCTCCAGCCCCACCAGCACCCCCACCAAGCCCACCATGCCGTACAGCAGCAAACGGAAAGCCCCCGGCATGTAGGCATTGGCCACAAACAGCAGAGCCGGCAAACTGCCACCGGCCAGTGCCACCAGCAGCTCGATGCGCAGAAAATGCGCGGGCAGTTGCCGCTCGAAAAAGCGCGACAACCATGAACCCACACCCATGGCGAACAGGTAGCAACCAATCACCGTGGAGAACTGCAAAATGGAGTCGCCCAGCACATAGGACGCCAGGGCGCCGGCCGCCAATTCGTAGACCAGGCCACACGCGGCCACCACAAACACGCTGGCCAGCAGCGTGACTTCCAGGGCCTGCGGCGCACGCCGCAGCGCGGGTGACTGACGGGAAGGGGGCAGACTCATTCCGGTCAATTCGCCGCCGGGCCACTGCGCGGCACCGGTGCAGCTTGCGCAGACACAGACGAGTGCAAGGCCGGATTCAGCTCAGTGGATGGCCGCCGCCACAATCAGGCAGATGCCCAGGCTCATGGCGGCCACCACCAGGGCCAGCGCCACGTTTTGTTTTTCCACAATCTCGCCCCACAGGTCGTAGGGGGTGATTTTGTCGATGATGATGAAGCACAGCCAGAACACCAGCACACCAACCAGTGCAAACACCAGTGATGCCATCACGGCACCCGGTTTAATCATTTCAAAACCCATATCCATATCGATCTCCTTCAAATGAATGCGTTGTCGGCCCTGCGCGCTATTTGTGCCCGCCACCGCCCGAGAATCCGCCAAACGAACCGCCCGAACTGCGGTAGCTGGAACTGCAGTTTTCCACCTTGGGGTCGCAGCTGGAACACTTGCTGAGCAGACTCAACAGAATCAGGGCGACAATCAGCACCACGATGATGGTGCCTGCGCCAATGCTGGGCGCGGCGCTGAACGGCGCCACGTCGCGCTTGAACAGGTCTTTTTTATCCTGCAGCTTGAACGCCTGGGCCACCGCATCGCTGCTGATCTGCTCGCCGTGCGACCACACCAGCTCGGAGGGGCTTTGCTCCAGCGACAGCAGGCTTTTGCCATTGGCAAAATCCTTGTTCTGGGTTTTCTGCCCGCGCACCACCGGCCAGTAAAACTCGCCACACACGTAGTTGGTTTCGGCCTCGTAGCTGTATTTCAGGGTATAGGTGGAGCCCAGGTAGCTGGCCGACTGGGCGCTGCTGCTGGCCATGGTGGGCGCGCCAGTGGTGGGGCGCACCAGGCTCCAGCCCTCCTCGGAATCGACCAGAAAACTGAAACCTTTTTTCTGGTTGTAGAGCAGGTATTCGCTCCAGCCAAAATGCTCGTCGTCGCCCGGCGCCACACCCATGCGGTGCTGAAACCCCACCACCTGCCAGGCAGTGCCCTGCAAGGTGCCCACCGTGCCCAGGGGAATGAGCGGGTTGATGGGCTCGTCCTGCATGGCCGATTTCAGTTCTCCGCCAATGCCTTGGCTGAGGTCAATCAGGCTATTGCAACTGCCGCAGGTGATGCTTTTGCTGCTGGCCAAGGCCACGGCGACCGGTGCACCACAGTGCGGACAGTCGAACTGGCGGCCCTTTTCCTCTTTGGTGGACTCGTCCTTCAACCCCTTCAATGCCAGGTCGTCGAGCTGCACCGCCGTGCCTTGCGACACGGTGGGCGGCGCTTGGGTGTAGTCGATGGAGAGAACTTCGGAACTTTCACCGCGCAGCTCCACCACATCAAAAGGGTGCCCCAGTGCCGGCAACTTGGGCAGCTCGCCCTGCGCACTGATGAGCTGGGCCGACACATTGCTGGCCACCGTGTACAGCTTGCCGTTGATGGTGGTGCGTGCGCCAACCCGAAAACGCGCCGCCTCGGGCAAGGCACTTTGCGTGCGCAGCGGCACGGTGAACACGTAGGCACCGTTGTCTTCGGCCAGCCAGCCGTTGGTGCCATCGTCAAAAAAAGCATTCCATTCGGCCCAGGTGCCTTCTGCGGTTTTGTACTGCAGGCGCCCGATCAGGGTGAAGTTACGCTTGTTGTAGCTGCCGGTGGCAAACAGTTGCAACGGGCTGTGGTCGTCAAACAGCTCGGCCATTTTGCCCAGGCGCGACAGCACCTCACCCTGGCGCACCACCGTGCTCTGGCAGTAGCCACAGACGGCGTGGGTGGACTGGGCAGAGCGGAACTCGACCGGGGCACCGCAGCCCGGGCAGGGCGCGGTATAGCGGCGTTGGGTCGCGGTTGGCTGGGTCACAAAAGAAGGGTCGGTAGAGCGTTATGCTACGTACAAGGAGGAGCCCGAAGGGCGGGGGGGATGGGGCACGGCAGCATGACGCTCTGCCGCCCCGGCCAATCAATCGCTACACCAGTTTTTTCAACAACTCGGCTTTCTTGGCCGAAAACTCTTCTTCGGTCAGGATGCCCTTGCCCTTCAAATCCGCCAGTTTCTCCAGCGTGGCCATCACCTCGTCGGGCTTGATGCCCACCGCGGCAGCGGCCTGTGCGCCAGCTGCAACCGGCGCCTGCCCTTGCAAACCCGCCGCCAGGTTCTGCGCCAGCACCTGCCCCAGCGCCACGCCGGCGCCCAGGCCCATGGCGTCGCCGGCAATACCGCTGCCACCACCCCCACCGCCTTCGGCGAATTTGGGAATGGACTGCGCAGTCTGGTACTGCATGAATTTGCCCATATCGTTGCCCACCATGCCCATGCCAATCTTCTGGTCCATGATTTTTTGCAGCTCTTCGGGCAGCGAGACGTTCTGCACCGTCATGCCTTCGAGCTTGAGGCCGAGCTTGGCCATCTCGGGGTCGAGCTGGGCGCTCAGGGCCTTGGCAAACTCGATCTGGTTGGCCGCCAGGTCCAAAAACGGGATGCCGCTGGCGGCAATGGCCGTGCTGATGTTTTGCAGCACCAGGCCGCGCAACTGGCCGTCAATATCGGCCACGGTGTAGTTCTCGCGCGTGCCCGAGATTTCGGTGTGGAACAGCTTGGGGTCGGCAATGCGGAAGGCGTAGTTGCCAAAGGCGCGCAGGCGCACGGCGCCAAAGTCTTTGTCGCGGATGGTGATGGGCTGGGGCGTGCCCCACTTCTGGTCCACCTGCTGGCGCGTGCTAAAAAAGTACACATCGCTCTTGAAGGGCGACTCAAACAGCTTGTCCCAGTTCTTCAGGTAGGTCAGCACCGGCAGGGTCTGCGTGGTGAGTTTGTGCGTGCCGGGGCCAAACACGTCGGCCAACTTGCCTTCGTTGACAAACACCGCCATTTGCGACTCGCGCACCACCAGCTGGCCGCCGTTCTGGATTTCCATGCCCGACATGGGGAAGCGCCAAGCCAGTGTGCCGTCGCCCTCCTCGGTCCATTGAATGACGTCAATAAACTGCTTCTTGATGAAATCCATCAGTGCCATGGCGGGGACTCCTTGTGTAGGGTTAACGGTAGCCGGGGGCCATCATACACAGCACCCCGTGGCCTGCGTCAAGCTGTCACAGGCATGGGATATGCTGCGACCATGCGCCAATCCCCTGCCTCTCCCATCGTCTGCCACTCGGGCCCCATGCAGGGCCAGTATGCCCCCCGCTTCGCACCGTTGGCGAACCAGTTTGCCCAAGCGCTGGAGCGTGGGCAGGAGATCGGCGCCAGCCTGTGCGTGTACCACCGCGGCGAGATGGTGGTGGACCTGTGGGGCGGCCTGGCCGACACCGCCACGCGCAAACCCTGGACGGCCGACAGCCTGATTGTGGTGTTCTCCGCCACCAAGGGGCTGGTCGCCATGGCCTTGAACCTGGCGGCTGAGCGCGGGGCGTTTGAATGGGACGCCCCGGTGTCACGTTATTGGCCTGCTTTTGGCCAGTTCGGCAAAGAAGACATTACCGTGCGCCAGATGTTCAACCACCGCGCCGGGCTGCATGGCATCCGCACCCCTTTGGCGCTGGACCAGTTGTGCAACCCCACGCAGGCCGCTGCCGTGCGCCAGGCGCTGGAGACCCAGTCACCGGCATGGCCTGCCGATGCCCAGCAGGGGTACCACGGCATCAGCTACGGTTTGTATGCGAATGCATTTTTTTCGCAGGTGTGCCATGAACCCCTGGCCACGTTTTTACACCGCGAATACCTCGACCCGCTGGGAGCCGATGTCTTTTTAGGCACCCCACAGGCGCAGGACCACCGCATCGCCACCCTGTACCCGCACAGCACCCCGGCGCACCTGGGCCGCATGGTGCTCGCCGCTGTGCGCGGGGGCAGCACCGAGAGCAATGTGGCACGCTCGTTTTTGCGCGGCCAGCACGCCAAACAGGCCTTTGGCAACCCGCCCACACCCGGTGGCATTGGCACCTACAACCGCCCTCCGGTGCGCCGGCACAACCTGGCCTGGGCCTCCGCCACCGCCACCGCGCGCGGGCTGGCGCGGGCCTACGTGCCCTGGGCGATGGGCGGGCAGTGGCAGGGGCGGCGCTTGATTGCCGAGCAGACGATTGCGCCGCTGCTGCAACGCCAGGGCTGGAGCAACCAAGACCTGGTGCTGGGCAAACCCATGGGCTGGGCGCAGGGCTTCCTCAAGGAAGACGACCACGTTTTTTCGCCCAACCGCAGCTCCTTTGGCCACCCCGGCATGGGTGGCGCACTGGGCTGGTGCGACCCCTCGCAGCAACTGGCGTGGGGCTACACCATGAACCGCTGCGACTGGCGCATCCGCTCACCCCGCGCCTTGGCGCTGTGCGAGGCGCTGTACCGCTGCAAGCTGGATGACTAACGGGGTGGCGTTTACGCTGCCAGTGCCTCCATGGGCACACCGAAACGCAGTGCCAGTGCCTGCACTTGGCGCAAGTTGAGCTGGCGTTTGCCAGTGAGCACCTCTGACACCACGCTTTGCACACCCACCTCCGGCAAGTCACACTGGCGCAGGCCGTGCTGCTCCATTAAAAACACCAACCGACTTGCCGGGGTACTGCTGTCGGGCCACGGGTGCACGCGCGCTTCGTACGCATGTATGCGCTCAGCCAGCAGAGCCGCCAAGCCGCCCAAAGGCCCTGCATCGAGCGCGGGCGCATCGTCCATCAAACTTTCTGCCACCTCCATCAGCTGGTGGTAGTGCGCCTCGTCACGCACAGCCCCTCCCAAGCCCAGCGTCTCATGCAAAGCCACCCAGTGGGCGGTAATGTCTGTCAGGTTCATTTCCAGGCTCCTTTGTCATACTCGCTGTGGGTGAGTACGGCCTTGACCCACACCAATCCGGCTTGGAACGCAATGGTGCAAACCAACCGGTACTTGTTGCCCCCAATGTTGAAAACATACCGGTCGCCCACCTTGTCCACACTGGCAAACGTGGCCTTGAGCTGGGCAAAACTGGCGTAACTACCCGCCTCGATCAAACGCCTGAAATCCTGCAGCGGCGTGCCTGCATCCGGGTACAGTGCCGCAAATTCACGCAGCGCTTTGTTGGAGATCAGCTTCATGGGCAAGTGGCAATTTTATCGCAAGTTGCGATAACCACAAACCGAAACTACGCATTGGGCAACACGCGCGGAATGCGGATGGTGAAGCAGGTGCCTTGGCCGGGTGTGGACTCCACATCGACCCGCCCATGCAGGGTCTTGTTGACCAGGTTTTGCACGATGGCCATGCCCAGGCCAGTGCCACCACGGCCAATTTTGGTGCTGAAAAACGGCTCAAACATTTTCCCCAGCTGCTGTGGTGTCATGCCTACGCCGTTATCGGCCACACGCAGCAGCACCTGATCACCTTCGAGTTGCGCACCGATGGTCAACACCCCGTCGCTGCGCCCCTCAAAGGCATGCAGGTAGGCGTTGTTGACCAGGTTGATGACCACCTGGCCCAGTGAGCCGGGCTGGCTGTCCATGACCAGATCGGGCGCAATGTCCACCACCACGCGGTGCGGATGGCGTTTCAGGCTGGGGCTCAGGGCGTGCAGTATTTCGCCCACCACGGCGGCCAGGTGGAAGCTGCGGCGCTGCTCGCTGGCCTGGTCGGCCGCCACCTGGTGGAAGTTTTCCAGCAACTTGACCGCGCGTTGCAGGTTGCTTTCCATCAAACTGGTGGCTTCGCGCGCCTGCTCCATGTAACGGTCCAGATCGGAGCGTTTGATCTGCCCCGATTGCAGCAACTGCGCCATCGTGCGGGTCTGGTCGGCCAGCGTGCTGGCCACCATTTTGCTGTTGCCCAATGGGGTTCCCAGCTCGTGCGACACGCTGGCAATCATGGTGCTCAGGGTGGCTTTGGCTTCGCTGTGGGCCAACTCGTCGCGGGATTGCTGCAAACTCTCCAGCGCCTGCTCCAGTTCGGTGGTGCGGCTGGCAACCCGTGCTTCCAGATTTTCGTTGAGCTCCTGCACCTCGCGCAGGGTACGGCGCAGCGTTAATTGGGCGTGCACGCGGGCGCGCACCACGGCGGCGTTGATGGGCTTGGAGATGAAATCGACCGCCCCCAGCTCCAGACCCATGGTTTCTTCCTGGGGATCGTTGTGGGCGGTGACAAAGATGATGGGGATGTCGCGTGTGCGCGCACCGGCCTTGAGCTGCTTGCACACGGCATGGCCGTCCATGCCAGGCATGATGACATCGAGCAAAATCAGGTCGGGCAGGGTTTCGGAACAAAATTTGAGCGCCTGCTCACCCGACGTGGCCATGAACACCTCGTGCCCGTCCTTGAAGACCTGGTAGAGGGTCTGGATATTGATGGGCTGGTCATCAACGACCAGCAAGATGGGCTTGGGTAGGGGGTGCATAGTGGCGCAATCAATAGGTCCAGCCGCCGTGCAGTCAGTATCGCACTGCCACGGCCCGGGCACAACCCGAAAGAACCCCAAAAAATCCCGATCTGGCCCCAAGGCAATCCCTGCCTGCGGGCCATGTAACTCCGTCCGTGCACAATTTGCCACCCGACATGGCGCACCGTGTGCGGGTTTTTCCATCAATGGCCCCTCCATGCAATCTTTTTCCGCACGCACCCACCGCTACAAACGCTTTGTCCTCTACAGCCTCACCGGAGTGCTGGTCCTGTGGGCCACGGCCTGGTTGGCCACGCCTGCGCTGCTCACACACCTGATCGAGGTCCGTGGCAGCGCAGCGCTGGGCCGCGCACTCACCGTTGGCGCGGTGGATTTCAGGCCCTGGTCGCTGGAACTCACGCTGAGCGACCTGGCCCTTGCCAGCGCCGATGGCAAAACCCGCCAGCTGACGCTGCAGCGGGTCTATGTAGACGCCGAGCTGCAATCCCTGGCGCGACTGGGCCCGGTGCTGGACGCGGTGGTGGTGGAGTCGCCCACACTGCACCTGACCCGCACCGGCAGCGGGCGCTACGATGTGGACGACATCGTGGAGCGCCTGCGTGCAAGAGCCCCGGCACCCGGGCCGGACGCGGCGCCAGCGCCGCTGCGTTTTGCGCTTTACAACCTGGAGCTGCGCAACGGTGCCGTGCACTTTGACGACCAGCCGGTGGCCCAACACCACACCCTGCGCCAGCTGCATGTGACGCTGCCTTTTTTGAGCAACCTGGAGGCCACGCGCGACGTCACGGTGCAGCCGCACCTGGCGTTCGAACTCAACGGCAGCGCCTTTGACAGCACCGCCCAAGGCACCCCGTTTGCCAGCACCCGCAAAGGCGAAGCGCAGGTAAAAATCACCGCCATGGACCTGGCGCCCTACCTGGCGTACTGGCCCGCCAAACTGCCGGTGCAGCCCCGCAGCGCGGTGCTGGACACCGACCTGCACATGCACTTTGCCCGGGCACCCCAGGCGGCGCTGTCGGTATCGGGCCGCGTGGCCGTCACACAACTGGCCCTTGCCGATACCCACGGCAATGCACTGCTGGAGGTGCCATCCATCCAGGCCGTGCTGGACGATGTGCGCCCGCTCGACAACGTGGCGCAGTTGGCGTCGCTGGAGATCACCGGCCTCCAGCTGTGGGCCCACCGCAGCCGCAGCGGCCAGCTGAACTGGGATTTCAGCCACATCAAACCCGCCCAAAATGCTACCAAAACAGTAGCTGCATCCGCGCACCCAGCGGGCGTAAACGGCCAAAATGACCCTCAAAAACCAGCCCCTGCGGGCTGGCAACTGGCGCTGGCGCAGATGGCGTTAACACAGGGCACCATCCATTGGACGGACGACAGCACCCACCCCCCAACGGCGCACACCCTGACCGGGGTCGCGCTCCAGGCCAAGGCCGTGCGCTGGCCATTGGATGCAGGTGCTGCCCCGGCAGCGTTTTCCGGATCAATGGCACTGGCACTGAAGGGCAAACCCGCACAACTGCAGTTTGACGGCCAGGGCAGCCACCACAGCGGCACCGTACACGCCACCCTGCAGGATTTCGCCCTGGCCAGCATGGGGCCGTACCTGGCGCCATTTCTGGTGCCGCAACTGACTGGCACGCTGCAAGCCCAGGCACAGGCCCAGTGGCGCCCCGAAGGGGTGCAGCTCACGGTGCAGCGTCTGGCGCTGCGCGATACCGCCCTGCACGCCGGTGAGGCCGGCGACTGGCCCCGCTTCCAGTCGCTGGAGCTGGGCAACGCCCGGATCGACCTGGAAAAGCGCCGCGTGCACCTGGGCACGCTGGCCCTGCGCGCACCCAACCTGCGGGTAGAGCGCGACGCCGATGGCCAGTGGATGACACAGACGTGGTTCCCCCCCACTGGCGCCCCCCCCACGGCCGATGCCAGCAACGCAACGGACAGCCCCCGTGCACCGCCCCCGGCGGCGGCCGTCGTTCCGGCCAGCGCCCCTGTCGCAGCCCACACCACACCCTGGAGCGTGGCGGTAGACGACCTGTTGGTGCACGACGGCACCGTGGCCTACCTCGACCGCAGCACCACCCCCCGACGGGTGCGCCTGGCGGTGTCGGAGCTGAACCTGGCGCTGCAAAACGCCACGCTGGATGGCACCAAGCCCACGCCCCTGACGCTGTCGGCCCGCATCAAGGCCGGTCGTACCGAGCCCGGCACCCTGGCCTTCAAGGGCAGCGCCATGTGGGCCCCGCTGGACTTGCAGGGCAGCCTGGAGGCCCACGACCTGCCGGTACACGCCATCGCCCCCTACTTTGCCAGCCATCTCAACCTGCAACTGCTGCGCGCCGACACCAGCTTCAGCGGCCAGTTGCAGTATGCCAAGCGGGCCACCGGCACCCAGCTCGGTCTGCAAGGCGACGGCACACTGGAAGACTTTCGCGCCAACAGCGTGCTGGGCAGCGACACCGATCTGAATGTGGGTGAAGAACTGTTGAGCTGGCGGGCGCTCAACGTGCCCGGCATCCAACTGGCCATGGCCCCCGGCACCGCCACGCAGCTAACGGTGCGCGAGGCCACCCTGAGCGACTTTTTTGCCCACGTGATCGTGAATGAAAAAGGGCGCATCAATCTGCAGGATCTGGTCAAAAAAGACACTGCAAGCCCGCCACCCGCACAGGGCGAAGCCCCAGCGGCAAGTTCTGCCACCCCTTCAAGCGCCGCCGCCGCAACGCCAGGCAATACGCCCGAGGCCATCATCCAGATGGGCCCCATCAGCCTGGTGCATGGCAAAGTGCTGTTTGCCGACCGTTTTATCAAACCCAACTACACCGCCGACCTGAGTGAACTGACCGGGCGCCTGGGCGGCTTCTCGTCCGTAGCCCAAAGCGGCGTGGTGCAACTCGCCGATCTGGACCTGCGCGGCCGCGCCGAAGGCACCGCGCAGCTGGAGATCACCGGCAAACTCAACCCCCTGGCCAAGCCATTGGCGCTGGACATCCAGGGCCGCGTGCGCGACCTGGAGCTGCCGCCGCTGTCGCCCTACGCCGTCAAATACGCCGGTTACGGCATCACCCGCGGCAAACTCAGCATGGACGTGGGCTACACCGTGGCACCCAACGGCCAGCTCACCGCGCGCAACCAGCTGGTGCTCAACCAGCTGAGCTTTGGCGACAAGGTGGAGGGCGCCCCGGCCAGCCTGCCGGTCAAACTGGCCGTGGCCCTGCTGGCCGACCGCCATGGCGTGATCGACATCAACCTGCCCATCAGCGGCTCGCTCAACGACCCCGAGTTCAAAATTGGCGCCCTCATCTTCAAACTGATTGGCAACCTGATCGTGAAAGCCGTCTCGGCCCCGTTCAGTCTGCTGGCCAATGCCGTAGGGGGCAGCGCCGATGAAATGGGCAGTGTGCGTTTTGCCCCCGGCAGCAGCACCCTTTCGCCCGAGGCCAAAACCAGCCTGGACAAAATTGCCAAGGCCCTGACCGACCGGACCGCCCTGAAGATGACGGTGACGGGCTCGGCCGCACTGGATGGGGAGCGCGATGCACTCAAACGCCAACGCCTGCACGGCTTGCTGCTAAGCGAAAAACGCCGCCGTGCCAGCGTAACCAGCAACGATGGCGGCACCGCCGGTGCGCTGGGCGAGGCCGAATACCCGGTGCTACTCAAAGCCGTGTACCGCCGTGCCGACATTACCAAACCCCGCAATCTGGTGGGTCTGGCCAAAGACATCAGCGTGGCGGAGATGGAAACGCTGCTAATGGCCAACATGCAAGTCACCACCGATGCGGCGCAGGCTCTGGCCCTGCAACGCGGCGTGGCGGTCAGGGACTATTTGGCTAACCAGAAGCTGCCGCCCGAGCGTCTGTTTTTGGGCGGGGCCAAGCTGGTGCAGGCCGAGGCGGACTGGACGCCGCTGGCGGAGTTGAGTTTGGGGGAGCGGTGAGTCCCCGTTGCCAGCCGATCCGGTAGACGCGCTGGCGGTTCGATTGGTAGCCTTTGACGCAGCGCAAGCCCCACCAGTGCGCGCAGGCCAAAGTGGCACGACGGCGGTGCGATACTGCAACGCGTTGCACAACAACGCCCAAAAAAACCCGTCACAACGAGGAGACACCATGAGCCAACAAACCAAATACCTGCTCGACGAAAACCAGATGCCGCGCTTCTGGTACAACATCCAGGCCGACCTGCCCACACCCGCCCCGGCCGTGCTGCACCCCGGCACGCTGCAGCCCGTGGGCCCCAACGACCTGGCGCCGCTGTTCCCCATGGAGCTGATCATGCAAGAGGTCAGCCAGGAGCGCGAGATCGAAATCCCCGAGCCGGTGCGCGACGTGTTTCGCCTGTGGCGCCCGGCACCGCTGTACCGCGCCCACCGCCTGGAAAAAGCCCTGGGCACCCCGGCCAAGATTTATTACAAGTACGAAGGCGTCAGCCCCGCCGGTAGCCACAAGCCCAACACGGCGGTGCCGCAGGCCTTTTACAACCAGCAAGCGGGTACCAAACGCCTGGTAACCGAGACTGGCGCCGGGCAGTGGGGCACATCCTTGTCGTTTGCCGGTTCGCTCTACGGCTTGCAGGTGGAGGTGTACCAGGTGCGCGTGTCGTACGACCAGAAGCCTTACCGCCGTGCCGTGATGGAGACTTACGGCGCGCGCTGCGTGGCATCGCCCTCTAACGAAACGGCTTATGGCCGTTCGGTGCTGGCCAGCCACCCCAACCACCCCGGTAGCCTGGGCATTGCCATCAGCGAGGCGGTGGAGCTGGCCGCGCAGCGCGACGACACCAAGTACGCACTGGGCTCAGTGCTTAACCACGTGCTGCTGCACCAGACCATCATTGGCCAGGAGGCCATGGAGCAGATGAAGATGGCCAACGACTGGCCCGATGTGGTGATTGGCTGCGCCGGTGGCGGCTCCAACTTTGCAGGCATTGCCTTTCCGTTTATCGGCCACGGCCTGCGCGGTGGCGAAAAGTCGCGCATTGTGGCGGTGGAGCCAGCGGCCTGCCCCTCGCTCACCCGCGGCAAATACGCCTACGACTTTGGCGACACCGGCCACATGACACCGCTGTCCAAAATGCACACACTGGGCAGTGGTTTTACGCCGCCAGGCTTCCACGCCGGTGGCCTGCGTTACCACGGCATGGCACCGCTGGTGTCGCACTGCAAAGAGCTGGGCTTGCTGGAGGCCGTGGCCTACAACCAGGTGGAGTGTTTTGAGGCCGGTGTGCTGTTTGCCCGCAACGAGGGTATCGTGCCCGCGCCCGAGTCCAACCACGCCGTCAAGGGTGCCATTGCCGAGGCGCTGCGCTGCAAGCGCGAAGGCAAGGCCGAAACCATTTTGTTTTGCCTGTCTGGCCACGGCCACTTTGACATGGCCTCGTACCAGAAGTTTTTTGCCGGTGAACTAACCGATGAAGGCTACGACGAACGCGAACTGTCGCAAGCGCTGGCGGAATTGCCGAACGTGCCGGTGGCGGCGTAGTCATTTCCATTGCGGGGTAAAAGCGGGTCGAGATGTCAGCCGCGATACCCGATGCAATGTCGGTGTGGTAGGTATGCAATGTCAGCTTACGTGACTTGATCATGTCCATCCATGCGTCGCCGTCCTGAATGAGGGCGTCGTTAAAAGCCTGGCGGGTGGCATGTGCCGCGCGCGGGCATCCGATAGTCGCTATCGTTTCAGGCGCATAACCACTTCTGCACTTCTGCCATCGTCGGAATGCGCCCACTGCTGACCAGTGTGTCATTGATAACCAGGCCGGGCGTGCTTAACAGGTCATACCGCATGATCTGCTTCATGTCGGACACCTTTTCAAACTCCGCTTGCACCCCGGCGGCGCTGGCCGCCTCTCTGGCCACGGCCTCCAGCTTTTTGCAGTTGGCACACCCAGGTCCCAAAATTTTGACGTTTAACACAGCAGTTCTCCTTTGGATAAAAAATCAGGGTCAATCAGGCATCAGCCGACGGTGCCTGTACCACGCCAGTGAGCCGATCAACAGCACCAAAAACAGTCCCAATGCAGTGGCCAAAGGCCACCAACCCGCGCCATCGACCCAGGCGCCGTAGATCAACCCCGCACAAACGCTGAACACCGCCACCAGGCCCACGTAGGTGAGCGTTTTGGTGCGGGCGATCACGGCGCTCACCATCAGCATGCTTTGCAAACTGAGTTCAGGGTCAGCCATCAGGTAAGCCAAGAGCGGGCCAGGGTGCATGCCAAGATCGAGAAACATGCGCGCCACCGGCACTTCGACCAGCGTGGGGAAGTACATGAAAACGCCAAAACCCACCGCCACCGCGTTGGCCGATACCGTGTTGCTACCGGCCAGGCTTTCAATCCACTCCGGGCGAATGACCTGGCGCACCATGCCAACAATCAACACGCCCAGCACCAGCAGGGCAAAAATCTGCTTCACAAAGCGCCAGGCTTCCCAAAGCCAAGCCCGCCAGTCGTCTGCCGCCAACTGATGGGCGAAGTGCCCCACCGCCCACAAGGCCAGCGCCACGCCGAAGAACCGGCCTGTGAAAGCAACTTGCAGGGTTTCCACGCCGGGTGTTAGCCGCATGGCAGCCACCAGCAAGGTGGCAGCCGTAAGACCCAGTGCCACCCAGGTCCAGCGGTTGGCACCTTCAACAATGTTTTCCAGTCCTTGCCAGGCGGTCAGCGCGATCAGCAGCAGCAGGCCGATCAACACCGAGCCCTGAAAGCTGACCCCTTCTTCGCCTTTGGTAGCATCAAACGGCACCCATTCCAGCAAGGTGGCCTGCCAGGTCTGCGCCCACGGCAAGGGCAAATCCAGGGCAAAAACGGTGGAGGTTAAGGGCCACAACTTCAGGGTACCTGCAATCAACAGCCCCACCAGCGACAACAACACTCCAAGAGCAGCGGGTGCTATCTGGGCCGTTGCGGCAAACAGTTGATCGGTTTGTGCATCATGGCTGGCATCTTCGCGCCAAAAAATCATGGCCATCAACATGCCGATACCAACACCAAACAACAGGCACAACACCAGCCGCGCAATCGCAAACTCTGGCCCCAGAATGCTGCCGGTATATGCCAGCGCCATGATGTTGCCCGCCGGGGCAAAAAACAAAAAGGTGATGGCCGGGCCAATGCCCGCGCCTTTTTTGTAAATACCGGCAAACAGCGGCACGATGGTGCACGAACAAACGGCAATCAAAGAACCTGCCACCGCCGCCGCCGGGTACGACACGTAGGCCGGCGTGTTGCGCCCGAGCCAGCGCGTGATGCTGGCCTTGGGGATCAGGGCGGCCATGGCGCCTGCAATAAAGAATGCGGGCAGCAGGCACAGCAACACATGCGCGGCCAAATAGGCGGCCAGACTGCCGGTGCCACCTCGAATCATCGTTAAAGCAAGTTCCATAACACTCCCGGCTTTCTGTTTGCTATATTTTCAGGAGCTGCTTGCGCACGCTCCATAAGGGCTGGAGGCACTTTTGACTATCCAGTCGTGGCATACGTTCTAGCCCCCACAAGGCGTTGCAAGCGCTTGGGTTGCCACTTGCAAGGTCACATGGCTGATCTGAAAGTCGTCGTGCAGCTTCTCGGAGGCCATTTCCAAAAAATCGTCGCCCCCGCCACCGTGGGGCATCACCAAATGGGCGGTCAAGGCAATATGCGAGGTGCCCATGGCCCAAATGTGCAAATCACTGACTGCACTGACGCCGGGCAAGCCCTCCAGGCACTGGCGCACCGCCACCGGGTCTACGCTGCTGGGCACGCCATCAAACAACAGGTGCAATGACTCTTTGAAGAGACCCCAGGTACCCCAAAGAATGACGGCGCAAATGGCAAGGCTCACCACCGGGTCCAGCCAGTTCCAGTGCATCCACAGGGTCAGCGCACCGGCTACCACCACACCCACCGATACCAAGGCATCGGCCGCCATATGCAAAAAGGCACCCCGAATGTTGAGATCTGTCTCGCGCCCCCGCATGAACAACAGGGCCGTGGCCGCGTTGACCATAATGCCCACCCCGGCCACCGCCATCATGGTCAGCCCCTGGGCCGATGCATCGGCTCTGCCGGAGCCGATTCGCTCCACGGCCTCCCACATCAAGGCACCGATGGCCACCAGCAGCAGGAGTGCGTTGGCAAACGCCGCGAGGATGGTGCCGCGCTTCCAGCCATAGGTGTGCCGGGGGTTGGGCCGAATGCGCCCGGCCAGCGCGCCGCCCCAGGCCAGCACCAAACCCGCCACATCGCTGAGGTTGTGCCCCGCGTCGGCCAGCAAGGCCAGGGAGTTGATCTTCCAGCCGTAAAAAGCCTCGATGCCGACAAAGGCGAGATTCAGCCCAATGCCGATGGCAAACGCGCGGTTGAAGTTGGCCGGGGCGTGGTGGTGATCGTGATCGTGATCGTGATCGTGGTGGGTATTTTTTTTAGTCATGGCACGGGTGTAATTTCTTCAGACAGCCATGGACGCGCATGACGTCGCAACCCCAGATAGCGCACTCCCAACAGGCCGCGGCGGCCTTTTCATCATCCACAGCTTGGGGCCCTTATCGGGCATTTGCATGGAGTGAACGACTTGAAACCCAAAGCCCTCGTAATACCCGACATTGTTGGGATTTGCAGTCTCCAAATAGGCACAGGTCTGCAGGGCATCACACTGGTGCAGCATGGGCTTCAATAAAGCGCGACCGCCCCCTGTGCCCTGGTGTGCCGGATCCACTCCGAGCAGTTGCAGGTAGTAGTGCGGTTCTCGTGGGTGGTGGTACTCCATCTTCTCTATCCCCACCATGCGGGAAAACAGGCTGTTCCAACCCACCGCCCCGATAAACGCGGGCGCCACTTTGGCCTGTTTCAAGAAACCAATTTTTCCCCGCCCTGGCGGATACCACAGCGCAACACTGTTGAGGCTGTCCGTCGTATAGATCTCGCCATGGGGTTGCGCCAGCCCGTTCAACATCATGGTGAAAAACTGGCGATACGCGATTGCTCTTTTTTCATCGCGGCGAATCAGCCATGCGATATGCGGGTCCGCATCAAAGGCTTTGATCAGAACCTCTATCAGTTGGGGGTAATCTGCAGGCTTGGCTGCTTGAATGCCATGGTGAGGTGTGAAAGGCATGAATCAATGATTTCCAGATCACAAAAGAATATGTGCAGCACTGCGATGGTCGCATTATGGGCAACTGGCTGCGTTTGACCCGGGAATCTACAGGCGGAACAAGGCAGAATTAGCGGCATGACTGTGCCTGCCGCCAATACACCGCCGCCCCGTGCCACCCCCACTTCCCCGCTAAACGCCCGCGCCATGCTGTTGGCCGCCGGGCGCGGCGAGCGCATGCGCCCGCTGACCGACACCTGCCCCAAGCCGCTGCTGGTGGTGCAGGGCAAGCCGCTGATGCAATGGCCGCTGGAGGCGCTGGCGCGCGGTGGGGTCGATCACGTGGTCATCAATACCGCTTGGCTAGGGGCACAGATTGAGGCCAAATTTGGGCATCATTTTGGCCCTTTGCGCACGCCAGACGTGCGCAAGCAGCTATCAAATCAGGAGCGTTCTGCCGCTACCAATGCTTCGGCTACGGCAGCCGCCACGGCCACCCTGCAACTGCATTACTCCGACGAGGGGCGCGACTTTGGTGGCGCCCTGGAAACCGCCGGTGGCATTGTGCGCGCACTGCCCTTGTTAGGCGAGGTGTTCTGGGTGCTGGCCGGTGACGTGTTTGCGCCCGACTTTGTGTTCGACCCCGCCGCCGTGCAGCGCTTTGTGGCCAACGGCAAACTGGCCCACCTGTGGCTGGTACCCAACCCCGCGCACAACCCGCGCGGCGACTTTGGCATGCAGCCCGACCCCGGCGTGCGCGATTCCGCCACGCCCGGTGCCGACCCGCTGCCCGGCGCTACCCATCCTGCGCGCACCGGCGCACTTGCCGATGCCCCAGCGCTGGCCCTGAGCCTGCCCGCTAACGACCCACGCCCACGCTACACCTACAGCACCATCGGCCTGTACCGTGCCGCGCTGTTTGCGCCACCTTGGTGCGACATTCCTGCGGGCAACCCGCAGGGCGTCAAAGCCGCGCTGGCGCCGCTGCTGCGCGCCGCCATGGCGCAGGGCCACATCAGCGCCGAGCTGACCACCGGGCGCTGGACGGATGTGGGCACGCCCGAACGGCTGCGGGCGCTGAACCTCGTACAAGACGGCAAGCCATGAATCCCGAAACGCACTACCAGACACCCGCGCCGTTGCCAATGATGCTGCTAAGTGACATCAAAACGCTGATTGAAGAGGGCCGTCGCCAAGCAGCCACCGCTGTCAACATGGGGTTGACGCTGCTGTACTGGCGTGTAGGGCAGCGCATTCATGCTGAAATTTTGCAAAATGAACTCGCGGCGTATGGTGTGCAGATTGTCTCGGCACTGTCTAGACAATTGAGTTGGAGTCATTTTCTGGAAGTGATTTACCAGAAAGACCCATTAAAACGCGACTTTTATGCAGAGATGTGCCGCATCAAACGCTGGAGTGTGCGTGATTTGCGCGAACGCATGACCGTATTACCTGCGCCCGAAGTGCTGCACCGCAAGCTGCATGAGGCCATTGAAACCGCCCGGGCGCGCATAGAAGCAAATTCCAATCAACATTCATCCCATCCCCATGCCTAGCACCATTCCCTACGCCCAACGCCGCGCCGCGCTGGCCGCCCACCTGGGGCCCCACGGCATCGCCATCGTTCCCACCGCGCCCACGCAACAGCGCAACCGCGACAACGACTTTTTGTTCCGCGCCGACAGCTACTTTTATTACCTGTGCGGCTTTGCCGAGCCCAATGCCTGGCTAGTGATTACCGGCGACGGCAAAAGCACGCTGTTTTGCCAGCCCAAGGACCTGGAGCGCGAAATTTGGGACGGGGTGCGCCTGGGGCCACAGGCCGCACCCGCCGCGCTGGGTGTGGACGCGGCGCACCCGGTGGGCGCACTGGACACCGAGTTGCCCAAAATGCTGGAGAACCGCGATGCCGTGTGGTACCCGTTTGCCACCCACCAGGGGCTGGAAACCAAGGTGGACGGCTGGCTGCAGCCGGTGCGCGCGCGCGTGCGTTTTGGCGCCCTGTGCCCCGATGTGCAACGCGACCTGTGCGCCGTGCTGGACGAAATGCGCCTGATCAAGGATGCCAGCGAGCTGGCCACCATGCGCCGCGCCGCGCAGATCAGCGCTGAGGCCCATGTGCGCGCCATGCAAACCAGCGCGCGCATGTTGCGCGCTGGCCAAGAGGTGCGCGAATACCACCTGGACGCCGAACTGCTCCACACCTTTCGCCACCACGGCTCGCAACACACGGCCTATGGCTCCATCGTGGCGGCTGGCGCCAACGCCTGCGTGCTGCATTACCGGGCTGATGCCGGGCTGGTGCGCGACGGCGAACTGGTGCTGATTGACGCCGGTTGCGAGCTGGACGGTTATGCCAGCGACATCACCCGCACTTTCCCCGCCAATGGCCGCTTTACGGGGCCGCAGCGCGCCCTGTACGACCTGGTGGTGGCATCCCAATATGCGGCAGTGGCCGCCACTAAGCCCGGGGCACGTTTTACCGACCCGCACGAAGCCAGCGTGCGTGTGTTGGCCCAGGGCATGCTGGACTTGGGTCTGCTCGACACCAACAAGGTGGGCAACCTGCACGATGTGATCGAGAAGCGCGCCTACAGTGCGTTTTACATGCACCGCACCAGCCACTGGCTGGGCATGGACGTGCACGACTGCGGCAGCTACCTTGAGCCCGCCGAGCGCGGCCAAATCAACGAACGCAAAGACGCCCTGAGCGGCGAAACCATCAAAGACCGCCCGGCCCGCGTGTTACGCCCCGGCATGGTGTTGACGCTGGAGCCGGGCATCTATGTGCGTGCAGCCGAGGGTGTGCCCGAGCAGTTTCACGGCATCGGCATTCGTATTGAAGACGACGCCGTGGTCACCGACCAGGGTTGCGATTTGATTTCGCGCGGCGTGCCGGTGGATGCGGACGCGATTGAGGCGCTGATGCGGGCGTAAGTGGTGCGATGGGGCAAGCGGCAAACCGCGATGTAGCAGGTCACAAGCACTATATTTTCCATAGCTACTTACGCACACCAGCCGTGCGCAAACGCCCTATTTGACCCACAACCATGCAAGCCACAGCGCACATCAGGACGCGATGCCGGTGCGCTCCAGAATGTCGTTCACCAACTCCAGCCGCACCAAGGGGTTGTCCAGCGCCAGCAGGCGTTGCTTCAGGTCCAGCGGAATGGGTAGTAGCTCGCACCAACGGTTAGACACCCAGGCACAGTCGTCCAACTGAAAGGGGGATTGTGCGGGGGCTTTTTCCGCGGCATCTTGGCCGGCCTGCAGGCGCTCCAGCACGGTGCGCAGGGCGGTGGCGGTGCCACGTAAATCGTGGGGGATGGGCACATGCAGGTCGTCGGCCAACAAAGTCACGTCGGCAATCCACAAGCCGTGTTTCAGGGTTTCCTGCCGCTCAATCTGAAAGCGCTGCAGCCCTTCGCATTGGATGCGCATCAGGCCCGGCTGCGGTGTGGTGAGCGCGTGCAAACGGGCCAGGGTGCCCACACGCGCAAAACTTTGGGGGGCAAAAGGAGGCGAGCCCGCTGCACCGGTGCCGGGCTGGCGCACTTCGCGGCCTTCGGTGAGCAACACCACGCCAAACGGGGCGCCGGTTTTTTGGCAGCGGGTAACCATGTCCAGGTAGCGCACTTCAAACACCTGCAGTGCCAAGGTGCCACCGGGGTAGAGCACGGCACCCAGCGGAAACAGGGGCAAGGACTGCAGTTTCACGGCAGGGACACGCGCAATTGCAAGGCGCGCAGGGGCTCCATGGCGCCGGCACTGCTGTAACTGCCGGCGCTGGGGGTGGCACCCTGTGTGGCAATCGTCACCCATTGTTGCAATGGCATACGCACAGTGGTGCTGAACTGGCGGCGCGTGGTGGCCGGCAGTTCGGCGCCGGTGCGTTCGGCTACGGTGTCGGACTGCCATTGCACGTCTACCCGCACGGGCCGCCCAGTACCGGCCCAGTGCGGGGTCACCACCAGCGTGTGCCCGGCCTCCACCGTGGTGATAGCCTGGGTGATGCCAGCACTGTTTTGCGCGGCCGTCGCGCCGCCCACAGCAAGGTTGTTGGTCGCCTGCTGTCCGGACAGCATCCACTGCATGGGGGTGCTGTGCACCAGGCGCAGCACAGCTTTTTCGCCACTTTGCACACGCACCTGCTGGACCGGCACCCCACCGTCAGCGGGCAGGGTACTGACCACGTAAGCAGCGGGGGCACTGGCTTCGCCTGCGCCTTGTTGCGGTGCGGCGCGTTCGCGCAGTTCCACCACCAGGTCGCGAGCCGCGGATTCGGGCTTGGGCGGGCGGGTGGCCGCAGGAACTTTGGGGGCGGCGGCCTTGGCCCCTGCAGGGGGCGGCGTTGTGGCAAGGGGCTGTGCACCGCCGATGGCAGGCACCAGGGCCAACACGGACGCCCCCAAAAACCGGCGGCAAATAGGGATGCGCATGCCTACCCCTCTTTAGCCCGGTGCGGGCTCTGCAGCAGCCTCGCCACCCGACGGGGTGGCGGGGAGTGGTGCCTGTGGTGTGCTGTCACCCGCGTCGAGCTTGAGGAACCGGTCTTCGATGAAATTTTTCTCAGTCTGGTTGCGCTGGTAGGCCTGCTCAAGCTGGTCGATACGGGCCATAAGCGCTTTCTCGCGCGCCGCCAGCACGTCGATCTGGTCTTGCTGGCCCTGGATCAAACCCGACTGGTCCACACCGTCCGAGAATTTTTGCGAGGCAATCTGGGCCCGAATTTCATCAAGCTGGAAGGCATTTTCTTCGGCGTGGCGCTCCGCCGCCTTGGTGCGTTCGCGGGCTTTTTCAAGCTGCTCTTCCAACTCCTGGGTGCGCTGCAAAAGGTCGTCAAGAATACTTTGCTTGACACCTTTGACCTCCTTGATTTCTTCACGCAGGTCTTTGATGACGTGCGCGGCGTCGTTCAGGCGGTAACGCGTCTGGTCAATTTCGTCTTGCAGCTGGTGGTTTTTGCTCAGGGCGGCTTCCAGCTCCGCGTGCAATTTGGCGCGCTGCTCTTCCGGATTGGGTGCATACAGTGCGGCACCTTCTTTGTCGTCTGTACCCGGCCCGGTTTCTGACTTTTCGGCCGCTGTTTTGGCCAACACGGGTTTGAGACGGTCAATCAGGGTTTTGAGCTGAAACGATAACTCGGTCACGGCGCGCCCGGCCGAGCTTTCGCGTGAATCGAGAATGTCGTTGGTGCGCTCCATCTCCGAAAAAGCGCGCCGCACCACCACCTTGATGTGGCTGCCGGCCTCAATGACCTGGCTGGCCGCATTTTGCAGACTGATCTGGCTGCGCTCGGTGGCATCCAGGATGCGCATCAAGGCGTAGGCAACACCCACCATGAACAGCAGGTTGCAAAAGAACACAAACGCAAAAGCAGCATTGAGCAGGGTCATGTGGTCACCAGGAAAAAGGCCATACGCCCTTCGCCGTAGCCGGGAATGACCACCCGATAGTCCGAGCGCCGGTCGGTTTGGGTCAAAATTTCCATGAGCTTGGCAAAATTGCTCTTGACCATGCTGGAGCGCACCAGCGACACGGTGGCACCGGCGTGGCCGGAGGTTTCGGTCAGGCTGCGTGCAATGGCGTGCAAAAACGCGGTGGCGTGCTCCAGCATGGCACCCGAAGGTTGACCGGCATCCATGGCTGCACGCACTTCAGGCGGGCCTTTGCGTGCCGCACCGCCACCCACCATGCACACGGCGCTGGCATCAAGCACGGCCACCGCATAGGCGCCCTTGACGGCCGAACAGCCATACAAGCCGAGCAGGTTGTTGGCTGTCAGTCGGTCCTGGGTCAGTTTGTCGCCGACAACCAGGCGAAACGGCAAGTTGCCCAACAGCCCCTGCAATTGGTGGTGCAGGGCGGCTTCCCAAACCGGCCCGGTCTCGACCTTGGCGGGTACAGGGGGTGGCGCGGGTTCGGCTGGCGCCTGCACGGCTGCAGGGGCTTCGGGTAATGGGGTCGGCTCGGGTATGGCCGGTGCTGGCGCGGGGTCTGCGGCGACTGGCGGATGCACCGGCTTGGCCAGGTCCTTGACCGAGGCCATCACCACCTCTGCCAGTTCCTTGTCGTCAAACGGCTTGTGCAAAATAAACAGGGCGCCATTGCTGATGGCCTGATCGAGCAGGGCGGGGTTTTTTTCGGTGGTGACAAACCCTACACGCACTTTGCTGTGCCCCAGTTGGCGCAGGGCCTGCACCAACTCCAACCCCGACACCTTGGGCATGTGCCAGTCGGTGATGATGAGGTCGGGCACAAATTTTTCGATGATGTCGAGCGCCTGTTCGCCGTCCAGTGCCGTTTTGATCTCTAGGGGCTCATAGCCGCATTGAATGACCGCGCGCCGGATGATGGCCTGAATCGCGCGACTGTCGTCAACGATCAAAAATTTCAGAGGTGCAGACAAGGCAATCGTCATGGCGGTCAGATACCCATTTCACAGCTGGTGAGCAAGCTTATCGTATACCACGGACGCGTGTCTATTGGCAAGAAAACAACCGGTAAACCGGCTGTTGTGTCATGGCGTACGGGCATAATTGCCGCAGCCCAGCGCAAGCCGCGGGGCCCCAACTACCCCCTTACTGCAGGCACTGACATTGCGGTTTATGCCCAATTGACCATTGGCCACAGCCCCTTTACAGTGCCCCACTCACCCTACACGAAAGCTACCCTCCATGAGCAAGTTGTCCTTACTCGACTTCGGTTTTTTTGTTGCCGAAACCGAAGCCAGTCCCAAGCATGTAGGCGGACTCCTCATCTGCAAACGCCCGGCCAGATCGTCGCCCGGGTATGCCAAAAGTCTGTACCAGGAATACCTTGGCTTCACCGACGTCAAGGCACCGTTCAACAAGTGCATCCACCTCTCGCTCACCGCCTACCCGCGCTGGAAGACGGTGACGGTCGATGTGTCCAAGCACATCTTCTTCCACACCCTGGACAAAAACAAAAACGACCGCCAGGGTTTGTATGAGCTTGTCTCCGAATTGCACACCCCCATGCTGGACCGAAGCCGCCCACTGTGGGAAATGCACGTCATTGACGGCCTGGCCGACGGCCGTTTTGCCATGTACTACAAAATGCACCACGCCTACGCCGACGGCGTGACGATGAGCAGCTGGATGACCGACAGTTTTTCTGCCAGCGCGGACGACCTGGAGTTGCTGCCGATCTGGACACTCTCGCGCACGCGGCGCGAACGCAAGCGTGCCCAGCTCAATCAGGAATTGCTGGCCGCCATCTGGAAAGACGTGGTGGGTGGCAGCCGCCGCTTTTTTGGTGTGGGCCGTTTGGCCACCATGCTGTTTCTGGAAAGCATCAAACTCACCAAAAATGCCATCGCGCTACCGTTTGTCTCCAGCGCCAAAACCCCCTTGACGGGCCAGGTGACGGCAGGGCGCCAGTTTGCTACCGCTGCAGTGTCGATGGAGCGCGTCAACAAAATTCGCACCCGCACCCGCTCCACACTCAACCACGTGGCACTGACCTGTCTGGACGGTGCGCTGCGCAGTTACCTCAATGACTTGGGTATCGAGCTGAACCGCCCCATCACCATCCAGATGCCGGTTAATTTGCGCAAGTCGGGCGAAAACAGCTTGGGCAACAAGATTGGCATTATTCAGGTGGAACTGTCCGCCCCCACAGACGATCCGTATGTGCGCCTGCGCAACATCGGTTATTCACTGCGCAACGTGCGCACCATGGTCGACAGCGTGGCACCGGAGGCCATTGAGTCCTACACACTGATCACCAATCTGGTGGCGCAAATTGCCGAAACGCTGCGCCTGAGCAACCACATGCCCCCGATGGGCAACACCCTGGTCTCCAATGTGCCGGGGCCCAAAGACCATCTGTACATCAAAGGTGCCTGCCTGGAAGAGATGCACCCCATCAGCACCTTGCCCCCAAGCAACCTGCTCAACATCACGCTGTTCAGCTACGCGGGTGAGCTGTACTTTGGCATGATCGCCACCGACGAATTGCCGCACCTGGACCAGTTGGCCCACTATATTGGCGTGGCGTTTTCCGAGCTGGAAGACACCGTGTTGCACAACAAAGGCTAATAGGGATTGGGCAGCCCCAGGCCGGCGAGGATTTCAACCTCGCGGGCTTCCATGGCCCGCGCGTCAGCGTCGGAGGTTTCGTGGTCCCAGCCCTGGGCATGCAGGGTGCCATGCACAATCAGATGGGCGTAGTGGGCTGCCAACGTCTTTCGCTGTTCTTTCGCTTCCTGGGCCACCACTGGCGCGCACAACACCAGGTCGGCGGTGACGACCGGCTCATGGGTGTAGTCAAAAGTCAGTACGTTGGTGGCGTAGTCTTTTTTGCGGTAGTCGCGGTTCAGGCATTGCCCTTCCTCACGGTCGACAATGCGCACCGTGATTTCGCCATCACACGCCAAGGCGTGGCGTATCCAGCGGGCAACGGCGTGGCGCGACAGGGCGGCGCGGTGTACGGTCGCATCGGCCAGTGTGCCAAATTGCAGGGATAAAGACAGCGCAGGCAGCATGGGGCGTTCCGTGGGTGGGTGTCACTTAAAGGGTGACGGGTTTGATGGCCCGGGCACCGGGTGTGCGGGTCTTGGGCAAACCAACGCGGGGCAATTCGGCATCCACCTCGGGGATGGCAATGGCAGGGAGTTCGTCCAGCCGCGCCGCATCGTAGGCGTCCACCACCCGGGCCACCAGGGGGTGGCGCACGATATCGGCACTGGTCAAGCGGGTGATGGCAATACCACTCACCCGGCGCAGCACCCGTTCGGCATCCACCAAACCACTGAGCTGGGTCTTGGGCAGGTCGATCTGGGTCAGGTCACCGGTAATCACCGCCTTGGTGCCAAAGCCGATGCGCGTCAGAAACATCTTCATCTGCTCGGGTGTGGTGTTTTGCGCCTCGTCCAGAATCACAAAGGCATTGTTCAGCGTGCGCCCGCGCATGAAGCCCAATGGGGCAATCTCCAACGCCTGTCGCTCAAAGGCCTTGTGCACCTGCTCAAAACCCATCAGGTCGTACAGCGCGTCATACAGGGGGCGCAAATAGGGGTCTACTTTTTGGTTCAGGTCACCCGGCAAAAAGCCCAAACGTTCACCGGCTTCTACCGCAGGGCGGGTCAAAATGATGCGCTGCACCGCGTTGCGCTGCAAGGCGTCCACTGCCGCGGCCACCGCCAGATAGGTTTTGCCGGTACCCGCCGGGCCAATGCCAAAGGTAATGTCGTACTCGGCAATATTGTCCAGGTACACCGCCTGGTTTTTGCTGCGGGGTTTGAGGTCGGCGCGGCGGGTGGCCAGGCAGGGCCCGTCCGAATCCATGCCTGCACCATCGCCCGACAACATGAGCTGCACGGTTTCCACTGGTATGGAGCGCGCCGCCATTTCGTACAGCGCCTGCAGCATGTCCATTGCACGCTGCGCCTTGGCCTTGGGGCCCTCAACCTTGAATTGCTCGTGGCGGTGCGCAATGTGCACATCCAGCGCAAGCTCAATGGCCCGCAAATGCGCATCGGTGGGGCCGCACAGGTGGGACAGGCGGGTGTTATTGAGCGGTGAAAAGATGTGTCTGAGAATCAAGCTGATAATCCCGCAATGGCCGGTGAAGACCTCCATGATAGGCAACAAACCGCGATTCACCCAAAGGCACTCCATGATAGGCAAACTAACCGGTACGTTGAGCGACAAGAATCCACCCCAGGTGGTAATCGACTGCGGCGGCGTGGGTTACGAGGTGCAGGTACCCATGAGCACCTTTTACAACCTGCCCGCCAGCGGTGAAAAGGTGGCTTTGCTGACCCACTTTGTGGTGCGCGAAGATGCACAAATCTTGTACGGTTTTGCCACTGCAACCGAACGCGAGACGTTTCGCGAGTTGATCAAAATTTCCGGAGTGGGCCCACGCACGGCACTGGCAATACTGTCGGGTCTGAGTGTGGGTGAATTGTCCCATGCGGTCACTCAGCAAGAAGCGGGCCGCTTGGTCAAAATTCCCGGCATCGGCAAAAAAACGGCCGATCGGCTGCTACTGGAACTTAAAGGAAAGCTGGGCCCCGATTTGGGCGCTGCAAGTACGGTGGTGGACGATGCACAGGCCGACATTTTGCAGGCGCTGCTGGCGCTGGGCTACAGCGACAAGGAAGCGGCGTTGGCGCTCAAAGCACTGCCGAAAGACGTGGGGGTGAGTGAAGGAATCAAGCTGGCACTCAGGGCACTGGCCAAGTAGCACAGCGAAAGCTAAAACTGGGGGGAGGGAAGAGAGAGAGAGAGAGAGAGAGACCGGGAGCAACCAAAAGGCAACCGGATACCAAGCGCGTGGTAAACCGGTTATCTGATTGGCAATCTAAAAAAGCTGTCGCCCACAGCCCGGGCCACAGGCGACAGTAAGTGCTTGACTTAGATTGCCTTATTTTTCTTCAGATTCGAATTAATCTGCACGAACCCAAGTTTGGCTACGGCCAACCAGGGACACGCCGATGAAGCCGCGCATTTCCAGCTTCTTGCCGCTTTCGTCGAGGGTCAGCTTGCTGCTGTAGGTTTTGCCGTTTTCTGGGTCAACGATCTTGCCGTTTTCGTACTCTTCTTCGCTCTCTTGGCGCAGGCCGGACAAAATGGTCATGCCGATGACGGGCTTGCCCTTCAGATCACCTTCGCACTTGTCGCACTTGGGGTTCTGGTCTTGGTCAGGTGTACGGAACAATTTTTCGATTGTGCCCTTGTACTCACCGTTCACGTTGGTGATACGAACGAGGGAACGAACTTTACCGGTGTTGTCGTCAATGGTTTTCCACAGACCAACGGGGGTGGCAGCGAAAGCACTTGCGGAAGCCAGGGCAGCAGCAGCTGCAACAATGAGAAGGCGTTTCATCGGAATAATCCTTTGTTTAGTTAAAGTAGTTGCTGTCAAGCAGAAGTAAAAATACCGAACCCGAAAATTCGAGCGGGGTCAGGGTAAAACCTTTCACCGTTTCGTTCAAGCACTTTCGAATGCAGTGCCTGTATCGTAAGGGGCATATGCCGGTTCGCGGCTGACCTACAGTGCCAACTTGTTGGCTTTCTGAGCCAACCCAGAGGCCTTGCACCGCGTTTGTTGAAAATAGCAGGGCAACGACGGTGAATGACTCCACTTCAGCCGGAAAAACGGCTCAACCGTGGCGCGCACGCGCCTGCAGCGCGAAGTCAATAAAACCATGCTCCACGCTGGTGGCCACCAACTTGACGCGCACCATCTCGCCCACACGCAAACTCTCATTGCCCTGCACCAATTTACCCTCGGCAGGCGGCGCAAACACGCGCACCCACACGCCATCGGTGCCAACGCCCGTCACGAAGGCATCAAAGTACTGGCCCACATGCGACTCCAGCAGCAAGGCCGCCTCGGACTTGCGCATCTGCCGCTCCACCTTTTGCGCGGCGTCTTCCTGTCGCGTGCAATGGCGTGCCAGCGCATCCAGCTCCGCCGCCGAGTAGGGCGCAGGTTGGCCCGCCAAAGCCGCTTTCAGCAATCGCAAGGTAATCAGGTCGGGAAAGCGCCGGTTGGGTGCGGTGGAGTGGGTGTAGTCCTGCACCGCCAGGCCAAAGTGGCCGATGGGCAAGGCGCCCGCGGCTTCCACCACGTATTCACCGCGGCCCATGAGTTTGACAATCACCAGCGACACATCGGGAAAACGCAAGGGATCTGCCTTGCGGCGTTTGGCCAGAAAAGCCTCCAGCGCCTTGGGGTCGGGCTCGGGTGGCAACACCTCGCCATACTCCTTGGCCACCCCCACGATGCGCAACCAGCGCTCCGGCGAACGCACCACGCGGCGCAAGGACAGGCCACCCTGGGCCGCCAGATAACGCGCCGTGCACCCGTTGGTGGCGATCATGACTTCTTCAATCAACTGGCGCGCACGGTTGTGCTCCTGCTGGCGGATGTCGACCACTTGGTCACCATCGAACACGGCACGCGGCTGAAAGGTTTCAAACTCCAGCGCGCCCTCGGCATGCCGCCGCGCCCGCAGTTGCTGGGCCACGGCATCTTGCGTGCGCAACTGCGCGTCCATGCCCGGCACGGCCACAGCGGCCGCGGGCAACGCTGCTTTGCCATCCAGCCAGGCACTGACGGCGTCATACGCCAGCTGGGCCTGGTTGCGCACCAGAGCCCGGTATACGGTGGAGCCCGCCAGCGTGCCGTCGGCATTAAAGACCATTTCGGTCACCACGGCCAGCCGGTCGACATCGGGATTGAGCGAACTCAGATCGGTGGACAAGGGCTCGGGCAACATGGGAAATATGCGAGCCGAGGTGTAGACCGAGGTGGTGTTGGTGTACGCATGCACATCGATCGGTGAGTCTTTTTCCACCAGTGCGTCCACATCCGCAATGGCGACCCACAGGCGCACCGCACCCTGGTGCAGCACTTCGCAGGCGGTGAGCTGGTCCAGGTCGCGTGAATCGTCGTTGTCGATGGAACACCACAACAACTGCCGCAGGTCTTGCACCCCGGGCGTTACTGCGTGCACAGCGGCGTTGAGGGACTTCAACTGGCGGGCGACCAGCGGCGAAAATTCGGGCTCCAAACCCCGCTGCGCCATTGCCTGAACGGCAATGCGAACGAGGTCTGCGCGCTGGTGGTGGCGGGTTGCGGACATGCGGCCACTATAGCGCCACGCCTCCCTCCAGGCGGCGTGGCGATGCGGGCATTTCTAGCCAGCCACCATTCCCAAGGCGCGGGGCAGTGCCAGACTCATCGTGGGCCAGTAAGTCACGGCCACCAAAAAGCCCAGCATGGTCAGCAACCAGGGCCATACGGCAATGGTCAGCTCGGTGATGCCCATCTTGGTAATGCCCGAGGCCACGTACAGGTTCAAGCCCACCGGCGGGTGGCACATGCCCACCTCCATGTTCACCACCATGATGATGCCAAAGTGCACCGGGTCGATGCCCAGCTTCATGGCGATGGGAAACAGGATGGGCGCCAGGATGAGCACAATGCTGGACGGCTCCATGAAGTTGCCCGCAATCAGCAGCAGCACGTTGGAGATCAGCAAGAAGCCGATCACGCCGATGCCCGTGCCGATCATCTTGTCGGCCATCTGCTGGGGAATGTTTTCGTGCGTGAGTAAGAACGAGAACAGCACCGCGTTGGTGATGATGTACAGCAGCATGGCGCTCATGTTGGCGCTGGAGAGCAGCACGCGCGGCACATCCTTGAGGCCCATGTCCTTGTACACAAACACCGCCACCACAAAGGCATACACCGCACTCATGGCCGCTGCCTCGGTGGGCGTGAACAGGCCGGAGTAAATGCCGCCCATCACCACCACAATCAGCATCAGGCCCCAGATGGCTTTGCGAAACGACACCCAGCGCGCGCCCCATGTGGCCTTGGGCTGGCAGGGGTAGTTGTTCTTTTTGGCACGGTACCAGGTGGTCAGACCCAGCAAAAAGGCCAGCACCATGCCCGGCACCACACCGGCCATAAACAGCGCCCCCACGGAGGTGTTGGTGGAGACCGAATACATCACCATCACGATGGACGGCGGGATCAAAATACCCAAGGCACCCGAGGTGGTAATGACCCCGGCACCAAAACCTTTGGGGAAGCCCGCCTTCACCATGGCCGGCATCAAGATGGAGCCAATCGCCACCACCGTGGCCGGGCTGGAGCCCGACACCGCCGCAAACAAGGCACAGGCCAGCACACCACCCAGGCCCAAACCACCATGCCAGTGCCCCACCATGGCGGTAGCAAACGCAATCATGCGCCGCGCTACCCCGCCGTGGGTCAAAAAGTTGCCCGCCAGTATGAAGAACGGAATCGCCATGATCTCGAACTTCTCAATGCCGGTAAACAGCTTGAGCGCCACCGATTCAATGGGCACCTCGGTCAGGAAGAACAGAAACGACAGAACGGTGAGGCCCAGGGATATGGAGATGGGCATGCCGGTGAGCATCAGCACCACCAGCAGGCCCAGAATAATCAGGGCGTTCATGTGCGGTCTCCCTTGTTCTGCTTGCGGGGGTGCAGGTTGTCGTCCATGCGGTAGATGCCGTCTTCCCGGCCCACGGCCACACCCTCTTCATCGTCCAGACCATCCACATGGCCATGGTCGTGGCGGGGCAATTCACCGGTGTGCACAAAGTTGACCGTGACCTGTAAAAAGCGAAAACACATCAGGTACGAACCCAGCGGAATGACGGAATAGATGATCCAGGTGGGCCATTCCAGATCCGGCGTGGTGGGGCCTTCGGGCAAATCGGCGGGCACCGCACCCATGGCATTCGCCACAAAGTAGTGCATGCCGTTTTCCCATACAAAACGCACCCCCAGCGTACCGATGATGCCGGTGAACAAGGCTCCCGCCAGCAGGCCCAGAATCACAAACTTGGCGCGGTGGCTGTCGGACAGGCGGTTGATCAGCACGTCCACCCCCACGTGGATGCCGGTGCGCACGCCGTAGGCGGCGCCAAACTTGGCCATCCACACAAACATGATGATGCACAGCTCCTGCGCCCAGCCCATGTTGAGGCCCAGCAGCCAATCCTGCACCACCGGAATGGAATAGCCCGACGCGTAGCGGTGCACCACCGAGGCAAAAATGACCAGGGTGGCCGCCGCCATTAGAAAGGAGATCAGCCACTCCTCCAGGTGATCCAGGACTTTCATGCTGCTGCTCGCTTACAGCTTGGCGGGGTTAAACCCGGTTTCTTTGTAGATGTTCTGGATCAGGTCTTTGCCAATACGCGACTCCATATCGGTATGGGTTTTCAGCACTGCCTTCTTCAACTCCAGTCGCTCTGCGGCGGTGGGGGTGTAGACCTGTGTTTTGCCAGAGGCTTTTACAGCTTCGAGGGCCTTGTCGTTTTCCATCTTGGCGATCTGATTGGCGTAGCGCGTGGACTGGTCCATGGCATCGTCCAACTGCTTGCGGATGTCGGCAGGCAGCGCATCCCAGAATTTTTTATTGGTAATCACCGCATACCCCAGGTAGCCGTGCTCCGACAAGGTCAGGTGCTTTTGCACCTCGTGCATCTTCTGCGTGTACAGGTTGGAGATGGGGTTCTCCGTGCCATCCACCACACCGGTCTGCAGGGCCTGGTACACCTCGGAGAAGGCCAGCACCTGCGGCAAACTGCCCAGGGCGCGCATTTGTGACTCCAGCACCTTGGAGGACTGAATACGCATCTTCATACCCTTGAAGTCCGCCGGTGTTTTCAGCGGCTTGTTGGCCGAGAACGACTTGAACCCGTTGTCCCAGTAGGCCAATCCTTTGACCCCTTTGGAGTCGAGCTTGTCCAGCAGCATGCGGCCCACCGGGCCCTGGGTGACCTTGTGCAACTCGTCATAGTTGTCAAATATGTAAGGCAAATCGAACGCCTCGAATTCCTTCACCCCCAGCGGCCCAAACTTGGCCAGCGAAGGTGCCAGCATCTGCACGGCGCCAATTTGCAGGGCTTCCATTTCTTCCTTGTCTTTGTACAGCGTGCTGTTGGCGTACACCTCCACTTTGACCCGGCCTTTGGTCAACTCCTCGGCCTTCTTCTTGAAGTACTCCGCCGCGTGGCCCTTGGGCGTGTCATTGGCCACCACGTGGCTGAATTTGATGACGATGGGGGCCTGGGCCCACACCGGCACGGCAAACACGGCAGTGGCGGCTACAGCCAGCAGGCTGCGCAAAAAGTGGCGCTGGTTCATGGTGTGTCTCCTATCGATTGAAATGTGGGCCGATTATGGAAACGCAGTGCCCGCTGCGCTAGTTGTGGTTTTCCACATTTCGGCACATGCCCAGTGCGCCTAGACTGTCCCCATGCCAGACCCCATCCTGCCATCACCCGCCCCAGCAACCCCGCCCGTTCGCCACCGTGGCATCTGGGCCTGGCCGTTTGTGCTGGCACTGACCTTTGCTACCACCGTGGGCGCTTGGTTGCAGTGGTCCGACGAGCAGGAGCACGAGGAAGAACGCCGCACCCTGATTGCCGATGTGCTGACGCTGGAAAACCGCATCAGCGACTGGCTGGCCGGTGAAGAAGCGGCGCTGACCGCGTTGGCCCAGCGCTTGCCCTTACGGCTAGACGACGCAACCCTGCTGCGCGAACCGGCGGTGGTGGAAGGCTTGCGCCGGATGTGGATCAGCGTCACCGTGATCGACCCCGACAACCGTTTGCGGGCCCATGTGCCACCTCAATCACCGCAGCCGCCCACGCTGGCACCGGGCAGCGGCGTAGACGATGGCAATGTATCTGCCCACCTGTCCACGCCCACGGCGGGCGGCGGGCGCCTGATTGCCCGCTTCGCACCCACCGCCCTGCTGCGCCAGACGGTGCCCTGGTGGCTATCGCGCAAATACGATGTGCGCCTGGTGGACGAAGACGATCAACGCATCGCCTCCACCGGCGACCCGCTACCCCGCCGGGGGCGACAGAGCTACCGCGTGAGCCTGGAGCCCCGCATGGGCAACGCCTTTTTGGAACTGACCACGCGCGAGGTGCGCAAACCCTGGTGGCGCACCCTGCCCATGGCGCTGATGGCGGCCTTCTTGCTGCTCAGCGCGGCCACGTCCTGGGCCCTGCGCCGCCAAATGCGCGAGGTGGCCAGCGCCGAAGACCGCTGGCGCACCGAAGCCGCATGGCGACGTGCAATCGAAAATTCCCTCACCGTAGGCTTGCGTGGGCGCGACACCG
The DNA here is from genome assembly GCA_016719405.1 of Candidatus Aalborgicola lynettensis. Lineage (GTDB taxonomy): Bacteria > Pseudomonadota > Gammaproteobacteria > Burkholderiales > Burkholderiaceae_C > Allorhodoferax > Allorhodoferax lynettensis. The sequence continues at coordinate 508,663 of JADJZE010000021.1, forward strand.
AAGGGCGGCTGGTGCACGTCAACCGTGCCTTTTGTGACCTGGTAGGCCTGCCGCCTGCGCAACTTTTGGGCCAGTTGCCGCCCATGCCCTACTGGTTGCCCGACACCCTGGAAGACCACATGCAACGCCACCTGCGCACCCTGGCTGGCGAAGCCCCGCGCGAAGGCTACGAGGCGCGCTGGCGCCACAGCAATGGCACCACCCTGGATGTGATGGTGTTTGAAGCCCCGCTCATCGACGCCGCCGGGCAACATATTGGCTGGATGGGCTCCATCGTGGACATCACCGAGCGCAAACGCTCGGAAGAACGCGAACGCCGCCAGCTCGAAACCCTGGGCAACCATGCCCGCCTGACCACGCTGGGCGAGGTGGCCTCGGCCCTGGCCCACCAGCTCAACCAGCCCTTGGCTGCCGTGGCCGGTTACAACGCCGGTGTGCTGCGCTCGCTGGAGCGCAGTGGCTTTGCCGATGCCGTGGTGCTGGACGCCGTGCGGCGCATGGGCGAGCAGGTGGCGGAGGCCGGTCACATCGTGCAACGCATACGCGGCTTTTTGACACGCCGCACGCCCCAGCGTGAGGCGTGCCAACTCAATGGCATTGTCTTGCGCGCACTGGGCTTGCTGCAGCGCGATTTGGCACGCCGCCACATCCGTGTAGTCACCGATTTTGCCGACACCCTACCCAATGTGCTGGCTGATCCGATTTTGGTGGAGCAAGTGCTCATCAACCTGGTACGCAATGCCGCAGACGCCTTGGGGGACACCCCATCCAGCGCCTTGGCCGCCTCCAGCGCGCCCACCATCCGCATCACCGTCAGCCAAGCCGGGACGCAGGGTGTACGCGTAGCGGTGGACGACAACGGTTGCGGCCTGGGCGGGCGCAGCGTGGAAGAATTAACCGCGCCGTTTCACTCCACCAAAGCCGACGGCATGGGCATGGGCCTGGCCATTTGCCGCTCCGTGATCGAGGCGCACCACGGCACACTGGAGGCCGGAAACAGTGACCTGGGCGGCGCCCGCCTGTCATTTACCCTGCCCGTGGACCCGCCGCAACCCGCCCCATGACCACCATATGAGCACCACCCAAACTGCACCCGAAACCGAGCCCTCCGTGCACCTGGTCGATGACGAAGCCCCGGTGCGCGACGCACTGGCATTTTTAATGCGATCCCACGGCCTACCCGTGCACGCCTACGCCAGCGGACCCGAGTTGCTGGAGCGCCTGGACGCGGCGCCCCTGCGCGGCTGCATCGTGCTGGATGTGCGCATGGAGCCGCTGTCGGGCCTGCAGGTGCACGATGCGCTGCGCGCTCGCAAAGTGGCATTGCCGGTGCTGTTTTTGTCTGGCCACGGTGACATTGCCATGGCCGTGGACGCACTGCAAAAAGGCGCCTTTGACTTCATCGAAAAACCCTTCAGCGGCGACGCCCTGGTGCAGCGTGTGCAGCGCGCACTGGCACTGGAAGCCGCCCACCACCAGCAACGCAGCACGCAAGGCGACACCAGCGCACGCCTGCATAGCCTGACCGAGCGAGAACTAGCCGTCATGCACCTGGTAGCGGCTGGCAAACTCAACAAGGTGATTGCCGACGAGTTGTGTGTGTCCGTGCGCACGGTGGAAGTGCACCGCGCACGGGTGTTTGCCAAGCTGGGGGTGCGGTCGTCGGCAGAGGTGGCAACCTTGTTGGCGCGGATGTAAGCAGCGCCACGTTTGCAGCGCTCAGACCATGCACGTGACATCGGCGATGCAAACACTTGCTTGGCGCCAAATTTTTGAGTCAAGCGCTTTGCGAGATCGGCGGCGAGGTTTTCATTCTTGGCCGTTTCAGTGGGGATGCCGCCTGATGCATAGCAAACGGTCACCCCAAGAGATAATTTCAAAGGCGGAATAGAGCAAGCCCACGACGACTAGGAAAAACCAGCCACTTGCCCGGTTGGCACCACAATGACGGTCGGTAAGGCAACGAAAAACATCCGCTACGTTGACCGCCGCCAACGTAGAGTTCAGCGGTGCGCGGTGCCTGCGCGCGTCCGTTGGAACGGCAAGTTGGACGAAGCCGTCGACTCAAGACGTTCGGCCAGCCAAACCTTGATGACAGACTGCCTTGTAACCCCCAGTTTGCTAGCTTCGCGATCTAGCGAGTCAATCATCCACGTTGGAAAATCGACATTCACCCGCTTCTGCTCTTGCAGCACGCGCTTGGCTTTGGACAAGTCCAAAGAAGCCGTGATGTCGACACCCTCATCAAACTGTTGCTCGAACTTTTTAGCTTTCATAAAGTGCCACCTCTTCTGCGCGTGCGCGTCGCACGGATATCAATCGGACATTGCCCCCTCGGTAGGTAATGACGGCCGACCAATGCTTCCCATCAATTAACCCAATCACCAGATACCGCGGCTCATCATCCGTTTTTGCCGGAATCTCCAGCAACATCGGGTCGCTCCAGAGACCCTGCGCTTCGACAAAATCGATGCCGTGTTTTGTGCGATTGGACTCGCCGCTCAGCGGCACCCAGCTGCTGCGCGTCCGCGACGAGCAACCTGTTAGCCCGCTTCGCCTGAAACAAGCGGAAATGCCGATGGATTCCGAATGGACTGCACTGATAAATCGACGTCCAACCTCGGCCAATAGAGATGGTCAGGGGTCGGCCACTGAACTTCCGAAATTTGCTCGATCGTCCCCTTTCGAAACCATGGGAATTGATCAAAAGGCACGAGCAGTTCCTCGTCTGCAAGTAGAAGCCAAAAACCATGCTTAGAAACATGGGTCACTTCAACCGCCAAAGTGGTGGTTCCAGGCATCTTGGATCTCCTTCAAGTGGGCGGTAACAACTGCTTGCGCTTGCCGAAGTTGCGTAGCAGAAAGACCAGTATGGTTGGCAAGAACCACCTGTGGCGTAAGCCAGAACTTCGCTTCGCCGTCCGCGTGCGCGACATGCACATGAATGCGTGTCTCCTCACGTGAAAAAAAGAAAAGACGAAATTGTCCGTCACGAACAATGGTAGGTGCCATACCAGTACTGTACCCAACTTATCTTCTGGCGGGCTAACGTCGAAGGCAACCGGACCGCAACTCATGCGGCGAAGCCGCCTCCTGCAGTTGTGGGTCCGTGACGAGCAACCCGTTAGCCGATGAGCTTGTCATATTCGCCATGAGTGCCGACCCAAAACCAATGTACGCCGCCTGGCACGGGGAGGCCAAGCGCGCGGTAGTAGAGACCGACTCGGACGCTATGAAATCGACCATTTGCAACAGTCTTCAAATGCAACGACGGATGACTTGGATCGGCCTTGATCTGCGCGAAATTTCGGTGCGCTACGGCCTGAATTTCGGCGGGCAATGCGTCGAGGCACTGCCAAAACCGCTTTGATGCGGTGTGCGTCAAACTCAAAGTTGCCTCGCCGAACCTGCTGAATAGTCGGCGAGCGCCTCGGCCGCCAACTGGTCGAGCTTGCCAGAGGCTGCATCCTGCTCGATTTGTCTATCCCACGCGTTGCCATCAAATTCAGCGAACCACCGCCTGAATTCAGCCAACTCCACAGGGGGTAACGATTCCACAGCACTCTCAATTGACTTCACGCTTCCCATGTTTTCGCTCCTTTTGCGCCGCAATTCCCGAAGTATGCAGCAAGTCAACGGCCGCCCGCTTTCTTGTCGGCTAATCGGGATAGGAAGAAGCCTCACGGCCCCTCCCTCCCACACCACCGGACATACGGGTCACGTATCCGGCGGTTCCTTGACACGTCGTTGATCTCATGTTGCCTTGGCCGGTGCCAGTTCGGGCAACCCCATTTGACGAAACAACTTTGCGGGCAGTGCCAGACTCAGTGCTGGCGTTTTGCTCAGGCGCCATGGCCCATGCGCGCTTTTGCTTGTGTTCCAAGCCTCGCGCACAGTGACCCGCGTTTCCTTAACTCGCGGTATCCCGCGCTGCCCCATTGTTTCCATGCGTAGCATCGTAACCGCCGTCGCACCCATTTGTCGATTTCGCGCAGAGGACTCAACACTTCGGCTATTCCGAAGTAGGCTTTCCACCCCGTGAGGGCAGTCTTTAACTCATGCACGATGTCAACCAAACGGTGACCTCGTGTGCGACGGGTCAGCTCTCTGATGGTGTCCTTGAGTTTGTCGATGGCCTTGTCGGCCACCTTGATCCTGGCACCCCGTTTGCTGACGGTGAAGCCCAGAAACTTGCGGTTTGCAGGCCTGTCTACGGCGCTTTTATCAGACGGTCGTGATTGACGCGGTCGAAGAACGCCTCCAGGTCAATGTCCACCACCCAGCCGTATCCTTGTCGGATCGTGGCTTGGGCGTGGTGCATTGCTTGGTGAGCATTGCGTCCTGGCCGAAAGCCGTAGCTGTTGGGGTGAAAGTGCGGCTCCCATTGTTGCTGCACCACTTGGGCTACAGTTTGTTGGATGAACCGATCCACCACAGTGGGGATTCCGAGGAGTCGTTTTATTCCGTCTGGTTTGGGGATTTCCACGCGCTTGACTGGCTTGGGCTGGTAAGTGCCTGCCACCAGTTGCGCGCGTATGCTGGGCCAGTTCGCTTTGAGGTGGCTCCCGAGTTCATCGACAGTCATGCCGTCTAGCCTTCGGCTCTACAAGCCTGGCACCGGGACTTCCACCCGGCTGGATTCGTGCCATGCACGGCACACACGTCGAAGTCAAGCCGCGACGCGCTTGCGCGTTGTCGCTTTTGGACGACCAGTTAAATTTCGCTCCACTTCCATGCGAAGTGCAGCATTGATCCGCGACTGATAGCCAGCCCCTTTCGACTTGAAGAACTCCAAAATGTCCGCATCCAAACGAACAGAGGTGAGTACTTTCGTGGGGGTGGCTTGCGGCCCGCGTCCACGCTTCAGCACTGGCGCACCTAGCATGTCCTCAGTCCATGCGGGATTGTCTGGGTCGTCGACCTTAGCCGAGGTTTTCTTTGGCAACTTGGCGGTAGTAGCGAGCTTCATGTTTTTCTGCCTTTCTCAGCGATATCACGTGAGGCCCTTTGGGGCGTTCGGTGTAAACCATCACAACCACATCAGCATCCAGAAGACCGAAGCAAACCAAGCGCTCTTCGCCGTAGTCTTGCCGTTTGTCCTCGCGGGTCACCGTGAAGTGGTCCCAGATTGCATCGCATCCAACGAAGTCAAGCCCGTGATTCTTGATGTTCAGCTTGCGCTTTGATTCGTCCCATGTGAGCATATTTAATTGTATCTACAAAATACTTGTGCGCTAGGTGAAATTTAACGTCTAAGCTACGCGGCGACACGCTTGCGCGGTGTCCGACCTGAGCGACCTGTTAAACCCTGCGTTTCTTGCGCAAAGGCCAACATGCTTGCCAGGGCTTTGTTGACTGCTTCCGAGGTGGGGAAAGCCTTTTGGATTTCAGGCTGCAACACCACGACGTTGCTGCCCTGCATAAAATGTTTCAGGTACTTGCCCCGTACGCCCCTGCCTAGTTCATCGCGCTTCAATTCGGGAATGTCTTGATCAGCCATTTTCGTAGATGCCTTTTTCATATCGTGTTGCCTTTCTCGCGCTGATGATTCGAATGCCGTTGCGCCGTTCAGTATGGACTACTACCAAGAGACGCGTCTTGTTTGAGACTCCGTAAGTTCGACTTCGATCTTCGAATTCGCTGTGATCAGTGTCGGAAAATGTCAGTGCCCGTCCATCGCCAAAGACGCTAACCGCTTCGTCGAACGATACACCGTGTTTTGACAAATTGCTTGCAGCCTTTTGATCGTCCCATTCAAAATTGAACATGCGAATTACCCGAAGGGTTTAACGTGTTATGGGCTGCAAACCCGTCTGTTGAACAACACCTTCACGCTTCATAGCTGCTCCCCCGTTTATCATGTAAGTGACTGATTTTTAAACAAATTTCTACTACCCATGCTAATTCTAGTCCACGAAAATCGAGCCAAAGTCGTCGAATCTGCTGACCAACACATTGGGTTGCTGACCAACAAAGTTTGACCCATTCACTCAAGCACTTGATTACATTGGGGAATTCTGAAATACCGTACTCATAAGCACTACCAACAGAACCCACAAAGTCGCCGCCGTGGCTACGCCGCCATTGCGGGCTACGCGTTTGCTGGACCAACTCCGTGAGCGGCTGAGTTACATGCATTACAGCCTGCGCACCGCGTAAACCCATGTCTACTGGGTACGCTGGTTTATCCGGTTCAGCGGGCTGCGCCATCCTCGGGAAATGGGGCAGTCCAAGTAGAGACCTTTTTGGCCAATGTTGGCCAACGCGCGCAAAGTGGCTGTCTCTACCCACAGGCACCCCCGCAGCGCCACCGCCGTGCCGGTTGGATCATGCGATTTTCAACAAAATAGGCTGCTTGCGCGCGTCCAGCATGCGCAAACAGCTATAAATAACATAGCGGTACACGCCACCACCTGGCAGAACTGTGGCCCAGCCCCTTTCCGGGTTTGCTCACGGTGCCTGGATATGACCATAGCCGCGCCATACTCAGCCCTTCGCCCCAGGGGGGGGCGCGGCAACAAGGAGCATGCGTGTTATCTGCAAGTGACCAGTGGTTTGACGAGGCCTACTACCAGCGCTACTACTTCGACAAGAAAACCAGCGTGGCCGACCCCGGCCATGTGCAGCGGCTGGGTGATTTTGTGTGCAGCTACCTTCAATTTTTGCGCGTGCCGGTCAGGCGCGTGCTCGACGTGGGCTGCGGCATTGGCCTGTGGCGCGAGGCGCTCTCCAAACATTTTCCCAACGCGCAATACAACGGGCTGGAGTACAGCGAATACCTGTGCCAGCGCTACGGCTGGGAACGCGGGTCGGTGGTCAACTACCGCAGCGCCGAGCCGTTTGACCTGGTGATTTGCCAGGGTGTGCTGCCCTACCTGAGTGCGGCCGACCTGCAGACCGCGCTGCACAACCTGGGCACCTTGTGCAAAGGCGCACTCTACGTGGAGGCGGTGGCCCGCGAGGACTACGAGCAGGGCACCATCGACGAAGACCTGACCGACCCGCGCCTGTTCCGCCACCGTGCGGCGCTGTACCGGCGCGGCCTCTCCCATGGCTTTATTGAGCTGGGCGGCGGCGTGTGGCTGAGCCGCAAGGCCGAGGTGCCACTGTTTGCGCTGGAATGTGTGGGTGGGTTTTGAGGGCGGGCGGCAATGGCTACAAAAATGGCAGCAAAAATGTAATTTCAGCGTTCATAAACCTGTGGATAGATTGATAACAACTGGCTGCTTATCCACAGGTTACGTTCAGTCGCAAAACTTGTTCATCCGGCTGCTACACCAGAGAAGCACACTCACGCACAGGCGTTGATAGCTGGCAAGTGCCTGATCTGTATGCGATTTAAGGACTTGTCCACAGAAAACTTCAAATACCTATTACTACTACTACTTTAAATAAGAAAGACATAGAGATAGTCAGGGATAACTTCGGCAGCCAAAATTTAGAGCGCTTTGCGCCGCAAAATCATCTTCTCCTGGGTCAACACCACTTCAAAACGCGACAAAAAACTTTGCCCCAGCAGCGCATCGTCCACCTTGCCACCGACCAGCCCCACGCCAACCCGCACGCTGGAAACCTGTACCGGCCCCAGTGCGACCGGTACGCCTGAAACAACATGCCCCGGTAAATCGCCATTGGCCGTTTTGAACACTGTGGGCACCCCTGCGGCGATGCCCGCCGCGCGCGCGAGCGGTTCGCTCACCGTAACCAACGATGCTCCGGTGTCCACCATAAACTGAACCGGCTGCCCGTTGACCATGCCGGCTGCGTAAAAGTGGCCGTCCCGCGCCTTGGGAATCACCAAATCACCACTGGCGGTGATGACCACCGGCTTGGGCTTGAGGTAGTGGGTCATGGCGGCATACAGCACGCCCATGACCAGCAGCCAGAAGGCTACGATGGCCAAGGGCCACCATCGCTGGAGCGTGCTGCGGTGGTCATCTGTATGCATGGCGTATTCTCAAGTTGGGGCGGGCCGTCCAAATGCGGAAGCGGCCTGTTGCGGCGGTGGCGTGGGGTACTGGGCGGACTATAGCCGGGCGCCCTGTGAATCCACCCCGCAAGCGTCTACGGCACAGGCGCCGCCGCGTGCTTGCTCCGATCTGCGGGGCATGTTTTATGCCCTTTGCGCACGCCAGACGTGCGCAGCCAGCTATACAATTCATAGCATATGAAAACCGAACTCACCACCCTGGACACCACCCGCATCGACGACACCCGCATTGCCGCGGTGCGCCCCCTCATCACCCCCGCGCTCCTGGAAGAAAAGCTGCCCGTGCCCGATGCCGCCCAGGCGCTGGTGGAGCACAGCCGCGCCGCCATCTCGCGCGTGCTGCACGGGCAAGACGACCGACTCATCGTGGTAGTGGGGCCCTGCTCCATTCACGACCACGACCAGGCGCTGGAATACGCCCGCCAGTTGAAGGTGCAGGCCGATGCCCTCAAGGAGGATCTGCTGGTGGTGATGCGCGTCTATTTTGAAAAACCCCGCACCACCGTGGGCTGGAAGGGCTATATCAACGACCCGCACCTGGACGGCAGCTTTGCCATCAACGAAGGGCTGGAGATGGCCCGGCGGCTGCTGCTGGATGTACTGGACGTGGGCCTGCCCGTGGGCACCGAATTTCTGGATTTGCTGTCGCCCCAGTTCATTAGCGAATTGGTCAGCTGGGGCGCCATTGGCGCGCGCACCACCGAGAGCCAGAGCCACCGCCAGTTGGCCAGCGGCCTTTCGTGCCCGGTGGGTTTCAAGAACGGCACCGATGGCGGCATCAAGGTCGCTACCGACGCCATTCAGGCCGCACAGGCACCCCACGCTTTCATGGGTATGACCAAGATGGGCCAGACCGCCATTTTTGAGACCCGCGGCAACGCCGACTGCCATGTCATTTTGCGCGGTGGCAAGGCCACCAATTACGCCAAGGCCGATGTGGATGCCGCCTGCAGCCTGCTCAAGGCAGCGGGCCTGCGCGAACAGGTGATGATTGATGTGAGCCACGCCAACAGCAGCAAACAACATGCGCGCCAGATCGTGGTGGCGGCTGAGGTGGCCCAGCAGATTGCGGCAGGCGACACGCGCATCACCGGCATCATGATCGAAAGCCACCTGCAAGAGGGCCGCCAGGACATCTGCCCCGGTGTGCCGCTCAAGCACGGTGTGTCGGTAACGGACGCCTGCATCAGCATGGAACAAACGGGGCAACTGGCGGCGGCCGTGCGCGCGCGGCGGGTGTAAAGTGTGACCATGCAACCCACAGTCACCCGCACCCAACTGCACGCTCCACAGCAAGCGGCAGATTTGGCCTTGGTTAACGTAGGGGGTTGTGGGTCGCAGCACGGGCTATCCAGGATTGACCTTACCAGTATTGACGGCGTCGACTTTGTGGATTGTTATACGCGGCGCATGGTCGTAGAGATCGACGGAATTGCGCTGCGTTTTATCGCCCTGGAAGACTTCAAAGCCAACAAAAAATCGGTTGGTCGCTATCAAGATTTGGCGGATCTCGAAACGCTGGCGCGACTGACCAAGTCATGAAACTCTGTATTCTGGACAACGACATTCTGGAAGGCCAGCTGGCGCAGGACTACACCAGCTTTGGCACCCTGTTCATGCGCCTGTTTGAGCGAGTGGGGGCCAACTGGCACATGGAGGTATTCAACACCCCGTTGGGGCAGTACCCCGCATCGTTTGACGACTTTGACGCCGTGCTGCTGACCGGCAGCCGGGCCGATTCGTTCTCCAGCGAGCCCTGGGTGGTGGAGTTGCGCCGCCGTGTGACGCTGCTGCTGCAGGCGCGTAAAAAGATGGTCGGCGTGTGTTTTGGCCACCAGCTGATTGCGCTGTGCCTGGGGGCCCCGGTGGGCCGGGCCCCCCAGGGTTGGGGCGCCGGGTGCATGACCTACGACTGGCACCGCACCGACCTGCCGCACTGTGCCGAGCGCACCGAGATTGCCCTCTTGGCCAGCCACCAGGACCAGGTGCACGCGCTGCCCCCGGGCGCCACGCTGGTGGCCAGCAACGACTTTTGCCCGGTGGCGGCGTTTACGGTGGACGATGCGGTGTTTTGCATTCAACCCCACCCCGAGTTTGAAGTGGGCTTGAGCGCCTACCTGATCAACAAGCGGCGCGACATGCTGGGCGAAGAAAAGCACAGCGCCAGCCTGAACAGTCTGGTGCACGGCCACGAGGGCGAACACATTGCGCGCATGATGGTGGCGTTTATCGAAGGCGCAGACCCCACCAACCCCCACTGAAACGATGGGCACCCCCATGAAACTCGACCGCTACGACCAGCAGATTCTGGATATTTTGCAGACCGACGGGCGCATCAACAACCAGGACCTGGCCGACCGCATTGGCCTGTCGCCCTCGCCCTGCCTGCGCCGGGTGCGCGCGCTGGAAGAGTCCGGGCTGATTGTGGGCTACCGCGCCTTGCTTAACGCCAAACAGCTGGGCTTGTCGCTGATGGCGCTGATTCATATCTCCATGGACCGGCACACGCCCGAGCGCTTTGCCAATTTTGAGGCCTCGGTCAGTGTATTGCCCGAAGTGCTGGAGTGCCTGCTGATCACCGGCCAGGACGCCGACTACCAGCTTAAAGTGGCGGTGCGCGACATGGACCATTACCAGGCCCTGTTGCTCGACAAGGTGACCCGTATTGCCGGTGTCACCGGGGTGCATTCCAGCTTTGTGCTGCGCCAGGTGGTCAGCAAAACCGCACTGCCGGTGGCCATGGGTGACCGCAGCGCGGCCTGACCGATACTGACCGGCCCTGCGCAAACACCATGTGCCTGATCGTTTGGAACTGGCAGCCCGGCAGCGACACACCGTTGCTGTTGCTGTCCAACCGCGACGAGTTATATGAACGCCCGTGCACGCCCCTGCAGTGGTGGGACGGTGGTGCAGGGGAGGCGGGTAAGGGCAGCATTTTGGCCGGGCGCGACGTGCAGGGTGGAGGCACCTGGCTGGGCATGGGGCGCAACGGCCGCCTGGCCGCGCTGACTAATTTTCGGCAGGCACAGGCACAACGTACCAATGCACCCTCGCGCGGCGAACTGGTCAGCGCGTTTTTGAACAGCTCGCAAGACGCCCCCACGTTTTTGCAGCAGTTGGCCCCCCAGGTGGATGCCTACAACCCCTTTAACCTGCTGGTGTGCGACGGCCGCCAGCTCATGGGCCTGGAAAGCCGTGGCGCACGCATCGTGGCCCTGCCACCCGGCCTGGGCGGCGTGTCCAACGCCGGTTTCAACACCCCCTGGCCCAAGCTGATGCGCCTGCAGGATGGATTGTGCGCCGCCTTGGCCCCCAGCGCAGCGCAGCCGAGCGACCCGCAAGCCCTGTTGACGCTGTTGCACGACCCCACGCTGGCGCCGGATGAAGCCTTGCCCCACACCGGCATGCCGCTGGAACTGGAGCGCGCCCTGTCGGCCATCTTTGTGGCCACTCCCCGCTACGGCACACGCGCCTGCAGCGTGGTGCAGTTGCAGCGCCACCGCGCGACCTTTGTGGAGCAAACCATTGAGCCCGGTAGCCTGTATATCCGCCACACCCATATGTCGGGTTTCGGCCTTGATTTATGCGGACAAAAATAGGCTTTTGCGCACGCCTGTCAAGCGCAAGCAGCTATGAAAATTATAGCGTTTATAAAAACGGCTGCGACCACGCGTTTATCGCGCGTCGGGCAGTTCGATTTTGACTTCCAGCGTTTCCAGGTTGTCCTGGCGGCCCTGAATGACCTTGATGTCACCGGGATTGATCTTGACGTATTTGCTGATGACGGCCACCAGCTCGCGCTGCAGTTCGGGCAGGTAGTCGGGCACGGACGCATTGCGCCCCGAACGCTCGTGGGCCAACAGAATCGACAAGCGTTCCTTGGCCACGTTGGCGGTGGTTTTTTTCTCGCCCAGAAAGAAAGAAAGCAAGGAGGCCATGGCTTACTTGCCTCCGAACAGGCGTTTGAGCAGACCTTGCTTGGGGGCGTCGATAAAACGCAGGGGCTTGTCCTTGCCCAAAAAGCGCTCAATGACGTCTTTGTACGCTTCCGATACGTCACTGCCTTGCATATGCACCGCCGGTACACCCTGGTTGGATGCCTGCAGCACCGATTCGCTCTCCGGAATGACACCAATGAGTTTGATGCGCAAAATGTCCTGGATGTCGTCCAGCGACAGCATTTGCCCCTGGTCCACACGGGCCGGGTTGTAACGCGTGATGAGTAAATGCTCTTTAATGGGATCGGCACCGGTCATGGCGCGCCGGGTTTTGCTGGCCAGCATGCCCAAAATGCGGTCAGAGTCGCGCACCGACGACACCTCGGGGTTGGTCACCACCAGGGCTTCGTCGGCAAAGTGCATGGCCATCAGGGCCCCGGTTTCGATGCCGGCGGGCGAGTCACACACAATGTACTCAAAGTCCATGGCGGCCAGGTCGGTCAGCACTTTTTCCACGCCGTCTTGCGTCAGTGCATCCTTGTCGCGGGTTTGCGAGGCCGCCAGCACGTACAGGTTGTCGCACTGCTTGTCCTTGATGAGGGCCTGGTTGAGGTTGGCCTCGCCATGGATGACGTTGATCAGGTCGTACACCACGCGGCGCTCACAGCCCATGATCAGGTCCAGGTTGCGCAGACCCACATCGAAGTCGATCACGGCAGTTTTGTGCCCGCACAAAGCCAGGCCGGTTGCAAAGCTGGCGCTGGTGGTGGTTTTGCCCACACCGCCCTTGCCGGAAGTCACCACTACGATTTTTGCCATGGGTAAAGAGTCTTTCAATAGGTAATTCAGTCAGGCGCGGATGGACCGCCGTCAGATTTTTAGCGCTTCAATGAGCAATTTGTCCTGCCCATCGTTGGAGAGGCGCACCTGCGCGGCCTTGCCTTGCACGTCGGGCGCCAAGGCATTTTCGCTGGTGCGGTAAATACCCGCGATGGAAATCAGCTCCGGCTCCAGGCACAGCGAAAAAATACGCGCATTGGTGTTGCCACGGGCGCCGGCCATGGCTTTGCCGCGCAAAGGGGCGTAGACGTGGATATTGCCGTCCGCGACGACTTCGGCACCCTGGTTGACCATGGCCAACACCACCAAATCGGCGCCCCGGGCGTAAATTTTTTGCCCAGAACGCAGGGGTTTGTCGACCACCATGGTGACCGGGCCGGGAACTTCCTTGATGACTTCCTGGATCACCTCGCGGATGACCGGCTCGCTGTTTGGCGGTGGTACGTCACTGGGTGGTCGAGGGCGGTGTACTTCTGCCGAGGCTTCGACCAACCCGATTTCACGCGCAGAGGCTGTCCAATGGGCGCTGGCGCCCCGAATGGCAACCGGTACCAGATTGCAACTGCGCAGTATTTTCAGCAATGGAACCAGATCGGTGGCTGGTGTGCTGGTGTCAAGGTGGGAAAAGTCGACTACCAGCGCGTCATGGTCAAAAAATTCTGGGGTTTCACCACCGGCACCAAATTGTTGCGTCAGTTCACTCGCCAAAACGTTCCAGTCGTTTGTTTTGACCAGCAATGTGACCAGTGGCAACTGGGCGCTTTTGATTTCAAACGAGGTGTGGGGTGGGCCGGAGGAGGGTCCAGCAAGTGAAACAGGCATGAGCGGTATAAAAACAGATAACCAGAGCAAAAAACCGGCTGAATTGGGGTGCAGCCTGTTCTGAATACGCCAAATCTTACTTGATTGAGGCTCTGTGCCCTGGAAAAACGCGCCAGCATTTTGCATATGTGCACAGGATTGTGGGGATCCGTTTTTTTGTTCTGATACTTTTGCCTGACTATCTCTTATTTCTTTATTTATAAATTAGTAGTAGTAGTAGGTGTTTGCCATCATCTGTTGATAAAGGCAAAAGTTTCAAAAAAATCAAGGACTTATAGTGGTTTGACGGCTGTGTGTGACCGTGCTTTTCTGGTGTACCCGATTTATGAACAACTTGGCCGATTGCCATTCGGCTGTGGATAAGTGGTGGGTTGTGCCAGATCTATGCACAGGGTTATTCTTGGCTCTGAATGCTGGCGGGGGTGTACAGTGCGGGTGATTCGGAGATGGATTGTGCGCATGTTTCCATTTACCCGAAAATAACGATTTAGCCCTTTCATAATGGGCGTTACTAGCTATTAAAAATGTAGCAAAAAAGGCTCTTATGAGTGAAAAAAAACCTTTTGAAATCGCACGTGAGACGCTAAAACAGCTTACCGCCCGAAAAATGGCCCCCACACCGGCCAACTACCTGATGATTTACAACGAAATCGGTGGCATCGCGGTGACGCCTCCTTTTCCGGCCGATACCTTGCGCGACATTGCCCAGGCCCTGCCGGTGAAAACACCGGGCCAGCAAAAACAGCGCGGTTTGCTGGAATACGCCATCGACCGGCTGAACTGGGACGGTGTGAAGACTGCGTTGGTGGCCTATGGTGGGTTTATTCCCCCCCAGGCCGATGTGCCAAATGGCGCTGTTTCGTCTGCCTCGGGTGCAGCAGCAGCGCCCACTGCCGCAGGCAGCAGCGCGCCTGCCCTCACTACTGAGTTTTTGACGCAAATTGGACGTTTGATTGAGTATGCCCAGCCCGCGCTGGGCTCGGACGACCCGCGCTTTGATGAGCAAACCAAAGCCTTGCTCCAAGCCATGCGGCTTCCCAACGCCGATGTCGCGGGTGTAAAGACCTTGTTGTCCAATTACAGCCATCGCCTGTCGTTTGCCGCCGAAGACCAGGCCGAAATCAAAAAAACGCTGCTCAAGCTGCTGCACCTGGTGTTTGAAAACATTGGTGACCTGAGCATGGACGAGCAATGGCTCAAAGGCCAGATGGATGCGTTGATGACGGCCTCCACCCCACCTTTGACATTGCGCCGCCTCGATGATGTGGAGCGCCGCCTGCGTGATGTGATTTTCAAGCAGAAAGATGCCAAGGAACGCGCGCTGGAGGCGCAAAAGGAAATGCGCCAGATGCTGGCGTCCTTCATTGACCGTTTGTCCGACATGGCCAAGTCCACGGGCAGTTTTCATGTCAAGCTGGAAGAAAACGCGCGCCAGATTGAGCAGGCCAAAACATTGGAAGAAATTGCCCCTGTGCTCAAAGAAGTGGTCAGTGCAACCCGCCATATGGCCAACGAAAGCAAGGAATCCAGCGAGCAGTTGCAATTTATGCGCGAGCGCGCCAGTGAAACCGATGCCCAACTGGCCAGATTGCACCAGGAGCTGGACCGTGTCAGCGCACAGGCCCGCCACGACACGCTGACCGGTGCGCTCAACCGCAAGGGGCTGGAAGAGGCGATTGAGCGGGAACTCTCCAGTGTGCGGCGCAAAGACACCCCGCTGTGTGTCTCCATGCTCGACATCGACAATTTCAAAAAACTCAACGACACACTGGGCCATGCAGCCGGTGACCAGGCGCTGACCCATTTGTCCACCGTGGCCCGTGAATGCATGCGCCCGCAGGACACCCTGGCCCGTTACGGTGGGGAAGAATTTGTCATTTTGCTGCCCGATACGCCATTGGACAAAGGGGTGGAAGCCATGACGCGCTTGCAGCGTGAGTTGACCAAGCGTTTTTTCATGACCGGTGCCGAAAAAGTGCTCATCACCTTCAGTGCTGGTGTAGCGCAGTTGGCCGCCGAGGAGTCGGGTCTAGAGGCCATCAAACGCGCCGACCAGGCCATGTACCTGGCCAAACGGGCTGGAAAAAACCGGGTGGTGGGTGTGAGCCTTTCATCCAGCAATGTCAAGGATTTTGTGAAATGGTTTATCTGATTCTCGGACTGGTGTTTTTTTTAGGTGTGCACTCGGTGCGTATCGTGGCCGACGACTGGCGCACACAAACCCGTGCACGCATGGGGGAAGGTGCGTACAAAGGGGTGTATTCGCTGCTGTCCTTGATTGGTTTTGGCCTGATCATCTGGGGTTTTGGTGTGGCGCGGGAGACCCCGGTGGTGCTCTGGGCCCCGCCGGTGGGGATGCGCCATGCGGCTTCGCTGCTGACCTTGATTGCCTTTGTTTTTTGTGCTGCGGCTTACGTGCCACGCAATGGCATCAAGGCCCGTTTGCACCACCCGATGGTGCTGGGTGTCAAGGCGTGGGCGTTGGCGCATCTCATGTCCACTGGCTCCTTGGCCCATGTGGTCTTGTTTGGCGGGTTTCTGGTCTGGGCGGTGCTGGACTTTATTTCGGCCCGTAAACGTGACCGCGCGGCAGGTACCTCTTATCCTGCCGGTACGCTGGCTGGAACTGCCGTTACGGTCGGGGTGGGTGCGGTCGCTTGGGCGGCCTTTGCAATGTGGCTGCACGGTCTGTTGATTGGGATTCGGCCGTTTGGTTGATGTTGCAACCTGTGACTGGAGTTTGGGCGACAGAGCCTTTTGCTCCGTGTCCCCCGCCCGCGTTGCGGGCTCCTCCTTTACCTGCGCAAAAGGCTCTGCCGCCCAAACTCTTTCGAAGCTGATTTAACGGGTGATGTACCACTGGATGATGAACTTGGCCACAAAGCCCACCATGCCAAAGGCCAGGCCTAAAAACAGCACAAAGGTGCCAAACTTGCCGGCCTTCGATTCCCATGCCAGCTGGCCAATGATGAACAACATGTACAGCATGAAGCCACCCACGCCAAACGTGAGACCAAAGCTGGCGATTTGGTCTTCGGAGTAGCCAAACATCAGGACTTTGCGCTGTTTTTGGCCGGGCCAGCACAGGGCTGCGACAGGGCCTCACGCTCTGATAGTGTTGATACGTCCACCAGCTCACGGTAGGCGTGCCAGCTGGCGTGGCCCAGTAGGGGAATGATGGGAATCAGCCCCAGCATGAATGCAGCAAATCCCAAAACCGTCAAACCCATAATCAGTGCGGCCCACAGGGCCATGGGAATGGGATTGGTCAGCACCGTTTGCCAGCTGGTCAGCACGGCTTGCAGCAGGGTGACGCGCCGGTCTAGCAGCAGCGGCATGGCCACTACGCTCGATGCAAAAATAGGTGCTGCCATGGCACCACCGAGTGCCAGCCACACCTCAAATAACCAGTTGTCGGGCGGCAGGATGATGTAGTGCACAAAATCCATCGGGGTTGCAATGGTCACCGGTGCCAGCAGGGTGATGAGGGCGGCCGATGTCAGTACCCAGCCGGTGGCGGCCAGTGCCAGCAGGCTGCCAAACTGCACCATGCACCAGTAATCGTTGCCCCATTTGCTGATGTGGCTGCCTTGCCAGTTGAGCCAGGTTTTCAGCACCACGCCCAGGTCGGCTTTTTCTTTGCGCTCCAGCGCCCGGCTCAGTGCGTACAGGCTGGTGGCCAGCACGGGGGCAATGACCAAAAAGCCGGACAGTGCCCCGGCCAGCAGCCAGAACCGGTTGTGGGCAATGGCCACGATGGCAGCGCCACCCAAAGCCAAAACCAGGCCGTGGGCCAAACTGATCCACCCCGCGCGGCACATATCGTGCCAGGCCAGTCCCAGCCAGGCCAAAGGGCGTAGCACGGAAATGGTGCGTACGGCAGGGAGGGTGGGGGGTGTTTTGGGCATGGTGGGGATCACCATCCTACAGGATGAGGCACAGCAAAAGGCCCACCGCTCCCGAAAGGGCAGTGGGCCGGTGCGGCTATTTCAAATGCCGGCTTTTGGCTTATTTTTGGCCGCGTTGGTTCCAACCGCCGTCACCGTGCATGCCACGTTTTTCACCGTGGTGCATGCCCATGCGGGCGTGTTCGGCATCAAACACTTTTTGCTGCTCGGGTGTCAGCACGGCGTAGAAGGCTTTGATGGCGTCTTCACGCTTGTCCATGGCGGCGTGCATGTCGCCCATGTGCTGTTTGCGCAACTCACGCATTTTGTCAATCCGCTCAGGCGTGGTCAGCTTTTCCATCTCGGCGCGGTCGGGGCGCTTGTGTTCCATTTTTTCCGGGGGTTGCATGGCAGCGGTGAATGCAGTCCAGGCACCTTCCTGCGCAGTGGTAATTTTGAGTTTGGCTTTCAGGGCTTCGATGCGTTTGGCCATCATGGCCTTGCGTTTTTCGGGATCCATTCTTCCCATCTTGCCCATGCGGCTACCGCGCTCGCCCGCGTCGGCGGTTTGCCCGGCAGGATTCTGGGGAGCAGATGGGGTGGTGTTCTGCGCATAACTTGCAAATCCGGCGGTGGCAATCAGACCGGTTACCAAGAGGGATTTTAAAAACGGTTGCATGTGATTTCCTTTGTGGTTGGGCTGTCGCGGGTATCGCGAAAGACTGAATCGGAGTGTGCGCCGCGTTTGTATCGCCAGCGTTGCGCCCCGATAAGACTTTGTAAAGCTGGCATCGTAAATGGTGCGGTGCTGGGCTGACAATACGAACCTTTAGTAAAACGATTAAAGGTTTTTCGTGTTCAAAAATGTGATGTTGTACCGCCTGGGTGCGCCCTGGCCTTCGGATGTTGCCGCCGTGGAAGCTGCGCTGGACACGGCCCGTTTTGTGCCGTGTGGCGCTTCGCAAGAAAAGGCTGTGGGCTGGCTGGAGCCGCGCGGCATTGCCCATGGCCCGCTGGTTGAAGTGATTGGTGGCCAGTGGCTGTTCAAACTGATGATGGAGATGAAGGTGGTGCCTGGCTCGGTAGTCAAGCGCAAGGTCGAAGAGCAAGTGGCCCACATTGAAGCCACCACCGGACGCAAACCTGGCAAGAAAGAAAAAAAAGAACTGAGCGAAGACGCCCGTTTGGCACTGCTGCCCATGGCATTTAGTAAGCAGTCCAGCGTGCAGGTGTGGGTAGACCCCGCAGCGGGCTTGCTCATCACCGATGCGGGTAGCCAGGCCAAGGCGGACGAGGTGATGACCTGGCTAATTAAGGCCGTGGATGGGTTGGCGGTGTCGCTCATCAATACCCAGGTGTCGCCCGCCGCGGCCATGGCCACATGGTTATCGACCAAAGAAGCGCCGGCCGATTTCACGGTGGACCGCGAATGTGAACTCAAGGCGCCCGATGAATCCAAGGCCGTGGTGCGCTACACGCGCCACGCGCTCGATACCGATGAAGTGGCGCAGCACATTGCCATGGGCAAGATGCCCACTCGGCTGGCGCTGACGTGGAACGACCGGGTGTCGTTTGTGCTGACTGAAGGCCTTCAGCTCAAAAAAATAGCGTTTCTGGAAGGCGTTTTTGACGGCAATACCGCCTCACCGGGTGATGGCAAGGCCGACAACTTTGATACCGATGCCGCCATCGCCACAGGGGAGTTGCAGGGGTTGATTCCGGACCTGATCGAGGCGCTGGGCGGAGAAATGCCCAGCGCCTGATCGTTAACCGGTACGCAGGTTTCAGTAGCGGTAGTGCTGGTTGCCATGGCCACGGTGGTCGTGGCGATCCCAGTGGCGGTGATGACGGTGGTGGCCAAAGTGGTGGCCCCGGTGATGAGGTGGGTGGCGGTCTTCGCGCCAATCGTTGCGGTCATGGTCGCGGTGGTTGTCCCAATGGCCTTGGCCACCACGGTCGCGGTAGCCGGGCTCGGGTCGGTAGTTGGCGTGCTGGTAATAGTTGTCGTGACCGGCGCTGCGGCCGATAGACGCACCGGCAGCACCGCCCATACCCGCGCCCATGACGGCGCCATTGCGTCCACCTACCGATTGGCCGACAACCGCACCTGCAGCGCCGCCCAAGGCACCGCCTAATACGGCACCGTTTTGATTGTGGCCGTGGGTGGTGACGGCGGCACCGGCTGCGCCGCCCAGGGCACCACCAATCACCGCGCCGCTGCGCCCACCAACCGATTGGCCCAGGATGGTACCGGCCGCAGCACCCACGCCGCCGCCCAGAATGGTGCGCAACTCATCCGCGTGCGCGGGGGGCGCCAGACTCAATAAGCCTACAGAGAGCAGCATGGCCGATGCCACTTTGCCCAAGGAACGGACACCCGAGCGCGCCGCCTGGCGCAGGTGTTGTGCGGTGTTTTGAAAAGTGTGTGCAGTGTGCATGGTGTGGGTGGCTCCGAGAGCCTGTACCGCTAACCGTAGCGGTTTCTTCACCCACAACGCGCTTTATATCGACGCGATGACGCCTGTAACAAGCGCTTACAAAAGCGCGGCACCCATCGGGTTGCATGGGGCCGAGCTTAGTCCTTGTTCTTCATGGCGCAGGTGTTAAAGCCCAAAATGGCATAGGGCGGGCACCAACCAATGGCACCGGTGGCCAGCGGCACTACGCCCAGCCAGCCCCATAGGCCCACGGTGCCGGTAGCCGCCAGGCCGATCAGAACCAGACCGGCAGTAATACGAACAATACGGTCGATGCCGCCAACATTGGCTTTCATGGTGTGCTCCTTGTTTGAAGTGGTTTCACTATAGATCAAAAAGGCACTTTACGCCCGCAGATAGTGCGAAAGCAGCTATAAAAACAATAGCGGTTCGCGCCTACAGGCTGGGCGCAACGGCATAGCCCTCTTCGGCAATCGCGGCTGCCAGCGCCTCGCGGGCTTGCGCGGACTGCACCTCAACCCGATTCTGGGTGCGGTCGATGGCCACCTGGGCCTGTGGGTCCACTTGTTGCAGGGCGCGGGTGACGGCTTTTTCGCAGTGGCCGCAGGTCATGCCGGTAACGGTAAAGGTGTGGTTCACGGGAACTCCAAGTGGAATAGGTTTACAAAGGAGCATAGTGTGAATTATTTTGCGAGCCCCATCAGCATGACATCCCCCCCTGAAAGCATTGACATTGGCATTGGCGGCATGACCTGTGCCTCGTGTGTGGGGCGTGTAGAAAAAGCCCTGAACAAGGTGCCCGGCGTGACACAAGCCACCGTCAACTTGGCTACCGAGTCGGCCCGCATCCAGTTTGCGGGCGATGCACAGATGGAGGCCCGCTTGCGCCGCGCCGTACGCGATGCGGGTTACGAGCCGCGCACGCCCCAGCAAATGGAAGCTGTGGACGATGTGTCGCCTTGGGCCGGTTTTGGTCCGGTGGCCTGGGGCTTGTTGTTGTCGGCACCGTTGGTGCTGCCGATGTTGGGCGACCTGTTGGGCCAGCACTGGATGCTGGCCGCCTGGATGCAGTTTGCGCTGGCCACCCCGGTGCAGTTTGTGCTGGGCGCACGCTTTTACAAAGCCGGCTGGCACGCGCTGTTGGCCTTGAGCGGCAATATGGATTTGCTGGTGGCCATTGGCACCACGGCTGGGTGGGCCTTGTCGGTGTGGTTGTGGCTCAGCGCCCCGCCGGGGGCCATGGTGCACCTGTACTTTGAGGGTTCGGCGGTGGTGGTGACGCTGGTGCTGCTGGGCAAGTGGTTAGAGGCGCGTGCCAAGCGCCAGACCACCAGCGCCATCCGCGCCCTGCACAGCCTGCGGCCCGATACGGCGCACTTGCTGGGGCGGGATGGTGAAGTGGAGGTGCCCGTGGCCGAGGTGATGGTGGGCGACACGATTGTGGTCAAACCCGGCGAACGTTTCCCCGTGGACGGCGCGCTGCTCGAAGGCAGCACGCAGGTGGACGAATCCATGCTCACGGGTGAGCCCTTGCCGGTGCCCAAGGAGGTGGGTAGCAAACTCACCGGCGGCTCCATCAACGGCGAAGGGCGTGTGGTGCTGCAGGTGCGGGCGGTGGGGGTGGACACGGTGCTCTCCAGCATCATCCGCCTGGTGGAGGATGCGCAGGCGGCCAAGGCACCGATCCAGCGCCTGGTGGACCAGGTGAGTGCGGTGTTTGTGCCGGTGGTGCTGGTGATCGCGCTGGTTACCCTGCTGGGCTGGTACCTGGGTGCGGGTGCTTCGTTTGAAACCGCCGTGATCCACGCCGTGGCGGTGCTGGTGATTGCCTGCCCCTGCGCCCTGGGGCTGGCCACTCCGGCGGCCATCATGGCGGGCACCGGGGTGGCGGCCAAACACGGCATTTTGATCAAGGATGCGCAGGCGCTGGAACTGGCCCACAAGGTGGATGTGGTGGCCTTCGACAAGACAGGCACCCTCACGGTGGGCCAACCGCGCCTGACCGATTTGGTGTTGGCCGATCCCTATGGCCAAGCAGCTAACCATGTTGAGAGGCAAGGTGTGGAGGTATATGACACGGACCACTGTCTGGCCGTTGCTGCCAGTTTGCAAAGTGGCAGTGAACACCCCTTGGCGCATGCGGTGGTGGCAGCGGCTAAAGCAAAGGTGCTGGCGATACAGGAACCCAAGAACGTACGCAGTGTGGCCGGGCGGGGTACCGATGGCGAAGTGGGGGGGCGAAGCTACCGCATTGGCAGCCTGCGCTGGATGGAAGAGCTGGGTGTGGCACTGGGGCCTCTGGCAGCGCGGGCTGCTGGGTTGCAAGCCCAAGGTGCCACCGTGTCGGCCATGGTAGAGCGCACGAGAGCCGCCCCGGAGGGAAGCGACGACGCGCACAGTGCAGCGATGGAGTCTTATGTTGTGCGTGCGCTGATGGCCTTTGGTGACGAGCCCAAAACGGGTGCCAAGCAGGTGTTGGCTGCCCTGCGTGCACGGGGCATCCAGCCAGTAATGGTTTCCGGTGACAACCAGGGCGCTGCCGAGGCCATGGCACATCGCCTGGGGCTGCGTATGGCGGATGGCGAAGTGATGGCCGGGGTGCTGCCGGGCGACAAGGCAGCCAAGGTCGCGGGGTTGAAGGATGGTGGCCGCCACACGGTGGCCATGGTGGGCGATGGCGTCAACGATGCACCCGCGTTGGCCGCCGCCGACGTGGGCCTGGCCATGGGCAATGGCACCGACGTGGCCATGCAGGCGGCGGGCATTACGCTGATGCGCGGCGAGGTGGCGCTGGTGGTGGCGGCACTGGATATTTCACACCGCACCGTGGCCAAAATCCGGCAAAACCTGTTTTGGGCCTTTGCCTACAACGTGGCGGGCATTCCGCTGGCCGCGCTGGGTTACCTGAACCCGGTGGTGGCCGGTGCGGCCATGGCGCTGAGTTCGGTCAGTGTCATCAGTAATGCCTTGCTGCTCAAACGCTGGACGCCGCCCCACGTTGGAGCGCCCAAGGTTTGAGCCGTCCTTTTATTACGGGTTGATACGGGGGGGCAACTTGCGCTACCCTTGCGCTGGGTCAGTGCTTGACCCGGCGGTTTCGCCATTCTGGCCTTCTGCCCCACTATGCCCGGAGAACGCCATGCCGCACCGCAGCCTGCAAATTATTCGCGACGAGCACGCCTCTCTGGCCACCATCCTGCGCTCCATGCACCAATTGGTAGAGAAGGGGCCGGGTGACGATTCGCCGCAGTTTTTTGATGTGCTGCGCGGCATGTTGTTCTACATTGACGAGTTTCCCGAACGCCAGCACCACCCCAAGGAATCCAACCTGCTGTTTCCGCGCGTGCTGCAGGTGGCACCGCACTTGGCGGACCTGGTGCAAAGCCTGGAGCGGGACCATGTGAGCGGTGAGAAGGCGGTGCGCGAGTTGCAGCATTTGCTGCTGGCCTGGGAGTTGCTGGGCGAATCGCGCCGACCGGCTTTTGTGGAACAGTGCACGCAGTACGTGGCCTTTTTGAAAGAACACATGCGCCTGGAGGAAACCGTAATTCTGCCCGAAGCGGAAAAAAGCCTGAGCGAGGCCGACTGGAAGGCGTTGGACTCGGCATTTGCGCAAAACCGTGATCCCCTGAGTGGCCGCTACCCGCCCAACCCGGCCTACGACCGCCTGTTTACGCGCATTGTGATGCAGGCTGCGTCGTCGAGCGGCTGGGGCAAAATTGGATAGGATGCATGTGCCGCTGGCGAGGTATCAAAACCCGCCGGCATCGGTTTTGGCGTATGTGTAAACAGCTATAATTTTAATAGCTGACAGTGTTTGAATTGCGCCTGGTGTGGCCGTGGCTGGTGATGAATCTTCGCACCAAGGCACCGCAATAGGGTGCACGGGCTGTAACTGTGCTACCCTTGATCGCTTACTCGTGTGCCTTGCACTAACGCTGATCTCACTTGACGTTGCCCCAGGCAGCCTTGCGGCCCCGGGCGACCGATAACGGAACTATGACCATGATGATTGAACAAAAAGATCCTGCTCCCTTTCGGGAAAAACGCAAGGGCGAATACCTGCCAGGTTACGAGGCCGTGCTGATTCGCGCTGAGCTGAAACAAAAAATGCGCGAATGGCGCAACGAGCGCAACATGCGCGATACCCACATCGAGCGCTGCCTGATGAGCGCCATGATGGAACTGGGCCTGGACCCCGCCAACGAAGAACGTTTGATGGAATTGCTGGGAAAAGCCATCGTCAAAGACTTCCAGCTGATGAGCATTGCGCAGCAGGAAGGCCACAACCACCACCACCAGTCGGATTCGCGCTACCCCACGCAGCGCTAATCTGCCTGCACCCTTCACGGTGAAGGGTTGGTGTGCCGCCATGCCACTGGCGGCGCACCCATGTGAAAATCAGGCCAGGGCCACATCCTGGTTGGTCAGCCGCTTGACCAGACCTTGCGCCAGGCGGTTCACCGCGCCGTAAATCGACAACTGCGGATTGGCACCAATGCTGGTTGGGAAGATTGAGCCGTCGTGAATCGATAAATTCTCAATGTGCCAGTGCACGCCGTCTGGGCGTGTGACACCGCGTTTTTCATCCCCCGCCATGCCACAACCGCCCATCACGTGGGCGCTGCTGATTTTGGTTAGCAAAGGCGCAATCGGCAGGGTTTGCAGTGCCTGTTTGGCGGCCGCCCACGTGGTGTAGTGTTCGGCCAGCTCGTGGGCCGGGTAGACCGATTTGGCGCCTGCGGCAAACTGGATTTCGGCCATTTGCAGCATGGAGCGGCGCGCGCCGTCCATGATGAAATCGGTCAGCGTGTAGTCCAGCGTGGGCGAGCCGTCGCTGCGCAGGCCCACTTTGCCGCCCGCCGCCTGTTCATGAAAGCCATCGCGCATGAGCGCCAACATCATGTGCGTATTGGGGAAATTCTTGAACACGTCCGCCTGCAACGGGCCAAAGCCCGGGCACAGGGTACCGAAAATCACCGGGTGCAGGGGGGGCACTTCCAGTTTGTAGCCGATGGGGCCGTTAATGGGCTGGGTATGCAGGAAGTGGTCGGTATAAACGGTTTGCGGTGCTCCTTGCCAAGCCTCGACTTTGCCTGGCATGCGCGCCATGGACAGGGTGACCGGGTGCAAAAAGGTGCGCGTGCCCAGCAAGCCGTGTGGATCGGCTGCGTGTGAACGCAGCAGCACCGCAGGTGAATTGATGGCCCCACCGGCCAAAACAAAGTGTTTTGCTATGATTTTTGTAGCTGCTTGCGCACGGTCTACGGGCGCAGCGTTCGGTTTGACTGCAATACATTGCAGGGCCGCAATGCGCCCACCGGCAAAGTCGAATTTCAGTGCACGGGTTTCGACCAACAGGGTGGCACCCTTGTCCAGGCTGGTGGGAATGGTGGTGACCAGCATGGATTGCTTGGCGTTGGTGGGGCAGCCCATGCCACACGAGCCCAGGTTCCAGCAGCCTTTGACGTTGCGGTGGATGGACGATGACGGAATGCCCAGCTTGGCTGCACCACGGCGCAGGAGGTCGTTGTTTTCGTTGGGCGGCGTGAGCCAGGGGCCAATGTTGAGCCGAGTTTCGGCCTGCTGGAAGTACGGCGCCAGCGCTTCGGGGTTGTAGTCCGCCAGGCCAAAGTGCTCTTGCCAGAACTTGAGCGTGTCGTCCGGCGTGCGGAAAGAACTGGTCCAGTTGACGGTGGTGGAGCCGCCCACGGTGCGCCCCTGCAGGATGTTGATGGCCTTGTCGTCGGTCTTGCGCCCGGCGCTCTCGTGGTACAGCGAGGGGTAGGCTTCAGATTCTTTCTGGTTGAAGTCGGAACTGCTCTTGAGCATGCCTTCTTCAATGATGACCACGTTCAGCCCGGCCTTGGTCAGCAGCTCGGCGCTGATGCCGGCACCCGCACCGGAGCCGATGATGGCCACATCGCAGGTGATGCTTGCCGGCAGTGGGCCGTGCGCGCCACCAAGGACTTTCCAGCCACGTTTAAGGCCTTCGCGGATAGGGTCTTGCAAACTGCTCATAGCGGATGTGTTGTTGAGTAGGGATGGTGGGGCCGGCTGGCGGCCGCTGGGGCTGGAGTTAAATGCGGGTCGGGCCGGGGTAGCCCATGAAGGCCCAGTTTTCAGAGCCGGCAAAGTAGCTGCCGCCAATGATGTCGTGCAGGGCCGAGTAGGTTTGCTCGCGCAGTGCCAGGCGCGACTCCCGCATGCCCTGCAGTGCGGTACTGATTTGCGCGACCGGTGCACTGGCCCAGTCGGCTCCCAACCCGGCCAAGCCGATACGCCCGGGGGCGCTGTCGAGCAGGCTCAGCAACTGCGACAACTCGCCCTGCACGTGAGGGGGTAAACCCATAGTGAGGTCGTTAATGCGGCTCAGCAACCCATCGATGGCGGTTTGCTGTGCCGCTGCATCGCTGGGCAATGTGCCATCCAGCAAGGCCCGTGCGGCACCGGCAAACACATTGCGACCTGCGGGGGAGAGTTGGCCGCCCTCCAGCAGACCGGGCTGAATGAGCGCCACAGCGCCCCCCGCCACGGCCAGCACCACGGCCGAGCCAATGCCCAGTTTGAGGAAGGATCGTCTTTGCATAGCGGGGGCAGGGCCTTTCGTCAGCAGCGCGTTTACTTGGTCAGGAAGTCAAGGTAGGTGGTGGCGAACTTACCATACGGCGGCCACATTAACTTGATTGCGCTGAAGGGCGCCTGGTAGAACACCGGGCGCATTTTGGAGAAGGTCATGAAACCCTCATAGCCGTGGTAATGACCCATGCCGCTGTCACCCACGCCGCCAAAAGGCAAGTCGTGCTGGGCGGTGTGCAGCAGGCTGTCATTGACGGTGACACCGCCTGACATCACGTGGGTAATGAAGTGCTGGATGCGCTCTTTGTCGTTGCTGAAAGGGTAGAAGGCCAGGGGGCGGGGACCGGCGTTGATGGCGGCAATGGTCTCGTCCACATGCTGGTAGCCGATGACGGGCAGGATGGGGCCAAAAATTTCGCGCGTGCGCAGGTCGCAGTCGGCGGGGGCGTTGAGCACGATGTGTGGCGCAATCTTGCGCGTGGCGGCGTCCCAGGGTTTGCCCGGGATCAATGGGATGAGCGTGGCACCGCCGGCCTTGGCCTGCTCCAAGGCGGCCAGAATGCGGTCAAACGCGCGCTGGTCGATGATGGAGCTGTAGTCTTTGCTGCTGATCTTGGGGTAGCGGCCTTTGACGATGTCTTTGGACATTTGCACGAAAGACGTGACCTGGCTTTGCGCCACGTACACATGGTCTACTGTGGTGCACACCTGGCCGGCGTTGAAGCACTTGGTGAATAACACGCGCTCGGCTGCGGTGCGCAGCGGGAAGTCGTCGCAGATGACGGCGGGTGACTTGCCGCCGAGTTCCAGCGTGACGGGGCACAGGTTGGCGGCAGCTGCGGCCATCACGGCACGGCCGGTCACGCCGGAGCCGGTGAAGATCAGGTGGTCAAACTTGAGCTGCGAAAACTCGATGCCCACGCCGCCCGTTTCGTCAAAGAAGGCCAGCTTTTCCTGCGGGAAGTATTCGGGGATTTTGTCGATGAGCAGGCGCGCAGTGTGGCGCGAGTTTTCCGACATCTTCACCATGGAGCGGTTACCCGCAGCAAAGGTGCAGATCAGGCCGTTGAAGCTGGTCCAGATGGGGAAGTTCCAGGGAATGATGGCACCCACCACACCCAGCGGCTGGGGAATCACCTTGTTGGTGGCACCCATAAAGTTCTTCAGGTCGATCTTGCGCGTTTGCGGCTTCATCCACTCTTTAAGGTGTTTGATGGTGTGGTCCACGCCATCGATCACGCTGTAGATCTCGGCAAACAGGGTTTCGTGGCGCGAGCGGTTGCCGTAGTCCTTGTTGATGGACTCCACCAGCGCATCGCGGTTTTCGCGCACAAAACGCTGCAGCGTCAACAGGTCGGCCTTGCGTTCGGCAAACGTGGGATTGGGCGCCGCCATGAATGCGTTGCGCTGCAGTTGGAGTGTTTTTTCCAGCATGCTGCGGGTGGAGACAACGGGGGGTACTTGGTGGAGTTTGATGGCAGACATGGAAGACCTTTGCAAGGCGTCAGGATGAAGAGAAATACCGCCGCCCGGGGCACACCCGAGCGTAGCAACCGTCTACATTAACCCGGCAATCGGTAAAAAAATCAGGGAGTAGGGTATTTACGGGTGGCAAATGGGTGCGTTACTCAAAATCGGTTTGATACAGATCATGGTGACTAGTCGGGCCCAACTCACGCATTGACGAATGCTTGCATGTTGTCATAATTGCCAACATGCAAGCCCAGCTCATTACCCGCTTCAAAGACATCACAGCGGACGGCGCGGTAATTGAATTGGTGGTTTGGAAAGTGCCCACACCGGTCCCGCCAACTGAACATGGCTACAAATACCGGGCGTTTTACATCGTTGAAGGTGTACGCCTGGTGGGCTTTGACAACGAACGCGGCAAAGGCGACCACTGCCATCTGGATGGGAAGGAAGTACCTTACCTCTTCACCACTGTGGCGCGACTGATCGAAGACTTTATTGCGGCCGTTGCCGCCAGGAGAGCAGCATGACTGAGCGTTATCTCACCATCACCTTGCAGCCAGATTGGAAGGGCGCTTTGCGTGCCATGGCGCAGGCGGCCAAAGCGGATACCTACCAGGGCGAGGTGTTGAACTTTGAAAGCCCTGGCCATTTTTTTGGTCAACTTTCCGAAAAGCGCTGGGAGATCATGCGCGCCGCGCAGGGTAAGGGCGAATTGTCGGTACGCGAACTGGCCCGTACCGTTGGGCGTGACGTGAAGCGCGTGCACGAAGATGTGGTCGCTTTGGCGGAATTGGGTTTGCTGGAGCGCACCGAGGGCGGTGGCGTGGTTTGCCCCTACGCGTCTATGCACATTGACATGTATTTGAAAGCGGCGTGATTCCATGAAGGGGACTAGGGCTGGGCGATATTAGCCAAATTCCCTGGAAAGATAGGGGGCCAACAAGGTATTTGCGCCCGTCTGGTGTGCGAAGACAGCTATCAAAACCATAGTGTTTGCAGGTTTCTTCCCGCCGCGTCGCAACGGCGCGGTGCGCTGTGTGTCCGCCATGTTGGTGCGGCAGCGGGCCACCCTATACTGCCTGCCACCTGTTATGCCCCATCGACTCCAACCCCTTCACGTTTTACACGGCGCGCAGCGCCATGGCCCCGGCGCGGCGCGCGCACCCACGCTGGTCATGGCGGGAGCCACTGGGGCCTTGGGCAACGAGGTGCTGCGCCGCCTGGCGGGCTCCATCCGGTACGGCCATGTGCAGGTGCTGGCCCGCGAGCCGGTGCGTGCGGGCATGGCACGGGTGGAACTGGCTGTGCGCCATGGCGACGACCCCACACACTGGGAGCCACTGGCGGCGGATGTGGGGGTGGTTATGTTTGAGGCTCCACGCATGTTCTACCAGCGCGAGCGCGCCCTGTGGGTGCCGACGGCAGTGCAACTGGTACCACTTGCCCACTGGCTGCGCCGCTGCGGCGTGCGGTCGCTGGTGGTTGTTATGCCGCATGCGCAGGGGCAGTTTCCGCCCAGCTTGCAGCGCGGCTTTGCCAGCCTGTCGGAGCAGGCCGTATCGGCGCTGGGGTTTGAGCGGGTGGTGTGGGTGCGCAATGCCGAAGAGCGCAAGCCGGTGAACCCAGGCGGTGGGCTGTTGCTGTGGGTGCGTGACTTTATGCTCTCCGCGTTTTCCTACATGGTGCCGCAGGCGCAGCGGCCCCTGCGCACGGCCCACGTGGCCCATGCGGTGGCGCTGGCATTGCAGCACGCACCGCCCGGTGTGCACGTGATCACCCACGAGATGCTGTGGCACGCCATCCGCGATGGACTGGAGCAGACCGCGCGCAAATGGTTTGCGCAGCGTGCGCCGTGAGTGTGGGGGCGCGTGGCGCTTGGACCGAAGGAGCGGGTGTTACCCCGTTTTCTTGAAATGAATTTGGTCGTAAATGGCATTCGCGCCCGTGGGATCTGCGTAGCCAGCTATCAATAAGTGAGTGTTTTGTAGCTGGTGCCGGGCCCGTTTAAGCACCCAACCGTTTCCCAGCCCATAGCACTTGCTCTACCACTGCCTGCACGCCTACCTGCTGCGCCTCCACCTGCAACTGACCTGTAGCGTCAAAGGCTGCACTGGCACGCGATAGCGCGTACTGCTGCGGGCACACCCAGCAGTGCAGGTTGAGCAGCAGGGGGTTGAGGTGGCTGAGTGAGCGCAGTCCACCCAATGCACCGTTGGATGCGCTGAGCAGGCCCACTACCTTTCCTGTGAAAGGCTTGCTGCCATCGGCCCACACGGGATGCCCCTTCACCGGGCTGGAGGCCCAGTCGATGGTGTGTTTTAGCAGGCCGGTGTAGCTGCCGTTGTACTCGGGCGAGCAGATGATCCAGGCCGGGTGGGCGTCCAGAATTTCCTTCAGGCGGATTACATCGGGCGGTGTGCCTTGCGCTTCCAGGTCGGCGTTGTACAGCGGGATGTCGAGCGTGGACAGTTCCAGCACCGTCACTTCGGCACCCTTGGCGCGGGCCATGGCTGCGGCGGCGTGGGCGAGTTGGCGGTTGAAGGACTGTTGGCGGGCGCTGCCGGCGAAGATGAGGAGTTGGGTCATGGGTGGATTGTCACCAAGATGGCTGGCTTTATGCGAATGTCTGTGCCCCGCGCCCTGCGCCCTGCGCCCGCGACAGGGGTGGCCCGTACCTTTTGCTCCGTGTCCCCCGGCTGCTGCGCAGCCTCCTCCTTTACCTGCGCAAAAGGCACGGGCCACCCCTGTCGCTACAGTGGTTGAAAAGGAGGCTGTTTGAAATTTCTTTGGGTGCTCATGCTCGCTACGCAGATCGGTTGGGCTGTGCGTTTTGCGTAGGTAAAGGAGGAGCCCGCAAAGCGGGCGGGGGACACGGAGCAAAACGTGCAGCCCAACCGATCCACCGCCAAAGTACCCACCCAGCCCGGTGCATTCTCTCGACGTGCCAAAAAATCGTGCAACCGGTAAAATCGCAGGCTTCCCCCCACTCGGCGCACGCACTCTTTGGCTTTGGTGCGCCCACACCATCACCATGCTCTACCCACAAGAATTTGACGTCATCGTTGTTGGCGGCGGCCATGCCGGAACCGAGGCCGCGCTGGCTGCCGCGCGCATGGGTTGCAAAACCCTGCTGTTGTCACACAACATTGAAACCCTGGGGCAGATGAGCTGCAACCCGTCCATCGGCGGCATTGGCAAAGGGCACCTGGTGAAAGAGGTGGACGCGCTGGGTGGTGCCATGGCGCTGGCCACGGACGAGGCGGGCATTCAGTTTCGTATTTTGAACAGCAGCAAGGGCCCGGCCGTGCGCGCCACGCGGGCCCAGGCGGACCGCATTTTGTACAAGGCTGCCATCCGCCGCATGCTGGAAAACCAGCCTAACCTGTGGCTGTTTCAGCAGGCGGTGGACGACCTGATGGTGGAATCAACAGGGACAGGAGATCGCGTGGTGGGCGCGGTGACGCAGGTGGGCATTCAGTTCCGATCCAAAACCGTGGTGCTGACGGCGGGCACATTCCTGGACGGCAAGATCCACGTCGGCCTGAACAACTACGCGGCCGGCAGGGCGGGCGACCCACCTGCCGTGTCTTTGAGCGCACGGCTCAAAGAGCTAACGCTGCCACAAGGTCGCCTGAAGACCGGCACGCCGCCGCGTCTGGATGGTCGCACCATCGACTTCAGTCAATGCCTGATTCAGCCCGGTGACGGGGTGGAGGGGGGCATGAGCCCCTCGCACTGTGGTGCGACCCAAGGGTCGGTGCCGGTGTTCAGCTTTATGGGCCGTGTCGAGATGCACCCCCAGCAAATGCCGTGCTGGATTACCCACACCAACGAGCGCACGCACGACATCATCCGCAGCGGGTTTGACCGCAGCCCCATGTTCATGGGCAAGATCGAAGGCGTGGGGCCGCGCTACTGCCCGAGTGTGGAAGACAAGGTCAACCGCTTTGCCGACAAAGACAGCCACCAGATTTTTCTGGAACCCGAAGGCCTGACCACGCACGAGTACTACCCCAATGGCATCAGCACCAGCCTGCCGTTTGACGTGCAGTACGACTTGGTGCGCTCCATGAAAGGGCTGGAAAACGCGCACATTCTGCGCCCCGGCTACGCCATTGAGTATGACTACTTTGATCCGCGTTCGTTGAAAAGCAGTTTCGAAACCCGGCAGATCACCGGCCTGTTTTTTGCCGGCCAGATCAACGGCACCACGGGTTACGAAGAAGCCGCCGCGCAAGGCTTGTTCGCCGGTGTCAACGCCGCACTGCAAGCCGGTGCACCAGCGGCGCAGTCGGCAGCTTGGGGCCAAGACACCTGGGTGCCAGGGCGGGGCGATGCGTACCTGGGCGTGTTGGTCGACGACCTGATTACCAAGGGCGTGACCGAGCCCTACCGTATGTTCACCAGCCGTGCCGAGTTCCGCCTGCAGTTGCGCGAAGACAATGCCGATGCCCGACTCACCGAGACCGGCCGTGCGCTGGGCCTGGTGGACGATGCGCGTTGGGACGCCTTTTGCCGAAAACGCGATGCTGTTTCACGTGAAACAGAACGTCTGCGGGCCGTCTGGGTGAACCCCAAGAACTTGGATGCCGCCGAGTCCGAACGGGTGCTGGGCAAAGCCATTGAGCACGAATACAACCTTGCCGACCTGCTGCGCCGCCCGGATGTAAGTTACGCCGGGCTTATGTCTTTGGCTGGTGGTCGCTACGCCAACCCGGATTTGCCGGTGCCTGTTTCACGTGAAACATTGGGGCAGGGCGGTGGCGCGGATGCATCGGTCCCATCTGCGGCGGTGGTGGCGGAGGACGTGTTTGTAGCCTCGGTCGTGGAGCAGGTGGAGATTGCAGCCAAGTACTCCGGCTACATCGATCGCCAGAAAGACGAAGTGCTGCGCGCCGCCCATTACGAGAACCTGCGCCTGCCGTCCGAGTTGGACTACATGCAGGTCTCGGCCATGAGCATTGAATCGCGCCAGCGCTTGAGCAAGCAGCGGCCCGAGACGCTGGGCCAGGCCTCGCGCATGTCCGGTATTACACCGGCCACCATTTCCCTGTTGCTCATTCATCTGAAGAAAAACAAGTTTCGCGGTTTTGCCAGCGACGCTGCCGATACTGCGGCCGAGGTGTTGGCATGACGCACCCGCTGGAGCAGGGCCTGCGTCAGGGTCTGAAAGACTTGGCTTTGCCACTGGATGATGCACAGGTAACACACCTGCTGGACTACCTGGACCTGATCCAGAAGTGGACCAAGGTCTACAACCTGACGGCGGTGCGCGACCCGCAGGAGATGCTGACGCACCATCTGCTGGACAGTCTGGCCGTTATTGCACCACTGCGCCAGCAGCTTGCAGCCATGCGAGCAGGGCAGAGCGATAGCTCGGCCGCAAAGCCCGTGCGGTTGCTGGATGTGGGTTCTGGCGCCGGTCTGCCCGGCATCGTGATTGCTATTTGCTGCCCTGACATTACTGTGCACTGTGTGGATACGGTGGCCAAGAAGGCTGCCTTTATCCAGCAGGTGGCGGTGGGCTTGAGGTTGCCCAACTTGCGCGGTATCCACGCCCGGGTGGAATCGTTGAAGGAGCCTTACGACGTGGTTAGTTCCCGTGCTTTTGCGTCTTTGCTGGACTTCACCAACTGGTCGGGTGCGGCGTTGGCAGAGCAGGGGGTTTGGATGGGGATGAAGGGTAAGCACCCGGGGGATGAGTTGGCTGCTTTGCCTGCAGTGGTGAAAGTGTTTCACGTGGAACAACTGCAGGTGCCGGGCTTGGGGGCTGAGCGGTGCATTGTTTGGATGCGTAGGGCTGGATAGCTATTGCGGCATGCCGGGTCTCGCCCCGGCGGGCGACCTACTTTCTTTGCTTTGCCAAAGAAAGTAGGCAAAGAAAGGCGACCCTACTGCCTGCGTCCCCGGCTGCGCCGGGGCAACCTGCGGTGCTCGAAGCCGACGGGGTCTGGCTCGAACTCGCCCTGCGGGCTCAGACAATCGCCACCCCTGATCCGCCGCCTTCTGCGCTCCTCGGCGCAGGCAGAAGGGTGGGGCGGTTACGCGCCATCGCTGCGCTCGGCGGGGGTGTTTCAGTTCAGGTGCCAAATGTGGGTGTTGCGCGCGGTGGATGGACGTGGGCAGTTATGGTTTTGGTAGTGGGGCTGGGTGTTTGCTTGCGTGACCGGAGTGGCGAAGGGGTTAGGAATAAAAACGGCACCCGAAGGTGCCGTTGACAGGAATCGCTGCGAAATCAGGCTTGCTTGCTTTGGCGGCGACGCGCCACGGCACCGATCAGACCCAGGCCAGCGAGCAGCATGGCGTAGGTTTCTGGTTCGGGGACGGACGTAACCGTGATTTTGAGGTCGTCAACATTGAGGGTCCGGTAATTCCCAGCACCGGTACTAAAAGTCAGGGTGTGGTTTCCGCCTACAACGGCGTGAAAGGTATGGCTGAAATGAGCTTGGTGTGTTGATGGAGCAAAGTTGGCGCCTGGGTTGTGAGTGGTCGCGAGGATGCCTCCGGTGCTGTTTAGATTGAAGCTCTCTCCATTAAACGCAAAAAGTGGACCCTGATTTCCGGGAATGTTGGGAAGAGTGGATATGCTGGACGAATACCAGAACTCGACGGTTATATCTGTGGAGGTCAGTCCATAGACGCGGTCAAAACTTGCACTGGCAGAGTCGTTTAGCAATCCAGGTGCAATGTTTAATCCGTCGGGGTAACGAACAGTGCCAGGAATGCAATGGGCGTTTACAAAGGTCATGTAACTACATTGCCCTGCTCCGCCATTGAATTCCTCAGTGAGTGTCGTTACACCACTGACCGTGGTAGGGGTCAAAGTGGCATGCCCACTGATTGCAAAAACTGCCAATGCGGCAGCAGCCATAAGTCTTTTCATCGTTGTTATCCCTGTGCGATGGAGTAAAAAAGTGCAGGTTGTACCCATGCACCGGTGTGAGTCTCGGCAGTCTTCAGCCAAGCTTCATCATTTTCGCTTCACTTGGCTTGGCTTGCCGGGCCAAACTATAGGGTTTTGGTGCCAAACCGTGTTGGTTGGGCTGCTGTCAGCGGCAGCGGAGGTTTAGCACGGTGCTGTCTGGGCAGGATGCTGAAAAGACCGGCTGCCATAGCCCGGCCTCATTGCAACGCGGGAATTCACTGCAAAAACCATAGCTGGCCGCGCATGTCCACCGTGCGCTGGCCGTACTTTGGATCTTGAAAACTGGCCATCGCCCAGCAACCCCGCGCTGAGCGTAGCGATGACGCGGATGCTCGAATTACACCGGGTGATGGGTACGCAGCCAGTCGCGCATGGCATCGTTTACGCGGGTCTGCCATCCCTTGCCGGTGGCCCGAAAAGCTGCCAGCACGTCCGCGTCAAAGCGGATGGTGATGCGCTCTTTCACTGTGTCTGCCGGTGGTCGTCCGCGTGGTTTGAGCATCGACTGGGCGGTCTTTGTTCCAAATAATGCGGGCAGAACTTCTGCTGCGGGCCGGGCGCGGACAAAGTCCGCATCGGTCCATTCCGGGTTGTCGTCGTCAATTTGCTCCGGATTGGGGTGCTTGGGTGCTTGTTTCGGCATATCTATTGATCTCTCTCGAATTGGCTTTGCGAAGGCTGATGACGTGTACTTTGTCATCGCGCGGTGTAAAAACGACTGCATGCAGTCGATTCCCGATGAAACCCAGCACCTGAAAGCGACGTTCTCCATACGCTTTGCGGGTGTCTTCACGAATCAGGGCGGTTGCCCAATCAAGCTGTTCAACCAGATCAAAAGGGATGCCACGGCTTGCAATGTTGGCGGCGTTCTTGGCGGGGTCGAAGCTGATGGGCATGCTGGTTTATTGTATGCACATTAAATATGTTGGGCAAGTGTTTCACGTGGAACAACTGCAGGTGCCGGGGTTGGGGCGCAGCGGTGTATTGTTTGGATGCTCAGGGCTGGGTAGATGGGCTCCTGAGTCATGCTCCGGTGGGAGGGGTGTCGGGGTGTGCGCCCGGCAGCGCAGTTATTTTCTTTTGCTTCGCCAAAAGAAAGTATGCAAAGTTCACGCAGTTGGGGGTCTGCTAACTTTGCAGTGCAAAGTTATGCAGGCACCAAAAGCGACCCTGCTGCCTGCGTCCCCGGCTGCGCCGGGGCAACCTGCGGTGCTCGAAGTCGGCGGGGTCTGGCTCGAACTCGCCCTGCGGGCTCAAACAATCGCCAGCCCTGATCCGCCGCCTTCTGCGCTCCTCGGCGCAGGCAGAAGGGTGGGGCGTTACGCGCCATCGCTGCGCTCGGTGGTATCGGGGCGAGTTGTCACGGTTTGCTATATTGGTTGGCTGGCTTTGCCAGTCACACTCAATCTACGGGGATAACTTTATGAAAAAAACACTATCGCTGCTACTGGCAGCACACCTTGCCATTCCTGTGGCGCATGCAGGCATTTTCGATTTCGTTAAGGGCTTGATAAAAGGGAATACGATTTTCTTGGCGCCGCCTGAAAACATTGATTTGGCCAAGTACCATGCCTTGGTCATCAATGCAGGTGCTGGCCCTGAGTCTGCCCAGTTGGCTGATATGGCAGAAGAGCAGTTGGCCGGGTTGAAAGGCGCTGGGCTTCCCTACTATTCGCGTGTTTTTCGCAATACAGCGGTAAAGACGGACGCCTTTGATATCGCCGTAATTTCCATCACAGCCGGTCCCAGTCAAGTGTCTGACTCCGCCGGATCAGAAGTCCGGGTGCAATGTACAAACGGCAAGAACGTCTGCGACAGCAATCAATCTCGCCAATACACGGTGGGTTGCTCCATTCGTACGGCGGTGACTCCCTTGTCAATCAGCATTCGCGATAGCGTGACGAATGCCCCATTGGTACCCCTGTCAAGTCAGCAGGGGAGCGTCAGCACGAAGTCGCAGGTATGTTCCGATCAAAGTGGCGCACTCAAGGACGGTGCGGAACTTGTGGGTGAAAACTACGTTTCCGCCATCGGTAAATTGGTTGAACGTATTGGGCCCAAGCAGGATAAGCGCCCAACCGACCTCATTAGTTCGGATGACAGCATTTCTGGCGCCGATGCGGTTAAGTTGAAGGTGGCTTATGAATCGGCAGGCCGTAGCGACATGGTGACTGCGTGCCGGCTGTATGACGAATTGAATGTGTCAAAGCCGAATAACGGGGTCATTCTCTTCAATAAAGGTTATTGCCGCCATTCGATTGGTGCCTTTGCCCAAGCCCAGGCCTTGTACGAGCAGTCAGCCGCCGCGGACGCATCCCCCAAAGACCTTCTGGCCACCTATCAAGCCGAGGTAAATGATTGGCTCGCCAAAGGCGTGCAAGCGGTGATTGTGACCATTCCAGCGCAAGCATTGGCAGCGGCCCAGGCGCAGCCAGCCGTATCTGTCGCGCCCACAACCGTCGCACCGCAGCCTGCCACACCCAAGCCTGCAGCACCGGTTGCTGTGGCTACTGCTTCTTCGTCAGGCGGTGATGTCTCCAAGCGACTGAGCCAAATCAAGGCGCTGTTTGACGACGGGATCATCACCAAGGAAGAGTACAACGCAAAGCGCAAAGCCATACTCGACGCCATGTAGCATGGGCAAAAGGTGGCGCTCAACCGACCCAGCCAATTCCATTTGGACGATCCCTCCAGCAGGAATTCAGGTTGTTTGCTCCGTGCCTTTGCGTCCTTGCTGGACTTTCGCTTACTGATCTGGCGCGGCATAGGCCATGAACGGCAAGCACCCTGAACAAGACGTGGCTGCGGCGGTGAAGGTGTTTCACGTGGAACAACTGCAGGTGCCTAGGTTGGGGGGGGCGGAGTGGGGATTGGTTGGATGCGCAAGGCGGGGTAGTTATTGAGGCATGCCGGGTCTCGCCCCGGCGGGCGGGGGTGTCGGGGTGTGCGCCCGACAGCGCACTTACTTTCTTTTGCTTCGCCAAAAGAAAGTAAGCAAAGAAAAGGCGACCCTGCTGCCTGCGACCCCGGCTGCGCCGGGGCAACCTGCGGTGCTCGAAGCCGGCGGGGTCTGGCTCGAACTCGCCCTGCGGGCTCAAACAATCGCCAGCCCTGATCCGCCACCTTCTGTGCTCCTCGGCGCAGGCAGAAGGGTGGGGGGAGAACCCGCGCCATCGCTGCGCTCGGCTCGGCGTGGGTTCTACGGTTTATGTGCAAAAAGTGGCTTTTGCGCACGGTGGATGCGCGGAAGCAGCTATGGTTTTGGGAGTGGATGTCGCGTACCTGCATGCGTGACCGGGCTGGCGAAACTGGATAGACAAACAAAAACGGCACCCGAGGGTGCCGTTGGCAGGAAACGCTGGTGAAATCAGGCTTGCTTGCTTTGGCGGCGACGCGCCAGGGCACCCATCACACCCAGGCCCGCGAGCAGCATGGCGTAGGTTTCTGGTTCGGGGACGGCGGCGGTCAAAGTCCAAACTGCTTTTCCAGGGTTTGAGTAGCTTTGTCGGTATACAAGTGGGGTGGTTCGGTGGATCTTCACATCCGGATATTCGAAGCTCGTTACTGGGACTGCCCACAAAAGGTTTGTGTAGCCGGTCAAATTGGATGCAGGTCTATCGGCGAAGACGAAGTTGTTATTCTTTCCATCGAATGAGGCAACTGCTCCACCAGCTTGCCAATCGCCAGAATCAATGTGGCCACTGAAGAGATTTCCACTTGACCGAGAAAGCCGGGCGGGGGGGGGGGGGGGGGGGGGGGGGGGGGGGGGGGGGGGGGGGGGGGGGGGGGGGGGGGGGGCGGCGAGGCCGTAAAAGTTGAGGCCATCGATGGATGCCGTGATGTTGCTCAGGTTTGTCACCAAATTGCTACCCGAGGCAGTTCCGTCAAAAGAGCCATGAACAACAACCGGTGTGTCGTTGTCCCATCGAGTAAATGTATAGGAGTAGTTGTAGGTGGTAGCCTGCGCCACCGAGCCCAAAGCGGTCAACAATAGAGTCGCGAGTAATTTAGAGATTTTCATAAAAGTCATGCAAAGTAAGGCCGTGAATTCGTCGCGGTCTTTTTTTTCGACAATGGACGCCGTAAATACAGCCTCCCCCTTGTAATCCGACGGATTTCCGCCAGACTGGATAGTGTGGCTTGGCTTGGCGGGCCAAACTATAGGGTTTTGGTGCCAGACCGCCCACTCCCTACTCCCGCTGCGCCGGGCGCAGCAATGGCGCGTAACGCCCCAACCCCCTTCTGCCAGCGCCGAGGCGCGCAGGGTTCGGCGGATCAGGGCTGGCGATTGTTTGAGCCCGCAGGGCGAGTTCGAGCCAGACCCCGCCGGGCCCGAGCACCGCAGGTTGCCCCGGCGCAGCCGGGGTCGCAGGCAGCAGGGTCGCCTTTCTTTTGCTCACTTTTCTTTGGCGAAGCAAAGAAAAGTGAGTGCGCTGTCGGGCGCACACCCCGACAAACTGCAATCTCCCCGTAAACTCACCCCCTCCACCCGGATCGGGTTCAAGCCCCTCCACCCCAAGGAATCCCCATGTTTGGCATAGCCGACTTCGGTGCTTTTGTCGCAGCCTTCATCATTCTGCTGTTCATCCCCGGCCCCGGTAATTTGGCCATCATCACCTCCACCACCAAGGGCGGGCTCCAAGGTGGGCTGGCGGCAACCTTCGGTTTGATGGCGGGCGACCAGGTGTTGATGTGGGCGGCGGTGGCCGGTGTGGCCGCCGTGCTGGCGGCCTACCCCGCAGCCTTTCACGCCGTGCAGTGGTTGGGCGCAGCGTACCTGGCCTGGCTGGGGTTCAAGATGCTCACGGCCAAGCCGGGCGCGGCGCCCATTTTGAACATCAAACCGCACCATTACTTTCAGCAGGCGCTGACCATCACCGTGCTCAACCCCAAGGCCATTGTGTTTTACATGGCCTTCTTCCCCCTGTTCATTGATCCGCAGCACCACCAAGGCATGGTCACGTTTGGTGTGATGGCGCTCACCGTGGCGGTGCTGGCCTTTGTGTACTGCTTTGCGGTGGTGCTGCTGACCCATTTTCTGGCCGAGCGTATGCGGGCCAATCCGGATATTTCGCGTGGGCTGGAAAAACTGGCAGGGGTGTTCCTGCTGGGTTTTGGCATCAAGCTGGCGCTTTCGCGCTGAGCCCCACCCATGTTCCACGTGAAACACACCACTTTTTTACTTTTCTAACTGAGCATTTCATGGCCAAAATTTTCTGTATTGCCAACCAAAAGGGTGGCGTTGGCAAAACCACTACCACTGTCAATCTGGCGGCGGGTCTGGCCAAAGTAGGGCAGCGTGTGCTGATGGTCGATCTGGACCCACAGGGCAACGCCACCATGGGCTCGGGTGTGGACAAACGCAAACTCGCACACACCGTGTACGACGTGCTCTTGGAGAGCGCCACCATCGCCGAGGCCCGCGTGCAAAGCGACAAGCTCAAGCACTGCGGCTGCAGTTACGACATTTTGGGCGCCAACCGCGAACTGGCCGGTGCCGAGGTGGAATTGGTGGAGGTAGAGCGCCGCGAGCGCCGCCTCAAAGAAGCCATCGCCGCGGTGGATGCCGAGTACGACTTTGTGCTGATCGATTGCCCGCCGTCTTTGAGCATGCTCACGCTCAACGGTCTGTGCTGCGCGCACGGCGTCATCGTGCCCATGCAGTGTGAATACTTCGCGCTCGAAGGCTTGACCGACCTGGTCAACACCATCAAGCAGGTCAAGGCCAATTTGAATGATGACCTGCAAATCATCGGCCTGTTGCGGGTGATGTTCGATCCGCGCATCACCTTGCAGCAGCAGGTGGGGGAGCAGCTCAAGGCCCACTTTGGCGACAAGGTGTTCGACACCGTCATTCCGCGCAACGTGCGCCTGGCCGAGGCACCCAGCTACGGACTGCCCGGCGTGGCGTTCGACCCGGCCTCCAAGGGCGCGCAGTCGTTCATCAGCTTTGCCAAAGAGATGGTCGCCCGTATTGATAAGAAATAAGCCCTTTGCGCCCGTCCACCGTGCGCAAGCAGCTACCAAAATCATAGCAATTCATCCCCACCCTCCGCACCGACTGCTGCCGCCCACGTTGCCCAACTAGCCCACCGGATCCATCTCGCTCATGTCGCCCCAATCTCCATCCACCCCCACGGTGCTGCTGCTGCCAGGTTGGCAGAATTCCGGCCCCACCCACTGGCAAAGCCGCTGGGAGGTGCTGCACGGCTACCCGCGGGTAGAACAAGCCGACTGGATGCGCCCCCTGCGTGGCGATTGGATGGTGCAGTTGGAAGAAGCCGTGTTGGCCGCGCCTGGCCCCGTGGTGCTGGCCGCGCACAGCCTGGGTTGCATCCTGACGGCGGCTTGGGCCGCGCACTCGCGCAACACGCAGCGCGTGGTGGGTGCGCTGCTGGTAGCACCCGGTGACCCCGAGCGCGAAGAACTGCGCGCGCCCCTCAAAAGCTGGTCCCCTGTGGTGCTGCAACGCTTGCCGTTCCCCAGCATCCTGGTGGGCAGCCAGAATGACCCTTATTGCAGCCCCACGCGCGCGCAGCAGTTTGCCAGCGCCTGGGGAGCCGAATGGGTGAACTTAGGGCCAGCGGGCCACATCAACGCCGATTCCGGCCTGGGCGACTGGCCGCAGGGCCATGCCTTGCTGCAGACACTAATACCGATAAAGAGAGAGAACTGAACCATGGTCACCAAAAAACCCAAAGGCCTCGGCATGGGGCTGGAAGCCCTGCTGGGCCCCAAAGTGAAAGAAACCGCCCCCACCGAAGATGGAGCCGTGGCCGATGCAGGCCTGCCCAGCGCGCTGGCGGTGAGCGACATGGTGGCCGGCAAGTACCAGCCCCGCACCCACATGGACGAGGGCGCCCTGAACGAACTGGCCGAGAGCATCAAGGTGCAGGGCATCATGCAGCCCATTCTGGTTCGCCGCGTGAGCGACGAACAAGCCCGCTTGCACCGCAAGACGCAGTCAGGGGAGGGCGCGGCAAGTGCTGCCAGCAAGACGGCATCGGGCGACGTCTACGAAATCATTGCCGGTGAGCGCCGCTTCCGTGCGGCCAAGCTGGCAGGGCTGGACACGGTGCCGGTGCTGGTGCGCAACGTGACCGATGAAGCCGCCGCCGCCATGGCGCTCATCGAAAATATGCAGCGCGAAGACCTCAACCCGCTGGAAGAGGCCCACGGTTTGCAGCGCCTCATCAAAGAGTTTGGCCTGACCCACGAAGCCGCTGCCCAGGCGGTGGGCCGCTCGCGCAGCGCCGCCAGCAACCTGCTGCGCCTGCTCAACCTGGCCGACCCGGTGCAAACCATGCTCATGGCCGGTGACCTGGACATGGGCCACGCCCGCGCGCTGCTCAGCCTGGACCGCGCCACGCAGATCACCGCCGCCAACCAGATTGCGGCCAAACGCATGTCGGTGCGCGAGGCCGAGGGCCTGGTCAAGAAACTGGATGCCGAGTTTGCGCTCACCCCC
Organism: Candidatus Aalborgicola lynettensis; assembly: GCA_016719405.1. Taxonomy (GTDB): domain Bacteria; phylum Pseudomonadota; class Gammaproteobacteria; order Burkholderiales; family Burkholderiaceae_C; genus Allorhodoferax; species Allorhodoferax lynettensis. Next base: position 551,023 of record JADJZE010000021.1, read on the forward strand.
AGCAAACCCACCAAGGAGAAGTCGCGCGACCTCAAGCGGGTGGAAGAAGAATTGTCCGACCTGCTGATGGCGCAGGTGGAGATTCACATCAAAAAACGTGTCAAACGCCATGGCCGCATGGAAGAGATGGGTGAGGTGGTCATTCAGTTTGGATCGCTGGACGAACTCAATGGCCTCATCGAGCGCCTGTCGCCCGGTACTACACGGTAATTCGATTGGGCCCTGTTTTGCTATCAAAAACGAAGCTGCTTGCGCACATCCAGCGTGCGCAAATGGCCTAAAACACTGCAAACTTTGATGCCTGTTCCAGCCCCATTGCGGCGCTTGGGGGGGTGGCCCCTGCCAGCGGTACTCACCTGGGCGCTGGCCTGGGGCATATTCAAACTGGCGCTGGGGCAGGGCGCGCAACCTGGCTTGGCGCTGGGCCTGGCCAGCGCGCTGGGCGTGGGTTTGAGCTTGTGGGGCGATACCTGGTGGCGCCGGGTGTTGATTGCGGCGGGTTTTCCCCTGTCGCTGGCGTTGAGTCTGCCCACCTTGGGCCTGGCCGATGTACCGGCCTGGGCCTGGCTGGTGCCGCTGGTGTTGCTGCTCTTGGTCTACCCCATCAACGCCTGGCGCGACGCACCGCTGTTTCCCACGCCCCTGCAGGCGCTCGATACCTTGCCCGATCTGGCGCCGTTGCCCGCTGGGGCGCAGATACTGGACGCCGGCTGCGGCCTGGGCCACGGCCTGCAGGCACTCAGCCGCGCCTACCCGCTGGCCCAATTCCATGGCGTTGAAAGGAGCTGGCCGCTGCGCTGGGTATGCGCCGTGCGCTGCCCGTGGGCGCGGGTGCGCCAGGGTGACATCTGGCACGCCGACTGGTCGGCTTTTGATATGGTGTACCTGTTTCAGCGCCCCGAGAGCATGGCGCGCGCAGCGCAAAAAGCCATGGCTGAGCTGCGCCCTGGCGCGTGGTTGATTAGCCTCGAATTTCAAGCCACAACCCTGCAAGCCAGTTCCCAATACCGTGAAGTCGGTGGCAGAATGGTATGGTTGTACCGTGCCCCTTTGACCGCGCCCCCAGGAGAATAACCATGCCTTCCAGTTCTACGCCCGCAACCGCCAGCACCCCTGCGGCCGATGAAGTCCAGCACGCCTTGCGCGTGGTGGTGTTTGCCATGGCCACCCTGGCCGAACAGCGCGAGTCCGACACCGAGAGCCACATCCTGCGCGTGCAGGGCTATGTGCGTGTGCTGGCCAAACAGCTCAGCACCCACCCCGCGTTTGCAGCCATGCTCACCCCCGCCACCATCGACACCCTGTGCCACAGCGTGCCCCTGTACGACATGGGCTCGGTGGGCGTACCCGACCGCATTTTGCTCAAGCCCGGGCGATTGACGGCAGACGAGGTCAACATCATGCGCACCCACACCACCGCAGGTTACGAGGCCCTGATGCGGGCCGAGAAAACCATGGGCCGCCCCTCGCCGTTGCTCGACCTCGCCAAGGAACTCATCCTCTCGCACCAGGAAAAGTGGGATGGCAGTGGCTACCCCCAGCGCTTGGCGGGCACGCAGATTCCGGCATCCGCCCGCATCCTGGCGCTGGCCGATGTGTACGACGCACTCATCACCAACAAGGTCTATAAAGACGGCGTGCCCCATACCAAGGCGGTTCAGATTATCCTGAGCGAGCGTGGTGCCCACTTCGACCCCGATGTGGTGGACGCGTTCCTGGTGGTGGAGACCGAGTTCCACACCATCGCCCAGCGTTTTGCCGAGACCGACGCCGACATGCAGCGCCGCATGGAGTACATGGCCAACGCCATTGCGGAAAACGCCGAGCTGTAATTTATGGGCAAGCGCCTCACCCAAATAGCCACCCGCACCGGCGACGACGGCACTACCGGCCTGGGTGACAACACCCGCGTTTCCAAAAACAGCCTGCGGGTGCATGCCATGGGCGACGTGGACGAACTCAACAGCCACATTGGCCTGCTGCTGTGCGAAGCCATGCCCGAGGGCGTGCGCACCCTGTTGATCGAAATCCAGCACCAGTTGTTCAACCTGGGGGGCGAGTTGTCCATCCCCGGCTACGAGCTGCTCAAGGTGGATGCGCTGCGGGTGCTGGACCAGGCACTGGAACACCACAACGCCGCCTTGCCGCGCCTGCAGGAATTCATTTTGCCGGCAGGCACCCGCGCCGCTGCGCAAGCCCACATCTGCCGCACCGTGGCCCGCCGCGCGGAGCGTGCCGTGGTGGCACTGGGCGCGCAAGACGCCTTGAAAGACACCCCCCGCCAGTACCTCAACCGCCTGTCCGACCTCATGTTTGTGCTCTCGCGCGTGCTCAACCGCTACCGCCTGGATGGTACGGTGGGGGATGACGTGTACTGGAAAAGCGAACGCTTGGCGCAGGCGGCGGACGACTCTTTCGCCTGACGCACTGTCCGGCTTAGGGTTGTGCGGGCGCGGCCGTTTTCAGGCGGTACCGGTCCACAATGCGCTGGAAGGTACCGTTGTCCCTGATGCGCTTGAGTCCTGCGTCAAATCGTTCCAGCCACATGGGTGCGTTGGGCAATTGGCGCGACACAATCAGAAAATAGTCCACGGCGCCGACCAAAATCAGGTCCAACATCCGGATGTTGGCGTCTTTTTTCCAAATGGATTCGATGGTCGCTACGCCGACCAGTTCACTCACCCAAACGGCATCCACCCGCGAACTGATCAGCATCTTGAAACAACTGGCGATTTCGGTTGGCTGCTCGATAAAAATTCCGTGTGCAGTGGTAAAGGCGCTAATTTGCGTAGTGTCATAGCCTAGGGGTATACACACCGTTTTCTTCGACCAGTTGTGTTCGGTATCGGCGTCGCGGCGAACAAACAGGCGAAACTGGTCCGCGTAAATGGGCTTGGAGTACAGAAAGTCCACTTCCCGCTCGGGCGTTCGCAAGTAGGGGAATGTGCCGACATGCACGCCACGCCCAGTCTCCACAAAACCGCGTTTCCACGGCAGGTAGGTGATGGTCGCATCAACACCCTGTTCCTTGAATGCCGCTGTGACGATGGCGGCTGTCACGCCGCCATCGGCCAACTTGTCGCTTACAAAAGGCGCGTACTCGCCCGCGGCCAGACTGACGGACTCGGCCCACGCCGCCGCGCCGCCGAGCACCGGCGCCAGCCAAAAAACGGCGCGCGCCCAGAGGGCCCAGTACCGGCCAAGAGCCCATTGGGGGGGGGGGGGGGGGGGGGGGGGGGGGGGGGGGGGGGGGGGGGGGGGGGGGGGGGGGCCGTGGCTTCTTGTTTCTTGGGGGGGGGGGGGGGGCCCCCATCCGCGGGCGCAACGTGCCCGCGCGCGTTACTTGTGCGCCAGCATCGCCATGGTGATGCGCGATATGCAGGTGAGTTGCCCGGCTTCGTTGTGCAGTTCAATCTGCCACACCTGCGTGGTGCGCCCAATGTGCACGGGTTTGGCCGTGCCGGTCACCCAGCCGCTGGTAACGCCGCGCAGGTGGTTGGCGTTGATGTCCAGTCCCACGCCGTACCAGCCTTCGGGACACGCACACACGGCGGCGCACGAGCCCAGCGTTTCGGCCAGCACCACACTCACACCGCCGTGCAGCAGGCCGTAAGGCTGGCGCGTGCGCGCGTCCACCGGCACACGGGCTTTGATGAAATCATCGCCCACTTCCAGAAACTCAATGCCCAGGTGTGAAACGGCAGTGTTCTGGCTTTGCGCGGTGAGCAGCGCAACGGTGACAGGTTTTTTCCAGACGGTCATGGCAAGCCTTGGGGTGAAATGCAAAAAGACTTTATACCGCGCCACCCCCGATAGAGCTGTCGCACGCTGGTCAGCCCCGGGCAACGGCAGCAGCTACGGCCGGTGGTGATGCAGCCCACCTTTTATACTGCTGCGCTACTTTTACCAAACTGCCATGACCAACCCTGCACCCACCATTCGCCGTTGTATCGCCTCCACCCTGATTGTTTCCTGCGCCACCATGGGCCTGCCCATGACGGCCCACGCGGGCATTGTGTCCACCGACGCGGTGCAGTCCAGTGCGGCCACCGCCTCCGACCCATCCACCGCCCCATTGGCCCAGCGTGCGCAGGTCACCGCATTCCTGCAACGCGCCGATGTGCGCCAGGCCCTGCAGCAGCAGGGCGTGCAGGCGGATGCCGCGGTGCAGCGTGTCAACGCCATGTCCGACGCCGAAGTGGCACAACTCGCCGGCCGCATAGACCACGCGCCCGCCGGTGGCGACGTGCTGGGTATGCTGTTTACCATTTTCATCATTCTGTTGGTCACCGACATTCTGGGCCTGACCAAGGTATTCCCCTTCACCCGCTCCGTGCGGTGATTGCGTTCCCATATTGCCGCGATATGTCGTTGCTTTGCGCCTAATCTCGCAGCAATCTGGAAACGAAATGCAATCCATCCCACCCACACGTTCAAGCCCCGCTTTGGCGGGGTTTTTTGTGGCCGTGGCCCTGTGGCTGGCGGGTTGTGCCACGCCCCAGGTGGGGCAACTGGCACAGCAATGGCCGGGTGATTTGCCGCAGCGGGCCCTGCTCACAAGCGTGCCATTTTTTGCACAGGAAGAGCACGCATGCGGCCCCGCTGCGCTGGCCATGGTGTTGCGCAGCACCGGGCTGGCGGTGGTGCCGGAGCAGCTGGTAGGGCAGGTTTATGTGCCCGGCCGCCAAGGCAGCTTCCAGACCGAGTTGCTGGTCTCTGCCCGACGCCATGGTCTGCCAGCTTATGTGCTGGAACCGTCTGTGGTGGCGGTGTTGCGCGAGGTGGCTGCGGGCCACCCGGTGCTGGTGTTCCAGAATCTGGGCCTATCCTATTTGCCGGTGTGGCACTACGCGGTGGTGATCGGGTTTGACCGTGCCCGCAACCAGTTGCTGCTCCATTCCGGGCGCACTGCGCGGCTGGAGATATCGCTGTTCACCTTTGAGCGCACCTGGGCACGCGCAGACCACTGGGCCATGGTGGCCTTGCCCGTTACCCAGGTTCCGGCCACGGCGCAGGCCGACGCTTACGCCCAAGCCATCGCCGCCCTGGAGCGTTTGCATGCTGCGCCGGCCCGCGCTGCGTATGCGGCAGCGTTGCGGCAGTGGCCCAGCCACCGCGTGTTGTTGCTGGGCGCGGGTAATACCGCCTATGCCCTGGGTGACTTGTCCGGGGCGGGGGCCGCCTATGCCCAGGCCGTGCAGGTCCACCCGGATTTTGCCGACGCCTGGAACAACTTGGCCCAGGTGCAATGGGAGCAGGGCGCTTTGCCCGATGCCGCTGTCTCGGTGGAACGTGCGGTGGCTTTGGGCGGGCCACGCCTGGCCGACTACCGGGCCTTGCAACGCACCATTGCGGAATCCGAATTGAAAGACAAATAGGCCGTTTGCGCCCGTCTGGTGTGCGCAACCAGCTATAAAACCTATAGCAACAACGGCTCTTGCGGTTTGCCGCCGTACTGGCGCCATTCACCCGGTGTGTAGCCGCACCAGCGCTTGAAGGCGATGGGCTGCGAGCCGCTCCGGGCCCGGGGAACCGCAGCGACTTTTCGTTTGGCGCCGTGCCATACTTTGCCGCATGCGGTTTCATTTCCTGTTTTCACCATCGGACGCGCGCACCGGCAGCGCAGCCGCCATGGCCGTCGCGTACACCACCGACGGCCGCTACCGCCTGCGCGCAGCAAACCCAAGCAAGCCCGTCTGGGGTGAAAAGCGGAACAACCCGCCCACAGTCAGGCAGAAGCACACATGACACCAGAAACCAAAGCACGCCAGCAGATCGACCAGAAGCTGGAGCAAGCGGGCTGGGTCATACAAGACATGAAGCAGCTCAACCTCGGCGCAGCGGTGGGTGTGGCGGTGCGCGAATACCCCACCGACACCGGCCCCGCCGACTACGTGCTGTTCATCAACCGCAACGCCGTGGGCGTCATCGAAGCCAAGAAAGACAGCGCGGGTGAAAACCTCACCGCCGTTGAAGACCAGACCCAACGCTATGCCACCGCCAACCTCAAATGGCGCAAAGACAACACGCCGCTGCGCTTCCTGTTCGAGGCCACCGGCCAAATCGTTCGCTTCACCGACAACGCCGACCCCGCGCCCCGCTCGCGCGAAATCTTTCACTTCTTCAAGCCGGACACGCTGGCAACATGGTTGGCAGCGCCAGACACCTTGCGCCGCCGCTTGGCACAGCACATGCCGCCCTTGCCCGAGCGCAACCTGCGCGATTGCCAGATCAGCGCCGTCACCGGGCTCGAAAAATCGCTGGCGCAGAACAAGCCCCGTGCGCTGGTGCACATGGCCACCGGCGCGGGCAAGACCTTTACCGCCATCACCGCGGTGTACCGCCTGCTCAAGTTCGGCGCCGCCAAGCGCATTTTGTTTCTGGTCGATACCCGCAACCTTGGCAAGCAGGCGCATCAGGAGTTCATGGCCTACACCCCGCCGGATGACGCGCGCAAATTCACCGAGCTCTACACCGTGCAGCGCCTGTCCTCGCCCACTATCGACCCCGGCGCGCAGGTGTGCATCAGCACCATCCAGCGCATGTACTCCATCCTCTCCGGCGAGCCGATTGATGAATCCGCCGAAGACGTGTCGCTCAACGAAGTGCAGCAAACCGCCAAGCAGGAAAAGTTCGTCCGCTACAACGCGGCCATGCCGGTGGAGATGTTTGATTTCATCATCATCGACGAATGCCACCGCAGCATCTACAACCTGTGGAAACAGGTGCTCGATTACTTTGATGCCAGCCTGATCGGCCTCACCGCCACGCCGGACAAACGCACCTTCGGCTTCTTCAACGAAAACATCGTTGCCGAATACACCTACGAGCAGTCCGTGGCGGATGGTGTCAACGTCGGCTACGACGTGTACGAGATCGAAACCGAAATCACCCAGAAAGGCGCGGAACTGAAAGCCAAGGAGTGGGTAGACCACCGCGACCGCGCCACCCGCAAAAAGCGCTGGGGTGAAACGGAGGAAGACACCACCTACACCGGCAAAGAGCTGGATAAATCGGTGGTCAACATGAGCCAGATCCGGCAGGTGATCCAGGCCATGAAAACGGCGGTGGAAACGCAGATTTTCCCGGCGCGCAAAGAAACACCCAAGACCCTGATCTTCGCCAAAACCGATAGCCACGCCGACGACATCATCAACATCGTGCGCGAGGTGTATGGGCAAGGTAACGCTTTCTGCAAGAAGGTCACCTACCGCTCCGAAGAAGACGCCGACAGCATCCTCAGCAGCTTTCGCAACGACTACAACCCACGCATTGCTGTGACGGTGGACATGATCGCCACCGGCACCGATGTCAAACCGCTGGAAGTGCTGCTGTTCATGCGCGATGTGCGCAGCAAAGGCTATTACGAACAGATGAAAGGCCGGGGCGTGCGCTCACTGGATGGCGACAGCTTGCAGCGCGTGAGCAACAGCGCCGACGGCGCCAAAACCCGCTTTGTGCTGATCGACGCCGTGGGCGTGGAAAAGAGCCTGAAAACCGAAAGCCGCCCACTTGAGAAAAAACCCGGCGTGCCGCTCAAAGACCTGCTGCAAGGCGTGGCCTTGGGGCACCGCGACGACGACACCGTGCTCTCGCTGGCCAATCGCCTCGTGCGCCTGGCCAAACAACTGGATGACAAGGCGCAAACGCGCATCGAGAAAGCCAGCGGCGGCATCCCCGTGGCCGAGCTGGGCAAAGGCCTGATTACCGCGCTCAACCCGGACGCCATCGTGCAAGCCGCGCTGGCCACCGCCAAGGCCAAGGGCATCACCCGCAGCGAAGACACCCTGTTGCCGCAAGAACTGGAAACCGCCCGCGCCACCCGCGTGGCCGCCGCCTGCGCCCCGTTTGACCAGCCCGCGCTGCGCGACGCGTTAGAGGCCGCCCGCCGCGAGCGCGAGCAGCTCATCGACCACATCAACCTCGATCAGATCACCTTCTCCGGCTTTTCAGAGCAGGCGGAAACACAGGCCAAAGCGGTGATTCAGACCTTTGCCGATTACATCCACCAGCACAAAGACGAAATCGCGGCGTTGGATTTTTTCTACCAGCAGCCCTACCAGCGCCGCGCGCTCACCTTCGACATGATCGAAGACCTGCACGCGCACTTGGCCAAGCCGCCGCTGATGCTGACCACCGAGCGCCTGTGGAGCGCCTATGCCCGCGTGCAGGCGGCGCAGGTGAAAGGCGCGGACAAGAAACGCCAGCTCACCGATCTGGTCAGCCTGGTGCGCTTTGCGCTCGGGCTGGACGGCGAAGGCGCCGAACTCAAGCCCTTTGCCGACGAAGTGGACAAACGCTTCCAAACCTGGATATTCCGCCACAACGCCCAGCGCGGCACCGCGTTTACGCCCGAACAAACCGAATGGCTGCGGCTGATGAAAGACCACATTGCCAGCAGTTGCGCTATCCACCGCGATGATTTTGATTACGCCGAGTTGGCCGACAAAGGCGGTTTGCAGAAAGCCTGGGGCCTGTTTGGCAAGGAGCTGGATACCTTGATGGATGAAATGAATAGGGTGTTGGTGGCGTGAGTCAATCATGCCTTGGGGGTTGGCATTCCGAATGGGGAGGGGGCGAATGGCTCACAATGACTGTTGTCGAGTTGATTGACGCTGACACGTCGGGGATGCTCGGAAGCTAAACGGGGACGTGTACTGCGAAGTTGCAACCATACCGGCGACCCTTTAGCACTTTTTAGTTTAGAGGTTTGCCGCTTATTCGCATACGGGATGTAACCACAGGGCAAACGAGCACTTATTACACGGGGCCTTACGAGGATGAATACCTTGTTCAGCAAGGTGATTTGTTGGTTGGGATGGATGGCGACTTCAATTCCGGGTTCTGGAGTTCCAGCGCTGCTCTTCTGAATCAACGGGTCTGCAAGATTTCACCCGCCGAGTCGTTTTACGACAAGCAACTAATCGCGCTGGCTTTGCCTGGATATTTGGCAGCAATCAATGCCAATACGCCCTCCGTAACGGTGAAACACTTATCGTCAAAGACGATTGGTGAGATTGGCCTTCCTTTGCCGCCCCGCGCCGAACAAACCCGCATCGTCGCCAAACTCGAAGAACTGCTCTCCGACCTCGATGCCGGGGTGGCCGAACTCAAGGCCGCGCAGAAAAAGCTGGGGCAATACCGGCAATCGCTGCTGAAAGCCGCCGTCGAAGGCGCACTCACTGCCGAATGGCGGGCTAAAAACACCCCCTCAGAAACCGGCGCGCAACTGCTGCAACGCATCCTGCAAGAGCGCCGCGCCCGCTGGGAGGCCAAGCAACTCGCCAAATTTGCGGAACAAGGCAAAACCCCGCCCAAAGACTGGCAGAAGAAATACCCCGAACCGGTGCAGCCGGATGCCACGGGCTTGCCGGAATTGCCGCAGGGGTGGGTTTGGGCGAGTGTGGATCAGTTGAGTGAGTCAGTGCGCAACGGGCTATCCAAGACTCCGAACACGGATCAGCGCGGCTTCCCCATATTCAAAATCAATGCGGTGCGTCCCATGGCAGTTAACTTTAAAGCCATCAAACATATCGAAATTGACGAGAGCGAAGCTGCTGACTATTGGGTTGAGGTCGGTGACGTACTGGCTACGCGTTACAACGGGAGTGTCGATTTGTTGGGCGTTTTCGGCATGGTTAGAAATGTGCCTGAGCGCATGCTGCACCCGGATAAGCTCATTCGTATGAAGCCCGTGACAGGAGCTGAGTTGGGGGCTTGGATGGAGGTGTGTGGCAATGTAGGTTTGTCGCGAAAGCATCTTGTGGCGCGTGTTAAAACAACTGCGGGGCAAACCGGAATCTCTGGCGAGGATTTGAAGCGGACGCCAATCCCTCTGCCGCCAGTCAGTGAGCAACAAGCGGCGCTTGACGTATTAGAGGAAAGATTGCAGGCGATCAAAGAGCTTGGGCAACCAGTGGAATTGGGCCTCCAACAATCCACCGCCCAACGCCAAAACATCCTGCGTGCGGCCTTCGCTGGCCAACTGGTGCCGCAAGACCCCCATGACGAACCGGCAAGCGTGTTGCTGGAGCGCATCCGCGCCGAGCGGGCCGCGCAGGGTGCAGCAAAAAAGCCGCGCGGCCGCAAAGCCAAGGAGGCCGCATGAATTCGAGCGACGGTGTGGACGAAATGGATGTGGCCAGCCTGGCAGAAGCCTGCGACCTGGAATGCAAGGCAGCGCAGGGGCGCGATGGCCGTGGCGAGCTGCCAGACGATGTGTGGAAAAGCTACAGCGCCATGGCCAATGCCGATGGCGGGGTGATTCTGCTGGGCGTGCAGGAAAAGCCGCGGGGCAGCTTCCGTGCCCTGGGTTTGGCGGATGTTGAACGGGTGCGCAAGGCGTTGTGGGACAACTTGCATAACCGCAAGCAGGTCAGCGTCAACCTGCTGACCGAGCAGGATGTGGATGTGGTGCAGATCGACGACCACATGGTGCTGCGCGTCCGCGTGCCACGGGCATCGCGCCAACAGCGGCCCGTGCATGTGGGGAGCAACCCGTTTGGGGGCACCTATTTGCGCCGCTACGAGGGGGACTATCAGGCGGATGACGAGGCGGTGCGCCGCATGGTGGCCGAGCGCGTGGAGGACTCGCGTGATGAGCGGGCGCATGGGCATGACTTTGGCGACCAGACATGAGACGGTGCGGTACCGCAACGGTTGCGGCAAAATCGACTGGGAGAGCGACCTGCCCCTGCCCGCGTTTTTGGAACGCATTGGGGCGTTTGGCAAAGACCGTGAGGCCGGCCTCAGCGGTTTGCGGCTGGCGGGTTTGTTGATGTTTGGCCGGGCCGAGGTGAACCATGCGCGCTTGCGCCAGATTGCCACCGATCATCCGGCAGACATTACCAAGATGCTGGCCAGTCTGGTACGCGATGGTTTGCTAACGCCCCAAGGCACAGGCCGGGGCATGGTGTATTACCTGCCGTGGGAGCCGCAGGCGGCGTCCATGGGTTTTGCTGCAGGGGAAACCCCCTTAACACCGGAGCTAAACCCTATAACACCGGAGCTAAACCCCTTAACACCGGAGCAGCCGGACAGCGCTGCGGTGGCTGCGTCTGGGCCAACGGTGATTTCTGACCTTACCCAGATGGACTCCGCCGAACTCGCAAGACTGCGAGCATTGGCCGCGCCGGTGGCCGAGCGTGGCCGCGCAAGCCCCGAGCTAGTGCAGCAAACGGTGCTGGCACTGTGCGCCGATCGGTATTTGGGCTTGCGCGTACTGGCACAGCTGTTGGGTCGCAACCCCGACGGGGTTGATTTGCGCAAACGCATTCTGAATCCCTTGGTCGCCCGCAAACAGTTGCAGCGCGCATACCCCAACCCGAACGACCCACGCCAGGCTTACTCGGCCAGCACGACGAAATCTGACCCATGAACACATCCTCCCTCGTCCAGAAAGTCTGGAATTTTTGCCACACCCTGCGCGACGACGGTGTGGGTTATGGCGACTACCTGGAGCAGCTCACTTACCTGCTGTTCCTCAAGCTCGCCCATGAATACGCGCAAGAGCCCTACAACCGCGACACCCACATCCCCAAGGGCTTTGACTGGGCCAGCCTGACCAGCAAAGTGGGCGAACCGCTGGAGGCGCATTACCTCGCCACCCTGCACAAGCTGGGCAACGAGCCGGGCATGTTGGGCGCCATCTTTTTCAAGGCCCAGAACAAAATCCAGGACCCAGCCAAGCTCTCGCGTCTGGTGCAGTTGATTGATCTTGAGAGCTGGATCAGCCTGGATGCCGACACCAAGGGCGACTTCTACGAAGGCCTGCTGCAGAAGAACGCGGAAGACACCAAGAGTGGCGCCGGCCAGTACTTCACGCCCCGGGCGCTGATCGAAGCCATGGTGGCCTGCGTTCGGCCCGAGCCGTTGAAAACCATTGCCGATCCGGCCTGCGGCACCGGCGGCTTTTTCTTGGGCGCGTACAACTGGCTGACGCGCCCTGGGGCCAAGCTGGACAAGCGTCAGAAAGAGTTCCTGCGCGACCAGACTTTCCACGGCAATGAAATCGTGCCCAACACGCGCCGCATGTGCTTGATGAACCTGTTTTTGCACAACATCGGTGAGCTGGACGGAGAGCCGTCGGTCGAGCGCTCTGACGCCCTGATCTCGGAACCCAAACGCAAGGTGGATTACGTGCTGGCCAACCCGCCCTTCGGCAAGAAGAGCAGCATGACCATCACCAACGAAGAGGGTGAGGAAGACAAGGAGGCGCTGACCTACGAGCGGCAGGACTTCTGGGAAACCACGTCGAACAAGCAGCTCAACTTTCTGCAGCACATCGTCAGCATGCTCAAGGTGGGCGGCAAAGCGGCCGTGGTGTTGCCCGACAACGTGCTGTTTGAAGGTGGCGCCGGCGAGAAAATTCGCCGCAAGCTGCTGGAGAACTGCGATGTGCACACCGTGCTGCGCCTGCCCACCGGCATCTTCTACGCCCAGGGCGTGAAGGCCAATGTGGTGTTCTTCGACGCCAAGCCCAAGGACGGCCAGACCCACACCAAGGGCATCTGGTTCTACGACTTGCGCACCAACAAGCACTTCACCCTGAAGACGCGCACGCTCAAGCTGGACGATTTGCAGGATTTCATCACCTGCTACCACCCGGAAAATCGCTTTGATCGCGTCGCCACCGAACGCTTCAAGTTTTACAGTTACGAAGAGCTGATGGCCCGGGACAAGGCCAGTCTCGACATCTTTTGGCTCAAGGACGACAGCCTGGATAATCTTGACGATTTGCCGCCGCCGGACGTACTGCAGCAGGAAATCATTGACCATCTGGAAGCCGCATTGGCTTCGTTTCGGGATGTGGCAATCGGGCTGCGGTGTAACTCAAAATAGCCTTTTCCGCACGTCTGGCGGGCGCAAGTAGCTATCAAAACAATAGCTCTTGCGGCGCTTCCGGGGCGCCACCGGCCAGGCGCCATTCACCCGGTGTGTAGCCGCACCAGCGCTTGAAGGCGCGGTTAAAGGCACTGGCTTCCGAGAAGCCCAGGCTTTGGGCAATGTCGGTAAAGGCGCGTTCGGTATCGGCTACCGCACTGCAGGCGGCGTCTTTGCGCACGCCGTCCACCAGGTCGGTGTAACTCAGGCCCTGGCTTTGCAGGCGGCGGGCAAAGGCGCGGTCGGTCAGGCCAAATTGTTGGGCCGCTGCCGAGCGTTCCGGTACCCCATGCAGCAGGTTGCTGGCCAGCCACTGGCGCACCTGTTCCAGAAAATCGGGCGCCCGGCTCAGTGCGTCCAGGCGTGCGCTGGCGTATTCGCGGTGCATGGCGGCGAGCTGCGTGTCGGCTTGCGGCAAGGGGTGGTCCAGTATGGCGTTGTCCAGCAAAATGCCGCTAAACGCCTGGTTGAAATCCACCGTGGTCTGGAATACAGCTTGGTAACCTTCCTGCGGCCCCAATTGGTCGTGGCTGAACTGCACGCGCTCCGGCATCAGGGGGCGGTCACTCACCCAGCGGCTGAAACACACCACGGCAGCCAGCACGGCTTCGATCTGGTGGGGGCTAAAGGCCAGGTCGCCTTGCTGGGGGTGGTAAATCACCCAGCTCTTGTCGGCCACGGCCAGCAACTGAAAACGCCCGCCGTCGCTGATGAGGCGCTGGAATTGCTGCGCCATGCCAATGGCGTCGCGCAAAGAGGGGGAGGACTGGAGGATGAAGCTCACCACATTGAAGCTCGCTGGCCCCACCAGGCTGCCCGCTTTCAGGCCAAAACCGCTGTCCTGGCTCAGCTCCACAGCGGCGCGCCATAGCCGGGTGATGTCATCAATCGGCCAACGGTCATTGTTCAGCTGGTCAAGTTGCAGCTTGGCATGGTTGAGCAACTGCTGGCGTGTCAAACCATGGCGCTCGGCCTCGGCGAGCACCGTGTTGACCCAACTCATGGAAACAGTGGCTTGTGCAGTCAATCTATATGGCTCCTGGGGTCAAGTGGTTTTCCATCATAGTCGCTATCGTTGCACCCCATGAATACGAAAAATCTGCAATCGGATGTATTGGTGGTCGGCGGCGGCTTGGCCGGCATTGTCACCGCCATTGAAGCCCTGCGCGCGGGTCAGCGCGTCACGCTGGTCGACCGCGACACCCCCGAGCGCCTGGGTGGGCTGGCCCTGTGGGCCTTTGGTGGCATGGCGCTGGTGGGTACGCCCTTGCAGGCGAAGATGAAAATCCCTGACACGCCCGAGTTGGCCCTGCGCGACTGGTTGCGTTTTGGCGAGCTGGGGCCCAACGATGTGCTGCCGCGCCAGTGGGCTCAATACTACGTGGAGCACAGCCGTGCGCAGGTGCACGACTGGCTCATCGACCACGGGCTCAAGTTCATGCCTGCCGTCAACTGGGTGGAGCGCGGCCTGCAGGGCGATGGCAACTCGGTGCCGCGCTACCACGTGGTGTGGGGTACCTCGCGCCAGCTCACCCGGCGCATGATTGAAGTCATGCGCGCTGCCGACACCGGGGGGCGACTGACCGTGTTGCACGGCCATTGCGTCACGGCGCTGCAACGCAATGCCGGGCGGCTCAGCGGCGCGGTGGCACGCAACGAAGCCACCGGTGCCGAGGTGCAACTGCACGCGCCGGTGGTGGTGCTGGCCATGGGTGGCATCAACGGCAGCCATGCACAGACGCGGGCCAACTGGCCCCAAGGCCGCCCCATGCCCCAAACCATGCTCAATGGCGCCCATCCGTTTGCCGACGGTGCCTTGCACCATTTGGTGGCGGGCATGGGCGCGCAAATCACCCACGCCGGGGAGATGTGGAACTACGCCGCCGGTTTCCCGCACCCGTTTCCGCATTTCGATGGCCATGGCCTCTCGACCATTCCCTGCAAATCGGCGCTGTGGCTGAACCACCGTGGCGAGCGCATTGGCCCCGAGCCGCTGGTGACTGGCTTCGACACCCACTGGCTGTGCCAGCGCGTGGCCGAGCAGGAGAAACCGTATACCTGGCACCTGCTGAACTGGCGCATTGCCGCCAAAGAATTTGCCATCTCCGGTGCCGAGCACAACCAGCGCATCCGCGACATGCAGTTCCCGGCCTTCCTGAAAGAAACCCTGCTGGGCAACCACCGGCTGGTCAAGCAAATGGCATCGGAGAGCCGCCACTTCCTGGTGGACGACACGCTGGCAGGGCTGGCCGCCAAGATGAACGCGCTGACCGCCTCGCACGACGTGAACCCTTCCGTGCTGCAGGCCACGGCGGATGCCTTCGATGCCAACTTTGCCAACGGCAACACACTGCACAACGACGACCAGATTCGCCGCATCCAGCACGCGCGCCAGTGGGGGCCGGACAAACTGCGCACCTGCGAACCGGCACCGCTGCAAAAGCCCGGTGCCGGGCCGTTTATTGCCATCCAGATGCAACTCATCACCCGCAAAAGCCTGGGCGGCTTGCAGACGGACCTGCACAGCCGTGTGCTCGATGGCGCGGGCCAAGCGATCAGTGGCCTGTACTGTGTGGGCGAAGCGGCCGGCTTTGGCGGCGGCGGTGCCAGTGGCAAGCGTTCGCTGGAAGGCACCTTTTTGCCGGGCTGCATTCTGACCGGGCGGGCCGCAGCGCGGCACATTACCGCCGGTTGATGCGCCTGATTTTGAATAAAAAACACGCTCCAGCCCAGACGCAGCAAGCGCAAGCAGCTATGAAAAGTATAGTGAACATGGAGCCTGACTTCATTGTCATTGGCTCCGGCCCCGCAGGCTGCGCCGTCGCTTCGCGCCTGTCGGAAGACCCGCGCCAGCAGGTGCTGCTGCTCGAAGCCGGTCCGGGCCAGCGCAAGGGTGTGCTGGGCAGCAATGCGGCACTGGCCTCGCTGGTCTATGGCTTGAAAAGCAGCGCCTACAACTGGGGTTTTAACAGCCTGCCCGACCCGGGCCTGAACGGCCGTATCTCCTACAACCCGCTGGGGCGCGGCCTGGGCGGCGGCACCTCGCTGAACATGCTGATGTACATGCGCGGCAACCCGCTGGACTACGACGGCTGGGCCGCCAGCGGCAACCCCGGTTGGGGCTGGAGCGATGTGCTGCCGTACTTCAAGCGCAGCGAAGACAACCAGACTTTCAACACCCCCGACGACCCCTACCACGGCCAGGGTGGCCCGGTGTGGGTGGAAGAGTTACGCACCGACAACCCCTGGCACGCCACACTGCGCCAGGCCTGCCAGGAGGCGGGCTGGCCCTACAACCCCGACCTGAACGGCGCCACCCAAGACGGCTTTCGCCCCACGCAGGTCATGATGAAGGGCGGCGAGCGCCACCACGCGGGCCAAGCCTACATCCTGCCGCACCTGGGTACGCGCCCCAACCTGCAGCTGCAGTGCGACAGCCCGGTCACACGTATCCTGTTCGAGGGTCGGCGCGCTGTCGGTGTGGAGGTGGTGCAGGGCGGCGCCAGGCGCCAGATCCGCGCGCGCAAAGAGGTTGTTGTTTCGGCCGGGGGGCTGCTTTCGGCCAAGCTCTTGCAGCTCTCGGGCGTGGGCGACGGCGCGGTGTTGCAGCGTTTGGGTATTCCCACCGTGGCGCACCTACCTGCCGTGGGCCAGCACCTGCAAGACCATGTGGATGTCATCTTGGGCCACCACATACCGGGCGACCCCCATCTGGGCGGCATTTCCCCCACCGGGGCGCGGAGCCTGTGGCGCGCCATGCGCCGCTGGCGCCAGGAGCGCCGGGGCATGTGCACCACCAACTTTGCCGAAGTGACCGGTTTTATGCGCCTGGCTCCCGATGCGCCCATGCCTGAGATTCAGTACGAGTTCGTCGTGGTGCTGGCCATGGACCATGGGCGCAAGGTGTATGCCAAGCACGGCCTGTCCACCCATGTGCTGCTGCTGCACCCCAAAGCCGGGGCAGCGTGCAAATTGCCAGCCCGCGCTGGGAGGATGCGCCCGCCATCGACTTTCGCTACTTTTCGCACCCCGATGACCTGGCCACCATGGTCACTGGTGTGCGCCGCGTGCTGCAGGTGTACGACACACCCACTCTGAAAAGCCGTGTCAAGGCCGACCTGCGCACCGCTGACTGCCGCACCGATGAAGATTACGCACAATTCTGCCGCAACGTGGCGGGTACCAACTACCACCCCACCAGCAGTTGCCGCATGGGCCCCCATGCTGCCGACAGCGTGGTGGATGCGCGATTGCGCGTACACGGCCTGCAAGGGCTGCGCGTGATCGACAGCTCCATCTTCCCCACCATTCCCGGCGGCAACACCACCGCGCCCAGTTACATGGTGGGCGAAAAAGGCGCGGCCATGCTGCGCGAGGACTGGTGATGAAAAACCCAAGCGCTGCGCGTACCGACGCACACCCAAGACCCACAAAAACATGAAAGGAAACACACCGTGCAAGGCGATTTGATTTCAAGCGTGCTGTTGCCGCTTATTCTGGCGTTCATCATGTTCTCGCTCGGATTGGGGCTGACCGTGGACGACTTTCGCCGCATCTTCACCCAGCCGCGCGCCTTGCTGGTGGGCGTGGTGTGCCACTTTGTTATTTTGCCGCTGGCGTGTTTTGGCTTGCTTAGCCTCTGGGGGCTGACCGGCGTGTTTGCCGTGGGTTTTATGGTGCTGGCGGCCTGCCCGACCGGCTCCACCTCCAACTTGCTCACCTATCTGGCCCGGGGTGATGTCGCCTTGGCGCTGAGCTTTACCGCCGTGGCCAGCGTGGCCACCATCTTCACCCTGCCGTTGATCGTGACCTGGGCCTTGGGGCATTACCTGGGCGCAGCGCGGGCAGTCAATGTGCCGGTGGGTTTGATGATGGGCCAGGTCGCCCTGGTGCTGGGTGTACCGGTCAGTCTCGGCATGCTGGCACGCCACCGCTGGTCCGCGTGGGCGCTGCGATTTGAGCCCCGCGCCACACGCATCGCCACGGTGCTGTTTGTTCTGATCGTGGTGGTGGCAGTGGCAAAAAACTGGGCGCTCTTGGGCGACAACTTCACCTCGCTGGCCCCTTTTGCGGTGGTGTTGAATGTGGGCATGTTGTGTGTTGGTTTTGGCGTAGCCTGGCTGGCACGGCTATCGCGCAGCCAATCGATCACGCTGGGCATTGAAACCGCCGTGCAAAACGCGGCCTTGGCGCTGGTGATTGCCAGCACCGTGCTCAAAGACGATGCCATGGCCATTCCCGGCGCACTGTACGGTGTGCTGATGTATGTGGGGGGCATGGTGTTTGCCCTGACCATGCGCCGCCTGAATTCAAACAAAATCCGCCCCTAGCGCTTGCCAGACAAGCGCAAGCAGCTATCAAAAAAGGAGTAAGCCATGAACGGAGCCCAAGCCCTGATGAAGACCCTGGTCGATGCCGGTGTCGAAGTCTGCTTCACCAACCCCGGCACCAGCGAGATGCACTTTGTGGCCGCGCTGGACAGCGAGCCCCGCATGCGCGCCGTGCTGGCCCTGTTTGAAGGGGTTGCCACGGGTGCCGCCGACGGGTATGCCCGCATGGCCGACAAACCCGCCGCCACGCTATTGCATCTGGGCTGCGGCCTGGGCAATGGCTTGGCGAATCTGCACAACGCGCGCAAGGGCAAGGTGCCCATTGTCAACATTGTGGGTGACCACGCCACCTACCACACGCAGTACGACGCGCAGCTGCAAAGCGACATTGAAACCGTGGCGCGCAACGTGTCGCCCGGGTTTGTGCGCACGTCCAAGGCCACGGTCGATCTGGGGCGCGACACCGCCGAGGCCGTGGCTGCCGCCAAGGGCCTGCCGGGCCAGGTGGCTACGCTCATTTTGCCAGCCGATGTGTCCTGGGGCGAGGGCGGTGTATCGGCTGTATTGCCCGCACCCGCTGCGCCCGCGGTGGCCGACGACGCCACGGTCGCGGCCATTGCCCAGGCCGTGCGCGCCGGGGGCAAGGTGGCCTTGCTGCTGGGTGGGCGCGCCCTGCGCGAGCCCAGCCTGCTAGCCGCCGCGCGCATTGCCGCCCACAGCGGTGTCAAACTGTTGGCCGAGGTGTTCCCCACCCGGCTGGAGCGCGGCGCGGGCCTGCCCGTGGTGGAACGCATCGCGTACCTGGCCGAGCTGGCCGGGGTGCAGTTGGCCGATGTCCAACACCTGATTTTGGTGGATGCCAAGGCTCCCGTGTCTTTCTTCGCCTATCCCGGCAAAAAGAGCTACCTGGTGCCCGATACCTGTACCGTGCACACCCTGGCTTCGCCCGCGCAAGACACGGTGGGCAGCCTGCTCAAACTGGCGCGTGTACTGGGTGCCGAGCAAGCGCAACCCGCCTTGCAGGGCAGTGAGCGCCCGGGCCGCCCACGGGGTAAGCTGACCGCCGAAAAGGTGTGCAAGGCCGTGGGCCATTTGTTGCCCGCCCATGCCATCGTCATCGACGAAGCCATCACCTCGGGTTTGATGCTGCCGCGTTTCACAGCGGGGGCACCGCGCCACGACCTGATTACCCTGACCGGCGGCGCCATTGGCCAGGGCCTGCCCAACGCCATTGGTGCGGCCATTGCCTGCCCAGAACGCCCGGTGTTGGCGCTGATTGGCGATGGCACCTCGATGTACACCATCCAGGCGCTGTGGACCATGGCGCGCGAGAAGCTCAACGTCACGTCCATCATCTTCAACAACGCGTCCTATTCGGTGCTCAATATCGAGCTGGAGCGTGTGGGGGCCGATGAGGTGGGCCCCAAGGCCAAATCGCAGCTGGATTTGAATGGCCCCGTCATTCACTTCGCCCAGTTGGCCCAAGGTATGGGCGTGCATGCGGTGCGCGTCAGCACGGCAGAAGAGTTTGTGCACGCGCTGGAGTACGCACTGGCCACGCCGGGCCCGCACCTCATTGAGGCGATGGTGCCCGAGTCGCTGAGTGGTCTTAAACGCAAAGTATTGCCGTGGCTGCTGCGCTCTTTGCCCAGCATTCCGCCGTCGGTAGCGCGCGCACTCAAGCGCAAGATTGCGCCGTGAGAATTCACCCAAACAACTGCCCCCGCGCCGCGTCGGTCATGGCCACCACGCAGGGGTGGGTGATGCGCCGCTCCACCGATACGGCGTAAAACTCTTCCACCAGTTCGTCGCTGCGGCCTATTACCTCCACGCCAAATTGGGCAATGGTTTCGGCCTCGGTGGCGGTGGGCGCCATGAAAACACCGCGCCCTTGGCGCCCGAATGCTTTCATTAGCGCGCCGTCATCAAACTCGCCAATGATGCGGGGGTGAATCTGGTGGCGGGTCAGCCAGCCTTCGAACTGCTGGCGTACCGATGCCTGCGCACCGGCGATGAGCATGGGCGTGTCGTTCAGGCAGGCCGGGAAGGCACTCTTCAGTTGGGCCTTGAGTGCCGGAGTGCAAAAAAAGCTCATGGTGGTGCGCCCCAACAGGTGGTTGAACGCCTTCACGCTGATGCGTTTGGACATGGGTTCGTCTGCCAGCACCAAGTCCAGCCGGTTCAGGGCCAATTGGGCCACCAGGTCGGGCAGTTTGCCCTCGCTGCAAATCAGCCGCACCGGTTCGGGCACCGCCAGCGCGGGCTCCAGCAGGCGGTAGGCCACCGTTTTGCTCACCGAGTCGGCCACGCCCACGCGGAACTCCAGCACCCGCTGCCCGCCGTGGGCCTGGCGCACTGCGGCTTCCAGCTCGGCGCCCAGGCTGAAAATCTGGTCGGCATAGCCCAGCGCCAGGTGGCCGTCTTCGGTTAGTTCCAGGTTGCGCCCGTTCTTGCGAAACAGCTTGCGGCCCAGCCAGTCTTCCAGCAACTTGATCTGGCCCGACAGGGTTTGTGGCGTGGTGTGCAACTGCTCGCCGGCACGCATGATGCCGCCCGCGCGGGCCGTTACCCAAAAGTAGTGCAGGTGCTTGAAGTTCATAGCGCGGCAATTACTTCGACAAAAACGAAGTAAAAAAGTAAAAAATACGAATTTACACGAACTATAAAGCTGCTTACATTCTTGCCTACATCAGCGCCATTGCGCTGCAAGGAGAGAAAAAATGCGACTCAGTACCCGCGGCCGCTTTGCCATTACCGCCATGATTGACTTGGCCCTGCGCCAAACGCCCACCCCCGTTCCCTTGGTGGACTTGGCGGTGCGCCACCGTATTTCGCTGTCGTACCTGGAGCAGATGTTTGCCCGCTTGCGCCAGCATGGCCTGGTGGAGAGCACCCGTGGGCCGGGCGGCGGCTACACCCTGGCGCGCAAGGCCGACACCATTACCGTGGCCGACATCGTGGGGGCCATCGAGGAGGCAGACGACGAACGCAGCGCCGCGCCCCAACTTGATAACGCATCCAGTGCACAGGCCATGACGCAAGACTTATGGGATGCACTGCATTCCACGGTGCAGGCCTACATGCAAACCATTACCTTGCAAAGTCTGGCCGCCGAGCAGCAGGCCAAGGGTTTTCAGGTGCAGGAGCGCAAGCCGGTGCAGAAAGGGGTGTTCCAAAAGCCCCAAACCCAGCAGGCGCGCCCCTCGGTGCCCAACTCGGTGTTTGCGCTGGCGCAGGCGTGGGGCGTTAAAGCGTGAAGGTGTCGGGTGCGTAGGCCAGTACCGTCTGGTTGCGGCCATGTTGCTTGGCTTGGTACAGGGCATGGTCGGCACGTTCGATGGCGTTGTCAATGTTTTCATTGACCTGAAATTGCGCAATACCGGCTGAGAAGGTGACGCGCAAACCAGGGGTTGATTCAATCACCAGTGCGCTAATCGACTCGCGCAGACGCTCCACGCTGGTGAATGCCTGGTCGCCCCGCGTGTCGTACATCAGCAGCAAAAACTCTTCGCCGCCCCAGCGGGCCATGGTGTCGGTCGGGCGCAGGTTGAGAATGGCCTTTGCTGCGAAACTGCGCAGCACTTCATCGCCCACGCGGTGTCCGTAGGCATCGTTGACTTTCTTGAAGAAATCGATGTCGATCAGGCATACGCTGACGGATTTTCCCGATCGCTCCATGCGCCGCACCGTGGCGGCCAGCATCTCGTTCATGTAGCGGCGATTGCACAGGCCCGTGAGTTCGTCGCGTTGGGCCATGTCGCGAATGCGCTCCATGGCATCCAATAGCTCACCTTTTTGCATTTGCAACCGGATGCGCAGGGTGTTGATTTGCCCACCCAGCAAGGAGACTGTGGGCACCACGGTGGCCAGCATGGCCCAGTGGAAAATTTCAACCTTGGCCGGAAAGTCCTGGGGGAAATTTTGCGACATGTACCACTGCACCATGCCAAACAGGGACAGCGTCCAGAGGTTGCCCAATACTTGCCCACGGCGGGTTTGCTCGAAAATGCCAAACACCAAAACCAGCACGATGATGATGATGATGCCGCCGCGCACGGGCGGGCACAGGGCATAACCCAGAATGATCCAGGTATTGGCGCCAAAAATCTGGAACTGGGTCATGCCGGGATCGCTGAGCAACCAGTTGAGCCCACTGCGCATAAAGACATATATCCCCAGCATCCAGGCCATGATGCAGACTTGGAGCCAATGCACCCAGTAGGTGTGGTGAATGAGACCGTTGGTCTCTGAATACACCAGCATCAGCAAAGCCACCACGTAGACCAGCATGGAAGTGAGCGACCGAACCAGCACAATGCGCTGCTTGGGCGAATCGCTTAGCACCAGTGTGACGAGTTGGCGCCACACGCGCACCCCGAATGGACGCCTCTCGCGGTCGGTTTGTGACGCGTCAAATCCCGATAAATTGCTATCGCCCGCCATAGTTTCCTGTGTATCCCGCGTGATGCGCATCAATGTAGCACGCCTCTCGCGTGCCGCGGCTTGGACCTTTTTTTTTCAGGCCTTGCGGGGCATTGCATTTCGCGCCACATCCTGCCCCGTTCTGACTCGAAAATCACCGCGATAGCGCCGACTTTCGAGAAAGGCAGTACCCTGCACACAGCCATTCGTTCCCACAGGAGTCCTAACCATGTCTGCTACCGGCAATGCCCATATTGACACCCTTGTCGGCGAAAGCTTCATCTGGAAAAACAGTGATTTTGCTTTGGGCACTGCGGTGCGCGTGAACTTTGCTTTTCTGACCACGCGCCCACAAGACTGGCCTGAAAGCAGTTTTCTTGGACTGGGCGGGGCACAGCCAGTATCCAACGCCGCCGATTACAAGACACTGATCCTGCAATCGATGGATATCCTGGAAGCCAGCTGCGGGGTGGATTTTGTTGAAACGGCGCCGGATGCGGCACGTATTACCTTCGGAGTTGCCAGTCTGGGCGGTTCAACCGCTGGATATGCACAGACTTACCTGAACACAACGCAACAGTTGTATGCAACCCAGGTGATTTACGACGATTCGATTTTTGGCAACGCGAATACCAAGATGACCATCACACACGAGATTGCACATGCACTCGGGCTCAAACACCCTGGAAATTACAACACAGGCGACGCAAGCCCCTATTTGCCAGGCAGTGAAGACAACACCCTCAATACCGTTATGTCCTACAACGTCACGTCGCCCGATACGCTGAACCCGGCGCCCTACGACATTGAGGCCTTGCAATACCTTTACGGAGCCGCCATCCGCAGTGGGCAACGCGTTGGCATTGCGTCAAGTGAGCTGGCGCGACTCGGCACGCCAGACAACGAACTCTATGCGCTCAACAGCTACACGCTGTGGCAACAATCGCCGACCAGCTTTACCAACCATGGCGCGGGGTTTGCATCAAGTGCCAGCATGCTGACCATCGACGGTGGCAGCGGTATTGATGAGGTCTATGTTCCCCTGGTGCGTGATGCGGTCGCGCTGACCCAGACGGGCGCAGGCTCCTGGCAACTCACCACGCAATATTCCGTCGCGCTCTCCAGTTCGACCGGTGCCCTGGCGTTGACGGATGTGGTGCGCAATGTCGAGCGACTGCGCTTCGCGGATACCAAGCTGGCCCTCGATCTGGATGGGCACGCAGGCGAAACTGCCCGTTTGCTCGGCGCGGTATTCGGTCGCGAATCGGTGGCCAACGCAACGTACGCGGGCATCGGGCTCTCTCTTCTGGACGACGGCATGGCGTATTCCTCGCTGGCCGACCTTGCGCTTCAGGTCGCCGGTATCAGCGGCAATAACGCCCTAGTAACCCGGCTGTGGACCAATGTGGTTGGCGCAGCACCGAGTGCCGAGCAGATGGCGCCATATATCAGCATGCTGGAAAACGGCACCAGTGCAGCGGCACTCACCGAACTGGCAGCGAACACCGATTTGAACGCGGCCAATATCGGACTGGTGGGGCTCAGCCAGTCTGGGCTTGTGTACGTTTGAGAATCAGGCTTCCACCAGATGGATGGTGGGTGCCGCGATGCGGGGGCGGCACACCTTCTCGGTCGGCGCCATGACGCGGGCGTTGCCATGCACCACCACCGCGCCTTTTTGGTTGACCACCTGGCAATCGAGCTCGACGCGGTGGTGGGCATCGTCCTTGCTCAACACCGTGGCCGTAACGGTGAGCGTGTCGCCAATGTGCACCGGCTTGGTGAACTGCAGGTTTTGCTCCAGGTAGATGGTTCCGGGGCCGGGAAAACGGGTGCCCAGCAGGGCCGAAATCAGCGAGGCGCCCCACATGCCGTGCGCAATCACGCCGTGGAACAGGGTGCCCGCAGCATAGTCGGCGTCCAGATGGGCCGGGTTGGTGTCGCCCGACACGGCGGCAAAGGCGCGAATGTCGTCGGCTGTCAGGGCGCGCTGCAACTGGCCGCTTTGGCCGACGGAGAGTTCGTCGTAAGTGATGTTTTCAATGGTTTGGGTCGTAGCAGTGGTCATGGTGGCAATTTCTCGGCAGGTAAAGAGTGAATACACAATCAAGGAACGTCCGGCTTGCGCCTTCCACCCTACGCTAGCACCAACCCCGCGCGGTACGATTGACCTTTGTCATCATCGCGGAGAAAACCCATGGCCCGTGCAGCCTTTCACTGGCAAGACCCGTTTTTGCTGGAACACCAGCTCACCGAGGACGAGCGCATGATCCGCTGCGCCGCCGCCGATTACTGCCAGGACCGCCTGGGCGCACGGGTGACCGAGGCTTTTCGCAACGGCCATACCGACACGGCCATCTTCCGCGAAATGGGTGCGCTGGGTTTGCTGGGCCCCACCATCCCCGAGCAATACGGTGGCCCCGGCCTGAACTACGTGTCTTACGGACTGATCGCCCGCGAGGTAGAGCGGGTGGACAGTGGTTACCGTTCCATGATGAGTGTGCAAAGCTCACTGGTGATGGTGCCCATTTTTGAATTTGGCACCGAGGCACAGAAGCAAAAGTACCTGCCCCGGCTGGCTACCGGTGAATGGATTGGCTGCTTTGGCCTGACCGAACCCGACCACGGCTCCGACCCCGGTTCCATGGCCACCCGCGCCCACAAGGTGGCGGGAGGCTACAAGCTATCGGGCAGCAAGATGTGGATTTCCAACAGCCCCATTGCCGATGTGTTGGTGGTTTGGGCCAAAGAGGTGTCGGAGGGTGGCAAGGTAGGTTCCATTCGTGGTTTTGTGCTGGACAAAGGCATGCCGGGCCTGCGCGCCCCGGTCATCCACGGCAAGGTGGGCCTGCGCGCCAGCATCACCGGCGAGATAGTGATGGACGGCGTTTTCTGCCCCGAAGAGAACGCTTTCCCTGAAGTGCGTGGCCTCAAAGGCCCCTTTACCTGCCTGAACAGTGCACGCTACGGCATTGCCTGGGGCGCACTGGGCGCGGCGGAAGACTGCTGGCTGCGCGCGCGCCAGTACACGCTGGACCGCCAGCAGTTTGGCAAGCCCCTGGCGGCCAACCAGCTGATCCAGAAAAAGCTGGCCGACATGCAAACCGAGATCGCGCTGGGCCTGCAGGGCTGCCTGCGCTTGGGCCGCATGAAGGACGAGGGCACCGATTCGGTCGAGATTACCTCGATCTTGAAACGCAATTCGTGCGGCAAGGCGCTGGACATTGCCCGCATGGCGCGCGACATGATGGGTGCCAATGGCATCAGCGACGAATTTGGCGTGGCACGCCATCTGGTGAACCTGGAAGTGGTGAACACCTACGAGGGCACGCACGATATTCACGCGCTGATACTGGGGCGGGCGCAGACCGGGATTGCGGCGTTTTGAGTAAAGGCCGCTGGCGTCGCGTTGGGGCTCTGGGTTTGTGGGTCAAATAGTGCCTTTGCGCACGTCCAGTGTGCGGGGGCAGCTATCAATTCAGGAGTAAGTGGCCGCACTGCAGTCCGCCGGGCGTTACCAGGGGACTGCCCGGGCCACCCCGCGCATTCACTCTTTTGCATTTCAAATACCTCTGCTATCCTGAAAACCAGCCACGCGGCCCGTGTGGCCATTTCATTCGGATCGAGTGCATGAACAAATCCGCCAATCCGGTGCGGCTGCTGGTCGAAATTCTGTGCATCGTCGGATTGACCGAAGTGCTGGTCATGCTGGCCTTGCCTGCGCTGGTGCCGGGGTTGACCGGGCTGGGAGAGGGCCTGGTGGATGTGGCGCTGCTGGTGTTGGTCGCCGGTCCCTTGATCTATTTGCGCAGCCTGGCCGCATTGCGCCAGGCGGCGGCCAGGTCGTCTTCCATCTCGCCATCGCCCCACCAGCGCATGCAAGTACGGACCGCGGTTGCCTTGGCCATCGGCATCCAGGTGGTGGGCCTGGTGCTGACGGGTATTGGCATGTCGTGGCTTAAACACTACATCGACACGGCCGGTCAAACCCGGTTTGACCGCGGCGCGGAGCACATTGAGTCTGAAATTGTGCGCCGCTTCAACCACCCCCTGCTGGGCCTCAAAGGCGCGCGGGGTGCGTTTGCGATGCGGGAGGGCTTTGACCGCAGCGCCTTTCGGGCCTATGTGGATTCACACAACCTGCCAATAGAGTTTCCGGGTGTGCTCGGCTTTGGCTATATCGAGCGGGTTGCGCGCGCAGACCTGCAGGCGTTTGTGGACGTGGAACGTGCCGATGGCGCGCCCGACTTCGCGGTCAAAACCCAGGGCCATGCACCGGATCTGTTTGTCATCAAGTACATCGAGCCCTTGGCCGCCAATCGTCCCGCGCTGGGCTTTGATGTGGGGCAGGAGGCGGTGCGCCGCGAAGCCGCCGAGCGCGCGGTCGCCACCGGGCAACCCGCCTTGACGGGGACGATTGCACTGGTGCAAAGCGGCGTCCACAGCAAGGGATTCCTGTATTTTTTGCCGGTGTACCGCCGTGCTGCCACTGCTGCGAATGGGCGTTCCGACACGCTGGCGGGCTTGTTGTACGCACCCTTCACGGCGGTTGATTTGCTGCAGGGTGTGATTCCGGCCAACGACCCGCTGTTTGATTTTGAACTGTTCGAAGGCGATGGCACCCGGGCCGAGCAGCTGATTTATGACGCCGATGGCCAGTTACGCAGCGTGGCCGCTGGCGCCACCCCAGTCCACCCACGCCCGGCCAGCTTGCAGGCCCTTCGCACCGTGGCGGTGGGGGGGCGCACCATGGCGCTGCGGATCCAGAGCACGCCGGCGTTTGCGGCCGCACAAGACCATTCCAGTGTGGCCATTGCAGGCGTGGGCGGCGCTGCCTGCAGTTTCATTCTGGCCCTGGTGGGGTGGCTGCTGGCGGTGGGCCGCCTGCGGGCGCAGCGCATGGCCGAGCGCATCACCAGCGACCTTGATCGCATGGCCCGCGTGGTGCAGCACACCAACAACGCCGTGACCCTGATGGACGCCCAGGGGCGCATCACCTGGGTGAATGGGGGCTTCACCCATTTGACGGGCTACAGCGCCGAAGAGGCGCTGGGCAAAGCCCCTGGTGAGTTGCTGGGCAGCGGCAAGGCCGATGCGGGCGTTTTGCAGACCCTGGTGCATTCGCTGGAGACCGGCACGGCCTGTCGGGTAGAGATCTTGAACCGCGCCAAGGACGGGCGCGAATACTGGGTCGACACCGAAGTGCAGCCCACCCATGATGCCCAGGGTGTGCTGCAGGGTTTTATGGAAATTGGCACCGACATCACGCTGCAAAAGCGCACCCGCCAGCGCCTGGAGACAGCCATCCGGGATTCGGCGGCCTTGTTGACCACGCTGGAGGTGCACGCCATCACGTCCACGGCAAACCGCGCGGGCAAGATTACCGAGGTCAACGATGCGTTTTGTGACATCAGCGGCTACAGCCGGGAAGAGTTGCTGGGGCAGGACCACCGCATCGTCAACTCCGGTGTGCACCCGCCGGCATTTTGGGAGGACATGTGGGACACCATCTCCAGCGGTTCTTCATGGCGCGGAGACATCTGCAACCGCCGCAAGGACGGCCGCCTGTATTGGGTAGACAGCATGATTGCGCCCTTTATTGGCGACGATGGCACCGTGGAAAAGTACGTCTCCATTCGCACCGACATTACTGCCAGCAAGGCCGATCAGATGCGCATGCTGGAAATGTCGGATCGCCTGGCGCTGGCCATTGATGGCGGCAGCGACGGTTTGTGGGACTGGATGGACGTCAGCGACGGGGCACAGTGGTGGTCGCCCAGCTATTACCGCTTGTTGGGCTATACCCCCGAAGAGCTGCCCGCCAACGTGGAGAGTTTCATCAGCATCCTGCACCCCGACCATGTGCAGCGCTGCCGCGAGGCGACGGAGTGGGCGGTCAATAAGGGCAAGGACTACGATGAAGAAACCCTCATCCGTACCAAGGCCCATGGCTACCGGTGGTTTCGTACGCGCGCCAAGGTCTACCGCAACGACGATGGCAAGGCCGTGCGCATGGCGGGCTCTGCCCAGGATATTCACGACCGCAAGTTGGCCCAGGCGTCGGTCGTAAAGACCAGTCAGCGCTTTGCGATTGCAGCCGACAGCGCCAAGATTGGGGTGTGGGAGTGGGATTTGCAAACCAACGCACTGACCTGGGATGCGCGCATGTATGCGTTGTTCCAGCGCACCGCCAGTGTCGCAAATACCCCGCTGGCCGTCCTTGGCGAAGCACTGCACCCCGACGACAAGGCGCGTTTTGACGCGGCACTGCAGGAGTCGGCCCTGAACGGCCGCCCGTTTGAAGGCGACTACCGCATTGTCTGGCCCGACGGCGAGGTGCGCCACGTCCGTTCGGCCGCGCGCGTGGTGCGCGATGGCAGCGGCCGCGTGGCCCGGCTGACCGGGGTGAACTTCGATATTACCGAGGTCAAGCGTTCGGAAGAGGCCTTGTCCCACGCGGTGACGGCGGCCGAGGATGCATCGCGCTCCAAGAGCCAGTTTGTGGCCAATATGAGCCACGAAATCCGCACCCCCATGAACGCCATTCTGGGCATGCTCAAACTGCTGCAAAACACCGAGCTCACGGTGCGCCAGAGTGACTACGTCACCAAGACCGAAGGCGCTGCGCGCTCGCTGCTGGGTTTGCTCAATGACATTCTGGATTTCTCCAAGGTGGAGGCCGGCAAGATGACCCTCGATCCGCGCGTATTTTGTGTCGATAACCTGCTGCGCGATTTGTCGGTCATTTTGTCGGCCAATGTGGGCAGCAAAGACATTGAGCTGCTGTTTGACATCGACCCCGCGTTGCCGCCGTACCTGGTGGGCGACGACATGCGCCTGCAGCAGGTGCTGATTAACCTGGGCGGCAACGCCATCAAGTTCACCAGTGTGGGCAAAGTGGTGCTGCGCCTGCGCGTGGTCGAGCGCACCGATGCGCAGGTCCTGGTCGAGTTCGCCATGCAAGACAGCGGCATTGGCATTGCGCCGGAGAACCAGGCCCATATCTTCAGTGGCTTCTCGCAGGCCGAGGCGTCCACCACGCGCCGCTTTGGTGGCACCGGTCTGGGCCTGGCCATCTCCAGCCGCCTGGTCGGTTTGCTGGGCGGCGCCCTGGCGCTGAACAGCGTATTGGGGCAGGGCAGTACCTTCCATTTTCGGGTGGCGTTTGCGGTGGCACCGGCACCGCTGCCCGACGCGCCGCTGCGCGACCCGCACGCGCCCCAGCCGGGTGCGGCCAAGGCCAGGCGCCTGGCGGGCCTGCGCCTGTTGGTGGTGGAAGACAACAAGATCAACCAGATGGTGGCCCAGGGACTGCTGAGTGCCGAAGGTTCCGAAGTCACCCTGGCCGACGACGGGCAATTGGGCGTGGATGCCGTATTGCGGACCGTGCCGGCGTTTGACGTGGTGCTGATGGACTTGCAAATGCCCGTGATGGACGGTTATGAAGCCACCCGTGCCATCCGCCAGCAGCCGGGGCTGGCAACCTTGCCCATCATCGCCATGACGGCCAACGCCATGGCGTCAGACCGCGCTGCCTGCCTCGCAGCGGGCATGAGCGACCATGTGGGCAAACCCTTCGAGCTTGATCAACTGGTGGCGCTGGTGCTGCGCCACAGTGGCCGTGCGCCACAGCCCGCAACCGGGGGGGCGCAGTCGCCCGATGCACCCAGTGCTGCGAAAACGGCGCCGCAGTACCCACCCGGTGATCTCGATGTGCAGGGTGCGTTGGAGCGCATGGGGCACAACACCACCATGTTTGAGACGGTTTTGCGCACCTTTGTGCGCGACCTGCGGCACATGCCGGCGCAGTTGAAGAGTTACCTGCTGCAAGGACAGCGTGCTGACGGTGCACGGGTTTTGCATACCCTCAAGGGCTTGGCGTCTACGGTGGGTGCGCGCCACCTCGCCGCTGTGGCACGGCAACTGGAAGCGCGCTGCCAGCCCATGGCGGCGGGCATGGGCGGTGCTGATGTCGAGGCGCTAATGCAGACCTTGCAGACGGCCATTGATGCCAGCCTCCAGACCCTGCAGCCTGAACTGGAGCGCCGGACCCCGATTGATGCAGCGATTGCTGCACCGGGTGCAGGGGATCACGAAAAAAACGGTGCCCAGCTGGTGGCGGACCTGCACACACTGCGTGCCCTGTTGGCGCAATCGGACATGCAGGCCATGGAACTCCATGCGCAATTTTGCTCCGCGCACGGTGCCGCCCTGGGGGCTGCGCTGGATGATCTCAATTCAGCCATGGCAGCGTTGGATTTTGATATGGCGGCACAACATTGCACAGCATTGCTGCAGACCTATCCGGATACACTGGCCGCCCAGCGGGGTTGTGCGGGTGCAACTGCGTGAAATTTTTGATCCATGCAACAAACCGTTATACGTGTACTGCTGGTTGAAGACAATGTTCATGACGCGCAACGCGTGATGGACGAACTCGCGCGGGCATCGGCCACCCGTTTCGAAGTCCACCAGGCCGCCACCATGGAGTTGGCGCTCGATTCGCTGGCCATGGGCGCGTTCGATGTCATGCTGGTCGAGCTCCGGTTTCCACGCAGTGGCAGCATGGAGGCCTTTGTGCGTTTGCATGCCGACTCGCCAGCCATTCCGATCGTGGTGCTGTCCGATCAGGTTGATGAAAAGTTGGCCTTGCAGGTGGTGCAATCTGGCGCGCAGGACTATTGGGTCAAGGCGCAGGCTCCGGGGCTGCTGGCACGGGCCCTGCGCCATGCGGTGGAGCGTGCCCAGTCCGACAGTGCATTGCGCCAGGTTAAAGCCCGCATGCAGCGCATCATCGGGGGTACCAACGATGGGCTGTGGGACTGGCAGGACGTGCGCAACAACGTCGTGTGGTGGTCGCCCAGTTACTACGCCCAGCTCGGCTATGGCCCGGAGGAGATGGAATCGACGGCCAGCAACTTCCGATCGCTGGTGCATCCGGATGATGTGGCTGCCAGCATCCAGGCGGTTACCGATGCAGTGTCGGCAAAGGCTGACCTGGATTTTGAATACCGCCTCAAAACCAAATCGGGTGAGTACCGCTGGTTTCGCGCCCGCGGCAAGGTGTACCGCGACGGCGGGGTGGTGCGCATGGCCGGCTCGACCAGCGACATTACCCAGTACAAACGCATGACCGAAGAGCTGGAGCGCCACCGCCACCATTTGGAAGACATGGTGAAGCTGCGCACCGCAGAACTGCAGGATGCGCGTTTTCAGGCGGATGCGGCCAATCAGGCCAAAAGCATGTTTTTGGCCAACATGAGCCACGAAATCCGCACCCCCATGCACGCCATTTTGGGGTTTGCCCATTTGTTGCGGCGCGACACGGCCTTGCCCCAGCAAGTGGAGCGGCTCGACAAAATCAGGAGTGCGGGCCAGCATCTGCTGGCGGTGATTAACGACATTCTGGATATTTCAAAAATTGAGGCCCAGCGGCTGGAGCTGGAGTCGGTCAACTTCAACCTTGCCAACGTGTTTGACAGCGTTACCTCCATCATGGGGCAGTTGGCATACGACAAGGGCCTGAGTTTTTCCTACGACCGCTCTGCAGCCAACCTGTGGCTCAAGGGTGACCCCATGCGCCTGGGACAGGCACTGCTCAACTATGCCGGCAATGCCGTCAAGTTCACCGAAAAAGGCAGTGTGGTCATGCGTGCGCAGGTGTTGCAGGACGACGGTGTGAAGGTATGCGTACGCCTGGAAGTGCTCGATACCGGCGTGGGCATTGCGCCCGAAAAGCTGGCGCGCCTGTTCCGTGCCTTTGGCCAGGCCGATGCCTCCACCACACGCAACCATGGCGGCACCGGTTTGGGGCTGGTGATTACGCAACGACTGGCCCAGATGATGGGGGGCGATGCGGGTGCAGAAAACCGACCCGACCAGGGTTGCTGCTTCTGGTTTACGGTGTGTGTGCCGCGCGGCGAGGCGGTGGAGAACGACCACGGCGCGGGCCAGCACATTGATCCGCAGGCGGAGTTGTCGGGCCACCATGCGGGCAAACGCATCCTGGTGGTGGACGACGATCCTTTCAACCGCGAAATTGCATTTGACATGTTTGACGGCATGGGATTGAAGGTGGACGCCGTCTCCAACGGCAAAGAGGCCGTCGATGCGGTGCAACGCCAGCCCTACGACCTGATTTTGATGGATGTGCAAATGCCCGTCATGGATGGACTCAGTGCAACCCGCGCCATACGGGCGTTGCCGGGCTGGTCTCACGCCCCCATACTGGCCATGACGGCCAATGTATTTGCGGAGGACCGGCGTGCCTGTTTCCAAGCCGGTATGAGTGATGTGGTATCCAAGCCGATCGAGCCGGAAAACCTGTATTTCGCCCTTTTAAAGTGGTTGCCGACAGAAGGTTTACAGTAATATGCAAAAAAAGAGCCCGGACCAAGGTGTCCAGAGGTTTTGGGTCGGTGCTGCAATCCGTTGGACAAAAGAGGATAAACGGACATGACGGACATTTCGGGGGCGCAAGCCGAAACACCAGCCACTGCGCGGCCTATGGGCCTGATGTGGTCCCTTTCTCCGGTGCTGGCGGTTGCAAGTGCCAGCATTCCCTTGTTTTTCGGTGGTGATTTGGCCGTCGTTTTTTCAATGATCGGCGTGGGGCTGGTAACCGCTGGGTCTGTGTGGGTCATGCGTGCGCGCATGCGCGCGCTGCAGGCAGCGGTGCCGTCCAGTGCGGCCCTGGATCAGGGCGGTGACGCTGATGCGCTGGCCGTGTTGCTGCACGAAATATTGCCCGCCTGGCAGCACCATGTAACGTCCGTCAAGGCGCAGACCGAAGATGCCGTTCTGCAGCTCAGCCAGAGTTTTGCCATGGTGCTGGAACAATTTGACCTGGCGGGTATTGCCAGTGTGCCCGGCGCGCGATCGGAGTCAGCCAACAACATCGGCCTGCTGACCCTGTGCGAACGTGAACTGCAGCCGGTGGTGGGGTCCTTGCAGAGTGTGATTGAAGGCAAAGACGCCATGCTGGCCAACATACGCCACCTTGCCAGCGAGACCGGCCAGCTGCGCGCCATGGCGGTGGAGGTGGGCAGTATCGCGGCACAAACCAATTTGCTGGCCATCAACGCGGCCATTGAGGCCGCGCGTGCAGGGGAGCTGGGCCGTGGCTTTGCCGTGGTGGCAGCCGAAGTGCGCAAGCTGTCCCAGCGCTCGGCTGAGATTGGTCAATCCATTGGCCAGCGGGTGGACCGCATTACCAAGACCATGGACAAGACCATGGCCGAGGCCGAGGCCGAAGTGGCTAACGCGCAGGACGGTATGGCCGTATCGGTGTCGGGCACCATTGTGGACGACGTGCTGAAACACGTGCGCAACCTGGGGACCGCCTCTGAAACCATGCACACCCATGGATTGCGGGTTCGCAAGGAGGTCGAAAAACTGCTCATGGCCTTGCAATTCCAGGACCGGGTGTCCCAAATCCTGTGTGGTGTGGGCGACGATATGGTTCGCCTGCAACACACACTCGAAACAGTGCCAGTCAATGCACTGCCAACGCCGGATGATTGGTTGTCATCGCTAGGTAAAACCTATACGATGCAAGATCAATACCATAAACCTCCCCGGCGCTAAGCCCGGGAGCTTGAACAACCCCTTAGCCCAAGCCTACTGCCATGCCCAAAAGTCGTGATGCCCTAAAAGTGTTGGTGGTCGATGATGACCCATTCCAGCTGGAAGTGATTGCCGATACCCTGCGCGAGTTGGGGGTGCGTGACATCACCCAGGCCAGCGGCGGCGACCAGGCATTGCAGGCCATCAAAAACGGTGCGGCGTTCGATTTGATGCTCAGCGACCTGCACATGCCGGGCATGGATGGCTTCCAGTTTCTGGCGGCCGTGGCGCAAGGCGGTTTTGCCGGTGCGCTGATCATCGTGTCCGGCCAGACCAGTGACGTGTTGCACTCCGCCGCGCTGGTGGCCAAGCTGCGCCGCTTCACGGTGTTGGGCTCCATTCCAAAGCCGGTCGACAAAACGGTGTTGTCCCAAATGGTCGCAACCCTGGGGTAGGGTGCGGCCCGCGCAGGGTGCCTTCAAGTGGGCTGCGTAGTTTCCATCCGCTGGTGAATCGCCTGACAAATGGCGACAAACATGGGCCGCAGGCCCTGTGCGATGGAGATCGCCTCGTCCACTTTTTGTGCCCGCGA
Organism: Candidatus Aalborgicola lynettensis; assembly: GCA_016719405.1. Classification (GTDB taxonomy): domain Bacteria; phylum Pseudomonadota; class Gammaproteobacteria; order Burkholderiales; family Burkholderiaceae_C; genus Allorhodoferax; species Allorhodoferax lynettensis. The sequence goes on from JADJZE010000021.1 coordinate 585,814, forward strand.
GGTTTGCTCCAGCGCCAGGCACTGGCGTGAAAACGCCGTGGCGCCAATGTTCAACGCCGTCGACTTGGCCCGGTGACCCATGGCACCCAGCGTGGCCATGTCTTTTTGTGCCACCGCAGTATCCACTTCGGTCAACACTGTTTCCATCGAACTGATGAACAGCAGTGCAAACTTGCGGAACTTGGTGGCATCGTGGCCTACCAGCATCTCCAGCACCGACAGGTCCAGCCCCGGCGCTTCTTCGGCCCGGTGCAGTGTCAGCACCTGCAACAGACGATCGAACCCGCCGGTTTGAATAGCCACCATGGAATGTTCTGCAACCTCGGCGCTGGGGCGGTAGGCAGCACCCAGTCCCGCCGCCTGCAGCATGGGAATGTCGCTGGCACTGCTGCCCAGCACAATGGCTTGCCCTGCTTGCAGCCCCAGCTTGGCGCAGGTGGCCTGCAGTGCCTGCAGTTTCTCGGCCCCGTCAGATAACTCGCCAATGGCCACGTCCACGGTCATGCCGGCGGTTTTGCAGGCGTCGGCCAGCTCTTCGGCGCCGGGGTACAGCATGGCCGAATCCATGCCGAACACCAGCAACTTGAAATCCCCATGGAGCGCGGTGGTGTAAAGCCGCGAATCACCAGTCCAGGGGCTATTTCTTGGGGCGAATTCGTGGTCATAGTGGGTGCAAAAAAGCGTGGGCAAAAAGAGAGGATGGCCGCATTGTGGAGGATAAGCGCAGCACTGTCACGGCCTTGTTGCCAGGCGTACTCGCTAGGCGGGCCGGCCCAGTTCTTCCCAGCGTTCCAGCGCGGCCATCAGCGCGTCGTCAATCTGCGCGCTGCGGGTGGACAGGGCCAGCGCGCGGGTATTGTCGCTGGCAAACAGGCTGCCATCGGCCAGTGCCTCGGAAATGGACTGTTGCTCGGCCTCCAGTGCCGCAATCGCATCGGGCAGGCCGTCGAGTTCGCGCTGTTCCTTGAAGCTGAGTTTGCGGGTTTTGACCGGTGCGGCAGCCGGTGCTGCGGGCGCACTGGGTACCGCCGGAGTTACCGCGGCGCTTGCGCGCTCCTGTTTTTGTAGCTGCTCGCGCTCGTAGTTAAAGGGCTGGGCGCCTTTTTTACCATTTTTTTGGGCAATGTCGTTGGCCCGTTTGGTCTGCACCAGCCAGTCGCTGACGCCGCCTTCGTATTCGCGCCAGCGACCATCGCCCTCAAAGGCAATGGTGCTGGTGACCACGTTGTCCATAAAGGTGCGGTCGTGGCTGACCAGGAACACCGTGCCGTCGTAGTTTTGCAGCAGGTCTTCCAGCAGTTCCAGTGTGTCAATGTCCAGGTCGTTGGTCGGTTCGTCCAGCACCAGCACATTGGCGGGGCGGGCAAACAGGCGCGCCAGCAGCAAGCGGTTGCGTTCGCCGCCCGAGAGTGAACGCACCGGCGAGTTGGCGCGCGCGGGGGAGAACAAAAAGTCGCCCAGGTAGCTCTTGACGTGTTTTTTCTGGTTGCCAATTTCGATCCACTCGCTGCCGGGGCTGATGAAGTCTTCCAGCGTGGCGTCCAGGTCCAGCGCGTTGCGCATCTGGTCGAAGTAGGCCACGGTGACATTGGCGCCCAGGCGCACCGTGCCCCAGGGGCTGTGGCCGGGTTCGGGCGCTGGGGCGTGGGCTGGTGCCGGATCGGGTTGGTACTCACCCAGAATCAGTTTGAGCAGTGTGGTTTTACCGGCGCCGTTGGGGCCCAAGAGGCCGATTTTGTCGCCGCGCAGGATGGTGGCGGAGAAGTCGCGCACGATCACACGTCCACCGGGCCCGGTTTGGCCAGGGGTGGTGGCACCCGTTGTGCCACCAAACGATTTGGTGACGTGCGTCAGTTCGGACACCAGCTTGCCGCTCTTGTCGCCGCTGCTCACGTCCATGTTCACGCTGCCCACCACATCGCGCCGTGCGGCGTGTTTGGCGCGCAGTTCCTGCAGGCGCACGATGCGGGCCGTGGCGCGGGTGCGCCGGGCTTCCACACCTTTGCGAATCCACACCTCTTCTTGTGCCAGCAGCTTGTCGGCCTTGGCGTTGATGACGGCTTCCTGTGCCAACTGCTCTTCTTTTTGGGTCAGGTAGGCGGCAAAGTTGCCGGGGTAACTCAACAGTTTGCCGCGGTCGAGCTCGACGATGCGGGTGGCCACGTTGTCCAGAAACGAGCGGTCGTGGGTGATGGTGATGATGGCGCCCTTGAACTCCACCAGCAGCCCCTCCAGCCATTCAATGCTGTCCAGGTCCAGGTGGTTGGTGGGTTCATCCAATAACAGCACATCGGGCTGGGCCACCAGGGCTTGCGCCAGCGCCACGCGTTTCTTGGTGCCGCCGGACAGGGTGCTAACGATGGCATCGGGGTTCAGGTGCAGGCGCTGCAGGGTTTCCGATACGCGCTGTTCCCAGTTCCAGCCATCCAGCGCCTCAATCTCGCTTTGCATCGCATCCAGGTCACCGTGGCCCTGGCAATACTCTTCAATTAGGCCCCTTACGCGCTCCAGACCAGCGCTGACAGCTACAAAAATAGTAGCATCGGCGTCGAGTTGCGGCTCCTGCGCAACAAAGGCGATGCGGGTGCCGCTTTGCACCTGCAGGGTGCCATCGTCGGGTTTTTCCATGCCGCCCAAAATTTTGAGCATGCTGGACTTGCCGGCGCCGTTGCGGCCAATCAGGCCCACGCGCTCCTGCGTTTCGAGGGAAAAATCAGCGTGGTCGAGCAGCGCAACGTGCCCAAACGCCAGCTGGGCGTCAAGTAGAGTGATAAGTGCCATGTGGGGGGATTATCCCTTGTGGCGCAGTGGCGCGATTCGGCTGGCTGCCGTGCAGCCATGAAAAAAGGGGCCGCAGCCCCTGTTGGGTGCCGGTTGTATCCGCTGCGCTCAGGCGGACTTGCGCCGCCGCGCTGCACCACCGATCAGGCCCAGGCCCACCAGCAGCATGGCGTAGGTTTGCGGCTCCGGCACCGCCGCCAGCATGGCGTTGGCAATGAGCTGGTGGCCATAGGTGGTGGGGTGAATGCCATCCCAGAACATGGCGGTTGCGGGGTCACATTGGTTGACCACGGCGCCGCAGGCGTTCTTTACATCACCCAGGCCGAAATCCAAGGGGTTATTCACCGCGTGGGTACTCACGCCATACAGGTCAAACGTGGTGACCCCCTTCGGTTTCAGGCTATTGGAAAGGGCCATGTTCATGACCTGGGAGATACCGCTGCTCAAGTCGGACAGGCCATAGGCGTTGGCAAAGGGTGTGATACCCAGGTTGGGTGCGTTCCAGACAACGATGTGCCGGGCCCCCGCTGCCTGCAGTGCGTCCACCATCAGGCCCTCGTCGTTGGCGTAGGCCAGGGCGCTGGCCAAAATGGCCGTTTTTTGCTCGTCCTCGGTGCGGGTGCCGATGTGGGTCACCACGTCGGTCACGGCGGCGCGTGCGTTGTTGCCGCCACCGGCAATGACGTACAGCGCGTCTTTGTCCGCCAGGCCGGCAGTGCTGCCCAGGTACATGCCAACCTGGGTCGTCATGCTGAACGGAAAACCGCCGGGGCCCACACCAGGGGTTCCGGTCTGTGCGCCGCCAAAGGCGAAGTTGGTGCCCCCCAGCAGGGAGGGGGTGGCGCTCAGGCCCAGGGCATTGGCAAAGTAACTGGCCCAAACGGGCCCGTTGCTGTAGGTGGAGCTCCCGTAGGCAGCCATGGGCACATAGCTGTTGTCGCCGATGACCTGGCCCGCGTCCATGAGGATCTGGGCGTTGTTGCCGCTGTCGGACAGGCTGTCGCCGAACACGTAGAGGCTGCTGAAGGCGTGCGCTGGCGCGCTGACCAGTGCACACAGGCTGAGCGTGGATGCACACAAAAGGTGTTTGAAAGTGGTGTATTTCATGGGTCTGTTCCAGTAAGACCACAGGCTGTGGCGGCCTGGGCGGGGTTAATGGGTGGGTGGTGGGGCGGTAAGGACGGCAAGCGCGCGCGTACGCACGCGCCGATCCATTTTGCGAGTGCTATCCAGCTACGGCAATAGTCCTATTGGACTAAGTGAAAACCCTTGGTTTTGAAGCGTGACGGAGACATGGACTCGGAAGACACACACCATGCGTGGCCGGGCCATGCACAGTGCGATCGGGAGCGGCGACTGCGCGGCGACTCTCCAGACGTCAGCGGTAGTTGCGCAGGATGGCGTCGATGCGACCGGTCTTGCGCAGGTCTTCAATGGCGTCCAAAAGGCGCGCTGCGGGAATGGTCGCGTTTTTGGGCACAGCGCAATACACCTCGGCGTCGTCAACCACCAGGCGCCAGGCGGCGAGCTGGTGGGTCGGCGTTTTACGGCGGTACCAGTCAAGCGCGTTGGATTTGGTCACCCCGTAAAGGGTGCGCCCGATCGACATTTTGAGCAGCACCTTTTCTTCGTCAACCGAGTCGTCGCGTCGGAGGTCACCCCGTGCAAACAGCGGGTCCAGTGTGGGGTAGCGGTAGCCCAGCACCGTGCTGACCGTGGTGCCGCGTGGTATGTCTTTGACGGCCAGGGGCTTGGGTGTGCCTTCGTGGCCAAACAATACGTCCTGCAGGGAAAACAGTGGTTTGCTCCACGTGTAGGCGTCGGGGCTGGACGTCCACGCGGGGTTGAGGTAGCAGCGCAGATCAAGCTCGCCGTTGGCCACCGCCTCTTCAATGCGCTTGCGCGGCAACACCACGGGTACCAGGGTGAGTCCGGTCTTCTGGGCGATGGCTTTGTACAGATCGAAATAAATGCCACCAACCATGCGCTCGCCCGCAAAGCCACCAAAGGGCATATTCCAGGCGGTACTGGCGGCGGCCCGCAGAATTTCCTGGTTGGCGGCGGAAGAGGGCAACGCCACCGCGCACACCACCGCAATGGCGATCCGCCGGGGCAGGTGCTGGGTGCGGGGGGTCATGGATCGCACCCTAACACTGGCCGCAGCGCGTTGCAAGTGCCCGCACCTGGCACCCCGCAACGCGGCATCGCCGCACTGCGCGCAGGCAAAACGGTCTGCTTGTTACCGGCTGCTGGGGAAGCTGAACACGCTGCCTTCGCGCACCCCCGCGCTGGGCCAGCGCTGGGTAATCGTCTTGCGCTGGGTGTAGAAGCGCACCGCGTCTGGCCCGTAGGCGGCCAGGTCACCAAAGAGTGAGCGCTTCCAGCCGCCAAACGAGTGGTAGGCCACCGGCACGGGCAGGGGCACGTTCACGCCCACCATGCCCACCTGAATGGCGTCGGTGAAATACCGCGCCGCTTCGCCGTCGCGCGCGTGAAGATGCAGGTGCCGTTGCCGTATTCGTGGGCGTCGATCAGGTCCATGGCTTCCTGCAGGGTCTTGACGCGCACCACGCCCAGCACCGGGCCGAAGATTTCTTCCTGGTAAATCACCATGCCGGGTTTCACGTGGTCGAACAGGCAGGGGCCCAGGTAGTAGCCGTTCTCGAACCCCGTAACTTTGAGGCCACGGCCGTCCACCACCAGCGTGGCGCCTTCCTTCACGCCCTGGTCCACATAGCCGCGCACTTTTTCACAATGGGCCTTGGTCACCAGTGGGCCCATGTCCATGCCGCTGTCCTTTCCATTGATGGTGCCGGGGCCGACCTTCATCTTGGCGATTTCGGCTGTTAAGCCGGCCACGATGGCGTCACCGGCCGCATCACCCACGGCCACCACCAGCGGGATGGCCATGCAGCGCTCGCCACACGAACCGTAGGCGGCGCCCATCAAGGCGCTCACGGCGTTGCCCATGTCGGCGTCGGGCATCACCACGGCGTGGTTCTTGGCTCCGCCCAAGGCCTGCACGCGCTTGCCGTGTTTGCAGCCTTCGGCATAGATGTACTCGGCAATAGGGGTGGAGCCGACAAAGCTCACGGCCTTGATGCGTGGGTCGGTCAACAGCGTATCCACCGCTTCCTTGTCGCCGTTCACCACGTTCAATACACCCGGTGGCAAGCCAGCCTCCAGTGCCAGCTCGGCAATGCGCAGCGTGGAACTGGGGTCGCGCTCGGAGGGTTTGAGAATGAAAGTGTTGCCACAGGCCACCGCCATGGGCCACATCCACAGCGGCACCATGGCCGGAAAGTTGAAGGGCGTAATGCCCGCACACACCCCCAGTGGCTGGAATTCGCTCCACGAGTCAATGGCCGGCCCCACGTTTTTGCTGTGCTCACCCTTGAGCAACTCCGGGCAATAGCTGGCGTATTCCACGTTTTCAATGCCGCGCTGCAGTTCACCCAAGGCGTCGCTCAGCACCTTGCCATGCTCGGCGGTGATCAGGGCGCACAGTTCTTCGGCGTGCTGCTCCAGCAGCACCTTGAGGTTGCCCATCACCCGGGCGCGTTTGAGTGGCGGCGTGGCGCGCCAAGCCGGGTAGGCGGCCTGTGCCGATGCAATGGCCTGTTCAACCGTGGCTTTGTCGGCCAGCAGCACGCGTTTTTCTGCCGTGCCGGTGGCGGGGTTGAAGACGTCTTGCGAACGGTTGCCGCCCTGCGTGGGCTGGCCGTTGATCAGGTGGGCGATGAGGGGAAGGGCGGTGGCAGTGGTCATGGAGGGTAGGGCGGTACAAATGTGAACGGAAAATGGTGTTTGCGCATGCCAGTCATGGCTTTATTGCTATGGAAAGCGCAGCAAAATAGGATTGTGCAGAGGGTGCCGAACCCCTATAAGCCGCGCCGCCAGATTTATGCCAAAAGTGCCATTTCCGCACGCCAGTCGTGCGGAGGCAGCTATCAAAAGTATAGTAACCTGGGTTCAAACTGTCTGCCCAATGGTCTCGCCCAGCGCGTTCACCAGGCTGTCAATCTCCGCCTGGGTGCTGATGAAGGGCGGCGCGAGCTGGATGGTGTCGCCGCCGTAGCGCACGTAAAAGCCCTTGTCCAGCATGGCCATGGCAATATCAAAAGGGCGCTTGGCTGGTTCGCCCGGTGTTTGAGCGATGGTGAAGCCTGCTGCCAAGCCGTAGTTGCGAATGTCGGTAATGTGTTTTACGCCTTTAAGGCCATGCACCGCGTTTTCGAAATACGGGGCCAGCGCTTTGACACGCTCCACCATGGCTTCCTTCTCCAGCAAATCCAGCGTGGCCAGGCCCACAGCGCAGGCCACGGGGTGGGCGGAGTAGGTGTAGCCGTGGGCAAACTCCAGCAGGTAGTCGGGCCCACCGGCGGCCATAAAGGTGTCGTAAATGTCTTTGGACGCGATCACCGCGCCCAGGGGCTGCGCGCCGTTGGTAATCTGTTTGGCCACGTTCATGATGTCCGGCGTCACACCAAAGGCCTCGGCCCCCGTCCACGCGCCGCAGCGGCCAAAGCCGGTAATCACTTCGTCAAAAATCAGCAGAATGTTGTGGGCGGTGCAAATGTCGCGCAGGCGTTGCAAATAGCCCAACGGCGGAATCACCACGCCCGCCGATCCCGAGAAGGGTTCTACGATCACCGCCGCAATGTTGCTGGCATCGTGCAGCGTAATTAGGCGCAACAAATCATCGGCCAGCTCGGCGCCTTGCTGCGGCATGCCACGGTGGAACGACCCCGGCGCGGGCTGGGTGTGCGCAATATGGTCGGCTTGTATACCCTGGCCATAGGCCTTGCGGTTGCCTGCGATGCCGCCCACCGAGATGCCGCCAAAGTTGACGCCGTGGTAACCCTTTTCGCGACCGATCAGCAGCGTCTTGCTGGCCTGGCCGCGTGTGCGCCAGTAGGCGCGCGCCATCTTGAGCGATGTGTCGGCGGACTCGGAACCCGAGCCGGTGAAAAACACATAGTCCAGCCCGGCCGGTGTCAACTCTTTGAGTTTGTTGGCCAGCGCAAACGACAGCGGGTGGCCAAACTGGAAGGCGGGGGAGTAGTCCAGCGTGGCCATTTGGCGGGTGGCCGGGTCGGTAATCTCTTGCCGCCCGTGGCCCAGGCCCGCGCACCACAGGCCCGACAGGCCATCGAAAATCTTCTTACCGTGCTGGTCGGTGTAATAGGCACCCTGGGCACCCACCATCATGCGCGGGTGGGCCTTGAAGTTGCGGTTGCCGGTAAACGGCATCCAGTGGGCATCGAGCCAGGCGGCGTCAAGGTGCAGGGGGGCGAGGGGATTGGACATGGCTGGTTTCTCAGGCAAGGGTTGGTGATTGTGTGGGCCTCTGTTACTCTTGAAAATGCTTATGTATCACTATTCAGTTGTAGAAAAATGCAAGTAAACACCCGCGCGGCCTTAGGTCAGTTGAGCGATATGGACCTGCGCCTGCTGCGCGTGTTCAAAAGCGTGGTCGAGTGCGGCGGCATGGCGCAAGCCGAGCTGGAGCTCAACATTGGCATCTCTACAGTGAGCCGCCACATCAAAGACCTGGAAACGCGCCTGGGCCTGACCCTGTGCCGCAGGGGCCGGGCCGGTTTTGCGCTGACGCCGGAAGGCGAGCAGATTTACCGCGAGACCCTGCGCTTTCTGGCCGGGGCAGACGCCTTTCGCAGCAGTGTGGACGAAATTCACCAGCGCATGGGCGGCCAGCTTGCCATCGCCGTGTTCGACAAAACGGCCAGCAACCCGGTGGCCCACATCGGCAAAGCCATTGCCTTGTTTACCAAAATGGCACCGGAAGTGAGCCTGCACCTGCACGTGGCGCCACTGAACACGATTGAGCGCGGCGTGATGGACGGGCAGTTTCAGGTCGGCATTATTCCCGGCCACCGCAGCTCCGACACGCTGGCCTATACCGCGCTGTTTGACGAAACCATGCTCTTGTACTGCGGCGCGCAGCACCCCCTGTTTGGCACCGACAACACCGCCATGGGCTGGGACGACGTGCGCCACCACCCCTTTGCCGGCCTGGGCTACCACTCGCCCAATATGGACATCAGCCAGCAGGTGCGCCTGGTGCGCAAGGCCACCGGCTACGACCAGGAATCCATTGCCACGCTGATTTTGTCCGGCCAATTCCTGGGCTTTTTGCCCGACCACTACGCACAAGGCTTTGTACAAAGCGGCCAGATGCGTGCCGTGCAACCCACGCTGTTTCGCTACGACTGCAACTTCTTCAGCATTGTGCGCCGATCACCCCAGCCCACGCGGGTGACTCGGGCGTTTCAGGAGTGTTTGCTTGCGGCGCATGAGGGGCGTCAATGCCCATGAACCACTTTCCAGGCCGAGTACTCGGACGGTCGTAAGCCGTAGCGCGCCAGCACGCCCTCGTGCAGCCTACGGAGCTCTTCGACCATCAGCGCCTGCACACCTGCTTGCGCACCCTCCGGCACACGCTCTGCCACGGTTCGCTGAATATGGACAAGCGGCTCCAATTCCGGCTGCGTGACAAGCTCGCGGATGGTCTGCTTGATGACATCACGCCAGGCCAGGCGCAAGGGGTCGGGCTCCGCCAAGTCTTGCTTGATCGCCAGATATTCATGCGTAGAACGCTCGTACGCCCAGACGTAAAGGTCTCGCAGCAGCTCCACGCGGGTCATTTCGTACACGCCAAGGGTGGCCCGGCTGTAGGCCTGCTCCGGCACGTCCAGAAAAGTCAGCGGGCACAGGTTGGCACGGAACAGCGGCAGGTTCGCGGCCAATCGCGAGGTGCGCTTGTTGATGTCGGCAAAGCCCGGATGCTGTTCAAAAGGTCTGTGGTGGATGCCATATCGTTGTGGCGCCGTTCGAAGTAGATGTGGCGCAGTTTGTCAAACTGCGCCACAACCATGCCACGCCATTCAATCGACGATGGCCGGGGACACGGCGTCCGGATTTCACTTTGGCTGTGATTTTTTCGCTCGTAAATAGTATTTTATTCAAGACAAAGAGTAGTTTATTGGCAATAATGTCTTCTATGCAAGACGTTATTCGAACGCAGATTGAACTGGGTGAAGCGTTGCGGGCGCAGCGCAAAGCCGAACACTTGCGCGCCACCGCCGTCGCGCAGCGCGCCGGGGTGAGCCGTGATGTGCTGCATCGCATGGAAAAAGGTGGTGACGTGACCGTGTCTTCGTTGATGGCCGTTCTGTCGGCCATGGGTTATGTGCTGCGCATCGAAAAGCAGGGCTTGCCCACGTTGGAAGAAATGCGCCAACGCTTTGCCTTGGATGAGGACGACTGACGCCATGCTGCCAGAACGGATCAAGGCCCTGCACGTCAGCATCGCCGCCGGTCCCGGCGGGGAGTTGGTGCACCAAAGCCAATACGAGTTTCGCTACGCACCCGATGTAGACAAGGATGTAGGGCTCCTCATGCCAGCGCGCATGCTGTCGTACCGCGACACACCGCTGTTCCCCGTGATGGACCAGCATTTGCCGGAGGGCGACCTGTTTGTTCGACTGCGGCACATGTTTCCCAAGCAGGCGCTCACGCCCATGCACCTGTTGGCTCTGGTCGGCGAAAACGGCATTGGCCGCCTGGGCTACCGTGTGCCGGGGCAAATGCCAGCGCACGCGCCGGTGGGCTTGAGTCGGCAGGCCTTGCTGGAGATGCGCTACTCGCCCCAGGTGTTTGATGACTTGGTGGCGGCCTACCTCAGCACCGGAGTGGGTGTGGCCGGTATGCAACCCAAGATCATGGTGCCCGACCGCCCCACCATTCCCATCCCCAATGTCATCGTCAAAGCCGCGTCCCCCGCGTACCCGCACCTTGCCGCCAACGAGTACCTGTGCATGCAGGCCGCTCACCAAGCAGGCATCGCCACTGCGGCGTGCGAATTGACGTACGACGGCCAAATGCTTTTGGTGGACCGGTTTGACGTGGGGCCGCAAGGGCAGCGCTTGGGCTTTGAAGACATTGCAGCACTCATGGGCCTGAGCGTGCGTGACACATTGGCAGACCGCAAATACCAGGGCAGCTACCAGCGTGTGGTGGAAGTGCTGCGCGCCATACGGCTGCCTGCCGCGGGGCTGCGCGCTTTCTACGAGCAACTGGTGTTATCGGTCATGGTGCGCAACGGCGACGCCCACCTGAAGAACTTTGGCGTGCTGTACGACGATGCCGCGTCGGTGCGCATGGCGCCAATGTTCGATGTGGTCACCACCACCATTTACCGCTACACACGCTTCGCAGGCGGCCCCGAGTACACCGACAACACCATGGCCCTGAAACTGTTTGCGGGCAAGGGCGGCAGCAAAGGCTACCCCTTGCCGAAAGAGCTGCTGCGTTTTGGAAAAGAGGTGTGTTCCGTGCACAACCCCGCCGAGGTTGTCCACCGGGTGGCACAGGGCATGGCGCAAGTGCTCGCTGCGGCGGGCACCGATGCGCGCATACCGGCTGTTTTGCTTGCCCAGCTGCAGCCGCAGTGGCAGATAGGGATGGACTACGCCCGCGAAGTGCGGGGGGCAACGTAGCGCCATTGTTGTGGAAATAGGGGTTTTGCGCACGTCCCGATTGCGCAGGCAGCTATCAAATTAGTAGTGATCGGTGTCCGGATCAGGCCAGTTGCGCCGCCGTCTTGTGGTGAAGCCGGTCACCGAGCGCTTCGGGTGGCGCAACGCGGGGCAAGCGGCGTGGGTCGGCACAGCGCTGTGTGTGGCCGGGGTTTGGGGCAGGCCGCGGGCCTCATGGTGCGGGTACGCACAAATCGGCCCACGACCTGCCCCAAACCCCTGCGAAGGTGCGCATAGGCGTTCGACGGATGGGGGTGAAATCAACGGCATTTCGATGATCTGCTATGTTTTTCGTAGCTGCTTGCGCACGTCAGACGGGCGCAAAGGCCTATTTGACTCACAAAACTTTCGTACTAAAGAGGGGGGCAAAAACTATGGTTGGCAGGGTGGGGCAAGGCCAAAAACGTGTACCCGCTGTAGGCCATCACCCGCCGTTTTGTGGTGAAGCCGGTCACCGAGCGCTTCGGGTGGCGCAACGCGGGGCAAGCGGCGTGGGTCGGCACAGCGCTGTGTGGCCGGGGTTTGGGGCAGGCCGCGGGCCTCATGGTGCGGGTACGCACAAATCGGCCCACGACCTGCCCCAAACCCCGGCGAAGGTGCGCATAGGCGTTCGACGGATGGGGGTGAAATCAACGGCATTTCGATGATCTGCTATGTTTTTCGTAGCTGCTTGCGCACGTCAGACGGGCGCAAAAGGCCTATTTGACTCACAAAACTTTCGTACTAAAGAGGGGGCAAAAACTATGGTTGGCAGGGTGGGGCAAGGCCAAAAACGTGTACCCGCAATAGGCCATTATGTACAGTTCCCAGTTATGAACAGTTTGCATTTTTTGCGTTGTGTTCCCCCTCTGTAAAGGGTGGATGGGCAAGGTCTCGCCCTCTACATAATTAAAGGTTCTTCAAGAACTCCAACAATGATTCAGTCGCCTTGAAGCGTCGTGCGGGAACACCGGGATCTTGTAGGCAAGCCAGGGCTTTCTCCTTCATGGCCAGATCGGCTTCAACGTATTGATGGGTTGTAGTCGGGCTTTCGTGACCGAGCCATAGTGCGATGACGCTGATTTCCACTCCAGACTGGAGCAAATGCATTGCCGTGGTGTGCCGTATGGTGTGAGGCGAAATCGCGCGCCCTTCCAGGCTTGGCATGGTTTTGATCGCCGCCTGAACTGCTAAAGCCATTCGTTGAGTGACGTTGGAGCGTGTCATCGCCTCACCGCTGCGATTGGGCAGCAATGCCGAAGCGGGGTCCAAATCGGGATTAATCTTTAGCCAATGGCGAACACCTTTGACAGTCGATCGCCACAGCGGAACGGCACGATCCTTGCGCCCCTTTCCATGTAAGTGAACGCAGGCGGAGGATTCCAGCACAACGTCAGAGACCTTCACGCCAATCACCTCCGATACTCTGGCGCCTGTGTTGTACATCAGCGCCATCAGCAAGCAGTCACGTTGACTGGCCCAGCTTATGCCGGGGCGACCGATTACAGCGAGCATCTCTTCGCGCGAGAGGAATCCAAGCATCGGTCGCTCAAATCGTTTCATTGGCACCCCCAAAACCTGTTCAACGATATGCAAGCTGGCGACATCTTTGCGTCCAGCGAACTTCATAAATGCGCGCAGCGCAGCCAACCTTGCATTACGACTGCGCACGGCGTTGTGGCGCTCACCCTCCAGATGATCGAGAAAGGCCAGAATCAGCGCCGGTGTAATGTCGGCAAGCAAAAATGCCGTGGGTGGCTTGTGTAATCGCTCTTGCGCGAAGTTCAAGAACAGAACAAATGCATCCCGATAGGCTGCCACGGTGCGCGAACTCAAGGCACGCTGCCGTATCAAGTGTTCGGTAAAAAACGATTGCACCAGTGACGCGAAGCTGGGTGAAGCGGCGGAATTATTCATGATCAAACTCCCCGGCACACGCAAAACATTCAAACCTGGCGCCTGCCAAGGCCATCAACTCAGGCACGCCCGTGAGATACCAGTAAGTGTGCGCAATCTTGACGTGCCCCATGTAGGTCGACAAAGCCAGCATACGTTGGTTTAAGTCGATGTCTTGCGCGTGCCACAACGTCAAACGTCTCACTGCGAAACTGTGGCGTAGATCATGGATTCGTGGTTGCCCATGCGCGCCACGATCAACCCAGCCAAGTTGTTTGCGCAACGTAAGCGTATAGCCGCGGCATATTGATTTGATTCTGCCGTTTGCCGACCATCGCGTGTATGGTGAACATGGCGGCGGCGATTTACTGCGCAATAGCTGAGCAATTGGCTCGCTGGATGCGCTCGGCCATCCGGATGGCACATTGCTGTGCAGGTGCGCTGGTGTCGGCGCTCAAGAGAGCGGGTGTGAAGTGGGTTTCAGCCCGCACGCTGCCAGCGATGTGGCAGCAATTCCTCGATCCGACTGTTGAGCTGGGTAGGCAGTCTGGTCAGAACGTCCTTGAGGTAGGCAAAGGGTCATGGCCGTGGAGCTTGGCCGATTGCAGCAGGCTCATCACCACGGCGGCACGCTCGCCGGCCAACTGGCTGCCTATGAACAACCAACTTTTACGCCCAAGGCCCCAAGGCCGCATCTGGTTCTCGATCCAATTGTTATCCACGGGCACAGCGCCGTCTTTCAAGAACTCCGAGAGCGCCTGCCAGTGGTTCAGGCTGTAGTCGATCGCCTTGGCAATCGCGCTACCGTCGGGCACCCGAGTGCGTTCAAGTCGCAACCAAGCATGCATTTCTTCCCACAGTGGCTTGCTGCGCTCCTGGCGCATCTGCAGTCGCTGCTCGCAGCTCAGATCCCTGGCATCGGCCTCAATGCGGTACAACCATGCAATCCGCCCGATGGCCTGGGTAGCCACAGTGCTGGCGTTGGCTTTGACCAGTTCGTCAAACTTCCTCCTCGCGTGAGCCAGACAATTCGCAGTCTTACGCCCCTCAAGGGACATGGTGGCATCGTAGCCAGCGTACGCATCAACAACCAGGGTCCCTGTCCAGCCTTTGAGGAACTCAGTGGGTACTTACCCCCACGCCCCTCGCAGAAGTCGTACACCACACCGGGCATATCTTCGAATGCCCCCTGGCGTAGGCCCACATGTAAGCCTTCTTGGTCTTTCCGCCTCCCGGGTCAAGCAAGCCGATGGGCGTCTCGTCGGCATGAATCACGCGCGAGCCCAGTACGAAAGCCCGGTGTGCATCGTACAGGGGCAACAACTGCGCCCCGGTTTGGCCGCCCAAGCTGCCAGCGTCGAGCGCGGCGTGCACTCCAGCGCGGGCGTTGATTTGCTCTTGCCGGTAGTACGGCATGTGGTCACAGAAGCGGCTGACCACGGTGCGCTTGCAGGCCCGGCGTTGGCAGCGCATTGTCGAAGACTTGGGGTGCCGCTGGCTCTTGGACCATCAACTGGCAGCACCGGCAAGCCCATTTGCCCCGGATCTGACGCTGCACGAAGAATTGCGCAGGCACGATATCCAAACGTTCGCTGATGTCCTCGCCCACGCGCACCATGGGTTGGCCGCATTCTGGGGATGGACAGTTGGTATTTTCAGGCTCAACACGGGTGTCCACACGCGGCAAGTGTGGCGACAGTGCTTCGCGTTTGGGTTGGCGACGTGCTTGCTTGTCTGGTGTGCCCCGGTCTTGGGTCGAAACACTGGGCTGCAAGGCGGCCAGTTGCGCCTCCAAGCTAGCTTGGTCAGCGGCCAGTGTCTCTTCGAAGAGGGAGCGCTGCTGGGCACTCATGCGCTCGGTCTTGGCACCGAACTTCCAAGCCTTCAGGCGCGCCAATTGGAAGGTGATGCTCTCAATCTTGGCGTCGCGCCACTTGATGGCTTGGGCATCAGCGTTGATGCGTTTGGTTTGCTCGGCAATGTGCTTGCTTTGCTCGTTGATCTGGGCCAATAGTTGCCCTGCAAAAACGCCCATTCGCTCGGATTCAGAGCTGAAATATCTTGGACTTTTATTGCATGCAGATCGAGCATGCACGAACTATAAAACGCCTCAAATGATCACGATATTGGGGGATGCTCCAATTGATTTTTGCTATCTTTTAGGCGTAATTACATACGCGTAATCACCCTCATTTGTTCCAGTCTCTGCCAGGAAGTCCCAGTACCAAAGCATCGAATTGTTGCTTTGTCAAAGTCACTGGGGCCGTACTATGTGCATCAAACTGCGGCCATACGAAGCGCCCCACATTGAGCCTGCGCGATGCACACCAGACGCCAAAGCCATCATGCACCAGCAACTTGATGCGTGTGGCACGCGCGTTGGCGAACAGGTAACCGTGGTGGGCCTGGGCCGAGCCAAACACCTGCACAACACGGGCAAGCAGCCGCTCGCTTCCTGCACGCATGTCCATGGGCCCCACGGCCAGCCACAAGGAGTCGATGCGGATCATCGCAGCAGCTCTCGCATCCAGGCCGCGCACTCATTTGCCGCCGCACTGGGCCAAGTGATGGCCATGGTCGGGCGCCCTCGGCGCAGCTCGATTCGGATGTCTGCGCAGTCTTGGTGGGTTGTGTGGGTAGGCGCGGGCACAGACACCGGTACAAACCTCTCACGCCGACCGACGAAGCACTATCGCGGGCCTCTTGCCGCCAGCGGTGCACGACGTTGGCATTCATCCCGTGCGACAGCGCTACTTTGGCCACCGACGCACCAGGTGCAGCGCATTGTTCAAGCACCAAGGTCCGAAACTGCGCGCTGTAGTTTCGTCGTGCAGAGAATTTCTCTTGTTCCATCGTGTCCACCTGTTTATTACGTGGACACGATCTTTGGACAAAACTAACCTGGGATCAAGGTGCCTCGCCTAGACGCTTACTGCGCAACTGGGTAAAAATCCGATGGACTTGCCGGTCCCCCAGTGGCTTGCCAAGAAGTGTTCCTCGCGAGCCCACAAAAAACAATGATTGCGCTGTATTGGCAACCTGCTTCATGCGCGTCGCTCGGTACGCGGCCAGGGGCGCGATAACACTTGGGTGCACTGGCACCAATCGGGACTTGCCAAACTTTGCACCTCGTACCGTTAGCACGCCCGCTGCCAAATCCACATCAACATCAGCCAGCCCGAGGGCCTCACCTATGCGAAGCCCGGTCGATGCGATCAGGCCGAACAGCGTCACATACGTGGCGGCCCGCAGACCATCAGCAGGCCCAAGTTTGCCCGCCTCTTGCATGAGCGCCAACACCTCGTCTGCACGGTAGATGTGCGGTGTCTTTCTTCCCGGAAGTGATCCGAATATTGACTCGTCTGGCACCTCTGTAGTCACTTCAAACTGCTGCAGCCACCTCAAGAATGGGCGCAAGTTCAGCAGCCGTCTGGCTGATGTCTCCATGCTGACGTTTCCGCCGTGGGCATCGCGTGCCCAGTGCGCAGTCAATTCCTGAGTTACAGCACCCTGATGCTTGGAGTCCTCAACAAAGCTGGCAAAGTTCAGCAATTCCCGACCACAAGAAACGAGATGGAAGCCCAGATTGCGTTGCTCACGCAGGAATTCTTGCACCCTTGAGCGGATACCAATGGCGGCGCTCATACAACACTCCCTGGCCAGGGCAATGCCACTTCGACCAAACTGCGCTGATCGAGTTTGGCGTAGATCACCGAGGTGTTCAAAGAGCGGTGCCTCAGCATGTCGGCCACATCTTTGATGGAGCCGCCGCTATTGACGATCCGACACGCCAAGGTGTGGCGCAGGGAATGACTGCGCCCATGCTCAATCCCGGCGCATCGCAACGCCCGGCCGATGAAAGCACGAACAGCGTCAGACCCCATGGGCTGGTCATGGGGTGCTTTGAGGCGGACAAAGATGGTCTTGATAGTGGTGCTCGGGCGCTCGTGGCGAAGGTACTCGGCCAAAGCCTCTCCAGTGGCTGTTGGTAACGGCAGAATATCTTGGCGCATCGACTTCGTTTGCTTGAGTTTTACAGTGCCATTGCGCCAATCGATATCACGGAGTTCCAGCTTGGCAATCTCGCCGCTACGCAAGCCAAGATCCAAAGCCAACCGAACCATGCTGAGTAGACGCAGTGGCGAGGGCAAGGTCTGCTTGCAATGCGCCATCAGTCGCTGCACCTCCAGTTCCGAAAGGGCGCGCGGCAGTGATGCCAGTGTCCATTGCGCAGGACTTGAGATAGCGCCCAGCAGACCGCGCACCTCATCACCACAAGTGAGCCGGTAGCGAAAATACGCCCGAAATGCTGCGGCCAACGATTGGGCATGTGATGTCGTATTGACCCTCTCAAGCTCTCTGGTGATGAAGGCACGCAGATCCTCTACAAGGATGTCTCGGCCAGTGAACTCCCTATCAGCAAACTTCCAACGCAAACATTGACCCGCCCTGTACAGCCGGTCTTTGCGTGTCCCTGCCGCAAGTCCTCGTGCATCGCGCATGTGCGTCATACCGGTGCAACTCCTCGGCGACTGGCCCAGTGGGCGGCAGTAGTTCGGCGATCACGCGCTGATCGCGAAGTACCTCAAGCAATAAGCCAAGTCCGGCGCGTAATTCGTTATGGTTTCGTAGTGCACTGCAGTGACAGTCACAGCTTGGCAGGTGGAAATCAAGGAATTGCTTAACGCAATCCTCGTCCAGTTGATCGGCCGTGAGGGTGCATCGGACCATCCAATGTGCGAAATGCGCCAGTGCCTCACAGTGACTACGGGAGGTTTGCCGGGAGTAACTTCCGCGCTCAAGATTCGCGGCGTAGGCCGCAACGTGCGTGGCAAGTGGGCCGTCAAGCAGCCATGTCTTAGCTAAGGCCGGTAGCGAGTTGATCGAATCCATGGTGGTCTCCAGTTGTGAAGCCACCATTCATGCGCCGATCTGGAAATTATGTAAAGTTGAACACCCCTTCGCGCCCCCTTATCCAAGGGGAAGAAAGTCGTCGACCACGCAAACTGTTCATAACTGGGAACTGTACATAATGAGCCTTATGTAGAGATGTACATAAAGGCCAACAGCGGGCGCAGAACTTCTCGAATTTGTTGCCAGATAGCTGCCGTTGCACTGGATCGTCAAAAAGTGTGATTTTCAACTCTATTTCTTGCGCTCATTAGTCCGAACGGGCTATTGCGCATATATCAACAGGGATGTAGATTAAAACCCCAATCAACTTTTCAACTTTTTAACTTTTTAAGGGAATTTAACAATGAAATACAACATTAAAACTGCATTGATGGCTACGTCTTTGGTTTGCACATCAATTGCCAACGCGGCAACGTTCACCCCCAAGTTTTCCGACTATCCGTTTCCCGGCACTGCATTCACAGTAGACGCCGCTGCAAACGCGTTCTTCAACACGAATTACGGTATCAACGTGAGCAACGCTTACCTATACAAAGACTCACGCGATACCTTTGATGGTATTGGCATTGCCAACGGCACCGTTGCTGGAGGTGGTAGCCCCCACCAAACAGGTCGCGTCGATTTCTTGGACTCTACAGATTTTGTAACCATTGACTACGTGGTCCTTGAGCCCACCACCTACACCGCTTTTTCTTCTGGTGGCGTGCAACTTGCAGCATTTAACGCGACTGGAAACACCGTTAACGGTACCTTCACCTTTAATGGTAGCGGCACCTTGAGTTCTTACTTGACCTTCTCAGCCACAGGTGGACGGAGCGCGATTTCTGGCCTGACCTATAACTACGATGGCCTAACTGGTGGTGGCAATACTGATATTCCCGCCGTTCCAGAGCCAGAAACCTACGCCATGCTGTTGGCTGGTCTGGGCTTAATGGGCGCGATTGCACGTCGTCGTAAACAAAAGAATTTGGCTGCCTGATTCTCAGGATAAGACACCAACAGACGGGGGCTTCGGCTCCCGTTTTTCGTTGAAGCTAACGATTGCTGCTTGCAAGAATAGCCCTCCCGCTACCTGCCGTTCACGACCGTCAGCAAACGCTGCTTATGAAAAGATTTACATAAGCAGCGTTATGCAAAGATCCCAGTTATGAGAAGTTCCCGAGCAAAGTAGGCCGGCAGGCCGCATAGACACTGGCGATTTGCTATTGATTGGCGATTTGCGCTGGACATAATTTCGCTTACAGGGCACTACTGACAGTCTCAACTTTTGGAGACCGTCATGTCAGAGATCGCTGCATTGCACCCGGTAATTCGAACCTGGTTGTTCGAGGGCCCACTTTCATCCCATGTTTCAGCGTATGTCGCACGACTCAGGCGTGGCCGATATGCCCCCAGTACGGTGGGGCATTGTCTGAACGGAATGGCTCATTTTTCGCACTGGATGGTGCAGTGTTCTCTACCGGCCCAGTTGTTGGACGATGGCTGGGTTGACGAGTTCATGCAGCATCACCTGCCACGCTGTGACTGCCCAGGCGAGGCGATGCGCACGCCCAAGTCGGTTCATGCCGCGCTAACAGCCCTGCTAGAGGTCTTGCGAGAGTGCGGCGTCATCACTGAATTGCCGAAACCGACAGGTCCGATCGTTGACGAGCTTCGCAACTACGACACCAGCATGCGAGATGCACGGGGCTTGGCCGAGGGGACGCGGCGTAGCTATTTGCGCATCATCGGTCGACTGCTGCTTTCAAGTTCGCAGATCGACCAGTGATCCTTTGCGAGCTTGAGCCTGAGGACGTTCGGCGTTTCATCGCCAGCCAGATGGAGAAGCTGGACTCGATCAGCAACGCCACCACGATTGCCGCGACATTGCGTGCGTACCTTCGTTACCGCGCCACTTGTGGTGATGCGGTGCAACCGCTGCTGGCCGTCATCGGCTCGATCGCTCACTGGAGCCTTGCGTCATTGCCCCGGGCGCTGAAGGCCGATGAAGTGGATCGACTAATGAGCTCCTTCACCGCCACGCCAAATTCTCAGCGGCGAGGCTATGCCATTGTCCGTTTGGCGCTCGATCTGGGACTGCGCAGCATCGAAATCAGCCGCCTTCAAGTGGCCGACATTGACTGGCGCATGGGCACCGTAACGCTCAAGCGAACGAAGTCGCACCAGCAGGATGTCCTACCATTACCTGTGGAAACGGGACAAGCGTTGGAAGCGTACATCCGCCACGAGCGCCCACAGACCAGTTCCGGGGCCGTGTTTGTGCGCCACCAAGCGCCACACGACAAGCCACTGGTGTGGACGGTATTCGCGCTGTTGTGCGTGATGCTTTTGTCCGTGCGGGCATCCCCACGGTCGATCGCATTCGCTGCGCCACACGCTGGCCTGCCGTATCGTTAATCAGGAGGCTCGATCAAGGAAGTGGCCGACGTCCTGCGGCACCGCTCGCTGGACACCTCACTCATTTACGCCAAACTCGATCACGGCGCGTTGGCCGGTGTCGCGCTGGCGTGGCCTGGGAGTGCACAATGAACGCGCACGTCACCTTGCAGGCCCGGGTCGAACAGTACCTGGCCGAGCGTCGGCATGCGGGCTTTAAGCTCAGTACCATGGGCCACGGCCTGAAACGCTTCGCCCATTACGTCGACCAGATTGATCACCACGGGCCGTTGACAGTCGATCTGATGGCTGCGTGGGCATCACAGGCCAAGGGGGTAATGGCGACCGTGCCACCTCGGCGCGCCAATTGCGACTGCTGCGCCCATTCACCGCTTGGTTGCGTCAGTTCGATCCGACCACGGAGATACCCGATGAGGCCATCTTCGGGCCGGTGCCGGGTCGCACGGCACCGCACATTTACAGCGAGCACGAGATCGTGGAACTACTGGGCGCTGCCAGAGGCCTTGGGCGCTCGGGAAGTGTGCTGGCCACGCTGCGATCGGCCGTGATCGAAACGCTGTTTGGCCTTATAGCCAGCACGGGACTGCGCATCTCCGAGGCGCTAAAGCTTGACGACTCCGACGTGGACTTGAAGGCCCAGGTACTGACGATTCGCCAGAGCAAGTTTGGCAAATCGCGGCTGGTGCCACTGCACCCCAGCGCTGCCAAGCAATGGAGAAATACAGAACACAGCGCAATTTGTATGTGCGTGCCCGGCCACAGGCGCCGTTCTTCGTCTGCACGCGCGGGAAGTTGCTCGGTCAGCCCGTTGGCGATCGGCAGATCCACCGCATCTTTGAGCAACTTCGCAAACAGCTCGGATGGGTCGATCGCGGCACCCATGGTGCGCCTCGCGCACGATTTGCGCCACGCTTTTGCTGTGCGTCGACTGATGCTCTGGCACGAGGAAGGCGTGGACATCGACCAGCGCATGCTGGCACTGTCGACCTACCTCGGCCACGCCAGGGTGACCCACACCTATTGGTATCTAAGCGGCGTACCGGAGTTGATGAGCTTGATTGGCCAGCGCTTTGAGAAGTTCGCCGATCCTTGGGAGAACGGCGATGAATAAGCCGACCACTCCAAGAGCCCCGCCGAGCTTCGCTGCGCTGGTGCATTCCTTCTTCAGTGAGCACTTGACGCAGCAGCGTGCCGTGAGTCCGTGCACTGTGGCGACCTACCGGGACGCATTCGTGCTGTTCCTGAACTTCACCGCCGGGCACCTGCACAAGCAACCCACGGCGATCCGGCTGGATGACCTCACGCCGACGCTTATTCTGGCCTTCCTCGACCATCTTGAGCACGAACGTGGCAATACGGTGCGCACCCGCAATGCCCGGCTGGCGATGCTGCGTACGTTTCTGAATTTTGCGGGCACCGCGACGTGGGTGCACTGGGCTTCATCGAGCAGGCATTAGGTGTGCCAATGAAGCGCTTCGAACGGCCGATACTGGGTTTCTTGTCGCCCGAGGAGATGCTGGCAATCATTGGCAAGCCCGGCGCGACCTGGACCAGTCGGCGCGATCACTTGCTGTGGCAGATGCTCTACAACACTGGCGCAAGGGTTTCGGAGATCATTGGCGTGTGCGTGTCCGATGTGTTGTTGGACGGCGTTGCCTGCGTGCACCTGCATGGCAAAGGCCGCAAGCAAAGAACAATGCCTTTGTGGCGATCGACGACCAAGGCGATTCGGACGTGGCTAAAGTTCAATCCCGAACTGACGCCCACTTCAACGTTGCTGCCCAATCGTGAGGGCCATCAGATGACGCGAACCAACGTCGCGCAACGGTTGGCACTGGCGGTGAGCGCGGCAACGTCAGCAATGCCGAGTCTGGGGGATCACCGTATCTCGCCACATACCATCCGCCACACAACAGCGATGCATTTGCTGCAGTCGGGGAATCAATTGAGGGGATTGCCCCGTGGCTCGGGCACGAGAGTCCGACCACCACACATCAGTACACACAGGCTAACCTTGCGATGAAGGAAAAGACGCTTGCAAAGCTGAGGGATCCGGCCACCCAGGCCGGGCGCTTCCGGGCTTCGGACTCGCTGCTCGACTTCCTTAAGAAGCTGTGATTATGAGAAGGCAATCAAGACATCGGACCATCGTGTACGAATGACCTTGCGGGCCTTCTCATGTCCAACTTCTCATAATTGACAGCTTTGCATAACGCTGCAGACCCGACATCCAACTCAGTCGGGTTTTCATCATGCTTTCCACAGCGCCACCCAACAGGGTTTGGGGTATGGGCCCCCGCCGATTTCTGGGCATTTGACAGCATGAGGCGGGGGCACATACCCCAAACCCTGTCACCACCAACGGTAGCCGCTGCACAGTCGAAATCCAGCACACTGATTGCCCGGAGTTTGAGTGGCATTATGGGCTTTTACGCCTGTATTTAATGCGCAACACGCTACTGAATTAGTAGCATTTAATGCGCTGCATGGCCCGCATCCAAAAGCGCTGAACTGGCACTAAAGGGTGGGTGAGCGCACCTGGCCACATTGATTTGGTCAGGCCCCACCATGGCACGCCGTCCAATCGACGATGGCATTAGCCACTGCATCCGGGGCTTCCAGTGGCGCAAAGTGCCCCACACCTGCAAGTACCCGGCGCTCGAAGGCTGCGCTAAAGAATCTCTCTTCGCCCACGCAGGCCGCTACCGCAATGCAGCCATCTTGATCGCCTTGCAGGTGCAGCGTGGGCACGCCAATGCGCCCGTCGCGTGCGTGCGCAATGCGTTGCAGCGCAGCTTGCGGTGGCCAGGCCAAGGTGCGGTACGGGCCCAGTGGCCCGGGCATGCTTGCGGCCAGGCAATCTTTGAGGGCGCGCCGCGCATCCGGCGGCAACACATAGCCGGGCGACCAGCGCTGCCACAGCGTGTCGATGAAGGCAAAGTCATTGCGTGTGACGATAGCTTCCGCCACACGCGGAATTTGAAACAGCGCCATGTAGCTGCTGCGCAGCACCTGGCTGGGCGTGCGCGGCAAAGATTCCAAAAATGCCAAAGGGTGGGGCACGGCCAATGTGACCGCCACCCGAAACAGCGTAGGGTGGCGCAGCAGGGCGATATAAGCAATCACCGCCCCCCAGTCGTGGCCCACCAGCACCACCGGCGCGCCGGGCGAAACGGCCGCCACGATGGCGGCCAGATCGTCGGCCAGCGCGTCCACATCAAAAGGACCCTCCAGCGGGCTGGGCGCATAACCCCGCAAGTACGGCGCCACCACATGAAAGCCCTGCGCAGCCAAGCGTTCGCCCACCGGGCGCCAACTGCGCGCAGTGTCCGGAAAACCATGCAAGGCAATGACGACGGGTGCATGGCGTGTGCCAAATTGGTAGGCGCCGAAGGTGCCGCGTGGGGTGGTGATAGTGGTGGTTTGCATCGTATGGCGTAGTAGTTCAGTTTGTCGACGCACGCTGCGGCTGAGTGGGCTGCGCTGGGGGCAGGCCGTTCATGGGCGGCAGGCGCTCGAAGCCAAAAAAGTAGGGCACCGCGCGGTAGCCCAGCACCAGGCCACCGCGCTCGGGCGTCGCACTCAGGCGCTCGTAGTCTTCGCTGGCCAGGGGCTGGCGTTTGGCGTAGTCGCGGCTGCGGCTGAACACGCCGTGGCGCCACTGGTACACCTCGCCCAGCTTTTCCTTGAAGCTGTAGTGGTGCACGTTGTCGTTGTAGTAGTCGTCAAAACGGTTGCGCCCCAGGTAGATGGCGTTGGAGCCTTCGTAGCCGGTTTTTTGGTAGGTGCGCTCGTCGGTGTTCAAAATGTAGACCCAATCGCCGGGCACAAAATGGTTGGTCGCCACGCCGTCGAGCAGGCGCAGCAATTTGCCCGGGCGTCCGCGCTCGGCGGGGTCAAAGTCGGGCTCAAAACTCCACATGCGCGCGGGCTCAATGTCCACCAACGGCTCGTTGTCGCCCAGTAGGCGCAGGCTGACCCGGGCCGCCGCCACCCGGTTGGCCTTGACCCGCGCGTAGTAGTCCAGCACGGCCTGGGCATAAACCATCTTGGTGGCGGTGTAGCAGCCAATGGCGTAGCGGTCCTGGTTGAAAAATAGGTCATTGAGTGCATCGCGCAAGGGCACGCCGGGCTGGGGCGTGCCGGCATCCCAGTACTCGCGGTTCCAGTAGGCGGAGCCACCATCGGGCCATTTCCAATGCAGCTCTTGGGCCCACAGCACTGTGTTTTGGCGAATGCCCACATGGTCGATCAGCGCCTGCACCTCGCAGGCACGGCCCCGTAACGTGGTTAGTCGGCCCGGGTGCAGCAGGGCCAGCACAATTTCCTTTTTGGAAACGGTTTCGACCATCTTGTGCTGACCTTGCGCCGTGGGCAGCGCGACCACGTCATCGCGAATGCCCAGCTCCGGGCGCCAGGCCAGAAACAAGGTGCTGCTGTCGGTGGTGGCGCCGGCCAGGGCGTACGTGGCGGTGCTGTGCTGCGTGTCGATGCGGGTGCGCACCAGGGCGGGTGCAATGTCCAGGCTTTGCAGGTAACGCGGCATCTCTTGCTGCACCCGCTCCAGTTGCGCCGGGGTGCACACAAATTGAATGCCGTAGGCGGCGCTGGCCTGCGGCGTTTGCGCCCACGCGCCGGTGTGGGCCAGTGCCAAGAGTATGGCAAGGAATGCGGAAAAAAACGGGGCCAGGAACGGAGCCAGAACGGGGGTGCTGGCGACCCAACGCAGGGCAAGGGGCACGGTGGTAGGTTGGCAGAGCCACAAAACCCTATTGGACACGATGCGCTGGCCTAGCGGCCATAGAAACCAAACGCCAGCTCCGGCTGCTGCCCGCTGATCAGCTCGGCCAGCGCTTTGCCCGACCCCGCGCCGTGTGTCCACCCCAGTGTGCCGTGACCGGCGTTGACCCACAGCCCGCGCACGCGGGTCTGGCCGATGTAGGGAATGTTGGTGGGGGTGGCAGGGCGCAGACCAGCCCAGAAGTGGGGTTCACCACCTTCGGCATCAAGACGGGTATCGCACACGCCGGGCAGTACTTGTGCAATGCGCCGCGCCAGCATGTGGCAGCGTGCGCGCGCCACGGGGGAATCCAGCGTCAGGTCGTAGTCGCCCACTTCAATGGTGCCGGCCACGCGCAGCTTGTCGCCCAGGCGGCTGATGGCGATCTTCTTCTCGTCATCAATGGTGGAGACCACGGGCGCCAGCTCCGGGCGCAGGATCGGGAAGGTAGCGCTGTAGCCCTTGCCGGGGTAGATGGGCAGGTCGACCCCCACCGTGCGCAACAGCGGGGCGCTGTAGGCGCCACAGGCCACCACCACATGGTCGGCCTGCAGCAGTTCCGGTTTTTCGGGGTCAAATCGGTTGCAAAAGCCCGTAGGGCGTGCGCGAACAGCTACTGAAGTGATAGCGCCTGCGGCCACCTCCAGGCGTTCTACATCGTGGTTGTACAAAAAGCGCGCCCCCTGGGCGGCACAGCGCCGGGCCAGCTGCTGCGTGAATACATGGGCGTCGCCCGACTCGTCACTGCGGGTGTAGGTGCCGCCCACAATGTGGTCGGCAAAGGCGCGCAGCGCGGGCTCAATCTGCAGCAGCTCGGCCGTGCTGACCACCTCGCGTGCCACGCCGTACTGGCGCATCAGCGCGGCCGCATCGCCTGCGGCGTCCAGCGCGTGTTGGCTGGTGTAGTAGTGGGCAATGCCGCGCTCCAGGCGCTCAAAGCTGATGCCGGTGGCGGACACCACCTCTTTGAGTGCGGCATGGCTGTAGGCGCCCAGCGCCACAATCTGCTCCACGTTGCGCGCAAAGGCGTGGTCGTTGCAGTTGGCCAGAAACTGCAGGCCCCAGCGCCATTGCTGCCAGCCTTCGCCCAGCGGCAGGCGTGGGCGAAACAGCAGCGGCGCTTCTTTGCTGAACATCCATTTGAGCGCCTTGAGCGGTGCCTCGCGGTTGGCCCAGGGCTCGCAGTAGCTGACCGAAATTTGCGCCGCGTTGGCAAAGCTGGTCTCCATGGCGGCGTCGGGTTGCCGGTCCACCACGGTCACTTCATGGCCGCGCTGCAGCAAATGCCACGCGGTGCTCACGCCGATGATGCCGGCGCCTAAGACAAGGGTTTTCATACCGCAAGTGTCGCCCTACCCCCTCACCGCACCAACAACACCGGCACCTTGCAATGCGCCAGCACCTGGGTGGCGATGGAGCCCATCACCAGGTTGACCACCGCGCTGTGGCCGTGTGAGCCCATCACGACGAGATCAAATTCGCCGTCTTCGGCCATCTTGGCAATGCACGCGCCCGCCGGGCCCACCTTCCAGTCGCTTTTGGCATTGATGCCGTGGCGCAGCAGAAACTTGCCCACCGGTGCAAGCACTTTTTCGCTCTCGTCGGCATAGTACTGGTCCACAATTTCCTTGCCCACGGCCGCCCGTGCGCGGGGTGGCAAGGCGGCCTGCGCGGTGAACACGGTGTAGCTGTTGTTGGCGTTGAGCAGGCTCTCGTGGGTGGCCAGATAGGCCAGCATTTTTTTGCTGTACGCGCTGCCGTCTACGGCCAATAAAATTTTCATGGGTACTCCTGGGTAAGGGCTTCAGTTTAACGAAGGATGCTTTCGCCAACCGGCGGCGCTGTGTGGCATGCGCGCGGGCTGGATGCACCCGGTTTGACCAGGCGCCTAGGCAAAGTGGGCGAAATCGATTAGGCTGAACGCTGCTGCCAAACCCCTGCGTGGTGATTGCTTGCAGTGCTTGGAATGGTCTTTGTTTGACACGTCTTTAACTGGTGTACACCCTATGAAAACCTTGTCCGACTTTTCGCTTCGTTCCCATTCCTTTGTCCTGTTGCCCGTGTGCACCGTGCTGGTCGGCCTGGGTGTCGGGTCGGCTGCCTGGGCGCAGAGTGGGGCGGGTGGCCAGGTGGTCAAACCACCCATCGCCACGGCCTACATGGATGTGGCCACCAGCGCCAGCGACATTCCCGGCATGGGTGCCATGGCCGGGGCCATGCGCGGTTCCCAGGGCGGCGGCGGGCTGTTGGGCGCGCTGGGGGGGCTGGTCAAAGGCGGCATGGGGGGTAACGGTGGCAATGTGTTTGGCAGCACCAAGACCGGTGGCATGGGGGCGCCGGGCAAGTACGTCGACATTTCGGTAGGCACCCTGCAAAACCCCACTCTGCAGACCGCCGAGCAGCAGATACAACCCCCGTTCGGCCTGGCCAGTCCGCTCAAACTGGTGTCGCCCCCACCGCCCGAGAAACCCGAGCCGGTGGAATCCGACGACAAGGTGGTGGAGCCTACTTACGAAAAACCCAAGGGCAAGATTTCGCTCTACTGGGGCTGTGGCGACACCGTGCGCCCAGGCCAGCCCCGCACGCTGGACATGGCCAACGCCGGGGTGCAAGACATTGCCAAATTTTTTGTCATGCGCAACAGCACCACGCGTGGTGCCCGCCTGCGTGCGGGTGAACCTTCGTGGCCGAACAAGGTGGACGACCGCCGCGTGCCCGACACCGCGTCGTTGCTTGGTGCGCATACCATCACGGGCGAGGGCATTCCCGAAGGTTTTCAATTCACCCTGGACGAGCGCCAAGATTTGATGGCGCCGCTGGAGCTGACCCAGCAGGCCCAAGGCGGTGCCGTGCAGTTGGGCTGGAAGGCAGTGGCCCACGCGCGCGGCTATTTCATCAGCGTGCTGGGCGCCAAGGGGCGCAAGGGTGGTGGCGAGGAGGGGGCAGAAGTGGTGATCTGGACCTCCAGCGAGTTGCCCGAAATGGGCTATGCCCTGGTGGATTACCAAACCAATGCCAGCGTCGACAAATGGGTCAAAGAGAAAGTGGTGCTGCCACCCACGGCCACCCGCTGCACCGTGCCCAAAGGCATTTTCGGCCAGGAAGGCGCGGGCATGCTGCGCATGATTGCCTATGGCTCCGAGTCGTACTTTGCCCACCCACCGCGCCCCAAGGATGTCAAGAAACCCTGGGAGCCCCAGTGGCAGGCCAAGGTGCGCACCAAGTCCACGCTGTTCTCCATGCTGGGCGGCATGCCGGGCGGGCGGGCGCCGGCCGACGAGCCGCGCGAGGCGCCCGAAGGGGACGCCACCCCACAACCCGAACCCAGCCGACCGTCCGTGCCCGGTATGCCGGGTGTGGGTGGTTTGCTCAAAGGGTTGTTTGGTAAATGAGCGTTGCCTGACGCTGCACGGTAGATTTCCGGAGCGCGCAGGGGCCTCCGGAGCGCATGGGCGCGGCGGCTCACTTGGTGTTCGCTATGAATATAGGAGCTACTTCCGCACGCCAGACGTGCGCAAATGGCCAATTTCTATCAACAAATCCGGCCGAAACGCAGCCTGCTCGTTCTTGCGCGCATAACCCAGCGGGTTGGCCACCACGTGGCAGCCGTGGTGGGTGTAGTCGCTGGGGGCGTGCAGGTGGCCGTGCAGCCAGGTGTGGGCCTGGGGGAGCAGGTCGTCCAGCGCATTGCAAAAGCCGGCCGTGCCGGGGGCGCGGCCGTAGCGCGGGTCGGCGCTGTGCAGGCTGGGGGCAAAGTGGGTGACGACCACGGTGGGGCCATCAAACGGTGTGGCCAGTGCGCTGCGCAGCCAGTCCTGGCATTGCAGGCCCTGCGCACGCACTTGCTCGGCCAAGAAGGGTTCGCCGTGGCGGGTGACAAGGGTTTTTTTCAGGTAGTAGTTGGCGGCGCGAAAGGCTTTTTCGCGTGCTTTGAGCTGTTGTGCAAGAAGAGGGGGCGGCCATGGGCGCTGCTCCGTGTCCCCCGCCCGCCTTGCGGGCTCCTCCTTAACCTGCGCAGCACCCATGGCCGCCCCATCTTCTGGGGCGCTAGGTGCCAAAGCGTCGAAGTCGGTCCACAGGGTGGTGCCGACAAAGCGCACGCCCTGCAGCACCACGGTCTCACGCTCCAGCCAGATGATGCCCAGTCGCTCGCATGTTGCGCGCAGGCGGGCGTGGGCGTCATCGAAATCGAACGTGTCGTATTCGTGGTTGCCGGGCACAAAAATGACGGGCGTGGGCCAGCCGTGCAAGGGGGAGAAGCGCGCCAAGCCAAAATCGGCATCCGCTAGTTGCGAGCCGTTTTGGTAGGAGCCCACGTCACCGGCCAGCACCAGCACATCGGCGCCGGGTGTGGGCACGGCGGTGAAGTGCGGGTGGGCCTCCAGGTGCAGGTCAGACAGCAACTGGATTTTCATGGTGGGAGCCCGGGCTGCCCATCGGGTGCAGGGGTGGTGTTGTGGGGCGTGAACGCCTGCGCCGCCAGTGCAATGATTTGCGCGCGCAACCAGGTATGGGCGCTGGCACTATCCTGGCGCCGGTGCCACAGTGCGTCCAAATGCACCTGGGGGGCGACAAAAGGCAGCTCGCGCAGCACCAGTTGGTCGGCAAACCCGGTCACGTTGACAAAGTGGCGCGGCAGCACGGTCACCAGGTCGGATTGCGAAACCACTTTGCCTGCAGTGAAAAACTGGTTCACCGTCAGCACGATACGCCGGGTGTACCCCAGCGCGCGCAGGGCTTCGTCCATAAAACCGACGGCGCGGCCGGAATAACTCACCAGCAAGTGGCGCGCGGCGCAGTAGCGCTCCAGCGTCAAAGGGGCTTGGGCTAGCGGGTGGTCGCGCCGCATCACACACACATAGTCGCCCGCAAACAGGCGCTGTTGCACAAAAGGCACCGCCTCGCCGGCCTGGACGCGGCTGCGCAGTTCGGCCACTGCGGCGGGAAAATGGCCCAGCGCCAGATCGGCCTGGCCTGCATCGAGCAGGCGCCGGGGGTCGCGGGTGGTGAGGGGCACCACGCGCAGCGACACGCCGGGGGCCTGTTCGGTGATGACCGCCAGCAAGCCGGGCATGAGTTGCGCGGCCGTGGCGTCGGCCATGGTCAGTACAAAGGTGGTGCTGGCGGTGGCGGGGTTGAATAGGCTCGGTGCCAGCGAGGCCTGCAACTGCTGCAGTGCGGTACGCACGGCTTGCCATAACTCTTGGGCGCGCACTGTGGGCTCCAGCTGGCGGCCTTTGCGCACCAGCAACTCATCCCCCAATGCTTCGCGCAAACGGCGCAGGGCATTGCTAACGGCGGGTTGGGTCAGTGCCAGTTGCTGGGCCGCTTTGGTCAGGCTGCGCTCGGCCATGATGGCGTCAAACACCTTGAGCAGGTTCAGGTCCAGGGTGCGCAGGGTGGGCAACGGGTGTGCGGACATGGTTAATCATAAGTCCTGTGAATACAACACATCACAAACATAAAGTGGAGTCGTATTGGTAAAAACCCTAACATCACGCCATGTCTCATCTACAAGCGTTCAAGGAGTTTGCCATGGCCCGGTCTGTTTCGCTGTCGTTTCCCTGGGGGGGCAACGCCACTTCCACGCCATCGGTTGCCGCGGCAGCACCTGCACGCAGCGTCGAGGCCGAGGCCTCCAAACCCCTGGCAGGCATGCTGCTGGCGGCGGTGATGGCAGCCCTGTTGGTGGTGGCAGACCAGTTAATTGACACCTGGGCCAACGGGCATTTGCTGCTGGTATGGGTGGCATTGTGGACGGTGGCCTTTGCTGCCTTGGCTCTGTTGGCCCCGCCCCTGCGCCAGTTGGCCAACCGCTTGGCACAGCGTGTTGCACGGGGTGTGCAGGCCCGCGCCCAGCGGCGCGCCGATGATGCCCTGTGGCACCATGCCCAGAGCGACGCACGCGTGATGCGCGATATTCAGGTTGCAATGACCCGCAGCCAGTCGGCAGACTGAAAACGGCCAGTTCATTTACCCCAACAAAAAAGCCACCGTAAACCGGTGGCTTTTTTGTTGCTGCGCCCTGTGTGGCAGCACGCCAGGGCGCATAAGGAGGGCGGCTCTTGGCACCCCCGCAGTCTGACGTTTAGGCTGTCAGGCGCTTTTCCAGTTCGGCCTTGGTGGTCACCAACTCTTGGGGCAGGTGGTAGGCCAATTGGGCGAAGTGTTCGCTGTGCAGCGCAAACTCGGCCTTCCAGGCGTCTTTGTCCAGGCTGGTCACGCTGTCAAACTGGGCTTGGCTGAATTCCAGGCCGGTCCAGTTGATCTCGGAGTACGCGGGGCTGATACCAAAGCCGTTCTCAGAACCCTTGGCGTTGCCTTCGATGCGGTCAATCATCCACTTGAGCACGCGCATGTTGTCACCATAACCGGGCCAGACGAACTTGCCGTCAGCACCCTTGCGGAACCAGTTGACGCAGAAGATCTTGGGCAGGGTGTGGCCGGTGTCTTCGAGCTTGTGCTCCATGTCCAGCCAGTGCTGGAAGTAGTCGCTCATGTTGTAGCCGCAGAAGGGCAGCATGGCAAACGGGTCGCGGCGCACCACGCCCTGGGCGCCAAAGGCGGCGGCGGTGGTCTCGCTGCCCATGGTGGCGGCCATGTACACGCCTTCCATCCAGGTGCGGGCTTCGGTTACCAGTGGCACGGTGGTGGAGCGGCGGCCACCGAAGATGAACGCGTCAATGGCCACACCATTGGCGTCGTCCCACTGGGGGTCCAGTGCGGGGTTGTTGGTAGCGGCCACGGTGAAGCGGGAGTTGGGGTGGGCCGCTTTGGCGCCAGTTTCTTTGGCGATTGCGGGCGTCCAGTCCTTGCCTTGCCAGTCGATCAGGTGATCGGGCACGGTGCCGGTGTCTTTTTCCATGCCTTCCCACCACACGTCGCCGTCATCGGTGAGCGCCACGTTGGTGAAGATCACGTCTTTGTTCAGGCTGCGCATGCAGTTGGGGTTGGTGTGCATGTTGGTGCCGGGGGCCACGCCAAAGTAACCCGCTTCGGGGTTGATGGCGTACATCTTGCCGTCGGCATGGGGCTTAACCCAGGCGATGTCGTCACCAATGGTGGTGACTTTCCAGCCCGCAAAACCGGCTTCGGGCGGCACCAGCATGGAGAAATTGGTCTTGCCGCAAGCGCTGGGGAAAGCGCCAGCAATGTGGTACTTTTTGCCTTCGGGGGAAGTAACGCCCAAGATGAGCATGTGCTCGGCCAGCCAGCCTTGGTCGCGGCCCATGGTGGATGCAATACGCAGAGCCAGGCACTTCTTGCCCAACAGGGCGTTGCCGCCATAACCGGAGCCGTAAGACCAGATTTCGCGCGACTCGGGGTAATGCACGATGTACTTGGTCTTGGGGTTGCAAGGCCATGTGGTGGTGTCTTTTTCACCGGCGGCCAAGGGCGCGCCCACGGTGTGCATGCAGGGAACGAACTCGCCATTCACACCCAGCACGTCGTACACGGCCTTGCCCATGCGGGTCATGATTTTTTGGTTGGTGGCCACGTAGGCACTGTCGGTCAGCTCAATGCCGATGTGGGCAATGTGGCTGCCCAAGGGGCCCATGGAGAAGGGCACCACATACATGGTGCGACCGGCCATACAACCGTCAAACAAGGCTTTTTGGCCGTCTTTGCCGCTTTGCAGAATCTGGCGCATGTCAGCCGGGGCCATCCAGTTGTTGGTGGGGCCGGCGTCTTCTTTCTTGGCGGAACAAATGTAGGTGCGGTCTTCCACACGGGCCACGTCAGACGGGTCGGAGCAGGCCAGGAAGGAGTTGGGGCGCTTGGCGGGGTTCAGGCGCTTGAAGGTGCCGGCGTCCACCAGTTGCTGGCACAGGCGCTGGTATTCTTCTTCAGAGCCGTCGCACCAGTAAATGGCGGCGGGTTTGCACAGCGCGGCCATATCGGCCACCCAGGCAATCAGCTTGGGGTTTTTGACATAGCTGGGCGTGTTCAGGTTCAGGCCCTGCATTACGGGTGAGTTCATGGGTAGCTCCTAAGTTAAAAAATCGTTTTTTCAAAGCGAACACCAGGCATTGGCTTTGAAAAAACGGCTTATTCAGAAAACTCCGGATACCGACCGGGAGAGATTGCACCCCCCAAACCACACGAACAAGTCGGCTAGGATGCGTATTTTAAGAACAGGTACTGGAGTTACATGGTAAAAACCCTCAAAAGTTATGCAAAACTTGCATGAGTTTATGCGCGGCAATGTTCCGCGCCCCCGGTTTGGGGGTGGCGCAACCCGGCGCCGGTTCCTGACCCACGGCATGGCTGCCGCCGTGGGCGCCAGCGGTCTGGCGGGCCTGGGTAGCGCTGGCAGTGTGTGGGCAGCCGACGCGGGCGCCGTGCGGGTACTGGCCGCCAGTGACCTCAAGTTTGCGCTCACGCGCGTGGCATCCCAGTACCAGCAAGCAACGGGGCAAGCCATAACGCTGACGTTTGGATCGTCGGGCAACATGGCCCGCCAAATCCAGCAGGGTTTGCCCGCGGACATCTATATGTCGGCCGATGAAGACCTGGTGCTGCAACTGGCCCGCGCCGGGTTGACCTGGGGCGGCGACAACGGGGCCTTGTACGCGCTGGGGCGTTTGGCGCTGCTGGTGGCGCCGGGTAGTGCGATTGCGCCTGACGCGCGTCTGGCGGGGCTTCGCCAGCAATGGGCCTTGGTGCGCAAATTTGCCCTGGCCAATCCGGAACACGCGCCCTACGGCCGTGCGGCCCGCGAAGCCCTGCAATCGCTGGGCCTGTGGGACATGGTGCAGCCGCGGCTGGTGCTGGGCGACAACATTGCCCAGGCGACCCAGTTTGTCACCACCGGGGCGGCCCAGGCGGGTATCACCGCCCTGTCTTTGGTGCTGGCGCCCGAGTTGCGTGGGCAAGGTGCCTTTGTCTCCCTGCCACCCGAGTTGCACAGCCCCCTGCGCCAGCGCATGGTGCTGCTGGCCAAGGCCAGCGCGGCGGCAGTGAGTTTCTACCAGTATCTGCAGCAGGCTGCTGCGCGCGCCGTGCTGGCCGAGTACGGTTTTGGTGCGCCCCCATAATCGCGCCATGGATTGGCAAGCGGCCCGCGTTTCGTTCTGGCTCGCCGCCCTGACTGCGTGCATCTTGTTGCCGCTCGGGGTGGGGCTGGCGCGTTGGCTGGCCCTCACCACCAGCCGCTGGCGCCCGGTTGCCGAGGCGCTGCTGATGTTGCCCCTGTTGCTACCGCCCACCGTGCTGGGCTTCTATCTATTGGTGTCGCTAGGCCAGGCATCGGTGCTGGGGGCGTGGCTGAACCGGCATCTGGATGTGCAACTGGTGTTCAGCTTCCAGGGCCTGCTGTTGGCCAGCGTGCTGGTGAATCTGCCGTTTATGGTGCAGCCGATCCAGCGCTCTTTTGCCGCGGTGCCGCCCATGCTGCGCGAGGCGGCCTGGGTGTGCGGCCTGAGCCGTTGGCGCACCTTCCGCCAAATTGAGTTGCCGCTGGCCTGGCCGGGGCTGGTGGCGGGTGTTGCACTCACACTGGCCCACACCCTGGGCGAATTTGGCGTGGTGCTGATGGTGGGCGGCAACATTGCGGGCGAAACCCGCACCCTCAGCATTGCCCTGTACGACCGGGTGCAGGCGTTTGACCTGGGCGCGGCGCACACCATGGCGCTGGTGCTGGTGGGGCTGTCGCTGGCCGCGCTGGCCTTGGTGTTTGCGGCCGACCGCCGCCCCGGCGCGGTGCCGGTGCGCTAAGCCCCCCCCAAAGAACGCACAGAACACGCCGATGGCCGCCCTGCAGGTTCAATTGCACAGCACCGGCCCGATTGCGCTGGACGCCCAGTTTGACTGCCAGCCGGGCGAGTTGCTGGCCCTTTTGGGGCCGTCGGGCAGTGGCAAAACCTCGCTGTTGCGGGCCGTAGCCGGGTTGCTGCCACGCACCGGGCTGCAGGGCACGGTGCGCTTGGGGGAATCGACCTGGTTCGACAGTGCGCAGGGCATTTGCCTGGCGCCGCAGCAGCGCCGGGTGGGGCTGGTGTTCCAGAGTTATGCCCTGTTCCCGCACATGACTGCTATCGAAAACATAGCTGTCTGCGCACGTCCGACGGGCGGAAAGGGCCAAAAAGACCATGAAACACTGGCCTACGTCCAGGGCCTCATGGAGCGTCTGGGGCTGGACGGTCTGGCGCACCGCCTGCCAGCGCAACTCTCGGGCGGCCAGCAGCAGCGCGTGGCGCTGGCACGGGCCTTGGTGCGCTTGCGCACGGCGCCGGGGGCACAGGCAGAGCAGGGGGTGCTGCTGCTGGACGAACCCTTTTCGGCGGTGGACGCCCCCACGCGCCAAACCCTGTACCGCGAGCTGGCGGAGTTGCGCCGCCACGTGTCCACCCCCATGGTGCTGGTGACGCACGACTTGATGGAGGCGCGCCGCCTGGCCGACCGGGTGGTGGTGGTGGACGGTGGCACCAGCTTGCAGATGGGCACACCTGCCAAGGTATTTGGCCAACCGCGCAATGCCCGGGTGGCGCAACTGGTGGGCATTCAAAACCTGTTTTCGGGGCGTTTTTACAAGGCGGGCGACAGCTGGGGCCATTTGCACTGGGTGCCCGCCGGGCAGGGGGCGGGTGTTGTCGGGTCGGATGCCGCAGCAGCAAGTGTTACAACGGATAGTAAGGCTCCGGGTGCAGCGCATGGGGCCGCGTTGCTGTTGCATACCCCCGACAAAGGCCGCATTGATGACGGCGCCCAGGTGCGCTGGGTGGTGGCGGGGGAGGCCATGGAGCTCCACCCCTGGCAGGCCAATGCAGCCGTGCCCGTCACCGATCCCCATGCCAACGTGCTGGAATGTGTGCTCGAAGAAGTGCTGGCGCTGGGTGAAACCAGCTTGTGCACCCTGCGCCCCATGGGCGTGGGCACCGAGCGGCTAACGCTAACCCAGTCCACGGTGCAGTTGCGCACACTGGGCGTGCCGGTGGGTGGC
Organism: Candidatus Aalborgicola lynettensis; assembly: GCA_016719405.1. Taxonomy (GTDB): domain Bacteria; phylum Pseudomonadota; class Gammaproteobacteria; order Burkholderiales; family Burkholderiaceae_C; genus Allorhodoferax; species Allorhodoferax lynettensis. Next base: position 622,061 of record JADJZE010000021.1, read on the forward strand.
CGGGTGTTGTTGCACATGGCGCCCCAGGGCATTCACATCATGCCGGTGCGGTCGTGAGGTAACGCGCCGCAACCCGCCGTGACGCGCCGGCCACAGTTTATTTTTATACGCCTTCCACTTTTCCCCGGTCTGCGGTATGGTGAACCCGGTACACCGTTGTACGGGAGACGTTGGAGATGGCCAAGCGTTCATTGTTGGAACCCTTGGGCGCGCATCTGATTGCTTCGCCGGGCCTGCAAGACGCCCCGGTGCTGGACTTGATGTGCTCCCATTTTGTGCTCACACTGGCAGCGCGCCAGAGTGTGGGCCTGAGTGTGCGCCGTGATTTCAACGGCGTGGTGGGGCTGGCCGCACGCCACCTGGTGTGGCCGGTTTCGGTGCTGGCGCGCCTGCGCGAGTTTTTGACCCGCCGCTGTGCCGGCAACGAACTCTGGCGCGGCCACGATGCGCTGGACGCCACCGAGTTTTTGGCCCGCCACGGCGCATGGCACGGTCCGTACGACGAATCCACCCTGTATTTTTTTCTGGACGAATACGTCAAAGACCAGCCCAAAGACCTGATTGCGGTGCTGTCGGTGACGGGCGAATGGCTGCGTAACGCACTCAAACGCCAGTCCACGCTGGTGGAGAAAAACATCAATGCCCTGGCCGGTTTGTTGCAGCTCAACAAAGCTGAGCGTGCGCTGCTTTTGTACGGCACCCTGGCGCGTTACCAGCGCGACATGCGCAGCATTCTGGTCGAATTCAAGGTCAACAACGCCCCCGAAGCCTATGCGGCAATCGCCGAAGTGGCCGGCGTCAACCCCGACCAGGTGGCCGAGGCGCTGCGCGCCGGTTCCCGGCTGGAGCGCATTGGGCTGGTCGAAAATTTGATCTCCGAGCACAACATCACCGACCTGGCCGACCTGATGAAGGTCAGCGAAAAACTGCCCCCGGTGCTGATGCGCCAGTACCGCGACCAGGCCGAGCTGATGGCGGTGTTCACCCGTCTGTCCACCAAAAGCACCTTGGGGCTGGACGACTTTGCCTTTGTGGCCGAAGACGCCAAAGTGTTATGCACCCTGATGGCCAACGCGGTAGCGCGCCAAGAGGTGGGTATCAACGTGCTGCTGTACGGCCCGCCCGGCACCGGCAAAACCGAGCTGGCCAAGGTGGTGGCGCAGTCGGCCGGGCTGGAACTGTTTGAGGTGGAATACGCCGACCGCGACGGCAACTCTTTGAGCGGGCGTGATCGTTACCGCTCTTTGCAAATTGCCCAGGTGTTCCTCAAAGGCAGCGCCCAGGCCGCACTGCTGTTTGATGAGGTGGAAGATGTGTTTCCGCCCCTGTCCAGCGAGGTGGCGCTGCGCATGGCACGCTCGGACGCCACCGCCGCACCACCCAACGGCAGCGTCAGCGGCAAGGCCTGGGTCAACCAGGTGCTCGAATCCAACGTGGTGCCCACCATTTGGGTGACCAACCGCATTGAGCAGATCGACCCGGCTTTTCGGCGCCGCTTTGCCTACCACCTGGAACTCAAATCGCCCCCGCCCGGCGCGCGTGAAGAACTGGTGCGCAAAACGCTGGCAGAAGTGCCCGTGTCCGACGCCTTTGTGGCCCGCCTCACCCGCCGCAAGGGACTGACGCCGGCGCAAATCCGCACCGCCGCACGGTTTGCCACCCTGGCCAGCCCGCAAGGCTCAACCCAGGGGGTGGAGACCTTGATTGAGCGCCAGCTCAAAAATGCCGATCTGGCACTGGGCAACCGCGCGGCAGAGGGCTCGCTGCACGATGGCGTCAGCCGCTACGACCCGGCCTTGCTCAATGTTGAAAGCCGCTTTGAGATTCCCCGCATCGTGCAGGCGCTGCAGGCGCGCGGCCATGGGTCGCTGTGTTTTTTTGGCCCCCCCGGCAGCGGCAAAACCGCGCTGGCCCAGCACATTGCCAGCACGCTGGGCCAGAGCCTGATCCAGCGCCAGGCCAGTGACCTGATGGGCAAATACGTGGGCGAGACCGAGCAGAACATGGCCGCCATGTTCCGCGAGGCCGAGGCTGAAAACGGCATTTTGCTGCTCGACGAGGCCGACAGTTACCTGCAAGACCGCCGCGGTGCGCAGCGCAACTTTGAGCTGACCGAGGTGAACGAAATGCTGCAGGGCATGGAGCGTTTCAAGGGCATTTTTATCTGCACCACCAACCTGATGGACCGCATCGACCAGGCCGCCCTGCGCCGCTTCACCTTCAAAATTCAGTTCAAACCCCTGACCCGCTTGCAGCGCGAAGCCCTGTTTGTCACCGAGGTGCTGGGGGGCGACGCCAGCCAGTTGCACAGCGCCCAGCAGACCCGTCTGGCCGCTTTGGAGCAGTTGTGCCTGGGCGACTTTGCCGCCGTCAAGCGCCAGGGTGTCATTCTGGACACCTGCATGGACAGCGAAGAATTTTTGTCCCAGCTGGAGGCCGAGCACCGCATCAAGCCCGAGGTGCGCGATGCGCGCAGCATGGGGTTTATGGCCTGAGCGGGGTAGGGCGATGCGGGGTATTGGCCCGTGCCATCCGTTTTGTTGTCTCAAATCAAACTACAGGTAGCGTCTTGTTGGTATCGTACACACCATAGGTAGTGTTTACGAGTAAAAAACCAGGAGACGCCCATGCACCCCACCCCCAACCCCATTCCCATCACCCTGCCACGCCAGGTCATCCAGCGCAGCGGCCAGCGCGTGGCGTTTGATGCCGCCAAAATCCAGTCCGCCCTGGTGCGCGCCGGGGCTGCCAGCGGCGAGTTTGGCGACGACGAAGCGGCACTGTTGTGCGCCCAGGTGGGCAAGGTGCTGATTCACCGCTTTCGCGGGCAGGCCCCGTCCATCGAGCAAATTCAGGACGTGGTGGAGCACACCCTGATTGCCGCCAACCACCTGCGCACGGCGCGCGCCTACATTGCCTACCGCGAGCGCCACGCCACGCTGCGCGCCGACCACCAGACGCTGGTGGATGTGGAGTCGTCCATCAACGAATACCTCACCCGGGCCGACTGGCGCGTCAACGCCAACGCCAACCAGGGGTATTCGCTGGGCGGGCTCATTCTCAACGTGTCGGGCAAGGTCACCGCCAATTACTGGCTGTCGCACGTTTACACCGCAGAAATTGGCGAGGCACACCGCAATGCCGACATCCACATTCACGATCTGGACATGCTCAGCGGCTACTGCGCGGGCTGGTCGCTGCGCACGCTGTTGCACGAGGGCCTCAACGGCGTTCCGGGCAAGGTGGAGGCGGGGCCACCCAAACACATGAGTTCAGCCGTGGGGCAGATCGTCAACTTTCTGGGCACGCTGCAAAACGAGTGGGCCGGTGCGCAGGCGTTTTCGTCCTTCGACACCTACATGGCGCCCTATGTGCGCAAAGACGCCATGGACTATTGCGCAGTGCGCCAGTGCATCCAGGAGCTGGTCTACAACCTGAACGTGCCCTCGCGCTGGGGCACACAAACCCCCTTTACCAACCTCACCTTCGACTGGACCTGCCCCGAAGACCTGCGCGAACAGGTGCCGGTGATTGGCGGCGTGGAAATGCCGTTTTGCTACGGCGAACTGCAGACCGAGATGGACCTCATCAACCGCGCCTACATTGACGTCATGACCACCGGCGACGCCAAAGGCCGCGTGTTCACCTTTCCCATTCCCACCTACAACATCACGCCCGATTTTCCGTGGGAGAGCGACAACGCCGCTGCGCTGTTCGACATGACAGCCAAATACGGCCTACCGTACTTCCAGAACTTCATCAACTCCGAGCTGTCGCCCAACATGGTGCGCTCCATGTGTTGCCGCCTGCAGCTTGACTTGCGCGAATTGCTCAAACGCGGCAACGGCCTGTTTGGCAGTGCCGAGCAAACCGGCAGCCTGGGTGTGGTCACCGTCAACTGCGCCCGCCTGGGGTATGTGCACCGGGGTGACGAGCCCGCCTTGCTGGCCGCGCTGGACCGGCTGCTGGAGCTGGGCAAACAAAGCCTGGAGACCAAGCGCAAACTCATTGGGCGGCTGATGGACCAGGGCCTGTTCCCCTACACCAAGCGCTACCTGGGCACGCTGCGCAACCACTTCTCCACCCTGGGTGTGAACGGCATCAACGAAATGGTGCGCAACTTCAGCGCCGACCGCTGGGACATTACCCACCCCGACGGCGAGGCCCTGGCCCTGCGCCTGCTCGACCATGTGCGTGCGCGCATCGTCGCCTTCCAGGAAGAAACCGGCCACCTCTACAACCTGGAGGCCACCCCGGCCGAAGGCACCACCTACCGCTTTGCCAAAGAGGACAAGAAGCGCTGGAGCGACATTCTGCAGGCCGGCAGCCCCGAGCGGCCCTACTACACCAACTCCTCGCAACTGCCGGTGGGCTTTACCGCCGACCCGTTTGAGGCGCTGGAGCGCCAGGAAGCGCTGCAGTCCAAATACACCGGCGGCACGGTGCTGCACCTGTACATGGGCGAGCGCCTGTCCAGCGGCGCAGCCTGCCGCGAACTGGTCAAGCGCGCCCTCACGCGGTTTCGCCTGCCCTACATCACCGTCACGCCCACCTTCTCCATCTGCCCCACGCACGGCTACTTGGCGGGGGAGCACCCGTTTTGCCCGGTGTGCGACGCAGAGCGGCTGCAGGCCAAGCGTCAACGCCTGGCGGCCTGAAAACCTCAAGCAATAACAGCCCTTTGCGCTTGATGGATAAGCGCTGATAGCTATCAATTTAGTAGCATTTTTAACCACCAAAAGGAGACCACCATGCACCACCACAACGCCGAACAAGTCGCCCTCGCCGCAGCCGACTTGCATCTCACCGACGCCGAACGCCAGCCCTGCGAGGTCTGGACCCGCGTCATGGGCTACCACCGCCCGGTAGCCAGCTTCAACATCGGCAAGCAGGGCGAACACCAGCAGCGCCAGTTTTTTGCCGAATCCCCTTGTGTCGATTAAGTTAGCCCTCGCCACCGACTTGCGTGTCGGCGGCTTCACGCCGCTGACCAGTGTGGACTTTCCGGGCCACCTGGCGGCGGTGGTGTTTTGCCAGGGCTGCCCCTGGCGCTGCGGCTATTGCCACAACCCCGAACTGTTGGACGCCACAGCGCCCACCGCCATGGACTGGGACGCGGTGCTGGCCTTTCTGCGCCGCCGCCAGGGCCTGCTCGACGGTGTGGTGTTCTCCGGCGGCGAGCCCACTTTGCAGACTGCCTTGCCCGCAGCGCTGGATTTCGTGCGTGTACTGGGCTTTGCCACCGCCGTGCACACCGGCGGCATGTACCCCGCGCGGCTGGCGGCCGTGCTGCCCCGGCTGGACTGGGTGGGGCTGGACATCAAAGGCCCGTGGGCGCGCTACGACGCCATTACTGGCGCACCGGGCAGCGCAGTGCGCGTGCAGGAGTCGCTGCGCAGCGTGCTGGCCAGCGGCGTGGCGCATGAGTGCCGCACCACCTGGCATCCGGGCCTGTTTGGGTTGGCCGAGTTGCTGGCGCTGGCCGAAGAGCTGGTGGCGCAGGGCGTGCGCCATTGGGTGCTGCAGATGTGCCGTGTTGCCGGTGCGGCGCCGGTAGCCTTGGCGCCGCAATACCTGGAGCGGTTGTCAGCCGGGTTTGGCACCTTTGCGCTGCGCAATGCGGATGGATAGTGATGGATGGCGTGTGCCCGGTCGCGTCCATGCAATGGCGCCACATGGGGCGCACGCCTGGGTATGTATACCCGCGCCGTTTAGGCTCACACCGAATTGGGCAAGGCTCCTGATAACCATCGACACTGTGAACGATGTGCAAACACCGCTGTTCGAATGGCGATCCCGTTTATATTGGCTTGAATATAAAATTCAAAGCATGCAAACGACTTACACCCAGCACGCACTGACCCGCATGGCAGAGCGCGGCATTAGCCGGGCAGAGGTAGAGGCTACCCTGGCCCAGCCACTGCGCACAGTGCCCGCCAACCATGGTCGCATCGAGTCGCAAGGTTGGATAGAGCGAGCAGGCATGCGCCAGTTGTTGCGGGTCTTGACCGAGGGTGACGTGGTGGTGCTTGTCGTCACCGTGATGGCAACCAGCAAGTTCGGAAAATACGGAGTTCAACCATGAAGATCGAATACGACCAACAAGCCGATGCCATGTATATCCGCCTGCGGACGGGCATAGTGGCCGAGAGTGACGAAGTGCGACCCGGCGTGGTGTTTGACTTTGATGCTGCAGGCCGCGTGTTGGGCATTGAAATGCTTGACGTGAGCGAGCGCACCGACAACCCGCGCGAGCTGGCGATGGAACTGGTGGGCGCATGACCGCTGCACAGACTACTACCAACGTGTCCGATGCACTGGCCGATACGCCCGAAGAATCGGCCAATTTACAGGCGCGTTCTACGTTGATGCGTGAGTTGTCGGCCAACCCTGATTCGCAACGCCGCGATTGCCGGGGCGTTGCCGTGAGTTAATGAGAAGTTACCAAAAACCGCCTCCAGCCCGCATGGAAATTTGGTATGCGCTACCAATGCCATAGCGGCTAGGGCGGCTACAGCACGCAATCACCACCGGGCGCAACGCCAAAGCGCCCCAGCAGCACCCGGCTTAATACGGCAACGGCACCACCAAATCAATCAAAATCGCGTTGCCATATTTATCGGTACCGGTGATGCGCAGGGTGTCCGGGTCTGCAAACGGTGTGCTGTAGTCAAACACCAGCCGGCCACTGCCATCGATACTCAGGTTGGCAATCGATCCATTCGGCATGGCACAGCACGAAGCCGCAAGCGACGCAATCGCCATGCCGCTGGCACCGGCAAAACTCTTGTTGCCGGCAAGCACAATGAACGAGTTGAGGCCGCCCTGAAGGTCTGGAATATACCCCCCCGCGTTATCCCAAGCCACGCTGGTCGGCGGCACGGTGCCTTTTTCTACCGACACTGCCAGTGCCCCGCTGGTATTGAGCGCCGCGTCTTGGAGGGTGATGCTGAAGTTCTTGACCCCATCGGCCCCCGAGGTATCGAGGTTCACCGCCACCTTGCCGCTGCCCGCCACGGTGGCGCCGGTGCTGCTGCCATTGACCCACACCACCGCCCCCACCTCGCCATTCACCTCTACCGCCACGCTGTTGGCGTTGGTATACGGCCCTGGTGTGGCGGTCAGCGTGGGGATGGCCGGTGGCGTGACGTCGGGCGCAGCGGCAACCGTTGCCGTGGCGCTCGACACCACGGGTGTGCCGGTGGCGGGAGCCACGGTGGACACGGGCGTCACTTCAAACGTGATGGTGCTGCCCTGGTCGGCCAGCATCACCGTGTAGGTAGTGGCCGTGGCCCCGGCAATGGCCACGCCGTTGCGCAGCCAGCGGAAGGTGGTGGTGCCCTGCGGGTCGCTGTTGGCATCGGCATAGGTGTAGCTGCCGGTGAGCAGCGGCGACGGGCGATGGCCGGGCCGGGGGGGGTGCGGGTGCGGGGCAACAGTTGGCGTGGCAGCGGACGACTGGCGTGCAGTTGTCGGCAAACCAGGACACGGGCGTCACTTCAACGTGATGGTGCTGCCCTGGTCGGCCAGCATCACCGTGTAGGTACTGGCCGTGGCCCCGGCAATGGCCACGCCGTTGCGCAGCCAGCGGAACGTGGTGGTGCCCTGCGGGTCGCTGTTGACATCGGCATAGGTGTAGCTGCCGGTGAGCAGCTGGCCGGCCTGGGCCGTGCCGCTGATGGCCACGCTGCTGGCCGTTGGCGCAGCTGCAGCGATGGGCGCAGCAACACGCCCTGGGGGGCCGGTGGGGCGCGGGGCGGGTGTCACCAAGTATGGTGCTGCCTCGTCCGCGCCCACCAGCGTGTAGCTGCTGGCTGTGGCCCCGGCAATGGCCACACCACTGCGCAGCCAGCGGAACGTGGTGGTGCCCTGCGGGTCGCTGTTGGCATCGGTATAGGTGTAGCTGCCGGTGAGCACCAGGCCCACTTGCGCTGTGCCGCTTACGGCCACGCTGCTGGCCGTGGGGGCTGCGGCCACGCCAGCACCAGCAACCGCCGCCGTGGCGCTTGACACCACGGGCGTACCAATTGTGGGTGCCACAGTGGACACGGGCGTCACTTCAAACGTGATGGTCTTGCCCTGATCCGCGCCCACCAGCGTGTAGGTACTGCCCGTGGCCCCGGCAATGGCCACGCCACTGCGCAGCCAGCGGAAAGTAGAGGTGCCCTGCGGGTCGCTGTTGGCGTCCGCATAGGTGTAGCTGCCGGTCAGCACCTGGCCCACTTGCGCCGTGCCGCTGATGGCCACGCTGCTGGCCGTGGGGGCTGCGGCCACGCCAGCACCGGCAACCGCCGCCGTGGCGTTTGATGTGACCGCAGCGCCCGTGGTGGGCGCCACGGTAGATACCGGCGTGGCTTCAAACGTAATCGTGCTGCCCTGGTCGGCCCCCTCCAGCGTGTAGGTGCTGGCCGTGGCCCCGGCTATGGCCACGCCATTGCGCAGCCAGCGCAACGTAGATGCACCCTGCGGGTCGCCATTGGCGTCTGCATAGGTGTAGCTGCCAGTCAGCACCAGGCCCACTTGCGCTGTGCCGCTGATAGCCACACTGCTGGCCGTGGGGGCGCTTGGGGCTACGGCCGTGGTCACCGAGACGCTTTGCACCACAGCCTGCAGGTTGCCCGCTGCGTCCATGGCCACAAAATATACCGTGTAGGCGGTTGAAGCGGTCAAACCGGTAATGGCCGGGGTGGCGGGCACGTTGGCGGCCATGGCAAAGCTGGTGCCTGCTTGTACAGCGGCAGGGCTTGGCGCATTGGCAGTTGCGGCTTGCACCAGGTAGTAGCCTGTACCGTTTTCGTTAATCGTGACCCGCAGAGTGGTACCAAGGCTTGTAGTGCCAAACACTTCTGGCACTGCAGTGGTCACGGGCGCGGTCGCGTCGCCACTGGTCACCGCAATGCTGTCAATCTTGACCGACCCGCGTGACGCCAGCACGGTCACCAGCGTGGTGCCCCCGCCCACGTTTGCGAGGGTAACGACGTAGCGGTCTACGGCACCCACGGCAGGCTCGGTCATGCGGCTGGGTGTAAGCACCAAACTATTGCCCACCAGACCAAACTGCCCGGTGTTGGCAAAGGTTGCCAGGTTTTTGGTGACGTCGGTAATGCCGCTCACGGCCACGCCCAGTGGGGCGGTGATGTCACCCGTGCTGGGGTTGATGCTGGCACCCGCAGGCAAGGTGGCCTTGTCTACTGCAATCAGGCGCCGGGGGGTGACGGTGGTGTCCACCTTGGCGGCGATGGTGCTGGGGATTACGCTGGGGCGCTGTGCCACCTGGTGAAGCAGGGTTGTGTCAACGCGCTGCACAGGCGATTGCCCTGGCGCTGCCTTTTGCTCCCTGGCGGCCGGGTTCACCGCGGCGGTGTGCCCAGCATTGGCCCCAAAGGTGTAGGCGTAGCTGAGCTTGACCTGCTCGTCATTTCCCAAGCCGTCGCGCCCGCGCAAGTTCACCAGGCCCAGGCCCATGGTGTGCCGCCCCGCACTGCCCGCCGCGAAGCTGCGTTGCAGGCCCAGCGTAAAACGGTCTTGGGTGGCGAAAGAGTCTGCCGCTACATTGAGGTTGTAGCCGTCGCCCAGGTCTTGCAGCCACTGCAGCCCGCCGGTAAGGCGGTTAACCGAGTCTGCGCCGGTAAAAAAATCGTAGCGCAGGTGCTCCTGGCCCAGGTTCACCTTGACCACGCTGCCGGCCATGGGCACAAAGCTCAGGCGGGCCTGCAAACCGGTGATGGTGCTGCCCGCGATGCGCCGGGGCGTGCTCCAAAGTTCGTACAAGGTGGCCGTGTCCACGCTAAAGGTTTTGCCCGCCAGCTCCCGGCTGGCGGTATCGGCCACATAGCCGTTAATCTCCAGAAAGCGCAAAAACTCTCTTCCCAGCTGCAATTGGTAGTGGAGAGCACCACTGTTTTGTTTCATGCCCACTTTCTCTTCCCCGGTAGGGAAGGCGTAGTGCATGAACTGTTCAAGCTGGCCTGCGGTGACCACAAAGCGCTGGTGCTCGTCGAGCCGGTAGCCGGCGTTGACAAGGACTTCGTTTTTGGCGGCACCGGCCTGCAAAAGCACACCTACTGCCGCTTTGTCCCCCAGCATGGTGGCCAAGGTAAGCCCCAGGCTGGAGCCGGTTTGGTTGCTGTACTCGGGCGCGATGATGATTTTTGTGCGCTCGATTTGGTGCTCGAGCGTGACGCCGCTGGGGCCAGGGCGAACGGTGATGCTGCCTGTGGGGTTGCCAAGATCGGGCAGGGTGCTGGCGGCCGCAAGGGCTTCTGGGGTGACACTCTCTGCGGAATAAGTGCCCTGGTGGGCAAACGCCGCCAAGCAAGCCAGCAGCGCGCAGGAAAGCGGCGAGAGTTTCAGCCGATCAGTTGCTTGTTGCTTGTTGCTTGTTGCTTGTCATGGTACGTCTCCCCCTTTGGTTGCGGGGGAATTTAGCATGGAAAAATGGCTGTGCGCCGGCACGAGGGTGGAAACCTTGTCCGTGGAGGCGAACCCTTCACCAGCCACCAGCCACCAGCCACCAGCCACCAGCCACCAGCCTGACACCGCGCTGTGGGTCAAATAGTGCCTTTGCGCACGTCCGGCGTGCGCAGGCAGCTATCAATTCGGGAGTAAGTGAGCGTCCGCAGACAGTCTGTCACACCTGTAAAGCGCCCCCAATGCCAACGCGGCGACGCCAGAAGCGCGCCCCTTCAGGGAATGCGTTTGATGGCCACCAGCTTGGTCTGCATGTCGCGCAGGTCGGCGTCTTTGGACCTCAGGTCTTTGTAATAGACGCCCAGCACCCGCAGCTCAACGGCGACGCCGTTGCGGACATAGTGCACTGCCGGGCTGGTCATGTCGCCCTGGCCTTCCTGAATGACGGCAGCATCGGCATCGTTGGGAACCGGCCGGAGCTTGCCCGCCTGCAGTTTCATGGCGCCCTGGGCATCTGCGGGCTTGGTGTAGCGCGTGGTCTTGACCATGACCGAGTAGTTTTTGGCCTTGTACCGGCAGTCGCGCATCACCATGTCAGCGGATGGAATTTCCAGCACCATCTTGCCTTCTTCAACCGGTGTGCCGATCGCCTTGGCGATATCGGCAGCGCCCAGGGGGCAGGCGCCGCCGCCGGGGGCCTGTGCCCATGCGACGTGCGCCAGGCTTGGCAACAAGGCTGCTGCCAGTAAAACCAGTTTGACCATTTGGTGTGCTCCATGTGAGGGAAATTGGTGGGGAACCGATGATAAGGGGGTAGGGCGCAGTTGTTCGCCACACCTTCACGGCGCAGCAACACACCCGCTGGCGCAGGGTCTTGCGCCGATTCGGCCCGCGCACCGGTTGCATGCGCCAAATAGCACCGTAAATCGCGGAACATGACGACGTAAATACACACTGACACATTACGCACCCATATAGATATTCATCTTGTTTTATTAAAATTCAGATAGATAATCGTCTATATGAATTTGACTTGGGATGAACCGAAGCGGCAAGCTGCCCTAGCCGACAGGGGTATTGACTTTGCGGATGCCCAGCAGGTGTTTGCCCGTTGCTTGTACGAGTTTGAAGACATCCGCCACGACTATGGTGAATGCAGGATGATTTGTATCGGCTTTTTGGCTGACCGCCTGATGGTGGTCGGGTATGTACAACGTGGTGAGAGCCGCCACATTTTTTCGATGAGGAAAGCCAATGACCGCGAAAAACTCCGCTTTGGGCAGTGATCTGGCGCGCATGGATGCGCACACCATCACGCCGCAAGAATATGACGAGCTGCCTGAAATTACAGATGCAAACATGCAACGAGGCACTTGGAAGATTGGCGACAAAGTGGTCAGCCAGAAACAGGGCCGCACCGCATTCGGTGCGGCGTTGAAGCAAAAAATCAACATCGCACTCGACCCCGATGTGCTGGCTTGGTACCGCGCCCAAGCCGGTGGGCGCGGGTACCAAACGCTGATCAACGCGACCCTGCGCGAAGCGATGCGCGGCGTGCAACTGGCCGATACTGTGCGTGCCGTGGTGCGCGAGGAGCTGCGTCGGACGGCTTGACGCGAGCGGTACCCCACATTCTTGGCTAACCACAATCGCTATGCTTTATATAGCTGCTAGCGCACACCAGACGTGCGCAAACGGCCTTTATTGTGCTTGACTTGATGCCTGTAGCGCCACACCCTCACGGCGCAGCAACACACCCGCTGGCCGCAGGGTCTTGCGCCGATGCGGCCCGCGCACCCCGCACGCTAAAGCGCACGGCATCCACCGGCTGCCCTTGTGTGTCGAGCAGGCGCAAGGCCCATTGCCCCGGCTGCGGGCTCCAGTAGGGGTTTTGCGTCGCCATGCGGCAAGGTGGTGCAGACAGGCGCTCCAACTGCCAGCCATAACCCGCGCGCACCGGCTGCATGCGCAGCGGAATGTTCTCAATGGCGGGGGGCAGATCCGGGTCTAGTGCCACGATCAGGCCGTCTGCGGGGTACACAATGTGGGGTCGGTTCTGGCCCACATCGGCACGCGCCACCTCGCGCATGGCCGTGCCGGCAAGAAACCACTCCAGGCGCGGCGCCTCGGTAATGTCGGCAAATTGCACCGGCACACGCTCCACCCCATGGGGTACGCGGGGCGGCCAGCTCGGTTCGTGGTCGTGCAAAAAATGCACGATGTCGCGCCACAACGGTGCCGCGCCCTGCACGCCCGACACATTCCACATCGGCGCGCCGGAAAAATTGCCAACCCACACAGCCACGGTGTAGCGCGCGGTAAACCCCACCGCCCAGTTGTCGCGCATATCCTTGCTGGTGCCGGTTTTGACTGCGGACCAGACCCGGGTCGCCAGCGGGTTTTCCAGACCAAAAGTGGGCGAGCGTGCACCCCGGTCGGACAAAATATCGCCCACGATAAACGCCGCACCCGCACCCATAACACGCCGCCGCGCCTGACTGTGCGGTGCCCCCAGGCGCAGCGGCGCCACCGGCGTATACACCCCCTGATTGGCCAGCATGCGATAGGCGTTGGCCAGATCGAGTAGGCGAATATCGGCGCCCCCCAGCGACAAGGCCAGGCCGTAATGGTCGGCGCGCTCGGTCAGGGTGCCAAAGCCCATGCCTTTCAGGCTCTCAAAAAAGCGGTCGGTGCCCGTGGCCAGCAACACGCGCACGGCCGGAATGTTGAGGCTCGACGCCAGGGCCGTGCGCGCCGATACCCAGCCACGGAAATGCCGGTCGTAGTTTTGCGGCACGTACACGCCGTTCTCGGCCGTCAGCGCGACCGGCGAGTCGTCAATCAGGCTGGCGGCGGTGAGCCACTGGCGATCCAGGGCCAGGCCGTACAAAAACGGTTTCAAGGTGGAGCCGGCTTGGCGCAAGGCCAGCACACCGTCTACCGCGGCGGCATCTGACAAGTCGCCGCTGGAACCCACCCAGGCCAGCACTTCGCCGCTGGCATTGTCGAGCACCAGCACCGCACCATCTTCGACATTGCGCCCGGACAACTCGCGCAGATGCAGCCCCAGGCGCTCCTGCACAAACCCCTGTAAGTTGGCATCGAGCGTGCTGCGCAGCGCCCCAGCGCCCGGCACCCTACCGGGTGGCGCGTCCCAAACTGACGCCATAGCGCCGAGTTCGCCGCGCAACACCCGCGCGGCATGGGGCGCCAATGCGATGGGCGCACCCCCGCCATGGGGGCGCGTGAGTACGGTGCGCGCAAGATCGTGCAAGTCACTGCAGCGTGGGCGTGCCGCTGCGGCGAGCGTTTGCGCATCCAGGGCCGCCACGATGGCGCACGCCCGCTGCCCCACACGCTGGGGGCTGGCCTGCGGTTGGCGAATCAGCGCCGCCAGGAGCGCGGCCTCGGCCAGATCAAGCCCCTCGGGGCGCTTGCCAAACCACACGGCACTGGCGGCAGACAGTCCAACCGCTTCGCCCCGCAGGGGAACCAGGTTGAGATAGGCCTCGAAAATCTCCGCCTTGCTCCACTGGGATTCGATCGCCCAGGCCGCCTGGGCCTGATCCCACTTCTGCCCCAGGTCTCGCCGCCCCCCGGTGTGCGGTTGGAGTGTGGGCACCAGCAGGGCGGCCAACTGCATCGACAGGGTGGACGCCCCGCGTGCCACGCCGCCCTGCCGCGACCCAAGCGCCATGCCACTGAGTTTGTCCCACGCCGAGCGCGCGGCAGCCGCCCAATCCACACCGCCATGCGTGAAAAAGCGCCGGTCTTCGGCGGTCAGCAGCGCGGCTTGCAGGGCCGGCGACACACGCTCCAGCGGCACCCATTCGAAGCGGCGCACCGTGTCATCGAGCCGCAGCCGCTGCAAGGGCAGGCCTTGGCGGTCGAGCATCCACACGTCCGACGGGCGATGCGCCGCGCGCACCGCAGCAAAACGCGGCACCGGTTGCGGCATCGGTTCGGGCGCGGCAGGGGCGGCCACCCCCAGGGCGCCCAGCATGGCAAGCCCAACCGGCGCCGCCCGGCGCACCACCCAGAGCACCACCCAGCGGCTCAGGCGGCACCCACGGCTCTGGCGGTGGCTCGTGGCGCGTGTTGCTGCAGCTACCTGGTGTACCCGCCCTGTTGCCCGCGCTACCCACGCTTCCCACGCTACTGCGCCACCACCCACGCGGCATTGGGCAGCTCACCAAAATTTTCTGGCGCATACATGGCTTCCACACGGGTTGGCGGCAACACGAATTCGCCCGCATTGTTGAGCCGCATGCGGTAGCGCAATGTGGCCGGGTACTTTTCACTGGCACGAAAATACTCGTAATACGCGCGGTAGGCATCGAAGGCGCGTTCGGTGTGAACCGGTTCATACCACCAATTGCCACCAAAGCCGCCATCGGCCGCGGCCGCCGACGCCGCAAGGGCGGACTCGCGGCCCAGGCCGCTGCCCAGAATTGTGGCCCCGGTGGGCACCGGGTCGTCCACCACCACCCAGGTCCACGGCGCGGGGGCGGTGATGGTTAGCCGCACTTCGACCACATCGCCTTTGCTCCAGCGGTCTTTCACCTTGCGGTCCACCGCAACGATTTCTTTCTTGACGTTAAAACCCGCGTACTGCGGCGCTTTCAGCACCCTGGCCGCACGGGTTTGCACCGTCACCCACGGTGTGCCGGTGCCCGTCTGGTTGGCCTGCACCGTGCCCGCGCCGCCCGTGGGCCAGTCAAAGCGCAAGCGCGTGCCCTCGTCGCGCCACTGCGTACCCGCTTGCGGCACCGGCGCCTGCGCCGCCGCCACTGCGGCGTCCTGTTGCGCCTGCAGCTGCGGCAAGGTGGCCCAGTCAAAGTGCTGGCGGGTCGCGCCGAGCTGCACTTCGGTTGCGCCCGTCACCGCTTGCGATTCGTACTTGCGGCGGAACTGCTCCAGCATGACGACGCCCCACGCATTCGCCGTGGTGGTGTCCCAGTGGCCTTCGCGCTGGCGCGACAACACACCGCGCACCAGTTTCGGCACCTCACGCTCCCAGCCCGGCAACTCCATCAGCGCGGTGATCAGGCGCGCCGCCGTGCCGTCGGGTGAGTCCATCAGCCACCACCAATAGTCTTCGCGCTCGCCGGCAAATTGGGTCAGCGTGCCCGAGCGCACCATGCGCGCACGAATCTGGCTTTCGGCCTCGGTGATCTGCGCCTGGCGCGTGGCGGGGTTGGGGTGGTTGGGCACGTGCTGCAGCACCGCAAGCCACGACACCACACCGGACAAGGGCCACAAGCCCGGCGTGGCCGCCACCGTGGCCAGGTGCTGCGGGGTGGCGCGGCCATACCGCGCCAGCGCCTCCAGGGCTTTCAATTTGCGCTGCACCAGGTCTTCGCGCGGCGCCCAGTAGCGCGGGTCGGGCGCCACGCGTCCTTCTATAAAGCTGGCCAGACCGCGCAGCATGGTGTCGCGCACACTCTCGGGCACCGGATAGCCCGAGAGATGGGCCATGGTCAGGATGTAGGCGGTGAGGCTGACCGAGCCGGTGTTGGGTTTGGGGTTCTTGAAGTAAGAGGCCAGCCCGTTGTTGTCGAGGTAACTCGACACGATGGACTGCACCTTCTCCCAGCGCGGCAGGTTTCCGGTGGCCAGCGCCACCGAGAGTTGTTGCTCCAGGCACAGATGGGGATAACGTGACATCCAGTCATACACCCCATCGCGCGAACCACCGAGCGTGGGTTTGAGGAACACGTCCACACTGCCGTGATCGGCCAGGGCATCGGCAGGGCGCTGCACCGGCACCTGCAGGGAGTTTGAGAGATGCTCCAGCGTGGCCGCCTGCACACGCACCGGCACCGAGGCCAGCACCTTCTGCTGCACCTTCAGAGCATCGCTCGCCCCCGCCGCATCGCCCGGCTGGGCGGCAATGCGCGCCTCGGCCCGCCACAGCAACTGGCTGGATTCGGCGGGCACACTGATGGGCCACGCCACCTCGCGCCCTTCGCCTGCGCCCAGTTGGATCGTTTGCGGTGCTAGCGCCGCCAAGGGCGTCACCGTCTCGGCGCCCATGCGGTTCACGCGGCTGCTAACCGCCGCATTGACCACAAACTCCGCACCCTGCCCGGTGAGGTTGCGCACCGTAAAGGCGGCACGCAGGCGGTCAGCGTCGCGTACCACGGGCGGCAAACCGGAAAAAATCTGCACATCTTTGCTGGTGCGCAAGCTGGCGCTGCCGGTGCCGAACAAACCCGCACCGTGTTGCGCCACCGCGACGACGCGAATCTTGGTCAGGCTGTCATTGAGCGGCAGCTTGACCACCGCCTCGCCTTTGTCGTCCAGCGTAACGCGCGCCTGCCATTGGATGAGGGTGTCAAAAAACTCGCGCGTGGGCTGGCGCCCGCCGCCACCGCCCGCAGGCAGTGCCTTGAGACCAAAGTGCCGCTTGCCAATCACCTGGGACTGCGCGGTGGCCGTTTCGACTGCGTAGCCGCGCCGCGCCAACAGGCGCGTCAGCAAGTCCCACGACCGGTTGGGCGCCAGTTCGAGCAGCGCCTCATCCACGGCGGCCAGGGCAAATTCGCCACCTTTGGCGGGGCTGCCGTCGGGCTTGGTGACGCGCACCGTAACGCTGGCTTGCTCACGCGTCTTGTAGACCGGCTGGGCGGGCTCAACCGTCACCTTGAGCTCATAACCTTTGCGGCCCACTTCGATTTCCGCAATGCCCAGTTTGTAGGCCGGCTTGCCCAGGTCCACCAAGGCCGTGGCTTGCACGTCGCCCACGCGGCCCCGCACCACCAGTGCCGAAATGAACACATTGGGCCCATAGTGGGCTTTGATGGGCACGCTGATCTTGGGACTCTTTGCCGACAGGGGGATCACAAAGCGGTCCAAAATGCCCTCTCGCTCGACGCTGACCAGCGCGGTCGCTTCGCGAAAAGGCATCTCCACGGTAAATTGCGCCGTCTCGCCAGGCTCGTATTTCTTGCGATCGGCCACCAGGTTGATGCGCTCGGAGTCGCCTTGTTCGTACCAGTCCGCTTCATCGCCATAGGCGCTCGTCCACAAGGCGGTGGAGGCATAGGCGGCCTGCTGCTGCGCGTCTTCGGTGCGCACCTCCAGCACCACCTGCATCGATTCGACCCCCTTTTCGCGCGCGGGCAGCGTGAGTGCACACTCGGCCATGCCCTGGGCGTCCGTCTGGCCCTTGCACAGGGCACCCAAGGCAACAGGCAGGTACTGCGTGTCGTAGCTGTACAAGCCGCCGACCAGCCGCTTGCGATGCGCCAGGGTTTTGATTTGCCACGCCGTCACCACAAAAGGCACGTCGGCCTTGGGCTGCAGGCCGGTATCCAGCGTCACCACCCGCACCTTGCCGGGCGCACCCGCCTTGCCCGGCGCAGCATCGGCCCAATTGCCTTCGGCCTGCACGCCAACGATCACGCCGGAGGGAAACCAGGTGGTGGTGGTGGAGGCCGTATGCACCTCTCCCGATGGGTCCACGTATTCCATCTCGGAACGCAGTTGCCCCGGCACCGGCCACGCCGGGATATTGCCCACCGTTACCCGCTTGGTGCCAGAGGCGTCGAGCACCAGATCGCGCTGGTCGTCAAAAACTACCGACTGCGGCAGTTCGCGCTGCCAGCCGCCTTGCTGCATCGCTTCGGCGTCCACCGGCGCCGACCCGAAAACGTACTGCTCAAACCGCGCAGGCAAGGCGCGCGGCATGGCATACAGTGGCGACAACTCGCTACGCACGCGCACCTTGTCGCCACTGGCGGCGCCCCCGGCCAGGTAGGCGAGTTTGAGATCGACTTCGGCCTGCCCACCGGTTGCGACCGCGTGGCGGGCAGACACTTCGCCCTTGAGAATGGGCAAACGGAATTCGCCAACCCGAAAGCTGCCGCCCAGCCAGAACCGCGAAGGTCCCCACCAGCCTTCACCGTCACCTTCGCCTTCGTCGCCCCCGGCATAGACGCGCCCCACCGACTCGCCACTGCGCGCAAAACTGACCCAGTACTTGCCCAGTTTCGCTTCCGCCGGAATCTGCCATGTGGATTCGGCGCTGCCACTTTTCCAGCTCAGCGGCAATTCGTAACGCGTGTCCGAGCCTTCCAGTTGAATCACTGCCTTTTCTGGCAACTGCTCACGTGCTACCCAGGCGTAGCCCCCCGTAGTGTGGCGCCGCGCCACGTGTTTCATGTGCACGGTTTCACCGGCGCGAAACAGCGGGCGGTCGAAAATGGTGTGGGTCAATATGTCCGGTATGGCGCCCGCGTAGGGCAACTGGTAGCGCCAGGGTTCTATCCCGCGCTGCCAGTCCGACAGCGTGAAGCTGAAGTCCTCTACCCCGTCCTGTGTGAGGCGGGCGGATACGTAATAGCCGTAAATGCCGCTTTCGCAGCGCTGTGGGTTGGGCGCCAAGCGACGTTTGACCAGCATGGTGCCATCACTGCCGGTTTTGCCAAACGCCAGTTGTGCGCCGTTGCAGTCGCGGATGGATATGCGCGCGTCAGCAACCGGCTTGCCCGTGTCCAGCGCAGTTACCCACACCAGTTGATTTTCTGCCCCCTTCTTGAAATGCACGGCCAAATTGGTGCTCAGCGCCTCGGTGCGCACCAGAAAGGATGCATCCTTGTCCAGCAGACTGCGCCCCAGCACCCGTGACTCGGCCTCCAGGTAGTAGTAGCCCGGCTCCTTGAGGGGGATGCCCACCACCTCCATCGGCTTAGGGCCATGGGGTTTGGGCAGCAACACGGTTTTGGCAGAGGCTTCGCTGCCCAGCAGGCTGCTGGCCACTGAGCGGTCGCTGTACCAATTGGTGTTGCGCAACTTGGTCTTCCATGCGAACACCTCTTCGTCGGTCGTCACCCGCACAAACTTCAGGCTGGCCGCCGTGCCGGGCGGCGTGGCGTCGGCCGTTTGCAAGCCCGGCTCGGCCGGCAGGGGGTCCAGGTTGCGCAGCGTGACCGGCAGCAGTGCGCCGGCTTTTTGCTCGACGATGCCAAAATCGGCCGCAAACTTGAGCAAAGGCGGATGCAGGGCGGTGGCCAACTCCACATTGGCGAGGCGGTCGCGGTTGGCCAAGGGCCGCCCTGCATCGTCGCGAATGCGCGCAGGAACCTTGAGTTTGAATGCCGCTTCGGCGGGAAAGGGACCCTTGAACGTAACCTGATCCACAAACTCGGAGTTTTCGTCGCCTTCGCTCTCGCTGTAACTGAGCAACTCTGGTTTCCAACTCTTGCTGCTGGGGCCAATCAGGCGGATTTGCTCGGCATCTTCGCGCATCACCGGTGCGGTAAACCGAAGCGCAATGTCAGAAAACGGATGGCAGCCTGCGCTGGCATTTTCACGCTGGCAGCTCACCTTGACGCTGAACTCCTCACGCACCTGGAATGCATGGCGGCTGATCTGCGACGTGGGTAAACCGCTGACGCCCTTGATGCCCTCTCCCCACACCAGGGTGGCCTTGGCCCCATTGGGCAAGCGCCGGGCGCAGCGCAGCGCCGCATAGTGAAAATGTTCAATCGGCCCGGTAATGCCGCGCGCCTTCAGCAAGGCTTGCTTGTCGGCAGGTGACTGCAGGCGCACGGGAATCTTTTCGGCGATGCCTTCGGCTTCGCACCACACATTTTTCTCGACCGTCGAAAAGTCGATGTCGCCCGCCGCCTGCACCAGAAAAACGGCTTCCTCGTCAATGCGCCGCTGGTTGTAGCCCGCAAAGACATCCACCGCCCACGGCCCGCCCGTGTGAAAGCGGTAAGACTTGGCCATCGTGACCGGCTTGCCTGCCACATCCTTGAAACCGGCCACCGGCTTGAACTCGCAACGAATGCCGGCTGGCAGCATGGGGCTGAAATCGACGACCCAGGTCTGGGTATCCACCCAGCGCGCCGTGCCCTTGATGCCCTGGTCGCAGCGGAAGGTCAGGGGCGCAGGCCCGGTCAGGTTGCCCAGCGCCAGCACCGGCGCATCAAAATTGGCCGAAACCTGGTTCAACCGCAGCGCCTCGCCCTCGGGCGTGAAGTGCGCCAGTGCGGCGGCCAGCGCACCATCGGCTCCCACAGTGGAAAGTACAAACGCCCCGATTCTGGCTATGGCTCGAACAAAACCTGGTCTCATGCAGTACTCCGGTAGTCCGCAATCGGTGTGGCTTGCGGTTACGGCGCATGGTAACGGATGGGTTGCCGAATTCAGGGCATTTCAAGCACTGTGCGCTGGTAGCACTACCAGGCGCTACCCATGACCTGGCCCAAGCCGGTCAGGTAGTAGACGTGGGCGTCGAGCTGGACGCTGCGCTCGAAGCCGAGCCAACCGTCATGGCCGTATTGCCCAGGCGTAAAGGTTTGCCCCACCAATGTCGGCCGCTCGGTCAGGGTCTTGTTGGCAATGTCAATGTCGAACCGGGCCAGGCCCCGGTAGCTGGGGTCATACCAAGACATAGTGCCACCGAAGAACGAGTTGGGCGCCTCGTACAAAGTCTCGTTCACCGTAACGGGCAGCGCCACGCGGGACACGCCCCCTGTGGTGAAGATATTGATGCCGTGCGATCCATAGTCCAGTCCGCTGGAGCTGCCGGTTTTGCCGATGGTCCGGGTGGCCACTTCTTTCGGGTTGGCGGCGTCGGCAACATCAAACAGCGACAGCTTGACCCCCTGCACGCGCCCGGTGTCGTTGGCGTCTTTGCCCACACCCAACAACAGGCCGTTGGACACCGGCAGCAGGTAGTCGGAATAGCCATTGGTTTTGAGTTCGCCGCTCACCTTGGGGTCGCTCGGGTCGGCCAGGTCCAGGATGTAGAGCGGGTCGGTACGGCGAAAGGTCACCACATAGCCGCGCTCGCCCAGAAAACGCACCGCGTAAACCTGCTCACCGCTCAGCCCGATGGGTTGTGGCCGTTTGGCATTGGGCAGGGTGCTGACGGTGGTGAGCTGCGTGCCACTGGCGTCCTCGCGCAGCACGGTCAAAATGGCCGGGGAAGGCTGTGCTTCGGTCTTGCTGGCATCAAGTTCGCCAAACCAGCCCCTTTGCGCGGTGTAGGTCAGCACGTGCAAGAAGTTTTGGTATTCGCCCATGCGGTAAGCGTTTTTGCTCGGGTCCCAGCCCAGGTGCCCGCTGACCTCGCCCGAGCCACGGTAGTTGATGGCCATGCCGTCAATGGCGAACTTGTGGATGTCGGTATGGGCCTGGTTGGCGTAGGCAACGATGCCGTCGCTGCCCTGGGTGGTGTACCGGCTGGTGGCCAGGTAAACGTTTTTGGCCGACATGTAGAGTGCTTCGGTGCCCCCCAAAAAGCAGCGGCTGGCGCGCTCCAGGGTGGGGCTGGCCAGGTTCAGGGCGGTGATGCTTGTCATTTGCACGCCATACGAGGCGTTTTTGGACTGCAGGTAGCAGTCGGTGTCGGCCATCAAGGGCTGGGTCACTGCGGCGTCCTTGGCATTGGCACTGGTGATCGTGATGGTGGGCAACAAGTCCTTGTTGGTCAGGCCCGCGATGGCGGCCTTGCGCTCGGCGGTGGTGGCGGTGTCCATCGCGGTGGTGATGGTGGTAAGTTGCGGGTACCAGGTGGTGACCAGGTACAGGATGTTGCCAATCATGCGGCTTTCCACCAGATTGCCGTCGATACGCACGCTGCGGGATTTGGCTATGGGATGGCTGGTGCTCACCAGGTCAATAACGGCCTGCTCCGGTGTCACCGGGGTATAGATTACGCTGTAATCGCTGAAGCCTATGTCTGCGGTAACGTCAACACCGTTTGTGCCAATGACCGGGGTAGGAGCCGTGGCGCTGCTGTAGGTGTAGCGCGGGTACTTTTGCCCCAGCAGCGCCACTTGCTCACCATTGGCACTGAGGTGCAGGCCCGTAATATATTCTTCGCCACCATATTCGACACCACCCAGGACCGGGCTGGCACCGGCTTGTGGGGAGCTTTCGCCCAGGGTCAGGCTACCCTCGGCCTGCAGGGAACCATCGTCCAGGCGGCGGTCAACCCGGAGCTTGTTCAGCCGGTAGGAGTAGGGTTCGTCGGACAGGAGGCTGAAGATGCGCTGGCCGTCGGTCTTCATCAGGTCCGGCTCGTCCACCCCCACTTCCTGCAGCGTGGTGCTGGAGAACGCTGTGGCGGTGCTTGCGCCGCCGCTGCTGCTGGTTGTGGTGAAAGCGCCGCCGGTCATATTCACGTCCGCAACAACGGAAACCTTTCCATACGCGTGTGCCAGCGCCAGCCCTTGGTCCACCTGTTCGCCGAGCTTTTGTTGCACGTAGCCCCGCAACGCGCCCGGCGGCGAGGCCTCCAGTGCCACGGGTGTAGCGGGTGGCGTGGGCGCACCGGCCTGGCTGCCACCGCCACACGCGGAGACGGACAGCAGCGTAGCCATGAGCGCGGCGGGCAGCAGGGCAGAGCGCAGGGCGCCCTGGAAGCACCGTTTGATTTGTTCAGTTCTTTTCATTGGAAACATCCCTGTAGTAGATAGCGTTGGATAACAAATGGGCCCGGCGGTCGCCCGCCGGGCTGGGGTGGGTCATGCGGTTCACATTCCGTGAGTCGTTGATCGTTATTTGTTAGGGTGGGATAATATCCCACCCAATTGCACTGTGTCAACTCCGGTGCAGCCATCAACTCCGTTGCCATTGTTCTCTCACCCGCTGTGGCGTTCACGCGGGCGCATCGTGGGCGTGTGCTGGGCGCTCCACCATGAAAACGCCACCCCGCAGGCCGGCGGTGACCGCAGCGTTCCCGCAGCAGGATGGCGGTGGGCACCGGTCGGACTCGTTGGGGCCAACGCGTATCCGGTAGATCGCAACACCGGAGTGGCAATCGGGAGCTTGAAAAAAGGTCTGATGGTTTGTCAACCGCGCGCCGGGTCCATCCGTCATATGCCCACGCGGATGCTTCTGCGCGCGGTTGGTGAGTCACCTGCCAAGCCGCCCGGGGGGATCGTTAATGTCCATTCATCTGACGCATTTTTATGAACAAAGAGACGATCAAGGTTCCCGAAAAAGGCACCTACCAATGGCAGCTGTTCGATTACTGGTCGGGTGAATACCGCCATACCCATGCGGACCACTCCGCCTACATCGCTCTCAATTTTGCCGGTGTGCTGGATGCCTGCCGCGCCAAGTTCCAGGCCTTGATGCAGCACCACCGCCAGCATGCCTGCGACGCCAAAGGTGGCTTGCGCCACAGCCGCGCCATGGCCCGTTTGCAAAACACCCTGTCGGGCGCGGCCATGTCGTATGAGACCTGCTTTCGCCGTGGCGCCTACAGCGCCCCCACCACGCGCAGCACCTCGTCTGCGTAGGCTTCCAGCTTCTTGGCACCAATGCCGCTGATGCCCTGCAAGTCGTCCAGGCTTTGCGGGGCGCGCTTGGCAATGGCGGCCAGTGTGGCGTCGTGAAAAATTACATACGCTGGTAAATTGTGTTCGCGCGCCACTTCGGAGCGCCAGGCTTTGAGGGCGCAATAACGCGCCAGGCCCGCACTGTCCAGCGCAATCGGGGCCTTGATGGCGGCCGCTCCCGCACCGGTTTTTTTGGTTTTGCGGCTGGTCGGGGTCGATACGGATTCGCGCAATGCCACCTTCACTTCCCCACGCAGCACCGCACGCGATTGTTCCGTGAGTCGTAGCGTGTTGAACGCCTGGGCATCGACCGCCACGGCCCCCGTTGCAATCAGTTGGCGCAGCACGCCGCGCAGTTGGATCTCGCTGAAATCGGCGCCAATGCCAAAGGTGCTCAGGGCTGTGTGACCGTGCTGGGTGACCTTGTCGGTGGTTTTCCCCCGCACAATGTCCATTACATGCCCGGCGCCAAACGCCATACCGCTGGACTGCTGGATACGGTAAATGGTGCTGAGCAGCTTGCGTGCGGCGTCGGTGCCGTCCCATATGTCGGGTGGGTTCAGGCAGTTGTCGCAATTGCCGCATGTGGCCCCCACGCTCGGCACTTCGTGTCCTCGCTGCCCCCCAAGGGGGCCGTGCCCGCCTGGGGGCGGCCCGGCGGCGGGCGGGCCGTCTCCATAGGACTCACCAAAATACGCCAGCAAGCGCGCGCGGCGGCAGTCGGTGGCTTCGGCCAAGGCCAAAAGGGCGTCGAGTTTGCCGCGCAGGGCCTGTTTGAATTCTTCGCCCGCCGGGCTTTCGTCGATCATGCGACGCTGGTTCACCACATCTTGCAATCCGTAGGCCATCCAGGCGTAGGCGGGCAGGCCATCGCGCCCGGCGCGGCCGGTTTCCTGGTAGTAGCCTTCGATGTTCTTGGGCATGTCCAGGTGGGCCACAAAGCGCACGTCGGGTTTGTCGATACCCATGCCAAAGGCGATGGTAGCCACCATCACCACCCCCTCTTCGCGCAGAAACCGGTTCTGGTGGTCCTGGCGCATCCGGCTGTCCAAACCGGCGTGGTAGGGCAGGGCGTAGACACCGGCTTGCACCAAGGTTTCGGCCACCTCTTCGACCCTTTTGCGCGACTGGCAGTAGACGATGCCGGCGTCACCCTCGTGTTCACGCTCGATAAAACGCAGCAGTTGTTGCACCGCCTCGCGCTTTTCCACAATGGTGTAGCGGATGTTGGGGCGGTCAAAACTGCTGACAAAGGCGCGGGCGTCCTGTAGTTGCAGGCGCTCCAGAATGTCCTCGCGCGTGAGCGCATCGGCGGTGGCAGTGAGCGCCATGCGCGGCACCCCGGCGTACCGCTCGTGCAGCACAGTCAGGGCCCGGTACTCGGGGCGGAAGTCATGGCCCCATTGGCTCACGCAGTGGGCCTCGTCAATGGCAAACAGGGCCAGCTGGCTGCGTGTGTGCAAGGTATCGAGCAAGGACAAAAAGCGGCCGTTGGTTACCCGCTCGGGCGCGGCGTACAGCAGGGTGATGTCGCCGCGCAGCAGGCGCTGCTCCACGTTGGCCGCTTCGTCGCCGGTCAGGGTGGAGTTTAAAAAAGCGGCGCTCACGCCCGCTTCGTGCAGCGCACCGACCTGGTCGTGCATCAGCGCGATCAGGGGCGACACCACCAGCGTGACGCCGTGGCCCGCGCGCTGGCGTGCGATGGCGGGTATCTGGTAACACAGCGACTTGCCGCCACCGGTGGGCATGAGTACCAGCGCGTCGCCGCCCTGGGTGACGTGTTCCACAATGGCCTGCTGCGGGCCACGAAATTGCGGGTAGCCAAAAACCTCCTGCAGGATGGTGTGCAGGGTGCTTGGCTGGGCTGCGGAAGAATATTCGTTTGCTATCAAAATAGGAGCTGCTTGCGCTTGCTACACGCGCGCAAAAGGCAGAAAACAATAAAAAAAACAGGGCGCCAAGCGACCGGGTTGCGAAGGGTATCGAGCCGGTATTGTCGTTGCTTGACCCCAGCGCCCGCGTGGCAGGGTACCCCTGTTGTTACCCCGGTGCCGGGAATACCATTATTTTGTGCGAACACCGTCCTGTGCCACACTGCATCCATGAAACGGTGGTTTACCCTGTCGCTGCGTAAAACCCTGATGCTGGGCGCTGGCTTGGGCATATTGTTGCCTGCCTTGGTGCTGTCCTACCTGCAGGTGATCAGCAAGATGGATTCCGAGATTGAAGTGCGTTTGCGGCAACCCATGCAGCAGCAGGCAGATGTGTTGTCGCGCGGCCTGGCGGCGGCCATCTGGAATGTGGATAAGGACTATGCCAGTGACCTGATTGCGGCCGTGCTGCGCAACCCGGATGTGGTGAGTGTGACGGTTACCGACGAATACCAGAACGAGTTTGCCAGGCAGGGCAAAACGCCGCGCGAAGGCGGTAGCCTGTTGATTGAGCAGCGCGATATCGTGCAAAACGGTATCCGTGTCGGGCGGCTCATGCTGGTGTTGACAACGGCGCGCATCCATAGTGAACGCATTGGCGACCTGGGCAGAATGGCCTTGGCGCTGGTGGCGCAGGTGGCCATATCCTTTGCCGTGATCTGGTGGTTGTTCAATGTGCGGTTTTTGCGCCCCCTGATTACTTTGCAAAATGGTGCACAGCGTCTGGCGCGCGGTGACTTGGACAAACCTTTGCAGTGGAGGCGCGAAGATGAAATGGGCAGTCTGGCCCAGGTGCTCGACGCCATGCGCAGCAAGCTGGCCACCCTGATCGCCGAGCGCGACCAGAAAAACGCCGACCTGCTGGCCCAGCTGGAAGAGCGCAAGGCCATCGAAGCGGCCTTGCAGTTGAGCCAGGCGCAGTTTGAGTCCATCTTCAACGCCTCGCCGGTGGCCATCAGCGTTTCGCATTTGGGCGAAGACCAACGCATTGCCGATGTGAATGGCGCCTGGTTGGCGCTTTTTGCCCGCACGCGGGACAGCGTGGTGGGAACATCGGGCCTGGACAACGCCACCTGGCGCGACCCCGGTGACCGCAAGCTGCTGCACGAAACGGTTCATCGCGAAGGGCGCATCCGCCGCTTTACGGCGTGGATGCAGCGCGGCGAAGGCCAGAGCGACATGTTGTGTGAAATATCGGGCCGTGTGCTGGCCTTTGGTGGTGATCGGCTTTTGATTTTGTCGTACGACGATATCACCCAAAAGCAGCGCAACGAGGCCGAAATCGTCCAACTCAACGCCACGCTGGAGCAACGGGTGCTGGACCGCACCCAGGAGCTGCGCACCGCCCTGGACCAGTTGACCACCGCCAAAGACGAGCTGGTGCGCTCCGAGAAATTGTCGGCACTGGGCGCCCTGGTGGCCGGTATTGCACACGAACTCAATACCCCCATTGGCAATAGCCTCACGGTGGCCAGCACCCTGCAAGACCACACGCGACGCTTCACCGCAGAGGCGGAAAAAGGCATTACCCGCAGCCGTTTGAATGATTTTGTACGCAACACCACCCAAGGAGCCGAGATACTGATGAGCAGCTTGCAGCACGCTGCCAGTTTGGTGGCCAGTTTCAAGCAAGTGGCGGTGGACCAAACCAGCGTCAACCGCCGCCGCTTCGGCCTGCATGCCACAGTGGCCGAAATTTTGATGACCTTGGGCCCCACGTTGCGCAAAACCAGCCACACGGTGCAGACGCAAATACCCGCCGACATCGTGCTGGACAGCTTCCCCGGCCCGTTTGGCCAGATTGTGACCAACCTGGTGCAAAACGCCCTTATTCACGCCTTTGAAGGCCAGGACAACGGCCTCATCACCATTGCCGCCCGGCGCAAGGGCGATGACTGGGTGGAGATCACGGTGCAAGACAACGGCCGCGGTATCCCCCCGGAGCACTTGGGCCGCATCTTCGACCCCTTCTTTACCACCAAGTTTGGCAAAGGCGGCAGCGGCCTGGGGCTCAACATTGTGTACAACCTGGCCAGCACTGCGCTGGGTGGGCGCATACGGGTGGGCAGTCCGCCCGGACAGGGCGCCTGCTTTACGCTGGACTTGCCCCTGAACCTGCCCGAAAGCGGCGATTGACCTAAAATACCCCCACCCAAGGGGCGCTGCAGCAGGCGGTTGGTGCGTAGGCACAGCCTGTCAGGCTTGGGGATTCCAACCGCGCTCACTTGTCCCACCCCACACAGTGAGCCGCACCATGCAACCTTTGCACTACACCCGCGCCCAAGCCTTGCCCGGCATTCTGGCCCAGCGCATTGCCATACTCGACGGCGCCATGGGCACCATGATCCAGCGCTTCAAACTCGGCGAAGCCCAGTACCGTGGCGAAGGCTACAGCGGCCCCGGTAGCCAAGGTGACCGTTTTAAAGATTTCCCGCGTGATGTGAAAGGCAACAACGAGTTGCTCAGCCTGACCCGCCCGGACGTGATCCGCGACATCCACGAACGCTACCTGGCCGCCGGTGCCGACCTGATCGAGACCAACACCTTTGGCGCCACCACCGTGGCCCAGGCCGACTACGGCATGGAAGACCTGGCGGTGGAAATGAACCGGGTATCCGCCCAACTGGCGCGCGCCGCCTGCGACAAGTTCAGCACCCCCGACAAACCCCGCTTTGTGGCCGGTGCTGTGGGCCCCACACCCAAAACCGCCAGCATCAGCCCCGACGTGAACGACCCCGGCGCGCGCAACGTGACCTTTGAGGAACTGCGCCAGGCCTATTACGACCAAGTGAAAGCGCTGGTGGAGGGCGGCAGCGACGTGCTGTTGGTAGAAACCATTTTTGACACCCTGAACGCCAAGGCCGCCCTGTTTGCCATTGACGAATACTTTGAGGCCAGCGGCGAGCGCCTGCCCATCCTCATCAGCGGTACCGTCACCGATGCCTCCGGGCGCATCCTCTCCGGCCAGACCGTCACCGCCTTCTGGCACAGCGTGCGCCACGCCAAGCCATTGGCCATTGGCCTGAACTGCGCACTGGGCGCCACGCTGATGCGCCCCTACATTCAGGAGCTGAACCGCGCCGCACCCGACACCTTTATCAGCTGTTACCCCAACGCCGGCCTGCCCAACCCCATGAGCGACACCGGCTTTGACGAAACCCCCGACGTCACGTCACGCCTGGTGCGCGAGTTTGCCGCCGAAGGGCTGGTCAACATTGTGGGCGGCTGCTGCGGCACCACGCCCGACCACATTGGTGCCATTTGCGCTGCGGTGGCTCCGCTGCCAGGGCGTGCGGTGGGGCGCGGGTATTTTTACAAAGAGGCGGCCTGAGCATTTCGCAGGGAAGGGCGTGGCACACTGGCCCCTGGCGCACATAGTGGGTTGCGCCAGGGAGACCGGTTTGGACATCAAGCAACTTTCCGAAAGTGACATCAGCGACAAGTACGTCCGCCCCGCCATGGTGCAAGCGGGCTGGCACACGCTGGACCAGATTTATGCCCAATTTCCGCTGCGCGCAGGCCGCGTGGTGGTGCGTGGCAACAAATCGCACCGCGATAAAGACACCGTCCTCAAAGCGGACTTTGCACTCTTCCTCAAGCCCAACATTCCTCTGGCCGTGGTGGAAGTCAAAAAGGCCCGCTTGTCCGCGCAGGCCGGCATGCAGCAGGCGCTGCACTATGCTGAGCTGCTGGATGTTCCGTTCTCCTTCTCCAGCAATGGGGAGTCCTTTGTTTTTCGCGACGCCACCCTGGCCACCGGCGTGCTGGAGCAAACCCTCACGCTGGACCAATTCCCCAGCCCCCAAGACCTGTGGGCGCGCTACTGCGCCTGGAAAGGCTGGTCGCCCGAGGTGCAGCGCGTGGCTGCCTTTGACTATGCCCCCAGCAAAACCCCGCGCTACTACCAGCTGGGTGCCATCAACCGCACGGTAGAAGCCATTGCCAATGGGCAAAACCGCGTGCTGCTGGTCATGGCCACCGGCACCGGCAAAACCTACACCGCCTTCCAGATCATCTGGCGCCTGTGGAAGAGCGGCGCCAAAAAACGTATCTTGTTCCTGGCCGACCGCAACATCCTGATCGACCAGACCATGGTCAACGACTTCCGTCCCTTCAAGGGCGCCATGGCCAAGCTCTCGCCCAACGCTAAAGGCGTGGAGCGCGTCAACGCCCAGGGCCAGATCGAAATGGACGACGTAGACCTGGCGGTGGACAAAACCACCAAGGCCGTCAACAAGAGCTACGAGATTTACCTCTCGCTTTACCAGGCGGTGACGGGCACGGAAGAAGAGCAAAACATCTACAAACAGTTCAGCCCCGACTTCTTTGACCTCATCGTGGTGGACGAGTGCCACCGCGGCAGCGCCAACGAAGACTCCGCTTGGCGCGACATCCTCACCTACTTTGCCAGCGCCACCCATGTGGGCCTCACCGCCACGCCCAAAGAAACCAAAGACACCTCCAACACCTTCTACTTTGGCGAGCCCCTCTACACCTACAGCTTGAAGCAAGGCATTGAAGACGGTTTTCTGGCGCCCTACAAAGTCATCCGGGTGGACCTGGACAAAGACACCTTCGGCTGGCGCCCCACGGCGGGCATGACCGACAACAAAGGCCAGCTCATCGAAGACCGCGTCTACACCGGCCGCGACATGAACCGCAAACTGGTCATGGAGCCGCGCGACGCGGTGGTGGCCGAGCGCATCACCGCCTACCTGCGCGCCACCGACCGCATGGCCAAGACCATCGTGTTTTGTGAAGATATCGACCACGCCGCCCGCATGCGCCAGGCGCTCTCCAATGCCAATTCCGATATCTGCGCCACCCAGCCCAACTACGTGGTGCAAATCACCGGCGACAACCCGGAAGGCAAGCGCGAGCTGGACAACTTCATCGATCCCGAGAAGCCTTACCCGGTGATTGCCACCACCTCCAAGCTCATGAGCACTGGCGTGGACGCGCAAACCTGCAAGCTCATCGTGCTGGACCAGAACATCAAGTCCATGACGCTGTTCAAGCAGATCATTGGCCGGGGCACCCGCCTGCGCGAAGACCTGGGCAAAAGCTGGTTCACCATCCTCGACTTCAAGCGCGCCACCGACAACTTTGCCGACCCCGCCTTTGACGGCGAGCCGGTGCAAATCTACGAACCCATGGGCGACGACCCCATTGCGCCGCCGGACGCGCCGGAACCCGCCACCCCAGGCGGGCCGCTTGGCGCACCACCGGATGCCGCCCTCCCGCTCGATGGTCTCGGCCCCTTCGGTGGCGCGGGCGGCACGCCGGTTATCAAATATGTGCTGGGCAGCCAGGTCACCGTCGCCGTGGCCCGCGAGCGCGTGCAATACCTCAACGCCCAGGGCAAACTCATCACCGAAAGCCTGCGTGACTACACCCGCATCAACCTCACCAAGCAATACGACTCGCTGGACAAGTTTTTGCAGGCCTGGAATGATGCCGACCGCAAAGCTGCCCTGCTGGAAGAGCTGGAGTCGCGCGGTGTGTTGGTGGAGGCGATGCAAGAAGAACTGAGTGCCCAAGGGCAAACCGGGCTGGACCCGTTTGATGCCTTGCTGCACGTGGCGTACAACATGCCGCCCCTTACCCGGCGCGAGCGCGCCCGCCGCGTCAAAAAGCGCAACGTCTTTACCCACTACGGCCCCGTGGCCCGCCAGGTGATTGACGCGCTGCTGGACAAATACGCCGACGAAGGCATCGCCACCATCGAGGCCGACACCGTGTTTAACGTACAGCCCTTCACCGACATAGGCCGCCCGGCCGAGCTCATCAAGAGCTTTGGCGGCCGCACCCAGTACAAAACTGCCCTGCAAATGCTGGAACGCGAGCTATACGCGGGCAAAGAGTAAGTGCTCCCTGCTGCAAAATATCCTAAATTATCCAAATTTAGATAAAATATCCAAATCAAGATATTTTTGGATAAACCCATGCTTTACTACCCGCGTACGCCCTTGGCATCCAGCTTGGCCGATGCTTTGCAGGGTAAAGACGTCTTTAGCGATGCGCCCAACGGGCTGTTTCTGGCGGCGCCCCGCCGCACAGGCAAATCCACCTTCTTGCAAGCCGACCTCATGCCCGAGTTGCAGCGCCGCCATGTGGTTGTGGTGTATGTGGACCTGTGGGCCGACCAAAAGCGTGACCCCGGTAGCCTCATTGCCGAGGCCGTGGGCCAGGCCTTGCTCAAGCAGTTGGGCGTGGTGGCCAAAACTGCCAAGTTGGCGGGGCTGGACAGCATCAACGTGGCCGGAATCAAAATCGACACCTCAAAAATCGGCAAAGTAGATGGCAGCACCCTCACAGATGCATTGCGCGCCCTGTCTGAGGCCAGCAAAGCCCCCGTTGCGTTGGTGATAGACGAAGCCCAGCACGCCTTAACCAGCGAGGCGGGTGAAACCGCGATGGCGGCACTCAAGTCCGCCCGCGACCAGCTCAACCGGCCTGGCGAGGTGCGGCTCATGCTGGTGATGTCCGGCTCTGACCGCGACAAGCTCCTGCGATTGGTAAACACCAACGCAGCCCCCTTCTACGGTTCTCAAATCCACCGAATGCCCGAGCTGGGTGCCGACTTTATTGCCCATATTGCGCAACTCATCGTCCGCCAGCGTGCAGACCTGGCCCCGGTCAATGAGGCTACCTTGGCCGAAGCCTTTATGCGCTTCGGTCAGCGGCCCCAGTTTTTTATGGAGGCACTGGGCCAAGTCCTCAGCCCACTGGCTACCAACACCGGCAGGTTTGAAGACGCCATGCTGGATAAAGCGCTGCAGAAACAAGAGGCTGATGAGTCGCAAATGGAAAGCGACTTCACAGCCCTGCGGCCGCTGGAGCAAGCCGTGCTGTGGCGCATGCTGGAGTTGGGTAACCGCTTTCGCCCGTATGACGCCGACGCGCTCCAGTTCTACAACGAAAAAACGGGCGAGAAAGTCACTGTGGCCAAAGCTCAAAAAGCCTTGGATGGCTTGCGTGCCCACCAACCCAGCCTGATCTGGAAATCCGCCCGAAGTGAATACGCGGTAGAAGACGCCGCCATGCTCCGCTGGTACACCCAACGCGTCGCGGCTGGCTCATGGCCGCCAGCTAGCCCGCAACTCGATTGGGTAGATGAGTAAAACGCTACTAAATTCATAGCTGCTCACGCACGTCCCACGTGCGCAAAAGCCCTTTTTTACCTATAAAACCTACAACAATATGTCCAACCTAGCAAGCAGCATCAAATCCATCCAGGACGTGATGCGCCAAGACAGCGGCGTCGATGGCGACGCCCAACGCATCTCCCAGCTCACCTGGCTCTTGTTCCTCAAAGTGTTTGACGCGCTGGAAGAAGAGCTGGAACTCACCCGCGACGCCTACCAAAGCCCCATCCCCGAGCCCCTGCGCTGGCGCAACTGGGCCGCAGACGCCGAGGGCATCACCGGCGACACGCTGCTGAGCTTTGTCAACAACGACCTGTTCGGTGCGCTAAAGACTTTGAGCGGTGACGCCCAGCGCAACCCGCGCGGCTACGTGGTGCGCGGCGTGTTTGAAGACGCCTACAACTACATGAAAAGCGGCCACCTGCTGCGCCAGGTCATTAACAAACTCAACGCCATCGACTTCAACCGCCAAAGCGAGCGCCACCAGTTCAACGACCTGTACGAAAAAATCCTCAAAGACCTGCAAAGCGCCGGCAACGCGGGCGAGTTCTACACCCCGCGCGCCGTCACCCAGTTCATGGTGGACATGGTCAACCCACGCTTAGGCGAAAAGGTGCTGGACCCGGCCACCGGCACCGGCGGCTTTCTGGTCTGCGCCATCGAGCACCTGCGCAAACAGGTGCAAAACACCGAGCAAGAAGCCCTGCTACAAACCAGCATCACCGGCGTCGAGAAAAAGCAGCTGCCCCACATGCTGTGCGTCACCAACCTCATGCTCCACGGCATCGAGGTGCCCAGCCTCATTCTGCATGGCAACACGCTGGCCCGCCCACTGCGCGAAGTGACGCAGGCCGACCGTGTGGACGTGGTGCTCACCAACCCGCCCTTTGGCGGCGTGGAAGAGCCGGGCATTGAGCAAGGCTTCCCCAGCGATGTGCGCACCAAAGAAACGGCGGACCTGTTTCTGGTGCTCATCAAACACATCCTCAAAGTGAACGGCCGCGCCGCGCTGGTGCTGCCCGACGGCACCCTGTTTGGCGAAGGCGTGAAGACGCGCATCAAAGAGCAACTGCTGACGGAGTGCAACCTGCACACCATCGTGCGCCTGCCCAACGGCGTGTTTGCGCCCTACACCGGCATCAAAACCAACCTGCTGTTCTTCACCAAAGGCACGCCCACCCAAGACGTTTGGTACTACGAGCACCCGTACCCGCCGGGCGTGAAGAACTACAACAAGACCAAGCCCATCCGCATCGAAGAGTTCGACGCCGAGAAAGCCTGGTGGGGCAGCGAGGCCGATGGCTTTGCCAGCCGGGTGGAAAACGAGCGTGCCTGGAAAGTCAGCATTGAGCAGATCAAGGCCGCAGGCTACAACCTGGACCAGAAGAACCCCCACGCCGTGGATGCGGTCAGCCACGACCCCGAGCAACTGCTGGCCGACTACGCGCGGCTGCAAGGCGAGGCGCAGGGGCTGCGCGATGAGCTCAAGGAAATATTGGCGAAATCGTTGGGAAGTTGCGAAAATAACCAAGTAGGTTAATAATCATGGAAAAATCAACACCGCATTGCAAGCTGCAGGTTGTAAAAGCCTTGCTGGATGCCGGAAAGTTTCGGGTGACGCGCACCGCACGCAACGGTGCAGCGGCATTGGGTTTTGACTATCCGGGCATGTTGGCAGTGGTCACCGCTTTGCAGTCTTCAGACTTTTACAAAAGTATGACAACGCATACCGATCACACCGTTTGGCAAGATGTTTACCGCGCTGCTACGCCACTGGGCGACGTGTATCTGAAGCTAACGGTGGTGGATGATTTGTTGATTGTCTCTTTCAAGGAGCTATGACATGAAATGCCCAAGCTGCGGCGCTGCCGAACTCATCCACGACACCCGTGATGAAACCTACACCTATAAGGGTATGAGCACCGTCATCCCCGCCGTCACCGGAGACTTTTGCCCAGCGTGCGCCGAGTCGATTCACGACGGTGCTGAAACGGAACGCGTGATGAAAGAAATGAGCGCTTTTCAGCGCCAGGTCAACGCTGCGTTCGTCCCACCCAGCTTCATCACCGACATCCGCAAAAAACTCGACCTCGACCAGCGCGAAGCCGCAGAAATTTTCGGCGGCGGTGTCAACGCTTTCTCGCGCTACGAGACTGGCAAAACCAAGCCTCCGCTGGCGCTGGTGAAGCTGCTCAAAGTGCTGGATCGCCACCCGGAGCTGCTGGCCGAGGTGCGGGCTTGAGATTTTCTATTGAATTGGCCTCTAACCCCCGACGAATGTGCGCATGCTGCTATCAAATTTGATAAGCCTGCCATCTGCCAAGAGAGCATTGCCATGCAAAAGCCCAACACCAGCTTGACCGCCAGCCAGGCCACGCCAGTGGCCAACGTGGCAGAGGCGCTGTATGCCCAAATTCAGGACGTTCTGCGCCAAGCCCGCCAGCAGGCCAAGCGCAGCGTCAACCAAACCATGGTGCTGGCCTACTGGCAAGTTGGCAAACTGATCGTCGAGCACGAACAAGGCGGAGAAGACCGCGCTGCGTATGGAGCCCAAACCCTGCAAACTCTGGCGCAGCGCTTGACGGCCGAGTTCGGCAACAGGTTTGCTATTCAAAGTTTGCGCAACTACCGTCAGTTTTACTTGACCTTCCCCACTGGCGAGATTCGCTCCACGCCATGGAGCGAATTGGGCTGGTCGCACATCAAGACCATCATGCGCGTGCCAGAACCCGCCGCCCGCCAGTGGTACGCGGCTGAAGCCGTCAGCCAAACCTGGAGCGTGGCCGCGCTCGACCGGCAAATCAGCACCCTGTATTACCAGCGCCTGCTCTCCAGCCAAGACAAACATGGCATCAAGGCTGAGGCCAGCGCCCTCATCCAGCGGGACGCCCCGCCCCATCCGCGCGACTTCATCCGCGACCCCTACATTCTGGAATTTCTGGACGGCCAGCCGCAGGCCAGCTGGTACGAAAAAGACGTGGAACAAGGCCTGCTCGACCAGTTGCAAAAGTTTCTGCTAGAGCTGGGCAAGGGCTTTGCCTTCGTGGCTCGCCAGCGCCACCTGCGCATTGAAGGCGAAGACGCCTTTGTCGATCTGGTGTTTTACAACTACATCTTGAAATGTTTTGTGCTCATAGAGCTGAAAGTAGGCAAGCTCAGCCACCAGGACGTGGGCCAGCTCGACATGTACGTGCGCGTGTTCGACGAACAGGTACGCCAGCCGGGCGACAACCCCACCATCGGCCTGATTTTGTGCTCTGAGCGAAATGAGGCAGTGGCACGCTACTCATTGTTGAACGACAGCGAACAGATTTTTGCCAGCCGCTACCAGCCCTGGCTGCCCACCGAAGCCGAGCTGCAAGCCGAGCTGACCCGCGTCCGTGCGCTGATAGAAAACGCCCGAGGCGATCAAGCGTGATGAACCATAACTTTGATGCCAAATTGGCCTCTGGCCCTCGTGGAATGTGCGCATGCTGCTATCAAATTTGAACCTGTTGGCGCAAGCCCCCAATGGCGTGGCGCGTCTGCGTGAGCTGATTTTGACGCTGGCGGTGCAAGGCAAGCTGGTTGCCCAAGACCCCAAGGATGAACCGGCGAGTGAGCTGCTGAAGAAGATTCGGGCGGAGAAAGACCGGCTGATTGCCGAGGGCAAGATCAAGCGGGACAAGCCGTTGGCGGAGATTGCGGAGGCAGAGAAGCCGTTTGGGTTGCCGAAGGGGTGGGAGTGGGTGCGTTGCTCCGACTATTTCTTTGAGCTTTGCACTGGCCCATTTGGTTCAGTCATTCACCAAGAAGATTACGTGCGGGACGGTGTGCCACTCATCAATCCCTCGCACATGCTGGCGGGCAGAATCGTTCATGACCCGCGCGTCACGTTGAAGCTGAAAGACGCTGATCGACTTTCAGCTTATGCCTTGTGCGCTGGCGACATCGTATTGGCGCGGCGTGGTGAAGTCGGACGCTATGCATTGGTTACCGAGCGAGAGCACGGTTGGCTTTGCGGTACAGGTAGCTTTTTCGTACGCCTGCACAGGAGCTGCAATCGAGAATATCTGGGGCTACTCTTTTCAGACAGCCGCTTCCGGGCGCATCTGCAGGGGGAGTCCGTTGGTACCACCATGACCAACTTGAATCAGGGCATTTTGCTTGGCGCGCTGATTGCGCTACCACCCCTCGCCGAACAATCCCGCATCGTCACCCGCGTCGAAGAACTCATGCGCCTGTGCGACGCGCTCGAAGCCAAAGGCCAGCTCGAAGCCGCGCAACACGCCCAACTCGTCAGCACCCTACTGGCCACGCTTTCTGAGAGCGAAACGCCCGCGCAACTGACGGACAACTGGCACCGCATCGCCACCCACTTCGACCTGCTGCTAGACCGCCCCGAAGCCGTAGACGCCCTGGAGCAAACCATCCTCCAAATCGCAGTGCGCGGCCTGCTCGTCCCCCAAGACCCGCAAGACGAACCCGCCAGCGAACTACTCAAGAAAATCCGCGCCGAGAAAGACAAACTCATTCTTGATGGCAAGATCAAACGCGACAAGACCCTGCCGCTGGTTGCGGAGGATGAGCAGCCGTTTGCGTTGCCACGGGGGTGGGAGTGGGTGCGGTTGGGCGATGTTGCCGAAGCAAACACGGGGTTTGCATTCAAAAGTAGCGATTACACCAACGCAGGAACACTTGTCTTTCGCGTAACGAACATCAGACCTGATGGCACCGTGGACTTGTCCGATACAAAGTTCGTCAGTGCCCTAGCTGCGTCCACAACCTATAAAAAATTTCTCCTAAACGCTGACGATGTTCTGCTTGTAATGGTGGGCGGAAGTCTCGGGAAAATAGGTGTGGTTGAGAAACATTGCTTGCCTGCAGTACTAAATCAAAACATGTGGAAGATGGTCTGCAATAAGGCGTTAGATCAGCGGTATTTTGTTGATTGCTTGCGGTACATAAACGCGCACCAGATAAAGATAACGAACTCTACCCACGGACACCTTGCACAGGGCGAATACTTGCAGCAACCGCTCGCACTACCACCCCTCGCCGAACAATCCCGCATCGTCACCCGCGTAGCCCAGTTGCGCCGCCTGTGCTTTGAGCTGCGCCAGTGCATGGCCGCCAGCCAATCCACCCAAGCCCATCTGTCCGAGGCGTTGGTTCAACAAGTTTCATAAAATTTCTGAACCCCTATGTCTTACACCAAACCTTGGATGAGCATTGCCGATCAGTTGGCACAACTGAAAAGTCGTGGCATGCATGTAAGCGACGAGGCAAAAGCGACGGACTATTTGGAGCGCATCGGGTATTACCGCCTCAGTGGATACTGGTACGACTTTCGGATGCGTAGCGCCTACTCCCCGCTTGATCCTGTCACGGGCGGCAAGCCGAAGAAAGTGCGCATCGAGCGCCCCGTTTTGGATGAGTTCAAACCCGGCACGCGTTTCCATGACGCTGTGGATTTGTATGTGTTTGACAAGAAACTGCGGTTGCTCGTGTTGGATGCCTTGGAGCGCATCGAAGTTGCGCTGCGCGTGGACTTGTCACACCGGCTGGGTGAGCGGGATGCGTTTGCGTACCTTAAGCCCGACTTGTTTCACGAAAACTTTTCCAGCAAGCTCGATCCGACTTCGGGATTGACACGGCACCATGAATGGCTGACGAAGCATGCGGCGTTGGTGGCGCGTTCGCGTGAAACGTTTATGGTGCACAACAAGAAGAAGTACGGGCTGCCATTGGCAATCTGGGTGGCATGTGAGGTGTGGGACTTTGGCTGTATGTCCACCTTGTTTGCAGGCTTGAAGTCAGAAGACCAAGATGCGATTGCGCAAGCCTATGGTGTGCCTGATGGCCGGGTGATTAACCCTTCGTCCACATGGGGTAGCAGGTTGAAAAGGCACCTGTTGGAGAAATTTCCTGATCTGTCTCACATTGGCATCACCCTGCATGGCATGGGTGTGGATGAAGGTTGGGATCAGCGGGCTTGGTGAGCATTCGCCCAAAGAAAAACCCCCAAGCAGTTGGCACCGAAGTGCGTTTCTGAAGGGGGCCGTGTTAGCGCGAGTATACCTAAAGGTATATTTTCACGTCAACCCCCGCCCTCCTGCGCCCGAATAAACCCGTTCATCTCCATGCTCATAGCCTGCGCCAGTTTGGCGTACAGGCGCAGTTTGCGGGCGTTGTCGCGCAGGCGTTGGGCCAGGCGGACCGAGATCGCCAGCAGCAGTTTGGCGCCCACGCGGGGCTGGGCGTCGATCAGGGCTTCAATGGCCTCGCGGGTCAGAATGGCGCAAACCACGTCGGTGCTGGCGGTACACGAGGCCGAGCGCGGCTCCCGGTCGACCAGGCCCACTTCGCCCACCAGGCTGCCCGGGCCCAGCACCTTGATCGTCACCGGTTCGGTGCGGCTGACCACAATACTCTCCACCACCACCTCGCCTTCCAGCAACAGGGCCATAAAGCCGTTGTCACCGGCATCGCCTTCGCGGATAAAGGTGGTGTCGGCCGCAATGGTGCGCTCCGCCATATAACTGGCCACAATGCGGGCCTCTTCCAGCGTGAGCTGCATCAGCGCACCGGGCGCGGTTAGCAGCTGGGCGGCGTTGTCCAGCGATTCGGGGTGCAGTGGAGTGGCGCCGTTTGGCGGTGCAATGGACATGGTGCGCTCTCATTTTTGACGTGGAATGCGGCCATGGTAGCGCAGCGCCGCGCTTGCAGCCAGCGCCTTTTGCGGCTGTTTCGTGGCGGTGTTGCGCACGGGTTGCGCTGTGGCGTGGCATGGCACGTGGCGTGGTGCTGGCAGGGTCATCCGGTTCCCCCTTAAAATCGCGGCATCCAAGGAGCGTTGCAGCGGGTGGTGCCTCACCTGTCAGGCTTGGATGTCCCAACGACGCTCACCTGACTGGTTTGTTATTTTTGCAGGTGAGTTGTATGTCTGAAACCCTTATTCCTCCCATGTTGCTGTCTGGCCTGGAGCCAGTCACCATTGGCGCTGTTGCCGCAACTGATGGCCAGGTGCCGCGCGCCACGTTTGTGAACGTCGGTGAGCGCACCAACGTCACCGGCTCCAAAGCCTTCGCGCGCATGATTTTGAATGGCGAATTCGACCAAGCCCTGGCCGTAGCCCGCCAGCAGGTGGAAAACGGCGCCCAGGTGATTGACATCAATATGGACGAGGCCATGCTCGACAGCCAGGCCGCCATGGTGCGCTTTCTGAATCTGATTGCCAGCGAACCCGACATTTCCCGCGTGCCGGTGATGATCGACAGCTCCAAATGGAGCGTGATCGAGGCCGGTTTGCGCTGTGTGCAGGGCAAGGGAATCGTCAACTCCATTAGCATGAAAGAGGGCATTGCCGAGTTCAAGCGCCAGGCCACGCTGGTGCGCCGCTACGGTGCCGCTGCGGTGGTCATGGCGTTTGACGAAAAAGGCCAGGCCGACACGTATGCGCGCAAGATCGAGATTTGCGAGCGCGCCTACCGCATTCTGGTAGACGAGGTGGGTTTTCCGCCGGAAGACATCATCTTCGACCCCAACATCTTTGCCATTGCCACCGGCATTGAAGAACACAACAACTACGCGGTGGACTTTATTGAGGCCACGCGCTGGATCAAGCA
This sequence comes from Candidatus Aalborgicola lynettensis, assembly GCA_016719405.1. Taxonomy (GTDB): domain Bacteria; phylum Pseudomonadota; class Gammaproteobacteria; order Burkholderiales; family Burkholderiaceae_C; genus Allorhodoferax; species Allorhodoferax lynettensis. Next base: position 662,461 of record JADJZE010000021.1, read on the forward strand.
GCACCTGCCGGGCGCCAAGGTATCGGGCGGCGTGTCCAACGTGTCGTTCAGCTTCCGTGGCAACGACCCGGTGCGCGAGGCCATTCACACCGTGTTTTTGTACCACGCCATTGCAGCGGGCATGGACATGGGCATCGTCAATGCTGGCATGGTGGGCGTCTACGACGATCTGGAGCCGGTGCTGCGTGAGCGCGTCGAAGATGTGGTGCTCAATCGCCGCCCGGATGCGGGCGAGCGCCTGGTCGAGATTGCCGACAGCGCCAAGAGCGGCGCCAAGGATGAGAGCAAAAAGCTGGAGTGGCGCGGCACGCCCGAGCACCCGGTAACCGTTAACCAGCGCCTCAGCCACGCGCTGGTGCACGGCATTACCGACTTCATCAACGAAGACACTGAAGAGGCCTACCGCGAGATTCTGGCCAAGGGCGGCCGCCCGCTGCATGTGATTGAAGGGCCGCTGATGGACGGCATGAACGTGGTGGGTGACCTGTTTGGCCAGGGCAAAATGTTTTTGCCCCAGGTGGTAAAAAGCGCCCGCGTCATGAAGAGCGCTGTGGCACACCTGCTGCCGTACATCGAGGCGGAGAAGGCTGCCATGGTTGAAGCCGGTGGCGAGGCAAAAGCCAAAGGCAAAATCGTCATCGCCACCGTCAAGGGCGACGTGCACGACATTGGCAAAAACATCGTCACCGTGGTGCTGCAGTGCAACAACTACGACGTGGTCAACATGGGTGTGATGGTGCCCGCGCACGAGATTCTGGCCAAGGCCAAGGCCGAAGGGGCCGACATCATTGGCCTGTCGGGCCTGATCACCCCCAGCCTGGAAGAAATGCAGTACGTCGCCGCCGAGATGCAGAAGGACGACTACTTCCGCCTGCGCAAAATGCCGCTGCTCATTGGTGGCGCCACCACCAGCCGCGTGCACACCGCCGTCAAAATTTCGCCGCATTACGAAGGCCCCGTGGTCTACGTGCCGGACGCGTCCCGCAGCGTGGGTGTGGCCCAAGGTTTGTTGGGGGAGGGTGCAGCGGCCTATCTGGCCGAGGTGCAGGCCGATTACGACAAAGTGCGCCAGCAACACGCCAACAAAAAACAGACGCCGCTGTGGCCGTTAGAGAAAGCCCGCGCCAACAAAACCGTGGTCGACTGGGCCAGTTACCAACCCACGGTACCGAAATTCGTGGGTAAGCGCGTGTTCAAAAACTTCGACCTGGCGGAGCTGGTGCCCTACATCGACTGGGGCCCTTACTTTCAGACCTGGGACTTGGCCGGGCCGTACCCTGCCATTCTGGAAGACGCGGTGGTGGGCGCAGAGGCCAAACGGGTGTTTGCCGACGCCCAAGCCATGCTGAAAAAGATTGTCGAAGGCCGCTGGCTCACCGCCAACGCCGTGCTGGCCCTGTACCCGGCCAACAGCGTGGGCGACGACATTGTTTTTTATGCGGATGAGACCCGTACCACCCCGGTGCTCACCTGGTACGGCCTGCGCCAGCAGACCGAAAAACAGGTGGTGGAAGGCCAGCAGATGCCCAGCCGCTGCCTGGCCGACTTTGTGGCGCCTGCTGCGGGTGGGCAGGATGCTATTAATTCAGGAGCTGCTTCCGCAGATGGGGCGTGCGAAAAAGGCCAAAATGGCTTAAAAGTTGCCGACTACGCGGGACTGTTTGCCGTGACCGCCGGCATCGGTGCCGAAGCGCGTGCCAAGGCGTTTGAAGCCGCGCACGACGACTACAGCGCCATCCTGCTCAAGTCCCTGGCCGACCGCTTGGCCGAGGCCTTTGCCGAATACCTGCACCAGCGTGTGCGCACCGACCTGTGGGGTTATGCCGCGCAGGAACACTTGGGTGGCGACGAGCTGATTGCCGAAAAATACCGCGGCATCCGCCCCGCACCCGGCTACCCCGCGTGCCCGGACCACAGCGTCAAGCAGGACATGTTTGACCTGTTGCAGTGCGAAGAAATCGGCATGGGTGTCACCGAAAGCCTGGCCATGACCCCGGCCGCGAGTGTCAGCGGCTTCTACCTTGGCCACCCCGACAGTACCTATTTCAACGTCGGAAAAATCGGCGACGACCAGCTGCAGGACCTGGCGCGCCGCCGTGGCATGAACCCAACCGAACTACAGCGCCTGCTGGCACCCAACTTGTAGGCTTCTTGCGGCGGTGTCGCCCAGACGGTGCTTTACCTGCCGTAACAACTGCATCGCAAGTGGGTGTCCGCCAAACCCATGCACAACCGTTATAGGCAGGCGGCCCCTGTTGGGCCGCGAGACCGATAGCGGCCGGTGCGCCGCAATGAAGCAATGAATCAAGGAACAACATGACTGAAATAACCCCTACCTCTACCGCCCGCTATTTGTGGGTTGCCGTTGGCGTCCTGGGGGCGGCCACGCTGACTTTGGGTGCCGTGCTGCTCAATCCCCAGTGGCGCGCTGCCGACTCCACGCCACTGGAGTCTGCCAGCCCGGTGGCCCTCCAAGCTACCAGCGCAGCCCCGGTGGTGGTGCCCACCCCGGCCGCCGCACTGCCCGACAAGCCGGGTACCCCGGAAGTTGTTGTGCCAGCGCAAGTTGTTGAACCAAAAAGTGCTCCAGCGCCCGTCCATACTGCGCAAACAGCTTCTAAAAAGATAGCGTCTAAACCTGTGCAAAAGCCTGCTGCCACTGCGGTGGGGGGCGCCGTCATGCCGCCACCCCCACCGCCAGAATCTCCGGCAGTCACCACCGAGCGGCCCGCCCCCCGCGGTGACCACCGCACCCGCCCAACCCACCACAGCGACCAAAGTCGTGTGCGCACGTTGCGCCACGGTGCAATCCGTAACCCCCGTGCAGCGTGATGCCGCCAAGGGCAGCGGCGTGGGCGTCCTGGTGGGTGGCGCCTTGGGTGGCTTGCTGGGCAATCAGGTAGGTGGCGGCGACGGCAAAACCGCGGCCACGGTTCTGGGCGCCGTCGGTGGCGGCTGGGCTGGCAATGAGGTGGAGAAGCGCATGAAGAAAGAAACCATCTACCAAGTCACCGTGCGCATGCAAGACGGCAGCACGCGGCAGATCGAGCGCGCAGACCCCATTGCTGTGGGCGCAGCGGTTACGGTAGAGGGCGACACCATTCGCCTGCAAACCACACCCGAGTAGTGTGTTAGGTCGCTGCGGGTTTTCAGGGGGACACAGAAGGCGAAGGGCGTGAAAGAATCGCAGTACAAGGGATTGCGATGTCATCACTGTATCTGAGCCATTTTGGGTTGCAAAAACCCCCGTTTCAAATTACCCCCGACCTGGATTTTTTCTTTGCCGGTGGGCGCCGCGGTGACATGCTCACCGCCTTGTTGCACGTGGCCGCGCACGAGGAAGGCATCATCACCGTGGTGGCCGAAGTGGGCAGCGGCAAAACCCTGCTGGCCCGGCTGATGATCAGCCGCCTGCCAGCGCCGGTGTGCGCCGTGTACCTGGCCAACCCCAGCTTCAGCCGCGACGAAATTCTGGGTGCCATCGCGCGCGACCTGGGTATCAGCGTGTTGCCCACCGCCACCGAGGCCCGGTTGGCTGCCTTGCAACAGGAATTGCTGCGCCGCCACGCTGCCGGGCAGCGGGTGCTGCTGGTGATTGACGAGGCGCACGCCATGCCCGCCGAATCGCTGGAAGAAGTGCGCCTGCTCTCCAACCTGGAAACCGGCCAGCACAAGCTGGTCAACATCATGCTGTTTGGCCAGCCCGAACTCGATGTGCTGCTGTCCGAGCAGCGGCTGCGCCAGGTGCGCGACCGGGTGGTGCACCGCTTCAAGCTCGAACCGCTGTCGGCGCAGGATGTGGGCGCCTATGTGGACCACCGCTTGCGCGCCGCGGGTTGGCAGGGCGGGGCGCTGTTTTCGGCGGCGGCCATGGCGCTGCTGATCAAAACCTCCGGCGGGCGGGCGCGCCGCATCAACGTGTTGGCCGACAAGGCCTTGCTGGCCGCGTACGCACAGGGCCTCAGCAGCGTGTCACCGCGCCAGGTCAAGGACGCGGCGAGTGAGTTGCCCGAAGACTTCGGCCCCAGCCCGCGTGCCGGCCTGCCGGTGTGGCTGCCATGGGGCGTGGGCAGCCTGGTGCTGGCGGTGTGCCTGGCCGCCCTGGCCGTGTGGGTGCTGGAGCGCCAGCGCCTGCAGCCTGCGCCGGTGCTGGCCCATTCGGCGCCCGTGGCGATTGCGGCGGCGCAGGCGCCCGCCCCAGCGCCCGTGGCATTGGCGGCTGCTGCCCCTGTGTCTGTACCATTGCCATCGGAGCCCGCCAGTGCACCCTCTGCACAGCCACAGCCACAGCCATCGGCATCGGCATCGGCATCGGCATCGGCATCGGCATCGGCATCGGCATCGGCATCGGCATCGGCATCGGCATCGGCATCGGCATCGGCATCGGTGCCAGCCGTGCCGCAACTGCAAGTAACCCCGCCACCGCCGCGTGTCGCGGCGGTGTCTGCGCCCACGCTAGAGGGCACTGCACCGTCCGCCATGACCGCGGCATTGCAACCCTACCTGCAACGCACCGAGGCCTATGTGCGCCGCGCCGATTTGGGTGGCTTTACCCTGCAAATTGCGGCCCTGCCGCGTGACACCAATGCCCTGGAATACCTGAGAGCCGTTACCCGGCAAGTCGATGATGCTATGGTTTTTGTACGCCTGAGCCACTACAATGGCCGCGATTTTATTGCTGTATTCGTGGGGCAGTACGCAACGTTTTCCCAGGCCAACGCGGCCTTGGCAAAGTTGCCGGTGGACCTCAAGACCCACAAGCCTATGGTCAGGACGTGGACCAAAATAAGACAGGATCAATGACTTCAAAACCACACTCTCTCTGCGTTGAGTCACGCATCCGCAGTGCAGTGACCGTACGTCTCTCGCTGGGTGCGGTGGTCGCCTGTTGCGTGGCCGGGTGTGCGGCCCCTCCGGCCCCGCCTACCTCCAAAGACCACTTGCAGGCGCCCGCACCGGTGTCCGGCAAACCGCCGGAATTTGTATTGGCACCACCCCTGCCCACGCCGCCCCGGCCCACCGTCCGGCAAGAGGTGTACAGCGTGGTGGTGCAAAACGTGCAGGTGCAAGATTTGCTGTTTGCGTTGGCGCGCGACGCCAAACTCAACGTGGACATTCATCCCGCCATCACGGGCACCGTGAGCATGAATGTGCGCGACCAGACGCTGACGGAAATTCTGGACCGCATCGCGCGCCAGGTGGATCTGCGTTACGACATCCAGGGGCGCAACCTGTCGATTGTTGCGGACACGCCCTACATCAAAAACTACCGCGTGGACTATCCCAACATCCAGCGCGACGTGAGCAACTCCATCAGCACCTCCACCAGTGTGGCCAGTACCGGGGCTGCACCGGGTGGAACCGGTAGCGGCACTGGCAGCAATGCGTCCATGTCGGAAATCGCCAGCAAATCCAATAACCGCTTCTGGGAAACGCTGGTGGGCAATGTGCGTGACATGCTTACCGAAGCGGCATCGCAGCCGGGTGGCGCCCCCGCTGCCGCGACGGCCGGTGGGTCGTCCCCCACCAATACACCCTCGCCTGCGGGTGGTTCCCCATCTGGCGGCGGATCTTCACCTGCCAGTGTGCCCGCTGCGGCAGCAGGCGGCTCCAGCCCGGCCGCCACCGCCGCGACCCCTGCCGCCGCACCGGCGGGGCGTACCGAAGGGGTTTCGGTCATGGCCAACCCCGAGTCCGGCCACCTGAGCGTGCGTGCCACACAACGCCAGCACGAGCGGGTGCGCGAATTTTTGGGCCGCGTCATGAACGCCGCGCGCCGCCAGGTGCTGATTGAGGCCACCATTGTGGAAGTGGACCTGTCCAGTCGCTACCAGCAAGGCATCAATTGGTCTTTGGTCAAACCCAACGGCACCGCCTACGACTCCACTTTTACCGTCAGCCCCAAGGGCTCCAGCGGCGGGTTTCAGACCGGCGGGGCGGTCAGTACCCTGAGTTCGCTCACCTTGACCGGGCCGTCGATTTTCAAGGGCTACGACATTACCGGCATGCTCGCCATGCTCGAATCGTTTGGCACCCTGCGCGTGCTCTCCAGTCCCAAGATTTCGGTGCTCAATAACCAGAGCAGCGTACTCAAGGTGGTGGACAACAAGGTGTACTTCACCATCACCGCCACCGCCGCCACCTCCACCACCACCGGCGGCGTCACCACCGTGACGCCGGCCACGTACACCTCCACGTTCAACTCGGTGCCCATTGGTTTGATGATGACCGTCACGCCGCAGATCAGCGAGTCCAGCGAGGTGATTCTTAACCTGCGCCCCACCATCAGCCGCATCACCGGTTTTGCCACCGACCCCAACCCCGATCTGGCCAAAAGCAATGTGGTCAACCGCATTCCCGAGGTGCAGACCCGCGAGATGGAGTCGGTTCTGCGGGTGCAGTCGGGCGGGGTGGCGATTTTGGGCGGCCTGATGCAGGACTCGCGCAACAACAACACGGACGAAGTTCCCCTGCTCAACCGTTTGCCCTTGCTGGGCAACCTGTTCAAGTACCGCGACGAAGCCAGCAAGAAGACCGAACTGGTCATCTTTTTGCGCCCCACGGTCCTCAACGACCCTTCGCTGGACGGTGATTTCAAAGACTACCGCACCAAGGTGCAAGAGGTGCGCGACGCCATGGACGCCCCCGCGGGCCCGACGCGGCCCGCACTTCAACTCCCGCCCCAATCATGAGCCTGCTGTTAGATGCCCTGAACCGCGCCAGCAAGGAAAAGCACAAAGCTGCGGCTGCTGCCGGTGCGCCGCCATCGCAGCCGGTGGAGCCTTTGCATTGGGAGGCACTGCCGGCCGCCGTGCCCGAGGTGCCTGCACCGGTGTTACCGCTGCCTGAACTGCAGGCCGCGCCCCCGTCACCCGCGCCGCAGCCGCTCGAACTGTCGCCCGATGCACCGCAGCCCGTGCGACTGGCCCCCAGCGCGCCCGACAGCTGGGCCCTGACGGTGGAAAAAGAAGCCGCACCCGCCGCACCCGAACCCGCCCGCGCCGTGGAATCGGTGCCACCACCCGTGCCCGCGGTTGCCGCGCAGGTACCGCCAGCACCAGAATTGGCACCCGTGCCAGCACCCGTGCCACCGCCAGCGCCCGCAGCGCCTGTTTTTGTACCGGCCAGCAGCACCCCGTCCATGCCACGGCATGCCGGTATTGAACCGGCCATGCAGGTGGTCAGGGATGCGCCACCGGCTCCGTCACCACCGCAGGCGCCACCGCAAGCAGTTCCGTCTCCGGTGGCGAACAACCAGGTGGCACAGGAAATTTTGCGCGCCAGTGCGGTTGCGCCATCCGCAAACACCCGCCGCCGCCGGATAGGTTGGCTGGGCGGAATCGCCGCCGTTCTGGCATTGGTGCTGGGTGGGGTTTTTTCGGGTCTGCTGGGCGACCCGGCGCAATTGCTGGCGGGTGGTGCCTCGCCGCCGCTGGCCACGCCACCCCCCGGTGTGGCAGGGGAGTCGGCACCGGCGCCGGTGGACGCCACTGCGGCGACCACTGCGGTGGCCGACGCATCATCGGCGAGTGCGCCGGTTTCTGCTCCTGCCTCCGTTGCGCCCGCGGTGGCACCGGTCGTTGTTCCGCCAGTTGCGGCAGTTGCGCCTGTTCGGGCCCCGGCGGGTGCGGTGCGCAGTGCGGCCACTGTTCCACCCGCTTCCAAATCCACGCCGCGCGCGGCAACTCCGCCAAACCCCATCCGCCCGCAAACCGGGCCACAAACGGCCAAGGGTCGCGCGCCCGTTCCAACGGCGCCGGTGCTTGCCGATGCGTCTGCGCCGGGTGCAGACACGGCGCTGCGCGCCGGCGGGCTGTCCAAGAGTGCAATTGTTGCCAGCACCCGCACCCCAGGGCCGCTTGAACAGGGTTATGCGGCCTTGCTTGAAGGCCGGTTCGATGCGGCTGCCCAGGCCTATGGCCAGGCGCTGCGCGCCAACCCCCAGGAGCGCGACGCGCTGTTGGGCATGGCCTACATCAGCCAGCAAAAGGGGCGCCGTGGTGAGGCCCAGGCCTACTACCAAGAGGTACTGCGCCAGGAGCCTGGCAACGCCATTGCAGTGGCGGGTTTGCAGTCGCTGGAGCCGGGCACCCAGTCCAGGGCACTGAACGCGGTGGTGGGTGGGCCCGATGCCGGTCAAGCGGACTCTGCTGCGGCCATGGCCGCGAACGGCAGCGCCCTGGTGCGCGAGGGGCACCTGGCCGATGCCGCGCAGGCCTTCGCCCGTGCGCAGTCGCTGGAGCCGGCCAACCCCCTGCACGCCTACAACCACGCAGTGGCACAAGACCGCATGGGGCGCCACGCAATGGCTTTACCGCTGTATGAAGCCGTGCTGCAGCTCGACGCAGCGGCACCGCCGGTCTTGCGCGGCTACCAGCCCGAGGCCGTGCGCACCCGCGTGGCGCAGTTGCGCGCTGCCATGGCCCCTAACCCCGCGCCAACCCCATGAACGCCCCAGTCGCACCCAAGGGCGCCCCGCCCGTGCGGTTGGGGGACAAGCTGATACAGCTCGGGCTCATCACCCAGGACCAGTTGCGCATTGCGCTGATGGAGCAAAAAAGCTCCGGCAAACCCTTGGGCGAGGCCATTTTGGCGCTGGGCTTTACCACCGAGGAAGCCATGCGCAGCGCGCTGGCCGACAACCTGGGTGAAAAAGCCATTAGCCTGCGCGGCATTGTGGCCAACCCGCAGGCACTGGCGCTGATACCCAAACCCCTGGCCAAGCGGCACGCGCTGTTTCCGGCCAGTCTGGACCCGGTGACCAATGAGCTGGTCATTGCCAGCGCCAACCCCAACGACATTGTGGCGGTGGACCAGATCACCGCCTTGCTGGCAGGCGGCCCGCGCATCCAGTGGCGCCTGGCCAGCGCGGCCGAAATTCTGACCGCCATCGAGCAGTTCTACGGCCACGAACTGTCGATTGACGGCATCCTGCACGAGCTGGAGACCGGCGCCATCGACAACGCCGGTTTGATGCAGGAAAGCGAAGGTTACAGCCACCCGGTGGTGCGCCTGATGGACTCGTTGCTGGCCGATGCCACGCTGCGCGGCGCGTCCGACATTCACTTTGAACCCGAGCCGCAGTTTTTGCGTATCCGTTACCGCATTGACGGCGTGTTGCGCCAGGTGCGGGCGCTGCACACGCGCTACTGGTCGGCCATGGTGGTGCGCCTCAAGGTCATGGCCGGCATGAACATTGCCGAAACCAGGGCGCCGCAGGATGGGCGCATTTCGCTCACCATTTCGGGGCGGCAGGTGGACTTCCGTTCGGCGGTGCAGCCCACCATTCACGGTGAAAATTTTGTGCTGCGCATTCTGGACCGCAAGCGCGGCATCGTGCCCCTGAACGGCCTGGGCCTGGGCGAAGACCAGTTCAATACCCTGCAGCTCATGCTGTCGCGCCCCGAGGGCATCCTGCTGGTGACGGGCCCCACCGGCTCGGGGAAAACCACCACCTTGTATTCCATTTTGGGGCACTTGAACCAGGAGGGCGTCAACATCATGACGCTGGAAGACCCGGTCGAGTACCCCATGCCCATGATTCGCCAGACCTCGATTTCGGAGTCGGTGAAGATGGACTTTGCCGAAGGCATTCGCTCCATGATGCGCCAGGACCCCGACATCATTCTGGTGGGCGAGGTGCGCGACCAGGAAACGGCAGAAATGGCGTTTCGCGCCGCCATGACCGGGCACCAGGTGTTCTCCACCCTGCACACCAATTCCGCCATTCGTTCGATACCGCGTCTGGTGGACCTGGGCATCAAGCCCGAGGTGCTGGCCGGTAACGTCATTGGCATAATCGCCCAGCGCCTGCTGCGCACCCTGTGCAAGGCCTGCAAGGCGCCGCACGACCCCAGCCCCATCGAGTTGCAGTTGTTGGGTTTGCAACCTGGGCAGCCCCACACCCTGTACCGGCCGGTGGGCTGCAAGGAGTGTGAGCACCTGGGCTACAAGGGCCGTATCTCGGTGCTGGAGCTGCTCAAATTCGACGGCGAGCTGGACGAACTCGTCACCCAGCGCGCCAGTTTGAAGGTGCTGACCGACTACGTGCGCAGCAACGGTTTTGTCACCATGGCCGAGGACGGCCTGCGCCGGGTGCGCGAGGGGCTCACCACGGTGGAAGAAGTCGGCCGCGTCGCCGACTTGACCGAACTGATTGACTGATGGCGCTCTACCAATACCGCGCAGCACATACTGACGGGCGCATCGCCACCGGGCGTATCGACGCCTTGCACGAAACCGATCTGGAAGCCCAGCTCAAGCGCCTGGACCTGGCCCTGCTCAGCGCCAAGCCGGTTGCGGCGCGAACGCTGGGCCTCAAAAAAATGCCGCGCCGCGAGGTGCTGGGGGTGCTGTTCCAGCTGGAGATGTTGGTGCGTGCCGGGGTGCCCATTCTCGATTCCTTGGCCGACCTGCGCGACGCCGCCGAAACCCCGGCCAGCCGCGACCTGGCGGGCAGCCTGTTTGAGAAAGTCGAGGCCGGTGCTACTTTGGGCGAGGCCATGGCGGGTTTTCCCGCCGTATTCAACGAAACGGTCATCAGCCTGATCCGCTCCGGTGAAGTCACCGGCCAGTTGCCCGAGGTGCTCAAGGAAATCGTGCGCTCGCTGCGTTGGCAGGACGAGATGGCCGCGCAGACCAAAAAACTGCTGGCCTACCCGCTGTTTGTGATGGTGGTGCTCGGTGGTGTGGTGTCGTTTTTGATGATTTACCTGGTGCCGCAGCTGATTGGTTTTTTGACCAACCTGGGCCAGGGCATCCCCTTTCAAACGCGGCTGCTGATTGCGGTGTCCGGTATTTTTGTCAACTACTGGTGGGCCATTTTTTCGGTGCCACCGGTGTTGTTTGCGGCGGTGTTGTCCTTGTCTGCGGCATCGCCCGCCGTGCGTTTCCGCCTGCATGATTGGCAGATGCGTGTGCCCGTTATTGGCCCGGTACTCAAGAAAATGACCATGGCCCGGTTTGCCGATACGCTGGGGCTGATGTACCGCACCGGCATACCCTTGATTGAGGGGCTGCGCTACTGCGAAGGCGTGTCCAACAATGTGGTGATCCAGGGCGCCATTGTGCGGGCCCGCGAGCGGGTGCTCACCGGCACACCGATGTCCGAGAGTTTTGCCGCCGAACAGCTGTTCCCGCCGTTTGTGATTCGCATGCTCAAGGTCGGCGAGTCCACCGGCGCGCTGGACGCATCGCTGGCCAACATCAGCTACTTTTATTCGCGCGATATTGACGAATCCATCGCCCGGGTGCAGGCCATGATTGAGCCGGCCCTGACCGTCATCATGGGGCTGATTCTGGGCTGGATCATGCTGGCCGTGCTGGGCCCGATTTACGACACCATTTCCAAAATGAAAACCTGACACCCATGGCTTGTGTACTGCATATCAGCGCTGCGGGCAACGTCTGGTGGGGCAAAAAGTCCACCGGCTGGGAAGTGCTGCCTGCGCCCGGTGCCGGGCCGGTGTGGGTGTTGACGGATTTGACCGAGGAAGCCTTCACCGAGATCACTGTCCCGCGCGTGTTTGGCCGCGACCGCAGCAGTTTTGTGGAGCGCCAACTGGCCAGCCGCTTCCCCGAAACCCGTTTTCGCGTCGCCCTGGATGTGCAGCGCCATGGCAGTTTGATGAACCGCCTGGCACCACCGCACCAGGTGCTCACGGCGGTAGAGCCGGCCGATCGCATTACCGCGGCGCTGCAAGACCTGTCGTTGCCATTGGCCGGGGTGTGGAGCACCTCCATGCTGCTGGCCCGCTTGGGCAGCAAGCCCCGCATGCCGGCCAACCTGCTGATCGTCTTGTGCCAGCCAGGGGGCATGCGCATTGTGTTCATCAAAGACCGCGCTCCGGTGCTGACCCGCCTGGTAGCGGCCCAGCAATCGGCCGCCGACCAGGCGGTGGAAATACTGCGCACCCTGCGGCACCTGGAAAACACCCGCACCATCGAGCGTGGCCGCCAGCGTTTTGCGGCCCTGCTGCTGGGCGCTGCGCAGGGCCTGGAGCCGATTCTGGCCGCCGACCGGCTTGACGCGCTGGACGCCAGCGTGTTGCGCAAAAATGCCACTGAACGCGATTGGCGGCCCCTGCTGCTGGACATGGTGTGCAAAAGCCCGCCGGGGCAAATGGCGCCGGTGGCCTTGCGCGAGCGTTACCTGGCATTGCAGGTGGTGCGGGCCGCCCGCGTGGCCAGCGGGCTGTTCCTGGCTGCCACCGGGGCGGTGGTGCTGGGCCACGTGAGCACCATCACCGGCGACCACCGTGAACGCACGCAGCTGATGGTGAACCTGGCGCAACTGGATGCCCAGATCGCCGAAGTGGACGCCGCCATCCAGGCCTATGGCGTGGCGCCCGAATTGCTGCGCCAGGCCCTGGCGGTGGACAGTGCAGAAATTACCCAAGCGCCAGACATGGCGGCCGATTGGGTGGATCTGTCGCGCGTACTGAGTACGGTGCCGGGTGCGCGGCTCAAGAATTTGCAGTGGCGTTTGCTGGAGCCGGGCACCAGCGCCTGTCCTGCCGCAGGCGATGCACCGCCGCAGACCGATGTGCCGGTGGACGCGCCACCGCCCACCGCCCCGGTCCGGGTCGTAGAGCTGCACCTGCAGGTGGTGCTGGCGGCCGATACCGGTCCCCGGCAGAAACTGCAGCAGGCACAGCAAATTTCGACCGGGCTCGCCGCACTGGAAGGCGTCAAGGTGGTGCACGACCCGGCGCTGCGGCTGCGCGACGGCGATCTGTCGGCCGGTGGTGCACAGCAGGGGGGTGAAAACGACCTGGCCTGGTGCGCCGCACTGACACGCACGCCACCGCACAGCGCAGTACCAACAGGGGTGGCACCATGAATGCGTGGAAACCGGTGCTGGTTGGCGCCCGTGGCAGTTTGCTGGCGTTGGCGCTGGTGGTGGTCTTGTGTGCCGGTGTTGTGCTGGGCATGAACTACTGGGTGGGCTCCCTGCAGAACACCCTGACCCAGGTGCAAAGCCTCAACCAGGAACAGCAAACCCAGCTCAGCACCAAGCAAGATGATTTGCACAACGTGCGCGACCACATCCAGCGCTTTGAAACCCTGCGCGCGCAGGGCTTGCTGGGAGCGCCCGAGCGCACGCAGTGGGTCGAGCAACTGCAAACCAATTACCAGGAATTGGGACTGCCTGGGCGCATCGTCTACCAGTTGCAGGCCAGCGTACCGCTGGGGGCGGACCCAGCGCAACCCGAGGCCGGTGTACCCGGTGGCACGCCAACCCTGGCCCACGACCTGACGTTGGAGCTGCGTGACGTGCACGAGGCCGACGTGCTCACGCTGCTGCAAAACTACCGTTACCAGGTCAAAGGCCGCTTTCGGGTCAATGCCTGCACACTGCAAGACCCCAAGGAATCCGGCCTGACCGCGCAATGTGTGCTGCGCTTCATCAGCGTGCCCATTGATCCCGCGCCGCCGCTGCCGGGTAGCGCGCCAGTGCCCCCAGGTTGAGGAGCTGCACCATGTCACCTGTACGCCACGTTTCACGCTTTCTCCGCTTTGGCTGCGGCTGCCTGTTGGCGGCGCAACTGTGCACTCCTTCCCTGGCGCGGGCCATCCCCCAGAGTGCGCTGCAAACCCTGTTTTACACCCCGGCCCAGCGGCAGGAAATGTCGCGCGCGCGCCTGGGCCTGACCGGCACACAGGAAGCCGCCAGCACGCGCCTGGACGGGGTGGTACTGCGCGCCGCAGGCAAGGGCACTGTGTGGCTCAACCAGCAGGCCCACCGCGAGGGCCAGGCGCCTGCAGGGCCCCTGCGCGGCGTGGATGCACTGGTCGATGGGCAACGGCTGCGGGTGGGTGAACGTGTGGACAAAACCAGCGGTGAACGCACCGACGTGCTGGCGCCCGGTGCCGTGCAGGTGCACAAGCCATGAACACCGAGTTTGGTGAACTGTCGCAGGCACGTTACCGCGCACGCAGCAAGCGCCGGCGCATCTCCGTGGTGCTGGGCTTGTTGCTGATCGCACTGGGTTATGGGTTGATGGCCGTCGGACCCGAGACCCCGGTCGATTCGGCCCTGTGGCACGTCATGGCCGGGATGGGCTGCATCGTGGTCGGCTTCGGTCTGGCCATTTTGCCCCTGCTGTCGCAGTGGAGCAGCGGCGAATAGCCGCCCCACCCGCGCCATGCCCCACGCTGCGCCCGCTACCCGCTCCCCCGCCGTGTTGCTGGTGGAAGACGACGCCGCCCTGAGTGGTTATTTGGCCGCAGCCCTGCGTGGCAAGGGCTACCAAGTGCACTGCGCCACCGACCGCGCCAGCGCCCTGGTCTGTATGGAGCAGCCCCACGCGCCCGCGCTGGTGCTGCTGGACCTGGGCCTGCCGCCGCACCCCAGCACCATGCGCGAAGGCCTGCAGGCCCTGCAGGACATTTTGCGCACCCAGCCCGGCACCAAAGTGCTGGTACTCACCGGCCAGGACGAAGCCTCCGCCGCACACGAAGCCGTGCGCCTGGGGGCGTTTGATTTTTTGACCAAACCGGCGGCGCTGGACGCGCTGCTGCAAGCCCTGCAGCGCGCCAACCTGTTTGCCCGCGAAGAAGCCCGCATGGTGCTGGCGGGCGAAACCCGCTTGAGCATCACCGCCCGCATTCTTGAGGGCCCCAAGGAGGCCGGGGCCCAGGTCGAAGAGCAACTGCTGCGGCGCAGCCTCGCTGGCGCCAGCTACAACGTGACCGAAGCCGCCCGGCAACTGGGCCTGGCGCGGGAGCACGTGTACTACTACATGAACAAGTATGGAATTCGACGTCCGGACTAACCTGCCCCTGGTGTTTCTGGCCGCCGGATTTACGCTGTGGGTTACCAGCATGGCATTGGCACGCCGTGCCCGCCACTACCAGGCCAGCATGCAGGCCCTGCTGGAGCTAGCGGGTGGCACCCTGGAACCGCTGGACTTGCCTGCCGCCGCATGGCCCGCGCTGCAGGCCGCCGGGTGGAGTGGCCTGCAGTGGTCAGGCGACTGGTACGGCCAATCGGTGCAGGGCGCGCTGGGGGCGCCCCCGGTGCTGGCGCCCGGTGGGGGAGGGCAGCAAACCCACCACGTGCACAGCGGTGACGAAGTGCGCCTGGCCATCACCCTGCAGCACACCGTGCCCCGGGGCGAGCAGCGCCTGTTTGCCAACCAGTTGGTGCAGGTGTTTTTGCTGTTGCTGGAAACCCGGCTGCGCGAGCGCACCGGCGCCCTGTCCGCAGCGCTGGCCGAGCGTGCGCGCCTGTCGCTCTACCTGCAGCACGACATGCGCAACCTGGCGCAATGGGTCATGTGGGTCAGCACCGACTTTGCCAACGCCCACACCCCGAGCGAACTGCTGGCCGCCGCCGAGCGCCTGCGCGACAACGCCCCGCTGGCGCAAACCCGCGCCGTGCGCCTGAATACCGCACTGGGGAAAACCGCACAGACCGCGCCGCCCCGCGTTGTCGCGCTGGACGAGGCGCTGCACGAGGCCGCCAGCCTGGCCGGTATTGAGGTGGACACACAAGGCCAGGCCACGGCGTGCATCGCCCCCGAGTTGCTGGCCCGCGCGCTGGACAACCTGCTCTCCAATTTGGCTGCCGACTGGCGCGAGGGGCGCAGCCTGCGCCCCAGTGCCGCTTTGCAATCGCAAGCCGGCAGCGCGCAACTGGTACTGACCTGCCCCTTGCCCGCGCAAGGCATGGCACTGCCACCCGAAAAGCTGTTTGAACCCTTTGCCAGCGGGCGCCCCGGTGGCTTGGGGCTGGGCTTGTACCAGGCGCGCAAGAGCCTGCGCGAGGCCGGTGGCGACCTGCGGGCCACGGCCGAGGCCGGGCAGTTGCGCTTTGTGCTGACCATGCCGGGGGCCGTGTAAATTTTTCTGACACCCAGGCGCTGGCGCAATCGCTACATTCAACTCCAGCGCATTG
The DNA here is from genome assembly GCA_016719405.1 of Candidatus Aalborgicola lynettensis. Taxonomy (GTDB): domain Bacteria; phylum Pseudomonadota; class Gammaproteobacteria; order Burkholderiales; family Burkholderiaceae_C; genus Allorhodoferax; species Allorhodoferax lynettensis. The sequence continues at coordinate 678,362 of JADJZE010000021.1, forward strand.
CATCGTCCGGATGCGGTGCAGCGCGATGTATCAACCCAAAGGAAAATACCTATGCAATACCGCCTCCGCTCCCGTCAAACGGGTTTTACCCTCGTAGAAATTGCCATCGTCCTGGTCATCATTGGCTTGCTGTTGGGCGGTGTGCTCAAGGGGCAGGAACTGATTGAGAACTCGCGTATCAAGAGCATCGTCAACGACATGAAGGCGATTCAGGCCGCCTACAACGGCTATATCGACCGTTACAAGGCGCTGCCAGGTGATGAAACCGCCGCAACCATGACGGCGCGAGGATGGACCGGCACCGCCGGTGCCACGGTTGCCGGCAACGGCGTGCTGGCGATCAACGTCAACCAGACTTTCAACAACGGCGGTGACCAATCTGCGTTTTGGCGTGCACTGCGCGGCTCCGGCCTCATCAGTGGTGACCCGGCGGCACCCGCAACCGTGCTGGGCTTGCCCACCCACGGTGGTGGTGGCTTGCTGGGCGTGACAGCCGGTCCGGCCTACGGCTCTGCGGGGCCGCTGATCTGCGCATCGGGCCTGACCACCAAACAGGCGGCCGGTATCGACGGTTTGGTGGATGGCGCGGGTGCGGCCAACAACACCGGCAGCCTGTTGGGTGCCCAGGGCGCAGCCAATCCGCTGGCCCCCGTGGCGGTGGCACCGCCTGTGACTGCCTACAACGAAACCACCCCCAACCGTTGGACCGTGTGTATGCGTCTGTAAGTTCCACCCCAACCCGCAGCGGCGGGTTTTATCAAAACCGCTGTTTGTGCAGCGGTTTTGATAAGAGTAAAAAGTGGCCCCTGCGCTTGCTGGGTGTGCGTAAGCAGCTATGAATTTTGAAGCAATTGTTGCCCTTACCCCAATGACCCGCTCTCCCGCCCCCATGCCTTGCACACGCAGCCGCCACACCGGCTTTACGCTGGTGGAGATGGCGGTGGTGGTCACGCTGATTGGCATTTTGATGGCCATGGGGCTGGCGGTTGCTACCAGCGTGATGCAAAACACCCAAAGTTCTGTCACCAAAGACCGGCAAACCTACGTGCGCGATGCCTTGCTGGCCTATTTTGCGACCAACCACCGGCTTCCTTGTCCGGACAGAGGCAGCAATGTGGGCAACACCGGGCGCGATGGCGTAGAAGACCGTACTGTGGGCGGCGCCGCGCCGGACGCCACCACCGCCTGCACCAACCCGCTGGGCACGGTGCCGTTTAACACCCTGGGTATTGCCCAGGAAAAGGCGTTGGACGGTTATGGCAACTACATGACCTACCGGCTGGACACGGCGCGCGGCTGGCACTTGACGGCAACCTTCCCGCCCGCAGCCTGCGTCGTTCCCGCAGCGGGGCAGGCGGTTTACACGGCGCCGGCCAGTGTGCCATCGGCATCCGCAGCCGTGGTACTCGTCTCCCACGGGCCCAATGGCCGGGGCGCCTGGAACCGGGGGCCCACCAATACCTCGCGCAACGCGTTGCCCACCACGCCGGAAGAGCAGGGCAACACGGTGCAGAACCCGGCGGGGCCGCCCGGGTACCGCGCCTATACCTATTCTGATACCGCTGCAGCACCGTTTGACGACGTGGTACTGCCTCTGTTGGTAGGCGATGTGAACATAGTGATGACGATGAAGTTGGGGAAACCCGATATATGCAACTAACTTTGAGGGAGCGTTTTATGACTATGCGCACATTCAGGTCGTCACGGCCCCGCCATAACCAAGGTTTTACGCTGGTGGAAATTTCCATCGTGCTGGTCATCATTGGCCTGATTCTGGGCGGCATCCTCAACGCCCAGTCGGTGATTCGCAATGCGCAGACCAAAGACAGCATCAAGGCGCTGAACGACATGTCGGCGGCGGCGCGGCAGTTTTTTGACCGGTATGGCATGTGGCCGGGCGATTTCAGCAACGCAGTGGCCAGTGGCCTGGTGTGCGCCAATGGTGACGGGAACGGTTTTATATCGGCAGCGGAGCGCAATTGCGCTTCGGAGCATCTGATCCGTGCGGGAATGCTCAAGGGAACGGTTGCGGCGGCGCCGCCAACCGTCATACGGGTCAGGGGGTCGACGTTTTCGGTCATTCGCGCGACGCTTGCCGGGGTTGCTGCGCCTGCCAACTGGGGCAATGTGGTGCGGGTGCAGGCGATTGATTGCGATATTGCCGTGCAAATGGACCGCGCGGTGGACGACGGCAACACCAATACCGGCAATTTCAGGATCACCGCCAACACCTGTGGCGCCACCGGCGCCGATCAGAACGAAACCATCGTCGTCGCCAACGCCATACTGCGGCTCAATTAATTACCCATCGTTTTAGCCATTTCCGCACGCCAGTCGTGCGCAAGTAGCTCTTATTTTTATAGCATTAGCGCGCTGCGAAAAGACCCGTCCGAAGCGCCCGGCGCCGCGACCGGATCGCGTTCAGCACCGTTTGTTTCGATGCCGTACCGGCACCACGTGACGCCCAGGGCTGTCCGGTCTGGTTAAATAACGCATTACTTGAATACAAGTAATGCGGATATTAAAATCTGAACAAATGAGCCAATCCGACCATATCCTTGATCTTGTTCGGCACCGGCGCCTGCTGCGTGCGGCAGACGTGCGGGAGCACGGCTTGCAGCCACAACTGCTGCTCAGCCTGCACCAGGCTGGCAAGTTGCAGCGGGTAGCCCGGGGCCTGTACAGCCTGCCGGATGCTGAAATCACTGAGCACCAGACGCTGATCGAGGTGTGCCAGCGCGTGCCCAAGGCGGTGCTGTGCCTGCTGAGCGCGCTGCAATTCCACGGTATCGGCACCCAAATGCCCCATGAGGTGTGGGTTGCCCTGCCGCAAGCCACACAGACTCCGGCGCTGGACTACCCCACACTGCGCATCGTGCGCCTGCGTGGCGGGGCCTATGCAGAGGGCATCCAGACCGTGACAGAGCACGGCGCACCGATTCGCGTCTACAGCGTTGCCAAGACGGTGACCGACTGCTTCAAGTTCCGCAACAAGATCGGACTGGACGTGGCGCTGGAGGCACTTAAGGATGGTTGGCGCAGCCGCAAGGTCACCATGGCCGAGCTGCACCACTTCGCCCGAATCAACCGCGTAGAGCGCGTGATGCAGCCTTACCTTGAGGCGGTGGCAGCATGAGCGCCGCGCCGGGGCACCCCAGACAATTTCGCACCGCAGTCCGCCAGGGCGACGGCAATTCAAGCACCGGGAATCTATCGGCTTCCATTCTCGCGCGGCTGCTAACGCTGGCCAAGCAGAGGGGTGACGACTACAGCTTGCTGCTTAACCGCTTTGCGCTGGAGCGCCTGTTGTTTCGCATAAGCACATCAGCGCATGGCAGCCGATTCTTGCTCAAAGGGGCTCTGCTCTTTGTGCTTTGGTATGGCGAACCGCACCGTTCGACGCGGGATGCCGACTTGCTGGGCTTTGGCCCAGACGATGAAGCGAATTTGACCGCTACCTTCCGCGACATCGCGGCCATGAACGTGGGCGATGGCATTGTGTTCGACCCCGATTCAGTCAAAGCCGACGCCATTCGCGAAGACAACACCTACGGCGGAACCCGCATCACGCTGGTGGCACACATCGGCTCCGCACGCTGCGCGCTGCAAATCGACGTGGGTTTTGGTGATGCTGTAACGCCGGGGCCGCAAACCGTTGCCTATGCGACCCTGCTGAAAGATTTCCAGCCCCCGGTGCTGCGTGTCTACCCGGTCTACACCGTGATCGCAGAAAAGTACCAGGCCATGGTGATGCTGGGCCAGGCGAACAGCCGCATGAAGGACTTTTACGACCTGGCAGTGATCGCGCGGCGCACCGAGCTCGATGGTGCCACCCTTGCCACAGCCATTGCCGCCACTTTTGCCAAACGGCAGACCCCTCTGCCAATCGTTCATCCGCTGGCGCTCACCCGTCAGTTCAGTGAAGACCCTGCCAAACTGATGCAGTGGCAGGCCTTCCTGAATAAAAACCGCATCACCGCCGCCAGTTTGGCCGAGACGGTTGCATTGTTGAGTTTGATGCTGTATCTGCCCACCCAACTAGCCGCCGTCAATGGCGAAGCGACAACCACATGGCACCCAGAGTCTGGTCAGTGGGCGTGACCCGCCGCCCCCTCGCATCACTGCGCGTCGGTGCAGTTGACTGACTGCCCAAACGGACTGACCACCCCGGCCGGGGGCACAGCTTCATCACCAATATCCGACACAGCCACTGGCAGCAGCATCAGCACCGATTGCTTCGATTCCGTGCCGGCCACGGTGGCGCGGGCCATGATGTTCACACGCACCCAGGTGGCGTATTGCTTGCCGTACTGCATGGCGAACGCAGCCCGCCCTTGCGCATCCGTGGTCACCGCGCCGGGCACCACCACGGCGATGTTGCCCGGGGTGAGTTGTCCGTTGCCATTGGTGTCTTCGCCACTATCCAGAATGCCGTCGCGGTCGGTATCTTCGTTCGGGCAGTGGCCGGGTAAAGGAAAGGTGGTGTAGTTGTTGTCCCACAGGCTGGCGGCGGGGTTGTAGAGCATGACGCCCTTGTCGTAGTCCTCGGGCAATATGGAAAGCGCCAGGCTCTGGTTAGCGACCGCCACGCCGTTGGCATCGGTCACGTACACGGTCAAGGGTTTGGTGTAGGTGGTGGAGTCCACGTCTTCGATCTTGTTGCCAAAGGCGATGGTAATGAACAGGGCCTGTCCGTTGACGGTGAGCTTGGCCGTGCCGCTCACCGCCGGTGCACCGGCGGAGGCCTGAATTTCGACGCCGTCATTGGCGGTAGACACGGGCCCGGGGATGAATTGCACCTGGGCGCGCCCGCTGCTGTCGGTTAGCGCCACTCCGGGCGACAGGGTGCCGTTGCTCCGGTCTTGCAGCACCGAAAACGCCACCGGGGTGTTGGCCACGGCGTTGCCATTGGTATCGCGCACCACGGCTTCGATGGTGCTTTGGTTGGTGGTCGAGCCGGGCAGGTTGGGTTGCACCGCGCTGGGGTTGGACTGCACCACCACGGTGCTGGGGGTGGTCGCGGTAAACAGCACCGGCAGGCTGACCTGACCCACGTCTGCAATCTGCGCTACTACAGTGGCCGGCCCGGCGGTGGTGGATGAGACCTGCACGCTGGCGTCGCCATTGGTGTCGGTCGTGGAGGTGCTGGCAGACACGTTGCCACCGGATACGTTGCCACGGGTGGTGCTGAATGTGACCGTTTTGCCCGGTACGCCCGCACCGGATAATTTGTAGCGCACCGTCACCGTCTGGCCCGTGCCCGCCACGGCAATGGTGGTATTGCTGGCGGGGCTGAGTACGGCAAAGTCAATGGCGTTGACTTGTACCGTGGTCTTGGTCTGCACGCCCAGGCTGGACACCGTCAGGGTATCGGCGCCCTCAACGGTGGGGGTGTAGCCAAAGCTGGTGGTGCCGGTGCTGCCGGTGGTGGGGGCACTCAGGCTGATGGTGTTGCCCAATGCCGAACTGACTGCCACGCTGGCCCCTGCTACCGGGTTGCCGACCGAATCGGCCGCCCGCACGGTGTAGGTGCTCGCGGGGCCGTCTTTTTGCATGGAGCCGCTGCCCGAGACGGCAACGGTGGAGTCGGTGACCGCCAGCGCCAGGGAGCCACTGGCTGCGCCCGAGCTGACGGTGACGGTGATGTCGCGCAAGGACTTGTTGCTGCCAGCGCTGAGTTTGGCGCTCACTGCCCCGGCGGCATCGCTGGTGGCGGACACCACCTCCAGCGTGCCCGACGAGGCCGCAAAAACCGCGCTTTTGCCCGCCAGCCCGACGTTGGCGGCGTTTTTGATAAACGCGGTCAGCGTGACGGCAGAACCGGCGGATGGCAGGGTGTTGGAGGTGGTCAGCACCTCCACGGTGGCGGGGACGGTGTTGGTATCGACAGGTGTTGTGGTGGTTGCAGCAGAGGCTGCCGATGCCGCCGCCGCTGCAGCCGCTGCCGCAGCATCGGCCTCGTCCTTGAGTTGGTCGCGGTTGCTGCTGCCGCCACATGCGCAAACGCCGAAGGCTATGCCCAGCGCTACCAAACCCTGTACAAAGAAACGTTGCACTCGATAAGGACGTTTGGATTTTGATTGCATACGGGTTCCATTCTTGGGCAGCTTGTTGCTGTCGGGATAATACCCGCTGCATGCGCGCGCAACCCGGCTGCGCGATGCGGGATTTGCATGGAACCGACTATGAGAATTTTTCCAGCGGCATTGCATTGGGCGCCACAGTGGATCGCAGGTGCTGCGGTTTTCCTGGCCAGCGCGGCATGGGCGGCGCCTGCGGCCAGTATGGACGAAGCCCAGCAACGCTACCGGCAGGACCTGGCGGCCTGCGATGGTGCCACGGACTACCAGGCGCCCGAGACCTGCCGCCTCGAAGCCCGCAATGCCCTGGCGGAGTCGCGCCGGGGTGGCCTTAACGACGCCCTGACCGCCGAGCAGTACCGGGCCAATGCCGTGCAGCGCTGCGCGGTGCACCAGGGCGATGACCGTGCGGCGTGCGAGGCGCGCATGCGCGGCGAAGGCCGTGTAGAAGGCAGTGTGGGGCAGGGCGGGCTGCTGCGTGAGCTGGTAACGCCCGCCAGCAGCCCCTGACCGTTGCCGCGCGCCGGTTCGCGCGTGCGTCAGCGCCCCTCTTTACCTGGCCGTGCCGTGGTGCGGCGGTATTGCATGGCCTCGGCCAGGTGGCTGATCTGGGTATGTTCGGAACCAGCCAAGTCGGCAATGGTGCGGGCCACCTTCAAGGCGCGGTGCGTGCTGCGGGCCGACCAGCCCATGCGGGTGGCGGCCACGTTGAGAAACTGGTGGCGTCGCTGTCCAGGCGCACATGCTGGTCGATGGCCTGGCCCTGCAGTGCCATGTTGCTGCAGCCTTGGCGGTCCAGCGCGCGCTGGCGTGCCGCCGTGCTGCGCAGGCGAATGGGCTCGGTGGCCTCGCCGGGGGCGGCGCCCAGCAAGTCGGCACTGGGCAGGGCTGGGACTTCCACATGCAGGTCAATGCGGTCCATCAGCGGCCCGCTGAGTTTGGCCTGGTAGCGGTGAATCTGGTCCGGCGTGCAGCGGCAGGTGTGGGTGGTGGAGCCCAAAAAACCGCAAGGGCAGGGGTTCATGGCACCCACCAGCTGAAAACGCGCCGGAAACTCCGCGCGTTGTGCGGCACGGGCAATGGTGATGCAACCGGTTTCCAGCGGTTCGCGCAGGGCCTCCAAGGCGGCGCGCGGGAACTCGGGCATTTCGTCCAGAAACAGCACCCCGTGGTGCGCCAGCGAAATCTCGCCGGGGCGCGGCGGCGAGCCACCGCCCACCAGTGCTACAGCACTGGCCGAGTGGTGGGGGCTGCAGGTAGGCCGCTGGCCCCATTGGTCCATGGAGAAGCGCCCGCACAACGAGCTGATGGCCGCACTTTGTAAAGCCTCGTCGCTGGACATGGGCGGCAACAGCCCGGCAAAACGCTGCGCCAGCATGGATTTGCCCGACCCCGGAGGGCCGACCAGCAGCAGGCTGTGGCCGCCCGCAGCAGCAATTTCCAAGGCACGTTTGGCCCCGGCGTGGCCTTTGACATCGGCCATGTCGGGCCTGGATACCGCGGCCACGGCGACCGCAGGCTGCACACGGGCCCAGCCTTCGTCGGGGGCGTCGTCGCCACCCGGCGCAGTACCCGGCAGGGCGGGCAGTGCAGCATCAACCGGTGCAAACTGGCGCACCACGTCCAGCAAATGCCGCGCGCGGTACACCTGTGCGCCGGGCACCAGGGCGGCTTCTTCGGCGCTGTCGGGCGGCAACACCAGGCGGGTGTGCACCAATCCGGTGTGCAGGGCCAGTGCCGTGGCCAGTGCGCCGCGCACGGGGCGCAACTCGCCCGACAAGGACAACTCACCGGCAAACTCGTAGCCCGCCAGACGTGCGCCGTCGATCTGGCCGCTGGCGGCCAAAATGCCCAGGGCAATGGGCAGGTCGAGCCGACCCGAGTCTTTGGGCAAATCGGCCGGGGCCAGGTTGACGGTGATGCGCTGGTTGTTGGGAAACTGCAGGTTGGAGTTTTGAATGGCGCAGCGCACCCGCTCGCGGGCTTCTTTGACCTCCACATCGGCCAGGCCCACCAGGGTAAAGCTGGGCAGCCCGTTGGCCAGATGTACCTCCACCGTGACCGCAGTGGCCTGCAAACCCAGCAGAGCGCGACTCTGCACCAAAGACAAGCCCATTTCAATTCCCCTCATTTGGTGCACTTTGATGCGCTGCGGCGTGCAAGCTGCACAGCAATGGTGCGTGCTGATGTTTTATACAGTTATCTTAGCGCAAGTGCCGTGGTGTGTGTGTTGGAGAGCAGAAAAAGAGTCAAAAACCGGGTTGGCACGGACTGTGCATATCCAGTGCATCTCCGGATCGATTGGAGAAGCAGTTCCGCCAGACCCGGCATCTGCAAACCCCCTTGTTAATTAGTTGAGGTGAACACATGAAACTCGTTACGGCCATTATCAAACCGTTCAAGCTCGATGAGGTGCGTGAAGCCTTGTCGGGTATTGGTGTCCAGGGCATCACGGTGACCGAAGTCAAAGGCTTTGGTCGCCAAAAAGGCCATACCGAGCTGTACCGCGGCGCGGAATACGTGGTGGATTTTTTGCCGAAGGTAAAAATCGAAGCCGCCATTGACGACGCACTGGTGGACCAGGTGATTGAGGCCATCGAAGGCGCCGCCCGCACCGGCAAGATCGGTGACGGCAAGATTTTTGTCTACAACCTCGAGCAGGTTGTGCGCATCCGTACCGGCGAAACCGGCAAAGAAGCCCTCTAAGCCCCATTACCCTTTTTTAACTGGAAGCACCATGAAGAAACTTCTACTCTCCCTGGCACTGGGCTGGGGTCTGCTGACGGCCGGATCCGCCGTGATCGCCCAAACGGCCGCACCGGCGGATGCCCCTGCAGTAACGGCTGCGGCCCCCGCTGCCGATGCCAAGCCGGCCGACATGGCTGCACCCGCAGCGGTGCCGGCCGCTGCGGCAGCTCCTGCCGCTGTGGCTGAAGCCACCCCGGCCGCTGCGCCGGCCCCCGTGCCCAACAAAGGCGACACCGCCTGGATGATGGTCTCCACCTTGCTGGTAATCTTGATGACCGTGCCCGGCCTGGCCCTGTTCTACGGCGGCTTGGTGCGCAGCAAGAACATGCTGTCGGTGCTGATGCAAGTCATGGTCACATTCTCGCTGATCGTGGTGCTGTGGTTTGTGTACGGCTACAGCCTGGCGTTTACCGAAGGCAGTGCCTTCATTGGCGGCTTTGACCGGCTGTTTATGAAAGGTGTTTGGGACAACGCAGCAGGCACATTTGTGAATGCCGCAACGTTCAGCAAGGGCGTAGTCATTCCCGAGATCGTGTTTGCCGCTTTCCAGGCCACCTTTGCGGGCATTACAGGCGCGCTAATCGTGGGTGCCTTTGCCGAGCGCATGAAGTTCTCCGCTGTGCTGGCCTTCATGGTCCTGTGGTTCACTTTCTCTTACGCACCTATCGCCCACATGGTGTGGTTCTGGATGGGGCCTGACGCTTACACCGCCGCCACCGTGGTGGACGAGATGAACAGCAAAGCCGGTTACCTGTGGCAAATGGGCGCACTGGACTTTGCCGGTGGTACCGTGGTCCACATCAACGCCGCTGTGGCGGGCCTGGTGGGTGCCTTCATGGTGGGCAAGCGTATTGGTTACGGCAAAGAAGCCATGGCGCCTCACAGCCTGACATTGACCATGGTCGGTGCATCCCTGCTGTGGGTGGGCTGGTTTGGTTTTAACGCCGGTTCCGCGCTGGAAGCCAATGGTTTTGCGGCTCTGGCCTTTATCAACACCTTTGGTGCAACGGCTGCTGCGGTGTTGGCTTGGTGTCTGGGTGAGTCGCTGATGCGCGGCAAAGCCTCCATGCTGGGTGCGGCATCGGGTGCCGTGGCTGGTTTGGTTGCCATCACACCTGCTGCTGGCAACGTGGGTATTGGTGGTGCGCTCATCATCGGTTTTATCTCTGGTTTTGCCGGTCTGTGGGGTGTGCATGGTTTGAAGAAAATGCTGGGCGCAGACGACTCGCTGGACGTGTTCGGCGTGCACGGTGTCTGCGGTATCGTGGGTGCGCTGCTGACCGGCGTATTCAACTCGCCTAACCTGGGTGGCCCCAGCCTGGTGGCCGACTGGACGACCGTTGCCATGGTGACTGCCGATGCCTACACCATTGCCGGCCAGGTCTGGACGCAAGCCAAAGCGGTGCTCATTACCGTGGCCTGGTCCGGTATCGTGTCGGTGATTGCATTCAAGCTGGTGGACCTGACCATTGGCCTGCGTGTCAGCGAAGAAGACGAGCGCGAAGGCCTGGACATCACCAGCCACGGCGAAACGGCTTACAACCGCTAAGCCCACAAGGAGGCAGCGCCTTGGTGCGCTGCCTCCTTGTAACGCGATTGCAAAAAATCCGGCAGACGCCAGTCTGGCCGGATTTTTTTTTGGGGTAGATGCTACAAATAGCATAGCTGCCTGCGCGCGCCAGCCGTGCGCAATTGGCCTATTTGGCATATGTTCTGTCACGGTTCTCTCCGTGCTCCACCAGAAGCAAGCGGGATTTGGATTGCCAATCCCCTGCAGCTGGCAGTCTTATGGGGGTAGGCGACAATAGGGTTTTAGGCCGTGGTGCGAAGCTGTTGCGCCGCTACCGTTAACCCATCGAACCGACCAAGAGAGTTCCCCATGCCCGTTTACCGCTCCAAAACCTCCACCGCCGGCCGCAACATGGCGGGTGCCCGCTCCCTGTGGCGCGCCACCGGCATGAAAGATGCCGACTTCTCCAAACCCATCATTGCGGTGGTCAACAGCTTCACCCAGTTTGTGCCCGGCCACGTCCACCTGAAAGACCTGGGCCAGCTGGTGGCGCGCGAGATTGAAGCGGCGGGCGGTGTGGCCAAAGAGTTCAACACCATTGCCGTGGACGACGGCATTGCCATGGGCCACGACGGCATGCTGTACTCGCTGCCCAGCCGCGACATCATTGCCGACAGCGTGGAATACATGGTCAACGCCCACTGTGCCGACGCGATGGTCTGCATCAGCAATTGCGACAAGATCACCCCCGGCATGCTCATGGCCGCCATGCGGCTGAACATCCCCGCCATCTTCGTGTCCGGCGGCCCCATGGAAGCTGGCAAAGCCAAACTGGCCAACCCCGACACCCACAAACTCGAATTCAAAAAGCTCGACCTGATCGACGCCATGGTCATGGCCGCCGACGACAAAGTGAGCGATGCCGACCTGGCCGAGGTGGAGCGCTCCGCCTGCCCCACCTGCGGCAGCTGCTCGGGCATGTTCACCGCCAACTCCATGAACTGCCTGACAGAGGCGCTGGGCCTGTCCTTGCCCGGCAACGGTACCGTGGTGGCTACCCATTCAGACCGCGAGCAACTGTTCAAGCGCGCCGGGCGCCTGGCAGTTGACTTGTGCCAGCGTTATTACGAGCAGGAAGACAGCAGCGTGCTGCCGCGTGCCGGGGGCTTCAAGGCGTTCGAGAACGCCATTGCGCTGGACATTGCCATGGGCGGCTCCACCAACACCATCTTGCACATCCTGGCCATTGCACAAGAAGCCGGCGTTGACTTCACCATGGCCGACATCGACCGCATGTCCAAGCTGGTGCCGCAACTGTGCAAGGTAGCGCCCAATACGGACAAGTACCACATTGAAGACGTGCACCGCGCAGGCGGCATCATGGCCATTTTGGGTGAACTCGACCGCGCAGGGCGCCTGCACACCGACGTGCCCACCGTGCATGCCAAAACCATGAAAGAAGCGCTCGACCAGTGGGACATTGCCCGCAACCCCAGCGATGCGGTCAAGACCTTCTACATGGCCGGCCCCGGTGGCATTCCGACGCAAGTGGCCTTCAGCCAGAGCGCGCGCTGGCCCAGTCTGGACATTAACCGCGCCGAAGGGTGCATCCGTTCTGTGCAGCACGCCTTTAGCAAAGAAGGCGGCCTGGCCGTGCTGGTGGGCAACATCGCCCTCAACGGCTGCGTGGTCAAAACCGCCGGTGTGGACGATGCGCTGTTGGTGTTTGAAGGCCCCGCCCACGTGGTGGAAAGCCAAGACGAAGCCGTGGCCAATATTTTGGCGGACAAGGTCAAGGCCGGTGACGTGGTCATCGTGCGTTACGAAGGCCCCAAAGGCGGTCCCGGCATGCAAGAGATGTTGTACCCCACCAGCTACATCAAATCCAAGGGCTTGGGCAAAGCCTGCGCACTGTTGACGGACGGCCGCTTCTCGGGCGGCACCTCGGGCCTGTCCATCGGCCACGCGTCGCCCGAAGCGGCTGCCGGTGGTGCGATTGGCCTTGTGCGCAATGGCGACCGCATCCGCATCGACATTCCCAACCGCAGCATCAACGTGCTGGTGTCGGACGACGAACTGGCCACACGCCGCGCTGCGCAAGACAAGCTGGGCTGGAAGCCCGCGCAGCCACGCCCACGCAAGGTGTCGGCAGCGCTCAAGGCCTATGCCAAGCTGGTGATGTCGGCTGACAAGGGCGCCGTGCGCGACCTCTCCCAGCTCAACGACTGAACCCGACTGTTTTCTCCAACCCCCAAAGCCCTTGCACCATGAACACCTGCACATTGCACGATGCGAACCTGTGGCAGCCCCTCGTTGCCGACACCTACGCCCTGGGCGAGTCGCCGTTCTGGCACCCGCAGGAGCACACGCTGTACTGGGTGGACATTGCGGGGTGCCAGATTCTGCGTTTGCCGTGCGGCCCGGACGGGCAGGGCGGAGCAGGTAGCTCAGGCAGTTCAGGCGGGCAGGGGGCTCCAGGCGCCGTGCAGGCCTGGCCCATGCCCAGCGAGCCCGGTTGCATCGCCCCGGCAGCCAGCGGCGGGCTGGTGATTGCATTGCGCCACGGCGTGTTCCGCGCGCGCACCTGGGGCGGGCCGCTGGAGCCACTCGCCACTTTGCCCTATGACCCAGCTCTGCTGCGCGCCAACGACGGCAAGTGCGACCCGCTGGGGCGCTTCTGGGTCGGCACCATCGACGAAAAAAAGACCCATCGCAGCGCCGCCCTGTTTTGCATCGACGCGCGCACAGGTGGCAATGCAGCGGCGCCGGTGGTGCAACGGATGGCGGGCGACGCACTCACCGGCAACGGCCTGGCCTGGAGCCCGGACGCCCGCACCCTGTACTGGGCCGACACGTCGAGCAATGTGGTGCATGCCTGGGACTGGGACGCACAGGCCAATGTGCTGGCCGCCCACCGCCACTTTTTGCAATGCCCGCCCAAACCTGCCGGCTGGACTTTTGATGCCGCACCAGAAGAAGGGCAAGCGGCCTACGGTGGCCGCCCGGATGGCGCGGCTGTTGACGAGGAGGGCAACTACTGGGTGGCCATGTACGAAGGCGCCCGCGTGTGCCAATTTGCCCCCAACGGTTCGCTCTTGGCCCAATACCCTACCCCCGCCATGTGCCCCACCATGCCCTGTTTTGGTGGTGCCGACCGCAAAACCCTGTACCTCACCACCGCCCGCCATGGCCGCAGCGCGCAAGAGTTGCTGGCCTACCCCCAGTCCGGTGGCGTGTTTGCCATGCGGGTGGATGTGCCGGGGCTGGTGGTGAATGGATTTGTGGGTTAAGCGCTTCAGGATTCAAATAGCGAATTAGCGCATACGCGTGGAAAATGTATAAACAAAACTATACAAATTTCATCTTTTGGTTTTTCTTGGAATATGCCAAAAGCCTCCCAAGCCGTCGATAGCCTGCCCAGCTCCGTCCAAGTCTCCCTGGAGATTCTCGGGGAACACCTGCGCCTGGGCCGCGACGCAGCACTGCGCGATCTCGCCGCACCCGAAAACGACGCCCAAGCGCTGGCCCAGTACATTGACGGCCCCCACCTAAAACCGCAGCGTGCCGCTTTTTCCGTGTTGTAGCGGTTCTGGACGAGGCTGCCAGCTTGCAACAAAGCAGCGCGCCCGAATCCGACGGGGGAAATTGGGGCGCTTATTTCTTGCCACATCCTAAGGGGTATGCCCGGCCAGCACCACACACATCGCGGCATTCGCTACCATCACCGGCATGCCCACTGCGCCCCTACCTTTCAAGCCCACGCCCCGCCGTCTAGCCTTGATGGTCTTGCTCTTGGCCGCGCTGGGCGCAGTGCTCTGGCAGGCCACACGTGCGCCGGTGGTGGACGGCACCACGCTGCACGCCACCGAGCTGGTGCGCAGCGTGCAGTTCTCGGGCCGCGTGGCCACCCTGGCGCGGGTGGATGTGGGCAGCACCCTTACCGCACGGGTGGCGCAGGTGCTGGTGCGCGAAGGGGCGTCGGTGCGTGCGGGCGATGTGCTGGTGCGCCTGGAGGCAGACGAGGTGCAGGCCGCCTTGGCCCAGGCGCAGGCCGCCGAGGTGCAGGCGCAGGCCCGGCTGAAAGGGCTGCAGTCCACGGCCCGGGTGCAGGCCCAGGCGGCTCTTGCACAGGCGCAGGCCACGGTCAAGGCGGCGCGCGCTGATGTGGCGCGCACCCAGCAACTCGTCAGCCAGGGGTTTGTCAGCGCGGCGCGGCTTGATGATGCGCAGCGCGCGCTGGGTGTGGCGCAGGCCCAGAACGACGGCGCGGCGGCCCAGGTGCAGGCCCTTGCCGAATCCGGCACCGAACTGCAGCAGGCGCAAGCGCAACTGGCCGCCGCGCGTGCGGCAGTGCAGGTGGCGCAGGCGCGCCTGGGCCAGACGGTGCTGCGCGCACCCGGCGATGGGCGCGTGCTGCTGCGCAGCGTGGAGCCGGGGCAGATCGTGCAGCCGGGGCGGGTATTGTTCACGCTGGCACTGGCCGGGCCGGTGCACATCAAGGCCCAGGTGGACGAGCGCTTTCTGGCCCAACTTGCTGTGGGCCAGCCGGCGACGGTGGTGGCCGATGCCTTTGCCGACCAGCGCCTGGCGGCGCGTGTGGCGCTGATCGCCCCGGCCGTGGACGCGCAGCGCGGTGCGGTGGAAGTGACGCTGACGCTGGACCAGGATGCGCCCGCCTTTTTGCGTGAAGACATGACGCTGTCGATCGAGGTGGAAACCGCCCGGCGCGCCAAAGCCTTGGCGCTGGCGCTGGCAGCCTTGCGCAGTGCATCCGGGGTAGGGCAGGGCAGCGCGCCGGGTAGCGCCCAGGGGGCTGCGGACGACACGGGCGAGGTGCTGGTGGTGGTGGATGGCCGCGCGCAGCCGCGCAGCGTGCGCCTGGGCCTGCGCTCCTTGCAGGCCGCGGAGGTGCTGGACGGCCTGCAACCGGGCGACGTGGTGGTGTGGGGCGCGGGCGCGGTGCCGGGGCAGCGTGTGCGCGTGCGCGGCCAGGAGTAGTGCGCATGGCCAAGACCCTGGGGTTTGAATGGCTGGTTGCGCTGCGGTTCCTGCGCGAGGGGCGCATGCAAACCCTGCTCATCATCGTGGGGGTGGCGGCTGGCGTGGCGGTGGTGGCTTACATCTCGGCGCTCATCAGTGGGCTGCAGGCCAGCACCCTGGCCAAAACGCTGGGGGCGCAGGGGCACATCACGCTGCGCTCACCGCAAGACGCGGTGCAGGGCGCTGCCCTGCCGCGCAGCGGTGTGGTGGCTTTGAGTGAGGTTCAACCCCGCGCGCAGCGCCTGCGCTCGGTAGTCAACTGGCAGCTCTTGGTGCCGGTGTTGGAGGCCATGCCCGCGATTGCCGATGTGTCGCCCATGGTGTCGGGCTCCGGCCTGGCGCTGCGCGGGCAGGCGCAGCAGTCAATTGCGTTGCTGGGGGTGGAGCTGGACCGGTACGACCGCATCGTGGGCCTGCGCAGCAAAGTGGTGGCGGGGGTGGCGCATCTGGCCCCCGGCGAAGGCATTGTGGGCCGCGAGCTGGCCACCGACCTGGGTGTGGGCGTGGGCGACCGCCTGACGGTGCAAACCGGCAGCGTGAGCGAGTCGGTGCGCGTCACCGCGCTGGTGGATCTGGGCGTGCGCGACCTGAACCGGCGCACCGTCATCGTGCCGCTGCGTGCGGCGCAAAACCTGCTGGGTCTGCCGGGTGGGGTGACCAACCTGGACATCCGGCTGTTTGACGTATGGGCGGCGCAGCAACTGGCCCAAGACCTGCGCGCACGCTACCCCTACAAGGTCGAGAGCTGGCAGGAGAACAACGCCCAGTTGCTCTCCGCACTCAACGCCCAGTCCGCCAGCACGGCCATCATCCGCAGCGTGGTCATGGTGGTCGTGGTGCTGGGCATTGCCAGTGTGCTGGTGGTGTCGGTGGTGCAAAAGGGGCGCGAAATCGGCATCCTGCGCGCCATGGGCACCACGCGCGCGCAAATCGTGCGCGTGTTTCTGCTGCAAGGCGCGGTGGTGGGGGTGCTGGGCTCCATGCTGGGCCTGCTGCTGGCGGTGGCGCTCATTGCCGCGTTTACCTTTTTTGTGAAGGGGGCCGATGGCTTGCCGCTGTTCAACATCACGCTGCCGTGGCGCACCGCACTCAACGTGGCCTTGCTGGCCAGTGCCTGCGGTGTGCTGGCGGCCATTGCACCGGCGCGCCGCGCTGCCGCCATGGACCCGGCGCAGGCCATCCGTTTATAAGCAAAAAAGGCCATTTGCGCATATGGAACCAGCGGAAGCAGCTACTGAATTAATAGCATTGCAGGGGGTACGCAAGAGCTATAACCTGGGTCTGCCCGGCCAGACCGAGGTGCTGCATGGCATTGACTTGCGCCTGCAGCGCGGCGAATTCGTGGCGCTGATGGGCCCCTCAGGCTCGGGCAAAAGCACCCTGCTCAACATCCTGGGCCTGCTCGAACCCATGACCGCAGGCTCCTACCGCCTGCAGGGCGAGGAAATGAACGGCATGGACGACACGGGCCTGACCCTGCGCCGGCGCCAGACGCTGGGCTTTGTGTTCCAGTTCCACCACCTGCTACCTGCATTTACCGCGCTGGAAAACGTCACCCTGCCCGCCATGATGCTGCATGGCCGCGTCAGCCCCGCCGCCCAGCGCCATGCGCAGGAGCTGCTGGCCGATGTGGGGCTGGCTGCCGCCCTGCACAAGCGCCCGGCTGAACTCTCGGGCGGTATGCAGCAGCGCGTGGCCATTGCACGTGCTGTGGTGATGGAGCCGCCCCTGGTGCTGGCCGACGAGCCCACGGGCAACCTGGACCAGGCGTCGAGTGCCGAGGTGTTTGCCCTGCTGCGCCGCCTGCACGCCCAGCGCGGCATTTCCTTTGTGGTGGTCACCCACGACGCCCACCTGGCCGCGCGCTGCGACCGGGTGCTGGAGGTGGTGGATGGCAGGTTGTACCAAGATACGGCAAATGGTCAATCGCGGATCAGCCCTTCATCCGCCTGACGGCTTGGCCATACACTGCGTTATGGTCCCGTCGACCGACCGCGATGACCACGACCACCAAACGCTGGTCAATCACCTCGTACACCAGGCGATACCCCGCGTCGCGCAACTTGATTTTGTAGGTGTTTTGCAAATCGCCGTGCAACTTGGCAGACGGAACGTGCGGCGCAATCAGACGTTTGGCAAGTTGCTTTTTGAACAGCGCACGGATGGAACCATCCAGGCCGTGCCATTCTTTCAACGCCGCTTCGTCAAACTCCAGCTCATAGATCGTCAAGCGACACCCTGACCCGTTTACCGCCTTGGCGCTGCCGGACCGTCTTGGTCAACTCCACATCGTCCAGCCGATCCAGCAGGGCCTCATAGGCCTTGGCCGAAAGCAAGTAGGCTGCCGGCCGGTTATGGTTGAGCACGGCAACAGGTGTATCGCCAGCGTCCTCCAGAATGCCGCTGGGGTTGCGGCGTAGATCGGTCATGCTGACCGTAGTTTGGGCATAGATGGCGTGGGTGGTAGACATGGGGATATTGTGCGTTATTGAGTGCATTTTTAAGCACATTTTTAACCATGTCAATCCGCGCACCCACCGGCTGCGCCTGCCAAGCTGGTGCCGCACAAGCACCCGGCAGAACTCTCGGGCGGCATGCAGCAGCGTGTGGCCATTGCCTGCGCCGTGGTGATGGAGCCGCCCCTGGTGCTGGAGGTGGTGTATGGGGGGCTCAACCGGGAGCCTATGGCCCAATCGCGTGTGGCTTGCGCGGTTGTGCGCCAGCGTGTCTTGACTCCCTGTACGAAGGAACTTCTCATGAAAACGACAACTTTGTCCCTGCTGGCCGGTGCGGTGCTGGCGCTGTGTGTGCCGGCGGTGGCTTCGGCCAACCTGTTGACCAATGGGGGCTTTGAAGTGGGCACGCCCGTGGGTAACCACGGCGATGCACATTCCCAGCGCCTGCTTGCCGGTGACAACACCTCCTTGGCTGGCTGGGCAGTGGTCGGCGATGCAGGCGAAGACATCGCCTGGATCGGTGCGGGCCATCCTTACAACGTGTTGACGGCCTCCGAGGGCAGTAATTTTCTGGATCTGACTGGCTGGCAAGCGGGCGGGTTTGCCGGCAAGGGCGTGGTGCAGACCTTCGATACGGTGGCCGGTCAGCAGTACACCGTGGGTTTTGATCTGGGCAATTCCACCGACTACAACAACAGCAATGGCATCAGCGGGCTCGTCGTCTCCGCAGGCAGTTTGAACCAGTTGGTGTCCAGTGTGACCAACAACTCCCGCAACGCCTGGGACCATTTCGAACTGCGCTTCGTGGCCCAAAGTGCACACACCACGTTGTCCTTTACCGGCGCCCAGGCAATCCACTACATCGGCCTGGATAATGTCTCCGTCACCGCCGTACCCGAACCCGAAACCTACGCCATGTTGCTGGCGGGCCTGGGTGTGATGGGTGCAGTGGCACGCCGACGCAAGGCCCAGCAGGCCTGATCGCATTCAGCACAATGGGCGGCACCTCTCCGGGTGCACGCCATGTTGCGAATTGGCCATGGTGGGCCAAATGGTCCACGACCTGCACGGAGAACCCCGCCAACCGGAAAAGCAAGAAAAGCAGGAAAGCGTGGAATATGTCACGGTATTTTCGGTGCCGGATCGACCGTTTTGTGCCGATTAGTCCGAATGGACTATTGCTGGGGCTACCCGTCGTGCGCAGAATCGCCATGGAGCCAGCGTTGTGGCATGCGTCACTTCAGTCTGGTTTGCAACTTACCACCCATTAACTTTTACAACGCAGACACAACATGACAATTTCTAAAGTAGTTACCGCCGCCGCTTTGGCCCTCGCAGCCATGGGCGCACAAGCCGAATTGGTGGTCAACGGCAGTTTTGAAGCAGATGCCCAAGCCAACGGAACCTGGAGCACTCACAGCAACCTGACCGGCTGGACCGGCATGACCAACATCGAGTTGCGCAACAACGTCGCTGGCCAGGCACAAGACGGCGTGAATTTCGTAGAACTGGACACAACCCGCAATATGTCCATGAAGCAGACCATTACCGGCAATGGCCTGTACCAGCTGAGTTTCTGGTACTCGGCCCGTGAGGGTCGTGCGGCGGGTGACAACGGACTGGACTTCAGCTTTGGTTCTTTGTCCGGCTCGGTGCTGCAGACTACGGCAGGTGCTGCCTCTGGCCACGTGTGGCAACACTACACCGGTCTGGTGACGCTGACTGGCGCGACGGATCTGGTGTTTTCAGCGGTGGGCGCATCCACCAGCTATGGCGGTTCTTTGGACAACGTCTCCGTGACGGCCGTTCCCGAACCCGAAACCTACGCCATGCTGCTGGCCGGCCTGGGTGTGATGGGTGCCGTTGCGCGCCGTCGCAAGGCCCAGCAAGCCTGATTGGTCCCTGCCTGATGAGCGGCACCTTCGGGTGCCGTTTTTTTGCGTGTACGTGTGGTGCAACGTGCGCACGGTGTTACCCCAGCAGCCTACGGGAATACAAAGACCGCAATCGCCGGTGTGGGCGACACAGTACCATCGCCCCATGCCCCCACTGGACCCCGCCCTCACCGACCTGCGCGCGCGCATCCGCGCCGCCATTGCCGACCGTACCCCCTTGCGTATCCGCGGTGGGGGCAGCAAAGATTTTTATGGCAGGCAGGCCCACACCGGTGCGCCCCTTGCCGGTGCCGTGCTCGACACCACCGCCCTGCGCGGCATCACCAGCTACGAGCCCAGCGAACTGGTGGTGACCGTGCGCGCCGGCACACCGCTGGCCGAATTGGAGGCGGCGCTGGCCGAGCGGGGCCAATGCCTGCCCTTTGAGCCGCCGCACTTCGCGTGGCCATCTTCTGGCGCCACTGCCGGGGGGGGAGCGACCCACGCCGAGCCTTCGGGTGAGCGTGTTTATCCTTGTGGCGCCACCGCCGGGGGGGTAGCGGCCCACGCCGAGCCCTTGGGCGAGCGTGCTCAGGACGGCGGCACCGCCGCAGGGCGCGCAGCGACCGTCGGTGGCATGGTGGCCAGCGGCCTGGCCGGTCCGGCGCGGGCCAGCGTGGGCGGCGTGCGCGACTATGTGCTGGGTGTGCAGATGCTCAATGGCCGGGGCGAACACCTCACCTTTGGCGGCCAGGTCATCAAAAACGTGGCCGGTTACGACGTGTCGCGCCTGATGGTGGGCGCCATGGGCACGCTGGGCGTGTTGACCGACATTTCGCTCAAAGTGCTGCCCATCGCCCCCGCCGAGGCCACGCTGGTGTTCGCGCTGAACCAGGCCGACGCGCTGGAACAGCTGCACCGCTGGGGCGCACAGCCGCTGCCGCTCAACGCCAGTTGCTGGGTACATGATGCAGGCACAGGCACAGGCACAGGCACAGGCACAGGCACAGGCGGGCAGGGGCGCGATCTGTTGTTTGTGCGCCTGCGTGGCGCCGTGGCAGCGGTGGAGGCCGCGTGCCACACGCTGCTTGCCGCATTGCCCGGCACGCGCATGGACAACGCCCAGGCGCGCCCGGACTGGGCCTTGTGCCGCGACCAGCGCCTGCCTTTCTTCATGGAACCGCCCGCACCCGACTGCGCGCTGTGGCGCCTGAGCGTGCCGCAAACGGCCCCGGTGCTGGAGGTGCCCTGGCCGCAGTTGGTCGAGTGGCACGGCGCCCTGCGCTGGTTGTGGGCGCCGCAGGATGCTGCCGCCACGCTGCACAAGCTGGCCCAAAGGCATGGCGGAAGCGCTACTGTTTTTGTAGCTGCTTGCGCACGTCCGACGTGCGGAAATGGCCTATTTGCTTCCCACAATTCAGCCCCTGCTGACATCCACCGCCGCCTGCGGGCCAGCTTTGACCCGCACGGCATCTTTAATCCCGGGCGCCTGTTCGACGCGACCTGACACCCCTCGCACGCAGCACGCGCCATGCAAACCACTCTTGCCCCCGAATACGCCCACACCCCCGAAGGCCAGACCGCCGAAGCCATTTTGCGCAAGTGTGTGCACTGTGGTTTCTGCACCGCCACCTGTCCCACCTACCAGTTGCTGGGTGATGAGCTCGACGGCCCGCGCGGGCGCATCTACCTGATGAAACAGGTGCTCGAAGGCCACACCCCCACCCGCAAAACCCAGCTGCACCTGGACCGCTGCCTGACCTGCCGCAACTGCGAAAGCACCTGCCCCAGCGGCGTGGACTACGCCCACCTGCTCGACATTGGCCGCAAGCTGGTCGATGCCAAAGTGCCGCGCCCGGCCGGCGAGCGTGCGGTGCGCTGGGCGCTCAAAGAAGGCATTCCCTCGCCCCTGTTTGCCCCCGCTTTGGCGCTGGGCCAAGCAGTGCGAGCGCTGCTGCCCGCCAGCCTGCAGGCCAAGGTGCCACCCCGGCAAAACGCGGGCATTGTGCCCACGCGCACCCATGCCCGGCGGGTGCTGCTGCTGGCCGGTTGCGCCCAACCGGCCATGGCGCCCAACATCCACAGCGCCACCGCCCGCGTGCTCGACGCGGTGGGCATCCAGAGCGTGGTGGCGCCCAAGGCCGGTTGCTGCGGGGCGGTCAAGTTCCACCTCAACGACCAGGAAGGCGGCAAAGACCAGATGCGCGCCAACATCGACGCCTGGTGGCCCTACGTGCAAGGTGCGCAGCAGGGTGGAGGCCAGGAGGGAGGGGCAGGGGGCGGTTCCCGCCGTGGCGAAGGGGATGCACCCCGGCGTGCGCAACCGGACGGCGGTGCCGCAGTGGAGGCCATTGTGATGAACGCCTCCGGCTGCGGCGTCACGGTCAAGGAGTACGCCCATATCCTGCAGCACGACCCGCTGTACGCCGATAAGGCCCGGCACATCAGTGCGCTGACCCGCGATGTGAGCGAAATGTTGCCCCACATCGTGGCCACGTTGCAGGCGCAGCACCCTGGCCTGGCTGCCACCATTGCCGCCCAAGCCCCCACACTGGCCTACCACCCACCCTGCACCCTGCAGCACGGCCAGCAACTCAAGGGCGGGGTGGAGCAGCACCTGGGCGCCCTGGGTTTTGACATTCGCGTGGCGGCCTGCGAAGCCCACCTGTGCTGCGGCTCGGCCGGCACCTACAGCGTGCTGCAGCCCGAGCTGGCCACCACCCTGCGCGACCGCAAACTCGGCCATCTGCAGGCCGTGCAGGCGCAGGTGCTGGTGTCGGCCAATATCGGCTGCATTACCCACTTGCAAAGCGGCACCTCCACCCCGGTGCAACACTGGGTGGAAGTGCTGGATGCTGTACTGAGTGCTATAAATAAGTGAGCTGTTTGCGCACGTCTGGCGTGCGGAAATGGCAGTTTTGACACCGATCTTTTGGTGTTGTTTTGGCGCCCTGATTGGTGCCCGGCAAGGGTAATCCCGGTTGCCATGGAGGCCGCGGCGGGCCACATTGATTCGGGTCGCCAACGCCAACCACCCGTGCGCCACCATGCCACGGGGGCATTCTTTTATCCGGCACAGAAGGAGTTTCCATGGTGAAGGGCAATGAAGCGCTGATGAACATCCTGCGCTATGTGGTGGAGTACAACGCCTCCGATATCTACCTCACCACCGGCGCCACGCCGTTTTTGAAAGTGCGCGGCGTCAACCGCCCGCTGGGGCGCAAAAAACTCACCCCCGGCCAGACGCGCCAACTGGCCTATTCCATGATGACCATGGAGCAGATGGAGCTGTTCGACCGCGTCAAGGAACTCAACATGGCGTTCTGGGCCGAAGGCATTGGCCGCTTTCGCGTCAATGTGTACCAGCAACGCGGCGAGGTGGCCATCGTCGGGCGCTTCATCAACAACAAGGTTCCAAGTCTGTCGGCGCTGGGGCTGCCCAGCGTGGTGGGCCAACTGGCGATGCTGCAGCGCGGCCTGGTGCTGGTGGTGGGCTCCACCGGCTCGGGCAAAAGCACCACGCTGGCGTCCATGATTAACCACCGCGCCAGCACCGATGCGGGGCACATTCTGACGCTGGAAGACCCGATCGAATACTTCATCAGCCACCAGAAGGCCACCGTGGACCAGCGCGAAATCGGCACGGACACCATGAGCTTTGGCGACGCCCTGCGCAACGCCATGCGCCAGGCGCCCGACATGATCGTGATTGGCGAAATCCGCGACCGCGAAACCATGCAAAGCGCCATCTCCTACGCCGAGACCGGGCACCTGTGTATCTCCACCCTGCACGCCAACAACGCCAACCAGGCCATCAAGCGCATTCTGAACTTTTTCCCCGAAGCCATGTACCCGCAGTTGCTGATGGACCTGTCGCTCAACCTGCAGGCCGTGGTGGCCCAGCGCCTGCTGACCGGCACCCAGGACAGCATGGTGCTGGCCTACGAGGTGATGGTGCGCACTGCCTACATTTCCGATCTGATCCGCAAGGGCAATATCAACGAAATCCGGGCCTCCATCGACAAGAACGCCGACCCCGACATGCAGTCCTTCGACCAGTGCCTGCTGGGCCTGTACAACAAGGGCCTGATCGACCAGCAAACTGCGCTGGACCATGCGGATTCGAAAACCGAGCTGAACCTCAAAATCCGCCTGGCCGCCGCCGGGCGGTGAAGGCAGCGGGGCTCACTTCTTGGGCCCAGAACGGTCGCAATGTCCATGCATACGATTTGGGGCGTCAGTGGTAATCGCTTTCGTTCTGGTGCCGGATGGCACCGACGATCACCGTGCGCACATCCACGATCTCAAACAGCGCCACGTACCCCGAAGCACCAAAAGAAATGATGAGTTCACGCACAAAGCTGCTGAGTCCCACTTTGCGGCAACTGAATGGGCTATGGGTTAACAACTGGCAGGCTTGCCGGATCGACGCCATCGCCCGTTCGGCGGTGTCCAAGTCCCCGGTGGGGCTGGCTAATTCACGCTCCAGAATGTGGTCAAACAGCCGTTCCAAATCGTCTGCCGCCTGCGGGCTGAATACCACCCGGTAGTTCATGCCGGGCGTGTGCGTTGGCGGGCTGCAGCGAGTTTGCCCTCCAGCCTGGCAAGAACCACATCGGCGGCAACGGCATTGCCAGCCGCCAGGGTGTCTTGAATGGCTGTGATTCCGCGGCGCACAAATTCGGACTGCATGCGCCGCCGCGCCACCTCATTGCGTACCGCAGTTTCCACCAGCGCTGCCAGACTTTCCTCTCCAACCAGTGATTCCTCAATTTCTTTGCGAAAGTTGGGGTCAATGCGTACGGGGGGAATGGTGGCGGTTTTCATGGCCTGAATCGTATCGCAAATGTAATTCGATAGCGCACGGCGGCCAAAAAATGCGGTGGCAATGGGGTGGCGACATACCCTGTCGCCCACGGGGCCTAAATTTCGCTTCCTGTCCATCCTCAGGAGAACCGCCATGCCCCGCAAACCCGTAGAAACCCCGTCCATCATCCGCCAGGGCGACGTGCTGCTCGTCCCCATTTCGGCCATTCCACCCGGTTGCACCGATGTTGCGCTGGAGGGTGGGGGCATCGTGCTCATGCATGGCGAAGTGACCGGCCATGCCCACGCCATTGCCCAGCGGCAGCCCTCAGCCCCACCGCGCCACCGGCCCAGCGCTGGAGTCCGACGTGGAAGACCTCTACGCATGGCACGGCATTGTGGTGGCACCGCACGTAGTCACCCACCCCGAGCGCATCACGCTGGGTGAAATCTCCGCCACGCCCAACGCCGAGGTGCGCCGCGTGCTCATCGAGCGCTACGGCTACGAGCGCTACTTGCACGATGCCGGCTTGCGCCTGGTGGACTCCTGTGCTGCCAACCATTCGCTAACCGGCTTGCGCAGTGCCCGCCTGTACCACGACGAGGAAAACGACTTGTTTCTGCTGGATATGCGCAACAGCACACCCGAGCCCGATGGTTCTGTCAGGCGCTACGTCTTGTCCGTGGACGGCGATGCCTACAACGGCCGCGCGGGCCGCGAATGCCTGGCCGCCATGGCCAGCACCTGGCGTACACCGTCGGACTACGCCCTGTATTTTGAAACGCCGGAGCACTACCGGCCCCTTGCTGAATCTTGAAAGGATATTGCCATGCACACCACCACTACCATCGCCTCATTCTCCACCAATCGCCCCGCCACCTACGACGAAATGGAGCGCGCCCACCATGCACTCATGGCATTCACGGGTCTGGTCAACGAACGCAATAGCAATGCGCTCAAACGCGAAATGGCGCTGGTCAAAAAAGGCCTTGCAGACGCAAACAGCCCACAGCGCCCCCTGGTGGTGCGCGACTTTTTTGGCGCCATCGACAGCCCCGCAGAATTCTTGCTCGTTGCGCCCGGCAGTTACGACGTGCCTGCAGAATTTTTCCGGCAGAACAAACACCGCTGCATCATCGGCCTGCCGTGGCAAAAGGCCGCCCACCCCACACTGCGCATCGAGGGCCTGCCGTGGCAAAAAAGCGGCTCCATGCATGCCCAAAACAGCGGGCCGGAAACCGTGCCCCACGTTGTCGATGCATCCAACCTGCGTTTGGCCAACTTGCAGCTTGATGCTGCTGTCCCCACCGTGCTGGAAATAGATGACCTGGAAATCGCTGGCGGTTTCCTCACCGGCCTGCACCAGCACGTGCAGTACAGCGCGAACATTGAGGTGCTGGACAGCCTGGGCGACCAACTCTGCATTGGCCGCGATTGGGCGCGTGCCGCCTACGGGCCGCAGTGCAGCGTGCGGCACCAGGGCATCAAACTGCTGGAAGACGGCTACATGGGCATCATGGCCGGGGTGGATGGCATCTTCAAACCGCTGGTAGACGTGGCGGGGCGGATTGACCGTATGCTGGGGTGGAAGTAAGGAAGGGTGCGCCAGCATCCGAAAAGCGGGCAGTAATTGTGCTTTGTTCCATTATTTCGAATGATATTTTCCGAAATTTACGCAAATAAATTCCGGAATTTACGCTACGATGAAGCGCATGACAGAGCAGCTACTTTACCCGCGCCGAATCCGGTCACGTATTGCCGAAGCCATGGAAGACACGCCAGTGGTCTTGCTGGCGGGGCCACGTCAGGCCGGTAAAACAACATTGGTTCGACAGATTTCCGGCACCGGGGCACGCTATCTGACGCTGGACGACGAGCTTACTTTCATGTCCGCACGGGACGACCCCGTTGGCCTGATCCGCAGTTTGGACCGCGCCGTCATAGACGAAATACAGCGGGCTCCGGCTTTGTTGCTCGCCATCAAGAAAAGCGTTGACGAAGACCGGCGCGCGGGGCGTTTTTTGCTGACGGGTTCGGCCAATTTGATGGCCCTGCCAACGGTCGCAGACTCCTTGGCCGGGCGCATGGAAACCTTGCTGCTCCTACCGTTGTCACAAAGCGAAATCGAGGGGCAGTCTGCCAATTGGCTCGACAGCGTGTTCTCAGGGCGGATTCCACAGCCGGGCACGAAAGCCCTGGGAAGCAACTTGATCGAGCGGGTGTTGCGCGGCGGTTACCCCGAAGCCATTTCCAGGCCCACGCCAAGGCGGCGTATCGCCTGGGCGCGGCAATACATCGACGCCCTCATCCAGCGCGATGTGCGCGACGTTGCCAGCATTGAGAAGCTGGATCAACTGCCGCGCTTTTTGCGCGCCCTGGCACAAACGGCAGGGCAAATGTGCAACTACACCCAGTTGGGTGGCGAAGTGGGTCTGGACAGCAAAACCGCCGCAAAGTACATCGGTGTGCTGGAGCAGATGTACCTGCTCAGGCGGGTGGACGTTTGGGCCCGAAACAGACTCAGCCGAGTCGTCAAAACACCCAAGTTGCAGTTCATAGACTCCGGCTTGCTGGCAACACTGCTGGAGCTGAGCGCAGAAGAGGTTCTGCAGAGCCGCACCCGGTTTGGCAACGTGCTGGAATCGTTTGTTTATGGCGAACTGCTCAAAGCGACGACCACCGCCGCAGGGGACTACTCGCTGATGTACTACCGCGATGCAGACAAAGTTGAGGTTGATGTGGTCATTGAAAACGCAGCGGGGCAATTGGTCGGCGTTGAAGTCAAAGCCTCTGCCACGGTCAAGGGTAGCGATCTACAGGGGTTAAAAAAACTAGCGACCTTGGCCGGCAGCCAATTCCAGATGGGAATGTTGCTGTACGACGGAGACGAAACCCTGCCACTGGGTGAAAAACTCTGGGCTGCTCCGCTTGCTTCGCTTTGGGGTATGTAGGTGTCATGGTTGCTCACTCATGCCACAGGCTTGAGATCGCAAAATTAGAGCACTGAAGGAATTCCAGCCTCCCGCAATTTTGAATTCTGCAAGTCCTTCTGCGGTTAGTCGTTTTTTTACGCTGGTAACAATTCGATTGCCTCAGTTATTCTTCCATTTTCCAATTTCACCGCCATGCAAATTGGCTTATTAAACGCCTGATATTGTTCGGAAACGAAATTTATGTGAGTAGCTATGCCACTTAGATTCTCTAAAAATACCTGCTTAGCGTCATTTCCTTTTTTGTGAATATTTGCTCTCTGAATTTGAATATCACTATCGTTTTTAAATTTTGAGTCAACCTTTTCTAACCGATTTCTTAATTTATCAACACCGCTTTCAGCAAGACCTACAATGTCTCCTGCAATTGAGTTAACTATCGCTCGTTGTCGATTGTTCTTAAGTGCATCATCTTCAGGGAAAGCCGATAACACCTGCCAGCAAGCGGCTCGTGTACGTGCTGCTAGAGCATATTGTTTACAGCTTTCATGCCAGCTGTTAACTTTCTCGTCAATGGTGGCGAACGTTTTAGACGTTCCGAACGTATCAACATCTTTAACGCTTTCTATTTCTTCCACAGTGGAGCGCAGTTCCATGTGTAGGTGATTTTGTACCTCAATCAATTTTCGCTCAATACTTTCCAACTCCATCCGAACTGCCGCAGGAAACTCACCGCTCATTACGGTTGGATAAGCTTGGTCTTGCAGATAAGACAAGGCACCAGTGATAACCGACTCGCGTTCAGTTTTTAGAAAATTTCTTATTTCATTCAAGCAGTCTTTGATTACACGCAGTTCATCCTTCATGTCGGATAAATGCTTTTGCGCAACTATTACTGATGCAATTGACCATAAAACAGCCACATTGCCAAGTCGATTCAAGGCAACGGGCGATTTTAGCTTCATCTCTATGATTTTGCCATCAGCGCCTTGCACAATCGGCCGTAAGGCATCGCCAGTTCTTGCAGCCGCAAGTGGACCGTTGACTATTACTTCCATGTAATTCCCGGAAGCAATTGCAGCGTGCGTCAACAGACTTGGTGCAGCTTGCAATACTCCCTGAATTTGAATAAGCTTAGATGTATTTATATCGATTGAGCGACGCTTACTTCGCCTGAGCCGACCTTGGTCAAGTTCGCCAATGCTAAGTATTGGCTTATTATCAGGTGTGCAGTAGAAAAGTTTCTTTGGCTCAAGCCTTTCGATTTGCGAGCTTTTCTTGCTGGTAGTTGTCTGGTAATGACTATCTTCAATGGCGGGCAAAGGCTTATGTGATATCAAATCACGAATATCGTTGAGTTTTTTTGTGTTTTTTTCAATATCTGCTTTATTGCGAATGACGAGCATACATGCCATACAAGAAGCAAGTGCGGACACCGCGCCAAATACTATCATTAGATAAAACAACATTTGTTCGTTCATTTTACATCCATCTTTGCGATTTTAATCTGAATTCGTTATCTAGCGAATAGCGTCTATCTCTCGCGCTGCGATGCTGAAACGATCCATAGCATCTTTCGCGGCAGATAAACGCTAATCGTGAGCGATAGTGTTAAACCGCTTTGAGTGGCTCGCAATTTTGAAAATCCCCGGCTTTGCCGGGGAGGTTGTTTTTTCTGCATCACTAAGACTGTGAGCCATAACCCCTTTCTTTGAGAACCTTAGTGGCAGCAAATTTTTGCGCAATGTTGCCGGATTTTAATTTTCTTTTCAAAAAATCGTCATCTTCGTTGCGATATTCTTCTGCTAAAGCATTAGCTTCAGCCTGTGTTTTTTCCATGTTAGCGACAGCTCCCTTGGCAAGGCCGCCCACAGTTTCCCAAAATCCCATTTCTCTCTCCTATACTTTTTTGATGGAAATTATTTTTGAAACAGGGATGCCTATTTTTGAAGCCGCTGCGGCATTACTAAGAGAAGACATACCTACAGAAATTTCAATCTCAACAGGATTGCCATCCTTGTCGGTGTATTTCACTTTGAACTTAAACATTTCGATCTCCGCCGCGCCAGATTGAAAAAAAGTTAGGGGATGGGCGCTGGACATCTTGGCCTAACTAATGCGTGGTGATCGTATTTCATTGCGAGCCAACAGCCCGCAAGTGGCTGTCTACCCATCCATCGACTCCCGAATATTTGATTTTTTTCCACCCCAAAAGTAATCCACCACCCCCGCCACCAGCAAGCCGGTACCCACCACGGCGGCGATCAGCAGGGCCCAGCCGTCATTCTGGCGGCCCAATATCCACAAGGCTAGGTGGTAGATACCCCAGTACCACAGCGCCGCCAGCACAAATGCGGTAGTCATGGCAGTGTGGTAGGCAACCGTGCCGACCAACAGAAGTAAAAACCCTGCCAAGGCGACTATTGCGGCAATCATGTTTTGTCCTTCGTCTGGGTGCTTGGATTAGCGCTGTTCCACGTACTGCAGCAGTTCACGCTCCAGCTTGGTTTGCAGGCCTTCGGGGCTGATGATGCGGATGTGGGGCAACCACTGGCGCACGGTGCGGAAAATCTGGTCTTCGTGCGCCACGCGGCAAGACACGATGAGCCCGCCGTCTTCCATCTCTTTGCTTATTTCCTGCTGGGGTACGTGCTTGCGGCGGCGAAAGTAGGTGGCGGCCAGCCCGGTGACTTTCAGCACGATTTCCTGCTTTTTTTCTTTGAGCCAAACGTCGTCTTCCTGCTGCAGGGTGCGCTCCACCTCAGGGTCAGGGGTGAAGTGGCTGTTTTGCAGCTGCAGCCGGTCCATTTTGACCAGCGTGAATGATTTGAGCGCGCCGCTGTCTTTGGCGGCCAGGTACCAAATGCCGTCGTGGTTGACCAGTTTGTAGGGGTGTACGCCCTGGTAGGTTTTGGTGCCGTCGGGCTTGTCGTAGCTGTAGTCAATGGCCTGGCGCTGGCGTATGGCGTCTTCCAGCTGCTGGAAGAGGATGGTTTTGCTGGCATTGAGCGGCTCATATTCCGCGCCTTTGACCAGCCAGGTGGTTTGGGTGCGGGTCTGGAACAGTTCGGCATAGAACCGGTCGTTCAGTGTGGGAAAGAGGCCACGCACGCCAGCCAGTGCTGCAAACTGGTTCATGTCTTCGGTAGTGAGGCGGCCCAGGTGGCGGGTGGGGAGGCTATAGCGGCCATCCACCTTTTCCAGCCCCAGAAACCCAAAGCGGTCGTTGAGGTCGCGCTGGATGGTGCGGATGTTGGTGCCCAGCTCGTCGGCCAGCTCGCGAGGGCAGAGCTTTTTGCCGTCATTGAGCTTGCGCAATATGGCTACCAGGCGCAGGGCCAGTGTTTCACGTTCGTTGCTGTTGCGGTGTGGCATGGTGGGGTGGTGGGCTGGGGTTGGGGGTGATTGTTGCGCCCCACAGCGACAGGTGTTGTCGCTGTGGGGCGCAGGGGCAAACGCCATTAGCATGGCGCCCCATTCAGACCACCGTGTTTGGCAGTGTGGTGCTTTGATCCCGTCAAAGGCTTTGTCTGAGGTCAATGTTGCAGCAAAAAAGCGAAGCGTTTGGCCTGGCTGTATGGATCGCTTGGCGGGCCTTTTGCGCAGAGTGAATGATCTGCAATTTCTCCGCATTGCGAAGAAACATCTCTGTGCTGATGAGAATGCACGACTTGGGCAGGCCCGCGCGATTTTCAAAAAACCAGCTGTCTTCGAACAACACCATGGGCAGGATGGGCTCGTTGAGAGCGTGGATTTGAATCAAGTGGCTCTGGATGGATAGTTCGCCCAAATCCCTGGGCTGATTGAAGTTTGGATTGCCTTGTCGACTGCTTTCCAGTTGCGCGCCGACCTGTGTCGGAACAACCCGGATATGCCGGGCATGGCGGTTGTAGAACTGAAGAAGGCGCTGGGCCTCGGGTGAGCATCCCGCAAGGCACCCCTTGTCAATCGTCTCTTGCTTGACGACATCAGTGATCCTTAACGGAAATCTCTCCAATATTCCCAACAAATCGCCTGCAGCCAAAGAATAGAGGGGGCCAGAGTCTGGAATAACGACCGTTGGGGTCATTGGGCAGCCTTGGCCCGCTTCTTCTTTTCGCTGCTAGAGCGGCTGGGCATGGGCAGCATGCAAGACCGCATGGCATCCAACGTCGCTTCGGCCTGTGTCTTTACAAAGTGATTCGTTTGTCCGCCAAGAGTGATGGGGATATTGTTCTGCCGCATTAGCGCGAGGACATGGCCACCATCGACAAGGCCCAATTCCCGCGCGGCATCAGCAATGCAGAGCTTTCCGGTGGAGACCTCCAGCAAGGTTGTCAGGGGGCCGCCAACGGGCATGGGGTCGGAGCTTGCTCTGCCAAGGGATGCAAAGTAGGTGGTAACCAGCTTGTTGAGCGAAATCCGGTGCCTTGCTGCAAACGCTGGGGCGTTAGCCAGCACATCGCTGTCCATCTCAAAGTTGATTTTGGCGGTCGTCATTGAACTCTCCATTAATACCCAAAATTATGGGTACTAGATGGGCGATGTCAAGGCAAAAGCCACGCAGGGGCGGGAAAATCCAAAAAGACCAAGGTGCTGTGGACAGGCTGCAGCGGCCTTCTGCATTTTCCAGGGCCATGTATCCAAAGTAGTTATTGCGTGAAAGCCGCGCGAATTTTTTCAAGCAATGATGCAGGGCGATTCTGGGTGGTTTCTTCCAGGTCGGTATGACCACACCGGGGGCACGTGTCTACCCGATCGCCGGGCATGAGCGCATCGCTGCGCGGCTGTATGGTTTTGGACCACTGGCATTTCGGGCAGTGGTAGGTGATGGGGCGGGGGCGAATGGGCATGGTATTTCCCGTTGTGCTGGTGCAAGAGCCGCATTGTGCGGGCGTTGCCCGACAGGGTGTGTCGTCCCCTTGTTGATGGGTATGTACATTCGCTACATTTTTCTTAGCTGCTTGCGCACGTCCGGCGTGCGGAAATGGCATATTTGACCCATAACTTTTGGCCTTGTTCAGGCGCCCGGTAAGGGTAATCCCGGTTGCCAGTGGGGCCGCAGCGGGCCACATAGACCGTGCCCACCTCGCCGACAGCACCATCAACAACAACACCGGTAGCTACGTGCGCCATGCCCGAGCTGGCCCCTGTACTGCATACGCGTGGGCGCCATGCGAAGATGTTCGCACTTTTTGCATAGTAATTTTTGCCTGATTCTATTATTTTTGTACAATGAATCTATTAATATCCGACAGGAAAACGTAAAAATGGCTACAACCACTGACACCATCGACCGGACTACCTTGGAGCATTTAGTAGAAGCTGGCGCTATCCGTGGTGCCAGCATCGTGGGCCAGCCAGGTGGTTGGGGCGTTGTCTTTCAATACGGCTTGACCGAGCGCGTCCTTGCGGCCAGGCGCGGCGCGATCCGCAACTACCGCAGGTTTGAAACCCTGGTGGATTACCTCAAGAGCATAGGCATTGCCAAGTACCAGGTAGACGCCACCGGTTACGCGCCGGTGGTTCCGGCATCCGACCGCAAGCGCACCGATGCCGCCCAGCGCATGAAGGACGCGCACGCGGCCGTAGCCTACCGTGACTGGCTGGAAGACAAGGTTAAAACGGCCAGGGCTGGCCTGGTTGACGGCAGCAACAAGCCCATTTCGGATGCGCAATGGGCTGCTGAGCGCGCCCAGTGGGAGCGTGAGGCAAGCGGCGCGTGAAAAAGGTCGTTCGCCTAACGTCCTATCGCCAAAGTTTGCGGGATCTGTCCGCCCAAGTGGCCAAAGACAATCCCAGGGCCGCAGCCAGGCTGCGCATCAACATCGATGACCAGGTGAGTCAGCTTTCTGACCCCAACTTTCCGCGCAAGATTGGCCGCGTTAAGGGCACGTTCGAGCTGGTCGCGCACCCGAATTACATCGTGATTCTGGAAGAAAGCGACAAGATAGTAACGGTGTTGCTTGTCGCGCATGCACGTCAGCAATGGCCTTGATGAACGAATGACACCCTGCACCGACTTTGATAAGTAGCGCCAACAACGCCCGCCTGGAGGCGGACGTTGCGCAAATACTTGAAGATATTCCCGCTGGGGATGCAGCGGCTCGACAGTATTTTTGCGCCCTGTCACTTGGTGACCATGGAAACAAGACTTCCCGCCCAGTACGCAGGGGCAGGCACCGATTGCGCCATGGCAAGTGCCTCGGTTAGTATGGCAGCCGACCCCGCCAAGGGGCCATTGCCCCGTGCCCACCATGACACACCTCACACGCTTTTTACGTTTTCTGGCCCTGATGGCGTTGGCCGGTGGGTGGCTGTGCGCCAGCATGGCCGCCCAGGCCGTAGGCATCAACTGTGGTGACAAGCCCATTCGCCTTGCGTTTTATGAATATGGCAACCTGTATTACCAGGATAAGCAGCAGGCGCTGGGCATTGACAAGGATGTGGCCGACGAACTGATGCAGCGCAGCGGTTGCCGCTTTGATGTGCAGGAGATGGCACGGGCGCGCATTTGGGCCGATTTGGCCTCGGGGGACTTGGACATGAGTGTCTCTGGCATTGAGAACCCGGAACGGAACAAATTTGCCTGGTTTGCCCATTACCTGCGCATGAAAAACTACGCGGTGGTGCGTACAGACATTGCCCGCCAGGTGCAAACTGCCGCCAGTTTTTTGCAACAACCCCGGTTGCAGTTTGGTGCTGTGCGGGCATTCAAGCACGGTGTGGAGCAAGACCAATGGCTCGACGCATTGCGTGCCGCCCAGCGGGTGCAGGATAGTGCCAACGCGCAAACCCTGTTCAAAAAGCTCAAAGAGGGCCGAATCGACGCGCTGTTTTCGCAGCCACCGGTGTACCGCAAATACCTGCAGGATTTGGGGCTGCAAGGGCAGGTGGTGGTGCAGGACTGGACGCCGTCTGAAAAGGGAGTCGCGCACGGCCTGATTTTGGCCAAATCCCGCTTCAGTGAAGCGGACGCGCGCCAGTGGCAGGCGCTGGTAACCGGTTTGCGCACCGATGGCACCCTCAAACGCATCTACAACCGCTACCTGCCTGCCGATGAAGCTGCGGCTTTGCTTGATTTTTAGGCCCCCGTGACATCCCCATCCCTGCACCCGAACGCCGTTGCGGCGCCGTTGCGTAGACCGTTGGCACAGATTTTTCTGCGCAAGCTGGTGGGCGCCTATGTGTTGCTGGGCATTCTGATATTTGGGGTACAGCTGTTTGCCGAGTACCGCAACCACCGCGATCGCTTGGTGGCCGATCTGAAAACCATGGCAACCACTTTTGGCCCGGGCGCGGCGGCGGCGATGTGGGAGTTTCAGGAGTCGTCGTTGCAGTCCATGGTCAGCGGCATCGGGCTGCAAAGCGATGTGGTGTTGGTGCAAATCCGGGGCGCCACGGGCAGCCAGGGCTTTGACTGGCGCTCGCCCGACGGTGCCAAGCCGTCCGCCCAATTGCGGGTTGAGACCCCCTTGGTGGTGGTCGACCGCACGGGTAAATCGCGCGTGATTGGCACGCTGGAAATTGCCTCCAATGAAGACCGGCTGTGGGGGCGCTTGCGGGGCGTGGTGTGGTCCATCTTTCAGGTTGGGCTGGCCTTGATGCTGGCCATGGGCGTGGTGGTGTGGTTGCTGGTCAATTGGCTGGTGGTGCGCCCGCTGCTGGACTTTTCCCGGCAGGTCAATGCCTTGGGGAGCGCGTCGGTGCAGGATGTCATTCACCTCAAGCGCACCGATGTCAGCGAAATTGCCACCCTGCAGGCCGGTTTCAACCGCCTGATGCAGCAGGTGGGCGAGGACCAGAAGCGCATTGCCGACCACAATGCCAATCTGGAGCGCAAGGTGGCCGAGCGTACGCAGGATCTGGAAGCGGCCAACAAAGCCAAGGGCGAGTTCTTGGCCCGCATGAGCCACGAAATTCGCACCCCCATGAACGCGGTGATTGGCCTGTCGCAACTGACCCTGCGTACCGAGTTGTCGGACCTGCAGCGCGATTACCTGCAAAAAGTGCTGGGCTCGGCGCAGGCCCTGCTGGGCATCATCAACGACATTCTTGATTTTTCCAAAATCGAGGCCGGCAAACTCACGCTGGAAACCATTGAACTGGACCTGAAACGGGTGCTGGAGAACCTGTTCAATGTGGTGAGTTTGAAGGCCGATGAAAAAGGCCTGTCGCTGGTGCAGTCACTGGCGGACGACGTGCCCACGCAACTGCTGGGTGACCCGATGCGCCTGGGGCAGGTCCTGCTCAATCTGGTGGGCAACGCCATCAAATTTACCGCGCAGGGTGAGGTGGCCGTTTCGGTGACGCTGGTGCAGCGCCAGGCGGACCAGGTGCGCCTGCGCTTTTGTGTGCAAGACAGCGGCATTGGCATGACCGAGCAAGAGCAGCAGGGCCTGTTCCAGCTGTTCCACCAGGCCGATGGCTCGGTGACCCGCCGCTTTGGCGGCACCGGCCTGGGGCTGGCCATTACCAGGCAACTGGTGGAGTTGATGCACGGGCGCGTATGGGTGGAGAGCGCGCCGCAGCAAGGCAGCCAGTTTTATTTTGAAGTGGACCTGGGGGTCAACGGCGAGGCGCCGCGGCGCGTGGAGCGCAGGGTGCTGGACGCCAGTGACACGCAGGGCCGGCGCAAAACCGATGGCATTGCCGGGGCGCGGGTGCTGCTGGTGGAAGACAACGCCATTAACCAGCTGGTGGCACGCAATTTTCTCGAAATCAATGGCGTGCAGGTTGATATTGCCAGCAACGGTGCCGAAGGTGTCGATATGGCGCTCCAGGGGCACTATGCGCTGGTGTTGATGGACATTCAGATGCCGGTAATGGACGGTTTGACCGCCGCGCGCACCATCCGCGCAACGCCCGGGTTTGGGGACTTGCCGATTGTTGCCATGACCGCCAACGCCATGGTCACCGACCACCAAAACAGCCTGGATGCCGGCATGAACGACCACATTACCAAACCCATCGACCAGAACCAACTCACCGACACCCTGCTGCGCTGGATTGCGCCGCCTGCGCCTGGGGCGGTCCGGACGCGGTCCACGCCACCGACACCGGCACCGGCGGTGGTGCCCCCGGACAGCGCCGACGCCGGCCACACGGGCGATCTTCCCGCCAGTGCAGAACTCGACACCCAGCGGGGGCTGATGCAGGTCGGCGGATCGGTGGATTTGTACCGCAAACTGTTGCAGAACTTTCTGCAACTGCATGCCCAGGAGGCTGACCATATTGCCAGTGCCTGGGCACAGGGCGAGGCCGACGACGCCCGCCGCATGGCCCACACGGTCAAGGGTACCGCGGCGACGTTGGGGGCATACACCTTGTCCCGGCACGCAGCCGCGTTGGAAACGGCCGTTCTCCAGCACGACGGTGCAGCAGTGCAGGCGGCGCTGGCGCCCGTACAAGCCGCTCTGCAGGCCTTGTGTGCCGATCTGCAGACCTATTTCTCAAGCCGGGCGGTTGCCCAGCCGCGGGTGCAGCGCGAGGCTACACCGGCTGAGCACGCGGCCTTGTTGCAAGGGCTGCAGCGGCTGGCACCTTTGTTGGGTGCTGCCAATCTGGAAGCCATTGGCGTGGCCGCGCAGTTGGGGCAGACGCTGGCGCAGTCCCCATGGTCAGAGACCCTGGAAACCCTGCAGGGCCAGATTGGCAATATGGACTTTGCGGCCGCCCAGTCCCATGTCAACGACTGGCTGCAGCGCCTGGGGATACACCCTGCCGTGTGACGTGCGCGCCCGGCCAACCGGCGCTACGGGTTGCCCAGTGCCACC
This sequence comes from Candidatus Aalborgicola lynettensis, assembly GCA_016719405.1. Lineage (GTDB taxonomy): Bacteria > Pseudomonadota > Gammaproteobacteria > Burkholderiales > Burkholderiaceae_C > Allorhodoferax > Allorhodoferax lynettensis. The sequence goes on from JADJZE010000021.1 coordinate 715,562, forward strand.
TGCAGGTGGTGCGCACAACGGCGCAGGGCGTCACACGGCGAGTGGCTGGCCGTTTCCAGGCAGTGCTGGGCATACAGGGGGTCGGCGCGCAGGCGCACCGGGTCGATCCAGCGGCCTTGGCCCGCCATCAGCCATTTGAAATCCACTTCAATCAGGACGTCGGCAGCGCAGTCGGTGTCCCATGTGGCATAGGCGTGGGATGCGCCTGCGGGTTCGTCGGTTTGCGTGTACATGGTGGGCTCCAGCGTCCGGCGCAAAACGTGGTGTTTGCGTCTGCAGGAAACTATAGGATCCGGGCCATGCGGCATTGCCCGCAGAAAGGCCTGAAAACCGGGTCTTTCCGGGCTTATGTCGCCAGCACGGCCTCAATGTCTTTGGCCAGGCTTTGTGGCGTATCGGTGGGTGCATAACGCCGGATGACCTGGCCGTCGCGCCCGACCAGAAATTTGGTGAAGTTCCATTTGATGGCCTTGGTGCCCAGCAGGCCGGGGGCCTCTTTGCAGAGCCATTGGTACAGCGGGTGTGCATCGCCCCCATTGACGTCAATCTTGGCCATCATCGGAAAGCTCACACCGTAATTTAGCTGGCAAAACGACGCAATTTCGTCGTTGCTGCCCTTGTCCTGCGCACCAAACTGGTTGCAGGGGAACCCCAGCACCACCAGGCCCTTGGCGCCATAGGCTTTGTGCAGTTCTTCCAGGCCCGCAAACTGGGGCGTGAAACCGCAGGCACTGGCGGTGTTGACAATCAGCATCGGTTTGCCCGCGTATTGTTTCAGGGCAACGGGTTTGCCGGTGGTGGAGAGGGCTTCAAAATCGTAAATGGTGGTCATGGATAAAGGTGATGAAGGTGAGGGTGAATGAAACGGGGTCAACGCTGCGCACCATAGCAGCGAACGAAAAACACCTGTGGGCGCATGCTTTTTCTGCGGCGATGCACTACCCCGTCGCGGGGAGGTTCCGGCGGGTCTGCCGCGCTGCACAGCAAGACACGCCAGAGCGGTCGCGCCAGCCCGGGCTAATGGGGTGGGGTGTGCTGCGTCTTGAACGGTACCGCCGCCAGCAGGGCAGCCAGTACCACCAATGCACCACCTAGCAGGGTGCGGGTGCCGAGTTCTCCGGCCCCCAGCCAGGCGGCCGAGGCGCTGGCAAACACCACTTCGGACAGCATGATGACCGACGTGGTGTTGGCGCTCAGGCGTGCCGCGCCGTATTGCAGGCCCATATTGCCGGCCAGAAACATCAGACTCATGGCACCCACCCACAGGGGCCATGCGCCCTGCACCGGTGGCAGTGCGGGCACCATTGCGGCTTGTGCACCCAACAACGCGGTCAGGCTGGCCAGGAGGGAACCGCCGGCAAACATGGCCAGCATGCTGGAACTGGTGGCTTGCTGGTGCAGGCGGCGCAGCATGATGTTGGTCAGGGCAAAACAAAAGCCGCCCATCAAGGCCAGGCCGTCGGCCATGGTGCTGGGCCACGGCCAGGGCGACTGTGGGGACTTGAGAACAATCACCACCCCGGTCAGTGCCAGCGCCAGGCGGGCCAGTGCAGCCGCGCCGGGCTTTTCACCCAACAAGGGCCAGGCCAGCAGCACCACCCAAGCCGGCATCAGGTAGAACAGCAACACGGCACGCACCACGTCGCCCACGGTCACGGCCCAGTTGAAGCCCACGTTGGTCAGGCCCGAAGCCAGCAGCAAAATCCACAATCCGGGTTGGTGCCCAAAGGCGCGCCAGGCGTTTGGGCGCACCGCCAGCAAGACCAGCACTGCAAAGGTGTAAATCAGCGCGGTAGACCACAAGGGGTGTACACCCAGATCCTGCAACTGGCGAAACGGCCACCACGAAACGCCCCAGGTAAAGGCATTGCCCAGCAGCGCCAGCGCCGCCAGTGCGCTAGCCATGCAGGTTGTCGTTGCGGGCGATGTCGAGCAAATGCTGCACTTCGGCACCGTGCTCGCGGCAGTTGCGTGCGTGCCAGCGTTTGATAATCCACATGAACCCTGCCACCACCATGCCAAATACGGTAATGGCACCAAACGCCGACAAGCCCATGCCGGTGGAGAAGCTATAGAAGAACCCCAGGCCCAGAATGCAGGCTTGTTCGTTGAAGTTTTGCACCGCAATGGAGCGCCCGGCGCCCATCAGGTTGTGGCCCCGGTGCTGCAGCAGCGCATTCATGGGCACCACCAGAAATCCGCCCAGGCCTCCCAGCAGGATCAGAAACGGCGCTGCCACCCACACGTTGGTGATGAAGTTGAGCAAGATGACCAGCAAACCCATGCCAATGCCCAGCGGCAGCACATGGATGGCGTGTTCCAGCCGCATGCGCATCGATGCGGCCACCGCACCGGCTGCGGTGCCAATGGCCACCACACCCACCAGGGCCGAGGCCTGCGTCACGGTATAGCCCAGCGCCGCTGCTGCCCAGGCCAGCACGATGTAGCGCAGGTTGCCACTCACGCCCCAGAAAAGGGTGGTGGTGCCCAGCGAAATCTGGCCCAGCCGGTCACGCCACAGGCGCATATTGCAGTGCCAGAAATCGGGCAGCAAAGTCACCAGATTGGTGGGCAGCGCCCGCATGGGCACGCCGGTCAGCGGAATACGGGTGTTGAACCAAGCCGCCAGCACGTAGACAAAAATCAGCACGCTGATGGCCGCTTCGGGTGCGGTGTCGATGCCGGTATCGATCAGCGGAATGTCCAGCGCCAGCAGTGGCGACGCCATGGCATGGCTGACCAGTTGCCCGCCCAATAACACCCCCAGGATGATGGAGGCAATGGTCAGGCCCTCAATCCAGCCATTGGCCTTGACCAGTTGCGAGGCCGGTAACAGCTCGGTCAGGATGCCGTATTTGGCCGGTGAGTAGGCGGCCGCACCCAGGCCCACAATGGCATAGGCCATCAGCGGATGGGTACCAAACAGCATCATCAGGCAACCCACGATCTTGATGCCGTTGCTGTACAGCATCACTTTGCCCTTGGGCATGGAGTCGGCAAAGGCCCCTACAAACGGAGCCAAAACCACATAAAACAGCGCAAACATGGGTACCAACGCGGCTTGCTGCCACTCGGGTGCGCCACTGGTTCGCAGCAGTTGGACGGCCCCGACAAACAGGGCGTTGTCCGCCAGCGAGCTGAAAAACTGCGCCGACATGATGGTGTAAAAGCCGCGTTTCATGCGTGGGGCGCGTGTGCACGGGACTGGCCGGTGCACCCAATGTTGTGGTGTGTCTCCATATAGCGGTGGGTTATAGCATGCCCGGCGGTGTCAGAATCTACGCTCCAGTTTCACCCCCCACTTGCTCCATGCCGCGCCCCATCCTTGCCACCATTCATACCGCCGCCCTGCGCCACAACCTGGAGCGCGCCCGCCGCGCCGGTGGTGATGCACGGGTATGGGCGGTGGTCAAAGCGAATGCCTATGGCCACGGCATCGAGCGGGTGTTTGAGGGTTTTCGCGCTGCGGACGGCTTTGCCTTGCTGGACCTCGACGAGGCCCAACGGGTGCGCCAGCTGGGCTGGCGCGGGCCCATATTGCTGCTCGAAGGGGTGTTTGCGTTGCGCGATCTGGAACTGTGTTCGCGCCTGGAGTTGTGGCACACCGTGCACTGCACCGAGCAGATTGACATGCTGGCCGCGCACAAAACCAATGTGCCCCAGCGCGTGTTCCTCAAAATGAATTCGGGCATGAACCGCCTGGGTTTTGCGCCGGAGCGTTACCGCTCGGCCTGGACGCGGCTCAACGCGCTGCCCCAGGTGGACGAAATATCGCTGATGACCCACTTCAGTGATGCCGATGGTCCCCGGGGCGTGGCGCAGCAAATGGCGCGCTTTGCTGCCATTACGCGCGACCTGCCGGGCGAACGTTCGCTGTGCAACAGCGCCGCCTTGTTGCGCCACGCGGTCGATCCCATGGCCGCGGCCACCGACCCGCAAACCCTGGTGGTGTCGGACTGGGTGCGCCCTGGCATTGCCCTGTATGGCAGTGCGCCCGACTATCCCCAGCACACTGCCGCCCACTGGGATTTGCAGCCGACCATGACACTTGCTGCGAAAATAATAGCTATTCAGGCAATACAGACGGGCGGAAGTGTCGGTTATGGCTCCACGTTTGTGGCCGACCAACCGATGCGTATCGGTGTGGTAGCCTGCGGCTATGCGGATGGGTATCCCCGCAGTTGCCCGACTGGAACGCCGGTTCTGGTCGATGGTGTGCCCACCCGCACACTGGGGCGTGTCAGCATGGACATGATTGCGGTGGACCTGAGCGATGTACCGCAGGCCGGCATGGGCAGTACCGCCACATTGTGGGGGCGGGCGGCCAATGGCGCGGTGCTGCCGATCGATGCAGTCGCGGCCATGGCCGGCACGGTCGGGTATGAATTGATGTGTGCGTTGGCGCAACGGGTGCCGGTGGAGGTTTCTGAATGATGAAATATGTACCGATTCCGGTTGCCATGCTGGAGGTGGGCAAACCCCTGCCGGTGGATGTGTGGAGCGCCACCGGGCAGTTGCTGCTGCGCAAGGGGCAGCCGGTTGTTTCGGAAGACCACCGTGCCAAGCTGCACGCCCACAACGCCTCGACCACACCCGGCGACGGCATGGCCTGGCAACGCAGTTACGAACGCATGGTGCATGCCATGTTGCGTGACGGGGTGGACGTGCGCGACATTGCCCGCGCCCCCATGCCCAGCGAAATCCGCGAAAGTGACTACGTTGTAGGCACCCGGGTGGTGGGGGGCTGGCTGGATTTGCAGGAAATGCTGCGTGGCATCCTGTACCAGGGCGGGCTGGCCGTGCAACCGCTGCACCGCCTCGCCGGTATCCGTGACAAGGCACTGGCCTTGCTGCAGCAAGACCCCGACGACAGCCTGTTTTGCCTGTTCCAAGCCCTGGCCGATGACAGCCTGGGTTACAGCGCCACACACGCTTTGCTGTGCGCGGTAGTGTGTGAGCTGACGGCGCAGAAACTGAACCTGGATGCAACCCTGCGCAGTTCCCTGTTCAACGCCGCCCTCACCATGAACGTGGGTATGGCGCGCGACCAGGACAGTCTGGCCCGCCAGCAGGGCGCGCCTACCGATTGGCAGCGCACCCTGATACAGGACCACCCGCGCATTGGCGCCGATATGCTGGGCGCGCTGGGGGTGGATGATCTGGACTGGCTGGACATCGTGCGCCACCACCATGCGCCACTGGCGGCCGATGCCTTGCCAGCTACGGACATCGCCCGGCGCATCATTCACCTGGCTGACAGCTTTGTGGCCAAAACTGCGGCGCGCAAAACCCGCGTCTCACAGGCGCCGATCAAGGCCGTCAAATCCATGGTCCTGGGCGCGCAGGAAGACGGGTTGGGTCTGGCGTCGGCCATGGCGCAGGCGGTGGGGTTTTACCCGCCGGGTAGTTATGTGCTGTTGCTCAACGGAGAAACGGCCGTGTCGGTGCAGCGCGGCGAACGGGCCAATACACCCTGGGTCATTGGCATTCTGGACAAGGATGGCTTGCCGCTGAGCCGGTACGCCGTCAGGGATACGCGCAAGGTGGAGTTTTCCATCCAGACCCCGGTGAGTTTTGAAAACATACAGGTCGCGGTGAGCCTGGACAAAGTGCGCCGGGTACGGAAAACCTTGGCCGGGACGGCTGGCGCGTGAAAACCTGCACCGCCCGGACCAGGTGTGCCGCTCCCGCATGGCCGCACTGGGAGTACGGGGCGTGAACAGCGGCTGGACACAGGCTTTGGCCGGGTGGGCCACGGGCCTGGTACGCGACTATGGCGCCGTGCAAAACGACGCCACCATGGAGTCATTGAACCGCTTTCGCTGGGCCATCTGGGTGATGATTCCCTTGCACATGTTTTTTGCCTGGGAGTTTGGTCAGTACCGCATTCACGCGGGGCAAGAGGCCTGGACTACGTGGTCGCGCACCATTTCCCTCAGCCACGAAGTCATGGCCATGGTGCTGATGATTATTGGCACCTTCATCATCTTGTACGTTCCGGCCAATCGCCCGGCCAAGGCGCTGGCTTACGCCCTGCAGATGGCGCTGACCGGCGGCTATCTGGTGCTGGGCGCGGTGTTGACCCTGGCCGATCTGCGGGTTGGCGCCGGTGCGGGTATTGCCACCTATTTGCTGGCCTCCATCGTGATCAGCGTGGTGTCCCTGATCCGGCCCGAAATTTATCTTCCGCTCTTTTTTGTGGTGTACGCCTTTTTTGACCATGCACTCAGGCGGCTCGGGCTCGATGCCGTGCAGCTCGACGGCGTGCGGTTGCTCAGCATGTCGGTGCCGGTGATGTCGGCGGTGGCGTCGTGGACGGTGTGGCAGCAGTACGTGAAGGCTACCCTGTTGCAGCGCCAGTTGAGCGCACGCAATGCCGAATTGCAGTACCTGGCGCAGCACGACATGCTTACGGGCCTGTTCAACCGGCGCCATTTCACCCACGAAGCGCAAGCCGAGCTGGCCCGCGCTGCCCGCGCCCACCGGCCCACCAGCATCCTGATTGCCGATGTGGATTTTTTCAAGAAAATCAACGACCGGTATGGCCACCCGGTGGGCGATGCGGTGCTGCAACAGGTCGCGAAAATTTTCAGCGACTGTGTGCGCACGACGGACGTAGTGGCCCGCCTGGGTGGGGAGGAATTTATCGTCCTGATGCCCAATACCGGCCAGGCCGGTGCCATGGCACTGGCCCAGAAACTGCGAGCCGCCCTGGAACTGCACCCGTTGCAAGTTGCACCGCATGTGATACCCGTGACCATGAGTGTGGGCGTGAGCGAGTTGGCGGCCGGGTGCAGTGGCGCGTTTGAAGCCGTGTATGCGGCGGCAGACCAGGCGCTGTACAGCGCCAAGGCGTTGGGGCGCAACCGGGTGGAGTGGGGTGTGCTGCTGGCACCCGCCGCACCGCAGCACTACCATGGCCCACAGTGAGCTGGTTTTTTATCCAGTATCATCTGCCGCATGGCCAAAGACAAAACCATTTACACCTGCAACGAATGCGGCGGCATCAGCCCCAAATGGCTGGGCAAGTGCCCGCACTGCAACGCCTGGAATACGCTCATTGAATCGGTGGCGGTGGCCGAGTCGGCGGTCAAAAACCGTTACTCGGCGTCGTTTCAGGCCCTGGCCAAAACCTCCGAGATCACGGTGCTGGCGGATATTGACGCCACCGATGTGGACCGCACCCCCACCGGCCATGAAGAACTCGACCGCGTGTTGGGCGGGGGTATCGTGGCGGGCGGCGTGGTGCTGATCGGTGGCGACCCCGGCATTGGCAAATCCACCCTGTTGTTGCAGGCGCTGGATTCGCTGCAGCGCGCCGGGCAAAACACCTTGTACGTGACCGGGGAAGAGAGTGGGGCGCAGGTCGCCCTGCGTTCGCGCCGCCTGGGCCTGGAGCGCTCGCAGGTCAAGGTGATGGCCGAAATCCAATTGGAAAAAATCCTGGCCACGCTGGAAGCGCACCAGCCCGATGTGGCGGTGATCGACTCCATTCAAACCGTCTACTCCGACCAGCTCACCTCGGCACCGGGCTCGGTGGCGCAGGTGCGCGAATGTGCCGCCCACCTGACGCGCGCGGCCAAAACCAGTGGCACGGCCATTGTGCTGGTGGGCCATGTCACCAAAGAAGGCGCGCTGGCCGGGCCACGCGTGCTGGAGCACATGGTCGACACCGTGTTGTATTTTGAAGGCGATACGCACAGCCAGTTTCGCCTGGTGCGCGCCATCAAGAACCGCTTTGGTGCCGTCAACGAGATTGGTGTGTTCGCCATGACCGAAAAAGGCCTCAAGGGCGTCAGCAACCCCAGTGCCATTTTTCTGAGCCAGCACAGCGAGCCGGTGCCGGGCAGTTGTGTCATGGTCACGCTCGAAGGCACCCGCCCCATGCTGGTCGAAATCCAGGCCCTGGTCGACAGCGGCGGCCCCAGCCCGCGGCGCTTGAGTGTGGGGCTGGACAAAGACCGTTTGGCCATGTTGCTGGCCGTGTTGCACCGCCATGCCGGTGTGGCGTGTATGGACCAGGACGTGTTTGTGAACGCCGTGGGCGGCGTGCGTATCAGCGAACCGGCCGCCGATCTGGCGGTGTTGCTGGCCATTACCTCCAGCCTGCGCGGCAAACCCCTGCCTAAAGGGTTTATTGCGTTTGGCGAAGTGGGGCTGGCGGGCGAGGTGCGCCCGGCACCGCGCGGCCAAGAGCGCCTCAAAGAAGCCGCCAAGCTGGGCTTTAGCGTGGCCGTGGTGCCCAAGGCCAATGCGCCCAAGAAAGCCATTGAAGGCATGACCATCCATGCCGTTGACCGGGTGGAGCAGGCCATGGAGATTGTGCGCGGCTCACCTGAGGTGCAGGGCGGGGCTGGAAAACCCCGGTTGCATACAGCCTCTGCTGCGCGTAGCATGGTCTCATCCAATTCCTAGGGGAGTGCCAAGTGAAGCTCAGTAATCTGTCTCTGGCCGCCAAATTGTGGTGTTCCATGGCGTGTGTCGTTTTGCTGCTGGTGATGACCGTGGCGATCTCTGGCAAGCGGGGCGCCGATACGATGACGCAGCAAAACATGGTCACATCGCAACGCATTGCACAGATCAGTGAAACGGCCCGTTGGGCGGGTTTGACTGAAACCAACGTGGCCCGGTTGATGGCCAGTCTGGTGAGCACCGATCCGGCCATTGATGCCCTGTACAAGGAGCAGATTCCTGCGGGCATTGCCGAAATGACCCGCATTCGAAAAACGATTGAGGCCATGAACCTGTCTGCTCCGTCGCGCGACATTCTGGCCCAAATTGGGGAGCAGGGGCAGGCCGTTCTGGCCTCGTCTGCCAAGGCGCAGGCGGCCCGCGCTGCGGGGGACCAGGCGGCTGTTGCCAAAGAGTTGGTCGATACGTTTCTTCCTGCGGCGGCGCGCTATTCCAAATCATTGCAGGCACTGGCCGACTTGCAAATGCAGGAAATGGAAAGTGTGCGTGTTGAGTTTGCCGAGCAGCGCGAGGCCAACCTTAACTTTGCCCGTGGCATGGTTTTGCTGCTGGTTGTTTTGTTGATTGCGGGGGCCTATTTTCTGATCAAGGAAATTCAAAAACCCTTGCTGGATGCGATTGGCGTTGCGGAAGCCATTGGTGGGGGGGACCTGACGGTGCAAATCGACACCAGCCGTGGTGACGAATTTGGTCAGATGATGCGCGCCATTACGAACATGCAGCAGCAATTGGTGCGCCTGGTATCGGATGTGCGCCACGGCACCGACGGGTTGGCCAACGTCAGCGAAGAAATTGCCGCCGGCAACAACGACCTGTCAACGCGCACCGAGCAAACCGCTGCCAACCTGGAAGAAACCGCTTCCAGCATGCAGGAGCTGACCTCCAATGTGCGCCAGTCGGCCGATTCGGCCAAACAGGCCAATCAACTCGCGGCATCGGCAGCGCAGGTGGCCCAGCGGGGTGGCGAAGTGGTGGGCCAGGTGGTCTCTACCATGGATGAGATCAATGCGAGCTCACGCAAAATTTCCGACATCATCAGCGTGATTGATGGCATCGCGTTTCAGACCAACATCCTGGCACTCAATGCAGCGGTTGAAGCGGCCCGTGCGGGCGAGCAGGGCCGGGGCTTTGCGGTGGTGGCCTCTGAAGTGCGCAGCCTGGCCGGACGCTCGGCCGATGCGGCCAAAGAAATCAAGTTGCTCATCAACACCAGTGTCGAAAAAGTGGAAGGCGGTGCAGCACTGGTGAGCCAGGCTGGCGATACCATGACCGAGATCGTCAGCTCGGTGCAGCGGGTTACCGACATCATGGGCGAGATCACGGCCGCCGCGTCCGAGCAGTCTGATGGCATCGCACAAATCAATGCCGCCATTGGCCAGCTCGACCAGATGACCCAGCAAAATGCCGCGCTGGTCGAGCAGTCTGCGGCTGCCGCCAGCAGCATGAAAGACCAGTCCTATCGCCTGGCCGGCGTAGTTGCCACGTTCAAACTCGACGCCAGTGCCGCAGCTGCACTGCCCAAGGCGAGTAGCCCACGCCCATCGCTCCCCCGGCCTGCAGCGCCACGCAAAGCATTGGCCGCACCACCGAAAACCCTGCCCAAGGCCGCACCGGTGGTGACGGCCAAAGCGGCACCGCGTACCGCACCTGCGGCCAAGGCGGATGAGGAATGGGAGACATTCTGACCTTCTGATCCATTCGGGCGTTTGCCGCACAGGCGGGCCCGGAAGGTGGGTGGCGGCATGGCGGCGTGGCGAGTGCACATGCCAGAGCCGTAAAATCATGGGTTTCTGATATTGGCAGCTGTTATTCCAAAGGACCCGACCCATGAGCGTACTTCCTCCCTCCATGTCAGACCGGGACGGCAAAATCTGGATGGACGGCCACATGGTCGATTGGCGCGATGCCAAAATTCACGTGTTAACCCATACCCTGCACTACGGCTGCGGAGCCTTTGAAGGTGTGCGTGCCTACAAGGGTGCCAATGGTGTTACCTCCATCTTCCGCCTGGCAGAACATACCGAACGTCTGTTCAATAGCGCAAAAATTCTGCGCATGAAGATTCCCTTCACGCAAGAGCAGGTCAACCAGGCACAAATTGATGTGATCCGCGAGAACAAACTGGAGTCGGGCTACCTGCGCCCCCTGACCTGGATTGGCGACCGCAAGCTCGGCGTCTCGCCCAAGGGCAACACCATTCACCTGATGGTCGCCGCCTGGCCTTGGGGCGCGTACCTGGGTGAAGAGGGCATGAAGCGCGGCATCCGCGTCAAAATTTCCAGCTACACCCGCCACCACGTCAACATCACCATGACGCAGGCCAAGGCGGTGAGCAACTACACCAACTCCATCCTGGCCAATATGGAAGCCACGGACGACGGCTACGACGAGGCCATGCTGCTCGATGCCAGCGGTTTCGTGAGTGAAGGCGCCGGTGAGAACCTGTTTGTGGTGAAGAACGGCGTGGTGTACACCCCCGACCTGTCGGCCGGTGCACTCAACGGCATCACACGCAACACGGTCATGCACATTTGCAAAGACCTGGGGCTGGAGCTGGTGCAAAAGCGCATCACCCGCGACGAGGCGTACATCTGCGACGAGGCGTTCTTTACTGGCACGGCAGCCGAGGTCACCCCCATTCGCGAGCTCGATCGCATCGAATTGGGCAAAGACGGTTACGTCGGCTCACGCGGCCCCATCACCGAAAAAATCCAGAGCGCGTTTTTTGACATCGTCAACGGCCGCAACCCGAAATATTCCCACTGGCTCACCCCAGTCAACGCATAAGGAACCCCCATGGCAGCCATCGAACTCCTGGCCAAAGACCTCAACCCCGCAGGCGGCGTGTTTTGCCCCAGCCCCAAGGCCAAAATGGAAACTTGGAATACCCATCCCAAGGTGTACCTGGATGTAGGTCACACCGGCGAGGCCAAGTGCCCTTACTGCGGTACGGTCTACAAACTTAAAGCGGGTGAGCATTTCGCCGGTGCTGGGCACTAAAAAAGGCCTGGCGCGGACGTGCGGCTCTACCGTTCACGTCAAGGTCTCGTGACGCGATCGCTGCTGATTGCCCCCCAATGGATTGGGGATGCGGTCATGACCGAGCCGCTGCTGCGGCGTCTGCACGCACGCTGTGAGACCATCACTGTAGGCGCCTTGCCCTGGGTGGCGCCGGTGTACCGCGCCATGCCGCAGGTTGCCAAAGTGATCGAATTCCCGTTCGCCCACGGCGGTTTGCAGTGGGGCGAGCGGCGCAGCTTGGCGCGCCAGGTGCAGGGCCAGTTTGATGTGGCCTACGTCTGCCCCAATTCCCTGAAAAGTGCGCTGCTGCCTTGGTGGGCAGGCATTCCCAAACGGGTGGGCTACCGGGGCGAGGCCCGCGTGGGTTTGCTGACCCATCGGCTGAAGAGCCCGCCCAAGGGCCAGCGCCCACCCATGGTGGCTTTTTACTCGGCCCTGAGCGGCGACGCGGCCGTGGCCGGTGACCGCCCGCAATTGCAACTGTCCGCCGATGGTGTGGACGCGGTTCTGCAGGCCCTGCAGTTGCAGCGCCAGGGCTACTACGTGTTGGCCCCCGGTGCCGAGTTTGGCCCTGCCAAGCGCTGGCCCGCACCCCACTTTGCGGCCCTGGCGCGCCAGTTGACCCTGCCCGTGGTGTTGCTGGGTTCCGGTAAAGAGGCCGACCTGTGCGCTGACATTGCCCAGGCTGTGAACGCGGCGCAACCCGGGCAGTGCCTGAACTGGTCCGGCCGCACCACGCTGGACCAGGCTTTGGCCGCCATCGCCGGGGCCAGGGCCATGGTCAGCAACGATTCGGGCCTGATGCATGTTGCCGCCGCCTTGGGCGTGCCGCAGGTGGCGATTTTTGGTTCGTCCAGCCCGCTGCATACGCCGCCCTTGAGCGACCGGGCGCAGGTGGTGTGGTTAAAGAGTGACCCGGCCTACCAGCCCCCGCTGGACTGTGCCCCCTGTTTTGAGCGCGTCTGCCCGCTGGGCCACACCCGCTGCCTGCAGGATATTGCGCCTGCCAGTGTGCTATCGTTTTTATAGCTGCATCCGCTTGCTGGACGTGCGGAAATGGCCTATTTGGCCATCAAATATCGGGGGGCCAGGTTTTGTTATGATTTTGCGCCCGCCACTGGGCGAACGTGAATCTTCTTACCTCCATCCCGACTGAAAGGTGTTACCTGTCATGACCCTCCGATTGAAACAACTAGGTGCCTGCATGGCGCTTGCTGCCAGTGCCTTGATGGGTGCCACCGGCGCGCAGGCCGCCGAGCAGAAAGTGCTCAACATTTACAACTGGTCGGACTACATTGCCGAAGACACGATCAAGAACTTTGAGAAAGAGACCGGCATCAAGGTTCGCTACGACAACTTCGACTCCAACGAAATGCTGCACGCCAAGCTGGTAGCGGGCAAGACCGGCTACGACATCGTGGTGCCCGGCGCGCACTTTGCCAAAACCCAGATCGAAGGCGGTTTGCTGCAAAAGCTCGACAAGTCCAAACTCACCAATTGGGGCAACCTGGACAAGGGCATTCTGGAGCAAATGGCCAAGCTCGACCCCAACAACGAACACTTGGTGGACTGGATGTGGGGCTACGTGACGGTGGGCATCAACGTCGACAAGGTCAAAAAGGCGCTGGGCGACACCCCCCTGCCCGAGAACGTGTGGAGCCTGCTGTTTGACACCCAGTACGTGAGCAAACTCAAGTCCTGCGGCGTGAGTGTGCTGGATTCGGCCTCCGAAGTGGTGCCCATTGCGATGATGTATGCGGGCAAGCCCCCTTTCAGCAAGGACGAGGCCGACTACAAGGCCGCAGGTGCTGCGCTCAAGGCCATTCGCCCCTACGTGACCCGTTTTTCGTCGAGCGGCTACATCGAAGAAATGGCCAGTGGTGCCACCTGCCTGGTGATGGGCTTCTCGGGTGACATCAATATCGCCCGCGCCCGCGCTGCCGAAACCAAGGTCAAGAACAAGGCGCCGGTGGTGATCGAGGCGCTGGTGCCGAAATCCGGCGCCACCATGTACTTTGACAGCATGGCCATCCCCAAAGATGCCAAGAACGTGGAAAACGCGCACCTGTTCATCAACTACATCCTGCGCCCCGAGGTGCATGCCTCGCTCACCAACAAGGTGTTCTACGCCAACCCCAACGCGGCGTCGCTCAAGTTTGTGAAGAAGGACGTGGCCGAAAACAAAACCATTTTCCTGGAGCCTGCGGTGGCCAAGGTGATGGTGCCCGCAGAGTCGCTGCCCCAGGCCCTGCGCAAGGTGCAGACCCGTACCTTCACCAACTTCAAAGCCGGCCGCTAACTGCAAGCCACGCTGGGTATAGCCCCCGCTACCCACCCGCTGCATTGTGGGGTGGGTGCGGGGGCTTTTACCTTGGTGAAACCATTGCCAATGGGTGAATGTGACCCCATGGCGTGGGGGCATTCACCTTCCTGTACAGCAGGGTGCGCACAAATGGGTAAGGTTTGGCTGTGGTGCACGACTAATGCCGTAAGCACCACTTTCAAGGAACCTCACCATGCTGCGTCGCCAACTCGTCACCTTGTTTGGTACCCTGGGTTTTACCCACCACCTGTCCAACGCCTTTGCCTCGGAGGCCGCGCCCATTGTTCCCCTGCGCCTGAGCGACGCTGAGTGGAAGAAGCGCCTGGGCGCCGCGCAATACGACGTGTTACGCCAGGAAGGCACCGAGCGCGCCGGTAGCAGCCCCCTGAACGCGGAGAAGCGCAAAGGCCGCTACCACTGCGCGGGCTGCGATTTGCCGCTGTTCACCGCCGAGATGAAGTTTGACAGTGGCACCGGCTGGCCCAGCTTTTTTACCGCCTTGCCCGGTGCCGTGCAAACCAAAACCGATTTCAAAATCATTTACCCCCGCACCGAGTACCACTGCGCGCGCTGCGAAGGGCACCAGGGCCATGTGTTCAATGATGGGCCGCAACCCACCGGCAAGCGGTATTGCAACAACGGTGTGGCCCTCACCTTCAAGGCGGCAGTATGACGCTGCGCCCATTGTTAAGTGTCACCCTGCTGGGCCTGGCGCTGTTGTCAGGCACCGCCGCCCCTGCGCAAACCACGGCCAAGGCGGTGTTTGCAGGGGGGTGTTTTTGGTGTGTGGAGTCGGACTTTGACAAGATCCCCGGCGTGTTGTCCACCACCTCGGGTTACAGCGGCGGCACCACCGCCAACCCCACCTACGACCAGGTCTCCAGCCACAGCACTGGGCATGCCGAGGTGGTGGAGGTGCTCTACGACCCCGGCAAAGTGAGCTACCAGCGCCTGGTGGACTATTTCTGGCACACCATCGACCCCACCGTCAAAGACCAGCAGTTTTGCGACCGTGGCAGCCCCTACCGCAGCGCCATCTTTGCCCAAAATGCCGAGCAGCTCAAGGTGGCACAAGCTTCGCGCGCGGCGCTGGAGAAAAGCAAACCGTTCAAAGAGGGCATCGTCACCGAAATCGTGCTGGCGGGCACCTTCTACCCGGCTGAGGAATACCACCAGGACTATTACAAAAAGAACCCCTTGCGCTACAAGTACTACCGCAGCCGCTGTGGACGTGATGCACGTGTGCAGGAGCTTTGGGGGGACTTGGCTGGCAAATAGGCAAGGGCCATGCGCGGCGCGGCGGCCCGGGGCAAAAAAGCCACCCGAAGGTGGCTTTGAAAAGTCCCCGGAGGGACGTCGTTGGATCCGGTAGAAGCCCGCCTTTGTAAGGAGACGGGTCTTCGGTACTTGACAAACACTGTGACAGCAGTTGGGTTAACTGTAAGCATGGCGTAGGGTTCGCGGTATCCCCCGTTTGGGGGATTTTTCTGGGATTTTGAAAATTTCCTACGCCAAAATCGCCCGCATACGGGGGAAGTCTTGACTTGAGTCAGGTGACTCAGGTGTATCAGGCTGAGGCGCCTTTGGACAGGGGTAGCCGGATCGCAAAACATGCGCCGCCTTCCGTGCGGTTGCTGCAGCCCACGCTGCCCCCATGGCGCTCGGCAATGGAGCGAACCAGCGCCAAGCCCAGGCCGACGCCGCCTTCGCGCTCCGACGCGCCCGGCAAACGGTAAAACGGCTCAAAAATGCGCCCCTGCAAAGCCTCTGGCACACCGGGGCCGTTGTCGCAGACCCGGATGCAGGCGTGGGTGGCCTCTTGGGTCAGCTGCACAGTGACATCGCCCGCACCGTGGCGGCGGGCATTCTCCAGCAGGTTGCGCACGGCCCGGCGCAGCAGCTTGGCAACGCCGGGTACCAGCAGCTCGGTTTGGCCGGGCGGCACGTCCAGCGTGGCACCGGTCAACGCGCATTCTTCGGCGGCCAGGCCCACCAGATCAACCGATTCCACGGTGCCCAGGTCGGCTTCTTGGGCGTCGAGGCGGCTGGCGAGCAGGATTTCTTCAACCAACTGGTCCAGCTCGGCAATGTTGCGGCGGATTTCGTCCTTTGCTCGCTGTACCACCATCGCCCATGAATTCCAGCCCCATGCGGATGCGTGCCAAAGGCGAGCGCAACTCGTGCGAGGCATTGGCCAGCAGGGATTTTTGCGAGGCCAGCAGCGCGTCACGCGACTGCACAAGGGTTTCAATCTGTTGCGCGGCGTGGTTGAAGCGCTCCGCCAAAAAACCGATTTCGTCTTTGCCGCCCTCCGGTGAGCGCACGCTGAGTTGGCCCTCGCCCCACTGCTCCACGCTGTGCTGCAGTGCCTCCAGCCGCCGCGTCAGACGCCGGATAAATGGATAGGTGGCCAGCGCCACCGCCACGGCCACCAGCCCCAAAGTCCAGAAAAAACCAAACGGTGCGCGCCAGTTGGACTGGGGCGGGCGTGGCAGGTGCATGTGCAGGGTTTGCCCGTCGTGCATGCGTACTTCAAATTCGGGACCATTGCGACCGCCCATGGCTGGGCGCGGTTCGTTGTCGTCTGCGGCAGGGGCGTCGCCGGGCGATGGCTGCGGCGGTGCATCACGCCGCAGCCCAGGCATGGCAAACGGCGGGCGGTTCGGGTGCCGGCGGCGCGCCTGCCCGTTGCCAATCACCTCCCCCGCTTCGTTGCGCACCACCACTTCGCGCAGCGGCGCCTCGGCGGTCATGCGCCAGGCCCAGCCCACCAACAGCGTCAGCACTGCCACAGCCAGCACCACGGCCAGCCAGATGCGCAGGTAAAGTTTGTGCATGGTTAGCCTGCCGCCGGGGCGCCCCGTGTCGCCCGGACTCTGGCGAGTCCCTGCGAGGGCAGGCGACGGCCCCCATGGGGGGAAGCGACCCGTGCAACGGTGGAGCGTGGGGGCATCATTTCTAGTCCTGCTGGCGGGCAAACACGTAGCCTACGCCGCGCACAGTCAAAATGCGTTTGGGGGCTTTGGGGTCGGCCTCAATGGCGGCGCGGATGCGGCCCATGTGCACGTCAATGGAGCGGTCAAAGGCATCGAGTTCGCGCCCGCGCACGGCTTCCATGATCTGGTCGCGCGTGAGCACCCGCCCGGCGCGTTCGGCCAGGGCCAGCAGCAAATCGAACTGGTAAGAGGTCAGTTCGCATGGCGCCTCGCCCACGCGCACCACCCGGGCGTCGCGGTCGATCTCAAGGGAGCCAAAGCGCAAATGCGAAGTGTGGGGTGCCGGGCTGTCGCCCTTGCGGCGCAAAATGGCGCGGATGCGGGCCAGCAGTTCGCGTGGCTCAAAGGGCTTGGGCAGGTAATCGTCGGCGCCAATTTCAAGACCAATGATGCGGTCCATGGCGTCGCCCTTGGCGGTCAACATCAAAATGGGCAGTTGCGCCAGCGGGGCGGGCAGGGTGCGGATGCGTCGGCACACCTCCAGGCCGTCGATGTCGGGCAGCATCAAGTCCAAAATCACCAAGTCGGGTGGGGCGGCGGCACGGTCGTCCAGGCGGGCCAGTCCGCTGAGGCCGTCGGGTGCGTGGTGCACCGTAAAGCCGGATTGCTCCAGGTACTGCGCCACCATACCGGCCAGGCGGGCGTCGTCTTCGATCATCAATAGGGTGTGGCTCATGCCCTCAAGTCTAGTCCCGCTGCGCGCGCCGTCTGTGCGCGGGGCATCAAGCTCCGGTAAAGTTCCGTAAACTTCTAGTTTGCTATAAATATAATAGCTGCTTGCGCACGGCTACTGTGCGCTAGAGGGTGTTTTGACCCTGGATGAATTTGAGCGAACAGGGTGAGCGAATGGGGTTGAACATACGCTACGCCATGCTAAACTACAAAAGTAGCAAACCACCAGGAGCGCGGATCATGGGTATGCCAGTTCGGATTGAGGACGCACTGTACGAGGACGCCAAAGCGAGCGCCAAAGCGGAGTGCCGAACCATTGCGGGTCAAATTGAATTTTGGGCGAAGGTTGGCAAAGCGGCGCTGGACAACCCAGACCTGCCCATTGATTTTGTGCGCGACCTGTTGATTGCTAGAGCAGAAGACCCAAGCAAAGCGACCCCGTTCGTCCCGCAAGGAAGCCGGGCATAACGGTGGTCACCGTACTGGAGGGCAGCGGTTTCAAGCGCGCATACAAGCGCCTGCACGGCAACCAAAAAGCCGAGGTAGACGATGCGGTCCTTGTTATCGTTGCAGACCCGACTGTGGGCGAGGCCAAGGTGGGCGACCTCGCGGGTGTTTTTGTCTACAAGTTCCCGTGCGTCAAGCAAACCTATTTGCTCGCATACGAATATGACCCTGAGACACGCGTGTTATTGCTGGTAGGGGCACACGAAAACTTTTACCGCACATTGAAGGGTTAAGTCTGGCGGGCGCTTTCGGGCTATGGGCGGCACGTCTATGGCGTCGATGCTTTACCCAGCCTGCCGCCAAATTCGATTGGTCAAGGCGTCCACCAGTACCGAATGACGTGGAAGTAAACGGGTGCGGCAAAGACGATGGAGTCCATCCGGTCCAGCATGCCCCCGTGGCCTTCAATCAAGGTGCCCCAGTCCTTGATGCCCCGGTCGCGTTTGATGGCTGACATGACCAGCCCCCCTAAAAACCCCATCAAACACACCAGCAATGCCATGAGCGCGGCTTGCGCGGGCGAGAACGGGGTGATCCAGTGGAGGCTGGCACCAAGCGCCGTGGCGCTGGCCACACCGCCTACCAGGCCTTCCCAGGTTTTGGAGGGCGACAGTTCTGGCGCCACCTTGTGGCGGCCGGTGAGTTTGCCCCAGATGTATTGCAGCACGTCGCTGCCTTGCACCACGATGATGAGCCAGGTGATCAAGAGCAATGGGCTTTGCGAGTAGTCGGGGATTTCCAGCATGAACAAGGCGGGAACATGGCTGATGCAAAAAATGCAAACCATCAAGCCCCACTGCACTTTGGCCGTGCGTTCCAGGAAACGCGAGGTGTCGTCCGACAGCACGGCCACGATGGGCATGATCAGGAAGGCATAGACGGGTATGAAGATCGAATACAAACCGTACCAGGAAATCCACAGCAAACCATATTGAATGGGTAACACCACCGCAAAAGCCAGGAGTACAGAAAACCGGTAGCCACCTGCCTTGCTGGGGTCCCTTTCATTGGCCATGCGCATGTACTCGCGCAGCGCAGCAATGGAAATCAAGGCGAACATCACGATGACACCGCGCCTGCCGAGCAGAAAAGCAAGGCCAATCAGCGACACCATCACCCACCAGGCATTGATGCGGGCATTCAGGTTGTCAACCACCGTGTGCGGCTGGCCCTTGGCAAGTGTTTGCTTGAGCACCAGGCCTACCGTGGAGGCAATTACCAAGGTGGCGCCGATTCCGGCTGACAGCTGCGCAGCAGGTTGGGTGTGCAGCAAGTGGCTCAATTGATCAACATTCATCATGGCATGGCTCGTAAAAAACAAAACACCGAATAGGCGGCCAGGGCGCAGGTGCCCAGCGCCAGTACCAACTGGCCTGCCAGCACCCCGGCATACAGGCGCACCAGCCTTTGGGTGCCTGCGATGCGGCTGCCCAAACTGCGGGTGGCGGCCTGCGCTGGACGCAAACCTATGCGCAACAGGGACTGGTCGACATCGCCCAAGCCGTAACGCCCCTGGCCCAGGGCATTGAAAAGCTGGGCATCCAACTGCAAACGCAGGCATAACACGCGCTCGGCAGGCATCAGTACGACAAGCTGGCCCACAAACAAGGCCATCGACCAAGGGAGTGCGGATGGGGTCACCAAGGGGTTCAGCGCACCGCCATGCAGTAGTGTGGTGGCACCCAGCGCCATGGCAACCGTCGCCACAACCAGCAACAAGCCGGAAAAAATGGCCCCCTGGGTGTGCACCGAACGCAGCCACGCGGCCAGCACCAGCGCGGTATGCTTTTCAAGCTCATCCATGGGGAGGTCGCGCCGCGGGTTGGCCGAGCACGACCTGTGGCCTGGCCTGCTGGACGGCATGCCGGGCGTGCTCCACCGATGCAAACGTACCCGATTGCGTCAGGCTGTGGACCAGCGCGTGCGCACTTCTGGAAAACCCCAGTGCACAGCAAACCCATACGGTTTGCTTGGCTTGGTGCCGGGCGTTGATGATGAGCGCCGCGCGCTGCAAGGTCGCAGCACAAGGCGAAGTCAGGTCCAACACCGGAACACAACGGCCATGGTTGGCGTCAACATTCTGCAGCTCCGCGCACAGGCTCACGATGCTGGGTTTTCCCGCCGCCAGCCATTCGCCATGGCTGGGAAGGCGGCCCAGAAACAGACCTGGCCGCACTTCGGATGCCAGCGGCAATCGCCGCGTCCAGAGCCGTGCATTGAGCCACGCACCAGCGCGATAGGGCCCCAGCAGCCAGCGGCTGGTCCAGTGCATCTGGCCACGCCGGTTCATTTGAAAACCACGTGCACCCAAGCCCAAATAGCAAAGCGCCACCACGCACATGGATGCAGTCGGCCACAGGAGCCACAGCGCCACGTCACGCCCCAGCCAGGGGGCCAGCGCCAGCACCGCCAAAGCCAAGGCTGCGGCGCCGTAGGTCAGCGCAAGCCTTTGGCGTTGCCAGGAATGGGTGGTTTGCCATGCCTGGGGCATGGACGCCACCCGCTCCAGCGGCCACAGCCACACGCACACGACACCCAGCAGTGCGCCGGTGGGGATGTCGATGAAATGGTGCTGGTAGGTGGTCAACACCGCGCCGCAAATGGCCAGGGTCCAGCCGTGCAAGAACCAGCGCGCTGCGGGTGCATGGATCTGACGGCGGTAGAGATCCCACAAGATGACGGCCAACGCAATGTGCAGCGAGGGGGCCTGGTTGAACGGTTGGTCAAAACCGCGCAATGCGGCAAATAGCAGGCCTGACAAACCATCGGCGGGCGGCTGCCCAAACGTGAAGCGCAGTGGCCACACGATAAAGCAGGCCACCGCCAGCGCCTGCACCGTCAGCAGGCGCAGCGCGTGGCGCTTGAGTTCATGGCGGGTGCGGGCCAGAAACAGTGACAGTCCGTAAAAAAAATTAATCGACCAATACGGAAAAATGGTCTCCTGCCAAAACGGAATATGCCGCTCCCAATCGAACACCACACTGGGCACCTGTCCCTGCGCGGCCGCTTGGCCTGCCAGGTGGTTGGCCCAGCCATAACTCAGGTAGAACAGCGGGGCCAACAAGGCCAACCAGCCGATGGCGTGCGGCCAGGGACGCCGCTTTAACCAAGCGAACATCATTGCGCCGTCGTCAGCACAGGTGCGTGTGCATTGCGCACCGCCAGCGACACCGTGAAAATGCCCCACTCATCGACCCGCTGGGTGATTTTGGTGAATCCGGCCGCCTCCACCAACTGGTCCATCTCCGCCTGGGTGCGACGGCGCATGACCCAAGCCTGACCTTGGCGGTGGCTGGTGAGGGCACGGGCAATCATTTCCAGCTGCGGATGCCAGGGCTGGCCGGTATAGACCAGATAGCCCCCCTGGGGAATGGCATCGGCGACGCCTGCCAGCGACCGTGAAACCATTTCATTGCTGGGAAACAGTTCGTACAGGCCCGAGACGATGCCCACATTGGGGCGCAATTTGGATTTCGCTTGCGCGGCCAGGGAAGTGCGGTCAAAGGCATCGGCCTTTTCGAAACGGGCCAGCTTTTGCAAGCCTTTTTCCGCAATCAGTGCCCGACCATCGCGCACATTGATGTCGCTGTAATCGCGCAGCAGGATGCTGCCGACCCGCTTTTGAATGTCGCTGGTCAAGGCTTCCAGCACGTAGCGGCCATGCCCTGCCGCGATGTCCATCACATGTGCGCGCTTGAAAGTTGTGCTCGCACGTTGGATTGCCTCACGCAGCAGTTCCTCCACATGGAGTTTGCGCTGGCGGATGCCGCGCCAGCCAATCGCGTCGAGGTAGGTCTTGTCGACCACCTTGCCAAGCAAGGGTATGCCGCTGGGGTGGTTGCGGTACACATAGTCCAGTGTGCTGCCCGAATCAAAGCCGGTGGCATGCCCCAGCCGAATGCCATCGGACAACAGACCACCCAGCGCCAGATTGGCCCGGTAGGCGGTCCAATACAGCCCGCGTTTTGAAAGCAATGGCAAGGCAGTCGCCAGCACCTTCGATTCGTCGGCAGTGGGGCCACTTTCATCCGCATGGAGCAGGTTCAGTGGCGCGGGTGGGTGGTCAAACACGTTTTGAATAAAGGCGCGCACCTTGGCGACCGCAGGCGCCCGGTCTTTCTCGCCCAAGGTGTCATGGAAAAAGCCCGGTAGTTCAATTTTTTCCTTGACCGGGCTCGACAGCCGCTCGAAAAAATCGTGCTGGGGCTGGTGGTGTACCACCCAATCTGCGCCAGAAATCAGCAACTGGGTTGGCACCGTGATGGCCTGTGCGTCTTGCACCACGCGCTCGGCGGCTTCGTACAGGCCCAGCAAAATGTTGACGGCAATGGGGCGCGTGATGAGCGGGTCGGACTCAAAGCTGGCAATGCGCTCGGGGTCGTGTGTGAGGAACTTGGCCTTGACATAACTGGTGACAGAAAACTCGCCGCGCAACTTGTGCAGCAGCGCCAGGCCAGGCCGGGCTAGGGGGACGTAAAGCTTGACCTTGAACGCTGGCGAGGCCAGCGACATGCCGCGTATTTGTGGTGCATAGTCGTGCACCCAAGTCGATGCCAGCACCGCCCCCACGCTTTGGGCCAACACAAAAATATCGTTCAGTGCCAGCCCGTGTTGGTCGCTGATGTGGTCCATAAAGGTTTGCACATCGCGCACCGAGGTGCCAAAGCTCGGGCTGTGTCCGCGTTGACCGGGTGATTCGCCATGGCCACGGGCATCCCACGCATAAAAATCAAAGTTCGGCAAATTCAGTTCATCCACCAAATGCTCAATGCGCCCGGAATGCTCGTGCCCGCGATGGAACATGACCACGGCACCCCGACGGGGCTTCTTCGCAGGCCAATGCCGGTAAAAAAGAGAAACACCATCGTGGGTGGGAAAGTGGCTTTCTTTGGGAGTGCGTTTGTTGCTCATGGTCTTGTGAAGTGATGAAGTTATGGAGTGAATTGAAATGCAATAAGAGAGGAAGCTAAGCCGCTTCCTTCAGTGCCTGCCGGATGCGGTTGACGATATTCCAGGCGATCAGCACGGCCATGGCGGGAATGGCCCACGCCAGCCAGTGTGGCGTGAAGCCGCATGTCACCAGAAGCGCCAGCGCGCCAAAGACAAATGCGCGGTCGCTTTTGCCCATGGGGCCGTCATAGCGCCGGGATGCCCCCACTGTTTGCCCCAGCACGCCGGTTAGTTCCGACATGGCCGACAACAGCACGACAACCCCGACCCAGAAAGCACTGAATGGCGCCACAACGGCGAACGGCAGGTACAGCGCGGCGTCGGCCAGAACGTCGGTAATTTCGTTCAAAAACGCGCCCAGCTTGCTCTTTTGCCCGTGTTCACGCGCCAGCATGCCGTCTACGGCATTCAGCGCCATGCGCAAAAACATCCACAGCGGAACCAGTGCAAACGCCTCGCGCAAGGGCCAGTGGTACAAGCACAAGCCCAGCGCCACGGACAGCACGCAAGCGAATACGGTCACCTGGTTGGCAGTGACGCCGACCCGCGCCAACCATTGCACCAAGGGGCGCAGGAGAGCCTGGAACTGCGGTTTGATTTGGTAGATGGAAAAGGCCATGTTGTGAAATAGATTGGCAGTGCCGCGGCAGTGCATTGGGTTGTCAAAGGCCGTACTTTTTATCCGGGCAAAGTATACGTAGCCAGGATCATAGAGATGGAAAATTTACACCCGGTACAGAAGAAGGCTTGCGAAGTATTGTTTTTCGATACTATTTGTCCGTGGCAGTGGTGCGGATGCCAAGAGCTTGAAGCACCTTTTGCGGATTCGCTATAAAAACAGGAGCTGCTTGCGCACGTCTACTGTGCGCTAGAGGGCGTTTTGAGCCTGGATGCCAGCCACACCAGCAGCAGCACCGGCAGGCCCAAGGCGGCTGTGGTGGTGAAGAAGCTGGCGTAGCCAAAGTGGTCCACGTACAGCCCCGAGTAGCCGGCCAGAAACTTGGGTAACAACAGCATCATGGAGCTGAACAGCGCGTACTGCGTAGCCGAGTAGTTGACGTTGGTCAGCGACGACAGGTAGGCAATAAACCCGGCCGATGCAATGCCGCTGGCCAGGTTGTCGGCCGACACCACAAAGATGAGGGCGTTCAGGTCGTGCCCCAGACCGGCCAGCCAGGCAAACAGCAAATTGGTGGCGGCGCTCAGCACGGCGCCCAGTAGCAGCACCCGCATCACGCCCCAGCGCATGGCCATGGCACCGCCCACAAAGGCACCCACCAGCGTCATCACCACGCCGTAAATCTTGGTCACGGCGGCCACCTCGTCTTTGCTGAAACCCATGTCCACATAAAACGGGTTGGCCATGATGCCCATCACCACGTCGCTGATGCGGTAGGTGGCAATCAGCGCCAAAATCAGCGCGGCCTGCCAGCGGTAGCGGCGCACGAAGTCGGCAAACGGCTCCACCAGCGCGCTGCGCAACCAGTCCGCGGCGTTTTTGGCCGGGGCAATAGCGCGCTGCGCGGGTTCGGCCGAGAACAGCACGGTTAGTACACCGGGCAACATGCTGGCGGCCATCACCAGGTAGGCGGTTTGCCAGGCGCCGCGCTGGTAACCCGCCACGCCGGTCGCCAGGGCTGCAGCGGCGGCACCAGCTGCACTGGCGGCGCTGGCAACGTTCACCGCCGCAGAAACCGCAGTGGCCGCAGCAGTCACCGCCTCCACCGGCACAGAGGCCCGTGCTGCAATCCACAAAGCCCCGGCCCCCGACCAGATCATGGCCAGGCGGTAGCCGGTTTGGTAAGTGGCGGCCAGCGCGGCCTGTTTCTCGCTGGCGGCCGATTCAATGCGAAAGGCGTCCAGCGCAATGTCTTGCGTGGCCGAGCCAAAAGCTACGGCGAGTGCACCCCACACAATGGGGGTAAGGGCCTGCTGCGGGTCGGCAAAAGCCATGTTCACCAGCGCCGCCATGATCAGGCACTGCGCCAGCAGCAGCCAACTGCGCCGCCGGCCGAACGTGCGGGTGAGCAGCGGAATGGGCATGCGGTCGACCAGCGGCGCCCACACCCACTTGAAGGCATAGGTCAGGCCCACCCAGCTTAAAAAACCGATGGTGGTGCGGTCAACCCCCGCCTCGCGCAGCCAAAAGCTCAGGGTGCCAAACACCAGCAGCAAAGGGAGCCCAGCCGAAAAACCCAGCGACAGCATGCGCAGCGAGGCGGGCTCCAGGTACACCCGCAGGGTCTGCGCCCAGGTGGGTTTGTCAACCAAAGGGGCGGCGCTGGGCGTTGGGTTCTGCATCAAGGAATAATACCGTTATGCACCTGCCGTCTTTTTGTCTTCCAAAGCGTCTTTTCACCGCGCAACGGCCAGGAGCTGGGGCGGCAGAGCGTTCTGCGCAGGTAAAAGGAGGAGGCCGCAGGCCGGGGACACGGAGCAGAACGCTTGGCCGCCCCGGCTCCGAGTTGTTCAGCGCCGCGCCGTGCCGTGGGTGTTGGCGGGTGTGTTGGCGTGGGCTGGGGTGGCAACGGCCCAGACCCGTGAAGGGGTGGAGGTGGGGGGCAACTCGGCCTTCACCAATCTGGTGTCCGCTGACACGGTGGAGCGCTTCGCCGCCCAGCAATACGCCCAGATGCTGCAACAGGCCGCCGCCAAGAATGCCCTGGCACCCAACGACAACGCCCAGGTGAAGCGCCTGCGCGCTATTGCGGCACGCATCATCCCGTTTGCGGCAGAGTGGAACCCGCGCGCCAAGAGCTGGAAATGGGAGATCAACCTGATTGGCTCCAAACAGATCAACGCCTTTTGTATGCCCGGCGGCAAGATTGCGTTTTACAGCGGTATTTTGCAAACCTTGAAGCTCACCGACGACGAAGTGGCCATGGTCATGGGCCACGAAATCGCCCACGCCCTGCGCGAGCACGCTCGCGAACGCATGGGCAAAAATGCGGCCACTGGCATTGGTGCGAGCCTGATTAGCCAAGTATTCGGGCTTGGGCAACTGGGGCAAACCGTGACCAACTACGGCGCACAGTTGCTCACGCTGCAGTTCAGCCGCGAGGACGAGTCCGAGTCCGACCTGGTGGGCATGGAAATCGCCGCCCGCGCCGGTTTCGACCCCCGTGCCGGGGTCACGCTGTGGCAGAAAATGGGCGCCAACAATGGCTCCGGCCCACCGCAGTGGTTGTCCACCCACCCCTCGGGCACCTCGCGTATTGCCGAGATTGAGGCCAACCTGCCCAGGGTCATGCCGCTGTACGAGCGCGCACGGGGTAAGGCGCGGTGAGTGGGGGCAGGGCCGCTGGTCCGCACCCCGGTGCTGGCACTGTGGGGGCTGAGAATATACGCGTCAAATTGGCTATTTCCGCACGCCAGTCGGGCGGAGGTAGCTATTGTTTTTATACTAATCTCAAACATTCAACCTAGGAAAAATCCATGCAAGTCGTGCTTCCCACTTGGCGTTTCTTTCGTGCTGGCGGCTTTGACCAGGTGCGCCTGGACACGGCGGCAGAGTTGCTGTCCATCGCCAAACTGGACCAAAAGCTGTGGGTGGCTTTGTCCTGCCCGGTCAAGGGCATCGAATTTGACGCCCGCACCCTGGCCCTGATCGACAGCGATGCCGATGGCCAGGTGCGCGCCCCCGAGCTGATTGCCGCCGTGCGCTGGGTGGACGAGCGGCTCAAGAACAAGGACGTGCTGACGCAAAAAATGCCGGGTGTGCCGCTGCTGGCGATTCGTGAAGACGACGAGACCGGCCAGCGCATTTGCGCTGCTGCACGCGAGGTGTTGGCCGAGACCGGCGCCAGTGATGGCATGGTGACAGTGGAGGCCGCCAGCGCCGCCCAGGCGCGCTACGCCGAGAAAGCGCTGGCCGCCTGGGAGGCCCAAGGCGTGCAGGCCCGCCCCCTGGGCGACGCCACCGAGGCCGCGTATGCCGCATTGATGGCGGTGGCCGACAAGGTGGACGACTGGTTTGTGCGCTGCAACCTGGCGGCTTTTGATGGCCGTGCGGGTGACGCCCTCAATGCCAGTGCCGAAGCCTTTACGGCGCTGGGCGCGGCCAGCCTCAAAAGCACGACCGAGGGCATCGCCGCATTGCCCTTGGCGCATGTGCAGGCCCAAGCCAGCCTGCCACTGATGGCCGGCACCAACCCCGCCTGGGCCGAGGCGATGGTGACCCTGCGTACCCGTGTGGTGCTGCCGTTCCTGGGCGCACGCGACGCCCTGACGGCACAGGAGTGGCAAAGCCTGAAAGACCAGTTGGCGCCTTTTGCCACCTGGCAGGCTGGCAAGCCCGACCCGGCAACCCAGGGCGAGGGCGTGCGCGAGCTGGAGCAGCTGGCGCGTTACGTGCGCGATTTGCTGGTACTGGCCAATAACTTTGTCGCTTTCCGCGACTTCTACACCCGCAGGGGTTTGGCCACCTTCCAGGTTGGCACGCTGTACCTGGATGGCCGATCCTGCGAGTTGTGCGTGGCCGTCAACGACGCCGCCAAACATGGCGTGCTGGCGAATTTGGCCCGCATCTGCCTGGTGTATGTGGACTGCGTGCGTGGGGCCGAAAAAATGAGCGTGGCGGCGGCCTTTACCGCAGGCGACTCCGACCAACTCATGGTGGGGCGCAACGGTGTGTTCTACGACCGCCAGGGCCGCGACTGGAACGCCACCATCACCAAAATTGTGGAGCACCCCATCAGCCTGCGCCAGGCCTTCTGGTCACCCTACAAGCGCCTGGCCCGTATGGTGAGCGACCTGGCGCAAAAAGCCGCCTCCAGCAAGTCCAAAGAGGCCGACGACCGCATGGCGCTGGCCGCCACGCAAGGCGCCAAAGCCGCCACCCCCGCTGCGGCGCCCACACCACCGCAGGCGGCACCGGCGCCCGCAACGGCGTTTGACGTGGGCAAGTTTGCCGGCATTTTTGCCGCCATTGGTTTGGCACTGGGGGCCTTGGGTACGGCGCTGGCGTCGGTGATGGTGGGGCTGTTTGCGCTCAGTTGGTGGCAGTTTCCGCTGGTGTTGGCCGGGTTGATGCTGCTGATTTCCGGTCCTGCCGTTGTCATGGCCTGGTTCAAACTGCGCAGCCGCAACCTGGGCCCGATTCTGGACGCCAACGGCTGGGCCATCAACGCCCGTGCGCGCATCAACATTCCGTTTGGCACCTCACTCACCCAGGTGGCCCAGTTGCCAGAGGGGGCAGAGCGGTCGCTTGCCGATCCCTACGCCGAGGAACAAACCCCGTGGGGCATCTATGGGGTGGTGCTGGCGGTGGTGGTGCTGGCCCTGGTGGTCTGGCAGCAGGGCTGGCTGCCAAAAATATAAGCCAAATGGTGCTTTTGCGCACGTCCAGCGTGCGCAGGCAGCTATGTTTTATATAGCATGCGCACTACCCAGCCGCACCTTTGTCGTTCGTCAAAATCTCTACCCCGGTTACCTGCGAAAAGTCACGGTCATGCGTCACAAAAGCAGCTGCACCAATATCCAAGGCCGTGGCCAACTGAATCGCGTCTGGAAGTTTTAACCGGTACTGGGCACGCAATTGCGCTGCCAGGGCCGCAATCGGCGTTGAAACCGGAATCACGCGGTACAGCGACAGGGTTTTCTCGTAACGCTTCGCCAACGCAGTCTGTCCGGCTCTGAATGGCCCCGTCAAAACTTCGGCCAACGTGATGGTCGACAGGGCGATCACCAAATCACTGCTTGCCGCGGCTTCAAACAGCCCCACAAATTGATCGGCAAATTGCGGGTGCGATTCAAGCACGTAAATGAAGGGTGCCGTATCAACCATCACCGTGGCACCCTGTGGCAGGCCTGCCCAGAGGCGCGGGACTTTGATCTTCATTTAGGCCTCACCCCACTCATCACGCAACGCGGACACCGTCTGGCCAACATGGGGCCCCCAAAGCCCGCGCCCGGTGCCGCGTAATGCCAATAACCCGGACGCCAAATCAGCCTCTGCACGTGATTTTTGAACATCTTCAAGGGGCACGATGGCGGCGTATGGTTTTCCGTGCTTCGTAATGATGCAACGCGCACCCGCATGCGCATCGGCAACGATGCTTGGCAATTGAATACGCGCTTGTTCTATCCCATAGCTGGCGTTGGCAGGCATGATGAACCCCGAAAAATGTACAGAACGTACAGTATACGGTGTATCGGGGGGGGGCTCGCCCATGCATTCAAAGAGCCCAGCCGTACGCAATGGTCACCGGCGCGTGGTCGGAAAACTTCTCGCCTTTGTAGATGGCCGTCGAATGGGCCGTGGCGACCAAGAGGTGGATCAGCAGTCAATCCACGTTTTTGGTTTCCATTGTTTCTGTGTTTCCCGAAGACTGGGTAGTCCGTTGGGACCAGAGGCCGCTATGGATGGCGGTATGGGTCAGCGTCGCATTCAGGCCAAAAGCGGGTCCTGAAGTTCCCGAAATGGTCGCTCCAGACCGGTCATTGGCGGCCTTAAGTCGGACGCCTATGGGGCAACATCCGACCCAAACCAGCCAATGACTTTTGTCTCCAATAGGATCAGTCATGGCATATATCGCGCCTGTTCCGTTGCTTTGCCAGGCAGTGTGATGGTCACAAGGGCCTTTATGGTCGGGTTGGATGCATATTTAGCCGTGCCTGTCATGCGATTTTCACCATCGGGTGAGAGCGTGACTACGGTTTTGTCATTGCCGCTCAAAAGCAAGACTGTACCCGTGGCACCCGTGGTGGAAACTGCCTGCCCATCGAGGTTGGTTACATAAACTACAACCGGGTTGTCCATCGCGGCTTTTGCTTCTTTCTCAATCATTAGTTCAAAGCCGTATACGCCAGCAATAGCCAATTGACCTCCGTGCTTTCCTTTTACCGAATCAAAATGGGATGCGTCGCCGTGCGCCTGCGCTGAAGTTGCCCCGATTGCAAAAGTAAGAGTAGAGATCAAGATGGCAGTGATTCGTTTGGCAATTCCCATTGCGTTGTCCTTTTATGAAATGAACGTTGGCTTGTGACATCGCTCGAAATACTACGAAAAGTTTTTCTTGACTCTGAAGTTACTTCAGGCAGTGTAATTCTAATTTACGGAGTCCCGACTATGAAATCTCTACACATTGCCTCCAACCCCGCATTGGAATTCATTAACTCCAGCCCGATTCTGGATATCCACCACCCCGACATTCAGCGCCTGGTACAGATCCGCGGCTGGCGCGAGCTGAGTCCGTATGCGCGCATTGGCGCGATATACGATTTTGTGCGCGATGAACTAGCCTTTGGCTACAACGCTAGTGACGACCTGCCTGCCTCGCGCGTGCTGGCCGACGGCATAGGCCAATGCAACACCAAAGGCACGCTGTTCATGGCCTTGTTACGGGCAGTGGGCATCCCTTGCCGCATACATGGTTTCACCATCGACAAGGCCCTGCAGCGCGGCGCCATTACCGGTGTGGCCTACCAACTCGCTCCTCCGTCTATCCTACACAGCTGGGTCGAAGTGCTGTTTGAGGATCGCTGGGTGCGGCTGGAGGGTTTTATCCTCGACAAGCCCTACCTGAGTGCATTGCAAGCGGAGTTTGCCGATGTCGAAGGCAGCTTTTGCGGCTTTGGTGTGGCCACCACCAGCTTACAGTCACCTATGGTCGACTGGCGGGGCCAAGACACCTTTATCCAGAAAGAGGGTATCAATCAGGACTTTGGGGTGTATGACACACCAGACGCGTTTTACCAGGCCCACGGGGTCAACCTGTCGGGTATCAAACGGTGGTTGTACATGCACGTCATCCGGCACTGGATGAACCGCAATGTAGACAACATCCGGCAGGGTCAGGTCCGTCCATCGAAGCGCCATGTGCAGCCACCTACGCAGGCGGGCAAGCACCTCGGGGCACACCTGTAGCTGGTAAACTCGACGACATGCGTAGTTGGTTTTTTGTTTTCTTATTAGTGCTAATGCCACTGCAGCTAACTTGGGCTGCAGTGAGTACCTATTGTCAGCACGAAAGCAATTCTTCAACCCAGCACCTGGGGCATCACGCTCACAAACACTCAGGTGTACCTTCGGATGGTGATGGCGCTGCAACGCCCGATGGGGCATCTGTTGAAAACGACTGTGGCGTTTGCCATTCGAATTGTTCCTTAGCGTTTCAAAGCTCGTCGCAATCTCTGCGACTGACTGTAGTGCCGGTGCGGACTGATACGAATGCCGTTGTGTATCTAGGCCACTATCAAGACTTACCCGAACGCCCGCAGTGGTCTTCCCTGGTTTGACCAGGGCGTTTCAGTTTAAGCATTGACCGGTGTCTTGCCGGTCAGCACACCATAACTATTCTCCCCCTGGATTTCGATCCGGCGATTCTGCCGGTTGTGATGGAGGTCATTGGGGAAATTGTTTGTGGTGAAAGAATTTTGGCGCAAATATCCGCGTTGGGTCTGGATTGTTATGGTGCTAGCACTGATCTCGATAGATCAAAGCACTAAGGCATTTTTTGCTTCAACTATCCCATTGGGAAGTGCAATCGAAGTCACCTCCTGGTTCAACTTTGTACACGTACTCAATACCGGGGCGGCTTTTTCCATTCTGGCGGACGCTGGTGGCTGGCAACGTTGGTTTTTCATCTTTATGGGTGTTTTGGTGTTACTGCCAATAACGCTTCTGTGCCTGCTTCGCAAAATCGATCCTGCTGAATGTTGGATCTGTGCGGGTGTAGTGGCAGGCGGTGGCAGCAATTTGATTGACCGTATCCAGACAGGTGCCGTCGTGGATTTTCTCGATGTTCACTGGAAGGCGCTCCACTGGCCGGCCTTTAACTTGGCAGACGTATTTATTGTCAGTGCCATGTTCGCCTGGGTTGGACTCTCCATCATCATGTCACAACGCCCACCCACTGACTTATGCAAGGAGTCATTATGAAGTCCGCGTGGCCACTTCTTCTTGCTGCGTGGATGCTCGCCACATTGTCCACTGCAGGAGCGATCTTCATTGGCGAAGTCATGTTGATGACACCCTGTACCTTATGCTGGTACCAGCGCATAGCCATGTTTCCGTTGACACTCGTTCTCGGAATGGCCAGTTATAGCAATGACCGCCAGGGTGCGGTCTATGCCATACCTTTGGCTGTATCAGGAACATTGATTTCTGGCTACCACACCTTGCTGGTGGCTGGCTGGATTCCGAAAACATGGATTCCCTGTGGTGCCGGTGTCTCGTGCGCCAATCAGAAGCTGGAAATACTCAACGGCCTGCAAATTCCTTGGCTTTCCTTTGCGGCCTTTCTTCTTATCACCGTTTTGCTCTCCTTCTATCTCAAGAATACATCCAAATGAAATCCAAAAAAATAACCGTCGCAATTCTGATGTGCGTTGTAGTGGCCATGTTTGCCTTCGGCATGTACTCTTACCAACAACGTGTTCACAACTCCCAAATGGAGAAAGTTAGTCAAGCTGCAAGTCGACTGATTCGTCCTACATCAACAGTGCTGGGGCCCATGAATGCGCCAGTGACCATCGTCGAGTTTTTTGATCCCGCATGTGAAACATGCAGAGCCTTTTACCCAATGGTGAAAGACCTTATGCGCCAACACGCTGGCAACATCCGTTTGGTGTTGCGGTATGCACCATTTCATCAGGGGTCTGACCAAGTAGTCAAACTATTGGAGGCGGCCAAGAAACAAGATAAATATTTACCGGTGCTGGAATCGGTCTTGGAAGCACAGCCTATGTGGGCCGACCACGGAAGACCTAATTTGGAGTTGGCGTACCAGGCTGCCGAAAAGGCTGGACTGGATATTCAAAAAGCCTTGGTTGATGCAAAGTCACCCGACATTGAGGCCTTGATAGCGCAAGACATTGAAGATTTAACCGCTTTGGAAGTTACAAAGACACCGACCTTCTTTGTCAATGGCAGAGGGTTGCCCAGCTTTGGCATTGAACAGCTAAAGGCACTGGTGGTGGAAGAGCTGGCCAAGAGTAAAAAATAAAGGTGCAATGATGAAAACTCAAAATTCACATCAACTTTTTTGCACTGAGCGCCGGACAATGTTGGGAAGCTTGATTGTCGGATTGGCGTCGTCGACATTAATCGCTTGTTCGCCCAAAGCCGAGCCCTTTCAGGGCACTGACATCACTGGGGTTGACTACGCACAGGGCTTTCGTCTCAAAGACCAGAATGGCGTAGAAAGAAGCCTTGCCGATTTTCAGGGCAAAGTCACCGTGGTGTTCTTTGGGTTCACACAGTGCCCGGATGTTTGCCCGACTTCATTGACCACGATGGCCGAAGTAAAGCGACTTCTTGGGGCGCAAGATGATGCATTACAAGTGATATTCATCACTGTAGATCCTGAGCGGGACACATTGCCGTTACTCAAAGCGTACATGTCGAACTTTGATCCGACTTTCCTTGCGCTGCGTCCCGAGCCTTCACAGCTACCCTCCCTGGCTGCGGATTTCAAAACCTATTACAAAAAAGTCGAAGGTAAAACACCGACCTCCTACAGCATGGACCACTCAACAGGCAAGTTCATTTTTGATACGCAAGGTCGAGTGCGGCTGTACTCCCAGTACGGAACCGAAGCGCATGTGCTCAAGGACGATATACAGAAACTGCTGAAGGTCAAGTGATGGGACGCTTGATGCGCACTACTACTTCTCTCAAGTACGTCATTACCGTTATTGTCAGTGCTTCGATTGCAGTACCCGCATTTGCGCAACACAGGCCCAAGCCTAACCTTCCCAAATCAACCCGACCAGCAAACTCGGACGGGATAGCGGAAGCACGGCTCATTGAAATCTTCCGCTTGATTGGGGCCTCCAACGCACGCGCGGCACTGGGAAAAGCAGAGACACTTGTGAAGGACTATCCGCATTTTCAGCTGGCGCAACTAGTCTACGGGGATCTGTTATCCGCCTTATCTCGTCCGATTCGACAGATTGGAGATGTCACCCGTGAACTTGAGCAGGCTTCGGCCAGCAACCTGGAAGCTTTGAGGGAAGAGTCAAAGCTGCGTATCGCGGCGTTGCAGCAGCGTCCTCCTGTTGACTCTATACCTTCTCAGTTCGTTGGACTATCCAGAAGAAATAAGCATGTCATCGCGGTGGACACGGCCAACGCCCGTTTGTATCTTTTTCAGAATACGGGAAGTGGAACCCGCTTGTTAGCGGATTACTACATCTCCGTTGGCAAAGCGGGGGTAAGAAAAAATGTCGAAGGTGATCAGCGCACCCCATTGGGGGTGTATTTCATCACCAGCAATTTGGACCCAAATAGCCTAAAAGATCTGTATGGATCTGGTGCGCTGCCGGTGAATTACCCCAATGTGCTTGACCTTCGACGAGGAAAAACTGGCAGCGGTATCTGGTTACATGGCACACCATCTACCCAGTTCACCCGAGCACCCCAGGCCACAGACGGATGCGTTGCAGTCGCGAATCCCGATCTGGACCGCATCATCAAAACGGTCGAAATCCGTACTACTCCCGTTCTGATTGGTGAAAATTTCAAGTGGGTTCGAGCGGTAGAGCTGCAACGGGAGCGTCAGCAATTGAATGGCACTTTACAAAGTTGGGCGGCCGCTAAGAGTTCTGGAAGTGCGAATGAGCTTATGAAGTACTACGCAAGTGACTTCAGTGCAGATGGTAAAGATCGGGCAGCTTTTGGTGAAAGCGTACAGGCCGAAATCGCAAAGCTGGGTAAAAAAATCATTCAACTTAACGATGTTTCACTGATCCGCTGGACGGATGACGCTGAAATATTAGTAGCCACATTTGGAGAGTTAGTCCAAGGGGAGCGTACAGGGCGCACTGTTAGACAGTATTGGCAGAAGCGCTCAGACGCATGGAAGATTATTTACGAGGGTGTGGTGGGGTGAAGCGCGCATTTGCTCTTTGACCATGTTGACGCCAGTGCATGGCACGAGCGTCAGATTTTTTAACTCATTTCTCCGTCCCGCCGAAAAAACTTCAATACTGGAAACTACGCCCGACGAGTTTGCGCCACCGGCGCTGGCGGTGATGGTAGAAAACTTTTGCAAACAGCCAGATAGGCAGCGTCAGTAGGCCAGCGTTGATGTTAACGGTGTCGGTGTACCAGGTTCGCCCGGCTTCGGCCTTGATCGTGATGGTATGGTCCCACACACGGACGAGTGCGCTGTGCCCGTTATCCCGGAGCAAAAAGCCTTCCACCGCCTCCGGGTAAGAAATAACAATGGCTTGCTTTCCGAACGGCAGGAACCCCAGAATGCGAAGACCAACCCAGTGTGTGCCTGTAGACCATTGTTTGGGAAATGTGCCAGGTGAAATGGGCGTGAAACGAATCAGCGGGTAAGCAACGTATTCCAGAAGGCGCGGTGTTCTCACATGGGCCTCTGCTTGTTCGAATGAACAATCCAGCAGCGTAGAGAGTTCTATTTGCATGGCGTGTTCAATCATCGGATCAGTTATGGGTTGTCTGCGAAATCCACTCGGTCATTTCACTTTGCGCAGCAGCCGAAGGCCATTGCCAACGACCAATAAACTGGCTCCCACATCCGCGAATACGGCCATCCACATGGTGCCTGCACCTGTAAGGGTCAAGACCAGAAAAACCGCCTTGATACCCAGCGCTAGAACAATGTTCTGTATGAGCAAGGCATGGGTGCTACGTGATAGGCGAATAAAGCGGGGCAGTTTGCGCAAATCATCATCCATCAAGGCCACATCTGCCGTTTCAATAGCAGTGCCTGTGCCTGCCGCACCCATTGCAAAACCAATGTCGGCGCGGGCCAAAGCAGGTGCGTCGTTGATGCCGTCTCCCACCATGCCAACAGCGCCACCCTGTCCAATTTTGCTTGCGATCACCTTTAGCTTGTCATCGGGCAGTAAATCGCCACGCGCCTCGTCGATACCGACTTGGGCCGCGATGGCTTGGGCGGTATGAACGTTGTCACCGGTCAGCATGACCGTCTTGATACCCAAGTCATGCAGCTCGGCAATAGCTTGGCGGCTGCTGTCTTTGACCGTATCTGCCACGGCAAACATCCCATGGACCATCTGCTCATCGGCTAACAGAATAACTGTCTTTCCTTGCTTTTCCAGGGCGGACAAACGGGCCTCCAGTGCGTCCGAGCAGCGGCCCTGCTCATGGATAAGCCGGTGATTTCCCAAATAGAAAAGTTTTCCGTCGATAACGCCCTTGGTACCAAGTCCGGGTAAGGCTTCAAACGCATCCACATTGCGCAATGCGACGCCATCGCGCTTGGCGGCTTCCGTCAGGGCTTTGGATACCGGGTGGTCTGAGCGACCCGCCAAGCTGGCTGCCAGGCTGCGCAACTCCGTATCGTTCATCCCACTGAGCACCACAAAGTCGGTCTGTGCAGGCTTGCCGTGCGTAATGGTTCCCGTCTTGTCGAGTGCCAACCACTTCAGCTTGCGACCTTCCTCTAGATAGATGCCACCTTTCACCAAAATGCCCTGGCGTGCTGCTGCAGCCAAGCCGCTGACGATGGTGACCGGGGTAGAGATGACCAAAGCACAAGGGCAAGCAATCACCAGCAGTACGAGTGCCTTGTAAATCCAGGTGAACCACTCTGCGCCCATCACCAGTGGCGGCAGAACAGCGACCGCCAATGCAATGGCAAACACAACCGGGGTGTAAACACGGGCGAATTGGTCAACAAAGCGTTGGGTGGGTGCACGCGCACCTTGCGCTTCTTCCACTGCGTGGATGATGCGCGCCAGCGTGCTGTCATTGGCTGCGGCGGTCACGGTGTACTCAAAGGAGCCCGACTCGTTGATCGTGCCCGCAAACACCTGGTCGCCTTCTGCTTTTTCAACGGGAAGGCTTTCGCCGGTAATCGGCGCTTGGTTGATAGCCGAACGACCACTGACGATTTTTCCGTCTAATGCGATCCGCTCGCCTGGTTTGATGCGTATCCGCGCGTCGACGGTGACTGTTTTAGCGGCCACTTCCAGCCATGTGCCGTCCAACTGCAACACGGTAGCCCGCTCTGGGGTGAGTTGCATCAGTCCGCGAATTGCATTGCGGGCCCGGTCCAGCGATTTGGCTTCGATCAGCTCGGCAATAGTGAACAGCACCATCACCATGGCGGCTTCGGGCCATTGACCAAGCAGCAATGCACCTGTCACCGCAATGCTCATCAACGCATTGATATTGAGGTTGCCATTACGAATGGCAATCCAGCCCTTTTTGTAGGTGGTGATTCCGCAGGTAAGGACGGCCACTAACGCCAGAATAGCCGCTATCCAGGTGGGTAAGCCCGCCCATTCAACTGCCTCTGAGGCGATTGCCGCGATTCCGGCAAGAGCCAGGGGCCACCATGGTTTGGCGGGCTCTGGTGCAGGTGTTTCTTGAGTTGAAGCAGTGTTGGCAATTTCGGGAGTGAAGCCAAGGGAACGCACTGCAGCCAGTATCGGCTCGATTTCGTTCGGGGCATGCGTTACCGTCAAAACCCGCTGCATTAAATTGAACTCCAGGCCGGTTACACCGGCCATACCACCCAACTTCTTGCGCAGCAGTCCCTCTTCGGTCGGGCAGTCCATCTGCATGATGCGAATAGGGGTTTGAACTCTATTCGCACTGTTAGCGGGTTTTCCAAGTTGGACCAAGGGCTGTGCTTCGCAAGGTTTTCGGATCCACATGAACTTGTGGTGCACGAACTCGTCTTGGATTTTTCTGCTTGCGACGGCGTCGCAGAGCTGCAGCAGGAGTCGCTGTCATGGGAACGGGAGGGATCATGATCGTGGTCATGCGAATCGTGCGTGTGGTGGGCGGACATGGGTTTTCCAATCAAGTTACCCACATTACACAACCTGAAGTTACTATAGAGTCAAGATAATTCTGGAGTTCGTCATGAAAATCGGTGAATTGGCCTTGGTGGCGCAGTGCACGGTGGAAACTGTGCGCTATTACGAGAAAGCAGGACTGCTTCCCAAGCCAGCCCGTACATCGGGGAATTTCCGGTTATACGGGCCTGAGCACGTCGAGCGCCTGCGGTTCATTCGTAACTGTCGTGCGCTTGATATGAGCCAGGAAGAAATACACAAATTGCTCGGTCTGATGGATCAACCAGCGGAGGGTTGCGGGGCCATCAACACTGTCTTTGATCAGCATATCAACCATGTAGACGAGCGCATACGCGAACTCAAGTACCTCAAGCAGCAACTAGGAGCTTTGCGCAACCGCTGTTCATCCAATCAAGCAGTGGAGGCTTGCGGCATTTTGCAAGGACTGGCTTCAATGGAAACTGAGGCAAAACCGGAGCGTCACACCCACCTGGGATGACTAGGGCTCTTTTGCGACACATGCAAATTGCTCCGGTTTTATATGCGGGTACCGGTACTAAAAAATTGCGATTCGCTTCCTCCAGACCAATCATTCGAGCCTGGCGGGTTGATCGGATAATGGGCGCTTTTAGTATGGCGAGATCAGATTCTGTTCCGCCGCACATTTTCAATTGACGCTACATTACAGCAATGCGCAAAACACTCTTGATTGCCCTTATGACTTTGGCATTGGCCCTGGGTGCATTGAGTAGCAGCGCCCAAAGTGCCGCGAGGTCTATGCAGGGTGATTGCTGTGAAGAGATGTGTCAGGACATGCCCGCTTGCTCCAATATGATCTTGTGCCAAGCCTGCTCGGTCACCGCGGCCCCGTTGCCTCAAACCGGCGTTTTGGCATCGACTTACCAGCCGACGTTTCCGACCCCAGACCAAGACCGTGTGTCCAGAGGCCCGGCTTGGCCCATTTGGACCCCGCCGGATTAACTCTTAGTGGACTCCTCCTATCCATTTTTTATTCTCAATTTTCGGGAACCACTATGAAAAACAAAGTTCTTAAATTCACTACTGGCGCCTTGCTGATGTCTGGCTCGGCCTTGGCCTTTGCTGCGAGCAATTGCTGCGGCGACCTGATGGAATGCTGCCTGCAGCGGCTAGCTTGCTGCCTATAAAGTACATACGCCAAATCCAGCGTATCACTTGAAGCGACAGGGCCAGTCCATTTGGACTGGCCCTTTTTTTGCGCCCGATCCAAGGAACGCAAATTCCGATTGCGAGGAAGCATGCGCTTCCCATGCGAGTGTTGGCGTGCAGAACCATCGTCATGGCACCTTTGCGAACATGACTTTGATTGCAACACGCGCGTCCTTTTGGATCACGGGCTATTGACTTCGCAGTCAATCTGAGCCAGATCTCAGCTGACTGTCTTAGGCAAGTGCACTTCCATATCTACGTGGTGGATAGGGTGACGCAAGACCAATGGGCTTCCCGTTACCTGCCGTTCGTGAGCGTCAGCAAACGCTGCTTATGAAAAGATTTACATAAGCAGCGTTATGCAAAGATCCCAGTTATGAGAAGTTCCCGAGCAAAGTAGGCCGGCAGGCCGCATAGACACTGGCGATTTGCTATTGATTGGCGATTTGCGCTGGACATAATTTCGCTTACAGGGCACTACTGACAGTCTCAACTTTTGGAGACCGTCATGTCAGAGATCGCTGCATTGCACCCGGTAATTCGAACCTGGTTGTTCGAGGGCCCACTTTCATCCCATGTTTCAGCGTATGTCGCACGACTCAGGCGTGGCCGATATGCCCCCCAGTACGGTGGGGCATTGTCTGAACGGAATGGCTCATTTTTCGCACTGGATGGTGCAGTGTTCTCTACCGGCCCAGTTGTTGGACGATGGCTGGGTTGACGAGTTCATGCAGCATCACCTGCCACGCTGTGACTGCCCAGGCGAGGCGATGCGCACGCCCAAGTCGGTTCATGCCGCGCTAACAGCCCTGCTAGAGGTCTTGCGAGAGTGCGGCGTCATCACTGAATTGCCGAAACCGACAGGTCCGATCGTTGACGAGCTTCGCAACTACGACACCAGCATGCGAGATGCACGGGGCTTGGCCGAGGGGACGCGGCGTAGCTATTTGCGCATCATCGGTCGACTGCTGCTTTTCAAGTTCGCAGATCGACCAGTGATCCTTTGCGAGCTTGAGCCTGAGGACGTTCGGCGTTTCATCGCCAGCCAGATGGAGAAGCTGGACTCGATCAGCAACGCCACCACGATTGCCGCGACATTGCGTGCGTACCTTCGTTACCGCGCCACTTGTGGTGATGCGGTGCAACCGCTGCTGGCTGCCATCGGATCAACCGCTCACTGGAGTCTTGCGTCATTGCCCCGGGCGCTGAAGGCCGATGAAGTGGATCGACTAATGAGCTCCTTCACCGCCACGCCAAATTCTCAGCGGCGAGGCTATGCCATTGTCCGTTTGGCGCTCGATCTGGGACTGCGCAGCATCGAAATCAGCCGCCTTCAAGTGGCCGACATTGACTGGCGCATGGGCACCGTAACGCTCAAGCGAACGAAGTCGCACCAGCAGGATGTCCTACCATTACCTGTGGAAACGGGACAAGCGTTGGAAGCGTACATCCGCCACGAGCGCCCACAGACCAGTTCCGGGGCCGTGTTTGTGCGCCACCAAGCGCCACACGACAAGCCACTGGGTGTGGACGGTATTCGCGCTGTTGTGCGTGATGCTTTTGTCCGTGCGGGCATCCCCCACGGTCGATCGCATTCGCTGCGCCACACGCTGGCCTGCCGTATCGTTAATCAGGGAGGCTCGATCAAGGAAGTGGCCGACGTCCTGCGGCACCGCTCGCTGGACACCTCACTCATTTACGCCAAACTCGATCACGGCGCGTTGGCCGGTGTCGCGCTGGCGTGGCCTGGGAGTGCACAATGAACGCGCACGTCACCTTGCAGGCCCGGGTCGAACAGTACCTGGCCGAGCGTCGGCATGCGGGCTTTAAGCTCAGTACCATGGGCCACGGCCTGAAACGCTTCGCCCATTACGTCGACCAGATTGATCACCACGGGCCGTTGACAGTCGATCTGATGGCTGCGTGGGCATCACAGGCCAAGGGGGGTAATGGCGACCGTGCCACCTCGGCGCGCCAATTGCGACTGCTGCGCCCATTCACCGCTTGGTTGCGTCAGTTCGATCCGACCACGGAGATACCCGATGAGGCCATCTTCGGGCCGGTGCCGGGTCGCACGGCACCGCACATTTACAGCGAGCACGAGATCGTGGAACTACTGGGCGCTGCCAGAGGCCTTGGGCGCTCGGGAAGTGTGCTGGCCACGCTGCGATCGGCCGTGATCGAAACGCTGTTTGGCCTTATAGCCAGCACGGGACTGCGCATCTCCGAGGCGCTAAAGCTTGACGACTCCGACGTGGACTTGAAGGCCCAGGTACTGACGATTCGCCAGAGCAAGTTTGGCAAATCGCGGCTGGTGCCACTGCACCCCAGCGCTGCCCAAGCAATGGAGAAATACAGAACACAGCGCAATTTGTATGTGCGTGCCCGGCCACAGGCGCCGTTCTTCGTCTGCACGCGCGGGAAGTTGCTCGGTCAGCCCGTTGGCGATCGGCAGATCCACCGCATCTTTGCGCAACTTCGCAAGCAGCTCGGATGGGTCGATCGTGGCACCCATGGTGCGCCTCGCGTGCACGATTTGCGCCACGCTTTTGCTGTGCGTCGACTGATGCTCTGGCACGAGGAAGGCGTGGACATCGACCAGCGCATGCTGGCACTGTCGACCTACCTCGGCCACGCCAGGGTGACCCACACCTATTGGTATCTAAGCGGCGTACCGGAGTTGATGAGCTTGATTGGCCAGCGCTTTGAGAAGTTCGCCGATCCTTGGGAGAACGGCGATGAATAAGCCGACCACTCCAAGAGCCCCGCCGAGCTTCGCTGCGCTGGTGCATTCCCTTCTTCAGTGAGCACTTGACGCAGCAGCGTGCCGTGAGTCCGTGCACTGTGGCGACCTACCGGGACGCATTCGTGCTGTTCCTGAACTTCACCGCCGGGCACCTGCACAAGCAACCCACGGCGATCCGGCTGGATGACCTCACGCCGACGCTTATTCTGGCCTTCCTCGACCATCTTGAGCACGAACGTGGCAATACGGTGCGCACCCGCAATGCCCGGCTGGCGATGCTGCGTACGTTTCTGAAGTTTGCGGGGCACCGCGACGTGGGTGCACTGGGCTTCATCGAGCAGGCATTAGGTGTGCCAATGAAGCGCTTCGAACGGCCGATACTGGGTTTCTTGTCGCCCGAGGAGATGCTGGCAATCATTGGCAAGCCCGGCGCGACCTGGACCAGTCGGCGCGATCACTTGCTGTGGCAGATGCTCTACAACACTGGCGCAAGGGTTTCGGAGATCATTGGCGTGTGCGTGTCCGATGTGTTGTTGGACGGCGTTGCCTGCGTGCACCTGCATGGCAAAGGCCGCAAGCAAAGAACAATGCCTTTGTGGCGATCGACGACCAAGGCGATTCGGACGTGGCTAAAGTTCAATCCCGAACTGACGCCCACTTCAACGTTGCTGCCCAATCGTGAGGGCCATCAGATGACGCGAACCAACGTCGCGCAACGGTTGGCACTGGCGGTGAGCGCGGCAACGTCAGCAATGCCGAGTCTGGGGGATCACCGTATCTCGCCACATACCATCCGCCACACAACAGCGATGCATTTGCTGCAGTCGGGGGAATCAATTGAGGGGATTGCCCTGTGGCTCGGGCACGAGAGTCCGACCACCACACATCAGTACACACAGGCTAACCTTGCGATGAAGGAAAAGACGCTTGCAAAGCTGAGGGATCCGGCCACCCAGGCCGCCCGCTTCCGCGCTTCGGACTCGCTGCTCGACTTCCTTAAGAAGCTGTGATTATGAGAAGGCAATCAAGACATCGGACCATCGTGTACGAATGACCTTGCGGGCCTTCTCATGTCCAACTTCTCATAATTGACAGCTTTGCATAACGCTGCTCAGTGGACATTGCATGTCAAATGCAGGGCCGCAAGCTACCCCCGCCCCAATGCGAATTCACAGCTCGAAGTCGTAGCCCACCGTCACCGGCGCGTGGTCGGAGAACTTCTCGCCCTTGTAAATGTTCACTGACTGGGCCGTGGCGGCCAGGGCCGGGGTGGCCAGGTGGTAGTCCAGCCGCCAGCCCACGTTCTTGGCGTAAGCCTGGCCACGGTTGCTCCACCAGGTGTAGCAATCGTCGGTGGTGTCGGGGTGCAGCTGGCGGTACACATCCACCAGGCCGCCGTTGGTCAGCAGTTGCGTCATCCAGGCGCGTTCTTCGGGCAGAAAGCCAGAGTTCTTTTGATTGCCTTTCCAGTTTTTCAGGTCGATTTCCTGGTGGGCGATGTTGACGTCGCCGCACAGAATGAACTCGCGCTGGGCCTTCAACTGCTCCAGGTGGGGTGCAAACTCCGCCAGAAACCGGAACTTGGCCTGCTGGCGCTCTTCGCCCGACGAGCCGCTGGGAAAGTACGCACTGATGATGGAGCGTTTCTGCGTAGGCGTGTCAAAACGCAGCTCCACGTAGCGGCCTTCGGCGTCGAACTCGGGCGAGCCATAACCCACGATCACATCGCTGGGCGTGTGACGGGTGTAGACGGCCACACCGGAGTAGCCTTTCTTTTCGGCAAAGTGGAAATAGCCCCGCAGCTCGGCCAGGGTTTCAAACTTGCCTTGCACATCGGCGGCCTGTGCCTTGACTTCCTGCACACAAATACAATCCGGTTGGGTCTGGCGCATCCAGGCTTCCAGGCCTTTGGTGGTGGCAGAGCGGATGCCGTTGAGGTTGAGGCTGGTTAATTGAAACAAGGAATTCCCCATGGTAAATAGTGGCCCCGCGACCCATTAGCCCTGGAGTTTGTCGACTTTGCGGTGCAATGCGGTGTGTTGCGCTTTGGCGAGTTCAAGACCAAAGCGGGCCGCATGAGCCCTTATTTTTTTAACGCGGGCCTGTTTGACGATGGTGCCAAGCTGGGGCGTCTGGCCGAATTTTATGCGCAGCGTCTGTTGGACAGTGGCATCGAATTCGACATGGTTTTTGGCCCCGCCTACAAGGGCATTCCTTTGGGTGCGGCATTGGCAGTCGAGCTGGCGCGCCGGGGCCGCAACGTGCCTTTTGCCTACAACCGCAAAGAGGC
Source organism: Candidatus Aalborgicola lynettensis (assembly GCA_016719405.1). Lineage (GTDB taxonomy): Bacteria > Pseudomonadota > Gammaproteobacteria > Burkholderiales > Burkholderiaceae_C > Allorhodoferax > Allorhodoferax lynettensis. The sequence goes on from JADJZE010000021.1 coordinate 759,472, forward strand.
CAAGGACCACGGCGAGGGCGGCACGCTGGTGGGCGCACCGCTGAAGGGGCGGGTGCTGATCGTGGACGATGTGATGTCCGCTGGCACCGCTGCGCGCGAGTCCATTGCCATCATTCAGGCGGCGGGTGCCACACCCCACGCGGTGTTGATTGCCTTGGACCGGCAGGAAAAGGCCACCGAAAACGGGCAAGACGTGCCCTACAGCGCCGTGCAGTTTGTACAACGCCAGCTGGGTCTGCAAGTTTGTGCGATTGCGAAACTGGGGGATTTGATGCACTATCTGGCGCAACGCGGCGCCGGTGCGTCCGCTGAGGATCACCAGCGTGTGCTGGCCTACCGTGCGCGTTATGGCGTAGACGATAAAGGGTAACCATGAAGATTGCTGGCAGGGGTATAACCGCGCTGGTGTGGGCGTGCATCGGTTGCACGGCGCCCGCCGGGGCACAGGAGTCACCCATTGTCCAGGGGGTCTACACCTGCGTGGACGCCAAAGGCCGCAAACTGACGGCGGACCGCCCCATTCCCGAATGCATCGACCGCGAGCAGCAAATTCTCAACCCCAGTGGCACGCTCAAAATGCGGGTGGGGCCCACCCTGACGGCACACGAGCGTGCGGTTCAGGAGCAGAAGGAAAAGCGGGAGATTGAGGAGCGCAACCGTATCGCCGAAGAAAAACGGCGCGACCGTGCCTTGCTGACACGTTACCCCAACAAAACAGTGCACGACCGGGAGCGGGCCGAGGCGCTGAACAATATTGCCATCGTCATCCAGGCCGCCAATGTGCGCTTGACCGAACTGGCGAAGCAAAAAGTCGGCATTGATGCAGAGATGGAGTTTTATAAAGGTGACCCCACCAAGGCGCCCGCCTATGTACGCCGCCAACTGGAAGAAAACGTTCAGAGCCAGGCGGTGCAACAGCGCTTCATTCTGGAACAGGACAATGAAATTCGCCGCGTGAATGTGCGGTTCGATGAAGAGTTGCTGCGTTTGCGCCAACTATGGGGGCAATCGGCACCACCGAGCGCAAGTGGGCGTTGAATACATGCCCGGCTGTGACGGGCATGTGGATGATCAGGCCAGTTTGCTGCGCAACAGATCATTCACCTGCTGCGGATTGGCCTTGCCCTTGCTGCCCTTCATGATCTGACCCACCAGCGCGTTGAGCGCCTTGTCGTTGCCAGCCTTGAATTCGGCCACGTTTTTGGCGTTGGCGGCGATCACTTCATCGACGATTTTTTCCAGCGCGCCGGTGTCGTTCATCTGTTTTAAGCCCTTGGCTTCGATGAGGGCGTCTACCCGCGTCGCCGCGTCGGCTGCGCTCTCATGTGCCGCGCTTTCGCCGCTCCACAGTGCTTCAAACACCTGCTTGGCGGCGTTGTTGGAGATGGTGCCGTCGGCCACGCGGGCAATGACCGCCGCCAATTGAGCGGGTTGCACCGGGGCGGCGTCGATGGCGCGGTCTTCCGTGTTCAGGCGGCGGGACACCTCGCCCATGATCCAGTTACTCGCCAACTTGGCCTGGCCGCAGGCTTGGGCGGTTTCTTCAAAGTAGGCCGCGATGGCTTTGCTCTGCGTGAGCTGGGTGGCGTCGTATTCGGGCAGGGCATAGTCACGCACAAAGCGCTCGGCCATCACCCGCGGCAACTCGGCCATTTGCGCACGTACTTGCTCCACCCACTGCTCCGAAATGCATAGCGGTGGCAAATCCGGGTCGGGAAAATAGCGGTAGTCGGCCGCGTCTTCCTTGGTGCGCATGGCGCGGGTCTCGCCGGTGTCGGGGTTGAACAGCACGGTGGCCTGCTCAATCGCGTGGCCGTCTTCAATCTGCTCGATCTGCCAGCGCACCTCATAGTCGATGGCCTGCTGCATGAACTTGAAGCTGTTCAGGTTCTTGATCTCGCGGCGCGTGCCCAACGGTTGGCCGGGTTTGCGCACCGATACGTTGGCGTCGCAACGGAAGGAGCCTTCTTGCATATTGCCGTCGCAGATGCCGATCCAGGTCACGATCTTGTGCAGTTCCTTGGCGTAGGCCACAGCCTCGGCGCTGGAGCGCATGTCGGGCTCGGTCACGATCTCCAGCAAGGGTGTGCCGGCGCGGTTCAGGTCAATACCGGTCTGGCCAATGAAGTCTTCGTGTAGCGACTTGCCGGCGTCTTCTTCCAGATGCGCGCGCACCAGGCGCACGGCTTTCTTTTCGCGCGCCAGCTCGGCGCCCTTGCCGGTTTCCAGGAAAAATTCGACCACGCCGCCCTGCACCACGGGAATCTCGAACTGGCTGATCTGGTAGCCCTTGGGCAGGTCGGGGTAGAAGTAGTTTTTGCGCGCAAAAATGCTGCGCTCGGCAATGTGGGCGTTGACCGCCAGGCCGAACTCGATGGCACGTTCTACCGCGCCCTTGTTCATGACCGGCAGCGTTCCGGGCAGCGCCAGGTCCACGGCGCAGGCCTGGGTGTTGGGCTCGGCACCAAAGGCGGTGGAGGCGCGGCTGAAGATCTTGCTCGCGGTCGACAACTGGGCGTGTGTCTCGAAGCCGATGATGACCTCGTAGCCATGCACCAGCGGGCCGGTCGGGCGGCCCTGTTGTTGGGTTTCAAATGGGTTCATGGTCTCGCTCATGTCAGAAGCCCTCCGGCGTGCGGGCGTGCCAGTCGGTGGCTTGCTGGAAACGGTGCGCCGCATTGAGCAGGCGCGCTTCCTGCAGGTAGTTGCCCAGCAGCTGCATGCCCACCGGCATACCACCTGCGCCAAAGCCCACCGGCACACTCATGCCGGGCAGGCCGGCCAGCGAGCCGGGCAGGGTGAAGATGTCGGCCAGGTAATCGGCCAACGGGTCTTTGTGCGCGCCAATCTTCCAGGCAGTGGTCGGCGCTACCGGGCCTGCAATGAGGTCGCAGTCTTTGAATGCATTTTGAAAATCGTCGGCAATCATGCGGCGGATTTTTTGCGCCTGCAGGTAGTAGGCGTCGTAGTAGCCGTGGGACAGCACATAGGTGCCGATCATGATGCGGCGCTTGACCTCGTCGCCAAAGCCTTCTGCGCGGGTCTTTTTGTACATGTCGGCCAGGTCGGTGTAGTCCTTGGCGCGGTGGCCAAACTTCACGCCGTCAAAGCGGCTCAGGTTGGAGCTGGCCTCGGCCGGGGCGATGATGTAGTACACCGGAATCGACAGCGCAGTGCGTGGCAGTGTGATGGGCACCAGCTTGGCACCCAACTTTTCATATTCCTTCAAGGCAGCGTCAATGGCGGTGCGCACGTCGGCGGCCAGACCTTCACCAAAGAACTCCTTGGGAACGCCGATGCGAAGACCTTCGATGGAGTCGTTGAGTGTGCGCGAATAGTCTTCGGCGGGTACGTCCAGCGAGGTCGAATCGCGGTTCAGATCGGGGCCACACATGGCAGACAGCAGCAAGGCACAGTCCTGTGCCGATCGCGCCATCGGCCCGGCTTGGTCGAGGCTGGAGGCGAACGCCACCATGCCGTAACGCGAAGCCCGGCCATAGGTCGGCTTGATGCCGGTAATGCCACAAAACGCGGCCGGCTGGCGGATGGAGCCACCGGTATCGGTGCCAGTGGCAGCGGGTGCCAGCCAGGCGGCGACGGCGCAGGCTGAACCACCCGAGGAGCCGCCGGGCACGCGGGTGGTGTCCCACGGGTTGCGTACCGGTTGGGGTGTGACGTGGCCTACCGGGGCAATCGCCGAGTTTTCGTTGGCCGAGCCCATGGCAAATTCGTCGCAATTAAGCTTGCCCAGCGTGACCATGCCGGCCCCGGGCGCACCGCCCGGCACACCCGTGCCCAGTTTGGAAACCACGGTCGCATCAAACGGCGACTGGTAGTTTTGCAGCATGCGTGAACCGGCGGTGGTGACGAAGTCTTTGGTGACGAAAATGTCTTTGTGGGCAATGGGTACACCTTCCAGGGCTCCTGCCTGGCCTTGGGCAATACGGGCGTCTGCCGCGCGGGCTTGGGCCAGAGTGGCTTCTTCGTTCAGGGCCACATAGGCACCCAGATTGGCATGGGCACGGCTGCGTGCCAAAAAGTGGCTGGCCACTTCGACCGCCGAGACCTGCTTGGCATGCAGCGCCTGCGACAGGGCGTGCACGCTGAGGGTGTGCAATTCGTGGGAGGGGGATTGGGTTTGCATCATCATTTTCAATCAGTTGGGGTCAGAGCACATCGCATGCGCGAGTGGTCTGACCCGCAAGGCCTTTCTCTATTCAATCACCTTGGGCACCAGAAACAGGCCGTGTTCGACGGCCGGTGCGCTCTTTTGGTTGGCTTCGCGCTGGTTGGGCTCGCTGACCGTGTCGTCACGCAGACGCAGGGCAAAGTCGGACAAGGCGACCACCGGGTGGGCGAGGGGCGTAATGCCGCTGGTGTCCACCGCGCGCATGGTTTCGACGATCGAGAAAAAATCGTTCATTTGGGTCAATAAACGCGCGCTCTCGGTCGGGGTCAGCGCCAGCCGCGCCAGATTGGCGATGCGCGCGATATCGGTAGATGTCAGGGACATGGTGCTTTTAGAGTTGAAACCAAAGGTAATTCGGGCCAGAAGAGGCTTTAACGGGGCGGTTTCCCGCAGGGCATGGGTTATTATCCTGCGTTTGGTGAAGGGCCTGCAAAACGGCGGCATCCAGCGCCAAAATACCGATTTTTTAACGCTAAAACCGGGGTGGTGCAAGGCCGAAGCGCTTCCCACGCCCCAGAGGACTTGTGATGTTTGAATCTTTCCGTCGGTACTTCTCTACCGACCTGGCCATTGACTTGGGCACGGCCAATACCCTGATTTTTGTACGCGATAAAGGCATCGTTCTGGACGAGCCGTCCGTGGTGGCCATCCGCCACGAAGGCGGCCCCCACGGCAAGAAGGTGATCCAGGCCGTCGGCAAGGAAGCCAAAGCCATGTTGGGCAAGGTGCCTGGCAATATCGAAGCCATCCGCCCCATGAAAGACGGCGTGATTGCCGACTTCATCATCACCGAGCAGATGATCAAGCAGTTCATCAAGATGGTGCACCCGCGCGGCATGTTCAAGCCCAGCCCGCGCATCATTATTTGCGTGCCCTGTGGCTCCACCCAGGTCGAACGCCGCGCCATCAAGGACGCGGCCGAGGGAGCCGGTGCCAGCGCCGTGTACCTGATCGAAGAGCCCATGGCTGCGGCCATTGGTGCGGGCCTGCCAGTGTCGGAGGCCAGTGGTTCCATGGTGGTGGACATTGGCGGTGGTACCACCGAGGTGGGCGTGATCTCTCTGGGCGGAATGGTCTACAAGGGCAGTGTGCGCGTCGGTGGTGATCGCTTTGACGATGCCATCATCAACTACATTCGCCGCAACTATGGCATGTTGATCGGTGAACCGACGGCAGAAAATATCAAAAAGAGCATTGGCTCGGCGTTTCCTGGTAGCGAAGTCAAGGAAATGGAAGTGCGTGGGCGCAACCTGTCTGAAGGTGTACCCCGCAGCTTTACGATCTCGTCCAACGAAATTCTGGAAGCCCTGACGGAGCCGCTTAACAGCATCGTGTCGTCCGTCAAGAATGCGCTGGAGCAAACACCGCCCGAACTCGGAGCTGACATTGCCGATCGCGGCATGATGCTCACCGGCGGTGGCGCCCTGTTGCGTGACCTGGACCGCCTGCTGGCCGAGGAAACCGGCTTGCCTGTGCTGGTGGCCGAAGACCCGCTGACCTGCGTGGTGCGGGGCTGTGGCATGGCGCTGGAACAGATGGAACGTCTGGGCGCCATTTTCACCAGCGAATAAGCGGCGTACACAGCGATGCCACTGGGTACGCTGGGCAGAGAACCTCCGCCATTTTTTCGTCAGGGCCCTTCGGCCCTTTCGAAGCTGGCAGTGTGCAGCGCGCTGGCGGTCCTGATGATGGTGGCCGACGTCCGGTTTAATGTCATGCAGGAGGTGCGCATGGTGCTGGCTGCAGTGCTCTACCCGGTGCAATGGTTGGCTTTGCGACCAGTGGTGCTGGGGCAGTTCGGCGTCCAGTATTTTTCCGCGTTGACGGTGGCGCAGGCAGAAAAAGAAGCGGCGCTCAAGGCCAGCAGCGTGCAATCCCTGCGGGCCAACCAGGTCGAACAATTGTTGCTGGAGAACACCCGGCTGCGCAAATTGCTGGTGTTGCGTGATCGTCTGCAATCGAATGCCGTTGCGGCCCAGGTGATTTACGATGCCGCCGACCCGTTTAGCCGCAAGGTCGTGATTGACAAGGGGGCTTACGACCAGGTCGCGCTGGGCTCCCCGGTGCTGGACGAATCCGGGGTACTGGGACAGGTGACCCGCGTTTACCCGATGGCGAGCGAAGTCACCCTGATTACCGATCGCGACCATGCCATTCCGGTGCTCAACACCCGTACCGGCGCGCGCGGCGTGGCCTTTGGGGATGTCTCCACCCGAGCCGATGCCATGGAGTTGCGCTACATGGCCGCCAATGCCGATGTGGCAATTGGCGATTTGCTGACCACCAGCGGTGTGGACGGCGTCTACCCACCGGGCTTGCCGGTGGCACGCGTGGAAAAAGTGGAACGCCGTGTGGATGCCGTGTTCGCCCGTATCGATTGTGTGCCGCTGGCAGCGGTTGCCGCTGCAGGCCATGTCTTGGTGCTTGAGCCTGTGACCGCCCATATCCCAGCGCGCCCGGCCGAGGAGACATCGCCCGCGCCGCCCAAGCGGGGAGCCGTGAAATGAACCACGGCACTTTGCGGAGAAGCCCGTCATGATCATGCGCCCAGGTCAGCAGTTGTTGCTGCCCGTCAATCCTCTGTTTTTATGGGGCAGTTTGCTGGTTGCCATGCTGCTCAACATGCTGCAAAACATGGGGTTGTGGGGGCGCGCAATATGGAGCCCCGACGTGCTGGCGGTGGTGCTGGTGTTCTGGACCGTGCACCAACCCACGCGGGTTGGCATTGTGGCGGCGTTTATTTGTGGCCTGTTGATGGATGTACACCAGTCCGGATTGCTGGGCCAGCATGCCATGGCCTACGCCGTGCTGAGTTTTTTTGCCATCACCATGCATCGGCGTTTGCTGTGGTTCCCGGTGCCCTTGCAGGCAGCACAGGTGTTCCCGCTTTTTTTTGCGGCGCATGCCATCGCGCTGGTGGTGCGCATGCTGGCAGGGGGCGAGTTTCCGGGATTCTGGATGGCGCTGTCCCCGGTGCTGGAAGCGATGTTGTGGCCCGTTGCCAGCATTGTCTTGTTGGCCCCCCAGCGCCGCGCGCCCGACCCAGACGCCAATCGGCCACTATGATTTTGTTGTGCTTGCCACCGTGTGGAGTGCGCTGACATGACCGAGCTTCGCAACGTCGAAGTTGAATTGACGCGCTTTCGCATCCGTGTTCTGGTGGTGGGGGTGGCAGTGCTGGTGTGTTTTGTGCTGCTGGCGGCGCGGTTGGTTTTTTTGCAAGTGGTGCGCCATGATGATTTGCGTGCGCAGGCGGAAAGCAACCGCACTTCCATTGTGCCCATCGTGCCCAACCGCGGCCTCATTGTGGACCGCAACGGCATTGTGCTGGCCAGCAATTATTCGGCCTACACGCTGGAAATTACGCCGTCCAGAACGCTGGCGGGTTGGGAGGCTACGGCCGACGAACTGTCCAAGGTGCTGGATGTGACGGCCCGCGACCGGCGCCGTTTCAAGAAATTGCTGGACGAGTCCAAGAGCTTTGAGTCCCTGCCGATCCGCACCCGGCTGACCGATACCGAGGTGGCACGGTTTGCAGCCCAGCGCTTTCGCTTTCCCGGCGTAGAAATCAAGGCGCGGTTGTTTCGCAACTACCCGTATGGTGAACTGGCCAGTCACGTGATTGGCTACATCGGCCGTATCAACCAGGCCGAAAAAGCCAAGATCGACGAAGACGATGCCCAGGCGGCCAACTACCGGGGCACCGAATACATGGGCAAGCTCGGCGTGGAGCAGAGCTTCGAAAGCCCCTTGCATGGCATTACCGGCGTGGAGCGGGTCGAAACGTCCGCCGGTGGCCGTGCGGTGCGCAAACTCGCCAGCACGCACTCGACCCCAGGCAACATGGTGATGCTGTCGATCGACATCAAACTGCAAAAGTTGGTCGAAGACATGTATGGCGATCGTCGGGGGGCGCTGGTGGCGATTGATCCGCGCAATGGTGAGGTGCTGGCTTTCGTGTCCAAGCCCACTTTCGACCCCAATCTGTTTGTCGATGGCATTGACTCTGACAGCTGGGCCGCGCTGAACGAGGACATCAACAAGCCGCTGCTCAACCGCGCACTGCGCGGCACCTATCCGCCGGGCTCGACCTACAAGCCGCTGATGGCGATGGCGGCGCTCAACAGTGGCAAGCGTGCGGCCAACGTGGTGATTCAGGATAACCTGACCTACAGCTTCGGTGGGCGCACCTTTGGCAGCCCCGAAGCGGACCGCCCCGGCCCCAAGGATATGCGTCTGGCGATCGTGGGCTCGTCCAACGTGTACTTCTACAGCCTGGCCAACGAAATGGGGGTGGACCTGATCCATGACGAACTCGAACCCTTTGGCCTGGGGCGGCGCACCGGTATTGACCTGCAGGGCGAAGTGACGGGTGACCTGCCGTCGCAGGAGTGGAAGCGCAAGCGGTTTCGCAAACCGGAGCACCAGAAGTGGTATGCGGGTGAGACCATTTCGCTGGGTATCGGCCAGGGTTACAACAACTTCACCATGTTGCAGATGGCCACCGCCTACGCGACTATTGCCTCAGGTGGTCTGCGCTTCAAGCCGCGCGTGGTGCGCGAGATCAAAGACATGGTGCAGCACACCAGCCACCAGGTGGCCAGCGACGCGCTGGAGCCGTTGCCGCTGAAACCTGAGCACGTGAACGTCATCCGCAACGCCATGCATGGGGTCACGATCGAAGGTACATCGGCAAGGGTATTTGCCGGCGCTGGCTACACCAGCGGTGGAAAAACCGGCACCGCCCAGGCGGTGGGACTCAAGGCAGGTGAGCGCTACAGCAGTGTCAAAGCCGACGAGCACAAGCGCGACCACTCCCTGTACGTCGCCTTTGCGCCAGTCGAGAACCCGACCATTGCGCTGGCCTTGATTGTGGAAAACGCGGGCTGGGGCTCCACGTCTGCGGCGCCCATTGCACGGCGTGTGTTTGACTATTGGCTGCTGGGACAGTACCCCAACGAGCAAGACCTTGCGGCCGTGACCAAGGGCCAAGCGGGTGCACCGATCGGCAAGCCGCTGCTGGCTTCCGAGGTGCCCTGGCCGCGCAGCGTGGCGCCAGCCCCCGCGGTGCCGGTAGCCGAACCGATGGCGGCAGCCTTTACCCCGGAAGCGCCAAGTGGCGCGGTGGTGCCAGACGCCAGTACCCCCCATGCGTCTACAGGCCCGGATGTGCCTATTGCCTTTGATGCCCCTGCGGCTCCGCCACCGGACATCCATCCGCACGAACGGCATTGAGTTCAGCGCACCAGCGCATCCCAGCCGGTTTTTAGAATCAGCGCACCCACCACGGCGATGAACACGCCCCGCACAAAACCGCTGCCGTGGCGCAGCGCCAGGTGGGTTCCCAGCAGACTGCCCGCTACATTGGCCAGCGCCATGGCCAGCGCAAAGTGCCACCACACATGGCCTTTGAGGGTGAACAGCAGCAAGGCTGCCAGGTTGGTGGCGGTGTTGAGCAGCTTGGCCCCGGCCGAGGCGTGCAAAAAGTCGTAACCCAGCAAACGCACCAGCAAAAACACGAAAAAACTGCCGGTGCCGGGGCCGAAAAATCCGTCGTAAAAACCAATCACTGCGCCCACGCCGCAGGCCACGGCGGCTTCGGTTCGGCCTGCAAAGCGTGGTGCATGGTGGCGCCCCAGATCTTTCTTGTGCAGGGTGTAGAGCAACACCAGCAGCAAGACCACGGGCAGCAATTTGCGCAAGAAATCGGGTGAGGCAACGGTCACCAGCCAGGCGCCGCCAAGGGCTGCGACAAAACCGCTGAGGGCCGCGGGCAGCAGTGCGTGCCATGGCAGTTGCACACGGCGGCTGTATTGCGCGGCGGCAATGCCCGTGCCCCAGATGGCTGCCGCCTTGTTGGTGCCAAACAGCGTGGCCGGATGGGTGGTGGGAAAAATCGCAAACAGTGCCGGTACCAGAATCAGGCCGCCACCGCCCACAATGGCGTCCACCAGGCCGGCCAGTAACGAGGCAAGGGAGGCAAAAAGTAGTTCCATGGGGCATTGTCTCACCCGTTGGAGGTGTAGTGATGCTATTGTTTTTATAGCTGTATCCGCACGTTCTACGCGCGCTACAGGCCAATTTGGCATAAAAAAAGCACCGGGGTTGCCGGTGCTCTTAAAAGCCGCATCTCAAGGGGAGCGCGGTGTTTATTCGTTCTTGCTTGTGTCTCCTCGGTTCTTGAGAGAACCCTTCTTTTTTCTGCCGCTTTGCAGTTGCCAATTCAATCTGAAGCGCGGTGAACTGTAGCGCGCACGTGCAGCGCTGCCCATCCGGATTAACCCTTCATTGCGGCTGCGCATCCTCCGTGATCCATTGCGCAGCTTTCTCCGCAATCATCAGTGTTGGCGCATTCGTGTTGCCGCTGGTAATGCGTGGCATGACGCCCGCATCCACCACCCGCAAACCGGCTACACCGCGCACCGCCAGGCGTGTATCCACCACCGCCATGGGGTCGTCGTGCGCGCCACCCACGCAGCCCATTTTGGTGGTACCCACAGGGTGGAAGATGGTGGTGGCAATGTCACCGGCCAGTTGCGCCAGCTCGGCATCACTCTGGTACTGTGCGCCGGGTTTGACCTCTTCCGGCTGGTACTTGGCCAGCGCCGGTTGCGCCAGAATGCGCCGCGTGGTGCGCAGCGATGCGGCGGCAATGCGGCGGTCTTCCTCCGTGCTCAGGTAGTGCGGGGCAATGGCCGGTGTGGCCTGAAAGTCGGGGCTGGTGATATGTACCGTGCCGCGGCTGCTGGGGTTGAGGTTGCACACACTGGCGGTAATGGCGTCAAAGGTGTGCAGCGGCTCGCCAAACGCATCCAGGCTCAGCGGTTGCACGTGGTATTCCAGATTGGGGTAGGGCTGGCTGGGGTCGCTGCGGGTAAAGGCACCAAGTTGGCTGGGCGCCATGCTCATGGGGCCGCTGCGGCGCAGGGCGTACTCCATGGCAATCTTGGCCTTGCCCCACAGCGAGTGCGCCTGGGTGTTGAGCGTGGGGGTGTTGTGCACCTTGAATACGGTGCGAATCTGCAGATGGTCTTGCAGGTTTTCGCCCACACCCGGCAGGTCTTGCGCCACGGCAATACCCAGCCCTTGCAGGCGCGCCGCCTGGCCCAGGCCCGACAGTTCCAGTAACTGCGGTGAGCCAATGGCACCGGCACACAAAATGACTTCGGCGCGGGCGGTGGCGCTCACCATCTGCTGCCCGTCCCACACCTGCACGCCGGTGCAGCGCAGGGTCCGATGGGGAGTCCCCCGCCGCCGTGTTGGGTGCAATCTCCAGCTTGGCCACCTGGGCCGAAGTCCACAACTCAAAGTTGGGCCGCGCGTAACAGGTGGGGCGCAAAAAGGCCTTGGGGGTGTTCCAGCGCCAGCCGGCTTTTTGGTTGACCTCAAAATAGCCCACGCCTTCGTTGTCACCCCGGTTGAAATCGTCGGTGGCCGGCAATTCCGGCTTGCACCGCGGCGCTGGCAAACGCGTCCAGCACGTCCCAGCGCAGGCGCTGTTTCTCCACCCGCCATTCTCCCCCGGCGTTGTGGTGGCGCAGCAGCTTGCGGTAGAGGGTGCTGCTGTCTTGCATCAGCGCCGGGGCGGTGCCGCGCGCGCCATGCACGGCGCTGGCACCGGCGTGGTGGTCTTCGTGCAGCATGAAGTAGGGCAGCGATTGCGCCCAGCCCCAACCGGGGTCACCCACCAGCTGGGCCCACTGGTCGTAGTCGCGCGCCTGGCCGCGCATGTAGATCATGCCGTTGATGCTGCTGCAGCCGCCCAGCGTTTTGCCGCGCGGGTAGCGCAGGGCGCGGCCATTGAGACCCGGCTCAGGCTGGGTCTGGTACAGCCAGTCGGTGCGCGGGTTGCCAATGCAGTGCAGGTAGCCCACCGGGATGTGAATCCAGTGGTAATCATCCTTGCGGCCGGCCTCAATCAGCAGCACGCGTTTGGAGGCATCGGCACTCAGGCGGTTGGCCAGCAGGCAGCCGGCCGTACCGGCGCCGACGATGATGTAGTCAAACGTGGTGTCGCTCATGCCCCATCGTAAGCGAGGGAGCTGACGCCGGGTGTAAGAAAGGGCGCCAGCGTACAGGGCCGGTTTTCCGCTGGTGGCGCATGCCCCGCCATAATGCGCGCCATGCCACTACCTGCGCCCACCCTTTCGCCCCACCTTTTGCACACCGCTCCCCACATCGTCCCGGTGGAGTTTGCAGGCCACCAGGCCTTGCAACTGCGCACGCGCCATGGCGTGGCCATCGTCGCTTTGCATGGCGCCCACCTGCTGTCGTGGGTGCCCACTGGTGGGCGCGAGGTGTTGTGGCTATCACCCCAGGCGCTGCCGGAACCGGCCTCCATACGCGGCGGTGTGCCGGTGTGCTGGCCGTGGTTTGCCACCCAGCGCATGCCCGCGGGTGCCATGCAGCACGGACCCCTGCGCAACCTGCCCTGGCAGGTGCAGGCGGTGCACACCTGTGGGGATCAAGAGGTCAGCCTGACGTTGCACCCCTGCCTGGAGCGGGAACCGCGTCTGATGGAATGGGCGCCGGGCCTGCAGGTGGCGCTGCGCATCACCCTGGGCGCCGCACTCACGCAAACACTGCATACGCACAACGGCGGCTCCCAGCCCTTTACGCTGACCCAGGGCCTGCACAGCTACTTTGCCGTGGGCCAGGCCACGCAGGTCGGTATTGAGGGGTTACAGGGGCTGCGCTACCAGGAGCGCAATGCGCCAGAAAGCGCTGTGCAACACACGCCGTTTGCGCTGGATGCCCAGCACCCGGCCTGCGACCGCATTTACGACCACCTGGCCATCGGTCCCGGTGTGCAGGCGGCGTTGGGCGAACCCGCTTTGGCACAGACGGACGCAGCCGACGCACAGGCCCCCGGCCACCGCTACACACTGGTGGACCCAATCTGGCAGCGCCGCATCCAGATCGACACGCAGGGCAGCCAGTCGGTGGTGGTGTGGAACCCCGGCAGCGCAGGCGCCCGCACCATGGCCGATGTGCCGGACGCGGCCTGGCAAGACTTCTTCTGCGTTGAAGCCGCCAACGCGGGGGTGGATGCGGTGCAACTGGCGCCGGGGGGGCAGCACAGCCTGGTACAGATTATTCGGATAATTTTCTAGCTTTGCGCACGTCGGGCGGGCACAAGTAGCTACGTCTTTCGTAGCAAATGCCAGAGCAGACCACTTCGTGGTCCGCACTACGACGGCGAGCCGTCTCTTTGCGCTGCGGTAGTTCGCAATGCCGTGGTGGCAGATGTCATGCGCTATGAATTTCATAGCGATAAACGCACGCCAGACGAGCGGAAACAGACAAAAATATATTCACAACTACCCGACGGGCGCAACTACCTTGATGGCCTGGGCGACCGTGACGATGGGTATGCCGTTGAAGTTCTTGAGCACTAGCAGGTCGTCATCACCCGAGACAATGAGATCGGCTCTCGCGGCCAGGGCGCAAGCCAGAACGGCGTCGTCATCGGCATCGCGCGAGACCGGTGTGTCGAGTTGCCTTGCGGTCACCATGGTGGCGACGCGCCGGTAGTGGGCCAACAGTTGGTCTGCTGTCATACCTGTGGCGGCTACATACTTGGTCAGTTTTTTCTTGGCCAGCGTGGCGGCCAGTTCATCGAGCAGGACGCGGCTGGTAAAAAGCTGGACATCTTTCTCGCCTGCCAACGCGATGAAACGCCCTGGCGTGCCATGCCAGAGAATGGCCGATACCAGCACATTGGTGTCGACCACCCAGCGCGGGCGGCGCTTCATTCGTTTCTGTCGATCCGGGCTTTGCGTTCGCGGCGCACCGTGTCGACCTCGGCCTGAATCTCCTTCATCGACAGCGGCTTGCTGCCTGCCGCGCTGGCACGCTGCGCTCCCGCCAGCAAGGCCTGGGCAGCGCGGCGCTGCATGGCGTCTTTGACCATCTCGCGCAGAGCCTTGGGCGTCAGCAATCCCGCCGCCATGGCATCCCGCGCCAGCCGGTCGGGCAAATCGAGCTTGACTTCCAGTGTCGTCATGGCATTCCTTGTTGAGCGGCTGGTCACCTATGCCAGCATGGTTTGCAATATCGTGGAGCACCCAAAACGGGCCCTGTGTCGGACGCAAACTTCACCCACAAATCGGAATCGCTGCGTGCGGGGACACGGCTGGATTTTAGGGGCGATCGGGCGTTACCGCGCACCAGCCCGGCGGGCCACGGCGGTAAATGTCAAATGCTATGAACTTGATAGCGGTAAACGCAAGCCAGACGAGCGGAAACTGCTATTTTTACTATGAAAAGCTGAGCCCGACCAGTCTATCCACTGTGCCGCAGGTTCCCGGTGCCAGTGCAGGGCGGCACTACATGGCTGAAACGCGTCATCGGCATGTACAGAGGGGTTACCTTGGGCAGCACCTCTTCAAGGCGTTGGGCTGTTTAGAGCACTTCCGAGCCACCACAGTTTTGGTTATGTACCCAGATACCGTGTTCGCCCACGTAGTAGGTGTGGAAATCTTCGACCTCCAAGTTATAAACCGGTGCTGTAAAGAACAAGGCGGGGTCAATGGCTTCAGGATCACCCAAGTCGCGGTACGTTTCTTCCACCGTTTCCAAGGGCATCACGGAGGCTGCAATCAGCTTGTGAGATTCGTAATCCCAAAGAGCTCCCGGGCTGTCGGTGGCACCCATGTGATTCGGTTTCCAGCCCACATTCGGCTGGTCGGAAATGTAGACATTCGTCAAATGTGCGAATTCAATAGGCTGACCGGATTTGTCTTCGAATGTGAATGCCAAAGGGTAAGCAGCGGACAAGGAATATCTCCGAAGCTCACTGACAGCCGTCCACCCCTGCTCTTTGGTCCAGAATGGGTGGTTTCTCGTGACCGATATTCGTCTTTGTTTGACCGGTTTTCCATAGGTTCTGTCTTGTCCAGGTTGGATGTAGTAGAGATCCACAATCCGCTCCGACGGATGAGCAATGGTCCTAAGCACCCGCTTAAAAGCCTGCTCACCGCCGTTTTCCGGCTTGGACAACACCCAATCGCCCACCTGAATCTGCTCAATCGGCTTGAGGCCCTCTTTGGTGTGCACCAAGGTGCCTTTGGCGAAGCAGGCGCCCGGCTCCAACCAGCGGCGCAAATGGTCCGGGGCGTGCAGCATGTCTCTTTATCAGCCCTGGCTGCTGCGCGTCTCGCGCCCCGGTGTCAGTTGGCGGATCAGCCCCTCTTGCGCCACGCAGGCTACCAACTGGCCCTGGCGGTTGAAGATGTTGCCGCGGTTAAAGCCGCGCCCGTTGGCGGCGGTGGGGCTGTCGGAGGCGTACAGCAGCCACTCGTCCATGCGAAACGGGCGGTAAAACCACATGGCGTGGTCCAGGCTGGCGGTCATCATGTCGGGCTGGTAGAAGGTTACGCCGTGCGGGCGCATGCAGGTGGCCAGCAGGCCAAAGTCGGACGCGTAGGCCAGCAGGCATTTGTTCAGCGTCGGGTCGGCGGGCATGGCGCTGACGGTGCGAAACCAGGCGTAACGCACGGGCGGTGTTTTTTGCGGGTTGAACGGGTTGATGGGCTCCACCTGGCGGATTTCGATCGGCCGGTCGCAGGTGAACTGCGTGCGGATGCGCGCGGGTATGCGGTCTTTCACGGCACGGGCCATCTCCAGCTCCGACACCAGCGATTCCGGCGGGGGCACCTGGGGCATTTCAGCCTGGTGGTCAAAACCCGACTCTGGTGCCTGGAATGAGGAGGACAAAATCAGAATCGGCGCGTTGTCCTGGATGGCGGTGACGCGGCGCACGCTGAAGCTCTTGCCGTCGCGGATGCGCTCCACCTGGTATTCAATCGGCAACTGGGTGCTGCCGGCGCGGATGAAATAGGCGTGCAGCGAATGCACGTCCACCCCCGCGCAGGTGTTGGTGGCGGCCACCAGGGACTGGCCCAGCACGTGGCCACCAAACAGGTTGCGAAAGCCCAGGTCCTGGCTTTGGCCCAGGTAGCGGTCGGGCCCAATGGCTTGCAGGTTCATCAAATCCAGCAAACCGGTCAAAGTGTCACTCATGTGTGCTCCGTGTGTTGGCAATGTTCCCAGGGCAGAACATTGCAGTGGCAAAGGGGTTTGAAAACAGCCGGGCCGGTGAATACACCCGCGCGTTTCGCCGCTGGCTTGGCGTTGACAGATAGGGGTGCCCCCCCGGTCGCTTCGTTTTGTTCCTGTGGCATCCAGTCTGAAAAAACTTCGATGGATTGCGGGTCCATCACGTACCAGATTTTGCGCGCCGCATCCCAGCGCGCCCCCAGTTCTTTGGCAGCGTCCTTTTGGGCGTAAGGGACTTTCAGATTGAAGCGCATGAGGGGGCAGGTGTTGGCGTGGCGGAGTGTGTATTTTCCACCCACTTTGGGTGTGCAGCGGGCGCCGGGGCGACTGAAATAGTGGCAGAGCGCGCCGGTTCAGAGTTACCATCGCCACCAAGCACGGGTGGCTTCTGGTTTCTTATGGAGCGTGATGGCATGGCAACGGTGGTTTTTGCAGACCTTGTTGGAAGCACCAGCCTCTTCGATCGTGTGGGCGACGAGGTGGCGTCCCACTTTGTGCAGCAACTTATGGCCACACTGCGACCGATTTTCGAGCAGCACCAGGGGCGCGTGGTCAAACTGCTGGGCGACGGCCTGTTTGTGGTGTTTGACGACGAAACGAAGGCCTTGACCGCCTGCACCCAGGTGCTCAACCAGCTGCTGCAGCAACCCCTGCGCGCCACACCCAACCTGGCCCCGGCCCAAATGCAGATTGGCATCGCCAGTGGTGAGGTGGTGGAGCTGCAGGGCGATTGTTTTGGCGACACCGTCAACAGCGCAGCCCGCTTGGCCGATTTGGCCGGACCCTCGCAGATATTGACCACCGAGCCGGTCTGGAATGCGCTGCCCACCGCCTACAAACTGGCACTGCGCGACATGGGGCCCATCTATTTGCGCGGACGCTCCGAGGCCAGCCATGTGTACCGGGTGGAGTGGCAATCCGGTCGCAACGAAGAAGCCACCATGGCCGGGCGCTCCATGTTGCCCCGCGTACCGCGTGCCGAATGCCTCAAGCTGGCCCATGGCGAACACACCATGAGCCTGGCCGCAGGGCCTGGCAAAGTGATGATGGGGCGGGCGCCCGAGGTGGACTTTGTCATCAACGATCCGCGCGTGTCCAGAAAACATGCCATGGTGGAGTGGCGCGGCGGCTATTTTGTGTTGACCGATTTGTCCAGCCACGGCAGCTGGGTGTCTGTGGGCAAGCAGTCGCAAGCCGTGCTGTTGCGCCGTACCGAGTGTTACCTGGTGGGCAGCGGCCACATTGTGCTGGGGGGCGACGACGCGGATGCCGATGCCCCGGTTGTGGTTTTTAACATTGCCTGACGCGGGTACCCCCATGAAAAAACTCGGACGTTATGACCTCACGCGCGTCATCGGCAAGGGTGCCATGGGTATGGTGTATGAGGCCCGCGACCCCAACCTCGATCGCAGGGTGGCCATCAAAACCATCAAGGTCGAAAACCTGACGGAAGAAGAGGCCGCCGATTACGAGTTGCGTTTTCGTACCGAAGCGCGCTCAGCAGCACGCCTGCAGCACCCCAACATCGTCAGCGTTTACGACTCCGATCGGGACTCCGAAGTGGCCTACCTGGTCATCGAATACATCAACGGCGAAGACCTCAAGCACCACCTGGACCGGGGCGACGTGTATACGCTGGCGCAGACCTTGTCGATCATGGGTGACTTGCTCTCGGCGCTGGACTATGCACACCGCAATGGCATTGTGCACCGCGATATCAAACCGGCCAACCTGCTGCTGGAGCCGGGTGGGCGTGTCAAGCTGGCCGACTTTGGTGTCGCCCGTATGCAGGATTCCGGGGACGCCACGCGCACCCAGGGCTCCATGGTGGGTACCCTGAAGTACATGTCGCCGGAGCAGGTGCAAAGCCAGCCCGTGGACGCGCGGGCCGACCTGTTTGCCGCCGGTATCGTGCTGTACCAGTTGCTCACTGGGGTGCGCCCGTTTGATGGCAGCAGTGACTTTGATGTTATCCAGAAGATCACCAGCCAGAACCCGTTGCCGCCGTCGAGTTTGACACCGGGGTTGCCCCAGGCCATCGACGCCGTGGTGGCCCGCGCCCTGGAGAAATCGCGCGAAAACCGTTACCCCACCGCCCAGGCGTTCAAAGAGGCATTGTTTGCAGCAGTGCATGACACCGATACCGACCAGACCGTTGCGCCACGTACCAAGGCGCCGGGTAGCCGCTCGCCGCTCGCCACGGAAAACACCGGTGGGGGCAGCGCTTCAGGCGCGACCTCGACCGTGACACAGGAACTGGAACTGGTGTACTGGAAAGACATTACCGAGTCCAGTGACCGGGCAGATTTTGTGGGTTTTCTGGAGCGTTTCCCGGCCGGCGTTTATGCCGATTTGGCCAAGCGCAAACTCAAACGCCTGGGCATGGTCGATGGTTCCGGTGCCAGCCTTGCGCCAGCCACGCAAACGCGTCCGGTCGATAACAGCGTTACCCAGGTATCGGCACGCGGTTCCGCCCTTGCTGTATCACCTTCCGCAGCAGCCACTGCTGCGCCAGATGTACCGCCTTCCCCGAGTGCCGCGCCAGCGGCAACGGGCAGCGAACGTACGTTAGCGCCTGGGCGCCATCGTTGGCTGGGTGCCGTGGTGGCGCTGGCGGTGGTGGGTGCCGGTATGGTGGGGTACGGCTTGTGGCCTGGGGACACGGCACACGAGGAACAGGTTGTGTCCGCCCCAATCGCGCCATCATCCCAGGTGCCAAGCGCCGCAAGCGCCGCGCAGTCGGTCAACGTGCCAGGCCCGGTGGCCGCGCCAGCCGCGTCAACCGGGACGTTGGCCGAGTCCGTTGCGCCCGCCACCGCTGTGGTGGGTAAACCGGGTCTGTCAACCGGTGCGGCGCATCCCGCCAGCAGTGCATCCGCCGCAGTGGTGCCCAAGTTAGCCGCATCGGCCCGGCAAACGCCAGAGCATGTGAAGGGGGCGGAACCAGCGCTTTCCGCAGTGGCGGGAAGCAAAACACCGCCCGCTGCCACCGCCGCCGCCGCCAATGACCCACGGGTACCCTGCAAGGACCGTTGGTTACTGGGCTACCAGTTGTGTATGTCGCGCAAATGCGGGGAAGCCGTATACGCCCAGCATCCGGTGTGCGTGGAACGCCATGAGATGGAGCGGAACAACAGAAGCCGGGAAAAATCAACCTTTTGACATGGGTGCGGCAGGGGGGCTACTGCCCCTTCCACACCGGCTTGCGCTTTTCCTGGAATGCCAACTGGCCTTCCTTGGCATCTTCTGTCAGCGTGAACAGGGCTATCTGGCTCTCGGTAAATGCCATGCTTTCCTCAAAGGCCATGGCCTCCACCTTTTTCATGGTGTACAGGCCGCGGCGGATGGCGGCGGGGGACTTGTCCAGCAGGCGCTCTATTAGCCACTGCAGCTTGGCGTCCACATCGCTGCCTTCGTCGCTCACATAATTCACCAAGCCGTATTCCAGTGCCTGGGCGGCGGTGATGGGCTCGCCCGTCAGGCACATTTCGGCCAACTTGCGCCGCGGAATCAGGTGCTGCAGCACACTCAAAACTTGGGCTGGGAACACACCCACTTTTACCTCCGGTAGGCCAAACACAGCGTGGCGGGCAGCCACTGCCATGTCGCACATGCTCAGCAACCCCATGCCACCGGCCATGCAGGCGCCGTTGACGCGGGCAATCAGCGGCACGGTGCTGGCTTTGGCCACACGCAGCACCTGGGCCAGATGCCCGTGGGGCTCGGAATAGTCGGTAGTAAAGGCGTTGGCGGATTGCAAATCGGCCCCGGCGCAAAAGGCTTTGCTACCCGCACCGGTGATGACGATGGCGCGGATGCTGCGATCCGTCTGCGCGGCGGTAATGGCGCCGGCCATGGCGGCCAACACACCATGGCTCATCGCATTGCGCCGCTCTTCGCGGGTGATGGTTAACCACAGCACGGTAGCGTGCTGGGCGACAGAAAGCTCAGGCGTGGACGCCCACTGAGTCGTTGGGAATGGGGTAGGTTGTGAATGCATGGGGCCTTATTGTGGTCCTTTTGGCCGGTGCGGGGCCCCAACCGGCGTTGAGCCATTTTTTCAGCGGCTGGGCCAGGCGCTGCTCCACCACACGGTAGTCTTCCATCATGGCCTGCACCAGCGCCGGGTGCATGGTGATGGTGTTTTTTTCTTGCGGGGTCAGCTCCAGCTCCTGGCTGATGCGCGCAAAGGTGGGGTCGTTGCTGCTGCAGCGTTGCAGGCCGTCAATCAGGCCCGACACCATGTCGAGCTGGTGCATGGCGTGTGTGCGGCTGTGGTAGTCGGCCGCCGTGGCGGTAAACGCGCAGATCACCTGCGGCCCCATGGCCTCGCGCAGCAGTTCTTCGGATGCGTCCAGCGAGAACACAAACACCTGGGGCCTAAAGCGCGTCGCCGGTGCCGGGTCCACAGCCTGGCGGGCGGCGGCCAGAATGTGCTCGGCAAACTTGTTGCAATCATCCCAGCCACTTTGCATGAGGGCCGGCAGCTTTTTCAGGCGCTGGTCGACCAGGCCCACACGCCGAATGCCGGGCAACTTGTCTTTGATCTCGCGGGTGGTCAGGTGGCTCACGCCGAAGTCGAGTACGGCAAAGTGAAGTTGGCTCATGGCTTTCTGGCGGGGCGGGAGATTAGTTTGCGTGGTGCGGTGCGTGGGGTAATGGGTTCGGCCTCAAGGGTTTCGCGCAGGTTGATGCGCACCTGGGAATGAATGCGCCCGGTCAGGCGGGAAATGAGGGGGCCAAAGCCCCTGAATGACTGCGGGTCGAGCACGTAAGCATCGAGCTTGAGGGTCAGTACCACACTGCGCTCATTGCGGTCGATCGACATATCGGTGCGCAGCGCCACGTTCTCTTTGCCCATGGGCACACACAACAGGGGGCCGGTGGGGGGAACGATTTCGGGAACGGCAGAAACGCCCACATGGTCGTCCAGCACTTCGATCGACTGCACCATGGCGGCAATCTGGCGTGCTGTATTGAGGGTGGCGCGGGTGCGCGTGAAAAGTGTCGACGCCACCGCCCGTGCCATGGTCAGTGGCCCGACGCTCACGGTGTTAAGCGCTGCAGAGCGAGAGGTGCGTGCGTGCGTTGGCATGGTCGGGTGGCGTTGCGGAGTTGTGGAGTTGCGTGCATCGCAATCAAGAGCGTTTTCATTTTCTCACAGCTTGTAGGCGTGCACGCGGCAATCCGACCATGCGCGATGCACGCGGCAGCCTACATGGCCACCGCTGGTGCGCAAGAGCGCCGGGCAATCTGGCGATCCTCCACGTAATCCAGCAACAATGCGTACAGAATGCCGGTGAGCGAACTCATGATGAGTGCAATCAGCACATTCAGCCACACAATTGGAAACACAGGCACCTCCGGGGGCTGTGCTGTTTCAACAATCACACCAATTTCCCCGGCTTTGCTGCTGGCCAGAATCGCTTCTTCCAGACTGTTTTTCAGGAATGATTTTGCCGCGCGCAAGTCACGGTATTTTTGATCCGTTTCATTCAGGGTACTTTGGTACTGTGGAATCGCCTTCAAACGTTGCTCACGCTTTTGCAGCATGCTGTGAACGGTTTCTGAACGCGTTTTTTTGTTCGACTTCAGACTGGCCATTTTTTCCTGCAACGCTGCCACAGCGGCATCCCGGCTTTTCATCAGCGCGATCTGGTCCGGGTGATTGGGCAGGGTTTTCTGGCGCGTTTTCGCCAGGTCCATGTCAATCTGCGCAATCTGGCGCTCCATTTCGGCAATCACCGGAGACGTCGTGTCGCGCCCGTTGTTTTCGCCACTTTGGCCATCCGATCCCCGTAACTCATCGAGCTCCTTGCTCATCCCGCTGCGTTCACGGATCAATTCCGTAGCCTCGGTATCCAGAAGGGGTGATCCACTGAGTCCTGCAAGGGCGTTGCGGCTGGCAATGACCGCCTGAAGTTCCCGCTCAACGTCGTCGAGTCGGGCCCGGATGGCGGCGGTGCGCGGCAATGCACGTTCCTGCATGCGCTGTGTCAAGAAGTGACTAAAGGCAAAATAGTATGCATTGGCGACCGCTGCCGCGAGGGCAGGATCACGATCGCGGGCATACACGTGGATGATTCCGTCCCGCCCCGCCGTGAAATCCACGTTGCGCTGCAAAGTATCAATGGAGCGCTGTGGGAACTGTGCATGAATCGCCCTGAGTGTGTCGCGGCCTTTCAGAATTCCAATGTTTGCTTTGGCGTCGTCTTGATTGGATGTCGGCAACGGTACGTCGGTCGCGCTCAGGTTGGAGCGCTGGGTGGCCGCGCTCGACGGCACGTAGAACATGGCACGTGCTTCGTAGATTGCCGGCAATGACGCGCCAATGACGAGAACACCAGTCACCGCAGTCACCACCATGATCAGAATAGTGAATTTGCGACGGTAACAAACCATCCAGTAGTCATACAGGGTTTTTTCGTTCATGGTGATCTCGCTGGGGATAAGGTGGCACTTTCGCAGCCGGGTGTGGTTTGTTTATTGGCGTACAACAACAGGGCCGTGGCCTCCGCAAATCCAATGATGGACCACGATACCAGGCTGTTGATAAAGGGCTCGAACATGAAATGAAGCGCCAGCCCGGTCAGTGCCAGCAAAACGGCCTTGCCTGACTGCAACAACGGTCCGGGCGGCATGCTGCGCAATCCAATTAACAAGCGCACGAAAATCAGCGCCAAAATCAACACCAACAGAACGCCGGGGATAACGCCAATTTCGGTGATCAGCTGCATATACGCGTTGTGCACCGGCTGCGGTGACAGCCGTCCAAAATTGTTCAAACCGATACCCACCACCGGATGTCGGCCAATCACCTCCAGGCCCAACTGCAGCAATTCAATGCGATCTTCAGCGCTCTTGCCGGATAGAGGCAGCAGGTATTTGTGGTACACAAATTCGAGTAGCCCCGATTCGTAGGCCAGCAAGATCAGCAAGAGCACAATGGACAGGTAATGCAGCGTGATTGCCGGACGACGGAATATGGGCACCAGAAATAAGACCACACCCAGCACCAGCAGCCCATTGCCGGAGAAGGTAAAGAACACGCCTATTCCCATGACCAGTCCGCCCCAGAACCGTTGCCTGCGCGAAAACGGCCCCACCAGCAGCAATGCACAGGTGATTAGCAGAAAGTGCGAAAGGTTCTGGGAAGTGGGGTGGAAACCGGTTGCACGAATCATCCAGCCGATTGGAGTCTCTTTGAACCAGTATTTGCTGGCGTTGTCATCCAGCGAAAGGGGGATCTGCAAAAAATAGAAAATGGCCTCCTGCACCACTGCCAGAATGGCGCTCATGACCCCCAAAGCGACCAACAGACGGGCCGCATACAGCAATTGGGAAGGTGTTCTAACGACGTTGGCAACGATGAAAAACATCAGGAACTTCGCAAGTATTGAATACTGCGACAGCATGGATGTCACCAACCCATTGACGATTGACGCGGTTGAAAAGATCAGTATTACCAGCCACATCATCAAAAATGGCGGATACAGCCGCACGCTGCGGTTGTGGGCCATGGATTGAATCAGCCAGCAAGCTACCGTAGCAAGAAGACAAATCTTCAGGGGCTCGATATTGCCCAGGCTGAACCCCACCAATTGCGTGGGCACCAGCAGTAAAAAGATGAGACGGAAACCCGGATCCGGCAACCAGGAGCGCCCCGCGGTCGCCAGAAACAATGTCGCAAGGCCCAGAACGATCATCAGCAACACCAGTACTGGTGGTGCTACACCCCCCAAACGCGGCGCCAGCCACCGCAGCGACAAACCCCGCATCCAAAGCACCTCGGCTACCAGCAAGCCCGCAATTGCTGCGCCCAGCAGCACGGGAATCAGCCAGTCACTTGCGGGTGCACGACGGCGCGCTTGCGCACCCTGTGGCCAACCGATGGATGCATTCATCGCCCACAACACAGTGTGCGCAACAGCACGTACACCAGACCACTGGCGGCACACACTACCAAAACCAGGGCCACAACTTCCAGGCGCCCGACCCACGAGCGACGAGAACGCCGATCCCGGGCTGGCGATGTTTTGCGCCTACGATGGGGTAGCGCGCTCATGAGCCGAAATGCAGAATGAAATTGAACGCAACAAACACCAGGAACACCGTTACGTTGGACAAGGCGATTCCCAGCGCCACCGCACCCATTACCGCCCATTTACCACTTGCGCGGTAGCGCGTTGAGTGGCGTCTGTCGTGTAGCACGCCAGGTGCCGTAGGCAAGATCAGTTGCGAGTTCACAGTAAACAACCCAAAAGCAAGCGCCCGCTACTGTTTTAAGGCCGGGCCAGAACGCTGAAATATGTGGAGGAATGGATCAATTGTTCGGCGCACACGCACCGATTCTTCTCGACTATCACACAGAAGGGGCCAAACCGGAATAGTCCAAACGGGCTATTGAGCGAACCCCAAGACACAACGAGAATGCGCCTGCATTACTCGAATACTTACAAATATTTACACATAGTCCGCCGCTGGTGTCGATCGGTTGCGGGCCTAACTTGGGATGGTGACCAACATGCGGAAATGCGCGGGGCGGTCTGTGCCAGTCACAGACGGTGCAGGGTTTCTGGAACCCGATCGGACCATCGAATATTTTGATACCTTGGCGGGTGACGGTCGCATGGTTCCCAGGGGGGCGAACCCATGACACCCACTCCACGCAAACGCCAGTGGGCACTGTATGCGTTCAAACTCGGAGAGTTGGTCCTTACCTGGCTGGCCCTGTCTGTGTCAGCGGTCTATGCCGAGGCCGGAACCCTGGACGCACAGCGCCTGTTGCATGCGGCAACTGCCACCCCGGCATTCACCCTCATGTGTTTGCTGTCGTGGCACATCACGCTGCTGGCACGCGGAATGTATGCGTCACACCGTCTGGAAAATGGTGGCCGCGAAATAATCGACATTCTGGTGTGCGTCTGCATCGTGGTGGCCTGCGCTGCGGTCATTGCGGTGTTCATTGCACCCCAATTTGCCACATCGCGCTTTATCGTCACGTTTTCGGCCTTGGTGTTTGCACTGACCACACTGGAACGCAGCCTGCTGCGCGGCTTCTTGCGCCGGTTGCATGCCCGTGGTCGCAACATTCGCAACGTGTTGATCGTAGGCGCAGGCGACCGTGCCATGCGCTTGGCAAGCACGCTGCGCACGCGCGCGGACATGGGGTACCGCCTGGTCGGTTGCGTAGATGATTTGCGCCCCATCAGTGAGTCCACCCTGCCATGGCTGGGGCCATTGTCTGACCTTCCCAAAGTGCTGTCCCAGACGGTTGTGGACGAAGTGTTCATTGCATTGCCCATGCGATCTGGCTACGAGCAGATCCAGCAAGCGGTGCTGCGATGCGAGGAGCAGGGCGCACTGGTGACCATGCCGACCGATTTTTTTGCTGCCCGCCTGGCCCGCACCCGGCTGGGTCACATTGATACCCAGCCGGTGCTGTACCTGTCCGCAGTGCCAGAAAACGATTGGCGCATCGTAGTCAAGCGGCTCATGGATTTCTTTGGCCCCCTGGCCCTGATAGTCGTGCTGTCACCAGTATTGCTGGCCGTGGCGTTGGCGGTTCGGTTGACCAGCAAAGGGCCGGTGATTTTCAAACAAACACGCGTCGGCCTGAACAAGCGGCCATTCACGTTGTACAAATTTCGCACCATGGTGGAAGACGCGGAGGTGCAGCAGGCTGCACTGGAAGGCCAGAACGAGGCCAGCGGCCCCGTGTTCAAAATTCGCAACGACCCGCGCATTACTTCGATAGGCGGATTTTTGCGAAAAACCAGTCTGGACGAACTCCCCCAACTTTTCAACGTCCTCAAAGGTGACATGAGCCTGGTGGGGCCGCGTCCCCTGCCCAGCCGCGATGTCGAGGGTTTTCGCGAAGACTGGCAACGAAGGCGTTTCAGTGTGCTGCCCGGAATCACGTGCCTGTGGCAGTTGTCGGGGCGCAGCAATATCTCTTTTGAACAGTGGATGGAACTCGATCTGCAGTACATCGATCAATGGTCGCTGTTGCTGGATATCGGCATCTTGCTCAAGACTACGCGCGCGGTCATCAAACGCGAAGGTGCTTATTGACCCGGTGCATGGGTGCAACCTTGTCTGAATTGCACCCTACACCTGCGCCACCACGATGAAGATATCCATGTTGAGTACTGCTCCTGCATTCGATGTTTGCGGCCCCATTGCAGCGCCGCCGCTGACTACGGCGGTGCTGCGCGATTTGGAACAAATGGAACGGCTGCAACAGGAATGGCAAGGCTTGTTTGAGCGGTGTGCGACACCGTGCATCTTCCTGTCACCCGCCTGGCACGTTGCATGGTGGCGCGCGTTCAAAGGGGCCTCCGAGGCGCACATTGTGACCGTGCGTGATGCCAGCCAAAGGCTCGTTGGAATTGCGCCGCTGCAGTTGCGCAGGGATGTCTGGAGAGGGCTGCGGGTGCGGGTTTTGGGCAGCTACAACAATGACCACGCCTCACGCACCAACTTCCTGATCGACCCGGCGCACACCCAGGCCGTGACCCATGCCATCGCCCAACAGCTCGTTCAGTCCCAATGGCACTGGGATGTGCTGCATTTGCAGCAACTGCCACAGCAGGCTGCATGGGTCACCAGTTTTACGCAGGCCTGCCAAGCGGCAGGGTTGACACCCTTTGCCCCCACGCCCGGCGTTGCCAAATGCACCATCACGCTGCACGGCACCTGGCAGGATTTCCTGGCAAACCGGAGTTCCCACTTCCGTTCCCGCCTGAAGGAAAACATGCGCCGGGTGCAAAAACACGGGCGCGTGGAATACCGGCGCAGCGGTGGCACCGCTGAAGACTTCGCGGTTTTTGAAAAACTTGAACAAACGAGCTGGAAAGCGCAAGACAGCTACGCACGACTGGGCCCCAAGGGGTGGGCGTTTCAACAAGAAGTAGCGCTTGCGGCCGATGCAGGTGTGCGCTGCCACAACATTTTTCTGGAGGTTGATGGCAAAGTGGTTGGCGCCATTCATGCGGTTGGCATCGGCGGCGTGATGTATTCACTGCAGATGTTGTTTGATGAATCGGTACGGCACCTGTACCCCGGTCGTGCCCTGTTTGCCGTGCACATTGGCGACATGTTTGCCGATGCGCAAACCAGCGTTCTGGACTTGAACGGAAACAGTCCTTTTTGCCAGAGCTGGACCGAACAGGCCGCGCAATTTGTAGACCTGCAGGTATTCAATCGCAACCCTTACTCGCGCCTGCTGGCGCTGTTAAAACGGTTTTGGGGGCGCAATCGGTGAACACTTCTGCCTCTACCTTTCAACCCATGGCCCCCGTTCAGTTGGAGCTTGATGTACTGACGGCTCTGCACGAATTCGATGCACTCCATGCCGAGTGGAACGATTTGCTGCAAACCGATCCTGCGCGTAACCTGTTTTTGACACCGGCCTGGAACCGCGCCTGGTGGCATACATTTGGCGCTGACAAAGCACTGCGGCTCCTGGCGTTGCGCTGCGGCGGGCGCTTGGTCGGTCTGGCCCCTTATATGGTGTATCCATCGCGCATCGGTGGCCTGTCTGCGCGTGTGCTGGGTACGTTTACCAACCCCCACGTATCGCGCACCAACATACTCATCGCACCCGGCTATGGAACTGCGGTGGCACAACGCGTTGCGGCCTATTTCAAGTCCAGCGCTGACGAATGGGACGTCGCGTTGTTGCAGCAAATTCCTGCCGCCAGTCCCTGGTTGCCAGCGTTTCTGCAGCACGCGAGCGACATCGGCCTGTTGTCACTGCCACCACAACCTGGCGTGCGCAAGTGCATTCTTCCCATCGCTCAATCGTGGGAGAGTTACGTCAACGAGCGCGGAACCCACTTCCGGCGCAACATTGGCAAAACCGAACGCCGCGTCGCCCGGGGGGGCGCCGTCACCTACCGGCACTGCACAGACCCTGCCACCGCATCGGCTGATTTCGCGGTGTTTCAGGACGTTGAGCAGCGCAGCTGGAAAGGCGCCAACGACGAGGGCGCCCACTTGGGATCACAGGGATGGGCATTTCAGCAAGAATTTGCCACCGCCTCAGCGGACGGGATTCAATGCGACAACTGGATTGTGGAACTCGATGCACGCCCCATCGCCATCGTCCACACCGTCGGTTTCGATCGGGTTAACTACTGTTTTCAGACTCTTTACGATGAAAGCACCAAGGATCTCTATGTAGGCCGGGCGGCCGTCACGCGGCATATTGAGAGTGTGTTCAGCGGTGGTGCGTACGACGCCCTGGATTTGAACGGTGACAGTGACTTTTGCGCGAGTTGGAGTCCGCAGGTACAAGAGTTTGTCAGCCTCCAACTGTTCCATCGCAAGCCCTACTCGGGAATGTTGTGGGGGCTCAAAAAAGCCTGGGGGACGCGGTGATGCCACACACGCCGGTCGTCACGGTTATTGTTCCCAACTACAACCACGCGGCCTTTGTTGGCCAGGCGCTGGAAAGCGTATGGGCACAGACCTGGAAGCACCTGGACGTACTGGTGGTGGACGACGGCTCCACCGATGCATCACTGCAAACCCTGCAAGCCTGGACGAACCGGGGGGTGCGCCTGGTCCAGCAGCACAACGCAGGCGCGTCCGCCGCGCGCAACCGCGGAATCGAAATGGCCCAAGGGGAGTACATTGCATTTCTCGATGCCGATGACTTGTGGCCCCGGCATGACATGCTCGAAGCGGCGGTTCGCCTGTTAGAAGAATACCCCGATCTGGGCTGGACTTTCGGGGATGCACAACCGTTTCGCGCCGAAGGCCCGCAAACCACGTTCATCGATGCACCCTACCTGCTTTCTGGCGGCTATTACACGCAGCCTGGCGACGCAGCGCAGCGCCGGAGTGTTACGCCACAGGACCTATGCAACAACGACCGCTTTTTCATCCCCACGGGCACGCTGGTGATTCGGCGAAAGTGTTTCCGCGAGGTGGGCGCATTCGATGTTGGACTCAAGATGTTTGAAGACACCGACATGTGGCTGCGTCTTTTGAAGTACCCGGTGGCCTTTTTTCCCAGCGTGTTGCTGCACCGCCGCGTCCATGACACCAATATCAGCCACCGGCGCTGGGCCTACTTGGACGACCTGCAAACCTTGTTCGAACGCCACCAGCTTGAAGCCCAGGGCGTATCTTTCGACTTCCATGCTGCACGTGCGCACTGCGGAACCGGGCGAGACGCCTGGCAACGCAAAGCCTACCCGGTTGCCAGCGCCGCGTTTGCGCGTGCACTGCGCCACCGCTGGAGTTGGAAAACATTTGTCTGGTACGTGCGCGCCAAAGCGGCGCAACAACTTCACTCCCGGGTGTCTTCATGAATGCCCACATCGTTCAGGATATGGCCGCCTTGCGTGACCAGGAACCCGCGTGGCAAGCGCTGTACGAACGCGTGGCGCAGGCATCCCTGTTCACGTCCCCCGCTTGGGTTCTGAACTGGTTGCACAGTTTTGCGGCCCCTGACAGTCTGCGCTGCGTCATGGTTTACAACCACGACGGGTTGCAGGCCGTGCTGCCGCTGGTACGCGTGGCGACCCGCTGGCGCCGGATTCCGGTCGTGGCGCTGTGCGCCTGCACCAACGCACATTCGGTGCGCAGCGCATGGCTCTACCAGCCGGTGTTCAAAGAAGCCATCGTCGCTGCAGCTTTGCGTGTGTTGCGCCAGGCAGGGCAGTGGGACATGCTGCTGCTGGACGGCTGCGCTGGCGCAAACGATGGCGCTGCATTGCCCGCCTTGCCGAACGAGGAACCGGTGCAACACTGGATCCATTCGCGCCTGGACATTCAGGGCACCTGGGCCGACTACCTGCCAACCCGCTCACGCGATCTGCGTCGCAATTTGCGTCGAACCGCTGAAGGACTGGGGGCACTCGGCACGGTGGAGTTCAAAGTCCACACCGACGGCCCCGATCAATTGTTGCAGCACTGGGTGGCCATTGACCGGGCCAGCTGGAAAGCCCAGTCTGGTGAAATGGTGGACAGCAACCCGCAGACCCAGCACTACTACCGCAACATGCTGCAGCAATTTGCAGCCCATCGGCAACTGCTGGGCGGGGTTTTGCTGCTGGATGGTTGCCCCATTGCCACCGTCATATGCGCCCACGACAAGGGCATGTGCCACACCCTCAAGACCGCCATGCGACAGGATACGGCCGGCGCCCGTTTGTCTACCGGCGCCCTGGTCATGGCCTATTTGCTGGAACACCTGTGGAGCCATCCCTCCATACGCTGCGTCGATTTTGTCAGCAAGCAAGCCTACACCGACCGCTGGACCAGCGACAACCTGGCGTTTGAGCGGCGACTGGTTTTTGCGCGCTCGCTGCGTGGCCAACTGGTGCGCACCATCGAAGCCCTGTTGCGCTGGATTGCACCCCTGCGGCGCACTGCCAGTTCCACTACTTCACACGAATAAATCATGTCTTTTCAGAGAAAACTACGCAAACTGGCCGTCAAAGGCACCAATAAACTGCGGCGCATCAAGGAATTTGCGCTGCACAAAGACCCCGTTGACGCCATTCTTTCCGAGGTGCGCACTGGCAAACCCGAGCCACAGTTGCAGGACCGGGTGGTGGTGATTACCGGCTCCAGTTCCGGTATTGGCCATGTGCTGGCGGCGGCATTCTTGCAAAAAGGCGCGCGCGTAGTCATCAATGGCCGACGCGCCGATGTGCTGGCCAAGGCCGCCAGTGCACTGGGACACTCTGGGCGCGTACATGCCGTATGTGCCGACATCGCCAGCGCCGAAGGCGCACAGGAACTGCTGCAACAAAGCGTGGAACGCTTCGGCTCGGTCGATGTACTCATCAACAACGCTGCCGTCATGGGCACCAAAGACCGCCCGGCGTGGGAGGTGCCCGCGCAAGAATGGGTGCAGGTGCTGGGTGCCAACCTGCATGGCCCCTTCTTTTGTGCGCGGGCCTTCATGCAATGGATGGTCAAAACCAAGGTCAGCGGGCGCATCATCAATGTCTCCTCCGGTGCTGCCAACGCACCCGTCAAGGGACTGATCGCCTATGCCGTCTCCAAGTCTGCACTGGATGCCCTCACCCTGGGCCTGGCTGCCGACGCCGATGGCACCGGCATCATGGTGACCGGCCTGCAACTGGGTAGCACCAAGACCGACATGGCACGCAGCTTTTTTGACTGGGCCGAATACGAGTTGCTGCCGCCTGCGGAAACCGTGGTACCGGCTTTCTGGCACGCCGCTACGGCCGACCCGCGCTTGCTGCATGGCCGTGTGACCGCAGTGTGGCGTTTTCTGATGGCACGCGACGCTGAAACCCATATCGCCAAACCCATGTCCGTGGTGGAGCGCTTCCGTTTTGTCGAGCAAGCCGTTCCCAGCCATATCCCCGAGAAAGACCGCATTGTGTTGAATCGGGCCGAAAACCAGTTTGGCATGCCGCAGCAGGTGCGTGCCATGCTGTCCACCAGCAACACCCTTGATGTATCCCGCTATCCCGACCCCGACTATGGCGAATTGCGCAACAAGTTGGCCGCGCGCCACCAGTTGCCTGTGCAATCCTTCACTTTTGGCAATGGTTCGGCAGAACTGGTTGAGCGTGTTTTGCGGGTCTTCACCAAGCCCGGCGAAGGGGTCATTTCGAACGAACCAAGCTGGTTTATGTTCGACCGTTTTGCGTATGTGCACGGCGTGCGCAACGACAAGGTGCCCTTTAATACCTGCCCGGATAACGGCTTTGACCATAACCTGGACGGTGTGCTGGCCGCCATTCGCGGTGATACCCGGCTGATCTACCTGATCAACCCCAGCAACCCGGTGGGTGTTCCCCTGCTGCACGCACCGTTTGCCCGTTTTCTCGAACAGGTTCCCGACCATATTCCTGTCATCGTGGACGAGGCCTATGTTGACTTTGCCGACCGTGAAGACAGCCTGAATGTGGCCCGGCTGGTGCGCGAGAGCAACAAAATGCTCATTGCATTGCGTACGTTTTCCAAGTTCTACGCCCTGGCGGGCATGCGTATCGGATATGCGTTCGGTCGTGCGACCACCATTGACTGGCTGGACCGTGGGGAACTGCTGTTCAACATTTCGACCCTGGCTGCCGCCATGGCCAGCGCGGCACTGGACGACACGGCCCATGCCCAGCGCACTGCACACAACTGCAGCCAGGAGCGCATACGCATCATGGAATTCCTGCGCAGCGTCAAGCTGCGGTATGTCCCCACACAAAGCAATATGCTGATGTTTGAACCCCCTTGCGCGCCCGATACCCTGTTCGACACCCTGCAACAGCACGGCATCGTTCCGGCCCGGGGCGTCGTATTAAACGACTACGTACTCTGGCCTGTGGGTCTGCCTGAGCAGAACAACCGCATGATGAATGTGATCCGTTCCTGCCTATGACATCGAGCCTTCACCCCCTCCATGCCGCCAACGCGCCAGGGGATAACAAAATCAGCGTGCGTGCACTGAGCAAGCATTTTGTGCATGACCGCAGCCTGCGCGACATGCTGCGCGGGCACACCAGTGCCCCCATCGTCGCCGTGCAGGACGTCAGTTTCGACATTGCCAATGGTGAAGTATTTGGCCTGGTCGGACCCAACGGCGCGGGTAAAACCACCTTGCTGCGCATGCTGAGCACCCTGCTGGTTCCCACCTCTGGCAGCGCATCCATCGCCGGGTTGGATGTGGTGCAACACGCCAAACAGGTGCGCCAGCACATCGGCATGGTGGCCAGCAATGAACGTAGCTTTTTTTGGCGCCTCAGCGGCATGCAGAACCTGCAGTTTTTTGCCGATCTGTACCATCTGGATCAACGGGAAGCCCGGCGATGGATCGACGAATTGCTTGAACTGCTGGACCTGACACCGGTGGCGCACGAGCGCTTCGAGTCCTACTCCACGGGTACCAAACAGCGCTTTGCCATTGCGCGGGGGCTGCTGCACCGCCCGCAGGTGCTGTTTATGGATGAACCCACCAAAGGCGTGGATCCCAAATCCTCGGCCGGCATTATTTCGCTGATCCGTGAGCGCATCGTCAACCATGCGCGCCAGACCGTCATCATTACCACCCACAACCTGCGTGAAATTGAGCAACTGTGCCAGCGCACCCTCATCATGGAGCAGGGGCGGGTGGCCTACCTGGGCACTACCAGCGAACTCAAGCGCACGGTGGTTGGAACCGATGCCTACCGCATAGCCCTGAGCCACACGCCATCCGATCTGGTCGCGCGGCTGCGCGGCTTTAGCGCCTTGCCCATCCATTTCTACGCCCCTGACGTGCTGGACATCCGTATTACCAGTGGCACCCACGCCCTGCACCAGGTCATGCAGACCATTCTCGCCAGCGAGGCAGAAATTGTGGACTGCACCCGAGTTGAAATTCCCATAGAGGATGCGTTCATTGCATTCCTGGCCAGCCGCAAGGCCGACCGTTCACCGAAAGAAGAAATACCATGCTAAGGACCGCCTGGGCCTTCCTGAAACGGGACTTTTTGGTGGCCACCGGCTACCGCACGGCTTTCATCATGCAATTGGCCAGCATCCCCCTGGGGGTGCCGTTCATCTACTTCATCAGCAAATTTCTGGGTAACTCCGGCAACGACGCATTGCGTGAATTCAATAACAACTATTTCGCCTTTCTGCTCATTGGTGTTGCACTCACCGACTACCTCACCGTCAGTCTGAGCACCTTCAACACCAGCATCCGCGAAAACCAGATGATGGGCACGCTGGAAATCATTATGCTGTCGCCCACCAGCGTGCCAGCGCTGGTCATTTGCTCCTCCATCTGGGGTTTTTGCTTCACCACCTTGCGGTTTGGCATGTACCTGTTGGGCGGGCTGGTGTTCGGCATGGACATCGCCAACGCCAACCTCCTCAGTGCCGTGGTGGTGTTGCTGCTGTCCATTGTCAGCTTCTCGTCGATTGGTATTCTGATTGCCAGCATCACCCTCATCATCAAACGTGGCGAGGGACTCAACGTGGCCGTGTCGGGTTTGTCGGTGGTGCTTGGTGGGGTGGTCTTTCCCACCCAAACACTGCCCACCTGGCTGATGAAGGCTGGCGAGATACTGCCCTTCACCCATGCCCTCAAAGCCATGCGCCTGGCCATGCTGCAGGGCATGCCCTTGCTGGAAATGTTGCCGCATCTCACGGTACTGCTGTTGTTTGCCTTTGTTCTGGCGCCGGCTTCCCTGCAGGTGTTTCGCATGGCATTGCACCACACCAAAGTGCGTGGCTCACTGTCCACCTACTGATTTTGCCCGCCCCCTGCCATGCTG
This sequence comes from Candidatus Aalborgicola lynettensis, assembly GCA_016719405.1. Taxonomy (GTDB): domain Bacteria; phylum Pseudomonadota; class Gammaproteobacteria; order Burkholderiales; family Burkholderiaceae_C; genus Allorhodoferax; species Allorhodoferax lynettensis. Next base: position 793,969 of record JADJZE010000021.1, read on the forward strand.
GACCGTCTTCTTCGCGCCGCCTACCGCCGCCTGCACCCCACGGCACGCAACAACTTGCGTACCTGGCTGGCGCTGGAGCAACGCGACTGCGAACCGCCGTCCATTGCCAATTACGCGGTGCGTTCGGTACTGGTTTTGGCACCCCACAGCGACGATGAAGTGATAGGGTGTGGTGGCACCATGGCCCGCCACGTGCAAAGTGGCGCCCAGGTTCACGTGGCGTTTTTGACCGATGGGCGCTGGGGCGATGGCGCTCTGTTCTCCCCGCAACTCAGCGCCACCGAGCGGCATACGCGCCAACTGGCACTGGTTGCCACACGCAAAGACGAGGCCCGCGCGGCAGCGGCGGTGCTGGGCGTGCAGCACCTGCATTTTCTGGACTTGCCCGACGGCGCATTGCAGGTCAACGCCCACGCCGTGCAGTTGCTCACGGACGTGCTGCACTCCAGTCAACCCAGCGTGGTCTACCTGCCATTCGTTTTCGACCTGCACCAAGACCATTGGCAAACCAACCGCCTGTTTGCAGCGGCAGCCGCGCGTTTGCCCGCCAGCTTGGCCAAACCCTTGCTGGTGCGTGGCTACGAAGTCTGGAGCCCCCTTGTGGCCAACTGCTTCAGCGACATCACTGCGGTAATGTCCCTCAAACGCAGCGCCCTGTCGCAATTTGCCTCCCAGTTGCGTGACCAGAATTACCTGCGCATCGTCGAAGGCCTCAATGCCTACCGGTCCAACGGCGCACTGCACGGCATGGGTTTTGCAGAAGCCTTTCACGAAGCACCGCTGGCGGCCTACCAGCGCCTGGTGCAGGCTGCCGAACTGAAGTCGCAGCGCCTGCGGCTCCCCACGCCATGAAGCTGCTGGTATTGCACGACAAGCCGCACCACGAAATGGGTGGCATGACCCGCTTCATCGCGGCACAAAACACCCTGTTCGGCGAAGCGGGCTGGCCGGTTACGGAGGTCATTTGCACGCCATTGCCACAACCCAAAGCCTTGCACGTGCCGCCTAGCGGACGGCGCATCGGGTTGCGCGCACTGCGCCAGTTGCGTGAACTACTGTCGCAGCAACGCCCCGATGTGCTGCTGGTCCATTCCGTCTACTACGCACTCAGCCCCCTGGTGCTGCAAACCCTGCCTGCACACATTCCACTGGTCTACGTCCTGCACGACGTCACCCCGCTGTGCCCCCGCATGACCCGCTTGCGCCGTGACGGGGGCATCTGCCAGCGCCGTCAGGGTCTGGACTGCCTTACCAGCGCGTGTTATCAGCCCGGACAACAGCACGGCCTGCTGTCCGACCTGCATGGCCTTGCCATGCGCGCCTGGCAGATGCGTGCTGCGCAGGCGGTACGCCAGTGGGTGGTGCCCAGCCAGTACCTGAAAGAGCTGCTGTGCACACACGGCATTGCCAGCAACCGCGTCGCCGTGATTCCCCACTTCGTCACCCACGGCGAAGACGGTGGCGCAGGCGGTGCCGGAATCAAGCCCACGCCTGCCAGCCCCTCCCGCCTGTTGTTTGCGGGCCGACTGGTGCCTGAAAAAGGCATTCACTGCCTGCTTGACGCCCTGCAGCACCTGCATGACATCCCCTGGACGCTGCATATCGCAGGCGACGGCCCCGAGCAGGCGCGCATCCAGGCCACCATCGATCAACGCGGCTGGGGCCAGCGGGTGCGCTGCCTGGGTGCCCTGGATGCCCGCGCCCTGGCACAACAGTACCAACAGGCTGCCGTGGTCGCCATGCCCTCACTCATTCCCGAGTCGTTCGGAATGGTGGGTCTGGAGGCCATGCACCACCGGCGCCCCGTGGTGGGCTTTGCGTCTGGCGGCATGACCGAGTGGTTGCGCCACGGTGTCAGCGGCCTGGTGGCCGACTGGGGCGACCCACAGTCTTTGGCGCTGGCGTTGCGCCAGTTGATCATGCAGCCGCAGTACGCATCCCTGTTGGGTCAACAGGGTTACGCCCTGGTCCTGCAGGAGTTCAGCCCAGAGCGCCACCTTCAGGGCATGCAGGCCCTGCTCAACACGATGGCACCGTCATGACCCCGCTGCGTATTTTGTTTATTTCCCCCCTGGACCGCCGCGTGGTGCCCAACACCCGCGAACAAAACATGGCGCAGGCATGCCGCGCCATCGGTCACACCACGCTGTCGCTGACACTGGCGCAAAACACCTCGCGCGCCGGGCGCGACATCGTGCGCGACACCCTGTCCTGGCGTACCCATGGAACGCCCGAAGATGGTGTGCTGTGTATTGACCCCCCGCTCAATCCCTGCACTGGCCTGCATACCAACCTTGCGCCCAGCCCGCAGGCGCGCCAGACCACGCTGCGCGCGCGCGTAATTGGTTTTCTGGCCCCGCTGGGGGTGCTACGCGATGCGGTCATCATCCCTGTCTTTTTGCTGCATGCCCTGTGGCGTGGGCGTTTTGACCTGTGTATTGCCTACGGCCCCTGGGCGGCCTGTGTGGGATGGCTGTTGCGTGCAATGGGACGAGTGCAGGTGCTGGTTTATGACGACCAGGACTTTGAGCCCGCCATCATGCGCAACCCGGTGCGCCAACGCTGGGCCATCTTCCTGGAGTGCACCATGATGCGGCGTGCCGATGCCGTGGTCTCGGTGGGCGAGCGGCTCGCCGCACTGCGTCGCGTGCAAACCGGCTGTCCGGTCAGCGTCATTCCCAACGGCGTACGCGATATACCCGGCACACCCGGTTTGCACCCACGCGCCTGGCCCGTCGTGCCCGCCGCGACCCCGGAGCTGACGCTGATTTACGTCGGCAACGTCGTCCCCTGGAGCGGCCTGGATGCCGTGTTGAATGCCCTGGCCGAGGTCCATGCGCAGGATCCCGGCATTCGGATGCTGATTGTGGGCGACGGATTGCCCAGTTATGTCCAAAGCCTGCACCACCAGGTCGATACCCTGGGTCTGCGTACGGTGGTCACCTTCGTCGGCCGGGTACCCAACACCGCCATTGGCCCCTGGCTGGCGCAGGCCGATGTAGGCCTAGCGCTGTTTCGCCCCGAACCCTACCGGCGCTACGCATTCCCCCTGAAAGTGGTCGAGTACATGCAAGCCGGACTGGCGGTACTGGGCACCCAGGACACCGAAACCGAAGACATCGTGCGCCGCCACGACATCGGCATGGCCATCCCGTTCTCGGTCCCCGCCATGGCCGACGCCATGCGCGCCTTGTTACACGCCCCGGCGCAACGCCAGCGTTTCCAGAACAACGCACAACGGGGCGCTGCACAGTACAGCTGGGCCAGCCTGACGGAACAAGAACTGGCGCTGGCCGGGCAAGCCCTGGCGTCGCGCGCACCTGCCAGGAGGGCCCGCTGATGGATGGCTTCTCCATTGTTTTCTTTCTTTCCTCCGAGTGGTCACACTACCACCGTCCGGGGCTGTTGCGCGCCATGGCACGGGCCCAGGCCGACCATGGCCCGGTGCTGGTCGTCAATAACCCGGTCTGCCCGCTCAGCACCCGCTGGCACCGCCCGCAGCGCTGGCAACAGTGGTGCGCCCGCGACCGCCAAACGCCCCCGCTGCAAACCATTGCGGACAACCTTGTTCTGCTCGATGCCCGTGTGGCGCTGCACGACAAACTGGCCAGTGGTCTGCCCGGCGCCGGGCACCTGAACCGCCACCTGCTCGCACCCCAGGTGAACGCCGCCATGGCGGCACTGGGCATGCGCCACCCGCGCGTCAGCTGGTTCCAGTTTCCGACGTTCTGCCATTACCCGGGGCTGCTGCAGGAACAACTGGCCGTGTACGAGTGTTATGACGAACACGCCGACGTACCCGGCCTCTCGGCCTACGCCAAACGGCGCGTGCGGGGGCTTGAAAAACGCCTGCTGCAAGCATGTGACCTGGTGTTTACCACGTCCTTGCCCCTGTACGAGACACGCCGCGCGCTGCACCCCAATGTGGCATTGACCTACAACGGCGCCGACCTCGAATTTTTCGCCCCCATCGGTCAGGACAGCATGCGGCGCGCCGCCCAGTCGGCACGCCGTGCCCCCACGGTGGGTTACCTGGGCACCCTGCACGAACACACCGACCTGGCATTGCTGGCCGACATGGCCCAACGCTGCCCGGATTGGCGCCTGGTGCTCATTGGCCCGGTGCAAAAAGGCGCCGATGCCTACCAGTTGGCCCGACTGCGCGCCTCGTCCAACGTCACCTTGCACGGCTGGGTGGAAGAGGGCGATCTGGTGCGCCTGCTGCGCGAAATTGACGTCGGCGTCATTCCTTACCGCAGCGAAGCCGTGTTCAACCGCTACGTCAACCCCAACAAACTGCACGAATACACCGCCATGGGCAAACCGGTGGTGGCCAGCCCGGGAATCGATGTGTCCTCGCACACCGGCATGGTGCGCACCGCGCAGGGGGCCACGGCCTTTATCGAGGCTGTGCGCCAGGCCCACGCCACCAACACGCCCACCCTGGTGCAGGAACGCCTGCAATTTGCCATTGGCAACAGCTGGGATGCCCGCGCGGCGCTGATGCTTGGCCACATCCATCGCACCTTGCACGCGCGCCCTGCGGCATCCCTGGTGCACCTCTCCACCAGCCCACCATGACCACTTCCACCCTGCGCGTCGGCATTGATGTGCGCCTGGCGCATTGGCCCGGCATTGGCCGCTACATTGAAGAAATCGTCGCCCGTATGGTGGCCGACTACCCCGCCACCGAATTCGTCCTGTTCGACAACGCGCACGGTGCCGCCACGCTGCGCGACTACGCCGACCCCGGTCTGCGCCAGCGCCTGCAGGCCAGCAACGTCACATTTGTGCCGTGTGCTGTCAAACCCTTCAGCCTGTTCGAACCGTGGGCCCTGGCGCGCATCGTGCGCCAGTCTGGCGTTCACGTCATGCACTCGCCCTACATCAACATCCCGTGGCTCGATGGCCACACCATCCCGCTGGTGGTCACGCTGCACGACTTCCGCCACCCGGACCTTGCCATGCAATGGCGCTCGCCGCGCACCTGGTTCAAGCGTGTGTACTACGAGGTTCTTACCCGGCTGGCCCTGCACCGTGCGTGCATGACGGTGTGCGTGTCCGAATTTCTGGCCGGGCAGTTGCGTGTTTTTCGCCCGGCGCTGGCGCAGCGTATCCACGTCATCACCCACGCTGCCGATGCCAGCTTCCACCCCGTGCCGCGGGCACAGGCAGGCGCCACCGTGGCGCAGCGCCTGCACGTGCCACAGCCCTATTTTTTGTTTGTGGGCACCTTCAAGCCGCATAAAAATTTGCTCGCGGTGGTGCGCGCGCTGGCACGTTTGCCGGCGACGGTCCATCTCGCAGTGGCAGCGGCGCCCGACCCCCGTTACCCCGAGGTGGAGCGCGCGGTACGGCAGTTGCAACTGCAGCAGCGGGTGCATTTCCTGGGTCATTTGCCCAAAGAGGCGCTGCCTACGCTCTACAGCGCCGCTACCGCAACGCTGCTGCCGTCGGACTATGAAAGTTTTGGCCTTCCCGTGGTCGAATCCATGGCCTGCGCCACCCCCGTGATCGCCGCCCCCCAGGCTGCGCTGCAGGAGGTCGGCGGCGAAGCGGCGTGTTATGCCACACCCAACCCCGAAGCGCTGGCCTGCGCCATGCACGACGTACTGCACCATCCCCATCCGGCGCAACTGCAAACAGCCAGCCTGGAGCGCGCTGCCGGTTTCAGCTGGGCGCGTTCCGCCGCGCAGTTGCACCAACTCTACCGGCGCGCCGCTGGCCGCGCACCCAACCACTGAATCCATCCCATGACACACCCCATCCACACCCTGTCACGCCTGTTTGCCGCAGCCATGCTGGTCGGCGGCTGCAGCCTGGGCGCAGCCCCTACCGCGGCCACGGCTGCCGATAAAACCGTTCATATTGCGGTTCACGCGGTCAAGACCCAGCCCATGCCCGCCGTATTGCGGGCCGGCGTCTTCACGTTCAAATCCGACCCGCCGGACTACGCCATGCGCCAGTGGCTTGCCGATATGCGCGCCGGTGTGGTGGAGATCGACATTGGCGAGTCGGTGTTCCAGTTGGCCGAAAATGCCGACGATGCCGAACACCGTGCGCGCCAGCTGATTCCGCTGTTGGCGCGCATTTATGCTGCCGGTGGTGAGCCGGTACTGGCCATCACACGGATCCCCATCTGGCTTTCCTCGCGCCCACAGGCCTTGAATACGGTGGACGGCGACAACGTGCCCATTGCGGCCATTGTTTCACCCCGCAACGCAGAGGAGTGGGCCACGCTGGTGGGCCGTGTCGTCGGTGCTTTGCGCAGTGGCCTGGGGCGCACGCCGGATATCAAAATTGGCTGGGAACCCGACCAGTCCGCATGGCAGGCCAGTGAGGCCGACTACTTTGCCTTTTACCGCGATACCGCACGCGGCATAAAACGTGCCGACCCCAAAGCCCGGGTGGGCGGGCCCGGGGTCAGCGCCCTTTACAACGGCAAGGGCGGCGAGGGCGCATCGCCCCTGTTGCCGCGTTTTCTGCGTTATTGCGCCAGCACCCCCATGCCAGACCTGGGCCTTGCGCGCATACCGGTGGACTTTGTGGTGTGGCACCAGTTTGGAACCGACGCCGCCCTGTCCTGGGCACTGGCCGCCAACCAGGTGCGCGCCTGGCTCAAAGACACTGGCTACCCGGCGTCCACCGATCTGATGATTGGCGAATGGTCCAGCTGGCTGGCCTGGCCCAGCCCGCAAAGCCCGGAGCAGGATCAGCCGTCTTCCGCCGCCTACGTGGTGTCCTCGCTGCTGGCCATGGAACGTGCGGGCATCCGTCACGCTGCGTTTACCTCACTGCTGGAACAGCGCGAGGTCGAGGGCCAGGCCTTTATTGGCAGTTTTGGCCTGTTCACCAACCAGTTCATCAAAAAACCCGCCTACTGGGGCTTTGCGGCGCTGGGCAAACTGGGGGCCACGCGGGTAGATGCGCACAGCAGCGACCCGCTGGTAAGCGCCGTTGCGGGCAGGCCCAACGCGCGCGAACTGTCCCTGGTGGTGAGTACCTCCACGCCGGGAAACCGGGCGCTGCTGCGCACCCTGATTGCCCGCATGCTGGCCAGCGGCGTGACGCTGGAGCAAATCCAGCGTGAACTCAAGCTCCACCAGCTCGAAGCCTTGCTGGCGGGCGACATCGATGCCAAAGCGCTGCGCCTGAGCCCGGCATTGGCACTGGCAGCCGAGGCTGCTGCCACCGAAGTGGCGCCGCTGTACCGCAGCAGCCAGGGCGTACGCGGCCAGATGCGTGCTGTGCGTGTGGACGTGTCGGATTGGGATCTGGACGGCGCACAGCTGGAGGTCTGGCGCATTGATAGCCGCCACGCGAACGCCATTGCCCACAGCGGCCGCATTGGGCCGCTGCTGCGCCAACGCCTGCAGGAAGAAAAACAGAATCTTCCCCAGGGCCTGCTGCGGCGCGTCAAGGAGCGGGGCTACAGCGACGAACACATCACGATGTTCAAACAAACCATGGAAGCGCGCAACCGCGACGCCGCGCTGGCGGAACGTGCACCGTCCGAGCGCCGCGCTGTGCGGGCCATTGCCGACGAGGCGCAGCGGTTCATCCATGAACGGCTATCGACCATCGGCAGCGACATCAACGCCTGGCCCGAACTGGGGTTCAAGTCCTCCGGCGCTGCCAGGCGCACCGGCCAGCAAATCGAATTCGACATGGAAGCCGACTCGGTGGTGCTGCTGCGCATCGTCAAACCCTGACCGTCCCACACACCATGGAAACACCACGCACTTACCGGGTACTACACGTCTCCACCACATCGGCCGGGGGCTTGGGGACGTCTTTGTTGTCCATCATGCAATCGCTCGACCGCCAGCGCTACACCGTGGAAGTGGCACTGGGCCTGGGCTACCCGCTGGACAGCGCGTTTGAGCCGGCCGGTTTTACATTGCATCCGCTCAAGCTCTCACGTGGCATCCATCCGCTGGAATTTATCGAAACCATTTTCCGCCTCTACCGATTGATGCGCCGCAGGCATTTTGACGTGGTGCACGTGCATGGGTCAGAGGCCGGTATTTTGGCCCGGGTGGCGGCCTGGCTGGCGCGTGTTCCGGTGGTGGTGGTCGAATTGCACGGCTACGCCAACCGCGACCCCAACAGCATTCTGGAGCGCACGGTGTACCGGTGGATCGAAGCCGCCCTGAACCCCATTTCCGATGCCTATGTGGCCGTGTCCGGCCATGTTGCACGGCAATGGGTGGCGCGCGGCATCTGTGACCCGCAACGCATCCAGGTCATCCACCACGCCCTGGCACTGGATCAGTTTCCTGACCGTCCGCCGACTGTGCGCCCTGGTCGTGCAGCGGGCAAGCCGGTGGTGGGCACCGTGTGTTTGCTGGAAGCCCGCAAAGGCCTGCATTGTCTGGTGGAGTCCATGCCAGAGGTCATTGCGCAGGTTCCGGGCGTGCGTTTTGCCATTGTGGGCGAAGGCCCGCTCAAACCCTGGATGCAGGCGCGCGCCACCGAGCTGGGCATTCTGGAGCACATCGACTTTCTGGGCTGGCGCAACGACGTGCCGGAGCTGATGTGGCAGTTTGACCTGTTTGTGCTGCCGTCGCGCCGGGAGTCTTTTGGCCTGGTGTTTCTGGAGGCTATGGCCAGCCGCTGCCCCGTTGTGGCCACACGGGTGGACGGTATTCCGGAAGTCGTTAGCGACGGCCACACTGGCACCCTGGTTGAACCCGACAATCCGCACGCCCTGGCGCATGCCATGGCGGACCTTTTGAACAATCCGGACAAGGCCGACCATTTCGCCGCTGCGGGGCGCACCCGCGTGGAGAACCACTTCAACGCCGAGCGCCTGGCGCATGAATACAACACGCTGTACAGCAAAATGCTGGGCGTCGCATGCGACGCCCAGCCTGCTGCGCACGCCTCCTTTCAGAAAGAACCCACCCCGTGAAAATCACTATTTTTGGCACCGGCTATGTCGGCCTGGTTTCTGGCGCATGTTTTGCCGACATGGGCAACGACGTGCTGTGCATTGATGTGGATGCCGCCAAGATCGACCTGCTGCGCGCAGGCACCATCCCTATTTACGAGCCTGGCTTGGAAGACATGGTGCGCCGCAACGCCACTGCCGGGCGCCTTCACTTCACCACCGACCCCGAGCGTGCCGTGCACTTTGGCACCATTGTCTTCATTGCGGTGGGCACCCCACCGGGCGAAGACGGTTCGGCCGACATGCAATACGTTATCGCCGCGGCGCGCGATATTGGCCGCCACATGACCGACTACAAAGTCATCGTGAACAAAAGCACGGTACCGGTGGGCACCGCCGACCGCGTGAAACACGCCATTGCGCAAGAGCTGGCCCTGCGCGGCGTGCGCACCCCGCACAGTGTGGTCAGCAACCCCGAATTCCTCAAGGAAGGTGCCGCCATTGAAGACTTCATGCGGCCCGACCGCATCGTGGTGGGTTGCGACGACGAGCAGGCCGCGCTGAACATGCGTGCGCTGTACGCACCCATTCAGCGCCACCACGACCGCCTGATGGTGATGGACGTGCGCAGCGCCGAACTCACCAAATACGCCGCCAACGCCATGCTGGCCACACGCATCAGCTTTATCAACGAGCTGGCCAATCTGGCGGAAAAACTCGGCGCCGACATTGAAAATGTGCGCCGTGGCATTGGCTCGGACCCGCGCATTGGCTACGATTTTTTGTACGCTGGTGCGGGTTACGGCGGGTCGTGCTTTCCCAAAGACGTGTCGGCACTGATCCGCACTGCCCACCACGATGCGGGCATCGAACTCAAGGTGCTGCAGGCAGTGGAAGAAGCCAACGAGGCGCAAAAGCGGGTGCTCGGCGCCAAGGTAAAGCAGCGCTTTGGCGAGGATCTGCGGGGCAAACACTTCGCTGTGTGGGGGCTGGCGTTCAAGGCCAACACCGACGACATGCGCAAGGCCAGTAGCCTGGAGGTGATCCGTGACCTTCTGGAAGCGGGGGCCACCGTTTGCGCCTACGACCCGGTGGCCACTGCACAGGCCCAACTCTGTTTTGCGGGCGAAGACCGGGTGCGTTTTGCATCCAACCAGAGCGATGCGCTGGAGCAAGCGGATGCGTTAATCATCGTCACCGAGTGGCGCGAATTCCGCAGCCCGGACTTTGACCTGATCCAGGCCACGCTGAAGTCGCCGGTCATTTTTGATGGCCGCAACCTCTACGACCCCAAACTGGTGCGGGGGCGCAACATGGAATACTTCGCCATCGGACGCTGAGTAAGCAAGCGTCATTCTCGTCTGGGTAATTCATGGCGGGTGTGAATCACCGATTCACCGCCTCCATGCAGGACGCGGTGACCCGGCAATAGACGATGCAGTAATACCGCGAGAAACAAAAAAGCCCTCGAGAATCAAGGGCTTGAATGTACCTGGTGCGGCTGGCGGGGATCGAACCCACGACCCTTGGCTTCGGAGGCCAATACTCTATCCACTGAGCTACAGCCGCACACGTTGCAATCAACGACAACGCGCATTTTCGCACACCTTGTGTGGCGCAAAGCCCGTTGCATTACCGCTTTCAACACCGTTTTACCGCCGCTGTGCCGACAAAGCGTGGGTGGCAGCGGGCAGTGGGGGTTGCTCGCCCACGCAGCAGGGAGATTTTTGCTATGAAAATAATAGCTGGTTGCGCACGTCCATCGTGCGGAAATGGCACTTTTTATGCATAATTTTTATGCCGCCGATGCCGATGCCGATGCCGATGCCGATGCCGATGCCGCCGATGCCGATGCCAGCGGCGCGTTGACGCATTCCATCTCTACCAGGCAGTCGTAAAAGGTCGGCCCGCCACCCATGTCTGTCAGTTTCTGGCTCGTCAATTGGTTGACGTTGGTGCCTTCCAGGCCCAGCTTGCGCCACCACACCCCCAGTGCGTTGACTACGCCGGGGCGGGCGCGGGGCGACACCACCGCCTTGCAGTGGTACTCGCCACGAAGGTTGTGGATGCGCACCACATCCCCAGTCTGGATGCCCCGCGCCTGCGCGTCACTGGCGTGCAACTCCACCAGCGGCTCGCGCTCCAGCGCCTGCAGGCTGGGCACATTGACAAAGCTGGAGTTGAGGAAGTTGCGCGCCGGGGGCGAAATCATGGCCAGCGGGTAGGCATGCCCGACGCCATTGCCGACGCCACCGATGCCGGGCAATTCGTGATTCGGCACGTAATCCGGCAGGGCCGAAAGCCCCCGGGCCGCCAGGCGTGCACTGACAAACTCGCAGCGTCCCGACGGTGTGGGAAAGCCACCATGGGCGAACGGCGCCTCGGGCATGGGTAGCGTGGCAAAACCGTGCGCGAGCAGGTGATCAAAATCCACCGCCGTGCCATAGGCCTGGCGGCACAGGGCCAGGTCGTCATCGGCAAAGCAGGGTGCCAAAAAGGCCGGGTCGTGACGGCCCATGTGGGCCGCCAGCTCCCGAAAAATCTGCGCGTTGGATTTGGCCTCGCCCAAGGGGGCAATGGCCGGGCGGTTGAGCAGCACATCGGTGTGGCCGTAGCTCAGGTGCACATCCCAGTGCTCCAACTGTGTGGTGGCGGGCAGGATGTAGTCGGCGTAGTCGGCCGTGTCGGTCTGAAAGTGCTCCAGCACCACGGTAAACAGGTCTTCGCGCGCAAACCCGGCCACCACCTTTGCAGGACTCGGGGGCCACGGCTACCGGGTTGCTGTCGTACACCACCAGCGCTTCAATGGCCGGGCCAAAGCTGGGGGATGCAGGGCGCAACAGGTCGTCGCCAATGGTCACCATGTTGATGGTGCGCGGCGTGCGCCCGGCCAGCAAATCCGGACGCTGCAGGGCCGCGCGCTGCACCGGGAATGCGCTGGAGCTGGACAACAACACGCCGCCCGCGCGGTGCCGCCATGCGCCAATCAGCGCGGGCAGGCAGGCAATGGCGCGCACCGCGTTGCCGCCGCCGTGCACGCGCTGCAAGCCATAGTTCATGCGGATGGCGGCGGGCTCACCGCGCTTGCCGCACTCGCCGTAGGCGCGGGCCAGTGCGGTGATCTGCTCCACGGTAATGCCACACACGGCTGCAGCGCGCTCCGGCGGCCATTGCAGGGCGTGCGTGCGCAATTCGTCCCAGCCCAGGGTGTAGTGGGCCAGGTAATCATGGTCCAGCCAGTCGTGGGTGATGAGCTGGTGCATCAGCGCCAAGGCCAGCGCCGCATCGGTGCCGGGCAGCAGGGCGATGTGCTCGTGGCACTTGTCGGCGGTTTCGGTCTTGCGCGGGTCTATGCACACCAGCCGCGCGCCGTTGCGCTTGGCAATCTGCGCGTAGCGCCAGAAATGCAGGTTGCTGGTGATGGAGTTGCTGCCCCAGATGAGGATGAGCTTAGATTCGGCAAAAAACTCTACCCGCATGCCCACCTTGCCGCCCAGCGTGTGGGTAATACCCTCGCCCCCGGCGGCGGCGCAGATGGTGCGGTCTAAAAGGGACGCGCCCAGTTGGTGAAAAAAGCGCTGCGCCATGCTCTCGCTTTGCACCAGCCCCATGGTGCCAGCGTAGCTGTAGGGCTGAATGGCCTCGGGGTTGCGCTGGGCTATTGCGTGCAGGCGCGCGGCAATGTCGGTCAGCGCCTCTTCCCAACTCACGCGCTCAAACTGGCCCGAGCCTTTGGGCCCGCTGCGCTTGAGCGGGTGCAGCACGCGCTGCGGATGGTAGGTGCGCTCGGGATAGCGCGACACCTTGGTGCACAGCGCGCCGTCGGTATGCGGGTGCAGCGGGTTGCCATGGACGGCAATAGCAATGCCGTCTTGCACGGTGGTCACCATGGAGCAGGTGTCGGGGCAGTCGTGGGGGCAGGCGCCGAGGATTTGAGTGGGCGGGGGAGTGGAAGGCATGGGGGAATGGTAGCGCGGTGGCGAGCGTTGGGGAACCGAGGCCGTACGCGGATCTCATGGTGCGGGTACGCACAAATCGGCCCGCACCCAGCCCCAGTCCCCAGGCGCCCAATTGCGCTCAACAAGTCAAAAACGTTGATAGGGCTGGCAGGTAGAAACTACCCGATCCACAACATCAATACGAATCTTCAACCACTGATCAATCGTGCTGCCTACAAGCGATGGATAGTTGTGCGCAAAGGCTCACTAATCTAACGAAACTGTTGACTTGATAGGCTCTGGTTTCGGCATGTCACTCAACACAGATCGCCAAGTTGGAATAGCAGCGAAGGCATCTGTTTTTTGATCCAATGCGGCATCCATTTGCTTTGCAAATTGGAGAGACCAGACTCCGAGTGCGTCAATGAATTGCTTCTTGGCGGGGTCTTTGAACGACATGGTTTTATTCCACGGATTTTTACCCCAGGCCACTTCTGTCTCTCTTGCAAACCCCATAACTTCGGGGTTCACTGACAGCGTAATGTTGAGGAAATTTCCACGCGTCCCATTTCGGGTGAATTTGATCTGAAGAATTGTTGGCGGCGGGCTAATACCTTGCTCAACAAACAGTGCGTATAACTCGGCGTCTTTTCCACCTGGATTGTTCCCGTAGTTACTGATGTGATTGATTGTTACGCAGTTGTCTTCCCATACGGATTTTCCAATGTTGGCTTTGTAGAGCATGTCATCGCGCTTGCAGGGTTCCCCCAGCCAACGCGTACTCCCACCTTGGCCCAAGGTCGCACTGATCCACATTACAGCCACAAATTTTTTATTTTCTGTTTGGAAAAGTCCAACGTCACCGATCGGGATTGCCTGGCCAGTTCCAGTGCTATCCCGACGCGCTAGGTTGTAGAGTCGCCATTTGCCTTCACCGTTCCAAATTGGAAAACCACCGATGGTCGCATTCAGCTCTAGTGGATCAGCTAATTTGAAGTCACGTGGCTTTGTGTTGTCGAATAGGTCTGCAGCAAATAGTTGCCCACAGAAGAGAAGGATTAAACCAAAAACTAATTTTTTCATAGACACTCCCCTACGTTAAATTTGCAGTTTAACTGCCCACCGATTGACTTTGCGTTTTCTAAATTACAGTCTATCCCAGACCAGCCCCAAGACCGCATTCACTGCGACAGAACATGCCTACGCGCGGGGCCTGCATTCGGCACGCTCACGCGGCGATGGGTTCCGACTCGCGAATCAGCACCTCAGCAGGAATACGCAATCCCTCGCTCAGCCTGCGGATCATGCTCAGGGACAGTGAGCGTTTGTAAGACAAAACTTCATACACGTGATTGGGCGGGCCTCATTTAAGGCACTTCACACACAGACACCCCATCGGAATTGACAGCAATGCTAGCAATGCCTACACTTTTTCCATGAGCACCACCCTGACCATTCGAAATCTGGAAGAGCCCGTCAAACACCTGTTGCGCATTCAGGCTGCACGCCACAAGCGCTCCATGGAGGCGGAGGCGCGCGACATACTGACGCGCGCAGTCACGCAAATGGACGCGCCTGGCCAAACGCCCACTACCGATACCGTGAATGCGGCGGCCATGCAAGCCTTGAATGCAATCCGGGGCAAATGGCAAGGGCGCGGCACTACCGACGCAGCGATGCGAGAGCTGCGGGACGAGGACTGATTCGGTGGCAGTTTTAGTAGATACCAACGTCATTTGTGACGTGCTTTACAACGACCCGGTTTGGGGCGACTGGTCATCCGCCCAACTGCTCAACCACTGGGGCCAGTTGTGCATCAACCCCATTGTTTACACCGAGCTGTGCTACCAGGCCACTTCGCCAGACGATGTCAACGACACCAGGGAAAAATGGGCCAGGCCTACCGCAGCTATCGCCAGCGGGGCGGCGTGAAAACTGCGCCCTTGCCGGACTTTTTTATTGGCGCCCATGCCCAAGAGGCGGGCTTGATGCTTCTGACCCGTGATACAGCACGCTACGAAACGTACTTCCCCCGTGCGAGGCTGATCACCCCATGAAGCAGCACACCGAATCGGCTGCGGTGCCATGACCCCCACAATGCCGGAGCCCACTTGATTTCCCTGGACCTTTTGTCGCAACGACTGCAAAGCTACCAGCCCAGGCGTTTGCCAGGTCGGCAGTGGGTTGCGCGCTGTGGTGTGGTGCTATTGCTTGCGGACCAGGGTGTAGATGGCTCGGGCGATGGCCCTGCGGTGTTGATGATGCGCCGCGCCCAGCGCCACGGTGATCCGTGGTCGGGCCATGTGTCTTTCCCCGGCGGGCGGGTGGACGCGACGGACGCCAGTACCCGCGCCGCCGCCTTGCGCGAGCTGCATGAAGAGACCGGCATCGCGCTCACCCGCAAGCTCCAGCCCATGGGCAGACTGTCCGACCTGCTGACCCGCGAACACGCCCGCTTGCGGCCCATGGTGGTGTCGCCTTATGTGTACCGATGCCCCAAGGCCTTGAAGCTGCACCCCGGTGTCGAAGCGGCCGGTCTGTGGTGGGAGCCTTTGGCCAATCTGTGTGACCCTGCAAAACGGGAGACCATCACTTGGCGCGTGGCCGGGCTGCCACTGCCGCTACCGGCTGTGCGCGTCAATGGAGCCACGCTCTGGGGGCTTTCGTTGATGATGGTGAATGAGCTTATAAAAATTACTCAATCGACTGAGTAAAATTACTCAACCTATTGAGTAATTTATGCCAACTGAAATCCAACGCCCTGTTTTAGCCAGTTTTTGTGGCCGTTTGCAAGAGCCGCGCCGCTTTCTGCAGGTGGTAGCCGGGCCGCGCCAAGTGGGCAAGACCACCCTGGTGCGCCAAGCCTTGGCCATGCTGGCGCAGCAGCCAGGCAAACCCATGGCCCAGCACAGCGTGAGTGCCGACAACCCCGGCCTCGCGGGAAGCAGTTGGCTGAGTACGCAATGGGAAACCGCACGCGCGCTGGCGCAGCAGGCGGGGGTCTGCATTCTGGTGCTGGACGAAGTGCAAAAGCTGCCCGCATGGACGGAAGAGGTCAAACGCCTGTGGGACGAAGACACGCGCACCGGGCGCGACGTGCGGGTGGTCGTGCTGGGCTCGGCGCCGCTGCTAATTGCGCAGGGGTTGACCGAGAGCATGGCCGGGCGCTTTGAGATGACCCGCCTGGGCCACTGGCGGTACCAAGAGATGCAACAGGCCTTTGGCTTTACGCTGGACCAGTTCATCTACTTTGGCGGCTACCCCGGTGCGGCCAGCCTGATTGGCGACACGGCGCGCTGGGCTGCCTACGTGCGCGACGCGCTGATTGAAACCACCATCAGCAAAGACGTTTTGCTGATGAGTCACGTGCAAAAGCCGGCCTTGTTGCGCCGCCTGTTCGATCTGGCTTGCCGCTACAGCGGGCAAGAACTGAGCTACCAAAAGATGATGGGGCAGCTCAGTGATGCGGGCAACACCACCACGCTGGCGCACTACCTGCAGTTGCTCGAAGGCGCGGGCATGGTGTGTGGTTTGCAAAAATACGCCGGGCAGGCGGTGCGCCAGCGGGGCTCCAGCCCCAAGCTGCAGGTGTTTAACACCGCCTTGATGGGCGCCATTGCCGCTCTGGATGGGTTCGATCTGAACCGGTTGCGTGCCACACCCGAGCTGTGGGGCCGCATTACGGAGAGCGCGGTGGGCGCAGAGTTGCTCGCACGGCACCTGGAACACAGCAGCCTGCAGCCCCGGATTCATTACTGGCGCGAGGGGGCCAACGAGGTGGATTACGTGCTGCAGCACCAGGGCGAGTTGTTCGCGTTCGAGGTGAAAAGCGGCATCCACCAGGGCAACGTGAAGGGGCTGGACGCCTTTTGTAAGTCGAACCCGGCCTGCAGGCCGCTGGTGCTGGGAACGGGCGGGCTGCCCTTGCAGAGTTGGTTTGAGGGTGAGTAGCTGAGGAGTGTTCAATGTGCTATGTTTTTCATAGCTGCTCGCGCTCACCAGACGAGCGCAAATGGCATATTTGACCAATGACTCGCAAGTGATGCGCTGCGGGCGTGCCGAGCGCATGGAGAGAGTCAATTGTCTGGATGCGCGCGCTACTGGAGGCCTCGCAAATCCAGACTGCCCAAGGTTTGCAGCGGCACTGCACTGATGCCTTCTGCCAGTGGCGTGACCGGCCCATCGCCGTGGCAGACCACATACAGGTGCGCCAGGCCCAGCGCCTCTTGCGCGGAGCGCATGGATGGCGTCACTTTGGGGGAGCGGGTGAGTTTGACCTCAAACCCCAAGCGCTGGCCCTGGCGTGCAATCAGCAGGTCCAACTCCGCGCCGGAGTGCAGCGCCCAAAAATAAGCTTCGTCTCGCCCGGCACCGGTGTGGCGTATCACTTCACGCAGGGCAAAGCCTTCCCACGAGGCACCGCACTTGGGGTGGGCCAGCAAATCCTGCTCACCATTGACGCCCAGCAAACTGTGCAGCATGCCGGTGTCGCTCAGGTACACCTTGGGTGCCTTGACTTCGCGTTTGCCCTGGTTGGTGTGCCAGGGGCGCAGCCGCCAGGTCATGAATGTGCCTTCCAGAATGTCCAGGTAGCGCGACACGGTTTTGTCGCTCACGCCCAAGGCGCGTGCCAGCTCACTGCCGTTCCAGGTCTGCGCGTGGTAGTGCGCCAGCATGGTCCAGAAGCGGCGCAGGGTCAGCGCGGGCAGGTTGATGCCGAGTTGGGGCAGGTCGCGCTCCAGATAGGTGCGGATGAACGACTCGCGCCAGGCCCGGCTGGTGGCCATGTCCGGGGCCAGGAAGGCACGGGGGAAACCGCCGCGCAGCCAGCGCGTGTCCAGCGCCTCGGGTGCCAGTTCGTCCAGCGCCAAGCCGTCGAGTTCATGAAACGTTACCCGGCCTGCCAGGCTCTCCGCGGTGTTGCGCAGCAGTTCGGGCGCCGCACTGCCCAAAATCAGAAAACGGGCCGGTGCATCCGGGCGGTCTGCCAGTACCCGCAGCAAGGGGAAAAGGTCAGGCCGAACTTGAATTTCGTCCAGCACCACCAAGCCGCTGAGCCGGCGCAGCACAAACGCAGCGTCACTCAAACGCGCCTGGTCGTCCGGGTCTTCCAAATCAAAATGGTGGGTAGGCCCGTTCCACTGGGCGGCCACCTCGCGCGCCAACGTGGTTTTACCGACTTGCCGCGACCCCAGCAGCGCAACGACAGGAAACTGCCCCAGAGCGGTTGCTACTTGCTGGAGGTGTCGATGGCGTTGGATCATGGGTGGATATTACCGTGAAAATTCGGAGTATGTATCCGAAATATCGTTGTAATTATGCGCTACATGCCTCATGACTGCGCAGCTAGGCTTTACAGCGCAGGTCTGTTGGTAAACCCAGATGGGTATGTGCAGGAGCTATTGTTTTAGTAGCTTCTTGCGCACGTTCCATAAGGGCCAGAGGCCAATTCGACCCACAAAAGTCACAGCGCCAGCACATGCCCCACACGCGGGTCGCCCTTGCCGCCCAGCACCTGTTGGTAGGCGGTTTGCACAGCAGCGGCCCCGGTGTGGTGCTCCACGCGCAGCCAGGGGCGCTCGGCTTGCGACACGGCGGTGGTGAAGGCTTGCCAAGACTGCACCAGCCGTTGGCCCAGGCCCTGCGGGCCCCATTCGCTGCTGCGTTTTTTGACCTGTGCGGGGGCAAAAAACAGGGTGGCTTTGGGGCCGGGCAGGTCTTTGGCGCCACCCATTTCGGCTACGTGCGTAGCACCAATCGAGCTGCTAAAGCGCAGCCCGGTGCAGTGGGTGTGCACGGCTTTGCGCAGCGACACACTGCCGGCAAAGTCTACGTAGATGCTGGGTGCGTCGGGGGCTATTTGGTCAAGCTGGTCGTAGGTCAGCACCCGGTGGTAGCAACCCAGGCTTTCGCAAAACGCCACGTTGCCGGGCGATGTAAGCCCCACCACCTCCACCCCCTTGCGCTGCGCCAGTTGAAAGGCGGTGCCGTAGGCGGTTTTGCTGGACGCGCTCGACAGAATCAGCACGGCGGGCCGCGCCGCATCGGCGGTGGCGCCAAAAAAGTCGTTGTCGGCCAAGAAGTCGTCAATCAACCACGAAGTGATGAACAGCGGGCGCAGCAGGGCCTGTATGTCTTCGGTGTCTGCCGTGTAAAACGGGTCGGTCGCGCAGCGCATGTACTGGTTGTAGACCGCGTGCAGCCCGGCCCGGTGCGGCGCGGCGTCAAAGAACGCACTTGTCGACACCTTGGCCGGTGTCAGATCAACGGCGCTGGACATGGGAAAGTAGCCGTACAGGCGCTCGCCCACCGCCACGTCCGGGTGGCGCGATGCGCTCACCGTGCCAAAGCCCCACACGGGTATGCGCCCCCAGGGCAGGCCGTCACCCGTATCCGCCACCGGAAAAAACTGCCAGTACTGCATGGCATCGCCCATGGCGGCGTAGGTGATGTTGTTGGAGGTGAGCGCAAAGCGCCCAATGTCCACCCGCACCTGGCCGTCAGTCAGTGTGCCCATTGACGATGTGCGCACGGTGGTGGTGGGCAACTGGTCTTTGCGGACCAGGAGTTCGGTGGTGTGGGTGGTGGTAGGCATGGGTGGGTGCGCGGCCGTATGCGAGTGCGGATGTGGACGGCTTAAGCCGGGCGGCTGGGGTAGGTCGCCTGGATGTAGGCCAAAAAGGCGGGCATGTTGGCCGCTGCGTCAGCGGCGGTTTTGGCAAACGCGGGGCGGGCGTTGAGCAGGGCCAAGTAGCCCTTCAGGTCAAAGTCGCCCAGCAGCTCTTCGCCGTAGATGCGCTTGCCCACGGCGCGCACCAGCGGCAGGTGGGTGTAGGCGGAAGTGTCGGCGGCGCTGAAGGTGTCGCCTGCCACATAGGGTGTAAAGCGGGCCAGTTGCATGAAAGCCGTGATGTTGGCCACCAGTTCTTTGCGGGTGATTTCTTTCAGTCCATCGCTCACCTTGCCGCCAAACAGGGCTTCCGGGTACAGGCGGCGGGCCACCAGCTCCAGGTGTGTGTCCAAAAACGCGCACAACTCGCGCACCTTGGCGGCCGCAAGCGGGTCGGCGGGGTAGAGCTGGGCTTGCGGGTGGGTTTGTGCCACGTATTCCACAATGACCTGACTCTCACTGATACTGCCTTGGGGCGTAGTCAGGTAAGGCACTTTGCCCAGGGGGCTGGCCGTGCGGTCGACGTCTTTGAAAAACACCGGGTGCTCGGTAAAGTCCGCGCCCGCTTCCAGCAGCGCGATCTTGCTTTTGTTGTAGTAGTTGCTGGCGGCAAAGCCGTTCAGTATCAAAGCCATGGGGAGCTCCTGTGGTGGTGTGGGGGGAGGTGATTGGACGCACCCGCTTTTCATGGGGGGTGCTCGAAAGCAGCATAACAAAGGCCAGGGGGAAAGGGGCAGGGTGCTGTCGCCATGGCGGCAGTGTGATTGCGCAACCAGATACTGGGGCCGCGATCGAGACACCAGCCACATCCAAACCATGCCTGCCATTGCACTACCTGCCGGCGGTACTGATTGCCCGTCACTACGAGCTATTCCCGCTGGTTTGACCGGTGTGCGGAGGCAAGATGCGAACCCTTATTCCTCGGCTGCGTGCATGGCTGACGCTATTGGTCACAGTTTTCCCGCAGTTTTTGGCTTGGGCCAAAGCTGGCAGCAAAGACAACGCAGGGCAAGTCACCGCTCGCCCGGGAATTCCTGCTGAAATGCCTGAGGCGTAGAGCGGAGTGCGTTCATGGCACGTTCGCGGCTAATATGTGTGAGGTACCCAGGCTGCCAACTGGTGCAAATAAACAAGAAGTATTGATTCTCGACCGTTCGATAGATTCTGTGCGTTTGAATTCCGGATCGCGTTGATTCGTTCCATTGACGCAAAAGCACCGCGCTGGAGGGATTGAATGCGTCGCTCGCATGCGTTTTCAGTGCATTGTCAATGGCTTTTTCGGCGAAATGATCACCGCCGTTTCGCACACTGTGATTCCCATAGATGTATAGGCCAATGACGAGTGCGACAACTGTGCAGAGGATTGCGATTACGAACATGGCACTTGTAAATTCGAGTCGAAGTGCGGGGAGACCACACAGGTGTTGGAGACGATAGCGATGCGCCGAATCATGACATTCTGCGAGGTATTTCAGCAGCTTGGTAAGACATAGCCAACAGCAAAACCATCCACTTCATTGAGCGCGGCTTCGGTCATTGTCACTGAGCGCTGATTTTTGCGTACAATGCCAGCACAATCCCTTCGCGGTGTCATTCAGTTGGCTCAGGCTTAGGGCGAAAAGGCCACCGTCAGGTGGCCTTTTCACTTTGGGGACGCAATTGACAAGAACAAGCATCTACATCGACGGGTACAACCTCTATTACTCCCGGTTGAAGGGCACGCCGTACAAGTGGCTGGACATCGTTGCGCTTTTTCGGGATCGCATCGTTTTGCCGCAAGACCCCGGTGCGGAACTGGTCTCGATCCAATATTTCACCGCCCCCGTCAAGGCCTCGTATGCCCGACATGGCAAAGCGTCTGAAGAGGCGCAGACGCAGTATTTGCGGGCTTTGCGCGCCCGTTACGATGGACTGATAGAGGTTGTGCAGGGTTTTCACATCTTCGAGCCGACACATTTGCCAGCATACAAGCCGGACAGTGCACCCAGCAAGGACAACGTGTTGCCCGTCTGGATGATCGAAGAGAAACAAACGGATGTGAATATCGCCTTGCATGCTTACCGAGATGCAGTGCGCGGACACTGTGACCAGTTGGTGATTTGTTCCAACGATAGTGACATGGAGCCTGCGTTGCGAATGATCAAGGACGATGCTCCCCATGTGCGGATCGGCTTGGTCTTGCCCCTGCGCCCTAAAGACGATGCGCGCGCGCGAGGTGCCCCCAATAAACGCTTGACGCAGCGTGCCGACTGGGTGCGCCATTACCTTCGTGATGACGAATTGGCGCAGTCACAACTGCCGACCAACGTCCAGACCAAGAAGAAGCCCGCGAGTAAACCGGCTCACTGGTAAGGACGTTGCTGATTTTCGCCAATCAGAATTGCCGCCCCCGACATGCGCCCAAACGCCGGCCCCATTACCCCGCAAACCGGCTGGCGGCCATGGCCAGCAGGCCGTCGAAGATCAGGTTATCGACCAGCTCAAACGGCACCGACATGCTGGGCGCCATCTTCCAGCCCGCGCCACCGGTCATGATGCACAGGGGCTCGGCATCGCAGTGTGCGCGCACGTGCTGCACCATGCGCTCCACCGCGCCGGCAATGGCATAGGTGCCGCCGCTGGTGAGGGCGTCGCTGGTGTTGGTGGGGAACAGGCTGACCTCGCCGGTGGGTACGTGCAGGCCGGCGGTGCCGGACTCCAGTGCGCGCAGCATGATGCCGTGGCCGGGCAATATCAGGCCGCCGAGAAACTTGCCGTGGGCGTCAATGGCTTCCACGGTGACCGCTGTGCCCACCATCACCACCACCAGGGGGCGCGGTACACCGCCTTGCGACAGCATGCGGTGGTAGGCGCCAATCATGGCCACCCAGCGGTCAGGACCCAGGCGGGTGGGGTGGTCGTAGCCGTTGCGCATGCCGGCCTCGGCCTCGCTGGCCACCACCCACTGCGCGGACACGTCCCATAGCTCTTCCATCTGCTCCTGTACGCGGCGTTTGATGGCGTCTGCGGCCACGGCGCAGCCCAGGATGTGCTGCGGGGTGGACAGTGTGCTCCAGGCGCTATCGGCCAGCTTGTCGATGTTTTCCAGAAACTCGGCGCCTTGTGCCAGCAGGGTGCTGCCCGGTTGTGCCGATTCGTATTGCGCCCACTTCAGGCGGGTGTTGCCAATGTCCAGAGCAAGAAAGGTCATGGGCGGGATTATCCGAGATCGCTGACCGCAGATTACCCCTGGCGCCAGGGCAGTCCGCGAAAGCGCCAGCCACCGGTGGTGCCGCGGTGGGCATGTTCGTCGGGGTCGCCCTCGAAACCTTCCAGAACGTTGTAGGCCTGCAGCCCCAGCTCAGTGGCGCGTTGGGCGGCAGGGATGGAGCGAATGCCGCTGCGGCACAGCAGCAGCACTTTTTTTCCGGGCGCCACGGCGGCGCGCAAGGCGTCGTCAAATGCGGGGTTCATTACCATGCCGGGCCATTGCTTCCAGGCCAGTGCCACTGCGCCCGGAATTTCTCCGACCCAGGCGCGTTCTGCATCGGTGCGAATGTCCACCAGTACGCCTTCGCCCGACTGCCACCAGGCAAATGCCATAGTGGGAGAGATGTCGCCAGCATAACCCTGGGCAGCGCGTGCCGGCTCCGAAGGGGCTGTGTTGGTGGCGGTGTGGGTGGCAAATGCGGAGGCGGCTGGCATGGTGGGGGAGGCTGGATTGGTGAAGGTAAAAACATGCACTGTAGCGGAATCGCGGTCGCCCGCAGGCGTCGGTGCAAACCCATCGCTGCAACTGCGCCGTGGTGTGCGCTGGGGTGTGTTGGTGGCGGGTGATAAATCGGCTAAAGTTGACGTTTACGTAAACGTCAAACAAGCCGCGCACCGGTGTGCACAGATGCTGTGTGAGACTGCCCAACCCGAATGACCGCCATGACCGATCTGCCCGCCCCATCCAAAGCCTTTGCCGCCTACCGGCCCAAAAACAAGGTGCGTTTCGTCACGGCGGCCAGCCTGTTTGACGGGCACGACGCGGCCATTAACATCATGCGCCGCATCCTGCAGGGCATG
The DNA here is from genome assembly GCA_016719405.1 of Candidatus Aalborgicola lynettensis. Taxonomy (GTDB): domain Bacteria; phylum Pseudomonadota; class Gammaproteobacteria; order Burkholderiales; family Burkholderiaceae_C; genus Allorhodoferax; species Allorhodoferax lynettensis. The sequence goes on from JADJZE010000021.1 coordinate 817,520, forward strand.
GGCGCCGAGGTCATTCACCTGGGCCACAACCGCAGTGTGGACGAAGTGGTTACCGCTGCATTGCAGGAAGACGTGCAGGGCATTGCCATCAGCTCCTACCAGGGCGGCCATGTCGAATACTTCAAGTACATGGTGGACTTGTTGAAGGCCCGTGGCGGCGCCCACATCCAGGTATTTGGTGGCGGTGGCGGCGTGATCGTGCCCAGTGAAATTGCGGAGTTGCAAGCCTATGGCGTAGCCCGTATCTACAGCCCCGAAGACGGGCAGCGCATGGGCCTGCAGGGCATGATTGGCGAAATGGTGATGCGCTGTGACCACGACCTGTGCAGCTACGCCCCGAGCGATGGGGCCGCCATCCAGGGCCACACCGAGGCCAGCTGGCGCGCGCTGGCGCAGTGGCTGACTGCCGTCGAAAATAACAAGGCAAATCAGGACTTGGCCCATGAAATACGTGCGCAAGCAGCTATTAAAAACATAGCGGTTATTGGCATCACCGGCACCGGTGGCGCAGGTAAATCCAGCCTGACCGACGAGTTAATTCGCCGCCTGCGGCTTGACCAGAATGATGCGCTGCGGGTGGCGGTCATCAGTATCGACCCATCGCGCCGCAAGAGTGGCGGGGCGTTGTTGGGAGACCGCATCCGCATGAATGCCATTGGGTCCTGGAAAAACGAAGGGGGGAGTGCGGGTGCGCGCGTCTTCATGCGCAGCCTGGCCACGCGCGACTTTGGTTCTGAAATCAGCGCCGCACTGCCCGATGTGATCGCCGCCTGCAAAGTGGCGGGGTTCGATCTGATTGTGGTTGAGACCTCGGGCATTGGCCAGGGTGATGCAGCCATCGTGCCCCTGGTGGATGTGCCCATCTACGTGATGACACCCGAGTTTGGTGCGGCCAGCCAGCTGGAAAAGATCGACATGTTGGACTTTGCCGAGTTCGTGGCCATCAATAAGTTCGACCGCAAGGGCGCCAGCGATGCCCTGCGCGATGTGGCCAAGCAGGTGCAGCGCAACCGCGAAGCCTTCACCACACCACCCGAACAGATGCCCGTGTTTGGCACCATGGCCGCACGCTTCAATGACGACGGTGTGACCGCCCTGTACCAGGCGCTGCTGCCGCGTCTGCAGGCGCTGGGCGTGCCAGTGACCGGCAGTGGGGTGTTGCCCAAGGTGAATGTGCGCCACAGCAGCAACCAGACGCCTGTGGTGCCCGCCGCGCGGTCCCGCTACCTGTCGGAGATCAGTGACACCGTGCGGGGCTACAAGGCCCGTGCCCGCGTCCAGGCACGTTTGGCCCGAGAAGTGCAGCAGCTGCGCGCTGCCGCCCGTATGGTGCAAGAAGCCACGGCAGACGCGCACAGGCACGGTGCCCACCGGCGGCACTCGCGACAACACGATCAGCCGCAGAGATGGCAAAAGCCTTGCCTGATTTGCAAGCGCTGGCGGCCCAGCGCGAAGCCCAACTGGGGGTGGCAGAGCGGCACTTGCTCGCCCAGTGGCCCGTTTTGCAACAGGCTTACGCGGGTGACGAATACGTGGTGAAGATCCGCGACAAGGAAATCCGCACCGCGCTGACCACCAAGTCCTTGAGTGGCAGCACCATCCGCAAAGTAGCTTTGCCGCAGTACGAGGACCACGGCGAAATCCTGAAGTGGCTGATGCTGGACAACGTGCCCGGCAGTTACCCCTACACCGCCGGCACCTTTGCCTTCAAGCGCGAAAATGAAGACCCGACCCGCATGTTCGCAGGCGAAGGCGATGCCTTTCGCACCAACAAGCGTTTCAAACTGCTGTCCGAAGGCATGGCGGCCAAGCGCCTCTCTACAGCGTTTGACTCGGTCACCCTGTACGGCAACGACCCCGATCCGCGCCCGGACATTTATGGCAAGGTGGGTAACAGCGGCGTGAGCATTGCCACGCTGGACGATCTGAAGGTGCTGTACAGCGGCTTCGACTTGTGCAACCCCGCCACCAGCGTGTCCATGACCATCAACGGCCCGGCGCCGACGATTCTGGCCATGTTCATGAACGCCGCCATCGACCAGAACCTGGAGAAGTTCCAGGCCGATAACGGTCGCGAACCCAGCGACACTGAGGCCGAAAAAATCCGCGAATGGGTATTGGCCAATGTGCGCGGCACCGTGCAGGCCGACATTTTGAAAGAAGACCAGGGCCAGAACACCTGCATCTTCTCGACCGAGTTTTCATTGAAGGTGATGGGCGACATCGCCGAGTATTTTGTGCACCACAACGTGCGCAACTTCTACAGCGTGTCCATCAGCGGTTACCACATCGCTGAAGCCGGGGCCAACCCCATCAGCCAGCTGGCGTTCACGCTGTCCAACGGCTTCACGTTGGTCGAGGCGTATCTCGCACGTGGCATGCACATTGACGACTTTGCGCCCAACTTGAGCTTCTTCTTCAGCAACGGCATGGACCCCGAGTACACGGTGATGGGCCGCGTGGCGCGGCGCATCTGGGCCGTGGCCATGAAGGAAAAGTATGGTGCGAATGAGCGCTCACAAAAGCTCAAGTACCACATCCAGACCAGTGGCCGCAGCCTGCACGCACAAGAGATCCAGTTCAACGACATCCGCACCACGCTGCAGGCGCTGATTGCCATTTACGACAACTGCAACAGCCTGCATACCAACGCGTTTGATGAGGCCATCACCACGCCCACTGAAGACTCGGTGCGCCGCGCCATGGCCATCCAGCTCATCATCAACCGCGAGTGGGGTCTGGCCCGGTGTGAGAACCCCAACCAGGGCGCTTTCATCATCGAAGAGCTGACCGAACTGGTGGAAGAGGCGGTGCTGTCGGAGTTCACGGCCATTGCCGACCGCGGCGGGGTGTTGGGTGCGATGGAGACTGGCTACCAGCGCGGCAAGATCCAGGACGAGAGCATGACCTACGAGATGCTCAAACACACCGGCGAGTTACCCATCATCGGCGTCAACACCTTCCGCAACCCGCACGGCGACCAGGTGCTGGACAAGCTGGAGTTGGCGCGTAGCACCGATGAAGAAAAAAAGAGCCAGTTGCAACGCCTGGCCGATTTCCATGCGCGCCATGCCAGTGAATCGCCGGCGGCCCTGAAGCGCTTGCAGCAGGCGGTGATTGCCAATCAGAATGTGTTTGCCGTGCTGATGGACGCGGTGCGGGTGTGCTCACTGGGCCAGATTACCCACGCACTGTTTGAAGTGGGTGGGCAATACCGGCGCAATATGTAAGCGCGCTAGCCGCGCAGGCGCGGTGTGTTGCGGGTCAAACGGGGCGTTGCGATTTGCGCAGAACCCGTGTGCGATGCGTTCAGACGGAAGCGCGAGACCGACGCCGTCAAACGCTCGGCCTGGCTGCGCATGCTATCGGCGGCAGAAGCCATTTGCTCCACCAGGGCCGCGTTTTGCTGGGTGGTTTGGTCCAACTGTCCCACCGCAGCGTTGATCTGGCTGATGCCATTGCTTTGGTCGGCACTGGTAACGGTGACTTCGCTGATCAGGCTGGCCACGCGGCGCACCTGCTCTACCACTTCGGTCATGGTGCGCCCGGCGTTGTTGACCAAGGTGCTGCCTGCTTCCACTTTTTCGACGCTGGTGCTGATGAGCGCCTTGATCTCGCGTGCCGCCTCGGCACTGCGTTGCGCCAGACTGCGCACTTCGCTGGCCACAACGGCAAAACCACGTCCTTGTTCGCCGGCCCGCGCTGCTTCTACCGCTGCATTGAGCGCCAGAATGTTGGTTTGAAATGCGATGCCATCAATGACGCCAATGATGTCCACAATCTTGCGGCTGGACTCCTGGATGCCGCTCATGGTTTGCACCACCTGGCCCACCGCTTCGCCGCCGCGCACCGCCACCTCCGAGGCCTGGCTGGCCAGGTTGCTGGCCTGGCGGGCACTGTCGGCACTGGTGCTGACATTCTGGGCCATCTCCTCCACCGACGCCGCGGTTTCTTCCAGGCTGGACGCCTGGTTTTCGGTGCGGGACGACAAGTCCATATTGCATTGGGCGATTTCGGCTGAAGCGGTAGAGATGTTTTCAGCACCCTGCTGCACGTCGCCAATAATGGCACCAAGTCCTTCGTTCATGCGCACCAGCGCATGCAGCAACGCCGACAATTCGTCGCTGCCGTTGACTTCGATGCGTTGTGTCAAATCGCCGTCGGCCACGGCCGTGGCCAGACTCACTGCCGAATTCAGCGGGCCGGTAATGGAGCGGGTGATGAACAGTGCCGAGCCGATGCCCACCAATAATGCGGCCAGGGTCACAATGCCCAGGATCCACAGCGCACTGCTGTAAGTGGAGCTGGAGCGCTGGCTGACCATTTCGGCCTTTTTTTCGTTGTACAGGTACAGGGCCACGGTGGCTGTGTCGAGCTTGTCGAACGCCGTTTGTGAGTCCCCCAGCAACATATCGCGGGCCACGTTGCGTTGAATGGCGGCCATGTCGGCCGTGTCGGACGCTGCCGCAGTACGGGAAATTTCTAGCACCTTGCTCTGTTCGGTAAAGTAGGCCTGTGACAGGGTCGCCACAGTTTGTTGCAAGGTTTTGCCTTCTTCATCGCTCAGCAGCGCCTCGTAGGATTTGAGTTGCGCGGTGACCAGCGCGCGGCTTTTGGTGATGGCATCGTCAACCGGCTTCTGGCTATTGGCATCGGTCATCAAAATGTGCTGGGCTTCCAGGCTGCGCAAACGGCCGGTTTCTGTGACCAGGGTGTGCACCATGCCCAGAGAGGGGACCACATCGGTTTGGAAGAATGAACTGTCAGCTTGAAGGCGGCCGGCTTGAAAGGCGGCCACTATGCTGAGTACCGCCATTAGCAAAATCAATCCACCAAACGCAAAGCCCAAGCGGGCCCCGATTTTCAGATGCGTAAAGGCTCTCATCGTGTCTCCTCATAAGGGGCGCAAAGGCGCACTATTTTTGTGGTCGGTGGGCGCTACGCCCGCCACCGCCGTCCAACAAACACTGACAAACCGACTGGCGGGCGGTCATCATATTCCCAAAATTTGAGGCGATATACAGATTTTTTCTGGGTCTACGCCGCTGTTGTTTGGCGCACCGCATGTTCCCAGTGCGCCATGCGTTCCAGCGCTTTGTCACGCGCCATGGTGGGGGTGAAAACGCGTTCGGCGCGCCACTGCGCACTGAGTTCGGCAGTTCCTGCATACAGCCCGGTACCCAGGCCGGCCAGGTAGGCGGCACCCAACGCCGTGGTTTCAATCACCGCCGGGCGCACAACCGGAATGCCCAGCAGATCGGCCTGAATTTGCATCAACAGGTCGTTGGCGCAGGCGCCACCGTCCACGCGCAGTTCGTTGACCGGGCTGCCGCCGTGCGACACGGCGTCGCGGCTCATCGCATCCAGCAGTGCTGCGCTCTGAAAGGCGATGCTCTCCAGTGCGGCGCGGGCAATATGGGCAACCGTGGTGCCCCGGGTAATGCCGGTGATGGTGCCGCGTGCTTCGGGGTTCCAGTAGGGCGCACCCAGGCCGGTAAAGGCCGGTACCATCATCACCCCCCCCGCGTCGGGCACGCTTTGGGCCAGGGCCTGCACCTCGCCACTGGCCTGGATGGCGCGCAGGCCATCGCGCAGCCATTGCACCACGGCGCCGCCCACAAACACGCTGCCTTCAATGGCAAATTCGGGTCGGGTTCCGGCTTGTGCGGCACTGGTGGTTAACAAGCCGTTGTGCGAGGTGTGAAAGTTGCCACCTGTGTGCATGAGCATGAAGCAGCCCGTGCCATAGGTGTTCTTGGCCATGCCCGCAGAAAAACAGGCCTGGCCAAAAAGGGCGCTCTGTTGGTCGCCTGCCACACCGCCAATGCGAATGGGTGCGCCGAGCAAATCGGTCTTCACGCTGCCAAAGTCGGCGCTGGAGGGGTGCACCTGGGGCAGCACACTGGGCGGAATGTCGAGCAGTTGCAGCAACTCTTCATCCCACTGGTTGGTGCGCACATTGAACAGCATGGTGCGTGCGGCGTTGCTCACGTCGGTGGCATGCACGGCCTGCGCACGCGTGGCATCGCTGCTGCCACCGGTGAGTTGCCAGATCAGCCAGCTATCGACGGTGCCAAAAGCCAAATCACCGGCTGCCGCGAGTTGGCGCGCGCCCGCGACGTGGTTCAGTATCCACTGCAACTTGGTGCCAGAAAAATAGGCATCTACCAGCAAGCCGGTCTTGGCCTGGATCAAGTCGGCACGGCCATCGGCGCGCAACTGCGCACAGGCGGGCTCCGCCCTACGGTCTTGCCAGACGATGGCGTGGTGAATGGGTTGTCCGGTTTTTCGGTTCCACACCACGGTGGTTTCGCGCTGGTTGGTGATACCAATGGCGTGGATGTCGCGCGCAGTCAGTCCGGCTTTGAGCAGCACTTCACGCGCGGTCGCCAACTGGGTGCGCCATATTTCCATGGGGTCGTGCTCAACCCACCCGGGTTGGGGGTAAATCTGGGGCAGCTCTTGCTGTGCCATGGCGACGATTTGCCCGCCTTGGTCAAAAACAATGCTGCGGGAACTGGAGGTGCCCTGGTCAAGCGCTAATAGATAGGTCATACGGTGGGTCGAAGCAGAGGGGTTGTTTATCAAGGGCGGCATACATCCAGCACCACATCTGCGTCTTCCAGCAGGGAGGGGAACGGTTCGGGCGGTGCCTGGTCGGTGAACAAACGGTCGATTTCGGACAAGGTCGCGACTTCGACCATGGCCGGGCGGTTGAATTTGCTGGCATCGGCCGCCAGCCAGACTTCGCGGGCTTGTTTCAAAATGGTTTGTGTCACCCGCACTTCGCGAAAGTCGTAGTCCCGCAGGGTGCCGTCGGCCTCAATGCCAGAGATGCCGATCAGGGCAATATCCACCTTGAATTGGCGGATGAAATCCACTGCCGCTTCGCCCACGATGCCCCGGTCACGCGAACGCACCACGCCGCCGGCCACGATGACTTCAAAACTCTCGTTGCGGCTTAATGTGGCAGCCACATTCAGGTTGTTGGTGATGATGCGCAGCCCGGTGTGGTGCATCAGTGCATCGGCGATGCCCTCGGTCGTGGTTCCAATATTCAGCAGCAAAGAACACTGGTTGGGAACCTGGCTGGCGACCGCCCGGGCGATGCGCGACTTCCCTTCTGCGTTGAGGCTTTGGCGCTGGGTGTGTGCGATGTTCTCGGTGGTGGAGCTGGGAATGCGCACACCGCCGTGAAACCGGGTCAGAGTGCCTGCGTCTGCCAAACGCTGGACATCCCTGCGCACGGTTTGCAGGGTGACCGACAGTTCCTCGGCCAGTTGCTCCACGGTGACCGCGCCGCGTGCGCGAACAGCATCAATGAGCTTGAGTTGTCGAGGGTTGAGGTTCATTGGGACGCAGCAGGAGTCAGGACGCCCGACTGTAAAACGAAAAGAAAGGAAACAAATCAGGGTAAACCATGAGTAAAATCGAAAAAAAACGAACAATAATAACCCGGCTGCGACGAATCAAGTCTCCCAACCGGGACTGCACAGAAAGAGGTCATGCAATGCAAATGGTATTGGAGGGCGTGAGCAAAAAGGTGGGCGCCGAGTCCTGGCTGTACCCCATGAGTCTCGCCTTGCACAGTGGCGCAGTCACCGTGCTATTGGGGGCAACGCAGGCCGGAAAAACCAGCTTGATGCGCATTATGGCGGGGCTGGATGCGCCCACGCAGGGGCGTGTGGTGGTTGACGGGAAAGACGTTACCGGTGTGCCTGTGCGCGAGCGCGATGTGGCCATGGTGTACCAGCAGTTCATCAATTACCCGTCCATGACCGTGGCACGCAATATCGCCTCGCCTTTGCTGCTGCGCAAGGAGCCGAATGTTGACCAGCGCGTGCGCGAAATTGCCCAGCGCCTGCACATTGATATGTTTTTGCAGCGTTTGCCTGCCGAGTTGTCTGGCGGGCAGCAGCAGCGGGTGGCGTTGGCACGTGCGCTGGCGAAAAAGGCACCGCTGATGTTGCTGGACGAACCCCTGGTCAACCTGGATTACAAGTTGCGCGAGGAGTTGCGTGAAGAGTTGTCGGCGCTGTTTGCGGCGGGTGAATCGACCGTGGTGTATGCCACCACCGAGCCGGGTGAAGCCCTGTTGTTGGGTGGTTACACGGCAGTGCTGGACCAGGGTGAGTTATTGCAGTATGGCCCTACCTCAGAGGTGTTTCACCGACCAGCGTCTCTACGGGTGGCGCGTGCGTTCAGCGATCCCCCCATGAATCTGGTGCCCTGCGATGGCACTGCGCAGGGCGTCAGGTTGCGCGGTGGTCCCGAGTGCCTGCTGCGGCACGGGCGTGGCGCGAACGGCCAGGCGGGCGTTGCCGGCAGCACCATGGGCTTGCGGGCCAGTGCCTTGCGTGTACAGGCGCGTGATGGCGATGTCGCGCTGGCGGGCAAAGTGGAATTGGCAGAGATTTCGGGCTCCGACACCTATGTCCACGCGCACACCGCAGTGGGTGATTTGGTGGCGCAGTTGACCGGTGTTCATTATTTCGATTTGGGTGCACCTATCACCCTGCATTTCAGCCCTGAACAGGTATATCTGTTTGATGCTGCGGGCGCACTCCAGCTGGCGCCCGTACGACACCAAGGAAAGTGATTTATGGCCCGCATCGAACTGGATTTGGCGCACGCCTACCGACCCAACCCCACCCAGGACAGCGACTACGCACTCCTGCCCTTGAAGATGACGTTTGAGGACGGCGGCGCCTATGCCTTGCTGGGGCCGTCCGGTTGCGGAAAGTCCACCCTGCTGAACATTACTTCGGGCCTGGTGGCGCCATCACACGGCAAAGTCGTGTTTGACGGGCGCGATGTGACCCATCTGAGTCCGCAGGACCGCAATATTGCGCAGGTGTTTCAGTTTCCGGTGATTTACGACACCATGACGGTCGCGGAAAACCTCGCATTTCCGCTGCGCAACCGCAAGGTGCCGGAACAACAAATTCGCAAGCGTGTGGGCGAAATTGCCGAAATGCTGGAGATGAGTGGGCAACTCAACCAGCGTGCCGCCGGACTGTCGGCCGACGCCAAGCAAAAGATCTCGCTGGGTCGCGGACTGGTGCGCTCCGACGTCTCGGCCGTGCTGTTTGACGAGCCCTTGACGGTGATTGACCCGCACCTGAAGTGGCAGTTGCGGCGCAAGCTCAAACAGATTCACCACGAGCTGAAGCTGACCCTGATTTATGTCACCCACGACCAGGTCGAAGCGCTGACCTTTGCCGATCAGGTGGTGGTGATGACCCGTGGACGTGCCGTGCAGGTAGGGCCGGCAGACGCCTTGTTTGAGCGACCGCAGCACACCTTTGTAGGGCATTTCATCGGCTCACCGGGCATGAATTTTCTGCCTGCCACCGTTACGGGCCAAACACTGTCTGTGGCCGGTCAGGTGTTGCCCCTGCCAGCGGCTACTCCATTGGCACCCGGCCCTCTGAAGTTGGGTGTGCGTCCCGAGTACCTGTCGATGTGTGATCCCGGCAGCGCGGGTGCCGTCTCAGCCAAGGTAATTCGGGTGCAAGACATCGGAACGTATTCGATGCTCACAGCAATGGTGGGGGAGCACGTGGTAAAGGTGCGTCTGAGCCCTGAACTTGTGGCTCCGCTTGTCGGGTCAACGGTGTATCTGCAACTGGTTGGCCCGCATAGCTGTTATTACGTGAACGAGGAGTTGGTTCCATGAGCGCCATCAACAAACCAGTGAACCAGAAAGCCTGGTTCCTCATCCTGCCCGTCATCGTGTGTGTGGCGTTCTCGGCCATCATCCCCTTGATGACCGTGGTCAATTACTCGGTGCAGGACATTATTTCGCCCGAGCGGCGCATTTTTGTTGGCACAGAATGGTTTGTGTCGGTCATGCGCGACGAAGACTTGCACGGTGCCTTGCTGCGCCAGCTGATCTTTTCCTTTTCGGTGCTGGCGGTAGAAATTCCGCTGGGCATTCTGGTAGCGCTTCTCCATGCCGGCACAGGGCTGGAAGTCTTCGGCTGTTCTGGTAGTCGTGGCCCTGTCCTTGTTGATTCCGTGGAATGTGGTGGGCACCATATGGCAGATTTTTGGCCGTACCGACATTGGGCTGTTGGGTGTGGCCATGACGAAGCTGGGTATTGATTACAGCTACACCGGCAACCCGACCCATGCCTGGCTGACGGTGCTGTTGATGGATGTCTGGCACTGGACACCACTGATCGCGCTGTTGGCCTTCGCCGGTTTGCGCAGCATCCCCGACGCGTATTACCAAGCCGCCCGCATTGATGGGGCATCCAAATTTGCCGTGTTTCGCTACATCCAGTTGCCCAAGATGCAGAGTGTCTTGGTGATCGGTGTGTTGTTGCGCTTCATGGACAGCTTCATGATTTACACCGAACCGTTTGTGCTGACCGGGGGCGGGCCGGGCAATTCGACCACCTTCCTGAGCCAGTACCTCACGCAAAAAGCGGTGGGGCAGTTTGACCTGGGGCCGGCAGCGGCCTTCTCCCTGATCTACTTCCTGATCATTTTGCTGGTGTGTTTTGTTCTGTACAACTGGATGCAAAGCGTAGGCACCCACAGCAAAGAGGAGACTGGCCATGCATGAAAACCGTTTTCACAAGCGCAGTATTTTTCTGGCGCTGTACCTGATTTTTGCTCTGTTGCCCATCTACTGGATGGTCAACATGAGTTTTAAGACCAACGAAGAAATCGTGGCGGGGTTTTCCTTGCTGCCGCAGAACTTCACCTGGGCCAACTACGCCACCATCTTTACCGATGAATCGTGGTACTCCGGCTACATCAACTCCATGATTTATGTGGCCATTAACACGGTCATTTCGGTCACTGTGGCCTTGCCTGCCGCGTACGCCTTTTCGCGCTACCGTTTTCTGGGCGACAAACACGTTTTCTTCTGGCTGCTCACCAACCGCATGACGCCGCCGGCGGTGTTCTTGCTGCCTTTCTTTCAGCTCTATTCAACCGTCTTTGGCGCGCACATTGACCAGCGTGAATGCCAAACCGATCGTGGCCACCATGACGCGTACGGTGTCGGCAGCGGGCATGGATTGGGCCACCTTGGCAGCAGCGGGTGCTCTCACGATCGTGCCGGGTGCCATCGTGATCTGGTTTGTGCGCCATTACATCGCGAAGGGTTTCGCGATGGGCCGTGTCTAACGCATATCAAGGAGATCGCAATGTTTGAATGGATGGCCTGGACCCAGCCGGTGGCGATATTTTTTATCTGCATCGTGCTGATGCTGGTGGGCATGACGGTGTGGGAAATTTTGTCCCCCACAACGGAAAGACGGGGTTTTTTGCCCATGAAAACCACGCGCGGCGACCGCCTTTTTGTGGGCTTGCTGTCTGCGGCCTATGTCAATTTGATTTTTGTGGGCCTGAGTGCGAAATTGACCGGGTGGTTACACCTACAGACCGAACCCTCCATTTGGTTTAGCTTCGGGCTGTCTATGGCCTTGCTCGCACTCATTATGGGTAAAGGCTGATTGACGTATCCAGGATTCGGCTTCTTCCTTCCCCGGAGCCGGGCACCTTTAAAAACATGGGGATGTGAACTTGAGGAGACACTATATGAAGATGCGGTATACGGCGATTGCGTTGGCGGCAGCTTTGGCTTCCGGACAATTCGCCCATGCGGGAGAGGCGGAAGCCAAGAAGTGGGTTGACAGCGAGTTCCAGCCCTCCACGCTGAGTAAAGACCAGCAGATGACCGAGATGAAGTGGTTCATTGAGGCAGCCAAAAAACTGCAGGCCAAGGGTGTGAAAGACATTTCGGTCGTGTCCGAAACCATTACGACCCACTCCTACGAGTCCAAAACACTGGCCAAAGCGTTTGAAGAAATTACCGGTATCAAAGTCAAGCACGACACCATTGGTGAAGGCGATGTGGTTGAAAAACTGCAAACCTCCATGCAGTCGGGCAAAAGCATTTACGACGGCTGGATTTCGGATTCCGACCTGATTGGTACCCACTACCGCTACGGCAAGATTTTGAACCTGACCGACTACATGGCGGGTGCAGGCAAGGAGTACACCAATCCGGGTATTGACCTGAAAGATTACATCGGCACCAAGTTCACCACTGGTCCCGACGCCAAACTCTATCAGTTGCCTGATCAGCAGTTCGCCAACCTGTACTGGTTCCGCGCCGATTTGTTTGAGAAGAAAGACCTGCAAGACAAGTTCAAGGCCAAATACGGCTATGACCTAGGCGTGCCATTGAACTGGTCGGCCTACGAGGACATTGCCGAGTTCTTCACCAACGACGTCAAGACGGTGGACGGCAAGCCAATTTATGGTCACATGGATTACGGCAAGAAAGACCCCTCTCTGGGCTGGCGCTTCACCGATGCCTGGCTGTCCATGGCTGGTACCGCCGACAAGGGCATTCCCAACGGCATGCCGGTGGATGAGTGGGGTATTCGCGTCGCGGACGACAAGTGCACACCCGTGGGTGCGTCGGTCGAGCGCGGTGGCGCCACCAACTCGCCAGCTGCGGTGTATGCCTTGACCAAGTACATCGACTGGATGAAAAAATACGCACCCAAGGAAGCCATTGGCATGACCTTTGGTGAAGCGGGCCCCGTACCTGCACAGGGCCAGATCGCCCAGCAAATCTTCTGGTACACCGCGTTTACGGCCGACATGAACAAGCCGGGCCTGCCGGTGGTGAATGCAGATGGCACACCCAAGTGGCGCATGGCTCCTGGCCCCAATGGCCCCTACTGGAAACAGGGCATGCAAAACGGCTACCAGGACGTGGGTTCGTGGACCTTCTTCAAGGACCACAATGCTGACAAGACGGCAGCCGCCTGGTTGTACGCCCAGTTCGTGACCGCCAAGACCACGTCGCTGAAGAAGACCATCGTGGGTCTGACACCGATCCGTGAGTCCGATATCCGCTCCAAGGCCATGACCGAAATGGCGCCCAAGCTGGGTGGTTTGGTGGAGTTCTACCGCAGCCCCGCCCGCATTGCCTGGACACCCACCGGTACCAACGTGCCTGATTACCCCAAGCTGGCCCAGTTGTGGTGGAAGAACGTTGCTGTGGCTGTGACGGGTGAAAAAACCCCGCAAGCGGCCATGGACAACCTGGCCAATGAAATGGACGATGTGATGGCCCGCCTGGAGCGCGCCGGTATGGCCAAGTGTGCTCCCAAGCTCAATCCCAAGAAGGATGCGGCTTCGTGGCTGAGTGACAAGGCGGCACCGTGGGCCAAGCTGGCCAACGAGAAGCCCAAGGGCGAAACAGTGGTTTACGGCAAACTGCTGGACGCATGGAAGGCCGGCAAAGTGCGTTAACTCCCGGGTGACGACAGGTTCCGACTGTTGCGTCTGCGGCAGTCGGAGTCAAAAAAGCCAGAGCGCCTAGGCTTCGGTGGCGCTCTGGACGTTGTATCCGCACGCCGTCGGTTGTGTGTGGATGTGCGTTAAAAAGACAAAAAAGAATTAAAACGAACACAAACGAATAATTTTCGTACAATAACGAATATTGTCGCTTCTGTCACGGATCATGACCCTACCCCCCACGCCATTGAAGACCGACCGTTCTGCGTTGGTCGCCCGACTCGCCCAACCCCACACGTACGACCTGGCCATCATCGGCGGTGGAGCAACCGGCCTAGGCGTGGCGCTGGACGCTGTTTTGCGCGGCCTCTCCGTGGTGCTGCTCGAATCCCACGACTTTGCCAAGGGCACCTCTTCGCGTGCGACCAAGCTGGTGCACGGCGGTGTGCGTTACCTGGCGCAGGGCAATATTTCCCTGGTGCGCGAAGCGCTGCATGAGCGTACCAATTTGCTGAACAACGCCCCCCATCTGGCGCAGCGTCTGGCGTTTGTGATGCCGTCTTACCACTGGTGGGAAGCACCTTTTTATGGCATTGGCCTGAAGATGTACGACGTGCTGGCGGGCAAGGCCGGCTTGGGCGCTACCGAATTTTTGGGCCCTGCGCGTACCCGAGCCTGTTTACCCACTGTCAGCGAACATGACCTGAGCGGCGGTGTGAAATACTGGGATGGCCAGTTTGACGATGCCCGTTTGGCACTTACGCTGGCGCGTACCGCTGCAGCCCACGGTGCCTTGGTCGTGAACTACTGCGAGGCTGTGGGTTTGATCCATGAAGCGGGCCGTGTCGCCGGTGTGCACGTGCGAGACACCGAGTCGGGCCAGGAATTGGATGTGCGTGCCCGTTGCGTGGTGAATGCCACTGGTGTGTGGGTGGATGCCCTGCGCCAGCAAGACGGCGAAGCCCTGGGGCGCGTCAGCAAGCCCATTGTCGCGCCCAGTCAGGGCGTGCATTTGGTAGTAGACCGCGAATTTTTACCGGGCAACCACGCCTTGATGGTACCCAAGACGGCGGACGGACGGGTTCTGTTTGCAGTGCCCTGGCTGGGCAAAGTCATTTTGGGTACTACTGACACACCGCGCAAAGATCTGGCCCGCGAGCCCGAACCGTTTGCCGAAGAAATAGCCTTCATCCTCAGCGAATCGGCCCGCTATTTGCAACGGGCGCCGCGACGCGAAGATGTGCGCAGCGTATGGGTGGGCTTGCGCCCACTGGTCAAACCGCCGGAGGACGACGGTGGCAACACCAAAGCCATCAGCCGCGAGCATACGGTTGCCATCAGCCGCTCAGGGCTGGTCACCGTGACCGGGGGCAAATGGACCACCTACCGATCCATGGCCGAAGATGTGCTGAACAAATGCCGTGAATCCGGGCTGATGCCGGCCCACATGCCCGGCTCACGAACTGCACACTTTGCCTTGGTCGGTGCGCCCCAGCCGGACGCACCGACGACACCGATTTGTGAAGCGCCGGGCCCCCACCTCTACGGGCTGGAGCGCGGCTTGCTGGAGCAATTGCCCGGTCAGGGTGTCATGCTCGCGCCCAATCTGTCCGAGGCCATGGTCCGCTTTGCGGCCCGTTATGAATACGCGCGAACCGTGGAAGATGTGTTGGCGCGGCGCAACCGCCTGCTGTTTCTGGATGCCAGGGCCGCAGCAGCCGCAGCACCAGCAGTTGCGGCGGTGCTGGCGCAGGAGTTGGGTGTTGCGGTGCCCATTGAGGATTTCCTGAAACTGACCCAGCGCTACCTGACGCTGCCCTAGCAGCGCAGTCACGGCGCGGCTCCAAACCAGTCTGCGCCCCGTACTCTGGCCTTCGTGCATTGGCAGCCCACGCAAACGCGCTGGGTGTTTCGCATGTCGGATGCTTATCACACTTTGATACAACTGTGTAACAGCACGGGTGCAAACCCTTATTGAACTTGTTGGTGTGTGGCGTAACACTGGGCCCCGCGGCGCGCGCGCGGTGTGTAGGCCGCAATTCAACCAAGAGAACCAATTATGAATTTGCGGATTGTGGGTGGCGCCGTGGTGGTCGTAGTGGCTGCGGCAGCAGCTGCAGGGTATGTGGTGCTCGGTCGCGGCAGTGCAGAAGCCAAAAAGTGGGTGGAGACGGAATTCCAGCCGTCGACACTGAGCCCGGACAAGCAGCTAGCCGAGATGCAATGGTTTGCCGCCAGTGCCAAAAAGCTCAAGGCACGTGGCGTCAAGGAAATTTCGGTGGTATCCGAAACCCTGACCACCCATACGTACGAGTCCAAAGTACTGGCCAAGGCGTTTGAGGAAATCACCGGCATCAAGGTACGCCACGATGTGATTCAGGAAGGTGAAGTGGTCGACAAACTGCAGGCGTCGATGCAATCCGACAAAAGTGAATACGACGGCTGGATATCCGACTCCGACCTCATTGGTACCCACTACCGGTACGGAAAAATTCTTTCATTAACCGAGTACATGTACGGTGCCGGCAAGGAATTTACCAATCCGGGGCTGGACTTGAAAGACTTCATCGGAACCAGCTTCACCACCGCACCCAACCAGCAGATGTACCAGTTGCCCGACCAGCAATTTGCCAACATGTACTGGTTCCGTGCCGACCTGTTTGCACGCGCGGATTTACAGGAAAAGTTCAAGGCCAAATATGGCTATGAACTGGGTGTGCCAACGAACTGGTCGGCCTACGAGGACATTGCCGATTTCTTTACCAACGACGTCAAAACCATCGATGGCAAACCCATCTATGGTCATATGGATTACGGCAAACGGGATCCGTCCTTGGGATGGCGTTTTACCGATGCCTGGCTGTCCATGGCTGGCTCTGCCGATAAGGGTATTCCCAACGGAATGCCGATTGACGAGTGGGGTATCAAGGTTGGCTCCGACAATTGCACCCCGGTGGGCGCATCGGTTGAGCGTGGTGGCGCTACCAATTCACCCGCAGCGGTCTACGCGCTGACCAAATACATCGACTGGATGAAGAAATACGCACCCAAGGAAGCTATTGACATGACCTTTGGTGAGGCTGGGCCGGTACCCGCAAAAGGCCAAATTGCACAACAGATATTTTGGTACACCGCATTTACGGCCGACATGGTTAAAACCGGGTTACCCGTTGTCAATGCCGATGGCACGCCCAAATGGCGCATGGCCCCCGGTCCCACGGGCCCGTACTGGAAGCAGGGCGCACAAAACGGCTACCAGGACGTGGGTGCATGGACATTTTTCAAAGACCACAAGCCTGACCAGGTCGCTGCCGCTTGGTTGTATGCACAGTTTGTGATCAGCAAAACGGTATCGCTGAAAAAGTCTATTGTGGGCCTGACCTTTATTCGTGAGAGCGACATCAATGCGCCGTACTTCTCTGACAACGCCAACAAATACGGCGGGCTGATTGAGTTCTACCGCAGCCCGGCGCGCATCGCCTGGACACCCACCGGGACCAACGTTCCGGACTATCCGAAGATGGCCGCGCTGTGGTGGAAAAACGTGGCAGATGCGGTAACGGGGGCTAAAACTCCGCAAGGCGCTATGGATACCCTAGCGACTGACATGGACGATGTGCTGGCCAACCTGGAGCGCAGTGGCATGGCACGTTGCGCGCCGAAACTGACGCCCAAGAGCGACGCCAACAAAATGCTGAGCGAATACCACGCACCCTGGGCCAAACTTGCCAACGAAAAGCCACAGGGTGAGACTGTGAACTACCAGAAACTGCTGGAGGCCTGGAAAAATGGCCGGGCCCGCCCCACCGTTGATTACGATAAGTTGCAGGAAAAGGCCAAACGCAAGGATGCAAAAGCCTCCTGACCCACTGTGGCGGACAGGCTGCACGCGCCAATCTGGCGTGCAGCCGGGTCGGGCAGTTCTTCGTCAGTTCAGCAGCACGGCGTCATCCAGCATATCCAGGGTGTCCAGTTCTTCGGCATCAATTGCCGCATCATAGGCAGCACGGCTGGCCAGCGCTTCTTTGGTCAGGGGAATCAGGGGTTTGTCCAGCGGACGCAGCTTGCGCCGGCGCAAGCTGCGCAATTGCTGCGAACGTTCCATGGTCTGCAAAACCAACTCCGGCTCCATCATCAAGCTGAAGGGATTGAGTGCCAGTTGTGTGTGTGTCATGGTGCATCTCCTGTTGCGGGGTTGCGCGTCCCGGGCGGGGGTGGCGCTTGACGTAACTGTAGTCGCGCACTCCAATAACTGGAGTCGGCAGTTGGCTGTAATCCCTGTAGGAATTTGCCTTACAACCCAACCGTGCTGGACCGAATTGCATGCTTGCAGCAGGTGACGCATGATGCGTCGGGCGCAGGGCAAAGCGCAGGGGTACCGCGTTGGGCATTGGTCCGAACGGGCTATAGACTGAATGGCCTAAAAGCTGGTACAAAGCGCAATCCAGAATCCACTTGCCCCACCCCTGCGGAGCAAGCCCTTCACCGGAGTGCGACCGCGTGGCCATTGCAACGATCAACCGATTGATCACCCTGTTTGACGGGGCGTTTAAGGCGCTTGCGGCGCCGGTGTGCCTGGCGGAATCAGAACGACTGGCCATGGTTGTGCAGTTCGCTATGGACTCGCGGGTGCGGGCCTACCATACATCCGCCCATATCTTTGGTTTGGTGGAGGGGCTAAACCCCCGTCAGGTGCTCGCGGCCTTGTTCCATGATTTGGTTTACTACCAACTGGATGGCGGTTTTCCGGAATCGACGGCCGATTTACTGCAGGGGGTTGTCCGGGTGCAGGAGGGTGCACTGGTTCTGCAGCCCATCGCCCCGGATGACACGGCGCTGGCTTTGTGTGCCGCCGTGTTCAATTTTCAGCCGGGTCAGGTCCTGCCGCTGTACGAAGGTTTGAATGAATTTTTGAGCGCGGTGGCGGCTGCCCGCGTGCTGTCGGATCGACTGGAAGTGATGGATATGCTGGCCGTGGTGGCGTGTATCGAAGCGACGATTCCATTCCGCCCCACCGCCATGGATGGCACCTCCAGTGCCGACATTCTGGCAGCCCGGCTGAACCGCGTGTGCCAAGGGCTTCAGCCCGACTGGCCTGCCGAGGCGCGGCAGGCCTATGTCGACAAGGTAGTACGTGAGGGGGTGCAGTTTGCCAACCGCGACGTGGGCAGCTTCGCGTACGACGACCCGGGACTGTTTTTGTCGAGCACCTGGTTGCTCATTGACGAGTCCAATGCCCCATTGACCCGCGTGGGCGTCTACACCTTGCGGCAGTACCGTGATGTGCTGATGCGCATGGAAACATTCCTGGGCATGCTCAACCCCGAGTCGGTGTTTCAGCGCTACCAGAACACCCCCTCCGAGCACGCGTGGGCCCAACTGTGCGCAGCGGCCACCCATAACATTGCGTTTGCCTGTGACTTTCTGGATGCCAAGGTCGCCTCCATGGCCCTTATTGAAGCGCTGGCCCTGGCAACCGGGTCGGACTGCCCGGTCTCCATGTTCCTCGGGGATATCCGCAGTACCCAGGGGCGTCCGGACCGGGTACACGACTTTTTGCCACAAGTGCCCATCTGCGCCGAGGTGGATGCGGACCTGCTGGAAATCTTTGAAAAAGGCCGTAACCTGGCATCGCAAAACGATCTCGCGGCGTCACCGCTCACGGCCTTTGTGTACCGCCACCTGGGTTTTGAGGGCACCCGCAAAACCCTGCGCCACGCCCGCGACATGTTTGTCGGAATCACCACGCCGCTGGCGTTCTTGCAAACGCAGAACCCTGAGATGGTGCGTGCGATTATTCAGGCTTGCTCGCGCATTGCGCTCTCACGCAGCGCGGCATTACAAGAATTGCAACGCGCGCTGGAATAGCGTCCATGCACGCGCAGCCTGTGCACCGCATCACACCACCTTACACCGCCCGGGGCTTGACCCTGGAGGCCGCCAGCTTGGCGCGTGTGCGGGCCACTTCCACATCGGCGTCAAAGGCCAGGGCCACACCCATGCGGCGCTTGTTAAAGCTTTCGGGCTTGCCAAACAGGCGCAAATCGGTGTGGGGCACACGCAGGGCGTCGGCCACGCCGTCAAACAAAATGCCTTGGGCCTCCACACCGCCGTAGATCACCGCGCTGGCACCGGGCGTTTTCAGTGCCGTGTTCACGGGCAGGCCCAAAATGGCGCGGGCGTGTAATTCAAACTCGCTTTGCACCTGCGTGGTCAAGGTCACCAGGCCGGTGTCGTGGGGGCGCGGACTCACCTCGCTAAACCATACTTGCTCCCCCTTTACAAACAGCTCCACGCCAAATAAACCCAATCCGCCGGGCTGTCCGTCGTGGCCCAGCCCTAAGTTGTCGGTCACCGCCTTGGCAATTTGGCGCGATTTTTCCAGCGCCGCAGCACGCATGGGGTGTGGCTGCCAACTCTCCACATAGTCGCCGCTGACCTGCACATGGCCAATGGGTTCACAAAAGTGGGTTTCGATGCTGCCGTCCACGCCCCGGGCGCGCACCGTGAGCTGGGTTATTTCGTAGTCAAAGTCAATAAACCCCTCCACGATGACACGGCCGTGGCTGACGCGGCCACCGGCCATGGCGGTGTCCCAGGCTTTTTGCACATCGGCAGGGCCGTCGATCTTGCTCTGGCCTTTGCCCGATGAACTCATCACCGGCTTGACCACACAGGGGTAGCCAATGCCAGGGCGTCCGCTTTCGCCGTCTATGGCGGCTTGCAGTTCGGCCAGGGAATCGCAAAACTGGTACGGGCTGGTGGGCAGGCCCAGCGTTTCAGCGGCCAGGCGGCGTATGCCTTCGCGGTCCATGGTCAGGCGCGCGGCACGGGCCGTGGGCACAACGCGCACCACTCCGGCAGCTTCCAAATCCTCCAGCATGGGCGTGGCAATGGCTTCAATTTCGGGCACCACCAGCAGGGGCTTCTCAGCCTCAATCAGGCCTTTGAGTTGCGCCGGGTCACTCATGGTGATGGTGCGAGCGTGGTGGGCCACTTGGTGACCGGGGGCGTGGTCGTAGCGGTCCACCGCAATGGTTTCTACGCCCAGGCGCTGCAGGGCAATCAGCACCTCTTTGCCCAGCTCACCGGCGCCCAGGAGCATGACTTTGGTTGCGTGGGGGGAAAGGGGGGTGCCGATGGTGGTCATGGATAACGGGGGGGTGTGAAGGGTTTATCTTACCGGGCGGCGCAGTGTTGATGCGCTCACGCCGTTGCCGGTTCAGGGTGTCTGTGGTGCTTCAGTCGCCGGGGCTTCGGCGGTCGCGGGTTGCGGTGCTTGCGGAATCAGCGCCGGGCCAATTTCCTGGTCATCCAGCCCTAACGAGACAATGTGCCCGCCCTCGGCCCATTCGGCGTAACGCCAGTGCCCGTCCACCTGCACCACCCCCTCGGGGGCTTGTAATTCCGCCACCGGCACATCCTTGAGTGCGGTGGTCATGTACTCAATCCAGGCCGGCAATGCCAGTGACGCGCCCGAGGCGTGGCTGCCCAGGCTGCGGGGTTCGTCATAACCCAGCCACACCACGGCCACACGCCCGGGCTGAAAACCGGCAAACCAGGCATCGACCACCTCGTTGGTGGTGCCGGTCTTGCCGTACAGGTCCGGGCGTTTGAGGGTGGCCTGGGCGCGGGCAGCGGTGCCAGCGCGGGTCACTTCCTGCAACAGCGTGCCGGTGAGAAAGGTGTTGCGTGCCGTGGTGACGCGCAGGCTCTCGTCGATGGCGTGCACAGGGGCTTCAAACAGCACTTCGCCGTTGCTGCCGGTCACGCTGCGGATCAGCGTGGCGGGCAGCAGGTAGCCACCGTTGGCCAGCACGCCATAGGCGCTGGCCAGTTGCAACGGCGTGGTGGCGCCGGTTCCCAGGGCCAGGGTCAGGTTATCGGGCTGGCGCTCCACGTCAAAACCAAAACGCGCCGTCCAGTCGCGCATGCCAGTGGCACCCAGCAGTTGCACCAGGCGAATGGTCACCAGGTTTTTGGAGCGTTTCAGACCGTCCAGCAGCGAGGTGGGGCCGTCGGTGCTGCCATCGGCGTTGCCGGGGGACCAGTCACCCACGTTGCTTAGGGGCATGTCGTTGACCAGGGTTTCGGGCATCACGCCGTGGTCCAGCGCGGCGGCATAGATAAAGGGTTTGAAGCTGGAGCCGGGCTGGCGCCAGCCCTGTGTTGCATGGTTGAACTGGTTGCGCCCAAAGTCAAAGCCGCCCACCATGGCGCGAATCTCACCATTCGCCGGGTCCAGCGCCACCAGCGCGCCCTGGGCCTCGGGCCACTGCGTCAGCACCCAGCCCTTGCCCTGCTGCAACACCCGCACCACGGAACCCCGGCGCACGGCCAGTTTGCTTGAAGCTTTGGCGCCCAGGCCCGGCTGTGCCTGCTGCAGGCCCGCCTTGTCGATACGGACCACTTCGCCCGAGGCCAGTACGGCGGTCACTTGCGTTGGGCTGGCCCGGGTGACGATGGCGGCGCGCAGGTCTTCGTCGTCGTTCACCTCGGCCAGGGTTTGGGCAATGGCCGGGTCTTCGTCTTTCAGGTCGCTGGGCAGGTCCTCAATCTCCTCGGGGCCGCGCCAGGGCTGGGCGCGGGTGTGGTCTATGAGGGTGCGGCGCAGTGCGACGTAGGCGGCTTGTTGCTCGGCGGCGATCAGCGTGGTGGTGACCGTAATGCCCTGCGTGTAGGCCTGCTCGCCCAGCTGCGCAAACACCTGGGCACGGGCCATTTCGGCCACGTATTCGGCATGCACATCCACCTGGGTGGGTTTGCGCACCACCAGTTGTTCGGCTTTGGCGCTAGCGTACTGGGCGTCATCAATCACGCCCACGGTGTGCATGCGTGCCAGCGCCACCAGCTGGCGGGCGCGGGCGCGCTCGGGGTTGCGAAAGGGGTTCACGTTGTGCGGGTTTTGCGGCAATCCGCCCAGCATGGCGCATTCTGCGGGGCTCAACACCGCCAGGGTCTTGCCAAAGTAGGTTTGCGCCGCGGCCTCAAAACCGTAGGCGCGCGAGCCCAGGTAAATCTGGTTCATGTACAGGGTCAAAATTTCGTCTTTGCCCAGCGCGGCCTCAATGCGCAGCGACAGCAATGCCTCTTTGAACTTGCGGTCCACCGTGCGGGCGTTGCTCAGCAAAAAGGTGCGTGCCACTTGCTGTGTGATGGTGGAGCCCCCCGACACCCGGCGCACCAGCCCGCCCGAGACAATCGACACCGCCGCCCGCACCACGCTAATGGGGTCTATGCCGCTGTGGGTATAAAACCGCGCGTCTTCCACCGCCAGCAGGCTGTCTTTCATCAGCTGGGGGATTTGCTCGGTGCTTTGGTACACACGCCGTTCGGTGCCAAAGCCGCCAATTTGCACGCCATCGGCAGAGAGTATGCGCAGCGGTTGTTTGGGCTGGTAGTGGGTGAGGGCGGTAATGTCGGGCAGTTGCGGGTAAATCCACGCCGTGGCTGCCAGTAAGACCACGCCACCCAGCAACACCAGCGCGAGCGCCCATTTGAGCAGGCGCACCGGCCAGGTAGGGCCTTGCGAAAGTGCGTCCGGTGCGGTCAGGTTGTGGGGTACATCAGTGGCCATGGGTGTGCGCCAGCGCTGGGCGTGGTGGAGAAAGTTATTGGAATTTGACAAACCGCCCGGGGTAACGGGCGGTCAGGTAGGTCAGTGCGGTGTATTTCACCGCCTTGCCCGCGCCCACGGCCAACACCACACCGGGTGCAAACGGGTTGACCATGGAATACACCAGCAAGGCCGGCGTTTGCGGCATGGGTGATGCGGCAATCACCAGCAGTGCCAGCAGGCCATAGTGCCCCAGCCATTCTTTGGCCACCTGCAATGCTTCGAGTTGCACCATGTCCGGGTACTGCTCTGTAATGGTTTGCCAGCCCAGGTGGTGAAACACTTCCACCAACACGGCAGCGCCGCACCCACTGCCAATGCCACACACCAGCCCCAGGCTGAGCCAGCGTTTGGGTGCCAGCAAAGTGGCCGGCACCACGATGGCGGCAAACGGAAAGCTGAAGGTCAGGGTCACCACAAACGCAAAAAAGCCCACCACCAGCGGGTAGTAGCGGTAGGCGGCAGTGGCGGCAAAGGTAGCGCGCAACCAGGCAGGCAGGTAGCTTTTGCGCATGGGGTGTTGGATGGGGAAAACCCTGCAGTCTACCCGCGTGTGGTTTCACACTGGCTTCACACACACTTCTTACTCCCCTCACGCACGCACCAGACACTGCCTGCCAAGACGAATGTTTTTAGCAAGGAGTGGATGATGAAAAGTGAAGCGCGGGGAAAATTTATTGGCCTGGCCGTAGTGTTAACTTTGCTGGTGTTAGGTCTGGGGCAGATCACCGACCTGGTCTCCCAGCGCCAGGGGCAGCGGCAAACCGCTATCCAGAGCGTGGCACGCAGCTTGGCGGGTAGCCAGACCCTGCTGGGGCCGCTGGTGCACATGGCGTGTACCGAAGAGTGGACAACTGCCAACGGCGTGGCCGAAAAACCCGTTAAAACCGAAGTGTGGACGGCTGTCGATGGCATGGTGGAAAAGCCCACTAAAGACGGCGCGCAGGGTGTAGCTGGGCGGCGAGAATTCACGCTCATGGCACCTCCCGCCAGTCTGAGCGTCAACGGCACCAGCCAACTGGCGCCCCGCGCACGCGGCATGCACGCCACGCAGGTGTTCCACCTGAAATCCACCCTCACCGCGCAGTGGAGCGACCTGAGCGCCCTCAAGCCCGAGCGCCAACACCCCGGCTCGCGCCTGCAGTGCGATACCCCCTTGCTGATGCTGGCCGTGTCCGACGCGCGGGGCATTCGCCAGGTGGACCTCAAACTCAATGGCGCGGGCTACGTGGCACAGGCTGGCACCTTCTCCAAGGTGTATCCGCGTGGCATCCACACCGCCTTGCCCGCCAGTGTGGACCTGGCTGCCCCCTTGACGGCCGAAATCAAGCTGGAACTGATGGGCACGGAGCAACTGGCTGTGGTGCCCCTGGGCACGGCCAATGCCATCCACCTGGCCTCCAACTGGCCGCACCCCAGCTTTGGTGGGCAATTCTTGCCGCTGGAGCGCCAGATCAGCGCCACGGGGTTTGACGCCACCTGGCGCGTCTCCGCCCTGGCCAGCACCGCCCAGCAAGACGTGCTGCAAGGGCGCGCCCTGTGCGCGCCGGGCATGGGCCAGAGCGCATCCAGCTACGACGAGCATGACGGTGGTGATGCCACCATTGCTCCGCGCCCCAGTGCGGCGTGTACCGAAACCCTGGGTGTGACCTTTATCGACCCCAGCAACACCTACGCCCTGTCCAACCGGGCCACCAAATACGGTCTGTTGTTCATTGCGCTCACCTTTGTGGCCGTGGGCCTGTTTGAGTTGATGCGCTCCTTGCGTGTGCACCCGGTGCAGTACTTTCTGGTGGGGGCGGCCATCAGCATTTTCTTTTTGCTGCTGGTCAGTCTGTCGGAGCAACTGCCGTTCTCCTGGGCCTATGCCATTGCCGCCGCCGCCTGTGTGCTGCTGCTCACCTATTACGCCAGCCACATCCTGCGCGGGTGGCGCCAAGGTTTGCCCTTTGGCGCCGGCATTGCCACCCTGTACGGCCTGCTGTTTGTGCTGCTGCGGCTGGAGCAAAAAGCGCTGGTGGTGGGTGCCATTGCGTTGTTTCTGGTGCTGGCCCTGGTGATGCTGCTGACACGTAAGGTGGACTGGTATGCACGGCTGCAGTTGGACGGCGGCAAAGGGCAGGGTGCCTGAAACTGGGGGCTGCCAAGTGGCCGCAGGTGCGTCGGTAGAATCCCGCGATGCATCTGGGATTGGTTTTTTTTCATGGCTGGGGTTTGTCCCCGGCCTTCTGGCAGCCGCTGGCCACCCGGCTGGCACAGTATCCGCAGGTGTTTGCCGATGTCAGCTACTTTGGCCCCACACAATCTCCCACTGTGACGTCCCACCTGCCACCCGGTCACCGCTGGGTGGGCATAGGCCACTCGCTGGGTTTTGCCCGCGCCCTGCAATCACCACCCGCACAGGGCTGGGCGGCACTTGTCAGCGTGGCCGGTTTCGCCCGTTTTTGCCCGCCCGTTGAGAACCCCATTGCGGCCAGCTCCCCCAACGCTATCGTTGCCGCCACGACACTCGGCGCAGCAAAGGCTGCCACTGCAGCGGGTGATGCGCCCGTGGCCCTTGCCGCGCAACCCCGGCGCGTGGTGGAGCGCATGCTGCGCGCCCATGCGCGCGATCCCCACGCCGTGCTGGCCGACTTTTTGCACCGCTGCAAACTGGCCGACCTGCTTCCTCCGCCCGGCACCCCCTTGCATGTTGAACGGCTGGCCGCCGACCTGGCGTTGCTGCTGGACGTGGACGTGTCTGCACAACTGGCGACCCTGGATGTGCCCCTGCTGGCCCTGGCCACACGCGACGACCCCATCGTGCCCGCCGCGCTGACCGATGCCACCTTTGCCCCGCGCGCCCACACCCAGTTGGTGTGGCAGGCACACGGTGGTCATGCCCTGGGTTACGCGGGTGTGGACGAATGCGCCGCCGCCGTGCAGACTTTTTTGGAGCGTGTGTGAGCGACAAACAGCGCATCGCCCGCACCTTTGCCGCCGCCGCAAGCGACTACGACGCCCACGCCGTGGTGCAACGCCACGCCGCCCAGCAACTGGCCCTGCGCGCACAGACGCAGTGGCCGCAGTTGCCAGCCGCGGCGCGTATGCTCGAAATTGGTTGTGGCACCGGCAACCTCAGTACCTTGCTGCTGCAAACCTATCCACATGCCGAACTGTTGGCCACCGACCTGGCCCCCACCATGGTGGAAGCCTGCCGCCAGCGCCTGGGCGCGGATGCGCCGCAAGTGACAGAAGCATTGCAGCCTTTTCCGCCGCTACAGCCAATGCAGGCAACGCCACCGACGCCGCGTGTGCGCTTTGCCGTGGCAGATGGCGAACACATCGACGCCCATGCGGCCGACCTGGTGGCATCCAGCCTGGTGTTCCAGTGGTTTGCCGACCCGGCCGCCGCCTTGCGCCGCCTGGCGCTACAAACCCCGCGCTTGGCCGTGGCCACCTTGCTGGACGGTACCTTTGCCGAATGGCGCGCCGCCCACACGGCTGCGGGCGTGGATGACGGCGTGCGCAGCTTCATGACAGAAGAAACCTTGCGCGCACTGTGCGCCCAGCTTGGCGCAAGCGTGGTGGTGGAAACCGTGCACGAGTACCACCCCGACGTGCTGCAGTTTGTGCGCGCCCTCAAAGCCATCGGCGCCGGCACCGCCCGCCCCGGCCACCGCCCCGCGCCCCTGCAGCGTGTGCTGAGGGCGTTTCCGCATGGCATTGCGGTCAGTTACCGCGTGGCGTATGTGCTGGCGGAAAATACAAGCCTTTTAGGCCGTTTGCGCTTGCTGGATATGCGGGGATAGCTATAAAAAATGTAGTGAATTGCAGTGGCGCATGACCTTGTTTCTGGAGAATTTCGGTCAGAGAAGTCATACCATCCGGCGCCAATATGCCGAGGGGGCGCCGTTGAATGGGTCTGTTGATTGACTTCAATAACGCCACGTCTGCGATCTCACACTGACGAAAGTGTTTGTCGGATTCAGGCCATTATGTAGAGCTCTACATAAAGGCCTGATGCGAACTTGCACGGTGGATGATGTGGGTATTGACGGCTAGAAACAGTTGCCTGCCCGATCGGGCGTCATGTCAAACTCCCCAAACGCTGCTGGATTGGGTGAACTGTGATGAGGTCGACAGCCTAGACTGGCTCTGGTTCCAATCATCACCTATGACTTTGCCTCGCTGAACGTCAGAAGCAGGACGCGAAGCCCGAGGGTGCCCAGCACGATGCCCGCCACCTTGCCTGCGGCGCGACGCTTGCGCAAGTACGCAAGCCGCACAGCTTCTCGGGAAAACACGTGAGCCAGCAACACATACCAAACCAATGCGTTAACAAAAACGAGCGCGACGGCTGCTACGAGTAGTGCAGGGTCTGGGTTAGCAGGGAAGCAAGCTGAGAAGACGCTGCCAAAGAACAAAGCGGCCTTTGGATTGGTGAAATTTGTGAGCAGTCCAAGACGGAACGCAACCATTGGTGAAACCGGATCGGTCCCAATAGTGGGCCCAAGGCTCCCAGACGACCAGAGCCGGACAGCGACATACAGCAAGTACACCCCGCCGATCACCTGAAGGGAAATCCTCAGAACTGGAAATGCATTGAAGACGATGCTCACCCCCAATACGGCAAGCGCAGCCCACGACACTGAACCCACCGCGACCCCGAGGGCGCCAAACAAAGCGCCCGGCCCACGGCTGCCAGCAGCGAGTTGGGAGACAAGGAGCGTGTTTGCTCCGGGCGTGATCGTTGCAACGATGTGCAGAAGCCATATGGTCGCGAGAGTCGAGAGCATGGAGTAGTGGCCTCACGAATGAATAAAGGAGTAAGTCGTTGAGAACTATAGTCCAGTGGCCCATGCGTTTGGGTGTCAGCTACCGCTGCGAAGCGACCCAATCTACACGCCATTCAGGCCGTTTGCGCTTGTTGGATGAGCGGGGGTAGCTATTAAAATAATAGCAATTGGCGCACTGCCGCAATCACCTCCGGTGTCAACCCATCCGGCAGTGCGGTGGATGATTACAATCCGAATCGACTGCAGACAGCAAATTGGCGGCCCAGGGTCTTTTTCTGCGCAAGCGGGTACCTTGGGGGGCGCAGCGAGTTATCTGCCGTACACACCACTTTGCCGTGGTGGTGTGTCAAGACTTCGGCAAAAAACCATACTGACTTACTTTGCAAATGAAGACTACCAAACTGAACGTTTCGATCCACTTCGCTCGCACACCGCGTGATGTTCGTATGTTTTTTTGGGTGCAACCGTTTTAAGACGGGCTCATCCAGTCAAGACGGAACAAGCGTATGGTGACAAGGTCGATGGTGCCACGGGCACGGTATTCCCGGTTGTTGCTGGCCGGGGTCGTTGCCGCAGTGCTGGCGGGATGTGGTGGTGGCAGTGAACAGACTACGGCAGACTACGGCCTGCCGCGCAACATCTCCGTCACAAAAATTGCCCTGAGTGAAAAAACGCCGGCGCCGGTGGTGGGTGGTTCGCCGGTCTATTTCGACGGCGGGGTTTGCGGTGGCGGCAATGGCCCGCTGCGTGCACGGTGGACTTACGACAGCACCGAAGGCCCTGCGGGCGTGCGCACTTTCCCCGTTCCGGATGATCCCAAAGAGCCGGTCGTGCATGCCGTCAGGGTCTGGTGCCTGGACGCTTCGGGCAACAGTGCAAAGTATGCCTTGGACACCTTGGACGTCACGGTGTATGCCCCGGGGACTGCCCCCTGAGCCTCTGGGTGGCGTGCGGCGCCGGGCGCGGCGCTTTGCCGGTGGGCTATTTCACCAGCTGGTTCATCTGAATAATCGGCAGCAGCACCGCCAGCACAATCAGCATCACCACCAGGCCCATGGTGACGATCAATAGCGGCTCCAGCAGGGTGGCAAATTGCATGGCGCGGCGCTGCACCTCGGTGCTGAGCTGTTTGGCCGCACGATCGAGCATTGTCGGCAGTTGACCGGTTTGCTCCCCTAGGCGGGCGAACATGCCCAGCAGACCCGGAAAGCGTTTCTTTTGCGCCAGGGCCGAGGCCAGCGGCGCCCCCTCGCGCACCAGCACCAGGGCGTCGAGTGCATCGGTGCGCATGGCACGGTTGCTCAGGGTATCGGCAGCGGCTTGCAGGGCTTTGAGGATGGGCACACCGGCACCCGCCAGCATGGCCAGTGTGCTGGCGAAACGCGCCGCGTTGTAGCCACGCGCCAGCTTGCCCAACAGCGGAAGGGTCAGCCAGAAGGCATCAAATTTTTCACGAAAGCGGCGCTAGCCCATGCGAAACGTGCGCAACCAGCTATTAAAAGCATAGCAATAATGAGTACCCAGAACTGGTTGCGCACAAAATTACCCAGCGCCAGCATGATGACGGTCAGGAGCGGCAGTGCGCGCTTGCTGCCGGAAAAAACCTGCGCTACCTGTGGCACCACGTAGGCCAGCAAAAAAGTGACGATGACAATGGCCACCAAGGTCACGATGGCGGGGTACAGGGCCGCGCCCAACAGTTTGGACTGAAGTTCCTGGCTTTGCTCCAGGTCGTCGGCCAGGCGTTCCAGCACCAGCCCCAGGTTGCCGCTGTGCTCGCCGGCGCCGACCACGGCGCAGTAGGTGGTCGAGAACTCGCGTGGGTGCTGTGCCAGTGCAGTGGCAAAGCTGGTGCCACCGTTAACCTCGGCGCGCAGGGCGGCTACCACGCCGCGTTGGGTTTCTTCTTCCGTTTCGTCGGCCAGCGCCGTGAGCGCACGCTCCAGCGGCAGGCCGGATGCCACCAGCCCGGCGAGTTGACGGGTCCAGATCGCCAGCGCGGTGGAGTTGAAGGCGCGGGCACGCCACAGGGTGGTGCCTCGGCCTGGCGCGTGAGCGCTGGCCGCGCCCTTGGAGCCTGCACCCATGGGTTCTACTTGCATGGGTACCAAAGCCTGGGCGCGCAATAGACCGCGGGCAGTGCGCGGGTTGTCGGCTTCGATCACACCTTTGCGGGTGTCACCGTCGGTGGTCAGTGCTTCGTAGGAATAGGCGGGCATGTGCCAATGGTAACGGTGCGCCGCCCTAGGGTTTGCCCTCATGACGAACAGGGCGTTGCACCGTAACCTACGGAAATCAGCACAATCGTACACATATCGTGCTTTGGGTTCTGGCCGACCACTACCGTGGATCAGCCTGCAGCCCCCCAGCGACACCGCCCCCATCCCAGAGGTCGCGCCATTCTTTCACTGAATAACTATTAACCCGATGTGGCCCCTGGCCAGCTGGAGATGACTATGAAAAAAACCGTAACAACTTTCCTGGGCGCCTGCGCGGTGGCGCTGTCGTTGACCCCCTTGGCCGCGTCTGCGGGAACCTATACCCAAACCAAATACCCGATTGTGCTGGTGCACGGCCTGTTCGGTTTTGACAATATTGGCCCGGTAGAGTACTTCTACGGCATTCCCTCCAGCCTGCGTGCCGATGGCGCCAAGGTCTACACCGTGCAGGTGTCGGCTGCCAACAGTACCGAAGTGCGGGGCGAGCAACTGCTGAGCCAGGTGAAGAAGATTTTGGCTGCCACGGGTGCCAGCAAAGTCAACCTGATGGGCCACAGCCATGGCGGCCCCACCATCCGTTACGTCGCCTCGGTGCGCTCGGATCTGGTGGCATCGGCCACCTCCATTGCGGGGGTGAACAAGGGTTCTGCCGTGGCCGACATTCTGTTGAAAGTGGCTCCCCCCGGGTCGCTTTCCAATTCGGTGGTAGCCACAGTCGCCAATGGTTTGGCCACGGTCATTAACTTCCTGTCCGGTGGTTCTGGTTTATCACAAAATTCCCTGGCCGCCGCACAAAGCCTGAGCACAGCCGGTTCTGCCAAGTTCAATCTGGCCCATCCGCAAGGCATTCCCACCACCGCCTGCGGTGAGGGTGCGTACAACGTCAATGGCGTTTCTTACTTCTCATGGAGCGGTGCCAAGCCTTACACCAATGTGTTTGACATTCTCGATCCCGCATTGGCCCTGACCGGTCTGGCATTTGGTGGTGCCAAAAACGACGGCCTGGTGGCCAGTTGCTCGTCGCATTTGGGCAAGGTCATTCGGGACGACTTCGCCATGAACCACCTGGACGAAGTGAACCAGACCATCGGCATTGTCAACCTGTTTGAAACCAATCCGGTCACCGTGTTCCGCCAGCACGCCAATCGTTTGAAGAACATGGGTTTGTAGGCAGCCCCGTGAAAGCCCGTTCCCTGCGTTTGCGCCTGGGCCTCGCGGCCTTGGCGGGTGTGCTGGCCAGTGCCATCGTTGGGTGGCGCCAATCGGCTCCGCCTACCGATACGACCCAGTTCAGTGCAGGGGGTGTGGCCCCCGGTGCCGCCTTTGTGAAATCGATGGATGGCACCGTGCCCGATGGCAATTTGCGGGCCTGGCAAAGCAGCCGCGGTGCACCGGCGGGTGGTGCGCTGGCGTTGGCTGAGCTCAAACGCATGTTTGACTACTACCTGAGCGCCGTGGGCGAGCAAACCGTTGCGGCGATCACACAAAAGATCCATTTGGAGCTGGAGCGCACGCTGCCCGCCGATCAGGTGCCCCAGGCCAAGCGCCTGTTTGGCCTGTATGTGGAGTTCAAAACCGCGCTGATCGAACTGGAGCGCAAACCCGGCCTCAGCGGTCAGGGCGTACAAGCCATTCGCAACCGGTTCGTGGCCATGCAGGATTTGCGCGCACGATTTTTTAATGCGGAAGAAACCCAGGCCATGTTCGGCTTTGAAGACGCCTACGACACGGATGCGCTAGCGCGGCTCGAAATCAGCCAAAACTCGGCCTTGAGTGCCACGCAGCGGCAAGAGCAACTCGCCGCTCTGGACGCCGCCATGCCCGAAGACCTGCGCCGCGAACGCGATGCGCCCCGGGTTATTTTGCGGGTGGAAGAAAAGGTGGCCGACATGCGCGCCAAGGGCGCCAGCGACGACGACATCTACCGCGTGCGCGCCAAAGAGTTCAGCCCCGAGGCTGCGGCACGGTTGGCCGACCTGGACCGCGAAGAAGCCGAATGGAAGCGGCGTATTGCCAACTACCTGGGCGAGCGCAGCCAGTTGCTGCAAGCCCAAGCCAACGCCCCCGAGGCCGACCGGCACATGGCGCTGATGAAGTTGCAGCAAGCCCAGTTCAGCGAAGACGAGCGACGCCGACTGCCGGCTTACGAGCCGTAAGGCCTGCGCGTGCAGGGCGTGGTGCCTTCAGGGCAGTGACGCAATGGCCGCAATGCGGTACAGTTTTTCCATGAAGAAGAAAGCAGTTTTTTACGGTGCCGGCGAACGGGGCGTGTATGTGGGGCGGCTGGAAAACCGCTTCAAGCGCACCAATGTGCCTTCGACGCTGCTGGTTTCTCTGGAGGATGAACTGGAGGTGCGCGACCCGATGCACCGGGACCGTGCAGTGGGAAAGAGCTTTCTGATTCCTGCAGGAATGAATCTGGAGGTCGATACCCATGGGGCCAATGTGGTCATGTTCTTTTTGGGCGGCAATCAGGACCACTATCGGCTGACGGCCCTGATGCAGTCCATGTTTCCGATGGGCGGGCAGCCGTGTTTTTCAGGCATCCGGGGCGAATCGGAGGTGGTGGAGTTTGCCAACATGCTGCGTAACCAGCGCCCGCCGCTTGCGACGGTGGAACACATGGTGAGCGAATGGATGAACCATCCATTGCGCCGCCGGCCCGAGCCCGACCCCCGCATCGTGCAGGCGATTCACCTGATTCGGCAAAGCCACGATCAAAATGTTTCCGTCGAGTGGATTGCGCGCAAGGTGGGTCTGTCGGCGTCGCGTCTGGGCGAGTTATTCAAGGAGGTGGTTGGAACGCCGATCCGCCGGTTCCGTTTGTGGCACCGGTTTTTTGTCACCGCCGCCCGCCTGAACGAAGGCGCCCCGTTTACGGACGCGGCGCTGGCGGCCGGATTTGCCGACTACGCCCAGTTTTCCCGCACCTACCGCCAACTGGCCGGTGGCAATCCCTCGCAGGCGCGTGCCAACACAGAGATTTTGTTGCGCGACTTTTAGCCCCATATGCACAAACCCCTGACTGGCGCACGGGCCAGCCAGGGGTTTGTGCCGCAGACTGCAGCGACCCGCTGCAGTAAAGCTGCCGGTCTCATTGGTGCGCTTATTGCCGTGGCGCGGTCAGCCACGACTGGGCTGCCATTTTGTAAGCGGTGTAACCCGCCAGCAGTGCATAACCGTAGGGGGCGGGGTGCACGCCATCGGCAAATGCATAACGGCTCACATCGCCTGTGGCCAGGGTGGCGGTGGAACACACGAGCGAACTGGCGAAGATGGTCTTCGTCAAGTCGCAAGCGGGAGTCGTCACACTGGTGATTCCATACTGTGCGGGGTTGGCAAACTGCAGCCGGCCTTGGGCGTAGGCATCCACTACCAACACGGCGCTGGAGGCCTGCAGATTGGATGTCAATGCACTGTTGAAGGCAGTGACCATGGCGTTGATCAGGCCCTGCGTGGAAGCAGGCTTGGTCAAGGCATACGGCGTCTGGCTCAAGTCGGGCAGTGTCATCACCACCACGCGCTTGGCGCCTTTGCCAACGATCAGGGTGTTCACGTCTGCCGCCAATTCTGCACCCGCCTGCGCCATGGCTGCGACGGCGTTTTGGCTGGCCGCACCCACTGCGCCGGGGTCATTGTTGGTGGCCGCGGCAGTGCCTGCCACGATGGCCAGGTTCATGAAAGCATCGTTGCCACCTGCGAGCACAGTGACGAGTTCTTTGCCCGAGAAGCGGCCACCGACGGTGTTGAGGTGGCGATTGATCTGGTTAATGACGGGGTCGGTCATCTGCCCCAGCGCGCCGTTGGCGTCTTGCGGGTAGGTGTTGATGTTGCCAGGCCCCACCGGGTTGGTGACGCGCGCGCCACCTTGTGCATAACCATAGCAGCCGGCGTGGTTGGTCACCGCCGCAGGCGGGATGGATGGAATCACACTGTTGAGGCCGGTTTGTGCAGCGCACGGTGTCTTGAGCTGCAGAGCGGCTGAAAGCACTTCGGTCCAGTTCCGTCCCACGGGGCCATTGACGTTGTACTTGCCGCCGCCCACTGCCGCGATGGTGCTGACGCGGTAGGTGCCCACGTCGCTCAGGCTGTCACCAAATGAGACCATGGAGGCATAGGGCACGCCAGCGGTGTTGGTTGCCCATACCTTGGCACCGGTTGCATTGTTCAAAACCAGGTTGCCGTCGTCTTTGAGCAGCAGGTAGGCGGCTCCCTTGCCAACGGTGTTGCTGGCCCAAACGGCTTTGCCTTTGGATGTGTACAACACCAGGTTGCTGTCTTTTTGCAATACCAGACGCACGCCACCCCTGCCGACGGTGTTGGTCGCCCAAATGGGTTTGCCCGCAGCGGTGTAAATCACCAGGTTGCCGTCGCCCTGCAGGGTCAGGCGGTACAGGCCATTGGTGGACTGCAGTCGCTTGCCGGTAGTCAGGCTGGCACCGGCCAACAGGCTGTTGGTGTTGGTCGGTGCGGTCGCAGTGGCGGCACTGACCGAGCTGAAATCGGGCGTGGCGGCAGAGGCAGCCTGCACGCCCAACGCCAGCGCGGCAGTGAGGGCTGAGAGGGTCAATACGCGGGTAGAGGTCCGCAGTGCGCGCTGTGAGCGCTTGTGGGTAACAAATGAAAAGGCAGAATGTGTCATGGCGTTTGTGTCGCAGTAGTTGCTGAAAAGTAAAAAAGTATTCGGTAGTCGCCGGCTGCAAAATATCGAAACCGTCCCGGAATGTACCGGCGCCCGCTTTTTTGTGCATGAACAAACTCACGACGCAACGCGTTTTTTAGATCGTGGAGCGCGGCTGTGCCAACCGCGGGTCGGTTGGGCTGGGCAGACATGCACACGACCCAAGGCCAAGTGGGGCGGACAGCATGTGCCCGCAAGTGGGCGATGTGTGGCAGGCGATACCGTTCAGTTTGTGGTATCGAAGGGGTGCCCCCTGCGGGGAAAAGAATGGCGTTACTGCGCCAGGCGCTTGCCGTGCGGCAGCGTGCTCAGGCGGCGCAGCAGTTGCTGGCAATAACCTTCGATTTGCAAACATTTGTTGATTTCGTCCACCGGCAGGGGGCCCGAGACCACCACGATGTCGTTGGCGCTGGCCACTTCACCCGCGTCCCGCAGGCGCCTGCGGGTATTGCTGGCCCAGATGTGGATGCGCGTCGGGCTGCCATGCTCGTGCAGCACGCCGGTGCGGGCACAAAACGCAATCGCCACGTTGTCCGTCCGGAGCCGCAGGCGGTGTTCACCGGTGACTTTGCTGGCCGGCGTGTTCAGGTCGTACAAATGGTAGTGCCCCTGTTTAAGCTGGTATTGAAGTGCCATAAGTTCTCCTCGGTGGCGCTGATTGTGCCGCCCAATAAAGCACTTTTGGGCTCCAAAAGGGGAGGATAAACCCTGTACTTCGCCCCTCCCTTTGCCACAAGGGTGTCCCGTCCGGCGCGGACGGTCGGGTGTTGTGCAATCAATCGCGCGTGACGCGCATCAACTCTTCCATGGTGGTCACGCCGTTGCGCACCAGGCGCTCGCCGTCGTCACGCATCAGCACCATGCCGTGGGTGATGGCGGCCTCGCGGATTTCGGCCTCGGCCGCGCGGTGGTGGATTTGCTCGCGGATGGCGTCGTTGGTCACCAGCAACTCAAACACGCCCGTGCGCCCCTGGTAGCCGGTGTGGCCACACGCCTCACAACCCACCGCCTGCGCGGTCCCGATTTCACTGGGAATATCGACCAGATCGGGGTGGTTGGTCTCGTCTTCCTGGAACGCCGAGTAGGAAACGGGCTCGGCCATTAGCGCGCAGGCCGGACACAGCTTGCGCACCAGGCGCTGGGCCAGCACGCCCAGCAACGAGGAGCTCAGCAGAAAGGGCTCGATGCCCATGTCGGACAAACGGGTCACCGCGCTGGCCGCATCGTTGGTGTGCAGCGTGGCCAGCACCAGGTGGCCGGTGAGTGAGGCCTGGATGGCAATTTGTGCCGTCTCCAGGTCGCGGATTTCGCCGATCATGATGACGTCCGGGTCCTGGCGCAGGATGGCGCGCAGGGCCTTGGCAAAGTCCAGCTCAATCTTGGCGTTGACCTGCGTCTGACCGACACCGGCCAGTTCGTACTCAATCGGGTCTTCCACCGTCATGATGTTCTGGCTGCGCGTGTCCAGGCGCTGCAGTGCGGCATACAGCGTGGTGGTCTTGCCCGATCCGGTTGGGCCGGTCACCAGAATGATGCCGTGCGGCTGCGCAATCAGGTGCTCCAGTTGCGCCAGCACGTCGCCCTGCATGCCAATGGCTTCCAGGGTGAGCTTGTTGCCACTCTTGTCCAGCAGGCGCAGCACCGCGCGCTCGCCGTGGGCGCTGGGCAGGGTGCTGACCCGCACGTCCACGCCACGGGTGCCAATGCGCAGGCTGATGCGCCCGTCCTGCGGCAGGCGTTTTTCGGCAATGTCCAGGTCGGCCATGATCTTCAGGCGCGAAATCAGCGCCGCGTGCAGCGCCCGGTTGGGGCGCACCACGTCGCGCAGTGTGCCGTCCACCCTAAAGCGCACGGCCGAGTGGCGCTCGTAGGGCTCAATGTGGATGTCGCTGGCACCGTCGCGTGCGGCCTGGGTGAGCAGGGCGTTGAGCATGCGGATGATGGGTGCGTCGTCGTTGGTTTCCAGCAGGTCTTCAATGGCCGGTAGGGCCTGCATCATGCGCGACAGGTCGATGTCGCTCTCCACCTCGTTGACCACCGTGGCGGCGCTGGATTCGCTTTGCGCGTAGGCGGCACTGATGCGCTGGCGCAGTATTTCGGGTTCTTCGAGCTTGACCTGGCGCACGGCAAATTTGCGCAGCACCTCGCCCACGGCGCTGGCGGCGTCGGGTGTGTCCAGGGTCGGGGTCCACAGCGTGAGGGCGGCGTCCTGCTCTTCCAGCAGCAACTGGTGGCTGCGCGCAAACGCGTAGGGCAGGGGGTATTGCGCAGGCTGGCTCATGGCGTGCGGTGGCTTATTTGGCGGGCTTGGGCTGGGTGGCACCCGGCAACACCGGCGCCCCGTTGACGGGCACTGCCGCGCTGGGCTCGGGCTGGGCCTGCTGCTGGGTGGCGCGCATGAGTTCGTAGCGGTCCATCGAGAAACTGTCGGAGGCGGCCGCGTCACGCAACACCACCGGGCGCAGGAATACCATCAAATTGGTCTTTTTGCGGCTGCGCGCTTCACCCTTGAACAGGTTGCCAAATAGGGGAATGTCGGCCAGGCCGGGGACTTTTTCCTGGTTGCCGGCGTATTCGTCGGACAGCAGGCCACCCAACACCACAATGGCGCCATCGCCTACCAGCACATTGGATTCAATCGAGCGCTTGTTGGTGATGAGGCCGGTGGCCGAGTTCACCGAGGACGCCTGCACACTGGACACTTCCTGGAAAATGGTGAGCTTGACGGTGCCGTTCTCGCTGATTTGTGGCTTGACGCGCAAGGTCAGGCCCACGTCCTTGCGTTCGATGGTCTGAAACGGGTTCACGGTTCCGGTGCTGCTGCTGCCGGAGTTGGTGAACTGCCCGGTGACAAAGGGCACGTTCTGGCCGATGACGATTTTGGCCTCTTCGTTGTCCAGCGTCAGCAGGTTGGGCGTGGACAGGATGTTGCCGTCGCCATTGGCTTGCAGGTAGCGTGCCAGAAAACCCAGCACATACACGCCGTTGGTCTGGTGCGCAACACCCACGTTGACGCCGGTGGAGGGAGTTGCCGTACCGGCCGCGGCCTGGGTGGCCAGTTTGATGATGTTGGTGCCGCCAATGTTGAAGTTGGTGCCCAAAACGCCCACATTGGCGTCGCCATTTTGGCCGACAGCGCCTTGCCACTGGATGCCGAACTCGGCCGCCTTGTCGGCGTTGACCTCGGCAATCAGG
Source organism: Candidatus Aalborgicola lynettensis (assembly GCA_016719405.1). GTDB lineage: Bacteria > Pseudomonadota > Gammaproteobacteria > Burkholderiales > Burkholderiaceae_C > Allorhodoferax > Allorhodoferax lynettensis. Next base: position 855,281 of record JADJZE010000021.1, read on the forward strand.
CTTTCCACAAACACCTGGGCCCGGCGGGCGTCGAGTTTGTCGATGACGGCGCGCAGCTGGCGGTACTGCGGCTCGGGTGCGGTGATGATGAGCGAGTTGGTCGATGCGTCGGCCTGGATCTGGCCGCCTGTGGAGGAACCCGCTGCCGCCGCGCTGCCGGACGCTGCACCCGCAGCGGCATTGGCCAGCGCGCCCGCCAGGCCGGCTGGTGGTGCGCTGGGCGGGCTGGAGCTGGGTGCACTGCCGGTACTGGACATGGCCGCACGCAGGGTGACGGCCAGTTTGGTGGCGTCGGCATTCTTGAGGTACACCACGTAGATGTTGCCGCTGGCCTGGTCGGAGGCGGGTTGGTCCAGCTTGGTCACCAGCGAGCGCGCCAGTGCCAGTCGTGTGGGGTTGGCGGCGCGCAAAATCAGGGCGTTGCTGCGCGGTTCGGGAATCAACGTGGTCTTGAATGAACCGTCCGCACCACCAGGGCTGTTGCCGCCGCCGGAATCCAGCAATCGCAACACCAAGGGCGCCAGATCGCCGGCGAGGGCATGTTTGAGGGGGATGACCTCAATGTCGGTGGCGTTGGGCATGTCCATCGCCGAGACGATTTTTTCAATCCGGCGCAGGTTGTCGCCATAGTCGGTAATCACCAGCGAATTGTTGCTGGGATTGGCGTTGATGGTGTTGTTGGGGCTGATGAGCGGGCGCAGGATGGGCAACAGGTTGTTGGCGTAGTCAAAACGCAGCGGAATGATCTGGGTGGCAATCTGGTTGCCGACGGCGGATTCACCGCGTGTTACCCCGCCTACGTGCAACTTGGCATCGGCTTCGGGCACGATCTTGTCCAGCCCATCGGACTGCACCACGGTGTAGCCTTGCAGGCGCAGCACGCTGCGGAACTGGTGGTAGGCCACAGCGGGGGATACCGGTTGTTCTGTCAGCAGGGTAATGGTGCCTTTCACGCGGGGGTCTACCACCACATTGCGCCCGGTCATGGTGGCCATGGTGCGGGCCACGGCCTCGATGTCGGCGTTGTTGAAATTCAGCGTGACCGGTTGGCCACGTTTGGTTTTGGCAGGGGTGGCCTGGGCGGCTGCAGGGTCCGCCGTCTGGGCGTGCAAATGGGTAGAAAAAAGGCCTGTTGCGCCCGCCAGCAGTGCGCAGGCAGCTATTGAAATAATAGCAATGCGGGGTTGCGGGAAGGGGTTGATGTTGGTGCGAATTGGTTTCACGGTTAGCCCACCTTGATAGCGGAGCGCGCGCCGTCGCGCCGTCCAATAATGTTCAAAAGATTCGAAAGCGCCTCTACCCGGCCGGGGCTGGCCATGGCCTCGCCCCGAAAGCGCAGTGCGTTGCCCACCCAGTGGCCCTGGCCCGAAAGCTGGAAGCTGCCCTCCAGGGTGGACAGGCTCAGCGTGGGGGTCTCCCCGCCCAGCAGCATGAGCCGGTAACTGCCCATGGGCACCAGGGTGGACAGGCGGGTGGACATCTGGGTCGCATCCAGTTGCAGGCTGCCCTGCAGGGAGACACGCTGGTTGATCCAGTGCAGGCCCACCCCCTGTGTGCTGAGCAGCAGTTGGCCTTGCGGGCGAATGGTGTTCCAGGGGGTACCCAAACCCGCCAGCAGGTTTGCCGGCCACTGGGACTGGTTATCGACCAATGTCAGGCGCACCGGCTGCTGGCGCGGCACGGAGAGCGCCAGGTTCAGGGGCTGGGGCGTGCAGCAGTCGGCGCTGATCTGGATATGGGCGCCACCCCACAGGGGCCGAATGCGCCAGTTCACCCGGCCCGGCAGGGCCAGCGCGTCCGCGCTGCCCACGCCGCCGGTTAGCACCAGCTGGGCCGAGCCCTGCCACACGCTGCCGCGTGCGTCGCTGAGTTGTACGCGCTGGGCGCTGGCCTGCGCAATGGCGTCGGTCAACCATCGCGCTGGCGCCAGCACCACGGTCATGGTGGCCAGGCCCAGCAGCGCACCCGCCCAGCCCCACACCCAGGGGGCGTGGTGGCGGATGGCGGTGGGGGTTGTGGCGGTCATGGTGGCTAGCGTTGCGGCAGGGTCATGAGCAGCACACCGTCCCAGGTGGCGACACCGTTTTGGCTGGCGCGCACCAGCCGCGCCTCGGCGGGGACCGAGCGTGCGTTGACGCGGGCTTGCACCAGCCACTGGGCCAGAGCGTCAGCGGACGCGCCCTGCAGGGTAACCGTGGCGCGTTCGCCATTGGCACTGAGTTGGGCGGTATTGCCCAGTGTTTGTTGGGTGGCCGTGTTCAGGGCCTTGAGGGCATCTTCCCAGCCCAGGGGCGGTTGTTTTTGCAGCGATTGCGCCTGTGCCTGCAGGTTTTGCATGTGCTGCAGTTGGGCACCCAGGGCCTTGGCTTGGGCGTCGGCAGTGCGCAGGGTGGTGCGGGCCGGGGCCAGCACCAGCAACCACAGCACGGTGGCAGCAAGAACCACCAGCACCAGCGACAGCAACTGGCGCTCCTGGTCGGCCAGTCGGCTCCAGCGCTCCCGCACGGGGGCCAGCACGCGCTGCAGACGTCCGGTGGTGTCGGTCTCTGTCATGGGCGCCCCCCAGGCTGAATGGCCAGGTTGTTACCTTCCCAGCGGGCCAAATAACCCTGCGCCTGCAGGCGGGCGCTGGCATCGGCCAGCACCGGAGCGTTCGGGTCGAGGCCTTTCAATAGTACGCTGCCAGCTATGAAATCAATAGCTGCTGGCGCAGGTGTGCCGGGCGCTGCAGCCTGGAATTGACCCAGAATTGTCTCCAGGTCGGCGCTCGATGCGGCGCCACTTTGGCGCTGCAGGTCGGCCAGCGCGCGCTCCATTTGTGCCGGGGCGTCTACCACCACCCGCACATCGGGGAAGGTGTCGGTCAAAATGGCCCGAATGGTGGCACGCTGTGCGGCCTGTGCGGCCTGCTCTTTCCAGGCCCAGGCTTGCAGGCCCAACAGTTGCACCACCACCAATGCCAGCACACCCCAGCGTGCGGCGCGCCACTGGGGCGCTTGCGCCAGCGTGTGGCCCAGGGTGGACAGGTATTTGGTCACGCGCGTGCGCCGGTTGCGCAGCAGGTCGAACTGGGCCAGATCCCATTCGGTTTGTGCCGCCCGTACCGCGCGTTGGGCCGGGGTTTGCAAGTCCACCCTGCCGCTGAAAAGGTGTTCGGCCAACTCCGCCACGGCCGGGTCGGTGGTGACGGATTCCATGATCTGGAGCGCCGCCTGCGGCAGCACCGGGTCGGCCAAAGTGCCCGACAGCGGCAACTGGATAACCCCGTGAGGCCCACTGGTCACCAGTCGCGCTGCGTCGGGCGCGCCGGTGAGCCACAGGCCAATGGCGTTGGGGTCGTGTGCGGGGGGCGGTGCCATTTCGGGGACGATACGCGCCACCGGCAACCCGGCTTGTTCCAGCGCACCCACCCAGGCGTGTAACCAGGCGCGGTTGCAACTGCACACCCACACTGGCGCGCCTTCTTTGGCGTGTGGCATCAGCGCGAAATGCAGCAGGGCAGGGTCGTCCAGTACACGGTCTTCGAGCAGGCCGTCGAGCACGGCGCGCAGTCGGGGCGCGTCCGCGTCGGTAAACAATGTGCGTTGCAGTGTGCCGCGTGGCAGCTCCAGGCGGTGCCAGGATAGCTGTTGTATGGGTACTACAACCACAAGCTCTGCACCGGCGGGCGCGGTCAACAAGGACAGTGCCGCTTCACCGTGGCGTGCCACGCTGGTGCCGTCGCCTGTGGTGGCATAGGCACACGCTACGCTGGGCGCAGGCAGGGGTTCAGGCAGTGTGACGATCAGCGTGGTCATGGGCACATGGAAGGTGGGCACCCATTGTAGGGTCATGCCCTGCGGCGGTGGGGCCTGCGTGGCGGGGCCATAGGGTTTTTACCGCCGGGCGTTTGCGGGCGGTGGGGATGTACTTTGCGTGTTCAAGCACCATGTGGCGCCAGTGCGTGGTGGTTGCGGCACTGGAGTTGAGTGCTATAAATAGCATAGCGTAAAATTGTTTCCAGACAAGCGCAAAAGGCGGTTTTTGTTCGCAGTTGTGCGGCTGGGCGGGGGATGTAAAAAGGGTTTGCGTGAGGCTGCCTGGGTGCAATAATCGGCACCGGCCGCAATGCCGCTACTCCTTTAACCCGTTTTTACGAGCCGCTCTACTATGCAAACTACACTCCGCGTGAACCACCGCACCGTGGCCGCCGCACTGCTGCTGGGCAGTTGCCTGCCGGCACTGGCCGCTGAAGCGCCCCGGGCAGAAATGCCGCCCCCAGCCTCCATCAAACCCGGCAACTATTTTGAATTCACCACCAGTGAAGCCAGCATGGGCGGGTGCAGGCGCTGGAACGTCAAGGAGCTGACCAGCGACGGCATGCTGGTCATTCAATGCAAAGACCTGCTGATCTACCAGTCGGTTGCGAACAGCTTGAACATCACCAAAATGGTTAAAACCGATGGTGAGGTGCAGTACGAGTTCAAACCGTTCATGCCCACCATGATTTATCCACTGGAAGTGGGAAGCAAATGGTCCGGTGAATACGCCGGTTTTACCGAAGACACGGGTGACAAGTGGAAGAGCAAAGCCCAGTGTGAGGCGGTGGCGTTTGAAAAGGTCAAAGTGGTTGCGGGCGAGTTCGATGCGTTTCGCATTGAATGCGTCGACAACTGGCGGGCGATGATGGTCTTCAGCGGCGAAAAGAAATCGACGCGATGGTATGCACCCAAGCTTGGTACCGTGGTCAAAGTGGTGCACGATGACCCCAAATGGAACTACCAGTTGACGGCCTACAAGCTGGATTGATCCCATGCACCCCGTCATACTGAAGCAGGTCAACAAAACCTACCACCTCGATTCCGTGGGCGTTCCGGCCCTGTGCGATATCAACCTCGAAATCCGCTCCAACCGGTTCACCGTGATTTCGGGCCCATCGGGCAGCGGTAAAACCACCCTGCTCAATGTGATTGGCTGCATCGACCGGCCCGACCAGGGTGAGGTCATCGTCGCCGGGCAGGATGTGCAAAAAATGTCCGACAACGCCTTGTCCGACTTTCGCGCCCGCCAGCTCGGCTTCATCTTTCAGAACTTCAATTTGCTGCAGGTGTTAACCGCTTACGAAAACGTGGAATACCCGCTGCTGCTGACCAAAATGCCGGACGCGCAGCGCAAACAACGTGTGCTGGCCCTGCTCGATGCCGTGGGCCTGGCCGACCGGGCCAAGTACCGGCCCGGCCAACTCTCGGGCGGGCAACGCCAGCGGGTGGCCATTGCCCGTGCCCTTGCGCCCGCGCCCAAGCTGGTGCTGGCCGACGAGCCCACCGCCAATCTGGACAGCCACACCGGTGCCGACATCATTGCGCTGATGCGCAAAATGCAGCGCGAGCACCATGTGTCGTTCGTCTTTTCGTCCCACGACCCGCAGGTGCAGGCGGCGGCGGACGATACGGTGTTTATCCGTGACGGGCGCATCACGTCCATTGAGCGGCGAACCGAACCGAGCCCACAGACCGAAAACGCCCAAGTAACCAAGGTGGCAGCATGAAGACACTTTCTCTGGCCCTGCGCAATTTGCTGCGCAACCGCCGCCGCTCCCTCACCACGCTCTTGGCCATGGGTATCGGGCTGGTGGCCATTCTGGTGTTTGGTGGTTACAAGTCCAACGTGATCTACGGCATTGAAACCGGCGTGACACAGCACTCCGGCCACTTGCAGATTCAGCGCATGGGGTATTTCTCGGAAGGCGGCGACAACCCCACTTCCTACGGTATCGCCAACTACCAGCGGCTGATTGATACCATTAAAAAAGATCCGGTGCTTGCGCCCATGCTGGCGGTGGTCACCCCCAGTTTGTCGCTGGGCGGGCTGGCGGGTAATTTTGCCGCCGGGGTGTCGCGCTCCGTCATGGCCCAAGGCGTGGTGGTGGAAGAACACAACCGCATGCTGGAGTGGAATGACTACCAGCTCAAAAGCTACTCCCACCCCTTGCCCCTGGTTGGCTCCGGTACCGACGGTGTGGTGATTGGCACCGGCGTGGCCCGCAAGCTCAAGCTGTGCGATGCGCTCAACGTGCCGCATTGCTTCCAAAGTGCCAGCGTACCGGCCACCGACGGCGCCGCCGCTCCGGATGACATTGCCGACCTGTCGGCCATGGAAAAGGGCAATGTCCCTGTGCAGGACAACACCCGCATCGAGATGCTGGCGTCCACCGCACACGGCGCGCCCAACGTGGCCAGCCTGCAGGTGGTGGCGGCAGAAAACCTGGGCATCAAGGCGATTGATGACGTGTACCTGGCCATGCATTTGGCGCAAGCACAGAAGCTGATCTACGGCAGCCAAGAACCCAAGGTGACCGCCATCCGTATCCAGCTGCAGCATGCCAGCCAGATTCCGGCGGCCAAAAAACGCCTGGCACACCTGTTTGAAGATGAATTTATGGTGCAGTCGCTGGAGGTGCTGGACTTTCGCACGCTGAACCCGCTCTACGGCCAAACGGCGCAGTTCTTTGGTTCCGTGTTCGGCTTTATCGCCACCTTGATTGCGGTCATTGTGCTGTTCATGATTGGCAATACCATGAGCACCGCCGTGGTGGAGCGCACGGTTGAAATTGGCACCTTGCGGGCCATTGGCCTGCGCCGCTCGGGCATTCGCAACCTGTTTTTGTGCGAAGGGGTGCTGCTGGGCCTGATGGGTTCGGTATTCGGCGTAGTGTGTGCGCTGGGCATCGCCTCCCTCATCAACAACAGCGGCTTGTCGTTTACCCCGCCGGGTTATTCCTACGCCTACCTGATTCTGGTGCGTATCTGGGAAGACACCAACCTGCTGGTCGGCAGTGTGCTGGGGCTGATTGTGGTGACCGTGTTGTCCGCCTGGTGGCCCGCGCGGCGTGCTTCCAAGCTGATGATTGTGGACGCGCTGCGCCACGTGTAAGGAGTGCATCAACCATGCAACAACCAATGATGCACATTCCAGACGCCGCGCACCTCCCGCACAGGGCACCTGCCCGCATGGCGCGCCTGGTGCGTTTTTTGGGCGCCCTGGCGGCCAGCCTGTGTGTGGCCAGTGCCCACGCCATCCCCAGCGCGCAAGAGATTCTGGCCGCCAGCGATGCGGTGCGCAACCCGGATTTCCCCTTCGGATTGACCAACACGCTGATCGAATACCGCAACGGCAAACAGACCGACACCAGCACCCTGGCCATCTACTCCAAGGCCGAAGCCACAGGCGGGCAGTTCCGCAGCCTGATCCGCTTTGTGGCACCGGCGCGTGATGCCGGCAAACTGATGCTGTACAGCGGGCGCGACCTGTGGTTTTATGACCCCACCAACAAGGCCAGCATTCGCTTGTCGCCGCAGCAGCGCTTGCTGGGTCAGGCATCCAATGGCGATGTGGTGACGGTGAACCTGGCCAAAGACTACAAGGCCACTCAGGCGGGTGAGGAAGACATGCAGGATGGCGAAAAGAAAATGCGCCACTGCTACAAACTCAGCCTGTCTGCCCTGACGCCCGAGGTGAGTTACCACCACATCGAAATCTGGATCGACACGGCTAACAACCAGCCGGTTAAATCGCGTTTCTACGCCGAGAGTGGCAAGCTGCTGAAAACGGCGTACTACCGCAAGTTCCAGAAACACCTGGGGCACGACCGGCCCACCGAGACGGTGATCATTGACGGCCTGGACACCAGTTGGGTTACCGTGATGCGCTTTTCCGATTGGGTCAAACGCGAGGTGCCTGATGCCTGGCTGCAGCGCGACTACTTGCCGCGCTTCAAGCCGGAGTAGGGCGCCATGCACGCCGTACCACAGCGCCGGTGCGCGCCCGCGGGCGGCGCCAGGCTGCGCCGCCTGGGCATCCGTTTGAAGGTCAAGGCGCTGCTGGTCGCGGGTCTGGCCGGGCTTGCAGGGTTTGCTCCGCACGCATGGGCCGAAGAGCCCAGTGACCTGGACGCGCTGGCACTGGCTGACGCTCCCACTACCACCACGACGGATACCGTGCGCGACTGGCAAGCATTTGCCGAGCTGGCGTTCGGCCAGTTCACCGCGCCCAGCGGCGTGGTAACCCCCAACCACCGCCTGTCGCTGGACGTGCAGGTGGATACGTCCATCGCCCCGCGCTGGCGCGCCGTGCTGGCGGATCGGCTGGACGGGAAGTGGCCTGGGCAGATCGGTGATGAACACTACATCAACACCCTGAAAGAGGCGTATGTGAGTTGGCAGGCCAGCGACGAGCGCCTGCTCGACCTGGGGCGCGTCAACGTGCGCAACGGCGTGGCCATGGGTTACAACCCGACCGATTATTTCCGCAGCGGCGCCGTGCGCTCGATGGTGTCGAGCGACCCCGGTAGCTTGAAGAAAAACCGCCTGGGCAGCGTGATGCTGCGCGGCCAGACCTTGTGGAACGGCGGCTCACTCACCGCGCTGGCGTCGCCCAAAATGGCCGAGCAGGCCAGCGACACGGCTTTCAGTCCCGACTACGGTGCCACCAACAACCAGAACCGCTGGCTGCTGTCCTTGAGTCAGCGGCTCACCGACAAGATTGCCCCCCAGTGGCTGTTGTACGGCGAAGACCGGCAGAGCGCCCAACTGGGTATGAACCTGACCACGCTGGCGGGTGATGCCACGGTGCTTTTTGCGGAGTGGTCGGGCGGGCAAAGCCGCTCGCAGCTGGCACAAGCCGGGCTGGCGGCGGAGGACGCCAGTTTTCATCAGCGCGCGGCTGCGGGTGTGACCTATACCACCCGCAACAAACTCTCCATGACGCTGGAATACGCCTACAACGACGCGGCACTGCATGCCGACGAGTGGGATGCATTGCAACGCGGCTGGCCCTTGGCCTACGCCCAGTACCGCCTGTGGGCGCAAGCCGCGCAGGAGTTGCCCACGCGCGACATGTTGGGTCTGTACGCCAACTGGCAAGACGCCGTCGTCCCGCACCTGGACATCAGCGCCATGCTGCGCACCAACCGGGCAGACAACAGCCGCACCCACTGGGTGGAGGCCCGTTACCACTGGAGTCATACCGATGTGGCGCTGCAACTGCAGGTCAACAGTGGCGGCCCGCTAAGCGACTTTGGTGCGACGCCGCAGCAGCGCATCTGGCAAGTGTCATTGCGCCAGTATTTTTGAGCCGGACAGCGGCGGGGCTTCGTGGCTGCGCCACAGGGTTTTGGCCGTGGGGCCGCTGTCGCGCTGGACGATGGAGCGGTCTTCCACCACCGATTGGTCTTGCCGCTGGCGCCTTGTACCTGAAAGTACCGTGAACCCACGTCGTGGGGTGTCGGTCAGCACGTCCGAGCCGCCAAGCAATGTGTTGGCATCGGCCAGCAGCTTGAAGTGGTTGCGCTGGCGGGCGTTGACCAGCTGTTGTGCACGGGCCATGTCGAGCTGCGGCACGCTGGCCGATAACACCAATGCGCTGGCAGTGTTGATGTTGAGCAGGGTGCGCTGGGGCAGTAACGTAATGTGGGGCTGCAGCGCGGCCAGTGTGGGAGCCGACAGGCCCAACCAGGCCAGGTGCTCCACCCGCTGGGGTGCAAGGGGTGCGTCGGGCTTGCTGGTGTCCTGCGAGCAGTAGGTTGTTGGCCATCAGGGCCAACTCTTCGGGCGGCAAGCCCAAAAGCTCAAACAGCTTGCCAAAGGCCTGCAGATGGGTCTCGGATACCTTGGTACCGTCCACCAGGTTGGTCACGTTCATGCGGGCCTGCAAGTCGGTAATCTGGCCCGACAGAAAGACCTGTGTTGCGGTATCGGACTCGGCGGCCGCGCCATTGCTGTCAGCGGCCAGAAAGGACGACAGCCGCGCCTCGGCCAGTGGCACGGACCAGGGCTCGGCCAGGTGGTCGGCACCGCCCGCGCGGGCGTCTTCGATCAGAATCAGGCGCGCCCAGTCGAGCGCGCCGGTCAGTACCCAACGCGCCTGCAATTGCATGCGTTCGGCCGATTCAACTTCGACATTGCGCCACTGGCGCCACAGCGCGCCTGCAGCCAGACTGGCCACCAGGGTGACGGTCAGCAGTGCCGCCAGCAGGGCTGCGCCACGTTGCGTAGCGAGGGGCGGGGTGGGTGTCATCGACCGGGCCCCAAGGTGCCGCGCATCCAGTCACGCGTGAGGGTGCCGCCAAGGGCCGAACCCGGTGGAAGGGTCAGCACCAGGCGCACCGCATCGAAGGGCGCGGGCGCGGGGGGGATGGGTGCCGATGCGCCGCTGGCCGGTGTCGGCGCGGTGCTGGGCGTGGCGCTGTCGGCGGTGGCTCCGACCGACCAGGCGCCGTTGCGGTGGGTCAGAACGCTCCACTGCTCTACCGGGGTAATCGCCACTTCGAACTGGCGTTGCACATCGCCCGGGTTGCGTGCCCACTGGCTGGCCTGGGTGCGCGCAACCTGCAAGGCGGCGCGGGTGGTCAGCGGGGGAGACTGCCAGCGCAACCATTGGTTGACGCCCTTGTCGGACCGCACCGTCCAGGCCACCAGCAACAGGCCGGCGCCCGGCGCTTGGGTGCTGTAGCGGGTGATGTGCAGCGTGTTGCCATCCCAGTCCAGCGCCGGGTTGGGGGCCAGTGCCACCTGGGCGTCCAGATCGGCCGCCCATTGCGCCAGACCCGCTTGCAGCGTGAGCAAGCGTCGCCGCGCTCCTGGATGTGGCTGTGCGCACGGGTCATCAGCATCGAGTCCGCCAACTCACCAGCGCCATCAGCGCCAGATAGCCAGCGCCACCAGCAACTCGATGAGCGTAAAGCCCCGGTTGGATGCGCGCATCAGTAGCGTCCCATCACAGTGGACAAGGCCAGCAGGGGCGTTGCGCCATCGGCCACCTGGGCCTGTACCCGCACAAAAGTGGGATTGGGGGTGGGGCGCACCGACAGGTGCACGGTCCATTCGCGTCGGCCTGCACGCAGCTCTGGGTGTCGTCGCCTATGGGGGCATCATGCGGTTCAGGCGCAGGCCAATCAGGGTGTTTTCGGCGCACAACTGGGCCAGCAGCATGTTGGACTGGCGCTCGGCGTTGGCCGTTAGCGCACCCGTGGCGCGTGCGCCGGCAGCCAGGGCCAGCGCCACAATGCTCAACGCCACCAGCACCTCAATGAGCGTGAAGCCCCGTGTGCGGCAGATGTGCGTGGTGGCCGTCATGGCGCGCCATCCGCCGCATTGGTCTGCACCGCAAACGGGCGCACGCCGTCGGTGGCCAGGGTCAGGCGGGTTTGGGGGGAAGAGATGGATACGAGCACAATTTTCTGGCCCGATGATGGGCTCCGGCCCCAGCAACAGCGTGGTTGCATCGGCGCACATCGTTGCCCAGCCAGTTGCCGGGCAGGGCGCCGACGGGCAGGCCTTCAAACACAAAGCCGGTTTCGGTGTTGCGCCAGCGCACCGGGCTGGCGCATGCGCGACTGCGCGCGTGCAGACTCCGGCAGCGCGCAGGCGCTGGGCTTCACGCTCAGCGCGGTGACACTGCCATCGCGCAGCGAGCAACGCCACGCCAGCGGTGGCCAGCGCCATGATGGCCACCACCACCATCAGCTCCAGCAGCGTAAAGCCGAGACTGCGCGTAGCAAGCGTGGGGGCAGCAATTTCCCGCCGGGCCGCCCCAGGGAAACTAGCCGAAACGACCCGCGCAAGGCGTGGGGCAACAATTTCCCGCCGGGCCGCCCCAGGGAAATGCCCCCTGGGGCAGCGACCCGCGCAGCGGCGGAGCGTGGGGGCGCCAATTTCCCGCCGGGCCGCCCCAAGGGAAGTTAGCCCCCCTGGGGGGCAGCGACCCGCGCAGCGGTGGAGCGTGGGGGCTGCTATATCAATCCCAACTGCCAACGTCGGCATTTTTGCCCTCACCCCCGGCCTGGCCGTCGCCACCGAAAGACAACACATCAATCTCGCTATGCACGCCGGGGTTCAGGTATTGGTAGGGGTTGCCCCAGGGGTCTTTGGGCAACTTGTCCACATAGGGCTTCCAGTTGCCGGGGATGGGGCCTGCGGAGGGTTTGGCGACCAGGGCCTGCAGTCCCTGTGCCGCCGTAGGGTAGCGCTGGTTGTCCAGCCGGTACAGCTTGAGCGCCTGCATCAGGTTGTTGACGTCGGTTTTGGCGGCGGTGACACGGGCGTCGTCGGCCCGGTCCAGCACATTGGGCACGATCAGAGCGGCCAGAACACCGATGATGACCAGCACCACCATCAACTCAATAAGGGTAAAACCCTGCGAAACACGGCGTCGGACAGATTGAAAACGGGACATACAAAAAGTGGGTTGAAAAGGTGGGTTGTGGGTTAAAGGGTGGGGCCATCATAATCTCGCCATGCAAACAAATCTTCATCCTGTGTGGCCGGTACGTATTGCAACCTTCGTGGTGTTTGCGTTGGCTGCTGCCAGTGCGGCCTTTTGGTCCCTCAAGGTGTGGGGCGCCAGCCAGCCGGGTCGCGCCGGTCTGGCTGCAGTGGCCAGTGCGCCGCCGCTGGATCCGCAAGGCCTGGCGCAGGTACTGGGTGGCGGAGCCGCTGCGCTGCAGGTGACCGACGTGCCGATCGCCGCCAGTAGCCGGTTCGTGCTACAGGGTGTGGTGGCCGATACGGCCCACGCGGGTGCCGCACTGGTGGCGGTGGATGGCAAACCCGCCAAGCCGTTTTGCGGTGGGTGCCGTGGTGGACGGGCGCTTGTTGCTGCAATCGGTTGAGGACGCCGCGCCATGTTGGCCAGCACCATGGAGGGCGCACCGGAGGTGACGCTGGAGTTGCCGCAGCCGGGTAAATAACCTCTATAGTTGCTACTAAATTTGTAGCTGGTTGCGCCCGTCCTACGTGCGCAAATAGCCTTTTTGATGCGTGTCCTGTTAGTCGATGGCGGCGCTCCAACGGTCGTCCCAAGGCTTTTCCAGCGCGCGGCGGTCGCGTTTGGTGGGGCGCCCATGCGCAATGGTGTGTGCGGGCTCAGGCGATAGACGCCGCTGCTCTTGCTCCGCCAAACGCAGCGTCTGGCTCTCGGGCGTTTCGGCATACAGTGTCTGCGCCACCGGTGCCGGGCCACGTTGTTCGCTAATGCCCAGAATCACCACGGTCTTGCGGATGGAGGCCTGCCAGATGTCCAGCGTGTCGCCACCTTCACCCTCGCGCGACGGTTTGACATCTTTACCCTCCACCTGGGCGTGCCCCGGTTAATCGCCTCCACCGCCAGCGCGTTGGTGAAGAAAACGTGCGGCCCACAGCCATTTGTCGATACGGGTTTTGTCCATGGGAATCGGAGTCAATGTCAAAGAAATTCAGCGCAAAACGGTCATGAAACCGCCCCCGACATTCTGGCAGACCATCCATCGCACGGGATAATCCCACGCCTCCCTCTACCAACAGAATTACAAAAATGCCCGCAACCGCGCTCCAAGTGACATCCGCCGGTGTGGTCGCCGGCAAAGAGCTGTTGATTCCCACCGGTGAACAAGGGCCCACCTTGCCACATGTGCAGGATTGGGTCACCGCCAAGCTCAAGGCCAAGATCGCTGTCAAAGACGTCAGCACGTCGGTCCTGGTCAAAGGCATCAAGCAATGGGCGGCCTATGGAAGAAAAGAAGCCAAAGCGCCCTAAGATCAGAACCATATTCAAAATACGTAATCCCAGACATGACCATCGTCGTTAACGAAGAACTCAAAGCCTATATCGACCATTAACTGCCAGAGAGCACGACGCACTGGAGCGCAACCTGTTAAAGGACGGCTGCCGCGACGCCCTGGTGCTGTGGGGTGACGTGCTCAGTAGACAGGCACAACCGCTACGGCATTTGCCAAAAGCACAACATCCGTTCCAGACGCTGCAAAGCACGCTGTTCAAAAGCCTGGACGGCGTGCACCTGTGGATGATCGACCAGCATCTGGGGCGGCGTAGTGTGTCGGATTTTTCAGCGTGGTGTGCTGGCCCTGCGCAAGCGCGAGATTCTCAAGGACCGAAA
>JADJZE010000022.1:0-2500 GCA_016719405.1 Candidatus Aalborgicola lynettensis
TGTCACCTTGATCAAAGATCAAGACAACCAATTATAGAGCTAATCAGCTTCATCGATTTAACGAACCCCATGCAGTTATTTGCAAGTAGGATTTTTGAATGCGTCAACTTGGCATAACTTCCCTGATCTACCGATCAAAGTTATAGGGTCAAGCCGCACGAGCAATTAGTACAGGTTAGCTTAACGCATTACTGCGCTTCCACACCCTGCCTATCAACGTCCTGGTCTTGAACGACTCTTTAGGGGCTCAAGGCCCCGGCAGATCTCATCTTGAAACGAGTTTCCCGCTTAGATGCTTTCAGCGGTTATCTCTTCCACACTTAGCTACTCGGCAATGCCACTGGCGTGACAACCGATACACCAGAGGTGTGTCCCTCCAGTCCTCTCGTACTAGGAGCAGGCTTCCTCAAATCTGCAGCGCCCACGGAAGATAGGGACCAAACTGTCTCACGACGTTTTAAACCCAGCTCACGTACCTCTTTAAATGGCGAACAGCCATACCCCTTGGGACCGGCTACAGCCCCAGGATGAGATGAGCCGACATCGAGGTGCCAAACACCGCCGTCGATATGAACTCTTGGGCGGTATCAGCCTGTTATCCCCAGAGTACCTTTTTATCCGTTGAGCGATGGCCCTTCCATACAGAACCACCGGATCACTATGTCCTGCTTTCGCATCTGCTCGACTTGTCAGTCTCGCAGTTAAGCACGCTTATGCCATTGCACTATCGTCACGATGTCCGACCGTAACTAGCGTACCTTTGAACTCCTCCGTTACGCTTTGGGAGGAGACCGCCCCAGTCAAACTGCCTACCATGCACTGTCCCCGATCCAGATAATGGACCTAGGTTAGAACCTCAAACACACCAGGGTGGTATTTCAACGTTGGCTCCACAAGATCTAGCGACCCTGCTTCAAAGCCTCCCACCTATCCTACACAGATCTGTTCAAAGTCCAATACAAAGCTACAGTAAAGGTTCATGGGGTCTTTCCGTCTTTCCGCGGGGAGATTGCATCATCACAAACATTTCCTTCGCTGAGTCTCAGGAGGAGACAGTGTGGCCATCGTTACGCCATTCGTGCAGGTCGGAACTTACCCGACAAGGAATTTCGCTACCTTAGGACCGTTATAGTTACGGCCGCCGTTTACTGGGACTTCAATCAAGAGCTTGCACCCCATCATTTAATCTTCCAGCACCGGGCAGGCGTCACACCCTATACGTCCACTTTCGTGTTTGCAGAGTGCTGTGTTTTTAATAAACAGTCGCAGCCACCGATTTTTTGCAACCTCATTGGGCTCTAGGAGTAAATCCCTTCACCTACTAAAGGCACACCTTCTTCCGAAGTTACGGTGTCAATTTGCCGAGTTCCTTCTCCTGGAGTTCTCTCAAGCGCCTTAGGAATACTCATCTCGCGCACCAGTGTCGGTTTGCGGTACGGTCGTGTATAGCTGAAGCTTAGTGGCTTTTCCTGGAAGCAGGGTATCACTCACTTCGGCTGCAAGCAGCCTCGTTATCACTCCTCATCTAAGCCCGGCGGATTTACCTACCAGGCACGACTACAAGCTTGAAACCAACATATCCAACAGTTGGCTGAGTTAACCTTCTCCGTCCCCACATCGCACTACACATCGGTACAGGAATATTGACCTGTTTCCCATCAACTACGCATCTCTGCCTCGTCTTAGGGGCCGACTCACTCTACGCCGATGAACGTTGCGTAGAAAACCTTGCGCTTACGGCGAGGGGCTTTTCACCCCCTTTAACGCTACTCATGTCAGCATTCGCACTTCTGATACCTCCAGCAGGGTTTACACCACCACCTTCACCGGCTTACAGAACGCTCTCCTACCACTTGCAATAAATTGCAAATCCGCAGCTTCGGTAACTGGCTTAGCCCCGTTACATCTTCCGCGCAGGACGACTCGATCAGTGAGCTATTACGCTTTCTTTAAATGATGGCTGCTTCTAAGCCAACATCCTGACTGTTTTAGCCTTCCACTTCGTTTCCCACTTAGCCAATTTTAGGGACCTTAGCTGGCGGTCTGGGTTGTTTCCCTCTTGAGTCCGGACGTTAGCACCCGGTGCTCTGTCTCCCAAGCTGTACTCGACGGTATTCGGAGTTTGCATTGGTTTGGTAAGTCGCCATGACCCCTAGCCAAAACAGTGCTCTACCCCCGTTGGTAATACTTGAGAGGCACTACCTAAATAGTTTTCGGAGAGAACCAGCTATTTCCAAGTTTGTTTAGCCTTTCACCCCTATCCACAGCTCATCCGCTAGTTTTGCAACACTAGTCGGTTCGGACCTCCAGTACCTGTTACGGCACCTTCATCCTGGCCATGGATAGATCACTTGGTTTCGGGTCTACCCAGCGACTTGACGCCCTATTCGGACTCGATTTCTCTACGGCTTCCCTATTCGGTTAACCTTGCCACTGAATGTAAGTCGCTGACCCATTATACAAAGGTACGCAGTCACCCCTTGCGAGGCTCCTACTTTTT
>JADJZE010000022.1:7500-209131 GCA_016719405.1 Candidatus Aalborgicola lynettensis
AGGTGCACAAAGCTGGAGTTGGCGCCGTTTTCCAACAGGCGGCGCACCAGGTAGGCCAGCAGGTCGCGGTGCGCGCCCACCGGTGCGTAGACGCGGCAGGCCACCAAAGGGTTCTTCAGCACCTCGCGGTACACGCCCTCGCCCATGCCGTGCAGGCGTTGCAGCTCGAAACGGGGGCCAGCGGAGAATGGTGACCCCCACGCTCCGCCGCTGCGCGGGTCGCTGCCCCCCGAGGGGGCGAATTCCCCTAGGGGCGGCCCGTCGGTAGATTGTGGCCCCAGAGTTTGGGCGGCAGCACGTTCTGCTTCGTGTCCCCCGCCCGCTGCGCGGTCTCCTCCTTTACCTACGCAGAACGCACTGCCACCCAAACTCTTATCCAGCCCCGTGCCCGGCACAAGGTCTAGGCCCTCAGCCTGGGTGGCGGTGTGCTCCACGTAGGTAAAGGAGGAGCCCGCAAAGCGGGCGGGGGACACGGAGTGGAGTGCGCCGCCACCCAGGCTGAGGGCCGGGTGAAGATCCGGGTCAACGTTCACAGGTTTCGCACTCATCTGCAAAATAGCCGCAATCGTCGCCGCGTTATGGGTCGCAAACTGCGGAAACATCACATCCGGCGCATCCAACAGGGCACGGGCACAGGCCAGGTAAGAAATATCGGTGTGGTGCTTGTGCGTAAACACCGGGTAGTGCGCCAGCCCCAGCTCTTGCGCGCGTTTGATCTCGGCATCCCAATACGCCCCTTTGACCAGACGGCACATCAACCGCACGCGGTAGTGGCGCGCCAAGGCAATCACATGCTCCACCAGCTCCAGCGCCCGCGTCTGGTAGGCCTGCAGTGCCAGCCCTAAGCCGCTCCACTGCGGGCAGTGCTGCGCCACCCGGGCCAGCAGGACCTCGAACACGTCCAGTGACAATTCGAGGCGTTCCACCTCTTCGGCGTCAATGGTCAGGGGAATGTTGGCCGCCGCCGCTTCCTGGCACAGGCCCCAAACCCGCGGCACCAGCTCGGTCAGCACGCGCGCACGCTGCGCATCTTCGTAACGTGGATGCAGGGCGCTGAGCTTGATGGATATACCATCGTTTTGGGCAATTGCGCACGCCGGACTTGCGCAAGCAGCTATTGATTTAATAGCACCCGAGTAACTTTGCAGGTAGGTTTGTGCATCCTCGGCAGTGCGCGCACCCTCGCCCAGCATGTCGTAGCTGAATGTCAACCCCCACGCTCCACCGCTGCGCGGGTCGCTGCCCCCCACGGGGGCTAATTTCCCTAGGGGCGGCCCGTCGGGAAATTGCCCCTTGCGCGTCTGTTTTTGTACTTTGCGTGCCGCATCGGCCTCACGCTGGGCATCCGGCAAGGTCTGGCCCAGCACAAACTGGCGCCCCAGCAGTTGCACCGCACGCAGGGTGGCGGCCACTACGGCTTTGGCACCCAGACGGGCCATCAAACCAGGTGCATCCGGCGGCGCGTCGCCACTGGGCGCATGGGGCAGAAAATGCTTACCCATGGCAATGGCGGCGCTGGAGAGGCGCGCCAATACCTGGTCGCTGGCACCGTCAAAGTTGGCGCGGCCCAACTGATCCGCGGTCAGGGCGATGGCGGTGTCGGCATCGGGTACGCGCAGCAGGGCTTCGGCCAGGCGCATCAGGGCCAGGCCCTCGGCGCTGGAAATGGGGTATTCCTTGAGCAGGCTTTCCATGGCCCAAAACGGTGGCGGGTTGTCGCGCACAGCCTGCACCCAGGGTGCAGCGACGCGGGCGGCGCCAGCCCAGTCCAGCGCGTTGTGCAGGGTGTTCAGGCGCGCAGCCACGGTGTCGGCCTCGCTCCGGTAGGGCGTGGGCAGGCGTTGAAAGGTGGACATGGCGGACTCCTGTGGATTGCGGATATGCGCTATGTTCTTCCTTTCCCGCATGCATATTTCACCTAAATTCAGCTTGTTTTTAGTGAAAACGTTCTTCCGATAGCGCCAATGCGCTGAATTGTGCCGTGCCAATGGGCGCACTTGGCAACCTGCGTTGGGCCGCTACTGCACAGCGTGCGGTGTTTGCCTTACGTTGGGCGCAGTTTGCGTCTGCGGTCGGGTGCACAGGTCGGCAAAACGATGGTGAAAGTGGTTCCCTGGCCACAGGGACTGCTCACCGTAACGTCGCCACCCAGAGTGGCGGTAACGATGTTGTACACAATGTTCAGCCCCAGACCACTGCCGCCCTGCCCGAGTGTGGTGGTGAAGAAGGGGTCAAATATGTGTTCAATGTCACTGGCCGGGATGCCTTTGCCGTTGTCGTGAACCTGGATGGAAACATTGCCCGGCCCCTGGGTGTACGCCGTAAGCCGCACGACGCCTGCCACGCCGGGCTCAAACGCATGTACAAATGCATTCTGGATGAGGTTGGTAATCACCTGCCCCAAAGGGCCGGGGTAGCTGTCGAACTCCATATCGGCGGGTACGTCCATTTCGACCTTGTGCGGCGTTTTGTCGAAGTTGGGCGCATTGATGTAAATGACTTCTTCCACCAGGTCCCGGAGTTTGAACTGACGGCGCTGTTCGCTGGCCCGGTCGGCGGACACTTGCTTGAACCGTGCAACAAGTGTGGCGGCACGCTCCAGGTTGCGCACCAGCAATCCAGTACCCGTGACGTAGCGCTGGTGAAAATTTGCCAAATCGGTTCGGGTCAGGCCACTGGCTATTTTCTCTTCCAGCTGTTTATTCTGGTCCTGGAAGGTGCTGCCAATGGTGACGGCTACGCCCAGGGGGGTGTTGAGCTCGTGCGCCACACCGGCAACCAACGCGCCCAACGAAGCCAGCTTTTCTTTCTGGACCAGGGCTCGCTGGCTGGCCTGCAATTGATCCAGGGTGTTGGACAGTTCCAGATTGGACGTTTGCAGCGCCTGGGTACGCTCCTGCACACGGTGTTCCAGGGTGGCATTGTGCTGGTCGCGCTCGGCCAGCGAGGTGTGAAGCGACTTGCGCATGGTGTCCAGGTCGTGGGCGAGTTGGCCAAATTCATCCGGGCGGCTCCAGTGCACCTCTTGGTCCAACTGGCCGCTGGCCAAACGCGCGGCACTGGCACGCAAGTGCAGCATGGGGCGCACCATGCGCCGCTCCAGCAGCAGCAAAATCAAGCCCACGGATACGGCAACCTGCAGCGCCATGGAAAAGGCCATTTTGTAGAAGTCCAGCAAAATTGCCCGCTTGATGGAGGCCGCGCTGACTTCCACGGTCACGACGCCGATCTGGGCGTTGGCGTACACAATGGGGCGCTGCTCGCGCAACAGATCGCCCACCCTGCGGCCGGGAATTTCCTGAAAAACAAAGACCTCTTTTTTGCCGTCCTCAATACGGATGCTGACGACTTCGGTGTTTTTCATCACCGAGCCGACCACCTGTGCACCCACATCGTGGTCAAAAGCCCAAAACGGGCCCGGCAGTGCCTGCGACAGCATTTCGGCGTAGTTGGCTACTGAGTGGCGCAAGCGCAACTCGACTTCCTGGTTGTAGCGGTCATGCAGCAAGACATAGCCCAGCACCAGTGCAGGGCCGACGATGCCCACCACCACCACCAGCATCATGATCTGCCGAAGCGACAATTTGTCCAAGGGTGGCACTCTTTGCAAGAAGAAAAGGGCAGTTTACATGCGTGCGCTCCAAACGCAAGCAGGCAGGGCAGCCGGCATGGCGTGCATGGGATGGCAGCAATGCGCGCCGATCCGGATGATCGAAACCGCCACGCACAATCAGCTTTCCATCTCTATCTTCACAGCGTATCCTTCACCGCAAGGCATGGGGAAAGTGGGGATTCGCACTTTCACATGTCGGACGCAATGCCATTTCGCACACCCCATTGCCAGGAGACACAACATGGTCCAGCGTGCTTTTTGCACCGTTCTATCCGGATTGGCATTTCTTTTCTTTGGCCTGCCCGGTCATGCTGCGGATATCGCTTTGACCTTGGCCACACTGCCCAATGGAAATCACAAGTACTACCACAAGCTATTGGAGGAGTCGCTGAAGGCGCAGGGCCACAGCGTCATAATCTCGGTGAAAGACAACCTGCCGCAACCGCGCATTGTTTCCTACATTGAGCATGGCGAATTGACCCTGCATTGGTTTTTGCAAACCAAAGAGCGGGACGGGAAATTTGTTGCCGTCCATCACAAGCTGACGCAGGGCCTCATCGGCCAGCGGGTGATGCTGATCCCCAAAGGCGATGAAGCCGTTTATGAACGGGTCAAAACACTGGATGATCTCAAAGTGACGGGCAAAGTGGCCGGTTTGGGGCAAGGCTGGTTTGACGCCGATGTCTGGAAAGAAAGTGGTTTGAAAGTCATGGAGCAAGCAGGGGATTGGAAGCAGCTCTATCCCATGCTGGCCTCCAAGACCCGGGGGGTTGACTACTTTCCACGCGGCGCTACCGAGATCGTTGCCGAAGCACATGCCAACCCCGACTTGGCCATCGAGCCCAGGCTTCTATTGGTCTATCCGCGCGACTTTGGTTTTTACCTGTCCAAACCCCATGCGTCACTCAAGCCTGTCATCGAAGCGGCGTTGGAAAAAGCAGAAAAATCCGGCTTGCAAAAAAAGTTGATCGCTGAGTTTTTTGGCGCGTCCATCGCGTCGTTGAATATCAATAAACGCATTGTCATTCCCCTCAAAAATCCAACCGCCAATTAAAACGGGGGGCCACCACCACCCCGCGCGCCCGCCACCCCCCCTGTCGCCATTGCCTGATGCAGTGTGGCAGGCACTGGGCAGTGGACGGATTTGAACCCGCAGCGCTATGCTGCTGCCGCCCACCATGACCGACACACTGGACCGAACCGACCGCAAAATTCTCGCCTGCCTGCAGATGGACGGGCGCATGGCCAACCTCAAGCTGGCCGAGGCGGTGGCCCTGTCGCCCACCGCCGTGCTGGCGCGTGTGGCGCGGCTCACACGCGAGGGCTACATCCTGGGCTACGAGGCGCGGCTGAACCCGCTCAAACTCGGTATAGGCATGCTGGTGTTTGTGGAGGTGCTACTGGACCGCACCACGCCGAATGTGTTTGAGGCGTTTAACGCTGCGGTGCAGGTGCGCGACGAAATTTTGGAGTGCCACATGGTGGCCGGCGGCTTTGACTACCTGCTCAAAACCCGCATGGCCGACATGAACGCCTACCGCAACTTCGCCGGCACCGTGCTGTGGCAACTGCCCGGCGTGCGCGAAACCCGCACCTATGCGGTGATGGAAGAGGTCAAGCACAGCACCCGGTTGCCCTTGTAACCAGGGGACTCCATGCGGCGGCATCCGGCACCATCCCATTCCCAAAGCCGCAAACACGGTTCACAATGGCCTGATTTTTCTGGGAGACCGATATGAAATTACTGGCAGGCGCCGCAATAGTCTGGGTGGGTATTTCCGTGGCCCATGCACAAGCCATCAAACCCGGCTTATGGGAAATCACCAACCAGATGCAGGGCAATAGCGAAGCGGCCAACGCCATGGCCAGGATGCAAAAGGAAATGGCCCAGATGCCCCCCGCGCAACGCAAGATGATGGAAGACATGCTGTCTAAGCAAGGTATGCAGATAGGCAGTGCGGCAGGCGGTGGCATGGCGCTCAAGATCTGCATGACGCAGGAGATGATTGACCGCAACGAGGTGGCCAGCCAACAAGGCGACTGCCAGCACACCAGCAGCCCGCGCAGCGGCAACAGCATGAAGTTTTCGTTTGTCTGCACCAAGCCGCCCAGCTCGGGCGAAGGCCAGGTCACCTTCACCAGCCCCGAGGCGTACACCACCTGGGTTGCCGTGACCAGCACCCGGCGCGGCAAGCCGGAAAAAATGGAGATGAACACCAGCGGGCGCTGGCTGGGCAGCGACTGCGGCGGCGTCAAACCCATCGCCATGCCGAAGAAGTAGCGACCAGCGTGGGGGCAACAAGAATTCGCCGCCGGGCCGCCCCAAGGCGAATTGCGCCCCCTTGGGGGGCAGCGCAGCACACGAAGTGGCAAGCGTGGGGGCTTATCGCTTGCCAAAGATGGCGCTGCCCACGCGCACCAGGGTGCTGCCGCTGGCCACGGCGGCCTCCAGGTCGGCGCTCATGCCCATGGACAGCGTATCCAGTGGCAGGCCCGCCGCACGAATGGCATCAAAAAGCGCCTTTGCGCGCGCAAACACAGCGCAGGAAGCTAC
Organism: Candidatus Aalborgicola lynettensis; assembly: GCA_016719405.1. Taxonomy (GTDB): domain Bacteria; phylum Pseudomonadota; class Gammaproteobacteria; order Burkholderiales; family Burkholderiaceae_C; genus Allorhodoferax; species Allorhodoferax lynettensis. The sequence goes on from JADJZE010000022.1 coordinate 13,668, forward strand.
AAAATCAGGAGCAGGCTCGGGAATACACATCAACCCGCGCAATTGCAGGCGTGGCAAAACAGCCACTTGGCGCGCCAGCGCCAGCGCGTCCTGCGGCGCCACGCCCGATTTGGTGGGGCCGCCATCCACATTGACTTGAATACACACCTGCAAGGGCGCCAGATGGGCAGGGCGCTGTTCACTCAGGCGCTGGGCAATTTTTAGCCGGTCCACGGTATGCACCCAATCAAAGTGTTCGGCCACCGGGCGCGTCTTGTTGCTTTGGATGGGGCCTATGCAGTGCCACTGCAAGGGCAAATGCGCCAGGGCGGTGATTTTTTCTACCGCTTCCTGAATGTAGTTTTCGCCAAACGCGTTCTGCCCCGCCGCATGGGCCTCCAGCACTGCATCGGCACCGAAGGTCTTGGAGACGGCCAGCAAGGTCACGTCCTGCGGCGCACGCCCAGCCTGTGTACACGCCTGTTGCAGACGCGCACGAAGTTGTTGGAGATTGTTGGCAATCATGGTCATAATCTTCCAAGCGTATCAAACAACTCCTTCACCGAAAGAGGCTCCCGTGGACATTACCCAACTGTTGGCGTTCAGCGTGAAAAACAAGGCATCGGACTTGCATCTCTCCTCGGGCTTGCCGCCCATGATTCGGGTGCACGGCGATGTGCGGCGCATCAACGTGGAGGCGCTGGACCATAAGCAGGTGCACGGCATGGTGTACGACATCATGAACGACGGGCAACGCAAGCACTACGAAGAGTTTTTGGAGATTGACTTTTCGTTTGAAATTGACGGGCTGGCGCGCTTTCGCGTCAATGCCTTCAACCACCAGCGCGGCGCGGGCGCGGTGTTCCGGACCATTCCGAGCAAGATTTTGTCGCTGGAGCAACTCAACGCACCCAAAATTTTTGGTGATTTGGCCTTGAAGCCGCGCGGCATGGTGCTGGTAACGGGCCCCACGGGCTCGGGCAAATCGACCACACTGGCTGCCATGGTGAACTACCTCAACGAGACCGAGTTTGGCCACATTCTGACGGTGGAAGACCCGATCGAATTTGTGCACGAGTCGAAAAAATGCCTGGTCAACCAGCGCGAGGTGGGGCCGCACACGCTGAGCTTCGCCGCCGCCCTGCGCTCGGCACTGCGCGAAGACCCGGACTGTATTTTGGTGGGCGAGATGCGCGACCTGGAAACCATTCGCTTGGCCATGACGGCTGCCGAGACCGGTCACTTGGTGTTTGGCACGCTGCACACCTCCAGTGCCGCTAAAACCATTGACCGGATCATTGACGTGTTCCCGGCCGACGAGAAGGAAATGGTGCGCGCCATGTTGTCCGAATCGCTGCAGGCGGTGATCTCGCAAACCCTGTGCAAGACCAAGGACGGCCAGGGCCGCGTGGCAGCGCACGAAATCATGCTGGGCACCAGCGCCATCCGCAACCTGATCCGCGAGGCCAAGGTGGCGCAGATGTACTCTTCTATTCAAACCGGCAACAGTGTGGGCATGCAGACACTGGACCAGAACCTGACCGATCTGGTCAAGCGCAACGTCATCAGCCCGGCCGAGGCACGCGGCAAGGCCAAAGTACCGGAAAACTTCCCAGGCTAAGGGCGGCCGCGACTAATTTCCCGCTTCCCGAGCACTTGCACCCAGCTTCGTAAAGGAGGTGTTCTTATGGAGCGCGATCAAGCCACCAAGTTCATCAACGATCTGCTCAAGCTGATGATCGGGCGCAATGGCAGCGACCTGTTCATTACCGGCGACTTTCCGCCGGCCATCAAGGTCGATGGCAAAGTGACCAAAGTGTCGCCACAGCCCCTGAACGCCGGGCACACGCAGGCGCTGGCGCGCTCCATCATGAACGACCGGCAGATTGCCGACTTTGAGCGCACCAAAGAGAGCAACTTTGCCATTTCGCCGGCCGGTATTGGGCGTTTCCGCGTCAATGCGTTCATCCAGCAAGGCAAAGTGGGCATGGTGTTGCGGGTGATTCCGCAGGTACTGCCCACCATTGACGGGCTGGGCGTACCTCAGGTGCTGAAGGAAATTTCGCAGTCCAAACGTGGCCTGACCATCATGGTGGGGGCCACGGGTTCGGGCAAATCGACCACGCTGGCCGCCATGGTGGATTGGCGCAACGAAAATTCCTATGGTCACATCATCACGATTGAAGACCCGGTGGAGTTTGTGCACATGCACAAAAACTGCGTGGTCACCCAGCGCGAGGTGGGGTTGGACACGGACAGTTGGGAAGCGGCCCTCAAAAACACCCTGCGCCAGGCACCCGACGTGATTTTGATGGGCGAGATCCGCGACCGCGAAACCATGGAGCACGCGGTGGCCTTTGCCGAAACCGGTCACCTGTGCCTGGCCACCCTGCACGCCAACAGCGCCAACCAGGCGCTGGACCGCATCATCAACTTCTTCCCGGAAGAGCGGCGGGCGCAGTTGCTGATGGACCTGTCGCTCAATCTGCGTTCACTGGTTTCGCAACGTCTAATCCCGAAGCAGGACGGCAAGGGGCGCGTGGCTGCGGTCGAAATCATGATCAATTCACCCCTGATCTCCGACCTGATCTTCAAAGGCGATGTATCGGAAGTCAAGGAAATCATGAAGAAGAGCCGCCAGATGGGTATGCAAACCTTCGACCAGGCACTGTTTGACCTGTACGAGAGCAACCAGATCACCTTTGAAGATGCACTGCGCAATGCCGACTCGCTCAACGACCTGCGCCTGCAAATCAAGCTCAACAGCCAGCGCGGCAAATCGACCGACCTGTCGGCAGGTACGGAAAACTTTGCCATCATGTGAAAAATTGGACCGACCGCGCCATGCCCAGCATCAACCCCAAAACCTACGCTACCTGCGCGCCCGCCACTGTGGCCTTCCTGGGTCTGGGGGTCATGGGCTACCCCATGGCCGGTCATTTGGCACGCGCCGGGCACCGGGTCACGGTCTATAACCGCAGCACCGGCAAGGCACAGGCGTGGTGTACCGAGTTTGCTGCAGGCACGGACACACCGCATGCACGTGCCGACACACCGCGCCTGGCAGCGCAGGGTGCCGATGTGGTGTTTTGCTGTGTCGGCAACGACGACGATCTGCGCAGTGTCACGCTGGGGCCAGACGGTGCCTTTGCCGGAATGAAAACGGGTGCCATATTTATGGACCACACCACGGCATCGGCCCGCGTGGCACGCGAACTGGCGGTAACAGCGCAGCACATGGGCCTGCAGTTTATCGATGCCCCCGTATCGGGCGGTCAAGCAGGTGCGCAAAATGGCCTGCTGACGGTGATGTGTGGCGGTGACGGAGCAGCATGTGATACCACGGCACCAATCGCCATGGCATTTTCACGCGCAGTCACACGGGTGGGCGACAGCGGTGCCGGACAGTTGGCCAAGATGGTCAACCAGATTTGCATTGCCGGCTTGGTACAGGGCTTGTCGGAGGCCATTGCATTTGGTCAGCAGGCCAATCTGGACATGAATTTGGTGCTGGACGTGATTGGCAAAGGTGCGGCGCAGAGCTGGCAGTTGGACAACCGTGGCAAGAGCATGGTGGCCGACCAGTTTGAATTCGGCTTTGCCGTGGACTGGATGCGCAAAGACCTGGCTCTGGTGCTGGAGGAAGCGCAGCGCAACGGCGCGCGCCTGCCGGTGACGGCGCTGGTGGACCAGTTTTATGCCGATGTGCAGCACATGGGCGGGCGCCGCTGGGATACGTCCAGCCTCATCAGGCGGCTGCGCTGAAAACGTCCCTGCGCCAACAGTAAAGCCCCGCATGCGGGGCTTTACTTATTGCGGCTTGGGCGCGTCGTCGGCGCGCGGTGGTGGTGGCAGTGTACGCGCCAGTTCTTCTTCACTAATGGCTTCCAGCACCCGCACCAGTCTTTGTACCCCACCGGTGGCACTTATTACTTCGGTTGCGCGACGGGCCTCCCGCGCCGTCACCCGGCCCATGACGTAGGTAGTGCCCCGCTCGGTGGTTATTTTGAAGGCATTGGCGAACAGGTCTTTGGCGTCCACCAGATTGGCCTTGACCTTGCCGGTCACGATCGCATCCGACGAGCGCTGGGTAAACGTGGAATTACCCATCACTGCCAGCTCGTTCACGACGTTGCGAACGTTATCCACGCGGGAAACAATGCTTTCTACCAATTGCTTGTCCTGTTCGCTGGGTACTTCGCCCGTCAGAAGTACCTGGCGGTTGTAGCTGGTCACGTTGACGTGCGCACGTTCGCCGACATTCTCGCGAACGCGGCTGTTGGCACGCACCTCAATGCCTTCGTCTTCGAGTTGGGTGCCGGATGTACGGCGGTCTGATGCCACCATACCCCCCATCATGGCGCCCCCCAAAACGACAGGCGCACAGGCCGAGAGTGCACCCAAACCAACACTCACAAAAGCCAACGCCAGAGTGGCGCGGCGGATTGAAATCGTCATGTCAAAGTTTCCTGATCGCCCAACAGCTGGGCATCGACCGCATCACAAATGCAATGCAAAGCCAAAATATGTACTTCCTGAATACGGGCGGTACGCTCATGCGGTACACAAATATGTACATCGGTATCGCGCAGCACCTGGGCCATTTTGCCGCCCCCGCGCCCAGTCAAACCGACCACCACCATTTCACGCGCATGGGCGGCTTCAATGGCGGCCAGTACGTTGGCGGAGTTTCCGCTGGTGGAGATAGCCAAAAGAACGTCCCCAGGTGTTCCGAGTGCACGCACTTGACGGGAAAAAATGGCGTTGAAATCGTAATCGTTGGCAATAGCGGTGATGATGGAGGTGTCGGTGGTGAGGGCAATGGCCCCCAGTTCCGGACGCTCTCGCTCAAATCGACCAACAAACTCGGCAGAAAAATGCTGCGCGTCGGCAGCCGACCCCCCGTTGCCACAGGCCAGTACCTTGCCACCACTGGTAACGCAGGCCAGCATGGCTTGCACCGCCGCCGCAATGGGTTTGCTCAGGACTTGCGCGGCCTGGTATTTCAGATCAGCGCTGTCGATAAAGTGTTGTTGAATTCGTTGTTCCAGCATGTGCGCATGATACCGCGCCCCGAATACCCCCTGCGGACAGCGCAGCGGTGGAGCGTGGGGGCCAATCTACCCGGCATCAAAGGCGGCCACCAGCCACTGGGTTCCGGTTGGCTCGACCACCACCACATCAAAACGGCACGGCGGTGTAATGGGCAAGCGCATCAAATAGTGGCGTGCCGCAAAAATAATGCGGCGTTGCTTGATCCCCCCCACGCTGGCCGCAGCCCCACCGTGCCGCGAAGAACTGCGTTTGCGCACCTCCACAAACACGGTCGTACCGTCTGACGCGCGCATGATGAGGTCTATCTCACCACCGCCCCGCCCCGGCGTCCGATAATTGCGCACCAACAGGCGCATGCCCTGCCCTTGCAGGTACTTGAGCGCCTCGTCCTCCGCCACATCGCCCAACTGCTTGGTGGTGGGCTTGGGTTTTGTAGGTTGTACTGGTCTTTGTGGAAGGAAACTCATGTGAGTGCATTATTTACTGCGGCGCTGGCTGCCTCAGCGCAAGCGGCGTCGGCCCAGCATTATCCGCAAGGAACCCTGTACGTGGTGGCCACGCCGATTGGCAATTTGGCGGACATCAGCCTGCGTGCTTTGCATGTACTGGGGCTATCGGACGCCGTTGCGTGTGAAGACACGCGCCACACCCAATCCATGCTGCGCGCCTATGGCATCGAGAAGAGCTCGGGGCAGTTGATTGCCCTGCACCAGCACAATGAAGTGCAAGCGGCACAGACCGTGATTGCGCATTTGCGCCAGGGCCAGCGCGTGGCCTACGTGAGCGATGCGGGCACCCCAGGCATCAGCGATCCCGGCGCACGCTTGGTGGCCGCGGTACACGCGCAAGGCCTGCGGGCGGTGCCACTGCCAGGTGCCAGTAGCGTCGTCACCCTACTGTGCGTGGCGGGAGTAACCCAGGAGCACGGTCATACGGGCGGGTTTGTATTCGCTGGTTTTCTACCGACCAAATCTGGAGAGCGCGACATTGCCATTCAGGCCCTTGCCCACCAGGAGCGCGCCGTGGTGGTGCTGGAAGCGCCGCACCGTATCGAATCGCTGGCGAAAGCACTGACAGTGCTGGGAGACCGCCACGTCACCATTGGCCGGGAACTGACCAAGCAATTTGAAGAAATTGCCACTCTCAGTGCCAATACCCTGCCTGCGTGGTTTGCGGCGGACGCAAACCGTTTGCGCGGCGAGTTTGCCCTAGTGGTGCACCCTGCCCCCGTAGCCGCACCCGTCGGCCCGGACACCCGTGTATTGACCTTGCTGCTGGAGCACCTTCCGCTCAAAACTGCAGTCAAACTGGCAGCAGAAATCAGTGGCGAATCGCGCAACGCGCTTTACGAAAGAGCACTGGTCATCAAGGGGTCTGCGGCGGGGCTGGCGTAACCCTGTACACATTTCCCCAGCACGGTTTTGATGCGGTGCACATCGCCGTCTACAGTCGCGGCGCGCAAGGCGGTCAACTCCAGCTCCAATGCGGGCCATTCGAGGAAATCCTCATGGGCTTTCATGATGCGCGGGTGAACGGTGGGCGCAGGCTGGTCGCCAATCAGCAATTCCTCAAACAATTTTTCGCCCGGACGCAGCCCTGTGAGGACAATCGCTACATCGCCATCCGGCTGTGCTTCGTCACGCACGCGCAAGCCGGATAACTCAATCATGCGCCGGGCCAGATCGACGATACGCACCGGCTCACCCATGTCCAGAACGAACACATCGCCCCCGGTCGCCATGGCTCCGGCCTGCAGCACCAACTGCGCCGCCTCGGGAATGGTCATGAAATAGCGCGTGATATCCGCGTGGGTGACCGTCAGGGGCCCACCCATCGCCAACTGTCGGCGAAACAAAGGCACCACACTTCCACTGGAGCCCAATACGTTACCAAAACGCACCATACTGAAACAGGTGCCAACCGGACCAGCACTGGTGCTGCCCGGCTGCGCTGCAAGCGCCTGCAATACCAACTCGGCCATGCGCTTGCTGGCCCCCATAACGTTGGTTGGACGCACCGCTTTGTCGGTGGATACCAGGACAAAGCTGGATACCCCGTGCACCAGCGCGGCTTGTGCGACGTTGAGGGTGCCAAACACATTGTTCACAATGCCCTGTGCCGGATTGGACTCCACCAAAGGCACATGCTTGTAGGCCGCCGCGTGGTACACGGTATGGGGGTGGTAGTGGTCAAATACTTCGGCCAGCCTGTGGGTGTCGGTAACACTGCCCAATAGTGGCACCAATTCCACCTCCAAACCATGGGTCACGCCAATACCCTGCAACTCCTGGTGGACGGCGTACAAACCAAATTCGTTATGGTCCAGCAATAGGAGTTGTCTCGGGTGTTCCGCCACAATCTGTCGGCACAACTCGCTGCCAATACTGCCACCGGCGCCGGTGACCAGAACCACCTTGTTGGCCAAATTGCGCGCTAGCAATTGGGCATTGGGCGGCACCGGGTCGCGCCCCAGTAAATCTTCAATATCCAGTTCTTTGAAATCTTGCACCGTGACGCGGCCACTGGCCAAATCGGCCCAGTCGGGCAACGTACGGATATGGATCGGGAGTGCGCGCAGACTTTCGATAATTTCTTTGCGGCGTGTACGCGACGCACTAGGCAAGGCCAACAATACATCGCTCACCCCATGCTCAGCGACCAGTTTCGCAATGCTGGTAGCGGAATACACCCGGACACCATTGATGCTGCGCCCCACTTTGGATGCATCATCATCCACAAACCCAACCAGATCAAATTGGCCGGAAATACCCATGGCGGACGCCGTTTGAACGCCTGCAGTGCCTGCACCAAAAACCAAAAAGCGCCCCTGACCACCCAACGTGCCCAGCCCCGCCAACCAAAATCGGGCAAAGGCGCGGCTGGCGCCCACCAGCAGTACAAATATAAGGGGCTGCAATATACCCAAGCTGCGCGGGACACCGAGCCATTGTTGCCAGAGCAATATCGCCAACAGCAAGCCGCCATATACCGCAATCGCCTTCGCCGTGGCCACCAATGCAGCCTGCCCTGTGTACCGAAAAATAGCCCGGTACAAACCGAAGCGGACGAAAACAGGCACAAACAGGGTCGCAGTCAACCCGTACACCAACCACTGCAATCCCTCGGGTTTATGCAACGCGTCCAACCGCAGGGTAAAGGCAAGCCAAGTCGCAACGAGGGCCAGCAACATATCCAGAGCCAGCACCACCAAACTCTTGACCACACGCGGCCAAGACAACACACTGCTTTGCATCAAACTCCCTGCACCGAACTGCCTTATGCGTTCAGTCCTTGATGGCGAATGCGTCTTTGGATTGGCCTTGGGCCAGCAAAGTGCTCAGCCAGCGTGGCGTCAAACCCCGCCCACTCCACGTTTCGCCATTGGGGCCACGGTATTTTGCAGCCACCGTGTTGGCGTTTCCTTTTACCTTTTTGACCTTGGCAGGTTTGGTCTTGCTCGGAACTGCGGGACGCCCCCGCCCTTTACGAGGAGCACCCAGTGCAGCCTGCAAATCTTTGGTCGTGATACCAAAGGCTTGCATTTTTGCAAGAATTTCCTGCACTGTTTTATCGAATTCCTTGGATTTAATTTCATCAGCCTGCTTTTGCAGCTTTTGAATTTGCGACTGAATGTCGATCAGGTTACTCATGGAAACATCCTTTGCTTCGAAAAAGTACATTGACTGCGGTAGAACGATGCAACCCGAAAATCAATGGCTTATATTATCATGGCGAATGACTTTGAAAAAAGTTCGCAACAATATCATGCAATCAAACACCATGGATTGTTTTTGCAGATACTCAAAATCCAGCGCCACTTTATCGGGGATGGGCAACTCATCACGTCCATTAATTTGAGCCCATCCGGTCAAACCTGGCACTAACGCGTGAACACCTTTTTGTGTTCGAAGGGCGATCAGATCTTCTTGGTTATACAAGGCGGGGCGGGGGCCAACAAAGCTCATATCCCCCTTAATAATGCACCACAGTTGGGGGAGCTCATCCAAACTGCTTCGTCTTAAAAAACTGCCAATCGGCGTGAGATAAGCATCCGGATTAGCCAGCAAGTGGGTGGCAACGGCAGGCGTGCCTACCCGCATGCTGCGAAACTTGGGCATTTTGAAAATTTTGTTATAACGCCCCACGCGATCGGACCAATACAAAGCAGGACCTTTGGAAGTCAAGCGCACCGCGACGGCCACCATAAAAATGGGCAGCAACAATACCAAAAGCGCCAACGATGCCGATGCCAAATCAAATAGTCTCTTCATGGCCCAGTCAATCCCGAAGCCGTGCGGCGCAAGCCCTCCCCCACCGTGACGGGCGGCACCCAGCCTAACAAATGCCGCGCCTTCGAGATATCGACCTGCAAATTGCCACACAAACGCTGCACCGCAGCACGCCTGCCCAGTAAAGCGCCCCCCGCATGCAACAACCATACCGGAACCGGTAGAAATCGATGCGAAACCTGCAAAGCATCTGCCAAACCACACACCAACTCGGTGGTAGACAAATCGCAACCATCACTGACCATAAAGGTTTGATTGACCGCATGCGGATGGTTCACACAGGTCACGACAAAATCCACCAAGTTATCCAAAGCCACCAAGCTGCGCCGGTTATGCACAGCCCCCAAAGGCAAGGGCCAGCCGTTCTGGATGGCGCGCATTAACGATGCGAAATTGGCCTTGACACCCGGCCCGTACACCAGTGGCGGGCGAATAATGACAACCTCCATACCGGTCTGCGCCGCAATCTCGCGTAAACCCTGCTCTGCCTCATACTTGCTCACACCGTAGGCATCTTGCGGCGCGGGCGCGTCGATCTCGGTAAATGGATGCCCGGCTTGCGTGGATTCACCATTGACTTTGACGGAACTCATGAAGACAAAGCGCTTGACACCGGCGGCGGCGGCCTGTTTGGCCAACGTCAGAGTCCCGTTGACGTTCACTCTGCGAAACTCAGCGAGCGGATTCAGCGCTCGATCGTCCATGACATGGACACGGGCAGCGAGGTGAATAAGGATATCGGGTTTCAGTGACGCAGGACTCCACTCACTTTGGTTTTCAGCGGCAAAACGCAATTCGTTCACCCCCACTGCCACGCGATGGAGGCAAACAACATCATGTTTGCTATCGCGCAATGCGGCGAGCAGTGCTCGCCCTACAAATCCAGATGAGCCCGTAACAAGAATCTTCACTTCAGGAAAAACTCAAACAACTTCGCTGGATATTTAGACAGCAACTTCATCCAATTCGACGAAATACCATTTTCCCGACATGCCCTCAACACCTCTTTATTAAGGCGAATGGTGTTGCGCCACCCCCCGGTACTCACACCACCAATTCGCATACGCACCAATACCTGTGGCACATAGCGATATACCAGCGTATTGGATTTGAATATTCTGGCAATCAATTCAAAGTCGCCCGCAATCTTGTAATTCTCCCGAAAACATCCAAACTCATCAAACACCCGGCGTCTTAAAAACAAAGTTGGATGTGCAGGCATCCACCCCCATCCGATTCGATCGGGACGAAACCTGTTGGATCGATACCGACGGTGTGCTTTCTCTGGCGCTTCCGACTTGAAAAATTCCACATCACCAAACAGCGCATCCAAACTCGTCTGCTCCATCATCTCCACGACCCGACGCAGTAGGTCGTTGTCGGCATACACATCGTCGGCATTAAGGAATCCAATAATATCCCCTGTCGCCAGGCGCAAACCCTTGTTCATCGCGTCATAAATTCCCTTATCCGACTCTGAACGGACGATACCACCGCTACGAATCAATGAATTGGCCAACTCGACGGTCTTGTCACGCGAACCACCGTCAATAATGACATGTTCCACGTTGGGATAAGTCTGTTGGGCCACGGATCGAAGGGTATCGACTATGGTGGTGGCACTATTGAAACAGACCGTGATGACGCTGATTTTCATTCGGGTCAGTACTTCACAATCCGCTTGAGCATTTCCTTCAGCCTGCGAGGCAAGAAGCGGTGCGCAACCCGGCGTGTGGTGATATAGGCGACAGACTTCATTCCACACCTGAAATCGGGCGCAATGCGTTGAACTTCCTCCACGACATTGCGAATACTTTCCTCGTACCGAGAATACACCGCTTCGGGGGGGGCAATGTCCGAGATATAAAAAGCCGACAGCCGATCAAAACCGCCATCTTCAAGCAGTTGGAACTGATGAAAATGATAGAAAACGAGCGGTTTGCCATCGACAACGATCTCACCAAATGCGTCTAGGCCAATGCGGAAATTCGGATAATTCCAGGGTGCCAGCCCGGCGCCAGGATGCTGCAACACGTGGGTTGTTGCGTACCGCGCAGGCCATTCATCCAGGTACTTCTGATCCCCCATACGTCCATTTTCCAGCCGGGCAAAACACCATTCGACACATTGGTCACGCCAGCGATACAGGCACGCAAGCCCTTCCTTGTCCCTGCGAAAAGACACCCACTCTACGCAAAAACGACCGTTCTCCTCCAGGTACTTCAGCCTAGGCGTGAACCGGTGTTCAATCACGGCAACGGAAGAGTTTCCTATTTCTTCAAACAACGGTTCGACAGACGAATAAAACATCAGATCCGCATCGACATAGGTCAGAAGATCAACATCCGGATACCTGTCCATTGCCCACGCCGTGAAGCTCGACGAAAGCGTCCAGCAGTACTCCGCCACATTGCGACTCTTCTTGGCCGCAAGCAAATCCGCATTCTCCACTTCGGACAATGCAATGCATATCACCCCTGGCAAACCCAGCTGCCCCAGAATGCGTAGGCACAACGCATCCATGCACAACACGAAAACACACGCGCCATCACAATTCGCACGCAAAGTCCGCAGCATTACCACTCCCTTGAAGAGGTAGCCACTGTCAAACAGCGTGCAAAAATATCTTTTCATGAATGTTGGCTCTTTGGCAGAAACAAGAAACCCCGAAACTCAAATTCAAGTCCATCGTCGGTCTCCCATTGTCCGTCATGGCATGGAAACTCGCACATTGGCGTCCAGCCTTCCGACAAGGCACCCAACAAACGATCCTTTGCCAGGATCCAGCACGGATAACTGGCCTTGTAAATATTGGGGGGGACCTCCTGAACACACAGCCGATGCATCGGATGATCTGAAACAGGCGTCCTGTCGATAATGACATGCGACCAAGACAACTGCGTTAATTCTCGCAGCATTTCCAATGGATTCTCGATGTACTGCAACACGCTGGACAGCAGAAGCACCCGCCGGCTACTTGCGGCCACCGGCAACTGGCTGGCATGGGAATAAAATGTCAACTCAGCGGTTTCAAATTCCCTGCGCCCCAAGTCAACGAAGTTGGGCTGCTCGATCACACTCCAGCGCACCTGCTCCAGTCCCGCAAAAAATGGCCTGCATTGCCTGTAGGTACTGCCGAGTGCCCCACCAAAATCAACGACATCCAATTCACCGTTGTTGCCCGCTGCCGCATGCAACAGACACGCAAGAAGCGGGTACGAGTAGTCCAACGAATGGAATACCACGCCATCGCGTTCAAACACGGCCTTTCCCGCATTGACCAAGCGCGTCGCATCCGCCACCCGGTCCAATATGGAACCCTCCATATACCCCGTCGACATTTCCATCGCGTGCTGCCACGTCTGCGGCCGCCCAACAAACCGGAGTGATCGGCCGGTTAGCTTTCGCCCCCAACGCATTAAGTGCGGTGGAATCCAGTCCTTGAGTCGCTGCTTCGGGATCATCCCGAAATTCCCAAAATAGATCGCAACTTGCGCGCCACGCGCGCTGAAACAGAACGGTTTTTGCGAAAGAACCTGGCAAAACTTGCCTCTGCCTCTTTCGAACACACCAGCGGCATCGGATCCACCCGAACTGGTGTCTCAGATACGATCTGGAAAAACTCGTCCGTAGCCGCGCAATGCGTACCGCTGTCGTCCGTGCCGATGTTATTCACCAGGCTTCGCCCGGGGTAAAGCGTCAGCATATTTTGGAGAAAACACGAGGCATGCCAACGCACTGCCCACGAATCATTCTTGCCCGCCACCTGATTCGCAAGCATATCGGTATAGGGATAAGACCCACCCAAATCAAACGCATGCGCCAGGCGCTCACGCCGCAAGGCATCCAGCAAGAGCTGACCATCCGGCTCAAAATGTTGCCATGCACGCCGCCAGGTGGCCCACCCCCAGCAGTCTGCACCCCGCAGAAAAAATGTCTCGGGCAGTTCGACGTCAACCGGATAGCAATACCCATGAATGCTGGCAACCCGATCCTGGTCCCGGTAGCAATGCAGCCCATCGTTCATGTACCGCAGGAAATGCGGCGATACGACCAGATCGTCTTCGATAACGATCACCGCGTCATATTGCTTAAGAACCTCTGTAACGCCCGAGATAATCGACTTTGCCAGCCCGATATTGTTGTCTCGATATACCCGCTTGACAGCACCACCCGCCAGTGAGTCAACGTATGCACGCACGGCATCTGTCTGCGATTTGTCAGCCTCCTGACGCGGCCCATCGCAGTATATGAATATCGGTGAATCTGCGAATTCAGGATTGGCCGACAGCGACTCAATCGTACGTCGCAAATGATCGGGCCGTGCATAGGCAAAAACGGCGATTGGCGCGTATGACACGTTTACCCCCCACCGAGCGCAAGTCGATGTGCGTTAACGCATCCCGGCTTGAAATATATGGCCGTATCGGTGACTCCGGAACTGGTCCAATAATGCCGCCAGGACGCGAGATAGGACAATACTTCGCCCCAAACCATTCCGTCAGGCCCCAATTCATAGGACCTGGATTCTGGCGATGCGGAGTTGCTCGGCAAATGCCGGTTGACATTATCGATGACCAAAATTCCCCCAGGGCGCAACAACCGAATCGCTTCCCGTGCACACACATCACGGCATACGCCATCTACCAGGACAAAATCAAAGGAATCCATTTCCAACTGGTTTGTAATGGCCCGGGTCGCCACCGCCATTTGTTCATCGTTATGCGTATCCGCATTCAAGAAACGGTAGTCGACATTATTTATTCCTTCCTGATGCAGACGATCCTTGACCAGTTTGTACCAGTTGTAATCGTGCTCCACACTGACGACTCTTTTGACACGTTTTGCAAACCACAACGTGCTGCGACCACTGCCGAATTCCAAACCGACATCTGACGCCAACAAGTAATTACCCAAAAATTGATTGGCAGCCTGCGTCAGCCAAGGCAAATCCTTGTTTCGTCTTTGGTAGGAGATTTCACGCAACCTCGCCGCAATATATGGAAACGTCAGATGCCCAACATTTCTTCCAAAAATCACAATTAATCTCCATGCGAGCGGCAACCTTAGGTTACCGATAAATCAGATAACAGCCCTTGGCGAGAAAACGGCAAACAAAATCTTTCTGGCTGCGCGAGAAAAAAGCAGGGCACTGGTCGCAACCACCGAGCTGATTACCACTACTACAGCGACACCCTCTACGCCATAGCGGCTTGCAACTGGCATCATAAGCGCAAGACTTGACGCGAGCCCCAATGAAGTGCGCAACATCGACACCGCATACAACTGCTCGTTGACGATAATTTGGCTGGTTGCGATTCCAAGAAATACAGGCATGGACGACCAAATCAGAATCGCAAAGATGTGTGCACTTCCCAGATACTCCGGCCCGAACAACGCCGTAAATAGGGACTCAGAAAGAAGACCGAGTACCAAACTCCCGCTGACCGAAACACCTACCATCAACAGCAAAAACCGCCGCAACACACCAATATAGTCGCGCGCATTGCTTGCACGCGCAGCAGCAACATGCGGTGCGTACGCCTGTGCCAGCGACATCCCCAACAGATTCCATGCACCGTAGACGGATGCCGCAACCGCATAGTGCCCCAACACCTCCTTGGAGAGCACCGTACCAACCACCAAAATGTCCATTTTGCTGTACAAAACCACGGTCAGTCCGCTCAGGATCATCCATTTCCCATCGATGGCCAATTTTTGAAACTCAGATTGATCCCACCCATCCAGCGAAATGCCGATCCCATTAGTCCGCAACACACGTCGGTATGCGAAAGCCATGCACGCGGCCTCCAGCGCATGCGCACAAGCGAACCAGATCAGGGTACCGTTGCCAACGATCAGCCCGCATTTCAAGGCCGCACCCACCCCAAACCCTGTCATGCGGATCAGGGAGGTTTGCCTGGGCTGGTGACTCGCCTGGAGCCAGCAATCCGCCACATCGAACGCGGAAAACAGGCACACCGAACTCAGCACCAGGGCCATCCATACCAGCTCGTGCCCGCCCGGATGCACAAACAACAGAAAAAGTACTGCGAAAACGGGTACTGCCAGAGCGCCCGTCAAACGCATGAGGAAATAGGTCGCAACCACCTGCCTCGCACGCAGTGGGTGCTGCACGATGTCGCGGATTACCAGCGACTCCACCCCCCATGAACCGAGAAACCCCAACACGGTCACCACGGACAAGACAAACGCAAAATTGCCGTATTGCAACGGCCCCAGGTAGCGCGCCATCCACGCTGCAACCACGAAAGCGCCGACCAACCGGACGAGTTTTTCTGATAAATACCAGGATGCACTGCCAAACAAGGCGCGCAGCGACGCCTTTCGCGTCCGCTCCGATGTCAATCGGGGCTCCCGACTTTGGCATAGTCGCGAATGGCCTCACAGATCCGCCGCACCTCGTCAGGCTGGCACCCCACTGACACCGGCAAACTCAATTCCGTCGCATGCAACGCATCCGCAATAGGGTAGTCGCCGTGCAAAATACCCTTCATGGCCTCCTGCCGATGCGGCGGGATGGGATAGTGAATTTCCGTTTTCACGCCCTGATCGAGCAAATACTGACGCAGGGCGTCGCGCCTTGGGTGACGAATGCCATAGATGTGAAACACATCGTATTCATCCGGTCGGCAAACAGGCTTGGCAACCGAATCCGGCAAATTGTCGAAATAAACTTCGGCCAGCATGCGCTTGTGAGCCGTCAATGCATCCAGGTGACGCAACTTGACCCGCAAAAACGCAGCCTGCAGTTCGTCGAGCCGAGAGTTCGCCCCGACATACCGATTCACGTATTTTTGCTTGGAGCCATAGTTTCGCGTGTAGCGAAGTCGATCAGCCAAGGCATCGTCACTGGTGACAATGGCACCGGCATCTCCAATCGCGCCCAAATTTTTGGTTGGATAGAAGCTAAAGCAGCCCGCATCGCCAAAAGTACCCGTCATCCGCCCGCCAAAGCGCGCGCCGTGTGACTGCGCACAATCCTCCACTAGCCGCAAACTGTGCTCGCGGGCAAAGGCCGCAATACCATCCATGCGACAGGGTTTACCAAAGAGGTGCGTAACGCAGATTGCGCGGGTATTGGCTGTGAGAGCCTGCGGCAAAAGAGCCGCGTCCATGTTGAAAGTTTCCAGTTCCGGCTCCACCAAGACCGGCCTGTGTCCGGCACGCACAATAGCCAAGATGGTGGCAATATAGGTATTCGAAGCAACCAGAACCTCGCTACCAGCAGGCAAGTCCAGTGCCTCGATGGACAAAACCAGTGCATCCAGTCCGTTGGCAACGCCAATGCAATGTCTGGCGCCAACGTATGCAGCAAACTCGCCTTCGAATTCCTTGACCTCGTGTCCGAGCACGTACCAGCCACTGCGAATCACGCGCGCGGCAGCGGCCTCCAACTCGTCCATGAAGGATGCATTTGACTGCGACAGCTTCTCATACTCGATCATCTCATGTAGCCTCGTAAGGTGTATCGATGTACTCACGACGGTCATACGCATGGGAAGACATCACCAACAAAACCGAGCCCGGTCCAAATGTCATGGTGTGCCAATCTTTGGGCTCAACCAGCAGACAACATCCAGGGTTACTCAGAACCACTGTCTCACTCGTTACCCCGTCATTCATGTAAATTGAAACGGTTCCAGTGACTGCGATCAATGCTTGCCTGGTATGGCGGTGGCGGTGGCCGCCCCGGGTTTGTCCATCGGCACCGTAAATCCAGTACGTACGCACCACCTGAAACGGGAGGGCGCCATCCAAAACCGTTAACCCCCCGCGTGAATCTTCGAAGGTCGGTAGGTTTAATACGGTGAAATGGGTCATTCGCTGCTCTGGAATTCTGTGAATCATAAACGCGGCATCTTTTACACTGCGCTCAACTGCACGCCATTGGCGCCATGCTTCCATTTTGGAAGTGGACTCTGGTTAGACCGCATCCCCTACAAACTGCCCCATCCACGGCTTACATTGTCGGCGGGTTGCGTGCTCACTGTGCGTCTGCGCGCCCATTTTCACCCTCCAGGAGAACCCCTTGGTCACTAAATTGCACAAAATAAAATCCCCCAAAGCCGCAGGTGTCCACTTGACCGGCTCCGTCAAAGACTCCGCCCAGCAAATTTGGCAAGCTGGCTTGGGGGCCATCACCCGCGCCCAGGCCGAGGGCACCAAGGCGGTTGAATCACTGGTCAAGGAAAGCATCAGCATTCAGCGCAAAACCCAGGCCGCTGCGGAAGAAAAAATCAACGAAGCAACCCACAAAATGTCCAGCATGGCGACCGACATTTCGTCCAAGGCGTCTGGACAATGGGACAAGCTGGAAAACATTTTTGAAGAGCGCGTGGCCAAGGCGATGGCCAAGCTCGGCGTTCCGTCTGCCAAAGACGTTGAGGCATTGTCTGCCCGCATTGAAGAACTGAGCAAGGCGGTTCAGAAGTTGACGACCAAATCATCGGCTACTGCGCCGGTTGCGAAAACTGCAAAGCCTGCAGCCAAAGCAAAACCCGCCAACAAGGCCTGATGCACCGGCCGGTGTAGCGGTACATTAACGAGAAAAAGGGGGCGCTCAGGCGCCCCCTTTTTGTTGTGCACGGATAACTTCCTGTTCTTTGTTGCAATGCAACAAAAATAACAGGCGCATCGCTCTACACTTTCGGTATGGCTACCGAACCCCGCAACCCATCAAAATACCGCTTCGCAAAGGCCCATTTGGAGTCCGGTGCGTGCGCTCTGGTGGTGTGGGTGGTGCATCCGTCCTAGCAGCCCATCCAACCACACCCTGAGTATCTTCCATGGTTAAAAAGGCGCCCCGTCGCACGGCCGAACGTATTCTTGAAGTGACGCTGGAGTTGTTCAACCGCTTCGGCGAACCCAATGTATCAACCACCCTGATCTCGGCGGAAATGGGCATCAGCCCGGGGAACCTGTACTACCATTACCCGGCCAAGGATGAGCTGATCAACTCCCTGTTCGACCGCTACGAGAAGTCGCTCAACGAATTGCTCAACGCCAGCGACAATGTGCGCGATGTGGAGGATGCCTGGTTTTTCATGCACACCCTGTTCGAGCTGATCTGGCAATACCGTTTTCTCTACCGCGACCTGAACGACCTGTTGAGCAAAAATCGGCGCCTGGAAACCCATTTTCAGTGGGTGCTCAAAAATAAAACCCAGGCGGTAAAAGCCTTGCTCGACAGCATGAACCGCTCTGGCGCCATTCGCATGGATTCGCGCGAGATGGAACCCACCGCCACCAGCATGGTGGTGGTACTGACGTATTGGCTGAGCTTTGAATACGTGAAAGACCCGCGCAATGCGCTGGAACCTGCCAGCGCACAGGCGGCACTGCTGCGGGGTGCACACCATGTGCTGAACCTGCTGGTGCCCTATCTGGAAGCCAGTCAGCGCAACCATTTGCTCAAGCTGGTGGATGCGTACGGCGCCCCCGCCAGCCACTGACCACACGTACCGGGAACCGCACTGTGGCCTTCTGGACAACATTTGCCCACGCGCGCGACTACCCGTTTGACGCGCGGCGCACCGCTGCGCAGTGGGCGCAACTGCACGCCGGCGACCAGGAACCTTTGCCGCAGGATGAACGGTTGCTCGCCGCATGGGCGCTGTACCACAGTGGCGCATTTCAGGAGGCGGCTGAAGCCGGGCTGGCCATTGGCCCCGCGGGCTTGGCGGTGGCCAATAAAGCGACCTGCATCTACGCCAATTACCTGGAATCCAAGGAGCGCACCCGTCTATCCCTGTTTCTGACCGTTGCCGAACGCGCCGCCGCGCAGGCGGCCGTGTTACCCGACGATGCCAGCGCACAGTACTGGCAGGCCTATGCCCTGGGACGGTACAGCCAGGGCATCAGCGTAGCCAAGGCGCTGGCCCAGGGAGTGGGTGAACGGGTGAAATTGGCGCTGGAACAAGCGATCCGGCTGCGCCCTCTGCATGCAGAGGCGCATATCTGCCTGGGGGCATTCCATGCCGAAGTGATCGACAAAGTGGGGCCCCTGATTGGCAACATGACCTACGGCGCTCGCAAAGACGTCAGTCTGGCCCTGTTTCAGCGTTCGCTTTCACTGACGCCCCAATCGGCCATTGCGCAGATGGAATACGCCAACGCCCTGGTCATGCTCGAAGGAGATGATGGCATGGCGCAGGCGACGCAGTTGTATGAACAAGCGGCCAACTCCCAAGCACGCGATGCCATGGAACACCTGGACCGGGAACTGGCCCAGACCATGTTGGGGAATTGACCCCGCCAACAACTGCCACGCACCGCTCATTCACCCCACGGCAGCATCAGAGTCACAGTAGACAGTTTGGCAAACTCGGGCGCAAACTGGTCGATGATTTTTTGCGGATCGGGGCACAACGTGGCATCTGCTACCACCCCAAACTGCACACCACCGGCATAACTGAGTATCGAAATACCCAAGCCCACAGTTCCGCTTTGCGGCACCCAGACCAGGTTCTCCTCCACCGTACAGCCGCACAGTTTGATTTTTTCGCGCGGCCCGGGCACATTGGTCATGACCGCCGTGGTCTTTTTGGAAAACAGACTCAGCATGGCATCTTGGAGGGGCTTGGCCATCCAGCCAGCGACGCCCAATAATCCAAACGCCAACAAGGGCTGCAAACTGCCTTTGAGCCCCTGCATGCGCCTGCGCACCTCGTACACCCGCTCAATCGGGTTGTCGATACCAATGGGCAGCACCAAAGGTGCCAGGCCAAAGTGGTTACCGAGCTGGTAGGCCTTTTCCAGGGGGCGCAGGTTGACCGGAATCATGGCGCGAATTTCCTTGTCCGTAACATCGTCCCCATGGCCCTTCAGGTAGTCGCCAATGGCGCCCGCCACGCAACTGAGCAGCACGTCGTTGACAGAACAATGCAGCGCCTTGCCCACACTTTTCACCTCGGCCAGCGCAATCGGCTTGCACCAGGCTACGCGCTTGGTTTGACCGGGTATGCCTTTGAGGCGTGTCGGCGAATCATCGGGCATCAGCAGCAACGCGGCCGAGTCACCCACCGCGTGCGCCGCCAGTTGCGCCACGTGGGCAGAATTCTGCAGACTCTCCTCGACCCCCTTTTGCGGATGGATCCACCAGTCGAAATAGCGCGCCACACCCTCCCCAGCGGCATCAATGGCCTTAACCGTCCACTGCGTAAAGGGTTTGATCATTGCGTCGGCCACCCAGTCTTCGGCACCCACCCGACCCTGGTGGTGCAGTGCGTGGTGCGCAGGCTCGGGTGGTGCAACACCATCGTCCATCAGAGACTGCAGCACTGCAATCAGCGCGATACCGTCGGCAATGCAGTGGTGAATACGCACCAACAGCGCGCTGCCGCCCTGGTAGTGCTCTACCAGGTGAAATTGCCACAAGGGGTGGGCGCGGTCCAGTGCCTGCATGGTGAGTTCGGATAAACGGTCCTGCAAGGCCGTCTGCTCCTGGCCCTTGGTGGTGTAGTGCAAGGTTTCCACCACCAGATGGTGGCGCATATCAAAGTGGGCATCATTCACCCATGTTGCACCCACCGCATCTTCTTCGACCCGCTGGCAAAAACGCGGGTACTTGCGCATGCGCGACGCCAGGCGCTCACGCAGCGCCGCGTACGAAATGGCGGGCTTGATGACCAGCACACCCACAATCATCATCAAGTTAGACGGGGAATCCATGCGCAACCACGCGGTGTCCACCTTGCTCATGCGCTCGCCATGCAAATGCAAGACCCCCACCACGGCATCGGTGACCGCTTTTTGCGCCTCGTGGGCCAATTCGGAGGCCGTGTGCGATGCCGCATGTTCGTTTGCCGGGGCTGCCTGCGGGCGCACTGCGGCAGGAGTGGCGCGTCGGGATTTCTTTCTTGCCGGGGCACCCCCCGCTTGCGGCTTGACTCGGGTAACCATAGATTCTCCTAAAACGCCCAGTGTGGCGGAAATTGGCCCACCGCACAGCCCCCCAAAGCCGCATGCGGGCGCACGCTTTTTGCGCTACCGCAGCATTTGGTCAATTAAACGCGCCGTAAGATAGCGCCAAGGCGAACCCATTCATTGGACGCGCCTTAGACTAGCGTTTGCATCAACCCTACCGGAGAACCCCATGGCCAACCTGAAGAAGCAATTTGAAGCCGCCGCCGCCAATTCCAAGAACCTGAGCGAGCGCCCCGACAACACCACCATGCTCAAAATTTACGCCCTGTACAAACAGGCCACCACCGGCGACAACGCCGAGAAAAAACCCGGCTTTACCGACATGGTGGGCCGCGCCAAGTGGGACGCATGGAACGGCCTCAAAGGCACCAGCACCGACGACGCCATGCAGCAATACATCGACCTGATCGAGTCTTTGAGCTAAATCGGCCCCTTGCGCAGGTCCAGCGTGCGCAAGCAGCTATGAAAACAGTAGCACCTGCGGGTGCTATTTTCTTTTGGCCGGGTGTTTGGCCGCCGCTGCCGCAGCGTGCGCACCCACTTTGGGCGCCAGCAAATCGTCCAGGTTTTTGACGATTTCGGCCTCAATGCGGCCCTTGAAAGCCCCCAGCAGCAAACCCAACTTGGCATTGAGTTCAAACCGTGTGGCCGTCACATGCAACATGCCGTGAACACCCGAGCGCACAAAAGCCACCACATCCTCGGTGTTGCCCTCCTCGTAGGTGCACTCCATGCCGAACTCGCTCTCCACATGCTCAGCCCAGGCAAAGGCAATTTTGCGTGCCTTGGGTAAGCCCAGCGCATGTTCGCGCAAAATGTGTAAATTGGACATGCTCTCTCTCCTGCGGGCAGACGCGTTGATGGAATCGGTTCATACTCAGACGAATCATAAAACCACCCGTGCCGCTGTGCACTCCCATGCCACCATGTTGTACAAATTCAAGTCCCCCGCAGCGGGCAACCTGATCATGCTGGAGCCCAACGGGCGCCAAATTCTTCACATTCTGGGCAAAGACGACCCCGCCAGCCTGACCAAGGGCATTGTGCTGCCCCAGCACATGCCCGCCGCAATCACAGCCCTGCAGGCGGCCATTGCCCAGGACGAAGCCGATTGGCAACAATGCATTGAACAGGCCCGTGCGCAGGGCGAACCACCCCCGCGCCCACCCTCCGTGACCTTGCGCCAGCGGGCGTTGCCCTTTATTGACATGCTGCAGCGCTGCCACCAGGCCGACAAAGAAATTGTGTGGGGTGTTTAAGCCCCCATTGGAATAGACCCCAACGCGCTACAACCACTGGAGAAGCCGATGGCACCTGTAGGGTTTCGATAGGCGACACTGCTGACCGCCTTTGCCTTGGCGGGCGCCGCACAAGCCGCTGCCCCGCTGCAATTTGTGACCGAGCCATTTCCCCCCTTCAATTTTGAGGAAAACGGCCAAGTGGCGGGACCCATGGTTGAAGTGCTCCAGGCCGTCTGCAAGGGCGCCAAAATAACGTGCACCGCGCACATCATGCCCTGGCGACGCGCCCTGGCCATGGCCGAGAGCGGGCAGGCGGACGGCATCTTTTCCATACTGCATGGGCCCGAAAAAGCGCGTGATTTTGTGCTCTCCGACCCGGTTATCCGCACCGCTTACAGTTTTTTTGCCCCCAGGCGTTCTGGCTGGTCTTACGCCACACCCCGCAGCCTGGAGGGCATGACCATCGGCGTGTATGGCCCGTCCAGCACCTCCATTACGCTCACTGCGCTGGTGGACGGCGACAGCAGCACCAAGGTCAACGTGGAACTGAGCAATTTCGACGCCCTGAAAACCCTCTCGCTAGGCGGCTACGGCCCCCAATCCGCCGTATTCATCAACCGCGATGTCGGTCTGTCGATGACCAAAAGCATGAACCTGTCCGAGATCAGCCCGGCCGGGGACGTGAAGCAAATTGCCTATTGTTTTGGTTTGTCCAAAAAATCGCCCCATACGGAAGAAATAGCCACCTTCAACCGTGCGCTGCGCCAGCGTTTGGCATCCGGCGAAGTCGCGCAAATTTTGGCCAAATATGGCATGAAGAGCCCGCCGCCCAGCCGGTAGTTTTTCTCCCTGGCGCCCTGGTGGCACCGTGGATGCGGTGCATGCCGCTGCACGCTGTGCCAGTGGACGTGTGCATCCAGCGCATTCAGAACAGGGCCCATGGGGGCCGTCTGGGGATGCACAATTTGCTATCAATAAGTGAGCTGCCTGCGCTTGCCCTGCCTGCGCAAAAGGCGTAAATAATGCCTAACTTCCGCGCCATCAGGCCAGCCAGCGCTTGCGGCGTTTGTAGCTTTTGCCGTCTTTGAAGCTCTTGCGCCCACCCGCATCACCGCAGCCCATGCCCAGGTAGAACTCTTTCACGTCTTCATTGCTGCGCAGGTCGGCGGCGGCGCCATCCATCACCACACGGCCCGACTCCATGATGTAGCCGTAGTCGGCGCACTGCAGGGCCATGTGGGTGTTCTGCTCGGCCAGCAAAAATGTGACCCCTTCCTTCTGATTCAGGTCTTTGACGATGCCAAACAGCTCTTCCACGATTTGCGGCGCCAGCCCCATGGAGGGCTCGTCCAGCAGCACCAGGCTGGGGTTGGTCATGAGCGCACGTCCAATGGCGCACATTTGCTGCTCGCCGCCCGAGGTGTAGGCCGCCTGCGCGGTGCGCCGGGACTTGAGGCACGGGAAGTAGCTGTACACCTTCTCCAGGTTGCGGGCCACCTCGGCCTTGTTTTTGCGCGTGTAGCCGCCGGTGAGCAGGTTTTCTTCAATCGTCAGGTGGGCAAAGCAGTGCCGCCCCTCCATCACCTGCACCACACCGCGCTGCACCAGGTCGGCCGGACTCAGGTTTTCGATGCACTCACCACGCAGCGCAATGCTGCCTTTGGTCACCGCGCCACGCTCCCCCGCCAGCAGGTTGGAAATGGCGCGCAGCGTGGTGGTTTTGCCCGCGCCATTGCCTCCCAGAAGCGCCACAATGCCGCCCTCGGGCACCTGCAGCGACACGCCCTTGAGCACCAGGATGACGTGGTTGTAAATGACCTCGATGCCATTCACGTTGAGAACAATTGTCTTCGTGTCCATAGGTTTGCCTTTGCCAATCGGCGGCCCTGCACTCAACAAGGCTGTCGATTGACTGCTCCGTCACCCCGGAGCGTCCCCTCCTTGCGGAGGGGTTGGGGAGGGGAACGTCAATACAGGCAAATGCCAATCCTGATTCGCGCAGCGAATCAGGATTGGCAGTCCGCCGGCGTGCGCGGGGTGAGCTTTTTGTCGGCTGCGTACTTGGCGGCGGTGGACTTGACCAGCGGCTTGATGATCTGCTCATCGCCCTGCAACCAGTCGGAGGTGAACTTCCAGGCCTTGCCATCCCAGGTGTGGATACGGGCCCACGAGGCCCCCATGTGGTCCACACACGAGGTGCTGATGGGGCGCATCACCCCGGCAAAGCCCAATGCATCGAGCTTGGCTTGCGTCAGGTTCAGATTTTCCAAACCCCAGCGCACGTGTTCCCCGCTCATGACCTTGCCCTTGCCAAAGCGCTCTTGCGCGGCGCGAATACCTTCCAGCGCCAGCATGGCGCTCATGGCACCGCGCATGTACAGCACCTGGCCCAATTCCTCTTTGGGGCCGGTGCCCTGCCCCTTGTCGTGCACCAGGGCCACAATGTCTTTGACCACCTTGGCCTGTGGCTCCGCACCGTGCTGCATGGTGACGGCGTTGTAGCCCTTGGCGCCGTCGGCCACGTCTTTCACGTCGGGCTCGGCACCGGCCCACCACACGCCATACATCTTCTCGCGCGGGTAGCCGGTGGCCTGCGCCTCTTTGATGGCGGTAGAGTTCATCACGCCCCAGCCCCACAGCAAGGTGTAGTCGGGCCGGTTCTGGCGCACCTGCAGCCAGGTGGCCTTTTGTTCCACGCCGGGCGCCGTCACCGGCAACAGCTGCAGGCTAAAGCCATGCATGGCGGCACGCTCCTGCAGCAAGGCGATGGGCTCCTTGCCAAACGGGCTGTCGTGGTACACCAAGGCCAACTTTTTGCCTTTGAGTTTGTCCAGCCCCCCCTCTTTTTTGGCAATGGCCTGCACGATGGCATCGGCCGCCACCCAGTAGGTGCCCGCCAGCGGAAAATTCCACTTGAACACGGTGCCATCGGCACTCTCGCTGCGGCCATAACCCACGGTCACCACGGCAATTTTGTCGACCGGGGCTTTTTCGGTAATGGCAAAGGTGGCACCGGTGGACAGGGGCTGCACAAAGGAGGCGCCCTTGCCCTTGAGGCGTTCATAACACTCCACGCTGCGCGCGGTGTCATAGCCGGTTTCGCATTCTTCAAACACCAGTTTGACCCCGTTGATTCCCCCGCGCGCATTGGTGAGCTTGATGTAATCCAGATACCCGTTGGCCCATGGCACGCCGTTGGGGGCGTACGGGCCGGTGCGGTAAGACAGCACCGGGATGTATTGCTCCTTGGCCTGTGCCCAGGCGCTGCCCCCCGCCACCAGGGATACCGCAGCCCCCAGCAACAAGGCCGTCCAAACGTGTTTGCGAAGTTTCATGGTTTTCTCCGGTTCTTCAAAATGCAAGCGAGAGTGACATCAAGAATGGGTACCTTAATGCGGAAAGGGCCACAGGCGCAACTTCTGTCTGGCCACGGCCCACAACTTGGCCAGGCCATACGGCTCAACAATCAAAAACCAGACAATCAGCCCGCCAAACAGCATCAGTTCGGCATGCGACACACCGGCGGTGGACATTTCCAGCCCGACCCAGCGCGCCAGAAGCGGTAAAAACTGGCTCAAAAAAATGGGCAACAGCACCATAAAAGCGGCACCCCAAAACGCCCCGGAAATGGCGCCCATGCCGCCAATAATGACCATGAACAGCAGCTTGAACGACTGGTCCACTGAAAAAGCGGCCGGTTCCCACGCCCCCAGGTAAATAAACGCCCACAACGCACCCGCCACACCGATGATGAAAGAGCTGACGGCAAATGCGCTCAATTTGGCGTACATGGGCCGGATGCCAATCACCGCGGCAGCCACGTCCATGTCCCTGATCGCCATCCACTCACGCCCCACCGCACCGCGCACCAGGTTCTTGGCCACAAGGGCGATCACCGCCAGCACGGTCAGGCAAAACAGGTACTTGGCCAAAGGGTTGTCCAGCGCCAAACCCGCAACCTGCAGATTGGACACCGACACCGAGCCCGACGGGGAGTGGTTGGTAAACCAGGGAATACGCAGGAACATCCAGTCGGCAAAAAACTGCGCCGCCAAAGTGGCCACGGCCAGGTACAGGCCTTTGACGCGCAGGCTGGGCAGCCCGAACAACACACCAAACAGCATGGCACACACACCACCCAGCACCAGTGCCAGCACCAGGGGTATGCCCTCCATGCGCACAAAGAAGTTGTAGGCCGCGTAAGCCCCCACTGCCATAAAGGCGCCCGAGCCCAGCGAGATTTGGCCGCAATAGCCCACCAGAATGTTGACCCCGATGGCGGCCAGGGAAAAAATCAGGAACGGAATCAGGATGTTGGTCAACCAGTAGTCGCTGGCCAGCGCAGGCACCACGCCAAAGGCACACAGCAGCAGCGCGCCCATTGCATAACGATCTTGCGCAACGGGAAATAACTGCTGGTCTGCCCGGTAGCTGGTTTTGAATTGACCGTTTTCTCTGTAAAACACCGTTGCCTCTCAATCGGTATCCCAGCCACCCCGCACCGCAGGCGGCGCGCAGCTTGCTGCGGTGGGCCATGCCATTGGCCGATTTCGGCGAGCGCAGCGAGTTATGAGGCCAAGGGCATGGCCCACCACAGCAAGCGGAACCGGGACCGGACAGGAACGCCGCAGGGGGCAAAAATGCATGTCACACACGGTCAATGATCTTTTCACCAAAAATACCTTGCGGGCGAATCAACAAAAAACCCAGCGCCAGCACATAGGCAAACCAGATCTCGATACCCCCACCCACATACGGGCCCAGGTACACCTCGGACAGTTTCTCCCCCACCCCAATAATCAGCCCACCCACAATAGCGCCGGGCACCGAGGTCAAGCCCCCCAAAATCACCACCGGCAAAGCCCGCAGGGCCACGGTGGTGAGCGAAAACTGCACGCCCAGCTTGCTGCCCCAAATCATGCCGGCCACCAAGGCCACCACGCCCGCCACACACCACACAATGACCCAGATGCGGCCCAGCGCAATGCCAATGCTTTGCGCCGCCTGATGGTCATCGGCCACCGCACGCAGGGCGCGGCCGGTGGCGGTTTTTGGAAGAACAGGCTGAGCAACGCCACCATGGTGGCGGCAATCAGGGCCGCGTAAAGGTCTTCCTTGTTGACCAAAAGACCGCCTTCAAACGTGCTTTCCAAAACCATCACCGGGTCTTTGGGCATACCGATGTCAATTTTGTAAATGCTGCTGCCAAACAGGCTTTGGCCCAAGCCTTCCAGAAAATAGGTGATGCCCAGCGTGGCCATCAACAGCGTGGTGGCCTCCTGGTTGACCAGGTGGCGCAGCACCAGGCGCTCCACACAAAAGGCCACGCCACACATGACCAGGCCCGCCCCGACGAAAGCCAGCAGATTGGCCACCAGCGGATTGCTGATACCCAAGTGGGTGGTCGCCCATTGCGAAAACCGTGCCATGGCCAGCGCGGCAAACAGCACCATGGCACCCTGTGCGAAATTCAAGACACCCGAGGCCTTGAAGATCAGCACAAAACCCAGCGCCACCAGCGCATACAACATCCCCGCCATCAGGCCACCGAGCAGGGTTTCAAGAAAAAATGCCATGGCCATTGCGTTCAATAGTGGGTGCCCAGATACGCGCTGATCACATCGGGGCTATTGCGCACGGCGTGCGCAGTGCCATCGCCAATCTTCTTGCCATAGTCCAGCACCACCACGCGGTCGCTGATGTCCATCACCACACCCATGTCGTGCTCGATCAACACCACCGTGGTGCCAAACTCATCGTTCACATCCAGCACAAAACGGCACATGTCCTGCTTTTCTTCGACGTTCATGCCGGCCATGGGTTCGTCCAGCAACAGCAACTGGGGTTCCATCGCCAGCGCCCTTCCCAGGTCGACGCGCTTTTGCAAACCGTAGGGCAGCTGGCCCACGGGAGTCTTGCGCCAGGGCTGGATTTCCAGAAAGTCGATGATGCGCTCCACCGCCTCGCGGTGCATGATTTCCTCGCGCTCGGCCGGGCCCCAGCGCAGCGCCTGCAGCAAGATGTTGCTTTTGATCTTGAGGTTGCGCCCGGTCATGATGTTGTCCAGCACACTCATGCCCTTGAACAGCGCCAGGTTCTGGAAGGTGCGTGCCACACCCATCACCGCCACCTGGTGGCTGTTCATGTGACGGAAGGATTCGCCCTTGAAGGTGATGGAGCCTTGCTGCGGCGTGTAGACCCCGTTGATGCAATTGAGCAGGGAGCTTTTGCCCGCACCGTTGGGGCCGATGATGGCGCGGATTTCGTGCGCACGCACATCAAACGAAATGTCGGTCAGTGCCTTCACGCCGCCAAAACGCAACGATATGTTTTGAACCTCCAAAATGGCATCCCCGATTGTCTTGCCCCCGACGGACTCATGCGAGGACGGCCCTGCTGCACGCAGGGTTTCGTTGTGCTGCGGTGTGACCGTCATGCCGCCACCTTCACCGGTGCAAAGGTTTTCGCGTCTTCCATACGCAGCGTGGCACACACCGTGCCGGTGCGACCATCTTCAAACCGGACCTGGGTTTCAATGAACTGCTCCGTCCGGCCCGCGTACAGCGCTTCCACCAGCACGCTGTAACGCTCCGCAATGAAGCCACGGCGGACCTTGTTGGTACGGGTCAACTCGCCGTCATCGGCGTCCAGCTCCTTGTGCAGAATCAGGAAGCGGCTAATCTGGCTGCCCGCCAGCAACACGTCTGCGCTCAGGTCGGCATTGACTTGCTCCACACACGTCTTTATCAGCTGGTAGACCTCGGGTTTTTGCGCCAGGTCGGTGTAGCCCGCATAGGGCAAGTTGCGCCGCTCAGCCCAGTTGCCAACGGCATCAAAATCGATATTGATGAACACACACACCCGGTCACGGCCATCACCGTAGGCCACCGCTTCTTTGATGTGCGGGAAGAATTTGAGCTTGTTCTCCACGTACTTGGGCGCGAACAGGGCGCCATCATTGGCGCCACCCTGGATGCGCCCCACATCTTTCACGCGGTCGATGATCTTGAGGTGGCCATGGGCGTCGATAAATCCGGCATCGCTGGTGTGGTACCAACCGCCCTGGCCCATCACCTCCGCCGTGGCCGACGGGTTTTTGTAATATTCCTTGAGCAGCCCCGGCGACTTGACCAGTATCTCGCCGTTATCGGCCACCTTGATCTCCACGCCCTCGCAGGGCACACCCACCGTATCGGCACGCGCTTGCGCGTCGGGCTGCAGGCAGACGAACACAGCGGTCTCGGTGGAGCCATACAGCTGTTTGAGGTTGATGCCGATGGAGCGAAAGAACGAGAACAAATCCGGCCCAATGGCCTCGCCAGCCGTGTAGGCCACACGCACACGGCTCAAACCCAGCGTGTTGCGCAAAGGGCCGTACACGCACAGATTGCCCAACGCGTACAACAGGCGATCGGCCAGTGCGACCGGTGTGCCACCCGTCCGCGCCGGGCCAACCCGCTTGGCCACGCCCATGAAGTAATGGAACATGCCGCGCTTGAGCGAGCCCGCATCCTCCATGCGGATCAGCACGCTGGTGAGCAGGCCCTCAAAAATCCGGGGTGGTGCAAAGTAATAGGTCGGCCCTATTTCCTTCATGTCAATACCCACCGTGGCAGCCGACTCCGGGCAGTTCACCACATAACCGCAGGCCAGCCACTGGGCGTAGCTGAAGATGTTTTGCCCAATCCACGCCGGCGGCAAGTAGGCCAGCACTTCTTCGCAGTGCGTCAACGTGTCAAAGTCAGCCCCCACGCGCGCGCGGTTGAGCAGTGAATAATGGGTGTGTACCACTCCCTTGGGGATGCCTGTGGTGCCAGAGGTAAAAAACAGGGCCGCCACATCGCCGGGCTGTGCCTTGTGAACCTCGGCAAGAAAGAAGTCCGGGTGCAATTGCGCAAACACCCGCCCGGTGGCCTGCAGCGCGTCCAGCGCCGCCAGACAGGGCGCATCGTACTTGCGCAGTCCGCGCGAATCATCGTAGTAAATGTGATCGAGTTGCGGGCACTGGTCGCGAATTTCCAGCAGCTTATCGACCTGCTCCTGGTCTTCGGCCAAGGCAAAACGCACATCGGCTTGGTTGATGGGGAATATGCACTCTGCCGCAGCGGCATCCTGGTACAGCGGCACCGCAATGGCACCCAGCGCCTGCGCGGCCAGCATGGTGGCGTACAAACGCGGGCGATTGGACCCCACCACTACCATGTGTTCACCCCGGCGCAAACCGGCCTGGTGCAGACCGCACGCCAGGTGGTGCACCAGCTCCAGCACATCGGCCCACGTTAACCGCTGCCAAATACCGTACGCCTTCTCACGCATGGCAGGCGCACGGGGGCGCTCACTCGCGTGTTGGATAAGAAGCCGCGGAAAAGTGGTCTGCATCCCAAATCCTTGTTGCCCTGATGGCCCTCGGGGCGCCACCCCAGCGCGTGTGACCACAGATCGCACGCCTGCCAGCAATATAAAGCCGGGGTTGGAGGCTGTGTTGCCGTTTGGGTGAAATTTGCGCAACTACGACCTAGGTGTTTTCCCTTTTCGGGGGCGCAGGGCCTTGGCACCGTACCTTGGTTGCGCGGGTACAAAACCCGGCATCAGGTGGGACTGGACACGCCCCAGTGCTTGGTGACGTCCCCAGCCGCGTCAACGCTGTCCAGATCCACGCCAAAGCCCCACAGCCGCGCCACGTGTTTGAGCACCTCCAGTGTTTCATCCCCCAGCGGGCGGCCCTGGTACTGGGTGTGGCGCAGGATCAGGGTGCGGTCGCCGCGCAGGTTCACGTCCCACACCTGGATATTGGGCTCGCGGGTGCCCAGGTCGTACTGGCGCGACAGGGCCTGGCGCACGCGCTGGTAGCCCGCGTCGTCGTGGATGTCGCTCACCTCCAGCTCGTGCAGGGCTTCATCGTCGTGGATGGCGAACAGGTGCATGTCGCGTATGAGTTTGGGGCTCAAGAACTGGCCGATGAAACTTTCGTCCTTGAAGTTGCGCATGGCGTGGTCCAACGTGGGCAGCCACGGTGCACCGGCAATGTCGGGAAACCATTCTCGGTCTTCCGCAGTGGGGGCCTCGCAAATGCGCCGGATGTCGGTGTACATGGCAAAACCCAGCGCGTAGGGGTTGATGCCGCTGTAGGCCCGGTGCCCCACCGGTGGCTGGTAGATGACGTTGGTGTGGGAGGTAAGCCACTCCAGCATGACGCCGTTGCTCAAATGGCCATCGTCGTACAGAGTGTTGAGCAACCGATGGTGCCAGAACGTGGCCCAACCTTCGTTCATCACCTGCGTTTGGCGCTGCGGGTAAAAATACTGGGCGATCTTGCGCACAATGCGCACAATTTCGCGCTGCCAGGGCTCCAGCAGCGGGGAATTTTTTTCGATGAAATACAGCAGGTTTTCCTGCGGTTCCTTGGGAAAGCGCTCGGCCGCCAAGGGGCCTCCGGCCTTGTCTTCCTTCACCGGCAGGGTGCGCCACAACTCGTTGACCTGGCGCTGGGCATGCACCTCGCGCTCCTTGCGCTCCAGCATTTCCCGCGCCAACGGACGCTTGGCCGGGCGGCGATAGCGGTCTACCCCGTAGTTGGCCAGTGCGTGGCACGAATCAATCACCGCCTCCACGGCCTGCTCGCCATGGCGCTCTTCACACTCGGCCACAAAGCGGCGCGAGTACAGCAGGTAGTCGATGATGCTGGAGGCATCGGTCCACATGCGAAACAGGTAGTTGCCCTTGAAGAAACTGTTGTGCCCGTAGGCCGCGTGGGCAATCACCAGCGCCTGCATGGCGGTGGTGTTTTCTTCCATCAGGTAACTGATGCAGGGGTTGGAGTTGATAACGATTTCGTACGCCAGCCCCATGTGGCCCCGGCGGTACCGGCGCTCGGTGCTGATGAACTCCTTGCCGTAGCTCCAGTGGCGGTAGTTGACCGGCATGCCCACGCTGGCGTAGGCGTCCATCATCTGCTCGGCGGTGATGATCTCCAGTTGATTGGGGTAGGTATCCAGCCCATAGCGCTCGGCCGTCTGGCGAATCACGTCGTGGTAACGCTCGATCAGCTCAAACGTCCAGTCACTGGGGTCGGGCAGTGGTTGCGCGGCGCGCACGGTTGCCGGGCGCGGGGCGAGCAGCTTCACGCGCGGTCGGCGGTCACCGGTGCTGGGTACGCGCCACAAATTCTCACTGCGGCGGCGATCCACACCATCGGGCGGCAAAACACCACTCATGTGTGCTCCCCTTCCTTCTTGAAAAGGTCCCTGAACACGGGGTAAATCTGGTCCGCAGAAGACACCTTGCGCATGGCAAAGTGGGCGCACTCCTCTTGCAGGCGCAGGTATTCCTGCCACAGGCTTTGCTCTTCCTCCGCCACTTGCACATAGGCAAAGTAGCGCACCAATGGCAGGATTTTTTCGATCAACAAATCGCGACAGTTGCCACTGTCATTGGTGAAGTTGTCGCCATCGCTGGCCTGTGCACCATAAATATTCCACTCGCCACTGGGGTAACGCGCCTGCATGATTTCAGCCATCAGCACCAGGGCGCTGCTGACCACCGTGCCACCACTCTCCGTTGCATGGAAAAACGTGTCTTCATCCACCTCTTGCGCCTGGGTGTGGTGGCGGATGAAAACAATGTCGATTTTTTCGTAGTGCCGTGTCAAAAACAGGTACAGCAGCACAAAAAAACGCTTGGACAAATCCTTGCGCTCCTGGTCCATGGAGCCCGATACATCCATCAGGCAAAACATCACCGCTTTGCTGCTGGGCACCGGCACCCGCACGCGGCGGCGAAAACGCAGGTCGATCGGGTCCAGAAACGGAATGCGCTGCAAACGCCGCTCCAGCGCAGCAATGTGCTCTTGCAAGGCGACGATCTCGGGGTCGCTCTCCACGCCCAGTCGCATCAACTGGGCCAGCAGGGCCTTCTTTTCCTCCAGCTCGCGCCTAGGCGCATTGCCCAGGGCAATGCGCCGCCCCAGCGCACCGCGCATGGAGCGCACCACCGACAGGTTGTTGGGCGTGCCATCCACACTGAACCCGGCACGGTGGCTCTTCCATTCGGGGTTGTCGCCGATTTGGGTGCGCACCAAGTGCGGCAAGGCCAGGTCTTCAAAGAAAAGTTGCATGAACTCTTCTTTGCTCAGGGTGAAGGTGAAGTCGTCTTCGCCTTCACCTGAATCACTGGCCTGTGAACCACTGCCGCTGCCGCCCTTGGGGCGCGCAATTTTGTCACCGCGCACATGGTCTTTGTTGCCGGGGTGAACCGTGTCGCGCACGCCGCCCTGGCCGTGGTGAAAAATGGGTTCGCTGATGTCTTTTTTGGGAATGCTGATGTTTTCAGCCTGCTCCATATCGCGTATGCCGCGCCCCGACACTGCCCGGCGCACCGCCTCGCCAATCTGCTCTTTGTAGCGGCGTATGAAGCGCTCGCGGTTGCCTATGGACTTGTTCTTGCCAGCGAGCCGTCGGTCAATGATTTGCATTGCCATGGCACTTCACCGTTTATGAACTTTTGCGCACCCGCAAATACCACTCACACAGCAGCCGCACCTGTTTGGAGGTGTAGCCTTTGTCCACCATACGGGTGACAAAGTCTTCGTGCTTGCGCGCCTCGTCGGCACTGGCCTTGGCGTTGAAGCTGATCACAGGCAACAACTCCTCGGTGTTGGAGAACATCTTTTTCTCGATCACCAAGCGCAATTTTTCGTAGCTGGTCCAGCTGGGGTTGTTGCCCTGGTTGTTGGCCCGCGCACGCAATACAAAGTTGACGATCTCGTTGCGGAAATCCTTGGGGTTGGCAATACCCGCCGGCTTTTCGATCTTCTCCAGCTCGGCATTGAGCGCGCTGCGGTCAAACACCTCGCCGGTGTCGGTGTCGCGGTACTCGTTGTCCTGAATCCAGTAGTCGGCGTAGGTGACGTAACGGTCAAAAATGTTCTGGCCGTATTCGCTGTAACTCTCCAGGTACGCGGTCTGGATTTCTTTGCCAATGAATTCGGCATAACGCGGAGCCAAGTATTCCTTGATGAAGCCCGTGTATTTGGCCTCCAGCTCGGCCGGGAACTGCTCGCGCTCAATCTGCTGCTCCAGCACATACATCAGGTGCACCGGGTTGGCGGCCACCTCGGCACTGTCAAAGTTGAACACCTTGGACAGAATCTTGAACGCAAAGCGCGTGGAGATGCCGCTCATGCCTTCGTCCACGCCGGCGTAGTCGCGGTACTCCTGGTAACTCTTGGCGCGGGGGTCGGTGTCTTTCAGGCTTTCGCCATCGTAGACCTGCATCTTGCTGAAGATACTGGAGTTCTCGGGCTCTTTCAGTCGTGTGAGCACCGCAAACTGGCTCATCATCTTCAGCGTGCCCGGGGCGCACTTGGCGGCGCCCAAAGACGAATCGCGAATCAGCTTTTCGTAAATGCGCATCTCTTCGCTCACCCGCAGGCTGTAAGGTACCTTGACGATGTAGATGCGGTCCAAAAACGCTTCGTTGTTCTTGTTGTTGCGAAAACTCTTCCACTCGCTCTCGTTGCTGTGGGCCAGCACCACGCCGTCAAACGGTATGGCGCCAAAACCTTCGGTGCCCTTGTAATTGCCCTCTTGTGTGGCCGTCAGCAAGGGGTGCAGCACCTTGATGGGAGCCTTGAACATCTCCACAAACTCCAGCAGACCCTGGTTGGCCAGGCACAGGCCGCCCGAGTAGCTGTAGGCGTCGGTATCGTCCTGGGCAAAGCTCTCGAGCTTGCGGATATCGACCTTGCCCACCAGCGAGCTGATGTCCTGGTTGTTCTCGTCACCCGGCTCGGTCTTGGCAATGCCCACCTGTTTCAAGATGCTGGGGTAACGCTTGACCACCTTGAACTGGCGAATGTCGCCACCAAACTCGTCCAGCCGCTTCACGGCCCAGGGCGACAGGACACGATTGAGGTAACGCGATGGTATGCCGAAGTTTTCTTGCAACAAGGGGCCGTCTTCCAGCGGGTCGAACAGGGCCAGCGGCGTTTCGTTGACGGGCGAGCCTTTGAGTGCGTAGAACGGCACCTTTTGCATCAGGGCTTTGAGGCGCTCGGCAATGGAGCTTTTGCCCCCACCCACCGGGCCCAGCAGGTACAAAATTTGTTTGCGTTCTTCCAGCCCCTGCGCGGCGTGGCGGAAGTAACTCACCACCTGCTCGATGGCGTCCTCCATGCCGTAAAACTCGGCAAAGGCGGGGTAGCGTTTGATGACCTTGTTGGCAAACAGGCGCGACAGGCGGGGGTCGTTGCGGGTGTCCACCAATTCGGGTTCACCGATTGCCGCCAGCATGCGTTCGGCGGCGGTGGCATACGCCATGGGCTGGCGTTTGCACTCGGCCAGATACTCGTCGATGGTGAGTTCTTCCTCGCGGCTGCGCGCGTAGCGTGCCACAAAGTTGCCAATAGCGTCCATAGGGCCTCCTGCGTCCATCCAGCGTGCGGCGCGGGTGCGGCAACGCTGGTTTGTGTTGGGTTCAAAATCCGCTTGCGAGTTCATTTAATCACCGAATGGCTTGCTTGACCAGTGCATATGGGTATCTGCAGGTCGGCATTTCCGACGATCGGTAGAACCCTGGTTACCAGACGGATACACCGGCACGAGCCCGGCCAGCGCAAGCCCCACAGGGTTGTCGGCCAAATAGGGCGTTTGCGCACGTCCATTGTGCACAACCAGCTACTAAAACAATAGCAAATGTGGTGAAAACGCCGTCACGGCAGGTGGCGCACGCTCAACTGTTCCACGGCTCGGGCGGTCTGGCGGTGCGGTGTTTTGCTGAAGAAATCGGCATGCAACGCAATGCCATCGCGCGCGGGAATACAGCGAGAAACTTGCCGCGCAGGCGCCAAAGAGCACCCCTTGGGCATGGTTACACCACACGGAGGCACTGCACAAGCGGTGCCCGCAATGGCAAACCGCTTTACCGTGCCACGGGCGGCACACCGCTCAGTACGGCCATTGCAAAACCAGCAAAGCCCATAACCAGGCTGGAGACGATGATGACCACAATAATGCTGCTGACGATACCGCCAAGGCTGTACCCCACGCTGGCCTTGGGCACCCCAGCGGACAGCGCTTTTGCGCCCACGAACACGGAATACAGCCACAACGGCAGCGTCCATAACAAGGGAACACCCAGCGCCACCAGCCCCGTGCCCAACACATCTACCACCAGCCACGACGCGGCCACCAGGTTAAACAAATCGCCTTGACCATCCCAGCGCTGTCCACGCTTCAGCCACCAGCGCAGCACCCCCAGAACAACCAGAAATCCCAGCCAAATCAAGACCATGCTGATACCGACCGCAGCCCACAGTGGCGGCACGGCCATGCCCGGCGGCGCATCGGGCGGCACGGCCCGCCAACCGGGGTCAAGGCCCATCAACACGCCAATGAGCGTAATGACCAGCGCAGACTGCCAGCGCGGGAACGTGTAGCACGCAAAAGGGCGCGGCTGAAGAAGAAACACTGAAAACGCAGTCGCTAGCATGAGACATCCATTCATTAATAGTTTTCAATCAGCATGGGCGGGCCGTCCTGCGGCACCGTATGAGGTACCGGTGACTAGCCCTCCGTCAGATGGACATCAGCCATCTTTCATGTCGGGGAACTTGCCATACACAAAGATGAACGTTGTTACCCCAACGAACGTAATTACCCAAGTTAAGAGAAGATTGCCAAATAACTCGTATAGCCAGAAATGCCATGCCGCTGTTGTGATCAAAGCTGCATACCCAGCACAGACGAAAAAGAGTTGTGCGCTCTTACGTGGTAATAGCCTCAATTGGACGAACCAAATAGGGGCCACTACGACACAAACCCACCAAAATGCATGTCCCATTTGAGTTGCGGTTCCCCCCCGACCCTGAATCTGTTGTTTGCGACTTGTCATTGTTTTTACCGATGACAAGACACTGAAGTTAGTGTAGGAAATTTAGCCGTCGGATAAGTAATGCATCTACCATTTGGCCCACAAAGACAAGAGGATGGTCCTTGAAAGCACATGCTGCCGATGTGCACGCAAAAATCCGGCACGCGCGGTGCAGCGCAGCCTGCAGGCGATGCTGGCCAATCTCCACCCATACCCGTGGCATTGGAGAAGTCAACAAAAAACGGCAATTGCGCCCGTAAAATGTGCGCAAGCAGCTACAAAAGATATAGCAAAATGACCGCCCCACCTGACAGCAGCAAACCCACGCCCACCTTCCGCCGCGCGCCGCCGCCCGCCGCGGGTACCGTCCACGCCCCTGCCCGCACAGGCGCTCCCACCCGCGCGCCCATCCCCACCGGGCAAACCAATACCGCCGCCCATGGCGCCAACGGCACGGTGCGCCTGAACAAGCGCATGGCCGAGCTCGGCATGGCCTCGCGGCGCGAGGCGGACGACTGGATTGCCAAGGGCTGGGTCAAGGTGAATGGCCAGGTGGCCCAAATGGGCATGCAAATCAAGCCCGACGCGCGCATCGAGGTCACCAAACAGGCGCAAGGGCAGCAGGCCAACCAGGTCACCATCCTCATCAACAAGCCGCTGGGGCTGGTGAGCGGCCAGGCCGAAGATGGGCACGAACCCGCCATCACCCTGGTGCAGCCGCAGAACCGCTGGGTGGAAGACAACGCGCGCTTTTTCTTCCACCCCAGCCAGCTCAAAAGCCTGGTGCCCGCCGGGCGGCTGGACATTGATTCCACCGGCCTGCTGGTGCTGACACAAGACGGCCGGGTGGCGCGCCAGCTGATTGGCGAAGATGCGGTGATGGAGAAAGAATACCTGGTGCGCGTGGCTTACACGGGTGTGGCCAACCCGGCCGCCGCCACATCGGCCGCCGCCACCCACGCCCCGCTGCGCGTGCCCTCCAAAGGCAACGCCAGCAGCGTGCACCCGGCAACACCGGCTGCACCGCAGCAACTCAGCCGCATTGACGATGACGACCCCATCACCAGCGACGTGCAATCGGCCTTCCCCCCCGCCATGCTGGCGCGCTTGCGCCACGGCCTGAGCCTGGATGGCCAGGCCCTCAAACCCGCCAAGGTGGAGTGGCAAAACCCCGAGCAACTGCGCTTTGTGCTGACCGAGGGCAAAAAACGCCAGATCCGGCGCATGTGTGAACTGGTGGGCTTGAAGGTGGTGGGCTTGAAGCGCGTGCGCGTTGGCCGCGTGATGCTGGGCAACCTGCCTGTGGGGCAATGGCGCTACCTGGCGCCGCACGAAAAATTTTGACCTGCAGCACCGCGAACGCCACCGCGCGCCACGCCTGTGGCCACTGGCACCGGCCGCAGCAGCACCGGTCCTGTCAGCGCCCGGGCTTTTCCGCTGGTTCTTCTGCCAGTGGCATGGGCACGGTGTCCATGTCGGCCTGGGCGTCGAGCTCGGGGTTTTGCGATTGAACACTGTCCTCCCACAGGGCCCAGGAGGTATCGGAGTCGCTCTCCTTCACCTCAGGCAGTGGCGGAGGATCAAACAGGGCACCGGCTGGCACGGTGGACGCAGAACGTGCACTCCGGGGTGTCGCCACAGGGGCGGGTTTGGATGGCTTGAAAAAACTCATATCGGTTCCCTGCAGCGCTTTTTATGCAATTTCCTTTTACCCAGCCCAGCATGTGGGGCTTGGGTGGTTTGTTTCAATGCCCAAGCATAGAGGCAACACCCTTGAATTCAAGCACCCTCGCCCATAATTAGGGGCTTCGCGTGGCGTTGATGTGGCGCTGCGTATCCATTTGTAGAGGTTTTCCATTCCCATGAGCAAACAAACCCTTTCCTTTCAGGCCGAAGTTGCACAGTTGCTGCACTTGGTGACGCATTCACTGTACTCCAACAAGGAAATCTTCGTGCGCGAGCTGATTTCCAATGCATCGGACGCCTGCGACAAGTTGCGCTTTGAAGCCATTAACGACGGCGGCCTGTACGAGAACGACGCCGAACTCAAGGTCAAGGTCACGTTGGATTCGGTTGCCAAAACCCTGACCATCACCGACAACGGCATTGGCATGAGCGCGCAAGAGGCCATTGACCACCTGGGCACCATTGCCAAGAGCGGCACCAAAGACTTTGTGAGCAAACTCAGCGGCGACCAGAAGGCCGACTCCCAGCTCATCGGCCAGTTTGGCGTGGGCTTTTACTCCGGCTTTATCGTCGCCGACAAGATAACCGTGGAATCGCGCCGCGCCGGCATGAAGGAAAACGAAGGCGTGCGCTGGGTAAGTGGCGGCGCCGGCGACTTTGAGGTGGAAACCATTACCCGCCCGGCGCGCGGCACCAGCGTCATCCTGCACCTGCGTGACGACGCCCAGGACTACACCCAAGCCTGGAAGGTCAAGGGCATCATCAGCAAATACTCCGACCACATCAGCCTGCCCATCCTGATGGAAAAGGAAGAGTGGAAAGACGGCGAGCTGATTAACCCGTCGGACGAAAACGGCGGCCGCCAGCCGGGCGCAATGGTCAAGACCGGCGAGTGGGAAAGTGTCAACAAGGCCAACGCCATTTGGGCGCGCGCCAAGAAAGACATTACCCAAGAGCAATACAACGACTTTTACAAACAAATCAGCCACGACTTTGAAGCGCCCCTGGCCCACACGCACAACCGCGTGGAAGGCAGCACCGAATACACCCAGTTGCTGTACTTGCCCGCAAAAGCGCCCATGGATTTGTGGAACCGCGACAAAAAAGGCGGCCTCAAGCTCTACGTGAAGCGCGTGTTCATCATGGACGACGCCGAAGCGCTGCTGCCCTCTTACCTGCGGTTTGTGAAAGGCGTGGTGGACTCTGCCGACCTGCCCCTGAACGTGAGCCGCGAATTGCTGCAAGAAAGCCGCGACGTGAAAGCCATTCGCGACGGCTGCACCAAACGGGTGCTCTCCATGCTGGAAGACCTGGCCCAGCATGACAAGTTGCCAGAAGCCAGTGCCGATGGTGTCACCGACGTCCTGAACGCCGAAGAAAAAGCCCAAGCCGAGGCCAACGTCGGCAAATACAGCAAGTTTTACGCCGAATTTGGTGCCGTGCTCAAAGAAGGCCTGGGCGAAGACTTTGCCAACAAAGAGCGGCTGGCCAAGCTGCTGCGCTTTGCCTCCAGCACCACCGACGCCGTGAGCGTGTCGCTGGCCGACTACAAGGCGCGCATGAAAGAGGGCCAGGAGGCCATCTACTACATCACCGCCGACACGCTGGCCGCCGCCAAGAACAGCCCGCAGCTCGAAGTGTTCAAGAAAAAGGGCATCGAAGTGCTGCTGATGACCGACCGCGTAGACGAGTGGGCGCTGAACTACCTGCACGACTTTGACGGCACGCCCATGCAGTCCGTCGCCAAGGGCGCGGTGGACCTGGGCAAGCTGCAAGACGAAGCCGAGAAAAAAGCCGCCGAAGATGCCGCCGAAGTGTTCAAGCCCCTGCTGGCCAAGCTGAAAGAAGCACTGAAAGAAAAAGCCGAAGACGTGCGTGTGACCACCCGCCTGGTCGACAGCCCGGCCTGCCTGGTGGTGCAAGACCACGGCATGAGCACCCAGCTGGCGCGCATGCTCAAACAAGCCGGCCAGTCTGCGCCCGACATGAAGCCGGTGCTGGAAGTCAACGCCGAACACGCGCTGGTGAAAAAGCTCGACGGCTCAGTCCACTTCAATGACCTGGCCCACATCCTGTTTGACCAGGCACTGTTGGCCGAAGGTGGCCTGCCGGCCGATCCGGCGGCGTATGTGAAGCGGGTGAATGCGCTGCTGGTCTAAAAACTCTAGGCCAAATAGTGCTTTTGCGCACGTCTGGTAAGCGCAAGCAGCTACTAAATTTGTAGCATTTACAAACCATAAAGCCCCGCAGTTGAGAGACTGGCGGGGCTTTTTTTGCGCCCCGACTTGGTCCTAATGGCCTATTCTGCACATAAGGCTGGGCACTGCCCTGGCTCCCCTCCCCTACCCCGGCGCTCCCAACGCCCGCGCCAGCGCAGCGGCCAAGGTGGGCATATCGACCGGTTTCAGAACATAGTCACTGGCCCCAGCGGTGAGCGCGGCCTGGCGCTCTTCGTCCAGTGCCCCTGCGCTCAGTCCGATGATGGGCAGGGTATGGCCCATGGCGCGCAGGCGCCGGGTGGCCTCCAAGCCGTCCATGACCGGCATTTGCGAATCCATCAGGATCACATCAAACGCCGCCTCCGCCACGCGTGCCAAGGCTTCTTCGCCATTACCGGCAATGACCGGTTTGGCACCGCCCATGCGCTGCAACATACCGCCAATCACCATGCAATTGATGGCGTTGTCTTCCACCAGCAAGACGCGCGTGGTGGGTGTCAGCACCTTGGCTGCCACCGGCGCAACGCCGCCCTGTGCCGCACCACCCGTCGTCGGCTTCACCACCGGCGCAGCAGGTGCATCAAAACGTGCGGTAAACCAGAACTCCGAGCCCTCGCCCACCACGCTATTCAAACCAATTTCGCCACCCATCAAACCCACCAGGCGGCGACAAATGGACAGGCCCAGCCCAGTGCCGCCAAAACGCCGGTTGGTGGAGGCGTCGGCCTGCTCAAAGGCCTCAAAAACACCCGCCTGCCGGTCAGCGGGTATGCCAATACCGGTATCGCGCACCGCAAAACGCAGCATGTTGGGGGCGGCGGCGTGCGTGCGCACCGTTACGGTAATGCGGCCGCGCTCCGTGAACTTGAAGGCATTGCCCACCAGGTTGAACAGGATTTGGCGCAGGCGCACCGAATCGCCGCGCAGGTGGGCAGGCACATCGGCGGCGGCGTCACACTGGAATGTGGGGCCGGTATCGGTGAGGCGGAAACGAAACAGGGCGGTAATTTCTTCCAGCAGCGGCGCCAGGGCAAAGTCGGTGCGTTCGAGTTCGAGCTTGCCGGCCTCGATTTTGGAATAGTCCAGGATGTCGTTCAGAATGGCCAGCAGGGTCTCGCCACTGGAGCGGATGACGCGCAGGTAGCCGGTTTGCTCGGCATCGAGCGGGGTGCCGGCCAGCAGTTGCGCGATGCCCAGCACGCCGTTCATGGGGGTGCGGATTTCGTGCGACATCATGGCCAAAAAGTCGCCCTTGGCCTGGCTGGCGCGCTTGGCCTCGTCACGCGCGGCAATCAGGTCGGCCTGGGTGCGGTAACGCTCGGTCACATCGCGGTAGGAATACACGCGCCCAATCAGCTCGGCACCGGAGCGTGCCGCGTGGGAACTGCATTCAAGCACCTTCCCATTGCGCAGGTACTGGGTGGCAAAGGTGTCGTCTGCACCGGTGTCGGGTGCACCGGGCTCCACCCGATCGCCG
Source organism: Candidatus Aalborgicola lynettensis (assembly GCA_016719405.1). Lineage (GTDB taxonomy): Bacteria > Pseudomonadota > Gammaproteobacteria > Burkholderiales > Burkholderiaceae_C > Allorhodoferax > Allorhodoferax lynettensis. The sequence goes on from JADJZE010000022.1 coordinate 56,431, forward strand.
TCCCCCTCCTCGCGCACCGTTTGGGATTGCAGGTGCGCCATGATGCCGGCGTCGTCGCGGCGCTGGAGCAAATCATTGGGCACATCCCACAAGGCAGAAAAACGGCGGTTCATGTTGAGAATGGCGCCCGCGTTGTCGACCAGCAGAATGCCGTCCGCCGTGGCCTCCAGGGTGGCGCGCAGGCGCGATGCCATGGTGGTGAGTTCGCTGGCCACTTTGTAGTGTTGCGCGGTGGATGTGGCGCACACGGCATACCGCAGCGGCTGCGTGCTGATGCGGGTAACCTGTTTGGCCACGTCCAGCACCGCGCCGTCGGCACACCGGTAGGCACTGTCGGCAGTAGCCTGTTCGCGCTCGCGCATTTCGTCCCAGAAAAACATATCCGACAAGGCGCATTCCAGATCGGCCAGGGGCATTCCCACCAAAACCTGCGGTGCATAACCGAGCACTCGGCTGGCCGCGGGGTTGGCTGCGACGATGTGCATGCTGTCACCATCGACGAGCAACAGGATTTCGCGCGATGCCGTTAACAGCAAGGCGGCATCGTCTGAATCCAGGGGAACGGGGGGCGACGTCGACATGGCTTTCAGGGTGCACTGGGCGGTGTGGCGCCGCTGCCGCCGTCAAAGAAATAGGTAACCCGTTTGCGGGGGTTCAAATACGCAGCAACTTTGGGGGTCAACACCGCGGGACGAATGGATTTGACAATGTTGATAGCGGTCTCTTTTTCCAAATCCAGCATGACAGCCTTTTCCTTGGGCACGTTGGCGTCGTAGACCATGATCCAGGGGCGCAACGGTTTTTTGGGGTTGACGGAGGTCACCACCGCCAGCGCATCATCCGAGAGTTGCACGATGGAGCCGGGCGGGTATACCCCAAGACACCGAATCATCAACTGCAGCACCTTGGCATCAAACTTGTCGCGCCGCTTGGCATACAAAAACGACAAGGCCTCGTGGGGCGTCATGGCTTTGTGGATGTCGATGGGGTTGCACAGGTTGTCGTAGGCATTGACCACTGCCACCACACGCGCGGCCGGGGTCATGGCTTCGCCCTTGGTGCCTTTGGGGAAGCCACTGCCATCAAATAACTCATGGTGTTGCCCGACCACCGCCAGGGCCTGCGGCGAGAGTCCGATCTTGCGGCCAATGGCCAAGCCGTACTCCACATGCTGGTTGCGCAAGGTGCGCTCGGCGTTGTTGTAGTCGTCCGGGTTTTTCTTGGTGACGCGGTCGGGTATCTCCATCAAACCAATGTCGTGCACCATGGCGCCCACACCCATTTCGCGCGCCAGTTCGGCCGGGAAACCCAAATCTTTGGCCAGCATCATGGACAAAACGGTGACGTTGAGGCTGTGAAAGTACACCTCTTCCCCGCCTGCCTTATCGCCCATCACCTGCAGGGTGGCGTCGGGGCTGTCCAAAAAGGCGGCCACCATTTGCCCCACCAGTTCACCCATTTCTTCCAGCGTTTCCTTGGGGCGCGCCAGCAGGTTGCGGTTGAGATTTTTCATGACCGCCGTGGCTTTGCCAAAGGCGCGTTCTACGTTGGCCACCTGGTCGCGCCACGCCGACACGGCGGCCAGACGCGCACGGCGTTCCTGTTCGGCGGGGTCAAGGCTGGCGGCACTGCCGGGCGCAGCAGGCGGCGGCGCTTCGGGCAGTGCCGCCGCGGCTTGCGCCGGGGGCACGGAGACATCCAGACCGTCACTCTTGGCGGGGTCATAACGGTAGCGCGCCAACTTGAGTGCCCGCAACTCCTGCACCTGGTCGGCGCTACGGATTTTGAAACTGTTGAGGGTGAAGTTGTGCTTGAACCAGGGCAGATCGAGAATGACAAACACCCCGGGGCGCAATTGCTCCGCGCTTAGAAAATGTCCGTCTTCAGCAGTCATGGTGCAAGGGGTGCCTTTTGTATTGCAAGCAAAGGCATTGTGATTCCAACGCGATCAATGTACCACGCAGGATAACGCCACTTCACAAGCCCCGGCAAAACTGCTCTACTGGCGCACGCTCCCCCAACGCACAACTGCCGACGCGGAGAAAACCACATGGAATCACTCAACTTCAGCTACCTGGCCAATTTCTGGTCACCCCGCATGCTGGAAGTCAATTTGCTGGTGTTCCTGAATTTGGCAGGGGCACTGGCACTGGGCTTGTTGGTCGGGTATGAGCGCTCGTACCACGGGCGGGCGGCGGGCATGCGCACCTATGGCATTGTGTGCATGGCGTCGGCAGCGTTAACCGTTTTTGCCGGTTACCCCGAATTTTGGTGGGGCGGTACAGGGCACAGTTTCTCGACGGCCGACCCCACCCGGGTGGTGCAAGGCATTGTGACGGGCGTGGGGTTTTTGGGTGCCGGCGTCATCATGAAAGAGGGGCTCAACATCAGTGGCCTGACCACCGCGGCCTCCATCTGGGCCTCGTCGGCCATTGGAATCATGGTGGGTATCGGTTTTTTTGGTGCCGCTATTTTGCTGGCGCTCTTGTCCGCAGCACTCATGATGTGGGGCCCCAAACTGGAATCGCGCCTGCCATCGCGTCGGGCGCTGGGCGTATCACTGGTTTTTACCCCGGCTTTCAACCCGGATGAAACCAGCGTCAAACAAACCATGCGGGAATGGGGCTACATGGTGGCAGAAGGTTCACTCAATATCTCGGCCGACCAGCACACCGTCACCTGGACCTTTGTGATGGTGGCCCTGGTCAGCAAACCGCAAGCCTATTCTCTGTTTGATCTGTCGCGCAAGCTGCGTGAACTTGCCGGGGTGGACAGCCTGCAGATCAGCCACGCCCGCAACTGAAAGGCAGCACTCAGGCGGCGGTCAGGCGCTCCAAAGCCTCCTGGTATTTGGCGGCGGTTTTGGCAATCACGTCATTGGGTACGCGCGGCGCGGGGGGTGTTTTGCTCCAGGGTTTGCCATCCACAACTGCCTGCTCCAGCCAGTCGCGCACAAACTGCTTGTCGTAGCTGGGCGGGTTGGTACCCTCCTGGTAACTTTCCTGGGGCCAGAAGCGGGACGAGTCCGGGGTGAGCACTTCGTCCATCAGCGTGAGGGTGCCGTCCTTGTCGAGGCCAAACTCAAACTTGGTGTCGGCAATGATGATGCCTTTTTTCAAGGCCATTTCACTGGCTGCCTTGTAGATGGCGATGCTGATGTCGCGAATGCGGGTGGCCAAATCCAGGCCAATCATTTCCACCGTTTTCTCAAAGGTGATGTTTTCGTCATGGTCACCTACCGCTGCTTTGGCTGCCGGTGTGTAAATAGGCTCGGGCAATTTGGACGCGTTTTGGAGGCCGGCGGGCAACTGCACACCACACACGGCACCGCTCTCCTGGTATTCCTTCCAGCCACTACCTGCCAGGTAACCCCGCACCACGGCCTCGACTGGCAGCGGCTTGAGGCGTTTGACCAGCATGGAGCGGCCCGCAACCTGGGCCACCTCATTGTGCAAAACCACGCTCTCAGGGGCATCGCCAGTGAGGTGAATGGGACACAGGTTCAAGCCCTTGGGGCCGAGCTTGTCAAACCAGAACAGCGCCATTTGGGTCAATAACGCGCCCTTGCCGGGAATGGGCTCACCCATGATGACGTCGAAGGCACTCAAGCGGTCACTGGCGACCATCAGAATGCGGTCATCACCCACGGCGTAGTTGTCGCGCACCTTGCCACGCGCGAGCAGTGGCAAAGAAGTCAAGGCAGATGTATGTACGGTAGAGGTCATGGTCAAAAACAGCATCCCACAATGAAAAAGGCCCACTGAACACAGTCAGCGGGCCTGAAACGGTTCCTGCCGATTATCGCAAGGAACGAGCCGCACGCGTGAAGGCTGGTTTTCCCGCCAGGCCGTCCCATGTCGCCGGGTCTCTGGTGAGCCCCCGCGAGGGGAAATTGCACCCCCTCGGGGGGCAGCACAGTACACGCAGTGACAAGCGTGGGGGTTCTTTTATTGAACGGTTTGCGCCAACTCACCACGGGCGTATTCACCCGCCATCACCTGCAGACTCTTGCCTTTGATTTTAGGGGCCTGGCCTTCGCAACCAAACTCCAGATAACGCTGCTTGCAAATGGCCTTGGCGGCTTCGCGGGCGGGTTTGAGCCATTCGCGGGCGTCGAACTTATCGGGGTTTTCGGCCAGAAACTTGCGCACGGCGCCGGTCATGGACAGACGGATGTCGGTGTCGATGTTGATTTTGCGCACGCCGTACTTGATGGCTTCCTGAATTTCCTCGACCGGCACGCCGTAGGTCTCTTTCATCGCGCCGCCATACTGGTTGATGATGGCCAGCAGGTCTTGCGGCACGCTGGAGGACCCATGCATCACCAGGTGGGTATTGGGGATGCGCTTGTTGATTTCTTTGACACGGCTGATGGCCAGAATATCGCCGGTGGGCTTGCGGCTGAACTTGTAGGCACCGTGGCTGGTGCCAATGGCAATGGCCAGGGCGTCGAGTTGGGTGGCCTTGACGAAGGTGGCGGCCTCCTCGGGGTCGGTCAGCATCTGGCTGTGGTCGAGCTTGCCTTCGGCGCCAATGCCGTCTTCCTCACCGGCATCACCGGTTTCGAGGTTGCCCAGGCAGCCGAGTTCACCTTCCACGGTCACGCCACTCTTGTGTGCCATTTCGACCACTTTGCGGGTGACTTCGACGTTGTAGTCAAAGCTGGAGGGGGTTTTGCCGTCTTCCATCAGCGAACCGTCCATCATGACCGAGCCAAAGCCCAGACCAATGGCGCCTTCACAGACCTTGGGGCTGGTGCCGTGGTCCTGGTGCATGACCAGCGGGATGTGGGGGTAGGCCTCGCAAGCAGCCAAAATCAGGTGCTTGATGAAGGGTTCACCCGCATACTTGCGCGCACCCGCGCTGGCTTGCAGGATGACGGGGGCACCTACCTCATCGGCAGCAGCCATTACGGCTTGAACCTGCTCCAAATTGTTGACGTTAAACGCCGGAATACCGTAGCCATTGGCGGCGGCATGGTCCAGCAACTCGCGCATCGATACGAGGGCCATTTTTGCATTCTCCTGGGAAGTTGGTAACCGTTTGGTAACTTGTACCGTTGGCGAATTTTAACCGTGCCCAGAAAACACCCGCCAAGCAGCCCGGCGGCCCAGCCAACCGGTTTAACTGACGCGGCAAATCTTGAGCATATTGGTGCCACCCGGCGACCCCATGGGCTCTCCGCAGGTAATGGCATACACATCGCCAGATTGAACGATACCGCGCGCTTTGAGATGGCTTTCGGCTTCATGCAGCGCGGTATCCCGATCTGCGCTGGTATCCACAAACAGGGGACGCACATTGCGGTACAAGGCCATTTTGCGTTGGGTGGCTACTTTGGATGTCAATGCATAAATGGGAACCCGAATCAAATGCCTGCTCATCCACAGTGCGGTGGAGCCGCTGTCCGTCATGGCGACAATGGCTTTGGCGCCCAAATGGTGGGCGGTAAACAGCGCCCCCATGGCAATAGTCTGGTCGATGCGGGTAAAGACCTTGCCAGTAAAGTCCGCTTCGAGTTCAAAGTCTTCGTGGCCTTCTGCTGCGTGGCATATTTTGGCCATTTCAACAATGGTCTCCAGCGGGTATTTGCCGGCTGCCGTTTCGGCCGACAGCATGACCGCATCGGTACCGTCCAGCACGGCATTGGCCACATCGCTGACCTCGGCGCGGGTGGGCACCGGGTTGGTAATCATCGACTCCATCATTTGGGTGGCGGTAATGACCACACGATCGTGTTCGCGCGCCAGTTTGATCATGCGTTTTTGCAAACCCGGCACGATGGCGTTGCCCACCTCTACGGCCAGGTCACCCCGCGCAACCATGATGCCGTCACTAGCAAGCAAAATTTCTTCCAACCGTGGAATGGCTTCGGCGCGCTCAATCTTGGCAATCAGGCCTGGCTTGTGGTTGTATTCGGCGGCTGCCACGTTGCACAACTGGCGCGCCATTTCCATGTCGGTTGCATTTTTGGGAAAACTCACGGCCACGTAGTCGGCCTGGAAACTCATGGCCGTGCGGATGTCTTCCATGTCTTTGCCGGTCAGGGCGGGCGCTGTTAGCCCGCCACCCTGCTTGTTAATACCCTTGTTGTTGGACAGCTCACCGCCGAGCTTGACCGTGGTATGCACCTGCTCGCCCTTCACCGCATCCACAGTAATCACAATCAGGCCGTCATTGAGCAACAGAATATCGCCAGCCTTGACCTCGCGTGGCAGCGCTTTGTAGTCAAGGCCCACGGCGTCAATATCCCCAAGCTCGGTACGCGCCGCGTCGAGAATGAATTTCTGCCCCGGCTCCAGGAACACCTTGCCCTGGGCGAACTTGCCAACCCGAATTTTTGGCCCCTGGAGGTCAGCCATGATCGCCACCTCGCGCCCGGCCCGCTGCGCCGCATCGCGCACCAGACGGGCACGGTCAATGTGGTCTTGCGCCGTCCCGTGGCTGAAATTCAGCCGAACCACATTGACCCCCGCTCGTATCATTTTCTCCAGCATGGCTGGGTCACTGGATGCGGGCCCAAGGGTGGCGACGATTTTGGTAGCGCGGCGTGGCATAAGGGTGTTTCCTTCGTGGTGAAGCGCCATTCTCACATGGTTCCGACCGCCTTTGTTACAAACCAACGTCACACACAAATTACCGCCCCACGGGACGCTGCTACCGGTGTAACTACTGCTTTTGCCTTTGCCCAAGATGTGGTTGAATGTTGCAATCTGACCCGTGAACGCTGTTCACCCCAACATGCCATGAACCAACCTGAATTACCCCTCGTTGATTTGCTCGACGACACCCATGGCAAACCCAAACTGTTGGTGGTGGATGACCAGCCCATCAACATCCAGGTCATGTACCAGGCGTTTGCCGGGGAATGCCAGGTGTTCATGGCAACCAGTGGCGCGCAAGCCCTTAGCATCTGCAAAAGCAACCCGCCTGACCTGGTGCTGCTCGATGTGGTGATGCCAGGCATGGATGGCTTTGAAGTCTGCACCCAACTCAAGGCGGATGAAGCCACCCGCAACATCCCCGTGATGTTTGTCACCGCCCATACCGACTCGGCCCAGGAAACGCATGGGCTAAGCATTGGTGCCGTGGACTTTATTGCCAAGCCAGTCAATCCGGCGGTAGTCCGCGCACGCGTCAAAACCCAGCTGACACTGAAATTCCAGTCTGATTTGCTGCGCAAACTGGTGTTCCTGGACGGTTTGTCTGGCGTTTACAACCGACGCTACTTCGATCAACAGTTCGCCATCGAGTGGGCGCGCGCCACCCGCAGCACTGCACCGCTGTCCGTGCTCATGATTGATGTCGATTACTTCAAAGCCTTTAACGACCGCTACGGCCACCAGGCCGGAGACGACTGCCTGCGCCAGATTGCGGTGGCGCTGAAGATCACCCTTAAACGCCCCGCAGATCTGGTTGCCCGCTACGGCGGTGAAGAGTTCGCGTGCATATTGCCGGATACAGCACTCGACGATGCCATCATGCTCGCCAAAGACATGGAGGCCCGCGTGCGCGATTTGCAAATCAAACACGAAACATCCGAAATAGCAGGAAAAACCGCTTCGGTCAGTATCGGCGTAGCCACACGTACCGTTGATTCACAGGGTGACGCAACGGCCCTGCTGGGCATGGCCGATGCACAGCTCTACCAGGCCAAACAGGCTGGTCGTGCGCGGGTTCTTGGAAAGCTGCTGTAGCGTTCGAACGCCACTCCGGCCGTCAGGCGCGGGAGTCGAACTGCATGATGGCACGCGCCATTTGATCCAATGGCAGCACATCGTCCACCGCCTGCAACTTGATGGCTTCTTTGGGCATGCCGAACACCACACAGGTTTCCTCGTTTTGCGCAATGGTGCGTGCACCACCATCGTGCAACACTTTCATGCCACGGGCACCATCGTCTCCCATGCCGGTCAAGATCATGCCCAGCACATCACGCCCAGCACACTCTGAGGCCGATCGAAACAATACGTCCACTGACGGCTTGTGCCGATTGACCGGCGGGCCATCGGCCACCCTGACAAAATATTGCCCCGCATTTTTTTGCAACTGCATGTGCAAGCCACCGGGTGCGATCAGCACCAAACCGCGCTCCAGGCGGTCTCCATCCTTGGCTTCACGCACCTCCATGGAACAAATACCGTCCAACCGCTTGGCATACATGGCTGTAAATTTTTCTGGCATATGCTGGGTAATCGCAATGCCAGGCGCATCCGCCGGGAGACTGGTCAAGACCAATTCCAGCGCCTGAGTCCCCCCAGTCGAACTACCAATGACAACCGGTTTGTTCATGGCGAAGGCATGCACCGAGCTGAGTACCGACGCTTTTTGCCCACCTGGCTTGGGCGATGGCCAGTCGACAGACGGTGCGCGCCCGCGCGGTTTGGATTTGGCGGCAGTTTTCAGCGTCTGAATCATCTCTCGGCGTGAATCCTCCAGATACTGTTTCAATCCCAACTTCGGTTTTGCAAGAACCGCCACTGCCCCCGACGCCAGGGCTTCAAGGGCGACTTTGCTGCCTTCGGTCGAGAGCGTGGAACAAATCACGGTCGGGATTGGGCTGCTTGCCATGATCTGACGCAAAAACGTCAACCCGTCCATACCTGGCATTTCAATATCGAGCAAAAGCACATCGGGCGGATTCTTGCGAATCATGTCCATGGCCAGCAGCGGGTTGGGCGCGCTACCGATCAGTTCAATCTCCGCATTGCCTGAAAGCATGTGCGCCAGGGCCTGGCGCACCACGGCCGAGTCATCCACCACAAAAACTTTAACGCCCATACTGTGTACCTTGATTTGCCATGCCAGTTTTCAGGACCGGCGTCACGCAGTCCGGCTGGCACACATGCGACCTGCTTTCGCAATCTGCTCTCATGCCGTTTTGCGAAACGCCCCTGGTTGAACCGGCGTCAGTGGCGTCTTGCACGCAACCCTGCCCTCTGCTGTGCCGAGAAAAACAGACCTCCGGGCTTAAGCATCGCCAACACCCTATCCACCACATCTATTTTGGTTGGCGGATCAAAATAGATCAGAACGTTGCGCAAGAAGATCACATCAAAAGGTCCCAAACCACTAAACGGTTTGCACAAATTCAACTGCCCAAACTGAACCCGCGCCAGCAATTTGTCCTGAATTTTTGACTGTCCTTCAGAATCGCCCTCCCCGCGCAAACAGTAACGGCGCAAACGCTCTGGCGAAACCTCCCTCAAGCGGTCTTGGGGATAAATCCCTTCTTTGGCACTCAAAAGCACACGGTGACTGATGTCGGTAGCGAGGATCGACCAATCCGGACCGATCTTGCCTGCAATTTGCATGTCCGACAACAGCATGGCGGTGCTGTACGCCTCGTCACCAAAGGACGAGGCAGCACTCCAGATCGCAATGGGCGCCTTGCTGCGCGAACCGGCCAACTCGCGCTCCAACAACTCGTAGTGTTTGGGTTCACGAAAAAAATAGGTTTCATTGGTAGTGAGTAAATCGACTGCCATCTGAAACTCAGCCGCCTGCGAGTCATCCTGCAGCAACGCGATGTAGTCGGCAAAACCATCCAAGCGCAATTTTTGAATACGTGGAGCCAGGCGCGATTGAATCAATGATTTTTTGGAATCGTTGTACGACAAACCAACGGCTTCGTACATGATGGCGCTGATCTGCTTGAACTGGCTATCGCTGAAAGGGATTGTGGCCACGGGGTTGAATCAGTATGCGTCGATCGAAGCGCCCAGACGGCGTGAGCGTGTCCCCGCATGTGAACCCGCCTTGCTGTGCATTGGAATTTCCTCCTCGCCAATATTAAAAAATGCAATGCTCTGCTGCAACTGTTCCGCTTGCCCGGAAAGTTCTACACTGGTCGCTGCCAGTTCTTCCGAGGCACTGGCATTTTGCTGTGTTGCTTGCGACAACTGCCCCATGGCCCCGCCAATTTGTGCCACGCTCTCACTTTGCTCGGCACTCACGGCCGCAATTTCCTGCACCAGTTCGCTGGTTTTTTGAATGCTGGGGACAATTTCCTGGAGCAACTTGCCCGCACGCTCTGCTGTATTGACGCTGCTGGCGGCCAGGTCGCCAATTTCTTTCGCCGCCTCCTGGCTTCTTTCGGCCAACTTGCGCACCTCTGCCGCCACCACCGCAAATCCTTTTCCATGTTCACCCGCGCGTGCGGCTTCGATGGCCGCGTTGAGCGCCAATAGGTTGGTTTGGTAGGCAATGTCATCGACGATACCAATTTTGGCCGCAATTTTTTTCATGGCGATCACCGTCTGGCTCACCGCACCACCGCCATCCACGGCCTCCTTGCTGGTTTTGGTCGCCATGCCGTCGGTGACTTTGGCGTTGTCGCTGTTTTGACTGATGGAGGCGCTCATGGAGTCAATCTGCGCAGTCGTTTCTTCCACGCTGGCCGCCTGCTCACTGGCGGCCTGACTCAAACTTTGTGCCGTGGCAGAAACCTGGTTGGCAGCACCCGTTAACGCGTCGGCGGCCGCGCGCACCTCACCCAGTACGCGGGTGAGGTTTTCCGCCGTGGCGTTGGCACTGTCTTTGACTTGCCCAAACAGGCCCTGGTAATCGCGCGCAATACGCGCGGTGAGATCCCCATCGGCAAATTTTTGCATCAGTTGGGCAACCTCGGTCAGGCCGCTCTCCGCAGTATCCAGCAAACGGTTTAACCCCTCGCCCATCGTCAGAAAAAACCCGAACTTGCCGACCAAATTGACACGCTCAGACATGACACCCCGGGCCGCCGCATTGACAATCGCGTCGACCTCGCGCTCGGCGTCCAGCGTAACGGTGCGGTCTTCCCACTCGGCCACAGCACCAAGCCGAACACCGTTGGCGTCAATGACAGGATTGGCCGTCACCCGCAAGCTGCGTGGCCCCACTTTGACATTGAATACATGCGCAGACCGCAAATTGTTAAGCATGGCCACTTGACGCGATGGCTCGGTGTGGAAGCCGTCAATCTTCATGCCCACCAGATTCTCGGCACGAAAATCCCTGAACCGGGCACGCATGTCCTGCTCGGCATCGCGCATGATTTTGAAAGCTGCTGCATTGGCATACACAATTTCACGCTCGATATTGGAGATCATCATCGCCGTGGTGGAACAATCCAGAGCAATTTTGATGCGCAAGTTCTCAGCAGCAACCTGTTGTTCGCGGGCGTAGGATTCCTGCTTTTCAGCGGCAGCACGCGCCTCCTGCAAGGCCTTCTCTTCCAGACTCATCAAGGACTGGTTGGTGCGCTCCAGCGACTGGCTAAACATACCCCGCATGCCCACTTGCTGCGCCATGCGGAAATACTTGGCCTGACTGGCGTATTGCAGGGCGGTGGCCTGCTCACGAAAGCATGCTTCGAGTTGGTCCAGCATGTCGTTCATATCCCAGCAGAGGCTGTGGAAACGGCCTTTTTCAGGAATATTGCTGATGCGTCGCGCAAAACTGCCATGTGCCACATCGCGCGTCATGTCCTGCACTGCGTTGATGTAGTGTTCGGCCTGCCCCATATTGCGCATCCACACTGCCAGCAACACCAAGGCCGCCACCAACCACACCAGCGCGACCAGTGAGAACCCGTACTGCCACCATTGCAGGCCAGCCCCCAACACCACCAGGGTGCCCATGCCACCGCCGTATTTCAATCCATCAGAGGGAAAGGACGAATTGTTCATAGCTGATTCCTTTTTGGCTCAAGATATTGGTCACTAGGTTCAGGGACGCGGCACAGGCGTCACGTGGGCCGGCACGCCGCTCTTCATCCAGCATGATCCGATACAAATCGGATACCGCAGAAACAGCGCCCCGCGAAGGTTTGCGCCGTACCGAAAAGTAACCCTCAACATTTCCCTGCAAGTCGCGATTGGCGGTTACGTTCGCGTTGACCCAGTAAAAGCCACCGTCTTTGGACATATTTTTGACATAGGCAAATATTTCGTCGCCATTCGCCAGGGTGTCCCATAGCAGCTTGAACACACCCCGGGGCATGTCGGGATGCCGAATCAGGTTGTGCGGTGCCCCCAACAACTCCCTTTCGGCAAAACCGGAAAATTCAATGAATATGCGGTTGCAGTAACTGATGCGGCCCTTCAAATCGGTCTTGGAGACGATGAAATCATCCTCCCGCATGAGCCGCTCCTGCTGGGTCGGTGTGACTTTGTACTTCATATGCTTACCCCTCTGACATTGCGCAATGCGAGCGCCCGTGCATGTGTCTGTGCATGTGCCAGCCATGCAATGGTGAAACGGGTCAAAAGTGTGCGGCGGCTGCGATCCACGAAGCGACTCACGCCGTATGGGCGGCAATAATGGCCGCCATGTCGTCCACGCTCAAAGCCTTGTCGGTGTCGATAATGGGCATGAAGTTTTTGCCCACTTTCCCGACACCGAGAATGAATTCCCGGGCAATGCTGGTCCCAAAGCTCGGAGTGGGCTCAATTTCGGCGGATGAAATATCGACAACCTCACTCACGGCGTCCACCATCAGCCCCAACTCGATATGCTCCCCGTCGCGCCCGGCGTCGAAAATCACAATACAGGTCTTTTTCCCAATTTGGACTTTGGAGCGACCAAATCGCGACTGCAAGTCAATCACCGGAACCACAGCACCGCGCAGGTTAATGACCCCCTGAACAAAATCCGGCATCAAGGGAACCGTGGTCATGGCCGTGTGTTGAATGATTTCGCGCACGGTGCGAATATCCATCGCAAACACTTCATCGCCCAACGTAAAAGTCAGGTACTGCAATGCAGCATCCACGGATGTAGCATTGCCTTCTGGAGATGGAACCTGCTTGTAGTCGCTCATGATCCAATCGCTCAATAGGGTTTGAAGTTCGATCCATCACCCCGGACAGACGCCTTGCCCGCTGACAGACGTGGCACCGAGGTGCGATGGTCGCTACGCGCGCCGCCATGCCCGGGCAAATGGCGTGAGCGTGCGGTTGCAGCAGGACTCTCTCCCGTGTTGAAAAATGACACAGACTGCTGCAACTGCTCCGCTTGCCCCGACAACTCTTCGCTGGTGGCCGCCAGTTCCTCCGAGGCCGATGCGTTTTGCTGGGTAGCCTTGCTCAGTTGCCCCATGGCACCGCCAATTTGCACCACGCTTTCACTTTGTTCGGCACTGGCCGCTGCAATTTCCTGCACCAACTCCGAAGTTTTTTGGATGCTGGGCACAATTTCATCCAGCAGTTTGCCTGCACGCTCGGCAGTGGATACGCTGCTGCCCGCGAGGTCCCCTATTTCTTTCGCCGCTTCTTGGCTGCGTTCGGCCAGCTTGCGAACCTCTGCAGCCACCACAGCAAAACCTTTGCCGTGTTCACCAGCCCGCGCTGCTTCGATGGCGGCATTGAGTGCCAGCAGGTTGGTCTGGTACGCAATGTCATCGACAATGCCAATCTTGGCGGCGATTTGTTTCATTGCGGTCACCGTCTGGCTCACCGCACTGCCGCCATCTGCAGCCTCTTTGCTGGCTTTGGTTGCCATGCCGTCTGTGACTTTGGCGTTGTCGCTGTTTTGGCTGATGGACGCCGACATCACATCAATACTGGCCGTCGTCTGCTCCACACTCGCCGCCTGTTGGCTGGCAGCCTGGCTCAGCGATTGCGCTGTTGCACTGACCTGGTTTGCAGCACCCGTCAATGCATCCGCGGCACCACGCACTTCCTCAATAATGCCGGCCAACTTCTCGCAGCTGGCATTGGCATCTTGCTTGACCTCATTGAAAGTGCCTCGCACGTCGCGGTCAATGCGCTGTGTCAAGTCGCCACTGGCGAGGCTGGAGAACACACGCCCCACATCTTCAATGATGCCGGCCAATTTCTCGGTCGTGTCGTTGGCGTCTGTCTTGAGTTGCCCAAAGGTGCCTGCATAGTCACGGGTGATGCGCTGCGAAAGGTCCCCCTCGGCCAGCGCACCAAAAACACGCACCACATCTTCAAAGATGGTGGAGGTCGTCTCCATCAGTTCATTCACCCCCGCGCACAACTCTTTAATGGGTCCTGATTTTCCATCCAGCGGAATGCGTTGGGTGAGATCACCCTGGCGGGCAGCGGCTGTTACGGATTGCGCTTGTTCCACCGCCTTGCGCAGCATGTCATTGGCATTGACCTCGGCAGACACGTCCGTGGCAATTTTGATGATTTTGACCACCCGCCCCATTTCATCGGTCACCGGGGCATACACCGCTTGCAGCGACACTTCTTTGCCGGTTTTGGTAATACGCTTGTAAGTGCCCTGCTGTGCCTTGCCCGCATTCAAATCGGCCCAAAACTGCTGGTACGCTGGCACACCAGAAACCGATGCATCACAGAACATGCGGTGGTGCTTGCCCCTGATTTCCTCCAACTGGTAACCCGTGGTTTGCAGAAAATTGGGATTCGCCCTGACGATATTTCCACCCAGATCAAATTCCACAAACGCGTAAGACGCATCAATGGCATTGATGATGCCGCGCGCGTTGTGGCGCTCCAGTTCGGCCTCGGTAATGTCGTAGCGCACCCCCAGGTACTTCATGGGTTTGCCGTTGTCACCCAAAATGGGCGCAATGACGGCATCCACGTAATACGGCGTGCCGTCCTTGGCACGGTTCTTCACCACCCCGCGAAAAATGTCGCCACGCCCGATGGTGGCCCACATTTGCTTGAACACCTCTTTGGGCATGTCCGGGTGGCGGGTGGTATTGTGCCCATGCCCTATCAGTTCATTTTTGGGGTACTTGGAAACCTCCAGGAACTTGTCATTCACACTCAGAATGTCCCCCTTTTTATCCGCGTAGGAAACGATGCTGGTGATGTTCATGATGTCGGTGCGGACCTTCAATTCCGCCTCCAGCTCGGCCACCCTTTGCTGCAAAGCACGAACATTCAATACCCCGGCGAGCCAGGAAGTGTTTTTCTGCGTCATGTTGAAGCTCCGATTGAAATGACTGAAATATGCATCAACGCGTTATCCACGCGTTGCAATTTTTAGGAGTGCTAGGCTGTTACAGCGCCAACCCCGGTCACCAAGTCACCGAGTGAGCCCACATCCAGAATCAGTGCCACTTCGCCACTGCCCAGAATGCTTGATCCGGAGATGCCCCGCAGGGTCTTGAACAGGCGCCCCAGTGGTTTGATGACCGTTTGCTGTTGCCCCATCAACACCTCTACCTCAATGCCGTATTTGCCACGTGTCGAATTGACTACCACCACGCTTACCCGATCCGGCAAGGAAGATTCCACGCTGTAAAGCGAACGCAGCCGCACCACCGGCAAAACCTGGCCACGCAATTCAAGGCAATGGCGACCCGATGCATCGACCTTGGTGTTGGCGTCTGCCGCCTCAATCACCTCCACCACGGATTCAAGCGGCAATACAAACTTGGACTTGCCAACGCCCACCATAAAACCATCAATGATGGCCAGTGTCAGCGGCAGTCGTATATCCACCTGCAACCCGCGCCCCGGGTTGCTGTTGAGCCGCAAAGTGCCACGCAGGGCTTCAATGTTGCGCCGCACCACATCCATGCCCACACCACGCCCGGATAAATTGGTAATCTGCTCGGCAGTGGAAAAACCGGGCTCGAAGATCAGCATATTGATGGCATCGTCGCTAGGCACCACCCCCTGCTCCACCAGCCCCCGGTTCCAAGCCCTTTGCAAGACGCGCTCACGGTTGATGCCGCGCCCGTCGTCTTCAATGCGGATCAGAATGGCGCCGGTTTCATGTTTGGCGCTGAGCACCAATTTACCTGTCGCGGGCTTACCCGCCGCCAACCGCTCCTGCGGTGGCTCCAGACCATGGTCCAGTGAGTTGCGCACCAGGTGCATGAGGGGGTCGGCAATTTTTTCGACCATGGACTTGTCCAACTCCGCATCACCGCCAACAATCTCGAAATTGACTTCTTTGCCCAGGCTGCTGGCGGTATCGCGCACCACGCGGCGAAAACGGCTGAAGGTCTCCCCCACCGGCACCATGCGCAGCGCCAGCGTGCCGTTGCGAATTTCTTCGATCAGGCTATTCATGTGCAAATTGGCCTCGATCAGCGCAACCTGATGGGTTTCCCGCGCCAACAAATTGGCACCGGCTCCTGCAATGACCAGTTCCCCCAGCAGATTGATGACCGCATCCAGCCGGTCGGCCTGGACGCGGATATAGCGTTCTTCGCTCGGGGCGTTGTCGCGCATCTTCTGTTGTTTGCCCAGCGCTGCGGCTACCGCTTCGGGTGGCACGCCGGCTTGCGCCTCCAGCAAATCGCCAATCCTGGCTTTGGCCACAGTCGGCATGCCCGGCGATTGCTGTTGGGTGGAGAGCACCTGATCAAGTTTGACTTGCGATACTGCGCCCACCTGTACCAGTAAATCGCCCAAACGCGGCGTCTCCGGCATGGCCTCGATGGCGCGGGCCAGTTTCTGACCTTCGGTTTCTGGCGCCACCACATCGAGTTCACAATCGTCGATCACAAAACTGAACGCCCCTTCAATGTCTTCACGGGATGCGGTCGTTTCCAGATCCATGGAAAAACTCAGGTAACAATTCTCCGGGTTAAGGTTAACCAGGGTCGGCACCGCATCCACACCGCAGCGCATGTCGGCCACCCGCCCCATGCCGGCCAAGTAGCGCGCAATGGACAACGGATCCATGCCGTTGCGAAAGGTCTCCGTACCAAAACGCGCGGAGATTTTCCAGATTTTCAAACCACCCGACTCAGCAGCCACGTCGGATACACCACCACCCGGCGCCACACCACCCACGGCCCCAACCGCAGAGACGGCGTCTTCACTGAGCACCCTTAATTGACGAATGAGGTCTGCACGCGCGTTACGTTGCTCATCGGTATCCGCGTCCTCATCGGCCGCGGTATCCACAAGGAATTTGATCTGGTCATTGCACTGCAGTAGCAGGCTGCTGATGTCTGGCGTGAGCGCAATGTCGCCATCGCGCATTTTGTCGAGCAGGGTTTCAACATGGTGGGTGAAATCCACGACCCGATTCAAACCAAAGATGCCAGCAGACCCTTTGACGGTGTGTGCACAGCGAAACAAGGAATCCAGCAACTCCCGGTTATCTGGCTGCTCCTCAAGCTCCAATAGCAATGTTTCTATGGACTCGATCTGCTCTCTTGCTTCGCTGATAAAAGCAGGCATTGCCGCGGCAATGAAATCCTTGTCCGCATCGTTGGAGTAACTCATGCGCGCACTCCCGTGGGGTTGGCATGCGGGACATGCTGGTCCATCCACGGCACCAAGCCCATCGCATGGCACGCATCGGTAAAATTTTTGCTGCTTCCAACCAGTTGCCAGTTGTGGTCCATATTCGACAAAGCGGCCAGCAGTTGCAACCCGGCGCCATCCACCTCCGCCACATTGGAAGCCGATATTTCAAGACGCTCACTGCCAGCTGCGCTCTGCGCAGCCACCCACGCCAGCAACGTGTCTCTCGTTTCCAGCACGTTGTAGATATTGAGTTCGGCAGGCAATTCAAATCGCTCACCCATGGCTTTTCTCCTGATTGCTTTGAATGAACCACCCGCAATGAATGGGCCGCACTACACGCACAGTTTGGAGACCGCACTCACCAATTGGGTTGGAGAAAAAGGTTTGACCATCCATGCCTTGGCGCCGGCCGCCTTACCCTGCTCCTTCTTTTCTTCCTGACTCTCGGTGGTCAACATCAGGATCGGCATGAATTTGTAGGCGCTGATCTGCTTGGCAGCTTTGACGAACTCAATGCCATTCATGACCGGCATGTTGACGTCACAAATCGCCATATTCACCTGCCGGCCATCCAGCAAAGCCAGGGCAGCTTTGCCATCTCCCGCCTCTAAAACTTCGTAACCGGCGCCTGTCAGGGCCATTTTGACCACCTGACGCAGACTGGCGGAATCGTCGATGACTAAAACTGTCTTTGCCATTTCTTACCTCAACATCAAAAAAAAGTAGTTTCGTTGGGCCCTGGCGTTGCAGCCTCGTTCTTGACGCCATCGTGGTTTTCGCGCTGTTCTGCCATGGCATAACGCGACTCCAATTGAACAAGCCAATCCTGCAGCAAGGGGGTGGGGGCACCATGACCCGCAAGTGCCTCTTGCAGCCGTGTCATATCACCCTCCAGCAACGCCATCATCTGACTAATCCGATCCTGGTACTGAAAACCAATGTACATGCGCTCGACCTGCTCGGCCACCATTTGCGTTTCGTGCTGAAACGGCTTGGCGATCTGCTCCAGCGCGTCCACGGATCGATGCACCATGCCAATCACGCGCTCAATTGCATCCCGTGCGGAGTCAGAAATGTTGGCGTCTTGCAACAACGGACGCAATGCCCGTTCGCAGCCGTGCGCCAAACCTGCAACACCGCCATCGGTCTGACTCAAGGCATCGTTGATCTGCTGCGACTGGCGTTCCGCCATGTTGATGTGCGGACCTATATCGGAAAATGCCTGCAACATTTGCGCCACCGCAGCCTCCGACTGCGCACGCGATGCAGCCAAGTGCCGCTGCCAGACGGGCAGCAACCCCGCACACAACTCCAGCAGGACTGCGGCTTGGGTCACAGCCTGCGTACTCCCTGGACCCAAAGGAATTCCGTTTTGCATGGCAAATTTTGCGTGGTTCGAATGGCACGTCACGCAGGTGGCGTGCCGCCCTTGTGTAGAGGTGGCTTGTATTGAGGGTTGAATATCATGCTTGCGCGCAGCATTGACTAGCTAGGGAAAGCCCTAGCCCACGCATTGCCGCAGTCTTGGCGGCACACCATCCCACCTCTTCACACAGGGCCTGCGTTGTGCACGAACAATCCGTTGCAGCGGATTTGTGTTGCGCCACGGCGTCAAGCGGGCCATACTCGAATCCTTGTCTAGCGTCGCACACACCAAGTAGGAAGTGTTGTCTAATCTGGGCCCAATGAAAGTCACAACCGAGTCCCGCCTCAACCACTTGATGGACCAGTTGGTTCTATTAAGCAGCGTACGCGAACGCGACGCACTGCTACGCCAGTTGACGCAGTCGCTGTCCGAGTCGGTCAATTGCGAGCGGGTGGACGTTTACGGTCTGGTGCTGGACGAAAACCGCCACTTTTGGCTGCATTTGACGCAAGCAGTGGCTGGCGAAGGTGTGCGCGTGGTTACCGACCCCGTGCACGCCGACACCACCAACATGAAAGCCATTGGCGAAGAACCTGAACGGCAGCGGTGCGTCGATCAATCCGCCGTGGTGACGTCTGCACCACAGGCGGACGAAACGCATTTTGTTACCCGGCTTCCCATCATGTTGTCCAACGGCACCTTTCCATGGGGTGTGGTTGAAATACGGTCCGCCCAGGCGTTTGGCAGCATCGACTCCGGCGCCGCCACCCGTCTGATTGCCATGTACGCCAACATTCTGGAAATGCTGGACTACAGCGAGTGCGACGCGCTCACGGGTCTGTGGAATCGCAAATCGTTTGATGACCTCTTTTATAAAGCCATCTCGCCGGTGGACGCTCACGACGATGCCGAGACGGCGCCGCTGGTGGAAAAACGCGCCCCTTCCACCAGCCCCAAGTTCTGGTTGGCCATGGTGGACATCGACCATTTCAAGCAAGTCAATGACAACTTTGGCCACCTGATTGGCGACGAAGTGCTGCTCTTGGTGGCGCAACTGCTCGAAGGCTCCTTCCGCGCCCATGACCGGGTATACCGCTTTGGCGGTGAAGAGTTTATTGTTGTCCTGCGTTGCGACAACCACGAAGCCGCAGCAGCCGCCTTGGAGCGTTTTCGCTTGCGCATGGAGGCAAATGACTTCCCCCAGGCGGGGCGCATCACGGCCAGCGTGGGATTTACCGAAATTACGGCCACCGACTCCCCCAACGTGGCCTGCGAACGCGCCGACAAGGCGGTGTACTACGCCAAGCGCAATGGGCGCAACCAGGTGTGCAGCGAGGCCGACTTGGTGCAGCGCGGCCTGCTGACCACCGAGGTCATCGTCGGCGATATGGAGTTGTTCTGAATTTAGGCATCAAATAGGCTGTTTGCGCGCGTCCACCGTGCGCAAGCAGCTATTTATTTAATAGCAAATTAACCCGCCGCACGCCGCTCCAGCACTTCGAATGCGGGCAACGTTTTGCCTTCGAGCACCTCCAGAAACGCGCCACCGCCGGTGCTGATGTAACCCACCTGCTTTTCAATGCCGTATTTGGCAATGGCTGCCAGCGTGTCGCCGCCACCGGCAATGCTGAATGCACTGGATTCGGCAATGGCCTGGGCAATCACTTGGGTGCCGTTCTCGAACGCGGCAAACTCGAACACCCCCACCGGACCGTTCCAAACGATGGTGCCGGCCTTTTTGAGTTGGTCGGCCAAGGCTTGCGCGGTTTGCGGGCCAATGTCCAAAATCAGGTCGTCATCGGCCACGTCGGCTGCAGCCTTGATGGTGGCGGGGGCATCGGCCGCAAAGGTCTTGGCAGTCACCACGTCAGTGGGGATGGGTACGGCGGCGCCCCGGGCCTTCATGGCTTCGATGACAGCCGTAGCCTCGGCCAGCAAATCCGGCTCGGCCAGGCTTTTGCCGATCTTCAGGCCAGCGGCCAGCATGAAGGTGTTGGCAATGCCGCCGCCCACAATCAACTGGTCCACATTGGCGGCCAGACTCTTCAGAATGGTGAGCTTGGTCGACACCTTGGAGCCCGCAACAATGGCCACCAAAGGACGCTTGGGCGCACGCAGCGCTTTGGAAATAGCGTCCATCTCGGCCGCCAGCAGGGGGCCCGCGCAGGCAACCGGGGCGAACTGGGCAATGCCATAGGTGGACGCCTCGGCGCGGTGGGCGGTGCCAAAAGCGTCGTGCACAAAGATGTCGCACAAAGCGGCCATCTTTTTACTTAGCTCTTCGTTGCTCTTCTTCTCGCCTTTGTTGACGCGGCAGTTTTCCAGCAGCACCAATTGACCGGGCGCCACGGTCACGCCATCCACCCAATTGGCCACCACAGGAATGGTGCGGCCCATGAGCTCACCCATGCGCGCAGCCACGGGTGCCAGGGAGTCGGCGGGTTGGAAGTCACCTTCGGTGGGACGCCCCAAGTGCGAGGTCACCATGACTGCGGCCCCAGCCTGCAAGGCCATTTCAATACACGGAATGCTGGCGCGAATACGGGTGTCTTCGGTGATATGGCCCGCGTCGTCTTGCGGCACGTTCAAGTCGGCACGGATAAAAACCCGTTTACCGGCAACCTTGCCTTGGGCACACAGTTCTGAGAAACGAATGACAGTCATGGACAACCTTCTATGGACAAATAGAAGGCATTGTAAAAGCCGTACCCACCCTTCGCAGCAAAGACGCCGCGCTGCTTATCGCTGCGGGGCAGGCGCTGCCACCTCGAACCGCATACCAGGCTGTACATCAAAGCCGCGCAAAAAATCCCCGACCGGCAGGCGCTTGCCACCCGGGCGTTGCAACTGGGTTAAATTCACTATCGAATTGATAGCTGCCACCGCAATACCATCGGGCGCAACCGCCACAATCGTGCCTGGAGCGGGCGTAATGGCACTGGCACTCGTACCGGGATCAGAACCGGGAACGGGCATCGCAGCACACTGCGCCGCCCAGACCTTGACGGCTTCACCCACCAGTACCGCAGTCGCCCCCGGAAACGGGATAAACGCCCGAATCCGACGCACGATGGTGGCCGCGTCCTGCTGCCAGTCGATCGCAGCCTCGTGTTTCTCGATCTTGTGCGCGTAGGTGATGCCCTCGGTCGGCTGTGGTTGGGCGCGCAGTTGCCCGGCGGCGGCCAAATCCAGCGCTTGCACCACCATGCTGGCGCCCATGTCGGCCAGCCGGTCGTGCACATCGGCCGTCGTGTCACCGGTGCCAATAGGGGTGCTTTGCACCAAGAGCATGTCGCCGGTATCCAATCCCACATCCATCTGCATGATGGTCACGCCGGTTTGGGTGTCGCCGGCCTCAATGGCGCGGTGAATCGGCGCCGCGCCGCGCCAGCGCGGCAGCAAGGAGCCGTGGATATTGAGGCAGCCAAACTGGCCCGGCCTGGACGCCATGGCATTCAGCACCCACTGCGGCAAGATCAGGCCATACGCCGCTACCACCATGGCATCGGCCTGCGCATTCGCAATTGCCTGGCAGGCCGCAGCGGCGTCTTCTGGGTATTTGCCATCCAGGCGCAGGCTGCGCGGTTGCGCCACCGGCAGTCCATGCGCCACAGCGAACTGCTTGACGGCAGAGGCCTGCAACTTCATGCCGCGCCCGGCGGGGCGATCCGGCTGCGTCAGCACCAAGGCAATGCTGTGGCCGCTGGCATGCAGGCGTTCCAGCGCCGTGCGGGCAAATTCCGGGGTGCCGGCAAAAATCAGCCTCACCGCGCGTCCTCGCGCTGGGCTTTGCGCATCTTGGTTTTGATGCGGTTGCGTTTGAGGGGAGAGAGGTATTCCACGAACACCTTACCCTGCAAATGGTCCATCTCGTGCTGGATGCACACCGCCAACAGTGCTTCTGCCTCTACCACCCGCACCTTGCCATCCAGATCCAGCGCGCGCACGTGCACGGCATCAAAACGCTGCACCCCGTCATAAATGCCGGGAACCGACAGGCACCCTTCCTCATTCAGGTGGCTGGCAGGGCTGGTCCAAACCAGTTCGGGGTTGATCAATACCAGGGGATCGTCGCGCTCTTCGGATATGTCGATAACAATCACCCGCTCATGCACATCGACCTGGGTGGCCGCCAAGCCAATGCCTTTGGCGTCATACATGGTGTCTTTCATGTCGGCCACCAGCTGCGCGATGCGCGCATCGACTGCGGCGACCGGTTTCGCAATTTTTTCGAGACGGGGGTCGGGGTAACACAGGATGGAAAGTACGGCCATTTTCTAAATCTATTGAGTACGAAGCGGGGGCGCCGGGCGCGTCGCGCAGGCGCGTGCAGGAGACGTGATATGTGGCTATTTTCGCCACTTTTCGGCTACAAGAACCGGGCGGACCGCCAAATACGTTGCCGATTCAGGGACTTGGGCGCAAAATCGCGCGTAACTTATCAGGCTATTCCTTCGGAACGAAACACGACATGAAGACACACCCAATGGCGAGATCCACCCTGGCAATAGCGGCACTGGTTGCCATCGCGGGTGCTGTAACCAGCACCACAGCCCTGGCACAAAAGTACCCCATCACCAATGCCCAGCGGGATACTGCCAATCAGGTCGCCCAAAAAGGCGTCCCCTTGAGTGAACTGGCTGCCGACGCACCCGATAGTTACACCATCAAAAGCGGGGACACGCTGTGGGACATTTCGAAGCTGTTTCTCAAAAACCCCTGGCGCTGGCCCGAATTGTGGGGCATGAACCTCAACGACATTAAAAACCCCCATCTGATTTACCCCGGCCAGCGTTTGAAACTGGAGCGCAAAAACGGCATGGCGACCTTGCGCATGGGTGGTGGTGATACGACCACCAGTACATCAGATTCCGGAACCGTCAGGGTGTCACCCCGCACCCGCATTGAAGCCTTGCCGGACGGCGCGCTGCCGACCTTGCGTCCGAGCCTGATCGAAGCCTTTCTGGCCGAACCCATCATCGTTGACGAGGAAGGTCTGCGCGCGGCGCCGCGTATTGTGTCGGCCCAGGAAAACCGGGTTTTACTGACCCGCGGGGACCGTGCATACGCCCGCGGACAGGATGGAACACCACTGATGGACGATCAGAAACAGCAGCAATTTTTCCGCGTTTTCCGCAACGCCACCCCCCTGAAAGATCCCGGCACCGGAGAGATTCTGGGCTACGAGGCACAGTATGTCGGCAAGGCCACTTTGGTGCGGGGGGAGTCCACTGCGCAAGTTGAAAGCAGCGAGGGCGCACCCAGCACCGCCATTGTTCCAGCAACCATTGACATCATTGGGGCTAAGGAGGAAATGCGCGTGGGCGACCGCATGCTGCCCGAACCACCGCGCCAATTGCAGACATACACGCCCCATGCCCCAACCGGCAAAATAGATGGGCGCATCGTTTCGGTCTACGGCAGTGCGGTCGTCAATGCCGCACAAAACCAGGTGGTTGCCATCAACCGCGGCACCCGCGATGGCATCGAAAACGGTCACGTAATGGCCATATTGAAGGACGGCCCACGCATAGTGGACAAGACCGACGAAGCCCGCCCACTGCTGAAGTTGCCCGACGAGCGCAACGGTTTGTTGATGGTATTTCGCACCTTTGACCGCGTGTCCTACGCCCTGATTCTGGAAATTACCGATGGTGTACGCGTCGGCGACCGGCTGACCTCACCACGCTAGTCGTTTTGATCCGCACGTCCCCGTGGAACGTGATGAACTCGCCGCTTGGTTGCGATTGCAGTGCACACCCGGCGTAGGCGACGTTACGGCTCGGCGCCTGCTCGCCACTTTTGGGCTGCCGCAGCACATATTCTCGCAAAGCACCGCCGCGCTGCGGGCGGTGGCCAGCGCCGCCCAGTGCGAAGCCTTGCAGCGTGAGCCGCCGCAATGGGCCGAATCGGTCGAAGCAACCTGGCGGTGGCTGCATGCCGATACGGCTCACCGGCGATTGCTAACCCTTGGTGATCCCGCCTATCCCGCATGCCTGCTGCACATGGAGGATCCGCCCCTGCTGCTGTACGCGATGGGCAGCCCGACGGCTTGGGGGTACACCGGACTGGCGCAAGGAAGTGCGCGCAACATTGCCATCGTCGGCAGTCGAAATCCCACCGCACAAGGCACCATCAACGCCCGGCAATTTGGGCGAGCACTGGCCCAGGCGGGATTCACAGTGGTTTCGGGATTAGCCCTGGGAGTTGATGGTGCGGCACATGAAGGCGCGCTGGAGGGTGCCAAAACAGAAACATTGGCAACCATTGCAGTCGTGGGCACCGGACTGGACCGGGTCTACCCCCGCCAGCACCGCGACCTGGCCCATCGCATCGCCCAGCACGGACTGATTCTTAGCGAATACCCATTGGGCACCCCTCCCCTTGCATCCAATTTCCCCAAGCGAAACCGCATCATTGCAGGCCTCAGCCAGGGCACCCTGGTCGTCGAGGCAGCCCTGCAATCGGGTTCGCTCATTACCGCCCGGTTGGCCCTGGAGCAAGGCAAAGATGTATTTGCGATCCCGGGCTCCATCCACGCAGCCCAGTCTCGCGGGTGCCACTCCCTTATCAAACAGGGGGCAAAACTGGTGGAAAGTGCCCAGGACATTCTGGAAGAATGGCCCGCTGCTTGCACCCCGATTTCTGCCGTCACTTCCGTAGCCAGTTGTACTCCCCCTCCGGGTTTTGCTGGCCAGATTGGCCTTGAAAGTCCTTTGCTCGATGCGATCGGTTTTAATCCCCTGGGTCTGGATGCCCTGTTGGCGCGCACCGGCCTGGACACGCCCACTCTGCAAGCCCGACTCATGGAACTCGAACTTGAGGGCCACATTGCACGCCTTCCGGGCGGGCTTTTTCAACGCCTTGCGCGTTGCTAGACGACGGCCATTGACAGCCCCTTGACTCAAAAGCCGAAATAAAGGGGGAAGTTCCGCCGCCCACAGGATTGCTGCTTTTCTGCGCTATATTGGCACCATGTTTGAAGTCCTCGTCTTCGTTTACGAAAACTATTACGCTGGCAATAGCTGCCCCGAACCCGTCCATCTTGAACGCAAACTCAACGCTGTGGGGTTTGATTCCGAGGAAGTCGCAGATGCGATGGTGTGGCTCAAAGAACTCAACGCCGCTGCGCATGGCACTTTGCGTACGCCAGCTGAAGGTGGGGCGCAACCGACCCCTCCGGAACCGTGGTTGCGTGAACCCTCTGCCGGCAGCGTGCGTATTTACACGACACACGAGCAAAATCACCTCGGCCCGCAGTGCATGGGGTTCATCTGCTTCATGGAGTTTGCAGGCGTACTGGCTGCGCCTATGCGTGAGGTGGTCATTGACCGTTGCATGGCGGTTCCTGGCGGCCCTGTGACTCTGGACGATCTAAAAACCATCATCCTGATGGTGTATTGGAGTTTTGGCGAAGAACCGGATGCGCTGGTGCTCGATGAATTATGTGACGACCCAATGGACCGGGTGGCACACTGAGCAGGCACCAACTCCGGCAAACCACCGCATCTCTGGCGTGCAGAAATCACTGACAAGCGTTTCAGGCCAACAATCGCTCGGGATTGGCTTCCAACTTGGCCATGGCATCACGTGTTGCACGCACTGTCAGGGCCTCTTCCTCCTGGGGCAGCAGCAAGCCCGCCTGTAAATACGCCGCTAACCGTCCGGCTTGAATCAAGAAACTTTTGCCCGAAGTACTGGCAAACAAGTTCAGGTGCTTGCGATCACTGCGCCAGGCAAATTGCACCTGGGTCACCTGTTTGTTGTGGTCCAGCGTAAACCACGCACCCAGTTGCAACTCCTGCGCCCAAGCCAGCATTGCAGCTGTGGGCTTGGATCCACCATTGGCAACTACTTCGAGCGCCGAGGCTTCAATACCCAGCATCATCTCAATGCTTTCTGCATCCAGAGGCAAATCACCCATGCCGTCTTCGGACACAAAGTCTTCCAGATTCCCCAGCCGTTTGGCCATGGCCTCAATCTGAGCCTGGGGAATGGCCTGTGTTTTGGATAGGAATGCATCCGCCAGCGTGTCGCTGACTGTTTTGACGTACTTTTCTTGTTCCGATGGCGGCATGGCCAGCAGGGTCATACCGGAACGCAAGCGCAATAACAGATTGGGCAGATCCTGAATCACCCGCGCGCGATCCGCACGGTTGGGTTTGGCGCTGGCCGCCCATACGAGATCCGACGCCGACTTTTTTAACACCAATGTTTCCGCATGCTGGGGGCCTTTGCGCACTGCAGCCACTGCCAGCACCTCTGCCCACACTTTGAACAAAAAATCCCGAATTTCATCACGCACAGGCAGATCTTTGAGCATGTTGCGCATTTCGATGGTGTACTGAATGGTCAGTGTTTCCTTTTGCTCCACCTGCTGCGCCACGCTCACCACTTTTTGAGCACCACCCTTCTCGGTCAGAAATTTGGCCAAAAACTTCTGGAATTCCTCGTACACGATCTGGTACACCTTCTTGCCGGTTTCAGGGTACTGTTCGACCACTTGGACAATACGCTTGATCTCCAGTTCCATGGGCTTACCATGCACATCGGCCGAGTCAAAACCCATGACACACGAACCCATACGGTCGATCAGCAAACGAGCCGGATGCGTGGTAGTCCCCAGGAAATCCGGATCCTCCAACGCCACCCGTAACACCGGCATTTGCAACCGCGCAAACCACACACGAATGCCAGGAGGAATGCGGTCTTCGGCCAAGATCGCCTGAAACATCAATGCCACAATTTCAATGGTGGCCTTTTCACCTTTGGTTTCGGCCTTTTTCTTGAGTTCGTCGGTTTTTCCCCGCAAATCTCCAGCCACGCGGGCCACTCCTGCGGGACTGTAATCTTCGTACAGGGTGCCACCCGTGGCGTAGCGAGGTGCCGTACCGGCAACTGGCGGCGCCAGGGCTGCAGCCAACGCCGGGGATGGCGCCTGGTGGGGTGCAGTCACCAGATCCCCACCCCCATGGCTCACAAAAAAGCGCCGAATCTGGCCAATAACACCCTGTGCCCGGCTGCGTGCCCTTGCCAGCGGAGTATTGGCAGTCATCATGCGGGTTTCATCTGCGGCTCCATAACTCTGCGCAGACATGCTGTTCGCCCCGGACCCCTGCTTCCAGAACGGCTGGGAAGAGGAGGGACTCGAAGCAGGAGCACTGGGGCCACTGGACGCGAACCCATGGGATGGCGAAGGGGAAGCACCGGCCTCATTGCCGCCCCAACCCGGACGTCCGCCTGGCGAAGGCATGGCATGCCCGCCAGGACCATGTATCCCCGCAGCCGAGGGGTAGGCGCCATGCTGCCCACATTGGCCATCACCCACATCCCCACGGACGCTGGGCAAACCCTCCAAAGGCTGCAAGCCGGATGCTCCAGCGGGCGGACGCGAGACCGCACGGCGCACCGGTGCCTTAACACGGTCTTTGAGCTCGATGGTGGGCATGACGCCTTTTTTGATCAGCACATCATTGGCACTGGCATAGGCTGCCTTGATACGCTCAATCATGAGCTTTTGCACCACCTCATTCACCATGGCCCAGGAATCGGCTGCCATACCCGACAGGGCCCATTGCTCCACCATCAACAGAATCAGTACCTCGGGGCGGAAAATATCGCGCCCATCCAACTCCTCGGTGCCTTCCAGAAACCGGATCCGGATACGCAAATCATCGAGTTGAACAGTCACTTTCTCCACCACCGCCATCACCATGCGGGAGGCCAGGATTTTGTTCTCGACCACCTCCGTACCCACCAATTCCAGCCCATCGGACTCCTTCAAAGCCGACTTTTTTTCTTTGGCGGGTTCCATGCAATCCCGCCACACCTTGATTGTGGATTGCTGCCAAACAGGCGCGGCTTTCTTGAAGGCCATCCAAGCATCCCGACGCAACTGGTTTTCACGCGCGTTGGATGGCTCGTCCATCAGAATCGTCAGGCGTTCCATTACTGCGGCACTGAAATCGGGCATGGCCCGTCCGATCTCAACCACAAAGCGCTCACGCACCGCCCGGGCCAATTGCAGCCGGGGCGAAAGAGCTGGGGGTGGGGTTGCCATGACTTGCCCGCCCTTATACGGTCGCGCCTGCGTTGGGGTCGTTGGGATCCAATTCCTTTTTATTGCCGCCCTTGACCAGGTCTTCACGCTGAATTCCCAGCCACATGGCAATCGCTGCGGCCACAAAAACTGAGGAATAGATTCCAAACAAAATGCCGATCGTGAGTGCCAAGGCAAAGTAGTGCAGTGTTTCTCCACCAAACAGCAACATGGACAGCACCATCAACTGCGTCGATCCGTGGGTAATGATGGTGCGACTGATGGTGGATGTGATCGCGTTGTCGATGATTTCCGTGGCACTCATTTTGCGGTAACGCCGGAAGTTCTCCCGAATCCGGTCAAAAATCACCACCGACTCATTCACCGAGTAGCCCAACACTGCGAGTACCGCTGCCAACACCGGCAAGGAAAACTCCCACTGGAAGAACGCAAAAAATCCCAGAATGATGACCACATCGTGCAAGTTCGCGATGATGGCCGCCACAGCGTACTTCCACTCAAAGCGGATCGCCAGATACAGCATGATGCCAACCACCACGAAGGCCAATGCCTTCAACCCATCCGTGGCCAGTTCATCGCCGACCTGCGGCCCCACGAATTCGCTGCGGCGCAAATTGACCGAAGGATCAGCTGCCTTGAGTGCAGCCACCACCTGCTCGGTTTGTTTGCCAGACGAACTCCCCTTTTGCGTCGGCAGCCGGATGAGCACATCTTGCGCACTGCCGAAGTTTTGCACCTGTACATCACTGAGGCCCAATTTCGCCACGGTATTGCGTATGGCTGCAAGGTCCGCAGGCTGGGAGTAACTCACTTCCATTAAGGTCCCACCGGTGAACTCGACCGACAGATGCAAGCCCCGCGAAAACAGGAAAAAAACCGCTGCCAGAAACGTAACGAAAGAGATGATGTTAAACACCAGCGCATGCCGCATGAACGGAATATCGCGGTGGATTTTGAAGAATTCCATGCCGTTTCCCCTTAGTTTGCCGTGGGCTGATTATTGGAATCAGGACGCCAAACCGTGCCAATGGACACACTTTTCAGCTTCTTTTGCCGACCGTACCACAAATTTACCACGCCCCGCGAAAAGAAAACACCCGAGAACATGCTGGTCAATATGCCCAGGCAATGCACCACGGCAAACCCGCGCACCGGACCGGATCCAAAGGCCAACAAGGCTAAACCGGCAATCAGCGTAGTAACGTTGGAGTCGATGATGGTGGCCCAGGCGCGGTCATATCCAGCATGAATTGCACTTTGCGGCGACGCACCATTGCGCAGCTCTTCGCGCACACGTTCGTTGATCAGCACATTGGCATCAATCGCCATACCCAACACCAGCGCCATGGCCGCCATGCCAGGCAGTGTCAGCGTTGCCTGCAACATGGACAAAACCGCCACCAGCAGCAGCAAATTGAACGCCAGCGACACGCTGGAAATCAGGCCAAAGAACATGTAGTAAATACACATAAAAATAGCCACCGCCACAAAACCCCAGGTGACGCTATTGAAACCTTTGGCAATATTTTCAGCACCCAAGCTAGGACCAATCGTGCGCTCTTCAATGATTTCCATGGGCGCCGCCAAGGAACCCGACCGCAGGAGCAGCGAGGTATCGGCTGCTTCAGCCACCGTCATACGCCCCGAAATCTGCACCCGGCCACCGCCAATTTCACCGCGAATCACGGGCGCCGTGACGACCTCCCCCTTGCCTTTCTCAAACAACAAAATGGCCATGCGTTTGCCGATGTTGTCGCGCGTCACATCACGAAAAATACGCGACCCCTTGGCATCCAGTGACAAATTGACGGTGGGCTCTTGTGTTTGGCCGTCAAACCCGGGCTGGGCATCGGTCAGATTGTCACCCGTCAAAATAACCTGCTTCTTCACAATGACCACCTGGCCGCTACGGTCCAGGAAGCGCTCCGATCCAAACGGCACTGGCCCGCTACCGGCCTCCGCTGCACGCCCCTCGGATCCTTCGTCCAGCATGCGGATTTCGAGCGTAGCGGTGCGCCCCAAAATGTCTTTGGCCTTGGCCGTGTCCTGCACGCCCGGCAGCTGCACCACTATTCGGTCTTGCCCCTGCTGCTGGATCACCGGCTCGGCCACACCGAGTTCATTGATACGGTTGTGCAAGGTGGTAATATTTTGCTTGATCGCCTGGTCTTGCAAGGCGCGCGCCGCCACCGGTTTGATGGACGCCACCATCTTGAACTCAACCCCATCCGGGGCTTCCACCGTACTCAGATCCGCAAAATAGTCTTGCACCACCCGTCGCCCGGCTTCCATGGTGGCAGCATCGCGAAAACGCACCTCCACCGTCATGCCGTTGCGGGATATGCCGCTATGGCGCACATTTTTCTCACGCATCATGGATCGGATGTCACCGGTCAGCGACTCGGCACGCTTGGACAGTGCAGCCTGAACATCAACCTGCAACATGAAATGCACACCACCGCGCAAATCCAGTCCCAGGTACATGGGCGACGCATGCAGACTGGTCAACCAGGCGGGCGAGCGCGACAACAAGTTCAGCGCCACCACAAAGCCCGGTTCGGCTGGATCAGGGTTGAGCGCTTTTTGCACCGCGTCTTTGGCCTTGAGCTGCACATCGGTATTGCCAAAACGGGCTTTGATGGACGTGCCATCCAGACTCAACGCATCGGCCACAATGTCGGCTGCCTTCAAAGCCTCCTCGACACGCGCCAAAACCGTTGCATCAAGCTTGACCGACGTCTTGGCTGCCGACACCTGCACTGCGGGCGATTCACCAAAGAAGTTAGGCAAAGCGTACAAGCCGCCCACCACCAGAGCGATCAGAATAATCGCGTATTTCCACACCGGGTAACGGTTCATGATCGCGCCTGACTAATGAATGTAAATCTGTTGCGCGTTATTTAACGCTGCCTTTGGGAAGCACCTGTACCACGGCGCTGCGCTGTATCTGGATATCGACCCCATTGGCAACTTCCAGCCCCAAAAAGGTGTCACCGAGCTTGCTGACCTTGCCCAACACGCCTCCGGCGGTTACCACCTCATCGCCTTTGGCCAGGGCGTCGATCATGGCTTTGTGCTCTTTTTGTTTTTTCATCTGGGGGCGAATCATGACGAAGTACAGCACCACAAACATCAGCACCAAAGGCAGCATGCTCATCAAAGAGGACTGCATATCTCCCCCAGCAGCAGCGGGAGCGGTTTGGGCAAAAGCAGAAGAAATGAACACAGACAAACTCCACAGAACAAAAAATGGGGTGCTGCACGACGCACGCACCCGCGCGCCGACAGCGAAGCAACCCGTGATTGTATGCGCCGCGCCCCGGCACCCGCTGGCAAAACCGCTTGGCCCTAACGATGCTGCGGAGTTACCTGGTAATACTGGTCTTTCAGCAGTGCCCACTGCGAGCGCGCGGCCGCCAGATGGCGTGCCTTGACATGCCCAAAGCCACGTACGTGCTCTGGCACCCTGGCAAACGCCACGGCCGCATCGCGGTTCGCCGCATTCAAGGTGGGCAGCATGGCCAATATGTCCTGCTGGTACGCCTGCACCAGCGCCCTTTCCCGGCGACGCTCGGCGCTGTAGCCAAACACGTCCAGCGCGCCCCCTCTTAGCACCTTCAAGGGTGCCAACAGGCGAAAGAGGGTTTGCACCCAGGGGCCAAAAGGGCGTTTTTGCAATTCGCCTGCCGCATTACGGGTCGCCAGCAACGGTGACGCCAACTGGTAGTGCAAGCGAATGTCTCCCTCAAATTGATTCCGCACCCGCGCCAAAAAATCGGCGTCGGTATGCAGGCGTGCAACCTCGTATTCGTCCTTGTAGGCCATTAGCTTGAACAAATAGCGCGCCACGGCCTGCGTCAATGGCAGCGTATTCGCCAGCGAGGCAGCCGCGCCCCTGTCGGATTGGGGAGTGGCAACAAACAAGGCCGACTCCGCGCTGCGTACCTGTGCTACCACATCGGCATAGCGCCGGGCGTAGGCCGCATTTTGGTAGCCGGTGAGAAACTCCACCCGTCGGCGCACCATGTCGTCCAGCGATTCCGCCTGGGTCGGGGTGAAGGCCACTACCTGCCCCGGGTGCAGTGCGCGTTGCATACCGGCGGGGTCGTGGGCAGCGAGGCGCCCCCACGCAAATGCTGCCAGATTGCGCTGCACCGCCACGCCGTTGAGCTCCATGGCCCTTGTCAGGGAGGCCAACTGCAGCGGAATCCAGCCCTTTTGCCATGCAAACCCCAGCATGATCGGGTTGGTGTAAATACTGTCGCCCAGCAATTGCGTGGCGATAGCATCGGCATCACACACCGCAAAACCCTGCTCCCCCACAGCGCGGGCGATTTCAGCCTGACAGGCCTGGGCCGGGTTTTCCCAGTCTGCCTGGTGCACAAAGGTGGCCGTGGGGGCGCTATGGGAATTGAGCGCCACGTGGGTGCGCCCCTCGCGCATGCGCGACACGGTCTCTTTACCCGCCACCACGATCGGGTCGCAACCAATAATCAAGTCGGCACCCGCCATGCTGACACGGGTGGTGCGTATCTGGTCTTGTGCGGCTGCAATGAACACATGACTCCAGGTGGCGCCACCTTTTTGCGCCAGGCCACCGGCGTCTTGCGTGACGATGCCCTTGCCTTCCAGGTGCGCGGCCACCCCCAGCAACTGGCCGATGGTGATAACGCCGGTTCCGCCCACGCCCGCGACCACAATGCCCCAGGCCTCGCCGCGGTCCAGATTGGGCAACTGCGGCAGGGGCACGTTATCCGGTGGCAGTGTTTGTGGGGAGGCACCTTTGGCCGCTTTGCGTAATTGCCCACCCTCTACCGTGACAAAACTCGGACAAAACCCTTTGACGCAACTGAAATCCTTGTTGCAGGTGCTTTGGTTAATCTGGCGTTTGCGCCCAAACGGCGTCTCCAGCGGCTCAATGCTGATGCAGTTGCTTTGCTCCCCGCAGTCGCCACAGCCTTCACACACCAGCTCATTGATGAACACGCGCTTGGCCGGGTCCACCAGCGTGCCATGTTTGCGGCGGCGGCGTTTTTCCGTGGCGCAGGTCTGGTCGTAGATGATGACCGTGGTGCCTTTGATCAGGCGGAATTCGCGTTGAATGCGGTCCAGTTCATCGCGGTGTTCGATGGCAATGCCGTCCGGCAGCCCGTTGATGCCCGCATATTTCTCCGGCTCATCCGTCACCACTACTATTTTGATAGCGCCCTCCGCCCGCATGCTCTGCGCAATCTGCACTACCGAGTGACTCGCCTGCCAGGGAGTGCCGGTCTCGCCGGGGCGTTCGCCCACCTGTTGCCCGCCGGTCATGGCCACCGCATCGTTGTACAGAATTTTGTAGGTGATATTCACCCCGGCGGCGATCGACTGTCGAACGGCCAGCAAGCCGCTGTGGAAGTAGGTGCCATCGCCCAGGTTGGCGAACATGTGCTGCTCGTTGCTAAAGGGCTGCTGCCCCACCCAGGGCACACCCTCGCCGCCCATCTGCGTGAAGCCCACCGTGGCGCGGTCCATCCAGATGGTCATGAAATGGCAGCCAATACCGGCCATGGCACGCGAGCCCTCGGGCACACGCGTAGAAGTGTTGTGCGGGCACCCGGCACAAAACCAGGGCTGGCGCTCAAACCCCTTGGCCTTGGCCGGGTCGGCCCCGGCAGCCACCTGCATGGAGCGTTCCTTGGCCGCCAAAATACCCAAGTGCGCGTCGATACGCGCCTGCGTATCGGCGTCCAGCCCCAGCTTGCGCAGCCGCTGGGCAATGGCGCGGGCGATGATGGCGGGCGACAAATCCGCATTGGCACGCAACAAGGTGCTGGCACTGGGGTTGGGCAAAGACCATTCGCCACCGGAAAAATCGCCATCCCCCTCGCTGAACTTGCCCAACACATTGGGCCGCACGTCGGCGCGCCAGTTGTACAACTCTTCCTTGAGCTGGTATTCGATCACCTGGCGCTTCTCTTCCACCACCAGGATCTCTTGCAAGCCGCTGGCGAATTCGCGCGTCAGTTGGGCCTCCAGCGGCCACACCACACCGACCTTGTGCAAGCGCAACCCAATGCGCCGGCAGGTGGCATCGTCCAGCCCCAAATCGTGCAGGGCTTGGCGGGTGTCGTTAAAGGCCTTGCCACTGGCAATGATGCCGAAGCGGTCGCCCTTGCCGCCGTTTTCGCCTTCGATCACGTTGTAGTTCAACCGGTTCGCCCGGATATAAGCCAGCGCGGCGTACCACTTGAAGTCAAACAGGCGCGCCTCCTGCTCCAGCGCGGCATCGGGCCAGCGGATGTGCAGGCCACCGGGGGGCATGGCAAAGTCGGTCGGGGTAACGATCTGCACCCGGTTCGGGTCAATCATCACCGTGGCGCTGGACTCCACAATCTCCTGAATGGTTTTCATACCCGCCCACACGCCGGCATAGCGGCTCATGGCAAACGCATGCAGACCCAGGTCCAGAATCTCCTGCACAGTGGCCGGAAAGAAAACCGGCAAGCCACAGGCTTTGAAGATATGGTCGCTCTGGTGCGCCGCGGTGGAGCTTTTGGCAATGTGGTCGTCCCCCGCCACCGCAATCACACCGCCCCAGGCTGTGGTGCCGGCCATGTTGGCGTGTTTGAACACATCGGCGCAGCGGTCCACCCCCGGCCCTTTGCCGTACCAGATGCCAAACACGCCGTCGAATTGGTTGCTGCCCGGCGGTGCAAAGCCCAGTTGCTGCGTGCCCCACAGGGCCGTGGCCGCCAGTTCCTCATTGACGCCGGGTTGAAAGACGATGTGGTGGGCCTTGAGGTATTTTTCCGCCTTGACCAAAGACAGGTCGTAGGTGCCCAAGGGGGAGCCGCGGTAACCGCTGATAAAACCCGCCGTGCGCTTGCCCAATGCCAGGTCACGCACCTGCTGCAGCATGGGCAACTTGACCAGCGCCTGCACGCCACTCATGAAGGCGTGGCCGTATTCCAGTGCGTATTTGTCGTCCAGCGACACACGTTCGAGTGCGGATTGAACGGATGCATCGTGCGATACCGAGGGAGGAAGCGGGGCATTCATGGCGCAAGTCTCCTGAAGGTTGAACGACCGCCTTGTGGGCGGCGCTGCGTGCAAACCAGCCCGGGTAGGGCCGGTGTCGCAACCAGAAATCCAGTGTAGTGGTGATTGCGCAAGAATGCACCTGCTGGATGGCGGCCAGACACAAAGTCGAACCGCACACGGCACTACGTCGAGCCAGGAGACTGCGGGGCGGCGCGTTCTGCGCAGGTTAAGGCGGAGCCCGCAACGCGGGCGGGGGACACGGAGCAGAATGCGCTGCCCCGCAACCTCCTGGCGGTGGTAGCACAAAAACCGCAGGCCAAGAGACAAGGGGGCACAACGCACGCCCCCGCACAGAGTTCAGACGAAGGCTAACGGTGACCGGCCTTGGCCAGCACCTCGCGAATGGTGGCGGCCAGCTCTTCGGCCATGAACTTGGCGATGTAGGCATCGGCCCCCACGCTTTTCACATGCCCCTCATTGGTAGAGCCCGTCAACGACGAATGGATGATCACCGGAACGTCCTTGAAGCGGCTGTCCTGCTTGATGTTGCGGGTCAATGTAAAACCATCCATCACCGGCATTTCCAGATCGGTCAGCACCAGCGCCACCTTGTCCTGAATGCGCTTGCCTTCCGCCTTGGCTTTGTCCGAGATGCTTTGCAACATGTCCCAGGCTTCCTGGCCGGTCTTGGTCATGATGTAGGGCACGCCCATGGATTGAAGGCCATTTTCGATCATCATGCGCGCCACCGCCGAATCGTCGGCCGCCAGCACCACGGTACCCGGTGGCAACGTGATGTGGGACACTTTGCTGGTGTCTTCGTTGGATTTTTGCTCCTGGGGCAAGGTGTCGCGCAAAATTTGCTCCACGTCCAGCACCTGCGCCAATCGGGTGTTCTCGGCCGTACCATCCAGGCGGGCAATGCTGGTCACCAATCCGCCGCCGCTGCCTTCGGCCGACAGCACGTGTTTCCACTCCAGGCGCACGATTTCATTCACCTCTTCCACCGCAAACGCCTGCGTGGTGCGGGCAAACTCGGTCACCAGCAAAATGCCCAGCCCTTTTTTGGGCTCGCACCCCACCACCATGGGCAGGTTGATGACCGTTATCATTTGCCCGCGAATGTTGGCCACACCCATCACCGCAGGGGGGGAATTCACCATGGCCGTAATTTCGGGCATGACCAGAATCTCGCGCACCTTGAACACATTGATGCCAAACAACTCACGCTTTTCAGTACCGGGCGCCGTACCCAAGCGGAACAACAACAACTCAAACATGCTGTTGGCCGTCAGGTTGGTGCGCTCGTCAATTTCCCGCATGGAAGAGTTCATGGGTGTCCCAATGGTTAATGGAATGAAAAAATTGCAGCGCACATGGTAACGCTTCGCCGCCTATTTTGGCCACAGGGCCCACATCTGTAAAGGCTGGCGCAAGCGCCCGGCCAGTTCACCGGCCTCCAGCCCGCTGCCGGCAAAGTAGTCAGCCCGCACCGCGCCCACAATGGCGCTGCCGGAGTCCTGCGCCAGCACCAGGACAGCGGTTTCTGGCATGCGATACTAAGGTCAAAAAGGAGTATCCAGTGCATCCCACCGCGATCATGAACTGCAAGAACTTTTTCGACGTTTATAGCAAGTCTTTTTCAGATCGAGAACATGTGAGAGTGATAGAAATCGGTTCTCAGGATGTGAATGGGTCGTTGCGTTCGCTTTGCCCAAAAAATTTCGAATACATAGGCGTTGATTTTGTTCCAGGAAAGGGGGTTGACGTTATCCTGACCGATCCGTATGCATTGCCTTTTTCAGATGAATACGCTGACATTGTTATTTCCAGCTCGTGCTTCGAACATTCTCAAATGTTTTGGCTCGTGTTTCTCGAAGTCATGCGAGTTCTGAAGCCTCACGGCTTGTTTTATTTGAATGTCCCATCCAACGGAAGTTTTCATCGCTACCCTGTCGATTGTTGGCGCTTTTATCCGGACAGTGGCAACGCGTTGATTGCTTGGGCCAGGCGCAACAAAATCAATGCGAGCTTGTTGGAATCTTTTGTTTGCGACCAACTGGATAATTTGGCCGGCTGGAATGATTTTGTCGCCGTCTTCTTAAAAAATGATGCATACGCGAGTGATTTCGGCGAACGTATCGTCGATACCTTTGATGATTTCAAAAATGGAATGTGCGGAGAGGACAACGATATCCTTCATTTCAGTGAGAGTACATACGACTTCAAGAAACTCCTTTTCATATCTCAGGTGATAAATAATCAGATCAAGATCGCCTGAGTATTTAGAATGGAGTAATGAGATGCTGCTCAATTTCCTGAAAAAAGTCGTCACCCCGACAACTTCGGAAAATCTGATGACAATCATCACCCCGCCACACACCTTATACCTAGCGCATCTTCTCTGGCATACACTGGTGGTTCGTGGATTTCAAGTGCAGATCAATGTCGGTGAATTCGTGGGCGATTTTTCCAAATCACGTTTCATAGTGCTCTGTCCGCAAGTATTCGGCCGTCTTCCTGCCTCGTACATAGCGTTTCAAATGGAGCAGATAGGCACGCACTGGTTTGATTCTCGCTATCTGTCATTACTCAAGAATCCTGGTGTCGTTATTCTCGATTACTCGAAAAGGAATATCCCGTATCTGATCGAGCAAGGCATTGATCCGCACCGTATCAAGGCGGCGCAGTTGACCGTCATCAATGGATACAACGATTTTCTGGTTGGGCAGGGGTTGGCGTCGCCGATGGCGGTTGACAAGGAGTATGACGTACTCTTTTACGGTGGTATCAATGAACGTCGCTTCCATTTTCTATCGCGACTTGATCGTGAATATCGTCTGAAAATTGCCGTGGGAATATTCGGCTCCCCGCTCTATGGGCTTATTGCACGTTCAAGGGTTGTTGTCAACATCCATATTTTCGATCAGTCACCGCTCGAGTCCACGCGCCTTTTCGAGACTTTGTCCCTTGGAGCACGCTTAGTTTCAGAATCAGCACATGATTTGCTTGACTATGCAGACCTCGACAAACAAGTGTCTATTGTTCCGATCAACGACACAGAAGCAATAATCCAAGCCGTTCGCGCGAATCTCCAATCGATTGAAACCCACAAAATGGTTCGGCCATTGTTACCCGATGATAATTTTGCCAATGCGGTGACTTGGGCTATTTCGCAACTGGGATAAGCGAAATCCAAGCCCGCACTTTCCACCCATGTGCGTGCTCTGGCGTGCGAGGTTGCAAGGATTCCGTCCACGTGACCAAGGATCTGTGTCGCGTGTTTTTGATTCGCCGCCTATTTTGGCCACAGGGCCCACATCTGTAAAGGCTGGCGCAAGCGCCCGGCCAGTTCACCGGCCTCCAGCCCGCTGCCGGCAAAGTAGTCAGCCCGCACCGCGCCCACAATGGCGCTGCCGGAGTCCTGCGCCAGCACCAGTTTTTGCAAGTTCGCTTGGATGCCACGCGATGCCAGCCACACCGGTGTACCATAGGGAATGCTGGCCGGATCGACCGCAATGGAGCGCCCCGGCGTCAGCGCCACCCCTTGGGAGCCGCGCGGGCCACCCGTCGTGTCGATGTCGGCAATGGGTTCCTCTTTGAAGAACGTCATGCGCGGGTTGCTCCACAGCAACTCCTGCTGGCGCTGCGGATTGTTTGCCAGCCAGGCCTTGATGCCGGGCCATGAGGCGTCTTTCACTTGCCCCTGCTCCAGTAACCAGCGCCCCACGCTGCGGTAAGGTTGGTCGTTGGTACCGGCGTAGGCCAGGCGCACCCAACGCGCGCTGCCGTCCGCATGCAGGATGCGCAAGCGCCCTGAGCCCTGAATTTGCAACACCAGCGCGTCCACGGGATCGGCCAGGTAGGCAATGGCGCGGCCCTGCAAGGCGGACTGGGCCTCGGACAGGGTATCCATCTCCTGGCGGGTGTACCAGGGCTTGCGCTGGCCCAGACTGGCCGGTGCCCTGTAAAGGGGCGCGGCAAAACCCGGCCGGAGCTCACGGCTGGCCTCCAGGGTGGGCTCAAAATAGCCCGTCAGCAAACCACTTGCCTCCCCCTGCAGCGATTCCACCCGGTAGGGCTGCAGGCGCTCCTGCATCCAGGCCCGCTGCGACGCGGGGTCACTAATGCTCAGGCGGCGCACATCGGCGCACAGAGCAGCAAATGGGGGCTGCGCCCGCTCACAACTCTTGATCCAGGCGTTCCAGGCGTCAAACAGCGGGTCGTCGGCAAAACCCGGCAATTCGGCCCAGTCAACCGCCACCCAGCGGCTTTTGGTGGGTGCTGCGGCGCGCTCTGCCGGGGCGCTGCGCCCCCAATCGACAGTCGGCGCGCGCGCCACAGGCCCACTGCTGCAGGCGCCCAACAGGGCAAGCAGCCCCAGCGCCGCCAGAAACCCTGCATAAAATACGGGCTTTGCGCTTGCTGGGCGTGCGCAAGCAGCTATCAATTTCATAGTAATTCCTTCGGACTGAAAATGCGGCAAAGGGGCATTATTCCGCGCACCAGCCTCATAACAAGCGGTGTGCCAGCGCGGGCAACTGGCTTCGGCTTTGCTGCAAGCTTGCGAAATCCAGCGTGGCATACACCACGCCCGCCCCCTGCGCCTGATCGGCCAGCACCCGCCCCCAGGGGTCGATCGCCACCGACTGCCCCCAGGTGCGTCTTCCACCGGGGTGCACCCCGCCTTGCGCCGCTGCCGCCACAAAAGACAGGTTTTCAATGGCCCGTGCGCGCAACAGCACCTCCCAATGGGCTTGCCCGGTGGTATGGGTAAAGGCGCTGGGCACCAGCAAAAGATCGCAGCCCTGCCGGGCGTAGTGGCGGTACAACTCGGGAAAACGCAGGTCGTAACACACGCTCAAACCCACCTGCCAGGTGTGTCCATCCAGGGACGGCAGCGCAAACTGAACCGGCTGTGCGCCCCCACACAACACCCGCGACTCGTCATACGACTCCACTCCGTTGTCAAAACGAAACAGGTGCATCTTGTCGTAGCGCGCCACGCAGGCACCCTGCGGACTGAACACCAGGCAGCTGTTGTACACCCGCTGGGGCTCTGGCGCTTTCAGTCCCAGGGTGCCCGCCACCAGCCACAAACCGCAGGCCCGCGCGGAGTCTGCCGCCCACTGCTGAATGGGGCCGCTGCCAAAAACTTCCCCAACGGCCAGCTTGTCGCTGTCATGGGCACCCATCAGGCAAAAATACTCAGGCAACACGGCCAATTCAGCCCCTGCCTGCGCGGCCTGCTCCAGTAAACCGCGGGCCTGGCACAGGTTGGCAGCCACGTCGCCACCAGAAACCATTTGAATAAGCGCTGCTTTCATGGGGAGGGCTCCGGCAAACCGGTCTTGCGGTTGATTTTGGTGACCCGGGGCTCCAGCCAGGTGCCGTCGATCAGCAATTCCTGCGTGGCCGCGTCGATCAGGGGGCGGCGCAAAATGACCTGGGCCAAAAAGGTGGACAAACCCATCACCGGATTGACGATGGTGGCCAGCACCGAGGCGCTGCCGGCATTGATTTCGGGCACCACCACCACCTTGATGGACTGGGTTTCTTTGGCCATATCGGCCTGGCCGTCCATCAAAACGACGGCATTGACCCCCTTCATCTGCAAATTGCTGGTGCGCGCAAGACCCTGCTCGATGGCCACATCACCCCGGAAGAAATCAAACGAAAAGCCCTCGCTGAACACATCACGGAAATCGAGCACCAGGCGCCGCGGCAGCGATTGCAGGCTCAGCACGCCCAGCAGCTTGGCGATGCCAGGCTCGGCCTTGAGGAATTGCCCCCCCTCTACGTTGATATTCACGGCGCCGCCCAAGCTGGGGTAGTCCGGCGTGATGGGCGAACCCAGCCAGGCCACCTGCCCTTCCATCTTGCCGCTGCCCTTGCGCACCACCCCCCTCATGCCAAAGCGGTTGAGCAGTTCGCCGGCATCGGTTATGGCCAGCTTGAAATTGAGCACCGTGCGCCGGCGCTCCTTTGCGGAACGGTTGGGCGCACGCGGCGCCTGCGCAGCCACGTTGGCCCAGTTGCCGCTGGCGGTCAACACCGCCTCGGGGGTGGTGATATTGAAGCGGTTCAGGCGCCACTCCCGCACAGCACCCGACGCCAGATTGACGGCGTCGATCTCGACGCGCCCGAGTTTCTTGCCGCGCAGCTCGAAGTCATCGACCACGATGTCCAGCGCCGGAATGCTGGAGGGCTGTTCGTCCAGGATGTTCTCCACATCCTGCGCCGCGCTGGGCGCCACCACCAGCCGCGCCAGACGGCCATACACACGTCCCGGCACCGCGCCGCTGGATTGGCGGTATTCCATGTAGCCGTTGATCTGCGAGGCATCGAGGTTGGCGCGCCACAAGGTTCCGTCACGCACCGCGCCCACCACCACGTTGTTGAACCGGCGATCGCCCACGGTGAGCTCGCGCGCACGCAGCGCCACCGTGGTGGGCAGGTAGGTGGTGCTGGCATCGGCCGTGGGCGACGACACACTGCTGGCCGACAACTCGGTGCCCGAGGCCTGCGACAACACGGCATTCCAGGCATCGAGGTCCAGGCTGTCGGCGTTGATATTGGCCACCACGCCGCTGTCCACAATGGGCGCGCTTTCGTCCGCCCCAAGCCCCACGGCAATGGCACCGCGCAGCACCCGGGGCTGTGCGCCGGTGAGATCGCGCACATATACCATGCCCAGCACACCGCCCACATCCAGCAGCAGCTGGTCGCGGCTGGCCACCTGCTGCGTGGAGTCCGGCACGGGCGTGGTGCGCACCACGGCGGTTTCCAGCCGCAGGGGCAAAGCCACCTCCGCCGGTTTGGCAAAGGGCGCGGGCAGGCGCAGCGCCATGCCTACCAGGTCGCTGCTGATCTGCAATTCGGGCACACCCCCACGCAGGCCCACCACCACCGTGTAGGCCGCAGAACCGCTGGCGTAGGGGGCCAGCCGTGCCGCAATACCCAGTTCGCCAGCCTGTTGCAGCCCCTCGGCCGTGGCCGTGCCCTGCAAGCGCAAAGTGGTGGGCTTGTTGGCCACCTTGCCGGTTGCAGCGGCGCTGCTGGCGGCGGTATTCAAGCCCCCTTCGATGCGCACATCACCCCCCAGTGCACGGGCCTGCCCGCCGGTGATGGAAAAGCCGGTTTCCGAAAATCCCACCACCCCGCGCGCTCGGCCCAGGTGCGGAATTTCGGGCATGATTTGCAGGTCGTTGCCACCGAGCAGCACGGCGCCCTGTACGGTGATTTTTTCAATGGCGGCAATCGGAAAACCCAGCCGGAAGCGGTAATCCGCATCGCCCGTTGCGGTGGTACGGGCCAGCACCCGGTCGGTGATATCGCCCAACGGGGAGGTGTTGACCACCTTCAGCGCCTCGGCCAGCGACCCGTGCACGTCGGCGCTCACATCCACCGTGGCGTCGCCATACAGGTTGTGGATGGCACCATCCACCTTACTCACGCGCAGCCCCACCCCCCCGCTCAGCTTGGCACGGCTTAATTTGACCTGCAACACCGCGTGTTCCACCACCAGCTCGCCCTGGGCCTGCGTCAAGGCCGGCCACGGCGGGCTGCCGGGTGTCAGTATGCTGGTCGGCGCGAAGTCGTACAGCACGTCCGTGAGTTGGGTGGCAATGCGGAATTCGCCTTGTTTGGCGGTTTCAAACGGAAAATCCTGCAACCGGCCTTTCACCTTGAACTGCACATCGGATGCGCTGCCCGACGGTATGGCCGTGCGCACGTATTCGCGCACACTTTTGTCAATCGGCAGCGGCAAATACCGGTGCACGCGGCCCGCCTGCGCGCGGCTCAGGCTGCCCTGCAGGTCGAGCACGCCGGGGAAACGGTGTGCCGCATCACCGGTCTGCCACTTCAACCGCACTTCGCCCTCGGCATCGGCGTTGCCAAAACGCATCTGCGGCAAGGTGACCTGGATCTGTTCACCGTCGTGCTTCCATGCCACCTCGCCCTGCAGTTGGTCGATGGGCATTTGCGGCTGTTCAAAAATACCCGGAAAGTCCAGTTGCCCGTTGCGCATGGCCAGCGTGGCCCGGCCACCAGACTGGTTGAAATCGAAATCGATGTCCGCCCCCCGAACGCCCGGACGCCCCGCGCCATTGCCCGCTGCAGCCGCGATTTCCAGAGCGCGAACCCGGCCTTTCACCGCAAACTGCGGCTGCGGTAGATTCCAACCCCGCCAACTCCCCTGCACCCGCTCCACCAGACCCTTGGGGTCCATGCTGGTCAATATGGCGTGCACACGCTCGCCCAGCGCCAAACGGTTGGCAATTTGGGTCATGGCTGCCAGATCCAGCCGGTCAGCCTCCATTTCGCCGCGGGCAGGGGCACGCTCAGTGGCTGCAAACATGGCGACGCGGACGTTACCGCCCGGCCAGTGAAGGCCATCTTCGGTTTCAAACTGCAGCCCTTGGGTGGAATATTCCATTCCGCCATCCAGCCGCCGTACACCC
The DNA here is from genome assembly GCA_016719405.1 of Candidatus Aalborgicola lynettensis. GTDB lineage: Bacteria > Pseudomonadota > Gammaproteobacteria > Burkholderiales > Burkholderiaceae_C > Allorhodoferax > Allorhodoferax lynettensis. Next base: position 100,537 of record JADJZE010000022.1, read on the forward strand.
AGGCGGCCGACCACTTGGCGCAAGGCCAGGGGCTGCAGTTGTTTGTCCACCTGGGCGTTGACGTGGGTCAGGGCGACATCCACCGTCGCCCCCACCAAATTGGCATGTTGCACATCCCCCCAGGCCCGCAAAACGCCCTCGCCCTGCGCCACCTCGACCCCCGGATCAACATAGCGGCGCAACCACGCCAGGTCAATGCGCCCCAAGTCGGCGTAAACCTGCCCGTCCCACTCCCGCCAACGTCCGGCGCTGCCGGTGAGCAGCGCATGCTCGAACGCCGCACGCAGTCCCAGCCGCTCACCCCACTCGGGTGGTGGGCTGGCATCGAACCGCAGGGCGTGGCTGCGGTGCACGTTGCGCAACACTGCATCCACCTCCGTCAGGGTCAATGTGGGGGCCTCGCGCAGGGCGTCCGTCCAATGGATGGTTCCGCGGCGAATGGCAATCTCGGGTTGGGAAAAAACCCACTTCGCGCCCGCATTGCCGCCAGCGTCGGAACGCGGCAAAGGGAAACCCGCCACCCATATCTGGCCATCGGCGCTGCGGCGCACGTCCAGCACCGGGCGTTCCACATACAACTGCTCAAAACCCAGACCCAGCAGCGAGCGCGGAGACAGGGCCACCACCACCAGGGGCAGGCGCAGGGTCTCACGCCCCTGGGCATCTTGCAGAGTGATGTCGGTCAACGCAAAAGATGGAATCAGGCCCCTGGATTGCACCGCAATATGGCCAATGCGCACCGCAGCGCCAATGGCTTGTGAGGCCTGCGCTTCCAGCAGCGGGCGGAAATCGGCGATTCGCGGCACAATCAGAAAATGCAACCCACCCCAAACCACGGCCAACGCCAGCCAGGCGAGCGCCACCACCCACAAAGCCCCGCGCGCAAGCCGTGCGCAGACCTTGAGCAAGCGGGATGAGCTACCGAACTCCGTCATCGAACAAATGAAACCATGTCAGGAATTATGACGCGCAATGCCTCTGTCCCTTTGTCCGAGGGCTCCCGTTTTGGCCAACGCATCCGCCGCCGCTATGCCAATCAGCTGGCACTTCTGGCGCCAGGTGTCCCCAGCCGCGCCACCATGCAAGCCCTGCTTGCCACGCTGCGCGGCACCGGAAACGACACCGCAGCGGCACTGCGCACGGTGCGCCAGCTGGTTTTAGAGCGCTTGGTCGAATTGGATTGCGATGCCAACGCCAGCCTGGTCAGCGTGACCGGGGCCATGACGGAACTGGCCGAAATCGCACTCGACACGGCGTGTACCGAAAGCACCCAGACGTTGGACCTGCAGCACGGCGCGCCGCAAACCCCGCACGGCACGCGGGCCCAGATTTGCATCATCGGCATGGGCAAACTCGGCGCCCGTGAGCTCAATGTCTCCAGCGACATTGACCTGATCTACGTCTACGACCACGATGGCGAGACCGCCGGCGACGCCAGTGGCCGCGGCCGCATTTCCAACCAGGAGTACTTTGGCAAACTGGTGCGCGCCATCTACGCCATGGTGGGCGACACCACCGAGCACGGCTTTGTGTTCCGGGTCGATCTGGCGCTGCGCCCGAATGGCAACTCCGGCCCCCCCGCCGTGTCGCTGGGTGCACTGGAAGAGTACTTTCACGTCCAGGGGCGCGAGTGGGAGCGTTTTGCCTGGCTGAAAAGCAGGGTGGTGGCCCCGGCGTCGGTGGCAGGCACCGAGTTTGCCCAAAATTTGCGCAGCACCGTGGTGCCGTTCGTGTTTCGCCGCTACCTGGACTACAGCGTATTTGACGGCCTGCGCGACCTGCACCGCCAGATTCGCGAACACGCCACCAAACGCAGCGCGGGCAAGCCCGAACGCAGCCACGATGTGAAGTTGTCGCGCGGCGGTATCCGCGAGATCGAGTTCACCGTGCAATTGCTGCAGGTAGTGCGCGGCGGCCAGTTCCCCGATCTGCGCACCCGCCCTACCCTGAGTGCCTTGCAACGCCTGGTGGCGGCCGGGCTCATGCCCCAGGCCACGGCGGACGCGCTGGGCTGCGCCTACGAATTTTTGCGCCGGGTCGAGCACCGCGTGCAGTACCTGGACGACCAGCAAACCCATGTACTGCCCACATCCGACGACGACTTGACCTGGGTGGCCCACACCATGGGTTTTGACGACAGCGCCACCTTTTTGGCGGCACTGGACACCCACCGCGAATTGGTCGCACAGGAGTTCGACGGCCTGTTGGGCGGTGCCCAGCCTGAATGCAAGGGCTGCAATGGCCAGCCAGCGGCCCCGGCTCCGGGCGATCTGGAGGACCTGATCGCCCAACTCAAAGGCGGCTTTGGCGAGCGCATCGCCGCCTGGCGCCAGCACCCGCGCGTTCTGGCATTGCGCGAGGCGTCGCGCACCCGGCTGGCGCGCCTGGTGCTGCGTACCGCCCAATGGGTGGAAGACGGCCGGGTGAACGAAGAGGCCGCCATCCGCTTGGCCGACTGGATAGAGCCCCTGTTGCGCCGCGAAAACTACCTAGCGTTGATGCTGGAGCGCCCCAAAGTTCACGAGCGGCTGTTGCGCCTGCTGGGGCTGGCGCGCTGGCCGGCACGCTACCTGCTCAGCCACCCTGGCGTGATTGACGAGTTGGCCGGTGATGCCATTCTGGAAGACCGCTTCAACGCCACCGCGTTCGAGCACGACCTGGAGCGCCGGCGCACCGCGCTGCAAGGCGCGGGTGCCGACGACGACGAGGCCCTGCTCAACCTGCTGCGCCGGGCGCACCACGCGGAGGTATTTGGCACCCTGGCCCGCGACGTGGAGGGTCGCCTGACGGTAGAGCAAGTGGCCGACGACCTGAGCGCCCTGGCCGAGGCGGTACTGCGCATCACCACCCGCTGGTGCTGGGAGCGCCTGAAAAACCGCCACCGCGAGGCGCACCAGATGGGCATCATCGCCTACGGCAAACTCGGTGGCATCGAGTTGGGCTATGGCAGCGATCTGGACATTGTGTTTGTCTACGACGACGAGGACGAACGTGCCCCCGAGGCGTACGCCGCCCTGGTACGCAAACTCATTACCTGGCTGACGGTCAAGACCGGCGAGGGCGACCTGTACGAAATCGACACCGCACTGCGCCCCAACGGCAATTCGGGCCTGCTGGTCACCAGCTTTACCGCCTACGCCAACTACCAGCAGCAACGCGGCTCCAACACCGCCTGGACCTGGGAACACCAAGCCATGACCCGCGCGCGCTGCGTGCTGGGCGAGAGCGCCTTGCGGCAACGCTTCGATGCCGTGCGCGCCGCCGTCATTGGTGCCGAGCGCGACAGCAATGGCCTGCGCGAAGAAATTGACACCATGCGCCAGCGCGTGCGCAGCGCCCACCCGGTGCGGGGTGCGCAATTTGACGTCAAACACAGCCCCGGCGGCATGGTGGACATCGAATTTGCGGTGCAGTTTTTGGTGCTGTCGCAAGGCTGCAAACACCCCGAGTTGCTGGCCAATGCCGGCAACATCGCCCTGCTGCAGCGTGCCCAGGCCTGTGGGCTGCTGCCTGCACCGGTGGGGGAAGACGCCGCACAGGCCTACCGGGTGCTGCGCCAGATCCAGCACAAGGCGCGGCTGGATGAGGCGCCCACCCAGGTGGCGGTGGAATCCGTCACCGGGCAACGCCGCGCCGGGTTGGCGTTGTGGCACGCGGTGTTTGGCCCCGTAACCACCCCGTAACTTTATGCCAGAAAGGCCATTTGCGCGCACTGGACGTGCGCAGGCAGCTATAAATACCATAGCAAATGGCCACCAGAAAATCCGCCGTCAACCCGCCCGGATTTTCCGCACCAGGTTGGTGGTGGAATAACCGGCCACAAACGGCAGCGCCAGCGCATGCCCGCCCCAGGACTGCACCAGAGTGGTCTCGGGCAGGCGGGCCATGTCGTAGTCGCCCCCCTTGACCAGAATGTCGGGGCGAATCTGGGCAATGATTTCCATCGGGGTGTCTTCGTCAAACCAGGTTACCAGGCTCACCGCCTCCTGGCTGGCCATGACGATGGCGCGGTCCAGTTCCTGATTGAGCGGGCGGTCATCACCCTTGCCCAGGCGCTTGACCGAGGCGTCGGTATTGAGCGCCACAATCAGGCTGCCCCCAGCGCGCGGGCCTGCGCCAGGTACACCACATGGCCGCGGTGCAGCACATCAAACACGCCGTTGGTAAACACCCACGGACGTGGCAGCTTGGCCAACGGCGCCAAGGCGCCTGACACATCCGCACGCGGACAGATTTTGCGCAAGAAACCCGGCGAAGTATCCGGTGCAAGAGGGGCTTGAGATGCAACCATGGCCGCCATGCTACCAGCCTCACAGGCCCATGAATAGGCACCCCACATGCGCGACACCCGCCGGTGTGCGCTCAAGAGTCATCCACTTTGGCCGATCTGAACATGCATAATCGCCAGCGATCCATGCACCTCGTTCCTGTTACTGCCGAATCCATCCGAATTGGACACCCATTGCCCTTTGCGCTAATGGACAAGGACGGCGTGTTATTGGCCAAAAAGGACTTTGTGGTGGCCTCGCGCCGCGACCTGGACGAATTCGCCACCCGGGGTGGCGGCCTGTTCATCGACGTGGCCGACTCCGAAGCCCACCACCGCGCCTACGTGGAACGCTTGCACAACCTAGTGCGCGACGGCAAGTCGTTGGGCGAAATTGCGATCGCTAAAATTGGCCGCTCCAAACAGGATGCGCTGCTGGCGGCGGAGAACGAACGCCCCGACTGGCTCGATTTGCAGGTGCAATGCAACGCCATGCTGCGCGATGTCAACCCCGAGCATCTCGGCGAGCGCCTGGAGCGCCTGCACGGCCAATTAAGCCGCCACGCGCGGCGCAGCCCCGACGGCACCTTGTTTGCCCTGATTCACCTCTCTGCCACGGAAGTACGCATGTACAGCGCCACCCACGCGATGCTGGTCAGCGTCATGTGTGGTCTGGCGGCGCGTGAGGTGTTGAAATGGCCCATCGAGCTGGAAACCACGCTGTGCAAGGCGGCCTTGACCATGAACCTGGGTATGACCGTGCTGCAGGACAAACTGGCCCAGCAAGTCGAGCCGCCCACGCCGGCACAACGCGCGGTCATCAATGCCCACATGGACACCTCGGCGGACATGCTGCTCGAAATGGGCGTCACCGATCCCGTCTGGCTGCAGGCCGTGCGTGCCCACCACACCCAGGAACCGGGACCGCTGCGTAGCCGTGACACTGCGCAGCAACTGGCACGCGTGATCCAGCGCGCCGATATGTTTGCCGCCCGCCTGGCGCCGCGTGCATCACGCGTACCCATCGCACCGGCTGCAGCCATGCAAGCGTGCTACTTCGATGAAAACCGGCAGATGGACGAAGCCGGTGCGGCACTCATCAAGACCGTGGGTATTTACCAACCCGGCTCCTTCGTGCGCCTGGCCACCGACGAAATTGCGGTGGTCATCAAACGCGGGCTCAACACCACCACGCCCAAGGTGGCAGTGCTGGTCAACCGCAGCGGCATGCCCACAGTAGAACCCACCCTGCGCGACACCAGCCAACGGGAGTTCCGGGTGGTGAGCAGCGTGGCCCACCGCGACGTCAAGGTACAAATCAGTCTGGAGCGCATACTGCCGCTGACCGCCAGCACCGGCGCCGACCGGCCTTGGTAAGAACAGGCGCAGCCAACGCGCTGTCGGCCCGTTTTCAGGCCGTTGCCACAGGGGCGCACCCGCTATCGGATGAATGCAAGATCAGGCGGAGGGGGTCGCACAAGGCTGTTCGGCAGAGCGCCGCGGCTCCCACCAGCTGCGAATGTCGGAAAAGATATTACGGCACCCGGTGCAACGGTATTGCCCGGTGGGCAACAGGGCGCCATTCTGCGCCCGGTCGATGACCTTTTGGTAGCTGGTTGCACCGCACTCGTGGCACTTGTAGATGGTTTTGTAGTTGACCATGATGGGTCAAATGTACAAGCAGCGCCCCGAATTTGCTATCAAATTGTGTAAACGCTTGTAAGCGCTGCGGGGCTTGCAGCCGGTCAACTCCGGCAGCACACCGCAAACGCTTGCATCGCAATCAGGCCGGCACGGTATCGGCAAAGCTGGGGCGCTGCATCAGTTTGTCGTGCAGGCGAACCAGGTTGGGGTATTCGGTGCGCCAGGGTATCTGTGGGAAGCGAAAATCCAGATACCCCAAGGCACAGCCCACCGCCAGGTCAGCCAGGGTCAAGTGAATACCGCCACAGTACGGCTTGTCGCCCAGCCCCCGGCTCATGGCTTTCAGGGCATCGTTGACTTTGACCAGTTGCCGGTCCACCCATGCCTGGCTGCGTTGCGCCTTGGTCCGCCCCGCCCATGTGGTTTCCAGCCGGGCCGCCACGGCAGCGTCCAGCACCCCATCGGCCAGGGCTTCCCAGGTTTTGATCTCGGCGCGCTCGCGGCCCATGGCGGGAATGAGTTTGCCCACCGGGGACAAGGTATCGAGGTACTCCACAATCACGCGCGAATCGAACAGCGCTTCGGCCCCTTCCATCACCAGGCAAGGCACCTTGCCCAGCGGGTTGGATTCGGAAATAGTGGTGCCAGCCGCCCACACATCTTCGGCGATAAAGGTGTATTCGAGTTTTTTTTCCGCCATGACGACACGCACTTTGCGTACATACGGGCTGGAGGTGGATCCAATGAGTTTCATGAAGGCTTCACGGTTGCGGGATGGTTGATTCTATCCATTGCCCCTGCTTGCACGGCGCAAAGGGCGGGGTGCGGTGTACATCCTACAATCGCGGAATGACTTTTTCTGCCATTTCCGCTCTTTCGCCCTTGGATGGCCGTTACGCCGCCAAACTTTCCACCCTGCGCCCCCTGATGAGCGAACAGGGTTATATGCACCGCCGGGTACAGGTCGAAGTGGCCTGGTTTATCGCCCTGAGTGACGCCGGGTTTGACGAATTCAAGCCCCTCACACCCGGAGCACGTACTTACTTACTGGGTCTGGTGAAGAACTTTTCCGAAGCCGACGGCGAGGCCATCAAGGCCATTGAGAAAACCACCAACCACGACGTGAAGGCGGTGGAGTACTGGATCAAATCCAAGTTTGAGGCCCGCCCCGAACTGGTGGCGGCGCAAGAGTTCGTGCACTTTGCCTGCACCAGCGAAGACATCAACAACACCAGCCACGCGCTGCAACTCAAGGGCGCACGCGATCTGGTGCTGTTGCCCGCACTCGACGCGGTGATCAGCAAGCTGCGCAGCATGGCCCACGGCTTTGCCGAAGTGCCCATGCTCAGCCGCACCCACGGCCAAACCGCCAGCCCCACCACCGTGGGCAAGGAAGTGGCCAACGTGGTGGTGCGCCTGGCAGCGGCCCGCGAGAAAATTGCCGCCATCAAGATCATGGGCAAGATGAATGGCGCCGTGGGCAACTACAACGCCCACCTGTCGGCCTGGCCCGACTTTGACTGGGAAACTTTCGCCCGCAAAGTCATTGAAACGCCGGAGCCTTTGGGCCTGGGCCTGACCTTTCAGCCCTACAGCATCCAGATTGAGCCGCACGACTACATGGCCGAGTTTTTTGACGCTGTGGCCCGGGCCGACACCATTCTGATCGACTGGGCGCGTGACGTGTGGGGTTATGTCTCCTTGGGCTACTTCAAACAAAAGCTCAAGGACGGCGAAGTGGGCTCTTCCACCATGCCGCACAAGGTCAACCCGATTGACTTCGAGAATGCCGAAGGCAACTTGGGCCTGGCCAATGCCTTGCTCAAGCACCTGAGCGAAAAGCTGCCCATCAGCCGCTGGCAGCGCGATTTGACCGACAGTACCGTGCTGCGCAACATGGGTGTGGCCGTGGGGTATGCGGTGCTGGCCTACCAGTCGCTGCTGACCGGCCTGAACAAGCTCGAAATCAACGAAGAAGCGATTGCGGCCGACCTGGATGCCTCGTGGGAAGTGCTGGCAGAGCCCATCCAGACCGTGATGCGCCGCTTTGGCCTGCCCCAGCCCTACGAGCAGTTGAAGAAATTCACCCGCGGTGCGGCCATGACACGTGAGCTGATGCAGGGCTTTATCGCCGGTCTGGACATTCCGCAGACTGAAAAAGACCGCCTGCTGGCCATGACACCCGGCAGCTACACCGGCAAGGCCGCGGAGTTGGCCAAACGCGTTTAACCCCATTTTTTGAATAGAAAGCGCCTCCTGCGCCCGTACAACGGGCGAGAGGCGCTTTGTTTTTTATAGCACCATGGCCCTCAAATCCACCATCTATAAAGCCAATGTCCAGATTGCCGACATTGACCACGCCTACTACGCCGACCATGCGCTGACCCTGGCCCGCCACCCGAGCGAAACCGACGAGCGCATGATGATTCGCCTGGCAGCGCTGGCGCTCAACGCCTACAAGCTGCAAAGCGAGTGCAACGGCGACGGCACGCTGGCCTTTGGTGCCGGCCTGTCCGACGTGGAAGACCCCGATGTCTCGCTGACCGATTTCACCGGCCACAAGCGCCTGTGGATTGAGGTCGGCCAGCCGGAGGAAAAGCCCATCTCCAAGGCCTGCAACAAGGCCGACGCGGTGCTGCTGTACTGCTTTGCCCACTCGGCCGACATCTGGTGGAAAGGCATTGAAACCAAGCTGACCCGACTGGACAAGCTCCAGGTGTGGCGCATTCCTGCCGTCACATCGCAGGCGCTGGCCAAACTGGCCCAGCGCAGCATGCAGCTGCAGGCCACCATTCAGGAGGGCGTGCTGACCCTGGGGGATGACCAAACCACGGTGGACATTGAGCCGCTACGCTGGAAATAGTCACCGCAACAAGACATCAGTAACGCAGCATCCAATAGACCTTTTGCGCTTACCAGCAAAGAACTTGTAGCTATAATTTTTATAGCAAAAATCCCAGCCACCGGGACTCCGCCATCCTTTTGGGGATATTGCCGTCACGCACCGGGTGGTGCTTCGGGGTCGATATGGCGCCGCTGCGGGCGCCCGGCGGTGGCCATCTCCAGCAGTACGGCCTTGCCCTCGGGCAGTGACACGGCGACAAACTCGCTTCCGTTCTGGCTGAAGTGGTACACCGTGGAATCCCCCACCGCACTGGAATCGCCCAGCGCAGCCCCGTTCAAAAGCTGGGCCAGCTCCGTGTGTGCAATGCTGCGCCAGGCCAGTTTGCTCATGTGCGCAAGCCCCGTTGTTCCTGCAAGCGCGCCGTGCAGGCAGGCCCTGCCAGGGGGCGAGAAAAGTAGTACCCCTGCACCTGGTTGCAACCCATGCTTTCGAGCGCGGTAGCTTGCTCTAACTTTTCCACTCCTTCGGCCACCACCGACAGGCCCAGGCTGCGTGCCATGGCAACAATGGCCCCGGCGATGGCCGCATCGTCCGAGTTTTCGTGAATGTCGTTGATAAAAGAGCGGTCGATCTTGAGTTCATCAATCGGGAACCGTCGCAAATACGACAGGCTGGAGTAGCCGGTGCCAAAGTCGTCCAGCGACAAGGAAAGGCCCAGTCCCTTGAGCGCGCGCAAGGCACTGCGTGCGCTGTCCACATCGTGCATGACCATGCTCTCGGTGAGCTCCAGAATGACGCCGGCGGGGTCGGCCCCGGTTTGCGCAAAGATGGCCGCAATACGCTGCTCCAGATCGTCCTGGCGGAACTGGCGTGCCGACATATTGACGGCAATCTTGAGGGGCGGCAACCCCAGCGCGCGCCAGGCCACCTGCTGGCGGCAGGCCTCGGCCAGCACCCATTCGCCCAGGGGCAGAATCAAACCCGTCTCTTCGGCCAGGCGAATGAATTCGACCGGGTGCACCAAACCAATTTGCGGGTGCTGCCAGCGCACCAGCGCTTCCACGCCCACGATGCGGTGCGTGCACAGGTCAATCTTGGGTTGGTAGTGCAGCAAAAACTCGCTGCGCTCCAGGCCGCGGCGCAAGGCGCCTTCCATGTCCAGGCGGCTGATGGCGGACGAGCCCATCTCCGGCACGAACTGGCGCACGCTGTTGCGCCCGTGTTCTTTGACGCGGTACATGGCAATGTCGGCGTAGCGCAGCAATATTTCACCGTGGTCGCCGTCGCGCGGGTACAGAGAGATGCCAATGCTGGCGGTCACAAACACATCGCGCCCCACCAGTTCCACCGGGCGCGCCAGGGCCGATTGAATTTTCTCGGCCACCTGGTCTACATCGCCGGCTTGCGGCAAGTCGGTGAGCACAATGACAAACTCATCGCCGCCCAGGCGGGCCACGGTGTCGGTTTCGCGCACGCAGTGGGTCAGCCGTTTGGCCACTTCCTTGAGCAGGGCATCACCCGCCAGGTGGCCCGAGCCGTCGTTGATGAGCTTGAAATGGTCCAGGTCCAGCAGCATCACACCAATCACCAGGCCGTTGCGCTTGGCCCAGGCGATGGCCTGGTCAATGCGGTCGTTGAGCAGGTTGCGATTGGCAAGCCCTGTCAGGCTGTCGTGGTTGGCCTGGTGCTCCAGCGCCTGCTGGTAGTGGATACGGTCGCTCACATCGTTGATGACGCTGACGAAGTGCGTGGTGGCGGCCCCCGTGAGGTCGCGCACGGGGGCAATGTGCAGCTCGTTCCAGAACAGGGTGCCGTCTTTGCGGTAGTTGCGCAAAATGGCCTCGCCTTCGCGCTTTTCGCGCAGCGCATCGCGGATTTTCTCCAGATCGGGCTGGGCCAGGTCGTCGCGCACCAGAAAGCGGCCTTCCATGCCGATGACCTCGGCGGCGCTGTAACCGGTAATGCGCTCAAACGCGGGGTTGACGTAGACAATGGAGTGGTCGTTGTCGTCGCTGCGCGTAATCATGATGCCGTTGCTGCTGGAGGCCAGCGCCTGCTCATGCAGCAGCAGGGATTGTTCGGCAGCCTGCTGCTGGTCCTTGATGGCGGTAATGTCTTCCTTGACCACAATGAGGTGGGTGTTTTTGCCGTCGGCATCGCGCAGGGTGGATGCCACCTGGCGCTCCCAGTAGACACTGCCGTCCTTGCGGCGGTTGAGTGCATCGACCTGCCAGCGCTCGCCAATGTGCTGGGCCGACAGCAGGCTGCGGTAAATCGCATCGGCATTTTCGGCCGGGTTCCACTGGAACGGCGGCGCACCGGCTATCTCCGCCAGCGTGTAACCCGACATGGTGGTGAAACTGGGATTGCAATACTCGACGCGACCCTGGTTGTCGGTGACCACAATGCCAAATGGGCTTTGCTCTATGGCCATGGACAGCAACTCAATGCGGCTGTGGGTTTGCAGCGCCCCCAAAACTGCGGAGCGGGTGCGCACGGCATGCCCAAGATCGGCAGCCATGCGGGCAATAAAACGGTGCTCGTCCTGGCGTTCGGTGGATTCAAAATCCGCGGTGAGCCGCAAAACACCCAGCGGCACACCTTGGCAGTCCACCGCGAAGTTGAAGTCGCGCTGGCGCGCCGGTGGGTGCTTTTGGGTCGCACTGGCGGAAATCGCGGCGCCATCGGCCAGCGTGAGTGCCAATTCGGCGTGGGAATAGTCGGCACCATCGACCAGCAGGCTGCAAAGACTTTGCGCCAGCGCAGCACCATCACCAGCGTGGCGCAGGCAATCGCCCCACTGCTCCAGCAGCATGAACCAGCGTCGCAAGTGCTGCAATTCGAAGTCGAGTGCGGATCCAGGTTCAGGTTTCATAGGTGCAGATTTCCATTCATTCGGCGTCCAACATCCCCATGGAAGGCCATCTTAAACTGCACTGGGGTCGCAGACCCAGGCTTTATGCCCAGCACTGGGCAATCCGGTGCTATTCTTGCCACATGAAACTGATTGCCAAATGGTTGCTCAGCGCAACCGCCCTGCTGGCCGTAACGTATCTGTACGGCGGTGTAGAGATCAAAAGTTTTCCCGCTGCCCTGATTGCCGCACTGGTAATTGGCGTCTTCAATACTATATTGCGTCCCATTCTGGTCATTCTGACGCTGCCGGTCACCGTGCTCACGTTGGGCCTGTTCCTGTTTGTCATCAATGCACTGATGTTCTGGGCCGCCGCAGGCATTCTGGACGGGTTCCATGTGCGGGGTTTTGGCGCCGCGCTACTGGGCTCGCTGATTTACTCGGCCTTGGGGCTCATCATCGATTCAGCGCTCCAGCGCCTGTTCACGCGCCAGTAACAAAGCCTCGCGCAGGCGGGTTTCCACAATGGAAGCCTCAATGTGGTCCACCCCCGGCCCGCCACTGCGTACCCATTCCTGCGCCGACTTGAAGCGCGCCACAGCAGCCGTGTAATCGAGCTGGGCCATGTCCACTTCGGCCTGCGCGCGGATTGCGCCCAGCGTGCGCCCCTGCGCCGCATACACGGTGGCGAGGGTCTGCCACGCCTGGGCGTCACGCGGGTGCAGTGCCACCCAGGTTTGCAAGCGCTGGGTCGCCGCCGTCAAACCCTCTGCGGCAGCGACCGGCAACGGACGCTGTTGGCTGCCCTGCACCGCAGCCTGCGCCAGTAAAAACAGATCGGCCCGGGGGGTATCCGTCACCTGCGCATCACCGGACTGCGCTGTTGCGCCCGCCACAGCATCCGGGCACAACAGCGCAAGGGCACGCACGGCGTCCCCTTGCGCTAGGAACAACTCCACACCCAACAGGCGCGCCAAACGGGCTGCTGCAGCATCATGGCGGACCTGCGCTACCAAGCGCGCCCATAGCGCTGAAGCACCGGCAAAATCCCGCAACTTGAGCGCCGCCAGTGTTGCCCCGTAAAGTGAGCCCGCTTGCTGCGCTGGCGTTTGGTGTGCCAACGCAGCGGCGTCGGACTCTGCAGCCCAGCTGCGCAAGTCGTCCACCGCGCCATAGGCCAACACGCGGGCCCGTGCCGACACCATGGCGTGGTCTACCGCCTGCGCAACGGCCAAACCCTTGCCTGCCCCGCCACCGCTGGCAATCTGCGGCAGGCGCGCCTGCATGTCGGCCATGCGCTCGGTGGACAGGGGGTGGCTGCGCAGGTAGGGGAAACCGCCGGTGTCGTTCAAGCGCGAGGCCTGCTCCAGCTTGGCAAACATGGAAACAAATCCCTCGGGCGCAAAACCGGCCTGAGTGGATACACCAAAGCCCACGCGGTCGGCCTCGCGCTCCATATCCCGGGAGAAATTCAATTGGCTCTGCGCCGCGGCCGCCTGACCCCCAACCACCAGCGCACCCGCTGCCTGTGCGTTCTTGCTGGCCGCCAAAATACCCAAAATCATGGCGCCAACCATCAGGGGCGTCTGCTCGCCCTGGCGCGCCACCATGCGCGAAATGTGGCGCTGGGTGACATGGCTCAACTCGTGCGCCAGCACCGACGCCAGTTCGTCGCGACTGCTCACCACCGCCACCAGCCCCAGGTGCAAACCCAGGTAGGCACCGGGCAAGGCAAAGGCATTGACGGTGCGGTCTTTACCCAGCAGCACCTCCCAGGCGAAGTGCTCGTCGAGCTCTGCGGGCAACTCGCCGCGCAGCCGTGCGGCCGCCAGCAAAGGCTGCCAGATACCTTGTACGTATTCCATGATGACCGCGTCTTCAATGTAGTCCGGGTCGCGGTACAACTCGCGGGCAATGCGGTCGCCCAGGCGCCGCTCGGCGCTGGCGCTCATGTCGCTGGCTTCGCCGAGGTCGGGCAAAGCGGCAGCGGTGGCGGTTGCAGCCGCTCCCGATGCGCTGCCAGTGCCTTGCGCCGCAATCGGGGAGGCAATAAAGAATGCTATAGAAATAATAGCTGCCCGGGCAATACAGGCGCGCGGCAAAGGGTGCTGGAGATAACAGGAATCAGGCGGCATAAGGGTGGGGCTCCATCGGGTACAGTCTACCCATGTCTTCACTCACCCATTTTGACAGCCAAGGCCAAGCCCACATGGTGGATGTGGCCGACAAGCCCGCAACCCGGCGCGTTGCAGTCGCCAGCGGGCGCATTGAGATGCTACCCGCTACCCTGGCACTGATTGAGTCCGGCACCGCCAAAAAGGGCGATGTGCTGGGTATTGCCCGCATTGCGGGCATTCAGGGTGCCAAGCAGACCAGTACGCTGATTCCCTTGTGCCACCCGATTGCGCTGACGCGTGTGGCCATGACTTTTGAAATTTTTCCTGCCACTGCGGCACGACCCGCCCATGTGGCGTGCACGGCCACGGCGGAGACCGTGGGGCAGACTGGGGTGGAGATGGAAGCGCTCACCGCCGTACAGGTGGCGCTGCTGACGATATATGACATGTGCAAGGCAGTGGACCGGGGGATGGTCATCAACGCAGTAAGGCTGCTGGAGAAGCACGGAGGGAAGTCGGGGAGTTTTGTGGCCGGTTAATTTGGATTTTTGACCACAATGAACCGCACAGAAAAAGAATTGGTTATGAGTCCGCGCCGACTGAATATTGAGTCACCCTGCCGATTCAAATTTGGGCCAGTGCGGATTGACAATTCTTGAATCAGCAACTGTGACGGAATGAAGTTGTACCACGAGGTGTGCGAGGCCCATGTGGCGCACATTGTGTCGATCGATCTCAAGAGCGAATCGTTCAGCTGCGCCATTGATGAAGACGCCAAAGCACGCGCGCAGACGATGTACGGCAAATTGCTGTGGTGAGAAATGTTGCCGACCTCACACCAGTAAACTTACCCATTGCCTCACGGCTACACCGCGCTGAGCCCATCCGCAAAGAAAAAATCCCGAAGAGAAAACCGATTACGATTGCCGTGCTTTACCGTGCACATCCACCCAGCCATGGCTCCACTTATCTTTCGGAAAAAGCTGTTCAAACAAACCGAGCCACTTGTCTGGTCGCAGCCATCGATGAACACAGTATCCACCACAACATCCAAAACCTTTCATCTGAATCAAGAGTGCCGAAGACATCCTGCACAAGGTCATCCCGACCAACATTCGCTTAAGTTCCAAACAGAATGCACCACTACACCGCTTCACCACGAAGGCATAAAACACCGCAACCCCAATACTAAGTCTTTGCCGGCATGAAAGCACTATTTCAACGAAATAGGCAATTCGTCAATTTCCTGCTTGTTGGTATAGTGAATACCTTGTTTGGATACAGCATCTACGCTACATTCTTGTATATTGGTTTGCATTATGCATGGGCGGGCATGTTAAGCACGATCGTAGGTATCATGTTTAACTTCAAGTCAACGGGAATTGCCGTTTTTCAATCTAATAAAAACGTTTTAATATTTCGATTCGCAACGGTTTATGGAATTATATACTGCATTAGCACTGCCGGAGTTGCATTACTGCATCGTGCTGGCATATCACCGTATTACGGTGGCGCCATTATGCTAGCACCCATGGCAGCTCTTTCTTTCGTTTTAAACAAGCACTTCGTCTTCAATAAATGAAAAAAATAATTAGTATCGTAACACCCTGCTTCAATGAAGAAGATAATGTTGAAGAGTTATGTAACCGTATTGCGAAAGTGATGAATGAGTTGCCTTATGACTATGAACACATATTTATCGATAATGCATCCACTGATGCAACGGTAGCAAGAATAAAGAAAATTGCATCCGACGACAAACGAGTCAAACTCATTGTCAACGTCCGAAATTTCGGACACATTCGGTCCCCCTATTATGCTTTGCTACAAGCGAACGGTGACGCTTGCATCAGCATTGCATCCGACTTGCAAGATCCCCCAGAAAAAATCCCGGAATTCATTGCAAAATGGGAGGAAGGATACAAGACCGTCTTAGCCGTAAAAAATCAAAGCGAAGAATCGTTCATTATGTTCTCCATTAGAAAAACATACTATCGACTCATCTCAAACATGTCCGAGGTGCCATTGGTACAGAACGCAACCGGCGCTGGACTTTTTGACAAGGTTATCATTGATATATTGCGCAAAATCAATGATCCATATCCGTATTTTCGTGGATTATTATGCGAGATTGGTTACCCTATTGCGACCATTCCATTTAAGCAACCCCGTCGCAAACGAGGCATCACAAAAAATAACTTTTATACTTTATATGACATTGCAGTCCTGGGCATTACGAATCATTCCAAAGTGCCACTGCGGTTAATGACGATGGGGGGGTTTCTGTTATCGTTACTCAGTCTTATTGTGGCTTTCTGCTTTTTATTTGCCAAGCTTGTATACTGGGACTCATTTCAGTTAGGTATGGCGCCCATGTTGATTGGTATTTTTTTCTTTGGCGCAGTGCAGACATTTTTTATCGGCGTACTCGGAGAGTATATTGGATCTATTCACACACAAATGCGACACTTGCCACTAGTGGTGGAAAAAGAGCGGGTAAATTTTACGGAACCACAGCGATAACATTTACTCCGACTAACTTCCATAATTTTTCTAGGTTAACACTGAGTAACTAGCTATGCTAAAAGACATGGTGAGGAAGCTGACATCCCAAGGCTTACACTCCTTGGGATTGAAACGATCAGAGCCAATTTGCCCAGTGTGCTCACGCTCTTCCCAAAAAATTGGCTCAGTTGACTTCAACAAGTCGTGTGAGGACAAGGAGAAAAGGGTTTTCAAGGAGAGTAAGAGGAAGGTTATTTACTATCTATGCGACTCGTGCGCGCATTGCTTCGCTCCTGAGTTTAGAGAATGGAGTGATGAGGATTTTATTCGAGAAATATACAATAGTGAATATATTAAGGTTGATCCTGAATTAACCGAAAAACGGCCCATCGAGTTCGCAAAATTCATAGATCGTGTGTTTGGAGAAATCAAGAAAAATATTCATCATCTTGATTTCGGTGGAGGGCCCGGCGTTCTTTCCAACGCGTTGCGCAACTTGGGTTGGAACTCTGTGTCTTTTGACCCGTTCTTTGCAACTGTTGATGAGCACGCCTCCGAAAAGTTTGATTTGATAACGGCTATCGAAGTATTTGAGCACGTACCTGACCCGCACCAACTCATGCATCAGATTCTTGCACGAATGAAAGAAGATGGTTTGTTGCTATTTTCAACACTGCCCTCTGATCAGGTCTTGCGTGGCGGCTCGCTGCTGAAGTGGTGGTATCTTGCGCCGCGCAATGGACACGTGAGCCTATTTAGCACAAATAGCCTGATAGCACTATTCGAAAAATATGACTTGAAAGTTGCGTCTTTAATGCCAGGTTTATTTGTCGCGTATCGAAAACTACCTGGCTGGTGTGAAAACATCAAAGCGATCGCAGCACTGAAACCGATGTAACAGCGTGTCACGCAATGCCAAAATTTAATATTAACTCGCAGACGACGCCAAATATCATCATTGCATGTGGTTTCTTTTTAATTTTTTTTTGTTTCCACCTCATATATAGCGAGTTCTTTCCGAATTACTCAGGAAAGCTAGGCCATGATTATTCGCTGCTATTTCCATCTCTTCTAAATGGGTATTATTGGTTTAAATCCAACACTATTATGGATATCCCGTGGTTCACCCCATCACTGTGTGGCGGTCAACCTTTTTTTGCAGATGTTCAAAGTGGTTATTTTTCTGTCGTTCAGATTTTGGCGTTATTTCTTACGCCATTGACCAGCATTTACACCACGGTTTTAGTATTCGCTGGAATGGGATTTTGGGGGACGTACCTGCTGCTGCGGCAGGTATTCAAGGTTAGCCAAGAATGTGCATTTCTTGGTGCGACCTTATTCATGTTTAACGGTTTCTATAGCCACCGCATGATTGTTGGGCACTTCGGTTACCACGGCATCATGCTCATTCCATGGGTATCTTACCTGTTACTTTTCAGATCAAGCGATAATTCTAACAATGGGGCAAACGGCATTCAATCAGTAAATGCCGTTTGTGCAGTATTGACCGGACTCATTGTTGCCTACTGGATTCAGTCTGGCCTGGCAAGTCTGATGATTCCGGTGTCTTTAACGATATTGGCTATTGGCTGCATGGCAGAGTCTGGCAATATCAGGGATTTCTTGTATCGGAGTACGGGGGCTGCAATACTGGCTACCGGACTATCTGCGTCCAAATTGGTGGCGGGTGCGGCATTCATGGGAAATTTCAATAGAAGCCACTATTTGCTTCCCGGCATCAACGGGGCAACTGACGCGATAACCTTGGCATTTACCGCTTTGTTTCTGTCACTGAAGGATATTGAGGAAATTGCCATTCCAAAAATGTCCAACTTGCAATGGATGCTTTCGCGTCATGAGTGGGAATTTGGCGTAACCTTTGTTCCAATATTAATAATAGCTGCCAGTTGGCTGACTCGGCTTCGTGTTGGAGGTAGCCCGCAGGCAAAACATAGCCCGCGCTCACACATTGCGTTGCTGCTATTGTTGTTTATTCTAACGATTCCTTTGGCGGTCAATATTTACACACCCGAATGGAATGCCATTCTCAAACAAACTCCACTTATAAAATCCAGCAGTGGATTGATTCGCTGGTGGCTTATATATATACCAATTGTGATCATTTATTCTGCCATTGAGCTAGACAGACTCACACTCATTACCAAATACAGACCATGGATTGTGGCCGGGTTTTCCGTGGCTATCGTCGTCGTCAACCTAACTCAAGACAGTTTGTACTATGACACACAAGGGTACGATCCAAGGGTCGTATCTGAAGCATACGCCAAATACAAACAGTCCGGTGGCGACCCGGCTATTCACAGTATTGGCACTAGCGAATCAATGCTGCAGAGAAACGATACGCTCGTAGCTGGCATTTCACAGTTGTATTGCTATAACCCCAGTTTTGGCTACCGTCTTGAAAGTCTGCCTTTGAAGACTTTGCATGCTGGCAACATTTTTGACCAGACCGATGGTTTCCTGAACCTAAAGAATCCGGCTTGTTATATCTATCCAGCGGAAAATGCATGTCAACCGGGAGATCACTTCCGGGTAGACCAGCGGGCTCAGGCGGAATTATTTGCGCAATACAAGCCATTCCATTTTGAGGTGTCAACGCGCCAGAAAATCGCCAACTGGATCACTGTATTCAGCCTGATGTTGGTATTGGCATACGGGGTCTGGTACTTGATATCCATGTACAGAAACACCAAACGCGCATAACAAAGCGCGCTATTGCGCGTTGGTCAATGTGCTGGACAACCGCAGTGCAACATTGTCCAAATAGTGTTTTACTGCGACCGCCACTCGATCCGCCTCTATCTGACGCGCTTTATCTGGAACATATTCAAAAGACCCCGCAGCGTTTAGCCGGGTAAGCGCCAAGAATTTGTCCAAGTGACTTCCGGGCCTGCTCCACACGCGGTAGCCCACCTGTTCCACGCGCGCAATGGGCTGGAAATGTGCCATGACGGCCTGCATGAAAGCCACATCTTCCCCTCCCATCGGCCCGCGAAATTCCGCCCCCTGCGGGAACCCACCCATGTGCAGAAAGCGGCTGCGCTCCATCACCATGCCGCACGATGAACTCAAAATGGCTGACGTATGGCGCGGATCGTAGGCGGGCAAGATATAGCCTTTGATGGGGTCAAAGAACTCAACTTCACACTTGACCACAATTAGCGAGGGGTTTTGCTCGAACAGTCGGGCGGATAGGCCTGCAAAGTCCCCCACCAGTTCATCATCTGCATCCAGAAACAGGATGTGGCTGGCGTTTGCCAACGCAACACCCCTGTTACGCGCCGTGCCGGGGCCGGAGTTGCGTTCCAACACATCCAGTTGCACGCGCGGGTCCGCAGCACACAGACCCCTCGCACACGCAGCGCTACCATCGCTGGAGAGATCGTCCACAATCACAATCTGCGTTACATGCGATTGCTGCAACGCGGAGCGCACCGCACGCTCCAAGGTCTGCGCGTGGTTGTAGCAGGGGATGATGACGGCAATATCCATCACACCGCAGCAATGGTACGAATGACACCTTCAGTCAGCGCCTCGACGAATTGCTCGGAATACCCCTTTTCGGTCAATGCCCAGCGAAACGCATTGCCCAGCCTGGCTTTGCCAATCCAGCCCAATTTTTGTTCCTTTTGAAACTTGATCAAATCATCCATTAGCGGGTCAATGACGCCTTCCAAGCGCCGCTTGACCCCTTTTTTGATCAGTTGCGGCTCGCTTTTGGGCGGAAACTGCCGCGCTATTTTTTCGACCATGGACATGGCAAATGTTTTTGGTACATCGGATACAGCGCCGGTAAAAAAACCCATGGTTATCTCCTACAAATTAAATAATTCAGGCAGCCGACGCTCAAAAACGTCACTAAGCACTGATTGCCAATTGGCGTGCTCGGTTTGGCGAATCACAGTGACGCTATCGTACCAATCGTTGCTCTCGCCCTCCAGGCCCCAGCGCCACTCATACCGCTTGGGCAGCAACAACCATGTTTTCTTGCCCAATGCACCTGCGATGTGGACGATAGAAGTATCAACGGTAATCACCAAATCCATTTGCTCAATCAACGCAGCAGTGTCTGCCAGGGAAATCATCTCTTCCGTCACATCAATGACATTGGGCGGCAAGCCGTGTGGCACCTGCGTTTGCAATGCAAAAAAACAGGCGTCAATCTCCTTCACCTGCGCCATCATCAACGGAAACGGGATTGAACGGCGCCGGTCGGCCCGGTGCGCCGGTTGCCCCGACCATGCCAAGCCGATCCTGGGTTCCTTGCCCGCACTCATTTGCGCCGCGCGCTCTTTCCAGTATTGCAGATTATCGGGGGGGACTTGGAGATAGCCATGGCGCCCTGGCGTATTCTTTCCCCACAAACGCAGGAGATAAGGCAGGCTCATCATCCCTGCCCAGCAGTCAAACTCAACATCTGGCGCTTCGTTGAGCTTGCGCTCTACAAATACACATTCGGGATAGTTGTGCTGCAGCAGTGAAATGGCTTCTGGCTGCACCTCCAGGGCGATTTGCGTGGAACATAGCTCCTTCAACATAGGCAGGTAACGCGCCATTTGGACAGTGTCGCCCAAGCCTTGTTCCGCTGAAATTAACAGTCTGCGGTTGCCTATCGGTTCACCAGACCACCGAGGCTTCTGTTTCAAACCCTGGTTGATCAGGCGCAGTGCGTCTGCCACATCGTAGCGCGATTCCATGTGCCGCCAGCCAGTTTCCAATTCACCCAGGGCTAGCAAACTGAGTGCATAGGCAAACCCCGTCACGTTTGCTATGGCGTCCAAGCGCGCGCGAACGTCCGCGATCTTATTCTGGTTACCTAGCTCGATATACACACCAAGCGCCGTCTGGAGTACCGAAACTTCGTCAGGCGCCAGTTCCACTGTGCGATCGACCGCATGCTCAAGCAGGTGCATTGTATTTGTTGACCAATAGATCACCGACACCATCCGCCAATAGTCAGCACGTGTTGATTCCTTCATCTGCTGCTCGCCATGCTCTTGCAGGTACTCCAACGCCATTTCGAATTGTTCACTTTGGTATACCGCTACCAAACAGATAACGAACAAGTCTGGATCGAACCCATGGCGTTTGAAATGCAACTGGGCCGCATCAAAAGCCTGACTGGTGTCTCCGCTCAAGTACAAAAACAGAATTTGCAGCTTATTCAGCGCAACATCAGAGAATTCCGCCGTGCGTGCGACCGCCTGCAAATACTCCCAACTTCGTTCTGTGAGCATGCACCACGCCCGCAGGGCTGGGAAGATGGTTGTGAAATTCCGCTGTCGCACAGCGTTCTCCAAGGTGGCCCATTCCGCCGAAACAGGCGTCTTAGTTTCACTAGGCTCACTGGTTTTTCGCACCCACTTGTCAAACAGCCGCTTCACCTAGCATTCTCCCTTGGCCGCAAACTGCTGCAGCGCGACATGAACCTTTTCCAATAGCGCCTCCCAGGCCCCATTACGTTCCTGCCTCCAAATGCGAACACTTTGATACCACGCACACTTAGGGCCATCCAAGCCCCACCGCCATTCATACCGATGCGGAAGCAGCAGCCAGGCAGGGCAACCCATTGCGCCAGCCAGATGGATGGCAGAGGTATCCACGCTAATGACCAGATCCATCTCGCCAATCACGGCCGCAGTGTCCGCCACTGTAACCAGTTCCTCCGCCATGTCCGCCAAGTTGGGTGGGCTACCATCTGGCACATGGGTTTGCAGCGAAAAAAAACATACATCTTCGTGCTTGGTGAGTAGCGGCAGCACCACGTCAAACGGCACGGAGCGGCGCTTGTCCGAGCGATGCCCCGGGTTACCTGACCAAGCCAGCCCTACGCGCAAGCGCGCACCACGGGCCAGCGCATGTACCCGGTCTTTCCAGTACTGCTTCTGGTCTGTTGGGACCGTGATATAGCCATCGGCTGCTGGTGCATTAAAAACGGTGGTCTGAAAACAATAGGGCAGACTCATAATACCCACCCACTGATCAAACGATTCGTGGATAGGCTCCTTGTGGTTGCTGGTAATCCATGTGCAGTAGGGAAAGTTGTGTGCCATCAACGACAGCACCTCGGAGCGTGAGTCCACCACCAATGCTACCCCTTGGGCATGCAAGAGCGGCAGATAGCGCACCATCATCAGCATGTCGCCCAGTCCTTGCTCGCCGTGCACCAGCAGGCGCTTGCCACTTATGCTCTGTCCCTGCCAGCGCTCCTTATTCATGACGGAAAGGTTCATATACAAACCCACTTCCGGCATGCGATAGCGTGCCTCCATCAAGCGAAACCCTTCGGGATAGTAACCACGCGCTAGTTCTACGTACGACAACGCGAATAAGGCCTCGGGGTCATCAGGGCAGTGGCGCACAATGCCCTCGCGCAGGGCATTACATTCAACCATCCGGCCAGCTTCGAAGTACAGGTTGCCGGCGTTCACAGCCAGGCCCGGTGAGAACAGGGCGCGCTCCAAGGCCACATCGAAGTAGGTCAAACCTTGTTCGAACGGGCGCCCCGCCGCGATGTGCAGGTATCCCGCAACCCGGGCGTACTCGCACCAGTCGGTTGTCTCGTCTTCGTGCGGGTCAAACATATCCAGCAACGCCGCTCCATCGACAAAGCGATCTGCCAAGTAACAAGACTCTGCTGCGGTGATGAACATGGCGTAGTCTCCACGCGCCAAGCCGTTTTCCACTACCCGCTGGTAAGCACGCGCATCGGCCCCTTCAAAAAAGTCGGCATAGGCACGTACCTTCTCCAATTCCACGGAGGGCCAGCCTTGCGAGGCAAGTTGCGCCGCAATCTTGGGTATTCCCTTGTCCAAAAATCCGGGCAATTTGGCCTGAGCGCGCAGTTGCTCCCGCAGGTATTTTGCGAGCGTCGCAACACCATCCGGCAAATGCACCGCAAAGACAGATGCAGCGGAGTCCGCCGTAGCGCTGCCCCGATGAATAACCCGATCCAACCAGGAAAAAAGCATAAATTTGATCCCGAAAAAAAAGCCACCCGAAGGTGGCTGTGGATTCGCGCAGCAGATATTAACCGCGGCAAGATCCGGGCATCAGGCTCAGCGGAGTTCCGGAGCAAGTCCAAGTCGAGACCACACCAGGACGAGTTGTGGTGATAGTGGGACTCATTGTCACAGTCATTCCCGCTGTATCTGTGCCGGTAACACCCGATACAGTAATCAGACCCGTTGTGTCGGCGACCGTGATGGAACTTGCGTACTTTGTCCCGAGTGTGGTGCCGCAACTAGAGAAGTTCGTCGCTGTAGACGTGCCTACGATTTCGGATATGCAAGTGCGCCCTGCACTGGCTGCCAACACCACTTCAGAACCCTTTGCACGCTTGGTGTAGTCCGAGTACGCGGGCAGCGCCACCGCAGCCAAAATACCAATAATCGCCACCACGATCATCAGTTCGATCAGGGTAAAACCCTTTTGCATAGAACGTTTCATTTGGAACTCCTTAGTTAAGAAAAAGCAGGAGCCTACTGTAACGCAGCTTCCGTGCCAACTTGAATTAGTGCCAATCTCTCGCCTTGTACGCGGGTTTACCATGAGCCCGCGTACAGACACCGACGCATTCTGATGTTTTTCAGGCCTGCGCATGACATTTTTGTCAGACCCAATGTGTCACTTGATACAAACCTGTCGCACCATGCGCAAGTCGGTAAACCCATCATGACTTTTTCCATGCCATGCAGCTTCAGGGTGCGCATGCCACTTCATGACGCCGAGGGTGTGTCTTTTCAAAAAAAGCATTCCGGGAGAATAGCGCAGGAAATGTATTCAACGGAGCGCTCATCTACTTTGCATTTCGCGAAAAACGCGCGCCAGTCTTTGACCCAATCGCGGTAGGGATGCCCATTACTGGGCGCCCCTACCGCGATTGAGACATGACCATGTCTGTGTTACCTGAAAATGGGTTTTTCTGAACCACGCCTCGCTAGCGCAAGCGATAGCTCTTGAGTAACCTGAGTGATCACTGTATCCCAACTTTCCTTGTTTTTTTGATTGAATATTCTCATTGTGGGATACCAGGGTGAATCTATCCGGTCAATTAACCAACGCCACTCGCTTCCATTCCGATTTAGAAGCCAGACTGGACATCCCAATGCCCCTGCCAGGTGTGCAATTGATGTGTCTACCGATATAACTAAGTCCAAATTGGATACCAATGACGCTGTATCCAACATATCGCTACATTGGTTCATAAGATTTACAATTGGACAGTTTTTTGAATCTAATTGCTTTACAGCATCTCCCTTCTGCAAACTAATGAATACGGCTCCTTTTAAGGCAATGATTGTCGCAAATGCAGATAACGGAATACTCCTTTGTTTGTCGATCTCATTTGAACTATTTCCACTCCATACCAAACCTATCTTGAGTTCTGAATACATTCTCAGCCTCTCTTCCCAAATATCTGTCGCAGACTTTGGTACTCCAAGATAAGGCGTTTCGGATGGTATAGCTGATTCGCGGTATGTTTCAAATACCTGCGGTAAACTCATTATTGAGGTATGGTAATCAAATGTTGTCTTTTCAAGCAACCCTTCTCGACCAACAATTTCGACTTGTGCAGGGAAATTTTCCGAAATTAATCTCACAAGCTGGAGGGGAGTCCAGATTTCGAGCGAGCATTCTCCGAAACGATCTGGAATAAGATGAATATACCTAGACATCATAATGATGTCCCCCAATCCATGTTCTGACCATATCAACAGTTTCTTGCCATGCAGCTTCTCACCTTGCCATTTCTTTTCTTTTCCCAGTCTGGTTCTTAAATACTGCGCGCCATGTGGATTGTTAGGATCTCCTATAAATTGCAATGCTTCGTCGAAAAGCAACCATCCATTTTCATATCCACCTAATATCAAATGTGAATACGCGTGCATGAATTTTAGATCATCAGGTACCTCATTGCTTTGCATTAGATATCCAAGATTTACAATGGCTCGCTCCCAATTCTGTTCCTCTAAATATGCCCTGGCCAGATTTTCGGCTGCCTGCATGCTGGTATTGCTGGACATGCTCATGACATGTTCAAAAGCTTGATCGCCTCCTTACGATTCCCAATTAGATAAAGTAGAGTACCCATAAATCCATAGGCATCTGGAAAGGCTTGTGAAATATCGATAAAATTTTTTATTGCTGCCAGTGATTCTTGATACTTCCCAAGTTGAAAGAGCGCCTGACTTAGCCACCAATGTGCCTCTGGCCAGGAATGTGAGTCGATGTACGAGGGATTCACATTGATTGCTGCTGTGTAGCAATCTACAGCGTCCTGGAAGGCACCTGTCTCCCTCGCGAGTTCTCCCCTCTTAATGTGCAGCCTCCAGCTTGCTTCTGACTGTGCAATGTGCATTTTCATTTGGGAATCTGGGCGTGGTTCAAACTGGGGTAACACTTTACCCTGTTTCAAATCACGCATTCCTGAGGGATAAAGACGGTGAGCCTACTTAATACAAACCTGTCGCACCATCTTCAAATCGGTAAACCCCATCATGACTTTTTCCATGCCATCCATCTTGAGGGTTCGCATGCCACCCTCTACCGCTGTGGCAAAAAGTTCGGCGACGCGCGCCCGCTCCTGTATCAGCCGCTTGACGGCATCGTCGGCAACCAGCAATTCATGTAAACCGATGCGCCCCTTGTAGCCCGTCTTGCCACATTTGTCGCAACCCACCGCACGGTACAGCTTGATCTGGCCGCCCTCGCCGTAGGCTTGCATCCACGAGTCCACCAGCTTTTTGGCCTCACCCGCATAGTCGGCCTTCCAGGCTTTGGAATGGCGCAACTCTTCGGCGTATTCGGTCACAAACAACTTGAATTCATCGGCGGTGGGTACGTAGCTCTCTTTGCAGTCGCACAATTTTTTGGCCAGGCGCTGCGCCAAAATGCCCAACAGCGCGTCGGCAAAATTGAACGGGTCCATGCCCATGTCCATCAAACGCGTAATGGACTCCGGTGCCGAGTTGGTGTGCAGGGTGGAAAACACCAAGTGCCCGGTGAGGGACGCCTCCACGCCCATGGAAACCGTTTCCTTGTCGCGGGACTCCCCCACCATGATGATGTCGGGGTCGGCCCGCAAAAAGGCGCGCATGACCAAGGCAAAGTCAATGCCGGCCTTTTTGTTGATTTGCACTTGGCGCAAACCTTTTTGGGTAATTTCCACTGGGTCTTCTGCGGTCCAGATTTTGGTGTCCGGCGTATTCAAAAACTTCAGGATGGAATGTAGCGTGGTGGTCTTGCCCGAGCCTGTTGGGCCGCAGACGTAAAACAACCCGTAGGGTTTGCTGACGGTGGCCTCCAGGCGGGTTCTGTTGCCGGGGGTCAGGCCCAGTTTTTCAATGGGAATGGGTTCGCCTGCCGCCAAAATACGCATCACCACGTCTTCAACCCCGCCGGCCGAGGGAATAGTGGCCACGCGCAGCTCAATGTCGAGCGGCCCGTACTTTTTGAATTTGATCTTGCCGTCTTGTGGCTTGCGGCGCTCGGAAATGTCGAGGTCGCACATGATTTTCAGGCGCGTTACCATGGCGGCGCGAAAGTGTGCGGGCACCTCTACATACGGCACCAAGCTGCCGTCAATCCGGAACCGGATGCCGGTTTTGAGCTTGCCCGGCATGGGCTCAATGTGAATGTCGGACACCTTTTGGTTGTAGGCGTCGATGATGACTTTGTTAACAAACTTGACCAGCTCGTTGTCAGCCGCTGCCGACTCCAGCGAGTCTTCGTTACCGTCGTCAATGGGGCCGCCGTCCATATCGGCCAGCAACTGGTCAATGGTGCTGGTATCCGCAGCGCCACCAAAAAGCTGGGCCAATGTTTCCTGAAACTCGGTCTGTGTCGTGACCCGGTAGGCAAATTTGGCCATGCGCGGAAACACTTGTGGTACCACACGTGAGCCGCGCACAGCCTCGGGGTCCATGCACATAATGACCAAGCCTTCAGGCGACTCTTCCAGCGGAATCCAGCCTTGCTCTTCGATGAATTCGCGCTTCAGTGGTCCGTGCAACATTTCGGAGCGAATGCGCCCGGCATTAAACGGTTCGTACGGTACGCCAAAAAACTTGGACAAAGACGGGCCAATTTGCAGCGGCCGGATTTTGTAGTTGGCCATGAGCAGGTGCTCAACCGAATTACCTTCGGCGCGCGCGTCCTGCACGCACTGTTTGAGTTCGTCGTCGGTCAACAGGCCATCGGACACCAGGGCATCGTACTTGGTCGGTTTCTTGGCGGGCACTGCCACACCTTTGACGCGCTGGCGAATGGCAGTAGCCAGGGTTTTGCAGAGTTCAAGAACACCATCAATCTCCAACTCGCCAAACGGTTCGTCGCTTTTGTTGTTGATGACCTGCAGCACGCCGTGCAAGATGCTGCCTTCCATGATGGGGGCCACCAGCATTTGCTTGGTGCGATAGCCCGATCGCTTGTCGACCATTTTCAAAAAGTTCAAGGACGGGTGAATTTGCTTCAGCGCTTCTTCGTCGTAGACATCCGGCAGATTGAGCAGGGTTCGACTGAAGGCCACGTAGCCGGCAATACTTTGCGGCGAAATGGGCAACTTGAGGTCGCTGCTGCTGTTGAGCCCGGTTTTGATTTTGGAAACAATGGCTGTCTGGTCTTCACTCACCGCGTACAGGGTGAGCCGGTCTGCGTTGAGCAGTCGGCAAATGTCCTGACTGGCTTCCAGCATGATTTGTTCCAGATTCTCTGTTTCGTGGATGCGCGCTGTAACCTGGTGCAACTGGCGGTAGAAGAGAGCCTCAAACTTCGAGTCCCTGGCCTTGGATGCCAACTTCTGGGACTCAAAGAACGCCTGCTCGGGTGTTTTCTTTACATCGTCAGGTGATACAACGGCATTCATATTTCAAACTCCTGGCCTGCGCGTAGGCGGCGTATGTCATGGGTTACGTTGGGACCAAAGGGTTGCGTTTGGTCAAACCGCTGTATTTCGGCCATGATTTGCTCGGTTTCTGCCGGCTTGGTATGGGTGATGTAGATGGGATAATTTTTGCCCTTGGCAATCAGGTCCAGTTCACTGGCCAGCACCATGGGCGATAAATGGAGGCTACGGTGGGCCAAGTCTTTCTCTTTGTTGCTGAATGCGGTCTCAATCATCAACATGGCCACATTGAGCTGATTCACACGGTCCCAAAACGCCTGGTTGCGTTCCGTATCCCCGCTAAACACCCAGCATCCCTGCCCTGCCGTAATGGCAAATCCTGCAGCCGGTACGGTGTGTACAGCGGGGAGCACTTCGATGTATTTGTTAAGCAATTGAAAGGTTTGCCCGACACGAATTTCGTGAAACCGGATAAACGGTGCCTGGGGGGTGGGAATGCGCGAGAAGTCGGGCCAGATGACGTTATTGAAGACGTGCGCCCGCAGCGCCGCTATGGTGCCGGGCAAAGCATAAATCTTGAGGGGCGACTTGCGCTGGGCGGCAATGGCGTCAACCATTAAGGGCAGTGCGGCGACATGATCGAGATGCGAGTGGGTCAGCAAGACATGGTCCACCTTGCACATTTCATCCAGGGTCAAATCTCCCACACCGGTGCCTGCATCCACCAATATCTCGCTGTCAATCAAAAACGAGGTGGTTCTGCAGTCTTTGGCGATGGCTCCCGAACAACCCAGTACACGGACTTTCACGGCAGCGACCTCATTTGGTTTCGAAGTTGGTTGCACCGTCCCATTCAGGATCAAACGGCAACAAACGCATTGAGGCTACGCGTTCGGCATACAGCTGGTAGAGGAACTTTTTGGGGTTCATGCGCATGAGATTAATCATGAGCACATCCGTCTGGTCCCAGTTCTGTGCACGGTACGCCTTGAGGAATACGGTCCAGGTTTTGAGTTCGCTGGCGGTATCTTCTGCCAATTGGGCCAAGGGGGCCATGGGCCAGAATATGGCCACGGCCTGCTCCTTGCCCTTGACGCGAACGCGGTCCAACTCCTGCCAAGCATAATCGGGCGCCAAGCGGCGTGTGGTTTCACTCACTACGATATCCACGCCATAGGCCTTGGAAAGGCCCTCCAGACGCGACCCCAAATTAACGGCGTCGCCAATCACGGTGTAACTGCGCCGGATGTTGGAACCCATGTCACCCACACACATGGTGCCGGTATTGAGTCCTATGCCAACGCCAATTTCGGGCAGTCCGCGTGTGCGATGAATCTGGTTAATTTCGCGCACCGCCTGTGCCATTTCCATCGCGGATTTGACCGCCAGTTGGGCGTGATCGGAGGCTTCCACCGGAGCCCCCCAAAATGCCATGACACAGTCACCCATGTATTTATCAATCGTGCCCCGGTTGGAGCGAATCACGCTCGTCAAGCGACTAAAAACGTCGGTCAGCAAAGCCTGCAACTGCAAAGGTTCCATGCTTTCGGACATTTTGGTAAATCCGCGCATGTCACAAAACATCACCGTCAGTTCGCGGCTGCTGGCCTGCATGGTGTAACTGTCGGGGTCTTTGACCATTTCGTCTACCAGCTCAGGCGGCACGTACGTACCAAACAAGTTGGCAAGTTCGCGCTTGGACCGGCTCTCGACAAAATAGCCGTAGCTCATGTTCAAGCCAAAGGCCATCACGCACATGACCAAGGCCGATGCCAGTGGCAACACCAATCCGTAGGACACATACATCCAGCTATTGACACCCGCCACTGCGGTCAGCACCCCTGCACTCAGGATAACAGCACGCGGTGCCGACAGCAGCGGCAGCCACAAGGCCAACACCAGACCCGACAGTACCAGCACGAATACCTCATAACCCAGTGCGTAGTCTGGTTTGAGCAGCACTTTGCCGTCGAGCAGTCCGGATAGCAGGTTGGCGTGGGTCTCCACGCCAGGATACGCCTCACCAACAGGGGTAACACGCAAATCTAGCAGGCCAAGCGCCGTTGTACCCACCACCACAATTTTGTTTTTTAAACTCCCGGCGGGCAAGCGATGGGCCAAAATGTCAGCCGCCGAAATGTAGCGAAAAGACCCTCCGCTTGGCCCGCCATTGCCGCGAAACGGAACCAGGGTTGCTACACGTTCGTCCACCGGAATGGCCAGCGATTTATCACCCTGCTTGAGTAAAACGCGGTCCATGCCCTGGAAATCACGCGACAAATACCGTTCATTGGAAAAACCAGGCGCCACTGCCGGAAGACCCGCCAACACGCGAAACATGGCCAACGCGAAGGATTCGTAATACTGCCCTTTGTATTCAACCAACAGCGGCAACGAACGGACGACGCCATCACTATCAACAATCGGGTTGAAATGCCCGGACAGTGCAGCAGAGCGTGACATGGCTTGCAAATTGGCCCCATAACCGGTCCACAACGTGGCCCGCACGGCCCGACCCTGCAACTGCTCTTTTGACAATACCGGTGCAGGGAGGTCTCCCACCGTGCGCCCATCCCGGTCGCTGGTGAAGTAATAACCCAAAACCACCGGCCTCTTTTCCAGGGACTTGACAAAGACAGCGTCGTAATCCAACGCGCCCTCAAGTTGGCGCACGCGCTCCGAGAATCCCGGTTGATCCTTCAGTTCGTTGTGGGCCAATTCCTTTAAACGCAACAGACCAGAACTGTTATCTGCCTCCGCAAACACCACATCAAATCCCATGAGGGCAATTTGCTGCTGCTCAAACAGTTCGTCAACCAGTTGAGCTACCCGGTTACGCCCCCAAGGCCAGCGCCCGATCTCGCCCAGACTTTTTTCGTCAATGTCCACAATGACGATGCGCTCGTCCAGCGTCGCGGGCATGGTGGCGCGCAGCCTCGCATCGTAAATGATGTCATCCAGGCGCTGCAACACCCCCATTGGCAGGACGCCTACCGCATGCAGAAACGCAAACACCAACGGAATCAGCGTAACCGCTATGCGCGACCAGTGCTTTGCCAATGCTTTCATGGGGTCAGCGTGGCTTTAAAACCTGCGGACTCTGGTGGCAATCAAGGACGCAAACCGTCAGGTTTGCACAAATTGCATTTGCGTACCAGCAAGTTCTATCAGGTCCCCGTTTTTCAGAGGCAACGGATCGGCCTTGATGGGTGCGCCATTGAGCATGGGATTACCTGCGCCTTCCACATGGTGCACCACAAAACCTTGCTGGCGCCGGGTAATGGCGGCCACCGCAACACCAGGCTTTCCGATGGTGGTAACCACTTTGGTCAAGGGCACTTCACGTCCGGAAGCTGCGCCGGACAAAACCTTGATGGATGCCGTGAAAGCGCCAAAACCGATGGAATCTCCCGTAGCAGTTTGGAAACCGGACGGAGTTGCCTGCGAAGGCTGACTCGGCGCAGGGCGGGCCTTGACAACCATGGTCTTGTCAAAATCTTCGCCGGCAGAATCACCGACAAACTTGATCTTGTACTTGCCCACCTCAATGGTGTCTCCACTGCGCAGAGCCTGCTTCTTGACTGCTTTGCCATTGACGTATGTGCCATTGGTGCTACCCAAGTCTTCCAGCAGGACCTCGCCACCAGTCATCTGCAGCAGCGCGTGCTCCCCACTAACGGCAAGATTGTCGATAACGATATCGTTGTATGGCCGACGACCCAAGGTGGTGCGATCCTTGGTGAGTTGGACCTCCTTGATAACGACTTCATCGATCGACACGATCATTTTCGGCATGATCGACTCCTTTCCCTGTGATAAGTTTGCGCAAAACGCATCTACAACCTACTTTCCTAACAACCTGGCGATAAGACCCCGCTTTTCAGCAGACTCCGACACACCCACCATCAACACCGAAATATTATCCCGGCCCCCATTTTCGTTCGCTGCATCGACCAGTTGAATGGCTTTCTGCTCCAAACCCGATTCAGCCGCAATAATTCTAGCGATTGCCGTATCGGCAACCATGTCCGACAAACCATCAGAACACAATAAGTACAAGTCTCCTGCCTGAACCGCGTATTCATTCACCTCCAACTCAACGACATCCTCCACTCCCAAAGCCCGCGTAACCAGGTTCTTGATAGATGAAGTTGCCGCCTGTTCCGGAGTTATCAAACCGGCATCCATTTGCTCCTGCAAGAGCGAGTGGTCTTTGGTAATTTGCTCCAACACACCCGCACGCCAACGGTAACAGCGCGAATCGCCGATGTGCCCCAACAGCAGTTTGTCACCGGT
The DNA here is from genome assembly GCA_016719405.1 of Candidatus Aalborgicola lynettensis. Taxonomy (GTDB): domain Bacteria; phylum Pseudomonadota; class Gammaproteobacteria; order Burkholderiales; family Burkholderiaceae_C; genus Allorhodoferax; species Allorhodoferax lynettensis. The sequence continues at coordinate 132,931 of JADJZE010000022.1, forward strand.
AAAAACGCCGACCACCAAAGTAGTCCCCATACCCGAATACTGCGCATTGGAACTGGCTGCATTAAATATGGACAAATTGGCATTGTCCACACATATCTCCATGGCACGACGAACCTCACGGATGTTGGCTCCGGCACCAGCCTCTAACAACCAACGGCTTAATTCGGACTTAATAAACGCAGTGGCCATGCCGCTAGCCACTTCGCCCGCGTTGTAACCACCCATGCCGTCGGCCAGCACTACCGTACGGGTCACTCCGTCGATCGCCACGGAGTCCTCATTGTTTTCCCGGGCACGACCCGGATCAGTTCTGGCACAAAAATGGTAGTTCATGGAACAGTCAAATCTCAATATCCGCAGCACCTGCAGGTGGTGCAGTATGGGGGCGCGGGACGACTTGCGCCGAAGTACGCTCAAAATCAGCGGCTCGGGCGGGTGCGGTCGCTACAAAAGCTGTCGTTTTTTCCACTACACCGGGCGATTGCGCCGACGCGGCGGGCACCGCCTCACCCGACACGCCAGGCATTTGCTGCAAAACTCGGCGCAAATCGGCCGCAAAGGCATCGCCCGTTTGGTACCGTGTTTCCGGACGTTTGCTCAGCGCAAGTGCCACTGCGTCCGCCAGCGCAAGCGGAATTTCTGATCGAATTACGCGAATATCAGGAGCTTCCTCGTTAGCGATTTTGTACATCAACTCAGCCATGGAGTCGCCCCTAAACGGCAATACCCCCGCCAACAACTGAAACAGCATCACCCCCAGAGAATAGAGATCGGAGCGACCATCCACTTTCTTGCCCGCCAGTTGCTCCGGAGACATGAAGCTTGGTGTACCCAACACCAGTCCGGTCTTGGTTTTGCTGGAATCGGTGATGCGGGCGATACCGAAATCTGTGACCTTGACCGTGTCACTTTCCCGCTCGTACATGATGTTGGCAGGCTTGATATCACGATGCACCACATTTTGTTTATGGGCATAGGCCAGCGCCTCAGCCACACGGGCCACAATGCTGACGACCACCGGCATGGGCAACAAGTGATCACTTTTGCAATGGTCAGCCAGATCGCGGCCCTTGAGAAACTCCATGGCGATGTAGGCCAAGTCGTGCTCTTCACCCGCGTCAAAAATGGTGACGATGTTTTGGTGCTGCAAGCGCCCGGCGGTTTCGGCCTCGCGGAAGAAGCGCTCGCGGGCATCCACCAACTCCTCGCCCGCAAACTCCTGGCTCAAGGCCATGGTTTTGATGGCCACCACACGACCGATTTTGGGGTCTTTGCCCAGATACACCACGCCCATAGCGCCCTTACCCAACTCTTTCTCGACCTGGTAGCGTCCGAGCATGGGTTTTTCGACTGCGCCACCATCAAGCAGCATGGTGCCACCAGGGTGGCTACTACCGCCACCGAGCATCACCGTTTCAGACAAATTCTTCGCACGGTTGAGCTTGGTCTTGATGTCTTTGTATTCCGGGTCAAAGGTGGCCATGTGCTCATAAACCGCCTGCGCCTTGTTGAACTGGCGTTTGCGTTCAAAGTCCATCGCCAAGCTATACAAATTGCCCATCAGCGCATCATTGAATGGCACCCGGCGGAAGCGATCGAAGGCCATATCGAGTTGACCCTGACCCTGCAAGGCCAGGCCCATCATGCGATTGGTTTCTGCCGACTCCTCATCCGCCTTGACTTTGCCGGCCTCCGTCATCAAGAAACGTTTGGTGGTGAGCGCCAGGTGCCCCAGCACCAACACAGTGGCCGGGAACACCAGCTTGAGCCAGGTGGCGGTCGCCGACAACAAGCCAAACTCCACTGCCAGCAAGGACACGAACAACACCAACGTAATCGTGGCAGCCATTCCCGCCGAGAGCCGTGGCAACGCCGCAATGACATAAGCCGCGACCAGCAAAAACACCCCCAAGGTAGCCCACACGCCCCACGAAGGTTGCACGATGAAATGCTCGCTCAAAATGCTGGACGTGATATGCGCAATGGTTTCTGCCGGGGACAAGGCCGCATTGCCGGGAACGGGAAACTGCACGCCAACCCCTGCAGCCGTGGCTCCAATAATGACGATCTTGTCGGCATATTTGCTGGCCGGAATTTTCCCGCTCAACACATCGTAAAACGAGTCCACGGCAAAAGCCGGCTTACCGTCGTTGCCTTTGTAAAACTGCGGCAACATCAGCGCAGCATCGTCTGTCTTCACCCTGAGTTTGCCGATCTGCACCGATTGCCCCACATTCAGCCGCACATCGGATGGTGACAGGTTCAAGCTCTTGGTTGCCGCCAGCAAGGCCATGGACGGAACCGCTTTACCGTAGTAATTGACCAGCAGCGGCTCCAGCCGAACTGCGCCATCCACGTCCGGAAACTGGTTCAGATGCCCAATACCTGCTGCCACCGTGCCAAACGATTCAAGCGGTTGCTGGCCGCGCGCGGCCGTGATGGAAAAGCCACTGGGGTCATCGACTGCACTCTTGAGTGCAAACGCCGGCAAAGGGTTGTCCGGGTTGCCTTGCTGCTCGCCCAATGCAAACACCGACGGCAGCAGCACATTACCGGCATTTTTGATGCTGTTTGCCAAAACGGCGTCGGTATCCAGCGCCACCTCGGCTTCGGCAATGATCAGGCCCAACTGTGTCGCCGTGGCGCCCTGTGCCGTCGGCTCAGCTGCGTCGGACGCAGCCAGCACATCGCGCATCTTGCGGATATAGAGCAGTCCAGGATCCACTTGGGGTTCAAAGAAAAATGCCGTGTGCACAATGGTCTTGGCCTTGGCGGCTGCCAGCTGATCGACCAGCCGCGCATGCACATCGCGCGGCCACGGCCAACGTCCGATGTTGGCGATGCTCTGGTCATCAATGGCAATGACTGCAATACGGTCAGATGGCTGGCGGGTGGTACTGGTGCTGGCGAAGTCATAAAAACGGCGCTCCAGCGTACCGATGAAATCGGTTGCCATGTGCAAGCCAATGACTGCGGCGACGATGGCAACGCCAGCGAACCAATCGGTGCGCCAGAATGAGATAGACCGCGATGAAGACGACTTCGCCAAATGGCACCCCTAACCCGATTGTGCGACTGTGCGCACCCACACAGTACCCGCCCTAAGGAAACCCTCCGCCCATTGACGAAAGGAGGGGCCTACGTTACCAGATGGAATCGCCGCCGACAAGGCACTTCTTCATCCAATGGCCTGTTTCACACCCAGGGCAGATTTAATACAACAAATCAGGGAAAACACCAACTGGGGTGCAGCACGATCAGGCTGGGGTTTTATCGTTCTTTTTCTTCAACAAACTACCCAGCAGCCACACCACTGTGGCACCCACAATGCCCAATCCGTAGTGCCATGCGGTCGATTGCGGCAAGAAGCCGCTTACCGCCGGGTCACTGTGCGCCATGGTGCCGGCAATCCAGCCCAGCAACATACCCCCTACGGTGATGATGGAGGGAAAACGGTCCATTAATTTCAACACCAGCTGACTACCCCAGATGATGATGGGGATGCTCACCAGCAGCCCAAAAACAACCAGTGGCATCTGGTGCTGTCCACCCGCGCCGTTGGCCGCACCGGCGATAGCAATCACATTGTCAATGCTCATAACCAAGTCCGCCACAATCACCGTCTTGACGGCAGCCCACAGCTTGTCGCTGCTCTGAATGGCAGCATGCCCGTCTTCATCCTGTGGCGCCAACAGTTTGACACCAATCCACACCAGCAGACCAGCGCCCACCAGCTTCAAAAATGGCACCTGCAGCAGCGTCAGGGCAAACGCGATCAACACCACGCGCAAAATGATGGCGCCCGCCGTCCCCCACAAGATACCCTTGAGACGCAAGTGGGGGGGCAGTTGCCTGCACGCCAGCGCAATGACCACGGCGTTGTCGCCCCCCAACAAAATATCGATCATGATGATCTGCCCGACGGCAAACCAGAAGTGGGCGGTAAGGAACTCTTCCATGCTCATCTTTCCAAAGCTGCACCGGCCACACGGGCGGCGCCCAAAATACAAAAACCGGATTGCCCCGCAGGACATCCGGTTGCATGCAATGGTCACTGTGCGCAGCAACCATCAATAATGCGCAACGTGGCAGCCAGCGCTACAGCATGGCCTTCAACAACTTGGCCATTTCAGACGGATTGCGTGTGACTTTGAAGCCGCACTCTTCCATCACGGCCAATTTGGCATCCGCCGTATCGGCACCGCCGGAAATCAATGCACCGGCGTGGCCCATGCGTTTACCAGCGGGGGCGGTGACACCGGCGATAAAGCCCACAATAGGCTTCTTCATGTTGAGTTTGCACCAGCGCGCCGCTTCGGCTTCGTCGGGTCCGCCAATTTCGCCGATCATGATGACCGCATCGGTATCGGGGTCGTCATTAAAGGCGCGCATCACGTCGATGTGCTTGAGGCCATTGATGGGGTCACCACCAATGCCGACCGCGGAAGACTGACCCAAACCGATTTCGGTCAATTGCGCCACAGCCTCATACGTCAGTGTGCCGGAACGGCTCACGACGCCAATGCGGCCCTTGCGGTGGATGTGACCGGGCATGATGCCGATCTTGATCTCATCGGGCGTAATCAAACCGGGGCAGTTGGGGCCCAGCAGCAAAGTCTTCTTGCCACCAGCGGCTTCCTTGGCCTTCATGCGGTTGCGCACTTCCAGCATGTCGCGCACCGGAATGCCTTCGGTGATACAAATCGCCAGATCCAGATTGGCTTCTACCGCTTCCCAAATGGCAGCAGCAGCACCTGCGGGGGGCACATAGATGACGGACACGGTAGCGCCCGTTTCTGCGGCTGCTTCCTTGACGGATGCGTAGATGGGGATGTTGAAGATCGACTCGCCGGCCTTCTTGGGGTTTACACCCGCCACAAAGCAGTTTTTGCCGTTCGCGTATTCCTGGCATTTTTCCGTGTGGAACTGACCGGTCTTACCGGTAATGCCCTGGGTGATGACTTTGGTGTCTTTATTGATAAATATGGACATGTTCTGGCTCCGGGCTTAGGCCTTGACGGCGGCAACGATCTTTTGGGCCGCTTCGGCCATGCTGTCTGCGCTGATGATCGGCAGGCCCGACTCGGCCAGCATTTTCTTGCCCAGGTCTTCGTTGGTGCCTTTCATGCGCACCACCAGCGGAACACTCAGGTTGACCGCCTTGCAGGCCGTGATCACGCCAGTGGCAATGGTGTCGCACTTCATGATGCCGCCGAAGATATTGACCAGAATGGCCTTGACCTTGGGGTTTTTCAGCATGATCTTGAAGGCTTCGGTCACCTTCTCGGGGGTGGCGCCGCCGCCCACGTCCAGGAAGTTGGCAGGCTCTGCACCAAACAGCTTGATGGTGTCCATGGTGGCCATGGCCAGACCGGCTCCGTTGACCAGGCAACCAATGTTGCCGTCCAGGCTGATGTAAGCCAGGTCAAACTTGGAGGCTTCCACCTCAGCCGGGTCTTCTTCATCCAGATCACGGTAGGCCATAACCTCAGGGTGGCGGAACAGTGCGTTGGCATCAAAGTTGAACTTGGCGTCCAGCGCCATCACATTGCCCTTGCTGTCACGGTTCAGCGGGTTGATTTCAACCAGTGACGCATCGGTATCCATGTAGCACTTGTAGAGCTTCTGGAAAATGTCCACTGCCTGGGCGGTGGAGCCCGCCGGCATGCCAATGGCGTCGGCAATTTTCTTCGCCTGCTCGGCACCCAGACCGGTCAGCGGGTCAATGAACTCGGTGATGATTTTCTCGGGCGTGGCATGTGCCACCTCTTCAATGTCCATACCGCCTTCGCTGGAAGCGATAAACGCCAGCTTTTGCGAAGCGCGGTCGGTCACGATGGACACGTAATACTCTTTATGGATGTCGGCACCGTCTTCAATGTAGAGGCGGCGCACCTTTTGGCCTTCTGGGCCGGTTTGGTGGGTCTTGAGCTGCATACCCAAAATGTCTCCGGCCAGGCGCTTGACGTCATCAATCGACTTGGCCACCTTGACGCCGCCGCCCTTGCCACGCCCTCCGGCGTGGATTTGCGCTTTGACAACCCAGACCGGGCCGCCGAGCTTTTGTGCGGCCTCAACCGCCTCTTGTACAGTGAAAGCGGGAATGCCGCGGGGTACCGGCACACCGAACTGGCGCAAGATTTCCTTGCCTTGGTATTCGTGAATTTTCATGGCGTCTCTTGTGGAGCAGAATGGAATCGCCATGCTGCACGCTGTAGAGCGGCACATGGCACGGGTCACGACACAAATGTATCATGGCGCGGAGCGGCTATCTTGTGCCGAACTTACAGTTGCCTCCCAGGCCCCCTTTTCCCTGCCCCGAACGCGCCTGACGCGCCCCTACCATGAAAAAAGTATTTATCGACGGAGAAGCCGGCACCACTGGCCTGCAAATCCGTGAGCGCCTGCAGTCCATGGCCGCTATTGAGCTGCTCAGCATCGCCCCCGCCTTGCGCAAAGACGCCAACGCCAAACGCGCGCTAATGGCCCAGGCCGACTTGGTGATTCTGTGCCTGCATGACGATGCCGCTATTGAATCAGTAGCAATGATCGACCATCTGACAAGCGCAAATGGCGGAATTGGCCCCAAAGTCATCGACGCCTCCACCGCCCACCGCACCGCACCGGGCTGGGTGTACGGCTTTCCCGAACTGGCCGCCGGTCAGCGCGAGGCCGTGGTGCAAGCCCGCCGCGTGGCCAACCCCGGCTGCTACGCCACGGGCGCCATCGCGCTGATCCGCCCGCTGGTCGATGCCGGCCTGTTGCCAGCCGACTGGCCCATGTGTCTGCCCTCCGTGAGCGGCTATTCGGGCGGCGGGCGCACCATGATCGAAGCCTACGAAGCAGGCACCGCCGCTCCGTTTGAGCTGTACGCCCTGGGCCTCAAACACAAGCACATCCCCGAAATCATGCGCTACACCGGCCTGACGCGGCGCCCGCTGTTTGTGCCCTCGGTTGGCAACTTCAAGCAGGGCATGCTGGTGCAACTGCCCCTGCACCTGGACACCCTGCCGGGCAAGCCCAGCGCGCAGGACCTGCACGCGGCGCTGGCCAAGCACTATGCCGGCAGTTCCTGGGTCACGGTGGAGAGCGCCACGCCCGACCTCAAACTCGATGCGGTCGCCCTGGCCGACACCAACAAAATGGAACTGCGCGTGTTTGCCAATGACGCCCAGGCGGACGGCTTTGCCCACGCCGTGCTGGTGGCGCGGCTGGACAACCTGGGCAAAGGTGCGTCGGGTGCTGCAGTGCAAAACCTGGAGCTTATGCTCGGGCTGTAACCGCCACAGCGCTTACTATGCTTTTGATAGCTGCCTGCGCATGCCAGACAAGCGCAAACGGCGGTTTTGACTAAAAAGAATCATGCCCCCAGCAGCGTCAGCACCAGCGGCGTGGTCACCGAGGCCAGCGCAGTGGACAGCACCAGGCTGGCCGCCACCGGTCCCTCCATCACCTTGAACTGGCGCGACATCAGGTACACATTGGCGCCCACGGCGATGGAGCCCAGCAACACCACCACCTTGGTTTCCATGGGCGGCAAACCCAGCAAGCGCGCCAAGCCCCACACCACCAGCGGCTGCACCACCAGCTTCAGCCCGCATATCGCCACACTTTGGCGCCAGCCCGTGCGCACATCAAACTCGGCCAGCCCCATGCCCAACGCCACCAATGCCAAGGACGCGGCGGCCTGGGCGAGCATAGACAGCGGCGTTTCGACCAATGCAGGCAAGGTCAGCCCGGTCAAGCCGAACAAGGAGCCCAGCACAATCGCCGCCACCACCGGGTTGGTGGCCACCCCCTTGGCGGTTTTGGTGAAACCCGCCGCCGAGAAACTGCCGTGGCGCGCCCATTCGATGGACACCGTGACCAAGGTCCATAGCGTTAGCGCATTGAACACCAGCACCAGCGCCACCGAAGGCAGCGCCGCATCGCCCAAAGCCACCTTGGCCAGTGGCACACCCAACAGCACATTGTTGGAAAACACCCCACCCAGCGCAAACACCGATTGCGATACCCCATCCAGCCGAAAAAACCGTGCCGCCACCAGCCGCCCGATGGCAAACACAATCAGGCAGGCACCAAAAAACGCGATCAACAGCCGCGCGTCCACCGGCGGCAGCTTGGACATGTCGCTCATCAGATGGAACAGCAGCGCCGGCAGCGCCACCGAAAATACAAAACGCGACAGCGCCTGCGACACCGTTTGCGGCCACTGCCCCCAGTGCATAAGCCCGTAGCCGACGAACACCAGCACAAACAGCGGTGCAGCCAGGACGACGTGGTGCAAAAAGGTACCCATGGGCGCCCAAGCGGCTACCCGCCGCCGCTGTCCCCGTCCTGACGCTGCGCAATGGTGACCAGCAGCGCCCGGGCCTGCGCTTGCAAAAGCGGGATACCGGACTCCAGCACCTCGTCAATCAATTCGCGCGCCTCCTCCCACAACTCGACTGCGGCAGACTCGCGTGCCAGCGCCAACTTGACAACATAGGCTTTGTCCAGCGACGGCTGGGTTTCATCCCCGTCCGCGTTATCGGTCATTTCTTCAGCTTCTGCGGCGACATCAATTTCGATGTCGATACCGGCCACTGCGGGTGTTTCTGCGGGAGCAAGGGTAGACGACTGCGAGGACGCTGCCGACGCGCCCCATTGCGATGGACGGCTCCAAAATGGAATCGTCGCCGAGGGCATGGATACGTTGGCAACGGCATCATCACATGCCACATCCAGCACTTCCGGTGCGGGCATGGAGTCGCTCCATGCGGGGGCGTCACGTGCATCGCGTTGCTCCTGTTCAGCCATTTCACGCAAACGGCGGGCATGCTCCTCGCGCTGCATTGCCCGGGCTTCACGCCGCTGCGCCAGGTCCTGACGCACCCGCGCCACCTCATTGGCGGCGGCCTCCAGGTCAAATTCAAACTGCGGATCAAGCTCTGCTGCGTGGCTAACGCCCCAATCGCTATCGGATGCATCGGCAAATTCTGGCTCCACCGCCACCGCGCGGTGCGCCGGTACCTGCCCAGCCTGGGTGCCGTGCGCCGCAACGGCCGCCGCTGGTGTGGTTTTGCCCTGTGCGACGTGTACGGGCAGCAGTGAATCATCGTCCAGGGCCATCCGGCCCGTGCCTTGGCGTTGCCATGGCCCGCGGCGCCAAAGTTGCAACAGGACAAACACCATCACCAGCGCCACCAGAACCCATGCGCCTTGCGCAAGCGACGGTTTTATTGCATAGGGGGCATCCGCACCGGCCGCCTCGCGGGCCTGCAACTGCTGCAAGCCGACGTGCGTGGCCCGCGCCTGCTGCAAGATGGCATTCACTTCGGCCTCCATGCGGTCAAGGTGCGCGGGCGCCGCGGCAACCGCGTCTTGCGGCACAGCAACGGGATCTTGCGAAGGAAGTAGTGTCGTCAACAAAATGGCCTCGCCTGCGGTGCACGGAGAATCCTGCTGCGGCGCAGTTTTCCATGTGGGGGCATGATAAAGCATCCCCTCCCCGACCCGGGGATGGTTGCCGTTTTCTGGGTTTTATATTGCACACAATTTAATTGTGTGATACATTCAACCCATGCCAATCACCACGCCTCGCAACCCCGCACTGCTACTGGACAACCAGTTGTGTTTTTCCCTGTATGCCGCTTCCCTGTCGATGACCAAGCTGTACAAGCCGCTGCTGGATGCCTTGGGGCTGACCTATCCGCAATACCTGGTGATGCTGGTGTTGTGGGAGCAAGACGGGCCAACGGTTTCGACCCTGGGTGAGCGCCTGAACCTGGATTCCGGCACGCTGACGCCCCTGCTCAAACGCATGGAGCAAGCCGGCTTACTGGAGCGCAAACGCTGTGCGGACGACGAACGCCGGGTACAGCTGTTTCTGACGCCGGCAGGCGCTGCACTGCAACAACGCACGACCAATATCCCAGGCTGTGTGCTGGCCCAAACCGGCTGCACGGTGCCTGAGGTGGTGGCGCTGACCCGCCAACTGCAACAACTGCGCGCCCAAATCGTTGCCGTCCAGCCCCCCTGACAAACCACACGTACCCCGTCCCATCGCCACCCCCTGCACCAACCTAAAGGAGTCCCCATGCGTCCCGTTTTTACATCCCCTGCACCGCACGCCACACGGCGCCACGCCCGCGTAGTGCGTTGGTACGTTGCCGCCCTGGGCCTGGGGCTCGCATCCGCCAGCATGGCCGCCGACGCCCCGGCCCCATCGCCCGCAACAGCAACCGTTGTCAACGTGGACAACAACAGCTTCCAGTGCATGCGCAAAACCATGCTGCCGGTGCGCCATTTTTATGTCGACAACCTGCTGGGCAACCAGGCTGGCACGCTGGCCGCCGCCAACGCACCCAAAGGCGCCATCTACCCCGCCGGCTCGGTGGTGCAACTGGTACCCACTGAGGCCATGGTCAAACGCGAACCCGGCTTCAGCCCCGCCACCGGTGACTGGGAGTTTTTTGAGCTGGAGGTCAACGACCAGGGCTCCAAAATTGGCAAGCGCGGTTTTGCCGAAGTCAACAACCGCTTTGGCAAAAACTGCTTCACCTGCCACGTACCGGCCCGCGATCCATGGGACTTCATCTGCGAAACCGGCCACAACTGCGAACCCATCCCCATTGACCACAAAATGACCGGTGCCCTGCAGCGCTCCGACCCCCGCTGCGGCGCACCCGAGCCCCAGGACGGCGACGCCATGGCCTTGTTCAAGCTGCGCGCCATGGTCGTGATTGGCAGCACCGTCGGCTGGTTCAAAAGCCTGTTCTGACACAACTGGCGCCCCACGTACATCACCCCTATCCGTTTCCCCACCCGTTCCATCCAGGAACGCAACCTTTGAAAGAGCGCACCGCATGTCCACCAACACCATCGAAAAAGTCATCTACCAAGCCCACGCCACCTCTACCGGCGGACGCGACGGCACCACCCGCACCTCCGACGGCCTGCTCGACCTCAAACTGGCCGTACCCAAGGAAATGGGCGGCGCGGGCGGCGGCGTCAACCCCGAGCAGTTGTTCGCAGCCGGCTACAGCGCCTGCTTTATTGGTGCCATGAAGTTTGTCGCCGGTATGCAAAAAATCGCCCTGCCCGCCGATACCCGCATTGACGCCACCGTGGGCATTGGCCAGATTCCGGCCGGTTTTGGCATTGAAGTGCAACTGGCCGTGCACATCCCCGGTATGGAGCGCGCCAGCGCCGAAGCCCTGGTCGCAAAAGCCCACGCCGTGTGCCCCTACTCCAACGCCACACGCGGCAATATCGACGTCACGCTGACGGTCGTTTAAGCACAGCACAAGCTGCCCATCCGCCCGGCCCGTGCGCCGGGCGGATGCAATGTTGCAGTCAGGCATTTGGGGCATGATGCGTGCCTATGCGACTGGCGCTTTTCTCCGACATTCACGGCAACATCCAGGCCCTTGAGGCCTGCCTGGCGCACGCCCAGGGCCAGCAGGCCGAACGCCTCGCTTTTTTAGGCGACATGGTGGGCTACGGTGCCGATCCTGTCGCCGTGGTGCAGCGTGTTCAGGGCCTGGTTCTCCAGGGAGCCTGTGCGCTGCAGGGCAACCACGATGCCATGGCCGTACATCCGCCGCAAGACGTCCAGACCATCGGCGAAAGCACCGCACGCTGGACCCACAGGCAACTCCAACCCGAACAGCGCGCGTGGCTGGCCGAGTTGCCCCTCACCGCATACGAAGACACCCTGCTGCTGGTCCACGCCAGTGCAGAGGAGCCGGCCCTGTGGCACTACGTGTACGACCAGCGTTCCGCCACCGCCAGCCTGGACGCCGCCTTGCTGCAATGGCCCGGTGTGCGCTACGTATTGGGCGGGCATGTGCACATGCAAACCCTGTACTACCGAGGCAGCGGCCACGACCTGATGTTATTCAAACCCCAGCCGGGGATTGCCATTCCCGTGCCACGCCACCGCCAATGGGTCGGCACCATCGGTTCCGTCGGCCAACCGCGTGATGGCAACACCCACGCCATGTACGCCCTGCTGGACACCGGGCGCGCCCAACTCACCTACCACCGCGTGCCCTATGACTTCCACGCCGCCGCCGAAGCAGTGCGCCAAGCCGGTTTGCCCGCATTTTTTGCCGACCGGCTGGAGGCGGGGCGATGAAATTACTGGAGAGCGGCACCGCGCTGGACGGCTTCGTCATTGAGGACTGCATCCACTCCGGTGGCATGGCCCACATTTACCGCGTGCGCTACGCCGACAGCCAGCGCAGCCCCGGTTTTGACATGGCCATGAAAATCCCGCGCATGACTGCGGGCGACGGGGGCGAAAACATTGTCAGCTTCGAGGTCGAATGCCAAATCATGCAGGCCCTGCACGGCCCCCATGTGCCGCGTTTTGTGGCCACGGGGGATTTGGACCGGGTGCCCTACCTGGTCATGGAATACATCAACGGCCACACGCTGGAACATTGGCTGAACATCGAGCCCCGCCCGGATGTGCAGGAAATTGCCCGCCTGGGCGCCGCCATGGCCCGCGCCGCGCATGCCCTGCACCAGCAAAACACCGTGCACCTGGACCTGAAACCCGCCAACGTATTGTTCCGCCCCGACGGCAGCGCCGTGTTGCTGGACTTTGGCCTGTCCTGCCACGCCCACTTTCCCGACCTGCTGGCCGAGCAATTGCGCAAGGCCGTAGGCTCACCGGCCTGGATTGCGCCCGAGCAGGTGGTAGGTGTGCGCGGCGACCCGCGCAGCGACCTGTTTGCCATCGGCGTCATGCTCTACCAGCTGGTCACCGGGGAACTGCCTTTTGGCGAACCCCAAACCGCCGGTGGGCTGCGCCAGCGCCTGTGGATGGACCCCGCGCCGCCGCGCAAACGCCAGCCCCTGCTGCCCGAGTGGCTGCAAGAGGTGATCCTGCGCTGCCTGGAGCCCGAAGCCGACCGGCGCTACCCATCGGGCGCCCACCTGGCCTTTGACCTGACCCACCCGGCGCAAGTTACCGTGACCGTGCGCGGGCGCAACACCACCGGCACTCCGTTTCGCACCCACTTCAAACGCTGGATCAAGGCCGCCGGCATGCACTACCAGCCCAGCCCCCTGCCCGCGCAGCAAATTGAAGAAGTGCCCATCGTCATGGTGGCGGTACCGCACAAAGACGTGAGCGACGCCACGCTCTACTCGTTGCGCCAGGCGGTGGCCCGCGCCTTGGGCACCCGCCCCGGCGCGCGCCTGGCCTGCGTCACGGTCATCTCGCCCAGCCAGACCAGTGCGTCCGACAGTGCCAAGAGCGAAACCAGCGTGCAGCGGCGCTACATCAGCACCCTGCGCCAATGGGCCCAGCCGCTGGACATGCCCGGCCACCAGACCTCGTACCACGTGCTCGAGTCCGGCGACGTGGCGCAGGCTTTGCTGCACTACGCCACGGGCAACCACGTCAGCGTCATCGTTATGGGGGCGGCCACCCACGGCCTGAAAACCCAGCGTTTTGTGGCAACGGTGCCCATTAAAGTGGCCATGGGCGCACCGTGCACCGTGATCCTGGTCAAGCAGGCATTGCCGTTCGCGCACCTGGGCGAAGCTGCCCCGCACAAGGCCCCGGACGATGCCGCCGACACACAAGTAATGGATGACGGAACCCGCCACTCGCTGTTTGGCGACGACTTGGGGCCACTGGGGTAGCTGGGGCTGACGCGCTTGGCCATTCAGACCGACAATCGCAGCATGCCCCACGACCCCACCCCACCCCACACCGGCGACACCCAGCGCCACCCCTTTGAAGCCCTGACCCCCGACGTGGTGCTGGACGCGCTGGAAAGCGTGCACCTGCGCGGCGATGGGCGCCTGACCGCCCTGTCTTCCTACGAAAACCGGGTCTACCAGGTGCAACTCGAAGACGGCAGCGCCGTGGTGGCCAAGTTTTACCGCCCCGGGCGCTGGAGCCACGAGCAGATTCTGGAAGAACACCACTTTGCCGCCGAGCTGATGGGCGAGGAAGTCCCCGTCGTCGGCCCGCTGGCACTGTCCGGCGCCACGCTGCACGACTTTGGCGGTTTTGCCTTCAGCGTCAGCCCACGCCGGGGCGGGCGTATGCCCGAGCTGGACAGCGACGAGGTGCTGGAATGGATTGGCCGCTTTCTGGGGCGCATCCACACCGTGGGCGCGGCACGCCCCTTTGCCAGCCGCCCGGCGCTGAACCTGCAAAGCTTTGCCGTGGAGCCCATGCAGTGGCTGCTGGCGCACGACCAGATTCCGCTGGACGTGCAATCGCGCTGGGAGAAACAGTGCCTGATTGCTATTGATTTGATAGCTGCTTGCGCTTGTCTGGCGTGCGGAAATGGCCAATTTGACCCACAAGACCCGGACGCCATCCAGCTGCTGCGCCTGCACGGCGACTGCCACCCCGGCAACATTTTGTGGACCCCCACCGATGCCCCCGCCACCGCCGGCCCAGGCCCGCACTTTGTGGACCTGGACGACGCCCGCATGGGCCCGGCGGTGCAAGACCTGTGGATGCTGCTCAGCGGCAACCGCGCCCAGCGCACGCGCCAACTGGGCGCGCTGGTGGACGGCTACGAACAATTCCGCGCCTTCGACCGGCGCGAACTGGCGCTGATTGAGCCCCTGCGCACCCTGCGCCTGATTCACTACAGCGCCTGGCTGGCCCGGCGCTGGAGCGACCCCACCTTTCCGGTCAACTTTCCGTGGTTTGGCTCCAGCGACTACTGGAGTGGGCAGGTACTCATGCTGGAGGAGCAGATCGAAGCCATGCAGGAAGACCCGCTGGTGGTGTAGCCCCGGCGCAAAAAGTGACCTTACTGCTTGGCGGCTTTCACGTCACCCTCCGCACCAATGCCCAGCATGTAGCCCAGGGACACATGGTGAAAGCGGAACACGGTCTTGTCGGTGTGAATGGCAATACCAAATGGCACTGACTTACCCTCGGCCAAAGCGAGATCCCCCGCACCCCCGCTCAAACTGCGGGTAAAGGTCACGGTGTAGGTGCCGCCTTTGTTCTCGCCTTCGGCCTTCACCAGCGCCTTGCCGTCTTTGTTGACACGGGCTTCTGCCACATGGCCATCCAGGTGCACAGCGCCCTTGCCACCCGCGCCGCTTTTCCACTGAAAATAGTCCGAGTACATATCGCCGCCCAGGTTGGCACCCGCGATGTATTTCTTCTTGTCCGGCGCTGCCCCGGGCATGGAGCGCACATCGATATGGCAGGTGGCCCAGCAGCCAATTTGGTTGGCCTGGGGCACTTTGCTGGCCATCAGCATCACCGCAGCCTTCACCTCGTGCTTGGGGTCTTTCTCCTCGCGCGGCGCACCCGCATGGGCATCGGCCGGTGGTTTGAAGGTCAAACGCATGTAGAGGTTTTCTGTCGTAAGCCGCCTGTACGCAACCGGGAACATCATGGTTTTGGGCGCACCCACCGGCTCCAACTCCTTGTCGGCCACGTTGAAGTTGAAATTCAAAGTGCCTTTTTCTTGGCAGCCACCCTTTTCAAGCCCGCTGTACCACTGTGGTCGGACTTCTTGGAAACCCATTCGAGTGGTGTGACACCGGCATGGAAGACGTTGATGTCGCGCTTGGGCACCTGCTCCAGTCGGGGCCGCCGCGCCAGGGGCGCGCCGACTACCAGCAGCGCACCCAGGCCGCGCCGTCAATCGCGGCGGCTGTGCGCTGTACCCACCACCCCACCTGGGGCGGCACAATCACAGCATGAATCTCCCTGCGCAAACCCTGAACCTGATTGGCTGTGGCCGCGTCGGCCAAACCCTGGCCCGCTTGTGGACGCAGCAGCGCACCCTGGCCCTGCACGACGTGTGCACCACCCACCTGGACCGCGCCCAAGCCGCCGTGGCCCTGGTGGGCGCCGGGCACGCCGTGGGTGAACTGGCGGCCATGCGCCCGGCACCCCTGTGGATGCTGGCGGTTCCCGATGCGCAATTACCCTCCGTGGCACAGGCCCTGGCGCAAGAGCAACGCCACGCACCACCGGCGCTGGTTTTTCACTGCAGCGGCGCGCTGGACACCCAGGTGCTGGAGCCGCTGCGCGCCATCGGCTGGCAAGTGGCCAGTGCGCATTGCATTTGAGTTTTGCCAGCGTGCCCGCTGCCGTACAACAGTTCCCCGGCACGCCCTGCGCGCTGGAAGGCGACGCCGCCGCCGTGGCCACCCTGCGCCCCTTGTTTAGCGCCATTGGTGCCCAGTGTTTTGACGTGGCCAGTGCCGACAAATTGCGCTACCACGCGGCGGCCGTGTTTGCCACCAACTTTTTGCCGGTGCTGCAAACCGTGGCCGAAGATCTGTGGTTGTCCAGCGGTGTGCCGCCCGGGCTGATAGTGGGCTTGCGCGCCAGTTTGCTGCGCAACGCGGTGGACAACATCACCCGCCTGGGGCCCCAAGCGGCGCTAACCGGACCGGCCGCACGCGGCGACACGCGGCCATCGCCCGCCAGGCGCATGCCTTGCACGCCCACGACCCGCAGGTGGGCGCCGCCTACGAGGCCCTTAGCGCTGGCACTGCGGATTGCCGCCACCCCGGCATCTCCGCCCCAGCCCGCCCCCACCGCACCGTGAGTGTGGCCATGGCGCGGGTATAGTTTTCGATCAAGGACAAGGACGGACCCTTGCACGCCACACACGACATTCGGGCGAGGGCTCTCCCGGCGGGATTTGGGGCCTTTCCCTATCGACGGACAGGACTGCGTGGCCACGCTGGTGCCAAACCATGCCCTGCTGCCAGCCGCAAGGCGGTGCTGTACCCGCACGGCTACATTGACTATTCTTTCAGGCGCACTTGGCAACTGGGTTCGTGGCGGCAGGCAACTTTTATGCGCTGGACCTGCACCGCGCGGGCGGTCTTTGCGCGCAGGTCAAATACCCCACTATTGCCGCGACCTTGCCGAATACGGCGCAGAAATCACGGCAGCCCTGCAGGTGATTCGCCAAACTGACGGCAATGCGGCGGTCGTCGGCAACTTTCATTCGACCGGCGCCCCCATAGGGCTTTTGTATGCGCAAGACCACGCAGCCGAGCGACCATTTGACAGCTTGATTCTGAACTCCCCCTTTCTGGCGTTCAACGACTCGTGGATCAACGAGGCGGTGCTGATCAAGGTCATCGCGTCACTGGGGCAATTTTTCCCCGAACAAGCCCTGCCGGGCGGCTTGTCACCCGGGAGTCGGTTCATCGCGCTTTTCAGGGCGAATGGGATTTTGATCGGTCCTGGAAACCCATCGAAGGCTTCCCCACCCGGGCGGGCTGGATCCGCGCCATTCACCAGGCGCACCGCCGGATTCAGGCCGGTTTGACGCTGGACTGCCCTATTCTGTGCCTATTCTCATCGGCCAGTTCCCGGCCCCAAGCCTTTGAGGAGATCGCCTGCCGCAGCGATACCGTGCTGGACGTGAAGGACATTGCGCGATACAGCACCACACTCGGCAGCAACGTCACCCAACGCGTGATTACCCATGGCATGCACGACCTGGTCTTGTCCCGGGAACCTGCCCGATCCGAGGTATTCGCCGCCATGCGGGCCTGGCTGAATACCCTCGACGGGGATGTGGCCTAAACCGCCTGCAACGCAGATTTGGCGGATTGCCGCACAAACACCAGCAACGACGCCACGGCCACCAGTGCCGCCACCAACCGCTGCACAGGCAAGGCTTCGGCAAAATCCAGCCCCGCGCTGGCCAGGTGGTAGGCCGCCACGGCCATCAGCAAAGCGACTGCACGCAGGCTCCAGGCCTGGGGCTGCAGGTGCTGCGGCCCTAGGCGCGCCAGCAAACCTTGCCCCAGCAAACCCGCCAGCAGGCCCAGGCTGGCACCCACGGCTACATCGCCCGGCCAATGGGCACCCACGGCAATGCGCGACAGGCCGGTGCCCGCCGCCAGCACAAAAAGCCAGGCATGGCGCCAGCGCCGCGCCAAGGGCAGCGCAAAGTACATGCCAGCCGCCACGGCAAAGGCTGTGAGCGTATGGCCGGAGGGCATGGACACGTTGTGCAGCAATTCACCCACCACCCGCATCTGGCTGTTGTCCACCACGGCCGCCGGGCGCGGGCTCTCAATGAGGGCTTTGCCCACGCGCGCAAACACAATCGCAAACGGTGCCGCGCACAACCACGCCCACAGCAAACGCGGCGCCAATACCAGCAGTGGTGCCGTCAGGCCCAGCACACCCCAGGCATTGCCCAACAGCGACAAACCCGCCCACAACACGCTGGGTACGGGTGCACACAGGGCATTGAGGGCGAGAAACATGCCGGGCTCCCACAGGTGTAACCACAGCGGCGCCGTCAACAGCAAGAGCCCTGCCGGCAGGCACCACAACAGAGCGGAAATGCGCGCTGGCGATGCGACACCCGGCGCAGGTTCGGACATGTGGGACATCAGGGACTGCCTTGGAGCTGGGGTTGCGGGCTGCCCGACCAGCGGCGGCAGGCGTAAAAACGGAAAGTGGCAATGGTCGACCCCAGGCGCCGTACATCCTGCGCCTGCAAAAATTCGCAGTGCGCAAAACCATGTGGGGCCTGCGGCACGGTGTAGGCCAGTTGCGACCAATCGACCAGCAAGGTATCGGCGCCCACGGGCAGATCACCGGCCCACAGATCAAACTGGTCAAAACGGTCCTCCAGTACATGCACCGGCAGCGGCCGTGCGTACCAGCCGATGCGGCTGGCCAAGGTCCAGTTTTGCACCGCCACACTGGTCAAGCCGTGTTGCGCTGCCAGCGCCCGCGCACTCTGGCCGGCCGCATCCCACCCATACACATCGGCCAAAGGGTTGGAGGGGCTCTGGCTGTTGCCCTGCCCGTGGCTGCCAGATACAAAAGGCCAACCGGCACTGAGCATCAGCCCCAGCATACCCACGCAGAGCGCACCCTGCGCCCACGCCAGCCCCACCACCCACCGGCGACGCCCGCGCTGCACGGATTGCGCCAGCGCCATACCGGCAAAAGGTGCCAACGCCACCCAGGCCGGTGCCGTCCAGTGCGGCAGGCTGGTGCCCCCGCCCGACGCCACCGTGAACACCGCCATGGGCAGGACAAAAAACCAGCCCAGGGCGCGCGCGGGCTGCGCACCCATGCGGGCCAGCCCCCCACCACCCCACATGAACAAAGGGCCGTAGACCAGAACTTGCAGCAGCACAAAACGCGCCACGTGTTTGCCCGACCAGTCGCCACCTGCGCCATGCTGGGCCTGGTAGGCGAAGGAAACCCAGTCGTTCTGGCTGTTCCACACCGCCACCGGCAGCACCAGCAGCACCGCCACACCCACCGCCAACCACGGCCCCGCGCACGCCAGCACGCGCAGCCCGTGGGCACGCAGCACACACCAGGCCACTGCCAGCGCCGGCACAATGGCGGTGTACTTGCTCAAGCCCGCCAGCCCCAGCAAGACGCCCAGCGAAGCCCAAAGCGCCAGCAACTGCCCGCGCCCGGGCTGCATCAAATCCAGCGTCCACCACATCAGCGCGGCCGTCAAAAACATCAGCAGCGTATCGGGCAATAAGCCCAGCCCCAAAACGTGCAGCAAAGGCGCCAGGGCCAGCGCCACCACCGCCCAATGGCCGGCGGCGCCCTGTCCCGGCATATCCGCCTGCCCGCCCAGTGCCTGCAAGCGCTGCGCCAGCTGAAACACCAGCAGCGCCGTGCCCAGCCACAGAGCCTGTGGCAACAAGCGCAACACGGCAGTGGGCGCATCCAGCGCCACCAGCGGCCACTGCAGCCAGCCCACCAGCGGTGGATGGTCAAAATAGCTCAGCGCCGGGTGCGCCGCATACAGCGCGTAGTGCGCTTCGTCCACCGACAGGCCCACCAAAGCGCCCATGGCGAAATGCACCAGGCACGCCAAGGCCAGCACCCACCGGGTGCGCGCGGGGACGGGGACAAAAGAAGAAAAAGAAAACAAGAGGCCAACACCACAAAACAGAAACCCCCGCAGTCTAAACGGCCACATCCGTCGCCATGCACACCACGGACCGGCATGGGTGGTATGGCCGCTGTCCACCACCCCACAGTGACCAGGACACAACGCTGCGGACACAATATTTGCAGGGTGCCCATCGCGGGGACTACACTGCCTTTCATGTGCCAACTGCTTGGAATGAACAGCCTGCTGCCGGCCAGCCTGACGCTGAGTTTTACCGGTTTTTCGCAACGCGGCGGCTGCACCGGCCACCATACCGATGGCTGGGGCATTGCCTTCTTCGAGGCGGTGGGCCTGTCGCCCGGCAAGGCAGCGCGGCATTTCGTGGACATGGAAAGTGCCGCCACCTCGCCCATTGCGCGCATGCTGCGCAGCTACCCCATCAAAAGCCACAACGTGGTGGCGCACGTGCGCAAAGCCACCGAGGGCGCCGTGGCACTGGAAAACTGCCACCCCTTTGTGCGCGAGCTGTGGGGGCGCTACTGGGTGTTTGCCCACAATGGCGACCTGAAGAACTACCACCCGCGCCTGCACGGCGCCTTCCAGCCCGTAGGCGACACCGACAGCGAGCGCGCCTTTTGCTGGCTGCTGCAGGAGATGAACAAGGCCCACGCCGGCATGCCGCGCATCGAGGAGCTGAGCAAAACCCTGGCCGAACTGGTGCCGCCCATGGCGCAATTCGGCACCTTCAATTTTCTGCTCAGCAACGGGCAGGCGCTGTGGGCACACGCCAGCACCCGCCTGCATTACGTGCAGCGCCAGCACCCGTTTTTGCCGGTGCACCTGACCGACGACGATGTGAGTGTGGACCTGTCCGAACTGAACTGCCCCGAAGACCGCCTGGTGATTGTGGTGACCGAGCCGCTCACCGTCAACGAGAACTGGATCGCCATGGCGCCGGGCGAATTCAAGGTGTTTGTCGACGGCACGGCGCTGCGTTAAGGGCACGCCGTCGTCGCATCCCCTTTTGTGCAGCATTCAGGGGGCTTTTTTGCCTCTTGCGCGTACGGCCAACCACCTAGAATCGGCCACCCAGTCAACACCACTGCGAGGAATGGATGAACGCTTTTTCGCTGACAACCCTGATCGCCGCCGCGACCCTGTCCACACTGGCTTCGGCCCAGTCAACCGACCGGGGTCTGTACGGTGAACTGGCCTACGTGCGGATGGACTACAAGGAACCATCCGTGCACACCACCACGGATGCGGTGCGTGCCTTTTTTGGCAACAATGCCAGTGACAACGTGGTGGTGGAAGCCATGGTGGGCGCGGGTGTGGGCAACGGCAGCGGCACCTTGCTGGGTGTGCCTTACACCACCAAAATCAACAACATGCTGGGCGTCTTTGTCAAACTCCGGGCCAAACCCACGCCAGAACTGGAGTTTTTTGGCCGCATTGGCTACAACCGGATCGGCCGCACCGTAGAGGTTCTCAGCTTCAGCAACGCCGAAGCGGGCGACGACGTGGCCTACGGTCTCGGTGCGAGCCTGAAGGTGGGCGCCAGAACCTATGTCACCGCAGACTACATGTCCTACTACAACGTCAACAACGTTTCGTTTCAGGGTGCATCGGCAGGCTTGCGGTTTCGTTTCTGAACCCGCGTTCCTGCGTGACCTTCAGGCACATCCCAGCGTGGCCTGGCCACGTGCGGTTCATCCCCTGACGGTTCTCGTTGGGGCACAGCGGGGAGATATTCCTGCGCCTGCACCCCTACGCCTTACGCGATTGCGTCCAACACGCGTCCAATCACCTGGGAGGGGCTCTGGAATGCGCGTGATTGATAAGGCGTCGGGCTGGGAGGGGTAGTCTGCGAAGCAGCCATGGCCTTGCTGGTTCGCTCCAGCGCATCGGACTCGACGATATTTTTTTGCAGCGGCGAAAGACCCGACTCCAATATGGGTTTGGCAGCGTGGAAAACCTCTGCCAAAGCATTCGTGTAAGTGGGGTCTGCCTGCGTGTCCGGAATAGCTGACTTGCCGTTGTCTGACGCCGAAGCCAAGGCGGAGTCTTCGACTGTTTTTAACTGCCGTCGGCCCTGTTGAACCTCGTTTTCTTGCGCTTCGACCTGCCTGCGCAGGCTGCGCGCGCGGGACTCCGCTTGCTCCACTTCGCGGCGTGCTGCGGCCATGCGGCTGCGCAGCAGATCCGCTTGCACAGAGGGCGTTGCACTGTTGGTGGCAGTGATGGCGGTCATGATGACCCCTGCGCGGTGTTGACTTCAGGCAGTTACATTGAGCAGGCGCCCAGTCGTCTGCCCCTGCGTGTTGACAACCGGTTTGGATTGCTCCGCCTGGGGCGGTTTGACCGGCTTGACATCCTCCTGCGCACGCCGGGTTTGCTCGCGCATCTGTTCCGTTTTCTGGAGTTGCGTTGGCTGCTGCGTCGATTGGAGCGACGATCTGTTGGCGCTTGAAACGTTCATAAGAGGCTCCTAAAAGGGATATTTCGCACTTTACGCCACTTGACAGCGACACTCAAGCCCTTAAATCGCCGCACCACAACGTGGCCGGGCGCCGCCCTTGCAATCGCTCCACGGCCATCGTCTCGCAGGTGTGCGCCACTGCGCATCAAAAATGCCATTTCCGCACGTCTGGCTTGCGCAAGCAGCTATCAATACAGTAGCACTACACAGGTGCTGCGCCCAGGGCTTGCTCCAGCGCATCCACAAACATGGCCGCCACGTCAAACCCGGTCTGGTCGGTAATTTCCTGAAAGCAGGTCGGGCTGGTGACGTTGATTTCGGTCAGGCGGTCACCAATCACATCCAGCCCCACCAGCAACAAGCCACGCTCCGCCAGCACCGGCCCCAGGGCCTGCGCAATGGCACGGTCGGCGTCGCTCAAGGGCTGGGCGACCCCCTTGCCACCGGCGGCCAGGTTGCCGCGCACTTCGTTGCCTTGCGGAATGCGGGCCAGGCAGTAGGGAACCGGTTTGCCACCGATCACCAGCACACGTTTGTCGCCTGCGCTGATCTCGGGCAGAAAGCGCTGCACCATGAGCGACCGGGCGCCGCCCTGGTTGAGCGTTTCAATGATGCTACCCAGGTTCATGCCATCGTCGCGCACACGGAAGATGCCCATGCCGCCCATGCCGTCGAGCGGTTTGAGGATGATGTCGCGGTGCTCGGCATGAAAGCGCCGCACGGCGTCGGCATCGCGCGTGACCAGCGTGGGGCCAATGAACTGGGGGAACTCCAGAATGGCCAGCTTTTCCGGATGGTCGCGCAGCGCCCGGGGTTGATTGAACACGCGCGCACCCTCGCGCTCGGCCTGCTCCAGCAGGTGGGTGGCATAAAAGAATTCACTGTCGAACGGCGGGTCTTTGCGCATCACTACGGCGCCAAAATCGTGCAGTGGCCGTGGTGTGCAGGCGGTCTGGGCAAACCAGTGTTGCGCATCCCCAGTGAGGGTGATGGCGCGCACCACCGCCTGCACAACGCCACCGCGCTCCCACAACAAATCGGGTGTATCGCAGGCCCACACGCGCCAGCCGCGCCGCTGCGCCTCGCGCATCATGGCGAAGGTGCTGTCTTTGTGGATTTTGAACGACTCCAGCGGATCGGCAATAAACAGAATATCCATCATGCTCCAGCTTTAAAAGAAACCGCCATCAGGTCGGTGGTGGCACGGTTTTGGGCTGTGCCACACGCTGCACCAGCAGCGCCAGCGCACCGGCAACCACACCCCAGAAGGCAGAGCCTACACCGGCCAGCACCACGCCGCTCAGGGTCACCAGAAAGGTCATCAGGGCCGCCTCGCGGTGGCCCTCGTCGTGCAGTGCCCGGGTAAGCGCCGAACCAATGGTGCCCAACAGGGCCAGCCCGGCAATCGCGGCCACCAGTTCTTTGGGGAATGCCGTCAGCACCCCGGTAATGGCCGCGCCCAACAGGCCAATCACCACGTAAAAAGCACCACACACCACGGCGGCGGTGTAGCGCCGCGCCGGGTCCGCGTGGGCCTGGTGCCCCATGCAGATGGCGGCGGTAATGGCGCTCAGGTTCAAGGCGAAGGCGCCAAACGGCGCCAGCACCAGCGTGGCCAGCCCGGTCAGGGTGATGACGCCCGACACCGGTATGCCGGCATCGCCCCCCTGGTTGCGCCGGTCGCCGTAGCCGGTGGCCACAATCACCGCCACGCCCGGCAGGTTTTGCGACGCCATGGTCACAATAAACAGCGGCAGCGCCAGGCTGACCACCGCCGCAAGCGTAAATTGGGGGCGGACCCACACCGGCATTGCAAGGCCCCATGTGATGTTTGCGCCCGTAAATCCAGCGTTGGCAGCTACAAACAAAATAGCAACCAGCAAAGTAAGCGGTACCGCGTACCGGGGCCACAGGCGATGCGCCAGCAGGTAGCTGGCCAACATGGTCAGCACCAGCGGTGTGGCGGTTTGTGCGGCACTAAAGCCCTGCAGTGCAAACCGTGCCAGCACACCGGCCAGCAAGGCGGAAGCCAGCGCCAGCGGGATGCGGTTCATGACTCGCTCAAACCAGCCACTCCAACCGGCCAGCGTAATCAGCGCTGCGCACACCATAAAAGCGCCCACGGCCTCGTGCATGGAAAAACTGCCCGCAGCCCCGGCGCTGGCCAGCACTGCCGCGCCGGGCGTGCTCCACGCGACCATGACCGGTTTTTTGAGCCACAGCGAGGGCACCAGGGTGCACAGCCCCATACCCAGGCCCAGGGCCCACATCCAGGACGCGACCATGGCCGGTGTGGCGCCAAACGCCAGTGCCGCCTGGAACACGATAGCGACCGAGCTGGTAAACCCGACCAGCACCGCCACAAAACCCGCGCTCAGGGCGGAGGGACTCAGGTCTTTGAGGAAGTTCATCGGGTCCATTGTGACAGCCGCTCCCGCACCGTTTCACCCCGCGTGGTGCGCAGTGGTGCGCGGTGGAGAAGGCCCGCCCACCGCGTTCAGATTTCGATTTTGCTACCCAGCTCCACCACCGAGTTGTTGGGCAGATTCAGGAAGTCGGCCGCACCACTGGCGTTGTGGTGCATTTGTGCAAACAGTTTTTCACGCCAGAACGCCATGCCCGCACCAATGCTGGGCACCACCGTGTCACGCGAGAGAAAGTAACTGGTGGTCATGGGGTTGATTTCGCATCCGTGCTGCTTGATTTGCTGCAGGGCCCTGGGCACATCGGGGTCGTTTTTGAAACCGTAGTTCAAAATCACCTGCCAGCAGTCGTGGCCCAGGGATTCGATCTCCAGCCGTTTGGTCAGGCCAATCCACGGCACCTCGTGGTTGCGCACGGTCACAAACAGGTTGTTGGCGTGCAGCACCTTGTTGTGTTTGAGGTTGTGCAGCAGGGCGTTGGGCACGGTGCCTGCTTCCGCCGTCAAAAACACGGCTGTGCCTTCCACGCGGGCGGGCGGGCTGACAAAAACAGCTTCCAGAAAACTGCCCAGGTCAATGGCGTCCGAGCGCAGCTTTTCATTGAGCAGGCGGCGGCCCTCTTTCCAGGTCAGCATCAGGGTGAAAATGGCGCCCCCAATGGCCAGCGGGAACCAGCCCCCCTCAAACAGTTTGAGCAAGTTGGAGGCCCAAAAGGCAAAATCGACCACAAAAAAGAACCCGGTGGCGCCAATACACAGGGCCAGCGGGTAGTTCCAGCTGTAGCGCAGCACGTAAAAAGTCAGCACGGTGGTAATCAGCATGTCGGTGCACACGGCAATGCCGTAAGCGGCCGCCAGGTTGCTCGACGACTTGAACATCACCACCGCCAGCACGATGGCCACAAACAGGCCCCAGTTCACAAACGGCAGGTAGATTTGTCCGGTATCTTTCACGCTGGTGTGCAGGATTTGCAGGCGCGGCAAATACCCCAGCTGGATGACCTGTTTGGTGACCGAAAACGCGCCCGAAATCAGCGCCTGCGAGGCAATCACCGTGGCCATGGTGGCCAACACGACCAGCGGAATCAGCATCCAGTCCGGGGCCATGTTGAAAAACGGGTTTTTCACTGCCGTGGGGTCCGCCAACAGCAAGGCACCCTGGCCAAAATAGTTGAGGGTGAGCGCGGGCATCACAATGAAGAACCATGCGACCCGGATGGGTTTCTTGCCAAAGTGACCCATGTCGGCATACAGCGCCTCGCCACCCGTCACACACAGCACCACGGCGCCCAAAATGATGAAGGTGGTGCCGGGCTGGTTCCACATAAAGCCCACCGCGTAGTGCGGGCTGATGGCCCACATGATTTCCGGGTGCGACGCGATGTGCATCACCCCCAGGCCGGCAATCACGGCAAACCAGACCAGGGTGATGGGGCCAAAAAACCGGCCAATGCCCGCCGTGCCGCGCTTTTGCACCATGAACAGGCAAAACAAAATCACCAGCGTGAGCGGAATCACGTACTTCTTGAAGTTCGGGGAAATGACCTCCAGGCCCTCCACCGCCGACAGCACCGAAATGGCCGGTGTGATGACGCCATCGCCATAAAACAGGCAGGTGCCAAAGATGCCCACAATCAACAGCACCCGGCGCAACACGGGCCGGTGCTTGACCGACTGCGACGCCAGCGCCAGCATAGCCACCAGCCCGCCTTCGCCGTGGTTGTCGGCGCGCAGCACCAGGGTTACGTATTTAAGGGAGACAATGACCGTCAGGGTCCAGAAGAAGATGGACAACACGCCATACACGTTGTCGTGCGTGAACGGCACATGGCCGGAGCCAAACACTTCTTTGACCGCATACAGCACACTGGTGCCGATGTCGCCGTACACAACACCGATGGCGCCCAGCGTGAGCGCGGAGAGGGACGATTTGGAAACTGACACACATTGCCCCGCCCGGGTTCAGGGCAGGTTCCATGACATGGGGGAGCGCCATTTTGCGCCTACCGCCGCACCGTGCTGAGAGGCGCGCCCCCCAATACGACAAAAACTGTGGGATATTGCGCCGCAGCAACGGCGTGTCAGCGGCATGTCAGGCGCACCGTCCTCAGGCGTATTGCTCGCCATGCGGGTCGGTGGCTTCAAGTTCATAACTGGCCGCCAGCATGGCCAGGCGGGCCACCACACCATACATGTAAAAGCGGTTGGGTGCGCTGGCGCCAGGCCGCATGCCGGGCTGGGGTAAGTGCGTACTCTCGGCAAACGCCAAGGGCACGTAGTGTGCGCCGGGGGCATTCAGGTTTTCATCGACGCTGCGCTCGGCGTGCACGCGGTAAAAACCGCCCACCACATACCGGTCGAGCATGTACACCACCGGCTCGGCCACGGCATCGTTCACGCGTTCGTTGGTCAGCACCCCTTCTTGCAAAACCATGTCAACGGCCGCCGTGGCCCCCTGGCGCAATACCGCCAGTTGCGCCACGTCGCGCACCGTCAGCAGGCCCATGCCGTTGCTGCGGTTATCGGCCTTGACCACCACAAACGGCTTTTCCTTGATGCCGTATTCCTTGTATTTTTTCCGGATTTTGGCCAGCAAGGTCTCGACGCCGTGTGTGAGTTGCTGCAGGCCATCGTCTGTGGACAGGTCGATGCGGCCGCACTTCTCGAACAAGGGATGGATCAACCAATGGTCCACACCAATGAGCTTGCCAAAGCGTTTGGCCACTTCGTCGTAACACTTGAAATGGGTGCTGTTGCGCCGCGATGCCCAGCCCGCCTGCAGGGGTGGCAACAGGTACTGCTCGTGCAGGTCTTCCAGAATGCCGGGCGCCCCTGCACTCAGGTCGTTGTTGAGCAAAATGGTGCAGGGGTCGAAGTCTTTCAAGCCAATGCGCCCACGGGTGCGCACCACCGGCTCCAGGGTGATGCTTTCGCCCTGCGGCAGGGCAATGGTGGTGCTTTTCTTGAGGACCGGGTCAATGGAGCCGATGCGCACATGCAAACCGGCCATGTGGAAGACGCTGCGCAGTTGCGCCAGGTTGCTCAGGTAAAAGGTGTTGTGCGCCTGGTTCTGCGGCACGATGAGCAGGTTGCGCGCCTCGGGGCAGATTTTTTCAATCGCCGCCATGGCGGCCTGCACGGCCAGGGGCAACATGGCCGGGCTCAGGTTGTGCCAGGCCGCCGGAAACAGGTTGGTGTCAACCGGGGCAAGTTTGAAGCCGGCGTTGCGCACATCCACCGAGCTGTAGAGCAAGGGGGTGTGCTCCATCCACTCCAGCCGGAACCAGCGCTCAATGGCAGGCATGGAGTCGAGGATGCGCTGCTCCAGCTCGTTGATGGGGCCGCTCAGGGCGGTGACCAAATGGGGAACCATAAATACACCCTTAATCCGTTGGTGACATAGCTGCGTTGGTGCTTCGGTCTGTCAGCTTCGCACTTCGCCGTTGCCCAGCACGACGTATTTAAGCGAAGTCAGCCCTTCGATGCCGACGGGGCCACGGGCGTGGAACTTGTCGGTGCTGATGCCGATTTCGGCCCCCAGCCCGTACTCAAAACCATCGGCAAAACGGGTGCTGGTGTTGACCATCACGCTACTGGAATCCACCTCACGCAGAAAACGCTGGGCATGCATATGGTCGCGGGTCAGGATGGCGTCGGTATGGTGGCTGGAATACCGGTTGATGTGGTCAATGGCCTCGTCCACCCCGGCCACCACCTTGATGCTGATGACCGGCGCCAGGTATTCCGCGTACCAGTCGGACTCCTGGGCCGGCACCACATTGGGCACCGCTGGGGCGGCGGCATCCACGTTATCCCATAGCCTCTTTCGGCATACCGCTTGCTACTGAATTAATAGCTGCTTGCGCACGTCCGGCGTGCGGAAATGGCATATTTGCCTTCAAAATTTGCAAGGCTTCCGGGCAACAGCGCATCTCCACCCCCTTGGCGGCGTAGACGGTGCCAATGCGCGGCAAAAATTCTGCCGCCACCCCGCGTGCCACCAGCAGGCTCTCGGTGGCATTGCAGGGGCTGTACTTATTGGTTTTG
The DNA here is from genome assembly GCA_016719405.1 of Candidatus Aalborgicola lynettensis. Classification (GTDB taxonomy): domain Bacteria; phylum Pseudomonadota; class Gammaproteobacteria; order Burkholderiales; family Burkholderiaceae_C; genus Allorhodoferax; species Allorhodoferax lynettensis. The sequence goes on from JADJZE010000022.1 coordinate 161,717, forward strand.
GCGTTGTCGGCCACGGTCACGGCCATGTCCAGGTCGCAGGGGTCGTCCACGTACACATGGCAGTTGCCGTCCAGGTGTTTGATGACGGGCACCTTGGCACCGGCGCTGATGCGCTCAATCAGGCTTTTCCCCCCGCGCGGGATGATGACATCCACAAACTGCGGCATGGCAATAAGGTGGCCCACCACTTCCCGGTCGGTGGTTTGCACCAGTTGCACGGCGTTTTCGGGCAGGCCGGATTCCCGCAGGGCTTGTTGCACCAGTTTGGCCAGCGCCTTATTGGAGTCAATGGCCTCGGAGCCCCCGCGCAAAATGCAGGCATTGCCGCTTTTGATGGACAGGCTGGCGGCCTCAATGGTGACGTTGGGGCGGCTCTCGAAAATCATGCCAAACACGCCAATCGGCACCCGCATCTGCCCCACGCGAATGCCGCTGGGTTGCTGCTTCATGCCCACAATTTCGCCAATGATGTCGGGCATGGCGGCCAGTTGCTCGCAGCCCTGGGCGCAGGTTTCCAGCACTTTGGGTGTGAGTTTGAGCCGGTCAACCAGGGGCGCGGCAAGGCCAGCGGCTTCTGCGCGGGTTATGTCTTTGGCGTTATCACTTTGCAAAGCCTGCGTGTTCTCCCGCAGCAGGGCGGCCAGGCGCCTGAGTGCTATGTTTTTGATAGCTGCTTGCGCACGCGCCATAAGCGCAGATGCCACTTTTGCCTGGGAACCCAGGGCAAGGGAATAGTCGGTGATGTTGATCGCGTTCATGGGTGACATTTTGGCATGAGCCAATGACACCCCCGCTGCCACGGCGCACAACAACGGATCACGTCACCTCAATGCCCCTGGCCGATCAGCCAGTCCGGCTTTTCCTTGTCCAGAAAGGCTTGCATGGCGTCGAGCACATCCGGGTCGAACTGGGTGCCCCGGCGTTCGTGCAGGTAGGCCAGCACCTTATCCAACGGCCAGGCCTCCTTGTAGGGGCGGCTGTGCAACAGGGCGTCGAACACGTCCACCACGGCCACGATACGCGCCGCCAGCGGAATGGCATGCCCCTTCAGTCCGCGTGGATAGCCGTTCCCGTCAAAGTGTTCATGGTGCCCGCCAGAAATTTGCGCGCCCAAACTCAAGGTGCTTTCGCCCTCTACCAGATGGGACGCACGGCGCAGCACGGTTTCGCCAATGGTGGCGTGTTCTTCCATGATTTTGCGTTCCTCGGGCGTGTGGCGCCCGGGCTTGAGCAGCACCGCGTCGGGGGTGGCGACCTTGCCCACGTCGTGCAGGATGCTGGCAATACCCACAAACGACATGAAGGTGGATGTAGTTTCGTCCGCAAACTTGTTGGCTGCCTTGAGTTCACGCGCAATGGCGTCGGTCAGGCGACTCACACGGCGCACGTGGCCACCGGTGGTGGCATCGCGCGATTCGGCCAGGTCGGCCAGCGCCACCACCGTGGCCTCCTGCGTAGTCCTGAGTTGCCCGAACATGTGCAGGTTGTCAAAAGCGGCCGCAATGCGGTCACAAAACACCGTTAGCAGGCTGCGTTCCACATCACCCAACGGCCAGGGCGGCGAAAACGCGACGGCGAACTGGTGCCCGTGCGCGGCTTCGATAAACAACACGTCCGCCTCGTCGGTAAAGTGGTTTTTCCGCTCCCGAAAGGTCTGCCCGATGATGCCGGCCCAGGGGTGGTCCGCCGGCAACACGGCGTGCTCTTCCAGATGGGTGGAGGCCCCGGTCGCCGCCATCACCATGGGCACATGCTGGGCGCCTGCGGTGTCGTTGCGCATGACACACAGCACCCCTTCGGCGCCAAAACTCAGGATGGCTCCCACCTGGGTCAACACCCCGGAGGCCAGTTCCTGCAGGGAACTGATTTGATAGAGGTTGCTGGACGCCTCCAGAATACGGTGCAGGCCGCGGCGGTTGGCGTCGATGGTGACCAGCCCTTCATAGGCCCGCAGCGAGGTGATAACCGTGGTGAACAGCTTTTGTGTGGTCAGCTCGGTTTTGGCCTTGTAGTCGTTGATGTCGAAGTCCACAATGACCTGCTGCTCCGGCGCCTGCCCCGGCTGGCCGGTGCGCAGCACCACGCGCACCAGGTTGTTGTGCAGTTCTTCGCGGATGCGCCGGGCCAGGCGCAGACCGGCGTCTTCGGTTTCCATCACCACATCGAGCAGCACCAGGGCAATGTCGGGTTCGGTGGACAGCATGGCGTACCCCTCGGCCCCGGTGTAGGCTGACAGCATCTCGATGCCACGCCCCTTGAACGTGACCCGGCTCAAAGCCAGCCGGGTCACGGCGTGGATGTCGGGCTCGTCGTCCACCACCAGCAGGCGCCAGGGCCGCTGGGCCTGGGGCACCGCGGCACTGGGCTGGTCTTCATTGAGCCATTCGTCGTCGTTGTCGATTGCGGTAGAGGTCATGGGATGCTCACTGTCAAAATATGCGTATCCAACACGGTTTTACGCAGTGTCCGTCTTTTTTATCTCGGGTGTGACACGCGGCACACTCAGGTCGAAGCATGCACCATGGGGCTGCGCATTGCGCACGGTTATGGTGCCACCGAGCTGTTTGGTGACAATGTTGAACACAATGTGCAAGCCCAGTCCGGTGCCCCCCTGCCCCCGGCGCGTGGTGAAAAAGGGGTCGAATATGCGCCCCATATGCTCGGGTGCAATACCACGGCCATCGTCACTGAAAGCGATTGAAACCACGCCGTCCACGCAGTCCACCGCCACCCCAATGTGGCCCTGCTGTTCGGGCGCAAATGCGTGGGTAATGGCGTTCATGGTCAGGTTGGTCAGCACCTGGGCCAGCAAGCCGGGGTAGCTGTCCATCTGGATGCCCGCAGCGCACGTCACCTCCACACTGGCGTGCCCCTTCTTCAAGGCCGGGTGCAGGCTGGTGGTGAGTTCTTCCAGGTAATTTTTCAGATCGAACGTGCGCCGCTGCTCACTGGTCTGGTCTACCGCCACCTGCTTGAAACTTTGTATCAGGTGTGCGGCACGTTCCGCGTTGGCCAGTATCAACCGGGCGCTCTCGTCCGCAGTTTGCAAGTAGGCCGCAATATCGGACTTGCGCACCGCGCCATCGGCCATGGCGCGGCTGGTCTGCAGGGTGGCCTGGTTGAGCACCGAGGCACTGGTCAACACAATGCCCACCGGGGTGTTGATTTCGTGCGCTACGCCAGCCACCATGCTCCCCAGCCCTGCCATTTTTTCCGCCTGCACCAGGGATTCTTGTGCCGCCTGCAAGTCCCGGTAGGCCAATTCGGTCTTGGCCGCCGCCTCGCGCGCGTCTTCTTCGGCCTGGGTGCGCCGCGCAATCACCTGGCGCAGTTTGCGCTGGGTCTGGTTAAAACCACGAATGACTTCACCAAATTCGTTGCGGCTGGTCTCGGGCAGTTCTTCGGCGTCTTCGCCATGGTGGGCGGCCAGTTCAAACAGGGCGTCACGCAGTTGCCCAATCGGTTTGAACACCATGTTCAGGCTGACAATCAGGGCCACGATCAACACCCCGTCGAGGACGATGACCTCCACCACCCGGCTCACAATGGACGCACGCAAGGCTGCATCAATGGCCCGGCGCGAAAACACCACCTCGACCCGTCCAATCGCCGCATCGGCCACACTTTTCAGGGGAATTTGTTCCACGTTCGGATCCACAAACAGCATCCCCTGCAAGGTGGCGTGGTGTGCCTGATTGGCCGGTCTGCCAACGGTAGATTCACCTGCATTGGACGCCACACTCGATACAAACGGCTGCGATTTGGCGTCGAACACGGTTACCGCGCCGACTTCGTCCGACCCCATTTCGGCCTCGATGATGCGCTTGGACTGGAACGCGTCATAGTTCCAGACACTGGCAGGCAAGGAAGTTGTCAAGCGCAACATCACCGCCTTTTGCCGCTCTGCAAAACCGCTCTCCAGTTCACGCGTCAAACGCAACTGGCCATAAACCCCAAAGCCTGCCAGGGTGGCCGTAACCAACAGCACGAACAGTGCAATGAGGCGCACGCGAATGGAGTGCACGCTGGGGTGACCTGAAAGCCATTTCGCAATCATTGGTTTTGCGCCTGCAAACCCGTCACGCACCAGTGCACACGTTCAACGCAGCGCCACCAATGCGCGCGATCGGCCCTCACCCAGTTTGAACACACTCACGGCACTGGCCAGGCTGGCAGCCTGCGATTGCATGGAACCTGCAGCGGCGGCGGCTTCTTCCACCAGTGCGGCATTTTGCTGGGTGTTGGTGTCCATCTGGCGAACGGCTTCGTTGATCTGGCTGATACCCAGGGTTTGCGATTCGCTGGCCGACTGGATTTCGGCCATGATGCCGGTCACCTTGCTCACACTGTCCACAATTTCGGTCATGGTGGAACCCGCCTCGTCCACCAGTCGGGTGCCCACACCCACATTGCTCACCGACTCATCGATCAGCGCCTTGATTTCTTTGGCCGCTGCAGCCGAGCGGCCCGCCAGACTGCGCACCTCGCTGGCCACCACGGCAAAACCACGCCCCTGCTCGCCTGCGCGTGCGGCCTCTACCGCGGCGTTGAGCGCCAGGATATTGGTCTGGAAGGCAATGCCGTCAATCACGCTGATGATGTCGACAATCTTGCGCGAGGACTGGTTGATGGAGCCCATGGTTTCCACCACCTGGGCCACCACGGCGCCGCCCTTGGATGCCACCTCGGCCGCCGTGCCCACCATGCGGTTGGCGATTTGCGCGTTCTCGGCGTTTTGCTTGACGGTGTGGGTGATGTCCTGCATGGAGGCCGCCGTTTCCTCCAGTGAACTGGCCTGGGACTCGGTGCGGTTGGACAGGTCCATATTGCCGCTGGCAATTTCGTTCGCGGCATGGGTAATGGTGACAATGCCGGTACTCACCTGGGTGACGATTTGCTGCAAGCGGTCAATAAACGTATTGAAGCTGTCTGACACCTGGTTGAACTCGTCCGTCTTGGCGCGGGGGATGCGCTTGGTCAAATCGGCCTCGCCCTCGGCGATGTCGCGCAGTGCAACACCAATTTGTGCCAGGGGGTTGAGCACCATGGAACTCAATATGCGCGACAGTGCGAGCACGATGATGACATCGAGCACCAAGATTTGCAGCACCGCCCAGATCAGTTCGCTGCGCAAGGCCTGGTTGATTTCAGCATAGGACACATACACCGTCACTTTGCCAACCGGGTTGGATTTGCCGCCATCTTCAAACGCGAGGTCTACCGCTTTGGAGAAGTCGGATACCGGCGCCTGGGTGGCGGCAACCGTCTTGCCGTCCGCACCGCGCACCGTACCGCCCACCAGCTTGTCGCCGTTCTTGATGAGGATGCCGGAGATAAACGTGGCCCCCATTTCCGAGCGCAAACCCTGCTCGATCTGGTTTTTGTCGAAGTTCCAGATCGAACCCGGCAAACTGGCCGACAAACGCCCCAGGGTGGCCTCCACCTGCTGCTGCATGGAGGCCTGCAGTTTGCCCTTGGTCTTGACATAGTTGATGGCACCAAAGGCCAGCAGCAATGCCGAAATGATCACCACAAACAATACATTCAAGCGGAACTTGATGCTGGATGTTTTCATCTTCAACCTCTTTCAGGACAAAAAAGCGCCACCAACGGGTCAGCGCATACTAGTCCCAATCACATTGCAAGTGAAGCCCTCTACCACAGCGCTAGTGAATACCCTAAGCAACAACGTTGCAACGCGGTTATGCCCCGCCACAAATCGCCATTCTTTGCGTCAAATCAAACCATGGCACAAATTCTGCGCCCACAGTGGGCCGACTGCGGTGGGCCGTGGCGTGCCGCAGGGTGGTAGTTTTTAGCTCCGGATGTCAAGGCATCTGGTCGTGCATCCAACAACCAAGGATTGAGCATGAAAAATTATTGTGCATGGGCATGCTGCTGGGCAGTTGCGCTTGGGCCGATGGCCTGATTCTGACCACCGAAGATGCCGCCCCCTACAACTACACGACCGACGGCGGGAAAACCATTGTCGGCAGCGCCACGGAAGCCATTCACGAACTCTTCAAGCGCACCAAGATCAGCTACAAGATTACGCTGTACCCCTGGGTGCGCGCCTTGGAAATGGCCAAGTCCGAGAAAGACACCTGCGTCTACTCCACCACCCGAACCGAAGAGCGCGAGAAGCAGTTTGCCTGGGTGGGCCCGATTGCGCCCAACGACTGGGTGCTGTTTGCCAAGGCCGACAGCACCATCAAGCTGGCATCGCTGGACGACGCAAAGAAGTACAAGGTGGGCGGCTACCGGGGCGATGCGGTCACGCTGTACCTGCAGGAGCAGAAGTTTGTGATGGATGAGGCCGCCAATGACGACCAGACGGCACAAAAGCTGGAGGCCGGCCGTATTGACCTGTGGGCCACCGGCAATCTGGGCGGGCCCTTTGTTGCCAACAAGATGAAGACCAAAATCAAACCGCTATTGACCTTCAAAAAAACCGAGTTGTACCTGGCATGCAACAAGGGGGTTGCACCGGACACCATCAACCAACTCAATGCCACCTTGCAGGCCATGGTAAAAGACGGCACCATGGAGAAAATCACCAAGAAATACCAGTGATATAGCCGTGCCTGGGGCACAAAAGTAGGCCGCACCGTGCAGGAGGGCATATGAAAAGATTGTTGTGTATTGGCGCGCTGCTGGGCCATTGCGCGTGGGCCGATGGCCTGCTGCTGACCACCGAAGACGCGCCCCCTACAACTACACCACCGACGGCGGGCAGACCATTGTCGGCAGTGCGACGGAGGCGGTGCACGAGTTGTTCAGGCGCGCCAATATCCGCTACCAGATTGTCATGTACCCGTGGGTGCGGGCGATCAAAATGGCCGAGTCTGACAAAGACACCTGCGTTTACTCCACCACGCGCACCGAGGAGCGCGAAACAAAATTCCAGTGGGTGGGCCCGGTTGCCCCGGACAACTGGATGCTGTTTGCCAAAGCCGACAGCAGCATCCAACTGGCGTCGCTGGACGATGCGCGCAAGTACAAGGTGGGGGGTTACCGGGGTGATTCGGTCACGCTGTACCTGCAGCAGCAAAAATTCGTCATCGATGAGGCCATCAACGACGATCAAAACGCCAAGAAACTCGATGCCGGTCGCGTGGACCTGTGGGCAACTGGCATATTGACGGGGCCGTTTGTCGCCAACAAGATGAAGACCCGGGTCAAACCCGTACTCAACATCAAAAAAGCCGAGTTGTACCTGGCCTGCAACAAGACTGTTGCGCCCGACACCATCCAGCAGCTCAACACCACCCTGAAGGCCATGGTGAAAGACGGCACCATGGAAAAAATCAACAAAAAGTACCAGTAGCACGCCTGCCCCCGTAGGGGCGGGAGTCTCAAGGCTTGCGGGCGGCCTGACCGGTTTTTTGCATGACACACAACATACCCCCCGAGCCCAGCTGGATGACCGCGCCAATCTGTTGCAAGGTTTCGGGTGCCTGTGCCGAGACCGGCTCCACCCGGTAAATGTCGTGGGTCACTTCCAGCAATTTGGCCAGGCCATCGCGGCTGGCTTCAATGGCTTGCATGCGCTCGTAGCTGCGCAAAGACGTGATGACGGTGGTGAACAGTTTCTCCACCGTCAACTCGGACTTGGCTTTGTAGTCGTTGACATCAAAATCCACCACCACCTGGCTCTCCGGCGCCTGTCCGGGCTGCCCGGTTCGCAATACGATACGAACCAGGTCGTTGTGCAGTTCTTCGCGAATGCGCTTGGCCAGACGCAAACCCGCATCGTCGGTTTCCATCACCACGTCCAGCAGCACCAGTGCAATGTCGGACTCCTGGGACAACTGGGCAAACCCTTGCTCGCCGGAATACGCAGACAGAATTTCCAGCCTGCGGCCCTTGAAAGTGACGTTACCCAACGCCAGGCGGGTGACCGCATGCACATCCGCCACATCGTCCACCACCAGCACCCGCCACGGTTTCAAGTCGGTCGTCGTGCCATCGGGCGCATGCTCTTCGGCAAGCCAGTCGGTGTCGTTCGGGTCGTTTTCATGGGTCATGCGGCCAGCATATGTCCAAACGCTTGACCATCCAAGTAATTTCTGTGGTGGTGCAGCAACCTGCAACAAACCCCCTCAGAGAACTTGCCAAACACCGTAAAAACACGCTACCCACGCAGGCGGTTTTGAACTATTCTGGATTGCCGTTTTATCGCGGTGGGTTGCACCATTTTTGCATCGATGTTTATCTAAAGGACACGCCATGTTCAAATTCAAAAGTTGGATTTTTTGTTTGGCCCTGCTTTGCGCACTTCCCGCCATGGCCGCAGAGAAATGGAAAGTCACCTCGCTCGATTGGCAACCGTTTTCGGGCAAAACACTTCCCGAAGGTGGGGCCGGTATTGCCGTGCTGCGTGCTGCACTCAAGGCGGAGGGTATTGAATTGGTGGTGGAGTTTTTCCCCTGGACCCGTGCCATTGAAACCGCCAAGGAGCCTGGTTATGCAGGCATGTACCCTTCCTGGCCCGAGGATGTCCCCGCAGAAGGCTTCACCAAGTCACCGGTGCTGTTCCGCTCGGCAGTGGGGTTTGTAGAGCCCAAAGCCAAACCCCTGGTCTGGAACAAACTGGAAGACCTCAAGGGCAAAACCATTGGCACGGTGCAGGACTACGGCAACACACCTGAGTTCATGGCACTCATCAAGAATGGCACTATCAAGACCCAGGTGGTGGTGGATGACATTACCAATATCAAAAAGGTCTCTGCCGGGCGAATCGACGGTGCATTCATCGACTTGGCGAACCTGGACTATTTCCTGAAAAACGACGCCAAGGACATTGCCTCCACGGTGCAAGCCAACTCCAAGGTGCTCGACACCAAGGACCTGGTGCTGGGTCTGAACAACAAATTTGAAAACAAAAAGGCCGCAGAAATCATCAAACGCGGCATTGCCAAGATTGACGCGGAAAAAATCATCAAGGACTACATGGCCAAACACATCAAGTAGCACTACCCTCCCGGCGCTGTGCGCTCCCCCCTGCGCTGGGCGGAAGGGGCTGCGCACAGCCCGCACACGTGCAAGGCAAGGCGGTGCAGGGCCTGCCAGCCGGTGCTGGGCCAGTCGGGCTGTTTCAGTCCTTTAACAATGCCATCCACCACGTGCGCGGCGTGCAGCAACTCGGTCAACACCGCATCGCTGAGCTTGGGTAGCACGCGCTCAAACAGGCGCTCCCGCGGCCCCCAGATGCGCTGATCGCGCAGGGCCATGGGCAAGGGCTTGCCCGCGTTCATGGCGTCTTTCACCCGTTTCAAAGCCCGAATATCTTCGCTCAAGGTGTAGTGCACCAGCACTTCGGCCTCGCCCTCGGCCTGCAGGCCATCGAGCATGCGCTGCACGCGCAGGGCCTGGCCCGCCAGCACGGCCTCCGACAACTTGAACACGTCGTACCGCGCCACGTTCAGCACCGCACTCTCTACCTGCTCAAAGCGCAACACGCCCCCTTCACTGCCAGGGGTGACGGGAAACAGCAGGCCCAGTTTTTGGATTTCCTGGTGCGCGGCCAGCAGGTTGCCTTCGACCCGGTCGGCAAAAAACTGCAGGGTGCGCAGCCCTTCATCACCGGCCGCCACGCGTTGCCCCTGCGCTGCCAAGCGCTGGGCGATCCACTGTGGCAACGCCTGGCGCTCGACCGGCTCTACCTGCAAGGTGATGCCAAAACTCTCCAGTGCCGCAAACCATGCTGCCGATTTGGTCGGTTTGTCCAGTCGCGGCAACATCACCAAGGTGAGTGTGCTGTCGTTACCCTGCGCGGCCTGGGCCAGCTGTTGCAGAGCAGCGCTACCGTCTTTGCCGGGTTTGCCGGAAGGGATGCGAATTTCGACGATTTGCTTGTCGGCAAACAGGCTCAGGGAGCCGCCTGCAGCCAGCACCTCGCTCCAGTCAAAGTGGGCACCGGCGACCGTGTGCGATGTGCGTTCGGTATAGCCCTGTAGGCGCGCACTGGCGCGAATGGCATCCAGCGCCTCCTGCACCAGCAGCGGCTCGTCGCCATGCAGCGTGTACAGACTTTTAAGCCCGCGCTGCAGGTGGTTGGCAAGTTGGTTGGCGGCGATTTGCATAGGCGGTGAGTGTAGTCTTGCACGCTGGGCCGGTTCGCGGCCGGGCGCACAGGCAAATAACTCAGGACAGCCTGAACGTTTCCAGGTGGATGCTGGTTTCGGTGTTGCTGATGCCCTTGAGCAGGCGAATGCGCTCCAGCACCTTGGCCAGCTCTTGCAAAGACGCGGCGCGCAATTCGGCCAGCAGATCCCAACGGCCATTGGTGTCGTGCAGGGAGGCCACACCGGGCTCGCCCAGCAGGTTGGCAATCACGGTGCGGGTCTGGTTGCCTTCTACGGCAATGCTCATCCAGGCCTTGATGGCGTTGTGCTGCACGTCCGGGCGCAAGCGCACGGTGTAGCCCACAATCACACCCTCGTCTTCCAGGCGGCGGATGCGGTTGCTCACCGTGCCGCGCGACACATCGAGCTTTTGCGCCAGCGCCGCTACCGACAGGCGTGCATCCTGGCGCAGCAGCGAGAGCAGGTGGTGGTCGGTTTCGTCCATGGTGGCAATGGATTAGTCGATTTGCTTGACCGCCGCCAAGCGGCGCAGCAACTGCTGGACGATGTCGTTTTGCATATCACGGTACAGCAGCACTTCTTCGGCCTCTTTGGCCAGTACGGCCGACTCGTTGAAGGCAATGTCGCGCTGCTGGGTAATTTCCACCGGTGCAATCAGCTCGTTACCCTGGGGTGTGCGCAAACGGAATTTGACCCGAATTTTGAGTTGAAACTCGCGCACCTGCCCACTGGCATTGACACCCACCACGGTTTTTTCGCGCAGGTCGTGCAAGACGTCCAGAATCACCTGGGGGGGGGCAGCGCCCGCTTCGGGCTGCAGCGGCACAATGGCACTGCCAAAGTAGCGAATCACGTCGGTGGCCACCAGACCGCCCGTTTCCGGCGTAACCGCCACGGTCTGGAAGGCAAAGTGCTGGCTACTGCGCAGCTTGAAGCCGCAGCCGGTCAGGGCCGTGCCCAGCGCCCCTGCGCCCGCCCACTGCACAAAACCACGGCGATGCATGCCCATGGCCTAGATAACCACATTGACCAGTCGGCCCGGCACCACAACGACCTTCTTGGCCGGGGCACCGGCTGCAAACTGCACAAAGGCATCGCAGGCCAGCGCGGCGGCCTCGATGGCCTCTTTGGTCGCACCCGCGGGCACCACCACCGAACCACGCAATTTGCCGTTGATTTGCAGCACCAGTTCCACTTCGTCTTGTACCAGGGCGGCAGGATCCACCTCCGGCCAGGGTGCATCGAGCAAATCGCCCTGCAACACGGCGTACCCCAACTCACTCCACAGTGCGTGGGCAATGTGGGGCGTGGCAGGGTACAGGCAACGCAGCAGAATGGAGAAGCCCTCGATTAACGCCACCAGCAAATCGGGCGCAGGTGGCGATGATTCGGCCGTGGACGCGCCTGCGCCGGAGGTGGTGGCGTGGCCCTCCAGCGCATTGATCATCTTCATGGCGCCCGACACCACGGTGTTGTATTGCATGCGCTGGTAGTCGTAGTCCACCTGCTTGAGCACGGTGTGCATCTCGCGGCGCAGCAGTTTGGCTTGCTTGCCAAACTCAATGCCTTTTAGGCCTCCTGCGCCCGCCAGATGCGCGCGAGCAGCTATCAAATCCATAGCAGACAACTTGACACCAAAGTTCCAGACCCGACGCAGAAAGCGGTAGCTGCCTTCCACCCCGGCGTCGTTCCACTCCAGCGTGGCTTCGGGCGGCGCGGTAAACATGGTGTACAGGCGCGCGGTGTCGGCACCGTATTGGGTAATCAGGTGCTGCGGATCGACGCCGTTGTTTTTGGACTTGGACATGGTGCCCACGCCCTCGTAGTCGATGGGGGTGCCCACAGGCAGCAGGCCGTCGCCGCTCTCGGCGGCGTTCTTGAGCTTGGCGCCCACCACCTTGCCACCGCCATCGAGCACGTGCTCCACATCGTGCGGCCAAAAATAGTCTTTGCCACCCTTGTCGGCTTTGCGCGAGTAGATGTGGTTGAGCACCATGCCCTGGGTCAGCAGCTTGGTAAAGGGCTCATCCACCTTGACCAGGCCCAGATCGCGCATGACCTTGGTCCAGAAGCGCGCGTACAGCAGGTGCAGGATGGCGTGTTCGATACCGCCGATGTACTGATCCATTCCGCTGCCGCCTTGGCCCCCGAGTGCCGCAGCGTTTTGGTCACGCATCCAGTAGTCGGTGCCGCCGGCCACCATGGCGTCGGCGTTTTTGGGGTCGCAGTAACGCATGTAGTACCACGAACTGTCCACAAAGGTGTCCATGGTGTCGGTCTCGCGCCGGGCAGCAGCGCCACACACCGGGCACACCACCCCGGCATGGAAACCTTCGTGTTTATGCAGCGGGTTTCCCGAGCCATCGGGCACGCAGTCTTGCGGCAACACCACAGGCAGGTCTTTTTCGGGCACCCGCACCGCGCCGTGTTCCGGACAATGGATGATGGGAATGGGCGTGCCCCAGTAGCGCTGGCGGCTCACGCCCCAGTCGCGCAGGCGCCAGGTGGTTTTTTTCTCTCCCAGGCCTTTGGCCTGCAGGGCGGCAGCCACTGCGTCCACGGCCTGCGCGTAGTTCAGGCCACTGAAAATGTCGGAATTGACGGTTGCGCCGCACTGCTTGTCGCCGTACCAGTCTTGCCAGCGGTCATAGTCGTAGCTTTGACCGTCCACATGCACTACGTCATTGATGTCGATGTTGTACTTCTTGGCAAAGGCGAAATCGCGCTCGTCATGGGCTGGCACCCCCATGACCGCACCATCGCCATAACCCATCAGCACATAGTTACCCACCCACACGTCCACCGGTTTGCCGGTAATGGGGTGCGTAACCTGCAGGCCGGTGGGCATGCCCAGCTTGTCTTTGACGGCCAGTTCCGCCTCGGTGGTACCACCGGCCTTGCATTCCTCGATGAATGCCGCCAAGCGCAGGTTGCCCTGGGCCGCGTGCACGGCCAAGGGGTGTTCTGGCGCCACGGCGCAGAAGGTGACGCCCATGATGGTGTCGGCGCGGGTGGTGAACACATACATGCGGCCCGCCTCGCCTTCGGATGCGTCCACCGAATCGCCGACCAGCGTGCCATGGCTGTCCCGGATGTTGTGGGTGAAGGCAAAACGCACACCTTCACTCTTGCCAATCCAGTTTTCCTGCATCAGGCGCACCCGCTCGGGCCAACCGTGCAGAGTGGAGCGGGGATTGCCAATTTGGACGTGGTCCAGCAACTCTTGCGCGTAGTCGGTGATCTTGAGGTAGTAACCGGGAATTTCGCGCTTTTCGACCGTGGCACCGGTGCGCCAGCCTTTGCCGTCGATCACCTGCTCATTGGCCAGCACGGTCTGGTCCACCGGGTCCCAGTTGACGACCTGGGTCTTGCGGTAGGCGATGCCTTTTTCCAGCATTTTCAGGAACAGCCACTGGTTCCACTTGTAGTACGCAGGATCACAGGTGGCAACCTCACGGCTCCAGTCAATCGCCAAGCCCATGGCCTGCATCTGGCCCTTCATATAGGCGATGTTCTCGTAAGTCCACTTGGCCGGGGGCACCTTGTTCTTCAGCGCGGCGTTTTCGGCCGGCAAACCAAACGCGTCCCAGCCCATGGGCATCAGGACGTTGTGCCCATTCATGCGCAGGTAGCGCGTGAGCATGTCGTTGATGGTGTAGTTGCGCACATGGCCCATGTGCAGCTTGCCACTGGGGTAAGGCAACATCGAACAGGCGTAAAACTTCTTTTTGGAGCCGTCTTCGCGCACCTGGTAGGCGGTGTGGCCGTTCCACAGGGGTTGTGCCCAATGGGCATGGGCGGCTTGTTCGATGTCCAGGTGTTGGTACTTGTCTTGCATGGGTAATGGGGCAACCGTGCGGTTGCCAGGAGAAGTGCTTGTGGGGGATTTTAGGGGCAGCAGGCCACTGCGTCCGTGGCACCCAGAGGCTGCACGCTGCCGCCGGGGCCGACTGACCTGCTTTATGGGGCTGGCGCGCTACCGGGGTCGGCCACAAAACCGATGCGGGTCAAACCCACCCGGTGTGCCAAGCCCATAAATTCCACCACCCGGCCATAGGGTACGGCGGTATCCGCCTTGAGCTGTACCTCGGTGTTGGGATTGTCCTGGGCCGTTTTCTCTAGGGCTTGGGCCAATGCCGCCGCATCCAGTGGCCGGTCGTTCACATAGACGGTGCCGGCCTTGTCAATCACCACCGCAATGGCGCGCGGCGCCTCGGTGGCTGTGGCCCCCTGCGTTTGCGGCAACTCCACTTTGACGGCGCTCACCATCAGGGGTGCGGTCAGGATAAAGATCACCACCAGCACCAGCATCACGTCAACCAGTGGCGTGACGTTGATGTCACTCATAGGCTGCGATGCGGGGGTGCGCTCCAGGCGGCCGAAACTCATGGCTGCTTATTGGTTAACAACAACTCACGTAGATCACGGGCAAAGCCCTCGAGATCGGCCTCAATGCGCCCAATGCTGCGCCCCATGACGTTGTAGGCCAGCACGGCCGGGATGGCCACCGCCAAGCCGGCTGCGGTCATGATGAGGGCCTCGCCCACCGGACCGGAAATCTTGTCAATGCTGACCTGGCCGGCCCCGGCAATTCCCACCAACGCATGGTAAATACCCCACACGGTACCGAGCAAACCCACAAACGGCGCAATGGAACCCACCGTGGCCAACAACACCTGTCCGGAATGTAGTTTGAGCAAAACACCATGCAAAGCGTCGCGCAACACCCGCGTCAACTGCTGAGAACGGTCACCGGCAACGGCCAAGGTGCCATCGGCCTGAATTTGGGTGGACTGCACCAATGGGCTGACCAGGCCTTCCCGGTCAAACACCTGCACACCGCGCAAGCCGTCTTCCAGGGTTTTGGCTTGCCAGAACGCAGCCGTGCCCCGTTCCACATCGGCATGGGCACGTTGCAATACCCAACTTTTCCACACGATGACCACCCAGCTGCACACCGACATGGCCAGCAAAGTCAGCGCCACGCCGCGGCTGATGGCGTCGCCCTGCAAAAACAGATCCAGCATGCTCATTGGAGACCCAACACGTCGTACATATCAAACAAACCCGCCTTGCGCCCGGCCAAAAATCGCACCGCACGCAAACTGCCCTGGGCATAGGTCACGCGGCTGGACGACTTGTGGCTGATCTCGATGCGCTCACCGATCCCGGCAAACAGCACCGTATGGTCACCCACAATGTCGCCGCCGCGGATGGTGGCAAAGCCGATGGAGGACGGGTCGCGCTCACCGGTGACGCCCTCACGTGCATACACGGCGCAGTCTTTCAGGTCGCGCCCCAAAGCACCTGCAATCACTTCGCCCATTTTGAGTGCCGTACCCGACGGCGCATCAACCTTGAAGCGGTGGTGGGCCTCGACAATTTCGATGTCGTAGCCGTTGGACAGGGCCTTGGCCGCCATCTCCAGCAACTTGAGCGTGACGTTGACGCCCACACTCATGTTGGGGGCCAACACAATGGGAATACTTTGGGCAAAAACCGCAATTTCGGCCTTTTGGACCTCGGTAAACCCGGTGGTACCAATGACGGCCGCGACGCCTTTGTCCCGGCACACGCGCAGGTGCGCCAAGGTGCCTTCGGGGCGGGTGAAATCGATCAAAACATCGCTATGCTGCAGGCCTTTTGCCAAGTCGTCGGTGATGTGAACCCCGGTCACTTGTCCGGCAAAAGCCCCGGCATCCTGGCCCAGCGCGGCATGGCCCACCCGGTCCAGCGCACCGGTGAGGGTGCAGTCGTCTGCCGCACACACGGCCTCAATCAGCATCTGCCCCATGCGACCCGTCGCTCCGGCTATGGCAATTTTGTGATTCATGGAATTCCGTTTCAAACTATGGAGCAGGGGGCTATTGGGCTGGGGGTTCCAGCGGCGGGTACACCACTTCCGGTGCAGCAACCGACGCGGCCGGGACGGATGCCGGTTTCGGCTCCACCGGGAATTTTTCCAGGCTCTTGGGCGACGCTTCCAGAACCGGCAAAACGCCGGTTTGCACCGGTGTACGCAGGGTCGATACAAACTCGACTTCACTGGGCAGGTCGTCCGCTTCCACGCGGTCAACCACATTATTTTTAAAGAAAACGGTTACCTTGCGCGACTGGGGTTCTGAGCGCTGGCGCTTGAGTGTGAAGACGTAATCCCATCGATCGGCATGGAATACGCTGGTGAGCAAAGCCGTTCCCAGCACATCGCGCACCATGGCCCGGGGCATGCCTGGCTTCAACACCGCCAATTGCTCGCGGGTCACCACATTGCCCTGCACCACATCAATTTTGTAAGGTGAAACAACGGAGGCGGCCTTGACGCTGGCCTCATTGATGCTGCTGCAAGCCGCCACACCGGTTAAGGCAAACGCTATCAAGGTGAATTGCAAGCGACGGCACGGGTGATCAAACATGGATACGTTGCGGGAGATATGATCGCACCATTGTAGCGGCAGCCCTTTTACGCCCCCCACTTGAACCCCCCGCTGGAACCACGCGCATGACCAATATCGAGGAATTGAAAAGTACCGGCCTCAAAGCCACCATTCCACGGTTGAAAATACTTGAAGTGTTCCAGCGCAGCACCGAGCGCCACATGACGGCGGAAGACGTGTACCGTGTTTTGCTACAGGAGCGCTCGGATGTAGGCCTGGCCACCGTCTACCGGGTACTCACCCAGTTTGAACAGGCCAGCATTTTGAGTCGCAGTCACTTTGAGAGTGGCAAGGCGGTTTACGAACTGAACGAAGGGCAACACCACGACCATCTGGTGTGTCTGGACTGCGGCAAAGTAGAAGAGTTTTACGACGCCGAAATCGAGAAACGCCAGCACGCCGTCGCCAAGGCAAAGGGGTTTTGCATTACCGACCACGCCCTGAGTCTATACGCTACCTGCGCCAAACCGAACTGCCCCAACAAGCCGGGCAACGCGTCACCACGGGGCTAGCGCGTAGCCGCAACGCGGCACACAACTTCAGTCTTCGCCGTTCATCGCCTTGCGGTGGCGTTCAACGAATTCTTGGTAGGTATCAATCCCCCGCAATTGCAAAATGGTGTTGCGCACCGCGGCCTCCACCAGCACCGCAATGTTGCGTCCGGCCAAAACCTGAATCACGACCTTGCGCACCGGAATGCCCAACACGTCCTGCGTCAACGGTTCATAAGGAATACGCTCGTATTCCCGCTCCATGGTTTCCTTGCGCACCAAGTGCACAATGAGCTTGAGCCGCATCTTGCGACGCACTGCAGTTTCGCCAAAGATGCCCCGAATATCCAGCAAGCCGATACCGCGCACCTCCAGCAGGTTTTGCAGCAGTTCGGGGCAACGGCCTTCAATGGTGGTCTGGTTGATGCGGTACAAATCCACCGCGTCATCGGCCACCAGGCCATTGCCGCGCGAAATCAGCTCCAAGCCCAACTCGCTCTTACCCAGGCCGGATTCGCCGGTAATCAGCACGCCCAGGCCCAAAATATCCATAAACACGCCGTGCATGGACGAGCGATCGGCAAAATGCTTGGATAAATACGCCCGCAGCACATCAATCACGAACGCTGACGACTCCTTGGTCGCAAACATGGGAATTTGTGCGCGTTCGCACATGGCCAGCAACGCTGACGGTGCCACTTGACTATCTGCCAGTACCAGGACCGGAGGCTCCAGGGTGACAATGCGTGCAATGCGCCTGGCGCAATCTTCCGGCGTGGCATTGGTAAGGTAGGCGATTTCGCGCTCACCCAGTATTTGCGCCCGGTAAGGATGGATGTAATTCAGGTACCCGACCAGATCGGCGCCGGAGCGCGCCTCGCGCACGGCCACTTCATCGAATCGCCGCTCCGAGGCGCCCAAACCTGCCACCCATTCCCAGTGCAACCGCGCGCGAAACTCTTCAAACAGAACATCGGCACTGACAACGGTAGGTTTCACGGCCTGCTCCCAGCGGAGGTGGATTGGTCAGCTGACCTGTGCGGAGGATTGCCAGCCGAAGATCAGATCGTGCAATTCCTCTGCGCCGGCAGCCGACACCAACTTCTCGCGTAAATTTGCATCGCTGAGCAATTCCGCAATTTCCGACAGGATTTCAAGGTGTTTTTGGGTAGCCGCTTCTGGCACCAGCAAAAAAATCAGCAGATCGACTGCCTTGTCATCTGGCGCATCAAAACCAATGGGCTTGGCCAGCTGGAACACCGCCGCCAACGGCGCACGCAGGCCCTTGATGCGACCATGCGGAATGGCAACACCGTGCCCCAAACCTGTGGAACCCAGACGCTCACGCGAAAACAGGCTGTCGGTGACCAACGCCCGGCTCAAGCCATGCAAATTCTCGAACAACAAACCGGCCTCTTCAAATGCCCGTTTTTTGCTGGTGACGTCAACCTTCGCAAGGACTTGCGCGGAAGACAGGATGCTGGCTAAGCGGTTCATAGTGTGGGCCAATTATGCACATAAAAAAAACCGCCCGTGTGAGGTGGCGGTTTTTGCGACGCACGATTAGGGTGCGTAACTTAGGGCGATGCACGGTCAGGATGCGCGCCCTACATCAGGCGTTTGGGTGCATCGTGGTGGTGGTCTTGCAGGCGGTCTTTATGGCGTACCACCTGGCGATCCAGCTTATCCACCAATTCGTCCACGGCAGCGTACAGATCCTCATGGGCACTTTCGGCAAACAAATCACTGCCTTTGACATGGATATTGCATTCCGCACGCTGCCGTCGCTCTTTCTCCTTCTGTTTCTCAACGGTTAGCAGCACTTTGACATCGACCACTTGGTCAAAATGTCGCATGATTCGATCAAGCTTGGTCGTGACATAACTGCGCAGAGCCGGGGTAACTTCCAGGTGGTGACCGCTGATCGTCAGATTCATAAATAGCCTCCAGTTTCACTCGGGGTTGAAAAAGCCTCCCGCACCGCGCGGTCGGCACACAAACCAAAACACATCTTCAATATCGAACCTCGTGGCTTTCATAATGCGCCCGAACGCCCGGAATTGCAATGATTTTTCGGAACTTTGTGCCGGGGCCCCAATTTCAAGGACTGCGGGCCAATGCAGCACAAACCCGTGCCTGGCGCAGGGTAAAAAGAGCGACCCCAGCCGTCAATTGCGATAGCACGATGCGATAATTTGCACCTTCATTACTCCCGGAGCAAACGCCTTGGAAACCTACCCCAGTCGGTAGCTTTCAACTCCCATCCACGCATCGGGGTTGAAAGCAAACCCAACCCGCCCATCGATGCAACCCACCCCGGGAGTGAGCCATGCTCAATATTTTTTCGCTCGCCAACGGCCGTCTTTTTCAGGAAGAGATCGAGTCACTGGAAGAGTTGTCGCGTTTCCAGCCCATCTGGGTTGATCTGGAATCCCCCACTGTCGAAGAAAAGCGCTGGGTCAAGCAGTACTACGGCCTGTCCATCCCCGAAGACGCCATGGACGAGGATATCGAGGAGTCGGCGCGTTTTTACGCCGAAGACAATGGCGAACTGCATATCCGCAGCGACTTTTTGGTCCCCGACGATGACGAACCCCACACCGTGCGGGTGGCCTTCATCCTGAATTTGGTCAACGACGAACTCAAGAGCAAAGGCGTTCTGTTCTCCATCCACGATGAGGACGTGCCCGTATTCCGGCTGCTGCGCATGCGCGCGCGCCGAGCCCCTGGCCTGATCGAAGACGCCAAGGAAGTGCTGCTCAAGCTGTTCGACGCCGATGCCGAATATTCCGCCGACACACTGGAAGGCATTTACGACGAACTCGAGAAAGTCAGCAACAAAGTGCTGTCCGGCGACGTGACCGACGCCATGGCCAGCGAGGTGCTGGGCGCCATTGCCCGCCATGAAGACATGAATGGGCGCATCCGCCGCAATGTGATGGACACACGCCGCGCGGTCAGCTTCATGATGCGCAGCAAAATACTCAATGGCGAACAGTTTGAAGAAGCGCGACAAATTCTGCGCGACATTGACTCACTGGACTCCCACACCGCCTTCTTGTTCGACAAGATCAACTTCTTGATGGATGCCACGGTGGGTTTCATCAACATCAACCAGAACAAAATCATCAAGATTTTCTCGGTGGCCAGTGTGGCCTTGCTGCCCCCCACGCTGGTGGCCAGCCTGTACGGAATGAACTTCAAACACATGCCCGAGCTGGACTGGACCATGGGCTACCCCTACGCGCTGATGCTGATGGCGGCCAGTGCCCTGGTGCCCATGTGGTACTTCCGCAAGCGTGGTTGGCTGAAGTAAGAGCTTGTAAGCAAAAAGTGCCGTTTGCGCCCGTCCATCATGCGCAAGCAGCTATAACTTTTATAGCAAAACCATCAGGCTATTGATCACACTGCGGGCGTAGACGCTGGCGACTTCCTTCACAAATTGCGGAAAATCCACATGCGCCGTGTCATCGGCGCGATCGGAGATGGTGCGCACCGCCGCAAACGGCACGGCGTAATCAGCACATACCTGGGCCACGGCTGCGCCCTCCATCTCCACCGCCAGCGGCGGGTGGCCACCCCGCGTGAGCGCCTGCACCAGCGCAGCCGCTTCCGCAGCACCATTGACAAAACGGTCACCACTGGCAATCAAGCCCTGGTGGACGCGCGCCGCACGCAGCGGCCCGTGCGCCACAGCCGCCTGACTGGCTTGCAGCAGCAAAACCATCAGCGCAGCATCGGCAGGAAAGCGGGTTTGCCCGTACAGGGGAATCTCATAACGCGGGAACAGCGGCGAGGCATCCATGTCGTGCTGCACAAAATCGCTACCCACCACAAGATCACCCACAGCCACACCGTCACCCACACCACCGGCCACGCCGGTGAAGACCACACGCCCGACACCAAAAGCCTCAATCAGCGTGGCCGTGGTGGTGGCCGCCGCCACCTTGCCAATACGCGACAGCGCCAGCACCACCGGCTTACCGGCGAGGGAACCGCACCAAAATTCGCGCCCGGCCCGCTGCACACAGCGGGGTTCTTGCAGGAGAGCGATCAAGCCGTGCTGCTCTTCGGCCAAGGCACTGAGAATGGCGGTAAGTGTTTGTTGGGTCATTGAAGTTCTGGGGTAGACGGGATGACCTATCGTATACGCCCGCTGTAGGTGTGGGGTGAGCACTGCCACTCGTGTCCCCCGGCCTACGGCCTCCTCCTTTACCTCGCCGCAGCACTCACCCCACACCTACAGCTTGGGTCCTGCGGTGCAGCCGGGCATCCCCATTCAGCCGGATCCAGCGCAATCACCCATCCAACCTCACTTATCCCGCAACTCACGCCGCAAGATTTTGCCGACCGGGGTCTTTGGTAGCTCGGCGCGAAACTCAATCACTTTGGGCTGCTTGTAACCGGTGAGGTTTTCTTTGCAGTAGGCACGCACATCGGCATCGGTGAGTGCCGGGTCTTTTTTGACGATCACCAGCTTGACGGCCTCACCCGATTTGGCATCAATTACCCCCACACACGCACACTCCATCACACCCGGCATCTGCGCCACCACGTCTTCCAGTTCCGTGGGAAACACGTTGAAACCGCTGACCAGAATCATGTCTTTCTTGCGGTCGACGATTTTGAAGAAGCCCTTTTCGTCCATCACCCCCACATCGCCGGTCTTGAAGAAGCCATCGGGCGTCATCACCTTGGCGGTCTCATCCGGACGCTGCCAGTAACCGGCCATCACCTGTGGCCCTTTGATAGCAATTTCACCCGGCTGGCCAACGGACACTTCCTTGCCGTCATCGTCGAGCAACTTCATGATGGTGTTGGGCAGCGGCACACCAATGGTGCCGGTGTATTCGGTAGCGGTCACCAGGTTGCAGCTGGCCGAGGGGGAGGTCTCGCTCAGACCATAACCTTCGCAAATGGCGCAACCGGTTTGCTCAAACCACAGCTTGGCCACGCCGCTTTGCACCGCCGTTCCACCGCCAACCGAAACCTTCAAATTGCTCCAGTCGACGTTATGAAAATCGGGATGGTTGGCCAAGCCATTGAACAAGGTGTTGACCGCGGGAAAGCTGTGTATGGTGTGTTTGGATAGCTCTTGGAGCACCGCCGGAATGTCACGCGGATTGGGGATGAGAATCAGCTTGCCCCCCATGCGCATGGACAGCATCATGCCCACCGTAAAGGCAAAGATGTGGTACAGCGGCAAAGCGCACACGCTGGTGGGCTGCTGGTCAGCGGGAATCCGGTCCATCACCGGGCTATTCCAAGCTTCGGTTTGCAGCACATTCGCAATCAGGTTGCGATGCAGCAGCACCGCACCTTTGGATACGCCGGTGGTACCCCCTGTGTACTGCAGCACTGCCACATCGTCTGGCGCAATATCCGGTTTATTGAAAGGTGCCGTGGTGCCCTTGGCCACCGCCACGTTAAAACGCACCGCTTTGGGCAGGCGAAATGGTGGCACCATCTTTTTGACATGGCGCACCACCAGATTGACGACACTGCCTTTCAGTAAGCCCAACTGGTCGCCCATGGCGCACAACACCACGTGTTTGACCGGTGTGGCGGCGATACATTTTTCCAGCGTGGCGGCAAAGTTTTCGATGATGACGATCACCTTGGCACCCGAATCCTGGAGCTGGTGCTCCAGCTCCCGCGCGGTGTACAGGGGGTTGACGTTGACCACTACGTACCCGGCCCGCAAAATGCCCGCCACTGCCACCGGGTATTGCGGCACATTGGGCATCATGATGGCAACACGGTCCCCTTTGGTCAGTCCCAGCCCCTGCAGGTAGGCCGCAAAGGCCTGACTCAGGCTATCGGTTTGGGCGAAGCTGATGTCTTTGCCCATAAAGTGGTAGGCCGGCCTTTTGGCGTATTGCTTGAAGCTGGCGTCCATCAAGTCCACCAGCGAGGTGTACTGCTTGACGTCAATGTCGGCAGGAATACCGGCGGGGTAACTGGAAAGCCAAATACGTTCGGTCATGGTGGTGTCTCCGTCCGTTCAGAATGCAGCAACCGTTTAGCGCGCGTATTGTCCTGTCGCAATATCCGGCGTTGTCGCCGTGTTTTCCCTAAGCCGGGCGCAACACCCTCAGGCGCGCAGCGCGGTCAACACCTCATCGAGCATCTTCTTGGCGTCACCAAACAACATACGGTTGTTCTCTTTGTAGAACAGCGGGTTGTCCACCCCGGCATAACCGGAGGCCATGGAGCGTTTCATCACGATGGAGGTCTTGGCGTGCCACACCTCCAACACCGGCATGCCGGCGATGGGGCTGGTGGGGTCGTCCTGTGCGGCGGGGTTCACGATGTCGTTGGCGCCAATGACCATGGTCACGTCGGTAGCAGCAAAGTCTTCGTTGATCTCGTCCATCTCCAGCACGATGTCATACGGCACCTTGGCTTCGGCCAGCAACACGTTCATGTGGCCCGGCATGCGCCCGGCTACGGGGTGAATGCCAAAACGCACCTTCACGCCCTTGGCGCGCAGCAGCTTGGTAATTTCAAACACCGTGTGCTGGGCCTGCGCCACCGCCATGCCGTAACCCGGAACGATGATGACACTTTTGGCTTCGCGCAACAGTTCGGCCGTTTCCACCGCCGTGACGGGAACCACCTCGCCCGCGGGTTCCGCAGCGGCACCCGCGCCCGCAGCAGGCGCCGGAGCACCCCCACCAAAGCCGCCCGCAATCACGCTGAAGAAGTTGCGGTTCATGGCGCGGCACATGATGTACGACAGGATAGCACCGCTGGAACCCACCAGCGCACCGGTCACGATGAGCAAGTCATTCGACAACATGAAACCAGTGGCCGCCGCCGCCCAGCCCGAATAGCTGTTGAGCATGGACACCACCACCGGCATGTCCGCACCGCCAATGGCCATCACCATGTGCATACCAAACAGCAGGGCAATCACCGTCATGATGATCAGCGGTGTCATACCGCCCTGAATGCTGTGCGCGTGAATGAACATATTGCCCGCCCACACCACCGCCAGCAAGCCGACCAGGTTAAGGGCGTGGCGCGCTGGCAGCAGCAACGGCTTGCCGCCAATACGACCGGAAAGTTTGCCAAAAGCGATCAAGGAACCCGAGAAAGTAACCGCACCAATAAAGATGCCGATGTAGATTTCCACCTCGTGGATGGTTTTCTCGGCACCGGTAAAACCGTGCGATGCCGCCGGGTCCACATAGCTGGCAAAACCCACCAGGGCGGCTGCCATGCCCACCAGGCTGTGCATCAAAGCCACCAGTTCGGGCATTTGTGTCATTTTGACGGTGCGGGCGGCGTACACCCCCACACCACCGCCCACGGCCAAGGCACCAATGATCCACGGAATACCGGCAGAGCCCACACGGGGCCCGGCAATGGTGGCCAGCACGGCCAGCGCCATGCCAATCATGCCGAACAGGTTGCCGCGCCGCGAGGTTTCGGGGTTGGACAAGCCGCCCAGGCTGAGAATAAAAAGGATGGTTGCGCCAATGTAGGCAACGGTTGCGAGACTTTCAGACATTGCGGTTTCCTTATTTGCGGAACATCGCCAGCATGCGCTGGGTGACGGCAAAACCGCCAAACATATTGACGGCGGTGAGCACCAGGGCGCCCACGGCCAGACCACGGATCAGGCCCTCAGGGCGGCTCAATGTGCCCGCCCCAATCATGTTGAGCACACCGGCCATCTCGACCGGCGCGGCGATCTGCACCAAGGCACCAATAGCGATGATGCTGGAAATGGCGTTGGTCACACTCATCAGCGGCGTGTGCAGCGAGGGCGTGACATTCCACACCACCATGTAGCCAATAAAACAGGCCAGCACAAACACCGTAAAGTGCCCCAGGAAGGCGGCGGGCGCGTAGGCGCCAATGAACCAGAACAGCACGGCTGCCACGCCAAACAAAATGCTCAGCGATTGGGCCGACATGGGCTCGCCCGGGCCATGGCCGTGGGATGGTTTCTTCTCTGCCACGGCCACAGCCGCTTTGGGCGCCGCAGGCACCGCCGCCACTTTGGGTGCGGGAGCAGGCCAGGTGATAGCACCATCCTTAATGACCGTCAGACCCCGAATGGCGTCGTCTTCCATGTTGACGTTGATGATGCCGTTCTTGGTTTTGCACAACTCTTCGGTCAGGCGAAACAGATTGGTGGCATACAGGGTGGACGACTGCTTGGCCATACGCGAAGCCAGGTCGGTAAAGCCCACAATGGTCACGCCATGCTTGACCACCGCTTGGCCCGGCTCGGTCAACTCGCAGTTGCCGCCCTGCTCGGCCGCCATGTCCACAATCACGCTGCCGGGCTTCATGCTCTTGACCATCTCGGCCGTAATCAGCTTGGGCGCGGGTTTGCCGGGAATCAGCGCGGTGGTGATGATGATGTCCACCTCGCGCGCCTGCTGCGCGTACATGGCGCGCTGCGCCTGCTGGAAGCCCTCGCTCATGACCTTGGCGTAGCCGCCACCGCCAGAGCCTTCTTCCTCGTAATCGACCTTCACAAACTCGCCACCCAGCGACACCACCTGGTCGGCCACCTCGGCACGGGTGTCGTTGGCGCGCACAATGGCACCCAGGCTGGCGGCGGCACCAATCGCCGCCAAGCCGGCCACACCGGCACCGGCAATAAACACCTTGGCCGGGGCCACCTTGCCCGCCGCCGTGATCTGCCCGTTGAAGAAGCGGCCAAAGGCGTTGGCCGCCTCCACCACCGCACGGTAGCCACTCACGCCCGCCATCGAAGTGAGCGCATCCATCTTCTGCGCGCGGCTCAGCGTGCGGGGCAGCGCATCCATGGACAGTACCGTAACCTTGGCCGCCGCCAGCTGCTGCATCAGTTCGGGGTTTTGGGCCGGCCAGATAAAGCCAATCAGCGCCTGCCCGGGGTGCATCAGCGCCACCTCGTCTGCGCTGGGCGCGCGCACCTTGAACACGATGTCAGACTGGGCCCACAAGGTCTTGGCATCTGGCAACACCTCGGCACCGACCGCGCGGTACGCATCATCGCTGCAATGGGCGGCATCACCCGCACCGGACTCTACGGCGACTTTAAAGCCCAGTTTGATGAGTTTTTCCACCACCTCGGGCACGGTGGCCACCCGCTTTTCAAGGGGAAATAGTTCGCGCGGAACACCAATACGTTGCGCCGTTTCCGATGCGTTTTGCGTCTGCATGAAGCGACTCCTGTACAGAAAATTGAAAAATGTCTTTGCTCTGGGTCAACGCCATGCGCCGCGCCAAGTTTGGGCGCCACTTTAACTGATTTGTCTCTGTGCACCGGCGCGTCCGGGACAGGGTGCCCCCCCCCACCCAAGGCCCTGTTCGATAATGCGCCATGGACACACGATGGAAACCCAGCGTCACCGTGGCGGCGGTGATCGAACAGAACAGCCGCTTTTTACTGGTGGAAGAACACACCGCCGAAGGTCTGCGCCTGAACAACCCGGCCGGCCACCTGGATCCCGGCGAGTCCCCCGCCCAGGGCTGCGCGCGCGAGGCGCTGGAAGAAACCGCCTGGCACTTCACCCCCACGGCATTGGTGGGCATTTACCTGTCGCGCTTTCAGCGCGTGGACACTGACATTACTTACCTGCGCTTTGCCTTTTGCGGCACGCTGGGCGCATTTGAAGCCCAGCGCACGCTGGACACCGGCATCGTACGCGCCCTGTGGCTGACGCCCGACGAGATCCGCACCAGCACCGCACGCCACCGCAGCCCGCTGGTGCTCCAGTGCATGGAAGACTACCTGCGCGGCCAGCGCCACCCTATGGATGTGGTCTACACCGACGCCAGCATTTACGGCGCACGCTAATGATCAGCACCTCAATTGCTATGCATTTAATAGCTGCCTCCGCACATCCCACGGTATCCAACGCCCGATTCGACCCTTAAAAAGGAAGCCCCAGCGGGCGCTCTTGGCCTGATGCCGGGTTGCTGGTCAGCACCGCATACGCCGGGATCGAATACAACCAAAACGACACATATATTAAAAAAGTCGCGTCCATTTTAACTAACTCGTTAAAATAGTCGGATGAAACGCTACCTTGATGACCTGATTGCCGCCGACTTGCAACGCAAGCTGGTATTTGTCACCGGGGCGCGCCAGGTGGGCAAAACCACCCTAAGCCGACAACTGCAAGCGGCGGTGATCCCCTCGCAGTACCTCAACTACGACGTACCTGCTGACCGCGCGGTGATCGAGCGCCAAAGCTGGGCCCCCGATACGCAATTGCTGGTGCTCGATGAGCTACACAAAAAGTCGGGCTGGAAACCCTGGCTCAAGGGCGTGATTGACGGTCGCCCTGT
Organism: Candidatus Aalborgicola lynettensis; assembly: GCA_016719405.1. Classification (GTDB taxonomy): domain Bacteria; phylum Pseudomonadota; class Gammaproteobacteria; order Burkholderiales; family Burkholderiaceae_C; genus Allorhodoferax; species Allorhodoferax lynettensis. Next base: position 189,029 of record JADJZE010000022.1, read on the forward strand.
GGGCCAACAGCAATTGGTCACCGGCAGCGCCCGCATGGACACCTTTCGGCAAACTGGCGATTCCCTCGCAGGGCGCTTTTTGGCGTGGCGCCTGCACCCCATTTCGGTCAAAGAATGGTGCGAACACAGCCCCCAGGCGGAGGCGGGCCAGCCGCCCACGCCCGACGAGGCCCTCACCCACTTGCTCAACCGAGGTGGCTTCCCGGAGCCCTGTCTACTCCCAGCAACCCCTGCGGGCGACAAAAATGCCCAGCGCTGGCGCGCCCAATACGCCGACGGTCTGGTACGCGAAGACGTGCTGGAGTTCTCGCGCATTCAGGAAGTGGGTGGCATGCGGGTGCTGCTGGAGCTGCTGCGCGAACGCGTGGGATCACCCTTGTCGCTGGCCTCCATCGGGCGCGACCTGGGTTTGTCGCAGCCCACCGTTAAACGCTTCATCGACATCCTGCAGGCGCTCTACATCGTGTTCACCGTGCAGCCTTGGCACCACAACATCGCCCGCTCGCTCTTACAGTCGCCCAAGGTCTACTTTTACGATACCGGCATGGTAGGCGGCACGCAAGCGGACACGGCCGACAACGCCCTGCAGGGCCTGCGTTTTGAAAACGCCGTGGCCACCATGTTGCTCAAACACGTAGAGTTTTTGCAAGATAGCGAGGCCGCGCCCGTGGGCCTGCACTATGTACGCACCAAAGACGGCGCAGAGATCGACTTTGCGCTCTCACGCGGCAAGGTGTTGACCCATCTGATCGAATGCAAGTGGGCCGACAACGTGCCACACAAGGCTTTTGCCGGGTTTATGGCCCAGTGGCCCGAAGCCCAGGCCGTGCAACTGGTGCGCCACCTGCGCAATCCCGAGCTGCGCAATGGCGTGAACGTGGTACCGGCATCCCCGTGGCTGGCTGCGTTGGCCGCCTAAAATCGCTGCATGAGCGCCATCAACACCTGCGAGCACCCCGCGTTAACAACAACATATTTGCTATGTATTTCATAGCTGCTTCCGCACATCCCCTGTGCGCAAACACCCTTTTTGACCTATGAAAACCGGCACACACCGCGTGGTGGTGGGCTTGAGTGGCGGCGTGGACTCGGCCGTCACCGCCCACCTGCTCAAGCAACAGGGGCATGAAGTCATCGGCATCTTCATGAAAAACTGGGAAGATGACGACGACAGCGAGTTCTGCTCCTCCCGGCAAGACTTTCTGGACGCCGCCGCCGTGGCCGACGTGCTGGGCATCGAGATCGAACACGTCAACTTCGCCGCCGAATACAAAGACCGGGTGTTTGCCGAGTTTGTGCGCGAATACCAGGCCGGGCGCACGCCCAACCCCGACATCCTGTGCAACGCCGAGATCAAGTTCAAGTCCTTCTTGGACCACGCCATGCGCCTGGGTGCCGAAAAAATCGCCACGGGGCATTACGCCAGGGTTCGCTGGTATCCAGCGAACCCTGGCGAGCCCCGGGGGGACAAGATGAAATCGCACGCGACCGCGTGCGATGGCGCCCGCGCGACCGAAGGCCACTACCAGTTGCTCAAGGGACTGGACCCGTCCAAAGACCAAAGCTACTTTTTGCACCGGCTGAACCAAGCGCAGTTGTCCAAAACCCTGTTCCCGGTGGGCGAACTGCTGAAAACCGAGGTGCGCCGCATTGCAGATGAAATTGGCCTGCCCAATGCCAAAAAGAAAGACTCCACAGGCATCTGCTTCATTGGCGAGCGCCCGTTTCGCGAGTTTTTGAACCGCTACATCCAGAAAGAGCCCGGCCCCATCAAAGACGGCACGCCCCTGCCCGGCGCCAAGGACTACCAGCGCCACCACGGCCGCACCATCGGCCAGCACGTGGGCCTGAGCTTCTACACCCTGGGCCAGCGCCAGGGCCTGGGCATTGGCGGCCTCAAGGCCAAAGGCGCACAAAAGGGCGGCGGCGAACACACGCCCTGGTTTGTGGCGCGCAAAGACATGGCCAGCAACACCCTGTGGGTGGTGCAAGGCCACGAGCACCCGTGGCTGCAGTCCAACCAACTCCACGCACAAGACGCCAGCTGGATCAGCGGCCACGCGCCCGAACCCAGCGCCACCCTGGCAGCTAAAACCCGCTACCGCCAGGCGGACGCGCCCTGCACGCTGGAGCACGCTGCTACTGCCGACTTTGCGCTGACCTTCCCCCAGCCCCAGTGGGCGGTAACACCGGGTCAGTCGGCCGTGTTGTACGACGGCGAGGTGTGTTTGGGAGGTGGGGTGATTGGGAATTGAGGGAGATGAGGCGCCAATGGTGTCGGCTGCGTGACCACCACGGGGACGTCTGGCGCTTTTTGCAAGCGCAGCGTGACGTTCCAGCATGGCTGGTTGGCAATACGGTCGCTACCGATATGCATTGACGCAGGAGCCAGAGGCTCTAAATCACTATGCTTTTCATAGCTGTTTGCGCACATCCCACGGGGGCTGCAGGCCAATTTGACACATAAACACCCCCTCCCACACCCCGAACGCCCGCCCTACCCCATGCGCGCCAACATGGTCTCCATGTCTTTGAGCATGGTGTCCAGGCCGGTTTTTTGGGCTTCGTCGGGTTGCAGGCAGGTGTTGAGCTCCTGCTCCATAAAACACAGGGTCATGCGCAGGTAGGTGCTGTCGAGCGCCTTGCGCACGGCAGAAAACTGCTGGGCGATCTTGTGGCAGTCTTCACCCTCTTCCACCATGCGCTGGATGCCGCGGATTTGCCCTTCGGCGCGGCGCAAGCGGTTGAGGACGTCGGTGCGGGCTTCGGCTTTGCTGAGTGCGGTCATGGTGGGGTTCTCGTCGGGCTAGGGATTATCGTCGCTACCTACTTAAGGCGCACCTGCAGGCTGTCAAACACCTCCACCGCCACCGGTATGCCCTGGCCCACGCTTTGGGTTACGGTGCAATAGGCCTCAAAGGTGTCCAGTACACGTTGCAAGTGCTCCAGCGCCGCAGCAGGCACACCCAGGGTGAGCACCGCGCGGATCTGCAGCACGCGCAAACGGCCCTCGGCATTGCGGCCCACTTGGGCAACCACATCGGTGTGGATGGGCTCGGGCGCCTGCTTGAATTTTCGCAGGGCAAACAGCAGCGAATCGCTCAGGCAATTGCCCACCGCCGCGGCCAGCAGTTGCATGGGCGAGGGGCCCATGCCCGCGCCCAGGGGCGCAGGCTCGTCGCCCATGATGGCGGGAACAGTGCCACCAAAGTGAATGTCAAATTGGTAGTCCTTCCGCTGGCGCAGCTGCACGTGCACGTTGGTTTCGGCCATGGTGGTGCCTGCCTTACCGGGCGCAGCCGATTTGGGACTCGGGCACGCCCAGCTTTTTCAAAATGATGCCCAGGGGGCAAAAATTGGTGAAGCCCGATTGAAACAAATTAGCCCCCACAAACGCGGTAAACGCCAACGCCCATTTGCTGACAAACAGCGGGCTGCCCTCCACCCCCAGGGCGAGCGAGATCATGATGAACAAGCCGGCAAAGACGACGATGTAACGCTGAACGGTCATGGCAATACTCCTTTAAGAAAAAACAAACATCAAACGGGCGCCGCTGCAGGTGCAGCGCCTTCCATACGACGCCGGTACAAGGCGTAGTAAAGAACCGGGATGACCACCAGCGTGAGCAGGGTGGACACCAAAATACCAAAAATCAGGGCAATGGCCAGGCCATTAAAAATGGGGTCATCCAGAATGAAGAAGGCGCCAATCATGGCCGCCACGCCGGTCAACACAATGGGCTGTGCGCGCACCACGGCCGACTGCAGCACCGCCTGTTTGAAGGCCACACCTTCGCGCACCTGCAGCTCGATAAAGTCCACCAGCAGAATGGAGTTGCGCACGATGATGCCGGCCAGCGCAATCATGCCGATCATGCTGGTGGCGGTGAACTGCGCACCCAAAATGGCGTGGCCAGGCATGACGCCGATGATGGTGAGCGGAATGGGCGCCATGATGACCAGCGGCGTGAGGTAGCTGCGGAACTGCGCGACCACCAGCAGGTAGATCAGGATCAGCCCCACGCCGTAGGCAGCGCCCATGTCGCGGAAGGTCTCGTAGGTGATTTGCCACTCGCCGTCCCATTTGATGGCGTAGCCCTGGTAGGCGTCTTTGGGCTGGCTGATCCAGTATTCGCCTGGCTCAACCGCTGCCGCACCGCCCACGGCCCCACCTGCTGCTCCACCCGCCGCACCGCCCACGGACTGGGCTTTGTGCAGTGTGTCGCGCGCGGCAAACAGGCCGTATAAGGGAGAGTCCAACTGCCCGGCCATGTCGCCGTACACATAACTCACGCCTTGCAAATCTTTGGTGAACAGCGGTTTGTCGACCACGCCGTATTGCACTTGCACCAGTTCGGACAAGGGCACCAACTGCCCGTTGGCGGCGCGCAGGGGCAGTGCCAGCAAGGCATCGAGGCCCACCTGGCTGTCGCGCGGCAGCTGGATCCGCACGGGCACCGGGTATTTACTTTGGCCGTCGTGCAGGTAGGCTGCGTCGGCACCGCTCAGAGCCTGCGACACGGTTTGCGCAATGGCCGCTACCGGTATGCCCAGCGACTCGGCCCGCTGACGGCGCACGCGCAGGAAGGCGCGGGGCGCGTTCTCTTGCAGGCTGCTGTCTACGCCCACAATGTCGGCCGTGCTGGCAAACGCTTTGGCGACCTGGCCTGCCAACTGCTGGCGACCCGTCTCATCGGGCCCATAGACCTCGGCCACCAGGGGCGACATGACCGGTGGGCCGGGCGGCACTTCGACCACCTTCACACGGGCGTTATGGCTCTTGCCAATGGCTTCCAGCGCCGGGCGCAGGCGCTGCGCAAAAGCGTGGCTTTGTTCGCTGCGCTGGTGCTTGTCCACCAGGTTGACCTGCAACTCGCCCTGCTCGGCGTCGGCACGCAGGTAGTACTGGCGCACCAGGCCGTTGAAGGTAATGGGCGCTGCCGTGCCCGCATAGGCCTGCACATGGCGCACACCTTGCTGCTGGGCTAGGTAGGCACCCAACTCTTGCAGAGTGGCGGCAGTGTCTTCCAGCGGTGTGCCAGCGGGCATGTCGACCACCACGGCAAATTCGCTTTTGTTGTCAAAGGGCAGCATCTTCATGACCACCCCAACTGCGCTGGACGGCACCAGCGTTAACGCCACCGACAGCAGCAGTGCTGCACCAATGCCACCCAGCAGCAGCCAGCGTTTGCGCGCGCTGTTGAGCAGGGGCAACAGCAGCGCGTCAAACACGCGCTGCACGCGTGAGGGTGCGGCTGTGGCTTGGGCAGTCAGGGCTACTTCGCCCGCAAGTGGTGTGGCGCTGCTATCGGGGTTCGGTGTAGCGTGGGCATCTGGCGCACTGGCGTGGCCTTGATGGGGGCTATGCGCGCGCAACAGTTTCAATGCCAGCCAGGGCGTCACGGTGAAGGCAATGGCCAGCGACAAGGCCATGCCCAGGCTGGAGTTGATGGGAATGGGGCTCATGTACGGCCCCATCAGCCCCGACACAAATGCCATGGGTAACAGGGCGGCAATCACCGTCAGCGTAGCCAGAATGGTGGGGCCGCCTACCTCGTCCACCGCGCGGGGAATGATGTCTTTGAGTGCGGCATTGGGGTCCAGCTGCTGGTGGCGATGGATGTTTTCCACGACCACAATGGCGTCGTCCACCAGAATGCCAATGGAAAAAATCAGCGCGAACAGGGACACACGGTTCAGCGTAAAGCCCCAGGCCCAGGAGGCAAACAAAGTGGCGGTCAGCGTCAAGATGACTGCTGCACCCACAATCACCGCCTCACGGCGACCCAGCGCAAAGCCCACCAGCAAAATGACCGATCCGGTGGCAAAGGCCAGCTTCTGGATCAGTTTGTTGGCCTTCTCCGCTGCCGTTTCACCGTAGTCGCGCGTTACCGTGGCTTGCACATCGGCCGGTATCACCGTGTTGCGCAGGGCCTGCAGCCGCGTGGCCACGCCCTGGGCCACGTCCACGGCGTTTTCGCCGGTTTTTTTGGTGATGCTGATGGTGACCGCCGGGTAGCCCTGGCCTACTGCAGCCCCGGCTCCCGCACCACTTTCGGCTGCACCCGACACACCCAGGGTGTGCCACACATAACGCTGCGCCTGCTGCGCACCTTCTTCAATACGCGCCACATCGCGCAAGAACACCGGGCGCCCGGCGTTGACGCCCACCACCAGGTCGCCCAAATCTTCCGCATTGCGCAAAAACTCACCGGCCTGCACACGCAACGTCCGTACGCCTTCAGCGGTATCTGTGGCCAGCACGGTGCCGTCGGGCATACCCAGGTTGGCTGCTGCAACCGTCTTTTTCAGGGTCAACAAATCGACACCACGGGCGCGCAGGCGGGCGGGGTCCAGCACCACCTGCAAAGCGCGACCCGGGCCACCAATGGTCTGCACTTCGCGCACACCGGGAACGGCCTTGAATTCAGACTCCACGGCATGCGCCACTGTTTCCAGATCGACCGCGGGGGTCGCGGCGGGGCTCCACAGCGTGACCGCCACCACCGGCACATCGTCAATACCCTTGGGTTTGACAATCGGCGGCAAGGCGCCCAGTTCCCGCGGCAGCCAGTCCTGGTTGGCGTTGAGCACGTCGTACAGGCGCACCAGCGCCTCGGTGCGCGGCACGCCCACCTTGAACTGCACAGTGATCACCGCCACGCCGGGGCGCGCCACCGAGTAGGTGTGCTCAATGCCCGCAATTTGCCCCAGCACCTGTTCGGCCGGGCGCGCCACCATGTTTTGCACATCGGCACTGCTGGCGCCGGGGAAGGCGATCAGCACATTGGCCATGGTGACGTTGATCTGCGGCTCTTCTTCGCGCGGCGTCACCAGCACGGCAAACAGGCCCAGCAGCAAGGCCACCAGGGCCAGCAAAGGGGTGAGTGCGTTGGCCTGGAACGCTTGTGCGATACGGCCCGAAATACCCAGAGTGGGAGAGGTATTCATAGTGCCCTCACTTGGCTGCAGGAGCCGTTGTAGGTGCTGTAGGACGGGCCCCGGCCACACTGGCACGCAATGGGTCCAGCGCCACAACTTCACCCGCCTTCAAACCGGCCAGCACTTCTATGCCCTCTGCACCCTGGTCGGCACCCAATCGCACCGCACGCAGGTTAAAGCCCGCCTGCTCACCGGTTCCGCGGGCCACGTACACGGCGCTGAGTTCACCCCGGCGCACCACGGCAGACTGCGCCACCAGCAGGCGCTGCGCCGCCGGTGATGCACTTGCTGCTGCCGCATGGGGCTGCGCAAATTGCACCCGCACCTGTTGTCCTGGCAGCAGGTTGGCACTGTCCGCCGCTGCCAGTTCCAAGCGCCACTCGGTGGTTTGCGAAACCGGGTCGGCCGAAGGCACGGCCATGCTGGCGGCTGGCACCAGGCTGCGCACCACACCACCACCGTCATCCACCAGCACACGCACCTGGCTGGCGCTGCGGGCTGCGCTGGTGCGCGATGCAGGCACCTGCACCACGGCACGCAAAGGCAAGGGGGCGTACAGGGTCAGCAGGGGTTTGCCGGGTACGGCCAACTCACCGGCCTCGGCATGGGTTTGCAGTACCCAGCCGTCAAAAGGTGCCGTCACCCGCGTAAAACCCTGGGCAATGCCCGATTGGCGCGCACTGGCGCTGGCCTGGTCGCGCAGGGCCTGTGCCGCCTCGCGCTGGGTTTGTGCGGTGTCGAGTGCGGCTTTGCTGACGAAACCCTTGCCCTGCAAATCGCGCACACGGTCCAGGTTGGCCTGCGCGTTGCGCAATTCGGCATCCGCCTGGTTCACCTGGGCCTGGCTGCGCTGCAGCCCGGCACTGGCGTCGCGGTCATCCACCGTGGCCAGCAACTGGCCGGCGCGCACCTTGTCGCCCGCCTTCACCACCAGGGTGGCAATGCGGCCAGACGCCTGCGCCGCCACGGTGCTTTGGCGCACTGGCTGGATCACGCCTTCCAGCGTAACCACAGCGCCAACGGAACGCGGCTGCACGGTCTGCGTGGGCACGGTGGCGGGTGTGGTGGCCTGCGCCCACGCTGCACCACATGCCAAGCCCAGAGCCAGCAAAGTGCCGGGCAGGTGGTGCGTGAAACTTTTGAAAACGGTTACCGACATGGAAGCCTCCTGGATACTGGCTGCAGTATATTACATACCCATAGGGGTATGCAACACCCCCGTGAATTAAACCCGATAAAGTGACGCCACCGCTACAGTACTAACCACCATGGCGCTGCGCTGGCGCCACACAGGGGCATACTGACAAAACAGCGAAAATGCGCAACAAGGCTATGCTGCAGCAGGAGTAATGTATGAAAGACGACGAAGAACCCAAGGTTTGGATAACGTTCATCAAGCTGGTGGCCGGCGCTGCCGTGTTGATTGGTGGCGTGGGGTTGGCGCTGTGGTGGGCCTCAGAGCGGCCGGTCTATTCCCCTGCACTGGAGCAAGCCAAAGAGGCCGCCCGGGCGACATCACCCAAGTCCGTCTCCACGGATTCATGGGGCATCGTCAACGACTCTCCGGTGCGCAACAACCGCTAATCGCTTACGGGTTTGCAAGACTCCGCAATTGCTCCCGCAGCGCTTTGTTTTCTGCCTCCAGCTCCGCAATGCGGGCCTTCAAAGCAGCCACGGTGTCGTGCTCGGGTGCGCCAGGTTCGTCGGGCCTGGCCCGCCTCCTGGTATCGCGCACGCGTTTGGCGGCTTGTAAAAGTTGCTCTTTTCCACCCTGGGCGGCGGCCACTTGCTCTTGCTCGGGCAGTGTGGACACGGCCGCCGCGGCATTGATGGAAATGGCGCCGGATTTGACCGCGGCCACCAGTTCGGGGGTGGCCTGCTTCTGGATTTTTTCAATCAGCACCACCTGGCTGCTGCTCAAGCGCGCCGCCTTGGCCAGGTCCTCACGGGTGTGCATCGCCCCTGCCGGGGGTGCTGGTGCGTCGGGCGGTGGTGAGGCTGCCATGTCACTTGTGCCCTGCGCAGGTTCCGCCACCGCGGCAGCCTGTTGCTTTCGGTCTTTGAGAATCTCGCGCTTGCGCAGGGCCAGCACACCACGCTGAAAATCCGACACGCTGCGCCGACCCAGATGCTGGTCGATCATCCACAGGTGCACGTCATCCAGGCTGTTGAACAGCGTGCTTTGCAGCGTCTGGAACGGGATGTTGTGCTTCTGGCAAATGCCGTAGCGGTTGTGCCCGTCTACCAGCACGTCACCCCACAGCACCAGGGCATCGCGGCAGCCCTCGGTCAACAGGCTGCGCTCCAGTGCATCGTGCTCCTCCGGGGTTAAGGGGTCGATATAGGCTTTGAGTTCTTCGTTAACAACGATGTGCATGTCGGGGATTACGTGATTTTGAAAACGGTTCTGATCTTGCGGGCGCCGGCTTTTTCTTCATACGCCGCCCATTGCTTGATGCCTTTGACCAGGACCGACGTGCTGACGTCTTTGACAGCGATCTTGGCCTTGAGCTTGGCGGTGACCCAATCTTGCACATGTGGCAGGGTGGGCCCTTGTTCACCGGTAGGGATCAGCAGCTCTTTGCCAGCGACCACACCGGCTGATTTCACTTGGAGTGCAGTTGCAGGCATGTTGTAATTCTGTTGGTAGGAGGCGGAACGCGTGGGGATGGTATGCCAGAATGTCGGGCGGTTCAACCGTTTTGCGCTATTCTTTGACATTGACTCCGATTCCCATGGACAAAACCCGTATCGACAAATGGCTGTGGGCCGCACGTTTCTTCAAAACGCGTGCGCTGGCGGTGGAGGCGATTAACCGGGGGCACGCCCAGGTGGAGGGTAAAGATGTCAAACCGTCGCGCGAGGTGAAGGTGGGCGACACGCTGGACATCTGGCAGGCCTCCATCCGCAAGACCGTGGTGATTCTGGGCATTAGCGAACAACGTGGCCCGGCACCGGTGGCGCAGACACTGTATGCCGAAACGCCGGAGAGCCAGGCGCGGCGTTTGGCGGAGCAAGAGCAGCAGCGTCTATCGCCTGAGCCCGCCCACACCATTGCGCATGGGCGCCCCACCAAACGCGACCGCCGCGCGCTGAAAAGCCTTGGGACGACCGTTGGAGCGCCGCCATCGACTAACAGGACACGCATCAAAAAGGCTATTTGCGCACGTAGGACGGGCGCAACCAGCTACAAATTTAGTAGCAACTATAGAGGTTATTTACCCGGCTGCGGCAACTCCAGCGTCACCTCCGGTGCGCCCTCCATGGTGCTGGCCAACATGGCGCGGCGTCCCTCAACCGATTGCAGCAACAAGCGCCCGTCCACCACGGCACCCACCGCAAACGGCTTGGCGGGTTTGCCATCCACCGCCACCAGTGCGGCACCCGCGTGGGCCGTATCGGCCACCACACCCTGTAGCACGAACCGGCTACTGGCGGCGATCGGCACGTCGGTCACCTGCAGCGCAGCGGCTCCGCCACCCAGTACCTGCGCCAGGCCTTGCGGATCCAGCGGCGGCGCACTGGCCACCGTAGCCAGCCCGGCGCGCCCCGGCTGGCTGACGCCCCACACCTTGAGAGACCAAAAGGCCGCACTGGCAGCCGCCACCGCAAAGACCACGAAGGTTGCAATACGTACCGGCCACACACGATGAAGATTTGTTTGCATGGCGAGATTATGATGGCCCCACCCTTTAACCCACAACCCACTTTTCAACCCACTTTTTGTATGTCCCGTTTTCAATCTGTTCGACGCCGTATTTCGCAGGGTTTTACCCTTATTGAGTTGATGGTGGTGCTGGTCATCATCGGTGTGCTGGCCGCGCTGATCGTGCCCAATGTGCTCGACCGCGCCGATGACGCCCGTGTCACCGCCGCCAAAACCGACGTCAACAACCTGATGCAGGCGCTCAAGCTGTACCGGCTGGACAACCAGCGCTACCCTACGGCGGCACAGGGACTGCAGGCCCTCGTCGCCAAACCCTCCGCAGGCCCCATCCCCGGCAACTGGAAGCCCTATGTGGACAAGTTGCCCAAAGACCCCTGGGGCAACCCCTACCAATACCTGAACCCCGGCGTGCATAGCGAGATTGATGTGTTGTCTTTCGGTGGCGACGGCCAGGCCGGGGGTGAGGGCAAAAATGCCGACGTTGGCAGTTGGGATTGAGGTTGATATAGCCCCCACGCTTCACTGCGTGCGGCGCTGCCCCCAAGGGGCGCGTTTTGCTGGGGCGGCCCGGCGGTAAACAGCCCCACGCTCCACCGCTGCGCGGGTCGCTGCCCCCCAGGGGGGCTAACTTCCCTTGGGGCGGCCCGGCGGGAAATTGGCGCCCCCACGCTCCGCCGCTGCGCGGGTCGCTGCCCCCCAGGGGGGCTAATTTCCCTTGGGGCGGCCCGGCGGGAAATTGACGCCCCCACGCGCCAACGCAACCGTGGCTTTACGCTGCTGGAGCTGATGGTGGTGGTGGCCATCATGGCGCTGGCCACCGCTGGCGTGGCGTTGTCGCTGCGCGATGGCAGTGTCACCGCGCTGGAGCGTGAAGCCCAGCGCCTGGGTGCGCTGCTGGAGTCTGCGCGCGCGCAGTCGCGCATGCGCGCCAGCCCGGTGCGCTGGCGCAGCACCGAAACCGGCTTTGTGTTTGAAGGCCTGCCCGTCGGCGCCCTGCCCGGCAACTGGCTGGGCAACGATGTGCGTGCCGATGCAACCACGCTGTTGCTGGGGCCGGAGCCCATCATCGGGCCACAGAAAATTGTGCTCGTATCCATCTCTTCCCCCCAAACCCGCCTGACCCTGGCCACCGACGGCGTGCGCCCGTTTGCGGTACAGACCAATGCGGCGGATGGCGCGCCATGACGGCCACCACGCATCTGCCGCACACGGGGCTTCACGCTCATTGAGGTGCTGGTGGCGTTGAGCATTGTGGCGCTGGCCCTGGCTGCCGGCGCACGCGCCACGGGTGCGCTAACGGCCAACGCCGAGCGCCAGTCCAACATGCTGCTGGCCCAGTTGTGCGCCGAAAACACCCTGATTGGCCTGCGCCTGAACCGCATGATGCCCCCCATAGGCGACGACACCCAGAGCTGCGTGCAGGCCGGACGCGAATGGACCGTGCACCTGTCGGTGCGCCCCACCCCCAATCCCAATTTTGTGCGGGTACAGGCCCAGGTGGCCGATGGCGAAACGCCCCTGCTGGCCTTGTCCACTGTGATGGGACGCTACTGATGCGCGCATCCAACCGGGGCTTTACGCTCATCGAGTTGCTGGTGGCGCTGGCCATTCTGGCGCTGATGGCGCTGGTGAGTTGGCGCGGACTCGATGCCATGACCCGTGCGCACAGCCACATCCAGGAGCGCGGCGACGCCTTGCTCACGCTGCAAGCGGGCCTGGCGCAATGGGCGGCCGATCTGGACGCCCAGGTGGCACTGGCACCCAACCCGGCGCTGGACTGGGATGGCAACACACTGCGCATCACCCGCTACAGCACCCAAGCGCCGGGCGCCGGCCTGTTGCTGGTGGCCTGGACGGTGCGGTCCGACAAGGGCGTCAACCAATGGTTGCGCTGGCAGTCTCCCCCGCTGACCACCCGCGCCGCCTTGCAGGTTGCGCGCACCCAGGCCAGCCAGTGGGCACGCAACCCGGGCGATGCGCAGCGCCAGTTCGAAGTGGCGATTACCCCGGTAGAGCAGTGGAGCGTTCTGACCCACCGCAACGGCGCCTGGGCGGTCGGCGCCACCGCCACGCCCAGCACCGCGCCGACACCGGCCAGCGGCGCATCGGCACCCATCCCCCCCGCGCCCGCGCCCTTCGATGCGGTGCGCCTGGTGCTGACCCTTCCACCGGGTTCGGCCCTTGGCGGCACCCTCACGCGTGACTGGATGCGCGGCACCTTGGGGCCCGGTCGATGACACCCACCCCGCCCCTCGCTGCGCAACGTGGCGCCGCCTTGCTGGCGGCACTGCTGACCGTCACGCTGGTGGCCGGTCTGGCGGCGGGCGCGCTGTGGCGCCAGTGGCGCAATGTCGAAGTTGAATCGGCCGAGCGCATGCAATTGCAGGCGCGCTGGGTACTGACCGGCGCGCTCGACTGGGCGCGCCCGATTCTGATCGAAGACGCCCGCGCGGGCGGTGCCGACCACCTGGCCGAACCCTGGTCCGTGCCACTGGCCGAGGCGCGGCTGTCGTCCTTTCTGGCCGCCGACAGCAATGGCGCGGCCGTTGAGTCCGATACCGCGACACAGGTCTTTCTCTCGGGCCAGATTACCGACTTGCAGGCCCGCATGAACGTGACCAACCTGGTGGACGGTACCAAGGTATCCGAGACCCATCTGCAGGCCTTTGGCAAGCTGTTTGAGCTTTTGGGCTTGCCGCCCGAAGAGTTGGCCCTGATGGCCAACAACCTACTGCTCTCGCAGGACACCAGCAAGCCCGACGCACCCCTTGCACCCCAGCGGGTGGAGCACCTGGCCTGGTTGGGCCTGTCGGCTCCCACACTGGCCGCGCTGCAGCCCCACATTACGTTACTGCCCCAGCGCACCCTGCTCAACATCAACACTGCCAGCGCATTGGTGTTATCGGCCAGCGTGCCGCAGCTCGACATGGCCCGTGCACAACAGCTGGTCAACGCCCGCCAGCGCAACCACTTCAAGCTGCTGGCCGATGCCAACACATTGCTTGGCGGCTCCTCGGACGTGCTGACCGACACCCTGCACGACGTGGGTTCACGGTACTTTCAGGTACAAGGGCGCCAGCGGCAAGACCAATCGGTGGTGGAAGACCGCTCCATCGTCCAGCGCGACAGCGGCCCCACGGCCAAAACCCTGTGGCGCAGCCACGAAGCCCCGCCGCTGTCCGCCTCAAAAATACTGGCGCAATGACACTTGCCAGATGCGCTGCTGCGGCGTCGCACCAAAGTCGCTTAGCGGGCCGCCACTGTTGACCTGCAGTTGCAGCGCCACATCGGTATGACTCCAGTGGTAGCGAGCCTCTACCCAGTGGGTGCGGCTGTTGTCTGCCCGGTTGGTGCGCAGCATGGCGCTCAGGTCCAGGTGCGGGACGACGGCGTCTTGCCAGTTGGCGTACAGACCCAACATGTCGCGCGTGGGCAACTCCTGCGCGGCTTGCGCCCACAGGCGGTACTGGGCGTAGGCCAAGGGCCAGCCGCGTTGCAATGCATCCCACTCGTCGGCGTGCAGTGCCGCGTCGTTGTAGGCGACTTCCAGCGTCATGGAAAGTTTGTTGCGGGCGGTATAGGTCACCCCACCGGCTGCGCGCTGGTGATAACTGGTGTCGTCCGCCGCCAGACCGGCTTGCGACAACTGCGAGCGGCTTTGCCCACCGGACCATTCCACAAAGAAGACCGTCGCATCTCCCGCAAGCGTGGTCAAGTTCATTCCCAATTGCGCAGGCTGGCGGTCTTCGCCGTACACCAACCACTGGGGCGCAATCTTGTCGGTGAGCCGCTGGCTAAGAGTCAGCATCCAGCGATTTTGGTTGTTGGTGGCACCGTAGTCCGGGCTGAAGGCGGTGTCGCTGGCCTGCTCGGCCATTTTGGGCGACGCCAGCGCGGTGAGTGAGCCGCCGTTCCACAGGGTCTGGCCGCGCAGCATCACGCTGCCCAGGCGGTTTTTCTTCAGACTACCGGGGTCGCTCGAAACGACCGAGCGCACGGCGCCGTTGCGAAAATAGTCGGTCGGGTTGTAGCCAGAGGCCACGCCATTGCGCACGTTAACGCGCCCCAGATCCAGCAGGCGCTCATCACTGGCCTGCCAACTCACGTAGGCTTCTTTCAGGGTGTTGATGCGGTGCTCATCGCCAATTTGCGCGGGCCATTTCATGTCCAGCCGATCGGCCAATACGGCGCGCCAACGGGGGGCTATGGATGTGTCCAACTGCACATCCAGCGACAGGCGATGGTTGGAAGTCACCACGCCGTTGGGCGCGGTGTACTGGCCAAACGCCAGCTCGGCAAAACCTTGCCAGTCGCGCATGGCATCCGTAGCAGTGGCTGGGGTGCGTCGGCCAGGGCCAGCGCATCAGGTCGCTGGGCTCATCGGCCCATGCATACGGGGTCAATCCAAACCCAGAAAGCCAGACCAGCCCCGCGGCCAGCAGCACATTGGCCTTTCAACCGGATGCCCAGGCGGCACAGCGTGGTGCCGCCCGCGGGCATGCACCGGGGCTGTGGTACGGCGTGCACAGCGCCCTACTCCGGTTTGAAGCGCGGCAGGTAATCGCGCTGCAGCCAGGCATCGGGTACCTCGCGTTTCACCCAATCGGAAAAGCGCATCACCGTGACCCAACTGGTGTCGAGTCCGTCAATGATCACCATCTCTGTGGGCCGGTCATGCCCCAGGTGTTTTTGGAACTTGCGGTGGTAGGCCGTTTTCAATCCGTTATTCATAAAGTTGCACTTCGAATTTGAACTCGCGCCAGATCAATGGTACCTGAAACAACACCAGGCCGAGCACTACCGCCGGTTCAAAGTGCTGACCATGATGCCCGCTTCACCATCGACCAGCTTCCCGACCGCCATTGCGGCGGTGAAGGTGCTGGAAGATTTGGGCATCGTGGTCAAAGTAACGGGGCAGAAGAAAAACAGAAGCTACAGTTATGCAAGGTACATTGCGTTACTGAGTGAATAAGAACTTCGATGCGAGGGGGAAGGAATTGATGGTTTTCAGCGAAGACTCACGGGTCAAGATTCCGTGCATCCTGCACCTGGTTAGGCTTGGCTACCGCTATCTGTCTCTGAAAGATGCCGTTTGGGACATTGACACCAACATCTTTCCGGCACTTTTCACCGAAGCCATAGCCCGAATCAACCCTGAATTGAGTTCGGAAAATGTCGCCCGCCTGCTGGCCGACGTCAAACTTCTTCTTGATAACGAAGATCTCGGCAAGGCTTTCTACGACCGACTCACCGAGCGTTCTGGCATCCGTCTAATCGACTTCGAAAATTTCGACGATAACAGGTGCCATGTTGTTACAGAGCTGACCTGCAAAAACGGCGATGACGAATTTCGCCCCGACATAACCCTGCTCATTAACGGTATGCCGCTGGCTTTCATCGAAGTCAAAAAACCCAACAACCGCGAAGGCGTTCTGGCCGAACGCAACCGCATCATCACGCGCAGCCGCAACCCGAAATTCAGGCGCTTCATCAACATCACGCAGTTGATGGTCTTCTCCAACAATATGGAGTACAAAGATGGGTCGCCGCAGCCGATTGAGGGCGCGTTTTACGCTAGCCCCTCCTATGACTCGCCGGTCTTCAACTACTTCCGTGAAGAGGAAACTCTCGACATCGCCCAGCTTCTTGCAAATGAAGATGACGCGCTCGAAAACGAAGTGCTACGCGACAACAACCTCAACGTCATCAAGCACAGCCCGGAGTTTTTGACCAACAAGTCACCAGATACGCCCACCAACCGCATTTGTACGTCCTTGTTCAGCCGTGGCCGATTGGCTTTTCTGCTCCGGTTTGCGCTGGCATATGTCAATGAAAGCGATGGCTTGCAAAAGCACGTCATGCGTTATCCCCAGCTCTTCGCCACAAAAGCCATCGAGAAAAAACTCGACGCTGGCGTCAAGAAAGGCATCATCTGGCACACACAGGGCAGTGGCAAAACCGCGCTGGCGTACTACAACACCCGTTTCCTTACCGATTACTTCCAGCGCAAAGGCGTCATCCCTAAGTTCTACTTCATCGTCGATCGTCTTGATCTGGCCACGCAGGCACAGCGCGAGTTCGCCGGGCGTGGGCTGGTGGTGCACACCATCGACAGCCGTGAAGCGTTCGCCCGCGACATCAAGACCACGCAGGTGCTGCACAACCACAGCGGCAAGCCTGAAATCACCGTGGTCAATATCCAGAAGTTTCAGGATGACCCCGATGTGGTGCGCGCTGAAGATTACGACTTCAGCATCCAACGCGTCTATTTCCTAGACGAGGTGCACCGCAGCTACAACCCGCAGGGCAGTTTTCTGGCCAACCTCAGCCAGTCCGACCGCAACGCCATCAAGATTGGCCTGACCGGCACGCCTTTGCTGGGCGATGACTACAACTCCCGCGCTCTGTTTGGCGACTACATCCACAAGTACTACTACAACGCGTCCATTGCCGATGGCTATACCCTGCGGCTGATCCGCGAAGAAATTGCCACCAATTACAAGCTGTCTTTACAAGAGGCCCTCGCCACGGTGCGCCTAAAGCAGGGGGATGTGGATCGCAAACTGATCTACTCCCATCCAACGTTCGTCGAGCCCATGCTCGATTACATCGTGCGTGACTTTGAGAAAAGCCGCAGTGCGCTGGGCGACGCCAGTATTGGCGGCATGGTGATCTGTGACAGTGCGGATCAGGCCAAAGAAATGTTCCGCATCTTCACAGCGGTGTATGCGCAGCCCGCGTCGTCTGCGGTGGTGGCCCACGATTCAGGGCAAGCCCTATTTGCAACCGCCCCCGTCGGAAGTTACGCAGAACGTGCGCAGCTTGCCAACCGCGTGAAAAGTGCTGCACTCATCCTGCACGATGTAGGCAGCAAAGACGAGCGCAAAGACTGGGTGGAAGACTTTAAGGCCGGCAAGATCGATCTCCTGTTTGTCTACAACATGCTGCTCACCGGCTTTGATGCCAAGCGCCTGAAAAAGCTGTACCTTGGCCGCATCATCAAAGCCCACAACCTGCTGCAGGCCCTTACCCGCGTCAACCGCACCTACAAGGAATTCCGCTACGGCTACGTGGTGGACTTTGCCGACATCCGGAAGGAATTCGACAAAACCAACAAAGACTACTTTGACGAGCTGCAGTCCGAGCTGGGCGACGAGATCGAACACTATTCCAACCTGTTCAAGTCAGCCGAAGAAATCACGCAAGAAATTGAAGCCATCAAGGACATTCTGTTCAGCTTCAATATCGAAAATGCCGAAGAGTTTTCCAAGCAACTCAGCCAGATTCCAAGACCGCGCTACGGTGCTGTCACTAAAAAAGCTCTGGGCGATGCCCGCAACCTCTACAACCTGATTCGCCTCCAAGGCGAATATGCGATGTTGCAGCAGCTGGATTTCCACAAGCTGGGCCAGCTGTACCGCGAAACCAGTAACCACCTGGACCTGCTCAACCTGAAAGACAGCATCGAGTCCGCCACCGATACCAGCCAACTGCTCAACGTCGCGCTGGAGGATGTGATCTTCAAATTCGCCAAGATTCGCGAAGAAGAGCTGGTACTGGCCGACAAGCTGAAGAACACCCTGCGCCAAACCCGCGAAGCCCTGGCAGACAACTTTGACCAGCAAGACCCCAAGTTCATCACCCTGCGCGAAGAGTTGGAACGCCTATTCAAGAAAAAGAAACTCAGCGAAGTCAGCCAGGAAGACATGACCGCGAACATCGGCGCGCTCAATGCCATCCACGACAAGGTCAAAGAGCTGAACCGCCAAAACAACCAGCTGCGCGCCAAATACCGGGGCGATGCCAAATACACCCGCATCCACAAGCGCTTGCAAGAAAGGTGATTCCACCCAAACTGAACGCAAGTTGTTCGAAGCACTGGTCGGCGTCAAAGCGCAGGCCGACGAACAGGTATTGCAAAACACCCAGTTGCTGAACAATGAAAGCTATTTTGAGACGAATGATGCAACCCATCGTGATTGGCGAGTTTGCTACCCGCCAGCACATCAAACTCACCCCCGACGCCACCCGCAGCATCAATAGGCTGGTGGTGTCCGAATACATGAATGAATTTTTTGCTGGCACCCGCATGGGCGGTGGCCAGCCTGGAGCACAAGTTTGGTAACCCAACAATTTGAACAACTCACCCGCGAACTGATCGACAGCCTCAAGGCCATTTGTGCCGCCTACGGCTTGGGCAACGATGGCAATGAATTCAAGATCATCACCCAGGTCTTTCTTTACAAGTTCCTGAACGACAAGTTCGCTTATCAAGCCAAGAAAATCCGGCCCGAGCTTGCCAAGGCCGAGAGCTGGGAAGCCGCCATTGCTGCACTGAGCGCCAATGACCTAGACATGCTGCAACTGCAGATGGGGCCGGACACTGCCCGCCTCAAACCCGAGCACTTCATCGCCCACCTGTGGAACCGCCAGAACGCACCGGAATTCGCCAAGCTGTTCGACGACACCCTGCGCGACATTGCGATTACCAACAACGACATCTTCGCCGTCAAGACCGATGGCGGCGCCAAGATCACCTTGTTCGACCGCGTCAGCGAATTCATCACCGACCCCTCCAAGCGCGACGCCTTTTGCCGCGCCGTCATCAACAAGCTGGGCGACTTCAGCTTTGAGCGCATCTTTAACGAGAAGTACGACTTCTACGCTGCGCTGTTTGAATACCTCATCAAGGACTACAACAAAGACAGCGGCGGCAAATACGCCGAGTACTACACCCCGCACGCCGTGGCCAAGATCATGGCCGCCATCTTGGTGCCCGAAGCAGTGCGTGGCAAGGTGAACAACGTCAGCTGCTACGACCCTTCAGCGGGCTCGGGCACGCTGCTGATGAACATTGCCCACGCCATCGGCGAGCAGCGCTGCAGCATCTATTCGCAAGACATCTCGCAAAAGTCCTCCAGCTTGCTGCGCCTGAACCTGATTTTGAACAACCTGGTGCATTCCATCCCCAACATCATCAGGGCAACACCATGCTCCACCCCTACCACCGGGGTGGAAAGGCGCTGAAAGTTTGACTACATCGTCAGCAACCCTCCGTTCAAGATGGATTTCTCCGACTTTCAGGAATGAGCTGGACTCAAAGAGCATCAGGAGCGTTCTTCGCCGGGGTGCCGAATATTCCGAAGCAGGCCAAGGACAAGATGGCCATCTACCAGCTCTTCTTGCAGCACATCATTTATTCCTTGAAACCCGGCGGCAAAGCCGCCGTGGTGGTGCCAACCGGATTTATCACCGCGCAAAGCGGCATCGACAAAGGCATCCGCCAGCATCTGGTGGATAACAAAATGCTGGCGGGCGTGGTCTCCATGCCCAGCAACATCTTCGCCACCACCGGCACCAACGTCTCCATTTTGTTCATCGATGCGGCCAACAAAACCGACGTGGTGTTGATCGACGCCTCCGGTCTCGGCACAAGGGTCAAGGACGGCAAGAACCAGAAAACCTTGCTCTCGGAAGCAGAAGAAGACCGCATC
>JADJZE010000023.1 GCA_016719405.1 Candidatus Aalborgicola lynettensis
TGGCAATCGTCATCACAATGGGCAAGCCCAGGCCCGATGCGTTGTACACCGCCTCAGCCATAAACAGCAGACCCTGGCTGGCCGTGGCGGTGTAGGTGCGGGCACCGGCGCTGCTTGCGCCAATGGCCACACTCATGGCGGCAAATTCGCTCTCCACGTTGATGAACTCGCAAGGCGTGAGTGAGCTGTCTTTCACCAGCTCGCCCAGGCCTTCCACAATGTGGGTCTGCGGGGAGATGGGGTAGGCGCAGATCACGTCCGGGCGGCACAGGGCCACCGCTTCGGCTACCGCGTGGGAACCTTCAGTTTGTTTGAGCATGGGCCAATTCCTCCATCTCGCGTTGAATATAGGCATAGGCCTCAGAAGCGGCAGCCACATTGCCCTCTGCCACCTTGCCTGTGAATCGGGAGCGGATGGCGTGGGCCACCGCGTCCAGCGTAATCAGGCCCGACAGCGCCGCAAAACCACCCAGCAAGACCGCATTGGGCAAAGGCCGCCCCAAGTGCTTGCGTGCAATGTCGGAGGCGGGAAGCGTGGTCAGGCGCTCACGGCGAAAACGCGCCTCCATATCAGCCAACCCCAAGTCATGAAAGCTGCGCTGGCTGTTGATGAGCACATAGCCGTCCGGCTGCAGGCCCTGGAATACATCCACTTGGTGCAGCAGCGTGGGGTCTTGCACAATCAATACGTCGGGTGCCAGGATAGGTTCACGCAAGCGAATGGGCTGGTCGTCCATACGGCAAAACGCAATCACCGGCGCACCCGTGCGCTCCGAGCCAAAACTGGGAAACGCCTGCGCGTGGCGCCCTTGCTCAAAGGCAGCGACCGACAGCATTTCGGCCGCCGTCACCACGCCCTGGCCTCCCCGGCCGTGAATACGGATTTGCAGCATCAAGTGATCTCCGACGATTAACAACAACGGTGGATTGTTCAGCCTAGGTAGGTTCGATGGCTTGATACAGGTCAACACATAAGGAAGGGCAACGCCCGTACAGGGGTTACCTTGTGCTCCAAACCCCATACTGTCCTGGTTATTCATCCGACACTGCCCCACCTGCACGATGTGCAATCGTTGGCCGTAGCACATAACAATAGTCCGAACGGGCTATTGCAGTGCCCACTTAATGTGCTGAAATGCAAGCGTTGACACGGGTCAACACCCATACAAGGAACTTCTCATGACTACTTTCAAAAATTCAACTCTGGTACTCGCACTCGTTTTGGCCACAAGTACCGCTGCGCACGCTGGTTTTTCCGGGAACACAGTCACTGCTGCCTTCAACTACCAAGGATCACCAACTGTGAATAAGTTGCTGGTGGCGCTGGCGCGGTGGGCGGATCAAAGTTGGAACTTTTCGATTGATGTATTCGACACAGGCATGACATTGGCCTGGACGGAAAGTACCCGTGCGAGCGAGCCCAATGGCGGCAACATCAGCAGCGGGCCGGACAGCTTCAGCTTCGACTTGGCGTTTTCTGGTTCGACGTTATCACTCGCCACACCCGTGGTGACCTTTGCATCGTCCGGGGCTTACTCTCCCCTCACTTCGAGCTTGTCTACCTATTCACTCCCAACCACGCAATCGATTCATGTCGGTTTTTCCCGCATGGATTCGACTGATAGTTACACCATTGCAGCTGTTCCGGAACCCGAAACTTACGCCATGCTTTTGGCTGGGCTAGGTGTGATGGGCAGTCGCAGCCGCCGCAAATCGAAGTAGCCCGCGGTGAACGCAAAAAGGCGCCTGGATGGTGCCTTCCTTTTTTTACCTACCCCAGACCGCACCGCGCTGGACGATGGGCCGATTCAGGTTTGCGTGCAGCGAATGATGTCAAACCAGAGGCTAGCGCTTCGCCGCGTTGGAATCGGTTCTGGGTATGATTTTTGCCGTTTCGGCAGGTCTGGCGTTCGCAGTGCGCTATGTATTTGAGAGCAATAATGACCCAAAATGAAGGCACCTAATAGATCCCAAAGGCACCTACATCACCAATCCCCACGTCACTGCGCCGGTGTACTTCCCCTTCTCCATAATGCTGCCCACTAGGGCTGTGCAGTTCCATCTCCTTTCGGTCGGTGCAGTAGTAGAAAGATGCAGCGGGAGAACGCGAGACAAATTCACTATCAGAATAATAGCTCTTGCCGCACACCAGCCGTGCGCAAACGGCCCAAAGCCCTCCTGATCCATGTACCTCACCGTAGCCAACGCCCCCACCTACTGCTACACCGGCGGCAAGCCATTTGACGCCGCGCTGCCTACGGTGGTGTTCATCCACGGCGTGGTTAACGACCACAGCGTGTGGGTCTTGCAAAGCCGCTACCTGGCCCACCACGGCTTTAACGTGCTGGCGGTCGATTTGCCGGGCCATGGCCGCAGCGCGGGCGAGGCACCGGCCAGCGTGGAAGCCGCTGCTGAATGGGTTGCAGCCCTGCTCGACGCCGCTTGCGTGCAGCAGGCTGCGCTGGTGGGGCATAGCTGGGGCTCACTGATTGCGCTGCAGGCAGCGTCCCAGCTAAAGGAGCGCGTCACCCACCTGGTGCTGGTGGGCACCGCCTACCCCATGCAGGTGTCCGAAACATTGCTCAACGAGGCGCTGCACGACCCGCAGCAGGCGCTGCGACGCATCAACGTGTTTTCGCGCAGCACCCTGGCGCCACCGCCCTCCACCCTAGGGCCGGGCACGTGGGTGTTTGGCGCCAGTCTGGCACTGGGGCGGCGCATACAGGCGGGCAACCCGGGCGTAAACCTGCTGCACCGCGGCTTTATGGCCTGCAACCAGTACGCCCATGGCGAAGCGGCCCTGCACGCCCTTACCTGCCCGGTACTGGTGGTGCTGGGCGCCAAAGACCAGATGACCCCGCCCCGTGCCGCCCACAGCCTGATCGCCGCCGCCCACGCTGCGGGCAAAGCACTGCAAGTGGTCAATCTGCCCGTGGGCCACCACCAAATGACCGAGGCGCCCGAGGCCACGTTGGTGGCGATACGGGATTTCTTACGCCCGGGCACACCAGTCTGAGAGGCTGGGCGGGAAGTCGTTTTGCGTAGGTAAAGGCGGAGCCCGCAAAGCGGGCGGGGGACACGGCGCAAAAAGGCGTGCCACCCAGTCTCGCCTGTTGGGTCGGGCATTTACCTTCTTGCCGGAAAGGCCGTAGCCAGCGGCAAGAACAGTTTCATAGGCGAATCGGCAAGCGCAATGAACCCGTGATGCTGGTAAAAAGCCACCGCAGCGCTGTCCAGGGCATCCACCAGCAAAGCGTAGGCGGCTATCTCAGACCGGACGGCACGGTCAAGCGCATCGGCGAGCAGCGCGCCGCCCAGGCCTTGCCCCTTGAACGAAAAATCGACGGCTAAACGACCCAAGCGTACCGCCGGGACCGTTGGATAGCGTGGCAACTTTTTAATCATGTGTGGCGGCAGGCCATTGAGCAGCAGACTGGCCGATGCAAGCGTGTAAAAACCCACGACGCGCTGCTCGTCAGTTAATGCGACAAAACAGGCGGCCATGCGTCGGCGCATGTCCTGGGTCACCTGCTCTTTCAAATAGCGATCCAGCGGCAGGGACCCACTGTGGAAAGCCGCGCGATCATGCCCCACGCCAAGCGCAACGACGCGAAAGGGCGCGTCGCTCATTCTGTGCGCAGGAGTTTGCTCCGGCGCACAAACGCGCGCTTCAGGGCTTCGGTAGGCGGTGGTGGAGCGATAAGCGCCTCAGCAAAACAGACTTGATCGGCTAGCGATAGGCGGATGACGTCGGCCTGCTCAATTGCTTGCTGCGCGGCAGTTTGGACAGCAGCAACCACAAAGTCCGTCATGGTGCGCCCTTGCAGTTCGGCCGCGCGTTTGAGCATGGAATGCAGGTCAACGCTGATTCTGGCTTCAAGGCGGGCTGTGGTGTTGGCTTGTGGCATGGTTTGATCTCTCCGGCCATAAATTATACGGCGCTATGCCGTACAAACCAACCAATGCATACACGTGCTTGGCCTGCACCTGCTCCGGTACGCCAGCGCGGCTACATTGGCAGCATGAAAAACCTCTTCCTGCTCGACCCCACCCAGGTGTTTTTGAACCACGGCTCCTTTGGCGCCTGCCCGGCCGAAGTGTTTGACCACTACCACCAATGGCAGCGCGAGATGGAGCGCAACCCGGTGGACTTTCTGGGGCGGCGCAGTGGCACCCTGCTGACCGAGGCCCGCGCGGTGCTGGCGCAGTACCTGGGCGCGCAAACGCAAGACCTGGTGTGTGTGCCCAACGCCACCACCGGCGTCAACACCGTAGCGCGCTCGCTGGCCTCTGAACATACATTGGTGCCGGGCGACGAGATTCTGACCACCAACCACGAATACGGTGCCTGTGAAGCGACCTGGGACTGGGTGTGCCAGCACACCGGCGCCCGCATGGTGCGCGCCGAGATTCCCCTGCCGTTTTGCGCCGCCGAATTTACCGAGCGGGTGTGGGCCGGTGTATCACCGCGCACCCGGGTGCTTTTTTTAAGCCACATCACCTCCGGCACGGCGCTGATCTTTCCCATTGCCGAACTGGTGCAACGCGCCCGCGCGGCGGGCATTTTGACGCTGATTGACGGCGCCCATGCGCCCGGCCACATCCCGCTGAACCTGGACACACTGGGCGCCGACTTTTACACCGGCAACTGCCACAAATGGCTGTGCGCGCCCAAGGGATCGGCCTTTTTGCACGTGCGCCGTGAACACCACGCGCTGCTGCACGCGCCAGTCATCAGCTGGGGCTACGCCGCCGATACCAGTGGCACCCAGGGCAACGCGGCTTACACGGGCACCACGCTGCTGGAGCGGCACATGCAGTGGCAGGGCACGCGCGATATTGCCGCCTTTCTGGCCGTGCCGGCGGCCATTGCCTTTCAGGCGCGCCACCACTGGCCGCAGGTGCAGCGGCGCTGCCACTGCATTGCAGCCGAAACGCTGGCCCGCCTCAGTGCCCACACCGGTCTGGAGCCGATCTGCGGCGATGCCGACTTTGGCCAGATGGTGGCGCTCCCCGTGCCCACCATGGACGCCACACAGTTGGGGCGGCGCCTGCAGCAGGGGTTTGGAATTGAAATTCCCGTCACCACGCACCAAGGTCGCTTGTTTGTGCGCATCTCGGTGCAGGGCTACAACACGCAGGGCGACGTGGATGCGCTGGTGCAGGCGCTGCAAACCATCTACCCCGCGCAGTGCGGCAGTGCGGGCAACAGCGGCAGTACCCCCAATCAGAGCGCTTCAACCGCCCGCAGCATTTGATGCTGCAAGCCCCAGTGCGCCACCGCCGCCACCAAAACGGCAGATTCGCCGTCAGCCACATGGTCATCGGCCTCGGCCACGCGAACACACAAGTCCAGCACCTGGCGGCGCAGTGCCGGGGCGTCAATCTCATCGAGTAATTCCACCAGGGTGTAATCGTCTACCGGGCAATCACCCGAGCGCACGAGCCGGTTGCCGGACAGCAAATCGGCACAAAAATTGTCAAACACTTCGTGTAATGCTTCGCGCTCAAGGCCCAGTTGCGCATGCACCTCCAGTTCATCGAGGAGTGCGAGTTCGGGCTGGCCCAAATCGCCATCGGCAACGATGGTCAGGGCAATGATTCGCGCCGCAGATTGCGGACTATTTTGGGGGTATTTACGCACGGGTAGCTCCTTTTGTTGGGTAGACGATTCATAGGTGGCGGCGATGGCCGTCGCATCACTGCCGGTCCGATTTCAGTCAAAAATTTCACTCAGCCATGACTTCTTGCGGCCCTGTTGGTAGCGCTGCCCGCTACGGAAGTCAGAGTCTTCAAAGTCGGGTTGCTTGCGACTTTGCGACACTAGCGCAGGGGCCGGTGCGGATGCGAAGACCGCCCGCTCCAAAAGTTTGTCAAGCTCCCCTCGGTCCAGCCAGATACCACGGCAGGAGGGGCAGTAATCAATTTCGACACCTTGGCGCTCGGCCATAACCAAAGTGGTTTCGGGGCAACTAGGGCATTTCATGGAAATTTCCTTTCAATAAGTCATCAGTCGTTCGATCCACCAAGACCAAACAGACTTAGCAGGCTGGTAAACAGGTTGAATACCGACACATACAGGCCCACCGTGGCCATTACGTAATTGGTTTCTCCCCCATTCACAATGCGGCTGGTTTCGTACAAAATCAGTCCCGCCGACAGCAAGGCAACCATCGCCGACACGGCGAGCCCCAGGGCTGGAATGTGCATAAACACCGCCGCAACGCCGGCGATCAACGCGATGACCATCCCCACAAACAGGAAGCCGCCCATGAAGCTGAAGTCACGTCGTGTCGTCAGTACGTAGCCCGAGAGCGCCAGAAACGTAGCACCCGTAGAGGCCAGCGCCAACGTGACCGTTTGCGCACCGCCTGGCAAGGCCAGAGATTGCGTCAACAACGGCCCCAGGGTGTAGCCCATAAAGCCGGTCAACGCAAAAACTGCCGGCAATGCCCAGCCACTGTTTTGCAACTTATGCACCGCGAAGAGCAAGCCAAAGTAACCCACCAGGGTCAGTATCAGACCCGGAGCAGGCAGCTGCAAACTCAGTGTGGCAACAGCCACCCCCGCGCTGAACAGCAGCGTCATGGCCAGCAGCGCGTAGGTATTGCGCAGAACCCGTTTGACATCGGCGGAATGCAATTCGCCGGCAGTGGATGCACCATTACGGTATGAGCCGTCATTGCCAGAAGGCAGGGGTGAATAAGCGTTGTTCATGGCATTTTTTCCTTGAAAAGTTGCAGTGGTTAACTATCGAGGGCTATTTTTTCGATGCGACCGCGAACCGGCTTCTGGCTGCGCTGCAGGCTGCGCTTGAGCACCCGGGTGGCGCGGCCCAGCGAGCGGTCCAGCGCAGTACGCCAGTCGCCTGCCAAGGAGGCAATGACCACCGTTCCAGCGGCCTCGGTGCTCAGCTCCACCTGGCAGCGCTTGTCTACGCCACCCCGAGGGCCGTTGACGTCAGAAAACTGTACCTTGGCGCGCGGCACCAGCGGCGTTAAGCGGCGCAGCACAAAGCGCACCCGCTCGATTGACAAATCACGCATTTGTGCGCCATCGGCATCGCGGGATTCAAAAATAACTTGCATTCAAAGTTCTCCGGTGGGTTGATAGAATCGCAACGATAGGCCTGCAGCCCATTCCGAAAAAGCAGACAATTTCTTACTCATACTCTTGAAAAAGCTGAGTTTTATTCGCAGGAGGTCATCGTGGCACTCATCCATCTGATTTACATCAGCACCGCAAAAAAACAATACGAAAGTGCTGAGCTGGACCGCATTCTGGAATCCGCCGTTCGGTACAACACAGAGCATGCCGTGACAGGTATGTTGTTGTATGTGGGCGGCTGTTTTATGCAGGTATTGGAGGGCGAGGAGTCATCAGTAGACGCCGCTTTTGCCCGTATTCGCAGCGATTCGCGACATGATGGGATTTTGCTGATTCAGCGCGAATCAATCCCCCAGCGAAGTTTTGACCGGTGGAGCATGGGCTTTCGGCGTATCGGCCCTGCAGATGCGGATGCCCACCCCGCCTTTGCACCATTTTTCAAGCGCAATTTCAAGCCTTCCAGCATGGGCGTCAAGCCAGGCTTGGCGTTGGAGCTACTCAAGGACTTCGGCCTTAGCCAGCGTGAAATCCGGGTTGGCTGAGTCGATTTCGCGCCGGTGAGCCTCAGTCCGCCAGCAACTGCCGCAGTACAAACGGCAAAATGCCCCCCGAGCGGTAGTAGTCCACCTCAATCGGCGTATCCACGCGCAGCGTCAGCGTACGTTCCAGGGTGCTGCCATCGGCGAGGGTAATGCGCAGCGTGGCGTCGCTCTGTGGCGTCAGGTTTGAATCGGGAATCACGTCAATACGCTCATTACCCTTCAAGCCCAGCGACTCCCAGGAGTCGTTGCCCTGGAACTGCAGCGGCAGCACCCCCATGCCCACCAGATTGGCGCGGTGGATGCGCTCGAAGCTCCTGGCCACCACGGCCTTGATGCCCAACAACTGGGTGCCTTTGGCCGCCCAGTCGCGACTCGACCCGGTGCCATATTCCTCGCCCGCAAAAATCACGGTGGGCACGCCATCAAACTGGTATTGCATGGCGGCATCAAAAATGGCCATCTTGTTGCCCTGGTGCGGGCCTTGGTGCTGGTAGAGGGTTACGCCACCCTCTTCGCATGCACCCTCCAGGTCAGGTGGGATCATCAGGTTTTTGATGCGCACGTTGGCAAAGGTGCCGCGCATCATCACCTCGTGGTGGCCGCGCCGGGCACCATAACTGTTGAAATCGGCCTTTTGTACACCCTGGGCGATCAGCCATTGGCCCGCCGGTGAGTTTTCTTTGATGGAACCCGCGGGCGATATGTGATCAGTCGTGATGGAGTCGCCAAACAACGCCATGATGCGCGCCCCCTGAACCGTGCCAAGTTCAGTGCCATTTTGGCCATTTGCGCTTTCTGGCTGTGCGCAAGCAGCTATCGAATGCATAGCAAATCCGGCAAAAAATGGGGGCTCGGCAATGTAAGTGCTGTCAGGCCAGGTGTAGGCTTGGCCCGCAACGCCGTTGACTTTTTCCCACAGCGCACCGGGCTCGGCTTTGACCTTGGCGTAGTTTTCGCGGAAAGCCCGGCCCTTAAGCGCAAACTTGAGCAACTGGTAGATCTCGTTGCTGTTGGGCCAGATATCACCCAAGTACACATCTTTGCCACCCTTGCCCTTGCCCAGCGGCTCGGTCATCAGGTCGCGGTTCACCGTACCGGCAATGGCGTAGGCCACCACCAGCGGCGGACTGGCCAGAAAATTGGCTTTCAGATTGGGGTGGATGCGTGCCTCGAAGTTGCGGTTGCCCGACAACACCGCGGCGCAGATCAAATTGTGGGTGGTGATGGCAGCGTTGAGCTCGGGTGTCAGGTCGCCCGCATTGCCAATGCAGGTGGTGCAACCGTAGCCCGCCACGGCAAAGCCCAGTTTCTCCAGGTACGGCAGTAGTCCGGCCTCGGTCTGGTATTCGGTAACGATGCGTGAACCGGGGGCCAATGAGGTCTTGATATGCGGTTGGACCCGCAGCCCTGCCTCTACTGCCTTCTTGGCCAGCAACCCTGCTGCCAGCATCACGCTGGGGTTGGAGGTGTTGGTGCAACTGGTGATGGCGGCAATCAGCACATCGCCGTGGCCAATCGTCACTTGCGTCTCTGATTTCGGTGTGCCTGCGCCGCAGACCGGGTAGCGGGCAGGAAACACCTTTGCACTTTGGTTAAAGCCGTTTTCTGACTGGGGTTTAGAAAACAGGGTCTCAAACTGGCTCGCAACGTTGCCCAGTTCAATACGGTCTTGTGGGCGCTTGGGGCCGGCCAAGCTGGGGGTGACCGTCCCCAGGGTCAGTTGGACAACTTGCGAGTATTCAATCTTGCCCATGGAGTCGGCGGTACCTTCGGTGCCCGGCACACCAAACAACCCCTGTGCCTTGAAGTAGGCCTCAAAAGCTTCGATCTCGGCCTTGGTGCGGCCCGTGCCTGCAAAGTAATCCATGGTCTTCTCATCGACCGGAAAGAAGCCCATGGTGGCACCATATTCCGGCGCCATATTCGCGATGGTGGCACGGTCGGGCAGCGCCAAGGAGCGGGTGCCTTCACCCAAAATTCGACAAACTTACCCACCACTTTGTGTTTGCGCAAGACCTCGGTGACGGTCAACACCAGGTCGGTGGCGGTGACGCCTTCGCGCAATCGGCCAGTCAGCTCAAAGCCCACCACGTCGGGTGTCAAAAGTACACCGGTTGGCCCAGCATGGCGGTTTCGGCCTCAATGCCGCCACAGCCCCAGGCGACAACGCCAATCCCGTTGATCATGGTGGTGTGGCTGTCGGTTCCCACCAGCGTGTCGGGGTAGTAAATGGGGTCCTCCTTCGCCGTGCCTTTGGTTTTGTGCACGCCACGCGCCAGGTATTCCACATTTACCTGATGCACGATGCCAAAGCCGGGCGGCACCACGCGGAAGGTGTCAAACGCCTGCATGCCCCACTTCATGAATTCGTAGCGCTCGCGGTTGCGCTGGAATTCCAGCTTCATGTTCAGATCCAGCGCGTTCTTTTTTGCCGTAGTGGTCCACCATCACCGAGTGATCCACCACCAGATCGACGGGTACCAGCGGCTCAATGCGCTTGGGGTCCTTACCCAGCTTCAAGGCCACGCTGCGCATGGCGGCCAAATCGGCCAGCAGTGGCACGCCAGTAAAGTCCTGCAGCACGACGCGGGACACGACAAACGGTATCTCCTGGGTGCGCTGGTCGTTGGGACTCCAGTTGGCCACTTGGGCCACATGCTCGGCGGTCACTTTCTTGCCATCGCAGTTGCGCAATACGCTTTCGAGCACGATGCGCATGGACACCGGCAATCGTTGGATATTGGGATACACCTTTGCCAGCGCCGGCAATGCGTAAAAACGGCCGGTTTTGCCCGAGGGCATGGCGAAAGTCTTGAGGGTGCTGGCAAAAGCGTGTTTCATGATGTGTTCCTCTGGATATAGTTTTTCATCACGCTCAATCAGCAAGGGCAAGCGCGGGACGGTTGCTTTTTGCCTTGGCTGCAGCCGCTGCCACTGAAATGGTTTTCCAAATGCCGCTGATCGCCTCGATCATGGCCTTTTCACCCTCAGAAACGTGCTGATCGGCGTGGACAACCAGTTGCGCAAGTCGTAGCACCTGCGCTTGCTGCTCAACATCATTGACCTCGGCCATCAACGACGCCATCAGCCCCTCACCCACGCGGGACAGTATCGAGCGGCCGTCGAATCCCTCCATGAGCAGATCCTCACAAAGCGTCTGAACGATTGCGGGAAATTTTTGCGAATCAAGGCCCAAATGGCGCACGCCATCGAGTTGCTGCAGTGTTTCCAATTCCGAGCGGCTGACATGGCCGTCCGAAATGAGAACGAGCGCCAAAATGCGTGCGGCGGCTTCAGGGCTGTTGCGTGGGTAGGAGCGCATGGATTTATCCTTTCGTGACGGCTAGCTTGCGTATTCAGAGCCCGAGCATAGGGCTTGCATCAATCATTAAAAAGCAGATAATTTCTTATTTAAATTCCTGTAAAAACTGACCATGAGCACCCCCTTCAACTACAAACACCTTTATTATTTTTGGGTCGTCGCCAAAGAAGGCGGTATCTCCCGCGCGGCGGACAAGCTCGACATGGCGGTTCAAACCGTCAGCGCCCAGGTGCGCGAGCTGGAGCGCGCGCTGGGTTATGCCCTGCTCAAACCTGCCGGACGCGGCCTGGTCTTGACCGATGCGGGCCTGGCCGCCATGCAACAGGCCGACCAGATTTTTCAGCTGGGTGAAGACTTGCCCGCGCGGGTGCGTGATGCGGTGAGCACCCCTTCGGTGCGGCTGGCGGTGGGGGTGTGCGACGGCCTGCCCAAGCTGGTGGTGCACCGGCTGATGGCACCCGCCATGGCCGAGCCCAACCTGCGCTTGCTATGCCACGAGGGAAGCCTGGACGACCTGCTGGGCGACTTGGCCCTGCACCGGCTCGACGTGGTGCTCAGTGACCGGCCCGCGCCCGCCAACCCCAACATCAAGCTCTACAGCCACAACTTGGGGTCTTCGACGATTGGCTGGTACGGCACCAGTGCCATGCGCAAACTGGCAAGTAAAAATTTTCCGCAAAGCCTGGCCCAGGTGCCGGTGCTTTTGCCTACTGCGCATACGGCCGTGCGCGACCGCATAGAGCAGTGGTTTGAGCAACGTGCCATTCGCCCGCGCATCGTGGGGGAGTTTGCCGACAGCGCCTTGCTCAAAACCTTTGGCGCCAGCGGCATGGGGGTATTTCCGGCGGCCGAGTGGGTGCATGACGACCTGCTGGCCCACTACGCCGTCACACGCCTGGGCACATGCGAAGGTGTTCAAGAGCATTTTTTTGCCATCGGCACCGAGAAGAAGGTGCAGCACCCGCTGGTGCAGCGTTTGCTACAACCCGCGCTATAGATGGCGCATGCGTCCAAATGGCGCTTACTCCAAAGTTCCGCTAAAGGTTCGGGCGGTGGTTCCATAAACAAAAAACATCGAAGCTCCCGCGTCAAACTGGCATACCTGAACTGGGCGCTACCACGCTCGACGTGCCGAGCGCACGCCACGTATCGCGAAAGATCGCTTGCTCCACCTTGGCGCGTTGCCCCACAGGACACGCCACCCGGATGATCAGCACCAGGTGCTCGGGGTCAGAAAAGTCCACGCCACCTTGGTTTTGCCGGACGGGAGCGCAATGAAGCTCTCCTCAGACGCCTTGGCGAAGTGGCTCATGGCCTTTTCTTGCCAATCTGCGGTGGCGTGGTCCGCAGCGACCAAAGCGGCGGCCTCGATGCGGTCTAAGTCATGCGAGAGACGCTCGGGTATGGGAATCTGGATGGCATGCAGCGCATATTCCCCGGTGGGGGTCGAATTGACCAGCGGGTGGGTCAGCAGCAATCCATTGGGAAACTCGGCCACTTTGCCGGTACGCTGACCGGCCTTGTCCAACTCCACCAGGGTGGTGGCGAACATGTCGATATCCACCACCCGGCCACGCAGTTGCTGGAACTCGATCACGTCGCCTATTTTGAAGGGCTGCACCACGGTGACATACAAGTAGCCATGCACACACATCACCAGTTCTTTGCTGACGATCAGAATGGCACCGGCAACCGCTGCGACCGAGAGTGCAAACCCGGCGATCGTGGAAGCCCACACCGATACGATGACCATCAGCGCCGCAAACCAGATGATGTTGCGCGCCCAGACCAAGTGGATGCGGCGCTTTTCCGCCGACATGGCACCGCGCGCGAGGTAGCGTGCCCACAGGTGCGATGCAAGCAAGGCCATGCCGATCAGCAAGGCCGTAACAATGACCTTTTCCCACTGCCCGGGAATCAAGGTGGCGAGGCGTTCAAACATGGACATGAGGCCGTCGGGGAACGCCGTCACGCCAGCAACTGCCGCAGGACATACGGCGCAATGCCGCTGGCGTGGTTGTCATCCACCGCAATGGGGATGCCAACCTGCAAGGTTGGCATCACGGCCCAGTCGCTGCTTGGCCCGGTGCTGTATTCCCCACCCACAAAAATGACCGTGCGCACACTGTCCGCCATGTGTTGCATGGCCCCATCACCGTGTAGAAAATTCAACCGCATGAGCCCAAGTATGGCACGGGTTTGCGGCTCAGATGTGTCTGCAAATCCCGGGTCGATTCAGCCCGATTCGAGTGTGCGTTCATATCCCCTTTTCATGAACACTCCCGCAAAAAAAACGTGGCCCAGCATGAAGCCGAGATCAAAGGGCAGGAGTATGCGCTGAAGTCCGGTCATAATTTGCACGAACAAATGGGGGGAATCTTTCAATCCCCTATCGGGACTGCCTTTGCGGGCGATTCCGTCCAACATTGTTTATGAGTCGCGGCAGGTGTACATGGCTTGTTTCAGCAGCGCTGCGCGGCAGATAAACGCTATTCGCTAGGCCTCACAAGATGACATTTCGCCTCTATAACTCCAAGAAGCTTGCTGCTGATCTTGCCTCGGGTCAGGTAACGCAGCGCGACTCCCTGAAGTACATGATGCTCGCAACCGCGCTATATGTACAAGCGATCTACTTGGCATTTTGGTACGGGGCTTATCGTGATTGGGGCTTCGTCGTCGAACTCGTCTCTGTTTTTGTGATTAGCCTAGTCGGCGTGCATAAGTGCTACCAGGCAAACGGAGGAGACCAAGGGGAAGAGTTTCTGGCACGCATGGCAGCCCTGGCTGCACCTGTTGGGTTCAATGTCATGGTGGTGAGTTTGGCTCTTGGCCAACTTGTTTTCTTCGCGTCACCCTATGTCCTTGGCACTGGAGCCTTACGCGACCCCGATAGCGTCTATCGGTTCATAGTTTTCCTGATGCCCATCGCCTTTACGTGCGTCTATTACTGGCGCCTTGCTCACCACATGGCTTCGGTTTTTTTCATGCGCAATAGCCAGGTGGCAAGTAAGGCTTGACGAGTGAATGTTCGCGCCGCTTGAATGTTGCTCCCCCCCCCTCAGATGGTGCAGCGCTTGCTGCAGACCGCGTCGCCGTGAGAAAGATGGGCACTGCGCGGTGCGCCGATCGCAAAGGCCACGGTCGTTAGGGGCGTGATCCCATCGACAGGGTCAGTGGTAGTCGCTTTCTCTCTGGTGCCGGATAGCGCCGACATGGACGCGTCCCGCAGTCAATATTTCGAAGAGCACAACATAGCCGCTGGCCCCAAACGGGACTATCAACTCACGCACAAACGGACTGTCGCTTGCTTTGCGGCAGCTAAACGGGCTAATTGTAAGCGTATAGCCGCGGCATATTGATTTGATTCTGCCGTTTACCGACCATCGCGTGTATGGTGAACATGGCGGCGGCGATTTACTGCGCAATAGCTGAGCAATTGGCTCGCTGGATGCGCTCGGCCATCCGGATGGCACATCTCTGTGCAAGTGCGCTGGTGTCGGTGCTCAAGAGAGCGGGGGTGAAGTGGGTTTCAGCCCGCACGCTGCCAGCGATGTGGCAGCAATTCCTCGATCCGACTGTTGAGCTGGGTCGGCAGTCTGGTCAGAACGTCCTTGAGGTAGGCAAAGGGGTCATGGCCGTGGAGCTTGGCCGATTGCAGCAGGCTCATCACCACGGCGGCACGCTCGCCGGCCAACTGGCTGCCTATGAACAACCAATTTTTACGACCAAGGCCCCAAGGCCGCATCTGGTTCTCGATCCAATTGTTATCCACGGGCACAGCGCCGTCTTTCAAGAACTCCGAGAGCGCCTGCCAGTGGTTCAGGCTGTAGTCGATCGCCTTGGCAATCGCGCTACCGTCGGGCACCCGAGTGCGTTCAAGTCGCAACCAAGCATGCATTTCTTCCCACAGTGGCTTGCTGCGCTCCTGGCGCACTTGCAAACGTTGCTCGCAGCTCAGATCCCTGGCATCGGCCTCAATGCGGTACAACCATGCAATCCGCCCGATGGCCTGGGTAGCCACAGTGCTGGCGTTGGCTTTGACCAGTTCGTCAAACTTCCTCCTCGCGTGAGCCAGACAATTCGCAGTCTTACGCCCCTCAAGGGACATGGTGGCATCGTAGCCAGCGTACGCATCAACAACCAGGGTCCCTGTCCAGCCTTTGAGGAACTCGTGCGGGTACTTACCCCCACGCCCCTCGCAGAAGTCGTACACCACACCGGGCATATCTTCGAATGCTCCCCTGGCGTAGGCCCACATGTAAGCCTTCTTGGTCTTTCCGCCTCCCGGGTCAAGCAAGCCGATGGGCGTCTCGTCGGCATGAATCACGCGCGAGCCCAGTACGAAAGCCCGGTGTGCATCGTACAGGGGCAACAACTGCGCCCCGGTTTGGCCGCCCCAAGCTGCCAGCGTCGAGCGCGGCGTGTGCACTCCAGCGCGGGCGTTGATTTGCTCTTGCCGGTAGTACGGCATGTGGTCACAGAAGCGGCTGACCACGGTGTGCGCTTGCAGGCCCGGCGTTGGCAGCGCATTGTCGAAGACTTGGGGTGCCGCTGGCTCTTGGACCATCAACTGGCAGCACCGGCAAGCCCATTTGCCCCGGATCTGACGCTGCACGAAGAATTGCGCATACGTTCGCTGATGTCCTCGCCCACGCGCACCATGGGTTGGCCGCATTCTGGGGATGGACAGTTGGTATTTTCAGGCTCAACACGGGTGTCCACACGCGGCAAGTGTGGCGACAGTGCTTCGCGTTTGGGTTGGCGACGTGCTTGCTTGTCTGGTGTGCCCCGGTCTTGGGTCGAAACACTGGGCTGCAAGGCGGCCAGTTGCGCCTCAAGCTAGCTTGGTCAGCGGCCAGTGTCTCTTCGAAGAGGGAGCGCTGCTGGGCACTCATGCGCTCGGTCTTGGCACCGAACTTCCAAGCCTTCAGGCGCGCCAATTGGAAGGTGATGCTCTCAATCTTGGCGTCGCGCCACTTGATGGCTTAGGCATCAGCGTTGATGCGTTTGGTTTGCTCGGCAATGTGCTTGCTTTGCTCGTTGATCTGGGCCAATAGTTGCCCTGCAAAAACGCCCATTCGCTCGGATTCAGAGCTGAAATATCTTGGACTTTTATTGCATGCAGATCGAGCATGCACGAACTATAAAACGCCTCAAATGATCACGATATTGGGGGATGCTCCAATTGATTTTTGCTATCTTTTTAGGCGTAATTACATACGCGTAATCACCCTCATTTGTTCCAGTCTCTGCCAGGGAAGTCCCAGTACCAAAGCATCGAATTGTTGCTTTGTCAAAGTCACTGGGGCCGTACTATGTGCATCAAACTGCGGCCATACGAAGCGCCCCACATTGAGCCTGCGCGATGCACACCAGACGCCAAAGCCATCATGCACCAGCAACTTGATGCGTGTGGCACGCGCGTTGGCGAACAGGTAACCGTGGTGGGCCTGAGCCGAGCCAAAACACCTGCACAACACGGGCAAGCAGCCGCTCGCTTCCTGCACGCATGTCCATGGGCCCCCGGCCAGCCACAAGTAGTCGATGCGGATCATCGCAGCAGCTCTCGCATCCAGGCCGCGCACTCATTTGCCGCCGCACTGGGCCAAGTGATGGCCATGGTCGTGGCGCCTCGGCGCAGCTCGATTCGGATGTCTGCGCAGTCTTGGTGGGTTGTGTGGGTAGGCGCGGGCACAGACACCGGTACAAACTCTCTCACGCCGACCGACGAAGCACTATCGCGGGCCTCTTGCCGCCAGCGGTGCACGACGTTGGCATTCATCCCGTGCGACAGCGCTACTTTGGCCACCGACGCACCAGGTGCAGCGCATTGTTCAAGCACCAAGGTCCGAAACTGCGCGCTGTAGTTTCGTCGTGCAGAGAATTTCTCTTGTTCCATCGTGTCCACCTGTTTATTACGTGGACACGATCTTTGGACAAAACTAACCTGGGATCAAGGTGCCTCGCCTAGACGCTTACGGCTAATTGCCAGAAACCGGCAGGCCTGTCGAATGGCCTCAATCGCCCGCGTCGGAATGTCAAGATCACCCGTTGGGCTATTGAGTTCACGCTCCAATGCGTGTTCAAACGTCCTTTCAAGATCCTCTTCGGCCTCACGGCTAAAAACGACCTGGTAGCTCATTGCTGGG
Source organism: Candidatus Aalborgicola lynettensis (assembly GCA_016719405.1). GTDB lineage: Bacteria > Pseudomonadota > Gammaproteobacteria > Burkholderiales > Burkholderiaceae_C > Allorhodoferax > Allorhodoferax lynettensis. The sequence continues at coordinate 17,121 of JADJZE010000023.1, forward strand.
GCTTCTGGTGGCGCGCTCGTGCTGCAGCGACTTTGGCTTCCAGCTTGGCAATGACCGTTTCAGCCGGGATCCAGTCCCCAGCCGCTTCGGAACGTGCAATGGACGCCAGGCCTCGACGCACGAACTCAGACTGATCCCGGCGGCGCAACACCTCGGTGCGCACCGCAGTTTCAACCAAGGCGGCCATGGTTTCACTCGCATCCAGCGACTGCACAATCTCTTCACGAAACGCCGGTTCTATGCGAATGGGTGGGATGGTTGCTGTTTTCATGATGTCAATGTATCGCGTCTGCGATACCGAGTCAACGCCCTGGCACTGGCCTGCCCAGGGCGCGCACTGCCGACCGAGGCAATCGCCGTCCAGTTATATCGACTCGCGTGGCTTCTGCAGGCCACCTATTCACTCCTTAATTGATAGCTGCTCCCGCACGCCAGACGTGCGCAAATGCCCTATTTGATGCACAAGATTTGGCTCACAACCTCAGCGGCTGCCACACCCCTTGCATCCGGGCCGTCACCTGGCGCTGCGCAGGACGTTGGCGGCATTGTCGTGCTGCCCCAGGGGTTGATGGCGGTATTCGCGCTCGGCAATCAGCTTAGCCCACGCGAGCGGGCTGCCCGGCGACTGGGCGAACACAGCGGCGGCCAGGGTCATGATGGCCGTGGCCAGCGGCGGCAAGAGCAAGAGCCAGGCAGTCTCACGCCAGCCGCGCGCCGCAATGTGTTCCTCGGGCCAGGCAGCGGGCACAGGCCGCAACCAGGCGCGCCAAAGTATGGGCAGGAAGTAGGCTGCGTTGAGCAGGCTCGAAGCCCACAGCACCCAGATTGCCCAGTCCATCCCGGCGGCGGCCGCACCGTCCGACAGCCAAGCCTTGCTGATGGCTCCGGCGGTGAGCGGCGCTCCTTGGTTGGTGGATGACGCCACCAGTCGCGCGCTGGACGATCAAGAAGCCAAGAAAAAGATGATGCCCACGGCATCGAACCCTCGTCTGCTGCCCTCCAACCTGATAAATTGCAACCTTTACGATTGAAGCCGACTTTATGCGACCCGAACCCCTGCTGCCGGAGCCCTGCCATGACCGCTGAACCGTGGGTGTCCGTGGACCAGATTGCCGAACATCTGGGTGTCACGCGCGACTCGATTTACCGCTGGATCGACCGCAAGGGTCTGCCCGCACACCGCGTGGGACGCTTATGGAAGTTCCAGGTGTCCGAGGTGGACGACTGGGTGCGCGCCGGTGGCGCGGATGAAGACAAGACGAACGATTTGACAGGAAGCCGACCATGACCAGCATTCAACAACGCGCCGAACTTCAACGCCGAATCTGGCAAATCGCCAACGACGTCCGAGGCGCTGTGGACGGCTGGGATTTCAAGCAGTACGTGCTGGGAACCCTGTTCTATCGCTTCATCAGCGAAAACTTTGCGGCCTACATCGAAGGCGGTGACGAGAGCATCCACTACGCCGCGCTGAACGACGTGGTCATCACGCCAGACATCCGGGACGACGCCATCAAAACCAAGGGCTACTTCATTTACCCCAGCCAGCTTTTCGTGAACGTTGCGACTAACGCCAACACGAATGAGAGCCTGAACACATATTTGGCCAACATCTTCAAGGCCATCGAGGCCTCGGCCAGTGGCTACCCCTCCGAGCAGGACATCCGTGGCCTGTTCGCCGACTTCGACACCACCAGCAACCGCCTGGGCAACACCGTCAAAGACAAAAACGCCCGCCTGGCGGCTGTGCTCAAAGGCGTGGCCGAGCTGGACTTCGGCCATGATTTTTATGAAAACAGCGATGCCAGCCACATCGACCTGTTTGGCGACGCCTACGAATTTCTCATCTCCAACTACGCCGCCAACGCCGGCAAGTCCGGCGGCGAGTTTTTCACGCCGCAGCAGGTCTCCAAGCTGATCGCCCGGCTGGCCATGCACGGGCAGAGCAGCATCAACAAGATTTACGACCCGGCCTGCGGTTCTGGCTCGCTGCTGCTGCAAGCCAAAAAGCAGTTTGACGCGCACATTATTGAAGAAGGCTTCTTCGGGCAGGAACTCAACCACACCACCTACAACCTGGCGCGGATGAACATGTTCCTGCACAACGTCAACTACGACAAATTCAACATCCAGCTGGGCGACACCCTCATCGAGCCGCACTTTGGCGATGACAAACCCTTCGATGCCATCGTGTCCAACCCGCCGTATTCGGTGAGGTGGGTGGGCAGCGACGACCCCACCCTCATCAACGACGACCGCTTTGCCCCGGCCGGCGTGCTCGCGCCCAAATCCAAGGCCGACTTTGCTTTTGTGCTCCACGCGCTCAGCTACCTCTCGGCCAAAGGTCGCGCGGCAATAGTCTGCTTCCCCGGCATTTTTTACCCCGGCGGGGCGGAGCAGAGGATCCGCCAATACCTGGTGGACAACAACTATGTCGAGAGCCTGATCTCTCTCGCCCCCAACCTGTTCTTCGGCACCACCATCGCCGTGAACATCCTGGTGCTGTCCAAACACAAAACCGACACCACCACCCAGTTCATTGACGCCAGTGGCCTGTTCAAGAAAGAGACCAACAACAACGCCTTGCTGGACACGCACATCGACCAGATCATGGCAGTGTTCGACAGCAAGGCGAACGTCGATCACTTTGCACAGTCGGTACCGCTTGAGAAGGTCGCCGCCAACGACTACAACCTGTCGGTCAGCAGCTACGTCGAAGCCAAGGACACCCGCGAGGTGGTGAACATTGCCCAGCTCAATGCCGAGCTGAAACCACCGTCGCCAAGATTGACCAGCTTCGCAAAGACATCGACGCCATCGTGGCCGAGATTGAAGGGGGCCTCAACAAAGAGGAGCAAGCATGAGCAGCAAAAAAAACCTGCCCACCATTCGCTCATCCGCAGCGGAATACCTCACCTTCATCGCGGCCAGTGGCCAAGGCGGGGTAGAAGCCGTGTACGCCGACGAAGACGTGTGGTTGAGCCAAAAAATGATGGGCGAGCTGTATGGCGTCAACGTTCGCACGGTGAGCGAACATTTGAAAAACATCTTTGCAGATAAGGAGTTAGAGCAAGAGGCAGTTATCCGGAGTTTCCGGATAACTGCCGCCGACGGCAAAAACTACAACACCCAGCACTACAACCTGTCGGCCACCATTGCCGTGGGCTACAAGGTCAACTCCGAGCGGGCGGTGCAGTTTCGCAAGTGGGCCACGGGCATCATCAAAGAATTCACCATCAAAGCCTATGCCATGGACGACGAGCGGCTGAAAAACGATGGCTCCATCCTGGGTAAAAAATACTTTGAGCAGCAGCTCGCCCGCATTCGCGAAATTCGCCTGTCGGAGCGCAAGTTCTACCAAAAAATTACCGACATCTACGCCACCGCCATCGACTACGACGCCAGCGCCCAAGCCACCCAGCGGTTTTGCCAACGCACAAAACAAACTGCACTGGGCCATCCACGGCCAAACCGCTGCTGAAGTCATCCACGCCCGAGCCAACGCCGAACACGCCCATATGGGCCTCAACACTTGGCGGGATGCACCCAACGGCAAAATTCAGAAATTTGATGTGGTGGTGGCCAAAAACTACCTCAGCGATACCGAGTTAGCCCAGTTGCAAAGGCTGGTGAGCGCCTACCTGGACTTGGCTGAAAGCATGGCCCAGCGCAACATCCCCATGACCATGCAAGATTGGGAAACACGCCTCAACCGCTTCATTGAGCCGCAGACCGAGCAGTCTTGCAAGACGCAGGCAAGGTCAGCAAAGAATTACTCACGCCCACGCCTTGAGTGAATTTGAAAATACCGCGTGGTGCAAGACCGCTTGTATGAGTCTGACTTTGACAAGGCCCTCAAAGCCCAACTGACCCACGATGCAAAGGGGCCGGACGATGAGTGATATGAATTATTTGGAAAAGCTGCTGGATGGGGTGGCGATTGATTGGCTGCCCTTAGGAGAAGTCACGAAGTATGAGCAGCCGACCAAATACTTGGTGGCGGCGAAAAATTACAGCGATGAATTTGAGATCCCAGTGTTGACTGCTGGAAAAACCTTCATTCTTGGATACACGGATGAAAGCGACGGAATATACAAAGCATCTGAAAATCCCGTGATCATCTTTGATGATTTCACCACTGCCAACAAATGGGTCGACTTTGACTTCAAGGCCAAATCCTCGGCAATGAAGATGATCACATCAAGCGATGAAATCAAGGTACTTCTTAAATACATTTACTACTGGCTTAACACCTTGCCAAGCGAACTGGTGGACGGTGACCACAAGCGCCAATGGATCAGTACGTTTGCAGAGAAAAGAATCCCTATCCCCTGCCCAGATAACCCAAAAAAATCACTAGAAATCCAGGCCGAAATCGTTCGCATTCTGGACGCTTTTACCTCCCTTACAGCCGAGCTTACAGCCCGCAAAAAACAATACAAGCACTATCGCGACCAGTTGTTGAGCTTTGAAGATGGCGAAGTGGAGTGGAAGACGTTGCCCGAAATGGCACTTGATTTTGGGCGAGGTAAATCTAAGCATCGCCCAAGGAATGATGAGAGACTGTACGGTGGCGATATTCCTTTTATACAAACTGGCGACATTAGAAATGCCGCTCACATCATCACGGAATACAGTCAGACATACAGCGAGCTCGGACTAATTCAAAGCAAGTTGTGGCCTAAAGGCACACTGTGCATAACAATTGCAGCCAATATTGCCGAAACATCAATACTGGGGTTCGATGCTTGTTTCCCTGATAGCGTTATTGGTTTTGTGGCTGATCCACAAAAAACAAGTTCGGGGTACGTTGAATATCTACTTCAGTCTTTCAAAACCAAGCTAGAAGAAAAGGGGAAAGAAAAAAGTAGTGCCCAAAGCAATATCAACCTCGGTACTTTTGAGCAATTAAAACTCCCATTCCCCCTCTTGCCCGAGCAGAAGCCCGCATCGTCGCCATCCTCGATAAATTCGACGCGCTGACCCACTCCATCACCGAAGGCCTGCCCCGCGAAATTGCTCTGCGCCAGAAGCAATACGCGCATTACCGCGATTTGCTTTTGAGCTTTCCGCGATCGCAGACTGACGACCAAGGAGGCATGCAATGATCCTGAAAAACAAACTCGGTATTGATAACCAGGTCGAGCTCGCCAAAGCCGAAGAGAAACTCAGCAAACAAAAAGCCAAGCAGTTGTTTGACTCGGGCGACATCCACAAGGCAGAAGTCGGTACCTTCGACGGTCTGTCGTTTATCCATGCTTATTTATTCGGCGATATTTATCACTTTGCCGGCAAGATGCGCAATGTAAATATCGCCAAAGGTCAATTCCGGTTTGCGGCTGTGCTGTATCTCGAAGCCGCCCTGAATCAGATCGATGCCATGCCACAGAGCACATTCGATGCAATCATCGAAAAATATGTGGAGATGAATGTCGCTCACCCGTTTCGTGAAGGCAATGGCAGGGCCACCCGTATCTGGCTGGATTTGATGCTTAAAAGGCATCCGGCAGGTGGTGGACTGGAATTTGGTGGACAAGGCTATACCTCTCGGCGATGCAGCGCAGCGTGGTGAAAGATCTGGAAATCAAGGCGCTGCTCAAGCAGGCGCTTACCGATAAAGTGGATGACCGAACCTTGTTCATGAAAGGCATCGATGTGAGCTACTACTACGAAGGGTATAGCGAATTCAAAACCGGTGAGCTGTAGCGATGACCGACTATAAAACCATTGCTGAATCCAGAAACTTCATCGTTCTGGATAGATACACCCCGGATTGGAAGGTTGCCGAAAACTTCCAAAGCGAGGGCGACCTGGAGCGGGAGTTCGTTCAGGATTTGCAAAACCAGGGGTATGAATACCTGCCCGGCCTGAACACGCCCCAGGCTTTGCAAACCGAGCGACGGCATTGTGGAGAAACACGCAAGGTTCACGACGACACATCCATGACTTTGTCTTTGACACGACGGGCGCATCCAGAACATCACCTGCTGGACAAGAAGATCATCGCCCGTAACAAGGTGCAGGTGATCAAACAGTTTGAACAGACGGGCAGCCATGCCAATCGCTATGACGTGACCATTTTGGTCAATGGTCTGCCGCTGGTGCAGGTGGAACTAAAGAAGCGCGGCGTGGCACTACTCGGTATTTGATGTCAGCAACACGCTGCTGGTAATCTGCGCCCGTACCAGATTGCTGCCACGGAGCGCATTCTTTGGAAGATCAACAGCGCCTATCAAGCCCAAACGCTGGAGTGACCTGGAAAGTGGTGGCCATTTGGCACACCACTGGCTCTGGCAAAACCTCCACCAGCTTCAAAAAGCGGCGCGTCTGGCCACGGAGCTGGACTTCATCGACAAAGTGTTCTTTGTGGTGGACCGCAAGGATCTGGACTACCAGACCATGAAGGAATACCAGCGCTTTTCGCCGGACAGCGTGAATGGATCGGACAGCACGGCGGGTTTGAAGCGCAATCTGGAGAAGATTGATAACAAGATCGTCGTCACCACCATCCAGAAGCTCAACAACCTGATGAAGGGCGAAGCTGATTTGCCCATTTATGGCAAGCAGGTGGTGTTCATATTCGATGAATGCCACCGCAGCCAGTTTGGTGAAGCGCAGAAGAACCTGAAGAGAAAGTTCAAGAAGTTCTATCAGTTTGGTTTCACCGGCACGCCCATCTTCCCGGAAAACGCGCTGGGCGCTGAAACCACAGCCAGCGTGTTTGGCCGTGAACTGCATTCGTATGTCATCACCGATGCGATCCGCGACGAGAAGGTGTTGAAGTTCAAGGTGGATTGCAACTATGTGCGCCCGCAGTTCCCCAAGGCGATCGATCCGAGCAGGACGAAAGAACTCACTGCAGCGGAGAACAAGCAGGCCTTGCTGCACCCGGACCGCATCCGCGAGATCACCCAGTACATCCCGAACAACTTCCGTCAGAAGACCCACCGACTGCACGCGGGCAACAAGGGTCAACCATGTTTGCCGTCAGCAGCTGTGGATGCCGCCAAGCTTTGTACTACGAGTGCTTCAGGGGAGTTGCAGAAGGCCAGCGATAAGCCTTGCGCGTGGCGGCCATCTTCTCGTTCGCCGCCAACGGGGGGCGGGGCGCGTTGGGGACGCGCCATACAGGACGAAAGTTTTGATGTCTGCCATGAACAGAAGCGCCAGGGTTTTGCAGGCGGCCATTGCGGCCTGGCGCGCTGTTCAAAACCAACTTCAGCGTGGCATGTGGCTTCCAGAACTACTACCGCGTCTGGCCAAGCAGGTCAAAGCCAGAGATCGGCTATTGATCGTGGTGGAGATGTTGATGGGTTTGACGCCCCCGCGCTCAGCACATGTTGTCGACAGAACCTGCGCTTCCACGGGCTGATGGTAGGCTATTCGCGCACCAACCGCATCTTCGACGCCACCAAAACCTTTGGCAATATCGTTACCTTCCGTGACCTGGAGCAGGCAACCATCGACGCCATCACCCTGTTCGGTGACAAAAACACCAGGAACGTGGTGCTGGAGAAAAGCTACAAGGAGTACATGGAGGGCTTCACCGATGCGGCCACGGGTGAGGCGCGGCGTGGCTTTGTGGAGGTGGTCAAGGAGCTGGAAACACGCTTTCCCCGATCCCAGCCATTGAGAAGGAGGCCGACAAGAAGGCCTTCGTCAAGCTCTTTGGCGAATATTTGCGCCCTAGAGAATGTTCTGCAGAACTACGATGAGTTCGCCAGCTTGAGGGAACTGCAAAGCGTTGACGTGAACGACCCGGCAGCGATAGAGGCGTTCAAGACCAAACACTATCTGACCGATGAGGACGTGACCGCATTGGTAGGAGACGCTCCCGCCGAGCGGAAAATTCCAGGATTACCGATCAACCTGGCACGATGTGCGCGACTGGCTGCGCCGAGAAAAATCCTCGACCGAAAGGGACAAATCCACCATCGACTGGGATGACGTGGTTTTTGAGGTGGACCTGCTGAAGTCGCAGGAAATCAATTTGGACTACATCCTGGAATTGATTTTCGACCACAACAAGAAGATCAAGAGCAAATCAGACCTGGTGGACAGAAGTGCGCCGCGTCATTCGTGCTAGCCTGGGAAATCGCGCGAAAGAGAGCTTGTTGGTGGACTTCACCAACCAGACAGACCTGGACCAGATCGGCGACAAGGCCAGCGTGATTGACGCCTTCTTCACCTTTGCCCAAGCGGAGCAGCAACGTGAAGCCCAGGAACTGATCAACCTGAGAGCCTGAACGCCGAAGGCTAAGCGCTACATCACCGCATCACTGAAGCGTGAATTTGCCAGCGACAGTGGCACGGAGTTGAATTCCGTTTTGCCCAAGATGAGTCCGCTCAATCCGCAGTACCTGACTAAAAAGCAAAGCGTGTTCCAGAAGATTGCTGCCTTTGTAGAGAAATTCAAAGGCGTTGGCGGGCAAATCTGAGAGGCCTGTAAATGCTGCACAGGTCTCCTCTGCAATCGAGGGAGTCTTCTCAAGGCGACGATCAGGGGTGGCAAGAAAGTGGGGCAGTTATATCGATTTACGTGGCTTCTGCAGGCCTACCATTCACCCTGAATTGATAGCTGCTCCCGCACGCCAGACGTGCGCAAATGCCCCATTTGGCGTGGCCAAGATCTGGCTTCGCAACTCAGCGGCTGCCACACCCCTTGCATCCGCGCCGTCACCCGCCGCTGCGCAGGACGCCGGCGGCATTGTCGTGCTGCCCCAGGGGTTGAGGGCGGTATTCGCGCTCGGCAATCAGCTTCGCCCAGGCAAGCGGGCTGCCCGGCGACTGGGCAAACACACCGGCGGCCAGGGTCATGATGGTTGTGGCCAGCGGCGGCAACAGCAAGAGCCAGGCAGTCTCACGCCATCCGCGCGCCGCTAT
>JADJZE010000024.1 GCA_016719405.1 Candidatus Aalborgicola lynettensis
AGCTCGCCAAAGCCGAAGAGAAACTCAGCAAACCCCAAAAAGCCAAGCAGTTGTTTGACTCGGGCGACATCCACAAGGCAGAAGTCGGTACCTTCGACGGTCTGTCGTTTATCCATGCTTATTTATTCAGCGTCGTTACTACTTTGCCGGCAAGATGCGCAATGTAAATATCGCCGAGATCAATTCCGGTTTGCGGCTGTGCTGTATCTCGAAGCCGCCACAGAATCAGATCGATGCCATGCCACAGAGCATTTGATGCAATCATCCCGAAAAATATGTGGAGATGAATGTCGCTCACCCGTTTCGTGAAGGCAATGGCAGGGCCACCCGTACTCTGGCTGGATTTGATGCTTATTGAAGGCATCCGGCAGGTGGTGGACTGGAATTTGGTGGACAAGGCTGAATACCTGTCGGCGATGCAGCGCAGCGTGGTGAAAGATCTGGAAATCGAGGCGCTGCTCAAGCAGGCGCTTACCGATAAAGTGGATGACCGAACCTTGTTCATGAGGCATCGATGTGAGCTACTACTACGAAGAGGTATAGCGAATTCAAAACCGGTGACTGTAGCGATGACCGACTATAGAAACCATCTCGCCTGAATCCAGAAACTTGCGCATCGCGTTCTGGATAGATACGCGGATTGGAAGGTTGAACTTCCCGAAAGCGAGGGCGACCTGGAGCAGGAGTTCGTTCGGGATTTGCAAAGAAACCAGAATTTAAGATACCTACCCGGCCTGAACACGCCCCAGGCTTTGTTGGCCAATGTGCGTGTCCAGCTGCAAACGCTCAATAGCGTGCAATTTGCCGATGCCGAGTGGCAGCGGTTTGTGCGAAACCTGGTTGGACAAACCGAGGCGACGGCATTGTGGAGAAAAACCCGCAGGGTTAACGACGACTTCTCCATGACTTTGTCTTTGACGACGGGCGCATCCAGAACATCTACCTGCTGGACAAAGAGAAGAACATCGCCACCAACAAGGTTCAGGTGATCAAGCAGTTTGAGCAGACTGGCAGCCATGCCAATCGCTGTAACGTGACCATTTTTGGTCAATGGCCTGCCGCTTGTGCGGGTGGAATTAAAGAAGCGCAGCGTAGCGATTCGCTGAAGCCTTCAACCAGGTCCACCGCTGGCTAAGAGGCTTCAACAGCTGGCATTCTCCTGTACACGTATTTGCAGCTGTTCGTGATTTCCAACAGCACCGACGGCCGTTACTTCGCCAATACCACGCGGCGCAACAAACAGCTTCGACTTCACACACGGACTGGGAGGCGGTCAACACGCTGATCAAGGACCTGAAGGACTTCACGGCCACCTTCTTCAGAAACTACGCTGCTCAATGTGCTGCTGCTACTGCCAGTATTCGATGGCAGCTAACACGCTGCTGGTAATGCGCCCGTACCAGATTGCTGCCACGGGCGCATTCTTTGGAAGATCAACAGCGCCTATCCAAGCCAAACGCTGGAGTGACCTGGAAAGTGGTGGCTTCATTTTGGCGCACCACTGGCTCTGGCAAAGCCTGACCTTCAAAGCGGCGCGTCTGTACAGAGCTGGACTTCATCGATAAAGTGTTCTTTGTGGTGGATCGCAAGGATCCGGACTACCAGACCGCGAAGGAATACCAGCGCTTTTTCATAGGACAGCGTGAATGGATCGGACAGCACGGCGGGTTTGAAGCGCAATCTGGAGAAGATTGATAGCAAGATCGTCGTCCCACCATCCAGAGCTCAACCTGATGAAGGGCGAGGCTGATTTGCCCGTTATGGCGGCGGGTGGTGTTCATATTAAACGAATACCACCGCAGCCAGTTTGGCGAAGCGAGGAAGAACGCCTGAAGGAGAGTTCAAGAAGTTCTATCAGTTTGGTTTCACCGGCACGCCCATCTTCCCGGAAAACGCGCTGGGCGCCGAAACCACAGCCAGCGTGTTTGGCCGTGAACTGCTTTCGTATGTGATCACCGATACGATCCGCGACGAGAAGGTGTTGAAATTCAAGGTGGATTACAACGATGTGCGCCCGCAGTTCAGGCGATCGAAACCGAGCAGGACGAGAAAAGCTCACCACGGCGGAGAACAAGCGGGCCTTGCTGCAGCCGGACCCGCATCGGCGAGATCACGCCTGGCATCCTGAACAACCCGTCAGAAGACCCGGCTGCACGCGGGCAAAGCGGGCTTCAATACCACGTCGCCGTCAGCAGCGTGGATGCCGCCAAGCTGTACGCTACGAGTGCTTCAGGGAGTTGCAGAAGGCCAGCGACAAAACGCTGGCGTGGCGACCATCTTCTTCGCGCAACGAGAACCAGGACGCGCGATTGGGGACATACAGACGAAAGTTTTGATGTGCTGCCAGAACAGAAGCGCCAAGATTTTGACACGGCAATTGCGGACTTACAACGCGCTGTGTTCAAAACCAGCTTCAGCGTGGACAGCAAGCTTCCAGGCGCCTACTACCGCAATCTGGCCAAGCAGGTCAAAGCCAGGGATCGAGCTATTGATCGTGGTGGATGTTCCTGACCGGGTTTGGCGACGCACCCACGCTCAACACGCTGTTTGTCGACAAGACCTGCGCGCTTCCCACGGGCTGGTGCAGGCTGTTCGCGCCAACCGCATCTTCGACGCCACCAAAACCTTCGGCAATATCGTGCCTTCCGCGATCTCGGAGCGGGCGACCATGCTTCCATCACCCTGTTCGGGGACAAAAACACCCAAAACGTGGTGCCTGGAGAAAAGCTACCAAGATCACATGGGGGGCTTCACCGATGCGGCCACTGGTGAGGCGCGGGCGTGGCTTTGTGGAGGTGGTCCAGGGAGCGACACGCTTTCCCGACACACAGCCAGTGAGAGGAGGCCGACAAGAAGGCCTTCGCCAAGGCTCTTTAGCGAAGATTCGCGCGACAGAATGTTCCGCAGAACTCGATAAGTTCGCCAGACAGGGGAACTGCGAAAGCGTTGACGTGAACGACCCGGCAACAGTAGAGGGCGTTCGAGACCAAACACTATCTGACCGATGAGGACGTGACCGCATTGGCCACCATGACCGCTTCCCCGCCGGGCGGAAAATCCAGGATTACCGATCAACCCACAACGATATACGCGACTGGCTGCGCCGAGAAAATCCTCGACCGAAAGGGACAAATCCACCATCGACTGGGATGACGTGGTTTTTGGGGGTGGACCTGCTAAATCGCGAAATCAATTTGGACTACATCACCGAATTGATTTTCGACCACAACAAGAAGACCAAAAAAATCAGAATTGGTGGAGGAAGTGCGCCGGTCATTCGCGCCAGCCTGGGAAATCGCGCGAAAGAGGCTTGTTGGTGGACTTCATCAACCAGACGACCTGGACCAGGTCGGCGACAAGGCCAGCGTGATTGACCGCCTTCTTCACCTTTGGCCAACCGGAGAACAACGAAAGCCCGGGAATTGATCAACTCCGAAGCCCTGAACGCCGAGCGGCCAAGCGCTACGTCACCGCTCACTGAAGCGTGAATTTGCCGGCGACGGTGGCACCGGGTAGAATTCCGTTTGCCCAAGATGGGTCCGCTCAATCCGCGGTACCTGACTAAAAAGCAAAGCGTGTTCCAGAAGATTACTGCCTTTGTAGAGAAATTCAAAGGCGTTGGCGACCAAATCAGAGAAGTATATAAATGCTGCACAGTTCTCCTCTGCATCGAGGGAGTCTTCTCAAAGGCGACGATCAGGGGTGACAAGGTGGGGCAGTGACAATCGATTTACGTATGGCTTCTCCAGGCCACCTATTCAATCCTGAATTGATAGCTGCTCCCGCACGCCAGACGTGCGCAAGTGCCCTGTTTGTTGCACGAGATTTGGCTCTAACCTCGGCTGCCGCACCCCCGCATCAGGGCTGTCACCTGCCGCTGCGGGACGCCGGCGGCATTGCTCTTGCTGCCCCAGGGGTTGAGGGGCGGTATTCGCTCGGCAATCAGCTTCGCCAGACCAAACGGGCTGCCCGGCGACTGGGCAAACACCGGCGACCGGGAGTCACGCCGATGGCCTGGCCAGCAAAGCGGCAACAACAGGCCCGGGCAGTCTCCGCCAGCCGCGCGCCGCTAACGCTCATGTTCCTCGGGCCGGGTAGTTGGCACGGGCCGCAACAGGCTACGCGCCAGAGTATGGGCAGAAAATAGGCTGCGTTGAGCAGACTCGAAGCCCAACACCCAGATTGCCCAGTCCATCCGGGCGGCGGCCGCGCCGTCCGACAACCAAGCCTTGCTGATGGCTCCGGCGGTGAGCGGCGCCCCCCATCACCTGCCCAGCGCCCCGATCGAGAGGCCACGGTGGTCGGGGCATGCGCCGCCCGGCACCATCCATTTCGCTGACCTTGGCCGGATACCCAGCGTTTCCGCGTAATTGCCCGCGCAAAGAACAGGGTGACTTCGCTGATGCCCTGGTGCACCAGAGGTACCAGCCCGCCGATAGTGCCGATGGGGCCAAAGCAGTGCCAAGCCGAGGCACGATACCAGGACACCTGGCTCACCGTGGAATACGCCAGCCGTTTCGAGGTCGTCCTGAAACAGCTCGCGTAAACTGCCCCACAGAATGGTCACGGCGGCAGCCAATATGGCAAGCGGCCCAATGCGAGCAGCTCTAGCGACTGCGCAAATTCGACGCCATACACCTCGTAAATAATGCGCTTTGTTACCGAAGGCGCCCGCCTTGACGACGGCGACGGCGTGCAGCAACGCCGACACCAGTGCTGGGGCCACCACAACCTGGGCAGCCAACCGTGCAGCGGCACGTGGCCGCCTTGACACCCACCCCGGCGATCAGCAGCAGGAAAATATTTTCAACTGCCCACCGGATCGCGGCCCAGCGCAGCCAATGCCGCCCTGTGCAAACTCGGTATGGCCCAGCAAGTGGTGCAGCCAGACAATGCCAGTCAACAAAAGCCGTGCCGCCGATCAGCGTGTACAACAGGTAGACCGTGCCACCCTTCATGGCCTTGTCAGTACCGCGGTGCACCACCAGCGGGAAGGTGGACCCGGCATCAGGCAGCTCGTAAGGGCGAAAAACGTGAACAGGTTGGCGGCCATGGCAATGCCCATGGTGGCCGTCACCTGGGCTGAAAAAGCCAAAAACGGCTACGGTGCGGCGCATCCTCCAGGACAATGGCGTAAAGCGTGGTGAACAGCCACAAAATGGCCGATAGCGTGATGAACAGCATGCCCAGGTTATCGGCCTTGAGCGCGGGGTTCCAGACCGGGGCAACACCTCGTAGCGCACGCTGTACGCCTCGCCACCCGCCACACCGACCAGCAGCACCACGACCAGGCCCGGCTTGACAGTAGCACCCAGCAGGTTGAGGAAAGACCGCATGCCAGCAGGCGTCCGGCAGCGCAGAGATGACCAGGCCGGTAGCGGCGAAGACGCCAGCACCCAGCAGCAAAGAGTTCCTGGCTGATCATGTGCCACCCTCCCAATAACTGCATCAACTCCACCCCACGCAGGCCGAGGCAGCACGCTGGCCGCAGCCCACGCAAAGGCGCTCCACTCCAGCGCGCGGGGCTACAGGCATGGGCGCTGGCGTTCTCGGGGTCAACAAAAGGCCTGGCGCAGCACACGCAACATAAACGGCCGCCAGCGGAATACCCGCCAACAGCACCACCACGATGGGCCAGTAGCCCTGCGCCAGTGCCGCCTCGATGATCTGCCCTTGGCCCGAAAACCCGCAGACGGCGGCGGGCCCCATCAGCGTCAACCGGCCAGCAAAAGCGCCCATGGTCAGCGGCAGGCGCTCCACCGCTCCACCGGACCGGCCACCGTGTCCTTTCACGTGGCCCGGAGTCACCACACCCGCTGCGGCAAACTGCCTGCCGGCTTTAGCAAGCCGTGGGCAAATACCTGCATCGCGCCTGCCTGGAGTCGCCAGGAGCGCCAGCAGGGAATATCAGGAACAAGTAGCCGAGGCTTACGCCACACCGTCGAATAGGCGATCAGGCGTTTGAGCTTGACGGCCCGAATAGCCTGCCGAACCCCACAAAAATGGGGCAGCGCCAAGCTTAAACATCAGCCAAGCGAAGGCGGAGCAATATGGCGCACAACGGCCCCAACCAGAGCCGCAGGATCAGGTAAGAGAAACTTTTACCACCAGCGCCGAGAGCAATTGCCGACACCGGTGCGGGCGCGCCACCACCGTGCGCCGGTGCCAGAAGTGAAAGGGGAATAACGCCGTCTTGAGCATCGGGCCGGCCACCATCAAACCCGCTGCAATCCACCCAGGCGCGGCGCATCTTGCGTGACCAGCGGCGGCAGGGTGGCGATGGACCGCGGTGCCGTAAACGCCGTAGATCAGGGCAACGCCAGCAGATACGCCGGAGCCCACCAGCGTGGCAAAAGATACCGCAAAGGCCGGCGGCCACCTGCCACGCGCCGCCCCTGCGCGAAACCAGCTGCGGCGGCCAGCCCCTGAGTTCGAAGCGTGACGCAGATGTTGAACAAATCCGCCGAGACGAACAGGCCATTCCACGCGGCCGCAAAAAGCCCATCAAGGGCCAGAACCCATACACAATAGGGGTCGCCTGGCTTGAAGTAGCTGCGCGCATAGACGGCCAGCAGCAGCGCCACGGTCTGTGTCAATACCAGCATGGCGGCGGAGAGACCATCTACGGCCAGGTCAATCCCCAGCGGCGCGCCCCAGCCGCCCACCGCATGGGCCAGCGCCCCGCCCGTGTCAACGGTTTTCGCCACATCAAAAGCCAGCCAACTTTGCAGCGCCAGCCCAGCGATGGCGAGCCACGCGCCCGCGCCTGGCCCTACACGAAAGCCAGCGTCGCCCAGACAAGCGGCAGCAGTCCAGCCAGACAAAGGGTCGAAAAAGAGTTCACGCATCGGCATCACCCGGTACTTCGAGCTGGCCGCTGAGCGCGTACAGTTTACGCGCCAAGGCCAAGGCAAGGGCCATGGCGGCCACGGCCACCACAATGCCAGTGAGCACCATGGCCTGCAGCACCGGGTCCACCACATCGAAGCGCTGGGCCAGCCCCACCAGCACAAGGTAGGCACCACTGCCCATCAGATTGAAGGCCAGAATGCGCCGCAGCAAATGCCCAGCCAGACCACCCCCCACCACACCCATGGCAAACAGGGCAGCACCTGTTAACGCGAACACCAAACCCGTGGTCATCAAGTACCCTCCTCGCGCGCAAGAAAGAGGAACAGGCCCGCCAGGATCAGCGCCAGCGACACCGTCAGACCGCTCTCAATCAGCAGAATCAGCACACCAGCCCATGCCGGCGGATACTGCAGCAGCGCACCCTGCGTCAGCAAGCCTGCCGCCACCACCAAAAACAGCGCGAAACCAGCCGCCATGCCGACACGCAGGCGCAGTGGAGGCCTGCGCCAGCCCGGCAGCAAGCCCACCAGATGCAGCAGCACGGCAGCCGCCGCCAGCACCGCAGCCCGCCTGAAAGGCACCACCCGGTCGGAGGCGCCGGCCCACAGCAGATAGACAGCAACAACCACCATCAACGGAGCCGCGAGCCGCGCCAGGGTTTGCAGCACGGGATGCGCTGCGCGAGGCGGCGCAGCCGGTGCATCGCCCGCCACCGCCAAGATGGCCAGCAGGGCCAGCAAGAGCACCGCAATTTCCAGCAAGGTGTCATAGCCCCGGTAGTTGAGCAACACGGCAGTCACCGGGTGGGTGACACCACTGTTCGCCATTTGCTGCGCCACGGGCGTGCGCAGGTCGATGGGTGTCGGCCCTGACCCAACATTGCGCCCGCCATGACGGCCACAAACGCAACGGCTGGCGCGAACACCAACGCGACCAGACCGATGCGCTTCGCATGGCGCCCCTTTTTGCGCCGCAAAACGCCGTAAGCATCGAGCAGCAAAGCGCCGGTAAGGCCCGCACCGATGGCGGCCTCGGCCAGCCGGATGTCGGGCGCGGCCAAACGGCCCAGGCCAGGCCTCATCAGCAACCCGAAAACGATGAACAGCACGATGGCGCGGTCGAGGTCGGGGAGTAGTAAGCGTGCGCCCGGCACTCCACAACAGCGACAGCGCGAGCAGAACATCGAAAGCCAGCGTCATGGTCGCTCCTTGCGCCAGGGCTTGATGCCCAGTTTGTCGGCACGGCGGGCGATGGCAAAACCAATGCCCGCACTCGCGGCCATGACCAGGGGCCAGATCAGCAGCAGCTTGAGGGCTGCCGCGGTGCTGTCGGCCTGCAGTGCGAGGCCGAACACGATGCAACCCAAACCCAGGTTGTCTGCCTTGGCCAGCGCGTGCAGGCGGCTGTACACATCCGGAAAACGCAGCAGCCCTACGGTCCCGATGAAAAAGAAAAAGGCACCAGCCAGCAGAAGCGCCGTGCTCAGCCACTCAATCATGCGCACCCTCCTTTTCCCCCTCTTGCTGCCAGGCGCGCTTGGCGAAGGCGATACCGCCGATGGCGGCGAGCAGCGCCAACACCAAGGCAACGTCCACCAACGCGCCTAGAGGCATTGCCTGCGCCAAAAGCACCAGAATGGCCGTGCCAGTGGTGCCGATGAGCAAAGCCATCAGCATGCGGTCAGCCGGGGTCGGGCCGCGTGCGGCAGCCACCAGCGCCACCACCAGGTTTCCCAGCAAGAACAGCGCAACCGCCAGCAGCAGCGTGTTCATGGCGCGGATCCCAACATGAATGCAATAGCAGCCTCCAGCGCGCGGGTTTCGGCCACCACCGGCTGGGAATCATCCAACACATGCAGGCGCAGCATGGAGCCCTCCAGATCGACGACCACCGTGCCCGGCATCAAACCCAGCGCATTGACCAGCAGGATGCGGGCACCACCTGCAGGCAGTGTGATCGGCAGCTCGATAATGCCTGGCCGCAATGTGGTGCGCCCGCGCAAGGCCATGGCAGCCACTTGCAGGCCACCGCGCAGCGAGTTCCAAAGAAAAAACCGCAGAAAACCAAGCAACCCGCCAAGGCGCAGCGGCAACGTGCCCGGCGGCTGCAGCGTAATGCTCACCCAGGTGGCGGCCACCACTGCGACGCTGCCGAGCAGCCAGCCGTCAAGACGGCCCTCGGCAAGGATCCACCACAGCGCGGCAAAGGCCAGTGCGCGCAAGAAAACGGTTCGCATCATCGTGCCCTTTCAGCACGGTTCAGTCGCCACTGGCGCCAGGCAATCACGGCCAGCGTGATGGCGGTCAGTGGCAGGACAACCGTCGTCATCACAGCCCCATAGGTGGTGAGTGCATCGTGCTGTTGTGCGGCCAGCAGCAGAAAGGCGGTGTAGGCCACGTAATAGAACAAGAACAGCGCGCCTTCCCAACGATTGATCGCGTAACCGGAAAAGAAAATCGGCAAACAGGCGAAAGCTACGGCAAGCATGACGAGCAGGTCGAAGCTGAGCATGGCTGGTGCCACGGGCAATGCCGTGGGTGCCACCAGGCCCGACACGCCCAGCACCCCCAGGATATTGAAAGTGTTGCTACCAATGACGTTGCCCACCGCAATGTCACGCTCGCCGCGCAAGGTGGCCACGACCGAGGTCGCCACTTCCGGTAGCGAGGTACCTGCGGCCACAATGGTCAGGCCGATCACCATTTCGCTCAAACCCATGGTGCGGGCAAAGCTGACGGCCGCATCCACCAGCCAGTGTGCACCGAGCACCAGCAAGCCCAGACCGGCGACAATCAGCACAATCTGCATAGCCCAGTGGCGGTCCCACCCCGACTCCTGTGGTTGCCCAAACTCAGCCGCGTATTCTTCCTTGATGCTCTGGGTTTCGTTGCGGCTCTGACGGATCAGAAACACCGTGTAAGCGACGAACAAGCCCAACATCAGTGCCCCATCGAGTCGGCTGATGCCGCCGTCCAGTGCCAGCGCAAACAGCAGTACCGAGGCGCCGACCATCACGGGCACCTCCTGGCGAATCAACTGCGGTGCCACCACCAGCGCGCGATGATGGCCGATACACCCAGAATGAACAGCACATTGAAAATGTTGCTGCCCACGACGTTGCCTAGCGCAATGTCCACCTGCCCACCCCATGTGGAACGCACCGAGACGGCCAGTTCCGGTGCGCTGGTACCGAACGCGACAATGGTCAGCCCCAGTACCAGTGGTGAAATGCCGAAGGACAAAGCCAGTTTGGATGCGCCGCGAATCAGGAGCTGTGCACCAAAGACCAGCATGACGAGTCCCAGGGCGAAGAGTAGTGCGGTCAAAGTATTTCTCCCTCAAGTTGCTGTATTGCCGCCAGATACTAGTCGGGGCTAATGGACTTTGTCGCGCGTCAGTCGCTCAGCGAAAGAAATCCCGATGGCCGATAAAACAAACGTGAAATGAATCACCGCCACCAGGGTCACGATCTGGATGTTTTCCAGGCTCAAATCGCCGCTCAAATACGTTTTTAGCGCGTGCACGCCCGAAATGGAGATGATGGCAAAGGCCAGCTTGAGTTTCAGGTTGTAGGTGTTGACATGGTCCAGCCAGTCGGGCTTCTTCATGTCCTTCTTGTCAAAGTGCCCGGTGGTCACAAACAGCGATACCCCTGCCAGTGCCACCACCCATACCAGTTGCGCCACCATGGTCATGTCCACCAGTTCCAGCACCTTGATGATGAGGCCAATCTTTTCCAGTTCGCCAAACCACAAGGTGTGCATCAGCTTGTAGGTCTCCAGCAGGAACTTGCCCAGTATTCCAAAAATGATGGCCACCAGGCCGACATAAAAGAACAGCATGGTGAAGCGCATGCCGTAGAGCATGGAGCCCACGCTTGAAAGAATTTTTTCCACTTTTTTACCCTGCTAAAAATTTGCACCCAAAGGGCGACTCACAAATATTCACGCCCAAGCGCACAGCAATCTCTCCCAAGGGTTTGTGGCTTAACGCCACAAGCTCAAGGGTGGGTCTGCCACCACCGCGCGCAAGATATCGGTTCGGGAAACGTACCCCACCAGTCGCCCCAGTTCTGCGGTGACGGGCACGCCGTCCAGCTTGTTGTTCAACATGGCGGTGGCAATGCGGCGAATGTCGGTAATGGCCTCGACGGTGATGACTGGCGTGCGCATCACATCACCAATACGCCGCGCCAGCAACGCCATGCCCTGGTCCGTGCCCAGATGCAAAGCCACCAGCAGATCGTGTTCACCCACCATACCAACAAGGAGGGCCGCATCGTCCACGACAGGCGCCTGCTTGATGTTGTTCGCGCGCAGGGTTCGCCAGGCCTTCTCCACATCGTCATTGACATGCACGCATATGACCTTGCGTTGCATGATCTGCCCAGCATGATAGAGAGGCCCGCGCTCAATCTCGCGCGGCAGCATGGCCCGGTAAGCCCGCACGGCTTTTTCACTGGGTGCATCTGGCGCCGTTGCCTGCAGGTTTTGCAGCGCCCACGTGTCATCCTCACGATCCTGGGCGCGTGCAGGTCGGGCCCGCGTCAACCCATTGACCCGTTGCATGTCCTCCAAAGTACCGCGAAATACCTGCCCAGAAACTCCGTAGGCTGCAAACATAGCGTTCCCTTTGTATTACGTTGCGGACCGAGTGCGGGACGCGGCAAGCGCGTGGCTCAGCGCGCGGCGACCAGGCCATTAGTAGCCGACCCGCTAGCGGGCGCCCTGGCACGCAGCACCGCAATCAAGCCCGTAGCCAAGAGGCCCAACAGGACAAGCAGCACCGCGCCGATGGCCCAGACGATCCATACCGCCGTCAAGACACCTCCGGCCAGCGATGGAGCCCAGTCCACTACCGCCTGGACGACCGGCGCAAGGTAGGCCGCGATCGCATTCAGACTGCTGGCGTACTCCGCAGGTATCCAAACTGCCAGCCACCCCGGCACTTGCAGCGCGCCTAAAGCCCCAGCGCCCCCCGACAAGACACCTGCATTCGCAACCGTCCAAACGGCCAAGGAATGCAATGCCCAGGCGGCAAGCGACCACAGCATGAAAAGACCAACCACTACAAACCAGTTGAGCGCGTAAAACATGGTGATTTCTTCCGTTCGTTAAATGCGAATTGGCGTAATTTTTTCGCAGTAGACGCTCCGGAAAAAGCAGTTAAATATAGATTCAAATTCCCTTTTTTACGCACATTTCAAGATCTTGCGCGATATGGCAGTTGCCCGAGGCTGAATCTGCGCCCGCCGCTGCCCAAGGCTGTAGCGCCTTCGCGTGGCCACTCAGGAGGTTGGCGGCACGCGTGGAGCGGGCTATTCGCCTTCAATGTCGCGAAAAGCCAGCAGCAGAAAACGTGCTGGCGAAGCGAACTCCCGAAAACTGTGTTCGTCGAAACCGGGGCTAAAAAAATCGTTCAATTGGGGATGGGCCTGCAAATCGGCTTCTGACACCGCGCGATACGCCATGCTCCAGTTGGGAAAATCCCGCGCCTTCAGGCTTAGGCTCATCACCGTGCGCACATGATCGTGACGCGGGTCGTTCGCAATTTTGCTGTACAGGGCGTCCAGAACGTCTGATTCGCCCTCAAGCACCTGAATAAAATGGGCATTGCTGTAGAGCAACATACCGGTAATACCCAGCTCGGCATTTCGCGTGCGGGCCAAATCCAGAATCGACCGCAAGGCCATGGGGTCCATGGCCTTGCGCGCGTCGCTGCAATAGATAAGTTGCTTCAAGTCGTTGCCCATGACAGGCATCCTACCCCATCTATGTGGCCGCTTAGCAGTGTTTACGACGTGGGGGCCACAGACGACTTGATTGCTTTCGAACGGGGTTGCGCTGGGGCGGTGCGCACGCTCAGCCACATCGTCAGGGCCAGAATTCCCACCACTACACCCAAGGACACTAGTACGGGTATTTTGTAGAAATCAACAATACACATCTTGGTACCGATGAACACCAAAATCACCGCCAAACCGTAGTTCAGCAAGTGGAACTTGTTGGCCACTGCGGCCAGCAAAAAGTACATGGCGCGCAAACCCAAAATGGCAAACACATTGCTGGTCAGCACAATGAAGGGATCGCTGGTGATGGCAAAAATGGCGGGAATGGAGTCCACCGCAAAAATTACATCGGTGAGCGCAATCAGGCAGATCACCATGAACAGCGGCGTGGCAATTTTCTGACCGTTTTCCACGGTCCAAAACTTCTCACCGTCGTAGTTCTTGCTCACGCGCATGAATTTACGCAGCAGCTTGAGTACCGGGTTGTCTTCCAGGTCCGATTCATGGTCGGCTGCCAGCCACATCTTCACGCCGGTCAGAATCAGGAACGCGCCAAACACATACAGGATCCAGTGGAACTGCGCGAGCAACCAGCCGCCCACCAGAATCATGATGGTACGCAGAACAATGGCACCGATGATGCCGATCATCAACACCCGTTTCTGAAACTGCGTAGGCACGGCAAAGTAGGTGAAGATCATCAAAAACAGGAAGATGTTGTCCACCGCCAGCGACTTCTCGATCAAGTAGCCGGTCAAAAACTCCAGTGACTTGGTGTTGGCAACGTCGGTGGAGCCGGTACTGTCTTTCACCGCCCACCAGAACAGGCCGTTGAACAGAAAGCTCAGACCAATCCAGACGATGGACCAATTCAGCGCCTCCTTAACACCAATGTCATGTGAGCCCTGCTTTTTGAGCACCACAAAATCGACGAACAGTGACACCAGCACGATGCCGACGAAAGTGGCCCAAAGCCAGAGAGGAGCAATTGTTTGCATAGAAAGCCTTTCGAGTGACACACCTACGACCATTGCAGGGTGTATTGCGTGTGGGATGCAGTTTAGCGGCATAACCCATGTTTATTCTGAAAAATACATCGATTTAGTTCGTAAAAAAGGGAACGTTATTGTGAATTTGCCTGACATGGGTGTGGCTGGAATATTGCATGCAGATCTTGTCTACACGCAAAACGTTCCAGTTTTATCGAAGTAAGTCTCTCGCAAATGCTGCTTTTTTGATGGTGTTGTGCGCTTTAGAGTCAAGGCCTTTCGTTCTCAACCAAAGGCACTTCACATGAAACGCATACTGACTCTCTTGGCTGTGGTGTTTACCATTGGCCTTACAACCGTGGCTACGGACGCCGAAGCCGCCAAACGCATGGGTTCTGGCAAGTCCATGGGTACCCAGCGCCAAGCAACCGCTGACAAAGCGCCCACTTCGCCCACCCAATCGGCTGCAGCGCCCACTGCCGGCGCCGCAGGTGCCGCCGCCGCAGCCCCCAAGCGCTCTTGGATGGGCCCCATCGCGGGGCTTGCCGCAGGCCTGGGCTTGGCTGCACTGGCTTCCCACCTGGGGTTTGGTGAGGAGTTGGCATCAATGCTCATGATGGGCCTGGTCGCGGTTGCCGTCATGGCGGCCATCGCCTTCTTCATGCGCAAGCGTGCTGCCGCGCAGGCGGGGGCCAGTGGTGCGGGTGCCAACGGCATGCAATACGCACACGTCAACCCTGCCAACGCAGGGAATGGGCGTGACGCCCGTGGTGCCATGAACTCACCCACCTACAAGGTCTCCATGCCCGCAGGTGGACACAGCGCGATTGGCTCTGCCATTGGTTCTGGCATCGGTGCGGGCGTGGCTGCCACCAGCGGCATCCCTGCCGACTTCGATACCGCAGGCTTTGAGCGCAACGCAAAAGTCAACTTTATCCGTTTGCAAGCCGCCAACGATGCAGGCAACCTGGACGATATTCGCCAGTTCACGACGCCAGAGATGTTTGCCGAGATCAAGATGGACATGCAAGAGCGTGGCGGCGCCAGCCAAAAAAGCGACGTGGTGAACATCGCCGCACAAGTCACCGAGGTACACGAAGACGCAGACCGCTACCTGGTCAGCGTGCGCTTTACCGGTGTCATCCGCGATGAGGCTGACCAGAGCCAAGAATCGTTCGATGAAATCTGGCACATGATGAAACCACGCCAGGGCAACCAGGGGTGGGTACTGTCTGGCATTCAGCAAACGCAATAAGCCGGGCCAGCAACCCACCAGCCCCTGCGCCATTTGATGTGCTCAGGGGCTGATGGGTTTATTCATGAACCCGCTGCAGGGCTAAGGTAGTGTGCTGCAATGGGCTCTAACGGGGCCGGTGTGATGCCCAAAGCCTGCAGACCGGGCACCGAACCGCTGGCCACGTTGTCGGCCTTCATAGAGTCCAGGTTATCGCGGCTCATCAAAGGTTCGCCGGGGAGCAGTTCCATCAGAAAAGCCTGCAAACGGCCCATCCAATCGGGCAGCGCAACAACCGGGCGCCCCAGCCCGCCGCGCACGCCACTCAGGCGCGCGGACAGTTGCACCAACTCGGCCAAGGTAAAAACCTGCGGCCCGCACGCCTCAATAATTTGGGGACTGGAAGGCACTGTGTGTTCGACGATTTTTACGACCGCAGTGGCTGCGTCGTCCACCCATACGGGTTGAAATTGGGCCCGCGCTCCGGCCAGAGGCATGACCGGGAAGATTTTCTGCAGCTTGGCAAACAGGTTCAAAAATTTGTCCTGGGCACCAAAAATAACACTGGGTCGCAACACCGTGACATTGGGCATAACGGCTGCGTCCGGTGCAGCCAATAGCACCGCCTCGCCCCGACTCTTGCTGCGCAAATATTCCGACGGGCATTGCTCGGGGTTTTGCGCATCAGCCCCCAACGCACTCACATGCACCAACTCGGGCACACGGTTTTGTATGCAGGCCCGCAAAACTTTTTGCGGCAGTGCCACGTGCACCCTGTCAAACGCGTCGGCATTGCCATGCAATATGGCCACCAGATTCACCACCGCTGAGTGCCCCGCCATGGCCTGGGTGAGGGCTGATGCATCATGCACATCCAACTCCATCACCCGAACCTGCGGCAACGCTTTGACCGCATGGTTTGCGGCCGACGATCGGGTAGGCACGGTAACCGACCAGCCCGACGCCACCAACTGCTTGCACACCTGGGTGCCCACAAACCCGGTGCCGCCCAAAACCATAATATTTTTCATGATGAAACGGCACCTTTGTCAGTTGGGTTAGGGATTGATTTCAATATGGATTTCATTGCGCCGCCACACCGGCAGCGTCCAGGGCGGGTTGTAGCGCGCCAGTTGTGGCGGCCCTGCGGGCGTAAAGTTTCGCGCCTGCATCCAGGCCACCAAAGCCTGCGCTTCTTCCTCAACCCGGCTCTCGGTATTGAAGCCGGAGTATGTGGCAACGGCAACCTTTTTGGCAGGCACCTCACGCAGCGACACGGCGCTGTTATTGGGCACAGGCAACGTGGCCATGGTGTACTGACTGGGCATCACAAAATGAACCCGCCAGCGTTGCGCGCCCGTCATGCCAGGGCCGCCAGGCTCGGGCTGCAACGCTACCGGTGCCGTCATGGCCACTTTTGTGGATGTGCTCTGCGGCTCCAGCGTTACGGGCACCGTCATGGCAACCTTGGCACTCTGTGCACCTTGGGCCGTTGTGTTGTTGCCAAAAATGAAGTCTGCAATCCGCTTGAAACCCCTATTGGACGCAGTATCCATATCGCCCTCCACCCACGTTTCCGCCACGATGAAGGGGGCGTATTGGCGCACTTCAAATTTTGCTTCCCGCTGCACCGTTTCAAACTTGGGTTCTTCAATTGCCATGGCATTGGCTCCCATCATCCATACACCCAGAAAGCAAAATTGAAGTCGCATCATCAACCGCCTTACTTGGGCATGATCACGCTGTCGATCACGTGAATAACGCCATTGTCGGCCACGATGTCGGTGGCAGATACTTTGGCACCATCTACCGTCACACCGTCCTTGGTGGCAACCGTCAGCTCAGAACCTTGAACGGTTTTGACCTTGCCCGCCTTCACGTCGGCGGCCATGACCTTGCCCGCCACTACGTGGTAGGTCAGCACAGCGGTTAATTTGGCCTTGTCTTTCAGCAAGGCATCCAGATCGGCTTTGGGGATTTTTGCAAACGCTGCATCGGTGGGGGCAAACACGGTAAAGGGGCCCTTGCCTTTAAGCGTATCAACCAGGCCAGCGGCGCCCAAGGCGGTTGCCAGGGTTTTGAAATTGCCGGCACCCACAGCGGTGTCCACAATGTCTTTTGCCTGTGCAGAGAACGCTGCACCCAGGACCAAGATCGAAGCAATCAGTGTCTTTTTCATAAAAATCTCCAATAAATCAGGATTCACCTGCACGCACCAAAAATCTGGTGTGGGTGAAATGTACAACTTATCAGTATCCATATAGACTGTACGGTAATTATTTGCAATTATGAGTTCAATCATAAAAACCAACAACTCCTGCCTCCTTACCCGTCAGTAGCGCGCCAGCCACCCATGTGTAGTCGCAATCAGGATCACCGCATGGGCGCTACACAGTTTGCAAACAGGGTCTGCTGGAGCCGCAGTACTTGAGGATGGGGTCCTACATTGCAGCTTGACAAGACCATCACATTGGTTATTATCCATTCAGTTAATTAACCAAGTGGATAACCATGAACAGGCATTCCGATGCACTCAGCGTTACCTTTGCCGCTCTGGCCGACCCCACGCGGCGGGCGATGCTGTTGCGTTTATCACAAGGGGAGGTCAGCGTGTCCGCCCTGGCCGAGCCCTTTCAAATGAGTTTGCCCGCCGCCACAAAACACCTGCGCGTATTGGAGCGCGCGGGCTTGGTACAAAAGAGCCGCGACGCCCAGCGCCGCCCTTGCCGCATCAACGCAGAGCCACTCAAACAAGCCACCGACTGGATGGCGCAATACCGTCAGTTTTGGGAAGGCAGTTTAGACAGGCTGGATGCGTATTTGCAGCAACTGCAGGCGGTAGAAAAGGCACAAAACAGTGCCGCGCAGACTTTGACGGAAAAGCCTTCAGTGAAGGTAACCCCTGCTACCAACATCACGGACAGCCCCGCCTTTAAAACCGTGGCGAAGAAAGCGGGTAAACAAAAACACATAACTTCTAAGTCAACACCGCGAAGGAAATCCCCATGAGTAACGCACCACTTTCTCCATTCGTCATTACACGCGAATTTCGCGCGCCGCGCGCTTTGCTTTGGCAGGTGCAAACGCAGGCCCAACACTTGCAGCACTGGCTGAGCCCCGAGGGTTTTCGGACTATTCATGCAGACATGGACTTTCGAGTGGGTGGACGCTACCACTACGGGCTTGAAGGGCCCAATGGCTTGCAAATGTGGGGCTTGCAGCAGTTTTTGGAAATCGTGCCCGAGCAAAAAGTCGTACATCTGCAAAGCTTCTCCAACCCCGAAGGTGGCCTTGGCCCTCACCCCATGGCACCTACATGGCCCGCCTATATGCACGTGACTGCCACATGGGAAGACAGCCCCAACGGCGGCACAATTCACACCATCTCTTGGCAGCCGCACCAGAGCGACGACGTGGAAATTGCCACTTTCGACGGCGCACGTGCGGGCATGAACGCAGGCTTTGCAGGCACCTTCACCAAACTCGATGCGTACTTAATCGAGCTGCAAGGCTGAGCCCCCCTCGCACGCACCTCAGCAGCTTTCCACCCGCACCCGATAGAACGCCAGGAGCACAACACATGAGCGACATCGTCACTTACCCCGCACCCACCGACGTGCATTTTTCGCGCTTCATTGCCGCCCCGCTGACCCTGGTATGGCGCGCCCACACCGAGCAAGGGCAATTGGAGCGGTGGTGGGGGCCAGAGGGCTATTCCATCACCACGCATGAAATGGACGTGCGTGCTGGCGGGCGCTGGAAATTCGTCATGCACGGGCCGGGTGTAAGCACCGACGCCAATGCACCCTTTGGAGGGCCGACCACCGATTTTCCCAACCTCATTCAGTACGAAGAAGTGGTGCCCGAGCAAAAGCTGGTGTGGTCGCACGGCAATTTTGACGCGGTGATGTTCCACGTCACCACCACCTTCAAAGCCGAAGGTGACGGCACCCGTCTGGAGACCACCATGCGCCTGCCCAGCCAGGCCGAGCGCGATGCCAAGGCTACCTACGCCGTGCCGGGCCACGAGTCCACCATGGAAAAACTAGAAGCCTATTTGCGCCAGCCGCACCACGAGTTGTCTTTCACGCGGGTGCTGCAAGTGCCCGTGGCCAAGGTGTGGGCGGCCTGGACGGTGCGTGAGCAACTCATGCCCTGGTATTGCCCCAAGCCCTGGCAACTGGCCGAGTGCGAAATTGATCTGCGCTGCGGCGGTGCTTTTTACACGCAGATGCAGGGACCCAACGGCGAAAGCCATGAACTCATGAGTTGCTACTTGGTGGTGGAACCCGAGCGTCGCCTGGTCTGGACCAACGCCTTGCAGCCCGGCTATGCCCCCGCCACCAAGCCCTGGTGCACCTGCGCGGTGGAGTTGCATGCGGTGAGTGAGACTGAAACGCGCCTGACTGCACGCGTAATGCACGCCGACAGCGCTACTTGCGAAGATCACGCCAAGATGGGGTTCCCCCACGGCTGGCATGTGGCGTTGGATCAGATGGTGGCGTTGCTGGTGAAGTAGCGATGTGGGCACGCGAGCCGCACCATGCACTCAGCTATTGGCCCGCCCTTTCAGCCACCGCATCAACCCGCCCACCACCGGCAACTTCTCGTACAACTCCTGCGCCGCATCCCAGTAGTCGCGGTGCAGGGTAATGCGGCCATCCCCGCCCAGAACCAGGTGCGAGCCGCCCAGAATGCACTGCGGCTGGCCTTGTTTGAAACGCCTGAACGCAAAGCGGAATTCCCAAGTCAAAAAACACTGGTTGCCCTGGACGATGCGCCCGGTCACGACAAAGTGCGGGTTCTCCAGGCTCACGTACATGTGGCGAAAAATGCGCTGAATCTCGGTCAGGCCCTGCACGTCGTTAAACGGGTCTTTAAAGCGCGCCCGCGGGGCGTAGATGGTGTCCAGCGCTTCCACCCCCGCAGGGGTGAGGGTCTGGAAGGCGTTAACGATGCGGTCTACCGAAGTTTCCATGGTGTTCAGGCCTGCTTGAGACGGCGCGTGGCGGCAAAAAATGCGGGGTAGGTCAACAGCTGCAGGGCTTTCATCCAGCGGGTAAAGCGCTTGGGGAAATGCATTTCAAAATCACCCTGCGCCCAGCCTTTCAGTATCTCCTGCGCTGCCTGCTCCGGCGTAATGAGGGCCGGCATTTTGAACTGGTTTTGGCGCGTGAGCGGCGTGTCGACAAAACCAGGGTTGATGAGCGACACACCCACGCCTTGGGGGCGCAGGTCCAGGTACAGGGTTTCAGTCAGGTTAATCAGCGCCGCCTTGGTCGGGCCATAGGCCAGGCTGTTGGGCAGGCCGCGGTAGCCGGCCACGCTGCCCATCAGGCTGATGTGGCCGCGCTGCCCGGTGCTGGGGTTCACGGCTTGGGCCAGCAGGTGGGGAATGACCGCATCCAACAAATACAGCGCGCCCAGGTAGTTGATTTCGTTATGGCGCAGCAGGTCGGGCATGTCGATATGGGTGGCATCCATGGCGTGGTAGTGGCCCGCGCAGTACACCACGCAGTCCAGGGGGCCCTGTGCCACCAAAGTTTGCACGGCAGCCTTTACCGCCTGCGGGTCGGTAACATCCAGCGCCAAGGCTTGTGCACCGGGGTGGGCTTGCACAAAGGTGGCCAGCGCACCGACGCTGCGGGCCGACACCACCACCCGGGCACCTTGGGCGTGCAGCGCGGATGCGGTGGCGCGGCCAATACCGGTGGAAGCGCCCACCAACCACACGGTGCGGCCATTCCAGTCGCGCATTTTGGGGTTTAGTGCCATGGCTGCAAATCTCCATAAACAGGCGCATTTGCTACCATTTTTATAGCTGCTTGCGCACATCCAGTAAGCGTGAATGGCATATTTACCTCTTAAAAAAGGACAGAGTCACTTCGCCCAGACCCACGCCCCACTTGCGCATGGCGGCTTTGTTGAGCATGACTTTGTCGTTCATCAGGTACATCCAGTCGTCAAACTGCACCTCCACCACTTTGCCGTCCACCGGCAGCGCCAGCGTGTAGGCCCAGTTAAAGGCGTTGCCGCTTTGCTGGCCTTGCGCGGTGCCCACCACGTCGTCGGCCACACCGGTGTAGCGGCCACCGGCATGGCGGGTCAGTCGCCAAATGCGGCGC
The DNA here is from genome assembly GCA_016719405.1 of Candidatus Aalborgicola lynettensis. Lineage (GTDB taxonomy): Bacteria > Pseudomonadota > Gammaproteobacteria > Burkholderiales > Burkholderiaceae_C > Allorhodoferax > Allorhodoferax lynettensis. The sequence goes on from JADJZE010000024.1 coordinate 20,989, forward strand.
TGGGTGCTGCCGTCGGAATAGGTAAAGGCTTCGTCCAGCACGCCGCTGTCGCCCGTCCAGGTGCAGTCCATCACCACGGTAAAGCGCTTGACCACCTTGCCCGAACGGTCGGTGAACACGCCATAGGCGTCCAGCGTGCCATTAAAGTAGTCGCGCAGCTCCAGCACCGGTTTTTCTGCGGCGTAGTCCTGAATTTTGGGCGTGCTACAGGCCCCCAGCAATGCGGTGGACAACACGGCGGCAAGAAGGAGTGCGCGGCTCGATACCGTGCGGCGTTTCATGGTGTTCATAGGGATTGCGGCTGAGCCGTGGGTTGGATGATGAAAATGTGCAGCGCGATGGCGGCCATTGCTTTAAGCACACAGGGCAACAGGCAATACGCCGCGGTGAGCACGCCCAAAGCTGCGGCGTCGCGCGTGCCGGGCTCATAGCCCAGCCAGCCCAAGAGGGGCAGCGCCAGGCCGGCGGCCAGGGCCAGGTTGAGCTTGGTGGCAAAGTTCCACCAACCGAAATACGCGCCCTCGGCCCGGCCCCGGTCGCCGCCTTGCTGAATGACTCCGGCCAGCAACGCGCCGGGAATGGCCAAGTCGCTACCCAACGCCGCGCCCGACAAGGCACACACCAGCAAAAACCACAGCGCATCGCCCGCGCCCAACTGGCTGGCACCGGCAAACACGGCAATCGACAGCAACATGCCCAAGCGCCAGCTGCGTACCAGGCCCCAGCGGGCCACTGCGCGCAACCACAATGGCATGGACAACGCGCCGCAGGCAAAGTACATGCCCAGTGCGCCAGACTGCATGGCCTCGCTCGCCTGCAGGCGGTCTTGCACAAAAAACAGCACCAACGTGGCGGGTATGGCGCTGGCAATGCCATTGAGCAGGTACACCACCAGCAGGCGGCGAAAGTGGGTGTTGCGCCACGGGTGCCACAAGGCGCTGGGGCCAGGAGTCTGGGCGGCAGAGCGCTTTGCGTAGGTAAAGGAGGAGCCCGCGCAGCGGGCGGGGGACACGAAGCAAAGCGCTTTGCCGCCCAGACTCCTGGAAACGTGACCCGATGCCACTTCAAGCGCGGCGGGAAAACATGGCCGCGGTGCCTGTCGCCACGCCAACCAGCCCACGAGCAACCCAACCCACAGCAACGCCAGCATGACCGGCACGCCCAACAGCGCGGGCGTCACTGCAGCCAGCAACACGCCTACCAGCCCCAGGCCTTCGCGCCACGCCACGATGCGGCTGCGGTACAGCGCATCTCCGCCCAGCATGGCGCCCCAGGACTGGTGCGCCACCGACACGGCGCTGTAGGCGGCATAGGTGATCACCAGCCAAAAGCCCGCCCACCACAACAGGACCACCGGATCGTGCAGCATGGGCATGAACAGTGCCGAAAAACCCACCCCCAGCACCAGCGCACTGGCCGCGCCCAACGCCAGCACGGCGGAAAGCGACCTGGCAAACAAGCGGTCACACCAGCGCCCCAACAGCGGGTCAATCACTGCGTCCAGCAGGCGCGCACCCAACAGTACGGCACCCAGCGCGGTCAGCGAAACGCCCCACTCTTTGGCGTACAAGTTGGGCATCAACACATACAGCGGCAGCGCGCAAAACGCCAGCGGCAGGCCCAGCAGGCCGTAGCGCAGGCCATCGGCCACACGCCAGTTGCGCGCTAATGCACCCGACGCAGCGGCAGCGCTGGCGGTCTGCAGATTCATGGCGACACGCGCCCTACCGCCGGTGCGCTGGCCTGCGCCAGCAAGGCGCGGCGCAGTTGCGGCTGCGAGGTTTGCGGGCTGAGCCAAATGCCAAAAAACAGCTTGGCAAACTGGGGGTCGCGCACCTCACCCAACAAGCGCCCATTGCTCCAAAACACGGCACCGCTGCCACTCTGGTGCACACCGGTGATGCGGTCGCCCTTTTTCACATCGGGAAACAGCGCACGCATCTACCCCTCCCACGCCGCTTCCTGCGCTGCAGTCAAGGGCGCTTGGCGGCGCATTTCTTCAATGGAGCGCCGGGCAATGTCGGCACCTTTGAAGTCGCGCAGATACGCCAGGTCCAGCACAAAGGGGCTCTGCTCAAATGCCGACTCCTTGAAGCCAGGTGCCACCCACAAGGTAGCCTGGTACACCTCGAAGCCCCAGAACGTCATGGTGCTCTGCCCTGCCAGCGTGGCAGCGGGCAGCGCCCCTTGCAACTCGGGCGGCAAGGGCCTGGCATGGGTTTGCAAGCCAAAAAGGCCTATTACGCCCGCCAATAGTGCGTAAGCAGCTACGTTTTTCATAGCGAATGGGCAGAAGGTTTGGCCAGTGTGTACTGCACCAGGTTGATGTCACCGGCGTCAAACGCGGCTTCGCAGTAGGCCAGGTAGAACTCCCAGATACGCATAAACCGTTCGTCAAAGCCCAGCGTGGCCACCTCGGCCTTGCGCGCCAAAAAGGCATCGCGCCAGCGGCGCAGGGTCTCGGCGTAGTCGGCGCCAAAGGCAAATTCGTCTACCACCTCCAGCCCCGCAGCCTGCGCCTGGCGGCGAAACTCGCGCGGGCACGGCAGGCAGCCACCGGGAAAGATGTACTGCTGGATAAAGTCGGTTGACGCCGCATAACGCTCAAACAGCGCGTCTTCAATCACGATGCTTTGCACACAGGCGCGCCCACCGGGCTTGAGCAGGCGGCCCACGGTGGCAAAGTATTCGGGCCAATAGGCTTGGCCTACGGCCTCCACCATCTCGATGGAGCAAATGGCGTCAAACGGGGCGTCCTTAATGTCGCGGTAGTCTTGCAGGCGCAAGTCGGCACGCGCGCCCGGCCCGGTGGCTACACCGTGGCGCTGCATGCGGGCATTGGCCCAGGCCAGTTGCTCGGTGGAGAGCGTGACACCCACTACCGACGCACCGCGCTGCACCGTGGCCTGCTCGGCCAAGGCGCCCCAGCCACAACCAATTTCCAGCACGCGGTCGCCGGGCTGCACACCGGCCATGTCCAGGGCGCGGCGCACTTTGGCGTGTTGGGCCTGCGGCATGGGGCGGCTCAGGTCGCCCTCAAACCAGGCGCTGGAGTAGTTCATGGTGTCGTCCAGCCACAGGCGGTAAAACGCGTTGCCCAGGTCGTAGTGGGCGTGGATGTTTTTGCGGCTGTTGGCGCGGCTGTTGTGGTGCAGCAGGTGTTTGACGCGGTACAGCAAGCGACCCAGCCAGGTACCAAAAATAATGGCATCGACCTGCTGGCGGTTGGCGCAAAACACCTTGAGCAGTTCGGTCAGATCGGGCGTGGTCCAGTCACCGGCAATGTAGCTTTCGGCAAAACCAATATCACCGGACTTGAGGGCCGCGCCAAACACGTTCCAGTTGCGCAGCGTCATGCTGGCGCTGGGGTGCTTGGGGGTGTGCATGGCATGGTGCTGGGGGTGCTCGCCAAAGCGGCGCTGCGAGCCATCGGGCAGGTACAGGGTGAGCGCGCCGTGGCGCAGGTTTTCCAACAGGCGCAGCGCGTTGCGTGCGGCCAGCGGTGCGTCTTTAGGGGTGGCAAAACGGGGTGCGGCGGTAGTGGTTGCGGTGGTCATGGTGGGCTCCTGGTGGGGCGAAATCAAGGGTGCAAAAAAATGGGCTGGGTGGCAGGTTGACTAACGCGAAACAAAGTTTGGCGGTGGCTCTGGCTTGCGAAAGAAGGGCACCTTTTTTAGCCACAGGCGCAAGGCCTGGGTGTGGATGTGCAGCACCACGCCCAACGTCATGGCCGGGTAGCGCCACAGTGCGTGGCGCAGGGCCGCAGGGGTGAGGGGCTGCAGCGTGCCACTGACGCTGGTTTTCAGCAGCGCCTGCTGGGCACTTGTCGCTGCAGCAGATTCAGCCGGTGTGTCATCAAAATAATCCACACACGCCACCGTGCGCGCCTGTGCGCCCTGCCCTGCCTGCGTGCGCATAAACCGAAAACGGTAGTGGCCCTGTACCGGGTTGAAAGGCGACACATGGAACACCTTGGTGGCGCGCTGCTCCACGCCGTAACGCGGTGCGTCCAGCACATAACAATGCCGCTCGCCAAAGGTGTTGTTGACCTCCACCACAATGGCGCGCAGGGCACCGTTTTGGTCGCCTTGCGCATCTGTCGCGCGGTGGCAGTACCAAAAACTCACCGGTTTAAAGGTGTAACCCAGCACGCGCGGGTAGGTGTGCAGCCATACCTCACCCGTCGCATCGTGAATACCTTCGCGCTGCAGCAGCTCGTCCAGCCAGGCCAGCGCACCGCCCTGCTCGGGCGCGCGACCATCGCCATGGTCGGTGTCAAAAAAGCTCAGCATGCCAGATCGGTTGATGGCCCACTCACCCGTCTGCGGCTCTGCTTTTTGCAGGCTGCGCATGGGCAGCATCAAAAAGTAGGTGGGGTAGGCAAAGGCGTGGTGGCGCGGGCGCAGCCGCGTGTGGCGCACCTGGCCAAAGCCGATCAGTGCGACGGGCTGGGTCACGCTGCAACCCTCTGGGCCACTGGGGCACTTTCTACATCGTGGAGCAACTGGGCGGCGGCAGCCATGCCGGCTTTGAGGCCGTCTTCATGAAAGCCATAACCCATCCAGGCACCAGCAAAGTAGCGGTTGTTTTGGCCCTGCAAGGCGGGCATGCGCTGCTGGGCGGCCACAGCGGCCAGATCGAACACCGGGTGGGCGTAGTCGTATTCGCCAATGATGGTGTCTTTGGCAATGGCACGCACCGGGTTGAGCGACACCACCACCGGCTGCTCCCACGGCAAAGGCTGTAGGCGGTTGAGCAGGTAGTGCAGGCACACCTGATTACGGTCTGGGTCACGACCCTGTCCGCGCTCGTAGTTCCATGCCGCCCAGGCAGCCTGGCGCGTGGGCAGCACCGACACATCGGTGTGCAACACGGCCTTGTTGGGCTGGTACTGGATGGCACCCAGCACTTTTTGCTCCTGCACACTAGGCTCAAATAACATGCCCAAAGCCTGGTCGGAATGGGTGGCGATGATGACTTTGTCAAACAGTTCAGCACCGGCGGCGGTGTAGATGCGCACCCCGTTTTTGCTATTGCTGGTTTGGCCCAAGCTGTCGATGCGGCGCACGGGGGTGTTCAAGCGCTTGTCGGCAATGCCGGCTACGATTTTTCCCACATAGTGTTTGGCACCACCCTGCACCGTCCACCACTGGGGGCGGTTGGTAATTTGCAGCAGGCCATGGTTGTGGCAAAAGCGCACCATGGTCGATACCGGAAACTGCAGCATTTGGGCCGTGGGGCAGCTCCAGATGCAGGCCATCATGGGCAAAAAGTACCAGTCGCAAAACGCCGCGCCAAAGCCCTGCTCGCGCAAAAAGTCACCCAAGGGCTGGCGCAATTGGATCTCGGAGCCGCTTTCGGCCATTTGGGTGGTGAGGGCGTTAAAGCGCAGCAGGTCGCGCAGCATGCCCCAAAAACGTGGGTTGACCAGATTGCCTCTTTGGGCAAACACGGTGTTCAGGCTGGTGCCACTCCATTCCATGGGGCGGCCCGTGGCGCCGTCTTGCGCCTGCACCGAAAACGACATGTCGGATTTGGCGGTGGCCACACCCAGCTCGGCCAATAGCGCAATGAGCTGCGGGTAGGTGCGCTCGTTGAGCACCAAAAAACCGGTATCGACCCCGTGGGTGACCATCCCTTGGGGCGTAGGCAGCGTCACATCCACGGTATGGGTGTGGCCGCCAAAGTAGCTACCGGCTTCGAACAGCGTGACCTGCGCATGGCCTGCCAGTTTGTGCGCGGCCGCCAGGCCTGAAATGCCGGAACCGACAATTGCAACGCGTAGTGACACAAGAAACTCCTATTGCCTGTAAAATAACCAAAACGTCTTCAACTAGTATGTAATGTACTTTTTGTGACTATTAAGTTCATTTAAAACCATAAATACCATTTTGTCATCATGGTTACTACCAAAGCACCCAAAGTTTCCTTCAAAGCCCAAATGTTGCAGGCGCGTGAGCAGGCGCTGATTGACGTGATGAACCGTCTGCTGGCCGAAAAAGGCTTCGAGGCCATGACCGTGGACGAAGTGGCCGCCGAAGTGGGCATTGCCAAGGCCAGCCTGTACAAACACTTCCCATCCAAGGAAGACCTGGCCGCTGCCGCCATGGCGCATTTGATGGACAAGGCACTGGCCTTTGTGCAAGCCATGCCCGCAGACCAAAGCGCCCTGGACAAGCTGCGCGCCACCGTGGCGTGGACCATGCGGCTCAAGCTGGCCGGGCAAATGCCTACCTTGCCCAGCCAGAACTCCACCCTGCGCACCGCCCTGATGCGCAACAAGGGCTACATGGATGGCCTGATGGAAGTGAGTGAGCGCCTGGGCGCATGGATTGAGGAGGCACAGGCCCAAGGCCAGGTCAACACAGCGCTACAGCCGGTGGTGGTGCTGTACACCCTGTTTGCCCGGGCCTGCGACCCGGTGCTGGAGTTTTTGAAAGCCACCGAACAATACGACGACGATGCCATTGTGGACATGGTCATGAGCACCTGTTTTGACGGGTTGCGCCAGCGCTGACGGATAGACAACTGCCGTCGCGGCCTACACGGCCTGCTCAGACCGGCTTCTGGACGCCGTGCTTGCTGTGTTTTAGCTTGGCCACCCGATCAGAGTATCGGGAGCCGGCAGCGCCAAACTCAAAGAATTCTTTTTCGCAACACGGCACTCAAGCGCTCCACCAGCACAACCAGCGCAAAGATGGCGAGGATGATGGTGGCGGCCTCATCGTAGTTAAAGAGGTCCATCGCCACCTTGAGCTCGATGCCAATGCCGCCCGCCCCCACCAGCCCCAGTACCACCGACGATCGCGTGGCCTTCTCCAGGCTGAACAACGCGGTGTTGATAAAGGAGGGCATGGCAGCGGGCAGCACCGCGCACATGATCAGTGAAAGACGGCTGGCACCCATAGCGGATAAAGCTTCCTGCGGCCCGCGATCCACCTCTTCCATGGCCTCTGCAAAAAAGCGGCCACAAAAACCGATTTTGTCTATGACGATGGCCAGGGTGCCCGCAAATGGCCCAAGCCCCACCGAAACCACAAAAAGCAGTGCCCACACCAAGTCTGGCACCGTGCGAAAGAACGCCACCAGATTGCGTGCCACGTGGTAGACCAGCGGATGGGGGGACAGGTGGGGAGTCGCCATGATGGCAATAGGCACACTCAGCAGCACGCCAATCACCGTCCCCACAAACGCCATCTGGAAAGTCTCCAACAAAGACCACCCCACCGCCTCCAGCCGGGCGGTGGACGGCGGCAGCATCTCACCCACCAGTCGTGTCATCTGCGGAATGCCGCCCCACAGGTCAGAGAGGGACACCCCGGTATTGTTGACCGACCAGGCGAAGAAGCCGAGAACCACCAGCCAGAGCATGAAAGAAATGGGGCTGGTCGGCTCAAACCGGGCAGGTAGCGCGCGCTGGACCGGGGGTGCTAAGTGTTCAGGCATACAGTGCTCTCAGTTGGGCTACGTCGATGTCGCGGCTCAGGGCATCCAGAACAATCTCTCCGCGTTGCAGGGCAATGACCCGGTCAGCGTATTGCACGGCGTGCACCAGATCGTGGGAGGTGAAGACCATGGTCAGCCCTTCGGATTTCACCAGTCCGGAAAACAGCGACATAACCTCGTCGCCGGCCACCGGGTCCAGGCTGGCGGCTGGCTCGTCCGCCACGATCAGACGCGGGCGCTGCATCAGCGCACGCGCCACCGCCACGCGCTGGGACTGACCGCCCGAAAGTTTATCGGCGCGGCGCATGGCCACGTGGCCAAGCCCCACGCGCTCCAGACAGTGCATAGCCTCTTCGCGCAGGGCGACTGGCGCCAGGCTTTGCAGCCAGGCGCGTGCCAGCGGCGCGCGCGGCAGGGCACCATGCAAGACGTTGGACAGAGCGGAAAGGCGAGGTACCAGGTTGTGTTTCTGGAACACAAAACCCACCTGGGCACGCAGCCTGCGCAGCGCCCTGGCATCCAGCCCGGCCAGCGGCGCGCCAAACAAGCGCACCTCCCCCGTGTCGGGCGGGATCAGGTGCATACAGCAGCGCAGCAGTGTGGACTTGCCTGCGCCATTGGCACCGATGAGCGCAACACGTTGTCCCGCCGTCACATGAAAATGCACATTACTAAGCACTGGCATTCCAGCCTCGAATGTCTTGCCCACGCCACTCACCAACAGTTCAATAGCAGGGCCCGGGTTGGACGACACGCTCAAACAATCCGCAGGATATTCCCCCACCAACGGACTCCGAGCCAGGGGTGTGTCAAAAGCCCGCACAAAGGGTGATGACCAGTGGAACATGGCACCCTGGGCTCAGTTGCCAACAAAGCTCGCGTACTGAGGCTGCCCGATGGTGGCGTACATCTTGCGCACATAGTTGTAGTCGGCATCGGCAATGCTGGGGATGAACTTCATGCCCTGAAACTTCTGGTTTTCATCGGGCCCCAGCAACACGGCGGCAATCAGCGCATCGGAGTTCTCGGTAAATACTTTCTTCATCTGCGCAACCGTAGCGTCTGGTACATGGGTACCGGCTAACAGTACGTCGTTGGGCAGGTCACGCCCACGCGCAATAACCTTGAAGACCACATCCGGGTGGCGCTTGGAAAGGCCGGGCAGGTCGGTGCGATTGATACCAATCGCGGCCACATCGCCGCGCTTCATGGCCTCCACACCCACGTTGCGATTGACGTGCACAATCTGCACATCCTGCCCTGGCTTGAGACCCAGGTCGGCCAGCACTTGCACGGGAGACAGGTGGCGGGACGTGGAGCCCACGTCACCCAGGGCAACCTTCTTGCCCTTCAAGTCTTCTACGCCGTCCACACCGGAGCCAAGCAGTGTGACCACCGAACCGTAGTACTCAGGCCGGCTAAAGCCCACCACCAGCTTGGCGTCGGTGCGTTTCTTGAACACCACGTACTCGGCCGGCCCGGTCAGCACCAAATCGATCTTCTTGGCATTGAGCGCCTCCACCGCTGCGGTACGGTTGGGCACGGGGAACAGTTCGACCTTCAGACCCGATTTTTCCGAAAGAATCTTCTGAAAACCCGCGTACTCGCGCTGAAGGTTCTCCATGCCAACAATGTCTGTCACGGCCAAACGCAAGGTTTGTGCCTGGACAGAGAAAGCCATGGCGGTCAGGCCAAGAACCGCAACAGCGGTAGTGAAATGTTTTTGCCAGTTCATGTATGAGCTCCAAGTGGTTTAGACAACTTCGGGTAGCGTGCATGCAAACCATGACAAAGATGTGTAGATGGCATGAAGTTTCGATGACTTGCAAAACGCAACAACTTCGTCTTGCTGCCGTCACACAAAGGGCGGATGCTTGCCACTTTTTGCGCACTTTGGATCTCTAGGCATGAACACACTGGAACGGTTTGCGATCGCGGGGGGCAATGTACTGCTGCCATCGGGCTTTCAGGAGGACGCGGTCATCACGGTGGACAACGGTGTGATCGTGGAGATCGGCAGCGAGGTCAACGGGCTGCCGTTTCTCAATGCCCACGGCTTGCTGGTAATGCCCGGCATCATCGACCTGCACGGCGATGCCTTCGAGCGGCAGATCATGCCCCGCCCGGGCGTGCATTTCGATCTGCAATTGGCCTTGGCCGAGACCGACCGACAGCTCGTGGCAAATGGAATTTCCACCGCATACCACGGAGTGACATTTTCGTGGGAACCCGGACTGCGCAGCCGTGAAACGCTGGTGCGCTTAATGGAAGCGATGCAAGCCGCCACCGGCCACCTATCGTGCGATACGCGGCTGCACTTGCGTCATGAAACCTACAACCTCGATGGAGAGGATGAGGTGCTCACGTGGCTGGCCGAGGGGCGCGTCGCGCTGCTTGCGTTCAACGACCACACACCCGATATCCTGCGCAAGCGGGGGCACCCGAAAGACGCCATGACCATATTGCAGCGTACCGGTCTGGGCGCTGCGGACCTGCAGGCTCTGGCAGAACGTGTGGCCGAACGGGCCAATGAAGTGCCTGCCTCCATCCGACGTTTGGCCGCATCCGCACGGGCCAATGGCGTGCCAATGGCATCCCACGATGATCCGTCGCCGGAGGTACGCACGGACTACCAATCTATGGGCTGCAGCATTTCAGAGTTCCCCAAGACCCTCGAAACCGCTACGCTGGCGCGCCAGTACGGCAACCCGGTGGTGTTTGGTGCGCCCAACGTGGTGCGCGGCGGCAGCCACCTGCGCAACGCCGTATCGGCGGCGGTGATGGCGCGCGCGGGTCTGTGTACGGTACTCACATCGGATTACTACTACCCGGCCATGTTGCCGGCGGCGTTCCGTCTGAGGGAGGACGGCATTTGCGATCTGCCCAGCGCCTGGGCCATGGTCTCCAGCAACGCCGCAAAGGCGGTCGGACTGACCGATCGCGGCAGCCTCGCCGTGGGCCTGCGCGGCGACATCGTGCTCGTGCGCACACCAACAGGGCGGCCACCGAGTGTGGCGGCGCACTTCATTGGCGGCCACCTGGCCTTTGCTGCCAAAGGCGCACCGCGTCTGCAAACACCTCACAAAATGCGAACCTTGGAAGTGTGCTGAATGTCAGATGGTGCCCGCAGTGCCGCTACCGCACCATTGCGCCACCGCGTTGCAGCCACACCAGCGCGGCCAGAGCGATCAGCCCCAAGGATGCAGAAATCCAAAGCGCATCGCCTCCGAACCGTTCGATTGCCAAGCCAAAAACCACCGGTGCAAACGCTTGGGCCATACGCGCAGGCACCATCAACACGCCTTGGCGCGCCCCATAACCCTGCGGCCCAAAGATCGCCAAAGGCAAGGTGCCCTTGGCGATGGTGAGGATGCCATTGCCCGCACCGTGAAAGACGGTGAATACCAGAGCGGCGGGTCCACCCCAAACCATCAACAGTACGGCGCCCACTGGGTGCATGGCGGTGGCAAGCTGCGCCGACAACAAGGGGTGTACTGTGCGCAGAAACCCAAACTCCAATAACCGGGCTGCGACCTGGGCTGGCCCCACCAGGGCGGCCAGGGCCAGTGCGGCCGCCAGCGTCAACCCGTGGGCCTGCAGCAAACTGGGCAGGTGGGCCGCCATGGCGGTGCTCGTAAACCAGGTCACAGCAAATACCGTCGAAAGCAGGACGGTGGGCCAAAAAGTGTCCATCGCCACTGGCGCTGACTCCACCTGGGGCGATAAGGATGGCAACAGGCTCGCGCCAGGCGCCTCCCCATGGCGCGGCAAAGATGCATTCAGCGGCAGGCCCAGCAGCACATGCAGGCCTGCCCAGCCTAGGCAAGCTCCGCGCCAGCCGAATTCATGTTCCAGCCAGGCCGTCAGCGGCCATCCCACGGTGCTGGCAAAACCAGCGATCAGGGTGATGCCCGTGATGGTGCTGCGCGCGCCATTGCCGTACAGGCGCACCAGGGTTGCAAAAGCGGCGTCGTACAGCCCCGCCGCCATGGCCACCCCAATGAGGCCCCAGGACAAAAACAGCAGCGCCGGCCCCTGCGCCAGCGACAAGGCCAACAGCCCTGTGGCAAACAGCAGGTTGGTGCCCATCAACACGGGGCGGCCACCGCTCTGGTCGATCAAGCGCCCCGCCCAGCGCCCAAACACTGCGGACACGACCAGGGAAAAAGAAAAGGCGGCAAAGATGGTCGCCACCGAGACGCCCAGGTCGGCAGCCATCGACGTGGCCAGCATGGCCGGCAGGTAGTAGGACGAGGCCCACGCCAAGGTCTGAGCGGTGCCCAAGCGGGCAACCACCGATGCCCGTCTCAAACCAGCACTTTGCGAATGCGTGAGGAAATGACGTCGATGACGCTCACCGTGACGATGATCATCAACATCACCGCACAGGTCTCGGCGTACTGGAAGCCGCGGATGATCTCCCACAGCACCACGCCGATACCGCCGGCACCCACCATACCCACCACAGAAGCCGAGCGCACGTTGGACTCGAAGCGGTAGAGCATGAATGAAATCCACAGTGGCATGACCTGCGGAATCACGCCGTAAACGATCTCATGCAGCGCACTGGCACCGGTCGAGCGTATCCCTTCCACGGGCTGCGGATCAATGGCCTCTACCGCCTCAGAGAACAATTTCGCCAGAATGCCAGCGGTGTGAATCCACAGCGCCAACACACCGGCGAACGGGCCCAGACCAACGGCCACCACGAACAACATGGCAAACACCATTTCGTTGATGGCACGGAAAGCGTCCATCAAGCGGCGCACAGGTTGGTGAACCCACCAGGGTGTGATATTGCTGGAGGCCAACAGCCCCAGCGGTATGGCGGTGATCACAGCCAATGCCGTACCCCAAAGCGCGATCTGCAGGGTAACGATGATCTCGTTCAGGTACAGCTTCCACTGTGAAAAATTGGGCGGAAAGAAGTCGGCCGCATAGGTGGCCATATTGCCCGAGTCGCGGATTAAATCAAGCGGGCGCATGTCGGCGCCGTTCCAGGAGCCGGCCAGCAGCAACAAAAGCACCGCCCACGACAAATACCATACAAGGCTGCGTTTGGGGCCGGGAACCATGGCCGGAGTCATGTGGTGGACATTGAGCGTGGTAGACATCTTGACTGGCGGGTAATGCAATGCGAAAGCGCCTTCCACGCAAAAGCCGTCCGCGACCATGTGTCGCGAGCGGCCGGGGTGGACAAAGGCAGGGGGATAACGCTAAACCGAGCAATCAGTTCAGTGCAGCCAGCAGCTTGTCGAGTTCAGCTAGCTTTGCTTTCTTGTCGGCATCGCTCAGCGCGGTGTCAGACTCAACCTTATTGCGTTTGCCGAACAGGTCCAGTTGGCGGATCGGCAGGAGTTGCGCGTTGGACGATGGTTTGAAGCCCGACAGCTTGGATATCTTCACCAACACCTCTTTTTCACGCGGGTCGGTCTTGCCGTAGGTGAACAGGAAGTTCTTGATCTTGGCCTTGGTGACTTCCGGCAAGTCCTTGCGCATGACCAGCGGGTCAAGGGCGATCAGAGGCGAGGTCCAGATCACGCGGATGTCCTTGCGCTTCTCGGGGAACTTCTGGGCGATCTTGTCGAGGTTCTCGCTGTTGTTGGTGGCCACGTCAACTTGCTGGTTGGCAACGGCCAGGGCGTTGGTTTCGTGGTTGGCGGAACGCACAATCTTGAAGTGTGTGCGGGCATCAATCTTGTTCTTGGCGAACACGTAATAACTGGGCACGACGAAGCCGGAGGTGGAGTTCGGGTCGCCATTTCCGAAGCTGTAGCTTTTACCGTTCTGGAGCACATCGTCGAGCGACTTGATCGGGCTGTCCTTGTGCACGATCAGGTGCGAGTAGTAGCCTTCGGTGCCGTCGGCGTTGACCATCTGGGCGAACACCTCACCGCTGGCGCGGTCCACCGCCTCGATGGCCGACTTGTTGCCGTACCAGGCCACGTGCACCTTGTTGAAGCGCATGGCTTCGATCACACCGGCGTAGTCGGGTGCGAAGAAGGCCGTGACCTTGAAGCCGGTCTGCTTGGCCATGTCGTCCAGCAATGGTTGCCAGTCGGCCTTGAGGTTTTGCGACGACTCGGTCGAGATGATGCCGAAGTTGATGTCTTGCGCCAGGGCGCCGGTAAGGGTGAGACCGAGCGCGAGGCCGGCCAACGATTTCTTGAGCATAAAAGACTCCGTCACGATAAATAGTAAAAAAGGAGAGTAAGAGCGGGTAAAGGCCTGATCTCAGGCTGGCTGCGGCATAGGCTGGGACCAATGGCGATCGGGTGCAGTCGCTATGGAAACGGGTGCATTGACAGGGGCTTCGCCCATCAGCATTTCGTCGGCCTGCATGCCATAGAGCTCGCGCAGCAGGGCCGGGGTAAGTTGTGTGGCGGCACCGTCAAAAACCACCTGCCCCTGGTGCAGCGCAATCACACGCGGGCAGTATTTCAAAGCCATGTCCACCTGGTGCAGCGACACCACCACGGTGGAGCCGTCTTCACGGTTGATGCGCGTGAGGATTTCCATGACCTTGCGTGAAGATTCGGGGTCGAGCGAGGCAATGGGCTCATCGGCCAGCACCACCTTGGCACCCTGCACCAGTGTGCGGGCAATTGCAGCGCGCTGCTGTTGTCCGCCCGACAGCGTGGACGCGCGCTGGGCGTGGCATTCAGCGATACCGACACGGGTCAGGGCCTCAATGGCAAGCGCCCGTTCCTGGGCGTTGAACCAGCGGGTCAGGCCGCGCCACAGCGGCATCTGGTGCAAGCGACCCACCAACACATTGGCCATCACCGGCAAGCGGTCCACCAGGTTGAACTGCTGAAACACAAAGCCGATCTGCGAACGCACCTTGCGGATGTCACGATGCACCCGGCCGCCGTGCTGCACACACTGGCCATCCATCTCGATCAACGAACCTTCGCCCGCATCGGCCACCACCAGGCCCGCCACATGGCGCAGCAGCGTGGACTTGCCGGAGCCGGAGGCACCGATCAGTGCCACCATTTCGCCTTGGAGGATCTCCAGGTTAATGTCGCGCAAGGCGTGTTTGCCGTTGGCGAAGTGCTTGTTGAGTTTGTGAATGCGCAAGGCGGTTTTCATGGGTGGACTCCGAAGTCGTCTAGACACCTAGGGAATGTAGGAAAACGGTGTGACACTTGTTTGACGATTGCATGAAATATTCAAGTCAGAGGACTCTGTGTCCTTCTCTCCAGACAGCGCGCACGACGCCTTGGCGCAGCCCGTTGGGCATTTCCACCAGGCGCACCTGAACCAGGTCGGCACGCAGGCCGGGCTCAATGGCACCGCGGTCGTTCATGCCGGTGGCGCGGGCCGGATTGCGGGTCACGATGGCCACCGCCTCGGGCAGAGTCAGTATGTCGTCGGCCACCAGCCGCAGCACCGCGCTGAGCAGGCTGCCCGGTACGTAGTCGCTGGAGAGAACGTCCAGCAGGCCGTGGCGCGCCAGATCAGCCGCCGCCACGTTGCCCGAGTGGGAGCCTCCGCGCACCACATTGGGGCCGCCCATGACCGTCAGCAGGCCGCGTGCACGCGCAGCCCGCGCAGCCGCCAATGTGGTGGGAAATTCGGACATGCTGGCGCCTTCGGCGTGGGCCTGCTCGACATGGGCCACGGTGGTGTCGTCGTGGCTGGCCAGCGCGATGCCGTGTTCGCGGCAGTAATCCACAAAGTAATCCCGGTGCGGCGCAGCGTATTGCGCCTGCAGGCGCTCGGCGTGCGCCACCTGGTGCTCGAACTTCTCCTGGCTCCAGCCTTTCTTGCCGGTGTAGTAGATGCGGGCATGTTCAATGTCTTCCCACTGGCGCTGACCCGGCGTATGGTCCATCAGGGAGATCAAAGACAGACGCTTGTGGCCGTGAAAGGGCTTGAACAAGTCGACGGTGTTATGGGCCGGAAGCTCGCAGCGCACATGAATGTGATGGTCTGCGCGCAGTACGTTCGCGGCCGTGCAGGCGTCCAGCGTCTGCAGCACCGAGTCCCATGCAGTGCCGCGCAGGCTTTCATGGTCGGCATCCCCCACACCCAGCGCGTCCAACACGGTGGTGATGCCTGCTGCGGCGATCTCGGCGTCGTGCGCCAGCAGCGCGGGCATCTCATCCCACTGCACCTTGGGGCGTGGCATCAGGTGGCGCTCAAAGTTGTCGGTGTGCACCTCAATGAAGCCGGGCATGAGGTAGTCGCCCTCCAGGTCGATGGCCTGCGGCAACGCGCCATGGGTGCTAGCAAACCCGGCAATGCGTCCGGCCTCCACCGACAGGCTGCCGGCCTGCACCTCGCCGGGTAGTACCAAGCGCGCGTTCTTGAAAACAATGGACGGAGCCACGCTGTAACTCATGCTGCGCCCCTGAAGTCACCCACATTGACGCGCCGCGTTGCCACCGCGTTGCCCACCTGGGCGTCGTGAAAGATGCCGACCAGAGCCGCGCCGCGCGCAGCGGCCTCCTGAATCAGTTCGATCACCGTGCGTGTGTTGGCTGCGTCCAATGAGGCAGTGGGTTCGTCCAGCAGCATCAGCGGACGAGGTTTGATCATGTTGCGCGCGATGTTGACGCGCTGCTGTTCACCACCTGAAAACGTGGCGGGCGGTAAGGCCCACATGCGCTCAGGGATGCGCAGGCGGGTAAGCCAGGCACGTGCCTGCTCGCGTGCGGCCTCCATCGCCGCAGCGTTGTCGCCACTGTCTTCGACCAGCGGCTCGGCCACCACATCCAGTGCCGACACGCGGGGAATCACGCGCAGGAACTGGCTCACATAACCAATGCTCTCGCGACGCAGCCGCACCAGCTCGCGCGGGGTGGCCGCGGTGACGTCCACCGGCTCGCTGCCCGGTGGCGCCACCATGATGCTGCCTTCGGTGGCGCGGTAGTTGGCATAAATGAGTTTGAGCAGCGTGCTCTTGCCCATGCCAGAGGGGCCATCGAGCACCAGACATTCGCCGGGGCGGACCTCCAGATCCACGTTGTGCAACACCGAGAGTTCGGCGCCGTTCTGGTGGTGCAGGGTGAAGCGTTTTGCCACCCCTTTCATGTGAAGCAAGGGTAGGGTCATGGTTGCAGTACCGAAGAAACGAGGAGTTGGGTGTAGGGGTGCTGGGGATCGTCGAGCACCTGATCCGTGAGGCCCGCCTCGACCACACGGCCGCGCTGCATCACCATCAAACGATGGGCTAGCAGCCGGGCAACCGCCAGGTCGTGCGTGACGACGATCGCTGCGAGATGCATCTGCCGCGTCAGCTGGCGCATGAGGTCGAGCAGGCGCGCCTGCACCGACACGTCCAACCCGGACGTCGGCTCGTCCATAAAAATCAGACGTGGCTGCGTGACCAGATTGCGCGCGATCTGCAGGCGCTGGCGCATACCACCTGAAAACGTGCGCGGCGCGTCGTCGATGCGAATCGGGTCGATCTCTACGCGCTGCAGCCACTCTTGGGCGGTGCTGCGCAAGCGCCCATAGTGGCGCTCGCCCAGACCCATCAGGCGCTCGCCGACATTGGCGCCGGCCGATACATCCATACGCAGGCCATCGGCCGCGTTCTGGTGCACGAAGCCCCAGTCCGTGCGCGCCAGCAGGCGCTGCTGCGCTTGCGACATGCCGTGCACGTCCTGCAGTTGGCCGTCGCGGCCCAGAAATTCCACGCTGCCCGCATCCGGTGTGGTGCGCGCAGCAATGGCGTCGAGTAAGGTGGTCTTGCCCGAGCCGGACTCACCCACCACCGCCAACACCTCGCCGGGCCAAAGATCGAAGGACGCCTCGTGCAACGCGACACGGTCGCCATAACGTTTGGCCACTCCGCGCACACGCAGCAGAGGGGGGGGCGAAGATAAGGATTTTTTCATTTCAAGTCTCTATGACAAAACTGATGCCGTGGCGCTGGAAACCCAGTGATTCGTAGAAGGCGTGTGCGGATTGGCGTTTGGCGTTGGACGACAGCGCCAGCTTGTAGCACCCAGCATCGCGCGCTTGCTGTACGGCATGGGCCATTAACTGGCGGCCGATTCCCTTGCCTTGGTGGTCGGATGCAACGACCACGTCTTCAGCAATGGCCGATGGTGTGCCGCAGTGCGCGAGGTTGTGCATGATCAGCAAAGCGTAGCTCCCCACCACGGGACCCGCAGGCGCCATGCAGGCCACAAACAGGCGGTAGCTGGGATATTGCGCAAAGCGGCGGAACACCGCGCGCGCCTGCTCTGGCTCCAGCACGTGGCTATCGAGTCCGGACTGCAGGTAGAGGGTTAGTACATCGTCCAGATCGGCCTCGGTGGCCTCACGGATCAGGAGACTCATGCGGCATTTCCTGCGCCGGATTGGCGCGTCTGGCAGTAATCCGAATCCGAGCACACGTGCATGCGCGCACCAACGTCGTCCGTGATCACTTCGTCAAGAAAAGAATCGGTGGCCCCACACAGAGAGCAGGCTGCGTCCCAGTGCTGCACCTCGAACGGGTGGTCTTCAAAGCAAAGACTCTCTACCGGCGTATACGGCGGCACCGCGTAGATGCGCTTTTCGCGCCCAGCACCAAAGAGCTGCAGAGCCGGATTCATGTGCATCTTGGGGTTATCGAACTTTGGTATTGGCGACGGCGCCATCACGTAGCGGCCATTGACCAGCACCGGGTAGTCGTAGGTGGTGGCAATGTGGCCGTAGCGCGCAATGTCCTCATACAGCTTCACATGCATAAGCCCGTATTCGGCCAGGGCGTGTAATGTGCGCGTTTCGGTTTCACGTGGCTCCAGGCGCTGCATGGGCTCAGGCACCGGCACCTGGTAGACGAGCACTTGCCCTTCCTGCAGCGCAATCTCGGGAATGCGGTGGCGTGTCTGGATCAGCGTCGCATCCACCGTTCGCGTGGTCGTGCACACGCCGGTGGTACGCTCAAAAAAGCGGCGGATGTTGACCGCGTTGACGGTGTCGTCAGAACCCTGATCGATGACTTTCAGGGTGTCATCCGGCCCAATCATCGAGGCAGTGACCTGGATGCCACCGGTGCCCCAGCCGTACGGTAGCGGCATCTCACGCGAACCAAACGGGACCTGGTAGCCGGGAATGGCCACGGCCTTCAAAATGGCGCGGCGGATCATGCGTTTGGTGCGCTCGTCGAGGTAGGCGAAATTGACCTCTGCTGCGCGCTCAGCCCCGGGCTTGGGCAGGTGCTGAAGGGCGACGGGTTCAAAGGGTGCGTTCATGCGGCCTCCGCTTCGGGTGTTGGGGGGGGTGCGGCAGCCGCAGCGCGCATCTTGCGCACCAGTTCCAGCTCAGACTGAAAGTCCACGTAGTGCGGCAGTTTCAGGTGCTGCACAAAGCCCGAAGCCTCCAGGCTGTCGCTGTGCGCGAGCACAAACTCTTGCATCTGGGCTGGCGATTGCACCGCCTCGCCCAACTCGTCGGCACGCAGCGCGCGGTCCACCAGGCTCATGGCCATGGCCTTGCGTTCGCTGTGGCCAAAGGCCAATCCGTAGCCGCGTGTAAATTGCGGCGGCTCGGATTTACTGCCGCCGAACTGATTGACCATCTCGCACTCGGTCAGCTCCATATCGCCGATGGAGATCGCAAAACCCAGCTCCTCCGGAACGATCTCCACCGCGACCTGGCCGAGACGGATTTCACCAACAAAAGGATGCGAGTTGGCATAGCCACGCTGGGTCGAATAGGCCATGGCCAGCAAAAAGCCCTCGTCACCGCGCGCAAGGTTCTGCAGCCGCGTGGCC
The DNA here is from genome assembly GCA_016719405.1 of Candidatus Aalborgicola lynettensis. Taxonomy (GTDB): domain Bacteria; phylum Pseudomonadota; class Gammaproteobacteria; order Burkholderiales; family Burkholderiaceae_C; genus Allorhodoferax; species Allorhodoferax lynettensis. The sequence goes on from JADJZE010000024.1 coordinate 40,155, forward strand.
CGATCGGCGGGAAAGCGCAGCGGAACCCGCGTCAGGTCCACAGGCGCCGGATCGCCCGGTGGTATGGGGCGGGTTTCGATCAGACCCTCTTGGTTGAGCAGGTCTACCACCCGCGGCGTGGCCTCTGGCGTGGTGCTGGCTGCGGCGACCGCGTTGCCGGATACCACTGGCGCACCACTGGCAAGCAAACTGAAATCGAGCAGCCGCTGGGTGTAGTCGTAAGTGGGGCCGAGCACCTGGCCGCCAGGCAGGTCCTTGAAGGTGGCCGAGATGCGCCGCTCCAGCGCCATGTGCGCCGTGTCCAGCGGGCAGGTGGTACCCAGGCGCGGCAAAGTGGCGCGGTAGGCACGCAACAGGAAGATGGCCTCCACCAAGTCGCCCGCAGCCTGCTTGATGGCCAGTGCTGCGAGCTCCGGGTCATACACCGATCCTTCGGTCATCACCCGGTCCACCGCCAGCTTGAGCTGATCGCGGATCTGCGCCACGCCGAGCTCGGGCTGGGCCATGTCGCCACGGCGCTGGTCGGCCAGCAAGCGGTAGCTGTTGAGAATGGCGGTTTCCCCGCCCTTGACGGCAACGTACATGTCAGACCTCGGCGAAAGTATGGATGCGCGTGGTGCGCGGCAGCCCCACGAGTTCATCGCGGGTGGCCAGAAACAGATCAACACCACGTGGGAAGCCTGCGTGGTTGTGCGCCCATTGCGCGACGAAGTCGGTGGGCAGACCGGTCACGCTGAGTTGCGCCTCTTCGCGTATGCCAGGCCCGGTCAGCGTCCAGTGCTGCGCGTCGACCGTGGCTTCGGCGCCAGTCGCGACAGACAGGGAGCGCACATCAACGACACAGGTGGCGGAATGGTCGGGAAACTCGTCGCTGCCCTGGCGAAGACTCTGCAAAGATGGCAGGGCATCCGCGGCGCCCACCCAGACGAAATGGGCTTGCGCTGCATGCGCCACCAGCTGGCAGCCGGTGTGAAACCGCAGCCACATGTCGGCGTCGCTGCCGCGCAGCGAAGGCGACAGCCAGAGACTGCAGTCGGCATCGAGCATGGCCAGCAAAAATGCGGCTGCAGCAGCGTTGCCATGGCGGGGCAGCTCGGCATCGTGTGCCACAGCAATGCAGCGTCCGGGGTGCGAGAGCGCTTGCAGGGCGGAGCGGAATACCGCCTGGCTACCGAAGGCCTCATGGGCGAAACCACCCACTACGGAAGACAAATCGTGCGTCATTACGCGCCCTCCTCATCGTCTTCGGCATTGCCGGACTCGCGCGCCACCGTGAAGAACTCCACCTTGGTGCTCTGCACCCGCTGCTGGCGCTGCACCTGTTGGTGCGCCAGGTGTTCGCGCACCGGCTGCAGCAGTTGGAGATCGAGCGTTGCTTGTTGCGACGGGTCTTGCAACAGGGCATCGGCCATTGCTGCGAGTTGCGCATGGCGGTGCGAACGGCCCATGACGTAGGCCACACCGACAGGAGTTCGCAAAGAGGCACCCGGCAAACGCAGTGCACAGCGGGTCACGGTGACTTCGCCAAGGTTGAAGCGCTCACCCGTCCCGCCGGCCCGGCCTTGCACCATCATCAATCCGGTTTCAGGCGCTCGCAACCAGCGCGGTGGAGCCTGATCGAAGGGGCCCATGCCGGCTTCGAGTACCTCCAGCGGCGCGCGGGCCAACAGCGCCATCCAGTCTGGGCGACTCAAGGGCCGCTCAGTTATTGGACTGTCAAATGCATGCAACATTTCCGTGTTACCTTCTAAGATGTATAGACAAATATGATCACGTTGGTGAGTCTATTTCCAGCAAATGACCCTTTCATGACAAAACTTTTGACGCTCACAACACCCATCCCCGACACCCCCCGTGATAACCAGAGTTTCTGGGCGCGCATCGCAACTGAAATCTCCGAAGCCATCGCACGCGGCGTCTACGAGCCGGGTCAACGCTTGCCCTCCGAACATGACCTGGCCGAGCAGTACGGTGTCAACCGCCACACGGTGCGCCGCTCGCTGGCCAGTCTGTGCCAAAGGGGCTTGGTGCGCATCATTCAGGGCAGCGGCACTTACGTTGAAGACTTCGCGGTTGACCTGATCATTGGCAAGCGCACACGCCATCGCCAGAGCATGGTGCAGGCCGGTTTGCAAGGCCGGTTTGAAGTGCAAAACGCCCAGCGCATCCGCGCCACTGCAGCCCAGTCGCAGGCACTGCAAGTCCCTGCGCGCAGCGCCTTGCTGCACCTGCAAGTGCTGGGTGTGGGAGCCGACCAGCCACTGCACGTGAGCGACCGTGTGTTCCCCTTGCCCCGCTTCGAGCGATTCGAATCCGTGCTGCGCGAGACCGGCTCCATCACCGACGCTTTCGCCGCGCACGGCGTGATGGACTACACCCGCAAAGAAAGTCGCATAACGGCGCAACTGCCAAGCCCCGAAGTGGCGGCCTTGCTCAAGCAGCCGATCAATCGGCCCGTGCTGTTCGTGACCAGCGTGAACGTTGACAGCTCCGGTGTTCCCATCGAATTTGCCAGAACCTGGTTTGCGGGCGATCGCGTCAAGCTCACGGTGACACACGATGAACATTGATTTCACCCAGGCCCACCGGTTTGCGGTCTACTTCACGCCGCCACCTGGCTCGGCCTGGTGGGAAGCGGGTAGCCGTTGGCTTGGGCGCTGCGCCGCCACCAATACCGCATTGGCACAACCACCCATCGCCCACATCGCGCCGGAACTGCAACAACAACTGACGGCCGAGCCACGGCGTTACGGTTGGCATGCAACCCTGAAGGCACCCTTTGCACTGGCCGAGGGCGTGAGCCTGGACGCACTGCGCGAGGCGCTGCGGGAGATCGCCTCGTCATTCACCGCCTTTGACATGCAGCCCCTGATGGTGCGCCGCCTGGGCAGCTTCCTGGCACTGTGTGCAGACGGCGACAACGCGGCGATCAATGCCGTGGCGAGTGCCTGTGTCACCGGATTGGACACTCTGGCCGCCCCCCTTTCCCCTGACGAACTGAAGCGTCGGCGGCATAAAGGAGTCCTAACCATTCAAGAAGATGCCCTGCTGGTGCGTTGGGGCTACCCCTATGTGCTGGAGTGCTACCGCTTCCACCTGTCTCTCACCGGCAACCTGAACGGCTTGCACGTAAGCACGGTCGACCACCTGGAGCAAGCCGCACAGGCGTGGTTTGGCGCCCTGCCACCCTGCCGTTTTGACGGGCTGGCATTGTTCTGCGAGCCTGCAAAGGGTGCCGACTTTGTCTTCGTTGAACGCTGGGAGTTATGGGCATGAGCCGGCGTTTGGTGTACGTGGTCGGGCCGTCGGGTGCTGGCAAAGACAGTGTGCTGGGGTGGATGCGTCAAAGGCTGGGAGCCGAGCCTGCCATCCACTGGGCGCGGCGCACCATCACGCGCCCAGAGAACCCGGGCGATGAGCTGCACGAAGCGGTGAACGAAGGCCAGTTCCTGACCCTGCGCAAACAAGCTGCCTTTGCACTGGAGTGGCAGGCCAACGGCCTGCACTACGGCATTCGGCACAGTGAGACTGCGCCACTCGAACACGGAAATTGGGTCATCGTCAACGGATCACGCGGCCACCTCGACGTCGCGCGCAGTTGCTTTGCGGGGCTTACCGTGGTGCACGTATCGGCCAGCCCGGATACGCTGCGCCAGCGGCTGATTGCGCGCGGACGCGAATCATTGGTCAGTGTGGAAGAACGCATCGCGCGCAACGCGCGCTTGTCACCCTCGGCCGATTTTCATGTGCTTAACGATGGCACGCTGGAAAACGCTGGCCGCCAGGTGCTGAACCATCTGCAAACTCTTCACGGATGGCCTGCCTAAGCGCAGCGACGCCACCACCCAGTACAACCACACCTGAATACGTCCATGGCCCACACCCACATCGCATCATTCAACGTCGTGCAAGCCGCCCAACTGGGCGAGGCTCCCAGCATCGCCCCCAACGCCATCATCAAGAATTGCAGCTTTGGCCGCTACACCGAGGTCGGTGACCATGCGCGCCTGACCGACAGCGTGCTGGACGACTACTCCTACCTGGAGCGGGGTTGCGACGTCATGTCGACCGACATCGGCAAGTTCAGCAACATAGCGGCCATGGTGCGAATCAACCCCGGCTTTCACCCCATGGAGCGGCCTACGCTGCACCACTTCACCTACCGGCGCGCCAAGTATGGCTTTGCCTCTGAAGACGACGCCAGCTTCTTCGCATGGCGCCAGCGCCAGCGCGTGACCATCGGCCACGACACCTGGATCGGTCATGGCGTGGTGATCATGCCGGGCGTAACCATCGGCAACGGCGCCGTTATCGGCAGCAACGCGGTGGTTACCAAAGACGTGCCAGCCTACGCCATTGCGGCAGGCGCACCCGCGAAGGTGTTGCGCCAGCGCTTCACTAAGTCCATTGCCAGCGCCATAGAGTCCACCGCCTGGTGGGATTGGGATCACGCCACATTGGCAGAACGCTTAGAGGACTTTAATGACCTTCGGCGCTTTCTCTCCCGGTACGCTGAATGACACCGCGTTTGCCCAGCGAAGGCACACGCGCCACGCGGTTGAAGGTGGTCACATTCAACACATGGAAGTGCGACGGTGACTACGCCCTTCGCTTAGAGGCAATGTGCCAGCAGATGAAAGCTCTGCAGGCCGACGTTGTTGCCCTGCAGGAAACGTTTGCCACGTTCGATGGCACCACTGACACGGCCAGAGTTCTGGCCCGCAGCTTGGGTATGCAACTGCACACTGCCCCGGCGCGCCGCAAGATGCGCCGCTTTCAAGGCGAGTGGGTGGACAGCTTCTCTTCGCTAACCGTGCTTTCGCGTTTACCCATTCGGTCTGGCGAACAGATGGAGCTACCGTCTACGGTGGCCGATGGTGGTCGTTTGGCCCAATTCTGCTCACTGGAGGTGGACGGAAAATCGGTACTGCTGATCAATGCCCATCTGTCTCATTTGCCACAATCGGAAGGCGGCGGCGCCTTGCGCGCACAACAGTTGCGTACGCTGTTGGATCAATCGGCGCAGATGCCCCAGCACGACCTTACGCTGTTGTGCGGCGACTTCAACGCCGCGATGGACTCAGCTGAACTATCCCCATTTATGCGACCACCCTGGGCCCTGCTCGATGCTTTTGCGCAGGCAGGTGGCGCAGAGAAGTTCACCTACCGGACACCAGAAGGACAGGGCCTGAATCTAGACCATATTCTTTGCGTGCCTTCTTGCTCCCACATGGCGGTGGACTACCTCGACGCTTCGGTAGCCCTGAATGCACCTATGCAGCCGCCAGACGTATTACCCAGCGATCACGTGGGTGTGTGTGTCACATTCAGTCTGGGCTGATGACACAATATTTAGCCCATGATGTTGGCACCCCCGTCCACATACACGGTGTTGCCAGAGATCCGTCGTGCATACGGCGTGGCAAGGTAGGCGCAGGCAAAACCCACATCCATGATATCGACCTGCTCCCCCAAGGGTGCACGTTCAATGGCATCGTGCAACAGGGCCTCAAAATCTTTCAAGCCCGAAGCAGCCCGGGTTTTAAGCGGCCCTGGCGAGATGGCGTGCACCCGAATACCCGTGGGGCCCAGTTCATACGCCAGGTAGCGGCAACTGGCCTCCAGCGCGGCTTTAACCGGCCCCATCACGTTGTAGTTGGGCACCACCTTGTTGGCACCGTGGTAGCTCATGGCATACATCGTGCCGCCGTCCGTCATCAACGGCGCCGCCAGTTTGGCCATGCGAATAAAGGAGTGGCATGAGACATCCATGGCTTTGCCAAAGCCTTCGGCCGAGCAGTTGAGCAGCCCGCCTTGCAGGTCTGCCATAGGGGCAAACGCAATGGAGTGCACCAAAATGTCCAACTTGCCCCATTGGGACTGAATGTGCTCGAACACCGCCTCCAACTGCCCCGGCTGGCTCACATCCAGCGGCAACAGCAAAGGCGCCCCGATGCTGCGGGCCAATGGTTCTACATAGGGCCGGGCTTTCTCGTTCAAATAGGTGATGGCCACCTCGGCACCCAGCTCGTGAAACGCCTTGGCGCAACCCCAGGCAATGGATGCATCGTTGGCCACGCCAACAACCAGGGCCTTGCGGCCGGTGAGTGGACCTTGGCCGGAGGGGGTGAAAGGGGTGGGCGTTGAGGGAGTCATTGGCGGCTTCGTGGTGGTGGTAGTGCAGGTGGTGGTGCGGTTCAGCGCATGATGATTGCACGGTAATGTTGCACCGTCATGAATAGGACAATGCAATCGCCCGCGTTTCCCCATGCCGCATCAACCACACCCGCTCCGGTGGCAAGCCTTGCGCCGCCAGCGCCTGGGCCAGGTCGCGCGGCGGCTGGTCAAAGGTTTCCTGTGTCAGCATAAAGGTGCCCCAGTGCACACCCATGGCCTGCGTGGCGTCCAGGTCCAGCATCAGTTGCACCGCATCAGCAGGGTTCACATGCATGGGGCGCATAAAGTCGCGCGGCAGGTAGGCACCAATGGGCAGGGCCAAAAAGTCGATGGCGCCCAGTCGCTGGCGAATGGCCTTGAAGTCGGCACTGTAGCCGGTATCGCCCGGAAACAAAAAGCGCCACACGGGCTCAGCACCCGGGCGCTGCCACTGCAGGGCGTACCCCCCCCAGAGCGAGGCATTGGTGTCCCACGGCGTGCGTCGGCTCCAGTGTTGCGACGGCGTGAAGTGCAGCCGCAGCGCATCCGACAGCGCCAGCGCGTCCCACCAGGCCATCTCGCGCACACCGGCAATACCCTTGGCATCAAACCAGGCCTTAAGGCCCTGCGGCACAAAAAAGCGTGGCGTGTGCCCGGCTGCCAGCAAAGCGCCCACGGTGGCATCGCACAAATGGTCGTAATGGTTGTGAGAAATCAGCACCACATCAATGGGTGGCAACTCTGCCGGTTGCAGCGGTGCCGGTACCCGCCGGGGCGCGCCAAACCGGCCATAGGGGCCGGCAAACGGTGCCAGCGTGGGGTCCATCAAAATATTGAGCCCAGCCACCTGCAGCAAGATGGAAACATGGCCCAGCCAAGTGACCACCGGTGCCTCTTGCCGCACCGCAATACGGGCGTGGTCTACCGGCACCGACCATGCCTTGGCAAAGGCTTCGTAACCACCGTCGGGCGGGGCGGTAGGTTTGAAGTCGCCGCGCAGCGAGCGCCACACCATCTCGTACCAGGGGAAGTTGCCGATAACCACTTGGCTGTTGGAATTGGAATAACGGCTTTCAGTCATGGTGGATCGAAGTATGGAGGGACAATCAGCGGTTGCGTTGGACCGCAATACCCACCACGGCAGGCGCTCACTGCATAAAGCCGATTTTGCTCTTTCCCTGGCTGGCTTTGGGAATGTCGTCTACCTTGAGTGTGCGCTGCCCGGCCAGCCGGGCGTTGCCAAAACCCGTCATCAAGGCCCGGCGCATGTCGCGTGGCGCCATCTCGACCAGGCACTCCAGTACGTCGTTGTCCGGTTCGGGATCGAAGTGTTTGCCCCAATCATGGTCTGCGCGGATGCTGCGGTACAGATTGGCACCAATGGCGCGGGCCTGCTCCGGCGTTGGGGGCGCAATCTCGAACACATTCATGCGGTTCAGAATGGGGTCGGGAATGCCACGGGGGTCGTTCGCGGTGGTGATCCAGATGACCTGGCTGGCGTCAATCGGCACGTCGGCAAACTCGTCGGTGAAGTTACCAGCGGTGTCGTGCTCCAGCAGGCTGTACAGCGCGCCAAGCGGGTCGTACTGCGCATCGGCAGCGGCTTTGTCAATCTCGTCGATCACGATCACCGGGTTGGCATACTGACCGTCCACCAGGGCCTCGAACACCTTGCCCGGTTTGGCGCCTTTCCATTGTGACGACGAACCTGACAGCAACCAACCCGCCGTCATGGAGCTCATGGGTACCAAATTCATGCCGGTGCCCAGCAAATCGGCCAGTTTTTTGGCGAAGTGGGTTTTGCCGATGCCAGGCAGGCCCAGCAGCAGGATGGGTGTGACTTCCAGGCCGTCGCGGCAATCTTGGCTCAGTGCCACATGGCGTTTCACGTCGTCCAACACCTCGGTAAAGTTGGGCAGCAGGGTGTAGAGATCGCCCATCTCGGGCACACCCGAGGGTTTGACCTGAAAGCGCTCGGGGCCGCGCTCCAGCATGCGTTCGTAGGTGCTGCGCAGCAACTCGTGCTCGCGTTCGGGCAGCTTGGCCAGTTTGCGTTCGACCTCGCTGGTCTGGAACACATTGCGCATCTGCGCAATCGGGATTTGGAGGCTGGACGAAAAGGGAACGAGACTGCGGGATTCCATGATGAACTCCTTGTGTCAAGACACCAACGGTTCATTAGAGCATGGAGCGTGCCAGCGGGGAAGTGCGAAAAAGCCGCATTTAACATGCCTGACCGGATGTTTCTGGCTGCTCGGCCCGACGCAGCGCTGAACAAGGGCTGGCATTAGGTAAAAACCCGAATGTGTGCGATAATTCAAGGCTGCGCTCCAAACAGTGGCGCACTTTGCACATCTCCCTTCATTCATCGGGTTCATAGAATTGAATCCCAAGCGCTGATTGAATTCACCGCAGGTTCCGTTTGATGGTTGATGTTTTTTAACCATTGACGGAGCAGTCGCTTACCCGGCGGCACTCGCGTGTGAGAAAAATCATGACTGACGCTTTGAATGCGACAGGTGCTTTTGCGCCTGCCGAATCCCTTATTTCCCTGATTGCTGCAGACGCTGTATCCACGGCCGCTGATGGCGGCCACAACCTGGATATGGCCACCGATGAGGACACATCTCCTGCACAGCCCGAAGTTCCGAATGGCTTTGTCACCCTGGGCCTGGCGGCGGAGCTGGTCCATGCCGTCAAGGATTTGGGCTACACCCAACCCACTTCGGTGCAACTGAAAACCATTCCCTTGGCGTTGCCAGGTGATGGACTGAAGGCCAACCAATTTATCGACCTGATGGTGTCCAGTCAGACTGGTAGTGGCAAAACGGCTGCATTTTTACTGCCTGTTCTGCACACGCTGCTCAAGCAACAAGCGCAGGCTGAGGTCGATGAACGTGCCGAGTTCGAGCGCCAAGTGGCCGAGGCGGCTGCCAAGGGTGAGCCTGCTCCCAAACGCTCCAAGCGCAAAGACCCCACTAATCCGCGTAATTTCAAGGCCCCGACGCCCGGTGCGCTGATCGTGTGCCCGACACGCGAACTGGCCCAGCAGGTGGCCAACGACGCCATCGATCTGGTTCGCCATTGCCGCGGTTTGCGCATTGCCAACATCGTGGGCGGCATGCCTTACCAATTGCAAATCGCCAAGCTGCAAAACGCCAATCTGGTGGTGGCCACACCGGGACGTTTGCTGGACCTGCAGCGCTCCATGCAAATCAAGCTGGACCAGGTGCAGTTCCTGGTCGTCGACGAAGCCGACCGCATGCTGGACCTGGGCTTCTCTGATGATTTGGCCGAAATCAACCAACTCACCATCCAGCGCAAGCAAACCATGATGTTCAGCGCCACCTTTGCGCCGCGCATCCAGCAGCTCGCTGCCCGCGTTATGCGCGAACCCCAGCGCGTCACCATCGACAGCCCGCAGGAAAAACACGCCAATATCAAACAGGTGCTGTTCTGGGCCGACAACGCACACCACAAGCGCAAATTGCTCGACCACTGGCTGCGTGATACCACCATCAACCAGGCCATTGTGTTTGCCAGCACCCAAATTGAGTGCGACGGCTTGGCCAATGACCTGCAGCAAGCCGGTTTTGATGCGGTGGCCCTGCACGGTGCCTTAAGCCAGGGCCTGCGCAACCGCCGTTTGATGGCGCTGCGCAACGGGCAAGTGCAGTTTCTGGTGGCAACGGACGTGGCAGCACGCGGTATTGATGTGCCCACCATTACCCACGTGTTCAACTTTGGCTTGCCCATGAAGGCCGAGGACTACACCCACCGCATTGGTCGCACGGGCCGCGCCGGTCGCGATGGTCTTGCCGTCACCTTTGCGGAGGTACGCGACCGCCGCAAAATTTTTGACATCGAAGCCTACAGCCGCCAGCATTTCAAATCTGAAACCATTCCGGGTCTGGAGCCGCAGCAGCGTTTCCCTGATTCGCGTCCTGGTACGGGTGCCAGTTTCGGTGGCCGTGGCAGCCACGCTGCCGACCGGGCGCCGCGCAACTTCGGCGGCGGTGGCGGTCGGCCTGGCTTCGGCGGTGGTCGCGGTGCGCCTGCCGGATTTGGAGACAGAAATGCCGCTGGCGCACGTCCGACGGGCGCAGACAGCTATCAAAATGCTAACAATTTTGGTGGCGATCGTGGACGTGGTGGATTCAATCGGGATACCGGGCCGCGTGAGGGTGGCGATAACGGTGGTTTCAACTATGCACGCAAAGGAGGTTTTAATGACCGCTTTGCTGGCAGCCGCCCCGATGCCGCTCCTCGCGGTGGCGATTTTGTCGGCCACAAGCCTGGGTTCAATAAGCCCATGGGCGTGAAGCCCGGCAATACAGGCAAGGTTTTTGTGCCACGTGATGCCAAAAAGCGCGTTGCCCGCACGTTCGATTGATGCGATTCGATACGCTGCAGCCTTGTCCTGCAGCGTATGAAAGACCCCGGTAACTATCGGGGCACAGGGGGGTCTTCATTGTCGGAGGCGCCCCGCTACACCAGTCCAGCTGTCGCCAGACTTTTGGTGTTTGCGCCGGACCGAAGTACGCCTTCCAGCCCAGCAAGCAGCGCCTTTTATCCGATTTTTGTCCATCGGCTCGCAACTTTTGCTCCAGGCTTCCTTCCGACATTCGGCCGAGCTGGTGTGGTTGCGCATCACTTCACCCACTAAAAGTAGCACGCTAAAGGGTTTGCGCCTCCACGCGTGCGCCCATGCTGGGCACACCCCCAAAAAAATACCCTGCAATTTGCACCGCAGGGCCTTATGGAGCAGAGGGGGCCCACCCACCCACGGCGGGAAGGCCGTTTGGGCTACCGATTACTTCACGGTAGCAGCTGCTTCGGTGTAATCACCGATCTTGTCAAAGTTCAGGTACTGGTAGACCGTGTCGCTGGCAGCGGTCAGCACGCCCATGTCGGCCAGGTACTCAGCCTTGGTCGGAATGCGGCCCAGCTTGGAGCAGATGGCGGCCAGTTCGGCAGAACCCAGGTAGACATTACTGTCCTTGCCCAGGCGGTTGGGGAAGTTGCGGGTGGACGTGGAGAACACGGTTGCACCTTGCTTCACCTGCGCCTGGTTGCCCATGCACAGACTGCAGCCGGGCATTTCCATGCGGGCACCGGCACCACCGAGCACGCCGTAATGACCTTCGTCGCTCAACTGCTTGGCGTCCATCTTGGTGGGCGGCGCAATCCACAGACGGGTCGGGATGTCGCTCTTGCCTTCCAGCAGTTTCGAAGCGGCACGGAAGTGGCCGATATTGGTCATGCAGGAACCGATAAACACTTCGTCGATCTTGGTGCCAGCGACTTCCGCCAATGTTTTCACATCGTCCGGGTCGTTGGGGCAAGCCAGAATAGGCTCGTGGATGTCGGCCAAGTCGATTTCAATCACGGCTGCGTAGTCCGCGTCCGCGTCGCCCTTGAGCAACTCAGGCTCCTTAAGCCAAGCTTCCTGGGCCGCAATACGTCGCGCCAAGGTGCGGGCGTCGGAGTAACCGTTGGCAATCATCCACTTCATCATGGTGATGTTGCTGTTGATGTACTCAATGATCGGCTCCTTGTTCAGGTGCACCGTGCAACCGGCAGCGGAACGCTCGGCGGACGCGTCGGACAGCTCAAATGCCTGCTCCACCTTAAGGTCAGGCAAGCCTTCGATTTCGAGAATGCGGCCCGAGAAGATGTTCTTCTTGCCCTTCTTCTCGACGGTCAGCAGACCGGCCTTGATGGCGTACAGCGGAATGGCGTTTACCAGGTCGCGCAGGGTGATGCCATTTTGCATCTTGCCCTTGAAGCGAACCAGCACCGATTCAGGCATGTCCAACGGCATGACACCGGTCGCAGCGGCAAATGCCACCAGGCCGGAACCGGCAGGGAAGCTGATGCCGATGGGGAAGCGCGTGTGGCTATCGCCGCCAGTACCCACGGTATCGGGCAAGAGCAGGCGGTTGAGCCAGGAGTGAATCACACCATCACCGGGACGCAGGGCCACACCGCCGCGGGTGCTGATGAAGTCGGGCAACTCGTGGTGCATCTTCACGTCCACGGGCTTGGGGTACGCGGCCGTGTGGCAGAAGGATTGCATGACCAGGTCGGCGCTGAAGCCCAGGCATGCCAGATCTTTCAGTTCGTCGCGGGTCATGGGACCGGTGGTGTCTTGCGAACCCACGGAGGTCATCTTGGGTTCGCAGTAGGTACCGGGGCGAACGCCCTGGCCTTCGGGCAGACCGCAGGCACGACCGACCATCTTCTGTGCCAGGCTGAAACCCTTCTTGGTGTCTGCAGGGTTCTGGGGCAGGCGGAACAGGGTGGATGGCTTAAGACCCAGGGCTTCGCGCGCCTTGGCGGTCAGGCCACGGCCGATGATCAAGGGAATACGGCCACCGGCACGCACTTCGTCAAACAGCACGTCACTCTTGACCTGGAAGGAAGCGATTTCCTTGCCGTCTTTGAAAGCTTTGCCGTCGTAGGGGCGCAGTTCCACCACGTCGCCCATGTTCATCTGGCCCACGTCCAGCTCGATGGGCAGAGCGCCTGCATCCTCCATGGTGTTGTAGAAGATGGGGGCAATTTTGGTGCCCAGGCAGACGCCACCGAAACGCTTGTTCGGCACATAGGGAATGTCTTCGCCGGTGAACCACAGCACGGAGTTGGTCGCGGACTTGCGGGAAGAGCCAGTACCAACCACGTCACCCACATAGGCCACCAGGTTGCCACGGGCACGCAGGTCTTCAATGAACTTGACCGGGCCGCGCTTGCCGTCTTCTTCGGGTGTGATGCCGTCACGCTTGTTCTTCAGCATGGCCAAGGCGTGCAACGGGATGTCAGGGCGGCTCCAGGCGTCGGGCGCGGGCGACAGGTCGTCGGTGTTGGTCTCACCGGTCACTTTGAGGATGGTGACCGTAATGGACTTTGGCACTTCGGGGCGGCTGGTGAACCACTCGGCGTCGGCCCAGCTTTGCAGCACGGCTTTGGCGTGAGCGTTGCCCTTGTCGGCCTTTTCCTTGACGTCATGGAACTGGTCAAACATCAGCAGGGTTTTCTTCAGGCCTTCAGCGGCTTCGGCAGCCACGGCAGCGTCGTCCAGCAGATCAACCATGGGGCTGATGTTGTAGCCGCCCAGCATGGTGCCCAGCAGTTCTGTGGCGCGCTCGCGGCTGATCAGTGCGCACTTCTCGGTACCGTGGGCCACGGCGGCCAGGTAGCTGGCCTTGACCTTGGCGGCATCGTCCACACCGGCAGGCACGCGGTGTGTAATCAAGTCCACCAAGGTGGCTTCCTCACCCTTGGGCGGGTTCTTCAGGAGTTCGATCAACTCGCCAGTTTGCTTGGCAGTCAGAGGCAATGGGGGGATGCCCAACGCGGCGCGTTCGGCCACATGGTCACGGTAGGCTTGCAACATGGTATGTACTCCTTTTAGAACAAAACAACGGTTTACGCCCGTCCAACGGGCGTGACTAGCTATAACATTTGTAGCACTCAGCACATCGGCGGCCAGTAACCAGACCAATTACTGAGGCTGAAACTTTCAAAAATACGCGGCTGCCTCCCGCGGCAAGGCGACACCGGTCTGGTGCGCACGCTCCAGAACCTGCCAGAAATACCGAAAACTGGCCCGGTCATGCAATTGTCCACCCACCGCGATGGGTGCCCAATCGTGGGCCTGGGCCTGCACCACAATCTGCGTTGCCAAATCAACCTCTGCTGCAGACGGAGAGAATGCCTCCACAATGGGGCGAATCTGGTCCGGATGGATGCTCCACATGCGTGTAAAACCCAGCGCCGAGGCGGCCTTGCGTGCCGCAAGCTTCAAGGCAATGGTATCCCGAAACTCGGTCACCACACAGTGGGAAGGCACTTTGCCAAAGGCATGGCAGGCACTGGATATTTCGGTTTTGGCACGCACCACCAGCGGGTGGTGGAACTGGTCCAGGCTGGTGGTATCGGTGGCTGGGCGCACGCTCATGGCACTGGCCGGAATGGCACCACCGTGGCTGGAGACAAAATCCATCAAGCCAAAGCTGATGGACTGCACCCGGGGGTGGGCTGCGATCTCAAACACCCGGTGTACGGCAGCAGGCGACTCAATCAACACATGCACGGGCAAAAGCGCTGGGGTACCAGCTTCGGCGGGCATCGCGGCGTCGATGGCTGCCACTGCTTGCTGCACATCGGCCAGGCACTCCACCTTGGGGACCATGATGTAGCTCAGCACATCCGCGGCCTGACCCACAATGGTGTGGACGTCGCCATCAAACGCCGGGTGATCGACGGCATGCACCCGCACACCAACCCGGCGGCGTATTCTGCTTGCTATGGAATTTGTAGCTGCTTGCGCTTGCCTGGCAAGCGCAACAACCAGAATGGCCTGATCTTTTTCACCCCCCACAGGGGCGCCATCTTCGCAATCCAGCGTGACGTCGAACACGCACACGCCGAACTCTTGCATCATGTCGGCCTGCAATTGCAGGCTTTTAACCATCCGCGCCTCCACGCCGCTGTAGTGGTCGCACACCGGCAAATAGCCGGTAGCGCCCTGCGACCCCAGTAGTGCGACGCGCGGATGTATGGCCCCCTTGCGTCCTTCGCTTCCGCTCAGGCCGGGGCTGGCCATTCCATGTGCTGCGCTGTACGGGTCGATGCCAGAGGCAACGACTCTGCTGCCCGTCCCACCCTGCGCAGGCAGGCTGGGAGCCGCGGGCATCAGCCCCAAGGGGGCTGTGCTTGCTCGGGGCGGCCCAGCGCTGCGCACGGATATCACTGCTTACAGCAGGTGCTTGACGCCGTCTTTCTCGCCTTCGAGCTCAGCCAGGGTCTTGTTGATGCACTCTTGGCTGAATGCGTCAATGGCCAGGCCTTCAACCAACTTGTACTCGCCGCCTTCGCAGGTGACGGCAAAGCCGAACATGGTGTCCTTGGGGATGCCATACTGGCCGTCCGAAGGGATACCCATGGTGACCCACTTGCCGTTGGTGCCCAAGGCCCAATCGCGCATGTGGTCGATAGCGGCGTTGGCAGCCGATGCAGCGGACGACACGCCACGTGCAGCGATGATGGCCGCACCACGCTTGCCCACGGTGGGCAGGAAAACGTCTTTGTTCCAGGCTTCGTCGTTGATCATGGCCTTGACGCTTTCGCCCTTGATGGTGGCAAAACGGTAGTCGGCATACATCGTGGGCGAGTGGTTGCCCCACACGGCCATTTTTTCGATGTCGGCCACGGCCTTGCCGGTCTTCTCCGCCAACTGGCTCAAAGCGCGGTTGTGGTCGAGACGCAGCATGGCGGTGAAGTTCTTGCGTGGCAGATCGGGCGCGCTCTTCATGGCAATGTAGGCGTTGGTGTTGGCGGGGTTACCGACCACCAGAACACGCACATCACGGCTGGCCACGGCATTGAGTGCCTTGCCTTGGGCAGTGAAAATTTCGGCATTAACAGCGAGCAACTCAGCACGCTCCATGCCGGGGCCACGGGGACGCGAACCGATCAACAGCGCGTAGTCCACATCTTTGAAGGCGGTCATGGGATCGCTGTGGGCTTCGATGCCCACCAGCAGGGGGAATGCGCAGTCTTGCAGTTCCATGATCACGCCCTGCAGGGCTTGCTGGGCTTTTTCCACCGGCACTTCGAGCAGGCTCAGCACAACGGGCTGGTCCTTGCCCAACATTTCGCCGGAGGCGATACGGAACAGGATGGCGTATCCAATTTGACCAGCGGCACCGGTGACGGCTACGCGAACGGGTTTTTTGCTCATGGTAAGAACTCCAGGTAGTGTTGTGAAAACGGCTACTGCCCGGGACCCCCAGCGAAAGGTCGAGTCCCGCAGAATGCCCGCGAGTGTACCCCCGATTTTGGCCCGAAGTCAATTTGTCTTATGTCTTATATAAGATATGATTGCACACCCAACATCAACCGACCTGAAGCGAACCGTCCGGCCTGATTGCATGACCACATCATCCGTTTTTCCCAGCGACAGCACTGCTGCGGCCAACGCGGACGCGGTTGCAGCGGCGAGTCCTGCCACACCGGCCTTCAGCCCGCTGTACCAGCAAATCAAGGTGCTGATGCTGCACAGTCTGCAGTCGGGCGAATGGAAACCCAGCGCCGCCATCCCCAGTGAGCAGGAGCTGGCCGCCCGCTTCAAGGTCAGCCAGGGTACGGTACGCAAAGCCATCGACGAATTGGCCGCCGAAAATTTGCTGGTGCGCCGCCAGGGCAAGGGAACATTTGTTGCTACCCACGCCGAGCACCATGTGCAGTACCGTTTTTTGAAACTGTTTCCGGACAACGGCGACCCCGGCAGCAAGGGCCCGGCCCAGCGCGAGATCATCGACTGCAAGCGCATGCGCGCCAGTGCCGATGTGGCCCGCGCCTTGTGCCTGCACACTGGCGATGCCGTGCTGCAGGTGCGCCGCGTATTGTCATTTGCCGACGTCCCCACCATTCTGGAAGATGTCTGGTTGCCCGCCACGCCATTCAAAGGCCTGACCGCCGAGCGGCTTAACGACTACGATGGCCCCATGTATGCGCTGTTTGAGACCGAATTTGGGGTTTGCATGGTGCGTGCCGAGGAAAAAATCCGCGCCGTATTGCCCGACACGGACCAGTGTGCGCTGTTAAAAATCGGCCCACAAACCCCGCTATTGAGCGTAGAGCGTATCGCCTACACCTACAACGATGCCCCCATGGAGATGCGCCGCGGCCTCTACCTGACCGACACCCATTACTACCGAAATGCGTTAAATTGAGAACCTTTATTGACGCAAGTCCAGTGTCAGCCAACCGCTGTGCAATAGAATTTTGCCTTGCGACGTCAAAAATTACACAACAGTTATCCCAGAAAGCCCCAAAAAATGACTGAGCTCCTCTCATCATCCCGCCCCAAACGCCCCGAGTTTCGCAACCTCAACGCATTTAAAGACCTTCCTGGCTACCGTTGGCCTTTGGCCTCCTTGGTATCGGGCATGCACCGCGCCAGCGGTCTCATCATGTTTTTACTGATGCCTTTCATCGTCTGGATGTTTGACACCTCCTTGAGTTCCGAAATTTCGTTTGCCCGCTTCACCGGCGCATTCACTGCCGGCATTGGTTTTGTGCCCGGCATCATCGTCAAGCTGGCGGCACTGGCGCTCATCTGGGCCTATCTGCACCACTTTTTCGCCGGTATGCGCCACATCCGCATGGACATTTTTCACACCGTCAGCAAAGAAGCCGGCAAGTCCACCGCTCAAATCGTGCTGGTGTTGAGCCTGAGCCTGACCCTGGTGTTGGGCGTTAAGCTGTTTGGCGTGTACTGATACCGGCTCTCCCGCACGCATTTCTTTTTCTCTTCACAGGAACTCTCCATGTCTGTTAACTACGGATCCAAGCGCGTGGTCGTTGGCGCGCATTACGGTCTGCGCGACTGGCTGGCACAACGTGTCACCGGTCTGCTCATGGCTCTCTTCACCGTGGTCGTTTTGGCCCAGGTACTGCTGACCAAAGGGCCCATCGGCTACGACCAGTGGGCCGGTATTTTCTCGGCGCAGTGGATGAAATCGCTGACCTTTTGCGTGATTGTTTCCCTGCTGTACCACGCCTGGGTCGGTATGCGCGAAATTTTCATGGACTACATCAAACCCCTTTACCTGCGCCTGGCGCTGCAGGTTTTCTCCATCGTCTGGCTCGTGGCTTGCGCGGGCTGGGCCATTCAAGTCCTGTGGCGTCTTTGATCCCACTGCTCCATTAAGGCTGAATCCATGAGTTACTCTGCTACCAAAAGAAAATTTGACGTTGTGATCGTCGGCGCTGGCGGCTCCGGCATGCGCGCATCGCTGCAACTGGCCCGCGCGGGCCTGAATGTTGCCGTACTGTCCAAAGTATTCCCCACCCGCTCCCACACCGTGGCCGCCCAGGGTGGCGTGTCCGCATCGCTGGGCAACATGAGCGAAGACAGCTGGGAATTTCACTTTTACGACACCGTAAAAGGTTCCGACTGGCTGGGCGACCAGGATGCGATCGAATTCATGTGCCGCGAAGCACCCAAGGTGGTGTACGACCTGGAGCACATGGGCATGCCGTTTGACCGCAATGCCGACGGCACCATTTACCAGCGCCCCTTCGGCGGCCACACTGCCAACTATGGCGAAAAACCCGTACAGCGCGCCTGTGCTGCAGCCGACCGTACCGGCCACGCCATGCTGCACACCCTGTACCAGGCCAATGTGGCAGCACGCACCTCGTTCTTTGTGGAATGGATGGCGCTGGACCTGATCCGTGATGCCGATGGCGACGTGGTGGGCGTGACCGCACTGGAAATGGAAACCGGCGACCTGTATACCCTGGAAGCCAAGACCGTGCTATTGGCCACTGGTGGCGCAGGCCGTATCTTCCAATCCTCCACCAATGCCTTCATCAACACCGGTGACGGCTTGGGTATGGCGGCACGCGCCGGCATTCCTTTGCAAGACATGGAGTTCTGGCAGTTTCACCCCACCGGCGTGGCCGGTGCCGGCGTGCTGCTGACCGAAGGCTGCCGCGGCGAAGGCGCCATTTTGCTCAACAGCAACGGTGAACGCTTCATGGAGCGTTATGCACCCACTTTGAAAGACCTGGCACCGCGCGACTTCGTGTCACGCTGCATGGGCCAGGAAATTCTGGAAGGCCGTGGTTGTGGTCCGAACAAGGACTACATCCACATGAAGCTGGATCACCTGGGTGCCGATACCATTCGCAAGCGCCTGCCTTCGGTGGAAGAAATTGGCCACAACTTTGCCAACGTCGACATCACCAAGGAACCGATTCCCGTGGTGCCCACCATCCACTACCAGATGGGTGGTATCCCCACCAACATCAATGGGCAAGTGGTGAAAAATGTCGACGGCGAAGACAAGCCCATCAATGGTCTGTACGCCGTGGGCGAATGCTCCTGCGTGTCGGTGCACGGCGCCAACCGCCTGGGAACCAATTCGCTGCTCGACCTGTTGGTGTTCGGCAAAGCCGCCGGCGACCACATCATCGCCAATGTCAAACCGGGTGCCGCGCACAAGCCCCTGCCCGCCAACGCCGAAGCCGCCACCATTGCCCGTTTGAACCGTCTGGACAACCAGCCCAACGGCGAGTATTCACAAGACGTGGCCAACGACATGCGCGCCATCATGCAAACCCATGCGGGCGTGTTCCGCAGCCAGGAAACAATGGATGAAGGCGTCAAAAAAATCAATGCCCTGCGCGAGCGCGTCGCCAAGATTGGCCTGAAGGACAACTCCAAGGTCTTCAACACCGCCCGCATTGAGGCACTGGAAGTAGAAAACCTCATGGAAGCCGCCCAAGCCACCATGACCAGTGCCGCCGCCCGCAAGGAATGCCGTGGTGCCCACCTGGTGCGCGATTACGAGCACGACGTGAACCACCCCACCTGCCCGCTGGGCCGCAACGATACCGAGTGGATGAAACACACCCTCTGGTACAAAGACGGCAACCACCTGGCCTACAAGCCCGTGCGCACCCAGCCGCTGACGGCCGCCACCGTGCCACCCAAGCCCCGTACATTCTGATGCATTGCGGGTCAGACCACGCAATTGCATCGCAATCGGTGCTCTGACCCCAACCGACCAATAGCGAGAGTCTCCAAGGAATCCGACAATGGCAAAACGCACATTCAATATCTATCGCTACGATCCGGACAAGGACGCCAAGCCCTACATGCAGACTATTGAGGTTGAACTCGATGGTTCCGAGCGCATGTTGCTCGACGCGCTGGTCAAACTCAAGGCGGTAGACCCCACCCTGTCCTTCCGCCGCTCCTGCCGCGAAGGTGTTTGTGGCTCTGACTCCATGAACATCAATGGCAAAAACGGCTTGGCCTGCCTGACCAACCTGAAAACGCTGAAGGACCCCATCGTCCTCAAGCCGCTGCCCGGACTGCCTGTGGTGCGCGACCTGATCGTGGACATGACGGACTTCTTCAAGCAGTACCACTCGATCAAGCCCTACCTGATCAACGACACGCCGCCGCCCGAGCGCGAGCGCCTGCAAAGCCCCGAAGAGCGCGAAGAGCTCAATGGTCTGTACGAGTGCATTTTGTGCGCCAGCTGCTCCACCAGTTGCCCCAGCTTCTGGTGGAATCCGGACAAGTTCGTCGGCCCGGCGGGCCTGCTGCAGGCCTACCGTTTCTTGGCCGACAGCCGCGACCAGGCCACTGGCGCACGTCTGGACAACCTGGAAGACCCCTATCGCCTGTTCCGTTGCCACTCCATCATGAATTGCGTGGACGTCTGCCCCAAAGGGCTGAACCCCACCAAGGCGATTGGTAAGATCAAGGAAATGATGGTTCACCGAACCATCTGACCGGTACCATCCATGCAAGACGGCGAACAGATGTTGGGTGAGCGGGCCATGAGCAAGCTCAAATGGCGCTGCCGCCGTGGCCTGCTGGAAAACGACCTCTTTATCGAGCGTTTTTTTGAGCGTTTCGGTGCGGCGTTGACCGTAGGCCAAGCCGATGCACTGGGTGCATTGATGGATCTGAGTGACAACGATCTGCTGGACGTTCACCTTGCTCGCAAAACCCTGCAGCAAGTGGAGCCGAACCTGGATCGTGACGATGTGCATGAAGTTTTGAGTATGTTAAGAACCCCCCGTTGAAAGGTCAAAAATGAAACTATCCGACAACAAAGCCACTCTGTCGTTCAGCAATGGCAGCCCCAGTGTGGACATGCCCATCTACCAGGGCAATATTGGCCCGGATGTCATCGACATCCGCAAGCTGTACGCCCAGACCGGTATGTTCACCTACGACCCGGGCTTCCTGTCCACGGCCTCGTGCCAGTCGGCCATCACCTACATCGACGGCGACAAGGGCGAACTGCTGTACCGCGGCTACCCCATCGAACAACTCGCCACCAACTGCGATTACCTTGACACCTGCCACCTGTTGCTCAAGGGCGAACTGCCCGACGAAACCCAGCGCAAGGACTTCCACCAGCTCGTGATCAACCACACCATGGTCAACGAGCAGATGCAATTTTTCCTGCGTGGTTTCCGTCGCGACGCCCACCCCATGGCCGTATTGACCGGCTTGGTGGGCGCGCTGTCGGCGTTCTACCACGACAGTACCGATATCAATAACCCGGAACACCGCGACGTGGCGGCCATCCGCCTGATCTCCAAAATGCCAACTCTGGTCGCCATGGCCTACAAATACGGCATGGGTCAGCCCTATATGTACCCCCGCAACGAGCTGTCTTACGCTGGCAACTTCCTGCGCATGATGTTTGGCACCCCGTGCACCGACTACATCGTTAACCCCGTGATTGAGCGCGCGATGGATCGCATCTTTATCCTGCACGCCGACCACGAGCAAAACGCCTCCACCTCGACCGTGCGTCTGTGCGGCTCATCCGGCACCAACCCGTTTGCCGCCATTGCAGCCGGTGTGGCCTGCCTCTGGGGCCCAGCACATGGCGGCGCCAACGAGGCTTGCCTGAATATGCTGGAAGACATCCAGCGCATGGGTGGTATCAGCAAAGTCGGCGAGTTCATGAACCAGGTCAAGGACAAGAACTCCGGCGTCAAGCTGATGGGTTTTGGTCACCGCGTGTACAAAAACTACGACCCCCGCGCCAAGCTGATGCAGGAAACCTGCAACGAGGTGCTGGCCGAGCTGGGTCTGGAAAATGATCCGCTGTTCAAACTGGCCAAGCAGTTGGAAAAAATTGCCCTGGAAGACGACTACTTCGTCCAGCGCAAGCTGTACCCCAATGTGGACTTCTACTCCGGCATCGTGCAACGTGCCATTGGCATTCCCGTGAACCTGTTCACCGGCATCTTTGCCCTGGCCCGTACCGTGGGTTGGATTGCCCAGCTGAACGAAATGATGGGTGACCCCGAGTACAAGATTGGCCGTCCGCGCCAGCTGTTCACCGGCGCGGTGAAACGCGACGTCATGCCCATCGGCAAACGCTGATCGCCGCAGCCCTGCGTGGCTGCCTGTCTGCACAAGCCCCGCTGTCTGCCAGGACTGCGGGGCTTTTTTAATGAAATAGGCCGTTTCCGCTTACAGGACGTGCGCAAGCAGCTATATTTTTTATAGCAAATAGTCACCCACGACAGCATGGCGCGGTGCCACTGCGCCGCTGCGCATCCGGTGGCGGGCCCGCGACGGGGTTTGTCCAACCCACTAAAATCAGGATTCTGAAGGAAGACCATGGCACGCACGCTTTACGACAAACTCTGGGACGACCACGTCGTCCATACCGAAGAGGATGGCACCGCCATCCTCTATATTGACCGCCACCTCGTCCACGAGGTCACCAGCCCCCAGGCCTTTGAAGGCCTGCGTGTGGCTGGCCGCAAGGTTTGGCGCGTCAGCTCCATCGTGGCCACGGCGGACCACAATACGCCCACCACGGGCTGGGAGCACGGCTACGACGGCATTACCGACCCCACCAGCAAAGAGCAAGTGACCACACTGGACAGCAACATTAAAGAGTTCGGTTCGGCTGCCTACTTTCCGTTTCTCTCCAAGCGCCAGGGTATCGTGCACGTGATTGGCCCCGAAAACGGTGCCACCCTGCCCGGTATGACCGTGGTCTGCGGCGACTCACACACCTCCACCCACGGCGCCTTCGGCGCGCTGGCACACGGCATCGGCACCAGTGAGGTCGAGCACGTGATGGCGACACAAACCCTGCTGGCCAAGAAGGCCAAGAACATGCTGGTCAAGGTCGAAGGAACGGTTCAGCGCGGCGTCACAGCCAAAGACATTGTGCTGGCCATCATCGGCAAAATTGGTACCGCCGGCGGAACCGGCTACACCATTGAATTTGGTGGCTCGGCCATCCGGGCGCTGAGTATGGAAGGCCGCATGACGGTGTGCAACATGGCCATAGAGGCCGGTGCCCGCGCCGGACTGGTGGCGGTCGATGAAAAAACCATAGCCTACGTCAAAGGTCGCCCACTCGCTCCCGGCCACAACGCGGCCACCGACACCGCCGCTGCCATGGAATGGAACCAGGCACTGGCCTACTGGAACACCTTGCACTCCGACCCCGGTGCGCACTTTGACGCGGTGGTCGAACTCGACGCCGCGCAGATCGTTCCGCAGGTCACCTGGGGCACCTCACCCGAAATGGTGCTGGGCATTGACGCCATCGTGCCCGACCCGGACAAGGAAAAAGATGCCAACAAACGTGGCGCCATGGAACGCGCCCTGACCTACATGGCCCTGCAGCCCGGCAAGGCCTTGAACGACCTGTTCATCGACAAGGTGTTCATTGGCTCCTGCACCAACAGCCGCATTGAAGACATGCGTGAAGCCGCCGCTGTGGTCAAAAAGTTGGGGCAAAAAGTGGCCAAAAACGTCAAACTGGCCCTGGTGGTTCCCGGCTCGGGCCTCGTCAAGGAGCAGGCGGAGCGCGAAGGCTTGCACGACATCTTTACCGCTGCGGGCTTTGAATGGCGCGAACCGGGCTGCTCCATGTGCCTGGCCATGAACGCCGATCGGCTGGAGCCCGGCGAGCGTTGCGCCTCCACCAGCAACCGCAACTTCGAAGGCCGCCAGGGTGCGGGTGGACGCACCCACCTGGTGAGCCCCGCCATGGCTGCCGCAGCGGCCATTCACGGCCATTTTGTCGATGTGCGCAAATTCAGCTAACCGCCATGCACGCGAAGCCTGCGTCGCGTAGCATGAAAGCTATTGCACGCAAACGTCCCACGCTCACACGAATTGCCATGAACACCACACCGATCGCCCTGCTGGCCCTGTTCTCGCTGCTGGCTTTGTCCGCGTGCAACACAGTCAAAGGCGTCGGTCAGGACCTGCAAAAAGCAGGTGAAAAAATTGAAGAGGTTGCCAAGAAAAAATGAAAAAATTTACCATCCACCAGGGCCTGGTGGCACCCATGGACCGCGAAAACGTGGACACCGATGCCATCATCCCCAAGCAGTTTCTCAAGTCCATCCGCCGCACCGGCTTTGGTCAAAACCTGTTTGACGAATGGCGTTACCTGGATGCCGGTTTCCCCGGCCAGGACCCCGCCAGTCGCAAGCCCAACCCCGACTTTGTGCTGAACCAGCCGCGTTACCAGGGCGCCTCCATCTTGCTGGCGCGTAAAAACTTTGGCTGCGGCTCCTCACGCGAGCACGCACCATGGGCCCTGGAGCAGTACGGCTTCACCGCCCTCATCGCGCCCAGCTACGCAGACATCTTTTTCAACAACAGCTTCAAGAACGGCATTTTGCCCATCGTCCTGAGTGAGGCCCAGGTCGACCAGTTGTTTAACGAAGCACTGGCGTTCCCCGGCTACCAGCTCACCATTGATCTGGAGCGCCAGGTGATCGTGAAGCCCCAAGGGGAAGAAATCCCGTTTGAAGTGCAGGCTTTCCGCAAATACTGCCTGCAGGGCGGCTTTGACGACATCGGCCTGACCCTGCGCCACGCCGACAAGATCAAAGCTTTTGAGGCCGAACGTTTGGCACAAAAACCGTGGTTAGCGCACACCATGCGTGCGTAAGCAGCTATTAAATATATAGCATTGTGGGTCAGACCACGCGCAACAGCGATGTGCGCTAACCCCAACTCGACATGGAATTTTGTGGGACAGATCTTTAGCTCTGTCCCCAACTGATGAGGAAAATTTATGAAGATCGCAGTATTACCCGGTGATGGCATTGGCACCGAAATCGTCGCCGAAGCCGTGAAAGTATTGCAGGCGCTGGACCTGCCCCTGGAGATGGAAAGCGCACTGGTGGGCGGTGCCGCCTACGAGGCCCATGGTCACCCGCTGCCCGAATCCACCCTCAAGCTGGCCATGGACTCCGACGCCGTGTTGTTCGGCGCCGTGGGCGACTGGAAATACGACACGCTCGACCGCCCCCTGCGCCCTGAGCAGGCCATCCTGGGCCTGCGCAAAAACATGGGCCTGTTCGCCAACTTCCGCCCCGCCATTTGTTACGAGCAACTGGTAGGTGCTTCCAGCCTCAAGCCCGAGCTGATTGCCGGCCTGGACATCCTGATCATCCGCGAACTGACCGGTGACATCTACTTTGGCCAGCCCCGCGGCCGGCGCATTGCCACCGATGGCCACTTCCCCGGCGCCGAGGAAGCCTATGACACCATGCGCTACAGCAAGCCCGAGATCGAGCGTATTGCCCACGTCGCCTTTCAGGCCGCACGCAAGCGCAGCAAGCGCGTCACCAGTGTGGACAAGGCCAATGTGCTGGAAACCTTCCAGTTCTGGAAAGATGTGGTCACCGAGGTGGGCCTGCAATACCCCGACGTGGCGCTGGACCACATGTACGTGGACAACGCCGCCATGCAACTGGTCAAGGCACCCAAGCGTTTTGACGTGGTGGTGACCGGCAATATGTTTGGCGACATCCTCTCGGATGAAGCGTCTATGCTCACCGGCTCCATTGGTATGCTGCCCTCCGCCAGCCTCAACAGCAAAGGCCAAGGACTGTATGAGCCCAGCCACGGCAGTGCGCCCGATATTGCAGGCAAAGGCATTGCCAATCCGCTGGCCACCATCCTCAGCGCCGCCATGATGCTGCGCTTCAGTCTGAACCAGGAAGCGGCCGCCCAGCGCATTGAAGCGGCCGTGCAAACCGTGCTGCAACAAGGCTTGCGCACGCCCGACATCTACAGCGAAGGCACACAACGCGTCAGCACCAAAGAGATGGGTGACGCCGTACGCAAGGCCTTGGCCTAAACCCTTGACGCAGGGCCATACGCTGCAGTGTGACCCTGTCGCGCAAAAATATTTCAGTCCGCGCGGAGTAAAATGCTTTTGCGTTTTGGGCTACAATACACCCATGTTTGCCGCCCGCCCACTCTCTTTGAGCATTGCTTTCGCCGTACTGGCGGAGAAGGCCGTGCGCGCAACCATTACCAAAACCACGACCATTACGGGCTGATTCGGCTCCGGTTTCGTCGTGCGCCCACCCGGCCAGACGAGCCGGGGCAAACAGTCTGGTCACACATTGTTTGTTTACATTGAAAGGGCGTTGATATGAGCAAGTTGGTAGGTTTGGTCGGCTGGCGCGGCATGGTCGGCTCGGTTCTGATGGACCGCATGGAGCAGGAAAAAGACTTCGACTTGATCGAACCGCTTTTCTTCTCCACCAGCAATGCAGGCGGAAAAGCCCCTGCACAAGCGAAGAACGAAACTACGCTGCAGGATGCGTACAACATCGACGCCTTGAAGCGTTGCGACATCATCATCACCGCACAGGGTGGCGATTACACGACGGAAGTATTCCCCAAGCTGCGCGCTGCTGGCTGGAATGGCCATTGGATCGATGCCGCTTCCACCCTGCGCATGGAAAAAGACGCGGTCATCATTCTGGACCCCGTCAACATGCCCGTCATCCAAGATGCCATGGCCAAGGGCGGCAAGAATTGGGTGGGCGGCAACTGCACCGTCAGCTGCATGCTGATGGGCGTGGGCGCCCTGTACAAGGCCGGTTTAGTCGAGTGGATGAGCACCCAGACCTACCAGGCGGCCTCTGGGGGCGGCGCCCAGCACATGCGCGAACTGCTGACCCAATATGGCACGCTCAACGCAGAAGTCAAAGCCCTGCTGGACGACCCCAAGAGCGCCATCCTGGAAATCGACCGCAAAGTCATTGCCAAGCAGCGTTCGTTGACTGGTGCAGAGACCGCCAACTTTGGTGTCCCGCTGGGTGGCTCACTCATTCCATGGATCGACAAAGACCTCGGCAATGGTCAATCGAAGGAAGAGTGGAAGGGGATGGCGGAAACCAACAAGATTCTGGGGATGGGCGAAGGCTTTGGCACCAGCGCCATTCCTGTTGACGGGTTTTGCGTGCGTGTGGGGGCCATGCGCTGCCACAGCCAGGCCCTGACATTCAAACTGAAAAAAGATGTGCCAGTGGCCGACATCGAAGCCATGATTGCAGCCGACAACCCGTGGGCCAAAGTGGTACCCAACACCCGCGAAGCCACCATCAAAGACCTGACACCAGTGGCCGTAACCGGCACCATGACGATTCCCGTCGGTCGCATCCGCAAACTGGCCATGGGTCCGGAATATGTGGGCGCCTTTACTATCGGCGATCAATTGTTGTGGGGGGCAGCAGAACCACTGCGCCGTATGCTGCGGATTTTGCTCAATACCTGACTGACACCAACAAGGCGCAGTCGGCCTTGAGGCCCATGCGCCTTGCGTTGTCGATTGGCAACAAAAGCCCTACCTGACAGGGCCTCGCGAGCGCGGCACACAAAGTTAAAACCCTTCTTAGCTTGTCAGGCTAAGACATTGATGTTAAGGTACTTTTTACGTTTTTTGGGATGGCCTTTTTGGCTGCCAAATGCACAAGTAACTGCCGCTCTCACGAGCACCGGAGGCCCCTAAATTGATTGCAAAGTCACATCGTTGGCAAAAGACCGCTATCGCGGCCGCGGCCGTTGCGCTATTCGGCCTGTCCGCAACCGGGGCCATGGCGTTGTCGCTTGGCCGTATCACGGTCTTGTCCGCTTTGGGGGAGCCCCTGCGTGCAGAGATCGACGTACCAGACATCAACGCAGAAGAGGCGGCATCGCTTAAAGCAGCGATCGCTGGGCCTGATGCCTTTACCGCCGCAGGGCTGGAATACAACCCTGCCATGTCCGGCGTGCAAACGTCTCTGCAACGCCGCGCAGACGGCCGTGCGTTCATTCGATTGAGCAGTGAACGCCCAATCAACGAGCCATTTGTCGACATGATTTTGGAGACCAGTTGGTCATCCGGGCGCATCGTGCGGGACTACACCATGCTGTTCGACCCGCCGGTCACCCGCAAGGCGACACCCGCACCGACCCTCGCACAAACCGCACCTGCGGCAACTCCCCCTGCGAGCGCCACGCAAGCAACCAGCACTGCGGCGCCTGCTGCCTCTCCCGCCGTGGAGTCGGCACGACCCGCCAAGCCAGGCAAACCTGCCAAGTCGACACCCGTGACGGCTGCCAGGGCCGCGGACAAGGTGCCTGCCGAAAAACCAAAATCGGAGGCTCCTGCAGCACCTACGGATGGTGCTGACCGCATCACAGTTAAAACTGGCGACACCGCCAGCAAAATTGCCACCCGCGTCAAACCCGCCGGCGTGTCTCTGGACCAGATGCTGGTGGCGCTGCTGCGGGCAAACCCTGACGCTTTTGTCAAGGAAAATATCAATCGCGTACGCACCGGCGCAGTAATGTCGGTTCCCAGTGCCGAACAGGCCCAGGCGGTACCTGCGAAAGAGGCGAGCCAGACCGTTCTGGTCCACAGCAAAGATTTCAACGAATTCCGTCGCAACCTGGCTGCCAATGCACCAGTCGCCGCCGTCGACGCTGCTGCGCGCAAAGCCAGTGGCTCTGTGGAAGCCAAAGTAGACGACAAAAAACCAGCCTCAACCACACCCGACAAGTTAACGTTATCCAAAGGCGCGATCCAAAGCAAGGCCAATGAGGAAAAAATAGCCAAGGAACGCGCACAAAAGGAAGCCTCTGCGCGCGCTGCCGAAATAGCCAAGAATACGGCTGAGCTGGAAAAGATTCGCACTGCCAGCGCCGCCGCTGCGGCGACCAAGGCACCTACCGCAAGCGCAGCACCGGCGCCAGCGCCCGTTGGACCCGCCGTAGCAGTGGCCACAACGCCAGCGCCCGTAATAACACCCGTCGTTGCCGCATCCGAGCCCATGCCTGCTGCGTCTGCCATTCCTGCGGAGGCTATTTCTGCACCTGCGGATACAGCCTCAGCACCGGAAGCCGTTGCTTCAGAACCGGTCACAAACACGGACACCCCACCCGCCATCGCCTTGTCTGAACCCAGTCTAATGGACGATTTGATGGACAACCTGTGGCTCCCCGCAGGTGCGGCTGGTTTGCTCGCAATTTTGGGTGGTTTCGCCTTCTGGCGCGTACGCCAGCGCAAGAAAAATACTTCACAAATGGACAGCTCCTTCCTGGAGAGCCGTTTGCAGCCGGATTCATTCTTTGGCGCCAGTGGTGGGCAGCGGGTTGACACCAACAGCGAAGGCAATTCGGCCGGCTCCTCCATGGTGTACTCCGCCAGCCAACT
Source organism: Candidatus Aalborgicola lynettensis (assembly GCA_016719405.1). Classification (GTDB taxonomy): domain Bacteria; phylum Pseudomonadota; class Gammaproteobacteria; order Burkholderiales; family Burkholderiaceae_C; genus Allorhodoferax; species Allorhodoferax lynettensis. The sequence goes on from JADJZE010000024.1 coordinate 69,344, forward strand.
GGATGCTGCCGATGATGTCGATCCAGTCGCCGAGGCCGATGTTTATCTGGCCTACGGTCGCGACTTGCAAGCAGAAGAGATTCTGAAAGAAGCCGCCCGCACCAACCCTGGTCGACTGGCCATACACACCAAGTTGCTGGAGATATTTGCCAAACGGCGCGATGCCAAAAGCTACGAAACCACCGCCGTGCAAGCCTTCAAACTCACCGGAGAAGGCAACCCGGACTGGGCTCGTATTTGCAACGTAGGCCTCGACCTCGACCCCAACAACCCCTTGTATCAACCCGGTGGCGCCCCTGCCCATGGCGACGGACACAGCAACGATTCGGCCAGTTCGTCGTTCGGCAACAGCACCATCCCGGTCATGCCACCTGCAAGTTTCGCACCTGCGAGTTCGGGAACTGATCTGGATCTTGATCTGGATTTCTCCTTGGACGAAGAACCCGCGAGCGCGATTAGCGACGTCACGGGAGGAACCTTTGCGCCCGCCGCCGCAGTTGAGCCTGTTGTTGAGGCGAGTGCGGATCCACATGGCGCGCTGGACATGGATTTTGATCTATCCGAAGAAGTCGCCGCGCCAGCGCCGTTGGAGCCTGCAGCAGTCGCCGATGCCGCAGATGCGCCTCTGTCCATGGATGGGGTCAGCCTCACTCTCGACGAGCCCATGCCAGCCCCCAGCTTTGATGCAACCAGCCCAGCACCTGCCTTTGCAGCCACCAACACCCTATCCATTGAAGCTGGCGCTCCGTCTCCTGCTGCCAGCGATATGGGCATGATGGAATTCGATATCAGCTCTTTATCCTTGGATTTGGATACACCACCCGCTGCCGAAAAGCCCGCCGAGGCTCCGGCCATGGCCACGGCCGATCCTCTGGAAACCAAACTGGCCCTGGCCGAAGAATTTGTCTCCATTGGAGACGACGACGGTGCGCGCGCATTGATCGAAGAGGTGATCGCCGAAGCCACTGGAGAAGTGCGGGCCAAAGCGCAACGCGCACTGGCCAACCTGAGCTAAGCACATTGGTACTGCGCAGCCCTTTGACGTGGATTTAATGCGGTTGTGAGGGTTGCGTTAGGACTTAGCTACAACGGACAGGCGTACCAGGGCTGGCAAAGCCAGCCTTCGGGCCAAACCGTGCAGGACAAGCTGGAGGCGGCGCTTGGCCGCTTTGCCGCCCAGCGCGTGTCCACCCTGTGTGCCGGTCGCACCGACGCCGGTGTACACGGCATCATGCAGGTGGTGCACTTTGATACGCCCCTGCAACGCGACACCTACTCCTGGGTACGGGGCACCAATGCCAACCTGCCGCGCGACATCGCCGTGCAATGGGCTTTAGAAGTGCCCAACACTTTTCACTGCCGCGCCAGTGCCACCTCGCGTCGTTATGCCTATGTGCTGTACGAATCCGTCGTGCGCCCCAGTGTGGACCAGGGCCGGGTCGGCTGGGCTTTTCGGGCCCTCGACGGCGATGCCATGCGCGCAGCAGCCGAAATGCTGCTGGGTGAACACGATTTCACCTCGTTTCGCGCATCACAATGCCAAGCACTGAGCCCGGTGAAAAACATGATGGAAATCGCATTCAGCAAACGCGGCTCCTACTGGCGCATTGAATTTGAAGCCAATGCGTTTTTGCACCACATGATCCGCAATATCATGGGTTGCCTGGTGCAAATTGGCCAAGGCAAGAAACCGCCACAGTGGATGGCCGAGGTACTGGCTGCACGCGACCGACGCGCCGCCGCGCCCACCTTTTCGCCCGATGGCCTGTACTTTCTGGGCCCGCGCTACGACGCCCAGTGGGGCATTCCCGACAGCGCCCCCGCGTATGATGGTCTGCCATGACAGTTCATACCCGCACCCGCATCAAAATCTGCGGCCTGACCCGTGAGCAGGATGTGGATGCAGCCGTGGCCGCCGGGGCGGACGCCATCGGTTTTGTCATGTACGCCAAAAGCCCGCGTGCCGTCACGGTGCAACGGGCCGCCGAGCTGGCGCGACGATTGCCCCCCTTTGTCACCCCCGTACTGCTTTTTGTCAACGCAAGTGCTACGGAAATAATAGCTGCTTACGCACAGCTGGCGGGCGCGACCGTTCAATTTCATGGTGATGAAACGCCCGCCGATTGTCTGGCAGCTACTGGTTCCGCTGCACGCCCCTACCTGCGTGCGGCCCGTATTCCGCTGGGAGCAGACGCCCTCGCCTTCGACCTCGTAAAATACGCCCACGACTTTTCACAAGCCCAGGCCATTTTGCTCGACGCACATGTCGACGGTTATGGCGGGGGCGGCAAGGTATTCAATTGGTCACTGCTTCCTCCAAACGTCAACGCTCACCTCGTCTTGAGTGGTGGACTCACCGCAGCAAACGTGGGCGATGGCATTGCCCAGGTGCGGCCGCGCTGTAAAACGCTGGCGGTCGATGTGAGTTCGGGCGTTGAAGCCCTTGATGCGCAGGGCAATCCGCGCAAAGGCATCAAAGATCCCGAAAAAATGGCCCGGTTTGTCCAGGCGGTACGTGCCGCCGACACCCTGCTGGCGCCACCGCAGTAACCCCGCCGGGGTTGGCCGCACGATCCGTGCGCCGGCTTTGGCCCTCCTTCATTTTTGCCATGTACGACTACCACCAACCGGACCCGACCGGACACTTCGGGAAATACGGCGGCAGTTTTGTTTCCGAGACGCTGACCCATGCGATCAATGAGTTCAAAGACGCCTACGCCAAGTACCAGCACGACCCCGAATTCCTCGCCGAATTCCAGTCCGAACTGGCCCACTTTGTCGGCCGCCCTTCACCGGTCTACCACGCCGCCCGCATGAGCCGTGAAATGGGTGGCGCGCAAATCTTCCTGAAGCGCGAAGATCTCAACCACACCGGCGCCCACAAGATCAACAACACCATTGGCCAGGCCATGCTCGCCAAACGCATGGGCAAGCCGCGTGTGATTGCCGAAACCGGCGCCGGCCAACATGGCGTGGCCACCGCCACCATCTGCGCCCGCTACGGACTGGAATGTGTGGTCTATATGGGCAGCGAAGACGTCAAACGCCAGAGCCCCAATGTCTACCGCATGAAGCTGCTGGGCGCCAAAGTGGTGCCCGTGGAGTCCGGTAGCAAGACCCTGAAGGACGCGCTGAACGAAGCCATGCGCGACTGGGTCGCCAACGTGGACAACACCTTCTACATCATCGGCACCGTGGCCGGCCCGCACCCCTACCCCATGATGGTGCGCGACTTCCAGAGCGTGATCGGCAACGAATGTCTGGTACAAATGCCGGAGATGCTGCAAGCCGCCGGATGTAAAACCGAGCAACCCGACGCCGTGATTGCCTGCGTGGGCGGCGGCTCCAACGCCATGGGCATCTTCTACCCTTACATTGCGCATGAAAAAACCCGCCTGATTGGCGTGGAAGCGGCCGGCGAGGGCCTGGACAGCGGAAAACACAGCGCCTCTATTCAAAAAGGCAGCCCGGGCGTATTGCATGGCAACCGCACCTATGTGCTGCAAGACGACAACGGACAGGTAACCGAGACGCACAGCATCAGTGCCGGTCTCGACTACCCCGGGGTCGGCCCAGAGCATGCATTCCTGGCGGATATTGGCCGTGCCGAATACGTGGGCATCACCGACACAGAAGCACTGGAAGCCTTCCACTACCTGTGCCGCACCGAGGGCATCATCCCGGCGCTGGAATCCAGCCATGCCGTAGCGTATGGCATGAAGCTGGCCAAAACCATGCGACCCGACCAGAGCATTCTGGTGAACCTGTCCGGCCGTGGTGACAAGGACATCGGCACCGTGGCCGACCTGAGCAACGGAGAATTCTTCTGCCGCCCCAGTTGTACCGGGCAATCGGTCAAGGGTGGTGAGCAGCCGGTGCAGTTGGTGAAGATGGGAGGTGCAGCATGACCATCGTTCTGAAAGGTGTGGCCAACCTCACCCCACCACAACCACGGCACCGTATTGCAACCACCTTTGCCGCACTCCAGGCCCAGGGCCGCAAGGCACTGATTCCATTTGTCACAGCGGGTTACCCGTATGCCGACGTCACGCCCGAACTGATGCATGGCATGGTGGCGGGTGGTGCCGACGTGATCGAGCTGGGCGTACCGTTTTCCGACCCCAGCGCCGATGGTCCGGTGATCCAAAAAGCCGGTGACAAAGCCCTGGCATTTGGCATTGGATTGGTCCAGGTGCTGGAGATGGTGCGCACATTCCGCACAACCAATGCCAGCACGCCTGTGGTTTTGATGGGCTATGCCAACCCGGTGGAGCGCTACGACCAGAAGCACGCCAAGGCTGGGGCGGACGCATCATCGGGCAGCGCGTTTGTCCAGGACGCCGCAGCCGCGGGCGTGGACGGCGTGCTGATCGTCGACTACCCGCCCGAAGAATGCGAAGCGTTTGCCGCCGACCTGCGCGCGCACGGCATGGACCTGATCTTCCTGCTAGCGCCCACCAGCACCGAAACCCGCATGCAGCAAGTGGCCAAGGTGGCCAGTGGGTATGTGTACTACGTGTCGCTCAAGGGTGTGACCGGCTCCGGCGCGCTGGACACGGGTGCCGTGGAAGCCATGCTGCCCACCATTCGCAAACACATTTCCACCCCGGTGGGTGTGGGTTTTGGCATTCGCGATGCGGCCACGGCCAAGACCATTGCCAAGGTGGCCGACGCCGTGGTGATTGGCAGCAAAATCATCCAGCTGCTGGAAGACCAGCCGCGTGACAAGGTGGCTGCCACGGCGCAAAACTTCCTGCAAGAGATCCGGACGGCTTTGGATTCATAATGGCGCATGGGCCCGTGGGGTGCGCAATCGCCCCCCCAAGGCCACGCCAGCGTGGCCCCCTACAGAAGGAATTTGATATGAGTTGGCTTGAAAAACTGCTACCCCCCAAGATTCAGCAAACCGCACCGGAAGACCGGCGTGCCATGCCCGAAGGGCTGTGGATCAAGTGCCCAAGCTGCGAAACCGTGCTCTACAAGGCCGACCTGGAGCAAAACCAGAACGTCTGCCCCACCTGCAGCCACCACCACCGCATTGGCGCCCGCGCCCGGCTCAACGCATTTTTGGACAACGAAGGCCGTTTCGAGGTGGGGCAAGAGGTGCTGCCGGTGGACGCGCTCAAGTTCAAGGACAGCCGCAAATACACCGAGCGCCTGAAAGAAGCACTGGAAAACACCGGCGAAACCGATGCACTGGTGGTCATGGGCGGTGCCGTGCACGGTGTCAGCCTGGTAGCCGCCTGTTTTGAATTTGACTTTATGGGTGGCTCCATGGGTTCGGTGGTGGGCGAGCGTTTTGCGCGCGGCGTGGAAACCGCCATTGAGCAAAAAGTACCCTTTGTGTGTTTTACCGCCACCGGTGGCGCGCGTATGCAAGAAGGGATTTTGAGCCTGATGCAAATGGCCAAGACCAATGCCGCCCTGACCCACCTGGCCAAAAAAGGCCTGCCCTTCATCAGTGTGTTGACCGACCCCACCATGGGCGGCGTAAGCGCTGGTTTCGCCTTTTTGGGCGACATTGTGATTGCCGAGCCCAAGGCCCTGATCGGCTTTGCCGGGCCACGTGTGATTGAATCCACCGTGCGCGTGACGCTGCCGGAAGGCTTTCAACGCTCCGAGTTTCTGCAGACCAAAGGGGCGATTGACTTGATTTGTGACCGGCGTGAGTTGCGCAAGACGATTGCCAGTTCCCTGGCCATGCTGCAGCGCCAGCCGGCGGACGCGGTGATGTAAAGCCCGTCTTTTGTAAATACCTGTCTTACTCCACCACCGCAGGGGATTGCGGTGAGCCGGTGTCCTCATACTGCCAAATGCGCAGAAATCGGCCCCCGGCTCACCGCAATCCCCTGCTCTGCGTTGATCTACCGCTTCAGCTGTTAAACAACAACCAGCACCGCCGCCTGCACATGGCCCAGCACAATGCCCGCAATCTGCAACAGCACCAGCAGCGCCAGGGGCGACAGATCGACGCCGCCCACCAGCGGCAGCACACGGCGTATGGGTGCCAGCACCGGCATCACCAGGCGCTCCAGCAAATCCGCCAGAGGCGACTGGGTTTGCACCCAGGACAACACCGCATAGACAATGACCAGACCGGTCAAACCGGACATTGCCATGCGCACCAGGCCAAACACGGCATAAATCAGCACCGATGGCAAACCAGCGCCCATCCCGCTGAGTAACCACAAAATCAAGAACTGGGCAAGTTGCACCAAAAATGCTGCCACCAAGCTGGCCATGTCCCAGCGCCCCACGGCGGGTATTACTTTGCGCAGTGGCAAAACCAGCCAATCGGTCAGCGCAAAAATGAACTTGCCCATGGGGTTGCCTGAGCGCGCCGACATGGGGATGCGCTGGTACTGCATGTACAGGCGCAACAGGCAGACGCCGCTGAGCAATCCAGCGGCCACTTCAAGCAACAGGGAGGTGATTTGGTAGAGCATGGTGATGGGCAATAGCGGCGCGTGCATCATAGCCGCTGCCCAAGCCACGCGGCGCACAAGCGTTACGGCGCAAGGTGCAAAAACACCAGACCCGCAAATCGCTTGAAATCGTCGTCCAGCGACACCTGCCGACACGGCCCCGCCATGGCAAAGGCGGCCAGGTAGGCGTCCGTCCACCAATGGAGGGCAAAGCCGGGCGCGCAGCTCAGGGCGCAGAAGCGGTCGTCCTGGCCCGGTGGTTCGGGCAACCAACGGATTTCAGCACGGCCTGCAGCGCGGCGTTGCGCAGGTAGGGGGTGACGGTGCCATCCGCCTCCCGCGCAATGGGTATGGGATAGGTCAGCACCGATGCCACCACCATCGCCGTGGGCTGCTGCTGCGGCAGGGGCGCAATTGCCCCCGCAGGCAAGCCGCGTTGGATCAGCTGGGTAACCAGTTCTTTGAGCTTCAACCCGCGCAGCGCCGCCTGGGCCTTGAGCTGCCGAAAGGTTTCGTCGGGTAGATCCAGGGTTGTTAGCATAAAAATGCCTTTACATAAAAACATCTATTTCCGTCATTGTGCAGCGCTCGGTGGCGCAGCATGAGGGGGATGTCCAGGGCCGGGCCTTACTGACCCGACCGCCAATGATGGCCATTTCGGCTTCTAGAGCAAACCGCACCCAAATGGCCCCAAAAATCAGGAATCGGCTAGGATAGGCGCAGCTTTGGAGTACTGCCATGACCACCACTGAAATTCAACTGCCAAAAGTCGCTCAAACCCGAATCAGCCGACTGGCGCAGGCGTCGGGGCGCAGCCCTGCGGCCATGCTGCGCTTTGTGCTGCGCGACGGGTTTGACGCAGTGGAACGCAGCATCAAAGAAAATGCGCAGGCCGATGCAGAATTTGCAGCCGGTGCCACGGTGGCGCATGAAGATGTCATGCGCGATGCGCTGAATACGGTACAGCAGGCCAAGCAAGCGGCACGTGCTGCCGCATGACCCTGACCGTTATTTGGTCGGTTCAAGCGCGAAACCAGTTTCTCGCCACGCTGACCCACATCGCCAAGGAAGACCCTCTAAGCGCGGAGCGCGTGCACAAACGGGTGGAAAATTCACTGAAATTGCTGTGCGATTCACCAAAGTTGGGGGTGCCTGCCCCGACAACAAGCGTCAGGACCTACGCCGTACCCAAAACCGGTCACAGCTTTGACTATCGCCTGGTGCATGACCAAATCAGGATTCAACGCTGGTACAGACAACGGCAAAAACCTGCTATCACCACTGAATGAAATGCCTATTTGCGCCCGTCTGGCGTGCGCAAGTAGCTATAAAAAGCATAGCGTGGATAAACATTTATGGTCTGCCACGGCGGGGACTGCCGATCGCCTCATGGTGCAGGTACGCACAAATCGGCCCACCGCCCAGCCCCACAGCCTGCCCTTTGTTACCGCCCAAATGCCCGGGCACACGGCCCCCCCTCTGGCCCCATCGCCCAATAGTTTGGCCCGCCGCCAAGCCAAGCCATACTCCCAAAGCTGGGCAAAAAAGCATCGCATAGTGCCCCGCAACGACTCGGTGCATCGGAAAACCAGCACTTTTTTACTCCATCGCACCAAGGGAACACGACGATGAAAAAACTATTAAGCGCTGCTGTTTTGGCGGCTTTTGCAATCAGTGGCAGCCACTGATCAGCCACCGGCAGCACGACCACGCTACCGAAAACTTGATGCAAACCTCTTGTTTGTCGCTCGGTGGACGGCGCTCGGCACCAGGGTGACCGGGTCTTTGACGGCGCGACACCTCACGCAGGCCCTGGGAACGGTTTGACCAAATACGTTTTCGAACAGCACCTGCGCAAGTGATTGTTGGAGTTCTAGGCGACCAACTCCCAAGTCAAAATGTAGGGCAATTTAGATTGATGGACACCCAAGTCGAGCCTGTTGCGAAAAGCAACACTTGCATTTTCCGGGCTCACAAACCACGGCAGTGGACCACGCGACTTTCATTGGCAATGTAGCATCTGGCAGCCACACCCTGAAATACATGCGGTGACCACGCTGGCATCCCGGCTCAAACTCGATGACCTGAAAATCGTCATCAACCCCGTCCCCGAACCCGAAACCTACGCCATGCTGCTCGCCGGCCTGGGCGTGATGGGCGCAGTAGCGCGCCGACGCAAGGCCCAGCAGGCCTGATTGGCTTGCAGTCTCCTGCCAACGGTGCCTGCGGGCGCCGTTTTGCGTAGTGGCGCTGCGCAAAAACTTAGAATCGAGGGTTCTGGCCGCTTTGCGTGGCCTTTTTCATCCCCACACTGCTGCGCACCCTTATGTCCGACCCACACGCCACCGCTCCCGCTCCCCAAGACGAAAACCAGCTCATTCTGGAGCGCCGCGAAAAGCTCAGGGCCATTCGCCAGCGCCAGGCGGACGGCCACGGTGTGGCCTTCCCCAACGATTTCAAGCCCAGCCACCAGGCGGCTGAGTTGTTTGCCGCGTTTGACGCCCAAAGCACCGAAGAACTGGCCGCACTGGGCGCTACCGTCAAAGTGGCCGGGCGCATGATGCTCAAACGCGTCATGGGCAAGGCCAGCTTCTGCACGCTGCAAGACGCATCGTTTGGCAGCACCGGCGGGCGCATCCAGATTTACGTCAAGGGTGAAGATATTGGCGCCGAGTTGTATGCCGACTTCAAACACTGGGACCTGGGCGACATCGTGGCCGCCGAGGGCACGGTGTTCAAAACCAAAACCGGTGAGCTGTCCATCCACGCCACCCGCGTGCGCCTCTTGACCAAGAGCCTGCGCCCCATGCCGGACAAGTTCCACGGCATTGCCGACCAGGAAGTGAAATACCGCCAGCGTTATGTGGACCTGATGACCGACGAGGTCTCGCGCAAGCGTTTTGTGGCCCGCAGCAAGGCCGTGAGCGGCCTGCGCGAGTTCATGGTGCACCACGGCTTTCTGGAAGTCGAAACGCCCATGCTGCACCCCATCCCCGGTGGTGCCAACGCCAAGCCGTTTACCACCCACCACAACGCGCTGGACCAGCAGATGTTCCTGCGCATTGCGCCCGAGCTGTACTTGAAGCGCCTGCTGGTGGGCGGGTTCGATCGTGTGTTTGAGATCAACCGCAACTTCCGCAACGAAGGTATCTCGGTGCGCCACAACCCCGAGTTCACCATGATGGAGTTCTACGCGGCCTACTGGAACTACCAGGACCTGATGACCTTCACCGAAGACCTGGTGCGCGACGCCGCCCTCAAGGCCGTGGGCACGCTGCAACTCAGCTACGGCGGCAAACCGGTGGATCTGGCACAACCGTTTGAGCGCCTGACCATTCTGCAGGCCATCGAAAAATACACCGGCGCCGGCGCCCATGTGAACGACGCCGAATGGCTGCAAAACGCCCTGCGCAAGCTGGGCCTGACCGAGGCCAAGCACCAGCTCTCCACCCGCAGCCTGGCCAGCCTGCAGGTGATGTACTTTGAAGAAACCGTGGAAGAGCAGCTGTGGCAGCCCACCTTTATCTGCGAGCACCCGGTTGAAATCTCGCCGCTGGCGCGCGCCAGCGACACCCGCCCTGAGGTGACCGAGCGCTTTGAGCTCTACATCACCGGGCGCGAATTCGGCAACGGCTTTAGCGAGCTGAACGACGCCGAAGACCAGGCCGCACGCTTCCACGCCCAGGTGGCGGCCAAGGACAGCGGCGACGACGAAGCCATGTACTACGACCACGACTTTGTGCGCGCGCTCGAATACGGCATGCCCCCGGCCGGCGGCTGCGGCATTGGCATTGACCGCCTGATGATGCTGCTGACCGACAGCCCCAGCATCCGCGACATCATCCTGTTCCCCGCCCTGCGCCGCGAGAATGGTAGCCCCACGCGGCGGCCGGCGCGCGATCCCCACTTTTAAGCAGAATCGGCCTCTAGCCCTCGTAGAACGTGCGCAAGCAGCTATGAAAACAATAGCATATACCACCCTACCCTTCCTGCAGGGCTACCCCGCCGACACGCTGGCGCAGGTGACGCGCATGCGCGACGACGGGCGTATGGGCGACTGGCTGCTGAAAAAACACCCCGCTGCGCACGGCCTGCGCACCGACCGGGCCCTGTACGAGCACGTACAAGCCCTCAAGCAGGAGCACCTGCGCGGCGCCGAACCGGTGGTGAAGGTGGAATACGACAGCAAACTGCACATCGTGCAGCACGCGCTGGGCACCCACACCACGGTCTCGCGGGTGCAGGGCAACAAACTCAAGGCCAAACGCGAGATCCGCATTGCCAGCCTGTTCAAGGACACGCCGCAGGCGTTTCTGGACATGATCGTGGTGCACGAGCTGGCCCACCTGCGCGTGCGCGCACACGACAAATCCTTCTACCAGCTGTGTACCCACATGCTGGGCGACTACCACCAGTTGGAGTTTGAATTGCGCCTGTACCTCACCCACCTGGATGACGGCGGTGCGCGCCTGTGGGCCAGCGCATGAGCACCCACCACCTGTACATCCTCACCGGCGCCTCGCGCGGCATGGGCCTGGCCATGGCGCAGCAACTGCTGCAGCCGGGTCACACCCTGCTGTGCCTGTCGCGTCAAAGCAATCCCGATTTGCAGACGCAGGCCCAAAGCAGCGGCACCATGCTGCTGCAGTGGCAGCAGGACCTGGCCGACGGCGTGGGCGCCAGCGCGCGCTTGGCGCAATGGCTGGGCACGCAGAACGGCACCACCTACGCCAGCGCCACCCTGATCAACAACGCCGGGGTCATCCCCCGCATAGGGCCGCTGCAAGACGCCGACGCCACCGACCTGGCGCACGCCCTGCGTGTAGGGCTGGAGGCGCCCCTGCTGCTGTGCGCCGCCTTCTTGAACGCCACCCAGGGTTGGGCTGGCCTGCGCCGGGTACTCAATATCTCGTCCGGCCTGGGCCGACGCCCCATGGCCTCCCAAAGCGCCTATTGCGCCGCCAAAGCGGGCATGGACCACTTCACGCGCTGCCTGGCGCTGGAAGAAGCCACCAAACCCCATGGCGCCAAGGTGTGTTCGCTGGCGCCGGGCGTAATCGACACCGGCATGCAGGTGCAACTACGCAATGCCGACGCCAGCGCCTTTCCTGACCGTGCGCGCTTTACGCAGCTTCACACCATGGGGCAACTCAGCAGCCCAGAGGACGCGGCCCGGCAGGTGCTGGCATATGTGAATCGACCGGACTTTGGTGCAGAGGCCGTTGCAGACGTGCGGAGGTGAGTCGGCTGCCCATTTTTTAGTAGCTAAAGCCGCATTTGCGCCCGTCTGGCGTGCGCAGGCAGCTATTAAAAACATAGTATTCGTGGCCTGCCACAGCGGGGATTGCCAATCGCCTCATGGTGCCCAACGCGCACAAAATCGGCGAACGGCCATCCCCGCCGTGGCGAGAAGGTGCGTTGTAGGGCGCGTTGCCGGGCCTCCTGGCCCCGGACAACCATAGTTTGGCCCGCCAAGCCAAGCCAAGCCAAGCCAAGCCATACTTCCCAAGCTGGGCAAAAAAGCATCGCATATTGCCCTGCGACCACTCCGGTGCATGGACACAACCTGCACTTTTTTACTCCATCGCACCAAGGGATTACGACGATGAAAAAATATTAGGCGCTGCTGCTTTGGCGGCTTTTGCGATCAGTGGGCATGCCACTTTGATCCCTTCAACAACCGGCAGCACGACCACGCTGACCGAAAACTTCGATGGTGGGACTAGTTTTACGAACGTCAACGGTCAATCAGGGGTTATGCTGGTTGGAAAGACGCCCCTGGAACAACTGACGACTACATTCACTATCAGAATGGTTGGTGGCAGAGCGCCCAAGGGTCGACTCTTTCATTTGCGACCGTGTCAAGTAACAGCAATGTAACGGTGAGTTTTTATTACGCATTTTGGAACCCAAACGGGGGCTCCACGCCCCCGACCATTAGCTTGGATGGCAGCGTGCAAAATTTAGATTTCCATAGCACGGGAGATTTCTTGAACACTACCAATAACAATCCCGGCCCGGATAGCGCTACCGATCTCGCGCAAGCAGATCGACCCTTTACTTTTTCCTGGTCAAACGTTGGTGCCAAAGTCAATCACACATTGACCTTTAGTACGGGTGCTGGGTCGAGTCGACAACTCAGTGTCGACGATTTAAAGATCGTCATCACCCCCGTCCCTGAACCCGAAACCTACGCCATGCTGCTCGCCGGCCTGGGCGTGATGGGTGCCGTAGCGCGCCGCCGCAAAGCCAAACAGGCCTGATTCATTTCAGCGCCCTGCCAACGGCACCTGCGGGTGCCGTTTTTGTTCGTCGACACCGCGCATAATGCACCGTATTCTGTACATTATTCAACCCACCGGAGGCTGCCATGGCATTCACTGCAGGCGATGTGATTCCCCTGACCCAGGCGCGCGCCACGCTGTCCGAACTGGCGGAACAGGTCAAGGGCGGGGCGGAAAAAATCATTACCAAAAACGGTGAAAGCTATGTCGCCCTCATCGACGCCCAGCGGCTGGACTATTACCACCAGTTGGAGCGCGAACGCATCCACCTGCTGCTGCTGGCCGACGCGGACAAAGGGTTGGACGACGTGGCCGCGGGCCGGGTCAAAGACGCCCACCGCACTTTGACCGCGCTCCAGCGCAGCCGCCGCACCCCTGGTTGAGCGGTTCCGTGGCGAGCAAACCGACCGCCGTCAAGCTGACGGCCAACTTCGAGCGCAATCTGGAAGAGGTGCAGGCGTTTTTGCTGGCAGCTCAGGCACCACAGGCCTTTGACGCGCTGGTGGATGATCTGCTGGAAACCGTCATTCCCAACCTCGCGCGCTTTCCCGGCATGGGTCGGCATTTTCTGGCACGACCAGTCCGCTCGGTGGAGGCCCGCAACGGCACCGATAGCCTGCTTCGCAAGCTCCAGGCGATTGGCGATGGCGCTGAGCTGCGCGAGTACGTGATGACCCACTACCTGGTGCTGTACGCACGCTTTGACGCCACGGTGTACCTGCTGTCGATTCGCCACCACCGGCAACTGTCTTTTGATTTTGAATCGCTGTGGCCGTCGTCGTCGCAAGACTGACAGCGTTGTACAAGAAAACCGGCGTTTGCGCCCGTCCAGCAAGCGCATACAGCTATCAAAAGCATAGTAATCCGCCCGCCGCCACACGCACAACAGGCCGCTTTCCACCCCAAGCCATCGGCCTCACCCTTGCGGCGCCCCGCCCGTCTTCACACTGCGCAACAAAGACCAGGCCATGCCCGCCAGCAGCACCAGGCCCAAGCCCAGCGCCAGCCACAGCCAGACGCGTCGGCTCACCAAAGGCTGCGCCGCAGGCGGCGCGGGTGCTGTGGCCTGGGCTGCAAGCGCTGCCACGCTGGGCACTGCGACGATGGCCTGCTCCAGGGTGCTCAGCACAGCGGGCGTGTAGTGGGGCATCAGCGTGGGCAGGGCCATGGGCGCACCGGCGGCAAACGCCTTGGCGTCTGCCCTGTCCGCTGTGGCCACGGCATACGGGCGCTCGCCCTGCCCCAGAAACACCAGCGTCTGAAGTGGCACCGCCAGCGATAGGCGCGGCGGGCTGGTCCCCAGGGTGCTGATGGGGCCTTGGGTGCGCAGGCGCAGCGTTTTCCAGGCGCTGCCGCTCAGGTGCAGCGCCGCAGACACCACTTCCCCCTGCGGGTACGTCAGGCGGTAGACCAGGCCATCGGCCAGCAGCGTTTCGGACGGCAGTTGGTCACCGGGTGCGGTGCGATGCGATGCGTGGTGCGGATGGCGCAGGGGGTGGCGCAGTGTGTGCAAGGCGTAGAGCGGGTTGTGGGTTTTGCGCAGGGGTTGCGCCTGCGCCGTGTTGGCATCGGCCACGCCGTACAGCCGAATGGGCGCCAGGGTATTGGCCTGGGCCAGTTGCACCTGGATGTGGTTGACCGGTGCGCCGCTGGGCACGGTGTAGTCGCAATAGTCGGCACCGCATTGGGTGGGGGGCAGGTCATCCGTCCACTGCAGCACGGGCGGTGCTTGCACATCGTCCACACCGTCGATGGTCACACGGGCGATGGGCAGGCTGCGGTTTGAATCCACCGCGCGCACGCGCACAAACTGCGTCTGGATGCCGCCCAGGTTAATGGTCAGGCGCTCAATGGTTTGCTGTTCATGTTGCAGGCGCACCAGTGGCTGCGGGCCACCCAGCGTGCGCCAATGCTGCAGGTCGTTGCTGGCCTCCATCTGCACGGCAAACACGCCGGTTTGGCGCGGCGCCAGTTCAAAGTGGGCTTGCAGCAATCGCCCCCGAATGGCGCGCGTGTCGACCAGCCACTGCGTGACTGCAGCCTTGTCCACGGCCATTTTTTTGACCGGCTGCAGTGTGCCGTTGGCGCGGATCACAAACGCCGGGGCGTCGTCTGCCGGACTCCCCGCGCCGGTGGGCGGCAGCGCAAACAGCGGCACGGCGCGGGTGGCGGTGGTGGGAACCTTGGTATCGGTGCTGTTGCTGCGCACCCACGCAAACGCAATAGCCTGCCCGGCCGCGTTGCGCACGCGCAGGTCGTCCAGCGCACTGCTGCTGGAGCGCCCATAGGCGGCAATGGGCAGCGTGAGTTGGTAATAGGGCCCGGCGCCCTGCACGGTGATGGGCCAGTCTGGCGGCGCGCTCGCGTGCGCCGCCAGACTGGCCCATGCCAGAACGCTGGCAGTTAAACAATAGCGGCGCAGCATGCGGGGACTCCTTCATGGACAAAAATTTCGGCTCTGCAGCAACCGATATTACAAGCCAAATAGGTCATTTCCGCACGTCCGGCGTGCGCAAACAGCTATAAAAAGCGTAGCATTTTCCAACGATCTTTGATAGACGGGGCAGCGCAGTTAACGCCTGCGCGGATGAGCCAACGCGGTGGATGGCGTTGGCAAGCGGATAGACTGAGTGCCATTCACGCCAAGTAGGTTTGCCAAGGAGAAATAGCATGGGTTATGCCGAATTAATTCAACAGCGGCTCCAGACTTTGCCGCTTGAAAAGCAGGCCGAGGTGTATGACTTTGTGGAATTCATTGCCACGCGCAACCAGAAAGCTACGCCAGTTGATTGGACTACCGAAGAATTTTCCCGCCTGTCCATGGCCCAAGCCCTGCGGGGGCTGGAAAGCGACCCGGTTGACTACGCTCTGACCGATGTCAAGGAGCGCTGGCAATGAAACGCGCCGGGCAGATCGTGGTGACACCGTTCCCCTACACCGACTTGTCGGGCGCCAAGCTGCGCCCGGTGCTGCTGTTGCGCCAGGCATCGCCGCGCTTTGATGACTGGTTGGTGTGCATGGTGTCGTCGCAGTTGCAACAGGCCGAAACGGACCTCGATGAGTGGATCGGGGCAGCCGATGCGGACTATGTTGGTTCGGGGTTGAAGGTGCCCAGTGTGTTGCGGCTTTCCCGCCTTGCGGTGGTCGATGCGGCTGTCTTGGTGGGGGCCATCGGCGAGATCAGTCCGGCGCGGCTGTTGACTGTTCGGCAACGGCTGGCGAACTGGGTTGCCGGTGTTTAAAAATGGCCTGCTCCAGTGCGGCCAGCAGGGCACGGATGTGTAGTTAGCGACGCATCATGCGGCACCGCCTGGCGCATCCGGCGCCACCACCTTGGCCGGTGGCACCGGCGCAAAGTAACCCACCGCCAGCAGCAACACCCCCACACTCAAGAACGACACGATGCGGAACAACCCGCCCTGGTCGGCCAGCTCGATCAAAAACAGCTTGAGCACCACGGTGCCCAGCAATGCAGCGCCCGCAATCCACAGCGTGCGCCGGACCTTGGCATGGCCCAGGCCCATCAACGCCACAGCGCACAGCGCCCAGGTGATGGACAGTGCGGCTTGCGCCAGGCGCGATGCGTACAGGCTATCAGCGTCCCATGAAATATCAGCAAAGTGGTGGCAGCCGCGCAGCACCATGCCGGTGAGCAGTGCCAGGGCCGTCAGACCACCGAGAACCGCCCCCAACTGCGGTGCCACGGGCGTGCTGGGCCCAGCGCGGCGCCACCACGCCAACAGCGCACCCAGAACCAGCCAGTGCGCCAACTCCAGCGGGTTGAGCAACGGCACAAAGGGCAAGGGTTCGGCATTGCCCGGGCTGGCGACATTGCTGAGCCAAACCCAAGCCAACAGGTACAGCGCAACCGGGACTGCCGCCGTCGTTACATACGCCTGCTGGTACGCGCGCAGCGGCCAGCGCGCCAACAACGCGGGCAGTTGCAAGCCCCATAGGGCCAGGGCCGGTGCCAGCATCCAGCCCAGTAGTGACCAGCTGGACCAGTCATCACCCAAATTGCCCAGCAACCACTGGCACTCGCGCGCGGCCACCAGCACAAAAAACCAGAATCCCACCACATGCAGCCGCGCCAGCCAGGGTTTATCAAACCACTGCTCTTGCCATGCCAGCAGCCGCAAATGCCAGGCCAGCGCCAGCGGCCACACCAGCCAGCCAAACCCGTCGGATGGCACAAAAACCGTGGCGGACGGGCCCCAGCCGCTCCAGCCCACGGCGGTAATCAGCAGCCACACCGGCAAGGTAGCCACGGTGGCGCGCGCCAGTTGGGGCCAGGCGCGCCGGGTGGCAACCCATGCACACAGCGCCGAGCTGACCAGCACAATGGCCACTTGCATGGACGGCACCCCGTTGTAGAGGGCGTGGTTCTGCAAGGCGCTGGTGGCCTCCCACAACACCGCCCGCAGCGCCCAAAACAAGCCCCACACCACCGGCAGCCACAGCACCCCGGCCCCGCCACTCCACGGGTTGCGCGTGCGCGATGTGCCCCGCAACTGGTCACCGCACCACAAGGCGGCCAGACCCATCACACAAGCGCTCCAGAAGCCCAGGCCGGAGAAGGTTCCCTCCACCCCCAAACTGTCGGTGTGCGTCGCAACCAAAAAGCCCGCAACACCGTGCAAGGCGGCCGCCTGCAGCGCCAGCGCCGGGTGGCCGATGCGCAAGGCCACCCACAGCGCCAAACTGGCGCTCAGCGGCCATATCAGCGCTGCTTGCGCTGCGGTGATCTGGAACAGCATGGCCAGGTGCAGCAGCCCCACGCCAGTCAGCACCGCCAGCACGTTGCCCGCACTCCAGTGCGGTGCCACATCCTTTTGCGCGGCTTCTTGCAGCACCCGGCGCATGGCCCAGGCCACGCTGGACAACACGCTGGCAGCAATGCCCAGCGCGGCCCACATGCCGTCGTGCCCACTGGCCAGCACCTGCTCGCCACTGCCCCGGTGCAAGGTGGCAATAAAACTGGCCACGGCCAAGGTCTGCATGCCGTAGGTCACATAAATGAGTGGCACCCAACTGAAACGCGTCGCCAGCGCAAAGGTGGCACTGGCCAGCACGGCGGTAGCCATGGCGGCCCAGCCCGGCAAAAAGGCTTGCCACAGCAACAAGGTCAGCGATGCCATGCCCAACCACGGCAGACTCAGCCCGGCCAAGGCCTCTTTGCCGCCACCGCTATCGAGCTTGGCGCGCCGGTGCAGCGCCCACATGGCGAACGCGCCCGTAGCCACCAGCAGCGGGCCGATGAAGGAGCCGGCGATCAGGGCATGGCCCGGCGCGCCGTCCACGTGGGTGGCCTGCAGCAGCTTGGCTATGGCACCGGCCAACACCACAAACGCAAAGGCCCGCGCATAGGGGCGCTGCTGGCGCACGCCCAGCCAGTACATGCCTGCGGCCTCCACCGCCCAGGCCGCACCCGTCCACTGCCCTTCCAGCCCCAGCGGAATGGCCAGCGTGGCAAAAATCACGCCCACAATGGCATAG
>JADJZE010000025.1 GCA_016719405.1 Candidatus Aalborgicola lynettensis
GGTCTTTGTAGTTGTTTTGCAAGTATTCCCAAAGCTCTTCCTCCTGCCGAGCTTTGATTCATTGGCGTTGTTAAATGCGCGCAGAATGTTTGGCAAGGGATTGTTGAAACTCGCCGTAGCGCTTCAAACCGTGAGGATGTGTCCTAGGTACAGCGTTGTCACCTTTCTTGGTGAACACACCAGACATAGTCAGGCATTGCCGTAAAGCATTGTAGATTCTCTACGATCAATTTATGCATCAGGCTTTTGACCATCGTTCGCATACGAACCTTCAAAGGCTCTTTCCAGATGGTGATGCGGTTGCGGTACTGGAAACCGTACTTGTCATGCAAACGGATGATTTCGTGCGGGAAGTCCCAAAGTCGGCATGAATTGTCAAAAACGTCAGTACAGTGGACAGCCGTAACACGTCCAGGCTTAGTCACCCGCGCAATCTGGGCAATCAGATATTCGTACTGCTCCAAAAACTGTCCTTGTTCTCACAGTTGGAAAAGTCGCTCACTGCTTGAATAGTTAAAGGCCAGCAAATGGCGGTGAGTACACCGACATATCAACCGAGTTATCCGGTAGCGTTGGCTGACTTCCATGCAATCTGAACAATAAATTGCATAGTCAGGTGTAACGATTTGATCTTTTGCATTCATTTCCAAAAATCCGGTAATTTGACGGTTTGGTTAAATTCTTTTACTGAAAAACTGAAATCACGATTCGCGGCGGCAACCAAATTGCCGTAAGCTCGATCGCTTTTTGCGTCTTTTGCTCCAGTGCTTCCAGTCACGCTCTTGCCCTTCTGAAATCACCATGTCGCATTCACTGGACTTTTGGCCAAATCGCCAGAAGCGGCGGATAGCTTGGTAATACTGCTCGTAGCTCCATGTTGGAAAGAACACAGTATGGTTGCAGTGCTGCCAGTTCAGGCCCATCGAGGTCATCTTCGCCTTGGTCACCAGCCGCTTAATCTCGCCCCCGAGCAAAGGCGACAAGAATCTCCTCTTTCTGTCGATCGACATACCGCCGATAATTTCCACCGCATCGCTGTCCAGGTTAGAAAGCAATTCACTCTCGTCATTCAAGTTGCACCAGTAAACCGAAGTCTTACCTTCTGCCAGTTGCACAGCACGCTCACAGCGTTCTTTGACTGTAATCTTTTGCTCTTCACGGACTTCGGTCATGGTCGCAGCTGGCATGGCAAATAACGAATCCTGTCCATCCATACACCATGTCTTTGAGTTATTGACCATGTGCTTTTTTACGTGCAACGCTGGCAACTCGTAACCCTTGTCCTGAAAGCCGAGGTCGCTAGGTTTCTTGACCATCACAGACCACTGATTGACCCATGCAAAAAAGTCGCGCTCTGCATGTGGCTTTAGGTAGAACTTCTCGCCGATGTTTCGGTTGTTGCTGTCAACGCTGTTCTGATTGCTCTTAAAGAACTTTGTCAGCATGTCCATATAGCCCATGTAACCCAATGCTTCTGAGCTGTTCCCTAGTTCAATAAAGTCGTTAGGGCTAGGTGTTGCAGTGGACAGGAAACGATACGGTACGCGCTTGATAAACGCAACAATCTGGTCACGTGTCTTGCCTGCAAAGTTTTTCAGGATAGACGATTCGTCCAGCATCACGCACACGAAATCATCCGGGTCTAACAAGTGCAGTCGCTCGTAGTTGCATACTGTGATCTTCTTTGTAATCTCACCCGCTTTGCTGTGCGCAATGTCATCAACACCGATACGGGTTGCCTCGTCGATAAATTGGAAAGCAACTGCCAAAGGCGTGAGAATCAATACGCGCTTGTTTGTGTGACGGATGATGTTTTCAGCGATGGCAAGTTGTTGCATCGTCTTGCCTAACCCTGTGTCTTCAAATAACCCAATACGGCCCTTACGAACCGCCTTACCGATGATGTGCGACTGAAAATCAAAAGCTGATTCAGGCATCCATACAGGCTCGAAACCGAAGCTGCCTGTGCTGTGCGTTTTACTTCGTATGAAGTCTTCATAATTCACTTAACAAGCTCCTTGCGTAGTTGAGAAATAGCCCATTTTTCGAGCTGGCTGCTTTGTATGACTGTGACCATCTTTGTTTTGTTGTGGCGTATCTCTACTACCAGGCCCTTAACTGTGATGGTCACGTCAGGTAATGTGATTTTTTCCATTTGCAGATTGTCAGAACGAACGCTGAAAGAAGCCAATTGGTTTTTGCTATCGAGTTTTATTTTTTGATTGAATCAATTGCGTTTACGTGTTGTGCGATTCGGTCTACAGTTACACCCATGCCAGAACAAAACAAGTTCTGGAGCAATCACCGGGGAGTGCCCCCAAGGATGGAGCCAAGTACACCGGCTGGAGCTGTACTGAACGAGGGACGGTAAGAAAAAGACAGTCCCAAAACCAAAGCGCATTCGTTGAGTGTGTTTTGTTTTTACTCCCTAGCCGCAGCAATGCGGACTTCGCCCCGGTACAGCAATGCGCCGGGGCTTTTATTACCCAACTGGAGATAACCATGCTTCAACCCACAGACCGCGAATTGCACAGCTTCTACGGCAATGCGCCCGACACGTTCGAGATTGCCACCACCATCGAGCGCCACACCCGCGCCATCGACAAAGACGACTTGACAGAGGTTTGCCATGAGTACGAAGCGGAAATTCTGACCGCCATTCGGGGCAAAAACGCAGCGGCCTTGATGGCGATCTTCACCGACGAAATTAACAAAACAGTAGCCCGCCGCGCCAGCTTTTCGCTGTATGGCGATGTGAGCGTTTTACCAGTTAGCGAGGTGGCGCAATGAGCTACCGCGAAACCCACGACCACCTTGGCAACCCAGTCGACGCTTATTTCCGCATATCGGATCTGATTATTTGCAGCATCGCCTTTGCTGTGATTGCTGCACTTTTTTCGGGGGTGCTGGCATGAACATCCGCCCCGTTATTGCCTTCCGCCTTGCCCGCTACTACATCAAGAGCGGCCTGTGTATCAATCTCGCCCTGCAACGGGCATGGGAGAACTCCAAATGAGCTACGACGAAATAGACGGGTTTATCGAAGCATTCCCGCCGTGCTACGACACAGCAGAGGGCGATGCAGAGCAAGCAGCGCACCACCAGAAAACGCTTGATGTGCTTTGGGTGGTCGGCAATCAGTATGACGTGCGTATTGATCACATGCGCCAACTCTGCGATGTGGCCGGTATCAGCTTTGAAGAGTTTTGCAAGTACACAGGTAAGCCAGCCACCTATTAAGGCTGACATTTTTTAACAGGAGATTGATATGGGATTCGTAGCAAAAGACAGCGGCGGCGGGGACTTCAAAAAAGTGCCACCCGGCGCATATATCGGGCGTTGCTATTCGCTGATTGACCTTGGCACACAGTTGACAAGTGGGCAATTTGGCGAGAAATTGCAACACAAAATCCGCATAGGATGGGAGTTGTTCGGAGAGGATGAGCAAGGCAACCCGCTGACCGTCGAAGTAGATGGCAAGCAAATGCCAATGACCATCAGCAAGTCGTACACGGTAAGCCTGCATGAAAAGGCAGGGTTGCGCAAAGACTTGGCAGCATGGCGTGGCCGCGACTTTACAGATGAAGAAGCAAAGGCTTTCGATGTGTCTAAGTTGTTGGGCGCTTACTGCATGGTTAACGCCACGACAAGCGAAACAAACGGCAAGACTTATACCAATGTTGCAGGACTTACGCCGCTACCCGGTGCGCTGAAAAATGCCAAGCCTGCGCCAGTGCATGAAGCGCTTATTTTCGATCTGGATAAACCCGATATGAAGGTGTTCAACGCCTTCCATGAAAAGCTGAAAGACGCAATCAAGAAGTCGCCAGAGTGGCAGCGAAACGCAAAGCAATCGTCAGGATTTGAGGATGTCCACAACGACATTCCAGAGGATTGCCCCTTCTGATTTACGGGGCTACGGCCCCTATTGAAAGCACACCATGGCCTACATCCCACCAATCAAAAAACGTGATTACATAAACCCGCTATCGAAAACGATGGGCGGCAAGATCATTGCCCACACTTGCAGCAAATGCCGCGTAGAACTCCCGATAAAGACCAAAGGCGTTTGGTTTGAGCTTGTAAACACACCAGACCGTTGGGCGTGGGTGTGCGGCACTTGCCTTGATAAGCGCGGCATCCGTTATTAGGAGACACACCATGAACATCTACACATTGACCGCCCACCAGCAGGCCATAGCCCACCAGCTTGAATGCGCGGGGTTTGACGATCAAACGATTGCCGACACGCTTGAAGCCGAAGGCGACGACCTCAAAGAAAAGCGTTTGGCTTATGTGGCCGTTATCAAAATGAAACGCGCTATGGCGAACGCCCGCGCCAGTGCTGCCTTGGCTATCAACGAACTCGCAGAACGCGAGGCAGAGGCCGCAGATAGGCTGGAGGCGGCACTATTTGCGTCGATGCGTGCGACGGGTGACGCCGATCTTGTCGGCCTTGAATTTGAGGCGCACATCAAGGGCAAGCCGGTGGCGGTGGTCATCAACGATGCAAGCAAGATTCCAGCGGCATTTATGCGCGTGCCAGAGCCTACGCCTCCGAAGGCCGTACCAGACAAAACCGCGATCAAAGCTGCTCTGCAAAAAGGCGATGCGGTTGATGGCTGCGAGCTTGGGCCAGACAAAAAGCTAGTGATTCTGTGACTTTTAAGTAACCGAAACCAGCCCTGCCAGTCAGGGCTTTTTTACGCCCACCATGAACCCAAAATTCCTAAAACCGCACGATGGCCTGACTGCAACCCAGCGCAAGAGCCTAGGGCTGCACAAAACGCCACCACGCGAGCGCCACCCAGACGAAGCAGCCCCGCGCATCTATGTAAACGCCACTGAGCGCGTTGGAAGAGATGGCAGCAATAGCTACTTAGGCACAGAGCTTAAAGAGGCTCCTGCGCGTGCTGGGTCGATGGCTGCATACCAAATTAAATCAAGGGGATTTTGATGAACCGCGCACCTTATGTCCGCATGAAAGACTACGACCACGAAGACGTTGAAGCCGAGTTACGCGCCGACCGAACACTGGTGATCATCGCCAACATCCTCGCATCTATCGGCGTGTTTGCAGTCTTGATGTTTGCAATCGCAATCGTGGCGCAAGTGCCCGAAAGCTGGTTGTCGTGGATCGTTTTGGCGCTGGGAGGGGTGTAATGGCTGCGAACAAGAAGCCCCGCAAAGCGTACCGCCCACGCGGGGTAATCCTCGACACGATGAACTGGGTGTGCCGTGGGTTTAAGCCACTTACCAGCGTAGCGGGCGAGGACATGACCCTGCGCATGAAAAATCATCTCGCACTCGAAGCTATTGCAAAGGGTCAGGCTACCAATGCCGATCTGGGCATCCTGATTGCCGCCAGCAACATGACGGTGGCGCTCAAATGCGGGGGCTTTGGTGACGAGTACCACTCAATAGCACGGGCCGGTGCAGACGCAGTTGAGGCACTGCGAGACAGTAAACGTCTGGTGTGTACAGGCCCAGAGCTAACAGCCATCAAGCGAATGATTGAGCTACACGACGCGCAGCTTGACGTTGTGCGGATAAACGATCTAGACGCCGCGCTGAAACTGGCGAAAAAGAAGCAGGCGGTGGCGGTATGAGCACATTGGCAGATCGAGCAAAGGGGACGGCGTTTGAAATCCTCTATGTCGTCCGAGTCGAACCGGAACTGACGAAGGAAGATCGCCGCCGTATCAGCCAGCGGGACTCTCACCGAAGGGCTGCGGCGCTGCGCAAAGCCAAGGCGCTTGCCGAGGCTGACAATAAACAGCGGGCGAACTGGACGATATGAAGCCCCGTCTGAGCATATGCATGACTTGCCGCGAGCCGCTGCCACTGGGTAGCTTTCGCAGGCACAACGACGAGATGCGCACCCGGCACGATAGCTGCATCGAGTGCGAGGACAAAGCCAAGGCGCTGAAAGCACTCACACGCTCACGGGCCACGGTCAACAAAGACCGCTACAACGCTGCCAGGTATGCCGCGCGGGTCGGCAAGGCCGTGGGACCCGTTGAGGTTAAGACGGTGTGGGTTGGGTCTAACGCCGGAAATAACCGGCCCACGACGGGCCGATAGTGGAGGATCTGAATGAAAACATATATCAGCGGGCCGATAACCGGCGTGCCCGACTACAACCGCACAGCGTTCGCAACCGCTGCCAAGTCCCTTCTCGCTCAAGGTCGCGCCGTATTCAACCCAACCGAAAACGGACTGCCTGAGAGCGCCACATGGGAGGAGCACATGCGTGCTGACATTAAGGCGCTTATGGACTGCGACGTTATCCACATGCTGCCAGGGTGGCACCGCAGCCGGGGCGCGAGCCTTGAACGGTACTTGGCGTTGCAGATTGGGATGACGGTTGATGAGGCCGGGGAAATCTAACGCCGGAGATAAGCCGCCGCAGGTCGGCCTTGATTGACCTGTTATGCCTTTCGATATGAGATAGAAATGCCAAAACCTTTTGACAACGACCACCCGGAGCAGATGGCCTATGACAGCACATGCAGCATGTGGCTGACGGAAGGCACAAATGACCGCGAGAAGTATGCCTACCGCGACGGGCACCACGCGGGGTGGATGGCGCTTGCCGGTGAAAATGCCGTTTTGCTTGGCCTCCTGACCGATTGCGCTGCGGTTATTAAAACCATCGAAGGCGAGGACAGCAACGAGGCCGAGAAGCTGGCCGACCTGTTGGGCGCGATTGACCGAGCGATTGAACCGACCCGACACAAAGGCAAACTCCTATGAGCAAGTACACAGATGACTTTGAAGAAGCTATTGACCTGACGGTAGCGCCGTGGAAAACGCTTGCGCCGCTTTGCTGGAACGAACCGTCCCCGTTTCGACTTGGGGCAAAGGCAGAGGAACATGGTGTCAGCGACAACCCGTTCAAAAAGCCACGAACGCGAGGGCTGTTTGAGGAAGGACGCCAATCGTGGAGAAACTATTGCGGCATAACGCAGAAGTGAGGGGCTGAAAGTCCCTCTCGACTGCCCAGTTAAGCGCCTGATGAAACAACAAAAGGACACGAGTATGGGCGAGAAAAAACAGAGCCTGAACACACAGCTTGCAAACGCTGTGGCAGCGGTCGCATCGGCACAGGATTACCTTGGCCGGATGTGCGAATTGACAGCATGCGCTCGGAACAGAGAAACCGACGCACGCAACAAGGTGAACGAAGCGCAAAAGCATTTCGATGAACTGGTGGCGCTGGTCAAGAAGTCGGCCCCGCGAAACACCGACTGGACGCGCCCTGTTGGCGTGCCGATTGACGCTTAACGCTTGAAGTATGCGGCGGGCGTAGCACGCCCGCCATGAGTGAAATGTTATGCCGGTGACGGCGGAAGGAAAGATGATGGAAACGAAAAGCATGATTCTGTGGATTTGCGCGGCGATGCTGGTAGCCGCTCTGCTTGCCTCGCCCGTGGCTTGCACGATGCACAGGCAACGATTGATTGCCGAGGCCATAAAAGGTGGAGCCGACCCACTAGCTGCCAAATGCGCTATCGAAGGTGACAACGGAGACAGTCGAACAAGCGCTCTCTGCATGGCAACCGCGATGCAAAAGCGGTGAGGCATAACGTCTGAAATAACCGGCGTGCCGCGCTTTTGCGGCACGTCCGGGTTGATTGATTAGTTAGGCATTTAAGGGAACGACATGACTGAATTTGCACTACACGGGCACGACCTGTTTGGCGAAGTAGTGAAGCCGAAGGCCAGTGGCCCCGTGGCGGAGCGCTTCACGCTGCCACCGTTCACGGTGCTGGATGCCCGCATGGCCGAATGGCAGGAACGCAAGCGCGCATGGGCTGCGCTGGGCATTCGCGGCGAAGTGGGCCGCAGCGCCAAGACGTACAACATTCACGACTGGGCAGACGAAAACGCGGGTGGCAGCAAGGCAGACGGCGACGGGACAAGCATTTTTGACCCGACCGTGTGCGAACTGGCGGTGCGCTGGTTTAGCCCGGCAGGCGGCCAGGTGGTTGACCCATTCGCAGGCGGCAGCGTGCGCGGCATCGTGGCCGGGTGCCTGGGCCGGCAGTATTGGGGCTGCGACTTGCGCACCGAACAGGTGGCGGCAAACGAAGTGCAGGCCGAACAGATTGCACCGCAGGTGCGCCCGGTGTGGGTGTGCGGCGACAGCATGGAAACGCTGGCCGATGCGCCCGAAGCTGACTTCGTGTTTTCGTGCCCGCCTTACGGCGACCTGGAAAAGTACAGCGACGACCCGCGCGACCTAAGCGCGATGGATTGGCACGCCTTTGTGGCCGCGTACAAGCGGATTATTCTGCGCTCCGTGGGCAGGATGAAGCCAGACACCTTTGCGTGCTTCGTGGTGGGGGACTTCCGCGACGGCAAAGGGTTCTATCGGAACTTCGTGAGCGAAACGATAGACGGCTTTGAACAGGCCGGGGCGCGGCTATACAACGAGGCGATTCTGGCGACGCCTGTAGGCACTGCCGCCATGCGGGTGACGAAGCAGTTTGAAGCCAGCCGCAAGATGGCGAAGACGCACCAGAACGTGCTGGTGTTTTGCAAGGGTGACCCGCGCACAGCCGCACGCAAGTGCGGTGCCTAACGCAGAAATCAGCGCCCGTAGGTGCGATGGATTGCCCGGTTAGATTTTTCGATTGGAGAACACATGAGATTTTGCAAGCCAATGAAACGCCACTTTATGACAAAAGCGGCCAGCAATGCTGCCATTGCTCTGAGCATGGCAAAAGAAGTCTGGTGCAAAGAGGATTGGCCGAAAGGAAAGAGCCATGAAGATGTGCAAGACCTTGTGCACATCATAGACACAGCGGCATTGAAGCTGATTGCGGCGTGCGAAAGACACGCAAGCAGTGCGCCGGGGCATGAATCTAACGCAGAAATAACCGCCCGCTAGGTGCGGGTTGATTGCCCGGTTATCGGGCTGACATTGACGGAGAAAAGCAATGAAGCATTTAGTAAAAGTTACCGCTGAATTTGAATTCGTGGTGTTGGTAGATGATGAAGAAGACGAACACCAAGTGTGTGAAAACTTTGTGGCCGATGCGCTGCGGGACATGAGCACATCCGATGTGTTGTTTAACACGGAGGTGTACCGCGAAGGCTGTATAGATGGATGGGATGGCTCAATCGAGCCCTACAACGGCGCAGGTAAATCAACGGATGAGTGGGCAGCACTTCTGCGCGATAACGCCGTTGTGAATGGCGCGTAGCGTCCACTTCGACAAACCTGTTATGCCGACGATTGAAAACACACGAAAGGATGAACACAATGGAATTTCAGGACTTCCCGAAGATGGCGCGGCTGGCCCGCGATGTAATCGTGACCGAGAAGATTGATGGCACGAACGCACAGGTTTGCATTGCAGAAGATGGCACTCTGCTGGCTGGAAGCCGCACGCGCTGGATTACACCGGCTGATGATAATTTCGGGTTTGCCGCATGGGTAGAGGCGCACCGTGACGAACTGCTGACGCTAGGGACAGGTCGCCACTTTGGCGAGTGGTGGGGTTCTGGCATCCAGCGCGGCTATGGGCTGAGAGAGAAGCGGTTTTCGTTGTTCAACGCAACGCGCTGGGCGGCCCACGATCAGCCTTTGCTGTCGATCCCATCGCCAGACCCACGCGCCCAGCCGAAGTGGCAAGAGCGCCCACCAGCTTGCTGCGGCGTTGTGCCGGTATTGATTCAAGGGCCATTCCGAACGGACGCAATTGATGCTTGCCTTCAACTACTGCGCGAGCGTGGCAGCTATGCCGCGCCGGGGTTCATGAAGCCAGAGGGCGTAGTGGTGTTTCACACGGCGGGCAAGGTGGGGTTCAAGCGAACGCTGGAGAAAGACGAGATGCCAAAAGCACTAGCCGCACGGCAAGCGGCATAACGCAGAGGTGAGTGGCTTGTCCACTCGACCGCCCTGTTAAGTTGAATTACTGAGAAAGCCATGAACACAACACCACGCAAGATGCCATCAGAGTTGGCGATTAGGGCGCATTGGGCGAAAAGACTTTGGGCCATTAAAGGGTTTGACTCGGAGGCCGAATTTTTGGAGCGCGGGACTTGTTTTGCCTGCGGTATGGATGGCAGCGAACGAGCGCACATTGTGGCTCGTTCTGTCGGTGGTAGCGATGGGTGCGAGAACCTGCACATTCTTTGCGGGGTGTGCCACAAGGATAGCGAATACCTAGACGGTGAGCGGTACATGGCATGGTTGGTTCAGCGGAGCCCTGTTGATAGGCTTATGAGTGGAGCTATACGCTGTGGATTCAACCCCGCCACCATGATGCAACTTAACGCAATTTCTGGAGCAAAACCTGCTCCATAACATCGCCAAGCCAACCATCAAAGCAGGCGCTAACGCGCGCCAGCCGTGCGCTGGCAGCTACGATAAAAATAGCACGAAAGAGAGCAAATGAGCATAAGAGTCAAAACGCTTGACGTTGCCGTGGCGGAAGCAAAGCGGTTCCTTGAAGCCGCGTCAGTTGTTAAGCACGCTGCCGGGAGCACCGAGCTAACAAAGGGCGATCCGTGGTACCGCAGCGGGCAGTATTGCGCTGCGGCAAAGCGGGCCAGCATGGATCTATCGAAGGCTCTGGTCGCTGTGCGGCGTGGGGCGTGAAGGAGTTGAAATGACTAAAGAAGAATTGCTACGAATCATGCGCCTGCTGTCCGCCCTTGAGGCACTGGGCATTGTGCGCGAGTGCTCGATTCCAGATTATCTGCTCGACGAGCTGACTAATTGCGTGGCGATAGTAGAGCTGGAGATTTTGAAATGACACAAAAAACTAAGTTACCTGATTATTCCCCCTTATTTAAGCCAAGGTGGTCGGGTGATGTTGGGGGCTACACGAAAGAACAACTGCAAGCCTACGGCGCAGCTTGTGCAGCCCATGCACGGGATATGGCACTGAGTGAGGCGATGCAGGTGTGCAAGCAGCTTGAAGCCGCTATTGATGGAGGTGGAAACACCTACTACAGACCAGCCGATGCTCGCCAATGTGTTAGCGCAATCGAAGTACTAAAGGGGAAGTGATGATCACACCAAACATTGAAGGGCTGATGGCCCTTGCAGATCGGTATGCAACTCTCCGCATTGGAGAAGGTACCGCCAACGCAAGGAAGGAACTGCACGACGCCATGCAATCCCAAGCAGAGCGCATCAAGGAGTTGGAGGCGGAAATTATCACCCGTACAAGCTACGGCGACGAGCAAACGGACTTTGCAATTAAGTTGGCGGCAGAGCGCGACGCACTACGCGCAGAGCTTGATGCCATTGCTGCGACTGAGCTTGTTGCGAAGCTAAAGCCCTGCAAAGAAGGCTGGTTCATTGATCTGGACAATCCACCACCGATCACTGGAGAAACTATCGAGCTATTCACCCGCCCCATGCCTGCGCAGAATGTGACGGAGTTGGTGGAGGCGTTGGAAAAGCTGGCAAGGCTCGGTAATGGCGAGCACTACGGGAATAGTGACGGCAACATGATCGCACGCATGGCGCTATCAAGATACAAAGGAGCGAAGTGATGCTCCAAGAAATAGCCATCACCATCACTGCCCATGGCTGGGTGTGGGGAATCCTCTTCGTAGGCGTCTTGGTACATGTAGTTGCGCACGTTTCTCTAATTATGGAGGCTTTGAAATGAATCTCGTAGATAACGTAACAGTTCTTCAAACAGTTACAACGCTCGACCTAGACGCAGAGCGGGTGTTAAACGCAGCAATCGAAGCCAAGCCCAAATGTGCAATTGTCATTGGCGAAGATGCAGATGGTGGGTTGTACTTCGCATCATCCGTATCCGATGGGGGCACTGTGCTTTGGTGGATGGAGAAAGCAAAACGCGCACTAATGGAGATCTCAGAATGACACAGGTACTTATAGACCGCGCCACGCTTGAGCAGCTTGTGGGGGCGCTAGAAGGCGTACGGCTATGTACCCCACCCGCACAGCGTCCGATGGTGCGAGAAGCCATCACCGCAGGCCGCGCAGCCCTCGCCAATGCAGAGCCTACCAATTCATACGACTTGGCGAAACGAGCAGACAACGGAGGTCAACCGTGAGCGACCGCATTAGGGAGTTGGAGCCAAATATCCAAAACAAGATAGTCAAAGATATTTCTGAGAAACCTTGCAAAACATGCGTGCACTATCAGCAAGGCAAGCGCCCCGGCGTCAGCATCCACGACGAAACTTGCTATGGGTGCAGCGAGTATTACGCGAACATGGGAGGCAGCATGATCTTCCCCCCCCGACCAAAAGGCATCGAGCGCGACAGACAGCCGGCTTCACACAGCCGACGACCAAACGTACGGTCCAGTGCGTCGAAGACAAGCGGTGCCAGCGCAAGACCCAGCAGCGATGCCGGGAACAGAGAGGCTTGGAATGAAATGAGCGACGATCTAATGCTATTGAAGGACGTATGTGCGGAGTATTTCGGCAGGCGAGTGACAATCACTTAGGCCAAGCCTCTATCAAGGCTTGGGCGTCTGAGGCGTGCCTATCAGCGCGGCCTCCCACCTTGACAGAGCTCGCTGCACAACAGCGAGTTCGGGCGGGATCGGCTCTGACAGCGCAGGAGCCAGCGGCATCACCGGTTCCGGGCACACTACTGGCGAGCGCGAGGCGCAACCGCTCAAGCTCAGAAAGAGCGCTATCAAGATCACCGCGCAAAGCCACCGAGCGGGCAGTGGCTGCTCTTTGCGCGGTGATCGTGTTATCAAGCCGCCGAATATCCGCCGCTGCTGACTGTTGGATTTGAGCCAGTTTCTGTTCTGCATGTGCTTGTTCCCTCGCGTCGAAACGCCAGTCTTGAATACGCCAAGCAGTGCCGAAGCTGGCCGCTGCGATGATTGCGGCGATGAGTAGCTGTGGGCTCACTATGTCGCCCCTGGTGATTTGATCTTCTGCGTGGTGTTGCCTGCGATGTACGCGCCCACGGTTGCAATCACAACCATTGCGTAAGTGCCGCCGGATGGGTCTAACTTACCGAACCATTGCAGCGCGGTGGTGGTCATCCCTGCCCCCATGGCAAGCAGAAAACGCCTCCCGCCTGTTGACTCGATAGCCCTGCGTATCATGGCTGCATCCCGGCTTTGTATTGCGCGATGGTCAGCCCGCCAGTGTCTTGGCAGTGGGGCTTGTCTACGAAGCCAGTCCAACGACCACCCCACTCCAGTCCAACGCTCTCAGCCAGTGCGCCGCACTTTGCCCACGTTTTATCGTCATCCCACACGGCCTTACCGCCTACCACTGGGACGAAATCAAAGGCCCTGCGGTAATTGTGCAAGCTTCGCCGCCGCGCACGTTCGTGACTTTCTTGCCCGGTGTCGTGCGGCCCTGTGCATACAAGGCGTTTTGCGACTCTGCATCGCGGTAGGTGCTTGTTATCACCACATCAATGCCAGCCGCTGCACAGGCCGCAATAAACGCCCTGCACTTCGCGGCAACGATAAGTTGCAGGTCTTCAATCTTTCGTGAGTTGACCATTCTTCACCTCCCTTTCGTGATCCATCCGCAAGTGGTGAGCGTGCCGCGACAACTCTGCCGCAAAAACGTGATCGTTGTTTTCGTGCGCAATCTTTGCGGCCACTTCTAACTCTTCCGCCCGCGCCAGCTTGCACTTGTGCGGGTCTGGTGTCATGGCCTGTACCCGTGCGCTGTAGCCCATTGCAGGAACATCGCGCCAATGCCGACAATTGCAGCCCACACCAGGCCAGCTAGGCTTTTCTCGATAATGGCTTGGCGCAGTGCAATGCTCTGAGCTTCTTTCTTGATCGCCATCCGCACCCAGCGTTGTTCGTCAACCGTGAGTTGTGTATCAGTTGCCCGCTGGCGCACTGCGCTGGCAATGGCTGATATGAGTTCGTCGCGTTCCTGTTGGGTCATTTCGGTGGCGTCATATCGACGTTTGGTTAATTGATGGGATGGGGTTATATTGAATGCATGAATGACGATCAAATGATTCGTGGTGCAATATCCGCTGCATCAATTCCTGTTTGGGCGTGGTTAATTCAAAAGACCAAGGCCCACCTGCGCGCCGCCAGGGATGAGAATGGGTGCGGCCTTCCTGAGCGCATTGGCCGCAGGTTCGGCAAAGGCGCCGCGACTGCTTACCGCGCCACGCAGAAGGCTTTGCGCGAATGGCGTATAGGCAGCAGCGCCGGTAAGTAACCCGATCGGTATCATTGGGTTAACCATCCCAGCGCCAAGCGCGCCGCCACCCAGCGCCAAGCGCCCAGCGGTCCCGCTGTCAGAAACTTTTCCGCTCATTTGTGTTTTTGCTGCGCCGCTAAGGTCTTGCATCAGGGCATTCCCCTCTGCGAACCGCGCTTTGTCCTTTGACTTATCGAGCGCGCGAACGGCATTTTGAAGCTGTGCCGGTGTAAAAACACCATCCTCCGTCCCAATCTTTGCCGCTGCGTTCTGAACTCGCTTGAAGTTCGCCCACCCTGTATTGATGGCTTTTAGCTCTGCTGCGTGCGCTGGGTTGCTGCGTGTCACAAGGTCGCGCAGTTCGCTTTGTAGCTGCTTGTATGCGTCACCAAGCAAACGCGCATCTGGGTCTTGCGACATGCCAAACCGCTTAATCTCGTTTGTCAGGAATGATTCCGTGTCCTTGAGTGTCTGCCCGGTCATGGTGCTCTGGCCTTGGAACTTGTCCAGTACGCGGTCCTTTAGCGTCTTGTCGAACAGGCTGGAGTATTTCGGGTCAAGCGCCCCCTGGTTAACCATGCTCTTGAGGCTCTGCACGCTCTGGGAAAACTGCCCGTCCGCTTGCGTTGTCAGCTTTGGCAGCAGGTTGTCGTATGCCTGCCCTAGCTTTGCACTGGTGTACTCAACCGCAGATCCGCCAAGTGCTTGGCCGCTTGGCAATTTCTCGCCAATTGGAGCAAGAGCCCGGTTAAACGCCGCCTTGTTCATCTGCTCATTACCGCGCTGGCGGGCTGCTGTGATCGCATCCCCAACGATTGGCAGGCTCTGCGCCTTCTCTTCCACGCGATTAGCCCATCCTCCCAGCGTTTGCCCGATGGTTGGTTGTACGCCCTCGTTTTTCAGCAGTGCGACATTGGCGTTTTTCGATGCATTGGGGCTGATGACGCGGGCAATCCCCCCAGTTACAGCAGGCACAGCGCCGCCGAATGCTGCACCCATTGCAACCTGTTCACCCTTGCCCTTCCAGAAATCGCCATCTGCTACCGGGTTGAGTGCAGCACTTGCAGCGCCGCCAAGTGCACCAACGCCAACGCGCCCTGCCAGTGTTGCCGCTGCGGGTATTTTTGACGCGATAGCAAGGTTTGCGGGGCTTACTACGTTGCCAATTGTTCGATAGCCATCAAAGCCAGATTCGCCAGCCGCAGCGCGCTTTGCCTGGTACTCGGCCTCCTGCTGCTTGATAAGCCCATCGACGCCGGTTTCTGGCATCTTGGAAAGCATCCCGGTCTTGTCAGCAATCCAGTTATTCACCGTCCTGTTTGCGGAGTTGAAGCCTTCAGGCATCATCTTTTCAAACAACTGGGCAGCGCCATCGAGTGGGTCTTTGATTCCGCGCAATAGCTTTTCTGTGCGTGAAACTGGCGCGGCTGTTGGCTGATCGTCAATGAACTCGTACCGGCCTTTTGGTTTTTCGTCAATGTATTCGTAAGCCATTAGGGCACCTCCGACCATGTCATGCCGTTGGAAATAAGCACCTTACCGGTGGTTGTATCTCTGATCTTCTTGCCTTTGTTGGATGCGTTAGCCGCGGGCATTGCGTCCATTGGGCTCGGTTTTGGAGTCGGCTGGCCTGATACACGCTGCCGCGCTGCTTCCATTTCTGCCGTGATGCGCCCGATAGACTCCCTGAACGCCTTTTCGCCCATCGCCGGGTTGAGCGCACCAACAGCCGCGGTTAGCTTTTTGCCCTCCGCGTCAGACAACGCGCCCATGCCCTTGAGTTGCGAAACCATGGGGATAAATGCCTGTGACTGGAACGTGTCCAGCTCGGCCTTGAAGTTGGCAGACTCTGAGCCAGGCATTGTCGGGAATGCGCCAATCATGCCAACAGACCTGGATAGACCGGGATGCTTTCCAAGGCGATCTAGCGTGCCAAGCATCGTGTCAAAGCTGGCAATCTGACTGCCTTTTGTCAAATCCTCCACCTTCTTTTTCTCGCCGCGAGTAATGTCGTTCAAATCCCGCGCCCTTGCGTCTGTCATGTTCTGACCGCGCAACGTGGCCGCGTTATTCGCCCACGCCACCGCATTGGATGCTTTGCTGTTGGCATCCTGCCCGATGGGCATAGAACCCTGCATTTCCGTGCTGTATGGGCTGCGAAATGCCACCTTGTCGCCAAGGCGCACTTCTTCCAGCTTGTCGCGTGCTTTAACGCCGCTCAGGTATTTCATTTCCCCGTTTTCGGCCAATATAAAGGCGTTGCCCTGCTGGTCGTACTGCGGAGCCGTGGAGAACTTAGGCCCATCTTTTTTCAGCATTTCCTTGATTTTGAGCGACTGCACTGGATCAATGCCAGCCAGCGCGCCAGCAAACCCCGCGTAATCGTAGCCAGCAGGCTCTGCCTCGCGCCCAGCGCTTGGCATGATCCCCGTTTCCGCGTCTCCCATCAATGGTGCAATACGCTGCTTTGCAGGGATTGCGAACTTGGCAGACAGATCGCGTATTAGTTGCGCCTGTTGTCGTGCCTGCGCCTTGTCTTGCGCCGCCTGCTCATACTCCTGCATCTGCGCCTCCAGCATCTTTTGCTTGAGTGCGTTTCGCTTGTAGGCATCAAAGCTGCCCATGCCCTCAGCCAACCGCTGCCCGAACCCCGTGCGGTTAGGGTCTGTAGTAGGCCCGCCCGCAGCGAGTAAGCCCAAACCCAGGCGCAGGCTGTCGCTGTCTAACATGCCATCTAAAAGTCCAGCCATGATTTACACCTTTGATTTTGCTTTGACGTACTTGTTGACCAAGTTGGCATAGGCTGCTTGAGCGTCTGCATCAGCGGTCCACTTCCTGTTCATCGGTATTCCATACGCCGCTTGGTGCCACGAATTGAAATCGCCAAGAACCTTTTCCCACTCCGCATCGTCCGTTTGCCCAGGTTGGTAGCTCGTTGGCGCTGATTGGCGAATGTCAGACGCTACTAAGTCGTTACTGTTAAACGGGTTCATCGCGTCAAAGTCGATCTTGCCCAAAGGCTGGTACTGCGGCGCGGAGAATGGCCCAGCCAATAGCCCATTCTGGGGCTGTTGTGCTGGTTGTGGTGTTGGTCGGCTGTAGCCTACCGATCCCGGTGCGCCGCCTTGTGCGCGCTGGTAGTGGCTGCCCATCATCTGATTAGCAAAACCGAGCAGGCCCGGTGCCACTTGCCCGTTGAACTTGTCAATCAGGCCGTTCTGGTTCTGGTAGCCAGCTTGCTGTGTCTCATTGAATGGGTGCCGTTGGTAGAACTTCTGAAGGTCTGCATTGGTTTGCAAATTGCGCAGCATGTAGGGCTGTGCCGGTCCCCATGGGTCACGGGTTTGTGACTGAGCGCCAGCGCCGCCGTTTTTATCTTCGTCGCCGCCGCCATTGAGCAAGCCTTGGACGGTCTTGACAGCGCCGATAGCCTGAATTGCTGTGTTGATATACATACTAGCCCTCTAACAAAATGAGTTTGTCCATGCCTAGCTCTGGATTGCGTGTCTGCAATGTATGAGCCTCTTCAACTTGCCCGTCTTCAATCTCTGCCAACTCTGTGCCTTCTGTCTTGCAGATGGTGGTCATCCAGCAATCAGACACTGCGTAAATTGCCCGAGTCATTCCCTTTTTTGTTGGCAGGACGTTGTAGCCGCTGAGTTCCTTCGGGCCATCGTCAAGCGTTATCAGAGCCTCACCGAACAAGATAGAAATATGGTCTGTCTTGTGCGTGCAGCCTGCGATAACCGTTCCAGCAGGGATAAAGCCAGTACGCGCATACATGCCGTTTACTAGGTGGTGCTGCGTGTCAACCACCACCTGCGGGTGTTTCCGCATCTCTTCGGCTAGGCGGTGAACTTGGTTCACATGGTTCCGTTCATCAGATACTTGGTGAAGTCAGCGCCGCCGATGTTGTTCATGCCGCCGCCGTTCTGTGAACCGTACTGATACAGGCCAAGACCCTGCATGGTCGGGTTAGAGCTGCTTCCAACCGTGCCCGTAGAACTTCCACCCATGCCGCCTGTTGCGTTTGCGCTGTTCGTGAAATACTTTTGATAGTCCAGCGGCGTGTTCTGCATCTGTGTGCCGCTGTTGATGCCTTGCTGATTCATGCCATTCATCATCCCGTACACACCCATGCCAAAGTTGGCCCCGGCTAGGTTGTTGTTGAAGTTCTGCTGGTTGATGTTGGCGTCCAGATTGGCAAAGCCAAGATCG
The DNA here is from genome assembly GCA_016719405.1 of Candidatus Aalborgicola lynettensis. Lineage (GTDB taxonomy): Bacteria > Pseudomonadota > Gammaproteobacteria > Burkholderiales > Burkholderiaceae_C > Allorhodoferax > Allorhodoferax lynettensis. Next base: position 18,361 of record JADJZE010000025.1, read on the forward strand.
CTAGATCGCAAGCCTAAGTCATAGCTGTTGTTTACGCTGCGGTTTTGTAGGTCATTTGAACGCAAGCCTAGATCGTAACTGTTGTTCAGACCCTGTTGTTGCAGGTTGCGGCCCTGCTGCTGGCTCCAATCGTTGCCGTACATGCTGGTAAGCGCCTGCCCGTACTGACGGTTCATATCGTTCATGCCGTTGGCCTCAACCACACCTTGACGCGATCCACCAAAACCACCAGCCGCCATGGCGCCACTGCGAATGCTTGGCATTTGCGTGCGGCTCCAGTTGTCAAACATTTGGCTGCCAATATCCCGGCCCATTTGCCCCAGATACGGGTTTTGCTGCGGGTTGTAGCTACCGCCAATGCCAAGGTTTTGCGGCTGCTGCTGTGGCTGCTGTGGCTGCTGCTGGCCTTTATATGCTGTGTAGGCATCGCGAATAGCGCCACTTCCAATCCCTAAGTTGGATAAATAACCCTCTGCGGCCCGCTGGTTCTCCGTAGTGTCGCCCCCATTTGCGCTAGACCATTGACGGTACGCATTTGCAATCGGCGCCAGCGCGGGCGCGTTGGCCGGGGGCCCGCCGCCCCCGGGGCCCGGGGGGCGGGGGGGGGGGGGGGCGGTACGCATTTGCAATATCGGATGCGTTGCTGTTGTTGCTGAGTCCCGCGTACAGTGTTTGTGGTGCGATGGGCTTCGCCGCCATGCCTGCATCGCGCTGCTGCGGTGCTTTATAGGCGTTGTAAGCATCGTTGATCGCACCGCTGCCAATGCCTAAGCTCTGCAGGTAGCTCTCAGATGCTCGCTGATTCTCGGTTGTATCGCCCCCATTTGCGCTAGACCATTGACGGTACGCATTTGCAATATCGGATGCGTTGCTGTTGTTGCTGAGTCCCGCGTACAGTGTTTGTGGTGCGATGGGCTTCGCCGCCATGCCTGCATCGCGCTGCTGCCGTACCCATGCGTCAGCAGAGCCAGGCGTATAGCCCATGTAGGTGTCAACGTCGGCATTGCTGATATTGTTCTCACGCGCGTAGTTGTATAGCGCCTGCTCAGGCGAGATGCCAAAACGCTGGGCGCGTGCATTGGCTTCCGCCATTACGGCATCGCGCGTTGCCTGATCGAGTTGTGTTGCCATATTTTTCTCCTTCATCCTAGAAATGTCCAGACCCCGCCGCGATAGCAATAGACGCCTGCACCGCTGCCGGGGTTAAGAGTCGTACCGTCTGCTTTGAAAATCGTTCCCTCCCGATATTTCGGCGGGTAGGCGTAAAGCGTGTCCAGTGTGAAAAATGGATCTGCTGTTTCCATCGCTTGCGCAATCTTGTAAAGCTCTTGCTGCACTTTTGGGTCGTCAACAATGCCGGGTGTGTATCGCGCCATTTAGTACCGCCCAGAGTTGACGTAATCACCGCCAAACGATTTCATTCGCCATGCGCCGTAATCAGAGTTTGTGAAGCGCACAGCCAGAAATCGGCCACTTGCAAAAGAATCAATCTTTAATGACGTACCGATAACAAAAGGTTGCGCCGTCTGCCATGTAACCTCACCATCTGGGAACATGGACGCCCCGACCTGTACATTCACAGTAGCCCCAGAAACGCCATCAATTTGCGGGTAAATGCTGCTCCACGTCTTTACCATGTACGGGTCGCCCATGGTCATGCCAGTGCGCTCCAGCGTCGAAGTAATCAGGCTGCTAAAGTCAGTCGTTCCGGTGTCCGTCAGCGAGATAAGCGGCGTAGAGTGGCACATCAGCAAGCGCGCTTCAGCCGGGGAGTATTCGTTCTCGTTCCACGATGTTGCGTCGGTTTCCCACGCATCGGAGTCACCCGCCCATGTAGTCAGCGATGTGCCCACATTGATCTGCCCGAAAGCGCCATAGGTCACATTCGTTAGCGCGCGCACCCCCCATGTTTTGTCAATCCAATTCCATACCATCGCTTTATTGCAGGTTTCGCTGGAGCCGAACGGAAAGCAGATCCACACCTCGTTTTTTTGCGGGTTTGCCGTGACGAATGCGCGTTTGTAGTTTGTGCTGTCGATGTTGTTGAATATGTAGCTGCGTACCGCGCCGTTGGCGATGGATTGCACACCGCTGCCATTGTTGACAACTACGTCACCAGCAGTCAGCACTACGTGGCCCAACGGGGTATTAACCGCGCAGCCACGCGCCAGCATTCCAGATTCGCCTGGAAGGCGTTGAAAGCGGAAAATGTATGGAGCGCCGACATACGTCATTGCGTACATGCTGCGTTCTTTGTAGATGACATTTACATCACCCAGCGGCAAGCAATCCACCAGCAAATCAGACGTTTCAGCAAGGTCTTGCTCTCCCGCGTCAATCGCCGGGTTTGTTTCGTCCCAGTCTCCACCCGCTGTAATTGCGCCGGGGTTGAGAGTTGTTGACCACTTGACCATGTGCGGGTAGCTTGTTCCAGACTTTGTTATCCCGAGCGAGACAACGAAATTCTTGAACGGGCGCATGGCAGTAGCCGTCCACGCACTAGACCAGCCCGGAATGTCGCGCAGTTTTATCGAGGTATCGCCACCCCAGTACTGCGGCATGTCAACGCCATTATTGAGAATCATCACGCCATTGATGACGCCACCTGTCCACTTGTTATCAATGGCCCCGGTGAAGTTGTTGACCGCAGCGCCAGGCTTGAGCAACACGCCGACCGACGTAGCAGAGCTGCCGGGGTCGCTGGTCATCGTGTAGGTAAACGTGTTTGCCGCTACCCCGCCAATCACGAATGTCCCGTTGTACTGGCTTGGCGTAGCCCCGTAGACCGTCACCGTGTTGCCATTGGCCAGGCCATGCGCTGTGCTTGTCAGGGTGGCAGTAGTTCCCACGCGGGTAATCGAAACAATCGCCGTAGTGGTCAACCGGGTGATGTTGGTTTGCGTTGTGCCGTCATCCACAAACACCTGCGCAATCCCGGCGTAATTCCAAAAGCGGGCTGACGTTGTTGCGTATGGCTGGATGAAGTAAGGCGTCACGGTAGGCGTGGTAAACACTGCCGCCGTGCCCCTGAAACGCTCTGCATAGCCGTTATTGAAACGCATGTTTTCCGTGAGGCTCCACACGCCATTACCCAATTCCTCGGGAGTAAGGTCGCTATTGAGGCCAAGCCCGCAGTTATCAACGCGCACAATGGGCATTAGACCCCCAGCGCGGTTTTGATCGCCACCACAAACCCGGCCCACTGGGCAGCAATGGGGGCAAGATCGTTAGCGGTGCGGGCCTGCTCTTTACATGACAAGCGCGTGGCGCGAATAGACGATTGCGCCTGCCGCCAGCCGGTTGCCGTTGTCAAAATGTCGTCTGTGGCCCATGTCGCGCTCTCGCCCTTCGCGCTGGCCCAGCTTGCAACGCTGTCGGGAACCGTGCCGGTGTAGTTCGCTTCCTTGAATGCCTTTGCTTCTTCCTCGGCGCGCAGGTATTCCGTTGTGCGATCGCCTTCGACTGCGCGGTAAATGGCGTCTGTGTCGGCGTCAATCTGCAACATCAGCCCGACACGGTTAGGCGTCGGCACAGGCTTGGTGAATACTGAGCCATCAAACAGATCGCCAATGTCGGCGCTATCCGAGCGCACCAGTACCAAATCTGTAAATAATGCCGGGTTGTCTAGCTCGATGGCATTGACGACCTTGCCGTCTTCGATTTTTAAGTACCGGGCCATTAGCAGATTCCCCCAACGTAAAAATATCCAGTGGTGCTGCCGCCTGCGCCTGATAGCTTGCCGTTTACCGACGCAGACCCACCACCACCACCACCGCCATAGACACCGATACCGCCATCTGCACCGGCATTTGATCCGTGCGAAGCGCCACCGCCACCACCAGAGCCGCCACGAAGCGCAGACGATGAATTTCCATTGCCGCCAGGGCGTGTGCCAGCCGCAACGCCTGCGATGCCTCCAGCAAGTTGCGTGGCTGCGTTATTTGTGCCGCTTGCGCCACCTGCTCCACCATTGACTGCGGCGTCTCCGGAATTGATGCCGCCGCCAGAACCGCCGCCGGTAGCCGACCAGCCAGTCGCTGCCGTACCAGCGGCACCCGTCGTATCAGAGCCTGCTGCGCCTGCCGTGCCCGTGTTGGTCACAAGTCCAGTCGTTGCCGCTGCTGCCGCGCCTGCAGTTGAAGGTGCTGTAGTCCCACCAGCGCCGCCGCCGCCGCCGGTAGCTTCAAGCAGCGAACCAAAGCTATGCGTTCCGCCAGTAGTGCCGGGGTTTCCGTCTGTGGTATTTACAGCGACAGCCGCGCCGCCTGTGCCATTCGCGCCGACTGTCAGAGTGATGGATGTACCGGGTGTGCCAGCCTTGATGACGGCAAACGCCATCGTTCCCGCACCGCCACCCGCGCCGCCTCCGCGATACGTTCCCGGAGCCCCGCGCCGACCAGAGCCACCGCCGCCACCGGGTGCAGCAAGCAGCACTTCATACGACTTATAGCCTGGTGGCTCCACGAACGTCATCGTGCTGGATGGCTCCAGCTTAAATGCCGTCAGAACGACCGAATAGAACCCAGTGCCATCACATTGGATAAGCCGGGTTTCGCCGGGGTACATCACATAGTTTGTGAGCCCGTCGATCAGTTCCGCCCCATTGGGCTCTAATGTGATGTTGCCCGTGCCACTGTTGCGCACGTAGCAATTCCAGCCGCTGCCAAGCGTGGCCGATGCGGTGAATGTTTGGCTGAATGTGCCACTGGTAATGTCAACCAGCGTCGAACGGTCAGCGGCTGCGAGAATGGTGTTACTTGTGCGTGCGGAGCGAATAAAAAGATCAGCCGCGCCCCAACTTGCCGTAGTGCCGTCCGTTGTGACGAACTTGCCAGAGTTGCCAGTTTGTGCAGGTAACGCAGCAGCGAACACAAGTCCGTCGGCGTAATCCTTGCGCACGGCTTCGGTTGAGCCCGATCCAGTTGCGGGCAATGTCACCGTGCCGGTGAATGTCGGGCTAGCAAGGTTGGCCTTTTTGTTGCCACCTGTGCCGCCAATGTCGCCGGTAAATGTGCTGGCACCCGTCACAGCAAGCGTGCCACTTACCGTTTGATCACCTGTAAGCGTGAGATTGCCGGTCAGCGTCTGGTTGCCCGTTTTTGACAGGTATTCCGAGCCAGCAAGCAGAACGAAATTTGTGCCGTCATACATCAGCAAAATCGGCTGATTGACAAGAATGTCACCGCTGGTAGGGTCAGCGCCTGCAATCGTTTTGACCGACTTGGCACCCAGCCCTGACACGTTGACAGTCAATGCCCCCGTGCCTGCGTTTGTAGGCCGATAGAGCAGCATCAGACCGGTTGTGTAGCCCACCAGTGCAGTGGTGGGCGTGAGTACGTGCGCGGAGGCTGTGCCGGTCTCTGTGGCGGTAAGCAAAATGCCGCCAGTGAAGCCGTTTAGACACTCCTTCAGAACTTTCTTAATCAGTTGAAAGTGGTCATCGCCTTGGCTCTTGGGGTCAGCGCTGGTTGGATTTGTGATGACCAAATCGTTGATGTAGTTGCCGGTTTCTAAAGCCATTTATCCAGCCCTCATGTTGATAAGTGAACCGCTTGTGTTTTCGCGGCGTTCTGTGGCTTTGATGCGCTGTTTGACTTGCTCGTATTTGCGCTCCCACACACCTATGCGCGGGTCATCCTGCATGTACGGCGCAGCCTCGCACAAAGCCCCGTAGCGCAGCAAATCCGGTGCATTGGTGATAAACCAGTTGCTTGTATTGCTGTCGCTCAGTGCGTCCAGCTTTTTGTAGTACCGGCCTTTGACTGTGTACGCCGAATCCGCATAAGGCCCGAATATCACGTTATCGCCTTCACGGGCGAAGAACACCGGTTTACCAGAGCCTGCGCGTGTCGGGTAGTTGGTGTAAATCCACTCTGCATCCTTGCGCTCTAGCTTCTGCGCGCTGGTGTCATCGATGTACAAGAATTGCCACTCCAAAAAGCCACTAGGAAGGGCTACAACCCCGCTAGAAATGGCCGAACTGAACGAGGCTTCCATGGCCCTGATTCGCAACTCATTGGCAATACGAAACTCAGCATCAGCTATCAATTCCTTAATGATGTCGGTCATATCCGACCGATGCAGGAAGCCTGCAATGGACGTTTGAAGGGTCGCATACGAGGTAATCATCCAAGCCACCCATACCTTTCCACATACGTTGGCATGTGATCGTAGAATTTGATCCCAGTTGGGGCGAATTTACATAGTGCGGATTGCGGCGGGATGTAAACCCTAATTCCGCGCCCTCTCGCTACCCCTATCAAATACTCCATATTTGCTTTTTGGTAACCAAATTCGTCGGTGCCGTCCATGTCCACGCCATAGATAGCGATCTCTTGCGCACCTTCATGGATTGCAAGGGCCATGGCGTAGGCAATCGAGCTATTCCAGTAGGCTTGCCCAATCGTCTTTGCCACCGCGTCGAACGGGTAATTGGCTTGTGTGTAGATCTGTTTGCAATCCTTCAACCGCTGCGCGTAATCAGGGCCGCGCTTGCTGTGTCCGCTGTCCAATAAGCGCTGGTCGTGCATCTCAAAATGCCGCTTCATGAAGCCATAGCCTGTACTGTCCCACGGCAAGCCCCATTTTTCCCACGTTGGATCGTCCCATGGCGCATCAGCGTGGGTGCTTGGTGCAAGCCCGATGATTGCGACTTTCAGGCCCATGATTGCTTCCGTTTTGCGATAGGCGTGCCAGGCATAAGCATGTGCGCCTTTTCCTCGGATTGGATATACAGCAGCGCCCGTTTCACTTCGTCTGGATCATGGCTCAGGATGTTGTAGCCAAGGTTTTTCAGCCGTACAACATCACCCAAATGGATCGTTGCCACCTTGACCAGGTTGCCTTTGTAGCGCCCGGTTTCTGGCTGCATGTTCTTGGTCATGATGTTGTCGGCCATCACCTGCGAACTGTCGTAGCTGGTCTTAACGACAAGCGCGTCATTCGCCTCGTCGTAGTGCGATGTCTCAATTAGGTCTTGCATAGGTGTAAAAAAGCCCCAGTGAAGGGGCTTATCGTTTGCTGCAAAGCGCCACGGTGCTGGTGCTGTCGTAGCTGGCGTAGAGGTCTTTGCCGCTGGGCTTTGTGGGCCAGTTGCGGGTGTCGCAGGTTGCACCCACTGGGGCGCGTTCCTTTGACTTGATTAAGCCGCCGTTTACAAGGGTGTAGGCTGGGCGGGTTGTGCTGGTGCCGTTGGGCTTTACTTTGTACCACTCGCAATCGCACGCAACCACCACCGGTGTGTCTACATGCCAACGCTCACACAAGCACTGGGCCTGTGAAAGTGATGGCAGGAGTAGCAACATAGCAGCGACTAACCAGCGAGTCATGCCACCTTTTCCAGCGACATGCGCTCTAACTCAACAGTCACAGCAGTTCCCGCTGCTCCCGCAAGCGCCTGCACGCGAAAATCCACCGAGGTGATCCCGTCTGATGGTATCGTTATGTCTGGACCAACAATCGTGTGCGTGCCATCTGCAAAACCACAATCTGCATTGCTTGCGCCATATGCCGAAATTGCATACCCAGTGCTTGCAACAGTGCCAGCAAAAACAACAGTTGCATTGATACCTTTGAGGCCTGACCCGCTAACATTTGTCAACTTCAACCGAAACTTAGGGCGCAGTTTTTGTCCTGCAGTGAACCGGCTTGACGATACTGCGGTGACTGCTTTGCATCGGATGTAGTCGTTGGCTGCACTTGGTGTAAACACGCATCGCAGCGCATATCCAACGCCATCTGTCCCGGTGACTGTGGAATAAACTGCCGTCCCACCGGCTCCACTCAGAATGCTGTCAACTTGCAGCCCTGCCGGGATTGCTGTAGACCCTGTTGTATTGCCAGAGCCCGATACCGCATTGATCGTTCCGCCTGTATTTGTCCACGGTGCAAAGTCCCAGATGTTGGTGTTTGTTGCGCTTGTACCGTAGTTGTCAGCGTTGGACGTTGTGAGCGTCTGTATGCGCGGAATCAACGAACCAATCGCGTCATAACATGCCTGTGCTTTTGCAGCTTGCGCACCTAATGGAGACTCATGGATTCCGTCCGAAGCCAGATAGCTTGTGCGCGGCGATCCTTTTGTGGCTGCAATCGGATTGCAAGAGTAGTAAAAGGTGTCGGCAAAATACACGTTTCCGCGCGTTTGCGCCTGCTCTTTGCACCACTTGTTGACCGTCAGATAAACCTCAACAATCGCGGCTGTATTGCCTGTCGTAATGCCGGGTGGCCCGATTAAAAGCACTTTGCGACCAGCGCCCAAAAATGCGCCCAGCATTGTTTGGCAGTTGGAGATTGTTTGTGCTGCTGTCAAGCCAGCATTTACGGCATCGTTGTACAGTGGGACTTGGAAGAACACCCACGCCGACGAGTACGCAAGCACATCGGCCTCGTATCGTGCAAGCATATCCACAGAGGTGTTACTTGAAACACCCGCATTGCGTACAAGATGCAGCGCTCCACCGAGTTTGCTGTTGAGGTGCACCCAATACGCATTGTCAGCAAATGCACTGCGGTTTGTAGCAAGCATTACCTTTGTAGCGATGGCTGCTGTCGATCCATCTGCCCCTGCGCACGGAAAGCTAAATGTGTTTGCTGTCAGATACGTGATGGCAACATCTCGCACGTTGTAGGTGCTGTCTTGGCAGTTGTTGATGTCTGTTATCTGCCCAGATCCAAGGCCGTGGGATGTCGCCGTTGCGGTTGCGACCCCGCCAGAGCGAGATAGCGCAGTAATGGTGGGTATGGTGTTTATCCGGTGGGTCATCGAGTCGCCAAACGCGATCACTGTGTTTGCTGGAGCGCCAAGCGGAATTTCAACACCCCCCGGCCCCACCAGCCCTGTGACGTTGCCGGTTTGGGGGTCGGTGGCATAAGTAGCGATACTCGGGTACATCAGCGAATCCCCCAAGCGTCTGCGAGAGTGCCGGTAAACCGCACCTTTTGAATCGGTGCCAATATCGCAACAGAGATAAACGAGGCTGGACTTGCATCGTAGGATGGGACAAAGAAGTTCGTACCATCCGTAGAAATAGCGATCTCACGCGCACCACTGGTGGACGTGAGATACAAAGTCGCTGGCATAGGTGATCCAGCCGCGCCAACGGTGATAGTTGTAGATGCCGGGATAGTCCCGCTTGCAAATTCGCGTGGGCTTGCGTGGTTAACCGTAACTGCCATGTAATTCTCCAAAGAAAAAGGGAGCCGAAGCCCCCTTTGTGGTTAGCGTGTAAACGCTTAGTAGTCGCCGAGCGCGGCCCATGTGATGACAATCGTGCCGCTAATCGTCTGCGTTGCGTCGGCGTCAACATCGCCAGTCGTGGCATAGGCAGTGTTCAAGTACACATCTTTTGCCGTAGTCGTTCCGTCGAATTGCGCAGATGCAGCCAGAGCAGCAGATACCGCAGTACCAGCAACGTTGATAGTCGCAGAGCTTGTAAACTCAGTGGAAGGCAGTAAATCGACCATCGTCGTTGCCAACGTGGTGGAGCTTGCTGTAACCGTTCCCAACGAGATAGCACCCGTAGAACTTGCGTTAAGCGTTGACGCGAGTACGCTGGTTGTCTTTTGCTGCAAAGTAGCCGTAACACCCATTACCAGGATCCGCCCTTGCGGGAAATCATAGATTTTGGTGCCTTGGTACTCTGTGCCGTTGACAACGGTTTGAGGTACGTTGTTCAGCGTCAGCGTGGTTTGACAGAATGGGCCAAACTGCACATGCTTGGTGACAATCTCGCCTGTAGCCGGTGCAACTGCTGCGCCTGCTTTGTCCAGCGGATCGCCGTCGATCACATGGATGCTGCCCGTGTTGGGCTGTAGTGTTTTGAAACTTGGCATGTATTGCTCCTAAAAGTTAAAAAGGCCCCGAAGGGCCATTGAATGATTAGGAAGTAGCCAAATCGTAAACCGCCGCATGCGCTTTTTCATTGCAGACCTCAAGGGTAAATTCAACAATAATCTGCTTACGCTCGGAATCGCCGGTTTTCGCCAGGTCGTGAGTGCGGAAGTCGCGCAAGGTCGCAAACTTCGCCATTTCGGTGTCAACGAAGAAGATAACATCGGTCTGTGCCTGACGGCATGGCACAAGGCGAACCTCGTTACCGAGCGGGTCGATGTAAATATCCACCGAGTTGACAACCTTTTTGATGTCGCCGTTGCTGGTCTTGGTAGACGAACCAGAGAACGATGCAAACTTGCGTTTCTGGAATGCGTTCAAGATGCCCATCGTAGGGTTCCCGCCGTTCGTCCAGGCCAGCGACAAAGCCGCCTCAACTTGCGACTCTTGCAGCGCGCGTGCCGTGCCATCGGTGTAGGTATCAGTACCGTTACCAGCCGAAGCCGTACCGTCCGAAGCCTTGTCGATGTTGGTTTTGACCCATGCTTGCAACCCTGCGCACTCTGGCTCTAGGGTCGCGTTACCAACGGCAGAGGCGTAATTGCCGAGCAAGCGGGTTTCCACATCGCGCTTCAATTCCTTCATTCGCATTTCCATTTGCGCGGCCATCTTGGCTTTTTTGCCTGCGTTGTCCACCGCCTCTTGTGTGCCAGTGACGCTAGCCACCTTGTCAGAGATTTGGCGATAGTTGTAAACACGGGTATTCACGGTCGCTGCGTCGGTTGTCGCGTCGTCACCCTCCAGCACCTTATTTGTGCCAGAAGCTGCTGTGAGGGCCGTTGTCTGCCACTCATGCTTTGTACCTGTCGCCTTGACTTTTGGAAGGGCAGACAAGAACGGTGTTTCTGTTGGGGAGATGTCGTAAACGATATCCGAGAGGTCTTCACGGTTGCCGACCGCAGAAAACGAGGTGAGGGTATTTGATGGGAGAGCCATGATTTAGTCCTTAAACTTTGCCGGTTGCCAACAGGTAATCAATCGTGCTTTGACGTGATCCCGTGCGCCGGACTTCTTGGTGGATTTTCTGGATATGGTTTGTATTTCTACTCGCCGTCGATCCAGGCTTGATGATCTTTGGAGCCGCTCTAATCTGCTTTTCAGCGACGTTAGAAGCTGCTTTACCCTGTCGGTACAACATCGCATCGCGGGCAAGGAGAACGGCTTTGTGGTCGCTCAATCCTTGAATATCCCGATCTGTGTACCCGCGTGCTTTTAAGTCGGCAGCGATTTGCTGCTTTTCTTTCGTGGCGACTGCTTCGCTTCCCCATTCAGGGCATGCATTCAAAAGGGCTTGTCGCTCGGATTCGAGTGAGGCCGCTGTCTGTTGGCTCTGCTGCTGCTGGATATGGCTCTGCGTTTGATTGATGTCCTGCACCTTCGCTTGGTAAGCCTGTTTCAGCTCGCCCATTTGTCGCTGCAACCTCATCGCCTGCACCGGGTCGCTGTCTTCTAACGCAGCCCAGTTAATGCCCTGGTATTGCGCTAGTTGGTTCTCGATCACCTTGGCTTCGGCAATCTTCCCAACAACAGCCTGTTGTACCTGTGTTTGCTGCTGTACGGCCTGCGCGTATTCCTGCGCCTGCTTGCGTACTTCAGCGGCCTCTCGCACCTGTTTATCGACGTGGCCTTGGAGTTGGTAGCTTTTTATAAGGTCGGCGAATTTCACCTTGCCTTCTTGCCCATCGACCTTGGTTTTAATCAAGACCGCGCCGTCTTCGTCTACATCGAGAGAACTTTCGTCCGCTCCAAGCAGCTTTGCAACGTCAGCAAGTTGGTACTCGTTAGGTGTTTCGTCGCCCTTGTCTTCAGCATCAACCTTTTCAGGTTCATCTGTCGCAGGTTCGTCTGCTTGCGCCTCTTGTTGAGGCTCGGAAGGCTCTTGCGGGGCATCGTCCGCAGACAACAATGCCTCAAGCCTGTCCAGAGTCGATTCGCCGCCCGTTTCGGGGGTGGAAGATTCTGTTTCCATTTTCGTTTCTCTATGTTTCGCCCATAAAAAAAGCCACCTTGTTATGGTGGCTTGAGTTGACCAATGGGCTAATGGTCAGCGTCTAAACATCGCAAACTTGCGCTTCTGTTCCAATTCATTTAGCTGCACTTCTGCAACAATTCCGTCTTGCACAATGCGTTGAATCTCGCGCTTCACGCCTGCCAACAGTTGCTGACTGATCACGATGCGCAGTGCTTTCTGTGCATTGTCCGAATCACAGCCAATCGCTTGCATGTGCAGGTGCTTCTCAACCGCATCAAATGCTTCTATAAACATCGGATGCTCTAACAGATGCTTTGCGTCTGTCGCTCTGATGCGTCGATCTTCTGGGGTCACTGTGGCATCTCCTGTGGCATCTGCTCTGCGCGTTGCTCTGCTGCCTGCTGCTGTGCGCCAGCGCTGATTTGCGCCACGATGATCCGTGTCTCGTTGTCGCGGTCAGTCTTGTACTTGTCAAGCTCCAGCTTCATGCGCTCTAGCTCCTGCTGGTGCATGGCCTTCATGGTTTCGCGCTCGCTGTCGCGGGCATCGTTGGCTGCTTGTAGCTCCAGTGTTGCGCGTGTTGCCTGAATCTGCGCGTCAGCTTTCAACTGCTCCACTTCCCGAGTCATTTGCGTTTCAGCTTGGAACTTTTGGATGTCGTTCTGGCTTTCGGCTTGGAACTTCTGCATATCCATTTGCGTCTGCGCTTGGAACTTTTGCGCGTCAGCCTGTTGCTTCATCTGCTCAATCTGTAGCGGCAAAGGTGGTTGCTGCGGCTGCTGCATTTTCTGCGCGTACTCTTGGCCTGTTGGATCCATCGCGTACTTGTCCGGCATGTCAAAGCCCATCGCCTTAGCGGTGTCTGCGAACAGTGCAAAACCTTCTTTCGGCCCAACCAAACCCAACGGCCCGAGCATTTCGCGCTGCATCTGCGCGACTGCCATCAGCTTTTGTTGTCTTTGCTCCTCGGTGCCTGTACCTAGTCCAACCTTCACCGTTAAATCGGTTCTTTCGCGCCATTCTTGCGGGTTGACGGAGACATACTTTCCCTTCATTCGGACTACGCGCTGCTTGTCCTGGTAGCGCATCAAGATCGAATGAACCTGCAACACCAGTTCCTTGACACCAGTCTCAGCGATCAACCGGGTAATCATCTCAACCTTCTGGCTAGCGCGGTTCATGTTCTCCATGTACGCGCCTTTAGTCACGTTGCTCAAGGTGTCAGGGTCTAACCCTGCGCTTGCCTTGCTAATGCCCGTCCTAGCCTCTTTTACTTGGTCGATGTACCCAATCATCGGCATGATGTCAGCACCAATCGAAGGCGTGACAATCGACTGGAACGCACCGGCTACAGGATCAATGCCTTCAATGCGCTTCAATCCGCCGGGGATTGAAGTCATGAAGTCGGCAAGGTTCACCCGCTCATTAACCGCTGTCTGCGAGTTGTTCACCAGATAGATGTTATCCAGCATTTGGCGCTGCAGAGTCGTCTTGATCTCTTGCAAGTCGCCTAGTTCGTCGTACAGCGATTCACCAACATGGCGATGCGGCACACGTTTTGCCGTAAACGCAGTAATCGCAACGGCTGGCACTGCCTCATTCCAGTCTTCGCCATCTGGTATCTGATTGCCAACGCTTACAACTTTGCGCAGTTCTGCAACACCGTCGCCATCCCAGTCCACACGGACATAAGCCTCGCAGTATTCGATTTCATCCATTGACCGATCGTTTGTCGATGACCCGCCTGTGTAGTTGGACTCATCGCTTACAGAGTCGCGGCTCAGGGACTGTGTGCCGTAGCGGCTTGTGCTGTATGCCGGTAACTGGTCAACAAACTCACGATCCATACCCATCTCGATCAAGTCCGAGCGTGTCTTGCGCGTCACATGCTCTGTGAATGGCGATGTTTGCAGCGAGCCACGGCACTTGCGGCTTACGCGGATTTCCTCGCATGGCACCGCTTCAACGACACATTTTCCCTTGGTGCGCTTGATCTTTAGATCAATGTCAAACACAGGCATGGGGCCATTGGGCGTCATGATCTGGTGATCTTCTTGCCCTTTGATCTCTACCTCGCAACCGTCCTGCTGCAAATCCTGCATCAGCTTTTGCACTTCTTCGATTGCCAAGCCTTTGTAGCAAGGCTCTTCAATCTTGTCGGTGACTTCCCACCAGTGCTTGATGTATCCATTCTTCAGCAGCAGCGTGTCTTTCACCGCATCATGCAACGCAATCCAGCCATCGTTATCCTTCATGATGACCTGGTTGACGTAATCTGTCTCAATCTCTGCCTGCGCCTCGTCTTCTTGCGATACTGGCCCAAACTCAGCTACTGTCCCGCTCTGCGTGAAAATACGCATGATGGCTGGCATCACCCAATCAACAGCCTCGGACAAATCCTTGGAAACGATAGCGCTACGGCCTTCCATCTCGTTGCCATACGGACGCCCGTGGTAACGATCAAGCGCAACCGCACGCTCATTGCTCAGTTCGCCATCTTCAACGCCCAAGCTGTCGGCCCGGTGCGCTTCGATGATTGATAGCAATTCCTCGTTAGTCAGTTTCATGTGGGGAAAACGATTCCGTCAGTTGGTAGGTTTTGGCCGCGCAATGCGTTCATGCAGCGTTCAATGCGTTCAGCGGGTGGAACGTCAACGGATTGGCCGCCCCATACGCGCATGGCATAGTTCTGAGCGTCAGTCTTCCCGCTGCATTCGACTACCGGCAGTGCAACCATCTTTGGCTTTGGGCCTGGCTTCGCCTTCACACGATGTACCGGTTCTGCACCTTCAATGGCTTTGTCCATTCTTTACCTCTTAGTGTTCGTCGTGCGCCTTCGCAGGCGTAGCGCAAACTATCTATAACATGGTTGTTTTTGTCTTCCAGAATCGGTACAACTACGCCGGTCAAGGGATCGGTCTTGTAGCTGTACATGGTCAATTCGTCTATCGTGTGCGTGCAGCGTGGATGTACGATGATTTCAAAGCTGCGCAGGAACTCCACACCTTCTTCCAGCGACTTAGCCCCCTTGACTGCGGCTGTCATCTTCGGAAAGCCATGCTTCTGCATGTAGCTGATAGTCTCTGGTCGTGCGCTGTCTGCCGTTATCGGCCACATTTCAGCATCAGGAACCGACAAGAACAGGTCTGGTAGGTTGTTAATCTCGCAACCCACCCTATAGGCTTCGTAGTCCACGTACAGCCTGTGGCCTTCAATGTCACAACGCACTAAAACCGATGGGTCAATCGAGAAGCCCCAATCCGCGCCCAGCCTGTGAATCGTGCCCTTGGGCCGCTCAAACTCTTCAATCTTCCAATTCCTGAACACGCGGGCATTGCTGTTGCGCTGGTACTCGCCAAGCCAGATATGCGCGTATTTCTCAGGGTCTCGCTTCCTGTCGTACTCCATTTCCTCGCGCAGTACATCCGGCAACCATGGGTTGTCTTTGTAGTTCGCTTGAACCACCACGCTATCGGGCGGCGGTTCATCGCCTCTCAGCAGCAAATCAATCGGGTCTGTCGATTTGCTTGGGTTCCAGCTAAACCACAACTCACTCCCAGGCTTGCGAATCGTTGGGCGCAGTAAGTCAAGGCTGTACTGACTAAACGATTGCGCTTCCTCTACCCATGCAACGTCATAACCTTCCAGCGACTTCACAGAGTCAGCCGTATGGTTCTGCATCCCCTGGAAGATGATTAGCCCGCCGTTAGTGCTTTTGATCTTTGCGTCTTGCACTTCAAAGTAAGCACCAGCGTTCAGGGCTTCAATCTTGCCCTCTAGCAGCTTCTTAACCGACTGGTCAAGGCTGCGCTGAATCTCACGAACACAAACCGCGTCTGTCTTTTCGATGATCGACCGCTCTATCAGCAGCTCACCGAAGAAATGCGACTTGCCTGAGCCACGCCCACCGTGTGCGCCCTTGTAGCGGGCTGGAACGAGTAACGGGACAAATGCCCGTGGTGTCTCGATCCGTCTTACGCCTTGCATGGATCAATCACCACGCGTTCAATGCGATGAATCAGCACACCGCCCATTTCTATCTTTGTGGGCGCGTTAAATCCGTGCATCAGGTTCAATTCCTTGATTGCAGCGATTTTTTCCGCTGCCTTGGACTCTACCCCTCTGGCGATGTCTGCAAGCTCTGTAACGCTGTCTACGCGCGTCCAAAGCTGCTTATCAGCGAGTGCGGACTGCAGCTCTGCCACCCTTGCTATTACCTTGCTATCCGATGCCATGCGGCTTGCATTGGCCCACAGTGTTGCGTCGGTCTGCTTTGATGCGCTGTAGGCTGCACGGTATGCGTCGGCCTGTGTCAGTCCATCAGCCAAACCTTGCGCGAATTGCTCCTGTTTTGCTGTGAGTGCCATGCTGTGTCGCCCTTATGGGTAGACCAAATAAAAAAGCCACTAGGCATTGCTGCGGAGCGGCGAAGACCTTGACGGTCAGGGAGTTATCGGGTGCAGGGTGCGAACGATTTGCGAAGTAGCAAAAGTGGTTTGAGGTTCGACCCCGCGTAGCAATGTAATTAGCCCCCAGTCTTGCGAAAGGAGGCTAATTCTGGAGACACTTGTCCCACTGGGCGTATTTATACCAGTGATTTTAGGTCGTGTCTACTGTTTTCATAGGTATTTTCCCTAGTCGTAAGGCCAGCTTAGATCATGCCTTGCTGGCGTCGTATCCAATTGCGCAATCTTCTCGCTTCTACTGGCAAGCGCTTGACTTACCTTTGACTCATGATTCCTGTCTTTGATGCAATTGCCTTGTGGATGCACCAGCTGCCGCAAGATAAAAAGCGGCTCACTTTTTGCAATAGATGCCTTTAGCTGCCGAATCCTGTTTGCCTTAAAGTCATCCATCACACCACCCCATCAACCCGCAATTTGACAATCAGCGCCGTCCTAGCCTCTCCCAGCACTCGCGCCCTCTCTGCTACGTCTGCCGGTAGCCGTGCGCTTGTCCACACACTGCGCCCTGTGTGCAGGTTACGCGCTTGTAGCTGTAGCGCGGTGCGATACACATCACACATACCCATGATGACCGCATCTATGTACGCTAGCTGGCTCTTATCCTCGTCTGCGATTTCTTCGATGCTGGCCCATTGGCGGCTATTGCTGCGGCACTCCCGGAACATTGGCGAGCTATTGATGCCGCCCACATGCTGGTAACAATTGGCCCAGCGATGCCACTGACAGAGCAAATCATTCAATATCTCGTTTGTTTCGTCTTTCATGCCGTGCGCTCCAATGTCCAGTTAAGTAAATCCTGCTGCGTGGTACCGCTCATCCTGTCGAATGCCTTGGTTCCCATCCCATGCACCCCTGTGCGCCCTCTGTGGTGCTCTGGGCATAGCGGAATCAGTGTCAAATAAGATCCACGCCCCCAGCCGCCGCCACGGTAGTGATGCAACTCAACCGCAGCAGGTGCGTGCGGCCCGTACAGGAAGTGGCAGTAAGCGCAACCCAATGCCGCCACTTTGCCTTTGTGGATGATTTCGGCCTTGGTCAAAGTATTTCCCCAGTCTCAGGATCAACGGCCCACTGCGCAGCGTCACGCAATTCCACGTTGTTGTTTGCACACCAGCAGATCACGTACTCAAGCAGCGATGCCATGCGGGCTTTGCCCATGCGTGCTGTGGACTCGCGCACATTCAAAAACTCATTTTCCAAGCCGGGGATCATTTCCGCGCCCTGCTTTGTGGCTACGGCATGGCCACTGCAGAACAATACCTTCCACTCTGCAGCGGTGCGCTTTTTGCCAGCCCATTCCGCCTGCTTCGCCACATCGCCAAAGATGGCGTGCAGGTATCGGTTCTGTGCGCTGGATCGGGTTTCAGGGCGTATTTCGAGAATCAGCCTATGCCCGGCCATCAGCCAGTTTTTAGCGTGCGTGAAGGCCGTTACAAGGGCTTGGTAGCCTGTTGTGCGTTGTAAACGCATTGTTAATGTGTTGTCAGGCATTGCCAGAATCCGCTTTGTGTTTGCATCCGGCGCACCTGGCATCGACTTTGCCCAGCTCAGTTTTTGTAAATTGGCAATCCGGCGTCATGCGGTTGGCCACTTCGGTGCGGATGATCTGGCCGGTTTGACTATCGACGCCGTGGAGATTTGGTGGTTGCGAAGGGTTCGCGGTTCCAACATCCATACTGGATCATTTAGCCCCTATAAGGCCATGCGCACATGGCGGCGTCTCTCATGGGCGTTCGATTTACCGCACCACCCCGTTTTCGCCGCAAACTGTGCCGCGTCCAGCTTTGCGCCTTTTTGTTTCGGGCTTATGCCGTGTGCGTCAATGCCCAGATCCGCGCACGTCGCCACGATCAGACGACACCATGCGTCAATCTCACCCACATTGCGACCATCTTGGATGCGGCGGGGCGCGATTTGACAGTTGTGAACATGTGGCTTATCAATGCGAGTCCTCAAAGATGACACGGCTTGCGCACTAGATTGCGGCGGGGATTTGGTGCGGGGCGATGGTTTCCAGCTTGCGGAGTTGCCCTCCGGTGAAGTAGGCGACGCCGGTGCTGGCTCCTGGGTCGATGCCGACAATGCACGCATTTCGCGCGTCAGCAGTTCCGGCAGCTCCCCCAGCTCCTGCGGGCACAGCTCGGACAGGTGCTTGGCTTGGTGCCATGCGTTTGCTTTCTGCCCGAGTTCGCACTCGCGGATTAGCTGGGCTAGCCATCGGTTTAGTAGAGTCAATCACATCGACTCCACATGCGGGTAATTCGGGAAAAACTGCGCACACATGCCAGCTTCTGCAACAAAGTTCCCAGCATCACGATGCCGCCACAGGCTTATCGTTGGCTCACCGTCTGCGCTGCCTTCATAGTTCCGCTGTTTCTTGCACAAGAGCAAGCTATCTGGCTCGGCCTGCTTGTTGCTGCTGGAACCTTGTGCGCGTGCTGCTTCCTCTTTCGGCTTGTTGCGCCAGACCATGAACAGGTTGTCAATCTGATCCGTGATAGATCCGCTGCCCTTGGTGTCGTGCTTATCGGGCATGTCTCCCTCTTTGCTGGGCTTTTTCATGTGGTGAACCAGATGAATATGCACATCACAGTCTTTTGCCATCGCGCAAAGCTGATCTACAAAATCCTTTTGTCCGTTGTAGTCATCCTCTGCCTTTACGCACTTCATCAGCGAGTCGATAAATATGTGCGTGATGCCCAATTCCTGGGCGCAATACTTGACCATTCCCAAAACGGTTTCAGGGTGGGCGGTTCCGGTCTGGTCGTACAGCCAAGAGAGTTTATTGTCCACTGCCCAAAATCGTCGTAGAGCGTATCCAGCACCTCCAAGCCACTATCCCCTTGGTACTCTGGAGAAAATGGATTGGTCATGGCAAACATGCGCACCATGCGGCTTATGGTGGTGACGGGCTTCATTTCAAACGATGCCACGCACACTTTTTCATCCTGTCCGATCAATGAAAGCGCCATCTGTGTCGTTACGTCCGTTTTGCCGTGTCCGTTCTGGCCTACCCATGCTGTGACCTCGCCACGCCGAAACTCGAACGATTCATTGCATTTCGGCCATGGAAGGTATGTGCGCTTGGCTTTGGCTTGTGAGCGCAAACGATCTTTTGCAGTTTGCACAAAATCACCCGCTGGCTTTACCTTAGATTTCGCATCCGTGCCCTTCAGGTACGCGGCAAAATCAATTTCATCGTCCAGGAACTCAGCCATTTGTCACCTCTGTATTTTTGTGCCATACGTCACACCAACCGGTGCCGCATGGTTTGTTTTTTTGCTCGATAACGTGGCACGCGCCCACCGTCATCGCTCCGTGCGCCTTGGCCTGCTCAAACAAGGCTTTGGCGCGTATTTCCGAGGTCGATGTGATGCTTACCCGCATGCCAACCAAAAACCGCAGGTCAAGAAGCTGGATTACATCCCCGGCAGTGCTGATCGTTGCGTGATCTGGCCCCCACGATTCACCGAACTTTTCGCCTGGGTTGATCCAGTCCTTTGCCGTTTCGCATGGGTAGTCGTTCAGAAACACAATTCCGGGCTTAATGCCGCGCTTCCGCATGGCGATCAAAGGTAGGTGCCCGTGCATCAGATTGCCCCGGCAAATGCGTTGGTTGGCTGATTGGCTGCTGTCACCCAACTTCGGGTCAGAAATCAGTCCAACCACGCTTAAGTTACATTGTATTGCCCTGTTCAATCGTTAAACCAACAGACTGGGCATCAACCTCAAGCTCTCTGTACCGTATGTTGATCGTTGCCTTTTTTTGCTTTACGGTGTTTTAATATTCGTCCCAAATGGTGATGCACGTCCGAAGGGCTATGTCTTTATTATTTGGTTTATGGTTTTATAGTTAGTGGTTTATGGTTAGGGGTTAGCTGGCATCCGTTTGAGTTACGACTGGCAACCCACTGGAAACCCACTGGGTTTTTACCCTTCGGACGACCACCTTTTAGCCCGTTTGGGCGGTTTTTTTTTCGCACTGTGCGCGGAATTCCACAATATCAAAGTCAGTAAGCAGGTGGTGGAAACCATCAGATTCTGGCAAAAGAAGTCATGAAGCACGTTTTTTAATACTTTGCGTCGCTTCCGTTTCGCAACGCCCAGTCATCGAAACCGACGCATAACCACTGCAGGTTTCGGTGGGTATCCGGGCTTCTTCGAGACAATACCAGTCAATCAAATCACCGGTAGATGCTGTGCTCAATCCGCGTTAGATGTACGGTGTCGCTTTCCTGTAGTCGGCAATGTTAGAATTGATAGTAGTGCATACCATTCCAGCGGTTCCACGGAAAGAATCACTGGCGGGCGGTGGACGCGCTTTCGCGGGGCAGCTACTACCCCACTAGCGGGTTCATTTTCATATTTTTGCTCGCTCGCTTCGTCTTTTGCAACGGCGTCGAAT
>JADJZE010000026.1 GCA_016719405.1 Candidatus Aalborgicola lynettensis
TGGCATTACCGTTGCGTCCGATAAGCTCCCGAACACCTGCGCTGGCAACCGCGCCTCACTGCGGTGCGTCGACGCTGACAATGGTCAGCGCCACGGCCCGCGGTGAAGTGAAAAACAGGCAAGGCACCCATTACAAACGTTGAGCGATCGGGTGCTATGCAAAACATTGAGGTCTACAGAGGATCAGCCGGAACCGTCCAAACGCATTCGCGCTGCCGAATACGTCCGCATGTCCACGGAGCATTAGTACTCCGCGAAAACCAGGCCGACAAAATCCGGGATTACGCCCGGCTCCAAAGGTATTGAAATCGTTCGCACCTACCCCGATGATGGCAAAAGCGGTCTCAAATTGGCGGTCGTCTGTCCCTCAAAAACTGCTCAAGGACACAGGAATGCTTCCGTCAAGCTTCCAAGTGGTACTGGTCTGCGACGTCAGCCGCTGGGGGCGGTTCCGGGATGCCGACGAATCGGCTTATTACGAATGCTCTGCTCCAAAGCGCAAAGACATTCAGGTCCGGTACGTAGCGGAGCCAGTTCGAGCAACGACGGATCCCCGGTGTCCACCAACGTCAAGAGACGTCAAGCGCGCGATGGCCGGTGAGTACAGCCGGGAACTGTCCAGCCAAGGTGTTCGCAGGTAAGGTGCCGACTGGATGAGCTGGGGTACCGCCAAGGGGGCCTGGCGGTTCTGGGCTGCGGCGCGCGCTCCTAGACCAGACAGGATCAATCAAATCGGAACTGGCGCGCGGCGAGCACAGGCCTGCCAGACAGACCGGGTGATCTTGATGCCGGGCCGGACGTTTCGAAATTGGAAATTGTGCTCCAAATCTACCGATGGGTTCACGGATGACAGCCTGGGCTAGTCGGAAATCGCGGTTCGTCTAATCAAGCAGGGCGTCCACACAGACCTAGGTCGTTCGACTGGACCCGGGCCTCCGTGCGAATTGTTGACCAACGAAAAGTACATCGGTAACAACGTCTACAACCGGATGCAGTTCAAGCTGAAAATGCTCCGCGCTGATCAATCACCCGGACATGTGGGTCCAAAAAAGAGTTGCGTTTAAGCCATCGTACCGCCGGAAGTATTCTACGGCCCGGAGGGCATCGTTCGCGGGCGCACGGTGTCACCGTTACAACGGCGAGGAGTTGATTGAAAGGCGACGCGACCTCTTCGTTGAACACCGTGGCTTTTGCCGGGGCTGATCATCGATGAGACGGAAGGGACCTCCTCATCCGGCCTACATCCCACAGATTGGAAGCCTGATTCAGGCCTACCAGAAAGTGGGGTTTACGCCCGACCGGGACTACCGGTATTTGGAAGCCAACCAGTTTCTCAGGCGACTCCACCCACAAATCGTGGCACAGACAGAAAATCAATTGGCGAGCTGGGCGGCACGCATTCGAGCGCGACCCGCCACCGATCTCTCCTGGTCAATCAGAATTCACAGTGTCACTGGTACTGGCGCGCTGCCAAACCGACGGCAGGCGCAATCGATGGAAAGTGCGGTTCGACACCAGTTTGGCCCCAGACATCACAGTGGCGGTACGGCTGAACCATACCAACGACGCTCCGATGGATTACTACCTCCTGCCGCGTTTGGATTTTGGGCTCCCGCGCATCAGTCTGGCCGATCGCAACGCGCTATCGAAATTGAGGGCTACCGCTTTGACTACCTGGACTATTTCTACGGTATGGCCCAACGCACCCGCATCCGGAGAGCACGTCGCGACCAAAATGCACCACCGGAGCGTTTGCGCATGATCCCCGTTGACCGAGATCGAGGTGCTCAACCCTCGTGACCCGGAACAAAGGGCAGGTTTCGATCAGATCGTTGAGAACATCAAATCAGTCGGACTCAAAAGGCGATCACCGTGACTCCACGCCCGGGTGATGACGGCGGTGAGAAGTATCTGCTCGTTTGTGGCGAGGGAAGACTCAAAGCCTTCTGGCCTAAGGCGAGACCACCATTGCGGCCCTGGTAGTCGACTTCAGTGATGAAGACGCCTTCATCCAGGTATGGTCGAGGAAATTTATCCGCCCGTCGCAAATCAGCCCCCCGAAACTACTGGCAGGCATCCAGCAACTGGTGGCCAAGGTTATGACAAGACAATCGCCAAGAAAACTGGTCTGAGTGTCGAATACGTTCAAGGGATCATGCTGCTCATAAAAAATGGAGAGGAACGTCTGATGGTGGCGGTGGAAAGTGGCCACATACCGCTCGACGCTGCGTTGGCAGCCCATAGTGGGCGCTGGAAACAGCAATGAGGCGGTGCAAGACGCCGCACTGCAGAAGCCTACGAATCTGGTCTGCTGCGCGGGAAGCGCTATTCAGGCCCGCCGGGTGATCGAAAAGCGTCAGACCTTTGGGAGCACCTTGGGCCGGGGTACGCCACGTGTGGCGGTGGACATCACGGCCTCAAGCCTGGTCAGAGCGTATCAAAGGTCGAAGGCAAAAGCTGAATGGTAAAAAAGCAGGTGCCGCCCAGCAACCGCCTCCTTTTTGTGATCGGCGCCTGGGGGCAACTCCTGGCCAATGAGAACTTCACCAACTGCTTCGGGCCAGGGGTTTGGACACCTTACCGACGTACCTGGCCGAGCGTGTGTGGCCGAGAGCCTGATGGCGCAACTTGCCCCTCGCGACCCTGCTTGATCCGCTTTCCATTCCACTTGACCAGGGTCTGCCGTCCCGCAAAGCGCTCTCCAGAATATTGACCGCGAAAATTCATGCAAGTCCGGACTCCATCAAGGCAGGTCGGATTAATAGGCCACTCACGGTGGGGCACGCCGATACGAAACGGGGTACCGCGCGTCCTGCTCGACGGACATCTGCGACTGCTGGCGCTCAGGTCGCTGGAACACACCGAAAAACCGTGCCTGGAATCCCACGGATGACAGAAAGCTACACCTACAACACCAAAATCAACCGGCTGTCATCCATTCAGAACATGTGATGCTGAATCGGGCCGTCGAAAAAGGTGTTACGGCACGGCGTCTGGCCGACGCTCTGGATCTGGACATTTCGACCATCACCCACAAGCTCAATTTGCTTGATGGCATCTTCGCCGGACCGCCATCGCTTCTGAAAGATCAGCAATTTGCGGCCGACCTTGGCACCATTTTGAAAAAGATGAACCAATGCGCCAAGTGGAGTGTGTTGGGTGTTGGTGGACGCCAACTGTCACCTTGGCGGCTACGCGAATGCACTGTATGCAGCGACACCGGCGAACCAACTGGTGGATGCCGTCGTAGGCAAAAAGTCGCAGGTGTGAGTCCGACACAGATGGCCAACATGGAACGCGAAATGGGAAGCCTTCAAGAGCAATACAAGCTTACCGAACAAAACTTCAGCCAAGATGTTTTTAATTTGCTTCTTGCGAGCAAGTTTTTGACCAAATGGCTGGAAAACGCCGGGTCAACGATACCTTCAGCAGCACTATCCGGAGATTTTGACGGAACTCAAATTCATCGTGGAATGCGAGGTCACTCCGACGCATAAATGGATGCCAGCAGCGATTTTTGAATTCGCCTGCAGCGCGAGGCCTACATGGCGGAACTATGCCCAATCAACGCCCGGTGAGGATCATGTCGATGACGACCCGCCCGATACCCATCAGGCCCCGCTGCCCAGTCCCATCTGCCTGTGGCTTGGTTGGCGATGTGGCCAGGGCGGGCAGTGAGAACATCTGAAGCCAACACCTAGGCGATAGCGGCCAATTTCATGGCGTACTTGTCGTGCGCCATCGGCGTGGTCCGTACCTGCCGGTTGGCAACACCTGGCACCATGCGCGGCTGTTTATCCTGCACATTGGTCGATCTGGTCGTGGCCGCAAGGGGATGCGGTCTCTGGTCAACCGCCTGGATACCGCACTGCGTCAACTGCGGGAAGGTGCCGCTCCGCCAATCCACCGGGGTGGTCTGTCAGCCGAGAGGGATTGGTTTCACTGTTTCATGACGGCTACAAACAGGGTAAGCTGGAGGTCCCAGCCATTCTGGACAAGCGATTGTGGGTCGTCGAGTCGGAATTTGCCAATGTTCTGCATCGGGGCGGCGCGAAGCAACACCTTGTCAGCGGCACTGCGCGACTGCTGGGATGGCGTTTTGCCTCAAACCCAGCCACCAAGTCGAATCGCCTGTATGCAAGCCATCCCCGCTTGTGTTTAAGTGGGGCGATCTCACCAGTGAGCTTCTGGCACTGATGCGCGCACGTGAGCTGACAAACGGCTTTGCCAACCGATTCTTGATGCTTTGGGCTGAGCGGGATAAAGTCGTTCCGTTTCCCAAAGCAACGCCACAGGACTCTCCGTGGACGCATTGAGCGGTCGAATGCTCGGCGTCTTGGATTTTGTCCAAGCCGAACGTGTCACGGAACGCGATCACATGCGGATCGAACTGACCGCACAGGCGCAAGGTATTTATTCGCAGTTGTATCGCGGGGAGCTGATCGACGACAGCGCTGGTGAGCGCGTCAATGCGTTACTGGAACGTCGCGCGCCGATGTTGCTGCGTTGGCCATGATTTTTTGCCTTATGCGACCTGCAAACTCAGATTGACGTGCAACACATCCCAGGCAGCCATGGGATGGATTCGCCATGGGGTCGAATCAGCCAAATTCGTGTTCGTCAAAGCCACCGACGCAGCAGACTCGGATCGAACCAATGCGGCGGTCAAAGAAAATTGTGTGGATTTTCTGCGGGTTAAAGGGACGGCGACCAGGTGGCAAATCACCACAGAGTGTTTTCAGGGGCATGCATCCAAGGCCACCATTGATGCGGCCATCGAAGGCTGCTGCTGGCCTCGCCACCTCAAATAACGGTTCAGTCCGAACCGCGCATTCAGGGTGCGCAGGGGCGTCAAGACAACATCTATGCTTTGTCGGTCGGCAGGCCAGTTTACGCAATCGAAAAATAGACATCAATCGCCAGCGCGCAGGAAATACTTCGCATTCTTCGCAACAGCTGCGAAGAATTATTCAGATGCAACCTGTTGAATTGAAAGAATTAATTCTTCGCACACTTCGCAGCAAATATCAGAACTACATGGCAACGCTCAGTTTGCCTGGCGATAAGCAATCTAGACGCGCGGTTGAGCAGCTCAGCTGATGGATACGACACCCCGGCATTTTGGAAATGCGGTACAGCCCCAAAAGCACCTCCAGCATTGGAGCCCTGTTTGGCAATTCGCTTAACCATAGTGCCACCACACCTTGGACAAGGTGGCTCTTTGCTCAATGACAGAGGCTGTTGACGTTGCACGGCAGTCATCTTGTTGTTTTGTCCTGATGTCCTTGCGGCACGGGCTCGCTCCACCATTTTGCCAGCGCATGGCCATCAATCAAATCAATATTGCGCCCTTCGGCAAATGCTTTTGCATCGACCGTGAAGATGCCAGTAGTGACTACGAAGCCACCTGTGGCACCCTCTGCCGACATGACTCCGAACAGTTCCCTCACCACATTCACGGAAACTTTATATGCTCGCCACTGCTTGCACGTTGGACAAAAAAGACTTCGTTGCCTTTTTTGAGCTTCAAATCGATTTCCGCCGTCGGCACCACCACCACCGGTTTCGGTAACGGAATATGCCCCACAGCCAAACGCTTCACCAACCAACAGTTCAAAATCGCGCCACGACATACACCACGCAGTTACTTCACCTGGCTTGCCGCTAGCAACGTCATCAATCAACCAAACGCGCGTCTGCCTAAAATGATACAACCGCGCCAGCTAAGAGCAACAGGAGGAACAATGTATTGGCCGATTGACGCTAGTGTTTGGTTACTTGACCAACGACCATCAGCCAACCTGACCGGTACAGCTACAGCCACCAGCTTCCGGCGGTCGCATACCTGTGCAACACAACATACGCGATGCCCGCCAAGCCTGTCCGGCCCGCAAGGCAACAGCGCGCTGCCACCTCAAACACCAACCCCAGTGCGCCGCCATCTTTTTCCGTGCCATTTTTCTCCCTTGCGTTGATGTTCTATTTTTACATCGACCGGTAATGTCGAACAAAAAAAACCCAGCGATTTGAAGGCTGGGTTTGAAAAGCCTCTTGCGGGCTCCGCGCTCGGGGAGGGTAAAGCACGGGGGTGTTAAACCCCAGGTCGTAGTGTAGTCGTTGAAGACTAGTCAATTTATTGGAGCTACGCAAACCGGGCGGCTCGCAAAAATAAGGATCGGTACTTGCCGCGCACATGAAGCGTCGCGCAAGCGGTCGTCCCGCGATGTTCAAATGAAGTCGGCGACCCACTTCGGGTTGCACGGTCTTGTTGTCTTACGGGTTTCATCAAGCCTGCCCTTGACGTGAGTTGTTGTGGTGTCGGGTGCTTTGCTGACTGATGCGGTTGGCAGCACTTCAAGAACCCAGTGTTTTTGAGCACGCCGACAGGCCGTTTCTGTCGATCAATAAGCATCGCCGGTGTCCATTTGTCTTCCGAGAGCGGACTACCTGAGTCAGGACCGAAGGGTGATGCGATACCCTTGCCCTTGAAGTACACATTCTTCTTCTTGGCAGAAGTCGTAGTTGCTGGCGGACGAGTTCTTGTTCCGGTCCAAGCGGAACTAAGTTAGCCAGGCGGTGTGTCCACGATTCCGGTCGCGCTCATCGGGGAACCACTGGAGCCAGTCCGAACCATTCGGCGGTGTTTGCGGCAGTACGTGCTCCAACGACACCGCGTTCTACAGTTGTACCCCGGGGCCCGCACCATGATTCAAGACGCAAGACCGGCGCCAGCCGTGCTTTGCGCACGTCGTCGTAAACGTCGCCCATCGAGTGCCGCGACGAACTTACGCTTTTGCGTCGGTCAGAACAAGCGTGGTGACTCAGCCAGATCTCCTTTGAAGGTATCCGGTTCGATTTCCTTGGTAAGCGCGGCGTAGGTTTCCCGATGCGCTCGTTGATGCCCACCTTAGTGACCAGCAAAAATGAGTCCAGCCGTTCCAGTGATTCGAAGAATTCCGCGAGCAGTTTGGGTTTTTGCCGGAAACTCTTGGGAAATACACCAGTTACCGAGGGCACCCGGTCTTTAAAGTCCGCGGTTGAGCCAGGACGGGTGTTCGTTGATCGTCTCGGCTTGCTCGGTGGCCTCGAAGTCAGCGTCGCGCACGAAAGTCCCACACTTCGGCGTGGGGCTTGGCACCAACCTTGTCGATCGGGTCGAAGGGGCCTTGTATTCAGTAACGTGCTCCTGGAACTCCTTGACCGGTGGGTGGCCACTGCTTTTTCTTGGCGTAGATGCTGCGGATGTGGCCGAACAGGTCTCCAGAATGCGTCTCGGCCAGTGCGTTTCAATCTGGCTCCACTCTTTGGCGTAGGCACGGCTCTTAACGTCGCCTGCCGTGGTGCGGATCTTGACGGCATAGGTGCGCCACTGCTGGTACTGCGACGCGTCAGTGAAGCAGCCCGGGTGATAAGCCTGTGCTGTGGATAAAGAGGCATTCATGGCTGGCGCTCCTTACTGCGCCCAGGCGGGTTTGCCAGAGACTGGCGCGCGCTGCGGCCCTGGCGCTTGGTGTGCTGGTGGTGTTCCTGCACTTTGGGCCGAAGGGGCTTGTGGTGCTGAATTGGCTGGAGCTTGTGCGCCGGGTGCCAATTTCGATGGCACACCAAACGTACGTGCGTAGTCCGGGTGGTCAGGCTCAATGGCCATCTTGACCACGTTGCGGTCGTCACCCCGGTCGTCCTTTTCGATGTCCACACGCACCACAAACTCCAACCCGTCGAGATCAACAAAGCCTTGGATGCGCCGGGCAGCGGCAGCTTGTGGGCCGTTGTCCTGCGGCAGGAAGTTTCTGGCGCTGTTCAGTGCGGCGCGCACGAAGGTTCTGCCCATCTGCGTCCAGGTTGGCCCTTTGGGTGAGTACAGCCCAATGTTCGACCACATCTTGCGTTTGGCATATTCGCCACCGGTGATGACAAACTCGGCTGCCAAATAGACCGCACCCGTCTTGGATGACTGGGTGGGGTAGCCATCCGACCAGCCTTGACTGGCGTCGTAGTGGCCACCGGGTTTGAGTGTCATCAGCACCGGCACGAGAGCACCCTTGGGGATCAGGTTAAAACCCGACTGCTGGGCTTCGGCATCGTTGAAATCAGACCACGCATTGGCTGTCATGTTGTTGTCGTTCATTTGAATTACTCCTTGGAATCAGTGAGGGTTGGGGTTTGTGGGTGCTGTGCAGGGGTGCCAGTGCCAGCGCACTTGGCGATGAGCGCACCCAAGTCGGGCGGCTCCAGCAGGTCAAGACGACCGCTGCGGTCTTTTGCGGGAAACGAATACGGGTTGATCGTCTGGGTGACAAATGCCCGGTACGAGCTACCGTCATCAGCCTTGATTTCAGCCAAGGTCACCACCTCGTCCACGATGCCCGGGAGTTGCAATGCGGTGGCACTGCCCTCAATCTGAGGAACAAACACCTTGCGGCCGAAGTCGTCGGTCTTGCAGTCGAGGATGGCCACGAACACCACGTTCTTGCCACGGGCGTGCTGCAAATGGGTCAAGGCGGTGACCATTTCCTGGCCCAGCAAACCATATGCACCTCGCGAATCCGGCTTGCCCGTTCGGTCAGAAAATGCCGCTGGCTGGCTCTTGGCCCAGTTAAAGCAAAGCCGCGAGAGCGCCGTGATGGAGTCGCAGAAGTATGTCTGGTACTTGTC
This sequence comes from Candidatus Aalborgicola lynettensis, assembly GCA_016719405.1. GTDB lineage: Bacteria > Pseudomonadota > Gammaproteobacteria > Burkholderiales > Burkholderiaceae_C > Allorhodoferax > Allorhodoferax lynettensis. The sequence continues at coordinate 8,656 of JADJZE010000026.1, forward strand.
CAGGCTGGCTGGGTCGCCATAAACCGAGCAGACATGGTCAAAGTGCGCCTGCGAAAACGGTGACTGCTCTGGTAGCGCCGGATTGGGCCCCGCCAGATAGACCACCAGATCGCGAAACTCGGGCCAGGTGCGCGGCCGCAGACAGTCGCCATCCCAAGTGGACACCGATAAGTCACCAGCCTCCAAGTCAATGAACAAGGTGGAATGGGTGTCGAGGGATTTGAGCTGGGTCGTTTTTCCGATGCCACTCACGCCCAGAATGACGATCTTGACCCCACGGCGCTGGGTGCGACGCTGATCGGCAGTGATGATGGGAAGCGCCATTTAAGCCACCTCTTTCATCTGATCGATCACCGCCGGATTCCAGAGAATCTGGTAACCCGAGTGGCCATTGCGCGAGTACGGCAGGGCTTCGCCCCACGCCTGACCGGCCTCAGTCAACTCCCATTCGTCACGGTCATTGCGCAGTTGCAAGCCCATCGCAGCCAAGCGGGCATTAACGCTTCGAGCGGCCATGCCCAATTGGTGGCCCAGCTTGGTCGGGTTCATTGCTGCGATTGGCTCGTCATTCGCAGGCAGGGCACGACGCATGGTTTCAATGGAAAGGCCCGTGTTCTCGTGAATGCAGGTCAAGGTGGCAGCCATGGCGATGCCATGCTTGACACCGGGAACCTTGGCCACCGCTTCTCCAATCAGTAGCAGTGATGACACCCGATCCTGGGTTGGCGATGGCAATGCGGCCACCGACGTGGCTGACGCATAGGACCCTGTCTTGCGAATTGACGGGATGACTTCGTGTGTAACCCAGCGTTTGAAGCGCTTGGCTGCCTCCTTGGTGCTTCCCAGGATCAGCGCATACAAGCCGTATTCACTGACATGGTTGGCACGCTGCGCGCGACCAAGGTTGTCGATGACCTCCATTTTCTGGAGGTCATCACTGTCCACATGGGTTTTGAGTGCCTGTGAGGGATTCCCCAATTCCAGCACCTGGCATACGTCAATGACATTGAACCAGGGCTGGCCAGCAGCATCCAGGTTGACACGCAGGGCATGACTTTCAAATTCAAAGGGAATGATTTGGGACATGATCAGGACTCCAGTGGGTCAGTGGAAAGGGTGAAAGTTGGTTTGCCGGGCTCAACCGTGCGCGCGGTGGAAAACTGCTGCTGCAACGCCGGTGGCCAATTTGTGTATCGGGATTCAGAAACCGACAACTTGATGTCGATGTAGCTCTTGACTTGCTCGCCTGACGCCACGACGCGCTCTGCGATCTCGCCCAGTTGCTTTTGATCCCAGCTGATTTTTTTGGGAAGCTCAAACTTGATGCGCAGGGATCCGTCGCTGATGTGGGCGGTGCCAAAGTCGCGACCAGATTCCAGAAGCGCCGCTTTGGCCTGTTCTTCGTAGCACTGTTTCAAAGCCGCATCAAACTTGGTACGGGCTTGTTTGAGCCAGGCAATGGCTTTTTCCAGATTGACATCGACTTCAAGTTTTTGAGCGGGTGTCAGTTGGGCCAATTGGCTCACGGACATTTCGGCGATGTCGGCAGGAAAGATGGTGAGATCAGTCATGGTCACAGCCCCCTTCATTGGTAAACCGAAGTGAAAGTGGAGTGGCGCGACACACGGCGCTCGTAGGCCTCGATCTCAGTGATGAGATAGGTGACCCTGGCACCCATCTTGCAAAAGATTGGCCCGAGTTTTTCTTGCCTCCAGCGGCGAAGAGTTTTTACTGAGAGACCCCAGCGTTGGGACAACTCGTTTTCATCGATGGCGATGCGGGTGGCGACGTTCGGAAATGGCCGGGTAACTTTCCGTCCAGGTTGAACATTTGAGACAAGTTTTTTCACAGCGAGACTCCATTTGTTTAAGAGCCTCTATTCGATTTCTCAGCGCCTTAGGCTTGGACGGGTTAGTTTTGGGTTTAGACAGACTTTGCCCGCGACTGGACTGAACTTGGAACCGAGCTAAGTACTTGATTCAAATAAGAATACTTTTTACGTTTCGGTTATTTCGATTTCGGTTATTTCGTTTATACTCACCTCAGTTTGAATTTCTCCCCCTATGAGGTGACCGATATGAATGCTCCTGCCACCCCCAAAACCCTGCCGTCGCAAGAGGACATCACGCTTGCTCGAGAGTCAGGGCGCGCCTTATCAACCGTGTTGCTAACCCGTGCCGATACCCAGCAAATCGACTTTCATGACGAAAAAGGCGCAGTGCGCACTGTGCGCATCCCTACCTCGGCCCTGCGTCTGCTGGTGGAGGTTTTGACAGAAATCGGACAAGGCAATGCGGTGTCCATCATTCCAATTCACGCCGAATTGACCACGCAGGAAGCCGCTGACGTACTCAATGTTTCACGACCGTTCCTGGTTCAGCTGCTTGAGAAAGGCGAGATGCCTTTCCACAAAATCGGCACCCATCGCCGGGTGCGCTATCAGGACGTGATTGAGTACAAAAAACGCATTGACACCGAGCGCCGTAAAGCCTTGGATGAGTTGGCTGCGGAGGCACAAGAACTCGGAATGGGGTATTAACGCCTATGAGTTCGCACTTCACAGTTGTTTATGACGCCTGCGTGCTCTACCCAGCGCCGCTTCGCGATTTGCTGATGCATCTGGCGCTCTCCGATCTTTTTCGGGCGCGCTGGAGCAATATGATCCACGACGAGTGGATACGCAATGTTCATGCGAACCGGCCTGATCTCAGCCGTGATCGCCTGGAGCGAACACGGGATCGAATGAATCATTCTGTGCGCGACTGCGTGGTCAGTGATTTCGAGTACATGATTTCGTCCATCAGCCTGCCTGATCCGGACGACCGCCATGTAGTCGCCGCCGCCATTCATTGCGGAGCGAGCCTGATCGTCACATTCAACCTGAAAGATTTCCCGGACAGTGCGCTCAAGCCCTACAACCTTGCGGCGCAGCACCCCGACGACTTCATCGTGGATCTTCTGGATCTGCACCCTGCCGGTGTGCTGGAGGCTGCGGCCAGTCACCGACGGTCTTTGAAATCACCACCCAAAACGGCAGATGAATACCTGGACACCTTGCTTGCGCAGGGTTTAACTCAAACGGTGGCGGTGATGCGCCAATGGACTGTGGCCATGTAAAACGGCCGAAGGGAGAAATCATGGGCAAAAAGACCCTCACAAACGCACACTGCTTGCTTGATCTGATTGAGAAGGCCCCGGTTTCGGTACTCAAGACCTTCAGCAGTCTTGCTGAATGCCAAGCACTGCTCAGAGGTTTCGACTGGTCTCAGAACGAGACCGATTTGTGCGCCAACTTGCTGGAACACATCAAGAATTTACGCAAGGAACATCGGGATTCGGCCGAGCGCGAGGCATTGCGGGTCATGCGTTTGACCTCGCCACGCGGCGCAGCGATTCTCTCTACTGTTGCTGACCAACTGCACGATTCTGACCTTCAGGATGAATTCTTGGGTCAGGAAGGTGGGGAGATGGGGCGTGCTATCTGGATGCGCACCCACTCTGACGACACCGCACGACTGTTTGATGTAGCCGAGACCATTTTGAACACAGGCGACATTCGCGGTAACAAGCGTTTGTATGATGCTTTCGATGTTCCATGCGACGATGAGCCGCCACCGTTCATTTGGAATGACACCGTCAAGAAGGAACTGGAAACGCAGCTGACCAAGGTGATGCGATTAGCCGAGCCATGCGAACTGGTCTACGTCCCGATGCTCGATCCAGACAAAAATGGCACCAGCAAGACAATTCATTTTTTGGTGGTGCGTTTTGCTGGTGATCAGGTTTCTGCCATTCAAATGGTGAACCGCAATCGCAAGAGCTTTTTCTATTTCCCTGCACGCGATGCCACACTGGTTTACTCAGCAGATCGCAAGGTGGTTGAGGTCTATGCACACACCTTGTCCACCAGAGCGCCGTTGGCGGATGTTCTGTCAAAACACGGCTTCAAAATGCCGTTATCGAACCGTCCGCTGAATCGTTCGCGTTACGACTTATCTCCGTTTGCGCAGCCACTGAAAGATGTCAAGCCACAGATTGACGGAGCCAAGGTCGAACGCCTTTATCTGACCGAGGCCAAAGCCTTACTTCACCACGCCACCGATGCAGTCACCTTGCATATCGACAGCGGTGTCGACCTGCAAGATGTCATCAGCGGCCGCTGGAACGGTCATCCCTTCTCAGAACCCGGCGCCATTCTTGGTGTAACTCTGGTAGCTGACCTGGTACTGGAAGGCGAAAAGGTCGAAACGCCACTGTCGATCATGTTGGCGGAGCCCGGGCGATGCAGTTTGCAGGGCGAACGCGATCCCCGCATGCGTCGGATTGGCACTCAAGTACTCGAAACTTTGGGTGTGCTCAAACCCTTGCATCCAGGCTCGGGAATAGACGATCCCACGTTTATCAAAGAGGTCGCTCGCCTGCTGGAATATGCAATCAGTCCGATGGACGGTTTTGCCCTGGCGCATCTGGACATCAATATTGACCGATTCGCAGATGAGGGGATTCTCATTGAGGCAGACCGCATCACGGAAAAAGTCGTGGACTGTGCCGATGGCGAGCGCTTTACGGTCAAGCTGGAACGCTGCGTTGACCCCAGCCAAGTTCAATATCGTGACCCAATCAGTGGGCATGACATCATCCTGCCAGCCAAACATGCACGCCGCTGGAAAGTTGACTTTAACTGGTTGCGAGAGGAAATCATTACCGCGTTGGGAACTTCCTTGCGTGGATTGCGCGGCAAGGGTTTGGATGATGAGCCAGTATTCCTCGGTGAAATTGATATTGACGGACACCTTGTTGCACTGTACTTTGCCACCAAAATGTCCAACGAGCGGCAGTACGCCAGGGTGGATGCGGCACTACGGTTGCGGCCGCGAACCGTGCCTGGAATCGTTTTGACCACAGCGGCCATTCCTTTTTCGTTTGCGGGAACGAATGTCATCGTCGCCATCGAAGATGTGCTGGCCGTGGGTAAATCTGCCACTGTCATTGACGATGCACGACTCAAGGTCGCATACCGTCATGGCCAGTTGGCGGCGATGGGTGGCACCAGCATCAACCTCAAGGTATCTTCAGACGGCCAGTCAGCAGTATTGCATCTCCCCGGAAAAGCACCATGGCGAATTACAGGTGTTGGCAAAATCAAAGTGTTACAACGGCTGGTCGATGCATTTGCCACCGGGACACCACACGTGAATACCAAGATGTTAATGGCGGACACGAGCTGCGAATCGCCATCGAACCTTTTTTCGAAAACATCACCATGGCGAGACTACTTGGTAAAAGTCAACGGTGCACGGGCCTGGCAGTTGAATCTGCCGATGTCCGACGATCCTGTTGACGACAGCGAGACAGCGGTCGCCATTGAATTGGAAGAATTGGCTTCCTGATTCATGGGCTTGCTGTCTGGCGTGTTGCTGAACAAAAAAGGCAGCTGATTACTCTGCATTGCCCTACGTTACCCATCGTCTTGGACGATTTGATTCATGATTTCTGGGTCATTCAAATGCCCTTTGCAAACCATGAATCCGATCAAACTTACTCCACCCGAACAGTTGTCAGCGCACCAGCGCGCATCTGAAATCACAACCATCCTGGCCGCAGCCATTATGCGCACCCTTGCCAGTGGTCAGGCCGCGACAGATCAAAATGAAAGACAAGTTGGACTTGGCTTTTCTGGTGACCAGCGCGTTCATACGAACCTCTATCAACCAAGGAGTTTCAAGTGAACGACATGACCACTTCAGTGGCAGCCCAAGTGGCTGCGCTTCCAACTTTGCCAATGCCAGACCTGTGGGCATTGTGGGATCGATTCTTTACGCGCCGTCCGGACAAGACCAACCGCAGCTATATCGAGGCACGAGTGGCCTACAAGCTCCAAGAGGTAGCCTTTGGCGGTTTGTCGGTTGAGACGCGACGTAGGTTGGTCAACATTGGCATGCGCCACTCCAAAATCAAAGGTCGCCAGATTGCGCCGGTCATGGAACTGATGCCTGGCACGGTCTTGGTGCGTGAGTGGGGTGAGCGTGACCATAAAGTCACCGTCACCGCCGAAGGCAAATTTGACTACGAGGGCAAACTGTTCAAGAGCCTGTCGGCGGTGGCCAGGCATATCTGCGGCACGCCGTGGTCTGGCCCTGTGTTTTTTGGTTTGAAGACCAACCGCAAGGAGGCTGCATGAACGCCACATCCCAAATTGCATCACTCAAACCCCGCAAGCGCTGCGCCGTGTATTGCCGCGTCTCGTCGGACGAACGACTGGATCAGGAATTCAATTCCATCGACGCGCAGAAAGAGGCTGGTCAGTCTTATGTTGCCAGCCAACGCTCTGAGGGCTGGATTCCGGTGGTTGACGACTACGACGACCCAGGCTTTTCGGGCGGCAACACCGAGCGACCCGGGCTCAAGCGCCTGATGGCTGACATCGAGCGCGGTCTGGTCGATATCGTGGTGGTCTACAAAATTGACCGGCTGACACGCAGCTTGGCCGACTTCTCCAAAATGGTGGAAGTGTTTGAGCGCCAGGGTGTGTCATTTGTGTCGGTCACGCAGCAGTTCAACACCACAACGTCGATGGGGCGACTCATGCTCAACGTGCTGCTGTCATTTGCCCAGTTCGAGCGGGAAGTGACTGGCGAGCGTATTCGCGACAAAATTGCCGCCAGTAAGCGAAAAGGGCTGTGGATGGGTGGGATGCCACCGCTGGGTTATGACGTGGTCAACCGGCTGCTGGTGGTCAACGAGACGGAGGCCCAATTGGTGCGGCGCATCTTTGGTGAGATGCTCACGATTGGGTCTCCAACGCGCATTGCAGAAGGACTGGCCAGCGAGGGCATCACCACCAAAGCCTGGACGACACAGGACGGCCAGGTGCGCAGCGGCGTGCGGATGGACAAAAAGTGCCTGTTCAAGCTGCTTCGCAATCGAATCTATCTGGGTGAGCTGTCCCACAAGGGCAATTGGTTCCCGGGCGCGCACTTGGCCATCATTGACCACGGATTGTGGGGCAGGTGCATGAAGTGCTGGCGCGAAACCCGCACGCCAGGTCGGTGGAAACCCAAACCCGAGGCAGCACCGATGCGCTGCTGCGAGGACTTTTATTTGGGCAGTCAGGTGAGCCCATGTACCCGACCTACGCCAGCAAGAGCAAAAGCAAGTACCGTTACTACGTTTCCAAATCTGAAATGAAATTCGGAGCGAATGGTAAAACCCATGCGCGAATACCTGCCGCTGAGATTGAAACCGCAACCGTTGCACAGATCAAAACAGTGCTCTGTAGCCCGGAGTCCATCACGGCCGTCTGTAAATCCATAGAAATCAGTGGTGCTCAGATCAGTGAAGACGAAGCCGTCATGGCCATGCACAGGTTGGGTGACGTTTGGGAGCAGTTGTACCCGGTCGAGCGAATCCGCATTGTCAAACTGATGATTGAGCGGGTTGACCTGGTCACCGGCGGACTCAAGATCAAATGGCATTCTCTTGGCTGGAAGGAACTCATCAAAGAGTTCGCAACACAGAGCATTGGTGCTGAATTGGTCGAGATGGAGGTAACTGCATGAACAGCAATCTGGAAACCTTCATACCCTTGGCGTTCCAGCGGCGCGGAGTTCTGCAAATGGATGGCACGGACGTGGTGGCCCACAACACCACATTTTTGGCCGCATTGGCGCGAGCGTTTTACTGGAGAGGCTTGCTTGACACCGATGCCATGAAAAGTGGTTCAGAAATCGCCAGCAAGGAGGGGCTGACCTATGCGGTTGTCAACGCATCGCTTCGACTGACGCTGCTGGCACCCGACATCATCAATCAGCTGATGCGCGGCACGCAGCCACGCAGGATTAACCTGAGGTGGTTTCTGCGGCATAACTTTCCGGCGGACTGGCAGGCCCAGCGTGAACTCATCGCCAACTTCAAATAGGCACCAGCATGGCTAAAAAACACAGAGGCATGATGACAGGGGAGCCGGTGACGTACCAAATTCCAGCGCCAGCAGGCGGTGTTCAGATGGAAACTTTCATTCCGTGGACGCTGGTCAAACGAGGTGTTCGCCAGCAGGTGATCACGCCATTTGACGCGCCCGAGCATTTTGAAAAGGAAGCTGTCGTTGAGCGAAGCGCTCGCAAGCAGGCAAAAGACAGTCCGTTAATCCGGGCATTGGGGCTGGCGCACTATTGGCAGCGGCTGCTGGACGAGGGTAAGAATCGGTCGCTGACGGAAATTGCAGCCTTGGAAGAACTTGATCTCAGTCAGGCAAGCCGGACGGCACAGTTGGCTCGCTTGTCGCCAGATATTGTCAAAACATGTTTGGCCAGTGGGTCCGGGAATCCAAAGTTAGAGCAGCTGACTCGAATTTGTCTTGTCAATGTGTGGGTCGATCAAGCAACGCTCATTTCGAGTCAGCTGCAAAGTCACCATTAGGTTCGATTCCTGACATTCGAAGTTGCATTGTGCACGGTCAGCTGCAGACCCTCAGCCGACCGTCGACTTCCAGAACTGCCACCTCGGAACCGGGCATTCGCTTATACGGGCCGACAGTCGGCTAAGTGGTGACTATTCCATCAAAGTGGGCACCCGCGTTTGGCCACAAGCGGGGCTCTACAAACGACTGCTTTCAAGCGCCAGGATGTACATCAGTTTCCCACCTTTAATCACGCGAAATTTTTCGGTCGTACTCCGAAACTGGTAATAAATCAACGCGTCACTTACGAGGGAACCAATGCACCGCCACCCATTGCCTGGTAAAGCGTGACCGTATTCGATAGCCGCCGTGCCCGCACTTCCAAAGTATTGATATGGGCTTGCTGGGCTTGCTGTTGCGACAAGAGTAGCTGCAAATAGCTTGCTGAACCCAATGCATATTGCCGCTCAACGAGTTTGAGTGCTTTTGCAGCCGACGCATTGGCGCTTTCCAGAGACTGCTGCACCAGCGCGTCGCTCTCAATCGTGCGAAGTACATCGGCCACGTTGCGTAGCGACTGCAGCACAGCTTGCTGATAGTTGGCCTTTGCGGCATCCAGACCCGCCTCAAGGGCCTTGCTGTTGGCTCGCAGTCCGGGGTTGAGCAGGGGTTGCACCAGTTGGCCGCCCAGACTCCAGATCAATGAGCCTGCGCCGAACAAGCTGGCCGTTGTCAAAGCCTGCGAGCCCAGATTGGCAGTCAGTGTCAGTTGCGGATATAACTTTGCGACAGCGACCCCGTATTGCGCACTTGCGGTTTGAAGCAAGGCCTCGGATGCCCGCACGTCAGGGCGGCGGCGCACCCACTCCGAGGGGACGCTAACGGGCAAGGTGCCTGGCAAAGCAAAATCAGCAAGCTCAAATTCAGGCAAACCGGTTTCACCCGGTGCCAAGCCCGCCAGCAGTGCCAAAAGATGGCGGGTTTGCGCTTTCTTGCTGTGAATTCCATGCAACCCCGCCTGGGTTTGTTCCATTTGCGCCTGCAAAGCAAGGACTTCAAGTTGCGTGCCAGCACCCAATTCAATGCGCTTGCGCGTGATGGCAATTTGCTCCGCTTGTCCTTGTAGCAGGATGTTCGTCGCGTCAATTTGCGCCGCGAGTTGGGCCTGCGTGATGGCAGTTAGCACCAGATTGGCCGCCAGGGTGAGGCGTGACCCTTCAAGCTGGTACGACTGATAGTCCGCTTGCGCTGTCAACGCTTCCAACGCGCGGCGGTTGCCGCCGGCCAGATCAAGGTCATAACTCACGGCAACCGTAGCGTTGTACAGATCGTAGGTGCGCTCTCCGTCAGGTAAACCCGCGGCAGCGTTGTTGGCCCCAAGCCGTTGTGCGCCCAGCTTGGCGTTAACTTGAGGTAGCTCAGTGGAGCCAGAGGAGGCTGCGTAATTGTGCCGCGCTTGCCGTAAGGTGGCTTGCGCTGCGGCGAGTGACGGGCTGGCCACCAGCGCCTGGGCGATCAGGTGGTTGAGCTTGTCCGATTGCAGCTCTTTCCACCATTCGCCGGGCACCGCTGCGTTTACAAACTCCTGTGACCCACCATGAATGACCGGGCTGGCTGGGGTGCTGGCAGACGGGGCGACAGTCACAAATTTCGTCACGGACAGTGACTCGGGGCGGACGTAATCAGGCCCTGAAGCGCAACCTACCATGGCGACGACTAGCGGCGACAGTACAAACAGGTGTGCCCAAAGGGGCAATCGACGGCGGGTGGTTAGAGGGTTCATTTTTTGGATTCCTTGGTGCGTCTAAAACTCAATACTGAGCGTCACAGACCCGTACGCGTGGCTTGAGCCTTGCTCTTCAAACTCCCTGGTTCGCCAAACCCGCATGACGGCCAGCTTGACGCCGTGCCCTGCGATTGGGCTCTGCGCGCTGAGTCCGATGGCGGCTTGGGCAACCCAGGGACTTCTCGTGACGCTGTGGCTGGACTCAAAGAGATTTCCATCCAGCGAAAAGTCGTGCAACACCAGCTTTGTTTCCAGCGTTCCAAAGAGGTGGACGCCTGCGCGTGGTCTGCCAGACTGGGTTGTACCCTTACCGTCGCCACCATGAATAGAGGCAGCCGAGGGTGGGCGGTTTTCAGCACCAGGGCGAATCGGATAGGTGCCGAAGTCATTGGGAATATTCCAGCCAATGCGGCCTTCGATACCCACGGTCCCAGAGGTTTCTATGTTGCCGAGTTGCAGTCCTAGCGAACGGATGTAGTCGGCAGAAAATCCCGGCTGAATTGCCCCTGCGCCTTGGTAAGTTTTGAATTTCCGGTCCAGCGCCATTTGAACTGCGGGCTCGTTGCGTAACTGGTTGTCCCAACCCTGGAACCGCTCAGCACCGATCACATCGTGAATTAAGTCCTGAGCGGGTTGTGCCAGTGCCAGCGGACCGATAACTCCAAGAGTAATCTCGCGGGTTTCAAGTACTTCCGTGTTGTTGTGGGGCTCGTGTTTGCGGCGATTCCATGACATGCCGACGTAAAGCAAGCCTGCGTATGGACGGTCGTCGGGAATCAAATCAGTTCGGGTTGAGTCCCTCGGTGTGAACATCGACTGGCCAAATTTCACAACCACGTTTTGCGCGTGAGCGGGGTTGTTCGCATCAGCCCAAAACCCAGGGTCAAGATATGAGATGAGCGCTGCGTGCAAACGCACTGCAGCAGGCAAACACGCCAAGTTCAACTTGCCGAAGATGTCGTGCGAGACGGCGGTGAATGCCACACCACTGGTGTAGTTTTGATCGGTGTCTGCAAAGAGATCATTCTCCAGTCTGGCGGTTGCTCCTCGGAATCTGATCGCATTGGAAGCATTGCATGCCTGGACATCAGAATCGGGTGTGTTAACGGTTTGTGCGCTGACAGGCGCAGCGCAAAGAACCAGTACGAGTGCCGTTGCTGGCAAGCGTCTCCTGTAGCCGGTTTGGCAACTACTTGGGTGGGGCTGAACTTTGTCCGACAGCATGGTCAATCCTGATTGGCGTCTTGAGCTGGCGGATTCCCACCATAGAACTTTTGCAAGGTAGCAATAATTTCTTCCACCGTGTTGACGAGGGTGAAGAGTTGCACGTCTTGCGCACCGATGTAACCTTCTTCGATCAAAAAATCAAAGTTGATCGCCTTGCGCCAAAAATCGGTTCCCACCAGAACAATCGGTACCCGGCTGACTTTTCCGGTTTGCACCAGCGTAAGCACTTCAAATAACTCATCCATGGTGCCAAAGCCACCCGGGAAAACCACCAAGGCCTTGGCGCGCATCAAAAAATGCATTTTTCGCAGCCCGAAGTAGCGAAACTGAAAGCACAGGCCAGGTGTAATGAACGGATTGGGGGCTTGCTCGTGTTGCAGCGTGATGTTCAAACCAATGCTGCGCGCACCCGCGTCGAAGGCGCCCCGATTCGCCGCTTCCATGATGCCGGGGCCACCCCCGGTCACCACCACAAAATCTCGCCGACCCTCCTCTTGAAACCGCAGGGAGACAATTTCCGCGAAGCGCCTGGCCACTTCGTAATAGTGCGATTGACGCACTTGTTGACGGGCTCGGGTCATGGCTGCTGGCAGGCGGTCGTCGTTCGGGTTTGAACTGGCGCGGGCTTGCACTTCCGCCAAGGTGGCCTGGGCTTGCTGGGGCGAGGTCACACGCGCACTGCCAAACACCACCACAGTCGACTGAATTTTGTGGCGGCGCAAATAGCGCTCGGGCTTGAGCAATTCGAGTTGAAGCCGGATCGGGCGCGAATCGGCATCCGCCAATAACTCCTGGTCTTCATGGGCCAGGCGGTAAGAGGGGTGCGCAAGAATCGCCTCAAGTTGCGCTTCCTGCACCCTGTTGGTGGTGCTCATAGCTGATAGCTCTGACCGATTGCTGGCACGTCCACAGTCCAGTTTTTCTCAGTGCGCAACTGTTGCGCAAAGTTGTTGGCGGCAGCGGCTTCGCCGTGAACCACAAAGGTGCGTCCTGGTGGTTTGCTGAACCCGCTTGCCCACGCCATGAGTGCTTTTTGATCGGCATGGGCCGAGAAGCCGCCCAGGGTATGGATGGACGCGCGCACGGCAACTTCTTCGCCAAAAATACGCACCACTTTCTCACCATCCACCAAGCGGCGCCCGAGCGTGCCACCGGCCTGAAAGCCGGTAATAAGCACACCGCATTCGGGCCGCCCCAGGTTGTGCAGCAGGTGATGCTTGATGCGCCCGGCGTCACACATGCCGCTGGCGGAAATGATGATGGCGCCGGAGCGAATCTGGTTGAGTGCAATGGATTCTGCAACATCAGCCACAAAGTGCATCGTGGGCAGATTTTTAGCTTGCGCATGCCATTGTGTGATGCGGTGCGCTTCGGCATCAAACAGCTCGAAATGCTTTTTCGTGATGTTGGTCACCGCCACCGCCATGGGCGAGTCAACGTAGATGTTGAGGTGGCTTAGGCGGCCCTGCTCGGTGAGCTGGTGCAGGTGGTAAATGATCTCTTGTGTGCGCCCCACTGCGAATGCCGGAACAATCACATTGCCTTTGCGCTTGTACAAGGTGTGGTCGACGATATCAGCCAGTTCGGCCAAGGTGGTGGGAAGGTCCTTGTGGTTACGGTCACCATAGGTGGACTCGATCAACAGCACATCCGCTTCTTCGATGCGTGTGGGATCTTTGAGGATGGGGCGCCCAGGCTGCCCCAGATCGCCAGAGGCCACCAGTTTGCGGGTGACGCCGTCTTCAGTTACCCATATTTCAATGATGGCTGAGCCCAAAATGTGCCCTGCATCCCGAAAGCAGCACGCCACCGATGGATGTGGTGCGAAGCGCTCGTCGTAGTCAACCGGCCGGAATAGTTCGAGGCAGTTCTTTGCATCCTGCACGGTATAAATCGGCGGGAGTGCATCAGGCCTGTGTCGTCGCTTCGCTCGGTCGGCATCCATCTCTTGAATGTGGCCACTGTCGGGCAGCATCACGCCCAGCAGGTCGGTAGTAGCGCGGGTGGTGTAGATGGGGCCACCAAAGCCGTTCAGCACCAGTTTTGGCAGTAGGCCACTGTGATCAATATGGGCATGGGTGAGCAGCACAAAGTCGATCGAACGCGGATCAAAATCAAACGGCTTGTGGTTTCGTGCCGGGGCCTCCCGCCCGCCTTGCACCATGCCGCAATCGATCAGAAAACGCAAGTGATCGGTCTCGACCAAATAACAGGAGCCCGTTACTTCGCGTGCTGCGCCCAGGAACGTGATTTTCATTTGACACCTCCGCCTTCGAGTTCTTCAAACGGCACTTGTTGCAGGTAATGAATGTTCATCGTGTTTCTCCTTGTTCCGATGTTGTCTTTTCTACAGTGCCGAGGTGCAGGCAATGGCTTGCATCACATCACGCGCCGAGCCAAGCCGCGCCAGGCAATCGTTGCAATCGTCACCCATACCAAGGTTCGTAGGCTCATGGCGACTAGGGTTCGCCGTTCGTAGGCTCCACCGGAATCGACATGCTCGCCCAATGCCGCGAAGGCAAAGAACGTCGCTATGGCGATGGCAATGGCTAACCACACTGCCCAGCGCTGGCTCAGCCATAGCCCGGCACCGGCGACGACATAGGCGAAGCCCGCCAAGAAATTGAACCAAAGCACAAACGGCACATAGTTGCCAGCGGCGGCGCGCGCAACTTCATTGCCAAACAGGATCGTGCCGCCTTCCTTGAGGGTCAGCAAACCGAACCCGATCGCTACCAAGGAAATAACCCACAACATCAACCCGCGTTGCTGCGCTTGTGTAGAAGTATTCATGAGAAATTTCCTATTCGTTCAAGGTGAAAAGGCACTACTGAACGGCATCTTTCTTGCCGTAGAAGTGCGCCACAAAAGGCTTTTGAAACTCGTTATGGCAGCTGTCGCAACTCGCCTGGAGCGTGCGAAATATCAGCTCCGTTCCTTGGACGTCATTGGACTTAGCTGCCTTACCGATGGCTTGAGCCTGTTCGACAACGGAACCGTCATAGGCTTTGTACTTGCTGACGCTGGTGCCAACGAACCCCATGATGCGCATTTTTTCAAAAAATGGCGGCTGGCGATGATCTGCAATAAGGGGTGCGATTTTTTCCACCAATGGCCAGTCCTTTTGCGAGATGGCATCCGCCATGCTGTGCATGTTTTTATCCATGTCTTGCATGATTTTGCGCAGGGCCAGTGTGGGGGTATCTGTGCCGTCGTCAGCCCAGGTCATTGCGCCGATCATTGCCATGAGCGTGCCGATTGCAGCCATGGCAATTCTCTTTGCGGTTCGTGCGTTTTTGTATTTCATGGGCGCATCCAGCTAGCGCGGTTTCGACTGCCTAACGCTGTCCAAACCACATGCGTGACAGAAGGCGATCCTTGAGCCCGAACTGGTGGTAGACGACTCCCACAACGTGCAGGGCCACCAGTGCCATCAGCAGTTTTGCGATCCAGCCGTGAACCACGCGCGGCGTATAGATTGCGAAGCTGTCCGGCAGCGATCCGGCACTGCCCGCAAAAATCATCTGCGGCAATCCCGCTTGCAGTGCTGTGGCGGCACCGCTGGCGGCCATGGCGAAGACCAGCAGGTACAGACCCACATGCGCGCCTTTTCCCAGCAAGTTCAGTGCGTTGCTACCCGTAGAGGCAACTTGCGGGTGACTTGTGCGCAGGCGAACGATCAAGCGCGCCATCATCAGGGCGCCAATGGCAAAACCCATGATCATGTGGCCCTGTAAGGCGCCAAGTTTTTCGGGAGACGTGTTGGGAATGTCCTTCAATACGAAGGTGCCCATACCCATCGCAAGCATGATGAGCAGAGCCAGTAGCCAATGCAGACTGACGAGGGCAGGGTGATGGCGAGACGGATTTTGTTTCATTTGGGATTCCAGGTTGTCAAAGGGATTGAGTGAATGGCTGTCAGTCGATTCCACGACCTTCACCCGCCTCTTCGTGGGTGACGCCATCGCGAATGTGGTAAATCCGCTTGAAGGTGGGAATGATTTTTTCGTCGTGGGTGACGACGATGATTGCGGTGTCGAATTGCTTGGCCATCTGATTGAGGATGCGGATCACGGCCAGCGCTCGCTCGCTGTCCAGTGGCGCTGTGGGTTCATCGGCCAGGATCACTGGGGGTCGATTGACCAACCCGCGGGCGATCGCCACCCGTTGCTGCTCGCCACCGGAGAGCTGCGATGGCATGGCCTTGGCACGGTGCTGTACATCCAGTGCGGTCAACAATGCCAGCGCCTTTTTGCGCGCCTCAGCGTTGGGAACACCCGCCAACATGGGTAGCAGGGCGACGTTGTCGGTCACGTCCAGGAATGGGATCAGGTAGGGGGCCTGGAAGACGAATCCAATCTTGTCGCGCCGCAGGGCGCGCAGGTCGGAGATTTTCCAGCCGTTGTCATAAATAACATCCTGGCCCAACACCATGCGCCCGGATGTTGGCTCAATGATGGCACCCAGGCATTTAAGCAACGTACTCTTGCCCGAGCCTGATGGTCCAACCAACCCCACAACTTCACCGGGTGCGACGACCATGTTGACGCCCTTGAGTGCGTCCACCGCCATGTCGCCGTGGCCGTAGCGCTTTTTAAGTCCTTCAATGCGGATGCCACGCGCAGAGGAGTCAGAATGTTGTTTATCCACCGATGGCCTCCGCTGGGTCAACTTTGAGCGCGGCGCGAATTGCCAGCACACTGGCCAGTACGCATATCACCACCACCGCCACGAAACCGCGAATAGCGTCGCCAGACTCCAATAGCACGTATTTTGGAAAGACCGGTGCCCAGAACGTGGCTGAAACTTTACCGACCACAAACCCGATCAAGCCCAGAGCCACCGCCTGTTGAAGAATCATCCCGGCAATGGTGCGGTTGGTGGTGCCAATGAGTTTGAGCACTGCGATCTCCCGGATCTTGCCCATCGTCAGGGTGTAGATGATGAATGCAACGATGGCAGCGCTGACAATGGCCAGAATCACCAGGAACATGGCAATCTGCCTGGCCGCTGTGGCAATCAATTTCTCGATCAGGATGCCCTGCATCTGTGATCGCGTGTAGACGCTCAGGTGCTTCCAGCGTCTGATGGGTTCGGCCACAGCCTCCGGGTCTGTGCCGGGTTCTATCTGCACCAGCACGGCATTGACCGAGGTATTGGTACTTTGCGAGGCGATTACCGCATCCAGCAAGCCGGGCACGCCGGGGCGGTTCAGTGCCGGGCTTTGTGCTGTACGGGCTCGTTGTGCCCGAATGGCATCGTTGTCCTTGAGAAACTGGGCCTCCTGCGCATCTTTCAATGGAATAAAAACCATCGGGTCACCGCCCGAGGAGACCATGCGGCGGGTCAGCCCCACCACGGTGTACTCGTTGCGCCGAATGCGGATGCGGTCCCCCAGCGCGAAGCCGCTGGCAATGTCGGCTACCGCCTCGTAATGACCACGGGTCAGTCGCCGTCCCTCAACCAGGTAGCCGGGTTGCCCGGGATGACCTGCACCGTCAGGTGGAATACCGACCACCATGGCGCGCACATCCCGTGCTTTACCGTCCCCAAGTTGGCTGACCTGCATGGTCAGGTAAGTGACATTGGCAACGCGCGCCACGCCCGATAGGCCCAGAATGCTGCGGTAGGTGTCGTCGTAAATGCTTGAGGACTCTGCATATGGGCCTTGGGTATCCTTTTGAACGACCCAAAGGTCAGCACCGCTGTTGTCGAGCAGCACATTGGCATCGTCCACCATGCCCCGGTACACGCCAGCCATGGTCAGCGTCACGCCGATCAATAGCCCGAGTCCGATACCGGTGAACACGAACTTGCCCCAGGCATGCAGAATGTCGCGTCCGGCCAGGCTGATCATGATGACTTGCCCACAATACGGTCCACCACCTTGATGCGGCTGTTGGCATCCAGCGCCTTGAAGCTGTACACCGCAATTTGTTCGCCACCACTGAGACCTTGGAGAATCTGCACGCGGCCTTCAAGGTCCGTTGCGCCGGTTTTGATCGGTGCAAAACGCAAGCTGCCGTCCTCAACCACCCACACACCGAGGCGACCATCCACACGTTGGATGCTGGCGTTAGGCACGACTGGCATCGACTCCTGTGCCGCCAGTGCTACCGTAACTTCCGCCAGCTCACCAATCGGCGGCAGTACTTGCGGGATTTGTGAAAACGCCACCTTGGCCAAAATTTCTTCGGTCACGGCATCGGCATGGGGTTCAATGCGCAATACCTGTCCAGGCAGGAAGTCACTGGCACGCGAGCGCAGGACGATTTGTGCCGGAAGTTGGGCGCTCAGCCCTTGTGCGCGCTGCTGATCAAAGCGCACGCTGACCCAAATACTGCTGGGCTCGACCACTTCAACCACCGCTTGTCCGGCAACCACGGTGGTGCCTGGGTCGGCGTCGCGGCGGGTAACGATTCCATCCACCGGCGAAATCAGACGCAGATTTGCCCGCTGGCGGACCAGTCCGTCACGATCTGCCCGCACACGGTTCAGTTCCTGGCGCGATGCATCAAGGTTGGCGCGGGCCGCTGACAAGGATGCCTGCGCAATCTGCAATTCCTGTCGTTTTGCCTCTGCACCTTCTTCGCTGACCGAGCGGGCGACCAGCAGTTGCTCGTAGCGCTTGGTCTGGATTTCTGCGAACGCTTTCCGGGCACCCACTTCCTGAACTTGCGCCTCAACCGCCAACAAGGTAGCCTCCGCCCGCTTTAAGGTCGCCTCCTGGGCGCCGATCTTGTCGTCCAAATCGACGGGGTCCATCTCGCCCAGCACTTGGCCTTTTGCGACGCGATCGCCTGATTGAACCTCCACACGCTTGATCCGTCCGGCGAAGGTGGGACCTATCTTGTGGGTAAACCGTGCTTCTACTGAACCGATACCGAACAAAGCCGGCTTGATAGACTGGCTGTCTACGCTAATCACCGTAACGGCAACCGGTGCCATGGGCCCGGCCCTCAGCGCAACGTAACCGAGCAAGCCCGCCAATAGAAAAAGGACGCTCGCCAACGCGATGGTTCGGCCATGCAGTGAGATGAAATTTTTCATTGGACGTTCCTCATACCACGTTGATAAATTGCAAAGACACCAGGCGCGTCTGCGTGCATGCGAAGAAGATCCCCCGACAGCAAGGACTGCATTACCAGGCCCTGAATGGTTCCGACGAATAGCGTGGCGGCAGCCTGGGTATCCACCTCGGAAGTGATTTCCCCGATCACCTTGCCCTCCTCGATGCGTGCACATATACGTTCGGAATAGCGCTGAATCAACGTTTGCGCCATTTTTTTGGCAGCCGTCTCCTCGGTGCTTTGCAGTTGACCGAACATCATGCGTGGCACGCCGGGGTTTTCCACCACAAAGTCGATGTGGCTCATGAACATGGCCTGCATCGCACTCAGTGGTGAGGAAGTGCCCTCTGCTGCGCTGTCGATTCGCGCCAGCAGGCGGTCTGCCACCCACTCCATGACGGATTGCCAAATGGAATCCTTGCTGGGGAAGTGCCTGAATAGCGCCCCCTGAGTCAAATTCATGTGCTTTGCAATGGCCGCAGTCGTAATGTCGCTGGGGTTTTGCGAGCCCGCCAGCGCGATGACCGCCTCGACAGTGACAGCGCGTCGCTCGTCCGCAGGTAGTTTTGATTGGACGTTTAGTGAAGTGACCATGTTAAAAATAATTTAAGCTAGTAATTAAGTACTATCTTACATCAAAAGGCCTGCGATTACCACTGAATGCGAAAAGTGAAATCTTGAAAATGCGAAGTGGTCGTACTCGCATGGGAACCGATCAGCTGTTGTCGGGGACACCTGAGCGTTGAAAGGATGAGGGGGTCATCCGGTCAAGCGGAACACTGAGAACTGAGACGAGCATCATCAGCGGGCATCCATTGTCGTGAGGACCAATGAGCCGAAGTCCACCAATAGTCTCGTGGTAGCCCGTGCCGATTAAGCGAACATCAATGACTGCAATGATGACGGCGAACCAAGCTGCCCAATTTCCGCTAAGGGCACCAAGGCGACCGCCACGAACGTCAGTTGGTCGGTCTTCAAAATCATGAAACTGGATTGCCCGGAAGCGGCCATCGGTGGCCGTCAGCTTTCCCTCCTGTCACAGGGCCCCGTGACTCTGAGCGACAGTACCTGCTTGGACAGCAGTCCTTCAAATTTGCACCTCAATCAAGCTTGCCAGACCCCAAACCCGCCCTCGCGCAGATCGATGCCCAATTCCACTTCCAGACTTCGGGCCTCGTCGTAGGTCAGTGGGTTGTATAGCGCATAGATTTCTGGCAACAAGCGCTGGCCATATTCCTGTACGTATCGGTTGGCTCGAATGCCAGCCTTGTGTTTATCGAAGCGCACGTCCGGGTCCAGTCCGGTCATGCCAACGTAAACGCACGGACTTCTTGACTTGCACTGCTATGCAACGCGAATCCAAAACGTGTGGCCATGGCGGAAAAATGCGCGGATTTCAGCCTTTCTTCGTTCTCAGTCGCTCCAACCCACCAGAACACTTTGCAAACTGCCCCCGCGTAAGTGGTTGATTTCATTGGAAGTGGTCTTTTGAACAGTCAAGAGACAAACAGAGAACAGAGAGAGAAAACGCCGACTTTTACGCCAAAAAAGCCCAAAATGGCGCAAATGCAGGAGCGCAGCACTCAAGAGGCAGTTGCCGTAAGTGTTTGAAAACGTTGGGGATTTTGAAAAAGAAAAGCCCAACTGGAAAGAGTTGGGCTTGAAATGACTGGTGGTCGTAGGTGGATTTGAACCACCGACATCAGCATTATGAATGCTGCGCTCTAACCAGCTGAGCTATACGACCGACAGCCGCAGATTATAGCCAAAATTTTGCCGTTTGGGAGGTGGTGGGGTGGTATCGGTTTACGCGATCGCGTTAACCAGCCAGCGTTCGGCCTTGGCCGCGTCCGCCACACCCAGGCGCACGGCATGGCTTGCAGCGGGCAGGGTCAAGGTGAGTTGCAGCAGGCGTTTGTCACGCGCGACCAGGCAGCCCAGTTTTTTGGCGTTGCCGCCGTACAGGGTCATGTCCTCCAGCGTGTGGATGCGCCAGGGGCCGCCTTGTGGTCGTGCGGAACCGCTGGGGGCCTCGATGGACAGCCACTCGTCGCCGCTGGCAAAACCGGCTTTCTCGGCCGGTCCGCCGCGCAAGACTTGCTGAATGAACAGACCGTTGCTTTCTTTCACGCGCAGGCCCAGTTGTTGGGCTACCTGGTCCGGTTCCTGGTGCACCTGGATGCCGTGGCGTGCCAACAGGGCGGCCACCGGCAATTCCTCGGTGCTGTGCACCCACTGGGCAATTTCCGTGGCATAGGAGCGCTGGCCCAACGTGGCCAACACAGCCAGCAGGTCGGCCTGCGCCATGGGGCCGCCCTGGGTGCGTGCCCACAGCGCACGCATCACATCGTCCAGTGTGGTGTGGCCCTCGGCGCGCAGGGTCAGGTCCAGGCACAGCGCCACCAGCGAACCTTTGGTGTAGTAGCTCACCGTGGCGTTGGGCGTGTTTTCATCCTGCCGGTAGTACTTGACCCACGCGTCAAAACTGGCCTGCGCCACACTTTGCAGCTTGCGCCCGGGGGTCTGTGCCACCTGGTTGATGGTTTTGGCCAGCAGTTTCAGGTAGGTGGTGTTGTCGATCAACTGCGCACGGCGCAGGATCAGGTCGTCGTAATAGCTGGTAAAGCCTTCAAAAAACCACAGCAGCGCGGTGTAGTTCTCTTGCGTGTAGTCGTAGCTTGCCAACTCAGCCGGGCGCAGGCGCTTGACGTTCCAGCTGTGAAAATATTCGTGGCTGATGAGCCCCAAGAGCGTGGTGTAGCCCTCGGGCTGCTTGTGGGTGGTGGGCGCCAGACTGGTGCGCGCCAGGCGCGGCAGGTCTTTGCGTTCGCTGATGAGCGCGGTGGAGTTGGCGTGCTCCAGACCACCATAACCGTCGCCCACGGCGTTCAGCATGAAGACGTAGCTTGTAAATGGAATAGGCCGTTTGCGCTTGCTGGACGTGCGGGGTGCGCTATCGGTTTTGTAGCATTCGGCGTTGCCGTGCCAGAAAGCCATTTCGGCCTCGCAAATGGCGCGGGTGTCGGCCAGCAGCTTGTCGCCGTCAAAACTGGGGCTGGCGCCGGCCACCACAAAGCGGTGCGGTATGCCAGCGGCGGTAAAGTTGCCGCGCCAGAAGGTGCCCAGTTCGAACGGGCAGTCCACCAGGGTGTCGTAGTTGGGTGCAAGGTAGGTACCAAAGCCGTTCTTGGTGACTTTTTGGGCTGTTGCGCCCGTGGCAACTGCCCAGTGCGCTATCGAATCAGTAGCGAACAGCTCCAGCGCGTGGGGCTGGTTTTGCTGGCCGGCCACTTGCAGGCACAGGCTGGTGCCGTTGAAAAAACCGCGCTGGCTGTCCAGCCAGGCGGTGCGCACGGAATTGTCGAAGGCATACACCTGGTACTGCACCGTGAGGGGCTGGTCGGCTTTGGCGTCCACCTGCCAGCGGTGCTTGTCGAACTGCTGCACCGCCAGGAGGCGTTTGCCCTGGCGTGCCTGCAGGCCTTGCAGGTTTTTGGAAAACTCGCGCACCAAGTAACTACCCGGAATCCACACCGGCAAGACCAGCTCTTGTGTGGATGCTGGGCGTGCAATGGTAAGGGTGATGCCAAACAGGTGGGCGTGCAGGTCGGCAATTTCGACCCGGTAATGCACCGGCGCCGGGTGCTGCGTGGTGGTCGCCATTAACCCTTGGCTTCCGACAGCATTTTTTCGACCTGCTTGTCGTCCACCGCACCGGGTACCCGGTTTCCGTTGGTAAAGAGCAGGGTGGGTGTGCCGGTGATGCGGTACTTGCGCCCGAAATCCACATTGCGGTTCAAAGCCGTGGTGTCGCAGCTGGCGGTGGTCGGGGTCTGGTCACGCACCATCCAGTCCATCCAGGCTTTGGCGGGGTCTTTGGCGCACCAGATGGCTTTGGATTTGTCCAGCGAGTCCGGCCCGAGGATGGGGTAGAGGAACATGTACACCGTGACGTTGTCCACCTTTTGCAAATCGCGCTCAAAGCGTTTGCAGTAGCCGCAGTTGGGGTCTTCAAACACCGCCAGTTTGCGCTGCCCATTGCCGCGCACGATGGTGAAAGCGTCTTTCAGCGGCAGCTTGTCGAATTGGATAGCGGTGAGTTTTTCCACGCGCTCTTCGGTCAGGTTGCGGCGCTGCTTGGTGTCGATCAGGCTGCCCTGGATCAGGTAGTTGGCCTGGGCGTCGGTGTAATAAATTTCGGCGCCATTGATGCGAATTTCGTACAGGCCGGGTATGCCGGTTTTGGACACTTCGTCGATATTTTTGAACTGTGGCACGCGTTCGGCCATGTTTTTGCGAATGGCGGCTTCCTGCGCCACGGCGCCGGAACAGGCCAGTGCGGCGACGATACCAATCAGAGACAGGGCAACAGATTTCATGGCGAAACTTTCCGTGGTGGAGGGGTTGTATGGGCTTTGCCCATGGCACGCTGGGTGATCCAGTGTTTGAGGGGGCCGTTGTGGCCGAATTGGTTCATGCCCCAGTTGCGCAGGGTCTGCAGGGCTGGATTCGGGTTGGCAAATAATTGTTGAATGGCGTCACCCGTGTTGCCGATGAGGGCAAAGTCGGCTTTGCGGGCGCGCTCATAGGCGCGCAGCAGACGCATATCGCCCACACTGCGCCAGTAGGGGCGGGTGCTGAGCACTTGCACCAGCTCGGCCACATCGCCCAGCCCGAGGTTGAGGCCCTGTCCGGCCAGCGGGTGCACATTGTGGGCGGCGTCGCCGGCCAGTACCCAGGCTCCGGATTCGGCCGTGCCGCACCAGCGCCGGGCCAAAGCCTGCTGCAGGGGCCAGATGCCGCGCTGGCTGGTCAGGCTCAGGGCACCGAGTTCATTGTGGCTGGCTTGCACCAGCGCGCTGCAAAACGCATCGTCGCTATCGGCCTGCAGGGGCCTGCGCGCGCTCGGGGCTGACCGACCAGACCACCGCGCACACTTTGCCATGGGCCCCGCCCAGCGGCAAAATCGCCAGAATCTCTCCCGCGTTGAACCATTGGCGGGCAATTTGCGCGTGGGATTTTTCGCATTGCACGCGGGTCGCCAGCGCCCATTGGTTGTAAGGGGTCAGGTCCCACTCCACACCCCACTCGCTGCGGGTGTGGCTGGTTTTGCCCTCGCACACCACCGTAAGGGTGGCCTTTTGGGGGGTGTCGAATAGTTCGATCAGGGGCTGGAAACGCACCGCTTCGCCCAGGCGGGATTCGAGTGCCGGCACATCCACGATCCAGTTCAAGGCGTCGGTGCCTTGTTCGGTAGCGGTGAAGCGCACCGCGCCGCCTTCATCGCCAAACACCTGCATGGCCTGGACGGCGGTGGAGTAGGGCTCCTGCGGCCAGCAGCGCACCGCTTCCAGCAACGTACGCGAGGCGGCATTGAGCGCATAGGCCCGCACATCACGGTTGCCGGTGTCGCTGGCGATGCCATCCACAGACGGCGTGATCTGGGAAGCGCCCGGCGCGCACAGCGCCACCCGCAGCTGTTTGCCGGCCAGATGCAGCGCCAGCGTGCGCCCCACGATGCCGGCGCCACGGATGCAAATATCGAAGGGTCTAGTCATGGGGGCATTGTAAAAGGCCCGCAAGACCCTTGGCGCAGCAGTGACTGGCGGTGTTCAGTCCGGCTGTGCCGGGCGGGTAGGTGCGTCTTCGTGGAGCGAATCGGCAGGGAGATTGGCTTCGGTGGGCAATGCCTCCAGGAAGCGTATGGGGCGGCGGGTACGCGGCGACATTTCGGCCAGCAGGTTTTGGAGGTCGCTGATGACGCGGTCCGCTGGTACCGGGTTTTCCTGCAGCAGCAGGCAGGTGGCCTGAAACTGCAGAGTCACTTCGGGCACCAGGTTGGGTAGCGGAATCAGGCCCGAGGCAATCAGGGTCACCATGCGTTCGGTCAGTGCCTGGCGACTGGGCATGCCGTTGAGCAACAGGGCAAAGTCGGCGCTGCCCACGCGCCCCGCGGGGTCGGCATCGCGCAGCACGCGTTGCAGCTTGATGACGGCGCGCAGCAGGCAGTGTTCGGCAGTGGCGTCGCCATAGGTGGAACGGATGAAGTCGTAGTTGATGACCCGCACCACCACCAGTCCCACCGGTTCACGGCTGTCGATGGCGCGTTGCACGGCCTGCTCCAGATGGCTTTGGAAAACTTCAGGAATCAATAAGCCGGTCAATGCATCCTGGGTCGGCAGGTGGCGGGCGCGCACCACCAGTTCTTTGCGGTCATGGGTAATCTGGCTCAGCGCGTAGATCAGCGCAGGTACGGACAAGGCAACACTGACCGAGGTGATGTAGCGCATCTCCCAAAACGGCGGTACCAGCCCCAAGGCTTCGGCCAGCAGGTACATCACACCCAGAAACTGCGGCAGCATGGCGACGATCAGCCAGCGGCCTATGAGAGAGCCTCCACGCCAGCTCAACAGTGTAATTACCGTGCCCAAGCTCACTGCGCAAAGCAGCACCACATTGCAAATCCATTCGGCCACAAAGCGGTCCAACACGGCGTAACTCAGCACCGATGCGACGCAGGCCCAACCGATGCTGGACAAAAATGCGTTGTAGGCATGGTGCGCCGTCAGCGACGACAGAGAGTGGATGAACAGCAGCGCGCAACCCACCGCAACCACGGGCATGACGCTGCTGGCGTAGTTGCCAAATTCGGGTGCGTGCGTCCAGAAAAAGGCGTTCAGCACACCGCCAATCTGGGCAATGGTCAGTGTAATCATCACCCCGTAACCGGCACTCCAGCCGTCAATCGGGTTGCGGTGCTCCAGGTACCGAATGACCGACAGCAGCGCCATGCTCAGCAGCGCGCCCAGCATCAGGCCCTGGCCAATCATTTCACGCAGGCGCTGCGCTTCGCGCTCTGAGGCACTGGCCACGCGAATGGGAATGTTCAGGTGGGTGAAGTTGCGTACCTGCAGGTACAGGTCGTGTGGCGCATCGGTGGGTAACTGGATGTCAAAGTCAGGGTACAAGCCACGCGTGTGCCATTGCGACTGGGCCAGCGTATCACCGGCGCTTTGTGCGCGCCAGTTGCCTTGGCTGTCGGCCTGGTACAGCGTCGCGGAGTCCAGATAGGGCAGTGGAATATTCAGGGTCCATGCCGCTGGAGCGTCTGGTGCGCGCACCACCCGCAGCTTGATCCACAGGGTATCGAAAATGGCAATCGGCTGGCGCGCCAACGGTGGCGTGGATTTGAAATTGCCCGGCGCGTTCACCACATCGGTAATGGTCGCTTTGGAGCCGCTGTCAATCCAGGTCCCCAGGGGGCTGTCAATTTGAAACGACGGTGCGTTGCCGTTGAGCACGATGGCATCGTTGGCGGACGTGCCGTTGGCCCATCCCGGTGAGGCCCAGAGCAGTAAAACTGTCAACAACAGATGCACCAGCACGGATGGCATACACTTGTCTCCTCCGTTTTTTCGAGGTTTTTATGAGTTTGAAGTGTGGCATTGTAGGCCTACCCAACGTGGGTAAATCGACCCTGTTCAACGCCCTGACCAAGGCCGGCATTGCTGCCGAGAACTACCCGTTTTGCACCATCGAGCCCAATGTGGGCATTGTGGAGGTGCCCGATCCGCGCATGGCGCAGCTGGCAGAAATCGTCAAGCCCGAGCGCATGGTGCCTGCGGTGGTGGAGTTTGTGGACATTGCCGGTTTGGTGGCCGGTGCCAGCACGGGCGAGGGCCTGGGCAACAAGTTTTTGGCCCATATCCGCGAGACCGACGCCACCATCAATGTGGTGCGCTGTTTTGAAGACGACAACGTGATTCACGTGTCCGGCAAGGTCGATCCCATTGCCGACATTGAAGTGATTCAGACCGAGCTGTGCCTTGCGGATTTGGCTGCCGTTGAGAAAGCCCTGCACCGCGTCACCAAGACCGCACGCTCGGGTGACAAGGAATCCATCAAGCTGGTGGCCATTCTGGAGAAATGCCAGGCCGCACTTAACGAAGCCAAGCCGGTGCGCACCCTTGATTTCAGCAAGGAAGAGCGGCCCTTGTTGCAACAGTTCTTCCTGATCACCGCCAAGCCCGCCATGTTTGTGGCCAATGTGTCGGAAGACGGTTTCACCGACAACCCGCTGTTGGACCGCCTGACTGCGTTTGCCAAAGCACAGAATGCGCCGGTGGTGGCCATTTGCGCCAAGATCGAAGCCGAGTTGTCGGAAATGGACGACGCCGACCGCCTGGAATTCCTGAAAGAACTGGGACAGGACGAGCCCGGCCTGAACCGCCTGATCCGCTCGGCTTACACCCTGTTGGGCCTGCAAACCTACTTTACCGCCGGGGTGAAAGAAGTGCGCGCCTGGACCATCCATGTGGGCGACACCGGCCCGCAAGCGGCGGGCGTGATCCACACCGACTTCGAGAAGGGCTATATCCGCGCCCAGACCATTGCGTTTGACGACTTTATTGCCTACAAGGGCGAGCAGGGCGCCAAAGACGCCGGCAAGATGCGCTATAAGATGGGCAATCTAACACGCATGCATAGCATTCATGAGTGTTTTAAGCCCAACTTCCTGTTCAGCTCCTGAACCAGAGAATGTGAAGCAAAAAGCGCTTTTGCGCTTGCTGGGTGTGCGTAGGCAGCTCCTGAAATCGTAGCATTTCAGGGGCTTTTTTCTTGTGTGCCGGTGTGCCGCCTGGGGCACCCGCCGCCCCCTGTGGGCAGAGCTTCTTGGTAATGATGGGGTTGTAATGCAAATGCGAATTCATCGCATTTGATGTAAACTGAAGACTTCCAAACCTCTCCATGTCATTCACCATGCGTTTCACCGTTATTGCGGCTGCCATTGGCGCCACCCTGGGTTTTTGTGGCTTGGCACAGGCCCAAAGCAACGAGCTCAATCTGTATTCGGCCCGCCATTACCCGACCGATGAAGCCCTGTACAGCGGCTTCACCCAGGCCACGGGCATCAAGATCAACCGGGTCGACGCGGACGATGCCGGCATTCTGGCGCGCCTCAAGGCCGAAGGCACGGCATCGCCGGCCGATGTAATTTTGCTGGTGGATGCAGCGCGCCTGTGGCGCGCCGATGTGGATGGCTTGTTTCAGCCGGTGCGCTCCAAAGTGCTGGAAGACGCGGTTCCCGCCCATTTGCGCTCCAAGGTGGCCGATGGCGGTGGTTTTAGCTGGTATGGCCTGTCCACCCGTGCGCGCATCGTGGTGTATGACAAGGTGAAGGTTAACAAGACCGATGTGGACACCTACGAAAAACTGGCCGACCCCCAAAACAAGGGCAAGCTGTGTATTCGCAGCGGCTCGCACCCCTACAACCTGAGCCTGTTTGGCGCCATGACCGAACATCTGGGGGCCGAAAAAGCCCAAGCCTGGTTGCAGGGCCTGGTTGCCAATATGGCCCGCCCCCCCAAGGGTGGCGACACCGACCAGATCAAAGGCGTTGCCAGCGGTGAGTGCGGCATTGCCGTCACCAACAGCTACTACATGGCGCGCCTGATGCGCTCTACCAACCCCGCTGACCGGGCTATCGCCGAAAAGGTGGGTGTGGTGTTCCCTAACCAGTCCAGTTGGGGCACCCACATGAACGTGGCCGGTGGTGCCGTGGCACGCCATGCCAAAAACCGCGACAACGCGGTCAAGTTTCTGGAGTACCTGGTGAGCCCCGCCGCGCAAAACCACTTTGCCAACGGCAACAACGAGTGGCCTGTGGCCAAAGGGGTCAAACTGGACAACCCGGCGCTGCGTGCCATGGGTGGGGCCGACTTTAAGAGCGAACTGCTGCCCATCAGCGTAGTGGGTATGAACCAGGTGAAGGTGCAGCAAATGCTGGACCGGGTAGATTTCAAGTGATGTGCTGATGCTATAACTTTCATAGCTGGATGCGCTTTTGTGGTGTGCAGCCATGTCTCGAACCGCAAGCGACCAACCTGGCGCTCAACCTAGATCCTTTCAGCTGCGAACGGGTGGTGACAAAAGGCACACAGAAGTGTAACATTCGCCGATGAAACCCTTTCGCTGGAGTGCCGAAAAAAACGAAATGCTCAAGCTGACTCGCGGGGTGTCTTTCGAGCGCATCGTTGTGGCGGTTGAGTCCGATGGACTGCTGGATATTGTCGAGCACCCCAACGTGACCATGTATCCGAATCAGCGGGTACTTGTCGTTTCGTTTGATGGGTACGTTTATTTGGTGCCTTTTGTCGAGGAGGCGGATTACTTTTTTCTCAAAACCGTGATCCCGAGCCGTAAGGCAACGCGGGACTATTTGCAACAAGGTGAACCCGATGCCAAACGTTGATGCCTATGAACGCGAAGTGTTGTCTGCCTTCGAGAACGGCAGTCTAAAGTCGGTCGCCACAAAGGGTGAACTAGAGCGGTTCAGGGCGGCAGCGAGGGCTACCGCAGTGAAGGATCGCAGAGTGAATATTCGCCTGTCATCTATTGATCTCAACGACATTCAAGTCAAAGCGCTTGAGGAGGGAATGCCCTACCAAACCTTGATCGCGAGTGTGCTGCATAAGTACGTTACGGGCCGCTTGGTTGAAAAAGCAGGACATGTATCTGCTCACCCCACACAGACATCCCGCAAGCGGGCGGCGGGTTAGCGGCTGCGCAGCGTCCGGCTGATCAAAATCACCGGAATCAGGCCCACCAGCACCAGCGCCAATGCCGGTAGGGCCGCCTCGCCCAGCCGTTCGTCGCGGGCGAGCTGGTAGGCCATTACCGCCAGGGTGTCGCTGTTGAAGGGGCGCAGCACCAGGGTGGCGGGCAGTTCCTTCATCACATCCACAAACACCAGCAGCGCGGCCGCCGCCGTGGAGCGGCGCAGCAGCGGCCAGTGCACGCGCGCCAGCAGGGCCCAGCCGCTGCAACCCAGCAGGCGGGCGGTTTCGTCCAGGTTGCGTGGCACACGGCTGTAGCCGCTTTGCACCGATTGCAGCGCCACGGCGGTAAAACGCACCAGATAGGCCCACACAATGCCCGCACTGGTGGCGGTAACCAACGCGCCCAGCGTGCTGCCCGGCATCCACTGTTGCAGCCAGCCCAAGGGCAGCAGCAGGCCCACCACCACCACCGCACCGGGCACGGCATAGCCCAGGCCGATGCCGCCTACCAGCGCTGTGGAGAGTCGCCCAGGGCGCACGCGGTACAGCAAACCCAAGGCCAGCGCCAGCACAGTGGCCAGGGCTGCGGTCAGTCCGCCCAGGCGCAGGCTGTTCAATGTCCAGCCCCAAAATGGTGCCAGCTGCAGATCGCTCCAACCGTCCCACAAGGGGCGCAGCATAAATACCACTGGCAGCACGAATCCGGCCAGCAGCGGCAGGCTGCACAGCGCAATGGCGGCCAGCGCTGCGCGCCCCTGCAGGGGCTTGGCCTGCAGGCTGCTGCCCCGTCCAGCGATCTGCCGGGCACTGAAGCGCATGCGTTTCTGGGCGTTTTGCTCGGTGTGTAAAAACAGGGCCACCAACACCAGCAGCATGCTGGCCAGTTGCGCAGCCGCATAGCGGTCGTCCAGCGCCAGCCAGGCCTTGAAGATGCCTGCGGTAAAACTTTGCACGCCAAAATAGCTCACCACCCCAAAATCGGCCAGGGTTTCCATCAGCGCCAGGGCCACACCGGCGGCAATGGCGGGGCGTGCCAGGGGCAAGGCAATCGTCCACAGGCGTCGGCGCAGCGACGCGCCCAGCAGCGCGGCGGCTTCCAGCAGCGAGGTGGCGCGCTCGCTCAGGGCCGTGCGGGCCAGCAGGTAAACGTAGGGGTAGAGGGTGAAGGTAAACACCCAGATCGCGCCACCCAGGCTGCGCACTTCGGGGAATACACGCCCCTCCAGTCCCAGCGCCGCGCGCAGGGTGGTTTGCAGCGGCCCGCCAAATTGCAGAAAGTCGGTGTAACCATAGGCCACCACATAGGGCGGCACCGCCAGGGGCAGCAGCAGGGCCCATTCAAAAAAACGCCGCCCCGGAAAGGTGAACACCGTCACCGCCAGTGCCACGCTGGCACCCACCACCGCCACGCCAATGCCCACGGCCAGGCACAACACCAGCGAGGTCAGTGCGTAACGCGGCAATACCGTTTGGGCCATGGCCTGCAGCGTCTGCAGACCCGCCGTGTCCAGCATCAACCACGATGCCACGATGGCCAGCAATGGCCACAGCAGCAGCAGGCCCACCACGGCCAGCGCCCAGGCCGAGTAGCGCAGCGGCAAAGGGTAGGCAGGTGCCGTGGCGGCAGAAGGGGAGGCGGGTGTCATACGGACGAGGGGCGCGGAGGGCAGCAGGGGGTAACTGAATGAGAATTGTATGTAATTAGAATCGGGCCATGTCATTACACGTCAGCCAGTTATCGGTTCATTACCCCGGTGCCGCCCGCGCGGCGGTGCAGTCGGTGTCGTTCACGCTGGCCCCCGGTGGTATTGGCGTACTGATTGGCCCCTCCGGCTGTGGCAAGACCACCCTGCTGCGCGCCATTGCCGGGCTGGAGCCCATGAGCGCGGGCAGTGTGACCTTGGGTGGCCAGCAGTTGGCGGGCGCGGGCGCCCATGTGCCAGCTGAGCAGCGCCGCATTGGCATGGTGTTTCAGGACTACGCGCTGTTTCCGCACCTGTCGGTGGAGCGCAACGTGGCGTTTGGCTTGCGGGGGCTTGCACCCCGCGCCGCACAGGAGCGGGTGGACGAATGCCTGGAGCGCGTGGGCCTGGCGGGCTTGCGCAAACGCTACCCGCACGAACTCTCGGGCGGGCAGCAGCAGCGCGTGGCATTGGCGCGTGCGCTGGCACCCGCGCCGCGCTTGCTGCTGTTGGACGAACCCTTCTCCAGCCTGGACGTAGACCTGCGCGAGCGCTTGGCCTACGAGGTGCGCGACATTCTCAAATCCGCCGGGGCCACCGCCCTGTTTGTGACGCACGACCAACTGGAGGCCTTTGCCATTGGCGACAGCATTGGTGTGATGCAAGACGGGCTGCTGCACCAGTGGGACGACGCCTTTGCGCTCTACCACCGCCCGGCCACGCGGTTTGTGGCGGAGTTTATTGGCCATGGCGTGTTTTTACCGGCGCAGTTGGTGGGTGAAGGCGGCGGCGTGGCAGTCGACACCCCGGTGGGCCGCCTGGACGATGCGGCCGAATGCCCCTTGCCCAACGCCTACCCGCAGGGGACGTGTGAGTTGCTGCTGCGGGCCGACGACATCGTGCACGACGACCACGCGCCCACCCAGGCCACCATTCTGCGCCGTGCGTTTCGGGGTGCCCAATTTTTGTACACCCTGCAGCTCGACAGTGGCCACACGGTCATGGCGCTGGTGCCATCGCACCACGACCACGCCATTGGCGACCGCATTGGTATCCGCGCCGAGGTGGACCATGTGGTTACCTTTGCGCTGCCGAGCTGAGTGGCTTGTGCGTTTTTTAAGCAAAATAGGCCGCTAGCCCGCGTGGAATGTGCGCAACCAGCTATCAAAAAATAGCAATCGTGCCCTGCCCCGGCGGGTATGGCCGATCGCCTCATGGTGCCAAACGCGCACAAATCGGCGATCGGCCATACCCGCCGGGTTAGCGGTTGTTGCCGTAAACGACATGGACCTTGTCTTTCTTCTCGTCAATGGCAAAGATGAATGAGCGCTGTGACCCGCGCACCATGTGTTTCTTGAATCTATCCGTACTCAACAGGTGGCTCCACTCAATTAGCCAAATACGGTCAATTGAATAGTCGTCGTTCAAGTGAACGAAAAGCAGATGTGTTGGGCAGTCGCTTCCTTCAATTTTCGGAATTGCGCTCGTCTGCTTCCATCCCGAGTTCCAGCCTTTTCTTGTCTTCACTGAGACCTTCATGCCGTTGTTCGCAACGAAATCGTGTTCCTCTCTATCACTTACGAGCGTTCCATTGAAGAGAAGCTTTCCATAGATTTCACCGAGCCAACCAACAAGTTCGTTGCCTTTGAGGGTCTTTCCGTCAGCATGAACAGAAACTTTCTCACGTATGGTTTTCTGAATTTCGGCAAGCTGAGTGAAGAGTGCCTGACACTCCGCTTCAAGTTCACCTACGGCGCTTGGATTGGTCATTGGAACCGCTAACGCAATATCCAGAGCACCCGAAAGCGCTCGGTAAGTTGGGAACTACCCGATAAGTTGACCATCCATTCCTCCTGTAAGTAGCTTGCAGCCCCCAAGCGGCTTCTTTTCGGTACTATTCACCGTATCCCGCCATTCTGGCAGACCGCACCCGGTATTCCCTCGCGCCGCCCACCACCACACGCCGCCGCAGGGTCTTGGGGCTGGCCGTGGGCCAATTTGTGCGTACCCGCACCATGCGGCCCGCGGCCAGCCCCAAGACCCTGCAGCCCACAGTGAAAAATCGCATGACGGAACGGGGTCAGCATTTTTATGCCAAATCGGCCTCTAGCCCTCGTAGAATGTGCGCAATCAGCTATCTAAAAGATAGCAAAAATCCCCATCAGCCCAGCCGTCATCAGGGTGTAACGGACCAGCTTGCCAATCGCCATGTAGACCAGACAAGGCCAAAACGGCAGGCGCAGCCAGCCCGCCACGGCGCACAGCGGGTCGCCCACCAGCGGCAGCCAAGCCAGCAGACAGGCCTTGGGTCCTAGCCGCTCCAGCCAGTGCAGTGCCCGCACATGGTAGGCAGACTGGCGGTGCCGGTCCACCGCCTGGTGGGTGGCCAGCCCCATCCACCAGCTCACAGCACCGCCCAACGTGTTGCCGAGCGTGGCGACAAAAATCACCGGCCAAAAAAGTTCGGGGTTGAGCTGCACCAGCCCAAACACCACCGGCTCCGAGCCCATGGGCAGCAGCGTGGCCGAGAGAAATGACACCACAAACACCGTGCCCAAGCTGTATTGGGGCAGGGCGAGCAGGGTGAGCAGAGGGTCTAACCAGGTGGGCATGGTGGCAAAGTATGCCCGGTCGGCAATGCCGCTCTCGATGCCGCTTTGAATCTCGCTCTCAGTGCACCTCTACCACGCCAGCATTTCAATTGCTGAAATTTTGGGCAGGTAGAATACGCCCCTGTCCGCATTCGCGGGTCCGCCCACCCCCTTCGCTTCCGAATCACACCGTATGCACATTGGCCCGTTCGCTTTGGCGAATTCCCTGCTGGTTGCACCCATGGCGGGGGTGACCGATCGCCCGTTTCGCCAGTTGTGCAAACGGCTGGGGGCGGGCTACGCGGTGAGCGAGATGGTGACCTCGCGTCCCGATTTGCAAAATTCCCTCAAGACCGTGCGCCGCGCCACCCATGCCGGTGAGCCGGGTCCCATTGCCGTGCAGATTGCCGGTACCGACGGGCCCATGATGGCCGCCGCCGCCCTGTTCAATATCGAGCGCGGTGCCCAGATCATCGACATCAACATGGGTTGCCCGGCCAAGAAGGTCTGCAACAAATGGGCAGGCTCGGCCCTGATGCAAGACGAGGCCTTGGCCCTGTCCATTGTCGAAGCCGTGGTGGCCGCCTGCGCCCCTCGCGGTGTGCCGGTCACCCTGAAGATGCGCACCGGCTGGTGCCAGGCACACAAAAATGCCGTCACCCTGGCGCGGGCCTTTGAGAACGCCGGTGTGCAGATGCTGGCCGTGCACGGCCGCACCCGCGAGCAGGGTTACAAGGGTGAGGCGGAGTACGACACCATTGCGGCAGTTAAAGCCGCAGTGCGCATTCCGGTGGCGGCCAATGGCGACATCACCAGCCCCGAGAAAGCACTTGCCGTGCTGCAGGCCACCGGAGCAGACGCCTTGATGATTGGCCGCGCCGCCCAGGGCCGCCCCTGGATCTTTCGCGAGATTGCCCACTTTCTGGCCACTGGCACGCACCTCGCGCCACCTTTGGTGAGCGAGGTGAAGCGCCTGCTGGTGGAGCATTTGTATGACCACTACAGCCTGTACGACGAATTTATTGGCGTGCGTTCGGCGCGCAAACACATCGGCTGGTACCTGCGGGCCTTGCCCGGTGGCGAGGCGTTTCGCGCCCACATGAACACCCTGGAAGACAGCGCCGCCCAGGTGGCTGCGGTGGAACAATTTTCTGGATGCATTGAACGACACGATGGATCGCATACCCGCCCACGCCGAGCGCAGCCTGCGGTAGGGCACGACTTGATGGAACTGGCACTATGAGCAAACAACTGCTGGAAGAATGCGTACGCAACAACCTGGAGCGCTACTTTGACGACCTGGGCGGCACCGAACCCGACCGCATGCACGACATGCTGGTGCGCGCGGTCGAAAAACCCCTGTTGGAAGTGGTGATGGCCAAGGCCGATAACAACCAGTCCAAGGCCGCCCTGTGGCTGGGCCTGAACCGCAACACCCTGCGCAAAAAGCTGCTGGAACACAAGCTCACGTCCTGAGCCACGTTGGGGTGCCGTCGCGCCCGTTCGATCCGTTTTGGCCACACCGTTTTATTTACCACCTGAGTCCTTCTCTTTATGAACGCACTACTTTCCGTCTCCGACAAAACCGGCATCGTCGAACTCGCGCAGGCCCTGCACGCGCAAGGCATCAAGTTGCTCTCCACCGGCGGCACCGCCAAGCTGCTGGCCGACAAAGGTCTGCCGGTGACCGAGGTGGCGGAGATGACGGGCTTCCCCGAAATGCTGGACGGCCGTGTCAAAACCCTGCACCCCCGCGTGCACGGCGGCCTGCTGGCGCGCCGCGATGTGCCTGCCCACATGGCAGCACTGAAGGAGCACGCCATCGACACCATCGACTTTCTGGTGGTCAACCTGTACCCGTTTGAATCCACCGTGGCCAAAGCCGGTTGCACGCTGGAGGATGCCATTGAGAACATCGACATTGGCGGCCCGGCCATGGTGCGCAGCGCTGCCAAGAACTGGAAAGACGTGGCCGTGCTGACCGACGCATCCCAATACGCCACGGTGATTGCCGAGCTCAAGGCCCACGGCCAGGTATCGCGCAAGACCAAGTTCGGCCTGGGTGTGGCCGCGTTCAACCGCATTAGCCAGTATGACGGCGCCATCAGCGATTACCTCTCCGCCGTCCAGGTGGGTGAGGATGCTCCTGCGGATGCGGCAGCGCCCAAGCTGGATTTGTTCCCCGCCCAAAGCAATGGCCGCTTCATCAAGGTGCAAGACCTGCGTTACGGTGAAAACAGCCACCAGAGCGCTGCCCTGTACCGTGACCTGGTCCCCGCACCCGGTTCGCTGGTCACCGCCAAGCAGTTGCAGGGTAAGGAACTCTCCTACAACAACATCGCCGATGCCGACGCCGCTTGGGAATGTGTGAAAAGCTTCAATACGCCTGCATGCGTCATCGTCAAGCACGCCAACCCCTGCGGCGTGGCAGTAGGTGCTAACGCGCTGGAGTGCTACAGCAAGGCGTTCCAGACCGACCCCACAAGTGCGTTCGGCGGCATTATTGCCCTGAACATGGAGCTTGACGAAGCCGCAGCCCAGCAAATTTCCAAGCAGTTTGTCGAGGTGCTGATGGCACCCAGCTTCACCGCTGCGGCCTTGGAAGTGTTCAAGACCAAGGTCAATGTGCGTATTCTGCAAATTGACCTGCCAAAGGGTGGCGCAAGCGATTGGGACAATGGCCGCAACGCCATGGATATGAAGCGCATTGGCTCCGGCATCCTGCTGCAAACGGCGGACAACCACGAACTGACCCTGGCCGACCTGAAAGTGGTCACCACCAAGCAGCCCACGCAAGATGAATTGAACGACCTGCTGTTCGCCTGGAACGTGGCCAAGTTCGTCAAATCCAATGCCATTGTGTTCTGCAAAAACGGCATGACCATGGGCGTGGGCGCCGGCCAGATGAGTCGCCTGGATTCGGCACGTATTGCCAGCATCAAGGCCGGCCACGCCAATCTGTCCCTGGCGGGTACGGTGGTGGCGAGCGACGCCTTCTTCCCGTTCCGCGACGGCCTGGACGTGGTGGTGGACCACGGTGCCACCTGCATCATCCAGCCCGGCGGCTCCATGCGCGACCAGGAGGTGATTGACGCCGCCAACGAGCGCGGTGTGTCCATGGTGTTCAGCGGCGTGCGCCACTTCCGCCACTAAAGGGTTTGTGGGCATCTGCTGGCACAGGCCACCTTCGGGTGGCTTTTTGCCGATCAGAATGGGGTATACGCCAGATTACGCCAGCGTCACCACCACCGGAGCGTGGTCACTGGGGCGCGCGTTCTGGCGCGGGGTTTTATCGATGTGGCACCCGGTTACCAGGGGCTTGAGCGCATTACTCACCAGAATGTGGTCGATGCGCATGCCCCGGTTGCGACGGAAACCGAAGTCGCGGTAGTCCCACCACGAGTAGCTTTTGGGCGGCTGCGCGAACAGGCGCAAGCTGTCATGCAGGCCCAGGGCGATGAGCGCGCGCAGGTGGTAGCGCTCCTCTTCGGTGCAGTGGATGGTGTCACGCAGACCCACCGGGTCCCACACGTCCAGATCGTCAAAGGTGATGTTGTAGTCGCCCATCAGTACCAGGCGCGGGTGGCGGCTCAACTCGTCTTTCACCCAGCGGCGCAGTGCGGTCAGCCACTCCATCTTGTATTCGAACTTGTCGCTGCCGGGCTCCTGACCGTTGGGAAAATAGGCGCCAATGACACGAACGGCCTGTGCTGCTTCACGCTGCGCTGCGCTGTGGGTGCCGCTGTCTATTTCGTCGCCGTTGTCGGTGCCAAGGGCGCTGGGGTAGCTGGCGCACAGTACCCGCGCCATGTCGTCGTCAAAACCCGGAATGTTTTTGACCACATCGCTGCCCACGGTGCGCGACAGCAGTGCGACACCGTTGTAGGTTTTCTGGCCGAACCACTGTGCCTGGTAGCCGGCGGCTTCGACGGCGGCGATGGGAAACTTGTCGTCCGTCATCTTCAGCTCTTGCAGGGCCAGCACGTCCACTGGCGCACCCGATGCCTGCTGCGCGGCCAGCCAGTCCAGCACCTGGGGCAAGCGCACGCTCAGGGAGTTGACGTTCCAGGTCGCGAGTTTCATCCGGGTATCACGTATTTTTGTAGGTGACAAAACTGTAGTTCAGCCCCGTAGCCGAGGTGTGGCTCTCGCGGCTGACTTCCTTCCAGCTGGCGCCAAAAGGTGGGGCTTTGGTGTCACCCTCAAACTCGGCGTCGATCTCGGTGACCAGGGCGGTGGCGGCCAGCATCATGGCCAGCTTGTAGATTTCGGCGCCGCCCATGACCCAGGCATTGCCGTCCAGGGGGCACATGCCCATGGCTTCAAACAGCGAGTTGGCGGTTTTGGCGCCCTCGGCCTTCCAGTCTTTCTGGCGCGTGATAACAATGTTCAGGCGCCCGGGCAGGGGTTTTACATCCGCTGGCAGCGAGTCCCAGGTTTTGCGCCCCATGATCACCGGTTTGCCCAGCGTAACCTTCTTGAAGTTGGCCAGGTCTTCTGGCAGGTGCCAGGGCATGGCGCCGTCTTTGCCTATGACACCGTTGGCCGAGCGGGCCATGATTAGATGCAGCTTCATACGGGTTCTCCTGGTGGTGTTGACGGTCGATTCACAAGCAGTGCGGGCCCGGGCCCGTTACACGGCCACGGGCGCTTTGATGGCGCTATGGCATTCATAGCCCCGCACTTCAAAATCTTCAAACTGGTAGTCGAAAATGCTGGGCGGGCGGCGTTGGATGTGCAAGGTGGGGTAGGCAAAAGGTGTGCGGCTCAGCTGCAACTCCACCTGTTCGTGGTGGTTGCTGTAGATGTGGCAGTCGCCCCCGGTCCAAATAAAGTCGCCCACATCCAGATCACACTGCTGCGCCACCATGTGGGTGAGCAGGGCGTAGCTGGCAATGTTGAAGGGCACACCCAAAAAAATATCGGCGCTGCGCTGGTAGAGCTGGCAACTCAGTTTGCCCTTGCCGCCAGCCTCAGTGGCGGGTGCCACGTAGAACTGAAAGAACGCGTGGCAGGGCATCAGCGCCATCTTGTTCAGCTCAGCCACATTCCAGCTGCTCACAATGATGCGGCGCGAGTCGGGGTTGGTTTTGAGGGTTTGGATGACCTCGGCAATTTGGTCAATGTGGCCGCCGTCGGGCGTGGGCCAGCTGCGCCATTGCACACCGTATACCGGGCCCAACTCACCGGTTTCCGGGTGGGCCCACTCGTCCCAAATGCTCACACCGCGCTCTTTGAGCCAGTTGTTGTTGCTCGACCCGGTCAGAAACCACAGCAACTCCTGAATGATGCTGCGCAAATGCACCTTCTTGGTGGTCACCAGCGGAAAACCTTCGTTCAAATCGAACCGCATCTGGTAGCCAAACACGCTTTGGGTGCCGGTGCCGGTGCGGTCGGTTTTGGCCACGCCCGTGGTGGCCACATGGCGCATGAAGTCTTCGTATTGTGAGCGGATGGGTGAGGTGGTCATGGGCGGGGCAGGCAAGGACACGGACTTGCATTCTCCCTGAATTTGGGCGCCCGAGGGCTGGGCGGCAGAACGTTCTGCTCCGTGTCCCCCGCCCGCGTTGCGGGCTCCTCCTTAACCTGCGCAGAACGCTCTGCCGCCCAGCCCTCTGGATTTGACAAGGTAAATCGCCATGGGGCTACGGTCGGACTCGCATTTCCATGTTCAAAATTGCGCGCATTTCGGGGTCGATCCATTTTTGCGCGAAAATGGAAGGTTGCCGCTGGGCCATGGTCGGTGGTGAATGGTGTTTATCTCGAAGAATTTGCAGCAAAGTGGTTTTTATGTCGATCAGTGCTCCCGCCTCCCCGTCCTTAGTGGACGCCGAAAACAACAAACTGACCCAGGCCGCACTGGCCTACCACCGCGCCCGCAACGGCGACGACATTGGCGGCAAGATCCAGATCAGCGTGACCAAACCCGTCACCAGCATGGACGACCTGGCCCTGGCCTATTCCCCCGGTGTGGCAGCACCTTGCCTGGCCATCGAGCACAACCCGGCGCTGGCTTTTGAGTACACCGCCAAGGGCAATCTGGTGGGCGTTATCACCAATGGCACTGCCGTGCTGGGCCTGGGCAATATCGGTGCCCTGGCCGGCAAACCGGTCATGGAAGGCAAGGCGGTGCTGTTCAAGCGCTTTGCCGGCATCGACGCCTTTGACATCGAAATTGACGAGACCGACCCGCACCGCCTGATCGACATCATTGCCAGCCTGCACCCTACCTTTGGCGGCATCAACCTGGAAGACATCAAGGCCCCTGAGTGTTTTGAGATTGAGCGCACTCTGCGCGCGCGCCTGCCCATTCCCGTGTTCCACGACGACCAGCACGGCACCGCCATCGTGGTGGCCGCCGGCATGCTCAACGCCTTGCACCTGCAGGGCAAAAAGCTGGAAGACGCCACACTGGTGTGCAGCGGCGCCGGTGCCGCTGCCAATGCCTGCCTGGAGCAACTGGTCAGCCTGGGCCTGAACAAGGCAAACGTGCTGGTGTGCGACTCCAAAGGTGTCATCTACAAGGGCCGTGGTGCCAAAGGCGACGAGGGCGAAAAGGCCCACTGGGCGCGTGACACGCCCGCGCGCACCCTGGCCGACGCCCTGGTGGGTGCCGATGTGTTTTTGGGCTTGTCGGGCCCCGGCGTAGCCAGCCAAGACATGGTGCGCAGCATGGCCGCCAAGCCGGTGGTGTTTGCCCTGTCCAACCCCGAACCCGAAATTCGCCCCGAGCTGGTGATGGCGGCGGCGCCGCAAGCCATCATGGCCACCGGCCGCTCCGACTACCCCAACCAGGTCAACAACGCCTTGTGCTTCCCCTACCTGTTTCGCGCCGCGCTGGACGTGGGCGCCGCCCAGATCAACGAGGCCATGAAGGCCGCCGCCGTGCGCGCGCTGGCCGATCTGGCGCGCGAGGATGGCGACTTTGGCGTCCACAAGCTACTGCCCACTTTGCTGGACTCGCGCCTGCTGGTGGCCGTGTCGTCCCGCGTGGCCCAGGCAGCCGTGGAAAGCGACAACGCCCGCAACCACCACTACGAAGCCAGCGCCTACCGGGCGCGGCTGGAGCAGTTGGCGCGCAAGCTGGCAGCCCAGGGCTGATTTTGGCTTTGTGGGTCAAATAGGGCGTTTGCGCACGTCTGGCGTGCGCAAGCAGCTACCAAAGTTATAGCACCCGTGCCCTGTTCTGCGGGTCAGCGCCTGCTTATAGAGCAGCAAGTGGGTTTTCGAACGCCTGCGCGAAGTCCGCGACTTCGTGCGCCTGCAGGCCGGCCGCAGGTGACGTTGCCACTTCTTTCCACTGCGCTACCGTGGCAAGCACTTCGGCCAGAACCGATTGGGCCTGTGGTAGCGACAATTCAAAGCGCGCAGCGTGGCACAGCAACTGCGCAATCGATGCAATAGGCCCGGTGTCTTCGCACAGCCAAGTTTGGGGCTCTGGATCCTTGTCGGGGAATGGATGGAGGCCAAAGGCCGGTGACGGCCGCCACTGGTCGTCGCCGCAATACAATTTTTCGAATTGATCGGCGTCAGGCTCCGTGTTTGTCCGCTTCGGAAGTAAAAGAGTCGGCGAAGAATTGATCCTCGGGCAGTTGCGCCTGTGCACAAAAATCCTTGCGTGCCGACTCCACCACAATGGGTGCACCACATGCATAAACTTGGTGGCCGCTTAGGTTGGAGTGGTCTTGTAGCACGGCGTGGTGCACAAAACCGCTGCGCCCCGTCCATGCATCGTCAGCAGTGGCATCCGACACCACGGGTACATAGCGCAGGTTCGGCATGCGGCCGAGTTGGCTTTGTACCCAGTCATTCATGTAGAGATCGGTGGGGCGCCTGCCGCCCCAGTACAGCGTGGTGGCGCGGGTGATGCCCTGGTGCTGCATGTGTTCGAGCAGCGCTTTGATGGGGGCAAAACCGGTGCCCGAGGCCAGCAGGATGATGGGTTTGTCGGAGTCTTCGCGCAGAAAGAAACTGCCGTAAGGCCCTTCGATGCGCAAAATCTCTTTCTCTTTCATCGCGCCAAACACCACGTCGGTGAACTTGCCACCGGGCATGTGGCGGATATGCAGCTCCAGCCCGGTGCCGGTGTGGGGTGCATTGGCCATGGAGTAGCTGCGCCGGGTGCCATCGCGCAAAATGAATTCCACGTACTGTCCGGCGCGGTAGGCAAAGTTGTCATTGGCGGGCAACTGCAGTTGCATCACCATTACATCGTCTGATTGGCGTGTCAGGGTCGTGACGCGGGTGGGCATTTTTTTGATTGGCAAGGCCCCGAGTTCGGTGACCTGCCGGGATTCAAGCACCAGGTCTGTTTGCGCAACGGCGCAGCAGGTGAGCACGAAGCCCTGGGCTTCTTCTTCGGGGCTGAGGGCTTTGCTTTGGTGCGCGCCGTGCACCACGGTGCCGGAGAGCATTTTGCATTTGCACGAGCCACAGGCGCCGTCTTTGCAGCCGTAGGGCAGGCCGATGCCCTGGCGTATGCCGGCGGCCAATACGGCCTCACCCGGCTGGGTGTCAAACGTGCGCCCGCTGGGCTGCACCTGGACCGAAAAAACGGAAGATCCGGCGACGTTTCCAGTCATCTTGTGGGTATCCTTGGGGCTTATATTTTTCAAACGAAGCTGCGATTTTGCCCTCAAATCAAACCCCTCTGGGCGCGCGCCCAGCCCGCTTTCGTCGCGAGCGTGTGCTCATTGTGGGGTGCGGGGATGTGGGTGGCCGTGTTGCGGGCTTGCTGCGCTCAAAAGTTCGGTTGTTGGCGCTCACGTCCAGTGCCGCTCGGGTGGGTGCATTGCGCGCCCATGGTGTGGTGCCGTTGCAGGGTAATCTGGATGACCGTGCGAGTGTGCGGCGTTTGTCGGGTTTGGCAACCCGGGTGGTGCACCTGGCGCCGCCCGCGCCACAGGGTGCAGCCGACGCCCGCACCCGCACGCTGATGCAAACCTTGCGCCAGCGTGCGGTGCCACGTGCGGTGGTGTACGGTTCCACCAGCGGGGTGTATGGCGATTGTGGGGGCGCGTGGGTGAATGAAACACGGGCAGTGATGCCCGCAACTGCGCGTGCGCAGCGCCGGGTGGACGCGGAGTTGGCGATTCGCCATTTCGGGCGCGCCAGTGGTGTGCGCACCAGTATTCTGCGTATTCCTGGCATCTACGCCGCCGACCGCGAAGGGGGCACACCCCGTGAACGCTTGCGCAAAGGCCTCCCGGCATTGCAAAGTGAAGAGGATGTGTACACCAACCATATTCACGCTGATGACCTGGCTAGGGCCTGTTGCGTGGCACTGTGGCGCGCGGCGCCGCAACGGGTGTACAACGTCTGCGACGACAGCGACATGCAAATGGGTGACTACTTTGATCTGGCAGCCGATCTGTTTGGGTTGCCACGGCCGCCGCGCATTTCCAGGCTGCAGGCGGCGCAGCAGTTGTCGCCCCTGCAAATGAGCTTTATGCGTGAATCGCGCCGGCTGCACAACGTGCGCATGAAGCGCGAATTGGGTTTGCGCCTGCGCTATCCCACCGTGCGCAACGGTTTGTTGTAGTGGGCGGCACCGCGCGTGTTACGTTCCTTGTTCCGGTTCGTCGGGGTATTGCAGGCGCAGGGCGCTGAAGGTGGATAAATTGTTGAGCAGCAGATCCACCAGTTCGGGTTGAAAGTGGGTGCCCCGTCCCTCACGAATCGTGTCCGCGATGCGGTCTTCAGACCAGGGTTCCTTGTAGCTGCGCCGTGAGCCCAACGCATCAAATACATCGGCCAATGCCGTGATGCGCCCTGACAGGGGAATCGCCTCTCCCGCCAGTCCCTTGGGGTAGCCGGTGCCATCCCAGCGCTCGTGGTGGGACAGTGCAATTTCGGCCCCCATTTTCATCAGGGGGCGTTTGGAGCGCTGCAAAATCTCCAGCCCGAATTGGGCGTGTTTTTGCATGAAGGCCCATTCTGCTGCGTCGAGTTTGCCGGCCTTGTGCAGAATGGCATCTGGGATAGCGACTTTGCCAATGTCATGCAGTGGTGAGGCTGTTTTCAGGAGCATGACCTGTGCTTCCGGCAAGCCGTACAGGCGTGCCAGTATTTCACACGACAGCGCCACCCGTTTCACATGGGCCCCGGTTTCTTTGCTGCGTGCTTCTACCGCGTCGGCCAGGGTGTAGACCAGTTCTTTTTGGGTCTCCAGCAAATCGTCTTGCAGGTTGATGTTCTCGAAGGTAATGGCCACGCTCTGGGTGTAAATTTCCAGCAGTTGCCGATCCGTTTTGTTGAGCACGCGGGCATGGTTGAGGTACAGCACATTGCCACCGCCGTCCTTGGCTGGGGTGTAGACCACATAGGCGTCATCGTAATGTTGTGCCGCTTTCTTCTCTATGACCTCGGCGAAACGCTGGGACACAACGGGCGGCAAGTCTGCGTATTGCATGTCGTTGCTGTACTGCACGAATTCGCCCGTGGCGGCAATGGTCTTGCCTTCATGGCCGCCATTTTCTTTGTTCGGCAACACGATGCAGTACAGGGCCGAGCGGTCCAGATGCAATAGCGAGGTGAGTTGGCTTAAAACTGCGGAAGCGAATACCGTGAGGGATTCGGCGTTTTGCACTTGGGCCGTA
Source organism: Candidatus Aalborgicola lynettensis (assembly GCA_016719405.1). Lineage (GTDB taxonomy): Bacteria > Pseudomonadota > Gammaproteobacteria > Burkholderiales > Burkholderiaceae_C > Allorhodoferax > Allorhodoferax lynettensis. The sequence goes on from JADJZE010000026.1 coordinate 52,567, forward strand.
GCCTGCAAAACACGGGTCAGGCCGTCACGTTGGCTTTCGATCACACACAGGTCCCGGTAGGCGCGCAATTTGCTGTACAGCAGGGTGCGCAACTTCTGAATCGTCAGGTCGGTTTTTTCTTTGTAATCGTCGATGTCGTATTCGCGAATGACCCGATCCTCGGGCGCTTGGCCGGGTTGCCCTGTTCGCATAACCAATCGCGTACGCTGGTTTTCCAGGGTATTGCGCACATATCGCACCAAGTCCAGGCCGGCATGATCGTTTTCCATGACCACATCCACAATGGCCATGGCAATGTCGTCGCGGCTATCAAACACTGCGCGGCCCTCACTACCGGAATAGGCGCTGAGCAACTCCAGCCCGCATCCTTGGAACTCAAACCCTTTCAGTGCCAAGCGGGTAACGGCGTGTACTTCGGTATCGTCATCGACCAGCAGGATGCACCACGGCTTCTGGGGTTGTCGACCGGATGGTGCGGATTCCGTTGGGGCTTCGTCAGCAAACAGCATATCCATGGTGTTGATCCTGCGTGCACCAAAGTCCGAAATGTCTCGGGTGCTTTTCAGAGGATTCTAAGCACATTATTTGTATGGGTATGCCGGCTGATGGATCCGTAGTCATGTGGTTTTTGATGGCGTTCGGCGGCGAAAATCAGGCTGAAGAATCGGCGGATTTCGGGGTATAGGCGAGCCGCAGCAGAGCCCAGACCAGCCAACTGCACAACAGCGTAATGGGGCTGGCCCACAGTACATCACTTAGCCAATGTGCGCCATCGGCCATGCGTGCAAAACCGATGATGAGTCCGCTGGACAATCCGGCAATGGCCCACGCTAGCTTGCGACGTTTGTCAATCAGCATCAGCGATGCCAAAAAGAATCCGCATGCCACATGGCCACTCACAAACGAGCAGTTGTTATTGCATTGATCGGTCATCACGGTGGCGCGTGTAAATTGTTTTGTGCCGCCGAAGGGTTCTACCTGGTAGGGGCGGGCGCGTTGCCATTGATCCTTGAATCCGCTGTTGACCAGCAGGCCTGGGCCCAGCGTGACGGCGATGGCGATGAAAGCCAGAGGAAGTCGCCACTGCTTGCCATGGTGACTGAAAGTGCACAGCAGCCATCCGGACACCGCCACCAGTACGATGACGCGAAATGCTGCGGGCACATACGCGTTGATCAGCTTTACCCACCACCAGTCCACTGCGTGCAGGCGCGATGTTTCACCAATAAACAAAGCGGCGGCTTGCAGATCCAGCGTGGTCCATGCGGTTGGCAGCGCCGCCAAGGCGAGGGTGCCCAACACAGACCACCAAAACAGTGTTGGTGTGCGTGTGGCATCAGGAGGTGTTAGCGGGCGGGGGTGCATGGGAACATGTAAGCGGTAGCGCTGCGTGCAATCGGGCTGCCATTGTCGATGATTTGGCGTTTGCAGACCTGCGGCGGTCAAAGTTGGGTGCTGCTTCGCTGATACTGTGCACCGCTGAATTGTGTGTGCCACTGAAGGAGAATGGAAATGCAATGGACCAGAACCGGTACCACCTGTTGTGCTGCGCTGCTGCTTGTGGGGCAATTTGCCTGTACTTCAACGCCTACCCAGGGCTTGCTGAAACCACCCGACGCAGTGGAAAAAAGCCACGCTGTGGCCGTCACACCGAACCTGCTGGCTGCAACCAGCTGGACGGCCTTTGCCATTGACGGTGTGGCAGAAGTGTTGAGCCCCAAGCCGAGGCTGCGCTGGGATTTGTCGCAGCGGTTTTCGGGTACGGGTGGGTGCAATGCGTTTGGTGGCGCGTCTGTCGTTGGCCTTGATAGCCTGCGCCTGGGGCCACTGGCTGCCACTGGCAAAGCGTGTGTGACCTTGCCGGGCGCACAGGAAGATATGTTCTTCAGGGCGCTGGAGCTTACGCGCAAAGCGCGACTGGAGGGCGAACAACTGGTTTTTCTGGATGCCAGCGGCAAACCCCTGCTGCGCTTTTTACCGGGCAATTGAAGGGGGTGGGGGCACCATGGACGGGCCGACATCCTGCAAGGGCCCCAGCGGGTTGGTGTGCACCTCCAGGTCGTGCACGATGGGCTGACCACCCCAGGTGCGGTACACCACCACATCATTGACCAACAGGATCAGTGCGTTGAAGCGCCAGCCACTGGTTTCGGTGCGGCGCGTGAAGTTGAAAAAATCCGCCCAGAAATTGCCGGTGCGTTCCTTGATGATGTGGGCGACGCTGACATCCCACCCGCGGCAAGCGTCCCGTGCCTCGATACAGCGCACAATGCCGGGGTCCAGGTCTTCCTTGCCAATAGCGCTGCCGTTGACAACCCGCTTGAGGATGTCGGCATAGGTCAGTATCAGCGTGTTGGGCTGCTTGATGGGGTCGATTCCCAGGCCCGACAGCGTAGACACGTCACTCTGCATGGGCACCAGGGACTCCACTGCCTTGCGGGCGTCATCAAAATGCTGGAATGTGGGTGACTCGGTCTTGGTTTTGGGTAGCATAGACGCGCACCCCACCAGCGCCGTGATGGGCAACAGGCGCAAAATGTGGGCAATGGTCCAGTGCATGCGCAAAACGATAGCACCGTTTTCACGGGGCCAAAGAAAAAGCCAGACTGTTTTGCAACAATCTGGCTTATCTGTGGTGCCCGGGGCCGGAATCGAACCGGCACGCCTTGCGGCGCGGGATTTTGAGTCCCGTGCGTCTACCAATTCCACCACCCGGGCGACGCAAAATCAAGACCCGAATTATGGCACATTTAAGACATGAACTACCCCACTCTTGAAGACGCAATCGGAAAAACCCCTTTGGTGGCTTTGCAGCGCATCGGTGCCGCCCACCACGCAAGCCGCGACACCGTGGTGCTGGCCAAGCTGGAAGGCAATAACCCGGCGGGTTCGGTCAAAGACCGTCCCGCCCTGTCCATGATTCGGCGGGCCGAGGAACGTGGCGAGATCAAGCCTGGCGATACGCTGGTGGAGGCCACTTCTGGCAACACCGGCATTGCCCTGGCCATGGCAGCCGCCATCAAGGGTTACCGCATGGTGCTCATCATGCCGGAGGACTTGTCCATTGAGCGTGTACAAACCATGAAAGCCTTTGGTGCGGAACTGATCCTGACGCCCAAGAGCGGTGGCATGGAATACGCACGCGACCTGGCCGAGCAAATGAAGCGCGACGGCAAAGGGTATGTGCTGGACCAGTTTGCCAATATGGACAACCCGCGTATCCACTTCGAGACCACCGGCCCCGAGATCTGGCAAGACACGCACGGCAAGGTCACCCACTTTGTCAGCGCCATGGGTACCACCGGCACCATTACCGGCGTGTCACAGTTCTTGAAACAAAAGAACCCGTCCATCCGTATCATCGGCGCCCAGCCGTCCGAGGGCTCGCGCATACCCGGCATCCGCAAGTGGCCGCAGGAGTATTTGCCCAAAATTTATGACCCTTCCAACGTCGATGAACTGGTGTACGTGAGCCAGGCAGATGCCGAAGACATGTGCCGCCGACTGGCCCGCGAGGAAGGCATTTTTGCCGGCATATCGGCCGCGGGTGCATGCTGGGTGGCGCAGGAAATTGCCCGCCGCGAGGCCAATGCCACCATCGTGTTTATTGTTTGCGACCGGGGTGACCGGTATCTTTCCACCGGTGTTTTTCCGGCGTAATTACAAGCCAAATATGCCGTTTACGACCGCCAGACAAGCGCAAGAAGCTACTATTTTTATAGCATAAGGGTTTATGACCACTGCCTACCAATTTTGCCCGCAGTGCGCCACGCCGCTGGCCCTGATCACCCAGGCGGAAGACGGCGGCGACAAAGAGCGCCTGCGCTGCCCGGCCTGCGGTTTTACCCACTGGAACAACCCCACCCCGGTGCTGGCCGCCATCGTGGAGTACGAGGGAAAAATTCTGTTGGCCCGCAACGCGGCCTGGCCCGGCAAGATGTATGCGCTGATCACCGGCTTTATGGAAGCCGGGGAGACGCCGCAGGAGGGCATCATGCGCGAGATTGCGGAAGAAACCAATCTGGCCACCGACGCTTTGAACCTGGTCGGCGTGTACGACTTCCAGCGCATGAACCAGGTCATCATTGCCTACCACGCCCAGTGCCATGGCACGGTGCGCCTGTCGCCCGAGCTGGTGGACTACCGGCTGTATGCACCGCAAGACGTGAAATGCTGGCCCGCAGGCACCGGCTACGCCATGGCCGACTTTTTGCGTGCACGTGGTTTTGATCCGGAATTCATCGACCCGGTGTGGCGACATGACGCACCCAGGTCCAGCACCTAAAATCAGGCCAACGCCAGAAAGTGACCGTATGCACATCGACAAAGAAATTGACACCCGTGGCCTGCATTGCCCGCTGCCCATCTTGAAGGCCAAAAAAGCCCTGGCCGACATGGTGAGCGGCGAAGTGCTGAAAGTGGTTTCCACCGATGCCGGTTCGGTGCGCGACTTTCAGGCCTTTGCCAAGCAAACCGGCAACGAGCTGATTGACCAGCAGACTGAGGGTGAGGACTTCATTCATGTGATGCGTCGGCGCTGAGCGGTCCCCCTCGTGCAGGGGACTGACGTGCTGGCCTGAATCTGTATGTGCGTGGGCGCACAGACGCCGATTCCCTGGTCGGGTATTCTGCGAAAGCAAGTCGCGAGACGCGATCACTTTGCATTTTTTACCTACAGGAACCAACACAATGTCTAAACGGGATGTCTATATTGAGAGCATGAAGCTCAAACTCGACGAATTGAATGCCA
>JADJZE010000027.1 GCA_016719405.1 Candidatus Aalborgicola lynettensis
AAAACCCTTTAGCGACCATGAAATCCAGCATCTCTGCGGTGATTTCATGGAACTCTGGCACGGGCCGCAATTTCGGCCAGCGTGGCCTTGCCTTTAGCTGAACACAGCGCACGCATGGCCATGGCCCTGGCCTCTGAAATTTTGGGCATAGGGTCCGCGTACGCAGGGTACTGTTGTAGTGGGAAATTGCCGTACACGCTTTCAAAAATGATTCCTGAATGGTGGCGATGTCGGCAATCCTTGTCGCCCGTCCGGCTGGTAGGCGTGGAACACACCACTCTCCTTGGTGCGGTAGTCCACCTTGCCAGAAAAAACGGCAAACCGCAGTCTTGTGCGACATGAAAAAACCGGTTTTCCACGAGGCCACTTTTCCTCGGGAGCCTTCGGTGTGAACAAGAAGAAGATGCGGCTTTGCTTACGGCGCTGACTAATGGCTTGATCTGTTCGACCTGGCCCCTATGGCTCTTGGACGAGCGGTCAATGGGAATACCGCCAAACCACAAGATGACTGGGGCAACGCGGCAAACGACACCAACTGTCTTTGATGGAAAAGGTTACTTTGATGTCAAAAATAATGGACGCCCCCAGCGCACAGTAAACAATTCCGGTGCGGACGTGTCCGGGGCGCGGCGATGGTGATGCCGGCGCCCTCGGGGCGGACAGTGAATTCTTCCAACCGGTCAATTTGGTCAGGTCGAAAACACAAATTTAAGTACGACTTTGATGAAGGCGACATCGAAGATAGTGGCGGTCGCGAATTTCAGGTTTGTTTTTCTGCTCATAGAAACACCACAGGAGCGGTGGGGAAGTCCAGCCGCTGGGGCGCAGTATCGCCCTTGCCTGTATGAAAGAGGCACACATACCGCAGAAGGTTTTCTGCCATGCGCAGGCGCGCCACAGGCACCTGGTTGAGCACCGCCGCCACCAGGGCAATACCAACCAACGCCAGGTCAATGTTGCTGGATGCGTCGCTGGTCAGCAGCGCGCTGCGCTGGGCGCCGGCTCGCGCAGCGCGCGCTGGCGGTCGCGCTCCAGCATGATGAGTGCGTCGGCGACACCTACCGCAGCAGGGGCGCTGGGTGCGGTGGCTTTGACGGCATGCGCATACCCTTGCAGGGCTTTCTCCACCGCCGTGGGGTCCAGCAGCGAAAGCGGGCTGCGGCAGTGCACGCAGGCGTGGCCTTTTTTTAAATCGACGGGGGCGCCGCAACTGTTGCAGTGGATCACGGTCACGCGCTGGGCAATGTCGTTGATCTCCGCCGGGGTCAAAAGGCGCACAAACCCTTTCTCGATCATGAACGACGAAACGCGCTAAAGCGCCCGTGCCCTTGCGCGCAGCGGGTAGGTGATGTAACGCCCGCTGCGCACCACGTCAAACCCTGCGTGAGTGGCCCGGTGCAGCGCGGGCAGTGCACCTTGGCCGCCAGCGGGGTGGCCGGCAGCGCGTTGCTCATGCAAGAGCTTGAACAGATCGGCCACTGCGGCCGGGGACAGCTTCAAATTCTCTTGCGGGTCAATTCACATGCCCTGGCAGGCAAAACACAAATCCAGTTCGACCGGTTTGCCGTGGTTGCCGGGTAAGGCGTGCACCTGCATGGCACTGCGGCAGGATGGGCACGAGGGGCGGGGAGGAAGGCATGGAAACGACAGCGGTTGCAGACCGGGCGCTATCGTAAAGCCCTTTCTGCAGCGGGCTGGCGCTGTCAGTTAGGCAGCCGATAGTTTGATGCCAAATCGGCCTCCAGCGCAGGTGGAACGTGCGCAAACAGCTCCTAAATATGTAGCAAATGCATGATTCCCGATGGTGTCAGCACGCCTAATGTTCAACCAGAGCGTAGTCGGGCCGGTGGGCGGCGGCGGCCTTGTCAACGCGGATGCGCTTTTCAGCTCATCGGTCATCAGGTTCATGGCGGCGCGGATGCGCTCTACCTCGACACTTAACATCAGCCGGACTTGGCGCTTGGACTTGCCTTCCAGGTCTTTGGCGCGCAGGCGGGGCTTGAAGCGTTCGCAGCGGGCCATGTAGCGGTCGATTTTCTTGAAGGGGATCAGTGGGATGTTGATGCCCCGCAGTCCGTTGGTCAGCGGCACCTTCCAGCCAAAAGGCAGGCGCAGGCGCAGGTTCAATCCTCAGCCCCTTGTTGTGCCACCAGGCAAATGCTGGCGTTAGGCGAATGGCGCCGCGATCATGCCCACCGATTGAAATGGCGCCACATACTCGTCATAGGGCCAACAGGCAGTTGGCGCCTTCGGGTGCGGTGCCGGTTACGCCCACTTCGTGATTTTTAAGCAGGTCAACAATGGCTTCCACGGTGTGGATGTCGGTAGGGGCGCCCAGCACCCGCTTGTAATAGTCCTTAAAGCCGGGCACCAGAAACACTGCCTTGTGCGGAAAAAATCCGCCCACGATGTCGCCATAGCCGCTGTCATAAAAGAACTTGCCCACCAGGGCTGCCAAAGGAACCCAGGCAATATTGGGCCCGTGTGATGCGATCACCACCACCGGCTCGCCGTCGGTGGGCAGCAGGGCTTGGCCGTTGATCAGCTCCGCTTTATTGACCATTTTGCTCAGCACAAAGTCGGAGAACGGGCGGTAGTTTTTGATCGGCACACCACGCCCGCCCTGGCACGCCAGTTGGCGGCCGCGGTCCATGAACTCATCCAGACTGGCAGTTGGTGTAGAGGCGGGGGTGGCGCGGGGTTTAGTCATGGCGTGCTCCGTTACCTATCCATTGCTGAAGTTGTGCGCACACGTCCTGGCTGTCCAGCAGGCCCAGGTGGGAGAGTCCGTAAAAGACCTTGCTGTGCCCCTCGGAAAAGGTCAGGGCGCGTTCTTCGTCTTTGTGGTGACCCAGCGCGCTGCGCAGGGGCACCAGGCCATCGCCAAACAGCTTGCCGCGAATCTCGCAGTGCTCTTTGGCAATCATGGCGGCAATGGCATAACACTGCACATCGGGCGGCAGTTGGGACAAGTGGCGCTGGTCTTTGGGGTGGGCAAAACGGTTGCGCCCGGCCCAGTCCTCGTCGATCAGATTGCCGTGGCGCAAATCGGTGGTGCCGGCGCTGCGGATATGGCCCAGGCGCGACAGGGCCACAGAGTAGGGGCTAACTTCCAGCGCCAGGTCGATCATGTTGCCCGCCTGCTCCACCATGGAGCCGTGGTGCGGCGTACCCATAAAAATGAGCTTGTGGGCGTGGCCCAGCCAGGTGCACTGCGCTTGCGCAGCGTAGTGAAACGCACTGCGCGCTACCAGGCCACCCATGCTGTAACCCACGATGCAAATTTCTTCCACCGGCACCGGCCAGGCTTGCACCAGTTCTTCCAGTTGGGCGGCAAAGGCGCGACCGTTTTGGGAGATGTGCAGGCCCGTGTTGTAGCGAATGTACATGGGTGTGTAGCCGTTGGCAGCACCCAGTACTTCACCATGGTCGTGGCCGTTGCGGCGCCACTGCAACTCGTTCATGCAATGCCCGTGGACCATGAGCAGAATCTTGCCCGACGCGTCGGGAATGGCCTTGGCCAAGGCTGCGGGCGTGATCGGCAACACCTGTCCGTTGCGCCGAAAACCCATCTGAATCGTCAGCGGGTTGCCGCTGGCCGCCATGTGGTCGCCCAGCACACCGTTCACAGCCGACAGAAAGGCCGCACGCTCGTCGGACGAGTTGGTGTGCGACAACTCGGGGTACATATGCCCAAAGGTGGCGTCCAGCCCTTTGCCCACCAGTTGGGTGACCCCGCGAACCGCGTCGTACACCACACCACTGGACTTTTGCAGCACCTTGTAGACGGCACCATGCACGCCGGTCGGGGTGCGCGGCGCGGGCGTGGATTTGCCAAAGGGCAGCGGCAACTTGAGAATGTTGTGGTGCATGGCCTCCACCATATCGGTGACACCCAAGGTGGCCTCAATGGCGAGCCGGCTGTAGCCATGCATGTCAGACAGGTGGAGGTGCTTTTTTTCATGCGGTTTATCCAAAAATAGGGAACTTGCGGCGTTGGGCCAGCATGTCCATTCCGGCCTGGATGCGGGCTTCGACTTCCAGGTATTTTTGGTGCACATAGTCGGGGTCATCGGCCAAGGCGGGGTTGCCGTCAAAGTAGACCGGCTCCAAAAATTCGGTGCGAATCTTGGCGGGCAGCGGAATGTGCTGCAGCGGTGTGACGTGCAGCGCAATACCCAACGGGAAACTCAGCGTGAGCGGCGCCACGTCGGAGCGCAGGTATTTTTTGAGCCGGAGCAGCTTGGCCAGCCAGCGCCCCTCGGACAACACAAACAAGGTGTCGTGCCCGCCAATGGTGGCCACCGGCACGATGGGCGTGTTGGTGCGAATGGCCAGGCGAATAAAGCCGGTGCGCTCACCCAATACCACCTGGTCGCGCTTGCTCCAGCTGCGAAACGCGTCCACCTCGCCACCCGGCCACAAAATGACATCGTGGCCGCGGGCAAAAGCTGCCTCAATGTTTTCGCGGGTGGGGTTGATCACGCCACCGCGGCGGAAGTAGCGGCCCAGGCCCGGGGTTTTCATCAGCACTTCGTGGGCCGTGCCGTGTAAGGGGCGGGTGTCACCAAAGTGGCGCCACCAGGCATAAATGGTGGTCCAGGCGTCCATCGTCAGGGGGCCACCGGAGTGGCCGCCAATGAGCAGGCAGGCTTGATTGGGCAGCTTGTCCCAACCGTTAATTTCCATGCGGAAGTAGCTGTCCATCAGGCGGTTCACAAAACCGGCCTGTTTGTTCATGAGCACCGGATCGGGGCCGTTGAGGCCTTCGCGCACCTTGGAGTCTTCAAACTGCCATTCCTCGGCACCTGTGGCGGCCCGGGTGGCGGCTTTACGCCGCTGCGGTGTGACCGAAGTTCCCGCTACAAGTGTACACGGAGAGTCTTTGGGGGGCTTGGTTTTGCTGCGCACGGCATTCTTGCGCTGCACAGCCGGAACCACTGGAATTTCGAAAAAGTTTGCTGATTTTGCTAGTGTATTTGAAGTCATGGCAGAGGCTCCTGCAAGTCGGTGTGGACATCGGACAATCCAATCCACTGCGAAGTATTGTGTACGATCGTACACATTTAGTCAACCGACATTTGTCGGTTAGATGCAGCAGCCAAAGGGGGTGGTGTGCCTTCGCGTGCGTCAGCGTCAGTTCAAAGCCGCGTCAGCCCCAAACCGGCCACGGCGGCGGCCGAATCGTTGGTGGTGGTCAGGCGGGGTGTGCCAAATTGGGCCAAATAGCCGGGCGAGGCGCATACCAATCTGCGCACCTGCCCCACGCGAATGGCCTGCATGGTGGAGTCGGGTACCGTCACCGCGTGGGACGCCAATTGCACCAAACACATTCCCGTGCGGTATGAAGCGGCGGATGTGAAAAAAGCACTCGACGCACGCGCGATGCCACAATCACACAGCTGCAGGCCGAGGTGGCGCGGCTGCGGGCGTTGGCGGGGCAGTAGGGCACGTGTGGCGCTGCATTGGGCTCTTTGCCCTGGGTGGGGAGCCAAAAGAATTTGATGCATGGAAATGCCCCCTGCGCTTATGCGGTGCGCGCAGGCAGCTACTAACTTTGTAGCAAATCAAAGCTGCCCAGCGCCTGCGCGTGGCCGTTCAGAATCGCTTCCACCCGGTGTACGCCCGGGTAGTGTTTGCGGGTGGTCATCTCGGCCAGCGAGACTTTCTTGCCCACACGCTGCGTTACGTGTGCGCCCAGCTCCAGGGTTGTGAGCTTGAACACTTTGGCGCGGCTTTGGCCGTTGGCCTTGATGTAGTGCACCGCCAAATCCACCAGCACCCGCTGCGCCTTGGCACTGCGGTTGGTGACATCAAAAGCCACCGCCAGTGTGCCGCCAATGGTCGCGTGCGGCGGCGCAATGCGGGCATTGTCAATGCGCACATCCGCCGCCGCGCCAAAGCCCAGTGCCGCCAGTGCGCCGGGTTCGCCGCGCTTGACCGCCGAGCGCAGTGCGTGCTGCACGATCCAGCGACGCTCGGGCGTGGCACCCTGCAGCCAGGCTTTGGCTGTGTCGGCCAGCAGGGCGGGGTGGTCTTTGCCAATGTCGTTCAGGTTGTTGGCCACCGAGCGGCGCACATACAGGGCCGGGTCGTCTTTGAGTTGCGCCAGCAAGGCCAGCACAGGCGCAGGGTCGCGCTGGAAGGCGGGTAGGCGCGCAGCCCAGGGCAGGCGCGGGCGTGTGCCTTCGGATACCAGGCGGCGCACATGGTCACTGGGGTCGCGCGTCCACTCCATTAGCTGCGCCAACGTGGCCTCGGGGTGTTTATGCAGAAAAGGCCGGATGCTGAACTCTGCCGTGAAGCGCTGGGTGAGGGCGTGCTGTGCCTTCATCGATAACGCAAAATGGCCCAACCCAAATTCGGCCACAAACACCGTGTGCGGCAGGTACAAAAACGACGCCAGCGACAAGCCCGGCGCACGCCCATGGGGCTGGTCGATGGACGCGAGCAATATGCCCAGCGCTTCGGGGTAATCGGCCGGCAAATGCCGGTGCAGTGCCCGTGCCATGTGCTTGCCACGCGGCATCAGCGCCAGCGCCTCGTAGCCGGTGAGGGCATCCGTCAGAAAAGCGTCGGTATCAAACTGCGGGTGCACCGCCGCCACCATGCGCGCAATCGCCTGGGGCACATCGGGGCCATATTGGGCAACAAGGGGTTCGGCCATGGCGGTTATAGGTCAAAAGTGCCATTTACGCACGCCTGTCATGCGTAAGCAGCTATTAAAGTCGTAGCAATTCAAGACGGGTTTGCAGCATGTGCGCGGGGGTGTGGGGGTCATCGGGGTCGGTGACCAGGGTGAACACCCAGGTGTCGCCGGGCGTGCTGGACTCTTTGTCTGCACGCTGCGCGGCAATGCCTTCCACCTTGGGTGCACCTGCCAGTGGGTAGATGTGGCGCAACTTCCCGTCGGGCGCCACGATGCCGATGGCAGAACCCACACACGCGCCGTCGTGGTAGCTGTTGTCGGTGCTTTCGGCCACGGCGCAAAAGGCCCAGGCGCCGCCCTGCAAGGCGGTGCCATCGGTCAAGCCCAGGGGCACACCCTCCACTTCGCCCAAGTCCATCAGTTGCACGCTTTTGGCGCTGGGCGGCTTGGGTTCTCTGCCCGCCAGCCACGGTGCGATGAGGTTCCAGTCAAAACGGATGCAGGCGCTCAAGGCATCACCCTTGTTGCCCCGGTGCAGCAAGAGCAGCTCGCCGCTGAGCACAAACGCGCCCTCAATGTTCAGGTCGGTAAAACGCTTGTGCAGCGGTGCGTACAGGGGGCACAAGTCCACTGTGGCCATGCGCCCATTGGGCACGCCATGCACGTCCAGCGCCACCAGCACACCGGGTTCGCGCTGGGGTTTGGAGCCCGAGCCCAAGGCCAGCAAGGCACCCGCCGGGCAGCCGGGAAGGGGCGGCAATTGGGCCAGAGTCTCCAGGTCGGGCTTGGCCTTTTTGCGTTTGCTTTTGTCGTGCGGCAATTCGCCTTCCAGCAGGCGCACCAGTGTGCCGGGTGTGGTGTCGGCGGCGTTGTCGGTAGTGGGGTCTGCAAATGCACCCAGGTGCAGCTCGTCATCGGCCACCACGTACAGGTGTTGTCGCACCCGCACAAGGCCGCTGGCCGCGCTCAGGTGGGCTTGGCCGCGTGGGTGCTGGGCCGGGTCCAGCGTCAGGTGGCGGATGAAATGGACGGGGAGTGTGGCGGGTGGATGGGCCATGGTGCGGTGCCGGTTGCGGGTGGGCTCTGAATATAGTGCCAAATTGGCCGCTGGCGCTTGTGGAATGTGCGCAAGCAGCTACTAAAAATATAGCAAAATGCCCCAGCCCGGCGCTACCCTTCACTCCGCTTCGCTGCCCTTGTGGCGGATGGCACGGTCCACGGCGTACCACGCCAGACCTCCGGCCGCCGCTGTGGCCAGGCACACCACGTGCAGGGCGTCGATGGAAATAAGGGCGTGCAAGGGGTTGGCCGGGTTGAAGGGGTAAAACGGCAGCACGTCCACATGCATGATGCTGTCGACCAGCACATGGCTGTAGGTGCCGATAAAGGCGCTGCCAAAAGCCACCCGCCAGCGCACCGGCATATGGCGCGGCTCACGCAGCAAGCGCAAGCCCCACTCGGCAAGGTGTTTGCCGCTCAGGCCGCACAGCAGGCCAATCAGGGTGGCGCCCAGCAGCGTGTGCGAGAAGCCATGCAACTCGCCACGCCCGGTGGTCATGGCGATGAGCGGCTGCAGATCGATAACGACCTGCGACCAGCCAAAAACCAGCAGCGAAAACCGGCGTTGCATGACCGCTTTGATGGCGAGGCCGGGGCCCATGTGGAGAGGCGTAAATGGCATGGGGTGGATTGTGACCGCAGCTTGTCCGATATGCTGTGTTGCCACAGCACCCGGGCGCACACCCAGCGCCGATACAAGGAGAACGCCCATGGAATGGCAGCAAATACTCGACACCTTCGCGCGCATGCCCAGCGCAGATCAGCAAGCCTGGCTGCGCGGTGCTGCCACTTTGCTGGCATTGGTGTTGGGGCTTTTCTGGCTGGAAAGCCGTTACTTCAAACCCAGCGCGCGCGTGGGCAGTTGGCTGGCGGTGCGCCTGGCCTCCATCGTGGCGGCGCTGTTGGCACTGGCGGCAGTGGTGTTGCCCGCGCGGGCCGTCGGTGGCCCGGCGGCGCTGGGCGTGTTCATCGTGGCGCTGTACACGGTGGCACCGCTGCTGTGGTTTGGCAGCCATGTGCTGGTGGGGCGGCGGGTTCGCCCTGCACTCACGCGGGGTGAGTGCCTGGTGCTGGCGGTGACCGGCCTGGCGATTCTGGCCATCCCCGGCACCGCTTTTTTTGCGGCCCAGGGGCCTTTGCATGCCGCCGCGCGCGACATTGCCGAACGCCGCGAGTTGCCCGCCGACAACCCGCCCCTGGAGCACACCGTGCAGCCGGTGCAGCGCTACAACCTGGCGGGTGTGGGGCCCATCTTCACCCAGACACTGCTGGGCGCGCCCGATACGCGCCTGGTGCGCGTGGAGCAGCGCCAAGGGGCGCAGTGGCCCACGGAGCGCAACGTCGCGCACCCCAGCTACTGCACCAACGGCAATGACGTGCACCTGATGTGGTCCGCCCAGGAGGCGCCGCCTTACCTGCGCTTGACCTGGGCGCAATCAATGGCGCCGTGGTGCACGCCGAATTCACGCCCACATGGCTTTGGATGCTGCGCCACCGCCAGCGGAGTTCACCATTGGCTTTCGCCCTGACGGGGTGGACCCCATCGCCCCCCATCCGCGCGCGCGGCCTACCTGGTGCTGACGCAGCCAGGGCGGGAGCCCCACACCCAGATGCTGGGCAGCCCAACAGAAGCGGGCGAGGTGCGCAGTACCGACTGTGTGATGACCGGCTTTACGCGCTGGACACCCGGTCCCAACTGGCAGGTGCAGGCCATCGGGTTGATGTTTCAGCTACCCACCGGCGGCGCCGCGCTGCGCAGCCGCATCGAGCGGCCCATGCAGTGATTTTTGTGTGCCAAATAGGCCTATGGCGCCCGTAGAATGTGCGCAAGCAGCTACTAAAAATGTAGCAAATTTAATCGCCTCAACCCTCTGACCACCGCCGACCGCGGCCTCACTCCCCATGCGCGCCCCTGACCGACCGACCCCTGCCCAGCTGGTATTGCTGGCCTCTTTGTACTGCGCGCAGGGCCTTCCTTCTGGACTGGTGGCCCATGCCATGCCGGTGCTGCTGCGCCAGCATGGGGTGGACCTGGCGTGGATCGGGCTGCTCAAACTCCTGGCCTTGCCCTGGCTGCTCAAGGTGCTGTGGGCTCCGTGGATAGACCGCATTTCTTCTGGATCGCCTGGGGGCACCACCGGGGCTGGATACTGCCGCTGCAAAGCGGGGTGGGGTGCCTGGCCGTGCTGGCGCTGATGGACCCGCAGGCCCTTTTTGGCTCTGCCCTATGGATGTTGCTGGGCACCTTGCTGCTGATCAACCTGGCTGCTTCTACCCAGGACATTGCCACCGACGGTTTAGCCGTGCGCCTGCTGCCCGAGCGTTGGCGCGGGCTGGGCAACAGCCTGCAGGTGGGTGGCTACAAGCTGGGCATGCTGGCCAGTGGCAGCGGCTTGTTGCTGGTGGTGGGTTCGCTGGGCTGGAATGTGTCGATGGGCTTGCTGGCCGCAGGCTTGCTGGTGCTCACCCTGCCGATTGCGTGGTTTCCCGAGAAGCGCGTGCTGCCCCACAACGCGGCGCAGGCGGAGCCCGCAGGCGCAGGCCTGCTGCTGCGCCATTACAAGGGCTTGCTCATGCAGCCCGGCATGACGCCTGGCTGGTGGTGGTGTTGACCTTCAAGCGGGGGATGCCTGGGTTCACCCATGATCAAGCCGATGTTGGTGGACCAGGCTGGGACACTGGCTGGGGCAGTTGACCCTGATCAGCAGCCTCGCGGGCATTGGTGGTGCGCTGTTGGGCGGCATGCTGTACGCCCGCTGGGGTGCCATGCGCTCGCTGCTGGTGTTGGGTGTGCTGCAGGCTGCGGGCCTTGCGGCCATGGCGGTGCTGGTAGGGCGGGGCAGTGAAGTCGGCTTGGTCTATGCCGTGGCCTTGTTTGAGCAGGTGGCAGACGGCATGTCGACCGTGGCCCTGTTCGCGGTGATGATGGGCCGGTGCCGAGCTGAGCACGAGGGGGCCGACTTCACCCTGCAGGCCAGCGCCCAACTGCTCTGTCGGGCCTGGTGGGTGCCTGCAGTGGGCTGTTGGCCAAAACCGTGGGGTATGGCGGTTTGTTCATCGGCGCGGCGCTGCTGGGCCTGGCGATGCTGGTGTGGGTGCCGCGCTACTTTGGGCGCTACCGCTAGGAAGCGCTTTTCTATGTCTCTTGGTGGGTACCGCGCCGTGACAAATCCGGCTGCCCAGCCAATAGTCCGGCCACCGAAATGTCTTCGTCCAAGGCATCCCAATGCAGGCCGCCTTTGCTCAGCTCAACCATGGCCCGCTGCGCGGGGGCGGCTTCTAGCAGGCGGGGGAACCAAGCCAAAGGCGCGGCAATGGTGCGGCCATCGGACAGGCTGACCCACAAGGTGTCGTCATCGAAACGAACGGCTTTAGGCGAAGTGCTCATTCCAAGTCCTTTCAATCAAATCTTTGTTGTCAACCACGGCATCACGCAACTCCCGCAGAGTACGGGCATCAAAACCATCGCTGTCTGCCAAGTAAACGGTGGGCGTTAGCCAAAACTTTGCCTCGCCTTGCGCCCCACGCACATGGATGTGCATGGCCTCGCGCGGATGGTTTCGTCCAGCGCGGCGTCTTTGACGAAGTGCTGCTTGGCGCTTAGCTCTTCGAATCAGAAGTGGAGGATGGGTTGGGAGGCGTTCACGCAGCGGAATGCACCACGGATAGTTCATGCACTTTGGCGGGGGAAATTTCGAGCCCGTTGGGCCAACACAGTGCCCCCGCATCAATGAAAACACGCGCAAAGTAATTGGCATCGCGTAGCTTGTCCAGTAGCGGACCGGAGCGCGTTGCCAGATAAGCGGCTGCGTCAAACACGCCGTGCGTGTGGTCGCTGAAGTCCAGCTCCAGCTGGAAGTTACCGACAGGGCGGGCGTTGAGGACTTTAATCACGGTCTGCTCCTTGGATACGATCCAGCGGCTCAAAGCGCTGGGCGCGTTGCCAATTGTCTTGCAACTCGGCTTGGTGCACCAGACACCACTCTTTGACGATGGCTGCCACCTTGCGGGGCAACTCGCCTTCGACACTTCGCCGCTGGCTATGTGAACCAGAGCTTCAAACCCTTGGTATTCGACGTGGATGTGCGGCGGCGGATGGTCGTCATGCCACATGCGAACGACGATTCCGAAGAAGATGGCGAGGGTAGCTCTTCAACCCACATTTAATGCTCCTAATTTCGATCACACTTCGGTGTTAACTAATCAATTTACTTCCCCCAACTATCCTTCAACCCCACCGCCAAGTTAAACACCGGCTTGGAACCAGTAACGTGATCCACCCGATCCGCCACAAAGTACCCATGCCGCTCAAACTGAAACTTCTGGTCCGGCGCCGCATTGGCCAATGACGGCTCCACAATCGCGGTCACCACTTTCAGGCTATTCGGGTTCAGGCTCTCAATAAAGTCTTTTCCACCCGCATCAGGCTGGGCGTCCAAAAACAGGCGGTCGTACATGCGTACTTCGGCTTGCACGCCGTCGGCCACGCCCACCCAGGTGATGACGCCACCTGGTCTTGATGCTGCTGCTGCCGGGCGTGCCGCTTTGGTGTCGGGGAACACGGTGGCGTGCACTTCGGTCACACCGCCTTGGCGTCTTTCGCGCAGCCGGTGCATTCGATGATGTAGCCACCCTTCAGGCGCACTTTGGCGCCGGGCGTGAGGCGTTTGTAGCCTTTGGGTGGCACTTCTTCAAAGTCTTCGCGCTCAATCCACACTTCTTTGCCGATGGTGAAGTGGCGCTCAGACGCGGAATCTGCTATCGAAACAGTAGCTGCTTGTAGGTGGTTCGGGGGCTGTCGCCACATTCCCGCCCAGAATTTGCGTGGGGCAGGGCGGGTTGGGTGCAGGGTTCTAAATGGCCCGCGCCAAAGGCCTCGTCCCAGTTGGTCAGAATGAGTTTGATGGGGTTCAGCACGGCCATGCCGCGGTGGGCTTTGGTCTCCAGGTCTTCGCGCAGGCAGCCTTCCAGGGTGCTGTAGTCAATCCAGCTGTCGCTCTTGGTCACGCCTATGCGCTCGGCAAACATTTGCAAGCTGGCAGGCGTGTAGCCCCGGCGGCGCAGGCCGACGATGGTTGGCATGCGGGGGTCGTCCCAGCCGCTGACCTTGTGGTCATACACCAGTTGCGCCAGCTTGCGTTTGCTGGTGATCACATAGGTGAGGTTGAGCCGCGCAAACTCGTACTGCTTGGGTGCGGGGGCGGCCAGCAGGCCACCTTCAATCAAACGGTCCATCAGCCAGTCGTAAAACGGGCGTTGGTCTTCAAACTCCAGCGTACAAATGCTGTGGGTAATTTGCTCCAGCGCGTCTTCAATGGGGTGGGCAAAGGTGTACATGGGGTAGATGCACCATTTGTCGCCCGTGTTGTGGTGGGTTGCGCGGCGTATGCGGTAGATGGCCGGGTCGCGCATATTGATGTTCGGGCTGGCCATGTCGATCTTGGCGCGCAGCACCATGGAGCCGTCCTCAAACTTGCCGTCGCGCATCTCACGGAAGATGCGCAGGTTCTCTTCGGGCGTGCGGCTGCGGTAGGGGCTATCGATACCGGGCTTGCCAAAGTCGCCCCGGTTGGCGCGCATTTGTTCGGGCGTTGTCCGTCCACACTAGGCGTGGCCGGCCTCTATCAAATGTTCCGCAGCGCGGTACATAAAGTCGAAGTAATCACTGGCCTGGTAGGCGGGGGCGCTGTAGTTGCCCTGGCTGCCGTTCCAATCAAAGCCCAGCCACTTCACGCTGTCGATGATGGTGTTGACGTATTCCATCTCCTCTTTTTCAGGGTTGGTGTCGTCAAAACGCAGGTGGCACACGCCACCGTAGTCGCGTGCCAAGCCAAAGTTGATGCAGATGCCTTGGCGTGGCCCGTGCAGGTAGCCGTTGGGCTCGGGCGGAAAGCGGGTGCGGATTTTGGCGGGGTCGCTCTGGCCTGCGGCATGGTGCGCGGCGTCGCCGGGGGTGCCGGCCCAACGGCGGGTGGCGTAGGTGCCCGTTCGAGGTCTTTCTCAATGATCTGGCGCAAAGTTGCTGGCTTGCGCTTTCTGCGGCTGCCGCGCGCCTGCGGCGGTGGATGTGGGCGCTGCGGCTTTGGCGGCAGGCGTTTTGGGGGGCTGGGAGGGCGTGGTGGAGGGGGTGCTCATGCGCCCGATTCTAGCCACCGCCTACCCGACTTCAGCGCCGGGAGGGCGGTTGGCGCGAACAGATCAGATGGCGCTGATTTGCAGTCGGCCCAGATGGGCTGCAGGCTGCGCCATCTCCAGCTCGTTAAGGTGTTCGGCCATCAACATGCATTCGCGCCGATCGCGCAGGCGCAGGCGCAGTTCGCGCCCGGCGAGTGACATTTCAAAGTGGTCCTGCGCCGTCAGCTCGGTGGGGCTCATGCCCCATACACCCAGTGCATTCCAGGACAGGCGCAGGCGGGCCAGGCGCTCCAGCGCCAGGCTGACGATCAGGCGGGCATCGGTGCTGAGGCTGGGGGTTTGCTGGGCCTGGGCGGTTTGCTGTGCGTTGTTCAGCGCGGTGTTGATGTGCTCCAGGGCCACTCCGGGTAGTTCAAAGTGGTGGGGCACTTCTTCTTTGGCGTCGCGTGCCATGTTGAAGATGACGCTGCTGCGGCGGCTGGGAATTCACCCGGCACCGCGCAGTGCAAGCTGGCGCGCGTCAGGGGGCAGTGCGGTTGCGCGAAATGCCCAGGTGACTTCTACTGCCGCCAGCAGCATGCCCAGTGGCGATATGGCCTCGCCCGACAGCGCCGGGTAGCCCGAGCCGCTGAGCCGCTCGTGGTGCTCGCCCACGGCGCGGCACAGGAGGTAACGCAGGGTAGTCGGTGGTGGAAGCTCAGCAGCACCTGGGCCATGCGGGGTGCACCATCATGTGTTTGGCCCAGCAGGTCGGGGGTTTCTCGGGGTCAGGTACTGGGGCTGGATGTAAGCTTCGCCAATGTCGTGCAAAGGCCACCCAACATAGCCAGGCGGGTGTCGACCGGCAGGCTTTGGGCCTGCGCCATGGCGCCAGCCGTACCATGGCACGCACGGCGAGGGGCAGGCTGTCGGGGGGTGGCCGGGGGGTGGTGAGCAGCAGTTAGGCTACCGGGTGCGGTGGAATCTGCTTGAGCTGCTTTTCCAGCACCGCCGCATGGGGGCGCGGGGCGTGCGACAACGCCTTCTTCGACCCCGGGGTGGTGAAGCTCGTTGAGCAAGGTAAGCGGGGTCACACCGTCTTCGGCCATCAGAGCGGGACTCAAGCGGGTTCTTGAGCTTGCGTTCCAGCAGGCGCTGCTGCAATGCGGCCGATACAAGCTGGCCCTTGGCACATATTTTGAGACGGTGTCCACAAAGTACCTGCGAGGCGACGAGGGAGAGGTTTCGCTCGCCTTGATGATGGATTACAACAAGTCCGGATTGGTGTGTGCGCCCTCGGGGCGAAGAAGTTGATTGGTGTCATGTGTCCAACGTTCCGTCATTAAGTTTGTGCAGTGCGGATAACAAGTTAGAACACATTTTGATGGCAGCCACACGACTACGCCATCCAGGAAACCCTGCACGCGCCCCTACTCCAGAAGGGTGGCGGCAAAGGTGTTGATGGCCTCCACGTCCGGTGGCACGGCGGTGTGCCAGGGTTTCGCGCGTCAAAATGCCGCGTATGCCGCGGTCAATCCCTTTGGCCTGTTCTTCATCCTGAAAACGGCCGGTGTGCACGTATTTGCGGTCGCCGCGCTCACAAACACGTTCATTGTTGTGCTGTAGCCCCTGCTCAGAATTTGCTTGCGCGTTTTGGCAATGTCGCAAATGTTGTCTTCGTAATGTTCGTTGTAGTACAGCACCTGGGGTAGCGAACACTCGGTCAACAGAAACTGAATTTGCCCGTCCAGCAGCTCCAGCATTTCAAACTGGCGCTGGGCAATGAAAATACTGGTTTTGAGCACCTCAAAGTTGTTGCCACACCAGGGATTTTAGTAGTCGGAATCACCTCCACCCGTTTTTGTTGTGCAGCTTGAGAAACAGGATGATGGCCGGCGTCACCAGCGATTTTGTGCAACCCGGCCCGCCAATGACGTTGATCACCCGGGTGGGGTACTGGCGCATTTTGTTTTCTGGCGG
>JADJZE010000028.1 GCA_016719405.1 Candidatus Aalborgicola lynettensis
AGCGTCTAGGCACGGCACCTTGACCGTGCCGCCCATTCAGGATTGCGGTTGCCAGCGGTGTGGCAGCAATTCCTCGATGCGGCTGTTCATGTGGCCTGGCAGTCTCGTCAACACGTCTTTGAGATAAGCCCATGGGTCATGCCCGTGCAGCTTTGCTGACTGAAGTAGGCTCATCACAATGGCAGCACGTTGGCCGGCCAGTTCACTACCGGCGAAGAGCCATGCTTTCCTGCCCATCGCCCAAGGCCTCACCAGATTCTCAATATGGTTGTTATCGATTTGCACGGCACCGTTGTCCAAGTAGGCGGTCAGAGCGTCCCAGCGGTTCAGGCTGTACGCAATCGCCTTGGCTGTTGCGCTTCCCTCGGGTACGCGTTGCCTCTCCAGTGTCAACCAGTCGTGCAGATCCTTGCACAGTGGCTTTGCACTGGACTGCCTGGCGGCGTGCCGGTCTTCAACCGAGAAGCCTTTGATTTTGCGCTCGATTTTGTACAGCGCTGCAATGCGCTGTATGGCCTGCGTGCCCACCGGACTCAGGTTGTCCTTGACCAGTTCATCAAACTTGCGGCGTGCGTGGGCAAGACAACCCGCGCCGATACGGCGTTCTTGCGCCATGACCTGGTCATAGCCACCATAGCCATCGCAGACCAGCGTGCCCGACCAACCCTTCAGAAATTCAAGCGGGTACTTTGCACCTCTGCCAACGCAGAATTCGTACACCACACCGGGTGAGACATCAAAGCCACTTCTGGCATAGGCCCAGATATAGGCCCGTTTGGTCTTGCCCGCTCCGGGGTCCAGCATAGCCACCGGTGTTTCGTCGGCATGGACCACCGAGCAACTCAGGACAAACCTACGATGTGCGTCATACAAAGGGATCAGGGCAGCACCCGCTTGGCCTGACCACGACGCCAGCGTTGAGCGTGGTGTGTGAATACCAGAGCGGGCGTTGATTTGTTCCTGGCGGTAATACGGGATGTGGTCAACGAAGCGACTCACCGTGGTGTGCGCCACCAGGCCGGCCGTGGGCATGCCTTTGTCGATGACTTGTGGCTCCACCGGTTCTTGGACCAGCGTCTGGCAGCACTTGCAGGTCCACTTGCCACGGATGTGACGGTGAACGAAGAACTGTGCCGGAATGATGTCCAGGCGCTCGCTCACGTCTTCGCCAATACGCACCATGGCTTGGCCGCAACCACACGTCGTGCTCTCTGGCTCATGGTGGTGCTCCACCCGTTTGAGGTGCTCAGGCAGAGCCTGGCGCTTGGGTTGACGGCGGGTGTTGGTGTCAGTGGCGTCGTCCGACTCCTTGGACACAGCCTTTAATGCGGCAAGCTGAGCCTCAAGGTCTGCCTGGTCGGCTGCCAGCGTTTCTTCAAACAACTGACGCTGCTCAGCATTCATGCGCTCGGTCTTGGCATCGAAGCGCCAGGCCTTCAGACGGCGCAGCTCAAACATGATGCTTTGAATCTTGGCATCCTTGAACTGGATGGCCTTGGCCTGTGATTCGATTTGCTGACCCTGCTGAGCAATATGCTGGCTCTGTTGGCCGATGTGTTGAAGTACCTTGGCGGCCAATTCGGCAGCGGCGCCGGAGCTCAGACCAACAAAGTCTTGGGGGCTGAGTTCATGCACGTTGAGCATGTTTGTATTGTGCAAAATCCACACAAAAATGTGAATTAGGGCATCCTCCAATTGCCTTTTTTACGGCGTTAAAGGACAGTTCCTACACTCGCGTAATGGCCTGCATTTGTTCCAGTCGGCTCCATGGAAGCCCCAGCACCAGGGCATCAAATTGCTGCTTTGTCAGCATCATGGAGGTGGCCATATCGGCGCTGGCGCGTGGCCATTCAAACCCACCTTGATTGAGCCGACGCGCGGCACACCACATGCCAAACCCATCGTGCAGGAGCAGCTTGATGCGGTTGCCTCGTGCGTTGGCAAACAGGTAGCCGTGATGAGCCTGTGCTGACCCGAAGACTTGCACTACCCGAGCCAGCAGGCGTTCCGTTCCCATGCGCATGTCTACGGGGGTGGTTGCCAGCCACAGCGCGTCGATGCGGATCATCGCAGCCATTCCCGCAACCAGGTGCCACATTCCCTGGCAGACTGCATTGGCCATGTCACAGTCAC